>NZ_PKOJ01000002.1 GCF_002860325.1 Neptunicoccus cionae | reverse complement strand
CTGATCTCCTTCTCGTCGAAGATCAGCAGACTGCAAATCGTAGCTTGCGTCACTGTCCGAATTTCGGGGGGTAGCTCAACTTGCACAGTCATATGGGTTTTAAATGGTGCCCCCACACGGACTCGAACCGCGGACCTACTGATTACAAATGCCTTGGGCTAGACGCTAACATACTTGGAAGACCAGTGTTTTTCCGGACGCGCGTCGGGCATTACAAGGATGTCACAAGGGTCGCTTGGAGCAGCGGCCAACAAGCCCATGATGACATTCCACACCAATTATTAACTACTCCCATCGATAATATCGCAGGCTTATACTGCACTCGAGAGGAGCGCAGAAGACTGACTCATTCGTTTTGTAAAGGGACGCCGACCACCTTTGATCACGGACTCTTTTGGGACCGAATATGCCAAATTCCGGTTGTTAACTAAAGTTCGTGAACAGCATTCTCTGGCTCGGTCGAACTAAGATGTCGGACACCTCAATCTTTGTGCTAGCTTTCTTCCTACCTCCAGCCTTCTTCTCAACTTCAATTTCTCCCTCGGAAGCAAGCTTCTGAAGCACTTTGAAGATCATATCGTTTTGAGCAGCGGTAAGATTGCCGATCTGAGATAGCAACTGCTCGACAGCGAGGATGTCCTCAGTCATGTTGTCCATGACGCGGGTTGGGAGCTCATTCTCCAATTCACCCAACAGAGTAATCTCGTCATCCTCACGAAACGAAAACAAGGAATCTTTGCTTTCAATTAGACGATGGTCGAACCCAAGCTCAAACAGGCTCCCTTTTCCAATATGCCGGAAGTGATTTTGCTTATCCCAATGTACTGAAAGCATTTTGTCTCGGGCGGCTTGGTGCTTTGAAAGGTGTGCTAGCAACATCCAACGTTTGTCAGTTTTGGAATACATCATGAAGGGGGTGAAAAAGTGCGCACCACTGTTTCTGCGAAGGTTCTCCATTATTGTTCTCTGAGCGGTTGCCCGACCGAATTGCTCATCGTCCTTAAGCGACTGCCAAGTGGAAACGAATTCTTCCGAGATACCAAACTGTCGCAGCCCCTCCAAACCGCTACCATCCGTTCGTAGGTAGTTTAACAACGCATCTATCGAAAAAGTTAGAATGGCCTCCGGCTTATCCAAGCTAGAGAAAATCTGTTGAAGGCAATTAACTGGAACGTCAACGTATCCCCATTGGTCTAGGACAAAGAAGCTTCGCCCTTGCCGTTGGCGCCTCTTGATATCCGCAATCACTTTTGGGAGTAGATTTTCAAACTCTCCGGTTTGAAGGATAATGCTTTCGTCTAACTGTTCTGAAAATTTACTCTTAGACAATTCATCGCGCAAGGCTGCCATATGCAAAGAATTTGCATCACTAAAATAGAAGTGCGCTACAATTTCCAAAGGCTTGCGCCGCTCGGCATTGACCCTAATTTTCGCCTTTTCTACCGCATTTAGCAGTGCAAAGGGGCTGCCATATCTCGTTTCACGACCTTTTTGATAAAGTCCGCCACCGCAAAACCCATCGACAATAGTTATTCTGAGTGTTTCCATGCGGCGGTTCGCAGTTACAGTGTCAAAGTAAACGTCCAGATACTGCTCGATGACTTCGAGTTTCCGCTCTGTGTGAGCTTCAATGCCGGGAAGCGGCGCGCCAATCTTCCATTTGAAATTTTGCTTTTTAGACACGCGTCACCATCTGTCTAATATTATTTTCTTTGAGGATGAAAATAGAACGAGGAAATGAAAGCAAAAACAATTCCTATAGTTGAGCTTGAGATGGCATTTCATCCCAAGTTTGCCCTCGGTAATCGCGGCCATTCAATTTCTTTGAGCGTTTCTTGTTATCTTTCCCCCAAGTGCCCCACTGCTTGAAGAAAAAGGCCGTCTCATACAATCGGCAAGCGCGATGGATATCATCGATCCAAAGCTCTTTAATGGGGCGAGCGTCTTTGCCGCTTTCCCCACCGACGATTGCCCAATCAACCCCAGTCAGATCGATATCCCCAACGCTATCAATCAGCGGTTCGAACGAAATGAAGCGGATTGATGCTGGAACAGCCCTGAGCTCACCAATTCTATGAACAACAGCTTTTCCTTCGACGCTTGTTCCGAGCCAAACATTTTTTAACGGCGTGGGACAAATGCGTGACAATATGTCGGCCATTCTATCGGGGCGTTTGGTGAGAATTTGATAGTGGTGATGTGGCGTGGCTTGCATGACCTCCCACACCTTGGCCACAAATGCTTCCGACACATTTGGATGGAAGAGGTCGCTCATGGAATTTACAAATATCTTCCGCGGCTTGCGCCACCTCTTGGGGATGTCTAGCGATTTGTAGTCTTCGTGGACGACGCCGTTCCAGATGGTCCGTTTGCCAGACTTCCTCGTGAGACCTTTATATTTGTCCACACCCATTGCCTCCAACCGTTTTGCCATGGTCATGGCATAACAATTGGTGCATCCAGCAGACATGATCGAGCAGCCCGCAACCGGGTTCCATGTCGCATCGGTCCATTCAATTTGAGTTTCGGCCATAGGATCAATGATTTCGTGTTTAAGAGGTTATACTCTTGTCTAAGTGCTGCGGAACATTAAGGCAACAAAATTGGCTAAATCGGTCACACACCCAGCCTTAAGCTACAATCTGCATAGCTGCGGATGCCGCTGGTCGATCAGCGATAATGGCTTCTAGTGTGAGACCTTCATTCACCAGCTTCTGTACGGCCTCATCTCTCCATAAGAGATCGCCTTCACCGGGGAAGGTGCCTTTTAGTTCACGTAACACATCGGTCGCCCGCAAGGCCCAAGTCCGGAACGAACTTAGCTTCCAATACCCAACATCGTCGAGATGCGGCTCTGCCCCTGACTTCGCACTGGTACATGGCGTCACCAGAACTGGTGAAATTTCGGCATCACCTACGCCCGGCACATTCGCCTTTATCCATTTCGGGTGACTGGCTGCTTGGCGCGCTTTGTTGGCGCCAAATACTGTAGTTTCAGTTCCGTCGGCATGGGCTTCGAATACAACTCCCAATGTGTCGCCTAGCCACCAAGGGTCTGGTGCGGCGTCGGATTCGTCATTTCCGGCACTAAAACCAAGCAAGATTCCAAGGCTGACTTGACCCGCTTCAAATGTATTTGCACTGTCGAGCTCTGCCAAAGCCTGCGCCACCCTTTTCTCAAACTTGATGTTGTTGACCGTGCCCATTGTGAGAAATTGCTGTTCAAGCGCTTCAACTTGTTTCAGAACCTCGGTATTTTGATGTGGACCCACATCGTCCTCAAGACCACTCACATCGCGCACCAAGGCATTTAGCCAAGAAACCGAAGGCGCCGCACTGCGGGATTTTGAAAATTGCAGCCTAGCGGCAACAGCCTGTGCGTCAGTATTAGTTCCTGACAGCTTAAGGGCTGATGACCCCGCCAAATAATGCCAGAGAGCGCGATACCCACGTAAGTCAGGATGCTGCAGCTGTGACAACACATTCTTTGCCTCAGCTAGTGCGCCGTTGAAGTTCTTGTTCCAAACAGCCTCTTGGTAAGCCACCTCGTGTTTAGCAACTAAAGAAAGCTCTTCCATTGCTGGAAAATCTGCTTGAACAAAGCTGCTTATTGAATTTCTGATCATGCCGTCGGCTCCAGACCAGTCTGCATCGTTGTTCATAAACATCTCGAAATTTTCATAGATATCTTGGGCGGTCACGTTGGTTGACTGGTTCAATCCGAAAGCTAATTCAGCTTGCAGTTCAGGGTGAAAATACATCCACTTTCGACTATCAGCGAGAAAATCGACAAGCTCTACGCCGGTGATGAATACGGCGGAGCGATCTTGCAGTGCCCGGGTACAGCGACCAACAGCTTGAAGGATTCTAGTTTGTATTCTTTCATTGAATAGTGCGGTTGCGCCCATCTTCGACATGATAAACCGCTCTTGAGCGTTCATTGCTTTTGGAAGCCCGTCCACACATAGGAGACGACATTCATCCCCAGGGAAATCGATACCATCAAAACGATTTGCCAGAATTGCGACAGCCTTGGCGGAAGCAACGAACGGCTGTTTGTCCAATTCTATATCATCTTTATCAAAGACTTGGTAACCACTAAGGTGCTCATCTACCAATGCGGTATGAGCGTTAGCTTGCGCAACAGAGGGGGTAAGAATTAGCGATCTTCCTGCGCGTTGTTGCATGCTGAGTCTCAGCCCATCAGTATCACTTCCTGTCAATGACAACCCTGGGAAAATGAAAAACCTCCGACCAACACCTGCACTTTGAAAACCATCTGGAGCTTTGAGGCGGTCTATTGACTTACGGCCAGTAAGCCTTTCGAGATCCCCTCCCTTTCCCAAAGTAGCAGACATGAATATCCTTTGGGTGGCATTGGCAAAAGGAGGGTGCATCGATGTAGGCGGGATCAGCGGGCGAATTAGGATTTCTCGCGATCCTAAATAAACGTGGCATGCATCCAAGTGTCCCCGCAGTAGCGACCATTTAAAATACAACTCTGGATCATTATCAATGTCCGCGTGACCATCTATTATATCAGAAAAGCTCGTCTCGAGCTTGGAGACCAAAGGGGTGGAAAGCTTTTCTATCCAGGTGCTATCGGCTGACCCTATCCAGTCTCCTGTAAGCCGAGAATGATCTTGCGGTTCAATATGTGGCCTCAAAAATTCTGCCATCGCTGAATGCAGCGGGGTGCCTGCCGCAATTTCTAGAGACCACATATTTGCGATGTAGTTTTCCGCGGCATGTGCATCATCAACGATAATCAAATCGGGATCTTCAAAGAATGGGTGCGTGTTAAATAAACCAGAATATGTGCTAATCGCTAACTTTGTGCCTGTCAGGAACGCTGTTTTGTCAGCTGGCGTAAAGTTCTTTTTACTACCTGAAAGATCAACGACATCGATCCCGTAGCGGTTGATGGCTTGATTGACTGTTTGACTGACTAGTTGTCTGGTCGGGCAGAGGTATACAGCGCGTTCGCCAAATTTTTGCCGTCTCCAATCGGCGATCAAGAGACCAACAAGGGTTTTCCCGCTTCCGGTGGGGAGTTGCAACGCTACATCGGCTTTCTCCGAGAATTCCGAAGCATAGGTTTCAAGAATATCCTTTTGATGAGGCATTACATCTGGGTACTGCCGCTTCGTTAGTGTCTTAAAATGATCTGCCGGGGTCGCAGTCGCTGTCATTGCGGAAGTACCGGTTTTAAAAGCCATTTTTTGCAAACCTCATCATTTCTTTTTACCTGCACGCTAGCTTACATGCGTGGGTGAAGCAAACACGAATCCACAACCGAAAGTGGTCTCTCTGATGAGAACTTGAAGTTGGTTGACCGGCAGCCTCGCCTACCGATGGGGTCACTCGTCGACCTCAAAGCACATCGACCCGGGCGTTTGCAGCGAGCACGATGAGATCGCGGGTTATGCGCTCTGCTCACGTTTAAACGGGGGCGTTTAAACGTGCTTGTTTTCAAGTACTTAAATATTGACTCCCAGCTCTCACTTTGAGTATCATGTAACCTGCGGTCACATGGGTGCGCCCTCTGCTCGCAACAATCAACGGTGGAAATCATGACATGCGAATTCTGCTGCGCAATGCGCGGCGAATACGGCGTTGGTTCCATTGATGGCTGGTACCTTCTCCTTTCATCTGATCGCCATCGCCAAGGTGACAACACCGGAAAGGAGTTACTTTCAATGGGACGAAAAGCTAAACGACCCAATTATCGCCAGATTATGTCTGGCAACGTTTCTGAAGAAGACGGGCGGGTTTTCCTATATGGTTGCGAAGAAGTTGGGCCTGTGACGCTAGAATCGCGTTTCCATTTCTTTAAGTCGGAACTATCAGAAGAAGCTTGGGAACGCGTGCGAGAGAGGCACAAATTGTCGAAGCGCGTCCGGCACACATGCTACTCGCACGGGGTACGAAAACGCGAGGGGCGTGGCGTTGGACCTTGGGTGTCGCCAGCCTTCCAAATTCAGTACGCTTTCCCTCCCGAAAACTTCTGACACTGTCTAGTTACACCTGCGCGATTTTCGCGTCGGTGTAGCTACGCCCAGCCGTGCAGCCGATACGAGCCGCTGAGGGTCGTTTCGAGATGAGTTGCAGACAGGTATGCGAGGGCTGTTGCGATGGCCCGGTCGGCGTGGTGGCCTTTTCCACCACCCTGCAACACGAGATTGCCCGAAGACGTGCTGGCGAGTTCAAAGCTTGCGATCTCATTCAGCAAGTCTTGCTTGCCTTCAAGATCGTGGGCGACGGTCAGTGCGCCCGTCTCAAGGCCGACGGCCATATTCTCCAGAAGCATCGTTTTCGCGATTTTCACGTCCTTGCCGCTGCGGGACATGTTCGCGCCTGCGGTCATGACGACGGCGTGGTGTTCGATCCCTGCATTGTCCAAGGTCGAGGAGAAAGGTGCGCCCAAGCCTGATGCGTCGATGGCGAGGGACCAGTGCGGAATTTGGTTTAGACGCCGCGCGAGGAAATCGGCAAGGTCGGTGTAGGAGTAAAGCTGGATCGTCTCTTGAAAGACGACGGTGCATTTGCGCGGGCCAAGTTCTTGCTCGAACCCTCGACCCGTGAATTGCGGATAGCATTCGTCGCGGATTACCACGATTGCCGACGGGTCGTTGCGCCCCAAATCCATGCCCACATGATGTTTCAGCCAGCCGTGAACGACCGTCCCAAAGGCCGCGGGGTCGGCGTTCGATGGCAGGACAACGCGTCCGTCTTTCAGGAATTCATACTTAGGCGGGTTGTCTGGGGTCATGACAGCTCCAATGCGTTGATGTTCGGGTTGCTTGAGTTTTCGAGCGTGTCCCAAGACAGGAGGGGCGTGCCGGAGCCAACAAACTCGCACAGGTGTTCGCGCCGGAAGGTGGTGTCGGACATGGTTGCTTTGTCGAAGGCGACTTGCGCCGCGCGCCGGGGGATGTCGATGGAGCGCGCCATGATGCGGCGCACCTGTTTGTCACCTGTCCATGTCTCGTAGAAATAGCCGGTGCGCAGGTTCGGAGTGGACAGAAGGAAAATGCGCCCGGTTTCGCGCCTCATTGGGAAGAAGGCCGTCAGAGCATCGTCGTCGAGGAAACAGGCCTCGTCGGCAATGATCGTGTCCGCCGTCATCCCGCGCGCTTGGTCGGTTGCAGGAACAACGATGATCCGCCCGCCGTGCGATGGGTGCGCCTCAAGTTCCGTCTGCGTCTGGCGCACGATGGGCGGGCAGAATGGATCGGTGTTCTTGAATTCCAAAATCCGACGGAACAATTCTGTCGATTGCCGCAGGCTGGGAGCGGTCAGGATCACCGTCTTGCCCTGAGAGAAATCGTCATAGCCGAGACCACCCGCAGAGGTCGATTTGCCTGACTGCCGCCCGCACAAGGCGAGGACCATTCTGTCCGCCTCGTTTAAACGCGGATCGGTGGACAGCAGCGTTCGTTGCCAAGGATCAGGCTCACCGATAGCCAGACGGAACCGTTCGACAGGATCGAGGCTGACCGTCAGGCCTTGCAGGAAGGACAGAAGGTGCGGGTCGTGGATCATCGGTTTTGCCCCGGCCACTGTGTCGCTGGTTTCAGCATCCGGCGCGCGGCCAATTCGGACAGGAGTTTGACGACGATGGGCGGCGCAGACTCGAACTGTTCGCGCATATCGCTGGGGCTTTCGAGATCGACCTTTTCGAGTTGGTTCACGATCCCAACGGCGGCTTTTGCGACTTGAGACGGCATCACGGCCTCCGATCATCGACAAGGACAGGTTCCTGAATGACCCCCATAGCGTCCATCTCGTTCAGAAATTCGTGCTTCGCGGCGGGGTGGTTGTTGAGCACTTTCAGGATTATCGAACGCAACTGGATGAATTGAGGGCTTTCGTTCAGGTTCAGGTGGATGTCCATCTTCTTGTTCAGCTTGCCATGCAGGTCGGCCAGCGACATGAGGCTCTGACGAAGCTCTTTCAGCGCGCCCAACTGCATCATGCGGTCTTCGTCGCCCTTAGCGGATTCCAGAAGGGCTTTTAGCTCACGCAGAACCCATTTGAGGTCTTTGTCGGTGTCCTCGCCAAACTCATTGACGATGGCCGCGTGCTGCATCGCCGTTTTGACTTTGGCGTCGTGCATTGCGGTCGCGAGGATCGCCAGTTTTTCCTCTTCGGGGAGTTGGGTGATATACCGCGCAACCGACGTATCAGAAATTCCAAGCTCTTTGCCCGCCTGAAACATCGACATGCGCCCGAGAACGATCTCCCGCGTGTAATGCTCCCGTTTTGCATCCGGGAGCACCGCCATTTTGTGCGGCTGGGTTTTCTTTCGCGGCGTGCCTTTGGGCGGTCCGGGCTTCTTGCGTGGGGTCTCCACCGGCCCCTTTCCGGGCACCAGAGTGACCTTAGTCATTGGCCACGATCTCAAGCGGCACGCCCTGTTTTTCGGCCAGAGCCTTGGCGTCGCGGTACGCCTTCACGTTTCGCGCATCGGACTTCTTGATCTTGATCGAGTCGCCGGGTTTGCGCCCCTGATACACGCCGTCGCCGTCAAGGCGGGCTTGGTACTGGCTTTCAGCGGCGGCGAGCAGCTTGCTGTGGTTGTCGTCCGCTTTCTGCTTCGCGAGCTTGTCCAGAAGCTCGTCGTTCTTGTCCTTGAGACCCTTCATTTGGGTTTCAACGGATTCCGTGATTTGGGGAAGGATCGCCTCTGCGATTTTCGGTGCGAGTGCGGCAATTAGGGCTTCTGCTTGCTTGTCGTTTTCGTCGGCCATTTCTGGTTCCTCGTGATTGGGGCGGGTCATGCCCAACCCGCCCCGTTTCCATCACAAGACCAGAAAGTTGAGCCTAACTCGCGTTCTGTAGATCGAATATCGGTGCTACGCCGCCGCTGCCGCAACCGAAGTATCAGGTAGTCCTCGGTATTCAGGGCCGTTCTTCTCGGCGGTGCCTTTCTCAATCGCCTTGTTCAGTACGGTGCGGATCACGCCGTCGGAGAATCCGGTTTCGTCAGACAGTTCCTCTACGGTGCGTGGTCGATCCAGAAGCGCCATGACCTTGGGACGTGCCTCCATGTAGCGAACGCCTTCTCGCTTCGGTTCCTTGCGTCGTTTGGCAGGGGGTCGCGCCCGCGCGTCTTTCTCACGCTCCCACAGTTCGCGGGCCTCTTCGACATGGTTCAGAGAGCCACGCCCCTCGTAGTGGTCGAGAGCCTTTGTGTCGCCTTCGAGAACGCGGATGACACGCGCCCGAACGTCGT
Source organism: Neptunicoccus cionae (assembly GCF_002860325.1). Lineage (GTDB taxonomy): Bacteria > Pseudomonadota > Alphaproteobacteria > Rhodobacterales > Rhodobacteraceae > Amylibacter > Amylibacter lutimaris. The sequence continues at coordinate 637,623 of NZ_PKOJ01000002.1, read as the reverse complement.
CACCGTTGAAACCGATGGCGTCGCAAAGCTCGGTTCGCCGCTTCGCCCACGCGCCCGAATGGTCTGTCAGAAACCGCATGGCTTCGTATCGCGACTTTTTCCCCTCAGCCTGATTGGACGCCAGAGTGGTGGGGCCAAACAGGTCCAAGATCGCACGAGACAGGACAGCAAAGATCAGGAGTTCTTCAGGCGGCGTTCGCGAATTGTGCTGGCCAAAATCGGGGTCTGTGAGCATCACGCCACCCCAGGCATGGGCAACACGTTATCGTCCTCCTCGATCAGGTCGCGTTCATCGACGAGGGCGCGGTTCACGTCCATCAATTCGCCCTTCTTCAGGTTCATTAGGAAGGTATCGTGCGAGATCGCGCCAGCGGTGTATGCCCTGAGCAGGGCCGTGAGAATGGCCGGGTCCATCTGGGCGGTCACGAAGTCGCGGTGCAGTTTGAAGACAACATCATCTGCGGTGCCGGGACGCGTCCACTCAGCGGCAAGGCGCAGGAGTTTCGTCAGACCGGCTTCGACCATGTTGACGCTGCTGTGAAGCAGGGACAGTTCGGAGCGGTGACGCAGACGGGCCGTGTCGGTGGTCTCGTTGCGGCCTTTGCCGTCGTAGACCATCCGTGCGCCAAGCGTCGCCATTTGGGCCGTCAGATCGTCGAGAGCGGTCTTTTGCGCGGCGATGCCTGCGCCAGTAAATTCGAGCATTCCCGCTTGCGCCCCCTGAGGCAGAACCCAGAACGCGCCGCTGCCGATTTGCCTCGGCTTGTTCTTCTCGTTGAGCGCCCCGGCGACCCAAGGCGTCGGCTGAGACGTCAGGTAGAGCGACCAGTAATAGTCAGCACTCACGCGCCAGTGCGCGAGGTTGACGTTCACGAGGTCAAGGAAGGGCGGCTTTTCAACATCCGCTTTCAGGTTGTAGGGCGACACGATCACCGCCGGAATGTCGAACATGGGCGAGCCGTCGATTGTCGGCGTGATGTCTTCGCCGACTTGCACCTCTTCGACCGTTTGAAGGTCAGGGCCGTTGCGCTGCGATTTGACGTGGTAGCGTATGACCGTGTAGGCGGGATCAAGTGTCAGGACGAGGTGTTGTTCGACGCCCGTGTCTTCGAGGTCGTGGTTGGTTTCGTGCAGACGCAGGTAGGTCAGCTTTTGACGCCCGCCGACAAGTTCCTCTTTCCAGTCCAAGATCGACTCTGCGTCGAAAGTGGAAATGAACGGCGCAGAGCCGGGGGCCGCGCCGTCGGTCGGGTAGTCGAGCAGCATCGCAAACCTGCCGAGGGACAAGACTTCGCGCAGGGCGCTTTCTAGAAGCACGTCGAGCGAATGCCCCTCGAAGGTTGCCGCGTCACGCATCCCTGCGATGCGGTCGGGCAATTCCAAGACCGGGGCATTGCGCGTCACCGCACCGACCATGCCGCGCAAAGTGCGCTCGGCGACCGCATAGAAGGACGACCCTTGCACATAGCGGGTGTATTGGGCGGTTGTCATTCCTTCTGGCTCAGGGAGATATCGAGCATCCGCTTTTTTCAGCCGGTCTTCGCCCGCAATCACATCGCGGATTTTGTCATAGGCTTGGCGCTGCTCTTGGTAGGTGCGGTGCTTGATCTTGGTCACTTGATGCCTCGCACGATCAGGGGCCAAGGAATGTCGAAGTGGGCCGCATTGGCGACAACGCGGATGCGGACGCCTTCGGGTGTTCGATCAGCGATCACGCCCATGAGTTCGGCGCGCGGATGCAGGTCGTCGGATTTCGCGGCGGCGATGATCAGTTGATGGAGGTCATCAGGGGGCAGCGGCACATCCATGTGGAAGGCCGTGTGAATGTCTTCGCCCAAGAGGCGGGAACCGTGAGGCGTCGGCTGGATTGTGACGTGCAGGGGCATTCGATCTTCTTTCTCGGTTTAGGCGTTGAGACCGGCAATCACGGCGGCAATCTGGTCGCGCGGGATTGTCAGCTTGCCGTTGGTTGCAGGGTCGGTGATGCGCACCCCGTCGTCCGTGGCATCGAGCCAGTAGCCTCGCGAAGACACATGAGCCGAACCATCGCGGTAGAAGCCAGGATGGGGCATTTCAGGCAACGGGTAGCCGGGGAATGAACCGGGCCCCCAATAAGCTGGCCCCCAAAATGGAGGCTGCTTGAGGTTGCGGACGACTGGAGTTGAACGGTCGACCGAAGGCGCGTCGGGATCAGTGAACGCGGCGAGGTCTTTGGCGAGGTTTGCGGCGTCTGTGACGCTCATGGAGGTGGAGATGCCGCAATGGTTCGTCGCGATGGTCGCGGTCGAGCCGTCGAGTGTGGCGGTGATTTGCATAATGTCTCCTTCTTGCGGCTAGCGCGTGACGGGAACATATCAGGAACGCTCGGCGGGCGTTCCCGGAGTTTCAGGTAGCGAACCGCGAAAAGCAGGTGGCGCGTTTGGGCGGTTCGCGCAGGCTTGCAGAGCGCGTCAGAGACGGGCGGTTGTGGGGTGGCGGGCATCATGGTGGGGCGCATGTGCAGGAACGCGTTGCTTGGGCGGTTTCGCTGGGGCTTCGATGCGGTGGCAGAGCAAAGGGGATATGCGTGGTGCGAGCGCGGTGGGAAAATCGTGGATTTGTGATCTTCCAAATGCGCCCGGGTCCGGGGATTGACGGCACAGAAAGGGGGTGGTCGAGGCTAATTCGACGAAAACCTTGTAACATGCGGTGCGTTACAAGTCGCGAATGCAGAATGATACTTGCAGTTCAATGAGTTGGCGCACTGGACCCACTGATAGCCTATCAGTTGGGCTTGAGAGACGCCTCAAGGGGACGTCTTTCTGACAGGAGACAGGGCGACAGTGATGCACTGCATTGCGCGCGCGTGCGTATATGCAAGAAAATAATGATGCGAATGACCGCCTAAGTGCATCATTATTTTATTACAGATATGTGTGCGCGCGCGAATAGACGCATCAAGAATACCGAGCGTCCTGCCTCAACGCCCCTGCACCTATAACTCCCTTATCGTTACCTGCCATTACAGTCGCATGCCGCCGCCCGCTGCCTGTATGATGCCACGCATCAACACCGCAACGGAGAGCACGTCTGACGTTCCCGAACCCAATCAAGAAGGATGACCCGAATGCCTTTTGACTTCCCACCGCGCACACCGCACATGGCTGAATACCTCGACGAGGTGATTGATGACGCGCAATCACGCTTCCAGCATTCCAAGCCCCAAAAACGCCCGCAGCTTGTGCGCGCTTGGATTTCGAACAATGTCCGAGGCGCAACGGCGCGTGCCGCCATGCTGCGCCTCGACGCTATCAGCTAATCGTGTAAGGCCCTCTTGGGCACTGTGGATCGTCCTGCTCAATCGGCTGCACAACATCCCTGAGCAGTTCACGGGGCGTTTCCACAGTGCCATCAACCATGGCAAATCCGAGCTTGATCGCTTTATCTCTGACTTCCGCATCGACGCGTGTGTCTAGCTCGTCCGCATCGCGCCACCGCCAGACGTATTCTGCATATTCGTCAACGCGACGACCATCGAAGTACTTCTTGGTCTTGTCGCGCAGGATTTCTTCGCCTTCCAATGCGTGGCGGGCATCGCGCTTTACTTTGATCCTGACAACGCGCTCCGGTCCCGACAAGCACCGCAAAAACGGGTCCCATGCCTCGTGGCGTTCGAACTCACAATCTGCCGCCCATGCTGTCACCAGATAGTCGTCACAGAAGTTTGCAACTCCCAGTCGCCGACTTATTCGATCAGGTTTTGGGTCGTCAGGGCGATAACGCGACCAACCGGCTTCCAGCCGCTCCTGATACTCGGGCAACCAATCGCTCTCTTCCATTTCCGTGAATGTGAATTGCTCTTGATCTGGTTTGGCCGGGTCAAACGAATTGTGCCCAGAATACTCGATGAAGTCATATTGCTTGAGACGCTTGAACTCGGCCCTTGCCGCGATTTCGCCTTCCTTGTCGAGCACATCCTTGACCCAAGTATCTATCATCTCCCGCGCGTGTTTCTTCTCGCGCAGTCGATGCTCCCAAGCGTCAAGGGCTTTCAGAGCTTTTTCACGCCATTCTACCGCGCGTTCGCGGACCTGCGGCCATGCTCTGGGTGTGCCTTCGCGTGAAAGCTGCGCCTGCCATGACGCGGGCCTGACCAAATCGGCCAGACCGAGGGTTTCATACCACCAGACGTTGGAGGCGTATTCGAGCGCCACCTTCCTGAACTCGTCGAATGTCTCAGGGATCGCGGGAGGTTCACAGTATGCCCGTGGCTCCTCGTCGATGGCACAATGCAAATCGACCAACGTCTCAAATGTCGGGACACGCACCGTTTCACCTTTCAACCCGGCCCGTAGTGTCTCGTATGTCACTTTCTTCTGGATGCGCGGATGGTCCAGTGCGAACTTTTGCCCCGCCTCAACTGCTTTTGTGATCGACCCGCGAAACACCCGCAGCACGTCGTCGCCGTCGGTGAATTGCTCGACGTCTTGTTTTGCCTCCTGATACTTCAACACCGATTCTCCTCGAGCCATGCGACCACGTCGTCGCGAAGGTATCGCACAATTCGGCAATTGGGCTGTGAATATGACGGCCCGAAACCGTCTTTGCGCCAGCGAAGCATCGTTTCATCTGACACGCCAAGAAACTCGGCGGCTTCGGCGCTGGTCATTATCAGTGGTGGATTTGAACGGATCAAGTCCGCCCGGAGAGAGTCGATTTGTGACGCGATTTGGTCAATGGTCATGAATATAGGTCCTGTGATGGGAACCCACATGACCGAACCGCGTCTCCCGCTTCCTGAGTGGAAATGCCACTACTCTCACGCGTCGGTCTCACACCTATCCGGGTCACTACCTATAGGCATGGAGGTATTGATGCGTTCAATTTAGGCGGTGTTTCGGCGCAATTCAACAACGGAAGAAGGTGCTGCCTGAATCCGCTTGCTGATCGCCGCCGCAATCGCATTGGCCGCTGCCTTCTGTTCCTCATACGTCGGTTCGCCATAATGGCCGAGCATCCGCAGGTCATTGTCGGTCATGGTCTGCTGTGCCAGCCACCTGTGAACGTGACGCGGGGCTACCTCCCGCGCAACGGTCATCCAGAAATGGCGCATGTCACCCGGCTTCGTCAGAGGCAGTTTGTCCAGCACGTCCAAGTGGCCGCGCGTTTCCCGGCGCACGACACGCGACGGGAACACCCATTCACAGTCATCATAGCGAATTTCGTGAAGGCGTTTAAACAACCTGACCACATCGTCCGCGAGAACGATGGTGCGCTCAACCTCCTGACGCTTGAGCCTGTCGAAGGTCACAACACCGTCGTCGAGATCAATCTGGTCCCAAGTCAAAGCGCGCAGCCCACGGCCTCGGAAGCCCGTGTACCAAGTGATCTTCCAACACAGGCGGATATGCTCATTCGGAATTTCTTCGATCTCGTCCCAACGGTCCACCCATGGGACTTGCATGTCTAGTTTGCCTGTCTCGACGCACGACCGCATCTTGGTGCCTTCCAGCAGCGACGGGATCGGCAGAGCAAGGGCGCAGAGCTTGTTGATGAAGCGAACCGTGGCCCCGGCCACAGTTGCCGCGACGTGGGCGGCGTTCGGGCGCGTGATCTGCACCGCATTCAAGTATTGATTGATCTCAAGAATCGGCAACCTGTCCACATGCACGTCCGCCCATTGCGCCAGATGCTTGTTGAACGTCGCGCGGTAGTCCTTGGCCGTTGCCTCCATCATCCGCGCCTTGCCCGATTGCCTGCTGGTCGTGCGGTGTTCGATGAATTGTTCAAGCGCCTCGCGAAACGTCGGCAGCGCGTTGGCACGCTCGACCGCCGCCTTCGCCCGTGTCTCCGCCTTGTTCAAGACGTCGCCCGACACGATGCCATGCGCGACAAGGCCGCGCTGATCCTTCGCCCATTTGCAGTGCGTCACCTTCGACGCCCATTGGGCGAGCTTGACCGAGCGCACTTTGTTCGCCGTCGGATCCCACTTGTTGACGTACCAAGTCTTAACGCCGGTCTTTGTCACACAAAGGCGCAAGCCTTTCTGCTCAGGGTCTGTGTACCAGACAGTCTTGTCCGGCGTCGGAATCGCGCCGACGTTGGTGTCGGTGAATTTGATATGGGGCATTTTTGAAATCCTTGTAATGGCCTTCGCGTTACAAGGTTCATGTTATGTTCTAACCAAACTCAAACCCAACCACAGATTGCGCAAGCACCTCATTTCATTGAGGTAATTGCTTTGAAACTCGGCGTTTAGCTGGTGTTTAAGTGGTGCCCCCACACGGACTCGAACCGCGGACCTACTGATTACAAATCAGTTGCTCTACCAGCTGAGCTATAGGGGCACTGGGGGGGCTTTTGAGGCAAGATGAGGGGGAATGCAAGAGGTTTTTTGCGACGGTTTGCAAAAAATTAATCTTTGTTTGTCAGGCTCACAATTGCCACCGCGATCAGGCTTATCAGGACGATAACCAACGCGGCTGGTGCCGCGCCTTCGATGTCTTCGAGCGAGGCGTGTTGATAGACGGAGGTGGCGAGTGTTGTCTTGGAATAAAGTAGTAAAGTTGCTGGCAGTTCCTTCACGCTGTCCACGAATATCAGAAGGGCTGCGGTGGCAACCGCTCCCTTTATCATGGGAGCGTAGAGCCGTAGCAATGTCTGACGCGGGGATTGCCCGAGCGAGCGGGAAGCCATGCCAAGGGAAGGAGAGATTTTGGTGAATGCGGCATCTATGGTGCCTACGGCAATGGCAAAGAAGCGAACGCAATAGGCCAGCATGACAGCTCCGACAGACCCGACGAGCAACAAGCCCGGATCAAAACCGGTAAGCCAGAGAATGCCATCGGCAACGCGGTGGTCGAGCATGGAAAGCGGGATCAGGAACCCGAGACCAAGGACCGCTCCGGGCGCTGCATAGCCGATCGTGGTGACGGGAAGAATGCGGCTCAGGCCGTTGTGACGGAACAGGCGAACGCTGAAAACCAGCAGAATGCCTGCGATGACCGTAATGGTTGCAGCACCGCCTGCGATGAGAACTGTTCTCAGGGTCGCCTGCCAGAGGGCCGGGTCGCTCCAGAGTTTGGCACGCCCGAAAGCGTGGTCCGCTAGGATCGCCAGCGGCAGGATGAAACCGACCAGAACGGGAAGGGTGCAAAAAAGGGATGCGGCAAAAGCTTTGGTGGCACGCAGTTGTTGGCGTTCCGGGGGGCGCATGTTTCGGGCCGTCTCGTGAAACTTGATCCGGCGGCGGGAAAGTTTTTCAAGGAGAACAAGGACCGTTACAAAAACAAGAATGACACAAGCCAGTTGCGCTGCACCGCCGGCGTTGCTGGCCTCCAGCCAGACGGTAAAGATGCCGGTGGTCAGGGTTTGCACAGCGAAGAATTCCATCGCGCCGAATTCGTTCAGGGTTTCCATCATTACGATGGCCACACCGGCCGCGATAGCAGGACGGGCCAGAGGGAGGCCGACCCTTAGAAAGCTCGCTACAGGTCCACACCCTAGGGCGCGGGAGACTTCTATCGCCGCGCCGGACTGGGTGCGAAAGACACTGCGGGTAAGGAAGTAAACGTAAGGGTAGAGGGCGCCAGCCAGAACGACAATGGCAATGCCGCGAGAACGGATTTCGGGGAACATATAGTCCCTTGGTGTCGCCCACCCGAGCAGCGCGCGCAGGCCTGTTTGCAGCGGCCCCGCATATTCAAGGAAGTCGACCACTGCAAAGGCGGCAATATAGGCGGGGATCGACAAAGGCAGCAGCAAAGCCCATTGCAGGATGTTGCGCCCAGGAAATCTGTACATCACGACCAGCCATGCTGACAGCGTCCCGACCACACCGGCCAGCAACCCGACGCCAGCCATCATGACAATTGAATTTGTCAGGTATCGGGGGAGGGTGGTTGCCAGCAAATGCGGCCATATGTTTTCGCGCGGGAAGAGCGCGAGCCAGAAAACCGTGGCGACCGGCAAAATAACGAGCACGGCGATACCAAGCCCCAGCAGCGTCCAGCCGTCCGGACTGTACCGTCTGCGCCGTGGCGCAGAAGTGACAGGCGCTATATCTGATGTTTCAACCATTGATCCGCGCTTAAACCAAAGCTATTTCGGTGTCTACACGTGTAACAGGCAGTCAATGGATTTCAGACTTCACATCGGCGTGCACCGGAGCGCAACGCAACACCTCCGCAAGATACTCTGGCAGAACCGTGATCTGTTGCAGTCCGAAGGGATTTGCGTGCCGCTGGCCGATCAGGCTGAGCGGGCTTTTGCAAGGGCGATCAAGCAGATCAGCAGCGGGGTTTCTTCAGCCGAGGTGAAAGGCGAACTGGTTTCCGCCTTAACCGGAGATAAAGACTATCGTCGCGTGGTCATGATTGATCCGAGTATTTCGGGAACATTGATGCGGCCTGTCGGGAAGGAATATTTCTATCCCCGCATTGCTACGACGATGTCGCGGATTCTGAACGTTCTTGACGGGGCTCCGCTTCGGGTTTTCGTCGGTCTGCGTAATCCTGCCAGTTTCGTGCCGTCCTGTTATTGTGCGGGTATGCGGCACAATCCGGGCCTGTCGTTCGAAGACTTCGTCGCGGATGCGAACCTGCAGGGGTTGCGCTGGTCGGATTATCTGCACCGTGTGCAGTTAAAGAAGACCGAACTACCGATCACTGTTTGGCGCTATGAGGATTATCCTTTCATGTGGCGGGATGTTGCGCAGGCCCTGACGGGTATACCAAACCGCGAACTTCTGGTGGGGAGCAGCGTGCCGGTGAACACTGGCCTGTCCTTGCGCGGGGCAATTCTGATGCATTCCTACCTGGAAGAACATCCCGTGGGGACGCGGGCAGAGTTCGAAAAACTGAGCCGCGCTTTTGATAGAAAATTCCCAAGCTCACAGGGGTTCAACGATGAACTTCACTGGCCCGAGGAATTGACTGAAGGTATGACAGAGAACTACGAAGACGATCTCTATTATATCGAACGGATGGACAACGTCATGATGCTCTCACCCGAGCGGTATGACTGAACTGCCTTGGGGCGGTAGCTACACCCGACAACCTGTTTTCTTTAGGATACTGCGCGCAGTTGGTCGATGTCTTCGGTTCCCGGCTCGTCACCGCCTGTATCAGTGTCATCGGCAAGCGGGCAGGTGAACCAGAATATTGTCTTTTCATTTGGAATGCTCTTGAACCCGATAGTTCCGCCCATGGATTCCACCAGATGACGGGAGATGTTCAAGCCGAGTCCGGTGCCGACCTTCTTTTTATTGGCTTTCGTATCGGCCTGCGCAAAGGGCTGGAAGATCCGGTTGTGGAACTCTTCGGGAATGCCCGGTCCGAAGTTGGTCACGGCAATGCGGACCTCACCTGATAACAGCTGAGCGCTCAACCTGACCCGCGTTCCCTTGTCAGAGAATTTGCAGGCGTTGGACAGCAGGTTGGTGAGAACCTGAATGATCCGCTTCTGATCGGTCCAGATACGGTAGTTCCCTTTCGGGATCGAAACATCCAGCCCGACACCGCATTGTGCGGCATAAGGGGCGATCTGATCGGAGACGAGTACCAGAAGCTTGCTGAGACATTCTTCCTTGGCGTCGATCTGCATCTGGCCTGCGTTCATCTTCTCCATGTCCAGAATGTCGTTGACCAGATTATACAGCCGTTCGGAGTTTGATTGCGCGATTTCTACCAGCCTGCTTGCAACAGGGAGTTGCGTGTCCTTCAGTTGGGCTTCCAGAAGACCCAGCGACCCTTTGATTGATGTCAGTGGTGTGCGCAGTTCGTGGCTGACGGTAGCAACAAAATCCTGTTTCATCCGCTCCACGCGGATTCGGTCTGTGATATCGACCTGCGTGCCAATCATGCGAAGGGCCTGTCCGTCATCGTCCCATTCCACAACGACGGCGTCAGACTGGATCCAGCGCCAATCAGATCCGCTGTCAGAGACACGGAAACGGGCTTCGGCCCGATCTGTGTCGCCGTCAATACAGGCGCGATGTGCCTTTATCAGGTTCGCGCGATCGTCCGGATGGATGTGATCCAGCAGGTCTTTATACGGATCGGACGGGTCGCTCGAACTGGTGATGTTCATCATCATACGCCACATCTTTGAAACCACAGATGTGTTCTTTTCGAGGTCGATATCGAAGACGCCGATTTGTGCGCCGATAAGGGCAAGGTTCCAGCGTTCTTCCATTTTTGCGATCTGGCGGGCCTGCCGTTCCCGTTTGGTGATGTCCCGCATCAGCAGCGTCACACGGATTTCGCTTCCTGAAGTCAGCCAGGTGTTTTTCTCCACCTCCAGAATGGTCTCGCCGTTGCTGTATTCCGTAGCCGGCAGGGTCAGTTTGAAACGGGAGTCCGGTTCGCGCGGGTCAAGGCCAGGCAGGACCTCGGCAATGTTACGTGTTTCCAGTCCAACGGTCTTGGGGGTTAGCAACAGGGTCTGCGCTGCATCATTTACCTGAAGGATCCGGCCATCGGCATCGGTCGAAACAATTGCCAGCATTGCGTTTTCAATAATAGATCGCCGTTCCGTTTCCCGTGTAGCCAGTTCGTTGGACTTTTCCTCGACAAGCCGGGTAATCGTGCGTTCGCGCCGGTTCATGAAACGCAAAATCATGAAAATCAGCGCTGTGAGAGAAAGACACAGTGCCAGCAGTATCCAATGGGCACGGAAAGGCTGGATGTAATCGAATTTACTCGAGCCGTTCCATTGCAGGCGCATCGGCTGGCCAAAGCCTTCAACCTGCATGACCCTTTGGAACTTGGGGGCTGGATTGGCCTGTGCATCGGTTATGTTCTGATAAAGGGGTGGTGCGTCTGTGTTGCCCTTGGTAAACCAGACGCGTAGTTCCACCAGTTCATTCTGCGCTGGGGAAAGCGTATCAAAAGCGCTGTCCATATCCATAATTGCAAAGACATAGCCAAGAAATTCAGCCGGGCGGAGTGTGCCGTCCGTTTCGTTTCTCGCGCTCCGCGTTACCGGACGCAAGATGATACCCTTGCTCACCAGTTCCCCGTCAATGGGTAGTTCGATATTGGGAACGAGTGTCAGTTGACCGGACTCGCGGGATTTCTTTGCGGCGGCAATGACGTCCGGATACTGGTTGAAGTCGGTGCCGATTACAGAGTCGCCAGGCGTACGGGGGCGGATACGCTGTACGATCAAGCTGTCTGAATCCGGTGACGGATGAGAGGCGAAGCCGATAGCGTTAATACCCGATTGGTTTTCGCGGATGTTGATTGCGCTGGCGTAGTCGTCCATCTCTACATAGCTGATATTGTCCGAGGCAATGAACAGTCCTGCGAGTCCGCCCAGGGTGCGCTCGTAGATTTCTCTGGTGCGACGCAAGGACGTGACGGCCTGTTCTATGATTACAGAGAAGTTCTCTTCGGACTTATGGTCTGCGATGCGCTTAACAGTGACGGTGGCCAATGCCGAGGCTAACAGGCAGAACCCGATAACCACACATTGCAACCAAAACGAACCTCGTTTTGAAATCATACCCGATCTGCCCACTAATCCGGTGCCCTTTTACCAGTGTTGCGTAAACGCAGCCGCCAGCCGGACACACATTTTATCTTTCCAGAGGATAAGCGAAATTATGCTTGTCTGGCAGGTGGAAAGTGACGTGCAGGGTAAGTTTGTATCACTTGCGGGGATTGTATGTCACACAATTTTAAGAGGTTTTTACCTTAATAGCGCAACTATAGGATATTTTTTACTGTCTTGCGCGTAGAGTGGTTCACCCGATCTGGGAGGCAATTTGCTCTACCCGATCCAGATCCTCTTGAATCGGAAGTTTGTGTTTTGCCCTTTCCAGCGCAAGTCTGGAATGTCGGCGGGCCTCTACATTCATTCCGGGGTAGTCCAGTGCGGAAATCGAAAGGAACGCTTTTTGCAGGCGGATGCCAACCTCAACCGTGCCGGCACCGTCCCGTGCAATGGGTGTGAACGCATCGTCGAACAATTCCGCCAGTTCAAGGGCCGGAACAATGATCCGGTTGTAAGTGACTTCCGGTTTTTCCTGTTGTGCCCCTGCTTCAACCCATTTCGCAAACAGCCGCACAAAGCTGCCGATAATAACGATAGCTGTTCCAGGATCGTTCACCGCAGGGGAGAGTGCCCGAGCGGCGATTTCGGCAAGGACGACCACGCCGAAGCGGGGATCTTCATCAAAGGTGCGGTTTGCGCCGATAACAAAAGCTTCCTGAATTTCGGTGACTATGTCCGGATCGGGAGGATCAAGCGTGTCGAGCACAACGATAGGACGGTCAGGCGCCAGAAAACGACCAGCGGGTGCGGCGATCATCAAGCGGAAATCATGTTCTTCTGCAAGGTCCTGCAATGCGTGCATGTTAACATACTGCACATATCCGACCTCGTCACAGTAAATCTTGACCCCGTGAAGTGTGTTCTTGACTGTATGCTCCACGCCACCCATGAAAGGCGCTTTCTGATGCTTTTCGAGACTTTGCCTTGTTGCACGCTCGGCTTTTTCAATTGTGGTACCTAACCGTCCGAGGCGCGCGATGTTGTCAACCCAGCGCACGAAAGTCAGGATCACCCAAGCGAAAATCGTCAGCGTTAGCATGAACAGGACAAACAACCCGCCTCGGCCGTAAAACCCCGTCTTCAGAGCTACAATAGATACGATGCTGAAAATGAAAGCGCCGATAAAGCTGCTGAGTGCGGTTTTCGAGACATCATCCTCAAGCACCAGGGTGAATGCGCGGGGAGTCGCTGCCTGACTGGCGGAGGAATAGGAAGACAGCATCGAGCCAACTGCAAATGTGGCAACCGCCAGCATGGATGACGAGATGATAGTCAGCAGGGTTTCAATCGTGCCGGATGTAATTTCAGGCAGTTCCTTGCTAAAAGGTAGCCTGTCAGCAAACTGGGCGAACAAGGCTGCTGAAACCGCGATAAGGCAGTAGACCAGTGGCTTGAACCACAGTCGTTTGCGCAGTTGCAGAACCGAATGGATAAATCGTGTTTTCATTCTCTGTGCGTCTCCGAATGTGCCCCGCGCCGGATCGACGGGTAAATCCGCGTACCAGAAAGCCAGCCGTAAAATTGTTTCTACACATGGAAGTTAGCGGCGGAAGTTTAGAGGGCAAACACATTCGCACGCAGGATGATACAGAGTATTTGAATCGGTGCAAAAATGATCTAAATCGAAGTTTGGTTCTGTGGTTTGCAAGTGTCCCGACCAGCCCTGTACTTTTTGCTCAAGCGGCTGATTTGACGATATTTTTGAGCCCGAATATATTTTGACTGACGGAGTTGCCGGAATGCAAATCAATCTGGACGCAATTTTTGCTTCCGCCTTGTCACCATATGTACTGGTTGACACGGATCTTCGCATGGTTTGGGCGAATGAGGCCTATCTGAGAGTGACAGGTCGGACCCGCGACCGGCTGATCGGACGCCGGATGACGGATGAATTTCCCGCACCGGAGGATTCTGTATCCGATAAAATGTTGCGCGGATCGTTTCGCAAGGTTTTTGAAACCGGAGAACCGGACCATCTGCCACTTATTCCATATCCTATCGAAAATGCAGACGGAACGGTTGAAGACCGCTACTGGAGCGCCACCCACACGCCGATTTTAGGAGCGGATGGCAGTGTCGAATATATCCTGCAAAATACAATGGATGTGACGGGAATTTACCGCGGTGAAGATGGCGGCGGGATCGAATACCTGCGGGAACGGGTCGCCATGATCGAGCGGGCAGAGGCGGTGGCTAACAAGAACCTCGCTCTGGAGACGATGACAGAGTTCTTCAAGTCGACATTTGATCAGGCGCCTAGTTTTATGGCGGTTCTGGATGGGCCGGATCATGTATTTAAAATGGCCAACAGGACTTATATCGACCTGATTGGCCAGAGGGAGATTATCGGTCTGACCGTCCGCGAGGCACTGCCTGATATCGCCGGACAGGGATTCTTTGAACTTCTGGATCAGGTTTACACTTCCGGAGAGCCGGTTTCCTTCAAGGGGATGCCTGCCACGCTTCAGGCAACTCCAGATGCCGAACCCGAAAAGTTTTACGTAGATTTCATGTTCCACCCGCTGAAAGACGCTGACGGCAACGTCACCGGTATCTTTGTGCAGGGACATGATGTAACCCGCCAAAAGACCGCCGAAGCCAATCTGGCGGCAACCCGCGAGAAATTTCGCACCATGGCGCAGTCCATGCCAAACCATGTGTGGACCGCGGACAAGGACGGTAGTCTTAACTGGCTGAACGACCGCACGTATGAATTTACCGGTGAGACAGAAGGAACCCTTTACGGACCAAACTGGGTCAAAGTTGTGCATCCTGACGATGTAGACATCGCAGTTGCGGCATGGACCTATTCGATTGAAAACGAAGTCAATTACGAGACTGAATTTCGTATTCGCAAGGCTGACGGCAGTTATCGCTGGCACATTGTACGCGCTTCCCTGTTACGGGCCGATGACGGCTCGCTGAGCGGTTGGGTTGGGACCAATACCGACATTGAGGAACGCAAAACCTCTGAAGAGCAGATCGAGCGGCTGAATGCGACTCTGGAAACCCGCGTGGCGCGGCGTAACCGCGAACTGGAAGAACTGCACGCCACGTTGCGTCAAAGTCAGAAAATGGAAGCGATCGGCGGGCTGGCAGGGGGGATTGCCCATGATTTCAACAACCTTCTTCAGGTAGTTACTGGAAATTTGCAAATGATCTCTCGCGAAATAGAAGAGGGATCGCCGGCACAGGAACGTCTGGAGCAGGCCACTAAAAGTGTGTCGCGCGGGGCGATGCTGGCCTCTCAATTGCTGTCGTTTGCCCGCAAACAACCGTTGTCGCCTGTACCTCTCAATCTGGCGGATCTGCTGGCGGAAAACACCGATATTCTGGGCAGTGCCGTGGGCGAAGGGGTCGAGTTGGTAACGATCGTTCCGGACGGGTTGTGGAACACCAACATTGACCCCAACAATATGGAAAACGCATTGCTGAACCTTGCGATCAACGCACGGGACGCGATGGACGGGCAGGGATGTCTGACCATCGAACTTGCCAATGCGGAATTTGACGAAAAATATGCGGCTTCCCATCCGGTTGTGGACGCCGGCCAGTATGTGGCGATTTCAGTACGCGATACCGGCTGCGGGATGCCGCCGGAAATTGTCGAAAAAATCTTCGAACCGTTTTTCACCACGAAGGAAGACGGCCACGGCACAGGTCTGGGGCTTTCGATGGTCTACGGCTTTGCCAAGCAGTCGGGTGGGCATATTACCATTACCAGCGCTGTCGGCAGTGGAACGGTCATTAACATCTATCTGCCACGCACTTTGAAAGAGGTGCAGAGCGGAAATCTGACGGATGCCGAAAGGGTAATGTACGGGACCGAAACCATTTTGATGGTCGAGGATGACGACGAAGTCCGCGAAACGGCCCGATTGATGCTTGAGGATCTAGGCTACGGGGTGTTGCCCGCCGCAGATGCGGATGAGGCGCTGACCATTCTGGACCGCATTCACAACATTGACCTCTTGTTCACTGATGTGGTGATGCCCGGAAAAACCAACGGGCAGGAACTGGCCAAGCAGATTCAGGAAATCCGGCCGGATATGCCTGTTCTGTTCACATCCGGCTATGTGCAGGATGCCATTGTGCATGACGGTCGCCTGGATGAAGGCGTGCAATTGTTGAGCAAGCCCTACACCCAGTCGGAATTGCAGCGAAAAATCCGTCAGGTGCTCGACGCGGCCTATCCGCCCGAAACGGATCAGACCGAAACGCGGGACAAAGTGCAGGAAGCGGAGCCTTCGCAGGGCAGCGCAACTGCGGGCGAACGGGTCGAACAGGGCGGCACTGCAAGCGACTATTCCATTCTGGTCTGCGAGGATGACTTCCTGATCCTGACTGACATTGCAGAAGGTCTGCGGGAGGCCGGTTACACAGTGTTTGAGGCGACCAACGGGGCCGATGCTCTGCAGGTGTTACAGGAACAGAACGTTAACGCACTGGTAACGGATGTCGGCCTACCGGGACAATCAGGCGAGGAACTCGCAACGCAGGCCCGTGCGGGTTTTCCGGATCTGCCCGTCGTCTTTGCAACAGGCGGTGTAGAGGTGCCGGCAGCTGAGGTGTTGGGCAACTGTTTGGTGCTTACAAAACCGTTTCAGGAAACCCAATTGCGCGAGGCGCTGGAAGGATTGCTGAACAAAGCAGCGGCGGCGGAATAACCGCTGCTGCTTTGCAGTATGAATAATCCTAGCCTTGGTTATAGCCCTTGCGGTCCAGCACACCATCCGCCCAACGTTCCGAGGAAGCGCCGAAACAGTCATGGATGGAATCGGCGGCAATGACGCTACCAAGAGCCAGACGTCCAAGCATGGAGAGGCCGTTCCGCAAGTTTCCATCACGGTCAATAACCTGCCCGTCAGGGGCTGTCGCTGCTCCGGAGCCTTCGTAACGAGGACACAGGGCGCCTTCCGATTTCAGTTGCTCGAAGAGCCCGTCCGAAACAGCGTCCAGCGACGGGGGCGGTAGAACTGCGTCAATCATGACCGAGACATTCGCCTCTGCGTCATGTTCCTCCAGATGCCATCCGCCGTCGATCAACTCGATATCGGGGTCGTCGACCACGCGCAGGCTGACCAGACCGGCCTCTAACAAGGCCAGAAGCTCTCTGGAAGAGCGCAAAGGCGGACCGTAGGAGTAACGCTTCAATCCCTCGTCAAAGCCGACGATTGTTCGGGCTGTGTCGGCTTCCATCTGGGCGGAATTGAAATTTGCGCGTAACTCGTTCTGTATCTTGCGCCAGACCTGTCCGACGCAGTAGCCCACTGTCGGAGGTGCACTCCCTTCGGCCATGGCAATGCCGTGTTTCAGGGCTTCTTCCGGGCTGTCGTTCTCTTGCTCACCCGGAGAGCTTTGCTCGGTCTGAAGCCACTCCTTTACCGCCTGTTCATCAAACCCTGCCTCCAGTGCTTTGCCGATCCGAACGACAGGGGGAAGCAATGCCTCGCAAATGGGGGTAAGGGCGCGGTCCGGCTCCTGCGCAACAGCTTCTTGTACGGCAATTTCAAACTGCTCGACTTCTTCAGGCGTCGGGTCGAATTTCTTGTCCTGCGTGGAGTCTACGGGTTTGGGAAAGGGGGGCTGTCCGTTCAGGGAAAACGCATAGATCATGGCCGGTTCCTTGCCGGAGGGGTGGTACGTCCCTGCTTCAAAGCGGCCGCCGAGACCAACCGTCAGGAAGCGCATCACATCGCAGGTGGATAAACCCAATCCGCGAATTCCGACTTTTCGTCCGGCCCAGCTTTCTGCTGCTGCCAACAACAGCCGGTCGGGGTAGGCGTTAATTACGCAAGCTCCTGTGTCCTCCGCGTGCTCGATCCACCGCGCCCATTGTTCGTCCGGCGGGGTAAGGGGTTGGCCGGGAATGAGCAGTACTTCGTCGAAAGGACCGAAAGTTTCATCACCTGCCCTGATCTGCCAGCCCGCATCGGCACGATCCAGCCGCGAGGCTTTGGTTTTCAGCGCCGTTACTTTTATGTTCACGCCGCTGGAACGGGTCAGATCCCGAAACCGCGCCATAAGATACGCTCCGAGTTCGGCACGCGGTGGAAACCTTTCGGTGTCGCCGTGACCCCGATGGGCCTGCCATTTGGCAAAATCTCCGCAGGGCAGGGAGAGTGCAGGCGGAATATCCACCTCCCGTAAGGGAATGTTCAAGATGCTGTGGGGAGTCTGGGCCGGATCAAAGTTCGGACCGGCACCGGGGAGTTGCAAGTCGTCAAATAATGTCAGGTCGAGCGTTATGTCGCTGTTTTTGACCCGCGCCACCAGTGCCTCCAGCGCGCCCAGCCCGCGCGGGCCGGCCCCGATCAATGCGATGCGAATCTTGTCAGTCTTAAGTGTCATGAAAACATCCTAGGTTTGTAAGTCGGGCACATCGAACCGCGGCGCCGGTCAGATTGGGAAAGAATGTGGCGTGCTACCGGAAATTGTCCAGTGAGGCCGTTATGCTCACATTTGAGTGATTGCTCAAATACACTATTGAGTGATCGCTCAAATGTGTTATCTGTTTGTGCAACCCCAAAGCGGGGGAGCACAGACCTGCCCGTGTTCGGGTACAGAAAAACGAAAAGAGGAACGCCCCATGGCCGAATTTAAAATCCACACAATCGAATCCGCACCTGAAGCCGGCAAACCGCTGCTGGAAAAATCCTACAAAGCGAATGGCCGTATTCCGGGCCTGCACGGTACAATGGCCGATGCGCCGCAACTGCTTGAAGCCTATCAGGTTGCTCACGCCCAGTTCATGGCGACAAGCCTGACAGATGAAGAGAAAACAGTTGTCTGGCAGACCATCAACGTAGAGCACGAATGCCACTACTGTGTGCCGGCCCACACTGGTATTGCCAAAATGATGAAGGTGGATGACGCCATCACCGAAGCCCTGCGCAACGAAACACCGCTGCCGACCGCCAAACTGGAAGCCCTGCGCACCTTTACGCTGCTGGTAATCCGCAACCGCGGTTTTGTGGATGATGCCGATACGCAAGCTTTCCTTGACGCTGGCTTCACCACAACCAACATCCTCGAAGTTATTCTGGGTGCAGCACAGAAGGTGATGTCCAACTATGTGAACCACTTCGCCAAAACACCTGTGGACGAAGTGTTCCGCAAATTTGAATGGTCCCGTAGCAAAGTTGCAGCGGAATAAACCGGTTCAACCCTGCGGCGTTCCTCCCGCGTCGCAGGGTTGTTTTTGACAGCGGTCCTGTGACCGCTATCTTACAGAAGTAAACACAGGGCGGCCGTGTTGCTGCCCTTTGCGCACTCGTCTACACAGTGCGGGACCAAATTCTTGAAAGGACACGTCATGACTGATCCGCTCCGCATCGATATAATCTCCGACGTGATGTGCCCTTGGTGCATTATCGGATACCGCCAGTTAGCGCAGGCGTTGGAAAACGCCGGAATCGATCATGAAATCCACTGGCATCCGTTCGAGTTGAACCCTGAAATGCCAGCAGAAGGCCAGAATATGCGCGAGCATATCGTCGAGAAATACGGCTCGACGCCCGAACAATCGGAACAGAGCCGCCAGCAAATGACCAAACTTGGCGCGGATCTGGGGTTTACCTTCAATTTCGCACAAGACATGCGAATGCATAACACGTTCAACACCCATCAACTGCTGCATTGGGCAGAAACCCAAGGCCGCAAACACGATCTGAAAATGGCGCTGTTTGACGCCCATTTCACCCATCGTCGCAATCTGTCCGACGACGGCGTACTGGCGGATGTGGCCAGCGAGATCGGGCTGGATCGCGAAGAAGCCGTCGCGGTTTTGGCGGATCAGCGTTATGCGTCTACAGTGCGGGAACTGGAACAGTTCTGGGTGCAACAGGGCATTCGCGGCGTTCCGGCGATGGTCTTCAATCGCAAGCACCTTGTCACCGGTGCGCAAGGGGTTGAAAACTACACCAACGTGCTGCGCCATCTGGCCGGCGAGACCGTCTGACATGGCGCGCGCGGCTCCTTATGATCGTGAAGCAGCGCTGGAGTCCGCTCTGGCCCTGTTTTGGGAAAAAGGGTTTCACGCAACCTCTCTGAAAGATCTCGAAAAGACCTTGAGTATGAAGCCGGGCAGCATTTATGCCGCCTTTTCATCCAAAGAAAACCTGTATTTGCTGGCATTGGAACGCTATTTCAACGCGTCGCGTGCCAGAATGCGGGATATCATGGACAAGGCAGAGTCACCGCTCGCAGCGCTGGCGGATTACTTGCGCTCTTTCGCAAGACTGGCTCCGGGTGACAGGGCGCGGCAGGCTTGTATGTTGACAAAGACGCTGGTGGATACCCGCAGCACGGAACCTGCCATTGCTGCTGCGACGCAGGAGTATCTGACTGAAATGCATAACGAATTTGCCGCTGCCTTTCGTGCGGCGCAATCTTGCAAAGAACTTTCAAACGCGTTGGATGCAAACCGTTTGGCCCGCCGTTTTCAAGCCAATGTTACAGCCTTGCGGCTGGCTTTGCATCAAGAGATGGAAGCTGCGGCATTTGAGGAACTTGCCGAGGATATGGCCCGCGAGATCGAGGATATGCGCCAAGCGGAAATGTCCTGACTTTCAGATCAGTTTTGAGAGCAGGGCAAGAGTTTGCCGTTCAAAGTTTTCTGGTGCGTCTGGGGCTCCGGCGAGATGCTTTTGCAAGTGATACCGGAAGGTTGCGTCTAGTACGAGGTAGACGGGTCCGGCCTGTTCCACCGGCAGATTCAATCGCGAAAGTAGTCCGGCGACAAGTTCGGTCAGGTCGTTCTCTATACTTTCTACCACTCCCATAAACGCAGGATCAAACATCCCTTGCGCGCGGATGTCATACCAGAGCCGGTGGGTTTCCGCCTCTCGCCGGATCGACAATGAAAGGCCGTGAACAAAATGTGTCACAATCCGTTCCGGCTCCAAGTCTGTCTGGAGGATGCTGTTCATCTCGGCAATGAAGGCGATTTTGTATCGGCGCACACAATAGCTGATCAGATCGGCGCGGTCCTCAAAGTAATAATGCAATGTGCCAACGGCAACATTCGAAGCCTCTGCGATATCCCGCAGGCTGGTGTGCGCGTAACCCAGAGTTTTCAGCGTCTCGATCGCGTGATCGGCAAGCTGATCCTTTTTATACGCCCGCCGGCAGGATCTGGCTTCTGCTTTTTCAGCGAGACGGCTTATCTTCGCGAGCTGAATCATTTGTTTCAAATCCTTTCCTTGGTGGGCCTTTTCCCGCAGACCGGTTAAACGGCTCGTCCGCCATTTGATCACTGCCACTGAACGTATGTCCAGAAAAATAAACAATGTTTTCACCTTAAAATTGAAAGTTGTTTTTAATCAAGATATTGCAGTGTGAGAAATGAACGTTTCTTGTCGATTTTTTTGGAATTTTGCCGATCTGCAACACCTGAAGTTACCGTTTGGCCACATGATTTGCTTGGACGAGCCAAGATGTTGCACCCTGAAGAAGGGAGAAATTTGTCTTGGTGGAGCCGTTCTTGCGAGGATAGACTATTGTTGCAATTGGTTCGGTTCCCGCTTCGGGGGCCCTGAAATGTCATTTCACAACGAGAGTACCGGACTGCCCGTGCCGGTTGAGGAGTCATCTCATGCCCGACAAACACATCGTTTATCACATTCCGGTTTGCCCGTTTTCCCAAAGGCTGGAGATCCTGCTGGCCCTTCGCGGGCAGGAAGACGCGGTAGAGTTCCGCGTGGTTGATATTACCAAACCGCGCGATCCTGAATTGCTTGCTAAAACGCGGGGCACAACGGCCTTGCCAGTGTTGGAAACACCGGACGGGACGATCCTTAAGGAAAGTCTCGTGATCCTGCGATATCTCGATGAAGTGATAGAGGGCCCGTCCTTGCGGCGTAGCGATCCGGCCGAGCACGCGATTGAATCCATGCTGGTTGCACAGGAAGGGCCGTTTACCATGGCGGGATATATGTTCGTTATGAACCGTGACCCCGACCAGCGCGGAAGCCATCTAGAAAAACTGTTGAGCCTTTATCGTTCGATGGATGATTTCCTGAAGGCCCATAGCACCGAAGGGCCATTCCTGTTTGACAGTTTCGGACTGGCCGAAGCGGTGTTTACACCGATGTTCAAGCGGTTTTGGTTCCTTGACTATTATGAAGATTTCGAACTTCCGGACACGCCGGACTATGCACGGGTCCGGCAGTGGAAAGAGGCTTGTATGGCCCATGACGCAACCAAGCAGGTGAGCAAGGAAGAAATTGTAAAGCTGTACTATGATTACGCGCTTGGTGCCGGCAACGGGGCACTGGTTGAGGGGCGGAAGGTTTCAAGCTTTGCTTTCGATCCCCCGTGGCAGGCGCGCCCGTGGCCCCCGAAAGACAAGTATTCAACATCAGCGAGTGATGCGGAACTGGGGTTGGTCGCCTGAAGCGGCGAGAGATGCCGACGGGCTGACAGCACTTTCACGGCGCCGCCAGAAGTTAATGAAGAGGGGGCCGGATGTCAGATCACAGCCATACGCAAGCCGACATCGCAGCGCGTATTGGTGCGCCCCCCGGACGGGGCATATTGCGGGATGCGGTTTACGGTGCAATTGACGGGGCAGTCACAACCTTCGCCATTGTGGCCGGGGTAGCAGGGGCGGGGTTATCGCCTTTTATCATCATCGCTTTGGGCGTTGCCAATGTTCTGGCCGACGGGTTTTCCATGGCGGCTGCAAACTATTCCGGTACCAAAGCAGAGTTTGACGACATGCGCCGTCTGCGCAGCATAGAAGAGAGCCACATCAGCCGTTTTCCCGAAGGTGAACTGCTGGAGGTTCGCGAGATACTGGAACAGAAGGGCCTGTCCGGCGACGTGCTTGACCAAGCGGCATTGCAAATTACAAGCAACCGCGAAAACTGGATTGCCCTGATGATGGAAGGGGAATACGGGCTAAGCAGTATTGATCCCCACCCTGTTAAATCCGCCGCCACCACCTTCATTGCTTTCCTGCTCGCTGGTATTGTGCCGTTGTTTCCATTCATTCTCGGCTTGAACAATGCGTTCACGATCTCGGCCGTTATGACGATGCTGACGTTTCTTGTCATCGGAGCATTGAAAAGCCACTGGTCCCTCAGCCCGTGGTGGCGATCTGCTTTGGAGACCCTGCTGATCGGGGGGGCTGCGGCTATGATTGCGTATTATGTCGGGACTCTGTTTCATGCCTGAAATGAAGCCCTTTTTTTAGGGCCGCTGGAAGGACGAACAGTTAACTGTATCGGGTTCTCCGGTTCCAATTTTAACCTGCAAATCTTTTTCGAAAATAAACAAAAAAAGTTCAAATCCAGCGACGGAACACCGTTTGCCATCCGTATCATGAAGAACCGGAACAGCAGACTGCGTCTTTCAGGAGCCATGAGACTTTGAAGAAGTTATTTTTCGCCTTTTTGTCACTCGCCATTCTGGCGGTTGCCTATGGCATTTCCTTTGGCCTGCCCCAGCAGATCACCCGAATCTGGAACGACACTCCAACAGAAACGGCGCGCGCGCCCGAAGGGGCCAGACCGGGGCCAAGGGGAAGGAACCGTGCGACGACTGTTGTTCTCGCTCCTCTGGAAGAGCGGGCTTATACGCTCGTCTTGCGGACAGTCGGCAGTGCCGTCTCGATAAATCGTACCGAGGTGACGGCCAGTGATGCTGGCGAAGTGGTCGAAACTGCACTTCAGGCCAACCGGATGGTGGAGAAGGGCGATTTCCTTTTGCGTTTGGATGACCGCACGGAACAGCTGGCGTTGAAGATTGCCGAGGCGAGCCGCGATCAGGCGCAGGACACCGTTACCCGTTATGAGGGGCTGCGCAAGAACGGCAGCTCGGTCGTTACCGACGTCGCCTTGTCTGAAGCGCGCGTGGCGCTGCGACTTGCCGAAGCAAATGTGGGCCTTGCCGAGGTCGCTTTGGACGATCTTACGATTACAGCACCGATTTCGGGCCGGTTGGGGCTTAGCGACGTGAATGTAGGAGACCGCCTGTCAAGCGGTGAAGCCATTGTTACGATTGACGATACTTCCAGCTTGCTCGCCACATTCGAGGTGCCGGAACGCTCCATCGGTCTGCTGGCAGAGGGCAAACCGGTTCTGGTCTCGACACCGACCTATGCAGGGCATCTCTTTGAAGGTGAAATCATAGCTTTTGACAGTCGGCTCGACAGTGTGACCCGTAGCGCGACGGTCGAGGCGGAAATCGACAATTCAGAGGGTTTGCTGCTTGCCGGCATGACCTTTGTGATCCGCATGACGGACGAAACTCCGCCTCTGCCTGTCGTGCCCGCCACAGCCATCACGTGGGACCGGAGCGGTGCAGGCATCTGGGTTGTCAAAGACGATAGTGCGCGCCGCGTTCCTGTTACAATCCGCTATCGGGAGGGCGATCAGGTCTGGGTCGAAACGGACACCCCTTTGGGTGCCCAGATCGCTGTCGAAGGGGCTTCGAAGCTTCGCGAAGGGGTGCCGGTCACCACGGCTGGATCTCGTAAAGGTCTGGGTGCATGAGTTTCGAAAAGAGCGCACATAAAACCGGTTTCGCCGATGTATTTGTTGCACGCCCGATCTTCGGGATTGTTTTGAACCTGCTTATTATCATCGCAGGTTTAGCTGCGCTGAGCAGTGTAGATATTCGCGAAATGCCGGATGTGGACAACCCTGTGATTTCTGTCAGGACCACCTATGAAGGCGCAGTGGCGAGTACTGTGGATACCGAGGTGACACAGGTACTCGAAGACGCGCTAAGTGCGCTCGAAGGAATGTCATTCATTGAGTCGACTTCCAGCTTGGGTTCCAGCCGTATCACAATCGATCTGTCAGAAGGTACGGATGTTGACGTGGCCGCCAATGAAGCACGTGAGATCGTGTCTGGCACGCTCCGGTCTCTGCCCGACGATATCGAGGATCCGACCGTAACAAAAAGCGACAGTAACGCCGATGCGATCATTCGCCTTGCCCTTTTGGGGGATGCGAGCATCGACACACTGACCCAGATTGCCGAAGAAACGGTGTACGAACGCCTTTCTCTGATCGACGGGATTGCCGAGGTAACGATACGGGGCGAGCGCGCCAACGAGTTTCGGGTGGCGGTGAGTTTACCCTCTTTGTTAAGCCGTGGCCTGACGATCTTTGATGTTTCCAACGCGCTTGTCCAGTTGCGTGACGATACTGCCCTTGGCTCTCTCTCAAGCGAATCCCAAACCCTTTCATTGCGCGTTGGAAATGAAGACGTCACCGTGGACACCATCAATCAGATGCCGGTCAACGACACGACCCAGATCGCCGATGTTGCATTTGTCCAACTGATCCCCGAAGACACGAGCGTCTACACCCGTGTGAACGGGGAAACTGCGGTGGGTCTTGATATCACACGACAGTCGGTTGGGAACACGTTGGACATCTCGCGCGATGTGGGGGTCGCGGTCGAAGAACTGCGCGATCAGTTGCCCGCAGGTGTCCAGCTTCTGATTACCTCAAACGACGGCATCTTCATTGAGGGATCGATTAACGAGGTCGTCAAATCCATTCTTATGGCTACCGGCATTGTAATCGCCGTGATCTTTTTGTTCCTGCGGTCTCCGCGGGCAACCTTGATCCCTGCTGTCACGATCCCTGTGGCCCTGATCGGCACGCTTGCCGCGATCTGGCTGACGGGGTTCTCTGTCAACACAATAAGCCTTCTGGCACTGGTTCTGGCTACAGGGATGGTTGTGGATGACGCGATCGTTGTCGTCGAAAATATCGTGCGAAAGCGCAAGTCCGGTATGGGGGCGTTTGCTGCGGCTGCTTCGGGGACCAATGAAGTTTTCTTTGCCGTTATTTCAACGACCGCCACGCTCGCCGCTGTCTTTATTCCGATTTCATTTTTGCCGGGGCAGGCGGGCGGCGTCTTTTCAGAGTTCGGCTTTGTTCTGGCTTTCGCCGTAACTCTTTCGTCGATCACCGCACTGACCCTCGCGCCGGTGCTTTCAGCACTTCTGGATCCGGGCAAGACGCAGGCAAGCGCAAAGCAGGGCGCGCCGGGGGTGCTGGCGCGCAGCTTTGACCGCGTCATGGATTTTGCCATCCGCACGCCGTTACTGGTTTTGTCCACAGCCGTCGGTTTTGCGATGATCGCCATGGGCGCAGCGACAACCTTGCCTTCCAGTGTCACGCCACAAGAGGATCGTGGTTTCTTTCTGGTGCAGGCGCGCGGGGCGTCGGACACGACAATCGATTACCTTGATAGTCAGGTTCTGTTGGTCGAGGAAATTCTCGCGCCCTATCGGGAAAGCGGGCAGATCGAAACGGTACAAAGCATTATTGGTGTGCGCGGTGGGACAAGTGCCTTCATTATCGCGCGCCTGCCAAACTGGTCCGAGCGCGACTTTACCCAGCAGGAGTTGATCGCGCAGATCAGCGGCCGTCTGGGTTCGGTCCCGGGGGTGCAGGTAAGTGCCCGCTCTACCAATAGCCTCAACATTCGTGGTGCAGGCAGCGGATTGAGTTTCGCTGTGAGTGGCACCAGACTGGCGGATATTACCCAAGCCGCCAACCGTCTTGCTGCGGCCATGTCGCAGGACGATACTTTCGTTAATCCGCAGCTTTCCAACAACAGCGTTAATGCACAACTGGAAGTGAAGGTGGATGATAGCGCCGCAAGCGACATGGGGCTTAACAAGTCCGACGTGACTTCTCTTGTGAGTGCGATGGTTCAGGGCGATATCGCCGTCAGCGTCTTTTCTGATGACGTGGAAATAGACGTCAACGTCGTTCCCGGCGGTCCGCCGATCGACGATCCTTCTGACATCGCATCAATGTCACTTCGTCTCGACAACGGAACGTATATACCGTTGTCTGCCGTGGCTTCACTTGAGACAGTGGTCAGCGATGCGCAGATAGAACGTTTGGGGGGCGCATTATCTGTGTCGATGCAGGCGAACCTTGGCGCAGATGTTGACCTGTCGACTGCGATGGACCGTTTGCTTGCTATCGCCGACGAAATTCTGCCGGACGGAATGGTCATTACTTTCACCGGTGAAGCCGCGACGCTTGATGACTCTCAGGGGGGGATTTATGCGGTTTTCGGGGTGGCTCTGATCGTCGTGCTTCTGGTACTGGCCGCCCAGTTTGAGAGTTTCGCCAGCGCGGTTGTTATCATAATGACAGTGCCTTTCGGACTCGCCGCAGCGCTTCTGGCTATTTCGATGACCGGCGGATCGCTAAACTACTACAGTCAGATCGGTCTTGTTATGCTGATCGGGGTCATGGCGAAAAACGGCATCCTAATCGTCGAGTTTGCAAACCAGTTGCGCGAAGCGGGCGAGGATATCGACAGTGCGATCCGAAGCGCATTGCGCCTTCGCATCCGCCCGGTGATGATGACGATGGTTTCCACAGTCTTTGGCGGTGTGCCCCTGATCCTGACTTCCGGAGCCGGAGCCGAGGCCCGTATTGCTGTGGGCTGGGTAATTGTTGGTGGCTTGGGATTTGCAACCGTATTCACATTGTTCCTGACACCGATCTTCTACCGCTGGATTGCCATTTGGGGCACTGCTCCCGGTGCGGCGGCGCGCAGGCTTCGATCAGAGGTAAACGAACCGGCGCGTGTGTTAAGCTAGGATTGTCCGGGCCGGCTTCATCCTTCAACGAGTGCCTTCCCAAAGGTGACTGAGGCTGGCCTGATCCTTAACAGGAGACAGACGAGGAAGCCGGCTGGTTTCACAAAAGCATCGTTTAAGGGGCTGCCCTGAAGTTGCCGGATTTGCCTTTAAGTATATCTTTAGATCAAATGCTAATCCAAGGCTGCGGCAGCGTCCTGCCAGTTTGCAAACCATTTGATAAGGAATTGGGGCTTCAACATGTCAGAACTTTTGCTTTCCCCCGAAATTTGGGCCGCTTTTTTCGCACTTGCGACAATGGAAATCGTGCTCGGGATCGACAACCTGATTTTCATCTCGATTGTCGCCAACAAGTTACCCGAACCCGCTCGCACCCGTGCCCGTCAGGTCGGCATTGCGTTGGCTCTTGTGCTCAGACTGCTCTTGCTTGGGATGATTGCATGGATTGTGGGACTGAAAGAGCCGGTCTTTGATCTTGGGATTTCCGGCCCCTTGGGGGCTCACGGCGAGCCGACCTTTGAAACAGCTTTCTCGTGGCGGGATCTGATCCTTATTGGCGGTGGAATGTTTCTGGTGTGGAAAGCAACCAGTGAGATTCATCAGAAGGTTCAGCCCCAACCGGCGGAATCTGTTTTTACCTCGGGGGCGACAGCGGCGCTTGGCACTGTAATCGTGCAGATCGTGGCGCTTGATGTGGTATTCTCTGTGGACAGTATTCTTACTGCTATCGGCATGACGGAAGTCATCGCGGTGATGTATGCCGCTGTTATCGTTGCCGTAGGTATCATGTTCCTTGCCGCTGGTCCGGTCACACGATTTGTTCACGACAATCCGACGGTTATCATGCTCGCACTAGCATT
This sequence comes from Neptunicoccus cionae, assembly GCF_002860325.1. Classification (GTDB taxonomy): domain Bacteria; phylum Pseudomonadota; class Alphaproteobacteria; order Rhodobacterales; family Rhodobacteraceae; genus Amylibacter; species Amylibacter lutimaris. Next base: position 609,639 of record NZ_PKOJ01000002.1, on the reverse strand, counting down.
TTTGCTGATGATCGGGATGGTGCTGATCGCCGACGGGTTCGGACGGCACGTGCCAAAGGGCTATATCTACGCGGCCATGGCGTTTGCAGCGTTTGTGGAGGCACTGAACATGTTTGCACGACGGAACCAGCGCGCACGGGCGCGATCAACTTCGCAGCCTAAAAGTCAGGATATGTGAATGCAATGGAGCCGCAGCTGCACACCTGGCTATTGCGAATTGTTCCGTTCCCGAGATTGCTGCCATAACCGGTCACCGTCTTAGCCAGGTGACTGCGATCTTGGATGCGCACTATTTGAGTAGGGATTCTGCTCTGGGGCGGTCTGCGATTCACAAACTGGAGACATACGCAAATTCAGGAAATTCTCCCAACTGACGTCCCAACTGCCGAAACGTTTCGGCGGCTGATCTTCCTAAGTCATTGAAAGTGTTGGTAGCGGGAGAGGGACTTGAACCCCCGACACGCGGATTATGATTCCGCTGCTCTAACCACCTGAGCTACCCCGCCGTACCGTGGCGCTGTTTAGGCAAAGGAACGGCAGGCGTCAAGCGGGGAATTGACGGTTATTTGCGCTCTTTTGCACTTTCTTTTGTCCGGTCCTGCGAAGGGGCTTAAAAACAAGGGGATCGGCCCTTTGTTGCGTGTTCATGACAGCTTGACCACGCAGGGGCGGTGCCGCTAGGGCTGGAGTATGGCTTCAACTTCGCTCGATCTTGTCTTCTCTGCTTTGTCCGATCCGACCCGTCGGGCGATTCTCAGCCTCTTGCTTGAGGATGATATGGCAGTGACGGATGTCGCGGAGCCATTCGAGATGTCTCTGGCTGCGATTTCGAAACATCTGCAAATTCTGACCCGTGCGGGCTTGATCGAACAGGAACGGCGGGGACGGGTGAAGTGGTGCAAACTGGTGCCCGAAGCGTTGCGGGAGGCTTCGGTCTGGATGGAAGGCTTCGGACAGTTCGAAGCGGTCAACCTCGACCAGTTCGAAAGGTTTCTTGCATCCGAGACCATTGCGACGGAATGATCGCGTCTATCTGTCCTGTAGCAGCATGAACAGGGCCAGCACTGTTCCAGCGACCCCGATCAAGATCACGGGTGACGGTACGCCACCGCCAAGCGCCAGTTCCCAGACGATCACCCAGCTTGGAGTGAGATAGGTATAGGCCATGACTTTGGCCGAAGGCAGGGACAGGGTAGCATACTGCACCAGAAAGAAGGTTATTGCCGTAGAACTGATCGACAGATAGGCCAGCCCGATCCAGAAAATCGGGGGCAGGGCGGCCCAGTCTACGACTGCAAGATCGCGGAAGGACAGTGCAAGCAGGATGATACCGCCCGCGATCAGAGTACCAAGTGTGAAGACGGCCGGATGCTCTCCGCGGTTCAGGCGGCGCACGAGCGGGGTGTAAAACGCATGGGCGATGCAGCCGGTGAAGAAGATAATCTCGCCGCGTCCAACGTCAAAACGCAACAAGGCGTTCAAATCGCCGCGGAAAATCACCCAGACCGCGCCGCTGCCCCCCACAACCAGTGCAAGGGTCATCCAGCGGGTGGTGATCTGGCGCAACAGGATATAGCCGAATATTGCTGACAGTATCGGAGTCAGGGTGAAAATTGCGGCTGTTGAAACCGAAGAGGCGGTTTTGAGCGCTTCAAACATAAGCACGAAGTAAACCGAGAATATCCCGCCGAGCAGAACGTAACGCCATGGCGCCTTCAGGTCCGAGCCTTTGAGTCCCGGGCCAAGTCCGGTAAACGCCCCTACAACGATCGAGGCCAGCACAAACCGCAGGGCGGTCAGGGACAGCGGGTCTACCAGATGGGCGATCCGCACGCCCAGCGGGAACGAACCTGCAACAAGGACGGAGAAGGTTAGCATGGCCAGATGGCCGCGCCTTTGGGCTGCCTGCGCAGGGATGCTTGCTATTGTCATACTTCTTCTTACCCCATCACAGCGGGTTGGCAATCTGAAGTCGCGTGCGCAATCTTTGCAGTGTTGCTAATCGTGGAACAATGCTTTGCCAAAGCGCGGGCTTATGTCCGGTCTCTTTGGGGCTTAAGTCTCGGGTAACAGAATTTGGAGACTTACCATGACTAACACAATCCTGAAAATCAATGCATCCGCTCGAATCACCGCCAGCGCCTCGCGCCCTTTGGTGGACCGCGCCGTTGCAAAACTGTCAGGCGCAGACACCCGGGTGATCGAACGTGATCTGTCCGCAGCCGTTCCTTCGGTAGATGAACAATGGCTGAACGCCAACTGGACACCAGCAGATGCCCGCACTGCCGAGCAAACTGCCGCATTGGAGCTGTCCGACACGCTGATCGCAGAGCTTAAAGAAGCTGATACAATTGTTATTGGCCTTCCCATGTACAACTTCGGTGTTCCTGCCAGTTTCAAGGCCTGGGTAGACCTGATCGCCCGTAACGGTGAAACTTTTGCCTATACTGACGAAGGTGCAAAGGGGCTGCTGGAAGGCAAGCGTGCGGTTGTTATCGTTGCTACCGGCGGTGTTCCTATCGGCAGCGCGGCGGATCACGCCACACCGTTTGTGACCACCGTGCTCGGCTTTGTCGGTATCACGGATGTGACCTTCATCGACGCTGCCTCGTTGGTGGCCAATTCCGACACTGTTGTGCCCAAGGCCGAAGCCGCAATCGACGCTTTGGCAGCATAACTTGACAAGGGGGCTTCGGCCCCCTAAACGCTGCTTTATCCATTGGAAGCACCAGCCTTCCGGTCTCAGGATCGCCACCCGTCAGCGAGTTTCGCCCACGGGTGATTTTGTCGTATGGGCAAGGGCGTTCTGGGACTGGGAATATCAGGAGGCTGCTTACATAGACTGCAACCGCGTTAACTGAAAGGACGCCAAGGCCATGTTCGAAAGTCTCTCCGACCGCCTCTCTGGCGTTTTAGACAAGCTGACCAAACAGGGTGCGCTGTCTGACGCTGATGTGTCCACCGCCCTGCGCGAAGTACGTGTGGCCCTGCTGGAAGCCGATGTTTCCCTGCCGGTGGCCCGTGACTTTATCAAGGCTGTGCAGGAAAAGGCGACAGGGCAGAACGTAACCAAATCGGTGACGCCGGGTCAGCAGGTCGTCAAGGTCGTGCACGACGAGATGGTGCATTTCCTTGCCGGTGACGATGCCAACGCGGGCCAGTTGAAAATTGACAACGCCCCTGCACCGATCCTGATGGTTGGTTTGCAAGGGTCGGGTAAGACCACAACGACTGCGAAGCTCGCCAAGCGTCTGACAGAGCGGGACAAGAAGCGGGTGCTGATGGCCTCGCTTGATACCAACCGTCCGGCGGCGATGGAACAGCTTGCAATTCTGGGCACACAGATCGGCGTTGACACTCTGCCGATCGTAAAGGGCGAAACGCCTGTACAGATTGCCAAACGGGCCAAGCAGCAGGCGACCTTGGGTGGCTATGACGTTTACATGCTCGACACGGCTGGCCGCCTGCATATTGATCAGGAACTGATCCAGCAGGCCGCTGATGTGCGCGATGTGACCAAGCCGCGGGAAACCCTGCTGGTGGTTGACGGGCTGACAGGTCAGGACGCGGTGAATGTCGCGACAGAGTTCGACGACAAGATCGGCGTGTCCGGCGTGGTGCTGACCCGTATGGACGGGGACGGGCGCGGCGGTGCGGCGCTATCTATGAAAGCTGTGACCGGCAAGCCGATCAAATTCGTCGGCCTTGGCGAAAAAATGGACGCGCTGGAGGAATTCCACCCCGAGCGCATCGCGGGCCGCATCCTTGGCATGGGCGATATCGTCAGTCTTGTGGAAAAGGCGCAGGAAACCATCGAGGCCGAACAGGCCGAAAAGATGATGAAACGGTTCGTCAAAGGTCAGTTCAACATGAACGACCTGAAAGGCCAACTGGAGCAGATGCAGAAAATGGGCGGCATGGAAGGCATCATGGGGATGATGCCGGGCATGAAGAAAATGGCAAAACAGGTGGAAGACGCCGGTTTTGACGACTCTGTGCTGAAACGTCAGGTCGCCCTGATCCAGTCCATGACCAAAAAGGAACGCGCCAACCCTGCGATCCTGCAAGCCAGCCGTAAAAAGCGGATTGCGCGCGGGGCAGGCATGGAAGTGTCTGATCTGAACAAACTTCTCAAGATGCACCGGCAGATGGCCGACATGATGAAGAAGATGGGTAAGATGGGCAAAGGCGGCATGATGAAACAGGCCATGAAGGGCATGATGGGCAAGGGCGGTGGCCTGCCCGGCGGAATGCCCGCAGATATGGATCCCAAACAGCTTGAAGCCGCGGCGAAGAAACTGGGCGGCAAGCTGCCCGGTGGCCTGCCCGGTCTGGGCGGCGGCGGTTTGCAACTGCCCCCCGGTCTGTCCGGTTTCGGGAAGAAAAAATGACCCTGACAAACGCCCCCACACTGGAAACAGAACGGTTGGTCCTGCGTGGACCACAGGTCGCGGATTTCGAACCGCTGGCTGCCTTCTATGATTCCGAACATTGTGTGGGTTTTGGCGGTCGCCTGAAACGGGATGAGGCATGGCGCTGGTTTGCGACCAATGTGGGCCACTGGCACATCCACGGTTACGGTTATTTTTCCATCGTGGAAAAAGCCAGCGGCGCGGTTGCGGGTCTGACCGGCATCTGGAACCCCGAAGGCTGGCCGGAACCGGAACTGGGCTATGCCCTGTTCGAAGCGTTTGAAGGCCGTGGAATCGCGCGCGAAGGCGCAGAGCGGGCCCGCCAGTGGGCATTCGAGGATTTGGGCTTCAAAACCCTGTCGTCCCATATTGTGCCGGGAAATGCGCGTTCGATTGCGCTGGCGGAACGGATGGGCGGCACTTTCGAGAAGGCCTATCACAACCCGCATATGGGCGAAGACCATATCTACCGTTACCCGACACCGGAGTACGCCCGATGAGCACCGGTGCAGACAACACCGCCGTTGAAAAAGCTGCAGAGCTTCTAAAGGAACACCGCGCCAGTATCGACCGTCTGGATGCGATCCTTGTCTATACTCTGGGCGAGCGGTTCAAACACACACAGGCCGTGGGAAAGCTGAAAGCTGCCCATGACCTCCCGCCATCTGATCCAACCCGTGAAGCCAGCCAGATAGACCGTCTGGAACGTCTGGCCCGCGAGGCGGATCTTGATCCCGAATTCGCCAAGAAGTTCCTGAACTTCATCATCAGCGAAGTCATCCAGCACCACAAACAACATCAATCCTAATTCCCGAATGTAGGGTGGGACGAGCGCCCCCCGACCACGCCATCTAAAGGAGATACACCCATGGCAATGAAGATCAGACTGGCCCGCGGCGGTTCCAAGAAACGCCCTTTCTACCGTGTTGTTGCAGCCGACACACGTATGCCACGCGATGGCCGCTACGTTGAAAAACTCGGCACATACAACCCGCTGCTGGCCAAAGACGACGAAAACCGCGTTCAACTGGACATGGAACGCGTTCAGTACTGGCTCGGCGAAGGCGCACAGCCAACAGACCGTGTTTCCCGTTTTCTGGAAGCTGCCGGCGTTGTTGAGAAGAAAGAGCGCGCCAACCTGAAAAAAGCCAAGCCAGGCAAAAAAGCTGTTGAGCGCGCCGAAGAGAAAGCCGCTAAAGAAGCTGCTGCCAAAGAAGCCGCTGCTGCACCTGCAGAAGAAGCTCCTAGCGAAGAAGCTGCTGCTGAATAAACCAAACACGGAACGGATCGAAATGCATAAATTTACCGCAGAGTTCCGGTCCGAGTTTGTAAATCTGTTGAAGTGGCGCCGCGATGTGCGCCACTTCAAAACCACCCCTGTTCCCCAAGACAGCCTTGCCGAATGTCTGGACGCGTTTCGCCTGTCCCCTTCCGTCGGCCTGTCCGAACCCTGGCGCATTGTCAGCCTGGAATCCGAGGCGGCACGAGCCAAAGCCTATGAAAATTTCCAAATCCAGAATGATGCAGCCCTTGCTGGATATTCCGGTGACAAGGCGAAAACCTATGCCAGCCTGAAGCTGGCCGGTATGAAAGAAGCCCCCGTTCAATTTGCGATCTTTTGTGACGAGGAAACGGAGAAAGGTTCCGGCCTTGGCGCTGCAACCATGACAGAAACCCGCCGCTATTCCGTGGTTTCGGCCATCATGTCTTTCTGGCTGGTGGCACGGGCCTATGGTCTGGGGGTCGGCTGGGTATCCATTCTGGATGCAAACCAGTTGCGCGCGGATCTTGGCGTGCCGGAAAGCTGGTCTCTGGTGGCCTATCTGTGTGTCGGCTACCCGACCGAGGAAAGCCTGCAACCGGAACTGGAAGCCAAAGGCTGGGAAGAGCGGACGGAAACCGTTGACGTGATTTCCCGCTAGGCGCACAGGATCAGGGGCGCTGCCCCTGAAACCCCGGGATATTTTCCCCCAAAAAGAGCGTAAATCCCTATCAGGCGGCGAAACCGTCGGTCTGGCGCGACCAGAATCCGGCGTAATGGCCGTTGAGGTCGAGCAGTTCTTCGTGGGTGCCGCTCTCTACGATCCGGCCTGCGTCCAGCACTACAATCCGGTCCATCCGCGCGATGGTGGACAGGCGGTGCGCGATGGCGAGCACGGTTTTGCCCTCCACCACCTGATCGAGCGCTGTTTGAATGGCGGCTTCCACTTCGGAATCAAGCGCAGAGGTGGCCTCGTCCAGCACCAGTATCGGCGCATCCTTCAGGATGGCACGGGCGAGCGCAATCCGCTGGCGCTGGCCGCCGGAGAGTTTGACACCGCGTTCCCCGAGATGGGCATCGTAGCCACGGCGGCCCTTGTGGTCTTCCAGCCCGAGAATGAAGTCATGGGCCTCGGCACGTTTGGCAGCGGCGATGAGGTCGTCTTCTGTGGCATCAGGGCGACCGTAAAGGATGTTGTCGCGGGACGAGCGGTTGAACATTGCGGTGTCCTGCGTGACCATACCGATCTGGCGGCGCAGGTCTTCCTCGCTCACCTCGCGGATGTCCTGCCCGCCAATACGGATCGCGCCTTTTTCCACGTCGTAAAGTCGCAGCAACAGGGCGACGAGGGTGGATTTCCCTGCACCTGACGCGCCGACGATGCCGATTTTTTCGCCCGGTTTGATTGTCAGGTTGATGTCCTCGATGCCGTTGCCGTCCCGACCGTAGCCGAAACTGACGTGATCGAAGGTGATTTCCTTGCGCCCGTCCAGCCCCTTGGGGGCATTGGGCTGATCCAGACGGTGGCGCGGGGTCAGGGTGCGCATGCCGTCCTCGACCTCTCCGACATTGGCCCAGATCGCCATCAGGGTGAAGCTGACCCAGCCGGTCATCTGCGCGATACGGATGGAAATCGTGCCCGCGGCGGCGATGTCACCCGGAGAGGCCAGCCCGCGGGACCAGAGCCAGAGCGTGCCGCCGATCAGGGCAACCGGCAGAAGTCCGGCCACCATCATCAGAGTCAGTCGGAAACCGGCAGAAAGGATGCCGAAATCAAGCGCGCGGTCGCGGAACTCCGAAATGGCGCCAATGGCGGCGCGGTCTTCGTGATCCGCATGGGCGAAGAGTTTGACGGTTTTAATATTGGTGATCGTATCTACCACCTGACCGGACACCATGGCCCGCGTGCCTGCCCGTGCCTTGGAACGTTCGCGGATACGGGGCATGAACCAGCGGATCAGCAACAAATAGACCAGCAGCCAGACCGCCAGCGCCATTGCAACGGTGCCATTGATAGAGGTCAGCAACAGCACCGACCCGACCAGCGAGGCGAGCGCGAAGAACACCACGTTGATGACTTCGACCGCCACATCCGTCATGGCGCGGGCCGCCTGCATCTGTTTCTGGGCAATGCGGCCTGCGAAATCATCGTCAAAGAAGCTGACGGTCTGCCCCAGTGTCCAGCGGTGCAGGCGGGTCAGCACCAGCGGGTTCACGTTCGGGGCCACCAGCACGGAATTGGCGGTTGAAGATGCGCCAAAGGCCAACGGGCGCAGGATCAGGAAGAAACCGGCAGCAAGCACCAGCAGCATCAGGTTCTGGTCCCAGAACACATCCGGCCCGCTGAGAAGGGCCGCGTCGATCACTTTGCCCAGCAGGATCGCAGTCACCACTTCCAGTGTGCCGACAAAGGCAGATAGCAGCCCCGCCACCGCCAGCCAGCCGAAGGCCCCGCTCAGCGCCCAGCGAAAAAACGCCCCGAGCGTTTGCGGCGGTGGTCCTTCGGCCCGTGCAAAGGCATCTATCAATCCTGCAAAGCGTCTCATTCTGTGTCCAGTCCCAACATTTCACCCGATTGGCGGGACCAGAAACCGGCGTAAAGCCCGCCTTTGGCCAGCAGTTCGGCATGTGTCCCGATCTCGGCAATCTGTCCGTCGTCCAGAACCACGATCCGGTCCATCCGCGCGATGGTGGACAGGCGGTGGGCGATGGCGATGACGGTTTTGCCTTCCATCACACCGGAAAGGGCATTCTGGATGACGGCTTCGCTTTCACTATCTAGCGCGCTTGTGGCTTCGTCCAAGACCAGAATCGGCGCGTCTTTGAGCACAACACGCGCAAGCGCAATCCGCTGGCGTTGCCCGCCCGACAGTTTCACGCCCCGTTCCCCGACGAAAGCCTCCATCCCGCGCCGTCCTTTCGGATCTTCGAGATCGGGGATGAACTGGGCGGCATCGGCACGGATGACGGCGCGTTCGATATCTGCCTCTGTCGCATCCGGTGCGCCCAGCACGATGTTGTCGCGCACAGAGCGGTGCATCAGGCCGGGTTCCTGCGTGACCATACCAATGGCGCGGCGCAGGCTTTCTTGTTGCACTTTGGAAATATCCTGCCCGTCAATTTCAATCCGCCCCGATTCAGGGTCCATAAAGCGCAGCAGCAGGTTTACAAGCGTGGTTTTCCCCGCGCCGGAGCGCCCGACGAGACCGACTTTTTCACCTGCCGCGATGGTTAGGTTGATACCGTTCAACCCGCCTTCACCCCGTCCGTAATGGTGGGCCACGTCAATCAGTCTGATCTCCCCCTTGCTGACATGCAGTTCGGGGGCTTTGTCGCTGTCGGTGACGGTGTGCTCTTTGGCGATGGAGTCCATGCTTTCGTGGATTTTTCCTGCGTTTTCAAACAGCAGCGTGGAAACCCACATGATCCAAGCCGTCATGGCAGACAGGCGCATCACCAGTGCGGTGACGGCGCTTAATTCGCCCACGCTCACAGCACCGCTGCGCCAGTAGTAGAGCGACAACCCGACCACTCCTGCGATCAGGATGCCCGTAAGGATACCCAGATCCAGCCGGATACGGGTCCAGAGCCGCAGGAAGAGCATGAACCTCTCGCGGTCGGCCCGGGCGGCCTGCAAGGCAAAATCTTTTTCTCGGCTGTCGCCCGAAAACAGTTTGACGCTCTCGATGTTGGTATAGGCATCCACCACCCGCGCTGTGACCATCGATCGGGTGCGCGACATATCTTCGGAGGCTTTGGAAATCTTGCGCCCCATGTGAACGATGTAAACGACAAAAGCACAAAGCCAGAGCAGCATCGGCAGGGCAAGGGCCGGCGTTACCGAGGACATGATCCACAATGCACTGACGAAGTAGATCGACACGAACCAGACTGCTTCGAAGAAGGTATAGACATTGTCCTCGACCGCTGGGCCGATCTGCATCACGCGGTTGGCCAGTCTGCCAGCAAAATCATTGTGAAAGAACTCGCGGCTCTGACCCAGCATGTGGGTGTGGGCCCGCCAGCGTACCTGATCGCGCATGGCGCTTGACAGGGCCTGATGCTGCAAGACCCCGTTCAGAAAGAAAGCCAGCGGCCGCCCGAACAGCAACAGGGCTGCCACCGCCATCAGTTCCAGACCATAGCGCCCCCAAAGCGCATCACCATCGGTCTGGTTTACATAGTCGATGATCTGGCCGCTATAGCTGATCAGCCAGGTTTCCAGCAGGGCCACCACCAGCCCGCCAATCAGCAGCCATGGCAAAAGCCGGTTGAAGGGGCGCAGTTCGCTGCGGATGAATGCCCAGATATTACGGGGCGGGGTGCCGAGATCCCGATTGGCAAACGGATCGACGATAGATTCAAAAAAACGGTACATAACAGAATTCCAACAGACAAAGAGAATTGTGCCACGGGCAAATAAAGACAGGGAATGTCAGGATATGGCCGAAGGGGCCAAGACAACAACGTGGCTGATTGAGGACGGACGGAAAAATGCCCGCATCAAGGGGCTATAGGATTTTTCCGGCCTTCTTGATTTTCCAACAATTCATGCGGCACCTCTTGGTTGATGCAAAAGATGTAGCACCGCATCGCCAGCCTGTCACCTGTTTCTTTCCCTCAAAAGCGGGTGCCGGATCAGGGCTGCGGCATGGTAAAAGTAAACTCTGTGCTGTCAGGGTCTGAACGCACCGAGAGCCTGCCGCCATGAGCCTCTGCAATTCCCGAGGCGATATGCAGTCCCAAACCCAGCCCGCTGCGTTTGTTGCTGCTATTTCCTTGCTGGAATGGAAGAAACAGATTCCCGACGTGCTCTGGCGGGATCATATCACCCTCGTTTCTGACAGAAAGTTTGAACTGCCCGTCTTCGCTTCGGGCGTTCACTTGAATGGTCCGGCCCTTGGCGCCGTGTGTCACCGCGTTGCCCAGCAGGTTTGACAACATCTGGGCGATACGCTCCCTGTCACAATTAACATTCTGTGGTAGGTCAATTTTACATTCGATCATATGTTCGGGGGATACTGCCCTGATTTCCGAAACGATTTGCTGGATAACAGGTTCAAGGGGTTCATCTGCATTCCGCTCGATGATGATCCCGCCGTCCTGACGCTCTCTTGCGTGATCCAAAAGGTTTTCGATCAGATTGCCCATCCGGTTGATAGAGGCCTGCATGAGGCTGACGATGCTCTCGGATCTCGCATCCAGTTGCCTGCGTCCCAGAAGCCGTAGGCCAGCCTCTAGCGCGTTGACCGGATTGCGCAGGTCGTGGGCCAGAATTGCGATGAACTGCTGCTGGATTTCTGCCAGTTCGCGTTCTTTCTCGACAGCCGTTTCGCTTTCTTGCAAGCGCTCTGCGGTTTCCAGACTGTCCCCGATCATTTTGGCAAACAGGCGGAACATCCCCAGCACCTGATCGTCCTTTAACTTTCGCGGTGCGGGATCAATCGCGCAAAGCGTTCCGAAGAAGGAGCCGTCCAGCTTGTAGATCGGGATCGAAATATAGCTCTGAATGTTGTAAATTTCAGGCGTGTGATGAGTACAATACTGCGGGTCGTTTTGAACATCATCAATCACGATTTCCGCGTTAGCCATACGGACTTCGTGACAAAGCGTTGTTTCGACGTCCAATTCATCTCCGGGGGTTAGCCCGAAGTTGATTTTATCTACTGTGCGGCACGTGACCCAACGGGAGTCCGTGACCCGCGCTACCGCGGCGAACCCCATACCAGTTACGAGCGTGACTGTTTCCAGCAGATTCGGAACGAGCGTACTGCGGGCGATTTCGTCAATATCATCCTGAAAGTCGTGTGTCAGGGAAGGTGAAGTCAAAGCGAGAGTTCCACTCCGGTCGTCGTTGAACAGCCGCAGCTGTGTGTTAGCACGGATTACGGGTAATAGATTGTAACTTCATCAGTAAATAGAGACCACCAGAACTTGGTTGTCCTGTCAATATAAAGGAAATGGGGAGAAACCCCAAGTAAAGTGCACGCCGGTCTGACAGTGTTTTCAGCCGCTTGTTTCGGGAATTTTGGCGTAGTGGGTGAAAAGGAGGGTATCGAACATCTTTTCATTGGAGCTTTGGCGGGTTACTTGGAAAGGATGCAAACCGCAACAAGGCGGGTGCGGAAATCAGACGGATAGACTGGGGCCGGAACTTGGCAAAAAACGATACCATCTGCGTAGCGGCGATAATGGGAGCTTTCGGAGTGAAAGGGGAGGTGCGGATCAAATCCTTTTGCGCCCAACCCGAAGATGTGGGCAGTTACGGCCTGCTCAGCTCTGAGGATGGCAGCCAGACCTTTGATCTGACCGTCACCCGTCCGGTCAAGGGTGGCTTTGCCGCGCGGATCAAGGGGATCCGCTTCAAGGACGAAGCCGACGCGCTGCGCGGTGTGCGGTTGTTTGTACCCCGCAGTGCGCTGCCGAACCTGCCGGATGACGAGTATTACTACTCCGACCTGATTGGAATGGTTGTGGTCGACACAGGCGGCGAGACGCTCGGCAAGGTTCGGGCAGTGCATGACCACGGGGCAGGGGACATCATTGAGGTGCGTCTGACTTCGGGGGGCGATGCCCTGCTACCTTTTACCCGCGAAATTGTGCCAACTGTAGATATGACATCCGGCCGGATCGTCGTTGATCCGCCGGAAGGGGCGATAGATGGCGGCTGATCCCGCTGCACCGGACGCTCTGGCGCGCTGGAGCCGAAAGCACGCGCGGGAGACCGCCGCTTTTGCCGATCTGAATGATCTGCTGGAGGGTGAACCTGCGCTGGGCGGGCTGGTGGTAGCGGATTGCCTGCGGATTGCAGAGGATCGCAGCGTGTTTCTGGCGCATCTGGATGGGGCACCGCTGATTATCAAACATTTTACCGGGCTGGACGGCATTGCACGGGCTGCGCAGGTGCATCAGGAACTGGCATCGCGTCACGCGATTATGGGCAGCGGATTGCTGCAGGTCTGCGAGCCAAAGCAGTTTCTGCCGCAAAAACCGCTCACCTTTCGGGCCTATCAGGCCGGAGAGAGGCTCGACACAATTCTGGAGCAGGCCATCCCTGCCGCACGGGCGCAAAAGCTGCGTCAGGCGGGGCAATGGCTCGCGCTTTATACCAGCGACAGTCGCAGCACTGCCGGATTTGGTCCGTGGAAATGGATCAAGCGGATTGCGCCGCCGCAAGGCAGCGCATATGCACCGCTAATAAACCGTCTGAAAGCGCGATTGCGTGAGCAGGCCCCGAACCTGATGGGAAAGCCTGTACAGGTGGCCCGTACCCACGGCGATTTCGCCGCCTTGAACCTGATCTGCGACGGCCCGATAATGACAGGCATCGACATCGAAAACCGCCACGAACTGGCCGTGACAAAGGATCTGGCGCGGTTTCTTGCTCAGGCGCAAAGTTACCGGCGGCCTCAGGGCGGATGGGTGCCGCAACCCGATCTTGATGCCATATTAGAGGGGTTCGGTCCTCTGCCGGAGTTCGACAGCGGCCCCGTTCTGCGGTTTTTCTACGGCTTGGAACTGGGAAGGCGGCTGATGGGCAGCAATGGGACAGAGGCCCAGACAGAAAATCTGGTAGCAGCGTTGCGCGCCTATGTGAACAACCGGAAAGACAGCCGATAGACAAAAGCGGCAGAACGGATTAATCCGCCCCCATGTCCGATGAAAAGAAACCTTTGTCCCACGGGATGAAAACCCGCAGCCTGACCCGTTCACACGGGCGTCTTGCCGTGCGCCCCTCTCTCAAACCACGGGAATTGATGTCCGACACGCCTGACATTGCAGGTGCCTGGCGGGCGAAGGTCATCACCCTTTTCCCCGGTGCGTTTCCCGGCGTGCTTGGGCAATCCCTGACCGGCAAAGCCCTGCAAGAGGGAAAATGGGCTTTGGAGCCAATAGATCTGCGCCAGTTTGGAACCGGCAAACACAAGGATGTGGATGACACGCCAGCCGGTGGCGGCGCGGGCATGGTCCTGAAGGCGGATGTGGTCGGGCAGGCGTTTGATGCGGCCCGTCCGGGCACGCCGGTGGATCAGAGCCGCTGGCCGGTCATCTACCTGTCCCCACGGGGCAAACCCTTTACACAAGCCATGGCACAGCAGTTTTCCAAGGCTGAAGGCATGACCCTTTTGTGCGGCCGTTTTGAGGGCGTGGATGAACGGGTGCTCGAAGAATATAACGTGCAGGAAGTCTCGCTCGGGGATTTTGTGCTGACAGGCGGGGAAATTGCTGCGCAAGCGCTGATTGATGCGACCGTGCGCCTGTTGCCCGAAGTGCTTGGCAATGCGGCCTCCACCGAGGAGGAAAGCCATTCGAACGGTCTGCTCGAACACCCTCAATACACCCGTCCGGCGGAATGGAAGGGGCGTGGTATCCCCCCAGTTCTGACCTCCGGCCATCACGGCAATGTGGAAAAATGGCGCCGCGAACAGTCCGAACGGATTACACGGGAACGTCGTCCCGATATGTGGGCGCGTTACCTGACAGACAAGGAATAAAGTACCGCGGCAAAGCTGCTTTGACCGGCAGGTTTCAATGTTCCCCAAATACTCATGCCCCGGTCCTGCCCAGCCCTGCAAAACCCTTGCATCACAGCCCCAAGCGCCCTATACGACCCCGTGCTCTGCCCCGTTTTGAGTCGCGATGCCTCTTGTGGTTCTTCCCGCAATCCGGCCCGCCACTTGCAGGAAACGGCAAGGACCACACTCATAAGGAACGTCACTCCTATCTCTGGCGGGCACTGCGGTGGACCCGGAAGAAGACCAAGAGCTATGGGACAGGCATCAAACTTCGCCAGACAATGGCGGGCATAAAGGATCATTACGATGAACATCATCGAACAGCTCGAAGCTGAACAAATTGCCGAACTCGGCAAAGACATCCCTGACTTCAAAGCAGGTGACACCATCCGCGTAGGCTACAAAGTGACCGAGGGCACCCGCTCCCGCGTACAGAACTACGAAGGTGTCTGCATCGCACGTAAAGGCGGCTCCGGTATCGCCGCTGCATTCACAGTGCGCAAGATTTCTTTCGGTGAAGGCGTAGAGCGTGTGTTCCCGCTGCACTCCACCAACATCGACAGCATCACAGTTGTCCGTCGTGGCCGTGTGCGTCGCGCGAAACTCTACTACCTGCGCGCCCGTCGCGGTAAATCCGCACGTATCGCGGAAAAAACAAACTACCGCCCGCTGGGTGGTGCAAAAGCGTAAGAGCGCTTTTACCCGAGTATCAGAGCGGCCCCTGGGGCCGCTCTTTTCGTATTAGGGGACCAAACAAAGCCGGTTTGTGTCCGCGCTGCTTCAACTTTTCCCAAACCCGCGCCGTTGTTTCCAAAATCCCGCCATATTCCTGTGTCACACGGGACGGGTAGATTTGGATTTAAGGATAAACGGCATGCTTTCCTTCCTGATGCGCACCTTTGCACTGTCCCTGTCAATTTTCTGGCGGGCCTTGCCCTGTTGGGCGTTGCTGGCGGCTATTTTATATGCGGTTTTCAGCTTTTTCGCTGAAAGCCCGATCCTCTTCCTGATCCTGCTGGGGTTCGGCGCTGGCACGTTGATGGTGTTCATGCTGTTTGTGAATGTGCGATCCGGCCTGATTGTAGCGGATGAGGTCACGCCGACCGATTTGGGTAAACTGTTCCTGCGATCCTTCAAATTCTTCAGATTTTTCGCGATCTTCAACACCATGGTGGGCGCGCTTTCCCTTGGCGCCTTCTATGTGGCTTCCCAGATGGGGATTTTCGACTTTGACATGGCAGTTGCGGCTGTGACCACCGGCGATCCGGTTGCTATGGCAGAGCTTCAGAGCTCCCTGTCGCGCCCGTCGGTATATACTTACACGACGGTTACGCAAATTCTGTCGCAAATTGCCTATGCCTCCCTTGCGGTGCCGATGGCAGCGAATGCGGCGGCGTGCAGCCCGAAAGCCCGAAATTACGAAATTTTCTGGGGCTTCGGGGCAGGGGCGTTGCGGATGTTCCTGCTGATGCTGGTGGCGGGTACGATTGTTACCGGAATGGTGCTGGTTTACGGGTTTGTGCTGCTGACGATGCCGGTGTTTGACGGGTTGTCTTTGATGCAGGTCACCACTCTTGAAGAGCTGACTGCGCCGACCACGATGTCCTCCTATCTGATGATTGCCTTGCTGGTGCTGTTCCCGATTGCCGGTTTTGTCTGGTTCCTCAGCCTGTGGTGCGCAGGGGCAACCTTGTGTTTCATCGATCACCGGGACAAGTCGCAGGCAGAGAAGGATTTTGAAATTGCCCGCGTGTTCGAACGTCCGCATACGGCAGAAGATCTGCGGGCTTTACGCCTGTCCCGGATGCAGGGAACGGCAGGCGGTTAATCTGCCCGAGGCGCTATGCCAGCAAGGGTAAGATAACTGCTTGCCCGATCGCTTTTTCTGGTCTATACGCCGGTTTCTGTAATTCACGCAGGGCGACCGGTTACCGGAGCCTCTTGCCAAGCCTGAACGGTGGCCGCAATCGGATCAGTCCTGCACTCTGGAGCTTAGACATGAAAAAAGACCTGCACCCCGAATACCACATGATCGAGGTCAAACTGACCGACGGTACAACATACAAAACCCGTTCCACCTATGGTGAAGAAGGGTCCACACTGGTTCTGGATATTGATCCGTCCGTACACCCGGCCTGGACTGGCGGGAACCAGAAGCTGATGGATGCCGGCGGTCGCGTTTCCAAGTTCAAAAAGAAATACGAAGGTCTGGGATTCTAATCCACTCCGGTTTTATTTTCGAAAACGCCGCTCCATTCGGGGCGGCGTTTTTGATTCTGCCGTCCTGTTCCGGAGCGCGGCAAGTGTGGTTTATGTGTTGCGGGGGCCGCATTTGCGCAACAGAGCTGCGTTACTGTATTGGAAACAATATTGTATTCGCATAATCCATGCTCCATAGTGCGCGCTAAGCCCACACAACATATCTCTCTACAATAATCAGGGCAGGGGACACCAATGGCGTATATTATCGTCTTCGGAAACGAAAAAGGCGGCTCTGGCAAATCGACCACAGCCATGCATGTTCTAACCGCCCTGTTGCGCAGCGGTTTCAAGGTCGGCGTCGTCGATCTGGATTTGCGTCAGCGCACACTTGGCCATTACGTGGAAAACCGCCGCGAATATGTGCGGAAAAATGAAATCCCCCTTCCGCTACCCCAGCTTGCAGAGATGAAAACCGCCGAGGAGCTCGGTTTGGAGCCGGGCGACGAGGCGAATCTTGTGGCCTTCCAGAAGGCGATTCTCCTTCTGGATGAAGATAACGATTTCATTGTTGTCGATTGTGCCGGTTCCCATTCGGCACTGGCGGAACTGGCCCATGCAATGGCCGATACACTCGTCACCCCGATGAATGACAGTTTCATCGATTTTGACCTGCTGGCGAAAATTGATCCCGAAACCAATGCTGTCACCGGCCCGAGCGTTTATTCCGAAATGGTTTGGGAGGCGCGCAAGGCCCGTGCTGAAACCGGCGCAAAACCGATTGACTGGATTGTGACCCGCAACCGCGTGGGCGCGCAGAACATGCACAACAAGCGCAAGGTTGGCGCGGCGCTGAAAGACCTGTCGCGGCGGATCGGATTCCGGCTGGCTCCGGGCTTTTCGGACCGTGTTGTGTTCCGCGAATTGTTCCCCCACGGGCTGACCCTTCTTGACATCAAGGATGTGGGCGGCGGTTCTTTGAATATTTCGAACGTGGCCGCCCGTCAGGAAGTCCGCGATCTGGTGGCAGAGTTGAAACTGCCCGATGTCGAGGTAGATTTTTAAGGCGCGGGGCGTCTCCGCTTCCTTGTAAAAATCCTGAAAACCCGGCCGTCAATGGCGGCCAGACCTACCCCGATGACGGCCATTCCAGCGATGTGGTTCCAGCCAAGGGACTCGTTCAAAACCAGCACGCCCAACAGGATCGCGCTTGGCGGGATAAGGAATGTAACCAGCGCTAGGTTGGTGGCCCCTGCGGTGGACAGGATGCGGAAGTAGAGGAAATACCCGACCGCCGTTGACAGTACCACCAACCCCGCCAAAGCCCAGAGCGTTCCGCCCGAGGGCCAGCCGTAGGACCAGGGTTGGTCCACGAACAGCACCACCGGCAATAGCAGCAGGCTCGACGCACAGACCTGACCTGTGGCTGTAGCGAGTGGTGGCACGCCGAGCCGCCCGAACCGTTTACCAAAAATCGATGCTAGCGCATAAGATACCCCCGCGCCGAGCACGGCGATATGGGGCAGGATCGCGCCGCTCTCTCCGCTATTGCCGCCCATCAGGATAAATACCCCCAGAAAGCCGAGCAGGACGCCCGTAATCCGTCCCGCTGACAGGTGTTCGTCATCAGTTAGAAAATGTGCTGCAATCACAGTGAAGATCGGCGTCATCGCATTCAGGATAGAGGCCACCCCGCTGGCCAGTTCGCTCTGTGCCCAGAAGATCAGACTGAAGGGGATCGCATTGTTCATCAGCCCCATGCCAAGAAAGGCCAGCCAAACCGTTTTGCTGCTGGGCAGACGGATCCCTAACAGACGTAGCGCCAGCAACAGGATAATAGCGCCGCCAGAAACGCGGATGAATGCGATAGTCATGGCCGGAAGCTCGGCGATGGCGACGGCGGCAAAGAAGAACGAGCCGCCCCAGACGATCGACAGTCCGACAAGCATTGACCATTCCAGCAGGTTCATACGGTGTGCAATTTTTTTCATTGGGTTTCTATGGCGCAATCGGGAACGCCGCGCGACCCGTTTCTTGTGCAACTTCTCTGCGACGTGACATTTCGCTGAAGTCCGTGTGTGTTTGGCAGCAAATCGCACTGTCTGCCGCTTGCCAAGACTGCTAGACAGGCTTCATATTGGTTAAGTCTTTACGGGGGTTGTGATGCGTTTGTTGATCCGGATTGCTGTTGCGCTGGTCGCATGTGTTGTCGTTGCAGTAGGGCTGTTGTTCCTCCTGCCTACAGACAGGATCGGGCAGCTGGCCTCTGATCAGCTGGAGCGGCAAACAGGCCGGAAACTTACCCTCTCGGGGGATTTCAGCCCGACCCTTTTTCCGACACTCGGGGTGAAAACCGGCGCGATTACCGTTTCCAACGCAGACTGGGCAAGCGAGCCGCTGATGATTTCGGCGAAGGGTGCAACAGTAGGTGTGAACCTATCGGCACTGATTGGCGGTAACGTGGAGGTGGAAACTTTCGAACTCCTCTCTCCGGTGGTGTATCTGGAACGGGATGAAACAGGGCGGGCGAACTGGGATTTGTCGGGCGCTTCGACGGAGCAGGCGGCTGATGAGACACAGGCGCAATCCGGCAGTGCGCAGCCCTCGCTCGAACTGGGACGTATCGTAAACGGAGATGTGCATTTTCGCGATCACAGCACGGGCACCAGCCACGCGTTAAGCGGGATAAACGGCACAGTGTCGCTGCCCAAGGGAAAAACTACGGCGCGGATCGATGTTTCAGGCAATCTGAACGGCTTTGATGGCGACGTGATGGCGGTTCTCGGGGATTGGCCTGCACTGATGGAAGACGGTATCTCGACGGTTTCCGGCACCCTGAAATTGGGCGGGGATACGGTGAACTTTGATGGTAAGGCAGGCCTTGGCGGCGGATTTCCAACTGTAGATGCCACTTTTACGGCAGGTGTCAGTGATCCGGCTGGAACGGCCGTGCGTTTTGGTCTGGCGGCGCCAGAGCAGATCATCGCGTTGTCCGATCTGTCTCTTGAGGGCAAGCTGCTTCTCTCAAGCGCCGGTGTATTCGGCGAAGCCGCTCTCAAAGGGATGTACGGCAAGGTTCCGGTGACCGGGCGGTTCAGTGCGACGGGTAATGACAGCTGGCTGGAGACCCCCGAATTCGACGTAGAGAGCTTTCTGTCTTTGCAAGGCATGGGCGATTTGGATTTCAAGGGGCGGGCCGGACAGGCCAGACCAAATCTGGTGTCGGGACAGACGCTGGCCCGGTTTTCCGACCTGCGCGGCGCGTTGCGGCTGGCTAGTGTTGAAACGGGCACTCCAAAGGGTACATTCCAGACGGCTAAACTGGATGGGGAATTGCGTATTGCGGCCTCCGGCAAGGCACGTTTGAAAAATGCCGAGATTACGCTGGACCAGAATGTGGTAGCGGGCGAAATCGCTTTCCGCCCGGAAAACCCGCCGTATGTAGAGGCGACCTTAAACGCAGGAAAACTGGATCTGTCCGATTACATCTCGGATGATGCTTCGGTCGGCGCTGATGGCGCAGGTAACGGTGCAAGCGCGTCTTCAGGCTGGTCAAAAGAGCCGATCCAGCTGCAAGGGCTCGACATGGTTGATGCGGACGTGGCGCTGAGCGCTGCCAGCGTAGATCTCGGGGTCAGCCAATTGGGGAAAACCCAGATAAATGCGCGGCTGCGGGACGGCTTGCTTGCCCTTGATTTGCAGGATGTGCGGATATTTGACGGGGCGGTATCGGGCCGCATCACCCTGCGCGGCGGATCATCGGTGGCGTTTGAAACGGATGTAACCGCGCGGGATGTGGAACTTGAACCGCTTTTGTCACAACTGCTTGATATGGACCGCCTTCGCGGGACCGGCACCACCAGACTGTCGCTGCGTTCACAAGGGGGGAGCGTGCATCAGATCATGACCTCTCTGTCGGGGAACGGTTCGGTCGAATTCGGAAACGGCGCGATCAAGGGCATTGATCTGGCGGCGATGATGCGCAATCTGAAATCAGCCTTTGGCGGGTTTGAGGGCGCAACTGAATTTACCAGTCTGGATGGCACGTTTTCGATGGAGCAGGGCGTGTTGCAGAATGTGGATCTGTCGCTAATCAGCCCGCTGTTCCGCGCCGCTGGCAAGGGATCGGTCGATATTGGCGGGCAGGCGATGAATTATGTGGTGACGCCGACACGCCTGTCCGAAGATGCAGAGTTTTCGGTGCCTGTGATGATCACTGGCCCTTGGCAGAACCTGAAATTCCGACCCGATCTGGACAAGCTGCTGAACCTGTTGCTGGATGGAAAGCTGAAGGATAACGCCGATGTACAGCGGGCGCAGGAAAAGCTGCAAGAGGTGAAGGAAAAGCTGAAAGATCCCGAAGAGGCGCTAAAGGCAAAGCTGCGCAAGGAACTGGAACGTCGCAACGCAGAGGACGATGCGGCAGCGAAATCGCTGGAAGAACAGGCGCGGGACAAGTTGGAAAACGAAGTAGGGAACGCCCTGCGCAAGTTGTTTGACTGATACGGAAACGGGGCTGCAATTGGTGATCACGGGGCGCCGCCGCCCCCTGATCCGGTTATGTGGTTTATTTGTAAACCGGACTGCGTTTTTGCATTTGTGACATCACGGTTTCCATCTGGTTCGGATAACCGATGATCTTGGATTGCAACTCCCCCTCCAGCGCCAGACCCTCGCGCCCTGCGGACCACACCTGATCCACCAGCGCCTTGCTGCCCTGTACAGCTTCGGGCGACCGCGCCGCCAGCTCCGCCGCCATGGCCCGTGCCTTTTCCAGCGGATTATCTGCCAGCCATGTGGCCAGCCCCAGTGACAGTGCCTCTTCCGCCCCGAGCACGCGGCCCGTCATGATCAGTTCTTTTGCCTGATCGGCCCGCATCAGCTGGGGCAGGCATTGGGTGATCCCCATATCGGGGACGAGGCCCCATTTCGCTTCCATGATCGACATTTTCGCATCCGGCGCCATAAACCGGAAATCCGCAGCCAGCGCCAGTTGAATACCGCCGCCAAAAGCGACACCTTCTACCGCTGCAATTACGGGTACTTGCAGTTCCTGCCAGACCACTGTCGGGCGCTGGAACCGGTTGCCGCGCCCGTGTTCCGGCGGGGTGGCCAGCATCTTGCGGATTTCGTCGATATTGGCGGAAAATTCCATCAGGGCGCTGGTGTCGATACCGGCGCAGAAACATCCGCCCGCCCCGTAGAGCACAACGGCGCGCACATCCGCGTTGCCTTGCAGTTCCTCCCCTGCTGCGGCGAGTTCGTCAAAGAACGGCGTATCAAGTGCGTTCTTCTTTTCGGGGCGGTTCAACATGACTTCTGCCACGTGATCCTTGATGGTGATTTCCAGACGCTCGTACATGGCGGTTCCTCCACTCGGGTTTTGGGCAGTTTGCGACAAATCCGCTGCCCAGAGAAGCCCTGCTGCCCGTGACGTGGCGTAGGTCGCCCCGACATGCCGGAAACCTGCAAGGCAGGTCGCTTTTTGTCCTGACGTGGCGGCGGCATCGGGCTAGAACCCGTGACAGAATAGCAGGAGCGGACAGGATGGCACTTCTTCTCGGAGTAGATACAGGCGGAACCTATACAGATGCGGTTCTGATCCGTGGCGAGGATGAGGTGATTGCCTCTGCCAAATCCCTGACCACCCGCCATGACCTGTCTGAAGGTGTCGGCAAAGCGGTGCAGGCGGTTCTCGATGCGGCTTCTGTCGCCCCGTCCGAAATCGCGCTGGCGTCCCTGTCCACCACACTGGCCACCAACGCGTTGGTGGAAGGGCAGGGTGCACGGGTTGCGCTGGTCTTCATCGGCTTTGACGAAAAAGACGTCGCCCGTCAGGGATTGGACGAGGCGCTGCGCGGCGATCCGGTGATCCGTATCAGCGGCGGGCATAATCATTCAGGTAGCGAAGCTGCCCCCTTTGATTTTGGTGCATTGGAACAGGCGCTGGAGGGGCTCGACGGTACGGTCACGGGCTTTGCCATTGCCAGCCAGTTTGCGACCCGTAACCCTGCCCATGAAATCGCCGCACGGGAGCTGATCCGCGCCCGCACCGGATTGCCTGCGACCTGTTCCCATGAACTGTCGGCAAAGCTCGGCGGGCCGAAACGGGCCATGACAGCAGTGCTTAACGCGCGGCTGATCGGGATGATCGACCATCTGATCGGCGCCACGCAGGATTATCTTAAAGGGATCGGCGTGTCCGCCCCGATGATGGTTGTGCGGGGGGACGGGGCATTGATCTCTGCGGAAATGGCGCGGGAGCGCCCGATAGAAACCATCCTCTCCGGTCCGGCGGCCAGTATCGTCGGCGCGCGCTGGCTGACAGGGGAATCCGACGCGCTTGTCAGTGATATCGGCGGTACGACAACTGATGTCGCTGTGTTGCGGGACGGGCGCCCGATGATTGATCCCCACGGTGCGCGGGTCGGCGGTTTGCGCACCATGGTCGAAGCCGTAGCCATGCGTACCACCGGACTTGGCGGAGACAGTGAGGTTCATTTGCAGCGGGAAGGGCTGGCTGGCGGGTTGCAACTTGGTCCCCGTAGAGTGCTGCCACTGTCACTGGCCGCGATTCAGTATCCCGACGTAGTGCCAGCGGCGCTGGAGCGTCAGTGCATAAAAGACCGGGTCGGCGAGCATGACGGGCGTTTTGTTGTGCCGGTGGGTCTGTCGGGGCAAACTGCGGCAGGGCTTGATCCCCGTGAAGCCCGCCTGCTGGAAAAGATCGGCGATCGGGCTTGGGAAATTGGCAGCCTGCTGGCAAACCGTCTGGACGGCTCCGCACTTGACCGGTTGGTGGCGCGGGGAATGGTCATGGTCGCAGCAGTAACGCCTTCGGATGCAGCCCATGTGACCGGAGTTCTGGACAGTTGGGATGCAACTGCCGCACGGCAGGGAATGGAGTTGTTTTCGCGGCAGCGCAACGGGGCAGGGCAACGGATAGCACCGGACGGCGCGGAGCTGGCCCGCCGTATCATTGACCAACTCACCCAGCAGACCTGTGACACGCTCCTTGAAACCGCTTTTGCCGAAGAGGAGACGGATTTCGGCCTTCCGCCAGAACAACTGGCCCGCCATGTGCTAACACGGCGCGGCACCCAAGCGCACCGCGGTCTGGTGGCGTTGAAGGTGGGGTTGAACCTGCCGGTAATCGGGCTCGGGGCTTCTGCCCACAGTTATTATGGCGCGGTCGGTGACAGGCTCTCTACACCGGTTATCCTGCCTGAACACGCAGGCGTAGCCAATGCGATCGGGGCTGTTGTGGGACAAGTGTCCATGCGTTCGTCCGGACTGATCACCAGCATCGGGGAAAACCGCTACCGTGTGCATTTCACTGACGGGCCGCAGGATTTCAACGATCTGCCCCGCGCCCTGTCTGCCCTGGAAACCCGTCTGGGCGACACTGCGATGGATGCTGCACGCAAAGCCGGGGCGGAAGGCATCCGCCTGCACCACGAACAGGAGGTGCGCAACGCGGTGATCGACGGGCGCGATGTGTTTGTAGAGGCCGAACTTACCGCAATTGCATCGGGACGGCCCCGTATCGCCGCCTGATCAGCGGTCGGCGGCTTCCTCTTTTGCGATCAGATCGGCAGATTCATTGGTGGGCGGAAAGTCTATCTCCTCGTCGTTCTCTACAATCTTGGTCAGATTGGACAGAAAACTGGTGTAAAGGTCCGAATTGACCTCCCGCGCACGGGCCACGTATTTCTCGTTCTTTTCGTTCGGGATGTTGGGGTCCCAAAGCTCTGCCAGTTCGGCCAGCGCGTGGCGGTCTGCCTCAAAGAACTGATCGTGGGCGCGTTCAGCCTCATATTCGGGCCAGCCCATACCTTGCAGCATCTTCTTGCCGGCCCGCATTGCACTGTCAAAGGTTTCGCGGATGATCTCATCCGCTCCGGCGCGGTACAGATGGTAAACATGATCACGGTCATAGGCACGGGCGATGATGTAGAGATCCGGACGTTCCTTGCGGGCGTGATCCACCAGTTTGACTGCCGCCGCCTTATCGTCCACCGCAACCACCAGAATTTTTGCGCTCATCAAACCGGCAGCGTGCATCATGTCGGGACGGGTAGGATCGCCGAAATACCCTTTCACGCCGAAGCGCCGCATTGCATCGATCTGGTCGATCTTATGGTCGATCACCACTGTTTTGATCCCCGTCGCCAGAGCCAGCCGGTTCACGATCTGCCCGAACCGGCCGATGCCCACGATAATAACCGTGCCTTCCTCGTCTATTGTGTCTTCCTCATGGTGCTGGGTGTCATCCTTCATCCGGCGGGACAGATGGTCATAAACGATAAACAGCAGTGGGGTCAGCAGCATGGACAGTGCGATAATCAACAAGAGCTGCTGGGACAGTGCATAAGGGATCACGCTGGTCTGCACGGTCGTGGATAGCATGACAAAGCCGAATTCACCGGCTTGGGCCAGCGACAGGATGAACAGCCATTGGTCGCGCCCCTTCAACTTGAACAACACGCTGAGCCCCGCAAGCACCAGACCTTTGATCACCATCATGATCAGCGTCATGCCGAGTATCCACGCCAGATGCTCCCAGAGGACTTCGAAATTGATACCTGCGCCGACGGTTATAAAAAACAGCCCGAGCAACAGGCCTTTAAAGGGCTGGATATCCGTTTCCAGTTCGTGCCGGTATTCCGAGTTTGCAAGCACGACCCCTGCAAGGAATGTTCCAAGCGCGGGGGAGAGGCCGACAAGTGACATCAGCAGAGCAATGCCCACCACCAGCAAAAGCGCAACTGCGGTGAAAATTTCAGGCAGCCGGGCCTTGGCGATAAAGTGAAAGATCGGGCGGGTACAGTAGATCCCGAACAGGATTACAGCACCGACCGCGCCAAGCGTAACCAGTGTTACCCCCCAGCCAGGAAGACCTGCAATCAGGGACATTTCCGAGTGGTCGTCCGTTCCGTGGCTGGCAAAGTTGCTAAAGTCGCCAACTGCCAGCAGCGGGATCAGCGCCAGCATCGGGATCACGGCAATATCCTGCGTCAGCAGCACCGAAAACGCCGAACGGCCGCCATGTGTCTGCATCAGGCGTTTCTCGTTCAGCGTCTGCACCACGATGGCGGTAGATGACAGGGCAAAAATCAGACCGATTGCCACGGAAATATGCCATGGCTGGCCAAAGGAAAAGAAGGCGGCGCTGATCGCAAGTGTGGTCAGCACCACTTGTAGCCCGCCAAGCCCGATCAGCCGGTGGCGCATGTCCCACAGCGCCTTTGGTTCCAGTTCCAGCCCAACGATGAACAGCATCATCACCACACCGAATTCTGCAAAATGTTGCAGATCTTTGGTTTCACTTCCCACCAGTCCGAACACCGGCCCGATCAGAACACCTGCTACCAGATATCCGAGGATAGAGCCAAGTCCGGCCCGTTTTGCCAATGGCACCGCCACGACGGCTGCGGCCAGATAAATCGAGGCCTGAAGGAGAAAGCTGTCCATAAAATTCCTGTGAATTAGAGCGCTTCGTCTAGGGTATGCGGTTTGCTGGTCCAAACAAGTGCAAATGCCGCAAATAGTTGCGGAACGGGCATATTCATAAGTGTCCGTCCGCATCGGGCGGCAAATGTCAGCCGGTTTTCAAACAAACGTCTTGGGTTTGTAACAAAGGTTCTTTATCAATCCTGAAAGTTACTTTCAGGAAATCGGAACAAATGACCCTGCCAAACATGCATGACGCCGAGCCCATCCCCGCCGCAGCCAAAGCCGAAATCGAGAGGCTTTTGCAAACCGGTGATCTGTTCCGTTACACCGCTGCGCAGGATGCACCGGTGACGCTGCTGGAGCAGGAATTTGCGGCCGAGATGGGGGTGAAATACGCTCTGGCGGTTTCAAGCTGTTCTGCTGCCCTGTTTCTCAGTCTTAAGGCGCTGGGCCTGCCACGTGATGCGCGGGTCCTTATTCCGGGGTTTACCTTCGCGGCAGTACCTTCTGCCGTGATCCACGCGGATTGCATACCGGTCCTTTGTGAAGTCGGACAGAACTACCGCATTGATCTGGCAGATTTCGAGACGCGCCTTGATAGTGATATTGCGGCGGTGATTGTCAGTCACATGCGGGGCCACACATCGGATATGGATGCAATCATGGCGCTGTGTGAGGCACGGGATATTCCCGTGGTCGAAGATGCGGCCCACTCCCTTGGCACCACATGGAAGGGGCGCAAGATCGGGACCATCGGGCGCGTGGGGTGTTTTTCCTTCCAGAGCTACAAGCTGATCAACGCGGGGGAAGGTGGTATCCTTGTCACGGATGATGCAGAACTGGTGGCCCGTGCCGTGATCATGTCCGGCGCTTATGAACACAACTGGAAGAAGCACGGCCACCTGAGCAACCAGTTTGCCCGCTGGCAAAACAAGCTGCCGCTTTACAACCTGCGCCTTTCGAACCTGTCGGCGGCGATCATCCGTCCTCAAATCGCCGAAATCCCGCGCCGTGTTGCGGACGGGCGACGCAATCATGACAGATTGGCCGCAGCATTGAATCGCACGCCGTGGTTGCTGGTGCCCGAAGCGCTGGACGGGGAGGAACGCGCCCCCGACAGTATCCAGTTCAACCTGTGCGAAGTGACAGATGCGCAGGCACAGGCTTTTGTCGCAGAAGCAGCCCGCCTTGGTGTGACGGTGCAATTGTTCGGTATGTCCAAAGACAATGCACGGGCGTTCTGGAACTGGGAATTCCTGCCCGAGCAACGGGAACTTCCTGCGACCCGCGCAATGCTGATGCGGGCTTGTGATGTGCGCCTGCCTGCGCGGCTAAGCGAATCCGAAGTGGACGCCGTCGCAGAGGCGTTGGTACTGGCGGCTGAAAACAGCTTTCCGGATCGCCGTGCCTTTGGAACCTAGGCCCAACCAAAGCTGCTAAAGCTTCGGGCGGGGGCGTGTTACCCGCTTGCGCTCGTTGCGCGGCAGAGTCAGAAACGCGGCCATGACCCAAGCGCAAAAATCCGTTCTTACCGTTTTCCTCCTGTGGTTCGCAGGATTGGGAGCGGCCACGCAATTTGCCAAATTCTCGCTGATTTTTGCCGAGCTTTCAGCCCATTACGCAAACAGCGGTGCAGGGCCTTTGCTGGGATTCCTCGTGTCTGGCATCAGCCTCTTGGGGATCGTTTTCGGTCTGACGGCTGGTGTTCTGGTGGCCCGTTTCGGGGTGCGGCGCCTCTTGATCGGGGGAATGATCCTTGGCGCGGTTGCCTCTTTGATTGAAGGGGCGCTGCCGCCCCTTGGCGTTATGCTCGGGGTTCGGCTGATAGAAGGTTTATCCCATCTGGTTGTTGTCGTAGCGGCGCCGACGCTGATTTCGCAGATCACTAAACCCCGTTTCCAACCTCTCGCCATGAGCCTCTGGTCTACATTCTTCGGTGTGGCCTATGCGTTGACCGCATGGTTCGGTACACCACTGGTCGCGGCATTCGGACTGTCGAGCCTGTTTTACGTCCATGCGGTATGGATGTTTGCGATGGCTGCGGCGCTTTGGGCCGTTCTGCCGAAGGACAACCCCGCCGCTCCGGTGAAATCCCTTGGTCTTCTGCGGCAGCATTTCGATATCTACACCGATCCGGCCCGCGCTGCGCCGGGGCTGGCGTGGCTGTGTTACACGTTGACCTTTGTTGCCATCCTGACAGTGATCCCGCCCTTCCTGCCCGAAGAAAGCCGCGCAGCGGTGCTTGGCATCATGCCGCTGGCCGGGATCTGCGTTTCGATGACATTGGGTGTCGTACTGCAACGCTGGATCGCGCCTGTTTATGTAGTGGTGATCGGTTTTGCCAGCGCAGGGTTTGCGACACTTGGCTTTGCTCTTTCGGCGGGTAATCCGGTGTTTGCTGTGCTGATCTTTGCAGCGCTTGGTTTTGTGCAGGGGGCAAATTTCTCGGCCGTTCCCGCATTGAACCCGACAGAAGAGGCACGCGCCCATGCACAGGGGGCTGTTGCCCAGATGGGGAATCTTGGCAATGCACTTGGCACGCCGATGATCTTGTTCATGATCGGCCTCTTCGGATTTGGTGGTCTGATAGCCTTTGCCCTGATCGCTTATGCTGCCGGTATGGCGGTGCATCTCGGGCTGGCGCGAAAACGGGCGGTTCTGGCGCGCCGCGCTGCTATCTGACCCGTTTTGCTGCCGACGCAACGGGCAGACCTGCGTCTTGCTTAAGCTGCTCCATAACGATTTTGGTCTGCACCCGTGCCACAGCCTCATGGGGAAGGAATACATCATGGACCAGCGCATTTAACGCGGCCAGCGAGGGGCAATAGACACGCAGCATGTAATCTGCCTCACCGGTGAGGGTCCAGAGGCTGACAACCTCGGGGCGCTCTTGGGCCAGTTTCTGGAAGACCTGCGCATTTGCAGGCGTGTGACCGGACATGGAAACCTGTACAAAGGCCTGCACGGATAGCCCGAGCGCCGCCGCGTCAAGCCGTGCGTGATAGCCGGTGATATACCCCTCCGCCTCCAACCGCTGGCGCCGCCGGCCGATCTGGCTGGCGGACATGTTCAGGCGTTCAGAGAGTTCCTGTGCGGTGGCCGTGGCATTATCCTGTAATGCACGTAAAAGACGTTCGTCGACGGAATCGAGCATGATGTTATTTCCATGTGCGGATCATGTGTGTCAATGATAACATTTATGCGCGAAATTGTCAATAAATCCTGGCGACGGGGGCTGTTTTGCGCACCTATTGCATCCGGTTAAGCGTAACATGCTGGAAACACGCAACACCAACCGGAGGTTTCCCATGGGCCCGTTTCCACATGATGCACCAAAATCTACAATTTCCGAAATAAACCCGGCAGGCACGGACGGTTTTGAATTCGTCGAATTTGCCCACCGCGACCCGGAAGAATTGCGCAAGCTGTTCAAAAAAATGGGTTACGAGCACACTGCGACCCACAAGACCAAAGCGATTGAACTGTGGCAGCAGGGCGATATTACCTATGTTCTGAACGCCGAGCCCGGCTCTTTCGGTATGCGCTTTGTGGACGATCACGGTCCTTGCGCGCCTTCTATGGCATGGCGCGTTGTGGATGCGCAGCACGCCCATGACCATGCGGTGAAAATGGGGGCTGAATCCTACACCGGTGATGACAAATGTCTGGACGTGCCTGCTGTGATCGGCATCGGCGGCTCGTTGCTGTATTTCGTCGATACATATGGCGAGGGCGAAAATGCCTATGCCGGAGAATATGACTTCCACGTAAGCGAAAAGCCCGAAGGCGTTGGCTTCTACTATCTGGACCACCTGACCCATAATGTGATCCGCGGCAACATGGACACATGGTATAAATTCTACCGCGACACGTTCAACTTTCGTGAAATCCGCTTCTTTGACATTGCAGGCAAGGTGACGGGTTTGACGTCCCGCGCATTGACGTCGCCTTGTGGTCGTATCCGTATTCCGATCAACGAAAGCGCGGATGACAAATCTCAGATTGAAGAATACCTGCGCGAATACAAAGGGGAAGGCATCCAGCACATCGCAGTTGCCGCCAGGGACATTTACAGTGCTACGGATGAAATCAGCGAGCGCGGGCTGGAATTCATGCCGCCGCCACCGCCGATGTATTACAAAATGTCCCACAACCGCGTGCAGGGCCATAAAGAGCCGATCGAGCGGATGGAAAAGCACGGTATCCTGATTGACGGCGAAGGTGTTGTAGACGGTGGCGAAACCCGCATCCTGCTGCAAATCTTTTCCAAGACCGTTATTGGCCCGATCTTCTTCGAGTTCATCCAGCGCAAAGGCGACGACGGCTTTGGCGAAGGCAACTTTAAGGCACTGTTCGAAAGCATCGAAGCCGACCAGATCGAACGCGGCGTGATCGAAGCGGCCGAGTAAGCAACTATGGTACTGGACTGGACGGATTTTCCCGATGCGCCTGCGCGCGGCACGCCCCTGTGCGAAGACTCCGCGCTGGGGCAGGGGGTAACGGCACTCGCGCTCGGGGAATTTCCGGTCCTTGTGATTAAAGACGATGGGGGCACGCGGGCATTCGTGAACGCCTGCCCCCATCAGTTCCTGCCGCTTGACAGTCGCGGCGATGTGCTTGGCGCTGACGGAACGCGGTTGATCTGCACCAACCACGACGCGGTATTTGATGCACATACAGGGCAGGGCGTTGCGGGTTTCGGGCTAAATTGTGCTTTGTCCCCGATCCCGATTGCGCTGTCAGATGATCATTGGGTGATAGAGGGCTAGGGTTCGGACTGTATCCGCATCAATGTTTCTTGCGCCTGATCAACAGATTGGAAGGATTTCCACCAGTCTGAACCTCAGAAAATCGTTATCAACCCGCCGCGAAATCCCGCTGGTCTTTTTGTCCCGAAGGCCTATCATTGTCGAAAACACGTAGAAAACGGGAAATATGGACGGGACCGGAGCAGTGGCGCAGGCATTTTCTCAGCAAACCACATCTCCTTTGGTGGGCATGCAGATCATCACCGCAACGGGTGAGATTTTCAATCATGTTGACGAAAACGAGCCGATGTGGGCCGGAGAGGGCGACCGCTCGGTGAAAGTTCAGGTGGCGTTCGCCGCCCCGTTCCAGCGCCCGCCCCATGTGACAATCGGAATTTCTGGAATTGATGCGTCACGGGCGCAGAACCTGCGGTTCAACATCACCGCCGAGGATGTCACACGCGAAGGCTTCGTGCTGAGCTTTGTGACATGGGACGACACAAAAATCGCCCGTGCTTCGGCGAGTTGGTCTGCTATCGGTGCCGCTGTTCCGGTCAGCGCCTTGCGGCGCGGAGTCGGCGGCTGACAGGCCTCACCAGAGGCCCGAGGAATGTTCGACACCCGAAAGGGAAATCAGCCGCAGGTTTTATGAGCCATTGCGCCAAAAGCTTTGTACCGCTTCCAGAAGCTTTCCTTGCGCTTGTCGTCGGACTGACGGGTTTCCTGTGCCAGATCCGGATCTTTGAAGAATTTCGCGGCAAGCCGCTGGTCCGACCCCGACAGTTGCACGTTGGCGACTTGTTGGATGCAAGCACACAGGCTGGCAGAAGCAGGCCGGTCGGATGATCTACACGCCCGTTCGATCTTGTTGAATGCAAAGCTCGGGGCTGCTGTGGCCAGCAGGGAAACGGAAAGTGTTGCGACGAGAATCTTTTTCATCATGTCCTCTGGTTTTGCCCTTGTCCGGCGTCTGGTTGCGCCGATTTTGCCCAGCTTTCTGCCATAAAATGCCCGAGGACGCAAATAAAACGCAGGGGTCTCCTGTGCTGAAGGGACAGTGGGGCGCCACAGGGCCGTAATTGTGGTGAAAACCCCGTGCGCCCGTTCAATCCCCATTGACCAAATGCGGCTTTCCATCCATATCCAGAGCCATGACAGACCTATCAAAAATCCGCAATTTTTCCATTGTAGCCCACATCGACCACGGCAAATCGACGCTGGCGGACCGGCTGATCCAATCCACCGGCACAGTGGCCGATCGGGATATGAAAGAGCAGATGCTCGACGCGATGGATATCGAACGGGAACGGGGGATCACCATCAAGGCGAACTCCGTGCGGATCGAATATCGTGCGCTTGACGGAGAGGATTACGTCCTCAACCTCATCGACACACCCGGTCACGTGGATTTTGCATATGAAGTCTCCCGCTCCATGCGTGCGGTTGAAGGTTCTTTGCTGGTTGTGGACAGCACCCAAGGGGTTGAGGCGCAGACTCTGGCTAACGTCTATCAGGCGATTGATGCGGACCATGACATTGTGCCGGTTCTGAACAAGATCGACCTGCCCGCGTCCGAACCGGAACGGGTGTGCGAACAGATCGAAGATGTAATCGGCATTGATGCCTCTGATGCGATTATGGTGTCGGCCAAGACCGGCATCGGCATCCCCGATGTTCTGGAAGCCATCGTTACCCGTCTGCCAGCCCCGACCGGCAATGCAGATGCGCCCTTGAAGGCGATGCTGGTGGACAGCTGGTATGATGCCTATCTCGGCGTTGTGGTTCTGGTGCGGGTAATCGACGGGTATCTTCGCAAGGGCGACCGCATCCGCATGATGGCAACCAATGCGGTCTATCCTGTGGATCGCGTCGGCGTCTTCCGTCCGCAGATGGACAATATTGACGTGCTCGGACCCGGTGAAATGGGCTTCATGACCGCTTCCATCAAACAGGTGCGCGACACCAAGGTGGGGGATACGATCACCACCGAGAAAAAGGGCTGTGAAACACCGCTACCCGGTTTTGCGCCCAGTCAGCCGGTTGTTTTCTGTGGGTTGTTCCCTGTGGACAACGCCGAATTTGAGGACCTGCGTGAAGCGATCTCAAAACTTTCACTGAACGATGCGTCTTTCAGCACGGAAATGGAAACCTCTGCCGCGCTCGGTTTCGGGTTCCGCTGTGGTTTCCTTGGCCTGCTGCACCTTGAAGTGATCCGCGACCGTCTGGAGCGGGAATACGATATCGAACTGATCACCACAGCGCCCAGTGTGATCTACCATATCCACATGCGCGACGGCACTGTGCAAGAGCTGCATAACCCCGCCGACATGCCCGACCTGACCCATGTGGACCATATCGAGGAACCGCGCATCAAAGCGACGATCCTTGTGCCGGATGAATACCTCGGGGATGTGCTGAAACTCTGTCAGGACCGCCGCGGTATCCAGCTTGATCTGACCTATGCGGGCACCCGTGCGATGGTGGTTTACGATCTGCCGCTGAACGAGGTTGTGTTCGATTTTTACGACCGTCTGAAATCCGTCACCAAAGGCTACGCCAGCTTTGACTACCAGATGGAAGACTACCGCGAGGACAAGCTGGTCAAGATGCAGATCCTTGTCAACGAGGAGCCGGTTGATGCGTTGTCCACTATGGTACACGCCGACCGCGCCGAAGCCCGTGGCCGCGCGATGGTTGAAAAGCTGAAGGAACTGATCCCCCAGCATATGTTCAAGATACCGATTCAGGCGGCGATTGGCGGGCGTATCATTGCCCGCGAAACCCTCTCAGCCCTGCGCAAGGACGTGACCGCAAAATGTTACGGCGGCGACGTCAGCCGGAAACGCAAGCTGTTGGACAAGCAGAAAGCGGGTAAGAAGAAGATGCGCCAGTTCGGTAAGGTGGACATCCCGCAGGAAGCCTTCATCAGCGCGCTGAAGATGGATAGTTAACAGGGACTGCCCTAACAGCCTGAAACGTTTCAAACGCCAGCTACGATTACCCGTCGCAGCTGGCGTTTCTTGTTTGCAGCGCGCCCTAAAACCCGATCTGCCAGATGGCGACCGGAACGGCGAGCAGGGCGACGAGAGAGACGATGACAAGAGCTCCGTCCCGCGTCAGCAGACCTGCGGCAAACAGGGCGATCACCACCGATGCGATAGAGCCGGAGGTGGGGATCAGCTCCAGAAAGGGCATACACAATGTCAGCGCCAAAATCAGAAGCAACGGAAGCCAGATGTAGGGGCGGTGAAACAGAAAAGTGAGCCGTGACCGAAGATAGCGTTCTACAAAGCGAACCGGCTTGCGCAGCCATGTGATGGCCTTGCGCAGTTTTTCGGTAGAGATCGTGCGGCGGGTGATAAACTGAGGCAGCCAAAGGGAATTCCGGCCTGCCAGCATCTGGACAACAATAAAAAATATCACCGTACCAACGAAAGCCGTCATGCCCGGAATAGCGCTGACCGGCGAAGAAGAGACCAGCGAGAAGATTAGCATGAGGGACGCGAAAGAGCGCCGTCCCAACGCGTCAATCACTTCGGAGACCGCAGTGGTTTCGCCCGTGGCCGAGTTTTCAAGTTCGTCCAAGACTTCGCTCAGCGCGCGAGATTTGACCTGTGCCATTTTGACCGTTTTATTATTGGTTTCAACGTCCCCTGAAGGACTAACCGATCAGGGGCCATATAGTTCCGTCTCTTACGCCAGCGGTCGGGAAAAGGTAAGGGGCCTCCGGTTTCCCGTGGCCCCTTTTTGGTCACATCGTTGCGACACCTGTTTTTCAGTTAGATGAAGTTGCCGTCATCCATCATTTCGGCGCGGGTGACGTTTTCAACCAGCACTTTGATATCATCATAACGCAGCAACACGTCAGCGCCTTTCTTGATGAAGGTAATGTCATCTACAGAAGCGCCAGCAAGATCGATTTCATCCTGTCCAACCTTGAAGTCCTTGATGGTGTCCTTGCCATCACCGGATTTGAAGATGAAATCATCTGCGCCGCTGTTGCCCCACAGCTTGTCATTTCCAGCGCCACCAACAATCTTGTCCTTGCCGCCATTCCCTTTCAGCACATCAGCGCCACCGCCACCTTTCAACGTGTCGTTTCCAGAGCCGCCTTGCAGGTTGTCCTTGCCATTGCCGCCATCAAGCATGTCCTTGCCCGCGCCGCCGCGCAGTTTGTCGCTGCCGCCACCGCCCAGCAGGTTGTCCTTTCCCCCAAGGCCAAGCAGTTTGTCGTTCCCGCCTGCGCCTGAAAGGTAGTCGTCAAAAGCGGTACCGGTGAATTCGTCCTTGCCGCCGTCCCCGTCCAGACGGATGCCGCTGTCAACAGGTTCACCGGACAGGGCTGTGATCAGATCGGTTTCGTCGGAATAACCGGCAAGCGCCTCTCTCACGAAATCGAACCCTTCAGAAATCAGTGAGGTATCGCCGCTGATGAAATCGTCCAGGACGCCCAGTGCTGCGTCAATTTCCGCGCCGCTAAGACCAGCGGTCGCCAGATTGCTACGGATCATCGGAAGCAGGCTGGTCAGGAACGACCAGTCGAAGGCTGCCAGAGCGGTTTCTACAGTGTCGAGCAGGTCCAGATAATTGCCCACTGTCATTTTGCTAATGCTGGTCCAGTCAAATCCTTTGATCAAATCGGGACTGCCGGTAAAGGCGACAAGGCCGCTGATGTAGCTGGCCCAGCTTTCAAGGTCTTTGGTGTCTGTAAGTAACATTACAATGATCCCCTATAAAAATGGTGCTTAATGGAAGGTATCATTGGCGTAGTCTCGTCACTTCGCAAGTGATTTTTATCAACATTTTAAGGCATCAACCTATGGTGGGAGACGTGCAATAGATGCTGTACATGCAATTGGGCTGTCGCTCTTATCCGGGCTTTGTTATGGCAGGCTATTCCAACAAGAAAGAGCCTTTCGATGTCCTGTTCCCTGTGTCAATCCGATGAAGGTGTTGCGCCCTTCGATTTACCCCGTGATGGGGTGGTTTATAAGGTGGATCTTTGTGCCGTGTGTACAGATCAACAGAACGGAACACCTGATGTAAACCATTGGCGTTGCCTGTCTTCTTCCATGTGGTCCGAAGATCCGGCGACACAGGTGCTTGCCTACCGGATGCTGGTCCGTCTGGAGGCAGAGGATTGGGCGCGCGACTTGAAGGACATGCTCTATCTCGATGAGGACACGCTGGCATGGGCCGAAGCAGGCGTGATCCGCGACAGCGGACACAAGGACAGCAACGGGGTGCCTCTGGCCACTGGTGACACTGTGGTGCTTATTAAGGATTTACCCGTTAAAGGGGCAGGGTTTACCGCGAAGCGGGGCACGGCGGTACGGGGAATTTCAATCGTTCCGGACAATCCTGCCCATATCGAAGGCCGCGTTGAAGGCCAGCGGATCGTGATCCTGACAGAATTTGTGAAAAAGAAGTAGAGCCAGCAACGGCGGTTTGGATGACTGCCACAGGCCCGTTAACAGGCCTGTGGCGTGGCGAGTTTCCGGGTCAGGCCCAGATCGCCTCTTTCCGGCGATACTGGAAGATGACCGCACAACTGATCAGAACCACGAAGGCAGGGATGCCGGTCTGGATCGGCGTATAAACAACGTGGAAATAGACTGCGCCGATCATAATGATCGCAACGCCAAGGGCAGCGAGCGCTTGCAGGCGCGGCAGCCAGATGCCGATGGCTGCGGCCAGTTCACAGGCCCCGATGAAGTAGCCGAACCATCCTGGCAGGCCCATCATCTGGAAAGCGCCGTGCATTTCGGGTGCACCGCTCAGCTTGCCGTAGCCGCCCATCAGCATGAAGAAAGAGACCAGCGCAGACAGCCCCCAAACGATATATTTTTGCATTTCAAACTCCGAAAAAGATTTGCGTAGCGCGTAGCAGTCCGCACAAGACGATAACAGCCCTGATTGTTGCATTTTACCGTTCCGGATATTGGAACAATCCTACCTGTTCCCGCGTTGCAACTGTGAGAAGATCGTGAAGTGGCGAAATAGCCGGTAGCGGAGCGAGCGACTCATTGAATGGTGCTGCTGTGGCCTGTAACGTGAACACATCCTTTGGGGGGATATTTTAATGAGTGATAATGTAATCGATATGGCGGAAGCCGAAATTGAAACACTGGTGACGGATACTTACAAAATCCACCGGGGGTCTTTGAAGGACAAGCTGCGTCGTGTCGGACGCCGTCTGCCCCGCAGTGTTGCCGAAGATGTTGCCTATCTGGAAGACGCCCGCCGCCGCACTGCACATCCGCGCCGTCGCGGCTTGGTGGATCAAAAACGGGTCGATACCATCGTAAGCAATCAGCGTCGGACATTGGGTCGGGTTGATGTGGCTCGGGATAAATCCCGCGAGCGGATTAACTGGCTGGGTGTTCTGGTGATGAACCTGATGCTGTTCGGTGTGGTCTACTATGCGCTTTTGAAGTGGCTTGGTGCGATCTGATCCTGTGTCTGGGGTCCGGTTGCAATCAAAGTAAAACCCCGCCACCAGCAGGTGACGGGGCTTGGATTTTCGTCCGGCGCAGCGTTAGTGTGCAGGCCGTATAAACGTGCCGTTGCGCAGTTCCTTGAACGCCTGTTGCAGTTCTGCCTGTGTGTTCATTACCACAGGCCCGTGCCAGGCGACGGGTTCCTCAATCGGCTTACCCGAGATAAGCAAGAAGCGGATGCCTTGCTCACCGGCCTGAACGGTGATGCTGTCGCCTGTATCAAACCGGACCAGCGTGCGGTTGCCCGACATATCGCGGATGTTGACCTCTTCGCCCATTACCTCTTTTTCCAGAAGAACGCCGGTCGGATCGGACGCGCCTGCAAAAGCTCCTGCGCCTTCAAAGACATAGGCGAAGGCGCGGCGATAGGTGTCCACCGGAAGTGTTTTTTTCACACCGGCCGGAATGTAAACGTCCAGATATTGCGGATCGGCGGCGATACCGTCAACAGGTCCGGTCTGCCCCCAGAAATCACCAACGATCACTTTGACACGGGTGCCGTCGTCTTCTTCGATGACCGGAATTTCCTTTGCTTCCACATCCTGATAGCGCGGATCGGTCATTTTCAGATCGCGCGGTAGATTGGCCCACAACTGGAAGCCGTGCATCTGGCCCGTGGCATTTCCACTGGGCATTTCCTGATGCAAAATTCCGCGGCCCGATGTCATCCACTGCACATCTCCGGCCTTCAGCGTGCCCTGATTTCCAAGGCTGTCCGCATGTTCCACCTCGCCTGAAAGAACATACGTGATGGTTTCGATGCCCCGATGGGGATGCCAGGGAAATCCATTGGCGTATTTGGAGGGATCTTCGTTGCGAAAATCATCCAGCAGCAGGAATGGATCAAGCTCTGTCGGATCGGCAAACCCGAAAGCGCGGTGCAAATGAACGCCGGCCCCTTCGAGTACGGGTTGGGCCTGACTGGTCGATTTAACGGGACGGATGGACATGACATGTCTCCTTTTCAGACTGTGTTGACACCAATCTAGGCACTGAAGCAGTGTTCGCCAAGCCGGTGGCGACGAATGCAGTGTTCGCCCGCGGCGAACAGTTTCTGCATTGGACGTGGGGTAAAGCAAAAACTTGCCCGTTTGCGGCGCATGGTGTCGGAGAAATACAATTCTTGCGTCTGCTATCACGTTTGATAGGGACGTCAGATAATGGAAGGGCAGAGCATATGAAAATCGGATTTATCGGACTGGGCAACGTCGGTCACAAGCTTGCAGGGAGTTTACTGCGCAACGGGGTGGATCTGAGTGTTCTTGATCTAAATCCGGATCTTGTCGCTGCTATGGTTGAAAAAGGAGCGGACGCCGTTTCTTCTGCAGCCGAGATGATGCAGAAATGCGATGTTGTTATAACCTGTCTGCCATCACCGGCTGCCTGCAATCTGGTCGTGACCGAGATGCTGCCCTACGTGAGCACGGGCAAGATCTGGCTGGAAATGTCTACAACCGATCAGGCCGAGGTGGAACGTCTGGGGGCATTGGTCATTGAAGCCGGAGGGGCGGCAGTGGATTGTCCGGTATCCGGTGGCTGCCACCGTGCGGATACGGGGAATATTGCAATTTTTGCGGGTTGTGACCGCCAAACGTTTGAAACTGTTTTACCGGTTCTGACAATCATGGGACGTCGTATTCTGCATACCGGACCGCTTGGATCGGCTTCGATGCTCAAGGTGCTGACAAACTATCTGGCGACCGTACATCTGGTGGCCAATGCCGAGGCACTGGTAACAGCCAAAGCTGCTGGAATGGACCTGAACACCACCTTTGAAGCCATCCGCATAAGTTCGGGCAATTCCTTTTCCCATGAAACTGAAAGTCAGGTCATCCTGAACGGCTCGCGCGATATTTCCTTTACGATGGATCTTGTCAAAAAGGATATCGGCCTGTTTCAGGAAATTGCGGAACGCAACGCTGTGCCGCTGGAAATCTCGCCTTTGCTGTGCCGGATTTTTGATGACGGGATTTCGCGCTACGGGATGCGCGAATTGTCCCCGAATATCATCAAACGTCTGGAAGAAGCCACCGGCCTTGATATTCGCGCCCCCGGTTTCCCGCCGGAAATGACCGATGACGAGCCGGAAGAACGGGGCTACGAGGTTATTCCGAAAGGGCGCGCTGCTACAGTCTGAAGCAAACTTCCCGCTAGCCAGAAAGGCGGCTTCTGCGTAAAACAGGGTATGGATCAAGAAGACATAATTGCGACGCTGAAACCTTCTTTGGGGCGGCGGTGGTTCGGGGCTCTATCGCTCGGCGGACTTGGGTTGGTGCTGATACTGGCGGTGTTCTACAATCCGCCTGAGATTTTTGCGCTGCGCATCATTATGCCCCTGATCGGGGCGTTGTTTATCTGGCAGGCCCAATGGAATCTGCGGGTCACGTCGAGCGCGCTGTATTTGACGCGGCAGGGGCTGTTCGATGACGCAGGCAACCAGATTTGCGCACTTTATAACATGCGTGAAGTGGACCGTGGTGTCTTTGCCTTCAAACCGTCGAACGGGTTTCTGGTGCGTCTGGCAGAACCCGAACCAAAAGGCTGGGCGCCCGGACTGTACTGGCGTTTGGGCAAGCGTCTGGGCATCGGGGGGGCAACCAACCCTGCGCAGAACAAGGCGATGGCCGAAGCGATTGAAATGCTGATTATGGAACGGGTGCTGGGGCCGGAACTGGCGTAAGATACTGTTTCAGGTGGCGAATTATTAAAAAGGGCTGCGCAAGGTGATTGCACAGCCCATTTTTTTTGTTCCAAGCGCTTACAGCCCTTTCGCCCGATAGCTGCTGGCCACCTTGCCAATAGAGACCAGATAGGCCGCGGTGCGCAGGTCGGAAACATCGGCGCGATCATGCCAGACTTCGCGCATGGACTGGTAAGCTCCGCGCATAGTGTCTTCCAGACCGGAGCGGACCAGTTCCAACTCTCCGGCGCCATTCAGATAGCGTTGCTTGAATGTCTCCGAGAGCTGATGTCCGGTAACCGACTCCAGTTCGTTGATCAGCAGGCGGTGGCGTTCTTCTTCCTGACGCCGCTGCATCCGGCCAAAGCGGATATGGCTGAGGTTCTTGACCCATTCAAAATAGGACACTGTCACACCACCGGCGTTTGCATACATATCCGGTATAATCACGCAGCCCTTGTCCCGCAGGATCTTGTCCGCGCCCGAGGTAACAGGACCGTTCGCGGCTTCGATAATCAGCGGGGTCTTGATCCGCTTGGCATTCGACAGGTTGATAACCCCCTCCATCGCGGCTGGGATCAGGATATCCGCGGCTTTTTCCATGATCGGCGCATCCGGTTCATGCCAGTCCCCGCCGGAATATCCCTTGGTCGAACCGGTTTTCAACATGTGCTGTTTCAGGTCTTCGATGTTGATCCCGCTGTCATTGGTAATGCAGCCGTCGAATTCCAGCACGCCGGTGATCTTGGCACCATCCTCTTCGGACAGGAACTTGGCCGCATGGTACCCCACGTTCCCCAAACCTTGTACGATGATACGTTTTCCGTCCAGACTGCCTTCCAGACCGGCGGCCTTAATGTCCTCCGGGTGGCGGAAGAATTCTTGCAAAGCGTATTGTACACCGCGCCCTGTTGCTTCTGTACGGCCTTGAATGCCGCCGCCGCTGATCGGTTTGCCGGTTACACAGGCCCTTGCGTTGATGTCAGTGGTGTTCATGCGCGCGTATTGGTCTGCGATCCACGCCATCTCCCGTTCGCCTGTTCCCATATCGGGGGCAGGGACGTTCTGGGAGGGGTGGATCAGATCGCGCTTGGCGAGTTCATAGGCGAAACGGCGGGTGATGCGTTCCAGCTCGTCTTCGTCCCATTCGCGCGGATCAATGCACAAGCCGCCTTTGGACCCGCCAAAGGGCGCGTCGACCAAAGCACACTTGTAGGTCATCAGCGCGGCGAGCGCCTCGACTTCGTCCTGATTGACAGACATGGCATAGCGGATGCCGCCCTTCACAGGTTCCATATGCTCTGAATGGACCGAGCGGTAACCGGTGAAGGTCTGGATATCACCGCGCAGGCGGACACCGAAACGCACGGTGTAGGTCGCATTGCAAACCTTGATTTTTTCCACCAGTCCCGGCGGCAAATCCATCAACCGCACCGCGCGGTTGAACATGATATTGGTGGATTCGCGGAAACTCGGCTCGGCTTTGCGTGTCATGTGCGCCTCTGTAAATAATTGCGACTGTATTGGTGTAACCGGATTAGTGACGTAGGGTTACATGCGCCATAAGGGCAGAATGTCGAACAAAGGGCAACTGCTATGTGCTGAAATTTTAGGCATTTTCGGAATGCCTTTGTATACCGTTCGGGAATCACCCTTAGACATTGGGGTTAAAAGAAAAAGAGGCGGGAAATCCCGCCTCTCCAATCATTCAAACTGTATCCACGAGGATCAGTTGTCGTTCGATTTCGCCGCGCGCTTCCGCTCGTGCGGGTCAAGGTGGACCTTGCGCAGACGGATTGCATTCGGGGTCACTTCCACCAGCTCGTCCGTGTCGATGTAGGCAATTGCCTGCTCCAGCGACAGAGTGACCGGTGTGGTCAGGCGAACAGCTTCATCCGTACCGGAGGCACGCACGTTGGTCAGTTTCTTACCCTTAAGCGGGTTTACTTCCAGATCGTTCTCGCGCGAATGCTCGCCGATGATCATACCAGTGTATACAGGTTCCTGCGCACCGATGAACATCTTGCCGCGATCTTCCAGATTCCACAGCGCATAAGCAACAGAAGTCCCGTTCTCCATAGAGATCAGAACACCGGCGCGACGGCCCGGGATCGGACCTTTGTGGGGTGCCCATTCGTGGAACACACGGTTTAGAACGCCTGTACCACGGGTGTCGGTCAGGAATTCGCCGTGATAACCGATCAGGCCACGGGAAGGAACATGGGCGATGATGCGGGTTTTGCCGGCACCGGCCTGTTTCATCTCTGCCAGATCGCCCTTGCGCGCGCCTGTCAGCTTCTCGATCACAGCGCCGGAATATTCGTCATCCACATCGATGGTGACTTCCTCGATCGGTTCACAACGAACTCCGTCGATTTCCTGAAACAGCACTTTCGGGCGAGAGATAGACAGTTCGAAACCCTCGCGGCGCATGTTCTCGATCAGAACGCCCATCTGCAATTCGCCGCGACCAGCCACATCAAAGGCTTCACCGCCCGGAGTGTCTGTCACCTTGATCGCAACGTTGACTTCTGCTTCTTTCATCAGACGGTCACGGATCACACGGGATTGCACTTTTTTACCATCACGACCGGCCAGAGGGCTGTCATTGATGCCAAAAGTTACAGAAATCGTGGGTGGGTCAATAGGCTGTGCTGCGATTGGTTCGTCCACGGACGGGTTACACAACGTGTCCGCAACAGTGGCGTTTGTCATCCCTGCGATGGTTACGATGTCACCCGCTTCGGCGACGTCGATAGGCTGTTGCGCCAACCCACGGAAAGCGAGGATTTTTGTGGCGCGGAAGTTTTCAACCAGTTCGCCGTCACGGCTCAGCGCCTTTAGGGTCTCGCCGGTTTTCAGTGTGCCGCTTTCCACGCGACCGGTCAGGATACGCCCGATAAACGGGTCGGCGCCCAGTGTAACCGCCAGCATCTTGAACGGCTCGTCTTTCTTGGCGA
Source organism: Neptunicoccus cionae (assembly GCF_002860325.1). GTDB lineage: Bacteria > Pseudomonadota > Alphaproteobacteria > Rhodobacterales > Rhodobacteraceae > Amylibacter > Amylibacter lutimaris. Next base: position 566,907 of record NZ_PKOJ01000002.1, on the reverse strand, counting down.
GCTGCTTGGGGGCAGGGACGTGTTTGACAATCAGGTCGAACAGGGCAGTGAGATCCTGACGGGGGCCGTCCAGTTCCATGTCTGCCCAGCCGGAACGGCCAGAGGCATACATGGACGGGAAATCTAGCTGTTCGTCATCCGCACCCAGATTGGCGAAGAGGTCGAAACATTCGTCCAGTGCCCGATCCGGTTCCGCATCAGGCTTGTCCACTTTGTTCAGAACAACAATCGGACGAAGACCAAGAGCCAGCGCCTTGGAAGTTACGAATTTGGTCTGTGGCATCGGGCCTTCAGCAGCGTCCACCAGCAGAACAACACCGTCTACCATAGAGAGGATACGCTCTACTTCGCCGCCGAAATCGGCGTGGCCCGGAGTGTCCACAATGTTGATGCGCGTGTTGTTCCATTCAACCGAAGTGGCTTTCGCCAGAATCGTGATGCCGCGTTCGCGTTCCAGATCGTTGCTGTCCATCGCCCGTTCGGCAACAGCCTGGTTCGCGCGGAAGGCGCCGGACTGTTTGAGCAGCTCGTCGACCAGTGTGGTTTTGCCATGGTCAACGTGTGCGATGATGGCGATATTTCTGAGTTCCATAAAGAAGTGCCTGTACCGGAAAATAAGGGGTTTGGCGCGGCCATACAGGGTTTGATGGCAGTTGGCTAGGTTTAACTTGCGTTTTTGGTTGGCAATAGGGCGGGCTGCCTGACAAAGCGGCAGACTCCGCGCGTGATATTTAAGGGCGGGCGTGGGATTACCTGTGTTTCTGTTGCAAAGCGGGGTGGAGCGGATACAAACGTTTTTAGAGAAATAGCAAGGTATTAACATGGCAAATGGTGTGACAAATCCCGCAGAAGAAGCGACACTCTCATTCAAGGACAAGATGTCTTATACGGACTATCTCGGGCTTGACGCTATCCTGACGGCGCAGCATCCGCTCTCGGATGCTCATGACGAGATGTTGTTCATTGTCCAGCATCAAGCTTCCGAAGTCTGGTTGCGTTTGGCAATTTACGAATTGAATGCTGCGCGCGAATTGATTGCACAGAACGAGACCCGTCCGGCTTTCAAAATGCTGACACGGGTTGCACGGATATTCGAACAGCTCAATTCCGCATGGGATGTGCTGCGCACCATGACCCCGTCGGAATATACCCAGTTCCGCGATGCGCTTGGCCATTCTTCGGGTTTCCAGTCCCATCAATACCGTCTGGTCGAATATCTTGTCGGCAACCGCAACCACACCATGCTGAAGCCACATGAACACCGTAACGATTTGCATCAGGCGCTGGTCGATGAACTTGCCAAGCCGAGCCTGTATGACGTGGTTTTACGCCATCTGGCAGAACAGGGGTTTGCTGTACCCCGAGATGTGCTGGAGCGGGACGTTTCTGTGAAGCTGCCCCATAACGACGGCGTGCAGGCGGTCTGGAAAGAAGTGTACCAGAATCCTCGGGAACACTGGCTGGCCTATGAACTGGCTGAAAAGCTGGTGGATTTCGAAGATTACTTCCGCCGCTGGCGCTTTAACCACGTGACAACAGTTGAACGGATCATCGGCAACAAGAAGGGAACCGGTGGAACGGGCGGTGTAAGCTATCTGCAAAGCATGTTGAAAGTGGAACTGTTTCCCGAATTATGGTCGGTGCGCACTGTACTTTAACCCAAAACAACTAGAGAATGCCTTATTTCCGCCTCAATCTGTCCAACTAATACCGTAGTGAGCGGATAAGAGGGGTATATGTCCGGGATTGGGGCGAGCTTTCCCGGGCAAGTTTGAGAGGCAAAAAATGAGAAACCGCTACATATCCTGTTTCCGTTCGGTCGGTGCACAGATTAAGGATCGTGCCTGCCGATGGGGGCAGGCCGAAGACGGCGCCGTGACGGTAGACTGGGTTGTGTTGACCGCAACCATGACCGTAATCGGTGGCGTTATTGTGTCTCTGACCGTGGACGGCACCACAGATGTGGGCAATCAGATCGGCACGGTTCTGGCAGAGAAAACCGTCTCGGAATAAGAGTTTCCGACTGGGTTTCTGCGCACTGAAGTATGTCGCCGGGCAGGGTAGAATGCCTCCGGCGGAAGTATTTCGGGAACATTGAACCGCCTGAACCCGTTGCCTGTACCCAAGCGGCGGATTTTTTGCTGTGTGCTTGACTTTACCCTGATCGGGGCTGATGTCATTCTGATGTTTCAGAGCAGGACAGGCAGGGCAATCGTGACAGAAAAGACACCAAATCCACAATTGCGCGAAGCCTTCTTGGGCGGGATGTCCCATGCGGCCTGTACGGTAAATATTGTCACAACAGACGGCAGTGCGGGGCGGGGTGGCGTAACGGTTTCAGCCATGACATCGGTTTCGGCCGATTCTCCAAAGCCGACGTTGCTGGTTTGCGTGCATCACGAAGCCAGTGCGGCGCCGCTGATCCTTGAAAACGGCAATTTCTGTGTAAATCTGCTGCGGGACGACCAATCCTTTATCTCGGACACGTTTGCAGGGCGGTTCAAGGCAGAATTTGCCGATAAGTTCGATTGCGCGGAATGGGCGCCGATGGCAACCGGAGCACCGCGGGTGGTCGACCCGCTGGTGGCTTTTGATTGCAAACTTGTCAGCGCAGAGCGGATTGGCACCCATCATGTCTTTGTGGGAGAGGTTCAGGATATTTTCACCGCCCACCGTGGAACCCCGCTAATTTATGCCAATCGTGCCTACGGGCGGACGGTGCGGATTGATCCCGTGACGACCTTTGCCACCTCCCAGTCTGATACGGCCCTGCGGGTCGGGTGCTTTCACACGATTGGTCCTTTTGTGGTGCCTCGTATCATCGGAGAATTTACCAAAGATGACAGCACCGATCTGCGTCTGATGGACGGGGACCACCGCCGCCTGATCGAGGGGCTGCGGGCGGGTGATGTGGATCTGGCTTTGATGTTTGATCTCGACCTGCCGGACGACATTGCTACCGTCCCTCTGGCGAGCCTGTCGCCCTATATCCTGCTGGCGGAGGATCATCCGCTGGCTGCGGAACCGAACCTGACGCTGGAAACCCTGACGCAACATCCCATGGTCCTGTTGGATACCAAGCCTTCAGCAGATTATGCCCTGTCCATTTTTGCCGCCCGGCATCTGACACCCCAGGTGAAGTACCACTGCCCTTCTTACGAAATGGTGCGTGCCATGGTGGGGGAGGGGCTCGGCTATTCCATACTGGCGAGCAAGCCAGCCAGCAATCTGAGCTATGACGGCCATTCACTGGTCACACGACCCTTGCCAAGTGACACGCGGCAATGCCCGACGGTGCTTGCCTACCGGCGGGGCGCGAAACTTCCCCCCGCAGCGCAACCGTTTATGGAACTTTGCAAGGACCTGTTCAAGTAAGTGGCAGGGAACTCTAGCTGTTAAGCGGCAGTCCTTTGACCAGCCGGTCGGTCAGGGCGGCAAGCATCCGGTCGCATTTTTCAAGCTGGTCGGCGCTGACGAATTCATCCGGTTTGTGCCCCTGTGCCATGCTGCCCGGCCCGCAGACCACGGTGGGTATGCCGACACGGCTCGAAAACAGTCCGCCTTCGGTGCCGAAAGCCACTTTCATCGTGTCATTCGCACCCAGCAGGGATTTCACAAAGGCAACTACGGCGCCATCCTCGGGGGTGGCAAGGCCGGGGTATGTGTTTGCTGTCATCTCGATATTGATCGCGGCTTCCGGAGCGATGACGCGGGCGCGCTCGGCTATTTCTTCGGCGCGGTCCTTGATTTCTTGCATCAGTACGGTGGGATCGTTTTCGGCGAGATTACGGATTTCAAAAGTCACTTCACAGTGGTTCGGCACAATGTTCAGCGCCACCCCTGCGTTGATCAGGCCGACATGCAGCGTGGTGTAGGGCACGTCATAATCAAAATCCTGCGTTCCCGTCGCGGCGAGCCGTTCCTGAATGCGCCGGATTTCAGCAATCAGATCGGTCGCAAGGTAGATGGCGTTTACGGCTTGGGGGGCAAGCGCGGAATGTCCCTCGCGTCCGATACAGGTCGCTTTGGCAGCGGTTTTGCCCTTGTGACCCACGGCTACTTGCATGGATGTCGGTTCGCCCACGATACACATGGCCGGTTTGAACGGGGCGGCTTCCAGCATATCGATCAGGCTGCGCACACCGATGCAGCCGATTTCCTCGTCATAAGAAAGCGCCAGATGCAGCGGGGTTTGCAGGTCTTTGGTGCTTGCGCTCAAGGCTGCGGAAAGCGCGCTGGCGACGAAGCCCTTCATGTCGCATGTGCCGCGTCCGTAATAACGCCCGTCCTCGAACGTCAGCTCAAAGGGCGGTTTGCTCCAGTTCTGGCCTGCCACGGGCACCACATCGGTGTGACCGGACAGCAGGACGCCGGGACGGTCCGTCGGGCCGACGGTGGCGAAAAGGTTCGCTTTCTTGCCGCTGTCATCGGGCAGGAGTGTGACCTCTGCACCCGCGTCCCGCAACAGACCCGCGCACCATTCGATCAGATCCATATTCGGGTTCGCTGATGTTGTATCGAATGCAATCAGTTTTGAAAGAATGTCTGCGGTCTGCATGGGATCGTCCTGCTTGGGATGTCTGCGCCGTTCCTAACCCAAGCACACGGCTAAGGGAAAGACCCTTCGCGTCAGAGTGGTGTTTTGTCGGGGGATATGGTTTCTGGCAGGTATGGATTCATTCGAGGGAGGAAAAGACCGTGGCAGCACCAGTGAACAGATTGAAAGAGAAGCTTGCAGCAGGGCAGTTGCAATCAGGCTGCTGGCTTTCGCTTGTATCACCCTACGCCAGCGAGATCGTCGGGACCGTCGGGTTTGACTGGGTACTGATCGACGCCGAGCACGGGCCGAACGGCATCGGGCAGGTATCAGCCCAGATAGGGGCCTTGCAGGGAACGGAATCCGCAATAGCCGTGCGGGTGCCCGTTGGGGAGGACTGGATCATCAAACAGGTGCTTGATGCAGGGGCGCAGACCGTGATGGTGCCAATGGTTGAAACCGGCTTGCAGGCTGAGGCAATGGTGCGGGCGACGCGCTATGCACCGGAGGGCGTGCGCGGGGTGGGGGCAGCTGTGGGGCGGGCGTCGCGTTGGACCGGCATCGCTGATTATTCCTCCACTGCCAATGCGCAGATCTGTCTGATCGTGCAGGCCGAGTCGCGGCGGGCCTTCGATAATCTGGACGAAATTCTCGCTGTTGACGGGGTGGACGCGGTATTCATCGGGCCTGCGGATCTGGCGGCCGATATGGGGTATCTCGATAATCCAGATGCACCGGAGGTCATGGCGGCAATGGAAGATGCCGTGCTGCGCATTCGTGCTGCGGGCAAGACCGCAGGGATCATGTGCACCGATCCTGATTTTGCGCGGCAGGCGATTGGCTGGGGCGTGAATTTCGCAGCGGTGGCTGTGGATGCGCTTACAATGGTGACGGGATTGCGTAAAATTGCGTCAAGCTTCAAAGACTAGGGCTGCATCTTTAGGAAAAACTTGTTTCCTAAGCCCGATTGGGATTGTATCGCCTTAGCAATTTTCAATCTACCGTGCCTTCCCGACCATAAGGCAGTTCTAACAAGGGATTTCGCCCGATGTCCGAAGCGCCGCCGGAACCTGTAAATCTGACCGGTGTGCGCCGTGGACTGATGATCGGCAGCGGACTTGTGATGTTCGCTTTCATTACTTGCCATCTCGCGAACCTTGCACTCGGTCTGCATTCGGTTGCCTTAATGGACGATTGGCGCTGGGCGCTAAGCGGGCTCTGGACCGGACCTGTGATGCGTATTGTACTTGGTATCGCGCTGCTGGTTCATTTTATCTCTGCGCTGCTGTCCATCTATCTTCGCAACACGTTGCGTATTCCAGCCTATGACATGGCACAGCTTGTTGCCGGTATTCTGATCGTTCCCCTGTTGGCGCCTCATGTTTTCGGGATCATGACCTATCACCCTATGGGGCTCGTTCCGACCTATGACGTGGTGCTACGGTTTTTCTGGAACCTGTCACCTGTCGACGGATTGCGACAGGTCGTGTTGCTGGTTGTGGTCTGGCTGCACGGGACAATCGGGGTTTATACATGGCTTCGTTCGCGGGATGGTTCTGCGCGGACCATTCGGGTGTTCTACCCCTTCGTGGTCATCGTGCCGGTGATTGCGCTGCTCGGTTATGTCGAAGCCGGACGGCAGGTGATTCCGCTGGCGGATGGTGGCACCGGCTATGTGATGGCTGACGATCCTAATGCCGCCGGGCAAAATGTGTCACCGGAGTTGGCCAACGAGATTATAGCTGCCGCCAAGCGGAACGGGTGGGTGACAGGGCAGGTGTCTCTGGTTCTTGTGGCGCTGGCATTTGCGGCGCGGGCGGTGCGGATTGCTGCGCAAAAGAACGGTCAGGTGCAGGTGAACTATCTGGGGCGTCGCAATGCTGCTTTTGCGGGGCAATCGGGCCTGACCCTTTTGGAGATGGCACGCCTGAACGATATACCCCACGCGAATGTCTGCCGTGGACGGGGGCGCTGTGGCACCTGCCGTGTGCGCGTGCTGAACGGGGCAGACAAGTTGCCGCCCCCTGACGCACGAGAGCAGAAAGTACTGGACCACTGGAACGCTGGCCCGACCGAGCGGCTGGCTTGTCAGCTTCTACCTCAAGACGGTTATCTCGAAGTGGAGCGGGTGGTACAGCCGGATTATTCCGATCTCGATTATTCCGAAACCCGTGCCAAAGGCGGGCTGGCAGCGGGAGAAACTTCATGATCCTGCTGGCGGCTGGAATACGTCGTCTGCTGCTGTGTCTGGCTGTGTGTGCCGGACTGTTTGTTGCGCCTGCGATTGCGCAAATGATGCCCGTGCCCCAAACCGCCGAGACCCCGACCGAGGTGGCCGAAGCCTCTCCGAATGACATCAGGGAATTGATGCGTCTGCTGGCTGATCCACAGATACAAAACTGGTTGCAGGAGGCTGCCAGCCCTTCAGAAGAGGCGGTCGCAAATGCCGCCAAGCAGAGCTTTCGCCAGAATGTTGAAACACGGCTGGCGGCTTTCGGGGATCGGGTACAGGCGCTGGGGCTTGCATGGCAAATTATCCCGCGCATCCCTGAGGTGCTTGGCGCCCATTGGGAAAGTCAGCTTTCACCGGCGCAAAAAGTTCGGTCGCTGACCTATTTATTGACCTTTCTTGTGATCGGTTTCGGGCTGGAGTGGCTTTACCGGCGTTATCTCAATATGGTTTTGCTGCGTATCGAACTCGCCCCGAAAGAAGCCCCGTTGCAAAAACTTGCCGGAGCAGCGTCGCGGGCAGCGATCATATCCGGCGGGCTGCTGGTCTTTGCCATCGGAAGTATCGGTACGTTCGAGATGTTCGACTGGCCTCCACTGGTGCAATCCGTTGTGCTGGACTTCCTGACACTTGTGCTGGTTGTCAGGGCGGTTTTAACTCTGTCCCTGTTCGTTCAGGCGCCTTTTGCTCCGGAACTGCGGTTGGTGCCTTATGGCACACCCGTTGCGAAACATCTGCACAGGTTACTTTGTGTGCTGTCGGTGTCGGTCGGACTCGCCGTTGTGCTGTCTTTTGTGTTGGCGCGGATGTCAGCGTTTCAGGATATGGCCGCAGATTTACAAGCAGTGGTGTTGGCCCAGAGCGTCATGCTGGCGGGGTTGGTTTTACTGGTAACATGGGGCTGCATCTGGGTCGGGTTCCGCCGTGTGCCCCGTCTGACCGAGTCACCCTGCGATCCCGCTGTAACCCGTTTCTGGCGCAACTACGCATTGGTTTGGGTCGGTGCCGTATTCGGGTGCTGGCTGGTCGGGGCCTTTTCGCTGATGTGGAGTTTGGTGATCGTCGGTCTGCTGGTTCCGGGGCTAAGATTGCTCGCGGCATGGATCGACCATTTTTTCGATCAATCCACCGCAGCATTGCACGAAGAACACGAGGCCGAAGCGGCTGCAGAACTTGCCGCATTTGAGGCAGCGGAAGCAGCACGACAAGCGGAGGCAGCGCAGGAGGCCGAAACGGAAGAGTCAGCGCTGGTCGTAGAACCACCCGCTGTTCCCGAGTTCCACGACCCTTATGCAACCACACGGCCTATTGTGAAGCGGGCTGCCCGTTTTGTGTTGCTGATTGCAGCGGTATTGGCGCTGGCATCTGTATGGGGGGTAAACATACTGTCCCTGTCTGAGGATCGGAGTATGGCGGGGCGCGCGCTTGAAGTGCTGGTGGACAGTTTCGTAGCCTTGCTCTTTGCAGATCTTGTCTGGACCTGGGCGAAAACCGTTATCGACAAGCGCATAGCGGATTACGAGCCTCCGGTAGACGGTCAGGCCCCTGGACCAGAGGCGCGGATGATTACGCTTCTGCCATTGCTGCGCACGATGCTTATGGTCACGCTGTTGGCGATGGTGGGTCTCAGCGTTCTGACAGCGCTTGGCGTGAATATTGCACCGCTTTTGGCCGGGGCGGGTATCCTTGGCATCGCCATCGGCTTTGGCACGCAATCTCTGGTGCGTGACATTGTGGCGGGAATTTTCTTCCTAATCGACGATGCCTTCCGTTTGGGAGAATACATCGAGGTGGGGGATCTGGTCGGAACGGTCGAAAGTATTTCGATCCGTTCCATGCGCATTCGTCACCACCGCGGCAAGGTCCACACGGTTCCCTACGGAGAGTTGAAGTCCCTGACCAACCATTCCCGCGACTGGGTGATCATGAAGCTGGAGTTCCGCGTGCCGTTTGATACCGACCTGATGCTGGTCAAGAAACTAATCAAGAAAGTGGGTGCGGAGTTAAAGGCAAACGAACACTACGGACCGAGCATCCTGTCCACGCTGAAATCCCAGGGCGTGCGCCGCATGGAGGAGTTCAACATGGTGGTGGGCGTGAAGTTCATGACCAAACCGGGCGAACAGTGGCTTGTGCGCCGTGATGCCTACCAGAAAGTGCGCGACATCTTCGAAGCCAACGGCATCCGCATGGCAGAGCGCAACGTGAAGGTCGAAATCGCAGGGGGCGATCAGCTTGATCCTGATACGCAAAAGGCTGTGGCCGGTGCAGCGCAGGACGCAATCGACAAACCTTCAGGTCCGCCCAAACCCGCTCCGGACGAGCCGTAGCAACCCTATGGGGGATTTTTGCCGATGCTGCAATTCGAGCGGATTTTTCATGTGGTCTTTGCGTGGGATGCGTTAGATTGAAAAAGAAAAACAGGCAAAATAATTCCAGCCGGAAACGTAGGGGGCAGCGTGCGGTATTTTTTAATTCTATTAATGGTCATCGGACTGGTCAGTTGCGGGAACAACCGCCAACAACAGGTTCCGAAAACAACCAAAGTTCAACCGCCACCAGAGATGGTTTCCGGCAACCCGAAATTTGCCGACAGCGATCCGGTGGAATGGACAGGCTCCAAACCGTGGCACTATCCGGTGCACGGTGTGGATGTCTCGCGCTATCAGGTCGGGCTAGATTGGGACCAGTTGCGAGCCAATCATATTTCCTTCGGGTTTATCAAAGCGACCGAAGGAGGCGATCACACCGATCCCCAGTTCTACAATCACTGGCGGGAGGCAGAGCGGGTGGGCATTCCGCGCGGCGCCTATCACTTCTACTATTTCTGCCGTACACCCGAAGAACAGGCCCGTTGGTTTATCCAGCACGTGCCCAAAGATCCGGCCGCGCTGCCGCCGGTTCTGGATATTGAATGGAACCACCAGTCGCGCACCTGCCGCCTGCGCCCTGACGGGGAAACCGTGCGCAATGACATGCGTACCTTTTTGCGGATCGTAGAGGCCCATTACGGCAAGCGTCCGGTGATCTACACCACGCCGGATTTCTACAAGGAAAACGATCTGGGGCGGTTGAACGGCTATCCTTACTGGCTGCGTTCGGTCGCGGATCACCCGTCTAACGTCTATCCGGGCGAACGCTGGGTGTTCTGGCAATACAGCGGCACAGGTCGTGTTCCCGGCTCACCCGGTGATATTGACCTTAACGTGTTTGATGGCACGCCCGCGCTCTGGCGGATGTGGCTGGCGCAGAACGGGATCGCCCTGCGCTAGTCCGGTCTAACGGGCTTACGCTAATACGACAGCGCCGCTTGCACGGCAGGGCGCTGTTTCATTGCCTCGAAATGGGCGGCAATACGGGGCAGGGTGGCAATATCCACCCCGTCGCCTTCCAGCCAGCTTGCAGCTTTAAACAGGTAACCGTCCGCTAGCGTATATTGCTCGCCCATCACCCAAGGCCCCTTCAGGTAATGCTCCTGTATCAGGGCAAAACTCTCAAACATCGTGGTTTTGACCTGTGAAGCCATATCTTCAAGGCTGGTAGGTTGCTTCGCCCAGCGATGCCCACGCTTGCGATGAGCATGGTTTACATGCACGGTGGAGGCCAGATAGCTGTTGAATTCCTGCCATTTGGCAAAGGCAAAAGGGTCGCGCGGCGCAAGCTCGCGCTCTGGCACCAAAGCTGCGATGTAAGCCAGTATTGCGGGCGTCTCGCTCAGGATGCCCTGATCGCAAACCAGCGCAGGCACGCGCCCCTTGGGGTTGGTTTGCAGATACTCTTTCGATTGCTGCTGGGTTGATCCGAAATCAACCAGTGTCGCGGTGAAGGGCAGCTCGACTTCATGCAGGGCAATCAGGCTGGCAAGGGCAACAGTGCCGGGGGCATAGAACAGTTCCATCGGGTATCCTTGAGTCATTTTCGGGCACCATGCGTCGGTTTTCGCGCAAAAACCAGAGCGGCAGAGAATTTATATCAAAGGTTTGTATATCCGGATTATAAGCATAGATATCAGACAGGCACAGGGCGCACAGTCAGGCGCTGTGCAGGGTAAGGATACAGGTCTCAGATGGAACAGAGCTTTGCAACCAAGTCGGCGTTTCGCTTTGGCTACGGGTTTTCCCCGACAGATCGCGACATCCGCGATATTGACGACCTGCTGGCGCAACTGCGCGGTCCTGATCACGGCGTGGCACAGTTTGCCGGACCGATGCTGGAAGAGCGGTTGGCGATCCAGCGGGATTATCAGCAACTGCGCAACAAGATGAAAAAGGGTGATGAAACCGTTAAGGACGCGTTGAAGAAGGCCACGCGCCTGCGCAACCGTATGCGCGGTGACGACACCCGTCATCTGTTCCAGCGGGCCATGATGGACGGACAGGGCTTTCGCGAGAGGATCGCTTTTTTCTGGATGGACCACTTTACAGTGATCCCAAAGGGGCGTGCAGGCAATGCGCTTTGGGGGAATTACATTGAAGAAGCTTTGCGCCCCCATATTACCGGAAGCTTCGGTGATCTTCTGGTTTCTGCCGTGACGCATCCGTCGATGCTGATCTATCTTGATCAGGTGCGCTCTACCGGTCCGAACTCCCCTGTGGGAAAACGCAAGAAACAGGGGTTGAACGAAAACCTTGCCCGAGAGGTGCTGGAACTGCACACAATGGGCGTCGGCGGTTCCTATACCCAAAGCGATGTGCGCCAGCTGGCCGAACTGTTAACGGGACTGGATTTCGACAAGGACGGCGCCAAGTTTAATAAACGCAAGGCAGAGCCGGGGGCGGAAACCGTACTTGGCAAAACCTATGGCGGTGATCCTGCGCAGCGCAGCCATATTGAAGCATTCCTGCGTGATGTGGCACGCCATCCGGACACGGCCCGTCATATCGCCCGCAAGCTTGCGGTTCATTTCATCTCTGACACGCCAGAGCAATCTCTCACTGACCATATGGAACAGGCTTTCCTGCAAACCGACGGTGATCTGCCCAGCGTTTACGGCGCCATGCTTGACCATCCCTCTGCATGGGAACCCTTGGGCCAGAAAACCAAACAACCTTTCGATTTCATGGTGTCGAGCTATCGTGCGCTGGGCGTCACACCCCAGGATTACAAGAAACCTTCAAACGGGCAGGTCAACAAACAGCTGATCCTGCCGATGCAGTTTATGGGCCAACCCCTGCGCAAGGCGCCCGGTCCCAACGGCTGGCCGGAAGAGGCCGAAGCCTGGATAACACCCCAGGGTCTGGCGGGGCGGCTGCAATGGGCTTTGTCCACGACAACGCAATGGGGGCAGGATCTGGATCCGCGCGTCTTTATTGACACGGCCTTGCGGGAACTGTCCGGCGGAACTTTAAAATTTGCCGTGTCCGGTGCGGAACGGCGGGTAGAAGGGCTGACTTTGGTTCTGGCCTCACCCGAATTTAACAGGAGATAGGCCGATGGATGCTTCACGACGCAAGTTTCTGGCACAAAGCCTCGCCATCGGGTGCTCTGCTGCGGCAAGCCCCTTTGTCACCCCTGTGACCTTTGCCTCCATCCCGTCGGACAACCGGCTGGTTGTGATCGTGCTGCGCGGTGCGATGGACGGACTGGATATCTGCGCGCCGCTCGGGGAACCCGTGTTTAAACAGTACCGCCCCGGGCTCTCGAAGCGGGACTTCCGCGATCTGGACGGGTTTTTTGCACTGAACGAGAACCTCGCCGATCTGATGCCTTTGTGGAAGGCAGGGGAGTTGGGGTTTGTGCAGGCGGTGTCCACGCCGTACCGAGACAAACGCAGCCATTTCGACGGGCAGGACCTGCTGGAGGCCGGACTGGCCGAAGAAGGGGGCAATGTGCGGGACAGTGGCTGGATCAACCGGATGCTCTCGCTCATCCCCGGTGCAGAACAGGACAGTGCCTTTAGTGTCGGGCGCGAAAGCATGCTGATCCTGCGGGGCGATTTTCCGGTGACAAGCTGGGCGCCGGAAAGCCGGGTGGATATGTCCCCCCACGGACAGATGCTGCTGGATGCAATCTATGCCAAAGACCCGTTGTTTGCGCAGGCAGGCCAGACGGCGCTGACGCTTGCCGCGCAACTTTCGATGGAGCAGATGCAGGGCGACGGCGATGAGGAAGACGCCGAGATGATGGCGGAAATGCTCAAGAGCATGAGATCCTCGCAGGAAGCGCAGCAGGCCAGCGGCCTGGCCGCCTTCGCAGCAGAGCGGTTGAAGGAAGATACGCGATTTGCCACCTTCTCTATCGGTGGCTGGGATACCCATCTGCGGCAGGATCGCGCGATCCGGAATGCGTCCAAGGAATTGCAGGCTGCTTTGCTGACCCTGCACCAACAGCTCGGACCGGTCTGGGACAAAACCTGCGTCTTGTGCATGACGGAATTCGGACGCACCGTGCGCGAAAACGGGTCTGGCGGGACGGATCACGGCACGGGCGGGGCGATGATTATGGCTGGTGGTGCGATCAAGGGGCGCAAGGTCTATGGCGACTGGCCCGGACTGGAAGAAGCCGCCCTTTACGAGCGGCGCGACCTGATGCCCACCGCCGACCTGCGCCGCTATGCCGGCTGGGCTGCCCATGATCTGTTTGGCCTGTCTGTAGGACAGATCGAAAACACGGTATTCCCCGGCGTAGACATGGCCACCAATCCCGGTTTTCTGCGCTGACCATCAAATGCGCCCTGCTTATGGACATTTGCGCAGGCATGTTTATGTGAATTGTCAGGAATTACTTAAGAAAAGGTGACAGGGAATGGGCAAACCTGTGGGTTTTGAAGTGAAGGACTGGGTTGCGCCACCCCGTCCGCAGGATAGCGCAATGGAAGGGCGCTACGCCCGTCTGGAACGTATCAATGCCGAAGCCCATAGCGGTGATCTGTTCAAGGCCAATTCCGAGGATGCCTCGGAAGGTATTTGGGACTATCTGCCCTACGGTCCTTATCATGCGCAGGCCACCTATCATAAATGGCTGCGCGACATGGCGCAGAAGGATGATCCTTTCTTCTATGCGATCAAGAACAAGGAACTGGGCCGCTTTTGTGGAGTGGCCTCTTACCTGCGGATTGATCCCGACGCCGGTTCAATCGAAGTCGGCCACATCAATTTCGCACCGGCCCTGCAACGGACCCGCGCTGCGACCGAAGCGATGTATCTGATGATGAAGTGGGCCTTTGAAGCCGGTTATCGCCGCTACGAATGGAAATGCGATGCCCTCAATGCAGGATCGCGGCGCGCGGCCCAGCGGCTCGGCTTTTCCTATGAAGGCGTGTTCCGTCAGGCCACAATGTACAAGGGCCGCAACCGTGACACCGCTTGGTTTGCTGCGATTGACAAGGAATGGCCTGCACTGGAAGCGGCGTTTCAGGCATGGCTTGACCCGTCCAACTTTACCACTGAGGGGCGACAGATCGACTCGCTCGACAATCTCACCGCGCTCGTGCGTGTCGCCTCCGATCCAACACTGGAGCCATAATGCCCAAGAAGAATGCGCAAGCGCTGGAATTCATGCTGACGCGCCGCTCGACCTCCCACAAGACACTGACCCATCCGGTGCCGGATCGCGCGGAAATCGAAACAATCCTGACCGCAGGTGCCCGTGTGCCGGATCACAAGATGCTGGAACCGTTCCGTTTTGTGGTCTTGCAGGATGCCGCACTGAACCGTCTTGGAACCGCGGTGCAGGGATACGGCGAAAGCATCGGCCTGCCGCAGGACAAGATCGAAAAGGCGGTTTTCAATTTCTCCAACGCGCCGCTAGGTATTGCCGTGGTAGCGAGCCTGAAACCGAATGAGGCGATCCCCGAGGTGGAACAAACCCTTGCCGTAGGCGCCTGCTGCCTGAGCGTGCTGAACGCGGCCCTTGCCAGCGGATGGGGCGCGAACTGGATCACCGGCTGGGCCGCCTTCGATCATCCGTTTCTTCAGGCCAACATGGGGTTGAAGACCGGAGAATATGTCGCGGGGTTCATCTTTGTCGGAACACCGAAATCGGAACCGACGGACCGCAAACGCCCGGATCTGGACGCTATTACAACTTGGGTAGAGACATGATTTTTGACGATTTTGCCAAAGCGCTCGGCCAGATCGGAGATCCGAAGTTCCGAAGCGTCCTGCTGCGCGGGATCGGACTGACGGTTCTGTTGCTTGCCGGAGTAACGGCAGGGGTGCAATTCCTGCTGCCCGACAGCGTCAGTCTGCCGTGGTTCGGTGAAATCGGTTGGCTGTCTACCCTTCTGTCCGGTTTTGTACTGGTGGCGATGATCGGCCTGTCAGTTATCCTTATGGTGCCGGTGGCGTCTTTGTTTACCGGTTTTTTCCTTGATCAGGTGGTCGATGCGGTAGAGGCAAAACATTTCCCTGCACTGGAACCGGCCAGTTCGGTCTCCTTTTCAGAAACCCTGATTGATGCGCTTGGCTTTTTCGGGTTGTTGGTGGTTGTGAACCTGCTGGCCCTCGTCATCTACCTGCTGTCCACACTGGCCGCTCCGCTGGTGTTCTGGGCTGTGAACGGCGTGATGCTGGGGCGTGAATATTTTCAGATGGTTGCAATGCGGCGGCTGGGACGGGCAGGGGCCAAGCAGCTTCGTGCCCGTCATCGCGGGCAAATCTGGCTTGCAGGCGCACTGATGGCAATTCCTTTGACGGTGCCTGTTTTAAATCTGGTCATTCCGGTGTTGGGCGTTGCAACCTTCACCCACCTGTTTCACCGTGTGAACAAAACAGGTCTTCCTGAACTCTGAAATGCAAAAAGCCGGACCCAATACAGTCCGGCTTTCTTCTGGCGTAAAATATCCCCGCCGGAGGCTGTGAATCTTTTACAGCGCCCCAAACGAAGAACTGAAGTCTCAGTCTTTACGGAAGTGGGATTTTTCACGTGGTTTGCCGTGCCAGCCGGTTTTACCACGATCACCACCACGGTCACCGCCGCGATCACCGCCTCTATCGCCACCACGATCACCACCGCGACCGCCTTTGTCGAAAGGACGTTTTCCGCCACGGTCGTCACCTTCGCGGGATTCCCATTTTTTCAGCAGGATGTTGTCAAAGGTATCGCGATGGATCACGCCTTCGTTGCACCAGACGAGAGAGACGGCATCCCCGTCCACAGCTTCAACCGCCATACGGGGGGAGCCGGAAATAAGTGCGGCCAAATCGCCGGGTTTCAGAGTAGGCATAACAGATCGCTCCTTGGATCAGCAAAGTTCAAGACGCCGCTGTAGTGGGAATCAGGCGTCTTGGAAAGGGTTATTCGTCCAGATGGGCGTCAATTTCCAGCCAGACCTGCTTTATTATATGGGGTTCTTCCATCAGAACCTCGTGTTGGGCACCTTCCAGTTCAACCAGATTGCCATTGGTCCACTTGCCCATAATACGCCTGATCGCATCCTTGGAGACGATCGCTTCCCTGGAACCGAGAAAACACAAACAGTCCTGCGGCGGAGGTGCAGCGGCCTGCAGCGCACGGGTTTCCCGTTTGGCGCGGTTCAGCCAGTGGACAGACGGGCCGCCCAGCCCCATTTCCGGATGTTGCTTGATATGGCTCTGCATAACAGCGTAGCTGTCTTTGTCGTTGGTCAGGGTGTTGCCTTCAAAGGGTTGTTCCTGAACATAATTCGACGGCCCGCCAGTTGGAACGAACCGTTGGCCCAGCCCGATACCGGGCCCGAACGTCGAAACGATCCATGCAGGCACCCGCATATGGGAGGCGACGTAGATGTCCCACATGGGAGCGCTGAAAATCGCTTTCTCGACGGGCAAACCGTCCAGCAGGGCGCGCAGGCCGATGGCCCCGCCCATGGAATGGGCAATCATTGCGTAAGGGTCGGGTAGGCCGGTATCGCGGACCAAAGCCAGTACTTCGGCCACATCCAGCTGGTAATCGCTGAACTCTTTCACCCAGCCCATCGGCGGATGCACGGGATGTCGGTCCGACAGACCCTGTCCGCGCCAGTCCACCACAGCCACACTATAGCCGCGATCCAGCAGACGGTCCGTCACATCGCCGTATTTTTCGATAAATTCGGTGCGACCGGGAAAGACCAGTACCGTCTTTTCGCCGCTTCCCTGCCAGACCGCAACGCGGATGCGGGTTCCGTCTGCGCACTTTCGCCAGTAGGCTTTTCCGCCTTCGGGCATACGCTCCAGATCGGTGTGCAACGGTGCGGCTTCCATCGGTGCGCCTTCCTCTTCGGGCCTGAATTGGCGGGGTCCGGCACCGAAACTCCTCGCTGCCGGTATGTTTATCAAAGGGCGGGGCGTAGCCCTTCTGGATCAGGCCAGCAATGTGCCCAGTTTCATGGCAACGCCCATGTCGCCATCCACAGCCAGTTTGCCGGTCATGAAAGCGGAGGTCGGGTTCACATCGCCGTCCATCATGCCAACGAAAGTCTCGGCGTCTGCGGTCAGGGTGCAATCTGTTTCCTCGTCACCGGCGCGTGCGCCGTCAGAGTCCACAACCAGCGAGCCTTCGCCGGTGATTTCAACTTTGACAGAGCCGTCAAAGCCGCCACCGCCGAGTTTCGCGTTCAGCGCTTCGACCGCCTGGTTGATTACATCACTCATGTTTGATCCTTTCGGGTTTCAATTTTCTGGTTTTGACCTAATTTGATATGCAGAACCAAACATGGTGACTCTTTATGAAAACTGCAAACCGTGCCGTGGCGTTAATCTCATCAATCTCGATCATCTTCGGGATGCAATTTGCCGCAACTTCTGCGTTAGGGCAAACCGAAACTTTGGACCAGCTGTTTCAGGAGCTGAAGACCGCCGAACCGGACCAGTGGGAAGGCATCGAAAAACAGATCTTTCAGGAATTGTCGAAATCCGGTTCTGCGGCTATGGACCTTCTGCTGGAGCGGGGCCGCGACGAATTACGCGAAGGAAACTTTGATGTGGCGATCATGCATTTCTCGGCGCTGATCGACCATGCGCCGGAATTTGCCGAAGGCTGGAATGCGCGGGCCACCGCGTGGTTTGCCAAAGAACGCTACGGTCTGTCGATGGTGGATATCCGCCAGACCCTTTTGCTGGAACCCCGCCATTTCCGTGCGTTGATGGGGTTGGCTCTCATTCTTGAGCGGCTGGACCGCAAGAAAGATGCGCTCGAGATTTATAAACAGGTGCGCGAAATCCACCCCAACCGCCCCGAGGTGGAACCGGCCATAGAACGGTTGGGTGCCGATCTGGAAGGCGTCGCCCTCTAGGCCGATTGCCGCAGTCCCTGTTGCTGCCGCAGCAACGGGAGTATTTGGGGAACATTGAAGCCTGTTCCGGTCTGTGGTTGAGGCCGGCCTTCGTTTCAGTGTAGATGTGACCCTCGAGAATCTGGAAGCCGTATATTATGTCTAATTTGCCTGCGCGCATCTGTGCGGTTCTGGGGCCGACCAATACCGGAAAAACCCATTACGCGATCGAGCGTATGCTGGCGCATCGAACCGGCGTGATCGGCCTGCCTTTGCGTCTGCTGGCGCGGGAGGTTTACGACAAGATCGTCGCGCTGCGCGGCCCGTCGGTGGTGGCGCTGGTGACGGGCGAGGAGCGGATCGTGCCGCCCCGCGCGGCCTATTGGGTGTGTACTGTCGAGGCGATGCCGCAAGGGATCGGTGCGGATTTTGTCGCCATCGACGAGGTCCAGCTCTGCGCTGATCCGGAGCGGGGGCATGTGTTTACAGACCGCCTGCTGCACATGCGGGGCACCCATGAGACATTGTTTCTGGGGGCTGAAACCATGCGCGGTGTGATTGCGCAACTGGTGCCGAAAGCAGAGTTCATGCGCCGCGAGAGATTCTCGCAACTCAGCTATACAGGTCCGAAAAAGACAAGCCGGATGCCCGCCCGCTCTGCGATTGTCGGGTTTTCGGTTGAAAATGTCTATGCCATAGCCGAATTGCTGCGCCGCCAGAAGGGTGGAGCAGCGGTCGTTATGGGGGCGCTTTCACCGCGCACGAGAAATGCGCAAGTAGAGATGTACCAAAACGGTGATGTGGAATATCTGGTGGCGACCGATGCCATTGGGATGGGGCTCAATCTGGATGTGAACCATGTGGCTTTTTCCAGTCTGACCAAATTCGACGGCCGCAAGATGCGGCACCTGATGCCGAACGAGTTGAGCCAGATTGCCGGTCGGGCAGGGCGCCACACCAATAACGGGACTTTCGGTGTGACGGGAGAGGCGCCGCCGCTTGATCCCGAAGTGGTCGAGGCGATTGAAAACCATCGCTTTACTCCGATCAAAAAGCTGCAATGGCGCAATAACCGGCTGGAATTCGGCACACTGGACGCTTTGTTGAACTCGTTGTCGGCCCCGTCAGGCGAAATGCAACTGGCCCGTACGCGGGACGCGGACGACCACCGCACCTTGCAGGCACTGAGCCAGATACCGGAAGTTGCCGCACGGGCGCGTACCCCAGCGGCGGTGCGCCTGTTGTGGGACGTTTGTCAGATACCGGATTTCAGGCAGGTCTCTTTCAACGAGCACAACGCCATTGTGCAGCGGATTTTCGAGTTCCTGCATCAGGACGGACAGATCAGCCAGGGGTGGTTGCAGGACCGCGTGGCACGGATCGACAAGCCCGCCGGAGACATAGATGCCTTGTCCAAAAGACTGGCATATATCCGCACATGGACCTATGTAGCCCAACGAAAGGGCTGGGTTCAGGATGAAAACTATTGGCGCGGGGAAACCCGTGCAGTAGAAGATCGCCTATCAGATGCGCTGCACGGCGCGTTAACACAGAGATTTGTCGACCGGCGCACCAGCGTTTTGATGCGGCGGTTGAAGCAGAAGGAGAGCCTTGTGGCTGAAGTGAACGACAAGGGTGAAGTGACCGTAGAGGGGCAGTTTGCCGGTAAATTGACAGGGTTCAGGTTTCAACTGGACCCCAAAGCAACCGGTGAAGAGGCAAAAACACTGCGCTCTGCGGCATTGCAGGCATTGCAGCCACAATTCAAGCTGATGTCTGACCGGTTCTATAATGCGCCGGACACCGAGTTCGACTTCACAGAGCAAGGCGGGCTGATGTGGGGCGAGTATGCCGTAGGCAAACTGGTTGCCGGTGCCGATGCGCTGTCCCCGATTGTGGAACCTTTTGTCGATGATGAAGCCGGAGCGGAGGTTGCAGAAAAGCTGCGCCGCCGGTTGAGCCATTTTATCAACCGCAAGATCGAAGCGGTTTTCGAGCCGCTGATTGCGCTGAAGAACGACGAAACTGTTACCGGACTGGCCCGTGGTGTGGCCTTCCGTCTGGTGGAATCGCTCGGGGTTATTCCCCGTTCGGTGATTGCAGACGATGTGAAGGCACTGGATCAGGACGCTCGGGGCCTGCTTCGTAAACACGGTATCCGTTTCGGCCAGTTCACCATTTTCCAGCACCTGATGCTTAAACCTGCGCCGACCCGTCTGCGTCTTGTGTTGTGGTCCTTGCAGGAAGGCCTCTCCGAATTCCCGGAAGCACCGCCCCCCGGTCTGGTGACAATTCCGGCCGTACCTGATGCGCCGAAGGGCTATTACCCCCGTGCGGGCTATCGTCTTGCGGGCGAACGCGCGATTCGTATCGATATGCTGGAACGACTTGCGGATATGCTGCGTGGCGTGGACACCCGCGGCGGGTTCGAGGCGACGGCGGATATGTTGTCCATCACCGGTATGACACTGGAACAGTTCGCGGATCTGATGGGTGGTCTCGGTTATGCCGGAGAGCGGGGCGAGCGGGCCAAGGTGAAGCCTGCCGAAGCTGCGCCTTCGGAAGGGACGCAAGTAACCGCACCAACAGAGGTTGCCGAGGCGACAGCGACGGATGTCGCCCCGGAAGAGGCAGCCGAGGTTGCACCCGCAGAGACAGTTGCTCAAGGCGAAGCCGATGCGGATGGCGCCGAGATGGAAGTCTTCTACACCTTCCGGTGGGTGCCCAAGAAACGCCCTGCCGAACAGGGACGTGCGCGCAACGCAGGGCCTAAGGGCAAGGGGCAGGGAAAGGGCCAGCCCCGTGGCAACGGCAAGAAGCCGGAGCATAAAGGCAAGCCGCGTGGCGGCAAGCCGGCCCCGAACAGGGACAAGCCGATTGACCCTGACAATCCGTTTGCGGCCCTGATGGCGCTCAAGAACAAATCCTGAGCAGGTACAGTTGAACGCGGCCCGCCCGACAATCCGGATCGACAAGTGGCTGTGGTTTGCGCGGTTTTTCAAATCGCGCAGCCTCAGCGCCAAACTGGTTGCGGGCGGACATATGCGGGTGAACTCCGAAAGGGTTTCCAAGGGCAGTTTTGGCATCGGTGCCGGTGACGTGCTGACCTTTCCGCAAGGGGATCACGTGCGGGTGATAGAGGTTGTCGCGATCGGAGAGCGGCGTGGGCCCGCACCCGAAGCGCAAGCGCTTTATTCCGACCTGTCGCCCCCGCAGAAAAAGGACAAACCCTACCATCCGCCGAATCCCGAAGCCGAACGCAGCGGGCGTCCCAACCGGCAGGAACGGGCCGCGATGGACCGGTTCAAGGACAACAGTGCTGTCTAGGTCGCTCTGATCGGTGCTTTTGGCCTGCGAAACCGTGATTTGGTGGGAGAAAATTCGCTCTGGCCGCGACTGTAAAACAAGCCTATAACGCGAGTAACGCCGAAAGTTTGAGAGTATACTAATGACTTATGTGGTTATCGAAAACTGCATCGCCTGCAAACACACCGATTGCGTGGAAGTCTGCCCCGTGGATTGCTTCTACGAGGGTGAAAACATGCTGGTCATTCATCCCGATGAATGCATCGACTGCGGTGTATGTGAGCCGGAATGCCCTGTAGATGCGATCCGTCCGGACACCGAGCCGGATATGGAAAAATGGGTAGAATTCAACCGCGAGTATTCGGAAAAATGGCCGGTGCTGATCACCAAGATCGACGCGCTGCCGGAAGCCGAGGAACGCGACGGGGAAGAGGGCAAGATGGAGAAATACTTCTCGCCCAAGCCTGGTAAAGGCGAATAATCCACCGGACTATCTGCGATTTTAGCGGCCTCTAGGAAAGGGGGCCGTTTTGTGGTATGGTGATTACCGGAAATAGGCCCGATTTACGGCGGAGGCTGCTCGCTCCCGTTTCATTTGCCGCTTTGAAACTCTGATGTATTGGCGAACCCGTTCAGCCAAGGCAGCAGCTTTCGTTGTGTTAAATGCTGGCACTCGCGGATCGGGTGGCTGGCGTAAGGGCCGTTAGAAAAGGACCATGGACTATATGGCTAAGAAAAAGAACTTGGACTTCAATCCGGACGACTTTGTCGTCTACCCCTCCCACGGTGTGGGCAAAATTGTAAATATCGAAGAGCAGGAAATCGCCGGCACCCATATGGAGCTGTTTGTGATTGCTTTTGAAAAAGACAAGATGACCCTGCGGGTTCCTACAGCCAAGGCTACGGCTGTTGGCATGCGCGGATTGTCCAGCCCCGAGGTTGTGGCCAAGGCCATGACTACACTGAAAGGGCGCGCCCGTGTGAAACGTGCCATGTGGTCCCGCCGTGCGCAGGAATACGAACAAAAGATCAACTCCGGCGATCTGATTTCGATCGCAGAAGTGGTGCGCGACCTGCACCGCAACGATGACCAGCGCGAACAGTCTTATTCCGAGCGTCAGCTTTACGAAGCTGCGCTGGAGCGTCTGACGCGCGAGGTTGCTGCGGTTGAGGGCGACGATGAGATGAAGGCGCAGACCCGCATTGACGAAGTTCTGTCCAGCCGTGCGGCAGCCGCTGCTTAAGCAAAGATCCTGTCGGATCGAAGGGCCGTTGGTGGAAGCACCAGCGGCCTTTTTCTTGCGCGCGTGCTGCAGCGGTCGCATGCACGCTACAGTTGCGGGCGGGATTTTGTTCGCTACCGAATCACCCCTAGCTTTTTGCGTTTATCACGACTAGACTTTGTCAGATGTCCCAGTCAGCCCGAACAAGAGGCGGCGGGATGTGGCAGAGCAAAGGCAAGGACAGGCGTTTACGATGACGGAAATGGTGTTTGGCACTGTGGCTTCAAAGCCCGGTGAACCCGTGTTGCCAAAATGGTGGCGGACGGTGGATAAATGGGCGCTTTCGGCGATCATGATGCTGTTTCTTATCGGTATCCTGCTAGGGCTTGCGGCCTCGGTGCCACTGGCGGAACGCAACGGGCTGACACAGTTTTACTACGTTTACAAACAGTTGTTCTTCGGTTCCATCGCGCTGGTGACCATGATCCTTGTGTCGATGATGTCACCCAAACACGTGCGCCGTCTTGGTGTGTTCGGTTTTATTTGCTGTCTCATAGCAATCTGCGCCCTGCCATTTATCGGTACGGACTTCGGTAAGGGCGCGACGCGCTGGATTTCGCTCGGTTTTGCTTCCGTGCAACCGTCAGAATTCCTGAAGCCCGGTTTCGTTGTGTTTTCCGCGTGGCTGATGGCTGCGAGCTTTGAGGTCGGCGGACCGCCTGGCAAGCGTATGTCTTTTGCGGTAACAGTACTGATTGCCTTCCTTTTGGCGCTGCAACCGGATTTCGGACAGGCCTGCCTGATCCTTGCAAGCTGGACGTTGATGTATTTCGTAGCCGGAGCACCGATGCTGTTGCTGGCAGGGCTGGCAGGGGGCGTCGTAGGGGCAGGGTTCATAGCCTATAATTCCTCAGAGCACTTTGCCCGCCGGATCGACGGTTATCTTAACCCCGAAATCGATCCGCGCACCCAGATCGGCTATGCAACAAATGCCATTCAGGAAGGGGGTTTCTTCGGGGTTGGTGTCGGGGAGGGCCGTGTGAAATGGTCCCTGCCGGATGCACATACGGATTTTATCATCGCCGTTGCGGCTGAGGAATATGGCCTGATCCTTGTGCTGGCGATTATCTTCCTGTTTATGATTGTGACCGTGCGCTCTTTCCTGCGTCTGATCCACGAACGTGATCCCTTTATCCGTTTTGCCGGAACCGGCCTTGCGGCCTTGTTCGGAATGCAAGCCCTGATCAATATGGGCGTGGCTGTTCGGCTGTTGCCCGCCAAGGGAATGACGCTACCCTTCGTGTCTTACGGCGGTTCCTCGCTGGTGGCGGCGGGAATTGGCCTTGGCTTTCTTTTGGCCTTTACACGCACCCGTCCCCAAGGGGATATCAGCGACGTTTTCGGCAATGAGAACCGGGGCGGATAAGGGGTATTATGTCAGATAAATTATTGGTCATCGCAGCAGGCGGCACAGGCGGGCATATGTTCCCCGCACAGGCGCTTGCCGAAGAAATGCTGTCACGGGGCTGGCGTGTCCGGCTGAGCACTGACCCAAGGGGCGCGCGCTATACCGGCGGCTTTCCAGAGGCAGTAGAAGTCGAGGTCGTGAACTCCGGCACATTCGCGCGGGGCGGATTGTCTGCCAAACTCGGCGTGCCGTTTCGCATTGCCGGGGGCGCGCTGTCTGCGTGGCGTCGGATGCGGAAAGATCCCCCCGCTGTGGTCGCGGGTTTTGGCGGTTATCCGGCCCTGCCGGCGATGATCGCCGCGATGTTAACCAAAACACCGCGTCTTATTCACGAACAGAACGGCGTTCTGGGGCGGGTCAATCAGGCCTTCGCCAAACGGGTAAACACCGTGGCGTGTGGTACCTGGCCGACCGAACTTCCGGACGGTGTGGAAGGTGTCTTCACCGGCAATCCGGTGCGTAGCGCTGTGCTGGAGCGAGCCGGAGCAGGCTATATCGCGCCGGGGGACTGGCCCATGTCCGTGCTGGCCATCGGTGGCAGTCAGGGCAGCCGTATCTTGTCCCAAACTGTTCCGGCAGCGGTTGCTTTGCTTCCCGAAGAACTGAAGCGCCGTGTTCGGGTTTCACAGCAGGCGCGCGCTGAGGATCATGACGACACGGTTGCCGCCTATGCCGCAGCAGGCGTTGACGCAGATGTTTCCCCTTTCTTTGACGATATTCCGGCGCGGATGTCCGAATGCCAGTTGGTGATCAGCCGGTCGGGTGCCTCCAGCGTGGCGGATATTTCCATCATCGGGCGTCCTTCCATCCTGATCCCGCTAGCCATAGCAATCCGCGACGAGCAGAGCGCCAATGCCAGAGGACTGGCCAGCGCAGGGGCTGCGATCGTCATACCGGAATCACAGCTTTCGGCCGAAGTTCTGGCCGAACATATCGCAACCGTGCTTATGGACGGGGAGGGGGCTGCGCAAATGGCCGCCGCCGCATTGACCCAAGGCAAACCCGATGCCGCCAGAGAGCTTGGCGATCTGGTGGCCCAACTGGCAGGAGAGTAAGATGAACGCAGCAACCAAACTGCCAACCAAGCTGGGGCCGATCCATTTTGTCGGTATCGGCGGGATCGGGATGTCAGGCATTGCCGAAGTGCTGATCAACCACGGCTACACGGTGCAGGGATCGGATTTGCGGCCCTCAAAGATTACAGACCGGCTGGCAGATATGGGCGCACGGATTTCTTTTCCGCAGATGGCCGAAAATCTGGAAGACGCCGAAGTTGTTGTGATTTCAAGCGCCATCAAACCGGGCAATCCGGAGCTGGACAGCGCGCGGGCCCGCGGGCTGCCGATTGTGCGCCGCGCGGAAATGCTGGCCGAACTGATGCGCCTGAAATCCAACGTCGCCATTGCGGGCACACATGGTAAAACCACTACGACGACTATGGTTGCGACCCTTCTGGACGCGGGCGGGCTTGACCCGACCGTGATCAACGGCGGAATCATCCATGCCTATGGCTCTAACGCGCGGATGGGTGATGGCGAATGGATGGTCGTGGAAGCGGATGAAAGTGACGGCACTTTCAACCGTTTGCCAGCTACAATTGCCGTAGTCACAAACATCGATCCAGAGCATATGGAGCATTACGGCAGCTTCGAAAACCTGCGCGAGGCATTCCATACATTTGTTTCGAATATCCCCTTTTATGGCGTGGCGATCTGCAACACGGACCACCACGAGGTGCAGGCGCTTGTCGGACGTCTGGGGGACCGGCGGGTGATGACCTACGGGTTTAACAAGCAGGCCGATGTGCGGGCTGATAACCTGCGTTACGAAAACGGTCAGGCCTATTTTGACGTTTACCTGCAATCCGAGGATACCCACATCCAGAATGTGGTACTGCCGATGCCCGGCGACCATAACGTTTCCAACGCTCTGGCGGCCATTGCGGTTGCGCGGCATTTGGGGCTGAAGCGGACTGAAATCCGCGAGGCGTTGAAGAATTTCAAAGGGGTCAACCGCCGCTTTACCCGCGTGGGTGTGGTGAATGGTGTGACTGTGATCGACGATTACGCCCATCATCCGGTAGAGATCACTGCCGTTTTGTCGGCGGCAAAACAAGCCACCAAAGGGCGCGTTGTGGCGGTGCATCAACCTCACAGATATTCCCGCCTGAACGATTTGTTTGAGGATTTCTGTTCCTGTTTCAACGACGCGGATGTTGTCGGCATTTCCGATGTTTACGCAGCCGGAGAAGACCCGATTGCGGGGGCGGACCGGGACGGGCTGGTGGCGGGGCTGACGGCCCACGGCCATCGCAAGGCGGTTGCTGTGCCGGATGAGGCCGCTTTGCAGGCCTTTGTTCAGGAAAACTGTGAAAAGGGCGACTTGCTGGTCTGCCTCGGGGCGGGAACGATCAGCGCTTGGGCCAATAACCTGCCGAAAGCTTTGGGGTAGTGTTCGGGGTCGGGCTGCATTCCGCGATTGTGTTTGCGGCCGCTTGGGTCGGGATCGGCACCGTTGTAGCCCTTTTGCCAGCCCGCTACATCCCACCCGGAGCCTTTTTGCTGATGCTGCTACTGGTGCCGTTAATGCCGTATCTGTGGATCGCAGGAAATCCGTTTCTGGCGGTTCTGTTTCTGGCGGCGGTCGGGTCGCTGTTGCGCTGGCCGATTGTTTATCTCGGGCGCTATATCCGCTCCAAGTTCACGGGTGAGGATTTTCAGGGACCGAAGTTTGATTTTTATTAGGAAAGGCCGGGGCGCGTGTTTGATATCGGGTTGAATTCGGCCATTGTGTTTGCCGCCTGTTGGGTCGGAATGGGAACCGTGGTGGCCCTGTGCCGCAGGCCCTATCATCCCCCCGGAGCGTTCCTGCTGCTTTTGCTTCTTGTTCCGTTGATCCCCTACTTGTGGATCGCCGGAAACCCTTTCATCGCGTTCATGTTTGTGGCAGGTGTCGGTTCGATCATGCGCTGGCCGCTATACTATATAGGGCGGTTCACATGGGCGCGGATCACCGGAAAGCCGTTCACCTGGCTGGAAGAACACAAACTTGAAGACGGCGAAAGAAACCCGAATGAGCCTGAGTATTGAGACCCTGCCGCCGGTGCGCGGCACGCTGACGCCAAACCGCCCGATGGATGCATTAAGCTGGCTGCGCGTGGGTGGCCCTGCGGAAGTTTTGTACCAACCGGCGGATCTGGCGGATTTGCAGGATTTTCTGGCCGCGCTTGATCCGTCTGTGCCGGTCTTTCCAATCGGGGTCTGTTCCAATCTGATCATCCGCGATGGTGGTCTGGACGGGGTAGTGGTGCGTTTTGGACGTGGTTTCAACGGGATAGAGGTGCTGGAGGGAAACCGCATCCGTGCCGGTGTCGGTGCGCTTGACGCCCACGTTGCCCGCAAAGCCGCACAGGCGGGCATTGATCTGGCTTTTCTGCGCACCATTCCGGGCGCTATTGGCGGCGCGGCAAAGATGAATGCGGGGTGCTATGGCACCTATCTGGCGGATGTTTTTGTGCAGGCAGAGGCGCTGACACGCTCGGGCGAGTTGGTTACGCTGACACCGGCGGATATGGGGTTTGCCTATCGCTCTACCTCGTTGCCCGAGGGGATGATCCTGACATCTGTTGTGCTGCAAGGGCGTGCAGGTGAGCCGGAGGCGATTGAAGCGAAAATGGCAGAGGCCCTTGCCAAGCGCGAAGCGACCCAGCCCACCAAGGAGCGTTCCTGTGGTTCGACCTTCCGCAATCCCGCAGGCTATTCGTCCACGGGAGAGGCCGACGATACCCATGAGCTTAAGGCGTGGAAGGTAATAGATGACGCGGGAATGCGCGGTGCCAGCGTCGGCGGAGCACAGATGAGCGAGATGCATTCCAACTTTCTGATTAACAAAGGTGGCGCTTCTGCCGCAGATTTGGAAAATTTAGGAGAATTGGTGCGAAAAAGGGTTTTCGAAAACAGTGGAATAACCCTAGTATGGGAAATCATGCGCGTCGGCAAACCGGCGGCACAATAAGGCATAGCCCGTGAGAGCCGAAAAAGGCCGGGGCAAAAGACGAGGCGGTCATGTCGAGCAGGGCATTTCACCGCGTAACAGTTCTACAAGGCGGCCCTTCGGCTGAACGTGAGGTCTCTCTCTCCTCCGGTCACGAAGTCGCCAAGGCGTTGCGCACGGAAGGTTATGAAGTCACCGAACTGGACGCAGGTCCGGATTTGATGGCCGATTTGCGTGCAACCAATCCCGATGTGGTTTTTAATGCGCTTCATGGGCGCTGGGGCGAAGACGGCTGTGTTCAGGGCATTCTTGAATGGATGCGGATACCCTATACCCATTCCGGCGTGTTTGCCTCTGCCCTTGCGATGGATAAAGAGAAATCCAAGGAGGTTTTCGCTGCCGCCGGATTGCCAGTGGCCGAACACCGTCTTGTCTCCCGCGAGGAGGTCATGAAAAGCCATCCGATCGCGCCACCCTATGTGGTGAAGCCGTTCAACGAAGGGTCTTCCGTCGGGGTCTATCTGGTGAACGAAGCGGCCAATGGTCCGGCGCAAATCAGCGATGACATGCCTGACGTGCTGATGGTGGAAAAGTTTGTTCCGGGTCGGGAACTGACGACAGCGGTGATGGGGGACAAGGCGCTGACCGTGACTGATATCCTGACCGACGGCTGGTATGATTACGACGCCAAATACAAACCGGGCGGGTCCCGTCACGAGGTGCCGGCAAATGTACCTGCCGAGATTTTTGAAGCCTGTCTTGATTACGCATTGCGTGCCCATGATGCCTTGGGTTGTCGCGGGCTGAGCCGGACGGATTTCCGCTGGGATGAGTCCCTCGGTCTTGACGGGTTGATCCTGCTGGAAACCAATACACAGCCCGGCATGACGCCCACGTCCCTTGCGCCCGAGCAGGCCGCGGAATGTGGCATTTCCTTTGGTAAATTGGTGAGCTGGCTGGTGGAGGACGCATCATGTCAGCGATAGATATGCCGCGCCAGCGGTTGGTCTACCGTGATCCCGATACGCAACCCTCCTATATGGACCGGACCGAACGCTCTGCGCACCAGCCCGCCGCGCGGCCCGACCCAAGCCCGAGCCGCATCAAATACCGGCTGGAACGGATCTGGCTGACACCGCTTTACCGGTCCCTGATCCGCACCGGCCTGCCGATTGCGATTGTGGTTGGACTGGTCGCGAACCATTTCTCCGATCCGGAAGTGCAGGCCCGTCTTGCACAAAGCGTGACCAACGCACGCACCATGATTGAAAACCGTCCCGAATTTGCCGTGAACCTGATGCAGGTGCAGGGCGGCAGCGCTGTTGTATCCAAACAGGTCCGCGAAGCCATTCCGATGGTATTTCCGGTGAGTTCCCTGCAACTGGATCTCGCAGCGCTGAAAGAGAAAATCGAAGCAATTGATGCCGTGAAAAGTGCGGATGTGTTTCTGCGCGGCGGTGTCCTTGATGTAGAAATCGTAGAGCGGGTTCCTGCTCTGGTCTGGCGCGGTGCCGACCATCTTGAACTGGTTGACAGTTTCGGGGCGCGGGCCGGTGTTCTGGAAACCCGCGAAGGGTATCTTGAACTGCCGTTGATCCTTGGCAAAGGTGCGCAGGACCATGCAGGGCAGGCTTTGCGTCTTCTGGCGGCTGCTGGCCCCCTTGCGGACCGCATTCGCGGTTTGCGCCGTGTCGGGGAGCGCCGCTGGGATGTGATGCTGGACCGTGGTCAGATTATCCAGCTGCCGGTCAACCGTCCGGTTGCCGCCTTGGAGCGGGTTGTTGCCCTGCAACGGGCCCGTGACCTGCTTGGGCGGGATGTAACGGTCGTAGACATGAGGGACGGGCGCCGTCCGGTCCTTCGTTTAACTGCAGCAGCGGTCGAAGAACTGCACCGGCTGCGGGCCATAGCCGATGGGGAAAGTGAAACCTGATGACACAACTATACGAAACACAACGCGCTATGAGACAACGCCGCCGCGCGGCCCTGCAACGGGGCGTGGTGGCCATTCTGGATGTGGGGACATCGAAAATTGCATGTATGATCCTGCAATTCGATCCTTCGGTGCAGATGAATGCGCAAGAGGGCATGACGGCGATGGCCAATCACGGGGCGTTCCGCGTGATTGGCGTGGCCACCACCCGTTCCCGCGGCGTTCGCTTTGGCGAAGTCAGCACGATGGAAGAGACCGAGCGGGCGATCCGTACCGCGGTTCAGGCGGCGCAGAAGATGGCGAACACCCGTGTTGATCACGTCATTGCCTGCATGTCCGGCGCAGAGCCGCGCTCTTACGGGGTGACAGGGGCGGTGCAACTGGAAAACGGCTCGGTGATGGATTATGACATCGGGCGGGTACTGGCGGAATGCGATGTGCCGGATTATGGCATGGGCCGTGAAGCGATCCACGCTATGCCGGTGAACTTTGCGCTCGATCACCGTTCCGGCCTGTCCGACCCGCGCGGCCAGATTGGCAACCGTCTGTCTGTGGATATGCACCTGCTGACCATTGATACCGGCGCGATCGAGAACCTGCTGAAATGTATCAAACGCTGCGATCTGGAACTGGCCGGTTTTGCATCCTCCTCCTATGTGGCCGGTGTGTCGGCTCTGGTTGAGGATGAGCAAGAGTTGGGCGGCGCGTGTGTCGACTTTGGCGGTGGCGCGACCAGCGTTTCCATCTTTTTGAAAAAGCACATGATTTTTGCAGATTCCGTGCGTATGGGTGGTGATCTTGTGACCTCTGACATCAGTCAGGGCTTGCAAGTGGCGACCCCCACGGCCGAGCGGATCAAGACCTTCCACGGTGGCGTTGTCGCCACGGGGATGGATGACCGCGATATGATCGAGATAGGCGGCGATACAGGTGATTTCGATCACGACCGCCGCCGGATCAGCCGGTCCGAACTGATCGGGGTGATGCGCCCTCGCGTTGAAGAGATTTTGGAAGAGGTCCGTGCTCGGCTGGATGCTGCCGGTTTTGACCACCTGCCAAGCCAGCGCATTGTATTGACGGGCGGAGGCAGCCAAATTCCGGGTCTCGAAGGACTTGCGAGCCGGATTCTCGGTCAGCAGGTTCGGCTTGGAAAACCGTTGCGGATACAAGGGCTTCCACAGGCTGCAACCGGCCCCGCCTTTGCGGCGAGCGTCGGTCTGGCGCTGCATGCAGCCCATCCGCAGGACGAATGTTGGGACTTTAACCTACCCATGGCGGGGCAGGGCAGACAGCCCCTGAAACGCGCTATGCGGTGGTTCAAAGAGAACTGGTAGACTAGCTGTGGGAGGTTCGGCAAAATCTTGCAGAATCCCCTGTATGCGTTACAATATGGGCGCAATTCCGACGATTTTTCGTGACCTGAGCGAATCAGTCGTTTAGCATACCGAATCAGGGCGTAAGCGACCGTTGGTCAGACGGCGAAACAAAAAAACTACAGGCGGATAGAACATGACATTGAATTTGCGTATGCCAGAGATGGTAGATTTAAAACCACGGATCACAGTATTCGGTATTGGTGGGGCCGGTGGCAACGCGGTCAACAACATGATCGACAAGGCGCTGGACGGTGTTGATTTTGTCGTCGCGAACACGGACGCACAGGCACTGCAATCCACAAAGGCGACTTGTAAGATCCAGCTGGGCGAGAAAATCACCGAAGGTCTGGGCGCTGGCGCCCGTCCAAGCGTGGGCGCTGCCGCTGCCGAAGAAAGCATCGAGCAAATCGTGGATCACCTTGTGGGCAGCCACATGTGTTTCATCACCGCTGGTATGGGCGGTGGCACCGGCACGGGTGGCGCGCCGATCGTGGCACAAGCCGCGCGCGAGTTGGGTATCCTGACCGTTGGCGTTGTAACCAAACCGTTCCAGTTTGAAGGCACCCGCCGTATGCGTCAGGCGGAAGAAGGCGTTGAATGTCTGCAAAAGGTTGTGGACACGCTGATCATCATTCCGAACCAGAACCTGTTCCGGATCGCCAACGAACAAACCACATTCACCGAAGCCTTCAGCCTTGCAGATGATGTTCTGTATCAGGGCGTTAAAGGCGTGACAGACCTGATGGTCCGTCCGGGTATCATCAACCTCGACTTTGCCGATATCCGTTCCGTAATGGACGAAATGGGTAAAGCCATGATGGGGACAGGCGAAGCCACTGGCGAAGATCGTGCCATTCAGGCCGCCGAGAAAGCCATCGCGAACCCGCTGCTGGACGAGATTTCCCTGCAAGGTGCCCGCGGTGTTCTGATCAACATCACTGGCGGCAACGACCTGACGCTGTTCGAACTGGACGAAGCGGCAAACCGTATCCGCGAGGAAGTGGATCCGGAAGCCAACATCATCGTCGGTTCCACCATGGATCCGAGCATGGAAGATGTGATGCGCGTTTCCGTTGTTGCAACCGGTATCGACGCTGCGGTCGGGGCAGGGGATATTCCTGTACCACGTCGCACTTTGAAAGAACCGCTGGCCCAAAGTGCCGCCGAAATCAAAGTGTCTGTGCCAACACCGTCGCCTGTCGCTGAAACACCTGCCGAACAACCTGTTGCCGCGCAGGAAGCCGCACCGGCCCCGATGGCTGAACAGGAGCCGGTTCAATCCAAA
The DNA here is from genome assembly GCF_002860325.1 of Neptunicoccus cionae. Taxonomy (GTDB): domain Bacteria; phylum Pseudomonadota; class Alphaproteobacteria; order Rhodobacterales; family Rhodobacteraceae; genus Amylibacter; species Amylibacter lutimaris. Next base: position 534,383 of record NZ_PKOJ01000002.1, on the reverse strand, counting down.
CCCGAGCCTGTAGCTGCGCAAGCCAACAGCTCAGAGCCAAGCCTGTTCGAGCAACTGCCCCAAGAGACAGCGCAAGACGAAAACGTCATTGAAGAGCCGACAACCGAAGACGGCCTGCCTGCACCGGCTTACCAGCCACAGCAGACACAGGTTGAATCGGTTGAAGCCCCTGACAACTTCTTTGACCAGCGGTCCGGTTTTGTTGCGCCTCAGGCGGCAAAGCCAGGCGAGGTCAGCCCTGAAACCATGAAACGCCTGGAAGCTGCGGTTGCCAAAGCGCCCCGTGCTCAGGAAGCTGCGGCAGAGACGCCGAAGTTCTTTAGCGGTGAAGCCCACGAAGAGAAGCCAAAAGGTTTCCGTCTGAACAGCTTGATCTCTCGCATGACCGGTCACAGTGACGTGCAGCCCTCCGCGCATCGTGAACAGCCGCAGGTCAGCTCTGCAGCGCCACAATATGCGGAAGAAGAAGATCACGCCGATCCGGAACAGGAACGCATTGAAATTCCAGCGTTTTTGCGGCGCCAAGCGAATTAATTCGAAGCCGCATACACCGAATTTGAACAAGGCACGTCAGCGACGTGCCTTTTTTGTTTCAGCATTGTCACATAGCGTCACAAAGCGTTATTTGAGCTTTTGCGAGGTGTTCCCTAGATAATTGGTTAAGCAAAGCCACAGGTGCATCATGCAAAGAACACTGAAAACCCCGATCGAGATTGTTGGAAAAGGACTCCATTCCGGCAAGCGTGCCGCGTTGCGTGTGTCCCCGTCCGTCGCTGATTTCGGCATCTGGATCCAGCGTGTCGATGTCACGGACCGCGATAACATGATTCCCGCCCGTTACGATCACGTCAACGATACCCGTCTGTGCACCCGTCTTGCCAATGATGCCGGTGTCGAGGTTTCCACTGTAGAGCACCTGATGGCGGCTCTTGCCGGAACCGGTATCCACAACGCAATGATTGAAATCGACGGTCCGGAAATTCCAATCATGGACGGCAGCTCTGCGCCGTTTGTTGCTGCGATCCTGAAAGCCGGTCTTAAAGAGCTCGACGCGCCGCTGAAAGCAATCCGCATCCTGAAACCCGTCAGCATCAATGTAGACGGCTTCTCTGCGAGCCTTGCCCCGTCTGAAAAGATCGAGATCGAATTTGCCATAGATTTTGACGAGGCTGCCATCGGAAAACAGTCAAAAACGTTGCAAATGTCCAATGGTGCCTTTGTTCGGGAACTTTCTAACTGCCGCACTTTCTGCCTGCGCCGCGATGTGGATATGATGCAATCCGCCGGTCTGGCGCTGGGTGGTGGACTTGAAAATGCAATTGTTGTGGACGGCGATACTGTGTTGAACCCTGAAGGGTTCCGCCGCGATGACGAATGCGTGCGCCATAAAATGCTGGATGCTCTGGGCGATCTGGCTCTGGCAGGTCATCCGATCATCGGGCGGTATCACGGCGATAAAGCCGGCCACCGTGCCACAAATTTGTTGCTGCGCGAACTGTTTGCACAGCCCGATGCGTGGGAAATGGTCGAGTGCACCCCGAGCCAGTGGCACGATCTGCCCGGCGCACATATCAAACCCAGCGATTTTGTGCTGGCCTGAACCTGTTACAAACAAATCACAAATCTTCGTGCAAAACCGGACGAAAGCGTTTTTACTCGGCTGGTTTTGTGCTAGTTAACCCGTAAAATGCAGCCTATCGTCGGGCGAGCGGGACAGGGTAATGCGGGTATGATGCACTTAGGCAAGAAGGCAGTTTACGGTATTCTGACAGCTTCGGTTGTTCTGGTTGCCGGTTGCGGGCAGCGCGAACAGGAAGTTTCCCTCGAAAACCAGCCGCCCGAGATGATTTACCAGCAGGCCGAAGCCAAACTCGCCACCCGCAAGGGTGCCGAAGACGCGGCCAAACTGTTTACCGAAGTCGAGCGCCTCTATCCCTATTCCGACTGGGCAAAACGCTCTATGATCATGTCGGCCTTTGCCTATCATCAGGCACGGCTCTATGAGGAAAGCCGCGGCGCGGCGCAGCGCTATCTTGAATTCTATCCGCAGGATGAAGATGCAGCCTATGCGCAGTATCTTATCGCGCTCAGCTTTTACGACCAGATTGACGATGTAAGCCGCGATCAGGGTATTACCTTTCAGGCGTTGCAAGCACTGCGCAGTACGGTTGAGAACTATCCGGACAGCGAATATGCCTCTTCGGCCTTGTTGAAATTCGATCTTGCCCTCGATCATCTTGCAGGCAAGGAAATGGATATTGGCCGGTTCTATATGAAAAAAGGTCACTTCGGTGCTGCGATCAACCGGTTCCGCGTCGTCGTTGAAGATTTCCAGACCACCACCCATACACCCGAAGCGCTGCACCGTCTGGTAGAGGCTTATGTGTCGCTTGGTCTGGACAGTGATGCCCAAACCGCCGGGGCCATACTGGGTCATAACTTTCAAGGCACCAACTGGTACAAGGATACCCATGTTCTGCTGACAGGGCGGGGAATCTCCACTGAAGAAGCCAGTGCTGAAAGTCAGGGATGGCTGAAGAATATCTGGCGTCAGGTGGCACGGGGTGAATGGCTCTGATTGATGGTCGGCTGCTGTTTTGAACGGACCATCCGTGCAACTGTCGGATACTGTCGCTTAACCCATCGTCTTTACAGGACATAAATCGCCATGCTGCGCGGCCTTTCCATTCGTAACATGTTATTGATCGACCGGCTGGATCTGGATTTCCAGTCGGGTCTGAATGTGCTCACAGGTGAGACCGGAGCAGGTAAATCCATTTTGCTGGACAGTCTCGGTTTCGTGCTCGGCTGGCGCGGGCGGGCCGATCTGGTGCGCAGCGGGGCAGAGCAGGGCGAGGTTACGGCGGTTTTTGAAATCGCAGAGGATCATCCGGTTCACCGTGTTCTGGCCGAACAGGAACTCTCGCTTGACGAGGGAGAACTGATCCTGCGCCGCACAAACACCCCAAGCGGACGCAAAACTGCCTTTGTGAATGATCGTCGGGTGTCCGGTGAAACCCTGCGCAATCTTTCCGAGTTGCTGGTGGAATTGCACGGTCAGCACGATGACCGTGGATTGCTGAACCCCAGAGGCCACCGCCTTCTGCTTGATGCTTTCGCGGGAGTCGATCTCTCACCGATCCAGGGCGCCTGGAAATCGCTACGCGCGGCCCGTGATACACTGGGCAAGGCGCAGGAAGCCCTGAGGCAGGCCAAAGCTGATGAGGACTATCTCCGTCATGCGGTAGAGGAGTTGGACAAGCTGGACCCTCAGGCGGGAGAGGAAGAGACCCTCGATACCCGTCGCCGATTGATGCAGGGCGCAGAGCGTATTCGCGAAGATATTGCCAAGGCAGCGAATGCGCTGGGGGATGATGCTGCAGAAGGGGCCATGACAGATGCCATGCGCTGGCTGGAAGGGGCATCGGATCATGCAGGCGAACAGCTTGAGCCTGCCATCGGAGCACTCTCACGGGCCCTTTCTGAACTGGCGGATGCACAACAGGGGGTCGAGGATTGCCTCAACGCACTGGATTTCAACCCGCTGGAACTGGAAGCCACCGAGGAGCGGTTGTTTGCAATACGCGGGCTGGCGCGCAAACATAACGTTGTCCCCGATGCACTGGCTGAGTTTGCAGACGATCTGCGGGGACGGTTGGCGGCGATAGATGGCGGTGCCGATCAGATAGATGCGCTGGACAAGGCTGTGCGGGACGCAGCGGCACACTACGATGCTCTGGCTGCAAAGCTGGGCGAGACACGGCGCAAGGCCGCTTTGAAGCTCGACAAGGCAATGCTGGCAGAATTGGCACCGCTGAAGATGGAGCGGGCGGTATTTACCACGCAAATCACTGATGGAGAGGCTGGACCGGAGGGGCGCGATGATGTTGCTTTCACCGTCGCCACAAATCCGGGCGCGCCGTCAGGTCCGATTGACAAAATCGCGTCGGGCGGGGAATTGTCGCGCTTTTTGCTGGCCTTGAAGGTTTGCCTTACCAAACGCAGCGAGGGTGTGACGCTGATCTTCGACGAAATCGACAGGGGCGTTGGCGGCGCGACCGCAGATGCAGTCGGGCGCCGTCTGGCGGCGTTGGCGCAGAGCGCACAAATTCTGGTAGTGACACATTCTCCTCAAGTGGCCGCGCAAGGGGCGCATCAGTGGCAGGTGTCCAAATCCGTGAAAAAGGGCGAAACGCTGAGTACGGTGGCGAAACTGGATGTGGATGAGCGCACGCGGGAAATCGCACGGATGCTGGCGGGGGATGTTATCACTCCCGAAGCAGAGGCCGCAGCGCGCACACTGCTGACCCGCCGGTCGTAGATCCTACTACCGTCTTCTGTAGCACAAAAAGGCGCGGCGAAGGCGGTGCCTGATCCTTGTTTTCAATGGATAAATCGCTTTAACATACTTCTTATATGAAGCTTCTTAAATGAAGCTTCATATTTGCAGGGTGAAAACCCGCCCGTCCGTGCGCACCTGTTTCAGCGCACCCGATATGTGGCATCCGGTAAACCTTACAGATTGTCAGGATGAAAGCAGGAACCGCTTTCGGGCTTACCCGCTGGCCAGATGATCCGCATACCATTTGCGCATCCGGTCGCGGACGGATTGATCCCCAGAAAGGCAGGCTTCCCTTATCGCCTCTTTCGCCTCCGCCAGATTGACAGAGCGCAAGCGGTCCTTCACAGGCCCGATGGAGGCAGGGCGCATGGACAGGGTGCGCAGGCCGATCGCAGCAAAGCACATGGCTTCCAGAGGCCGCCCCGCGTCCTCACCGCAGAAACTGACAGGTGTGTCAAATTCAAAGCAGCGGTTACAAATCTGCTCCAGAAAAGTCAGGAAGCTGACGTTGAGCGTGTCATACCGCCGCCGCACTCGCTCGTTTTCGCGGTCCGCTGCGAAGAAAAACTGTTTTAGGTCGTTGCCGCCGATGGAAATAAAGTCCGCCATTTCAAAGAACTGGTTCGGGGCAAAGGCAAGGCTGGGCGTTTCCAGCATCGCGCCGACCTTGATGTCGCTTGGGATAACGTGACCAAGGCGCAATTCGTTGTCGATGGTTTTTTCAAGGATTGCCTTGGCGGCTTTGAATTCGTCGAACTGGGCTACGAAGGGAAACATGATATTGACAGGTCGCCCTTTGGCGGCGCGCAAAATCGCCTCAAGCTGCATCCGCATGATGCCCGGCTTGTCGAGCGAAATCCGGATAGCCCGCCAGCCGAGCGCGGGGTTCGGTTCGTCCTCGGGTTTCAGGAATGGGACAACCTTATCCGACCCGATATCAAGGGTACGGAAGGTAATTGGTTTACCTTTGGCCGCTTCGAACACCCGCCCGTATTGTTGGGCCAGATCGGTACGTTTGGGCATTTCGCTGCGCACCAGAAACTGCAATTCGGTGCGAAACAGGCCCACGCCTTCCGCGCCAGAGCCTTCCAGACTGGGCAAATCGGCAAGCAGACCCGCGTTCATCAGAAGGTTGATACGGGTGCCGTCCTTGGTCACTGCCGGTTTGTCACGAATTTCTGAAAACCGTTCCAGCGCCTGATTGGCCATTGCGATTTTATCGTTGAACGCATTGGCAACGTTGTCGTCGGGACGCAGATGGGCGATGCCCTGATCCCCGTCTACCAGAATTGTATCACCGTTCAGTGCTTCGCGGGTAATATCCTCGGCGTGGATGACCATAGGGATAGCCCAAGCCCGCGCGATAATTGCAGCATGGGAACCAACAGAACCCTGTTCCAGTACTATACCACGCAGTTTCTTGCCGTATTCCAACAATTCAGCCGGGCCGATATTCCGTGCAACCAACACCGGACGGTCTGGCAGTTCGTCGCCGGCGGAGCGGCCCTGACCGGTCAGGATCCGTAGCAGGCGGTTGGACAGGTCATCCAGATCGTGCAGCCTTTCCCGCAGGTAGGGATCGGGCACGCGGGCCATTCGGGCGCGGGTCGCGGATTGTTCTTTCTCTACCGCTACTTCGGCGGCAAGTCCTCTGTCGATACTGGCTTCCAACCGTGCGCGCCAGCCTTTGGAGTTTGCGAACATCCGGTAGGTTTCCATCACCTCCAACTGTTCCACATCCGTGTCACTGCGGGAGGTGTTTAACAAATCGTTGACCGAAATGCGCAGGCTATCCATTGCCGCGTTCAGGCGTTCTTTTTCCGCTTCGGGGTCGTCGGCCACAGGGTTAGTGATCACGATCTTGGGGTCATGCAGGACTACAGAACCGCGCGCAGCCCCTTCCTGAGCGGAGGCACCGCTAAACATGATCGGTCGTTGGTGGGGGGGCGTCATCGCCTCGCCCTCGGCGACAAATGCGCCAAGCTCTTTCATCTCGGCGAGCACCATGGCTACGACTTCAAGGGCGTAGACCTCATCTTCTGTGTATTCGCGCGGATCGCGGCTCTGGACGACAAGAACCCCCAGCACTTCGCCGAGCCTTTGAACGGGTACGCCAAGGAAGGAAGAATACAATTCCTCGCCGGTTTCCGGCATATACCGGAAGCCCCGTTCGGCCGTAGCGTTCTGCGCGTTGATCGGCTGGGCCTCTTTGGCCACACGGCCCACCAGACCTTCGCCATAGCGCAGGCGGGTGACGTGGACGGATTCCTTTTTCAGGCCCTCCGTCGCGCAAAGTTCCAGTGTCTGGCGGTCCCGACGCAGATAGACAGAGCACACTTCCGTGCCCACGCCCTGCGCAACCAGTTGGGTGATGTGATCCAACCGTTGCTGTCCGTCACCGTCTTCTGCGAGCGTGTCGCGAAGTTTGGTTAGCAGTTGCCTGCTATCGAGCCGTGAGTGTACCACCGTACCGCCTATTCCACTGCGAGTTCGAACTCATCATGCAGTGCGCGGACGGCCAGTTCCATATATTTCCGGTCGACTAGCACAGAAATTTTGATCTCGGAGGTTGTGATGACTCGAATGTTCACGCCCTCGTTGGCCAGAATCTTGAACATTTTCTTGGCCACACCCGCTTGAGAACGCATACCGTTCCCGACGATCGAAATCTTGGCAACGTTTTTATCGGTGATCAGGTCGCGGTAATTCAGTTCGCCCGCATCTGCAGCGGCCTGCATGGCGGCTTCGGCGAGCGGTACGTGATCTGTCGGGCAGGAGAAGGTCATGTCGGTGCGACCGTCTTCCGAAATGTTCTGCACAATCATATCCACGTTCACACCGGCATCTGCCAGCGGACCAAAGATTGCAGCGGCCACGCCGGGGCGGTCTGCAACAGAAACGAGGGTCATCTTGGCTTCGTCACGAGAGTAGGCCACGCCCTTAACAACGCGAATGTTTTCCATGATTTCTTCCTCTGAACATACAAGTGTGCCAACGTCGGCAGAGATATCGTCTTCAAAACTGGACAGAACCCGCAGGCGCACGCGGTAGGAGCGGGCGAGTTCGACAGAGCGGGTCTGGAGTACTTTCGCCCCGAGTGACGCAAGTTCGAGCATTTCTTCATAAGAGATGCGGTGCAATTTGCGAGCGTCCGACACGATGCGCGGGTCGGTTGTGTAAATCCCGTCCACATCTGTGTAGATGTCGCAACGTTCCGCGTCGAGCGCGGCTGCAAAGGCTACAGCGGTTGTGTCCGAACCACCCCGACCAAGGGTCGCGATACGTCCGTCATCCATGACGCCCTGAAAACCGGCGACCACAGCGACTTTGCAGCCCGAGGCAAAAGAGGCATCGAGGTTTTCAGTCGGGATCGCATCGATCCGCGCGCTTTCGTGGTTTCCGGTACACTTCAGCGGTACCTGCCAGCCCTGCCAGCTTCGGGCCGGAACGCCCATTTGTTGCAGGCGCAACGCCATAAGTCCCGAGGTCACATTCTCCCCCGAAGACACGACTGCGTCATATTCCGCACGGTCGTAGATGCCGTTTTCCGGTGCACTTTCACGCACCCAGCCCACCAGTTCGTTCGTTTTACCGGACATCGCGGACACAATTACAACGACTTCATAGCCGTTTTCGACTTCCTGTCGTACTTTATCTGCGGCGTTTGCAATCCGGGCCAGATCGGCCACGGAAGTTCCGCCAAATTTCATAACCAAACGGGGCATATCGGGATGGGTCCACGGCTGTTGTCAATTCGCGCGTCTTTTACGCGGGTTGACCGCCAAGGGAAAGAGAAAAGGCGTGTGTTGTGCGGAAGCCGCGCAGCTTCTGCTAGTTGGTGCGGCGGTTGCCCCAAGGCAGCGGTGCTACGGGGATACCCTCTTCAATAAGCGCTTTGGCCTCTTCCGGTTTGGCCTGTCCGTAAATGGACCGCTCCGGTGCATCACCTTCATGGATGCGGCGGGCCTCTTTGGCAAAATTGTCGCCAACGTTTTCAGAGTTCTTCTCGACCATCTTGCGCAGCTCTGCGAGGGCCTGTTCCGCCGGAGATGCCGGTGCGGAAAGAGGGCCGGAAGCCTTGTCAACAGCAGGGCGGGGGGCTGCGTCCCGGGCAGGACGTACACGGGGGGCCATAACGGCTTTTTCAACGCCCAGAGCCCCGCAAACCGAACATGTCACCATCTTGGCGGCATGAAGCTTGTCAAAAGCCTCTGCCGACTGAAACCAGCTATCAAATGTATGGCCGTGTTCGCATTTCAAAGTGTAGGTAATCATGTCCTAGCTCATTTCTTCACCCTATACCTAACTTAGGGCGTTGGATTGCAATGACAATATTCAGCTTCGTCGTGGAAGGTCAATCACCTGTTAAATATCGGCTGCTTGTAAACAGACATGTGCCAGTGTCTATGCGGCATCAGCGGTCAGTCTTTAACGTCCTGACAAAATACAATCGTATTGCCGAAAGGGTCCGCAATCATGACTTCGCGCATTCCCCACGGTTGCGTATGAATGCCCGGACGCGCGTATTTATAAGCAGGATCAAGGCTGCTGTGGAAACTGTCGATATCATCAACTGGAACGCGGATACGCGCCCCCGGAGAGCCATCTCCGTGATGTTCTGACAAATGGATTTCACAATCCCCGCGGCAGATGCCGATGTAGAGGGGCGCATCATCGCTGAAACGATGTTCAAAACGGATCTTGAACCCGAGATAGTCGAGATAGAACTCCCGCGCACGTTTTTCGTCAAACATGCGCAGGATAGGAATGCAGGCGTGCATTTCTTGCTGTCTTAGCGGGCGCGGCGGTCGCGACGGGCGGACATCGGCTGGAAGGCGACAGCGTTATGGGCTTCGCAGTACGGCTTGCCTGTCTGAACACTCAGGCCGCAGAACCAGAAGTCCTCGGTCGCCGGATCCCCGATGGGCCATTTGCAGGTGCGTTCCGTCAGTTCCATCAACACCAGCTTTTTGGCTTTCTTCTCGACCTCGGCGACAGTGGCCAGAGCTTCTGCACTGATTTCGGAATTGGACGGTTGCGGAGGCAATGGCTGACCGGCTGTGATGATCGGCTTGCGCGCAGGCAGGCTGACAGGCTTTTCAGCTGCTTTTGGCGCCGGCGCTGCCTCGGCAGCAGGTTCAGCCGCAGTTTCCGTAGCAGGCTTGGCTGCCGGTTTTGGCTTGGCTGCCTCTTTTACAGCAGGCTTTTCTTTCGTCGTTTTTGCAGGGGCCGCGCGGTTAGACAGGCCAAGACGGTGCACCTTGCCAATAACGGCGTTGCGTGTAACGCCGCCCAGTTCCTTGGCGATCTGGCTGGCGCTTTTGCCTTCGCCCCACATGGTCTTCAGCATTTCTACGCGGTCATCAGTCCAGGACATCGTATCACTCCACAGTCATTTCCGGGGCATTCCCCTGCGCCGCACGGCGGCTGGCGCTATTTTTCTGGTCAAACGTCATTCTACCGTGTCACAGGTTGATGACAAGCCGAAAGGAAACAGCCGCTTTCATTAAGGCGAAGTTATACCGAAAGGGTGGCATGTATCGGGGTGTGAAAATGGGCTTGGATCAGGTTTTTATCCGCATTTCCCGCCAGGCCAGCAAGGCCGCGCCCCCAAGAATTACTGTCGCGCCGGTGATCGAAATTGCATCGGGCTGTGCACCAAAGGTCCAAAAATCGTAGAGGGTAGCGAAAACCAGCGTAGAATAGGAAAACGGAAGGACAAAAGACGCCTCTGCACTGCGCATCGCCTGAATGAAAAGCGCTTGACCGCAAACCATAAGCAATCCGATCAGGCAAAGGCCGATCCACTGGTCCCACGTTGGGCTTGTCCAGACAAACAATGCCGCCGTTAGGGCAAGGGTTGCGCCTATCCCGTTGTTAAATAGCAGAATTTGCATAGGGGGTTCGCGTCCTGACAAGAGCTTGATCAAAACCACCTCCAACCCCATGAAAAGGGCTGCGAGAAGGGCAAACAGCGCAGCCGGCTGGAAACTGCCAGCACCTGGTCGCAACAGAATAACCGCGCCGCACAGGGCAATGCCGGCAGCTGACCAGCGCCACTTGCCAACTTTTTCCCCCAGAATGGGGATGGCAAGCATCATGCCGAAGACAGGGTTCAGAAAGCTGATGGCAGTGGCGTCCGAGACCGGAATATGTGCAACGGCGGTAAACATCAGCGTGACGCCCATCCAGCCGAACAGCGAGCGTCCCAGATGTAACCCGATTTTCGGATTGGAGATTTTAGGCTGTGTCATGGCTGAAAACACTAAAAGCGCGAGGAAGGCAAAGACAAATCGGCCCGCCGAGACCTGAAACGGGTGCAGGGGCGTGCCCAGCGTACCAAGGTACTTCGCAACGATTGTAGTGCTTGCGATCAGGCTGGCGGCCAGCAGGGTCATCAGGGCGGCGCGTTTGGGGCTATGGACTGCGGGAGACAAGGAAATAACCTTAAGTAAGGGATAGCACGGACCTATCCCGCACGGCTGTGATCTGCAAGCAGCAAGCGGCAAACCTGCAGCCAGCGGGGGCGGGCAAAATCCGGTCTTGCGCGATCTTTACTGGACAAGCGCCCAAACAGGCCCTATGCGGTTCGCATGTTCATGACCAACGATACCCTTTCGTCGCGACGCCGACGCTAACGTCCAGAAGGCCCCACCCGCGGGCCCGTATCCGTTTGTTTGAACCAACCCCCTATCCACAATTGACTTGATGCTTTCAATCCGGCACGGATTGGCTTCATTTTTTAAGAAAAGGAAAATCCTGATGATCCCCGCAATTCTGCCTACATACGCGCGCGCTCCTTTGACGTTTGTCAAAGGCGAAGGAAGCTGGCTGGTGGATGATCAGGACCGCCGCTTTCTCGATATGGGGGCAGGCATTGCGGTGAACGCACTTGGCCATGCGCATCCCAAACTGGTGGAAGTTCTGCAACATCAGGCGACCCAGCTGTGGCACACGTCCAACCTGTACCAGATCCCTAACCAGCAGGCGCTGGCGGACAAACTGGTAGAAGCAACCTTTGCAGACACGGTGTTCTTCACCAATTCCGGCACCGAGAGCATGGAATGCGCGGTGAAAATGGCGCGGAAATATTTCAGCCATAAAGGCCAGCCTGAACGGTACAAGATCATCGCGTTCAAAGACAGCTTCCATGGCCGTTCGCTCGGCATGATCGCCGCTGCCGGGGCTGAGAAACTGACCAAAGGGTTCGGCCCGATGTTGCCCGGTTTTGTCCATGTTGAAGTTAACGATGACGAAGCCCTTACAGCCGCAATTGACAACGAAACCGCAGCGATCCTGATCGAGCCTGTGCAGGGCGAAGGCGGTATCGTGCCGGTTTCGGACGCAAAGATGAAAGCCTTGCGCAGCCTGTGCGACGAGCATGGTCTGCTGCTGATTTGTGATGAGATCCAGTGCGGTATGGGGCGGACAGGCAAGCTGTTTGCTCACGAATGGTCCGGCGTGACCCCTGATATTATGGCTGTTGCAAAAGGCATCGGCGGAGGCTTTCCGCTTGGCGCCTGTCTGGCCACTGAAGAGGCGGCCAGCGGGATGGTGGCAGGTACGCACGGATCAACCTACGGCGGCAACCCGATGGCCTGCGCTGTGGGTGGCGCCGTGATGGATATTGTTGCAACACCGGAGTTTCTGGGCGAAGTCTCCGCGAAATCGGGACTGCTACGGCAGAAGCTCGAAGGGTTGGTCGCAAGTCATCCCGAAATTTTCGAAGAGGTGCGGGGACTTGGCCTGATGATCGGCGTGAAATGCAAGGTTACCAATCTTGATGTCGTGCGTGCAGGTTATGACGCAGGTATTCTGACGGTACCGGGCGGAGATAATGTGATCCGCCTGTTGCCCCCCCTTAACATTTCAGAGGCCGAGATCGGTCAGGCCATTGATCTGCTGGATCAGGCCGCAACACAATTGAAGGCAGCACAATGACCCATTTTCTGGACATTCACAAAACCGACAAAGCCGTTCTGCGGGATATTCTGGATCAGGCTAACGCTATGAAGCAGGCCCGCCTTGGCCAGTCCAAAGGTACTCCGGATGCAGAACAGCCGCTCGCCAATAAAATGGTCGCGCTGATTTTCGAGAAACCTTCCACACGCACGCGGGTGTCCTTTGATCTGGGCGTGCGCCAAATGGGCGGGCAGACAATGGTGCTGTCCGGGGCGGAAATGCAGCTTGGCCACGGTGAAACCATTGCCGATACGGCGCGGGTGCTGTCGCGTTATGTGGATATGATCATGATCCGCACCTTTGACGAAAGCATCCTGCTGGAACTTGCGGAATTTTCCGATGTGCCGGTGATAAACGGTCTGACGGACCGGACCCACCCCTGCCAGATCATGGCGGATGTGATGACCTATGAAGAACACCGTGGTCCGATCAAAGGCAAGAAAGTGGTCTGGATGGGGGATGGCAACAATGTCTGTGCCTCTTTCCTTCATGCTGCCGGTCAGTTCGGATTTGACTTTACCTTCTCGGGGCCGGAACGGCTGGACCCGGAAGCAGAGTTCATCGGTCTGGCACGGGAGCAGGGTGTCAATGTGACGATCGAGCGGGACGCAGGTAAGGCTGTAGAAGGCGCGGACCTGATCGTTGCAGACACATGGCTGTCCATGCACGACGACCAGTCCTCGCGTCAGCGGCGGCACAACCAGCTACGGCCCTATCAGGTGAACGAGGCGCTGATGGCGCAGGCCAAACCGGACGCGCTGTTCATGCATTGTCTGCCTGCGCACCGCGACGAAGAAGTTACCAGCGCCGTTATGGACGGCCCGCAATCGGTGATTTTCGACGAAGCAGAAAACCGGCTTCACGCGCAAAAAGCCGTCATGCGGCACTGTCTGGGTGTGTAAGAATTCCAAGCGCTCCGCGCGGGGATATTTAAGGCCAGAAGAAGTTAAGGGGCGTTCAGGGCAAAAGACCTGAGCGCCTCTGCCACTTTGTGCGGCTGTTCCCAGTGGACCGAATGGGCTGCGTTTTCAATTGTTGAAATCGTCAGGTCGGGGATCGGGGCCAGCGCCTCTTTCGCGTCGGCTTCGCTGAACAGCAGATCGTTCGCGCCGAGGATCGCTTGCGCGCGGCAGGGCAGGGGTTTCACGTAAGGTGCGGCATCAAAGCCGGACAGCGCATCCAACTGCAACTGCATGGAGTCCGTGGTTTGTGCAAAAGGATAGGCGTGTGATGCGGCGATCGAGGCGTCCAGATTGGCCGGATTGCTGAAGAATGCAGGTGACATGAACCACGGGAACAGGTTACGCAGCCAGAAGCCTTCGGGCAGATCGGGGTCGCGGCGCATCCGCAGGGCCATATCAAACAACAGAAAGTTACGCGGTCCGTTGGTCGGCGCGGATGTCAACAGGCTGATGGAGGCGAGCCGTTCCGGCGCGCGGTCCGCGAGCATCAACGTCAGGAAACCGCCCATTGAGTGCCCTGCGACATGAACTTCCTTCAGGTCTAAATGCTCCAGCAGCGCCGCAATATCTTTGACACAATCTTCAAGCCGGAACGGGCCGCAATCCTGCATCCGTCCTGTGGCACGGTTGTCCACGCGGATCAGCTTGAAGTGGGGAGTGAGAAGCGGAATTACCGGCAGCCAGCTTGCGCTGTCGGACAACATGCCCGGTATCAGCAGCAGGGGCGGTCCCTCGCCCGAGATTTCATAATAGAGATCGACATCGGGGCGGGGGAGTATTGGCATCAGGTATCCTCGGTCCAGCAGGGCAACAGGTCCCCTGCTTTGGGGGTGGCGCAATAGACCGCGCGGGCAATGGCGCGGGACAGGCAGTGAGCTGCCGCAGTGCCAAGTGTGGTCAGGTCCGGCGCGGGTTCGGTGCTGCGTTGTACGGTGGAAAGTGCAAAGACCAGATCACCGTCATGGGGCGTGTGACTTGGCATAATGGCACGGGCCATCCCGTCATGGGCGACCGTAGCAAGGCGTTTGCACTCGGCCTTGGTCAGGGGCGCATCGGTGGCGATGATGGCAACAGTGGTGTTCAGGGGGGCCGTTTCGGGAATTTCGGCCTGCCGTGCAAAGGCCGCCATTTTCCGGCTTGCTTCGGGCAGTGTGAAGCCGGACTCACCGGAAAGGCCAAGTCCGCCGAATTCATTATTCATCTCGAACGGAGCAGCCCAGAAATGGCGCCCGCCTGGCTGTGTGACAGAGCCTACAGGATTGGCTGCCACCAGTGCGCCGACAGTGTGACCGCTGTCGAGCACGAAAGACGCAGAGCCAAGCCCGCCTTTGTGCATCGCTGCGAGCGCACCCGTGCCTGCGCCCGTGCTGCCCAGATCAAAGGTTTCAGCCGCATTGTCAAAAGCCGCCTTGCCGAGATCGTAATAGGGATTGCGCTGCCAGTCCTTGTTCCCGTTGTTTAACAGGTCAAAGATGATCGCGGCCGGAACCAGCGGGATGATTGCCGGCCCGATTGCAAAGCCGCGCCGGTTCTGACGCAGCCGTTCCTGCACACCGGTCGCTGCATCCAGCCCGTAGGCAGATCCGCCAGACAGCACCAAAGCGTCGATCCGGTCTACCATCTTGTCAGGCTCTAGCAGGTCGGTTTCCCGCGTGCCAGGCGCCCCGCCCATCACCGCGACAGAGGCGATAAAAGGCGCATCCCCGAGCAGGACGGTGGTGCCGGACTTTAGCCCGTCGTCCTGCGCGTTCCCGACTTTCAGGCCGGGAACATCGGTGATCAGATTACGTGCGCCGACCTGCATCAGATGCAGCGCCCGCCGTCCACTTCCATGGCAACGCCAGTGATCATCGAAGCTTCTTCCGAGCACAGGAAGCTTGCGGCATTGCCCATATCCTCTGCGGTGGAAAAACGCCCGAGCGGAATGGTCGATACAAATTTCGCACGCACTTCCGGTGTGTCCTCACCCATGAAAGATTTCAGCAACGGAGTTTCTCCTGCCACAGGATTCAGTGCATTCACCCGCACACCAAAGGGGGCGAGTTCCACGGCCATCGCTTTGGTTGCGGTAATCGCCCAGCCTTTAGAAGCGTTGTACCAGTTCAGGTTCGGGCGCGGGCTGACACCGGCGGTAGAGGCTATGTTCAGGATAGCGCCGGATTTATTGGCTTTCATATGGGGTACGATAATACGCCCCGACAGATAAATCGACTTCATGTTCACATTGAACACGCGGTTGAAATCCTCCTCGCTGACCTCTTCCATGGGCGCCGGAAGGTGTGTCACTCCGGCATTGTTTACCAGAATGTCCAGCGTGCCGAAACGATCAAGCGCGGTTTGGAGCATGGACTCGACGGAGTCTGCCGAGGCAACATCAGCCTGGCAGCCGAACGCGTTTTCGCCCAGAGAAGAAGCTGTTTCCGCAGCACCTTCGCCGTTGATGTCTGCCAGCAGCACCTTTGCGCCTTCCTGAATGAACTTGGCTGCAATCCCTGCGCCAAAGCCAGAAGCTGCGCCGGTGACAATCGCGGTTTTTCCTGCAAGTTTCATGTGTGGTATTCCTGTGTCTTGGTCTTGTGAAAATGGGTCGGGCGGTGGGGTCAATCCCCGCCACCCTTTGCTAAAGCTGCCTGAAACGCGGGCCGGTTGTTCATCCAGTCTACGAAAGCGGCAAGTTTGGGAAAGTCTGCGCCGCGGTTCATGCGCAGGGCAACAGTGGCCGGAAAGCTGAGCATGACATCTGCGGCTGACAGGTCGTCCAATACAAAGTGGCCCGACGAACGGAGCATTTGTTCCATATAGGAAAAATGGCTTGTTAGCTCAGACTGGATGCGGGGCTGCAATGGGGCTGCCGCTTCTCCGAGCCGCCCTGTGTACAGGTTGAGCAAGATCGGCGTCATGGCTGAACCTTCGGCAAAATGCATCAGTTCCAAATGTTTAGTATAGGCATCAGTGTCACGCGGGGGCACCAGATGAGGACCGTGCTTTGCGCAGAGGGTTTCGACAATTGCAGCGGACTCGCTGATCAACCGGCCGTCCAGTTCCACCATCGGGCTTTTGCCTAACGGGTGCAGCGCCAGCAGCTCGGGCGGCGCAAGGTTGGTCTGCGCATCCCGTTCGTAGCGGATGACTTTATATTCAAGGCCCAGTTCCTCCAGAAGCCATAGGATGCGCAAACTGCGGGAGCGGTTCAGGTGATGGACAGTAATCATGGTTCAATCCTCGTTTGGCGTATGGTTCTGCCCATATCGCGGTAATTGCAAGTCCAAGAGGCAATGAATGGGGCATTTGACGCTAAGAAAATTAATTCGGTTTTCGGTGCTCCGCAGAACTTCAGATTGTCGGGTGGTATTAGGGGCGCTGCGCAATCCAGTCGATCTGTGTGATACCGGCGAGCCGCGCAAAGCGGGTTAACTCGCTGTCCAGTTTTCGCAGGCGGGGCGGGCCCCATGCGATCTTTGGCTCTGCCCAGAAGCCGGTCACTTGCATGATGTTCCTGCTGCGGTCTGCCTTCAGCTCTATCCGCCCGACAAATCTGTCCCGCTCCAGCAGAGGGTAAACGTAATAGCCCCAGCGGCGTTTGGCAGCGGGAACGAACATTTCGTTCACATATTCAAACCCGAACAGTCGTTTGAGGCGGTTGCGGTCTCGGATTGCCGGATCAAACGGGTTGAGCAGACGCAACCGGCTGCTTGGGTCGGGGCAATCGGTGAGGCGTTGTTCGATGTCGGGGGCGCCCAGCACCGGATAGAGGCTGCCGTCAGCCAGTTCGATTTCCACCGGCACCAGTCCGTTTTGCGCCGCGACCCAATTGCGGGTCTCTTTGGCGTCCATTGCTTCCCAGAACCTTTGGATTTCGCCTTGTGTGCCAAAGGACAGCCTTGTCAAAGCATTGCGGCAGAGCCAGTCGATCTGGCCTGCATCATCACAGGCCGGTTCTCGCAGATGCGCAGGTACAACCCGATCCGTGAGGTTGTAGTATTTGATGAAATTGGCGCGGTAGCAGGTTGAGAGTTCCCCCGCATACCACATCTGGTCCAGTGCCTTTTTGTGGGGCGGGCGGGCCCACATTTCACGCGGGCCTTCTATCTTTGTGTCAAAGGCATGGGTGGATAGGGCGCCTTCTGCTTCTATCCGTTGCAAAATCTCTTGTTTGGCGGATTGCGCCAGTCCGGATTGATACCACGGCGCGCGGGCCACCCTCTCGCCCCAACGGCGGAACTGGCGTGCCCACATGGGGTAAAACTCCATGGGAAGCAAAGAGGCGTCATGGGTGAAATGTTCAAAGATCTGGCGGTGCGTGCCCAGCAGGGGCCAAAGCATCTTTTCACGGTAGTTCTGGTTGCGTGACCACAAGATATGATGGTGCGCGCGGGTAACGTTGCGGATGGTATCAATCTGTACAAATCCCAGATCGCGGATCATCTGCATCACATCAAGCGGGCCGGTCGGATTGCCCGAAAGCCCGTTGCTGTGCAGCCAGAGCGCACGGGCCGATTTGTTGCTGATCCTAAGCATGGGCCTTTTGCATGGCCGCTCGCAGGTCATCGGGGATCGGCTCTGCACTGCGGCTTTGCAGGTTCATCAGCACCAGTGTGAAGGTCGAGTTGAACACTTCTGTCTCACCCTTCATGAAATGGTGGCAGACCTGACAGGATTTGCCGCCAATTTTAAGCAGTTCTGACTGGATATTCACCGTTTCACCGATATGCAATTCGCGGATGAAATTGGAATTGGCGTTTACCACCACGAAGGCCAGCTTGCGCCCGTCGCGGATGTCCTGAGGCGTTAGCGACCAAGCGGACTGCAGGTTGAACCCTGCATCAGAACACCCGTCCAAATACCGTGCTACGTTCATATGTCCAAGCGGGTCGCAGTCAGAAGGACGGACAGTGAAATTATGGGTGTTCAGCATATTTGTTTCCAGCAAAATAGTCATGCACGACCTCGTGTGGCCCTATTGAGATGAGGCGACAAAGGGCGAGTGTCCTACAATATGACAGGATGCGCTAGCATTTAATGCCCTTCCATGGGGAAAGGGTGGCTTGGCCCGGTGATGCCGGGCCAAGGGGGAATATCTTTCCTACCCGTGCAGCGCTGCAACGGTTTTCAGTTTTGAAAAGCCGAACAGCGCCTCGAAGCCTTTTTCCCGTCCGTGACCGGATTTGCCGACCCCGCCGAAGGGCAGTTCGACACCGCCGCCTGCGCCGTAGTTGTTCAGGAAAACCTGTCCGGTATCGATCGCTTTGGCAAGCCGCATCTGCCGTGCGCCGTTTTGCGACCAGACCGAAGCCACCAAGCCGTAATCGGTGCCATTGGCAATCGCCACGGCTTCCTCTTCGCTGTCAAACGGAATGACCACCTGAACGGGCCCGAAAATTTCGTCCTGCGCCAGCGTGTGATCGGCGCTGACACCGGCAAAGAGGGTCGGGGCCACGTAATGCCCGCCTTCCGGTGCGTCATCGACGATCACAGCCTGCGCTGCGGTCTCCAGATCGCT
This sequence comes from Neptunicoccus cionae, assembly GCF_002860325.1. GTDB lineage: Bacteria > Pseudomonadota > Alphaproteobacteria > Rhodobacterales > Rhodobacteraceae > Amylibacter > Amylibacter lutimaris. Next base: position 515,617 of record NZ_PKOJ01000002.1, on the reverse strand, counting down.
GCCTTTATCGAGGAAACCGGTCACAATCTGTTTCTGGCGGGCAGAGATCAGCGGGCCAACGTTCAGATCGGACAGAGCCGGACCAACGCGCAATTCGCTGTATTTTGCCGCCATTTTTGTCAGAACTTCGTCATAAACGCCACGCTGCACCAGAATACGGGAGGCTGCCGAACAGGTTTGACCCGCGTTCTGGATGCCACCGTTCACTAGAAACGGCAGGGCTGCGTCAATATCTGCATCGTCAAACACCAGTTGCGGGGATTTGCCGCCAAGTTCCAGCGTCACCGGAATGACATTCTGCGCCGCTGCTGTCTGGATGCGCACGCCTGTTGCAACCGATCCGGTAAAGGACATGTGGTGCACGCCTTTGTGGGACGATAGCGCAGCGCCGGCCTCGGCGCCAAGACCGGGAACGACGTTCAGCACACCGGCAGGCAGGCCGGCCTGATGGGCCAGATCGGCAAAGGCCAGCGCTGTCAGACAAGCTTCTTCCGCCGGTTTCAAAATACAGGTGTTGCCCATGGTCAGCGCGGCCCCGACAGAGCGTCCGATGATCTGCATGGGATAGTTCCAAGGCACGATATGGCCTGTCACCCCGTGCGGTTCGCGCAGGGTATAAACCGTGTAGCCGTCCAGATAGGGGATGGTTTCGCCGTGCACTTTGTCCGCAGCACCGGCATAAAATTCCATATAGCGGGCCATGGCCACCGCATCGGCGCGGGCCTGTGTCAGCGGCTTTCCCACGTCAGTAGATTCTAGGCGGGCGAGTTCTTCGGTTTTGGTTAGGATCAACTGGCCGAGCTTGGCCAGAATACGCCCCCGTTCAAACGCGGGCATCCGGCCCCACTCGCCCTTGCGCGCAGCATCAGAGGCTGCAACAGCGGCATCCACATCTGGGGCTGTGCCACGGGCAATTGTCCCAATTTCTGCGCCGGTAGAAGGATCGGTCAAGCCCAGTTGTTCGCCGCCCAGCGGGGCAACCCATTCACCGTTGATGAAACATTTGGTTGGATCGAACCACAGATCGGGGGGTAGGGGCATTAGAAATTCCTCAGGTCTTCAGGCAGACGCGGGGCGGCTGCAATTAGGGTTTGTGTGTAGATGTCGGTGGGGTTGTCAAAGACGCTCTGCGTCTCGCCCTGTTCGACGATTTTTCCGTGCTGCATTACCAGAACACGGTCGGTGATGGAACGCACCACAGACAAATCATGAGAGATAAACAGATAGGTCAGCCCGTGGGTCTCTGACAGTTCTGCAAGCAGATCGAGAATTTGGGCGCGGATCGAAACATCAAGGGCCGAAACCGCCTCATCCAGAATAATCAGTTCAGGTTTGATGATCAGGGCGCGGGCAATGGCAATACGCTGGCGCTGGCCGCCGGAAAATTCATGAGGGTATTTGAACGCATCATCCGGTGTCAGCCCGACCGAGCGCAAGGCTTCGGCAATCCGGTCCGCACGATCTGACGGTGCGGAATCGAGCAGGTGAAACGGTTCCGTTATGAGCCGGTCCACGCGGTGGCGCGGGTTAAAACTGCCGTAAGGGTCCTGAAACACCACCTGCATCTTGCGCCGCACAGCGCGGTTGGGTTTCTTTCCGGTAAACACAGGTTCGCCGGACAGAAGTATTTCACCGCCCTGAATTTCTTCCAACCCCAGAATGGCCCGTGTCAGGGTGGATTTGCCACAACCGCTTTCGCCCACCAGTCCGAGGCTTTCGCCCTTGCGGATTGTGAAGGACACATCGTTCACAGCACGGAAGCTTTCGGGTTTGGCAAAGAGTTTGGTGCGGGGCAGGGGATAATCCCGCAGCACGTTTCGCACTTCAAGCAGAGGCGTCTCCCCTTGGGGCTGTTCACGGTCCGGTACATGGGACGATGCCGCCAGCAGCGCCTTGGAATAGGGGTGCTGCATGGTCTGGAACAGCCGGTCGGCGGGGCCGTGTTCAACGATCTGTCCCTTTTGCATGATGTGGATGTGATCGGCCATATCCGCCACCACGGCGAGGTCATGGGTGATGATCATCAGTCCCATACCGTCCTCGCGGACAAGGCGGGTCAGAAGGGTCAGGATTTCCGCTTGCGTTGTCACATCAAGGGCGGTGGTCGGCTCATCCGCGATCAGAAGTTTGGGACGCAGGGCTATGGCCATTGCAATAACAACCCTCTGACGCTGACCACCCGACATCTCATGCGGGTATCGGGATAGAGGGAAGCGGCTTTCCGGCAGTTCCACACGGTTAAGCGCATCCCGTGCGCGCTCCAATGCCTCGGACTTGGAAGTTTCCGGTTCATGGATCAAAATGGTTTCCGCGACCTGCTGCCCGATAGTATGCACAGGGTTCAGCGCGGTCATCGGTTCCTGAAAGACCATAGACACCTCGGCGCCACGAATGGCGCACATATCCGCTTCACTGGTTTGCAGGATGTCCTTGCCGTTAAACCGGATGTTCCCTGACGGCTCCAGCCCCTCGGGCAGAAGCTGGGTCACACAATAGGCTGTCATGGATTTGCCCGAACCGCTCTCGCCGATGATACCAACGATCTGGCCTGCATCCACCGTAAGGGACACATCCCGCAGGATCGGCTTCTTGCGGATCGAAAGGTTCAGGTTTGAAATGGACAGTAAGCTCATCGTTTTTCCCGCCGGATACGTGGGTCAAAAATATCCCGCAGCCCGTCACCCATCAGGTTCAATCCCAGAACGGTAAAGACGATGGCAAGGCCGGGCAGCAGGGCCATGTGGGGGGCAAAGGAAATCATGGTCTGGGATTCTGCCAGCATACGCCCCCATGACGGGATCGGCGGCTGCGCGCCAAGGCCCACATAGGACAGACCGGCTTCGGCCAGAATGCCAAGCGAGAACTGGATGGTTCCCTGAACGATCAGCAGGTTGGTGACATTGGGCAGGATGTGTTCAAAGGAAATCCGTGCTGGTCCCTTACCCGCAACTTGTGCTGACAGGACATAATCCCTTTGCCACAGGGAAAGCGCCGCGCCGCGGGTCAGTCGTGCAAAGACCGGTATATTGAAAATTCCGATGGCGATGATTGCATTCACTGCGGAGGGTCCGAAAATCGCGGTAATCAGGATGGCGATCACCAGAGAGGGAAAGGCAAAGACCAGATCGTTGGAGCGCATGATAATCTCGTCCATCAACGATCCTTTTGACGCGGCTGCTGCCAGCCCCAAAGGGACGCCGATAACAATCCCGATCCCAACAGCCACGAAAGCCACAGCAATAGAGGTACGCGCCCCCACCATGATCATCGACAGGATATCCCGCCCGAAATGATCCGTCCCCAGCAGGTATCCCTCGCTCAGCGGTTTCTTCAGTTTGTTGGCAATATCGACGCCGCTGGTGTCATGGGGGGTCCACAGAAAGGAAATCAGCGCGCCGGCCACAAAGACGCAGGTCAGCAGCAGACCGATAGCAAAGTTCCGGTTGGTCAGTAAGGCTCTCATCGGTTGCCCCGCAGTCTAGGGTCCACAATGGCATAGGCAATGTCGACGGCGAAATTCACGATAATCACGGCAAAGACCAGCAGCATCACCACGCTCTCTACTACGATAAGATCCCGCTGGCTGATGGCCTGAAACACCAGCCGCCCGAGACCGGGCAGGAAGAAGACGTTTTCAATAATAATGGCGCCTGCCATCAGGAAAGAGAATTGTAACCCGATGATGGTCAGCACCGGAATCAGCGCGTTGCGCAGCGCGTGGCGCCACAAGGTCTGCCGACGGGTCAGACCTTTGGCGCGTGCCGTGCGTACATAATCTTCGGACAGCGTATCAAGCAGCGCGGAGCGCATGACCCGCGCAAGAATAGAGGCTTGGGGCAAGGCCAGCGCTACTGCGGGAAGCGTCAGCGCCTTCATTGCCAGAAGTGGATTTTCCCAGCCGGGAAACCCGCCCGCAGAGAACCAGCGCAGGTAGATCGCAAAGACAAGAACCATCAGCATGGCAAACCAGAAGTTCGGGATGGCCACGCCAAGCTGGGTGAACCCCATCACGCTGACATCGGCAGCAGACCCGCGCCGCGTTGCCGCCAGAATACCCGCGGGAAAGGCGATCAGCGTGGAGAGGGTAAGCGCATAAATGGCCAGTGGCAGACTGATCCAGAGCCGCTCTGCGATCATTTCTGCAATTGGCGTGCGGTAAGTGTAAGACGTGCCGAAGTCCCCGCCGAGCAGGCCGGTCGCCCAGTGCAGATACCGTTGCCACAGCGGCACATCGAGACCGAGCTGTTCACGTAGCGCGGCGATGGTATCGGGTTGGGCATTCATCCCGAGCATGAAACTTGCCGGATCACCGGGGACGATCTCAACAGTTGCGAAGATCACAATGGATGCAACAATCAGGCTGAGAATAAGAGACTGGAGTCGTGATAATGTATAGCGCAGCATGGGGCGGAGATTAGGCAGGCATGCGTCGCTGGTAAAGAGGATAATGCAAAGGATTTCAACCTCTTGCGATAAAATCCGGAACGACGTTGGCTAGTCCCTTGTTTCTTTGGCAATCCGGCCTGCCAAATGCCGTCGGCTATTCCGTTCGTCTGCGACCTGCGACGCAAAATCAACACATTTAGCGCATAATTTTAAGCGCTTCCTGTACTAATTCTAGGCAACTTTTAACCGCAGGGAGAATCTCACCGACGGTTTTCGGCTAAATGCGGTGTAAGGAGAAACACATGAAGATTCTTGCGGTGGACGACGATTCTCTCGCACTGAGCGTTCTTCAGGCGACACTGGAAGCGGGCGGGTATACCGATGTCACTCCTGCACAGAGTGGCGCAGAGGCGCTGGCCGCGATCGGGGAAACGGATACGCCTTTTGACTGTTTCCTGCTGGATATTCTGATGCCGGATCTGGACGGTGTAGAACTTTGCACGCAAATCCGCAGTATGGAGGCCTATCAAAAGACGCCGGTTCTTATGATCACGGGTCTGAGCGACCAAAGCTCTATGGATCGGGCCTATGGGGCCGGGGCTACGGATTTTGTTACCAAACCTTTTAACGGGCTGGAACTGGGCGCACGTATTCGCGCCGCAAATATCCTGAGCGCGCAGGTCAACCAGCACAAACAGTTCGAAGCCGTGGCAATGCAATGGCGGGAAAAACTGGATGCAATGAACGCGCTGGATCTTTCGGACAAGATTACCCTTCAGGGGTTTGACGGGGCCGTAGATACACTGATGCAGGAAAATATCCTGATGCGGATGCCCGACACCGGATTTTCCGGCTGTCTTTTGGCGGTGCGGCTGGAAAATGTAGCCGAAGTTTTTGAACAGCTTTCCGCTACAGACTTCCGCGCATTCATTAACTCGACAGGGGAAAAGATACGTAATGCAGTTGCGGGACGGGGTGCGCTGATCGCCTACGAAGGAGACGGGCGGTTTCTTGTGATGTCGCCGCGTCCTGTTCCGAAGACGCGCACAGCTTCGTATCAGTTGTCGTTGTCTCCTGTTATTGCCGATCTGGCCGGAAGCTACGGCTTTGACGGACATGCCGAGGTCCGCTTGGGGGAGCCGAAGCCCTTCCAGACCGAGAGCACGGAGGCTCGCATCGACAGTCTGACGGTGGCGCGGGACAGCGTCATGCACAAAGGTTCCGCCCCCTGTGCCGATCATTCAGCCGCAACGCCCCGTCCAAAAGTGAACAGTCTGAAGGCACCGGAACCGGCAGCCTCGGGGCTTCTTGGAGGTGTGTCTCAATTGCTAGCCCGCCCCAAAGCAGTCGGTCGTTCCCGATAAGCTGAGCAAAAACGCCTGATAAAAAAACGCCCCGACCATTGATCGGGGCGTTTGGTTTTGTGAAAGCGAAGTCGCGCTTATTCAGCCCAACCCACAGCTGTCAGATCAACCGCTTGGGTCGGTGCGTCTTTCCACAGTCCCTGTACTCCGGCTTTGGCAATGGTCGGAATGGCCAACTGGAAAAGATAGGCGTTTACATAATCTTCCGAGATCATGTTCTGCGCTTTTTTGATCATTTCGGACCGCTTGTCCGGATCGGCTTCTACGTTCAGATCCTCGATCAGGGCTTGGAAATCCGCGTTGTCATACTGGAAATAGTAATCGGGGCGGGCATAGATACCGATGTCGAACGGTTCTGTATGGGAGACAATTGTCAGACCATAGTCTTTGCCACGGAACACCTGTTCCAGCCATTGCGCCCATTCCAGATTGCTGATTTCGGCTTCGATCCCCACTGCGCGGAGTTGCGCTGCGATGATTTCACCACCGCGACGGGCATAGGAGGGCGGAGGGAGTTTCAGCGTCGTTTTGAACCCGTCGGCAAATCCTGCTTCGGCCAGCAGTTGCTTGGCCAGCTCCGGATCATACTGGCTGTTGCCGGTCAGATCCACGTAGTCAGGATTGTGCGGTGCAAAATGGGACCCGATCGGCGTGCCGAGGCCGAACATGGCACCGTCGATGATCGCCTGACGGTCGATCGCATGGGCAAGCGCCTTGCGCACTTTGACATTGTCAAACGGTGCCTGCTTGTTGTTGGTGCCCAGAATGGTTTCCCCTTCGGTATTGCCAAGGATCACCTGAAAGCGGGGATCAGCTTCGAATTGGGGGATATTTTCGGGGGCAGGGTAGCTGATGAAAACGTCAATGTCTTCGGCCATCATCGCAGCAAAACCCGCGGTCGGGTCGGAGATGAATTTGAAAGTAGCCTTGTCCAGTTTCGCCGGTGTGCCCCAATAGGCTTCATTGCGGGTGAGGTCGATCTTGTCACCCTGTACCCAATTATCAAATTTGAAAGCGCCGGTGCCAACGGGGTTTTGCTTGATACCCTCAATGCTTTCGGGGGCTACAATCACTGCATCGCCCCAGGCGAGGTTGAACAGCAAAGAGCCGTTTGGCGCTTCGAGTGTGATCTTGACGGTTTTCGGATCGACCGCTTCCACTGCAGAAATACCGGCGAACAAGGCTTTCTGGGCGTTTGCACTGTCCTCGGCACGGGCACGGTCAAGCGAGAACACTACATCGCTGGCCTCAAAATCGGTGCCGTCGTGGAACTTCACGCCCTCGCGCAAATGGAAGGTGTAGGTCAGACCGTCTTCGGAAATGTCCCATGATTCTGCTAGTCCCGGATTTACGGACCCGTCCGGACCAAAGCGTGTCAGCCCTTCAAAGATATTGGAATAGACAACGTTATCAATGGCACCTGCGGCTGCGGATGTCGGATCAAGGTGGGGCGGTTCCAACTGCATGGCAAGGGTAAGATCGGTCTTTGCATAGGCGGTTGTCGCAAGCAGGACAGCACCGGCCGTCACTGTAGCTTTGAAAAAGGTCATAAAAGTCTCTCCGTTGATTGGCGCCTGATTTGTGGGTGGCGCTTAAATTTGCCGGTTCAGTTGACGCGGATTGGCGTAAGCGGTCAAGAGCGGCCGCCAGTGGGTTGCGTCAGCAGCAGGGAAAAACCGGCACTTTCCCCTGCTGCAGGCTCAGGCCGGTTTTTCAACCAGCAGGTCGATCAGGCTCTGGCCCATGATCTTTGCGCTATCCATCATGGCGGATACTTCGACGTATTCGTCAGGCTGGTGGGCCAGTTCCAGAATTCCCGGACCATAGGCGATACAGTTTTTCAACTGTCCGATCCGGTCGATATGCTTCTGGTCATAGGATCCGGGTGAAACCACATATTCCGCCGGTTTGCCCAAAACGTTCTGAATCGCACTGGCCACAGAAGTGACCACCGGCGCGTCTTTCGCAGTCATTGTCGGAATAATCCGCTGGATTTCGCGGATGCTGTAGGCAAAGCCTTCCCGTTCCGATTTCACCTTCTCCAGAACATCCGTAATCTCTTTTTGTACGTCCTCTATGTTTTCCTCGATCAGGAAACGGCGGTCGATCACCATGCGCGCGCTGTCGGGCACGCAAGGGCTTGGCAGGCCGGTAAAGCCTTCTTCGGGTTCGCTCTGTCCGCCGTGGAAAGAGTTGATATTCATTGTGGACTGGCGCGCGCCTTTCGGGATTACGGGCATATCGGTACGTTTTTGTGCCAGTGCGGGGTAAAGTTCTGTTTCCATTTCGTTCAGCACCGCACCCATGTGGCGCACGGCACAATCGCCCAGAAATGGCATGGAACCGTGGGCAATCCGTCCCTTGGTTTCGATTTCAGCCCACCACGCGCCGCGGTGGCCAAGACAGATGGAATCAAGCCCGAGCGGCTCGGGGATAATCACATGCTGCACACGGGCCGGTGCAAAATAGCCTTTTTCCGCCAGATAGGCGACGCCGCCAAAACCGCCTGTTTCCTCATCTGCGGTGCCTGAAATTTCAACAGCGCCGGCAAAGTCGGGGAAGGTGTCTACGAAAGCCTCGGCTGCGATTATCGAAGCGGCAAGCCCGCCTTTCATATCGCAAGCACCGCGCCCGTAAATCTTGTCGCCGTCCAGTTCCCCGCCGAAAGGATCGCGGGTCCAGTCCTGGCCCAACTCCACAATGTCCGTGTGGCTGTTAAAGTGAACACATTCGCCACTTCGCGCGCCTTCGCGTCGGGCAACAATGTTCCATCGGGGATATTTTTCGCAATCTCCCGGTGTGTCGTGGGCGCGGATCAGTTCACACTGAAAGTAACGCGGCGCCAGACGGTCGCGGAGATATTCGCAAATCAGGCGATAGTTCTCGCCCGGGGGGTTGAGTGTGGGAATCCGGATCAGGTCCTGCGTCAGCGCGATCAGATCGTCCTTGCGGCGATCCAGTTCCATGTTCAGTCGGTCTATATAGTCTTGATGTGCCATGGCGTCACCTTGCGCCGGAACCATGAGGGTTATCAAGAGGTTAAAATGGGGTTTGCGCAATTTTTACAGTGCCTTATTGTGAGGCAAAACCAATGGAGTTGGCCACGATGACTGGACCGGAATTACGAAGCACCGCAGTGGAATTATTTGACGCGGCGGTGGCGGCTGCGGATCCCGCAGGTGCCGTGCGTCGTGCCCTTGCCAGTGATCCCCTGCCTGAATGCGAAGGACAGTTGGTGGTTCTTGCTGTCGGTAAAGCGGCTTGCGCAATGATGGAGGAAGCGCTGAAACATCTGCCGGTGCCCTCAAAAGCAATCGCTGTGACAAACCGCGAAAACTTACGGGAACTGGACGGTGTGCGAGTGATCTGCGGTGAACATCCGGTTCCAGGCAACGGGAGTGCGATAGCCGGTGAAGCGCTGCTGTCAGCGGTGGAGGGGCTTGGCGCAGGGGATCAGGTTCTTGCACTTGTGTCCGGTGGCGGCTCCGCACTCGCCATTGCGCCTGTTGCGGCAATCTCTTTTGAAGAGAAGCAACAGGCGGGGGCCGTGTTGCTGGGAAGCGGGCTGGATATTAACCGCATGAACCTCGTGCGTCAGTGTCTGAGCCGGATCAAAGGAGGCGGGCTGCTGCGTGCGGCCGCCCCGGCAGAGGTCCACAGCCTGATCCTGTCCGATGTGATCGGAGACGATTTGAGGGTGGTCGCCAGCGGCCCGACTGTATCGCCGGTGGGCAGTTGTGCAGATGCAAGACAGGTTTTGCAGGATGCCGGTGTCTGGGAGGATATGCCCGCTGCCGTGCGCCTGCATCTGGAACAGGCAGAGCCGGTGACGCGGGCATCTGAAGGGGGGGCTGTTAACCGGATTATCGGGTCCAACCGCGTCAGTCTTGAAGCGGTTCTGATGAACTGTCCCGAGGCGCAGATCGTGGAGGACGCTCTGTGCGGGGATGTGTCGGAGGCAGCGGCGATTATTCTGTCCGAGATGGAGAAGTCCGAAGTCGGGCAGGTGCTGGTCTTTGGCGGGGAAACGACCGTTCGGTTAAGGGGCGACGGGCTTGGCGGGCGCAATCAGGAACTGGCCCTGCGGGTTGCGCTTGGCGCTCGCGAAACGGGCGGCGACTGGGTGTTTCTGAGCGGAGGCACGGATGGGCGGGACGGGCCGACCGATGCTGCAGGCGGATTGGTGGACGGCGGCACCATCGCGCGGATTGAAGCGGCTGGACTTGATCCGCATGCCATGCTGGCGCGCAATGACAGCTATCACGCTTTACAAGCTGCCGGCGATTTGTTGGTCACGGGCGGCACAGGTACTAATGTCGCAGATGTGCAGCTGTTTCTGCGCCGTTCTTGACGCCCGCCACACCGCAGGGTTTATTGTGCCGATACACTGGGGACTTCATGTTCAAACGCCGACCTAAAGTGATAATCGAAGCCGAGCATGTGACCCTGCGCATGCCTGTGATGGGGGACCATCTGTCGTGGGTGCATTTGCGGCAGGATGGTGAGGATTTTCTGAAACCGTGGGAGCCGGTCTGGTCCCCCGACCATTTTTCCCGCCGTGCCTTCAGCAACCGCGTGTTCTGGGCCCGCAAGACGTATGAATCCGGCAAGGGCTTGCCTTTGTTCATCATTCGCAGGGACGATCAGGCGCTTTTGGGGGCGATCACGCTGGATAATATCAGGCGCGGACCTGCGATGGCGGGTACGCTTGGTTACTGGATCGGGTCGGATTATGCCCGATCCGGCTATATGACCGATGCGATCGAAGCGTTGGTCTATTACGCATTTCACCAGTTGGACCTCAGCCGGATCGAAGCGGCCACACTTCCGGAAAATGCGGCGTCCCGCGGGTTGCTGGAAAAAACCGGTTTCAAATACGAAGGGGTCGCACAGAGCTATCTGCAAATTGCAGGGCGTTGGCGGACCCATGTGCTCTATGCGAATCTGCGCAGCGACCGGCGCGGGAAAACCGACGCAGGGTAGAGCCCTTTCGCGTTCTGGCGTTTCCAGTTCTCGGCCTCATCGAAGGTTAACAGTGGTGGTTGAACCGGCCTGAAAATGCTGTTCGTTAACTTTATGAAGCTTCATATAAGAAGCTTCATATATGCAGTATGATGATGCGTTTTAGCATTTGGTTTAAATGAGTTGCATGAGGATTGTTCCCTGAAACGTAATCTTTCGCGTCCAAGCCTCGTTAACTTTTCGCGTCTTTGGTGAACCGCCAGCTGCTCAGTTGACAAACTGCCTTCACTCAAACGTTACAGAAAATTTCCCGAAGCCTTTGAACTTCGCGTTAAACTGGCAACAGAATCACCTGAAGGAGTTTAGCCATCCGGCGTTTTCTGATCCTGATAAGTGTCTTTCTTGCCCAGACCGCTGCGGCGCAGACCCGCACGCCGAGCCATTGTCTTGCGTTTGCTGACAACGGCCCGATCGTCCACCGTGCGGCGCTAACCTTTGATCAGGTGCAAATCAGTTACGCCGATCATTCCATGTATGTGATTGATACCTATGGCGGTTTGCGGGTGGTTACAGATTATAACGGCTACATCGGGCAAACCGGAAAAGCCCCTGATGTGGTGACGATGAACAAGGGTCACTCCAGCCATTACACCAGTCATCCGGATCCGCAGATCCCCCACGTCTTGCGGGGCTGGGACCCAGAAGGCGGTGTTGCCGATCACGAGTTGGAACTGGGCGAGATGCTGATCCGCAACGTGACCACGGATATTCGCAGCGCTTACACCGGGCAGGAACCGGACGGAAATTCCATTTTCATCTTCGAGGTTGCGGGCCTGTGCATCGGCCATTTGGGTCACCTTCATCACATACCCACGGATGAACAATTCGCCCGTATCGGGCGGCTCGACGTTGTAATGGCTGCTGTTGATGGCAGCATGACGCTGGACCTGCCGTCCATGGTGACACTCCTGAAACGGCTGCGGGCCTCGGTGGTACTGCCGATGCACTGGTTCAGCCAGTCCACACTCAACCGCTTTGTGGCCGGAATGCGGGATTCTTTTGAAATCGTCACTCTGCCTGACAGCAGCTTTGTCATCAGTCAGGATTTATTGCCGAACCGGCCGACCGTGATGATTGTGCCGCCTCGTTTCGTTACCGAATACGAATAGCCCTGCTTGTAAGCCCCTGATTCATTGGCTAGGTCTTTGACGAGACAGGAGCCCGAACATGCTGAACCCCGCCACTGAAACCCTCCAGAATCAACTGAACGCAGAGTCCGCCGGCCTGGCCGGTCCTGTGCCGCCAACCTATCTTGAAGAACCGCGCGGGATGATGCAGGGCGTTAGCGGCATTCTGGTCCGCCCGCGCAGCGTTGAGGAAGTCTCTCTGGTGCTGCGGATGTGCAACGACGCCCGTGTCGGAGTGGTGCCTTATGGCGGGGGGACCGGATTGGTCGGCGGACAGGTTCTCGGGGAAGGGGCCGCGCCGGTGATCCTGTCGCTGGAGCGCATGAAGGCCCTGCGCCACATTGATCCGGTGGGAAACACGATCACGGTCGAGGCGGGCATGACACTGGCCGAGGTTCAGGCCGCCGCAGCAGACGCAGGCCGGATGTTTCCGCTCTCTCTTGCCTCTGAAGGGTCCTGCCGCATCGGGGGAAATCTTGCCACCAATGCAGGAGGGGTGCAGGTGTTGCGTTATGGAAACACGCGGGAGCTCTGTCTCGGGATTGAAGCTGTGCTGCCGGACGGCACAATCCACCACGGGCTGAAGCGACTGCGTAAAGACAATACCGGCTATGATCTGCGCAACCTTCTGATCGGTTCCGAAGGATCGCTCGGGGTGATCACGGCTGCGGTGCTGAAACTGGTGGCCAAGCCTGTGGAACTGGCCACCTGCTTTGCGGTTGTGCCCGACCCGAAATCTGCCGCGCAACTTCTGGCGCGGATGCAGGACACCCTTGACGGGCTGGTCAGCGCGTTTGAACTGGTCCACGGGACCGGCTTTGATCTTTTGTCAGAAACCATGCCGGATATCCGCTTGCCCTTCGCAGAACGTTCCGAATGGATGGTACTGGCCGAATGCGGCGGCGGAGCCGGTAGTGGTGTGGACAGCCGTTTGATGGCTGTGCTGGAACAGGCGGTTGAGGACGGTTTGGTCGAAGACGTCGTGCTGGCCCAATCTGCAGCGCAGCGGGATGCCTTCTGGACGGTACGCGAAACCATACCCGAAGCCAACAAACGGATCGGTGCCATTTCCAGCCACGATATTTCGATACCGATTGATAGGCTGCCAGCGTTTATCGCGGAAGGGCAAGAGGCGCTCAAGCAGTTCGGCCCCGTTCGTCTGAACAGTTTCGGGCATCTCGGCGATGGCAATCTGCACTACAACGTTTTCCCTCCGAAAGGAGAGAAAAAGGCAGATTGGGTACATCTGAAACCGGATGTCATGCGGGTGATCCACGATCTGGTTCACGCCTATGACGGATCAATTTCGGCAGAGCACGGGATCGGCCGCCTGAAAGCTGCCGATCTTCAACGATATGGTGATCCCGCGAAGCTGACCGTCATGCGCGGAATTAAACAGGTGTTTGATCCTTTAGGGATCATGAACCCCGGAGCGGTGATCAATGTTTAACCGCTTTTAGCGGCTGTGGGGATCACTCCCCCTCATAGGCGCAAAGGGCTGTGACCGGCACGCCAAGATCACGGACCACCTGCGCTCCGCCCAGATCGGGTAAATCAATGATAAAGGCAGCATGTACTACTGTCGCGCCCAAGCGTTCGATCAGTTTGATCCCCGCAGCAGCAGTGCCGCCCGTGGCGATCAGATCATCAATCAGCAGCACCTTGTCGCCTGCTTTCAGCGCATCATCATGCACTTCAATCGTCGCGGTGCCATATTCCAGAGTGTAATCCTCCGACAGGGTTTTTCCGGGTAACTTGCCTTTCTTGCGCAAGGGTACAAACCCTGTGCCGAGCCGTTCAGCCACGGCACCACCGATGATAAATCCGCGTGCTTCCAGACCGGCTACAGCGGTGATTTCGGTATCCTTGAAAGCCTCTACGATCTGTCCCACCGCCATTTTCATGCCTTCGGAGTTGCCAAACAGGGTGGTCACATCGCGGAACATCACGCCCTTTTGGGGGAAGTCAGGGATGGTACGGATAAAATCTGTAATGTCGCGGGTCATTGGGTGTCTCTTTCAGGGTCGTCTTTGTGGGGCGGGGTATCACAGGCAAGACTGCGGGGACCAGCCCGCATTCATGCCTGTTCTCAAGGCGCATATCCTAAAGGTTTGCGGCATCAATCAGGGTTTGCAAGACAGCGCCTTCTTCTGGATAGGATAGCGGCCCTGTCATGGAAAGTTTCTGCAAGATCGACAGCACCGTCGGAGATGTGATGGCAACTGTATGGCTCAGCTTGTCTTCGGAATCGGATACATCGGTCACATTAACGAACTGCACACCGTATCGCCGCAGAATTTCAGTATCTTTCAGTTGTCCTACCCGATTACTCTGGCCGGTCAGAAAGGCGGAGGCCTTCAGGGCAAGGTCCGCTTCGTCTCCGAAAATAACGAAAGGTTCGGGCAGCGGTTTGATCCGGCTCAGCTGCATTTCAAACAGATTGGTATCAATATCAGGCGATATCAGAACCACGCCTGCCAGCTTGCGGGTCACATCCGTTTTCCGCTGTAAATAAATCTGGCGCAAGGTTTCGACCACCAAATTGGAACCGATGGAATGGGCTACAATCACGATTCGGTCGTAGGGTTGTGCCGCCAGGATCTCAAGCAGGGATTGAAAGCCGTCCCGCGCAAACAGAACACTATCCCGATCACGGGTATATTCCAGCGTGTTCTGCGTCGCAGGCCAGGAATAATGGACTGCCGTGCTGGTGCTTTTAAGGTCGTGGGACAGCTGGGCAAGCCGGTAGGTGCCTTCGGCAAAAGTAATATTGAAACCGTGCACGTAGACAATCGCTTCGCGCCGGGCCTTTTGCGCATTTGCCCGCAAGGCAGAACCGAAATCCCGCGCAGTTGCGTAGCGCACAATCTCTCTCGTGGCGAAATCAATTGACGGGTCCGCGCCCTTTTCCGGCTTCTCTGGCCATTCGATCCGCCCGGGTTGATGGGTCGGCGGAATGGAGATGTCAAAACGCGCGAAGGACAAAACCGAGGTGCGCAAGCTGGAAAATACGAGGTTTCCCTCCGCAGGCTGTCGGGTAGTGGCGACAAAGATATTCTCAATCGCGGCGTCCGGTGGCGTGTTCTTGGCCACTGTAATCATACCCCGATCCTCGCAGGCGGCCAGCAACAGCGCCAGAACCATACCGCGCGTAACCAGCGCTACACGTGACAGGATCACAGTACACGCCCCGCAACAGCATCGAGTTTGGCCACCAGGGCCGGGTCGCGGTCAGCCGGTCCGGTTAAAACCGCGAACTCCAAGGCCTTGTCGCAACCGTGCGGGCAATCCTTGCGGGTCGCGCCGAGCAGTTCGGGCAGGCGGGCAACCATACCCTTGGCTTTGGAGGAATTGCCCATCAATGTTGAAATAATCTGCGTGACATCCACTTCGCCGTGGTCGGGATGCCAGCTGTCATAATCGGTGATCATGGCAACAGAGGCATAGCACAGCTCCGCCTCGCGGGCGAGTTTGGCTTCGGGCATATTCGTCATGCCGATAACATCACAGCCCCAGCTTTCCCGGTACATGCGGGATTCTGCCAGAGTAGAGAACTGCGGCCCCTCCATTGCCAGATAAGTGCCGCCGTCATGCACAACGATCCCTTCAGCGCGTGCCGCCTCGTAACAGGCTTTGCCAAGACGGGGGCAGGTGGGATGGGCCACCGAGACATGGGCAACGCAACCCGGACCGAAGAAGGATTTCTCCCGCAGGTAGGTGCGGTCAATGAACTGGTCCACAATCACGAAATCACCCGGTGCCATTTCGTCGCGAAATGACCCGCAGGCTGAAACAGAGATCACATCCGTGACGCCCGCCCGCTTCAGGGCATCGATGTTTGCACGATAGTTGATACTGGAAGGCGTCTGAACATGGCCGCGCCCGTGGCGGGGCAGAAAGACCATCTTCACCCCGTTCAACTGCCCAAGCAGCAGGTCGTCCGACGCTTTTCCAAACGGGCTTTCGACAGGGATCCATTGCGGATTTTCCAATCCCTCAATATCATAAACGCCGCTGCCGCCGATAATTCCGATCACTGTATCCATCTACACTTCCCCTGATTCTCGTGTGCTGTCTCGGGTCTACTTTTGACCGGGTCGGTTCAAAGAAAAAATATCCGTCACAGCGGAATAATCCCGATAGCCGAGCCGTGCCATTGGCTGGTAGCTGGTTACGTCCAGTACGCCGTCCTTAATGTGCTCTTCGCGGATGTGAATGCCCACCACCTCGCCAAGCACCATAACAGCGCCGCCGGGCAGTTCGATTTCCTTGAAAAGTTTACATTCCAGTGCCGCAGGGGCAGCAGCGACAAACGGCGCTTTCACCACGTTGGACGTGCCTTTTTCCAGCCCGGCCATGGTGAATTCATCCTCATCCGGCGCATAATGCCCCGAAGACAGGTTCATCGCGTCTTTCAGATCGTGGGACACGATAGAGACGCAAAATTCGCCGGTTTCGCGGATGTTGGTCAGACTGTCCTTCACCTCGTCCCGCCCGATTTTCTTACCGGTGGTCGAGAACATCACCATCGGAGGATCATCTGCCACGCCGTTAAAGAAAGAATAAGGGGCGAGATTGGCAGTTCCGTCACGGGTGAGCGTTGAAATCCAGCCAATGGGTCGGGGAGAAACAATCGCTTTATAGGGATTGTGGGGCAGGCCGTGGTCGTCATGGCCGGGTCGGTAAAACATTAGGGTTTCCGGTTTTCAATTGCGTTGCCCCTTTTGTAGCGGTCTGCTATCGCGGGTGCCAGCAGTTTTCCCCGCAACGCTCTGTTGCTCTCAAAGGTTTGACTTTCAAGGATGTTTCAACTGACCCCTGAAACAGAGACCGACCGGGACGAGGTCGAGTACCTTTACGACCTGTGTTTTGCGCCGGGACGTGAAGCGCTGAGTTCCTACCGTTTGCGTGAAGGGGTCAAACCGGTGTCAGGCCTTTGTCTGGTGGCGCGGGATGATTACAACGTCGTTGCCGGTGCAATCCGTTACTGGCCTGTGGTGGTTGGTAAGGCCCGCCACGCCTCTTTGCTGCTTGGTCCTGTGGCTGTGCATCCTACCTATCAGGGCGAAGGACTTGGGGGGCTTTTGATCCGCGACAGTCTCGAAAGGGCAACGTCTTCCGGCTGGGAGCGGGTGATCCTTGTCGGGGATGCCCCCTATTACCGCAGGTTCGGCTTTGAAAAGAGCACAACCATGACCTTCCCGCCGCCAACAAACCCCGACCGGCTTTTATGCCTTCCGCTACAGCCTGATGCGTTCGCGGGTGTTGAAGGGCTGATTGACCGCGCGGCATGAAGCGCGATCAATTCCATTTTCGGTAAAATATCCCGGGGGAGCGGGGGCAGCGCCCCCGTCCGCTCGCAGCTTAATTCGCCGAAACGATTTTCCCCGGATTCATGATGCCTGTCGGATCAAAGGCCCGTTTGATATCGGCCATAACGGCCACCGCATCTCCGTGTTCGTCGTCGAGGTATTTCATCTTGCCCATGCCGATCCCGTGCTCTCCTGTAACCGTGCCGCCAAGTTCCAGAGCGCGCATGTTCATGCGATGGGTCAGTTCTTTGGCAAGGGCAAATTCTTCGGCGTTCTGGCGGTCGAACAGGAACAACACGTGGTAGTTGCCATCGCCCACATGGCCTACGATAGGCGCCTGCCAGCCGTGGGCTTCCACATCCGCAATGGTTTCCTCTATCGCCTGTGCCAGCTTGGAGATGGGCACACAGACATCCGTTGAAAGCCCCTGCGCTCCGGGGTTCTGGGATTTCAACGCAAAATATGCGTTGTGGCGCGCATGCCAGAGCTTGTTGCGATCTTCGGCCTTGGTCGCCCATTGGAAACCGCCGCCGCCGAACTCTTCAGCCACTTCTTTCATGCGCTGTACTTCTTCGGCGACGCTTGTTTCGGTGCCGTGAAACTCCATAAATAAATGGGGGCATTCGCGCATGGTCATGTTGGAATAAGCGTTGATCGCACGGATGGACAGCGGGTCAATGAATTCCATTCGCGCCACGGGCAGGCCCATTTGTACTGCCATAATCACGGCATTCACTGCACCTGCGGTGTCTTCGAATTCGCAGACCGCGGCGGACACCGATTCCGGTTGTCCGTGCAGCTTCAGTGTCAGTTCCGTGATAATTCCAAGCGTTCCTTCAGAACCGATGAAAAGCCGTGTCAGGTCGTATCCCGCGCTGCTTTTCTTGGCTTTGGAACCGGTCCGGATGATCCGCCCGTCCGCCAACACCACTTCAAGCGCCATGACATTGTCTTTCATCTTGCCATAACGCACGGTGGTTGTGCCCGATGCCGAAGTTGCGGTCATCCCGCCGATGGTGGCATTTGCACCCGGATCCACCGGAAAGAACAGGCCGGTGGCCCGCAGTTCGGTGTTCAGGGTTTCGCGCGTGATGCCGGGCTGCACCACAGCGTAAAGATCCTCGGGGGAAACGTGCAGCAGTTTGTCCATTGAACCCAGATTGATAGTCACACCGCCGCGCACCGCCAGTGCATGCCCTTCAAGCGAAGTTCCAACACCCCAAGGCACAACCGGACAGCCGTGTTTATAGCAGATTTTCATGATCTGCGAGACTTCCTGCGTGTCTTTCGGGAAAGCCACAGCTTCCGGCGGTGTGTTTTCAAAATAGCTTTCGTTTTCACCGTGTTGGTGCCGGATCGCTTCTGCGGTGGACAACCGCTTTCCGAGTAATGTTTTCAGTTCTTCAATGGCGGCTTTATTGTCAGTCATTCGTCTTCCTCCTGATTGAAGCGCAAGCTAAATCCATGTAGGCCAAGTGGAAAGCGCAAAATCCTGTCAGGGTCAGTCTTCGGAGAAGCCCCATGTCCAGAAATCATCCAGAGAGAAAGCTGCGGCTGTTGGATCGTAAAGGTCTGCCCTCGCTTCGCAAGGACGGGGTAACATCGCTGATGTTCTGGGGACTGGCGCTGGTGATCGGCTGCGCGGCGGGCTGGGCCACTTTGGGGTTTCGTATCGGCATTTCGACGCTGCAAACGTGGATTTACGGCGAGAGCGATGTCCAGCTTGCATCGGCGGCCAGCCAGTTGCCGTGGTTCTGGGTGCTGGTGGTGCCGGTCATTGGCGGGCTGGTCGTAGGGATCATTCTGCAACGCTATACACCGGACGGCCGTGTGCGCACGGTGGCCCATGCGATAGAGGGCGCGGCGCTGAACAATGGCAAGGTTGAAGGCAAGGCAGGTCTGGCCTCGGCAGTTGCATCCTTTATTACCCTGTCCACCGGCGGATCGTCTGGGCGGGAAGGGCCGGTGGTGCATCTGGCGGCTGTGATCTCGTCCAAAGTGTCACGTCTGATAAAGGCCAACGGGATAACGGCTCGGGATTTGCTGGGCTGCGCTGTGGCCAGTGCTGTCGCTGCCTCTTTCAACGCGCCGATTGCCGGTACGATTTTTGCGATGGAGGTGGTTCTGCGCCACTATGCGGTGCATTCCTTCGGCCCGATTGTGCTTGCATCGGTGTGTGGTGCCCTGATCAGCCGGTTCGGTTTTGGTGACATTACGGAATTTACCCTGCCAGCGCACGAGCTGGAATTCTATGTAGAGCTTCCGGCATTTGTCCTTCTTGGGATCGTCAGCGGAATAGTCGCTGTGATCATGATGAAATCCATCTTTCTGGCTGAAGACTGGGGTGATGACTGGCAACAACGGTTTCGCATTCCGGGCTGGTTGCGTCCGGCGATTGCGGGTTTGTTACTGGGGGCGATGGCGATCTGGGTGCCCAATATCATCGGCGTTGGATACGAGACAACCTCTCTGGCGCTGACAGGACAGATCACCTTCTGGGGAGCGATCGGGTTGGCTGTGGTCAAGGTCGCCGCTGTTGCCGTGACGATGGCAGGGCGTATGGGGGGCGGTGCCTTTTCGCCAGCGCTGATGCTGGGCGCGCTGACCGGACTGGCCTTCGGCTGGATTGCTACAGCGGTTTTCCCAACGGTTTCAGGGACTTTGTCGCTTTATGCGCTGGCAGGGATGGGGGCGGTGGGCGCGGCCGTGCTCGGTGCGCCGATTTCCACAACGCTGATCGTGTTTGAAATGACGGGGGACTGGCAGACCGGGCTGGCCGTAATGCTGGCAGTTGCCCTTTCAACCTCTGTCGCAGGCAAGTTTGTCGCGCGATCCTTCTTTCTGGAACAGCTGGAGCGCCGCGGTGTCCGCCTTGCTGCGGGGCCGCAGGCCTATCTGCTGGCAACCCTGCCGGTGGCCGGTCTGATGCGGGGGCTTGATCATCCGCGCATGGGCAGCCGAGAATTGTGCGAGAGCCTCATCGCCGAAGGGGCTTATGTCAATGAAACCAGTTCTCTGGAAGCGGCGCTGCCCCTTTTTGACGGGGCAACACATCAGTTTCTTCCTGTCGTCTCTACCAATGATCAGGGAGAGGTGGAGGCGCTTCTCGGCACCCTCTTTCAGGTGGATGCCTTGCGGGCCTACAGCGAAGCTATGGCGGAAACCGTACGCGAGCACCACGCCTGATTCCGCCTGAAAGCCACGCCGCTGGAGGCTTAGCTCACTAGATCGATGGTGACCGCGCCTTTGTTAAACGCCAGATATCCGGCAATTTCGGATACGCCGTCCAGTGGGGCTTCGTACGACCATGCCACATTCTCGTCGCGGCGGTTCTTGCCTGCCAGATGGTAATAGGTTGCATCGCCCTTATGGGGGCAGTGAGTGGTTTTGTCGGATTTATCGAAAAACACCATTTGCAGGTCTTCGCGCGGGATATACAGCACCGGATCATATCCGTCTTCGCGCAGCAGAAGCGCGCGGCTGGTATCCCCGATAACAGCCCCTTGGGCGCGGATGCTCCAGTTGCCAGGTGCTGCTTCAATCTCGATTGCGGTTTTCGTCCCCATATATTCTCTCCCAGATACAGTCATTTGTATGTCTATTACGCCACAGCACGCCGTCCCCGAGGCGCGCCATCAAGATAGCGCAGGTCACAAGGGGCGGTCAGGTGGCCGTTGATGGGGCCAATCTGCCATAGCTTTGTAACGTAGTGTTATACTGCCGCGCAGGCCTGTGCCAGCCAGTTCGTTGTCGCAGGGCCGCAGCGTCCTGCCATCTTTTCCAGAACTTCAGCGTGATAGGCGTTCAGCCACTGGCGTTCTGCAGCAGTCAGCAGCTCTACGTCGATCATGTTGCGGTCGATCGGTGCAAAGGTCAGGGTGCGGAAATTCAGCATCTCGCGATCATCGGCCCCGTCCAGTGGCGGGGCAGTCTGCACAACGATCAGGTTTTCGATACGGATGCCAAAGGCGCCGGGCTTGTAATAGCCGGGCTCGTTCGAAAGGATCATACCTTCCTGCAAGGCTACTTCGGACGCGCGGGAAATCCGCTGCGGGCCTTCATGCACCGACAGATAAACGCCAACGCCGTGACCGGTGCCGTGATCGAAATCCAGACCCGCCTGCCACAGCGCGTTGCGCGCCAGTGCGTCGATGTCCCGTCCGCTGACGCCTTTGGGGAAACGGGCCATAGACTGGGTGATCATCCCTTTAAGGACCAGCGTAAAAGCGCGGACTGCTTCGGGGGGCGGTGTCCCGATGGCAAGGGTGCGTGTGATATCCGTTGTACCGTCAAGATATTGCGCCCCGCTGTCCACCAGCAGCAGGTTGTCCGGCTCGATCTGCCGGTTGGTCTGTTCGGTGACGCGGTAGTGCATGATTGCACCATTCGCACCAGTACCGCAGATGGTGTCAAAACTGATATGGCGCAGCTTTCCGGTTTCAGCGCGGAAGGCCTCAAGCTTTTTCACTACGTCAATTTCGGTCAGGTCGGGGGCTGGGCCAAGGCTGTCGATCCACGCCAGGAAATTACAGATCGCAGCGCCATCGCGCAGATGGGCCTCTGTGGTGCCGGAGAGTTCCACTTCGTTCTTGCAGGCTTTGGCCAGCAGGATCGGATCATCACCATAGGCCACCGGCGTTCCGGCCTTTTGCAGGCGTGTATCCAGCCAGACCGGCGCTGTGGATTTATCCACCAGAACCGGACCCTGCAGCCGGTCGATTGCAGCCCCCAGTTCGGCAGGGTCCGCGATGGCCACGTCGTTGCCAAGATGGGCGCGCAAGGGGTCATCCACTTTGGCTGGATCGATGAACAGTTCGGCGTGGCCGGTATCATCAAGCGTGGCAAAGGCCAGCGCAACAGGGGTATGCCCCAGATCGCTGCCCCGTGTATTCAGCAGCCATGCGATAGAATCCGGTTGCGTCAGCACAGTCGCTTTGTGACCGGACTGGCGCAGTTTCTCGGCCATCCTGCCGCGTTTGTCTGCACTCGTTTCCCCTGAAAGCGCCAGATCGTAG
Source organism: Neptunicoccus cionae (assembly GCF_002860325.1). Lineage (GTDB taxonomy): Bacteria > Pseudomonadota > Alphaproteobacteria > Rhodobacterales > Rhodobacteraceae > Amylibacter > Amylibacter lutimaris. Next base: position 493,391 of record NZ_PKOJ01000002.1, on the reverse strand, counting down.
GGCACCATCAGGTCTTTAGGCGGGGCAGGGCGGTCCTGCCAGATCACGTCCACCAGATTGTCACAGGGGCGCAGGGTGATGCCGCTGCCCTCCAGCCGCGCCTTGGCCGCGTCGATCTCGCCTTTGGTGTGCAGCCACGGGTCAAAGCCGATAACGCTGCCCTTGGGGGCGTTGGCCACCAGCCAGTCGCCCAGCTTGGTCTTTGGCCAGTCCACTGGCGTGAAATGATCCAGATCCACCTGTTCCCGCACCGCAAGACGGTAACGTCCGTCGATGAAAACAGCCGCGCGGTCCTGCAAGGCAACACAAAAACCGGCAGACCCCGTAAAGCCGGTCAGCCACGCCAGCCGCATATCGGCTTCGGCGACATACTCCCCCTGATGGGCATCAGCGCGGGGGATGATGAACCCGTCAAGCGCCCTGTCCGTTAGCACTTCGCGCAGGCGGGCCAGCCGTAGTCCGCCGGCTTCCGGTGTTGTGGTGGCTTCAAAGCTTTGGAACATACGTGTCTTTGCCTTTTGAAGTGTCAGGATGCGCAAGGAGGGCAGGGGCCGTGTGGCCCCCGCAGGGCAAGTTGAGTCAGGCGCTGCGGCGCAGCACCATTTTCGGACCGGAATTTCCGGTCGGATCGAACAGTCCGGCCAGTTGTTCCGTAATGGCACCGGCAAGCTGTTCTGCATCGGTGATGGTCACGGCCCGTTCATAGTAGCGGGTCACGTCATGGCCGATCCCGATAGCGATCAGTTCCACCTGTTTGCGCTTCTCGATCATCTCGATCACATCGCGCAGGTGTTTCTCCAGATAGCTGGCAGAGTTCACCGACAGGGTGCTGTCATCCACTGGCGCACCGTCGGAAATCACCATCAGGATACGGCGTTGTTCGGGACGGTTGATCATCCGCTTGTGTGCCCATTCCAGCGCCTCGCCGTCGATGTTTTCCTTCAGCAGCCCTTCTTTCATCATCAGGCCCAGATTGGGCCGTGCGCGCCGCCACGGGGCATCGGCCCCTTTGTAGATGATGTGGCGCAGGTCGTTCAGACGGCCCGGCGTCTGTTCACGCCCGCCTTTAAGCCAGTTTTCGCGGCTCTGCCCGCCCTTCCACGCCCGCGTGGTAAAGCCGAGGATTTCGCATTTCACCTGACAGCGTTCCAGCGTGCGTGCCAGAACATCCGCACAGATCGCGGCAATGGAAATCGGGCGTCCGCGCATGGAACCGGAATTGTCCAGCAGTAGCGTAACCACGGTGTCCTTGAACTCTGTGTCGTTTTCCACCTTGAAGGACAGGGGCGTGGTCGGGTTGGAAATCACCCGCGCCAGACGTCCTGCATCCAGAATGCCTTCTTCCATATCGAACTGCCAGCTGCGGTTCTGCTGGGCTTGCAGGCGGCGCTGCAATTTGTTGGCCAGCCGCGAAACGGCACCTTTCAGCGGATCAAGCTGCTGGTCCAGATAGGCGCGCAGACGTTCCAGTTCTGCCGGTTCCGCCAGTTCCTCGGCCAGAACTTCTTCGTCGAATTCGGTCGTGTAGACGCGATAGTTCGGGTCCGCATCGGAATGGGCGGCAGGGGGTGGCGGGTCCAGCGGGGGTTGCCCGTCCGGTGCTTCCATTTCCTCGGCATCGTCCAACTCGTCCCGTTCCTCCATAGAGGTCTGGGCCTGTTGCTGTTCGTCCGTGGCCTGCTGGTCCTGCGAGGCTTCGCTCTCATCGTCTTCGTCAGACTGGTCGCCGCTGTCGGTATCAGGATTTTCGTCTTCCTGATTGTCCTCTTCGGCTTCTTCCTGACGATCGGGGTTTTCCTCGTCAGGATCATCGCCCAATTGTTCGCCGTAACCCAGATCATCAATCATCTGGCGGGCGAATTTGGAAAAGGCTACCTGATCGTCCAGCACATCATCCAGATTGCCGAGCGTGTCGGCAGCCTGTGATTCAATAAACCCTCGCCAGAGTTCCATCACATGGGCCGCAGCAGGGGGCAGATCGCGCCCCGTTGCCAGATGGCGTACCAGATAGCCCGCAGCCGTAGCCAGCGGCGCACCGGCGGCGTCCTGTATCTGGGCGAATCCCATCTTGGCGGCTTCGTTGCTGATCTTGGCGTCAATGTTGCTGGCTGTGCCGGGCATAGCGCGGGCGCCCATCGCTTCACAACGTGCAGTTTCCATTGCTTCGTACAAAGACCGCGCCATTTCACCCTGCGGCGCATAGCGGTTGTGGGTCGCTTCGTTGTGAAACCGGTGGCGCATGGCGTAGGCATCCGCCGTGCCCCGCGCCAGCAGAACCTCGTCCCGCGTCATCCTCCGCGTGACCTGCGGCAAACGCATGGCATCATTTGATTGTCCCGGAGGATCAACCGTATAGGTGACATTCAGCTCCGGCTCGTTCGCCATCGCCTTGGTCGCCTCCGCCAACGCCTTTTTGAACGGATCAGCGGGATTGTCGTTTGGTTTGTTCATATTTACTCCGCTCCAGCCTCTTGGAGGCTGATCTGTCCAGTTGCAAGGCGCGCGAGAACGTCAACGTGGACGTCAAGGGCGTCTATCACCGGATAATCGGTTGTTTGGCCGTCGAAGGCAAGGTTGAGGTCGGTTCCCGCCAGCACAATCGCATCCGCACCTGCTGTTTTGACCAGCCGTGTCGCGGCATCCATAAAAATGCTGCGCTGCTCGGGGGTGCAATGACCTGATACGGCCATGTCCTGATAGGTCTGGCCCAGAAAGTCGTTTTCTTCGATCAGTTCTACAGCCCGTGTTTCAACAAGCTGCCCGTAGAGCCCTGTTTTCATCACAACGCGTGTGCCAAGAAGCCCGACCGTCCGGAAACCTTGCGCCGCAAAATGGGCATCAAGCGGCTTTACGGCCGAAACAAGCGGCAATTCGGAGAGCGCGACAGTTTCTTCAAAGCAGAAATGACCGCCAAGGGATGTAATGGCCACGCAATCACAACCGGCTGCTTTCAGCCGTTTGATATGCTTCGCATAAGTACGGGCCTGTGTATCGCGGTCATCAGCAAGGTTGGTTTTTATCAACTGGTGAACATCGGCGTGTTCAATGGTCAGATCCATCTGTTTACCGGTCCTGCCAACCGCAGCAGCAAGACGCTGGTAGTATACAACCGTCGCGGCAACGCCGATGCCTCCGATAAGACCTATATGCATTGGGAAACGCTGCTGATCCGGTTTTTAACTGTCACTTTGAACCTCGTGAAATGCCCTCGTGATGATACTCCGTCGCTGACAGACCGAACCGGCGCGGCTGCACCGGTACGGCCCGAAGCGGTGTTTACCCCAAGCTGACGCTTGCAGCACTTTCCGGCAGTTCCTCGTCGAAACAGCGCTGGTAGAACTCGGCCACGGTCTGGCGCTCCAGTTCGTCACATTTGTTCAGGAAGGTCAGGCGGAAGGCAAAGCCGATGTCTTTGAAAATGCGAGCGTTTTCAGCCCACGCAATCACGGTACGCGGCGACATAACTGTGGAAATATCGCCGTTCATGAACGCAGTACGCGACAGGTCGGCAACAGTCACCATCTGCGCGATGTCCTTGCGGCCTTTTTCCGTGTTCCAGTGCGGGTTCTTGGACAGAACAATAGCCGCTTCCGCGTCATGGGACAGGTAGTTCAGCGTTGCCACCAGAGACCAGCGGTCCATCTGGCCCTGGTTGATCTGCTGGGTGCCGTGATAAAGTCCGGTGGTATCCCCAAGACCAACAGTGTTCGCCGTTGCAAACAGGCGGAAGGCAGGGTTCGGGGTGATGATTTCATTCTGGTCCAGCAAGGTCAGCTTACCGTCTGTTTCCAGAACACGCTGGATCACAAACATAACATCCGCACGGCCCGCATCGTATTCGTCAAAGACGATGGCAACAGGATTGCGCAGAGCCCAAGGCAGGATGCCTTCGTGGAATTCCGTAACCTGTTTGCCGTCTTTCAGTTTGATCGCATCCTTACCGATCAGGTCGATACGGGAAATGTGGCTGTCGAGGTTTACACGCACGGAAGGCCAGTTCAGACGGGCAGCAACCTGTTCAATGTGGGTTGACTTGCCGGTGCCGTGATAGCCTTGGATCATGACGCGGCGGTTGTACTGGAACCCTGCCAGAATAGCGAGCGTGGTGTCGGGGTCGAATTTATAGGTGCTGTCCGTTTCTGGAACGCGGTCTGTGCGCTCGGCAAAACCTTTGACGGTCATATCGCTGTCGAGCCCGAAAACCTCCCGTACAGAAATTTCCTCGGTTGGTTTAGCGTTCTTATCCAGAAAATTATCGGCCATGTATATTGTCCTGCGTCATCGAAAGAAGAACCCAAAGAATGGGTGGTCCCTGCTTAGTGGAATATATTCAAACAGGGCGCAAGGGGGGCGGGGTATTTTGACCAGCTCAAACCCGCCTGACATAGCGTAGGAAACCGGGCTGGCCGCAGGGAGCACGGCGGGAACAGTCGTTACAGGGTCGCTGGAAACGCTTTTCTTGGTAGCGGTGGATTGTAAAGTAAATGTAAATTTTTTGTAAAAACCGTTTTGATCGAGGCCGTTTAAATGCTTCAGAAAATGCTGATGTTTGCAAAGTTTCTGGTCGTGGTTCTTCCGGCGATATTAACGCTGTTTCTGGTGTTGCGGGCCATTTTCGACGCGAATGTATCCGATTATCGTTATGCATTCGCGCTGCTGGTTATTTTTGCGCTTAGCCTGCTGGTGGCTCCGCCTTGCGAGGCGGATGAAGCCCGCCGGCGCAAACGCTGGGGGCGATTGCTGGTTATCCTGCTTCCTGTAGTTGCATTGATCCCTGCGACTTTTGTTGTGCTGGTCTTTGGAAAAATGGATATGGCGGCTTTTGTGTTCCATCTCGTTTTCGGGATGGACGGAACACCCATGGCGAATTTTGTCCCTTACGGGTTCACCGTACTGGTTTATTGGCTGGTGTTCCTGGCCAGTCTGTTTCGTGCGCAATACTGGCTGGAACGGGTGCCTCTCAGCACCTCTGCGATTGCGTTGATGTTGCTGGCGGTTAATCCTGTGGTTTGGGATCTGGCGACCCATTCGCTGGCCGATACATACAGAGAACGCCCGTCCTTTGTCTCGGATTTCAAACATCCCGAACTGAAAAAGGATGCGCACACCCCCAACCTTGTAGTCATCTATCTGGAGGGGCTGGAGCGCAGCTACGGTGCCTTGCCGCCAGCGTTAGCCGAAGCCTATGCGCCGCTGGCGGCGCTGGCGCTTGAAGGGGTCAGTTTAACCGGCGTTGATCAGTTGCACGGCACAGCCTGGAGCCTTGCGGGAACAGTGGCCAGCCGCTGTGGTGTCCCAGTTCTGCCCAACGGACTGATTTCGGCGCGGGATTATGGTGATGTAAAACTGATTGCCCCGAACCTGACCTGTCTTGACGATATCCTGCATGCCAAAGGGTATGATGTCAGCTATATTTCGACGACCCGAATAATCGGGAACAAGATGGGATTTTACGGTTTTGACAATTTCTTCACCACCCATGGAACCCACCAGATTTATGATCTGGGGAATATAGAATACGAAATGACAGCAGATGTGGCCAAGAGCTTTGCAAATGACTGGGGCTTGCGGGATGCACATGCCTTTGCAAAAGCAGAGAAGCTGATCACAGCGGCACTGGATGCGAAAAGACCCTTTGCCGTCACTGTCGCAACTATGGACACGCATGGTCCTGTCGCCCTTATGTCAGAGAGCTGTACCGGTGGCATTTACAAGTTTAAATCTCCCAACATCATAGATGCAGTCCATTGCACCGCGAGGCTGACCAGCGCATTCGTAGAAACCGTGCGTAAACTGACCGAAGGCACAGACACACGGATTGTTATCCTGAGCGATCATCTGGCGCACCATAATAACCTTTACCACCTTCTGGAAAAGGGGCCGCGGCGAAACACTGCAATCCTTCTTGGCGGGCCGGAAACGCCCCGCGTGATCGACACACACGCAGCAATGTTTGACATATTCCCGACCCTGTTGCATTGGTTCGGCTGGTTAGTGGGCAAACGGGCCGGTATCGGAGTGTCGTTGCTAAGCGATGAGCCGACACTGGTGCAGACCCACGGCGTCGACGAAGTCAATGCACGGTTAAAGGTGGATCTGGCGCTCTCTCGGGTGATCTGGAGCAAGGACGCAAGAACAGAATGACACAGAAAAAACGGGCGGAATTCGAACTTGGCGGCGTTTCGGTCAAGGCGGGGAGCCGTCAAACTGTCGACCTTCCGGTCAGCGTTCTGGCAGACCACACTCCGGTGTCTCTTTCCGCTCATGTGATCCACGGTGCCAAGGACGGTCCGACGGTTTTTGCCAGCGCAGGCGTCCACGGGGATGAGGTGATCGGCGTGGAAATCCTGCGCCGCCTGTTGCAGTTTGAAGGATTGAACCGCCTTCGGGGTACGCTGATCGTTGTGCCGATTGTGAACACCTACGGATTTCTAATGCACTCCCGGTATTTGCCGGACCGGCGGGATCTCAACCGCTCGTTTCCGGGAACCAGCAAGGGGTCACTGGCCTCGCGGCTGGCGAATATTTTTCTGGAAGATCTGGTCTCGCGCTGTGATTTCGGGATTGATCTGCATTCCGCTGCAATCCATCGCACCAACCTGCCTCAAATCCGCGTTTCCAAAGGATCAAAGCGGCTGATGGAGCTGGCAGAGGTCTTCGGTCCTCCAGTGATCCTGACCTCCGGCCTGCGCGAGGGGAGCTTGCGGCAGGCTGCACAGGAGAAAGGCGTTGAGGTGCTGCTCTATGAAGCCGGGGAAGGGCTGCGCTTTGACGAAATGGCCGTGCGGGCCGGTGTCGCCGGTATCCTGCGGGTCTTGCGCCATCTTAATATGGTGCCTGCAAAAGGCATCGCCAAACCGAAAGAGAAGCCGGTTTTCTGTTCGGGCAGCCGCTGGGTGCGTGCACCTGCCGGCGGGTTGATCCGCATCTTCAAACGCGAAGGGGATGTGGTGGAGAAAGGGGAAACCCTTGCCATGGTTTCCGACCCGTTCGGGGAGGCAGAGGCAGAGCTGGGCGCCCCGATGAGCGGTGTGATTATCGGGCGGGCCGTTTTGCCGGTGGTGAACGAGGGGGACGCGATTTTTCACATCGCCAGCGTCAGTTCTACGCAAGAAACGGAAGATACCGTTGAAGGGTTGGCCCAGCAGTTGGAGCTGGACCCGCTGTTTGATGAAGACGAGATTATCTGAAACCGGGTGCGGGGGCTGTCTGCCCCCATGCTTGCCGGCATTCCCCCGAGGATAATTTGACCAAAAAGAGCCAGATGCCGCGCCACTGCGGGCGCGGCGCAGGGCTTATTTGAAGACCTTGCTGACCTTGATCTGGTCCCAAGCCCAGACCACCTGTTGCAGGCGGTCTTCGTCGGCGCGGTTGCCGCCGTTCAGATCGGGGTGCAGTTCCTTGATCAGCTTTTTATACTGTTTGCGCAGTTCTGCCTTGGTCCAGTTGTCCCGTGCCTCAAGAATGTCCACGGCCTTACGCTCGGCAGGGGGCAGGCGGCGGGTGCCTGCGGCAGGATCTGCCTTGCCCGGATTGCGGGTGGCATTCTGGCCGAGAACCTCGTGGGGATCTTCAATGCCAAGGCGGGCCCATGCCTTTTGCTCTACAGTCGGGCGCGCTGTTTCACCTTTCTTGCCAAAAGGTTTGGTATCCCGTTCCCAAACACGATCCGCAGCGAACTGCTTGTCCATTTCTTCTTCGGAGTGGTTCTCAAAGAAGTTCCATTTCGAATTGAATTCGCGAATGTGGGTCAGGCAGAACCAATAGAATTCTTCCAGATTGTCGGGGTGTTTGGGGGCGCGGTACTTGCCCGGTTCACTGCAACCGGCGTGTTCGCACTGGCGCGAGGAGGTCTCAAACGCGCCGGACATGCCCCGCCGCCCCTTGGCGCGGCGTTTTTTGTCTGCAGAGACGGAGATATCAAAGTTAAACGGCGAACGTTCGGCCATGTGTGTCTTCCTTTAGCAATGCGTTCCTGTCCGGCCCGAAATCTTCGGGCGACCGCTGGTCCGGATCCTCGTGCTGGCATAATTTACACAAACTGCGTAAAGAGCTCTCGACTCGGACAGGGGACTTTAGCCTATTGTGGCAGAGCGCCAAGAGGCATTTTAGGTTTTGGGGGAAAAAGATGGTGATGAAACAGCGGATGGAAGAAAAGTTGCAGGCAGAGTTTGCGCCGCAACTTCTTGAGATTATTGACGAAAGCGAGCAGCACCGCGGCCATGGTGGCTACCGTGAAGGGGGAGAGACACATTTTCGTATAGTGATGCGCTCCGAGCGGCTCGCAGGGATGAGCCGCGTCGCCCGCCAGCGCGCTGTGATGGCCTGCGTCAAGGCCGAGCTGGAAGAGCGGGTGCATGCGCTGGCCCTTGACGTCAGTGCACCGGCTCCGGCATCGGAATAGGAAAACCCGAGGGAGAGATCGGCTAGCTGTCGATCTCTTTGTCTTTATCTGACGGTTCGGCGAAAGGGCTGTCGTCCTTTTTACCCCGTATCGGGGGATCTTTGGGGTGCCGGTCCTCGCGGCCCTCTCCCCAGCCTTTGGACAGACGCGGTTCGTCTTCCTGTGCTTTGGGTTTTGCCGGCGCACGATCATCTGCGCTGTCCTGTGCAACAGGGGCTGGCGGCGTGACAGAAGCCGGAGGCGCGGCCACTTCCGCGTCCGTGTCATCTGCCGGCGCGGCAGGAACAACAGCTGCAACCTGTGCGGTTTCAGTGACCAGTGCACGACGGAATACCAGAATGGTCTGATAGGTTTCGACACGGGATTTTAGCAGGCCCGGTTTTTCTTCTACAGGCATGCTGTCAGAGCGCAGATATTCCCAGCCCTCTTTCGCCAGATCATTGATTGTATCGGTCAGAACTGCCGCAAAACGGCCGGCCGTTGTTTTGACACCCTTAACCTTTTTGGGGCGGTTCGGGGCGGGAACGGCTTTGTATTCGTAGCGTTGCATGTGCTGGCATCCTTCGTCGTAGCGACTTGGGTTTTGCCCGATTGGCGCGCACAGGGCAAGTGCCTTCCTGTGCGCCGATCTTTGGTTGGCTAAAGCGTGCCTACTTGCGTTTGATCCCGATAGAGCGGTTCAGCCGTTCCGGCGTGCCAAGTGTGTTGTGGGCTTTCAGGATCTCGGCCATGCGGGTCTGGATATTCGCGGGCATTGGGGCGACGCGGGGTCCGGACATGTCCACGTGCAGGGTCAATGCTTCGGCGGTGGCGGCAAGCCAGCCGTCCGCGTGGTAGAGTTCCTGATAGGTGTGAAAGCGTTTCTCGTCATAATCAACCAGCTGGGTGGTCACATACACGTTGTCCCCTTCGTGCAATTCGCGAACATAGCAAATGTGAAACTCCGCCACGTAGGTCGTGTGCCGGTGATCGCGTGCGTAATCCGGTCCAAAGCCGATTTGTTCATAGGCTTCATCCACCGAGGTATCAAACAGTACGCTGTAATAGGCCATGTTCAGATGGCCGTTAAAGTCGATCCATTCGGGCAGTACGGTTTTCGGGGAAGCGCGGAAAGGGGTTTGCATGGGATGTCTCTTGGTCATTGGAATTGCGCGCAGACTAGCGGGGGCAGGGATCGGCCTGCAAGGGGTTTGGCCAAGTGGCGCAGCGTGCCTTTTTTCCGTTTGACCTGAAGTTTGGTTGAGGTCGTAAGGTCTGATTCGATTTCAGACAAGGAGCCAAACCTATGACACAATTAAACAAACCTGCCATCACTGGCGTTTACGAAACCCATCTTCCGGTGCGAAACCTGGAAACTTCCATCGCGTTTTACCGCGATGTAATGGGGTTGGAGCTCGCCCACAGGAATACAGAGCGAAACATCGCGTTTTTCTGGGTGGGCGGCAAAAACCGCAGTATGCTCGGGCTTTGGGGCGCGGGGAGTGCGCCGCTTGGCATGGTGCTGCATTTCGCGTTTCAGGTGGACCGTGACACCATCCTGAACAGCTATGACTTTGTGAAAGAGGCGGGGCTTGCGCCCCTTGGCCTTGACGGTGAGCCGGTGCAAGAGCCTGTTGTGATCGGCTGGATGCCCGCGGTTTCGATCTATTTCAAAGACCCCGACGGCCATTCGATCGAGATGATCCATATACTGGATGAACCATCCCGACCGGATTTTGGCGTACAACCGCTGTCTGCGTGGCTGGCGGGGGATTAACCCGCCAGTTTAGCTGCGATGATCTCGTTTACGGCTTTCGGGTTGGCCTTGCCGCCCGTTGCCTTCATCACCTGACCGACGAACCAGCCTGCGAGTTTCGGGTTCTCTTTGGCTTTTTCCACCTGCGCGGGGTTTGCGGCCATGATCTCGTCCACGGCGGCTTCAATCGCGCCGGTGTCCGTGACCTGTTTCATGCCGCGCTCTTCCACGATCTGCGCCGGATCACCGCCTTCGGTGTAGACGATCTCAAACAGGTCTTTGGCGATCTTGCCGGAAATATCGCCCTTGGTGATCAATTTGATGATCCCGCCCAACTGGTCCGGAGACACAGGGCTGGTAGAGATGTCCTTGTCGTCCTTTTTCAGTCGGCCGAACAGCTCGTTGATCACCCAGTTTGCCGCCAGCTTGCCGTCATTGCCTTCGGCCACTTTTTCAAAGAAGTCGGCGTTTTCCACGTCAGCGGTCAGAACGGATGCGTCATATTCGGACAGGCCGAAGTCCGCCATGAAGCGCGCGCGTTTGGCGTCTGGCAGTTCGGGCAGGCCGGCTTTGATGTCATCCACCCACTCTTGATCAATCTCAAGGGGCAGCAGATCGGGGCAGGGGAAGTAGCGGTAATCGTGGGCTTCTTCCTTGGAACGCATGGAGCGGGTTTCATTCTTATCCGCGTCGTACAGGCGGGTTTCCTGATCAATGGTGCCACCGTCTTCCAGAATGGCGATCTGGCGGCGGGCTTCATAATCAATGGCCAATTGCATGAACCGCATGGAGTTCATGTTCTTGATCTCGCACCGGGTGCCTAGCACGCTGAAATCCATTGTTTCAGCAAATTTTTCATAATCACCGGGGCGACAGACCGACACGTTCACATCCGCGCGCATGTTGCCGTTCTGCATGTTGCCGTCACAGGTGCCCAGATAGCGCAGGATCTGGCGCAGTTTGGTCACATAGGCGGCGGCTTCTTCGGGGCCGCGAATGTCAGGACGCGAGACGATTTCCATCAGCGCAACGCCGGTGCGGTTCAGGTCCACAAACGACATGTTCGGGTCCATATCGTGGACGGATTTGCCTGCGTCCTGTTCAAGGTGGATCCGTTCAATCCGCACCAGACGGCCCACGCCCGGTTCCATATCCACCAGCACTTCGCCTTCGCCCACAATCGGGTGGTACAACTGGCTGATCTGATAGCCTTGGGGCAGGTCGGGGTAGAAATAGTTCTTACGGTCGAAGGCGGAAAACAGGTTGATGTCCGCATTGATGCCAAGGCCGGTGCGCACGGCCTGTTCCACGCAGTATTCGTTGATCACGGGCAGCATGCCGGGCATGGCCGCATCCACGAAAGAGACGTTAGAGTTCGGCTCTGCGCCGAACTCGGTCGAGGCGCCGGAGAACAGTTTGGCGTTCGAGGCCACCTGCGCGTGGATTTCCATGCCGATCACAAGTTCCCAATCGCCGGTCGCACCGGAGATGACTTTGGGTTTCGGGGCGGTATAGGTCAGATCGAGCATGTGCAGGGCCTTTGCGCAGCGTTGTGGAATACGGACTGCGTTCTAGGCCCATGTGAGCCGTAGTGCAAGCCGCTTGGCGTGTCAGGATTGGCGAAACCGTCAGTTCAGGATTTTACCGACGATTTCTGCCGTATCTTTGGACAGATCGGGCAAATCAGCGATCCGCTGTAACTGCGCCTGCATCAACTGCTGGCGGCTGGCATCATAACGCCGCCATGTTTCAAACCCGCCGCACATCCGCGCAGTGGTTTGCGGGTTCACAGGGTCCAGTTTGATCAGCCAGTCGGCAAAGAATTCATAGCCTGCGCCGTCCTTGCGGTGGAAACCTGCGGGATTCATCATGGCAAATCCGGCAATCAGGCTGCGATAGCGGTTCGGGTTCTTCCAGTCGAAATCCTTATGCTGTGTCAGGGCGCGGGCCACATCGACGGCTTTGTCCGCAGGGGCACTGGCCACCTGTACGGTGAACCATTTGTCGATCACCAGACGGTCGGCCTGCCATTGATCGTAAAACGCCTGCACCTCTGCGTCGCCCTGACCGTGGCGGATCAGCGTAGACAGCGCGGAAAGTTGCTCGGTCATATTGTCCGCAGCCGCAAACTGGGCCTTGGCGGTGGCGCAATCGTCCTCAAGATGGCTGATCAGGGACAGAACCGCCCCGCGCAAGCTGCGTTTGCCCGCGGCTTCGGCGTCTGGTGTGTAAGGGCCGGGGGTGGCCAATTCAGTGTAGAGGCCTTGCAGGTCGTCTGAGAGTTCAGTCGCCACCGCTTTGGCCAATGTTTGACGGGCCGCATAAATCGCATCAGGATCAGGGGCGGTACCCTGTTCGAAAATCGCCTGCGCCAGCGCGTCCTCAGAGGGCAGCGACAGAACCAGCGCGCGGAAGGCAGGGTCGAGCGCTTCGTTCACAGCCACCGCCCGCATCGCTTTGGCGAAGGCCGGATCGACCTCTGCACTGTTCAGGATCATGTCCTGTAACAGGTCGAGAGCATAATCGCGGCCCGCTTCCCACTGGTTAAACGGATCGCTGTCATAGGTCAGCAGAAATGCCCGTTCTGCATTGGTGGTCTGGCGTTCCAGTACCACAGGGGCAGAAAACCCGCGCAGCAGCGACAGAGTTGGTTTGTCTACCAGCCCGTTGATCTCGAACGATTTCAGCGCCTCGTCCAGCACCAGCAGTTGCTCAGGTGCGGCCTCTGATCCGTCCGCTGCAAGAAACCCTGTACGGATCGGAACCACTTGGGGTTTCTTGTTGGTCTGGCCCGGCGTGTCGGGATTTGTCTGGGTAAAGGTCAGGGTTAGCGTGTCACCGGAAAAATCCTCCGTCACGGTGATGCGCGGCGTGCCGGCCTGAGAATACCACAGGGCGAACTGGGACAGGTCGGTGTTGCAGGCGTCCTCGAACACTTTGATCCAGTCCTCGATCGTGCAGGCTTGCCCGTCGTGGCGCTCGAAATACAGATCCAGTGCGCGGCGGTAATTGTCTGCGCCCACAAGTGTACGCAGCATCCCGATTACCTCGGCGCCTTTTTCATAAACGGTCGCGGTATAGAAGTTGTTGATTTCGATGTATTCTTCAGGGCGCACCGGATGGGCCAGCGGGCCTGCATCCTCGCGGAACTGGCGCGCACGCAGTTGCAGGACGTTTTCGATCCGGTTCACCGCATGGGACCGCGCATCGCCGCTGAACTGCTGGTCGCGGAATACTGTCAGACCCTCTTTCAGGCACAACTGGAACCAGTCGCGGCAGGTGATGCGGTTGCCGGTCCAGTTGTGGAAATACTCGTGCGCAATGATGCCCTCGATCAATTCATAATCGCGGTCGGTTGCGGTTTTGGGGCTGGCCAGAACGTATTTAGAGTTGAAGATGTTCAACCCCTTGTTCTCCATTGCGCCCATGTTGAAATCATCCACGGCGACGATCATGAACAGGTTAAGATCATATTCGCGCCCGTATTCTGTTTCATCCCAACGCATCGAACGTTTCAGCGCGTCCATCGCATAGGCGCATTTGCCTTCATCGCCGGGGCGGACAAAGATTTGCAGGTCCACCTCGCGCCCGTTCATCGTAGTGAAATGATCGTCGTAAGACACCAGATCACCGGCCACCAGCGCGAACAGATAGGCGGGTTTGGGCCACGGGTCATGCCATTTACCATTTCCCAGATTATTGCCGTTGGACAGAAGGACCGGCACATCGCCTTCGATCTCCACCGTAAAGACGGCCATCACATCGGGGCGGTCCAGATAATAGGTGATCTTGCGAAAGCCTTCGGCCTCGCATTGGGTGCAATACATGCCTTTCGACATATATAGCCCGTTGAGCGAAGTATTGGCCTGCGGGTTGGTCTGCACCTCGGCCTCCCAGATGAAACCGTCCTGCGGCACCAGATCGCCCGGAATGGTCAGCCCTTCGGCGTCGATCAGGATTTCATCGTCTTTCAGGGGGGTGCCGTTGATGCTGGCGCTGATCAGCTTCAGGTCCTGACCGTGCAGGCGCAGGTCATGGGGGCCATCGGTGCGCTCTGTATTTCCTTTGAACACAATTCTGGAACGGACCCGTGTTTCTGTCGGGTGCAATTTGAAATGCAGATCAACGGTTTCGATCCAGAATTCCGGTTGCTTGTAGTCGGACAGACGGATGGTCGGCGGGGTCGTGGTAGGGCGCATGGATAATCTCCTGAGTTGCGTGCAAACTGCATGGGAACAGTGGGCAGGTTCAAGAGCGTTTTTTGCGGCAGGTTGGCGGTATGCGAAAAAACGCGGTTTTGCCCCTGACATGCGCCGGAAGTGTGCCAAGTCAATTTGACTCGTGTTTCGCAGTGGCTTAGTTAATCCGGTGAAACTTTAAGAGGTATACTATGGTACGCAAAGACAGACACGGGCTCCAGGTTGACGCAGAACTGGCCGAGTTTATTGAAACGCGTGCCCTACCGGACACCGGCGTATCGGCGGACCGCTTCTGGAGCGGCCTGTCCGCACTGGTCCATAACCTCGGCCCGAAAAACCGCGCGCTGCTGGAAAAGCGCAAAGAGATTAAGGCCCAGATTGACGGCTGGCACATTGAGCGGCGCGGGCAGGACCACGATGCGGCCGAATATAAGGCCTTCCTGCAAGAGATCGGGTATCTGGTTCCCAAGGGGCCGGACTTCCAGATCGAAACTACGAACGTTGATCCGGAAATCGCGGCCGTGCCGGGACCGCAACTTGTGGTGCCGATCATGAATGCCCGCTATGCGCTGAACGCGGCAAACGCCCGTTGGGGCAGCCTTTACGATGCGCTTTACGGTACGGACGCTATGGGCAGCACGGCGCCAAAGGGTGGCTATTCTGCGGATCGGGGCGCGGAAGTAATCGCTTGGGCAAAAGCCTATCTTGATGAAACCTTCCCATTGGCCAGCGGATCTCACGCGGATGTGGGACAATATGCTGTCGTGGACGGGGCTTTGCAGGCAGACGGTGTGGCGCTGGCCAAACCGTCGCAATTCGCAGGCTACCGTGGCGATGCAGCAATCCCGAGCGCGGTTCTTCTGAAAACCAACGGCTTGCACGCGGAACTGACGATTGACCGCGATCACCAGATCGGCAGCGTGGACAAGGCGGGTATCGCGGATATCCTGCTGGAATCTGCCATGTCGTCGATCATGGACTGCGAAGATTCTGTGGCCGCTGTGGATGCGGAAGACAAGGTTCTGGCCTATTCCAACTGGCTGGGATTGATGAAGGGCGATCTGTCAGAGAGCGTTACTAAAGGGGACAAGACGTTTACCCGTGCGCTCAACCCCGACCGCGAATACACGGCACCTGATGGCAGCACGCTGGCCCTGAAGGGCCGCGCCCTGATGCTGGTGCGCAATGTGGGCCATCTGATGACAAACCCTGCCATTCTGGACCGTGACGGTTTGGAAGTGGGAGAGGGGATCATGGACGCCATGTGCACCACGCTTTGCGCCATGCACGACTTGCAGCGCGAGAGCGGCAATTCGGTCAAAGGCTCTGTCTATGTGGTGAAACCCAAGATGCACGGCCCCGAAGAAGTGGCTTTTGCGGATGAAATCTTTACCCGCGTGGAACAGGCGCTGGGCCTGCCGCAATACACGGTGAAGCTGGGCATCATGGATGAAGAACGCCGCACCACGGTAAACCTTGGCGAATGTATCCGCGCGGCCAAGAACCGTGTCGCCTTTATCAACACAGGTTTTCTGGACCGCACCGGCGATGAAATCCACACCTCGATGGAGGCCGGCCCCTTCCTGCGCAAGGATGACATCAAGGGCGAACCGTGGATCGCAGCCTATGAGGATCACAACGTGGATGTCGGACTGGCCTGCGGGTTGCAGGGTAAGGCGCAGATCGGCAAGGGCATGTGGGCCATGCCGGATCAGATGGCCGATATGCTGGCCGCCAAGATTGCTCATCCGCAGGCAGGCGCAAACTGTGCGTGGGTGCCAAGCCCGACCGCTGCGACCTTGCACGCCATGCACTATCACAAGGTAGATGTGCTGGAGCGGCAGAAGGAAATCGCCGCAGGCGGGGCGCGGGCATCTGTGGATACGATCCTGCAAATTCCGGTGGCGCGGGGACAGAACTGGTCCGATGCGGAAATCACCCGCGAAGTTGAGAACAACGCGCAAGGTATTCTGGGTTATGTAGTGCGCTGGATTGATCAGGGCGTGGGCTGTTCCAAAGTGCCCGACATCAACAATGTGGGCCTGATGGAAGACCGCGCCACCTGCCGGATTTCAAGCCAGCACATTGCAAACTGGTTGTATCACGGTGTAGTGCATCGGGATCAGGTGATGGAGATCATGCGCCGCATGGCCTTGGTCGTGGATGAACAGAACGCCGGTGATCCGACCTATGATCCTATGGGACCGGATTTCAACGGCTTGGCTTTTCAGGCCGCCTGTGATTTGGTCTTCCGCGGGACCGTGCAACCCTCGGGTTATACCGAGCCGATCCTGCATGCACGGCGTCTGGAGCTGAAAGGAACCCGTTAAATGGCTGGTTTGAATCTGGCGAAATGCCGCAAGATTGTCCGCGCGGCCTTTGCAAAAGGCAAGGAGATGGGGTTGCAACCCCTGTCAGTGGTGGTGCTAGATCAGGGCGGCAATGTGCTGGCCTTTGAACGTCAGGACGGCGCCTCTGCGGGGCGCTTCCAGATCGCCGACGGCAAGGCCAACGCAGCGGTCATGCTGGGGATGCCCAGTTCCCGTGCGATGGAGCGGGCCGAAACGCAGGCCTATGCCATGAATGCCATGAACGGTGCTTATGGCGGGCGGTTTGTACCCCTTTCCGGTGGCGTATTGGTCAAGGACAAGAAGGGTACGATTATGGGCGCTGTCGGCGTAACCGGTGACACATCGGAAAACGATGCCATCTGTGCCGTTGCAGGGATCGAGGCTGCGGCGTTTACTGCCGAAGCCTGAACTTTTGCCACTGCATTCCGTGATCTGAGTATTTTTTGAACATTGAAGCCGGTTCCGTAGTGTCCCGGCCCTGTTCTTTGCGCAGGGCTTGCAATCCGCTGCGGCTTCGGACTAATCCTTTAGCATGCAAAAACAAACGAGAGTGACATGGTGCGCCCAGTAGTCGGAATAAGTGGCAATGCTCATATGATTAACGAAGAGTATGCAGTGCAGGCCTGTGGTTTGCATAACCTGTATGCTGTCTCTGAAGTCTGCGAGGCCACTGCACTTGTGGTGCCCGCCTTACCGGATCTGAACCATATTGACGATCTGTGTTCGGTGTTTGACGGGTTCGTTTTTACCGGTGCGCGGCCGAATATCCATCCAGAGGAATACGGTGAGACAGCAACTCCCGCCCATGGTGATTTCGATCGGGATCGTGACCGGCTGACCCTGCCTCTGATCCGCGCCTGCGTTGAACGGGGTGTGCCGATCCTCGGGATTTGCCGCGGGTTTCAGGAATTCAACGTGGCCTTCGGCGGCACGCTCTACCCCGAGATTCGTGATCTGCCCGGACGGATGAACCACCGGATGCCGCCCGATGGCACCATTGAAGAGAAATTCGCCCATCGTCATGACATTACCCTGACCAAAGGTGGTGTGTTTGAAGGAATTTTCGGCAGTGATGTCGTGCTGACCAATTCCCTTCACGGACAGGGGATCAAGGAAGCCGGTGAACGGGTGGTGGTCGAAGGCCACGCACCGGACGGTACGCCCGAAGCAATCCGCATTGAAGGTGCGCCGGGGTTTGCGCTGGCCGTGCAATGGCATCCGGAATGGAACGCGGCGAATGATCCGGTTTCACGTCCGCTGTTTGAGGCTTTCGGGCAGGCCATGCGCGATTGCGCAGCCCAACGCCGTGCAGCCTGACCGGTTGGCGCGCCTGTGACAGACAGAATTGTGATCATGGGCGTTTCGGGCTGCGGAAAGTCCACTGTCGGGGCGGCGCTTGCCAAACGTCTTGGCGGGATGTTCCAGGACGGGGATGATTTTCACCCCGGCGCCAATATCCGGAAAATGTCCAATGGAGAGCCGCTGACAGACGCGGACCGCTGGCCCTGGCTTGATCGTGTCGGGCAGGAGCTGGGCGGGCCGGATCACGGGTGTCTGGTGATGGCTTGCTCGGCTTTGAAAACTGCCTACCGGGACAGATTGCGCCAGCAAGCTGGACGGGAAGTTGTGTTTGTTCTGCTTCAGGGATCACAAGAATTTATCGCGCAACGGATGCAGGCGCGCAGCGGGCATTTCATGCCGCCGGACCTGCTCCAGAGTCAGTTTGACGCATTGGAAGCCTTCGGGCCGCAGGAAACAGCCGTTACGGTTGATATCGTTGAAAGTGTCGATGATATCGTCGAACAGATTTGTCAGGGGCTGAAACGGCTCTGACGACGGGTGGAACCGCCCCCGTTTATCAGGGGCGGTGGCCGTTTAACTGTCCGCCTTGACTGCCTGTTTTTGGGTGCCAAGCCCGGCGATGTTCAGCTCCATCACGTCACCGTCTTTCAGGAAGGTGGGCGGCTTCATTCCCAGACCGACGCCCGGAGGTGTTCCTGTTGCAATCACATCGCCGGGATGCAGGGTGAAAAGATGGGACAGATGCTCGATAATTTCGGCTACGGTAAAGATCATCGTGCCGGTATTGCCGGTCTGCATCCGTTTGCCGTTCACATCCAGCGTCATGTCGAGCGCTTGGGGATCGGGGATTTCGTCCCGTGTTACCAGCCACGGGCCGGTAGGCCCGAATGTGTCGCAGGATTTGCCTTTGGTCCAGTTGCCGGACATGTGCTTTTGAAAGTGACGCTCTGAAACATCGTTGACGATACAATATCCGGCCACATGCTCGAGCGCGTCTTCCTTTTTGACGTATTTTGCAGTCTTGCCAATGACAACGCCCAGTTCGACTTCCCAATCGGTCTTGGTTGAACCTCGCGGCATGACCACTGTGTCATTGGGCCCGACTATGGCAGAGTTCGCTTTCATGAACAGGATCGGGTGTTCGGGAATACTTGCGCCGGTTTCTGCGGCGTGATCGGAGTAGTTCAACCCGATGCACATGAACTTTCCGATGTTGGCCACACAAGGCCCGATACGGGGGGAGCCTTCGACCGCAGGCAGGCTGGCGGGATCAAGTGCTGCCAGTTTCGCAAGCGCCTCGTCCGACAGTTGCGACCCGTCCAGATCGCTAATGTGTCCCGACAGGTCCCGCAGCGTACCGTTCTCGTCCATCATTGCGGGTTTCTCGGCACCCGGGGCGCCGTATCGGAGAAGTTTCATAGGGTCTTCCTTGTTCCTGCTGAATAAAACGGCCCAAAGCGCTTGCGCATTGGACCTGTTCGTTTACCGACGCAGTTTCACCTGATGAGGGGCAAACCACAAGGGTGCGCTGTGCAAAGTTTTACGCCACGGTATTGCAACAGGATTTTGATTAAACAGCGCCAATTGGCTTGTTCGCAGCAGCCAAGTTTGTATGACTTGGGAGTGTAGCAGGTTTTGGAGTCCGTCACATGCTAATCCCCATTTGGTCCGGCATGAAAGCCCGTGTTTTCAACTTGTTCACAGGGGCGCGCAAATGATCCGGTTCCTGCATTCTTCCGACCTGCATCTGGGCAAACCCTTTGGCCGCTTTCCCGAAGAGGTCCGGGGCCGTTTGCGGGAAGCCCGCAATGGTGTGATTGCCAGACTGGCCGCCACTGCGCGCGAAGGCGGCGCAGGGGTAATCCTGCTGGCAGGTGACACGTTTGACGCGGAAACGCCCACGCCTTCGCTGGTGCGCCAGACGCTGAACGCCATCGCACAGGATACCGGATTGCGCTGGGTGATGATGCCGGGCAATCACGATTCCCTCGCGGCGAGCGAGCTGTGGCGGGTTATCGCCAAGGACAAGCCGGATAATCTGACACTCGTACTGGAGAGCAGGCCGTTGGAACTGGGCGAAGGGGCGGTTCTGCTGCCCGCGCCCTGTACCGCGCGCAATCCCGGGCGTGATCTGACCGAGGCAATGGGGCAGGCTACGCCGGAAGGATCAATCCGCATCGGGCTTGGGCACGGCGGGATCAAAGATTTTAGCGGTGGCGAAAAGAGCATCTCTGAAGACGGTTCGGCGGCGATTATTCCACCGGATCGGGCCGAACGCTCCGGTCTGGCCTATCTTGCGCTGGGTGACTGGCACGGGCAGATCGAAGTTGGCAAACGCACATGGTTTTCCGGCACGCCGGAGCGGGACAGTTTCAAGCATAAAATGCAGGCGAGCGCCAATCTCGTGACCGTGCAGGGCAGCAATGCACTGCCGGACGTTAAAACCGTGCCGACGGGTGTGATCCAGTGGCTAGACCTCGGGTTGGAACTGATGCCGGACGGGGATTGTGTCGGGCAGTTCCATCAGGGGTTGCCGGAAGTGTCCCTTCGCCGCGATGTGCTGACCCGTTTGCGAGCGGAAGGGCGGATCGGACTGGCGGAAAAGACCGCACTGGTGCAGGCGGTGGCGCAGGTCGCGCCGGATTTCTTGTGGTTTGATGCGGATCTGGACCGGCTGCGACTGACCCATGATACCTCTGATCTGGACAGTGTGGATACGGCAGGGGCGTTGCGGATGGCGGCGCAAAGTCTGGCGGAACGGTCCGACGATGCCAACCTGTCGGCCGAGGACCGCGAAGTTGCGGAAAACGCCTTGTCGATGTTGTTCACTTTCGCATCGGAGTCCCCATGAAGCTGCGTTCGCTAAGCCTGACAAATGTGCGCAAATTCGGCGGCAGGACAGCCTCCCTGCGCGATATTGGCGATGGTGTGACGGTAATCTCCGAAGCCAACGAATTTGGCAAATCCACTTTTTTCGACGCGCTCCATGCGTTGTTTTTTGCCAAATACAGCAGCATGGGGAAGGACGTAAAATCCCTTCAGCCCCATTCCGGCGGCGCGGTGAAGATCAGCGCAGAGATCGAAATCCCGAGTGGGCGTTTTGTGATCGAAAAGTCGTTTCTGGCGCAAAAACGCGCGAGCGTCAGCAAGGCGGGTGGTGCACTGGTGGCGCAGGACGACGAGGCCGAAAGCTGGATCGCGGCGCTGATGGACAACGGGCTGGAAGGTCCGGCGGGTCTGCTTTGGGTAAAGCAGGGCACAACGGGGCTGGAGCCTGCGGGCACGGTTGGTGCCGAAAAGGAACGTCTGCTCGGGGCGCGGCGGGATTTGCTGTCCTCGGTTGCGGGCGAGATTGACAAGGTGACGGGCGGGCGGCGCATGGATCGTGTGCTGGCGCGGTGTCAGGAGGAACTGTCAAAACTAGCCATTGCGAGCGGTAAAGCCAAAAAGAACGGACCTTGGGGGCAGATACAAGCAGAAATTGCGGAGCTTGAAACTCGGGAGGTAGAACTTTCAGCGCTGAAGAAGGATCTTTCAGAAAACCTTGCAGGGCGGAAAAGCTGCGAAGCCGAGCTGTCGCGGATGAACGAGCCTGAGGCATGGAAGAAGCGCAAGGATGCGCTGACCGCCGCAGAATTACGGTTCAAAGAAGCAGAGTCCCATGCAGAGAAATCCAGACAGGCGGCGAAAGATCTGGACCTGAAAACCCTTCAGTCCGAGGCGGCGCAAACCAGACTGAACAATTTGTTGCAGGCGGCGGCAAAGCTGGAACAGGTT
Source organism: Neptunicoccus cionae (assembly GCF_002860325.1). Classification (GTDB taxonomy): domain Bacteria; phylum Pseudomonadota; class Alphaproteobacteria; order Rhodobacterales; family Rhodobacteraceae; genus Amylibacter; species Amylibacter lutimaris. Next base: position 471,623 of record NZ_PKOJ01000002.1, on the reverse strand, counting down.
CGGCAGGAAGATACCGGTCTTCAGTCGGAATTACAGGCGGCCCGTCAGACATTGGCAGAGGCCGGCACGCAGGAACAGCAAGCTGCGGCCCGACTGGAACAGGCGCAAGCGGCGGTTAAGTCATTTCGGGAACAGGAAAAAGCCGCGCAACAGGCGGCGCAGTCCCGTCAGGCACGGGATCAGGTCAAGCAATTGTCAGAACGGCTGGAAAAGGCCGAAACCCAACAACGCGCCTTGGAGGATGCCAAGGCACAGCTGGACGGTATCACTATAACGCCTGTATTGATGCAGGCGGTAACAGACGCGCAAAACCGTCTGCATCAGGCCAAGGCACGGGCAGAGGCCCAGTCCGTCACCGTCACGCTACACTACGACGGCGCGGCGCGGGTGTCTTTGGACGGGAAGGACGTGAATGCCGGTGAAGCGGTGGCGATTTCCTCCCGACAGAGCTTTGATCTGCCCGGCATCGGGGCGCTGGTGGTTGATCCCGGCCAACGGGAAGACGGGGATCGGGCGGCAGAGGACTTCAAGCAGGCGCTGTCCGGTTTCGAGGCGGCGTTGCGCAAGGCAAATGTCAGCTCGGTTGAAGAGGCCCACGCTGCCCTTGCCGCACTGCAGGAGGCTGCACAGCGCAAGGAACTGGCGGAAGGGGTGATCGCGTCACTGGTGCCTGAAGGGCTGGACACGCTGCGCGGATTGCTCGCCAAGGCGCGGGTGGAAGCGGATGCGGTGCCTGCGGGGGAGGTGTCCGTGCAGGATCCCGTCGCGCTGGCTGCGGCGTTGGAAACTGGTGAAGCGGATGAACGGGAAGCCCGCGCCGTTTACGAACGCTGTCGCGAGGTGCTGTCCCGCGCAAGAGAGGCTGAGGGCGTATTGCGTGAAAAGTGTAACCGCGCCGCTGCCGCGCTGGCTGAAGCCAAAGCCGCCTATGGTGAAGCGGACAGTTTCGAGGATCGCAAAGCCACCGCCGCGCGGCAGGCCAGCATCGCAGAAACCGCTGTAAAGGACGCAAGCGCATCACTTTTGGCGCTGCAAGAGAACGCGCCGGATCTCGAAACTGCGGCTGCTGATCTGAAGCGGGCGAAAACTGTGGTAGAGCAGGCAGATAAGCGGATTGGCCAGTTGAAGGAGCAGCTTGTGGGATATAACGCCCGCATTCAGGCCCGCGCAGAGGACGGTGTCGAAGAAGAACTGGCTGAAGTGCAAGGCAAGTTGGAAACCGCCCGCACGCGCGAAGCCCGATACAGCCGCGAGGTGGCCTCGCTGAACCTGCTGGTGTCAGAACTGGAAGGCCGCAGGACGCAGGCGCGGGATGTGTATTTTGAACCGGTTCAAAAGGAATTGCAGCCGCTTTTGTCGATCCTGCACGATGATGCCGCACTTGAATTTGACAGCAGCCGCCTGTTGCCAAACGGTCTGGAACGGGGCGGCCAGCATGAAGAACTCGACGTGCTGAGCGGTGGCACGCAGGAACAGATTGCGATCCTGACTCGGCTGGCCTTTGCCCGTCTTTTTGCCCGTCAGGGATACCCGATGCCGATCATTCTGGATGACGCGCTGGTGTATTCCGATGACGACCGGATCGTGAAAATGTTCACCGCATTGCATCGTGTTGCCACCGATTTACAGGTGATCGTTTTCTCGTGCCGCCAGATGGCTTTTGCCCAACTCGGCGGGGAACAGCCCGAACTGGTGATTGAACAACCGGCCTGACCCTGTGACGGATCAGGCCACCACGGTTACAGATCCTTGACCAGACGCAGCGCGTCATAAATCGCCGCGTGGGTGTTGCGTGCCGACACCGCATCGCCAATGCGGAACAGTTGAAAGCGGCCCTGAGTGTTGCGCATCACAGTCTGCGGTCTGCCCGCAATCAGCGCATCGTGATCCACCGCCCCGCCATTGCTGCTGAGCGGTTTGAGGTCATGGTAAAGTTCATCAAGGGGCAGGGTGCCATAGTTCACCACGACCTGGTCATAGTCTTTCGTTTCGGTGTATTCGCTATAGTCAGTTCCAATGGTGGCGCGCAGTTTGTTGCCCTCCCGCACAACCCCAAGCAGGCGGCGGGTGACGGTGAAGGTGACATCCTTGTCCTGCAAGGAGCGCATATAAGGCACAAGGTTCATGGCCATCACCTCTGGCGAGAAGGTCCGGTCCGGAGTCATGATTTCCACGCTCGATCCGGCAAAAGCTGCGGTTTCGGCTGCTTGCAGGGCAGGGTGGTCGCCGCTTTCGTCATAGATCAGGATATTTTGCGCCGGTTTCACATCCCCTGCGATCATGTCCCAAGCCGAGACTACATGTTCAGCCTCGGTGCCGGTTTCAAACAGTTCCAGATTTGGCATCCCGCCGGTTGCCACGATGACCACATCCGGGTTCAGCGCAGTCACATCTGCGGGTTCGGCCCATGTGTTAAAGTGGAAGGCCACGTCCCGCGCGGCACATTGGGACATGCGCCAGTCGATGATGGACAGCATCTCGCGGCGGCGCGGGTTGAGTGCGGTCAGGCGGATCTGGCCGCCTGGATCAGGCTGTGCCTCAAATACGGTAACATCGTGCCCACGCTCTGCCGCAACGCGAGCCGCCTCCAGCCCCGCAGGACCGGCGCCGACGATCACGACTTTGCGCTGGGTTTCGGCAGGGGGGATGTCATGGGGCATGGTCAATTCCCGCCCTGTGGCTGCGTTATGGATGCACAGCGCATCTCCCGCCTGATAAATCCTGTCAAGACAGTAGGTTGCACCGACACAGGGGCGGATGTCGTCCTCGCGTCCTTCCATGATCTTGCGCACCACATGAGGATCCGCCATATGCGCGCGGGTCATGCCGACCATATCCAAAAGCCCTGCGTCGATGGCATGGCGGGCGGTGGCTACATCGGGGATTTTAGCGGCGTGAAAGGTAGGCATGCCTGTGCGCTTTTTCACCTCTCCGGCAAAATCCAGATGGGGGGCGTTTGCCATGCCCTGCACAGGAATAACATCCGTCATCGCGGGGTCGGTGTGGATACGACCACGAATGACGTTCAAGAAATCGAGCTGTCCTGACTCTGCCAGCTTTTCCGAGATCACCAGCCCTTCTTCGGCGCTGATCCCGCCCCTTTGTGCCTCGTCAGCGGTATAGCGGAACCCGATGATGAACTCTTCGCCCACACGCTTGCGCACGGCGGCCAGCACGTCCATCGGGAACCGCATCCGGTTTTCCAGCGTGCCCGCCCCGTAAGGCCCGGCAAGATCATTGGTCAGGGGGGACCAGAACTGGTCCAGCAGATGGCCGTAAACCTGAAGCTCTATCCCGTCCATGCCGCCCGCTTTCATCCGCTCGGCAGCATCGGCAAAATCATTTATGATCCGCTCTATATCCCAGTCTTCAATCAGCTTTGGAAAGGCGCGGTGTGCGGGTTCACGATGTTTGGAAGAGGAAACCGAGGGCAGCCAGTCCCCCTTGTTCCAAGCGGTGCGCCGCCCCAGATGGGTCAACTGGATCATCACTGCACAGCCGTGTTCATGGCATCCGTCGGTAAGTTGCTGAATCCAGGGAACAACTTCGTCCTTATAGGCGAGGATGTTGTTAAAGACCGGCGGGCTGTCGCGTGATACAGCGGCAGACCCTGCGGTCATGGCCAGCGCGACACCTGCTTTGGCCCGCTCCGCGTGATAGGCGGCGTACCGCGCTTTTGGCATGCCGTCCTCGGGGTAGGCGGGTTCGTGACTGGTGGTCATGATCCGGTTGCGCAGTGTCAGATGTTTAAGCTGATAGGGCTGGAGCAAGGGGTCTTTGGTCATGGCGTAGGCTTTGCTGCTGGAGGAACATGAGGTTCGGCCACAGCAGAGCAACTTGACCTTAGTGTCAAGACTTCTGTAACGCCTTCAGCACCCCCCGTTTCCGGAGGGCGCATTTTTGTGCAGTGCGGTGACAGATCAGTTATAAGCGCCGGCGGAATAAGTCAGTTCGTAACTGTGGCTGTAAAGCTCGAACACGATACCGAACGGGTCTTCTACGTAAACCATACGGTAAGGTTTCTCATCCGGAAAATACTCTCGTACGGGCATCCGCTGCTTGCCACCGGCAGCAACGATTTTGGCCAAAAGGTCTTCGAGGTTCGGGTCCTGAATGGCAAAATGGAAAGTACCGTGCTGGCGGAAGTTAAGGTTTTCCTGCGGCGGGTGGTTGCCATCCATTTCGAACAATTCGATGCCCACACGATCCGCAGTCGCCAGATGCGCAATCCGCAAGCGGGTCCAGCCCTTGCCGAACACATCCGTGCACATCTGCCCGATGTCGCTGTCATCCTCGGTAATCTCGGTCGGTTCCATAATCACGTAAAAGCCCAGAACCTTACTGTAGAATTCGACAGCTTTGTCGAGGTCGGGCACAGAAAGGCCGATGTGGGAAAACGTGCGGGGGGTAGGTGTCTTAGTCATTTGGATGTCCTTCTATGACGTTTGAACCGGATATAGCTGGACCGAAAGAGAATAAAAAATTATGATTTGATATACAAATCATTACGGATTGTAACTCATGTTAAATGCTACATGGCTCGAAACTTTTACGACCCTGTGTGAGACGGGCCATTTTACCCGTGCTGCTGACAGGCTGGCCATGACCCAACCGGGTGTGTCCCAGCATTTGCGCAAGCTGGAATCGCAAATCGGTGCTGCCTTGATCGCACAGGACGGCAAGACTTTCACACTGACACCGGCGGGTGAGGCTGTCTTTGCGCTGGGGCAGGACAGGCGGCGGCAGGAGGCGGCGTTGCGGGACAATGTTGCACGAGATGATCCTGACAAGGGGGTGGTGACGCTGGGCTGTTCGGGCAGCTTTGCCGTTTGGGTTTACCCCCGACTGATTGCGCGTATGGCCAAAGCGCCGGAACTGGTTCTGCGCCTTACAGCAGCGCCGCAGCGCCAGATAGTAGAAACCACGCTGAACGGAGAAGTGGACATCGGCGTGGTCTCAGAGAAAGTTGCACACCCGAGACTGGAGACAGCCCGTTTAGCCAAAGAAGAACTCTGTCTGGTGGTCCCATCCGGATTTTCGTCCGAACCCCTGACCTTAAAAGCGCTGGATGACCTTGGCTTCATTGCGCATCCTGACGGCTACGCTTATGCGGATGATCTGCTGGGGGCCAATTTCCCGCAGGAATATTCGGGTGCCGACAGGCTGCGATTGCGCAGTTTTGTAAACCAGATCGGCCAAATCCCTCTGCCAGTGTCGCAAGGGGTCGGCTATACGATCCTGCCAAAATCAGGTGTGGATGCTTTTGCACAAAAGCAGGCGGTAAAGGTTTATAATCTGCCACAGCGCCGGTATCAGGCGCTGTGGTTGATTTCGCGTAAGGGACGAGCGGGTTTTGCGCGCATCAAGGCGGTAAAAGACGTTGTCGAAGGGGCTGCGCAGGACTTGGCCGCGCCGCTCTGAGTGAACGCTCCCCGTTCTTCAGGCGTGTTTAATCAGCCGATATGTCCCGGTGCGACCGTTGAAGTAAATATAGCGGTGACAAACAGGATCACGACGAAAGCAGCCATCTCCCACCGGATCGAACGCCGCAAAGGGGCGCCATTCCCTGTTTTCGCCAGCGCAGGTGTCAGTCTTAACTTGTTGAGAGCCGCTAGGCTTAATAGCAGGGCAACCACTGCAAGTTTCAGCGACAGAAACTGGCCCCATGGCTGGGTTAGAACCGCGATCGGGTCTCCCGCCAGAATCACTAGGATAATTGCGCCTGCACCGACAAGCAGACCCACCATCACCAGCGCCGCTTGCCCGAACCGTTCTACGGTGTGAACTGCAGCAATATTGCCGCGACCGGCCATGTCATAAAGGGGGAAGAAACCCCCGACCCAGAAACTGGCGGCTAGGATGTGAACGGTGAAAAGCGTCGATAGGGCCAACCTCGGATCAGAGGTCGCGTGTCCACGCAATGCGAAACTGAACGCCACGAGTATAACGCCAAAGAGTGCAATGAAACGGGCCCAGCGCCGGCTAATCAAAACGACAGTTATAGCGACAAGGCCCGTTACAGCCACGCCGACCGAACGCCCGAGCGGGCTCGACAACGCAACTTCAAGCATCGCAGGGTCAAGGAAACCTTCAAACCCACCGAAAAAGAATGCTGCACGTAGCGGGATGTTCAAGGTGCTGAACGCGATGCCTGCCAGCGCAGCGTAGGCTGCAAGCCGTCTGAGGCGACGGCTTGCAACTGTGTCCAGCTCCGAAAGGAGCTGGAGATTAATGACGGAGCCCGCCGCGAGCAGGGCACTGACATACATCCCCGCCTTGACGAGGATCGAAGCGATCTGCACCGGATCCAGTGCGGCAAGAACTCCGCCCATGATCAATTCGCGACTTTAAATGCGAAGTCGCCATTCATCGGGTGACCGTCCGGCGACATGCCCCGCCAGTCGATCTTGTAATTGCCGGGGGCAAGTTTGGGCAGCTTACCTTCCCAGGTCTTCACGGCCTTGTTCGCGGCCGGACCACTGATTTTATAAGTCTTTCCGTCCGGTGACTTCATGGTGACGGTGGTGATCTGCATGGGTTCCTTGAACATCAGATGCATCACCTTGGTGTCTGTGCCGACAGTCTGGCCGTTACCTGGCATGGTCATCATGCCTTTGCCATGGGCCAGTGCGGCACCGGCACCCATGACAAGGCCGGCAGAAAGGATTGCAGAGGAGAAGATTGTTCGGAGTTTCATTGTATTTCCTTTGGTTGGTGGAGGTTGCAAGGCTGTGCCCCCTTCGAACCGCTTTTGTAGTTGCACCGGAGGAGACACAGTAGAATCAGAACGTGAAGTTGACGCCGATTACGCCGGTCAGTTCCTCGGTCGCTTCGCCGGAATTGCGACGCAGGTCTGCCGTCCCGCCGAAGACGCGCTCGTAGTTCACTCCGATGTAGGGAGAGACATTTCGCCCGATAAGATCGTAACCAAGACGCAGCCCCAGGCCGAGGCTGGCGCCCCCCGCAGCGGTGTCGCGCTCGGGGTCATCTACCAGAGGCACGCTAAGTTCAATCGAAGGTGTCAGGATCAGCCGGTTGGTCAGCAAACCTTCGTATTCGACCTCTGCCCCGACATAGGAGAAATCAGAGACATAAACTGCCGCTTCGACCTCAAACCATTGTGGCGCAAGTCCGGTAACGCCGAAGGTGCCATAATAGCGTTCGGGCACACCGTCCGGAGTTGATGCGGCAAGTCCGACGAAGCCGTCAAAGAAATCTGTGACCGGCTTTTGAAGACGGATCTGGTGTTCCATCTCTTCAAAATCGCCGCCTTCGATCTTCACGCCCTCGCTCAGAAAAACGAGCCGCAGTTCGTCGTTGCCAGCCCAGGCCTGAAGCTCCCAGGCGAGCGATTTGTTATCATCACCAACCCTGTATTCCAGCTTATCGGTGCGCACCCCCCAAACCGTCGGAGAGACACCGACCTCGGCTACAGCGGCAGAAGCAAAAGGCAATGCCAGCAAAGGCCCGAAAGCCATCCCAAGAAGCAGTTTGTTCATGATCTTGTTTTCCTTGAAATACGCGCCCATCAGGAAGGGCCGCCTTCGACGATGACCTTGCGGAACATACCGCCTGCCATGTGGTAAGAGAGGTGGCAGTGAAAGGCCCACTGGCCCGCTGCATCGACCTCGGTTTCTGTGTAAAGGGTCGTACCCGGAGCTACGCTGACCGTATGTTTTACAGGGTCATAGGCGCCTTTTCCGGTGTCGATGATCGTCCACATGCCGTGTAGATGCATCGGGTGTGCCATCATGGTTTCATTCACGAATTTGAAGCGGACCCGTTCGCCGTATTGCAGGCGGATTGGGTCCGAGTCCTCATACTTCACGCCGTCAATCGACCAGATGTACCGCTCCATATTGCCGGTCAGCCGGATTTCGATCTCTCGCGTGGCGGGGCGATCGCGGTAAAGCGGTTTGCGCGCGGCCAGATCTTCGTAGCCCAGAAACTTGCCACCGTTGGCTGCTGTGGGAATAAGCCCGCTTCCCGGAGCGTAGAAGGACGCACCCGCCGCGCCTTTGGCCGGAACGACAGGCAAATCGCCGCCCATGTCCATGCCTGAATGGTCCATTCCGGACATATCCATTGCGCTCATGTCATGGCCGGAGTGATCCATGCCGGACATATCAAAGCCGCTCATATCCTTTTCGGAATGATCGCTGCCGGACATGTCCATGCCGGAGTGGTCCATACCAGACATCATCCCGCCCATATCGGCCATGGTCAAAAGCGGTTTGGGGCGCATTTTGTAAAACGGGCCAACCAGATCGGGGGACGGGGCCAGAGTACCACGCACCATTGCGGTACGCCCTGCGCTCTCACCGATGATGGAATAGGCTTTCGCCTCGCGCGGTTGTACAATCACGTCATAGGTTTCGGCCACTGCGATGCGCAATTCGTCTACCACAACCGGTTTAACGTCATTACCGTCAGCCTGCACCACGGTCATTTTCAGTCCGGGTACGCGCACATCAAAGTAGGTGGTGGCTGACGAATTGATCAGGCGCAGGCGGACTTTTTCGCCCGGTTTGAAGATGCCGGTCCAGTTCTGAACAGTACTCTCACCGTTGATCAGTGGCGTGAAGCCCTGCACATCCTCTATGTCTGTGGGCATCATGCGCATTGCACCCCACATCTTGCGATCCTGAAGTGCGGCTTTCAAACCTTTGGCACCTGCATCCTCGATAAGATCCTGCGCTGTACGCTGTGCGCGGTTATAATAATCCGCCGAGCCTTTGAGATTTCGGAAAATCCGCGAACCGCTGTGGGGATGTTTGTCCGTCAGTTGGACGACGTAATCGCGCTGGGTCGGAACCGCTTCTCCGCCTTTCGGTGCAATAACAATTGCACCATATGCACCGTCGGGCTCCTGAAAACCCGAGTGGCTGTGAAACCAGTAGGTGCCTGCCTGCTCGATCGGAAAGCGGTAGGTGAATGTCTCGCCCGGCTTGATGCCGTTAAAACTGATGCCCGGAACGCCGTCCTGCTGGAACGGCAGGATCAGGCCGTGCCAGTGAATCGAAGTGCTTTCGCGCAGGTTGTTCTTGACGCGGATAACTACGTCTTCGCCTTCCTGAAACTTCAGGATGGTCGGGGTCTGGCTGCCGTTATAGCCGATCCCTTTCTTTTTGAAGGTGCCGGTATCAATCCGGATCCTGTCTACAGTGATGTCATAGGTGTCCGCTTGCGCGGGTATGCTCAGGGCAAGCCCCAGCATGACGGCCAGAGGCCGCAGAATATTCGTGTGTTTCATGTCTTATCCATAGACGCGGGCCGTGGGTGGCCCCGTATTCAGAAGGTCACTGCCAGAACAGTGAAGGGAGGATGGATGGGTCGCATATGCCTTTGCTTCGAATGGAAGCAGGCCACAAATGACCGGATTGCTGCACGTGCCTGATCAGGTCACGGGGCAATCAACGCCGGACTGGCGTATTCAGGCCAGAGGAGGCCGGAATTGCGAAATTATGACGGATTGCAGGGCCATCCGTGGCTCCGCAGGGGAAAGTTCTGCAGCCCGAAGGTCCATTTCCTGAACGGGGGAAAGGTAACCGGCCACTGGCTCGGTGCAGGTAACACTGGCACAATGAAGCAGTCCGGAAGGGGCCGTATTGTGATGCGAATCCATATCCGGTTTGCCGCTTTGGTCCTGTAGGTCGGTTGACCCTTCGCAGTGCATTTGCTCTGCTACAGGCCCAGCGCAATCTTCACTCATCGGCAATACATGCGCAAACGCGCTCGCAACAACGAGCTGGAATGCAACAAGAATGATGAAGATACGACCGAGCACAGATTTTCCTTTTGTCTGCTGCTTTTAGACACAGGGGCGCTTTACCGGTCAAGAGAGGAATCGGGTTCCACCAGGGGGAAGCTCACGGAATTGTGTAGTCGGAATGCCAAGCGGTCTTCCCGTTTTGCAGCCTGTCGCAAAGAAAGCGCGGTTTGGGTTTGCCTGCATCCCTTTTTTCGCAAAATAAACTGTACGGAACAAATCTGCGTGACCTGCGGTTACCCTCCGTTTAGTCAGAGCCCTTCACTTGGGGATGCAGCCGCCGAAAAAAACTGCTATTCGGTGCAAAAGTCCCCGGGAAAGCACCAAGTGCCGGGGCAGGCCAATAGCCCAGAGAAACAGTAACGAACTTCGGAATCCCAAGTATGACCCTGACCGCAAACGTAATCCCAGCGTCCCGCCTGTCCGTGGCTCCGATGATGGATTGGACGGACCGGCATTGTCGTTATTTGCACAGATTGTTGTCCAAACGCACGCTGCTTTATACCGAGATGGTGACAGCGCCGGCTGTGATTCACGGGGATGTGGATCGTTTGCTCGGGTTTGATCCGGCAGAGCATCCGGTAGCCTTGCAGTTGGGGGGCTCTGATCCTGCACAACTGGCACAGGCAACACGGGTGGGGTGTGACTTCGGCTATGGAGAGGTGAACCTGAATGTCGGTTGCCCGTCGGATCGCGTCCAGTCTGGGAAGTTCGGCGCATGTTTGATGAAGGAACCTGCTTTGGTGGCCGATTGTGTGCAGGCCATGATTGAGGCGTCTACCGGCGCCAAGATCACGGTGAAATGCCGCATCGGCGTGGATGATCAAATCCCGTCAGAAATTCTGCCGGAATTCCTGGATACTCTCGCAGGGCGGGGAATCAATTCTTTCACAATTCATGCAAGAATGGCGTGGCTTGATGGGTTAAGCCCGAAAGAAAATAGAGATATCCCACCACTGGACTACGAACTGGTGCACCGGATGAAAGCCGATTTTCCTGAGCTGGAAATCATCCTAAACGGTGGAATTGCGGATCTGGATACCGCCCTTGAGCATATTAACCGAGGACTGGACGGGGCGATGATCGGGCGTGCCGCCTATCACACGCCCACGGATATTCTTGCAACAGCAGACCGCCGCGTGTTCGGAGATGTTGCCGACACTACGGCAGAGGATGCCGTGGCCGGTATGCTGCCCTATATCGAGGATCACCTTGCCAGAGGCGGGCGGCTTAACCAGATTACGCGGCACATGTTGGGGCTGTTTGCAGGGCGGGCCGGCGCACGGCAGTGGCGGCGCACCCTGTCCGAGCAGGCCCACAAGCCGGGGGCCGGACCGGAGGTGGTCGAGCAGGCGCTATCGCATCTGACGCAATCGGCTGCGTGAAAACGCTTTAATCCGGACAGGAACGGCGCTATCCAAAGTCGACCTGACTGGAAAGCGAGAATATGCCCGAACTGTCCACCCTGCTGCCGATGATCGTACTACTCATGGGAATCGGCGGTTTCGCCGGAGTTCTGGCCGGACTTCTCGGGGTGGGGGGCGGCATTATTCTTGTGCCGGCCTTCTATTATGCTTTTTCGGGGCTCGGGTATGACAACGCGCATCTGATGCAGATTTGTCTGGCGACCTCTCTGGCCACAATCGTCTTTACGTCCATACGCTCGGTTCAATCCCACAACAAAAAAGGCGCTGTGGACTGGAGCATTTTGCGAGGATGGGCGCCCGGCATTGCTGTGGGGGCTGTGATCGGTGTCTTGGTCGCGACCGGTTTGCGGTCGACCCAGTTGATGGTGATATTCGGTTGCCTTGGCATCGTGATCGGTCTCTATCTCGCGTTCGGCAAGGCGCACTGGCGGCTGGGCGAGCAAATGCCACGCGGTATTGTCCAAAGCCTGCTGTCTGCAACTATGGGCTTTATGTCAGTGCTGATGGGGATCGGCGGGGGCAGCTTTGGTGTGCCGACGATGACTTTGTTTGGTGTGCCGATCCACCGTGCAGTGGCCACAGCGGCGGGCTTCGGTCTGGTCATTGCTGTGCCTTCGGTTATCGGCTTTCTGCTTGGCCATCCCGATCCGGTAAATTTACCGCCCTACACAATTGGTTACGTTAATATTCCGGCATTTCTGCTGATCATTTGCATGACCCTGCTGACTGCACCTTTGGGGGTAAAGATAGCCCATGCGATGGATCCGAAACCACTGAAACGGGTCTTCGCTTTCTTCCTGCTGCTGGTTGCGCTTAACATGCTGCGCAAAGTCTATTTCGGCTAATCAGGCCCCCACGGTTTTCCGCAAGCCAGTCGTCAGACTAGCGGTGCGTTTGGGTGAGGATCATCTTGTCCTTCCGCACAACGGTTTCATCCAGTTTGGACAGGAAACTGCTGCCGATCAGATTGGAATGGCGTAATCCTTCAGGCGTGACGGCAGCTTCTACCTTGCGCACGCGGATCGTATCCCCGACCCGAACTTCGTCTAGCGTCACCAATGCGATATCAAGCGGACCGGAAGCGGTTGTGACCCGTGTGTCAAACACCAGCGCTTCCATGTCGATACCAGCCGCCTGTGCCGTCTTAAAATTGACCAGCACCAGCGACGCACCAGTGTCAATCAGGGCTTCGGACGCCGCCCCATTGAATGAGACGGGTGTAGAATAAAGCCCGTTTTGCGCGGTGATGTAATGTTGCGAAACAGTTTCCAGAGAGGCGGCTGACAGGATGATCGTCTCGTTTCGTGCCAGTAGGGTCTCCCGTTGCCATTCTACCGAATACTCCAGCAATCCAAGGAAAATGGTTACGAACAATCCCCAACCCGCATAGCGCAGCGTGTTTCCTTTTGAAGGTTTGTTGCGCAGGATCTGACCGATCACCAGCCCGATCAGGAAAATCAAAGCTATAGCGGACCACTTCAGGTTGGTGTCCAGTATCAGGTCCACCAACTGCACATCCGTTCTGAGGAACACGATGCCCAATATGACCAAAATGGCCAGATATACCCACCGCATAGTGTATGCCCTTAATCAATGCACTCAATATGTGGAATGTTAGGTTAATTTTAACAGTTTGTCACCTTAAGGTTTAACAAGAGGGACGGCGGGTGGTCATTCCCGTTTGCGCCCGCGTCTTTTACCCCGCAGTTGGGACGCGCGCGCCGGCAGTTCCGCTTTCACCCGGGTGCGGTCTTCGTCACTCATTTTTGACCACTGGGCAATTTCGTCGATTGTCCGGTGGCAGCCAATGCACAGACGGGCTTCGGGGTGGACGACGCAGATTTTGACGCAGGGACTGTCGATCTCGTTGCGTTTCCAGACTTCATCCATCAACCGGCCCTCCGGATATGGGAAAACCGGTCGAGTGCGCCTTGCAGGATATAACCGGCGGCGACGTGGTCAATCAATCCGGCCCGTTTGGCACGGGATGTATCGGCTTCTATCAGGGCGCGTTCAGCGGCAACGCTTGAAAGACGCTCGTCCCAAAGCAGGATCGGCAGATCGCGGCGGGCCAGAAAATTGCGTGCGAAGGCCCGCGTGGACTGGCAGCGGGGGCCTTCGGTTCCGTCCATGTTGCGTGGCAGGCCCAGAACAAGACCGATCGCACTGGTGCTGTCGATGATCGCCTCCAACGCTGTCGCATCAACCCCGAATTTCTTGCGCCGGATGGTGTCGCGCGGGGTGGAGATGGACCAGAAAACATCGGAGACCGCCACGCCGATGGTCTTATCACCAAGGTCCAGCCCCAGCAGCGGTGCATTTGGCCTGACCTGTTCCAGAAACGCTTCGGCGGTTTCATAAGGGTTACTCATTGGGAGACCTCTGCATCCTGTGCCGCAGCGCGCAACAGATCGAGCGATTCAGGGCTGTTGGCAAATGTGGTTTGCGCCTCTTTCCAGATCGCACTGGCCTGTGCAGTTTCGCCAAGCACGCCGTAAGCGCGGATCAGACGTGCCCATTCCGCTGCTGTTCCCCCTTCAGTCGCCAGCCGCTCTGCCAAGCCTGAAACCATACCCGCAATCATTGCATTACGGTCTTCCTCGCTCAGGTTCTGTGCGTCTTCAATCGTTTGCGCATCCGGCCCCGGCGCATCCAGATCGGGTGGTGCAATACCGGCAGCACGGGCCACATCGTAGATCTGCCCGCGGATCAGAGGCACCCACGGCGCATCCGGCGGGCTTTCCTGTAACAGGCCCATCCACATCCGGTAGGCCACATCGGGGCGGCCGGTTTGAGCAAGCGACAGGCCGGAATAATACCGCGCCCGCTGGTCGGTGGGGTTGGCATTCAGCGCCTGTACCAGCGCCTGTTCGGCTTCTGGCGATACATACCCACCAGCCGCAAGGATCATGATTTCGCCAAGATCGGTGTAATCCGACCCTTTCGCCTGATCCCCGAGCACGCCCATCAGCTGCTGTTGCGCGGCCCGTGCGGCGGCCAGATTGCCAAGCCGTGCTTCATTGTCCACCAGCAATCGCAGCCCTGTGGCATCGTCGGGATTTTGCGCCAGCGCTTCGCGCAATTTTTCCACCAGTTCGGCGTGGGCCGGATCGACTTCGACAGGAAGGGGAGGCGATGTGGCCTCGGCGCTCAACTGGTCGGGACGGTTTTCCCGTGCCTGTTGTGCTGCTTCGATCCGCGCCTGAAGCGGCATGTCAGGCATTCCGGGACGCCCGATTTCAAGGTACAGCCAGACCGATCCCGCCAAGGCCAGCCCGATCAGGCCGAGCGGCAGCGCCGCCGGCCCCCGTTCGGAATTGCCGTCCGGCGTTCCGGATTGCACCCGACGGTCGGCAGCCAGCAACCGGCGTGCGACTTCCGTGCGCGCGGCCTCGGCTTCGGCAGGGGCGAGCACCCCGCGGGCAAGATCCCGCTCGACCTCTGCCAGTTGATCCTTGTAAACCCCGATATCCCGCGCGCCTGCGGTTGCCACAGTTCCGCGCCGTGTCAGGATCACGCGCCCCATTGGCACAGCCACCAAGACAATAACCCCAGCAGTTACAAGCCAGAACATGAGCGTGCATCCTTTCACAAATTACCTGCCCCGAATACCTTGCAGACCGCCCAAGCACAAATCATTAAGCTGCGAGATCATGGCGCAGGGCAGCGAAAATGCCGGATTGTCGGAAAATCGGTGTCACATGTCGCAGGTAAAATCCTGCAAATGTGCTAAAACAGCAAAACCGGAGGAAAGGGCCTCTCTCGTCAGGCCCCAAGCCCCCGCCACCTGACCGGAGTTCACCCTATGAGACGCTATTCAGCCTTTGCTATCGCCCGTGAAGCCGCCCGATACCATTCGGGCTGGGAGCGGGCATGGGCCTCACCAGAGCCCAAGAGCGAATATGACGTGATCATTGTCGGCGCGGGCGGGCATGGTCTGGCTACAGCTTATTATCTGGGCAAGAACTTCGGCATCACCAATGTGGCAATCATCGAAAAGGGCTGGCTTGGCGGAGGCAACACGGGGCGGAACACTACGATTATCCGCTCGAACTATTTGCAGGACCCTTCGGCGGCGATCTATGAAAAGGCCCGCTCGCTTTATGAAACCATGTCGCAGGACCTGAACTATAACGTGATGTTCAGCCCGCGCGGTGTGATGATGCTGGCGCAGACCGAACATGAAATCCGCGGATACCAGCGCACCGCTCACGCCAATGCACTGCAAGGCGTCGCAACTGAATTTATCGGTCCTGAAAAGGTTAAAGAACTTTGTCCGATCATCGAACTCAAAGGGCCGCGTTATCCGGTGCTCGGCGCACTCTGGCAGCCGCGCGGCGGTACAGCACGGCACGATGCTGTGGCTTGGGGCTATGCACGCGCCTGTTCGGATATGGGAATGCACATCATCCAGAAATGTGAAGTCACGGGCGTGCATCGGGAAAACGGCAAGGTCACGGGCGTTGAAACCACCAAGGGCCGGATCGGTTGTAAGAAACTCGGCATGGTGGTTGCGGGCAACGCCAGTGCGCTGGCCGATATGGCCGGTTTCCGCATTCCGCTGGAATCCGTCGCGCTGCAAGCCTTGGTGTCCGAGCCCATTAAACCCTGTATGGATGTGGTGATCATGGCGAATACCGTGCACGGTTACATGTCCCAGTCCGACAAAGGCGAAATGGTTATCGGCGGCGGCACAGACGGGTTCAACAACTACACACAGCGCGGCAGCTTCCATCACATCGAGGAAACCGTCCGCGCGCTGGTGGAAACCTTCCCGATGATTTCACGCCTTAAAATGCTGCGCCAGTGGGGCGGGATTGTAGATGTGACGGGGGACCGCTCTCCGATCATCGGTAAAACGCCCCTTGGCAACACGTTCATAAACTGCGGCTGGGGCACCGGCGGGTTCAAGGCTATTCCCGGTTCCGGCTGGGCTTTCGCAGAAACCATCGCCAAGGGCGAGCCGGGGGAACTGGCCGCGCCCTTTGGCATGGACCGCTTCATTGAGGGCCGCTTCATCGACGAAAGCGTCGCAGCAGGGGTGGCGCACTAATGGATAAGCAACCCAACGCAGCCGCTGCCCGCGCACAATCCACGTCCATTCGTAAAGGAGTGACTCCATGCTGATCCTGACCTGCCCGAATTGCGGCATTGCTGCGGACGAGACCGAACTGTCTGCGGGGGGCGAAGCGCATCTGACCCGTTTTGGCGCCGGATCCTCTGACGCGGATTTTGAGAACTACCTGTTTATGCGCAAGAACGCGCGGGGCGTGCATTTTGAACGCTGGCGTCACAGTTACGGCTGCGGCAAGTGGTTCCATGCCGCCCGTTGCACGACCACTCTGGAAGTTTTCGGTACCTATCCGGCCCAAACCACAGAGCCACCGGCTGAACTGATCGAAAAGATCAAACAGAAATGCCCTGACTTTGAAGGATTCAGCAAATGAGCCTTCTTCTGGCCCTCAATATCCCCGCCGGAGGCTTCTGCCCCCGCAACACTCGCGAGGTTCGAACATGAGCACACGTTTGCAAAACCACGGCCGTCTGATTGATCGCAGCATGCGACTGGAGTTCAACTGGAACGGCAAGCGGCTGAACGGCTTCAAGGGGGACACTCTTGCCTCGGCACTCCTTGCCAATGGTGAAATGCTGGTCGGGCGGTCGTTCAAATACCACCGGCCACGGGGCATTGTGGCTTCCGGCCCCGAAGAACCAAACGCATTGGTCGGCTTGGGGCAGGGCGGCAAATACGAACCCAACCAGCGGGCCACCACCACCGAACTGTTCAACGGTCTGACAGCGAAATCCCAGAACCACTGGCCGAGCCTTGAATTTGATGTGGGCGGCGTGAACCGCGTGATGACCCGCTTTTTCCCCGCCGGTTTTTATTACAAGACCTTCATGGCGCCGTCTTTCGCATGGAAACATGTGTTTGAGCCTGTGATCCGTAAAGCCGCCGGTCTTGGCGCGGCCCCCGATCCCGAGGAGCGGGATGCGGACCGTTATGAATACTTCTACGCCCATTGCGATGTGCTGGTGATTGGCGGCGGGATTGCAGGGCTGGCCGCCGCCCTTCAAGCGGGGAAATCCGGTGCCAAAGTTCTGCTGCTGGAGCAGGAAAACCACTTTGGCGGCCGTGCCCCTGTGGACGGTGTGACGATTGAAGGCAAGCCGGCACAGGACTGGATCGACGCGACGGTTGCAGCACTGGACAGCATGGAAAACGTAACCATCCGCACCCGCACGATGGGGGCAGGGGTCTATGACCACGGCTATGCGCTCGGCTACGAGCGTCTGACCGATCACGCGCCCGAAATTGCAGGGCCGCGCCATCGTCTGTGGCGGATCCGTGCCAAGCGCATTCTGACCGCAACCGGCGCGATCGAGCGTCCGCTGTCCTTTGCGGGCAACGATGTGCCCGGCGTGATGCTGGCAGGTGCCGTGCGCGATTACATGATCAACCACGGCGTATCTGTCGGGGATGGTGTGGTGGTTGCCACCAACAACGACGACGCCTATCGCACCGCCATCGCGCTGAAAGAGGCGGGACTTGACGTGCCTGCGGTGATCGACGCCCGCAGCACGGCGACCGGCCCGCTGGTTGAAAAAGCCCGCGCAATGGGTATCCGCGTTGAAACCGGAACCGCGATTTCCTCGGTCTATGGCAATAAGAAAGTCACCTCGGTTGGACTGTGCAAGCAGTCGGGCGAGGGCACTAAAACAGACGAGCTGGACTGTGATGCGGTTGCCATGTCCGGCGGCTGGTCTCCGGTGGTGCATCTGTGGTCCCATTGCGGCGGCAAGCTGAACTGGGACAGCGAAATGGCCATGTTCCGGCCCGATCCTTCCCGCCCGCCATTGGGTGCAGACGGGGAAGGGTTTGTTCTGGTCGCTGGTACCGCCAACGGCCATCTCGACGCCGCTGCTGCCATTGCTGACGGTCACGCCGTTGGGGCGCAGGCCGCATCAGAGGCCGGTTTTGACGCCAAAGACGATGCCGCACCCCTGGCCGAGTCCGAGGCCGAAGGCCCGATCCTTGCGGTCTGGTCCATGCCTCAGGGTCAGAACAAGAAACTGCAAATGAAAACCTTCCTTGACTATCAGAACGACGTGAAAGTGTCGGATGTGCGCCTGGCGGCACAGGAAGGCTATGAAAGCGTTGAACACACGAAGCGTTACACCACGCTTGGCATGGCGACCGATCAGGGGAAACTTTCTAACATCAACGGTCTGGCGGTTCTGGCGGACAGTCTGAACGCGGAAATTCCGCAGGTGGGTACCACAACCTTCCGTCCGCCCTATCACCCGATTTCGATGGGCGCTATCGCAGGCGAGGCCCGCGGTGGTCTGTTCAAAGTGTTGCGGCGCACGCCGATGCACGACTGGACTGACAGCAACGGCGGTGTCTGGGAACCTGTGGCGGACTGGCGCCGGCCCTATTGCTACCAGCAAGCAGGCGAGAGCGTGAAAGAAGCGGTAAACCGCGAAATCCTGCAAACCCGCAACAGCGTGTCGATCCTAGATGCCTCGACCCTTGGCAAGATCATCGTCAAAGGGCCGGACGCGGGCAAGTTCCTCGACATGCTTTACACCAACATGATGAGCACGCTCAAAGTTGGCCGCTGCCGCTATGGTCTGATGTGTTCGGAAAACGGGTTCCTGTCTGATGACGGTGTTGTCGCGCGGTTGGATGAGGATACTTTCCTGTGTCACACCACATCCGGCGGGTCGGATCGCATCCACGCATGGATGGAAGAATGGCTGCAAACGGAATGGTGGGACTGGAAGGTCTACACCGCCAATGTGACCGAGCAATATGCGCAGATCGGTATCGTCGGCCCCAACGCCCGCAAGGTGTTGGAGAAGATGGGCACCGATATGGACCTGAGCGCCGAAGCGCTGCCGTTCATGGCCTTTGCTGACGGGGAAATCGCGGGCATCAAGGCACGGCCCTACCGGATTTCCTTCTCGGGAGAGTTGTCCTACGAGGTCGCCGTTCCCGCTGCACAAGGACAGGCGTTCTGGGATGCTGCCCTTGCCGCTGGCAAGGAATTCGGCATCACCCCATATGGCACCGAAGCCCTACACGTGATGCGGGCAGAGAAAGGCTTCATCATGATCGGGGATGAAACTGACGGTACTGTTATTCCGCAGGATCTGGGGCTGAACTGGGCGATTTCCAAAAAGAAGGAAGACTTCCTTGGCAAACGCGCCCAACAGCGTCCCCATATGGTGGACCCGAAACGCTGGCGACTGGTGGGGCTTGAAACCGAAGATCCCTCGGTAGTGATCCCGGACGGCGCTTATGCGGTGGATGGCACCACGCGGGCCAACGGGGTGAAGAACATGATCGGGCGGATTACATCGACCTATTATTCCCCGACACTGAAGCGGTCCATCGCGATGGGGCTGGTCGAGGACGGGCCTGAACGCATGGGCGACACGATCATGTTTGCCCGCACCGACGGCACCACCATAAACGCCAAAATCGTCGATCCGGTATTTCTGGACAAAGAAGGAGCACGGCAGAATGTCTGATGCAGTCAGTGTTGTAAACGGCGCCTCTTTTGATGGCGCGGTGCAGGTCAAGGACGCAGGTCTGGTCGGGATGGTCACGCTGCGTGGTGATTTCACATCCGATAGCCTTGCAAAAGCAGTGAAATCAGCCGTCGGGTTGGCACTACCTGAGGCCAGACAGGTGAAGCAGGGGGCAAAAGGCGGTGTCGCGTGGATGTCACCGGACGAACTGTTGCTGTTCTGCGAATATGACACCGCAGATGCTCTGGTCGCGAAACTGAACAAGGCGCTGGCCGGAGAGCATTTTCTGGCGGTGAACGTCTCGGACGCGCGGGCCAGCTTTACCCTGAAAGGGGCGGGCGTGCGCGAGGTCATAGCCAAGGGCAGCCCTGCCGATCTGTCGCCGGAGGCTTTCAGGCAAGGTGAAATCCGCCGTTCGCGTCTGGGTCAGGTGGCGGTTGCTTTCTGGCTGTCCGGTCCGGACACGATGGAACTGGTCTGCTTCCGCAGTGTTGGCAGTTTTGTTTATGACTGGCTTTGCGTTGCGGCAGAGAAAGGCACTTTGCCAGAGTATTTCAACGCCGGTTAGACGAACTTACTTTTTCCGGTCGGGGGCGGCTGCTGCGGAAATTAAGGTCCGCACAGCCGCCCCGTCCGATTTTGGGCCGAAAATAAGGCAAACTGCCTTAATGTTCTAAGTGTCCATTATTCAACAATAAATCATAAAATTTACGCGCGTTAAGTTTGTGAAAGTTGATGCGTCAACCTTATTAATACCTTCAAATTGGTTCAATTGCTCCCTAGTTCAGCCCGATTCCCAAGCGACAACAGGTTTCAGAAAACGAAACCAAAGCTCTAGCCGGTCGCAGTCCGGTAAAAGGAGAGAAACCATGTTGAAACTTTGTAAGATCGTTGGCCTTTTCGCTCTGGCAGCCACAACGTCCGCCTGTGTTTCCAATCCCTCTTCGCGTAATGCGACGATAGAGGCACCACGTCCGGTCTCCGCTGTTGCGGCCTCGCAAACTCAACTCGGCTTTTTCCCCGAACCTCTGGCAACAACGGTTGCCGCTGCTCCGGCGGTGGTTCCCGCACTGACTTCGCCCTACAAGATTGTGGACGTGCAGGTTCAGGTTCCCGATTATCTGGTTGTCTCCGAAGCTGATGTATATTTGCCCAAGGCGGATATCGTCTGGCGTGAAGACCCGCTGGGCAACCGTTACGAACAGGTAGAGGCCATTATAGAGGATGCGCTGCGCAAAGGCACGGCCCCGCTGAATGGCGAGAAAGAGGTTATTCTGGCTGCACGGGTTGGTATGTTCCATGCTTTGACGGAAAAAACCCGCAATTCCATCGGCGGCAAACACAACGTCCAGTTCGAATATGTATTGCTGGATGCGAAGACCCGCCAGCCGGTGACGATGGTTCAAAAGGTCGATGCCTCGCTTAAAGCCTACGGTGGCAGCCGCGCCTACCGCGCCATGCGTGAGGGCCAGACCCAGAAAGTGCGGATCACCAATCACGTGGCGGGTATTGTGCAAACAGCACTGACCAAGGGCTCTGACGCCTGATAAAAAGAACGATTTCATTTAAAGCGGCCCCTTGGGGGCCGTTTTTCATTTCCTCTTGGCCGTAAAGGGCGCTAGGAGGCAGGTATGACAGATAACCGACCAGAACTCCGCTTTCGCCCCAATAAATCCCCGCAACGCATTCGCCACGGCTTTCCCTGGGCCTATGACAATGAGGTCGTCACCGACCGCCGCACCAAAAAGATTGCCCCCGGCACGATTGTTGATCTGCTGGACAACGAGCGGAACTTTGTTGCGCAGGCGGCGTTTCATCCCGATTCCAAGATCGCTGCACGGGTGCTTGAACGGGACCGCGCTGTTCAGATTGATGCCAAATGGCTGGAGGCCAAGCTGCGCTTTGCGCGCGATCACCGTGACCGGATGTTCGACACGCCGTTTTACCGGCTCATCCATGCCGAGGCAGATGGGCTGCCCGGTCTGATCATTGACCGGTTTGGCGATGTGTTTGCGGTGCAACCGAATGCGGCGTGGATCGAAAACCTGCTGCCCGCGCTGCAAAATGCGCTGAAGGCAGTGTTCGATGCGCCGGTTATCATCAAGAACGCCAGCGGTCGTGCGCGGGGGCTGGAAGGGCTTTCCGAAGAGACTGTTGTGATGGAGGGATCGGTTGACGGACCGATCCCTGTGCAAATGAACGGGGCCACCTATATGGCGGACGTTTTGGGCGGGCAGAAAACCGGATTGTTCTATGATCAGCGCCCGAACCATGCCTTCGCTGCAAAGCTGGCCAAGGGCGGTGATGTTCTAGATGTGTTTTCCCATGTGGGCGGATTTTCCCTTGCGGCACTTGCAGGAGGGGCGACCCGCGCCACCGCAGTAGACGGCTCGGCGGCGGCGCTGGAACTGGCAACAAAAGGGGCGGCGGCCTCGGGGTATGAAGCGGCGTTCGACACGATCAAAGGTGATGCCTTTGAGGTAATGACCAAACTGGCTGACGAGGGGCGCAGCTTTGATGTGGTGGTTTGTGACCCACCGGCCTTTGCTCCGGCGAAACCGGCGCTTCAGGCCGGGTTGCGGGCCTATGAAAAAGTCGCGCGTATGGGGGCGGCACTGGTGCGGCCGGGCAGCTATCTGGTGCTGTGTTCCTGTTCCCATGCGGCAGACCTTTCGTCTTTCCGTCAGGCCAGCCTGCGCGGTGTCGGTAAGGGCGGCCGCACAGGACAGATCGTTTACACCGGATTTGCCGGAGAGGATCACCCTGTTCACCCGCAACTGGCTGAAACGGCCTATCTGAAGTCGATATTCCTGCGACTGGAATGACACAACGTGTTCTGATCGACGCCTGCGTGCTTTATCCCTCTGTTCTGCGGGCACTGGTTCTGGGCTGCGCTAAACAGGGGGCGTTTGTGCCGCTGTGGTCGGAACGTATTCTCGAAGAATGGCGACGCGCGGCCCATAAGAATGAAATCGGGCCGATGGCAGACACCGAGATCGCGCTGCTGCGGGCGGATTGGCGCGGGGCAGAGGTGGATGTCTCTGGCGTGCCGCTGGAAGACCTGCACCTGCCCGATGAAAACGACCGCCATGTGCTGGCGGCGGCGATTGCGGGGCAGGCGGATGAATTGCTGACCGCCAACACGGGCGATTTTCCCACGCGGGTGCTGGCGCGTCATGCTATCTTGCGCCGCCATCCGGACGAATTCCTGTTGGAACTGGCGCTTGGGGATGCTGCGATGATGTGCAAGGTGATCGACCGCGTCCACGCCGATGCCGAAGCGATGAAAGGCGAACGGGTCAACCGGCGCAAAATGTTGCAACGCTGCGGTTTGCCCCGTCTTGCAAAATGGGACGGGGCAGGGACGGCCGGTTAATCTGCAGCCGGCGGTGTTTCTGCGTCAACTTCTGTTTCAGTATCTTCGGCGGCTGGTGCTGCTGGCACACCGCCTGCTGCCTCGGCCTCTTCCTGTGTGGCCTGTTTGCCGTTGGCCCAGAAACCGTCATATTCCTCGCCGGTGGCATAGACCATCTTGCCGCTGCCCTGCCGCTGGCCGTTCTTGAACGTGCCGGTGTAGACATCGCCGTTGGCATAAGTCGCAACACCGGCGCCGTTAATCTCGCCGTTGTCCCAGTTGCCGACATAGCTGAACCCGTCTGGCAGGGTGATCTTGCCACGGCCCTGACGTTTGCCGTCTACATAGGCGCCTTCATAGATGGATCCATCCTTGAACACGGCGCGGCCTTCTCCCTGCCGGACACCTTCAACCCACTCCCCTTCATAGGAATGGCCGTCTGCATAGGTGATTTTTCCGGTGCCGTGGTTCTTGGCGTTTTTCAACTCTCCCACATAAACGGTACCGTTCACATCGCGCACGGTGCCGGTGCCCTCAATACGGCCTTCAACCCACTGGCCTTCGTACGACGAGCCGTTGGCATAGACGATCTTGCCTTCGCCGTGGGGCAGGCCCTTGGCGAATTCGCCTGTGTAAACCGCACCGTCGCTATAGGTCAGTGATCCCTGACCTGACATCTGGCCTGCTTCCCAGTTGCCGCTGTATTCATAGCCGTCCTGTCCGGTGAACTTACCGTCACCCTGACGCTGGTCGTTAACGAAATTGCCAACAAAGATATCGCCGTTGGCGTAGGTGATCTTGCCTGCGCCGTTGCGCTTGCCCTGTTCCATCTGGCCTTCATACACATCGCCGTTGGCCTGTTTGAGAACGCCCGTGCCTTCGATCTGTCCGTTCTTCCATTCCCCGTCATAGGTCAGGCCGTCCGGCATGGTCAGAAGGCCGTTGCCTTCGCGCATACCTTCAACCACATCCCCCTGATATGTCGCGCCGTCATGATAGGTGATCAGAGCCTTGCCGGTTTTCTTGCCGTCCTGCCAGTCCCCTTCATAGCGATAGCCGTTCGGGCTTGTCATCGTGCCCTTGCCATCGTGCTGGGCCTGAGAAAATTCGCCCTCATAAACCACGCCATTGGCGTATTTCGCTACGCCGGTGCCTTCGATTTTACCGTTGACCCAGTCGCCTTCATAGGTGCCACCGTCAGCAAAAGTGATCTTGCCTTCGCCTTCGGGCTTGCCTGCCACAAACGTCCCCTCGTAAACCGAACCGTTGGGGAATTTCGCCGTGCCTTGCCCCTGAATCTCTCCTTCGACCCATTCACCGGAATATTCGTAACCATTGGGCAGGCGATAGGTGCCGGTGCCGTGTTGCTTGCCGTCCTTAAAGGTGCCTTCATAGACCCCGCCGGTATCATATTGTTTGGTCACAACCTGCGCTGTGGCCTGTGCAAAACCCGCTGTCGGGGCGGTGGCCAGCAGGGCTGCAACAAGAAGGGTGCGGGGAAGCGGCATGGGTTTGGTCAAATTCTCTTCGCCGGCGCGGGGCCGGGCTCCCTAATGATTGGTCAATCGGTTTGCGCCCAACGTTAAGGCTTTGGAAAATTCATGACAAGGGTTCTTGCGTCTTGTGCTTTGTGGTTCAAATAGGTCTAACAAGGCAAAAGATAATCAGAAATGGTGGGCACCATGACAGAGAAACTGCGTCTGACGCTTGCACAGCTTAACCCCACGGTCGGGGATCTGACCGGAAACATGGCCAAAGCGCAAGAGGCCCATGCTGCCGCTGCCAAAGCAGGGGCGGACATGCTTGTGCTGCCCGAGATGTTCATCACCGGTTATCAGACGCAGGATCTGGTGATGCGTCCGGCCTTTGCGCTGGATGCGATGGAGCATGTGGCGATGCTCGCAAAAGCCTGTGATACTGGGCCTGCGATCGGTGTGGGCGCGCCATTGCTGGAAGACGACTTGCTGTTCAATGCCTATTACATTTTGCGCGGCGGAGAGATCATCGCCACCCTGCGCAAGCATGAACTGCCCAACACCCACGTCTTTGACGAAGTGCGCCAGTTCAGTTCCGGCCCGATTGCCGGCCCCTACAGTCTGGGTAATGTGCGTATCGGCACCCCGATCTGTGAAGACGCGTGGCATCCGGATGTGCCCGAGGCGCTGGCGGAATCCGGTGCGGAAATTCTGGTGGTGCCCAACGGTTCGCCCTATTACCGCAACAAATACGACCGGCGGTTTTCTGCCATGGTGTCCCGTGTAATCGAGAACGACCTGCCGCTGGTCTATCTGAACATGGTGGGCGGTCAGGACGATCAGGTGTTTGACGGTGGTTCTTTTGTGCTTAACCGTGGGGGCAAACTGGCGCTGCAAATGCCCCTGTTCGACGAGGCGATCGCCCATGTGGACTTTGAAAAAGGTCCGGAGGGCTGGGAGGCTCTTGACGGTGAGAAAATCGTGCCTGTGGACGAATGGGAGCAGGACTACCGCGTGATGACGCAAGGCCTGCGTGATTACATGGGCAAGACCGGTTTCAAAAAGGTGCTGCTGGGGCTGTCCGGCGGGATCGATTCCGCCATTGTTGCAACGATTGCGGTGGATGCGCTGGGGGCAGAGAACGTGCGCTGCGTGATGCTGCCGTCCGAATACACAGCACAGGACAGTCTTGACGATGCCGCCGAACTGGCCGCCAATCTGGGGGTGAAGCTGGACACCATTCCGATCAAGGCCGCCCGTGGTGCTGTGACCGAAACACTGGCACCGTTCTTTGAGGGGTTGGAGCCGGATGTGACCGAAGAAAACATCCAGTCCCGCCTGCGGGGCCTGCTGTTGATGTCCCTGTCCAACAAGTTCGGTGAAATGTTGCTGACCACCGGCAATAAATCCGAAGTGGCAGTGGGCTATGCCACCATCTACGGCGATATGGCGGGGGGCTATAACCCGATTAAAGACCTCTATAAAATGCGGGTGTTTGAAAGCTGCCGCTGGCGCAATGCCAACCACCGCGACTGGATGATGGGGCCGGAAGGTGCGGTCATTCCGGTGAACATCATCGAAAAGCCACCGAGCGCCGAACTGCGCGAGGATCAGAAGGATTCCGACAGCCTGCCGGAATACGAAGAACTTGACGCAATTCTGGAGTTGCTGGTGGATCAGGATCTGTCGGTGGCAGAGATTGTCTCGCTCGGGTTCGACCGCGCTGTGGTCAAGCGGATCGAGCATCTGGTGTATATCTCTGAATACAAGCGCTTTCAGTCTGCCCCCGGTCCACGCCTTACCCACCGCGCCTTCTGGATGGACCGGCGCTATCCGATTGTGAACCGTTGGCGTGATAACAGCGGGGCGGAGACCTAGCGCTCCGCGCGGGGATATTTATCGAAAATGGTTTGTGTCGCGGCTGGTTATTTCCAGTAGGGCGCGCGCCAGCCTGCGGCAACAGCTTCGGCTTCGTCACAGAACCAGCGTTCACCTTTAGAGAGGCTGATCTTGGTGCGGTTGTACCAAGGCGACCACGGCGCGTGGTAAATTTTCCCCTTGGCTGAAATGTTGCCTTTAATGGCGCAGCCGTCCGGGGCTTTTTGGGCTGCCACCTCCCAGCGGGCCGCGCGATAGTCCCACGGTGTTTGGGACTCTGCCTGCCAGATGCCGAGCCTGCGGGCCTTTGCACGATCCTGCACAGCTTCATATTCGTCCGAAAATTTCAGAAAGGCCCAAGCCATGCCTTGTGCCACCATTTCGCGGGCGAGATCGGTTGAACCGGCATAACAGCGTGCAACGATGCGGCCATAACCGTCGGTGGCAAGTTCCTGACAGGTCACGGTTTTTCCACGGGTCAGCGCAAAGAGACGTTCCGTTGCAGCAGTGCCGCAGGCCCAGTCCTTCCCGCTGCCGGCCTTGCATTTCTGCCCGGCTTCGGGGGCGTCGATACCGTTGATCCGGTAACGGATGCCCCCCAGATCCAGCGTATCACCGTCTACAATGCGCAATGTATCCGCAGCCACCGGCGCACTCAGGCAGGCCAGTGCGATCAGCACTCTTATCATGGTCAACTCCTCGGTCCTCTCCCGTGGTCTAGCTGAACAGAAGGGGAACTTTAACCTTTTCTTTACACATTCGTTAACGGCCTTCGCCCTTGGCCTTTGGGGATTGGCGCTGTATGAGGGGCGCAGAATTCTTCCGAAGGTAAAAGCCAGATGACTGTCACCCGTTTTGCCCCGTCCCCGACCGGTTTCCTGCACGTTGGAAACCTGCGTACCGCGCTGTTCAATTATCTGATCGCCCGCAAGCAGGGGGGGCAGTTTATCCTGCGCCTTGATGATACGGATCCCGAACGTTCCACGCAGGAATATGCGGATGGTATTCAGGAGGATCTGGAATGGCTCGGCCTGACATGGGACCGGATGGAACGCCAGTCCGACCGTCTGGATCGCTATAACGCGGCTGCGGACGAGTTGCGTGCTGCGGGCCGGTTTTACGAGTGTTTCGAGACGCCTGTTGAACTGGATCTGAAGCGCAAGAAAC
The DNA here is from genome assembly GCF_002860325.1 of Neptunicoccus cionae. Classification (GTDB taxonomy): domain Bacteria; phylum Pseudomonadota; class Alphaproteobacteria; order Rhodobacterales; family Rhodobacteraceae; genus Amylibacter; species Amylibacter lutimaris. The sequence continues at coordinate 444,014 of NZ_PKOJ01000002.1, read as the reverse complement.
AGTTGAACATGGGCAAGCCGCCTGTGTATGACCGTGCGGCCCTGTCGCTCAGCGAAGCAGAAAAAGACGCATTGCGGGCAGAGCGTAGCGGCCACTGGCGGTTCAAACTGGATCAGGAACGGATTGAATGGACGGACGGCATTCTGGGCGACTTGTCCATTGATGCGGCCTCTGTGTCCGATCCGGTGCTGATCCGTGGCGACGGGCAGTTCTTGTACACGCTGGCGTCTGTCTGTGACGATGTGGATTTCGGCATCACCCACGTGGTGCGCGGCTCTGATCACGTGACCAACACGGCAACGCAAATCCAGATTATCGAGGCGCTGGGCGGAACTGTTCCGGCCTTTGCCCACCACTCGCTGTTAACAGGTCCGCAAGGCGAGGCGCTGTCCAAACGGCTTGGCACACTGGCGCTGCGGGATCTGCGCGCACAGGGGATTGAACCGATGGCGCTGCTTTCACTTATGGCGCGGCTTGGTGCGAATGAACCAGTGGAGCTGCGCAGTTCCATGGAAGAGCTGATCGAAGGCTTTGACCTTTCGCAATTCGGTTCTGCGCCGACGAAATTCGATGTGGCGGATTTGGGACCGATGACGGCCAAAGCGGTGGCAGCACTCCCTTATGGTGAAATGGAACAGACTCTCGCCGATCTGGGTGTGCCAGCGGATATCGCGCCCGCTTTCTGGGAGGTTGCCCGTGAAAACGTGGCCACCCGTGCCGGTATCGCAGACTGGTGGGCGCTGTGCCGTGACGGAGCAGAGCCGCTGGTTGATGCAGAGGATGCGGATTTTGTCGCCACGGCGAAAGACCTGCTGCCTGCGCAGCCCTGGGACGGGGACAGCTGGAAAAGTTGGACGACAGCTGTGAAAGAAGCCACGGGTCGCAAGGGGCGGGGGTTGTTTATGCCACTGCGCAAGGCGCTGACTGGGATGGAACACGGGCCGGACATGTCCAAACTGATGCCGCTGCTGCAAAAGCACCGGCTCTGATCTTTTGTGCCCGACCGGCCTGTTCAGGGGTCAGGTCGGGGCGACAATCCTTGCACCCACCATATTGATATGATCATCGACCAGCGCGGTTTCCGTGTCTGACAGAAGTCCTGCGCGGGGGTAAAGCGGCGTTGCGCGGTCGTTCAGGATCGGAGTGTCCCAGCCGCTGGTAGAGCGGAAGAAATCCCGTACGCCATCCGTGCCGAACACCTGATGAAAACCCTGCACAACGCAATCAAGATAGCTGAGCAGGATGGGTTGATTCAGGTTTTCAAGGGACACAGCGGCTGCGCTGGCCTTGTACATCGCCACACCGCTAAGCGGTTCCACATCTAGCACCAGACGGTCATAGGCCGCTTCTCGCAGGTCGAGCGCCTCCCAGCCGATATCGCCAACATCTGCCACCAGTCCGGAAATGGACGACAGCGGATCAGGTGTCACGCTTAGAAAGGCCACGTCCCGCTGGGATGATTGCACCCAATGCCGCCGCCAGCCTTTCAGCGTGGTCGGGCGCAGGTTCTGATAATTATGGGTGCCCGCATTGACGAGCGATCCGTATCCGAAAAAACTGCCGGTCATTAAATCACCACGCCACCGGCGCGCGGCCGCCTTGGGATTTGGCCGTGTTGATGGTCTGGATGGTTCGCGCAACTTGCGACATTCTCTGGGTGGAAGGCGGGTGCGTTGCCAGCAAAGCCGAAGAGCCACGGGTGCGTTCGAAGGTACGCGCGCCTATGGCCGCATTATAGCCGGCGCGATCCGCGATATGGGCCGCAATGGTATCCGCTTCCAGTTCGAATTTCTTGGAATAGCTGCGCCCGCCAATCGCGCCGCCGATGTCCACGCCAACCCGCGCATCGCCACCCCCAACGGCAACCAGAATACCGCCAAGCACGGCACCGGCAAGCTGGTTGGCCTGTGTCTGTTCGATGTGGCGCGCAATCTGGTGGCCCGCTTCATGGCCAAACACAAAAGCGATCTCGTGGTCGTTTCGGAAACTGCGCAACATGTTGACATTGAATGTGATGATCGGGCGTCCGTCCGCGCCAATTGTCTGATAGGCATTGGCCGGTTGGCTGGGATCAGTGTTTACCTTGACCTGAAAATCGCAAAAGCCCCGCGGCTTGTTGGCATGGAAGGACCGGCAGACGGATTCTGCTACGGGTTCGACGCGCGCTGCGACGCGGTAGTAATCGCTGACGCTCGATTGTGTGTCGCGCATGGCAACTGGCGCTGCGCTTTGTTGGGGGACAGGATCTGTCGTCGAGGTACAGGCAGCCAGTAGGGCTGTAGTGGCGGCGGCGATCAGTTTGCGCATGAATTCCTCTGTCAGATTCGCCAAAGGCGTTGGCTGGCTTGCGGGCCTTTGGTTTTAATACGTAATCCCCTGCTGCGGGGCAACTGTTGTGTCGGACACTCTGCCGGGTCGGGGCGTCCGGAAACGGGGTAAGTGCCTATAATTTAGTCATCTATCTCGGCCTTTAAACAATTCAAGCGCAAGTTCCGCTCGATCCGGATTTTTAGGCGTTTGCGGGAAATTCGCCATAGGGAATCGCGCGAAGTTTCGCTAATCTGCACGCACAATCCCCACCAACGGGGAGCAATTAGGGAGGAAACCATGAAAAATGGTCTTAAAACACTCGCGCTGAGCGCGCTGGCAGCAAGCATCGCATCCGAAGGATTTGCGGAAGAGTGGAATGTTTCTGTCTGGGGCAAACGCCGCGCCTTTACCGAGCATGTTGAAAAGCTGGCTGAACTGGTTGCAGAGAAAACCAATGGCGAGTTCACCATGAACGTATCCTATGGTGGCCTGTCCAAGAACCGTGAAAACCTTGACGGTATTTCTATTGGCGCGTTCGAGATGGCGCAATTCTGTGCCGGTTATCACCGCGACAAGAACCGCACCATTACCGTTCTGGAACTGCCGTTCATCGGTGTGTCCAATCTGGACGAAGAAGTTGCTGTAAGCCATGCGGTTTATGCCCATCCGGCAGTGCAGGAAGAAATGGCACAGTGGAACGCCAAGCTGCTTATGACTTCGCCAATGCCGCAATATAACATCGTGGGCACAGGCGAGCCTCGTACCACTCTGGCCGATTTCGAAGGTATGCGGGTCCGCGCAACCGGCGGGCTGGGTAAAGCGTTCGAAGCGGTGGGCGCTGTGCCGACCTCGGTAACATCTGCCGAAGCCTATCAGGCAATGGAATCCGGTGTCGTTGATACTGTGGCTTTCGCCCAGCATGCGCATCTCTCCTTTGGTACGATCAATCAGGCGACTTGGTGGACAGCCAACCTGAACCCGGGCACAGTGAACTGCCCGATCGTGGTGAACATCGACGCTTATGAGGGGCTGTCTGACGAACACCGTGAGGCGCTCGACAGTTCGGTGGATGAATCCATTGCCCATTACCTTGAAAACTATGGCAAACTTCTTGCCAAATGGGATGAGGTTTTGGCCGAAAAGAACGTCGAGAAGGTCATGATCCCTGAAGAGGAACTGGCAGCATTCCGCGCCAAGGCGGCTGATCCGATCCGTGCAGAATGGATTGCCGACATGGAAGCCCAAAACCTGCCGGGCCAGGAGCTTTATGACCTCGTTGTCGAAACACTGGAAAAAAAGCGCGCCGGTAACTAAGCACGCTTTCTAGCTAATTTCACGGCCGTCCCCTGTTAAGGGGGCGGCCATTTTCAACTCTGGAGGAGGTCTCATATGGCGTCTTCGGCATCCGTTCTCAAGGACGATAGCCTTTTAAGCCGGTTGGACAGTATTCTGCTGCCAATCGAACGGTTTTGTGCATTGATCAGCGGGATTGCGGTGTTCTCACTGATGTTTCTTGCTGCCTATTCCGTAGTCGGGCGGAAGTTTTTCAACAGCCCGCTCTCCGGATACGTGGATTATATCGAGGCTGCCATGCCGCTGATCGCGATCATGGGCGTGTCCTATGTGCAGCGAGACGGCACCCACATCCGCATGGATATTGTGGTGGCTGCACTGAAGGGGCGGGCGCTCTGGCTGGTGGAGTTCCTGACCGTTGTCATCATGCTGGTGCTGATGGTGGCTCTGGTCTGGGGGGCGTGGGCCCATTTCGACCGCAGTTTCGATTTGACCAAGCCTCTGTGGAGCCGTGACAGTTCGATTGATATCGGCCTTCCGATCTGGCCGAGCAAGCTGATCGTGCCGGTGGCCTTTGCGGTACTATGCGTTCGGTTGGTTTTACAGGCGGTCGGGTATGGCCGCGCCTTTATACTGGGGTTGGAACACCCTGTGGCAGTGCCTCTGGTAATGTCAGTTGAAGAACAGGCCCGCGCGGAAGCGGCCCAATTGGAAGGGCATGACTGATGGATAATATTACCATAGGCCTCTGGACCACAGGGGGGATGCTGGTTCTCGTTGTGCTCGGGATGCGGGTGGCTTTTGCCGCTGCACTTGCAGGCTTTGTGGGGCTGGTCTGGTTGCGCTGGAACGGATACGACTATGATCCGGCCCGCTTTGGAAAGGCCTTGCAGGTTAGCGTGAAGATCGCAGGGCAGGTGCCCCATTCCAAGGTCAGTTCCCAGGTCCTGAGCCTGATCCCTGTCTTTATTCTGATCGGTTATCTGGCCTATTACGCCAAACTCACCACAGCCCTGTTCGAAGCGGCAAAGCGCTGGATTGCATGGGTGCCGGGTGGTCTGGCTGTGGCCACGGTCTTTGCGACCGCCGGGTTTGCGGCAGTGTCCGGTGCTTCTGTGGCGACGGCTGCGGTGTTTGCGCGGATCGCCATCCCCGAGATGCTGAAGATCGGCTATAACAAGCAGTTCGCCGCCGGAGTGGTTGCGGCGGGGGGGACACTGGCCTCTTTGATTCCGCCTTCTGCCATTCTGGTGATCTATGCGATTATTGTTGAACAGGATGTGGGCAAACTGTTGCTGGCAGGTTTCGTGCCGGGGGTGTTTTCAGCCGTTGTCTACGCTGTGCTGATCATCGGTATCGCGGTCGGTTTCAAATCCGTAGGACCGCCGGTGCGCGGCTTTACATGGGGCCAGCGTTTTGCTTCCTTGCCAGCCGCCATGCCGATCGTGCTGGTGGTCGTGATCATCATTTTCTTCGTCTATAACCCCTTTGGCGAGGCTTGGGGCACGCCGACCGAGGGTGGTGCCGTGGGTGCCTTCATCGTCTTCCTGATGGCGCTGTTCCGTGGGATGCGCCTGTCGGAACTGAAAGACGCGCTGCTGGAAACGGCCAAGCTGACGGTGATGATCTTTACCATCATCTGGGGCGTGCTGATCTATGTTCGCTTTCTTGGTTTTGCCAAGCTGCCGGATGCGTTCTCGGACTGGATCACCTCTCTGGACCAATCGCCGATGCTGACGCTGGTGCTGATCCTGCTGGCCTATGCCGTTCTGGGTATGTTCATGGACGCAATCGGGATGCTGCTGCTGACCCTGCCGATCACCTATCCGGCGGTTATGGCGCTGAACGGGGGAGAGATGGTCTCGGCGGCGGATAGTGCCTTTGGTATGTCCGGCACTATGTGTGGCATCTGGTTCGGGATACTGGTGGTGAAAATGGCGGAGTTCTGCCTGATAACGCCGCCCATCGGCCTGAACTGTTTCGTCGTTGCCGGTGTGCGGGACGACCTGACAGTGCAGGACGTGTTTAAAGGCGTGACACCCTTTTTCATCGCCGACGGCGTGACCATCGCGCTGCTGGTGGCCTTCCCGGCTATCGTGCTGTGGCTACCGTCACTGGCATAAAATGAAAAGGGCGGGGATTTCCCCGCCCTTTTCAGTGTAACGCTTCAGACGAAATCAAAGTTATCCTGCGTGATCTCGTCCGGATCAATACGGTGCAGAGTAATTTCCGTTCCGCTTGAAAGGCTGATTTTGGTGTCTTTGCCGGCCTTCTCGATCAGCAGATCGTCAAAAGTTGTATCGGACATTTGCAGTATGTCTGTGTCTGCAGAGAAGTAAACGATAACGTCCGACCCTTCGTCCAGATCGCCGTTGTAAACAAACGTGGAGCGTTCGGCCGTGCTGAGAATTTCATCGTCGCCTGTGCCGCCTTCTACAGTCGCTTCTGTGCCGTAAACATTGAAATAGTCATTTCCGGCGCCGCCAAAGGCGTGGTTCTGGCCACTGCTATAAAAGCTGTAGATGTCGTCATTGCCTTCGCCGCCGAACAATGTATCGCTTCCCCTGCCGCCATAAAGATCGTCATTACCACTGCCACCAAAAAGCGTGTTGTCGCCCCAGTCTGCGGACAGGAAATCTTTTCCGTCACCACCCGATATGCGATCGTCGCCACCGCCTCCGTAGATCCTGTCCCGTCCGCTGCTGCCTTCAATCGTATCATCCTCTACGGTGCCATAGGTCGTTAACCGTTCGAAATCTGCTGCGCTGATGTCATCCGGATTAATCCCCACCAGCCGGATCTGTCCGCCTTTAGGGAGGGTGATAAGCGTATCTTCTCCATCCGCTTCGATGACCATTTCGGACATGGCCAGCTTGTATCGTGCAGCGACAGAAAGCAGATCTTCACCCGAGGTGAAATCCGTAATGGTCACGTCGTCGGTCTTTTTGCGGATCAAAAAGCTGTCAGCGCCCGCACCACCCGTTATCGTGGTTGGGGCGTCGTCCATCGAGAAGGTATCGTCGCCACGGCCACCGAAAAGCGTGTTGGAACCGCCCAGACTGTAGATGAAATCCTTGCCTGCTCCGCCGTAGACTTCGACCTCATCGCCCCGTGCGGCGATTGTATCGTGGCCTTTTCCGCCGTGGATCTGGACCAGACCCTTGCTCCAGAGATGCATGTAGAAATGGTCGTTTCCCGCGCCGCCGTACAGATAACTCTCATCCGTGGCTTCATACGGGGTGGCCGTGATGTAATCGTTGCCCTGTCCGCCGTAGACTTCACTACTGCCTTTGCCTGCGTAAATTTCATCGTCCCCCTTGCGTCCGAAAATCGTGTCGTCGCCGGCTTTTGCCTTGATCACGTTCTTGCGGTAGTTTCCAGACAGCGTGTCGGAGTCCTCCGTGCCGGTGATCCGTTTCGCAGGGCGTTCAGTGGTTTCGGCTGCAGGTTCCAATAAGGGGTTTGTCAAAAGGGGTGGGATAGCCATTTCTTCCTCCGGCATCTCAAAATTACTAAATGCAAATACGACCCGAATCAGAATAATGACCGGTCGTTAAGGGAAGTTTAGCCCGCGCAGCGCTATCTTACGACACGTTGTAAAACCAGATGCCCGACTTCCTTGCTGATCGACTGGTGGCTTTGCCAGACGGTTCCTGCGCTATCTACCCAATAGCTGTTCTGGAAGGCCCGCTTTTTATTGCCGCAAAGTTCAGTGTACTCGCGTGTGCGGTGGTTCTGCCCGAATATGGTAATCGTTTCGTCTGCCTCTTTCGGAGCGAGGGCGCAATTGTAGTTGTAATCAGCAAGAACGCCTTCGCCGGTCAGGCTACGTTGGGTGCGGGTGTACGTCTTGGGAAATGTGCCCCGGAACATGGCGGCCGGCGTGATCGAAAGCTGCTGTCCGATGAGATCCACCTGCAACCCGCGCGTGGCGGTCACGATGCCGGATTGAAGGGTCACTGTGGACTGATCGCTGCCCATATAAGTGCGATAGCGCCCGTTCACGGCTAGTTCTACGGCGGGTTGTGTCACGCCGAAACGGGGCACAGTCATGTATACAACGGGCCGTCCGAGCGCAGCCATTTGCGCACGGGTGACTTGCGGGGCTTTCTGATCGCCGTCAGCGGTTTCCACTGCGCCTTTCTGCAGACGGGCCTTTGCCATACCTATGGCGATGCCACCAATGCCGGGCTGTGTGTTATGCTCGGAACTGCAGGCCGTGATTAAGAAGGACAGTCCTGCAACGGCCATCCATATGCGCTTGGGTTTGAACTTTGTCATCAACGCCAGAACCGCGCCCAACCTGCTTCCAGTCCCGGACGCTGGTATTCGCTGACTGTTTCAAACAGGCGGTTGTTGACGTTCAAACGAGCACCGCCATCGCGGGCCTGCGTGTTCATGTCAATCGCGTAGGTTTTCCGGTTGGGTGTGCCGATCCCCCAGCTAAGCGGAATGCTCATGCGCAGCCCTTTGGTAAAGCTGCCCTCTCCGTAATCCGCCGGAGAGGCATCCGTGACAGTGGCATAGGCGCCGATGGTCCAGCCATTGGCAAAGACACGGTCCACGGACAGGGTCGCGCCCCAGTCACCGGCCAGGTAACGGCCAACGTCAAGCTGTGCATCCAGTCCGGGAGTCACGCTCCAGTATGCAGACAGATGTCCCGTCACCACATCATAGTCCTGAAAGCCGAATAGCTGGTCGAAATCCCGCTGCTTGGCATAGTTCACTTCCGCCCCGAGGCCCCAGTTCTGGTTTGCCGGTTTCCACAAGAGCTCTGTCGAAACACCGCCGAACATCGGTTCAAGATACCCGACTGAAACCCGCCCGAAGAAATCGGGTGCGGGCTTGAACATCAGGTCTGCTGTCAGGGATTCCAGCGCGGTCTTGCCTTCGCGCTTGTAAAGTGCGCGATCCGTGCGCACCCGTGGCAGGCCTGACGGGGGCGGGGTTTCATCCTGCTGGTTGCCAAACACCCGCTGTGTTACCGACCCCGAGAAGGAGAAACCCGGTGCAATGTAGTAATCCGCGCTGGCCCGCAGTCCGGCGCTGGCCCGCAATGGTCCGGAGCCGTCAAACAGGGACAGAGACACAAAAGGCGCGATAGTCCAGCGGAAATCGGGGTAAAGGTCCGGAGCGAAAACGCTGCCGGCGGGCAAAGACTCCGCACTGCGGATCACGGCCCGATCGAGCATCTTTTCCGTACCCATCACATCATTTTCAAGCCGTTCGAGATCCGACCGGCGGATGACGACGCTGGATGCAGGCACGCCGTTGACCACGGGGGTTATGACAAATTCTTCCACCGAATGGGGGAGAACAAATGCCATGGCACGGGCCGCCCGACCAATGGCCTGCGCGCTGGAATTAAACGTGTCGTTGCGCAAGCGTAACTCGGCAGAACGGCCGTTCACCGCCACAGCCTCTACCGCGAGTCCCTGTTCTTTCAGGACAGTGGCAAATTTCTGCTGCGCGGTGACATTATAATCCGGAACGTTCGCCCAATCTGTGCCGGTAGAATAATTTACCGGACGGGCAATAACGGGTAGGGGGGCGCGTTCGCGTGTTCCCACTGCCGGTGGACGTTTGGGGTTGATTGCTGTGGAGAAGCGCAAGGCGACTTCGGAGCCGTGCAGATAATACAGGCCAAAGCTCAGATTATCGCGCCGTTTGAACTCCATCCCGAAGTTGAACGGGCTTTTGCGCTCGATTGCGCCGGATGCAACTTCGCGGGTGTATTCATCCGAAGAATATTCCGCTTTAAGGGTCAGCCCCTTGACGGGTGTGGTCCATGCAAGCCCGCCAAATACGCCAACATCACCGTCAAACCATTGTTTGGTAATGGGAACGCCGCCTTGCGGATTGGCGCCGACCCGAACGGTGGAACTGTTGCTCAGCCGGCCCCATCCCAGCCCCGCGGTCAGGCGGAGCTTCGGATGTACCGCTTTGGTCGCCACAAGGTATTCTGCGCCATAAGCGCCTTGTCCCATGAAATCGCGCAGGCCGATGGCCACACCGGGCAGCGTATCGGATTCTTCAAGCAACTGGAATTGCAAGTCGAAGGAGCGGTCGTTGTCCTCTCCGGCGATGGTCCAGTCATTCAGTTCGGAATAGCGGAAAGAGGCAGACAACCGTTTGGTAAGCTGAAAGGACAGAGTTACCTTGCGGTCCGACGCGGACCCGGAAATTGTACCCGTAACCTGTCCGTCCGGCTGGGGCTCGGCACTTGGCATGTCGATCAGACCGGAATTGCCATAAAGGTTGAGGGAAGGCGCTTGCTGTGCGCCCGCCATGCCAGCCGTCATTGCGAGCACGGATATCCCGCCAAACGCCGCCTTTACCAGTTTCGCCATCTCCAGCCCCCGACTAACACTTTTTAAAGTCTTTTATGTCTTTTGGCATATACCCTGTGAAACCGAAAGTCTTTCGCAGCGGTTTGACATGAATAATACCTCTGAATCCTGTTGTTTGACGGGTTTTGCGCCGGATTGCGGATCCTGTGTTCAGACCGCGTGAAAATAACAGCCCTTTTGAAACGGTTGCGTTCAGGCTAGGGCATCGCGCATCCGGTCGTGCTCTTTGTTTTTCCGCCGGCCCAAAGCTGTGCGGATCACGTTCCGACAGTACAAAAAAGCTTAAGAGAATTCTTCCCATGCGAGAGTTGACTCTTTTCTTCGAGCTTCCTAAATAGTGCTCTGTTAGCACTCACGGGAGGCGAGTGCTAATACCTTGTTGGCCTCCCGAGAAATGAAAACCAAGAGTTAAGGAGCACTCTCCATGGCACTCAAACCTTTGCACGACCGTGTACTGGTTCGTCGGCTTGAAGGCGACGAAAAAACCGCAGGCGGTCTGATCATTCCGGATTCTGCAAAAGAGAAACCGGCTGAGGGCGAAATCATCGCTCTGGGCGAAGGCGCGCGCAAAGATAGCGGCGAACTGATCCCAATGGCTGTAAGCGTTGGCGATAAAGTGTTGTTCGGTAAATGGTCCGGCACAGAAGTATCCGTCGACGGCGAAGAGCTGTTGATGATGAAAGAATCCGACATCCTCGGCATTCTTTCCTAAACCGAACCGAAGTACGAATAGGAGCAAGCTACAATGGCTGCAAAAGACGTAAAATTCGGCACCGACGCACGGAACCGCATGCTGGAAGGCGTGAATGTTCTGGCCGATGCCGTTAAGGTAACGCTGGGCCCCAAAGGCCGTAACGTTGTTCTCGACAAATCCTTTGGCGCACCGCGCATCACCAAAGACGGTGTATCCGTTGCCAAAGAAATCGAACTTGAAGGCAAGTTTGAAAACATGGGCGCGCAAATGGTCAAGGAAGTTGCTTCCCGGACCAACGACACAGCAGGCGACGGTACAACAACCGCGACTGTTCTGGCCCAAGCCATCGTAAAAGAAGGCATGAAATCGGTTGCCGCTGGCATGAACCCGATGGACCTGAAACGCGGCATCGACACAGCTGTTGAAAACGTGGTTTCTGCGATCAAAGCCATGGCGCGTCCGGTTAACGACAGTGCAGAAGTTGCACAGGTCGGCACCATTTCCGCAAACGGCGAAAAAGCAATCGGCGAGCAAATCGCTGATGCGATGCAGCGCGTTGGCAACGAAGGTGTTATCACCGTTGAAGAAAACAAAGGTCTGGAAACAGAAACCGATGTTGTTGAAGGCATGCAGTTCGACCGCGGTTACCTGTCCCCTTACTTTGTGACCAACCCTGAAAAGATGACAACAGAGCTGGATGACGCACTGATCCTGTTGCACGAGAAGAAACTGTCTTCCCTGCAGCCAATGGTGCCTCTGCTGGAAACTGTTATCCAGTCCGGCAAACCGCTTGTTATCATTGCTGAAGACGTTGAAGGCGAAGCCCTGGCGACCCTGGTTGTGAACAAACTGCGCGGCGGTCTGAAAATCGCAGCGGTTAAAGCACCTGGCTTCGGCGACCGTCGTAAAGCCATGCTGCAAGACATCGCTGTTCTGACCGGTGGTCAGGTGATCTCCGAAGATCTGGGCATGAAGCTGGAAAACGTTGGTATGGAAATGCTTGGTACTGCCAAGAAAATCCAGATCACCAAAGATGAAACAACAATCATCGACGGTTCCGGCGAAAAAGCAGAGATCGAAGCACGTGTTGCACAGATCCGCGGCCAGATCGAAGAAACAACTTCCGACTACGATCGTGAAAAACTGCAAGAGCGTCTGGCCAAACTGGCTGGTGGTGTTGCTGTTATCCGCGTTGGCGGTTCCACAGAAGTTGAAGTTAAAGAACGCAAAGACCGCGTTGACGATGCACTGAACGCGACCCGCGCTGCGGTTCAAGAAGGTGTTGTTGTCGGTGGTGGTGTTGCTCTGGTTCAGGCTGTTAAAGGTCTGGTTGGCATGGAAGGCGCAAACGCTGACCAAACAGCCGGTATCTCCATCGTTCGCCGCGCACTGGAAGCACCTCTGCGTCAAATCGCTGAAAACGCTGGTGTTGACGGTGCAGTCGTTGCCGGCAAGGTTCGCGAAAGCGACGACAAGAACTTCGGCTTCAACGCGCAAACCGAAGAATATGGCGACATGTTCAAATTCGGCGTGATTGACCCAGCCAAAGTTGTACGGACCGCTCTGGAAGACGCTGCTTCCATCGCTGGCCTGCTGATCACAACAGAAGCTATGGTTGCTGACAAACCATCCAAAGACGGTGGTGCCGGTGGCGGCATGCCAGACATGGGCGGAATGGGCGGCATGGGCGGCATGATGTAAGAACCGGCTTTGGCCCTAGGGCCAAAACGGTTCCTCCTGACACGGGTTGGCGGCAACGCCAAGACCTGACAGGGCCACCCAAACCGACGTTTAGTCAATAGAACGGCCCCGCAGGACACTGCGGGGCCGTTTTGCATTTATGCGACATTTTCCGGTAATTTGCTTGTGTTTAAAACTATTGGTTGAGTTGTTTCGATCTCGGAAATAGCACAAAGTTGCGGCGGGAGAATTGCCATGATTGACGCAAAAGACCTTTTCATAAGACCGGACAGTGATCCGAATACCTTGCTTCAGCTTGGGCTGATTTTTGCTTTCGTGCTCGTTGTCAGCCTAGGGGGGTCGTACCTGAAGGGGCTGGCCAAACGCAAAAAGCGTGCCAATTACAGCAATTCTCACAGGAAACTCTACGTTCCCAAACCCGTGGCTGACGACGCTCGGGAAACGGATATTGCCGATCCGGCAAACCAGATGAGATTTGTTGCTAAGGTCGGTTTCATCCGCCAGCCTTTGCTGAACCGAGAGGAACAGCCGCTGTTGTCCCTTTTGGAGAAGACCGTCCGGGAACTCGATCAGGGGTATCGCGTGATGGCACAAACCAGTTTGGGTGAGGTGCTAAAGCCGAAGCCGGGGACCGGTTCGGCGCGCGATAGGCACATGGCCTTTAAGTCGATAAATAGCAAACGGCTCGATTTCGCGATTTTTGATACAGCTGGCAGACTGATGGCAGCAGTCGAGTATCAAGGGTCGGGGCATTATCACGAAACCAGTTTCATGCGTGACGCGGTAAAGCGGGAGGCCTTGCGTAAAGCGGGTGTTACCATGATTGAGGTGCCCAATGCCTATTCCCCAGCTGTAGTGGAGCAACAAATTGTTGCGGTCCTGCAAGGAACAAGGTCTGAGCCTTAGGCCGGTGCGCTGACGTTTTCGTCATTGCTACAGTTAGCGATTGCGCCGGGGGCTGACGACTGGTTCAAACCACCCATGCACTTGTTCCTCCTTACCGTCCTCACCATGATTGCATTTGCCGCCAATTCGGTTCTGAACCGGATGGGGCTGGCGGGCGGCCTGATTGATCCGGCCGGTTTCGCGCTGGTGCGTGTTGGCAGCGGGGCAGCGGTTCTGACTTTGTTAGTGGCTTTGCGGCAGGGACGGCTCGGGGGATTTCTTGCGCCTGCGAAGCCTTGGGCCGTGATCGGGCTGGCGGCCTATATGCTCGGGTTTTCTTTTGCTTATGTTGCTCTTGATGCAGGGACGGGGGCGCTGATCCTGTTTGGCGGTGTGCAGATTACAATGTTTGCTGGCGCGGTCCTGTCGGGCAGGGCGCCTGTGCCATTTCAATGGCTTGGGGCCGGCATTGCCTTTGGCGGGCTGGCCTATTTGCTGGCGCCTTCTGCCGGCGCGCCTGATATGGTCAGCGCGGGCCTGATGGGGATCGCTGCTGTAGGTTGGGGAATCTATTCTCTGATCGGACAGAAAACGTCTGATCCTCTGGGCGCGACTGCGGCGAATTTTGTTCTGGCCTTGCCCTTCGCCTTTGCGGCGCTTTTGCTGGTGCCCGCGCTACACTTTACCTATTCCGGTGTTTTGCTCGCCGTTCTGTCGGGGGCTGTAACTTCGGCACTTGGCTATGCTCTCTGGTATCGGGTGCTGCCTCTACTGGCCACGGCAACAGCAGCGGTGGCGCAACTGAGTGTCCCGGTGATTGCGGCTCTGGGCGGTGCGGTGCTGCTAGGGGAGCCATTCACTCTGGAATTCGTCATTTCCTCCGCGCTGGTGCTTGGAGGTATTGGTGTCTCTGTTCTTGCAGTAAACCGCCGGTAAATACGCCGGATTCTTGACAAATCCGCTATCGCTCCGTTTATGCTAACCCATGAGAGCGCTCTTGTTCACTGTCTGGATTATCGGAATGGCCACATTCATTGCCCCTGCCGCGCGTGCTGGCGAATGTGTGATCCTGTTGCACGGGCTGGCGCGAAGTGCGACGTCTATGTTGCTGATGGAATGGCGGTTAAAGCGGGCTGGGTATGAAGTTGTTAACCTCGATTATCCCAGCAAGGATGCCACGATAGAGGAATTGGCCAGCAGCGCCATTCCCGAAGCGTTGCACAAATGTCGCGCTGCGCAGAAAGTGCATTTTGTAACCCATTCCATGGGCGGAATTCTCTTGCGGTATTACATGGGGCATGTGTCCCAACCTCCGGCCCGTCTGGGCCGCACGGTTATGCTGGCACCGCCCAACAAGGGCACCGAGGTCGTGGACCAGATGAATGACGTGCCGGGGTTTGAATTCTGGAACGGTGTCGCGGGACTACAGCTTGGCACGGGGCCGGACAGCCTTCCGGTAAAGCTCGGTCCTGTCCGTTTTCCGGTGGGAATTATTGCCGGCGACCAAACGATGAATCCGCTGCTTTCGTCCCTGATTGACGGGCCGAATGACGGCAAGGTCAGCGTGGAAAGCACCAAAGTAGAGGGAATGGCGGATCACATTGTCCTGCACGTGACCCACACATTCATGATGAACAACCCGAAGGTTTATGAACAGGTTGAGTATTTCCTGAAGTACGGCGCGTTCAAGCGGGACCAGTAATTTTATTCACATGCCCCATTTTGCGGCCCGGCTTGGCTTCGGCCTTACCGTAAAGATGCAGACCGACGCTGGAATCCTGTGACAGGGTCGTCACGTCGTTCACCTCGTCGCCGATCAGGTTTGTCATCACCACATTGGAGTGCCGCTTGCCATCACCCAAAGGCCAGCCTGCAACAGCGCGGATATGTTGCTCGAACTGGTCGATGACACAACCGTTCTGGGTCCAGTGGCCGGAGTTGTGCACCCGCGGGGCGATCTCGTTCACGATCAATCCTGCAGGTGTCACAAACAGTTCCACGCCCATAACCCCCACATAGTCCAGCGCGTTGAGGATTTGTCCCGTCAGGATAATCGCATCCGTGTGCTGGCTACGGTTCAGTTTGGCGGGCAGGGTGGTTGTGTGCAGTATGCCGTCGCGGTGGACGTTTTCGCCGGGATCGAAACAGGTCACCGCGCCATCTTGGGCCCGTGCCCCAATGACCGACACTTCATGGCTGAAATCAACAAAACCTTCAAGAACTGAGGGTGTTTCACCCAGTTCCTGCCATGCAGATGTTGGATTTGTGCTTTCTTTTAACCGCACCTGTCCCTTTCCGTCATATCCGAAGCGGCGGGTTTTCAGGATTGATGGCACACCGATTTTTTCCACCGCGGCTTTCAGGTCTTCGGCAGTCTCCACATTTGCATAAGGCGCGCATTTCAGGCCCAGAGAGGTTAGAAAGTCCTTTTCCACAATCCGGTCTTGGGAGGTGGCTAGTGCGCGTCGGTTCGGCAGGACGGGGCGAATTGTTTCCAGAATATCCAGTGCCTCGGCAGGGATGTTCTCGAACTCGTAAGTTATGACATCGACCGATTGCGCAAAGCTGCGCAGGGACTCTGCATCTTCGTAGGGGGCGGTGGTCACGCGATCTGCAACCTGTCCGGCGGGAGGATTGGCACCCGGTTCAAAGATGTGGGTTTTGAAGCCCAGACGGGAGGCCGCAACCGAGAGCATACGCCCCAATTGTCCGCCGCCCAGAATGCCGATTGTCGCGCCGGTTTGCAGGGGATTAGTCATCTACGGGTTCTTCCGGAATAGAGGCGCTGAGTGCTGCACGCCAGTCGTCAAGTTTCTGTGCCAGATCAGCGTCGGAATTGGCCAGTATTGCCGCCGCCATAAGACCGGCATTCGCAGCCCCCGCAGGGCCGATTGCCATTGTCCCAACCGGAAAGCCTTTGGGCATCTGAACGATGGAATACAGGCTGTCTACACCTGACAGCGCTTTGGTTTGAACGGGTACACCCAGCACTGGAACGCGGGTTTTGGAAGAAACCATTCCCGGCAAATGGGCGGCACCACCAGCGCCGGCAATAATGACTTGCAGACCCCGATCTGCCGCGGTTTTTCCATAGGTCCACAGACGGTCGGGGGTTCGATGGGCCGAAACGATTTTACTTTCGTAAGAAACGCCTAATTCATCCAGTATATCGGCTGCATGTTTCATTGTGGGCCAGTCCGACTGGCTGCCCATGATGATCCCGACTTTAACCTGTGTCATCCGGTAATTCCGCCTGTTTGGTAATGAAGGCCGCACTATAGGTAAAATGTTGGTTTAGGCAATAATGTCAGGGGTAATTTCATCTTCCAGACGCCGGATTTCGTCCTTGAGCGCCAGTTTCTGGCGCTTCAGCCGCTGTAGTGTAAGGGCGTCCGCGTGGCCATTGTCGTGCAATGCGTGGATGGCTTCGTCCAGATCCCTGTGTTCCTGCCGTCGGGTTTCCAGTTTGACGCGAAGCACCTCTGTGCGATCCATCTGCGGTGAAGCTGTCATAGAAGTCCTGAAATTTATGTCCCGAGCATTCATCTTAACGTGATCTGAAAGGGCTTAACAACCAATCGTTTCAATAAGTTCTTGAGAATCCGGCGGGGCCACCCCATATTCCTTTAAGGGTCGCCGCTTTTGGGGCTCTGAAAAAGTCGCTTAACCGTAAAGGGCTTACTGTATGACAAAGATCTCTTTTGCCTCGCATCCGTTTTTGCTCGGGTTCGAACAACTCGACCGCTTGGTCGAGCGCACCGCGAAATCGGGCAACGAAGGCTATCCCCCTTATAATATTGAACAAAGTGCGGATGATTCCTATCGCATCACTTTGGCCGTTGCCGGTTTTCGTGAAGAGGATCTGGCGATCACTCTGGAAAACGCGCAATTGGTTATTCGCGGGCGTCAGGTGGATGACAGTGAGGGACGCGTGTTCCTGCACCGCGGAATCGCGGCGCGCCAGTTCCAGCGCTCCTTTGTGCTGGCAGAAGGCGTAGAAGTCGCTGGCGCGTCGATGGAGAACGGGCTGTTGCATGTGGATTTGCGCCGTTCGGTTCCCGAAACGGTGGTTCAAACCATCGAAATCAATAACAAGTAGGAGGCACGATCATGGACGTTAAATTTAATTTCCCATTCAAATTCGATGCCCGCACGGTTTATGTGCGGCCGGTAGAGTTTTCGGATCTGCCCGAAGATCTGCGGCGGCAGTTGAACGGGGATGAGCATATCTATGCCATTCACTCTGAAAACGGGGAACGTTTGGCGCTGGCCAAAGATCGTGACATCGCCTTCGCACTGGCCCGTACCAACGAGTTTGAACCCGTAAGTGTTCACTAAGGTGAAGTGTTTTCGAAACCGTTAAGCAGAAAGATCAAAGCGGGTGCCGGCCCGCTTTGGTCATTTTGTTCTGTTTGATGCACGCGCCTCTACCGGTCTGGCCTGAAACCGGTTGGCTGGCTTTCCGAAATACTGGCTTTCGGACCGGCCTTCACTTGCTTTGGCGCTGTTAGGGTGGAGGGGGGCCGGTTTTGGAATGCCTGTTAAAAGCTGGTGGAAACCAGCCTTGAAACGGATAAGGCGCTCTCTCCATCCGATGTTTGATTTGTTTTTTTGCTTTGGTGCTGGAAATTCCTTGCGCACCGGGGGGAATGCAGGACGGCTTTTGGCTTGACCGGCCGCAGGGGCTTTGGTCAGGCCGGATGGAACTGGCATACTCTTAACTCCGATATTCATAACAAAGGGCGCTACATGCCCCTGACTTTAGGTAAAGTTACGGGTGGATTGTGTCGAAACTTTGAATAAATCGGTCAGGCTTTAAGGAATTTTCAGGCAATTTGCAGAGACAAAAAACCCGGCTCAGTGGCCGGGTTTTTCGAATTTTTGATCTTTGGATCAGGCGGCGATCAGCCCCATGCTTTCCAGCTTCAGCAGAACCTGATGGGCGCAGTTGTCCACATCTGTGTTCTCTGTTTCGATCCGCAGCTCAGGGTTTTCCGGAACGTCATAAGGATCTGAAATCCCTGTGAATTCCTTGATTTTGCCTTCGCGCGCTAGTTTGTACAGGCCCTTGCGGTCACGGCGTTCGCATTCCTCGATAGAGGTTGCAACATGGACTTCAATAAAGGCACCGAACTGTTCGATTTCCTCGCGAACCGCACGGCGGGTGGTCGCATAAGGCGCGATGGGCGCACAGATCGCGATACCACCGTTTTTGGTGATCTCGGAGGCCACGTAGCCGATGCGACGGATGTTCAGATCGCGGTGCTCTTTAGAAAAGCCGAGTTCCGAAGACAGGTTTTTACGAACCAGATCACCATCCAGCAGGGTTGTCGGACGACCGCCCATTTCCATCAGTTTCACCATCAGAGCGTTGGCGATTGTGGATTTGCCGGAACCGGAGAAACCGGTGAAGAACACGGTAAAGCCCTGTTTCGCCCGTGGTGGACGGGTGCGGCGCAGTTCTGTCACAACAGCAGGGAAGGAGAACCATTCAGGGATTTCCAGACCTTCGGACAGACGGCGGCGCAATTCTGTGCCGGAGATGTTCAGGATGGTCACGTCATCCTTATCTTCGATTTCATCCGCAGGTTCGTATTGTGCGCGGTCCTGCACGTAAACCATGTGTTTGAAATCGACCATTTTGATGCCCATTTCTTCTTCATGGGTGCGGAAGAGTTCCTGCGCATCGTAAGGACCGTAGAAATCCTCGCCCTGGCTGTTGTTGCCCGGGCCTGCGTGGTCGCGGCCAACGATGAAGTGGGTGCAGCCGTGGTTTTTGCGGATCAGACCGTGCCAGACAGCCTCACGCGGGCCGGCCATGCGCATGGCAAGGTTCAGCAGCGACATGGAGGTTGTCGATGCGGGGTATTGATCCAGAACAGCCTCGTAGCAGCGCACGCGGGTGAAGTGATCGATGTCGCCCGGCTTTGTCAGGCCGACAACAGGATGGATCAGCAGGTTGGCCTGTGCCTCTTTTGCGGCGCGGAAGGTCAGTTCCTGATGGGCGCGGTGCAGCGGGTTACGTGTCTGGAACGCAACCACTTTGCGCCAGCCCATTTTGCGGAAATAGGCGCGCAATTCGTTCGGGGTGTTGCGACGGGCGCGGAAGTCGTAGTGCATCGGTTGCTGGATGCCGATGATCGGGCCGCCAAGGTAGAATTCACCGGCAGTGTTGTGCAGGTAGTTTACGGCAGGGTGGGCCAGATCGTCCGCACCGAAGACTTTTTCAGCTTCGCGCGCTTTGTCTGGTGCCCAGTTGTCTGTCACAGACATCACCGCGAGAATAACGCCTTCAGGGTCGCGCAGCGCAATATCCTGACCGATTTCAACGGATTCAGCAAAGGATTTTGGAACGTCGAGCGTGATTGGCATTGGCCAGAGAGATCCGTCTGCCAGACGCATGTTTTCAACAACGCCCTCGTAATCTTCTTGCGACAGGAAGCCCTTAAGCGGGTTGAAGCCGCCGTTCATCAGCAGTTCCAGATCGCAAACCTGACGGGCTGTCAGATCCCAAGACGGCAGTTGCGCCGCTTCGAATTTCATCTTTTCGGCACTGTCGTGAGAGACGTAAAGCTCCGAAATAGGGGCGAGATTGTTTTCCATCATTATAGTCCTGTGTTTAAGTGGAACCAGATTAGAGGTGGTTCCGGTCAATTCGGCATGCAGCGCGTCATATTCCGCGAATTTACGTGCCAGAAATCTGTCAGTGAGCCGGATTTTCTCCGCCTCACCCCTTGAGGTAAGCGTGTAGGTGAACCGCTGGCGCTTGTCCGGTCCGTTGCGGTCGCTGATCCTGACCAGCTGGGCTTCGGTTGCGGATTTCAACAGTGCATTCAGGCGCCCCAAAGACACCCCGATCCCAGCGGCAAGTGCGCGCTGCGAGGCGTCGGAAGAACGATCAATCTGGCGTAAAAGCCGGAAGAGCTGATCTTCTTCATCGTGATTGGGTTTTGCGCTTTGCAATTTCCGTTCCTGCGAATCAAAGTATGTTCACGCGTGAACGCATCGCATAAATGGCGTTATAGACAAAGTGTTTTTTGCGAGTTCGGGTGGATAAAGCGAAATGTGACTCAGGTGCCACAGGGAAAACGGATGAAATAAAAAAGCCCTGACGGTGTGCGTCAGGGCTTATCGTTCTCAGGTTTAAAGCGGCTTTACTCGTTTTCTGCCAGAAAACGTTCCGCCTCAAGTGCTGCCATACAGCCCATTCCTGCGCTGGTCACAGCCTGACGGTACTGGTGGTCGGTCAGATCGCCTGCCGCGAACACGCCGGGAATGGATGTCGCAGTGCTGTCCGGCTTGGTTTTCACATAGCCGCCCATATGGGTTTCCAACTGATCTACAACCAGCTCGCTGGCTGGGGCGTGACCGATGGCGACAAAGACACCTTTACAAGGGATCTCGGTAATCTCACCGGTTTTTGTGTGTTTGACCTTCACGCCTTCTACGCCAAGGGGATCTTCGGTGCCGATAACTTCTTCCAACTCGTGGAACCAGAGGGGTTCGATCTTGGGGTTCTTTTCCAGACGGTCGATCAGGATTTTCTCTGCCCGCAGTTCATCGCGGCGGTGGATCAGGGTAACCTTGCTGGCAAAGTTTGTCAGGAACAGGGCTTCTTCAACAGCCGTGTTGCCGCCACCGATCACCACGATTTCCTGTCCGCGGTAAAAGAAGCCGTCACAGGTGGCACAGGCCGAGACGCCAAAGCCCTTGAATTTTTCCTCTGTTGGCAGGCCGAGCCATTTTGCACGTGCGCCAGTGGCGAGAATAACTGCATCTGCTGTATAGGTTGTACCGCTGTCACCTTTCGCTGTGAAAGGGCGGTTGGACAGGTCAAGATCGGTGATGATGTCGCCTACGATTTCACAGCCCATGGCTTTGGCGTGGGCTTCCATACGGATCATCAGATCGGGGCCCTGAACTTCGGTATCGCCGGGCCAGTTTTCCACTTCGGTGGTGGTGGTGAGCTGTCCGCCCGGCTCAATACCTTGTACCAACAGGGGCTCGACCATAGCGCGGGCACCATATACGCCGGCGGTATAGCCGGCAGGGCCGGAGCCGATGATCAACAGGCGGGTGTGGCGGGTCTCTGACATGGGGGAATCTCCGGTCGGTCTTTTGGGTTTTGCCTTATATAAGGACGCAGGGGGCGAAGGGAAAGCAGGGGATTGTCACGCTGTTGCGATTACCTGAAGACTGGGGTAGGTGGCGGCCACGGAAATAATATTGCGCAGCTGCGAAATATTATTGCGCAGCAGATGCGTTCTGCGTAATTTGCCGCGACGGCTGTGGAGATATTATGCCTACAATCAAACTTGATCCCATTGATCGCAAAATTCTGGCCGAGTTGCAGAATGACGGACGCATGACAAATGTGGAACTGGCCAAACGGGTCGGTATTTCCGCGCCACCCTGTCTGCGCCGTGTTCGCACACTGGAAGAAAGCGGCTTCATACGCGGCTATCACGCCGAGGTGGACGAGCGGGTATTAGGGTTCGAAGTCAAGGTCTTCGCTATGGTTGGGCTGCATTCCCAAGCGGAAGTGGACCTGAGCGCATTTGAAGCCCAGTGCCGCGAATGGCCACTGGTGCGAGAGTGTCACATGCTGAACGGGGAAACCGATTTCATCCTGAAATGCGTGGCACCGGACCTGACGACGTTCCAGACCTTTCTGACGAACCATCTGACCGCCGCTGAAAACGTGGCGAGTGTAAAAACCTCGCTGGTGATCCGTGGTGCAAAAGACGAACCGGGGGTGCCGTTCAGCATTCTGGAAGCCCGCTCGGTTGACGATTGAAGCACCGGTTTTCAGAAATCCGACATTTCAAATAAAAAAGCCCCCGCCACTAGGGCAGGGGTTACTTTCAGGGGGGACGTGCACCGTCGTCCTGAGGGAATTCTCCGGCGGTTTACCCGCGTTTAGCTGGCTGCTTTCAGCTTTTCTTTTTTGGACATTTCAGCTGATTCTTTAAGAACCCATTTCATCCAGCGATTGTTCTTTTTCATCTGTCTTACTCCAAGAGAGTTATTGTTTCGTTAAGACAGTTCTACCGCCGGATTGCGCCGTAAACTGTTCCGGATAAAGGTTGTTTTGTGAAACCTGCCGGAATGCGCGGGTAGAATGTGGCAGCGGTCCGGTTTCCGCCAACACATTGACTCTTAACGGATTTGAGTGGTTCAAACGGAAGACGCAGAATTCAAATGTGGCCGAATGCGACGCGTATTCGTCACATTGTTTCGCAAATGGCTACAATATGATGGCCGAGATCAACCGCCCGTAATCCGCTTCCTTGCGATGGGTGGTGCGCCGGTAGGAAAAGAACCTGTTTTCGTCCAGATAGGTGCAATGTCCGATCCAATGCGCCTCTGCCAGTCCTGTTTCACGCAACTGGTGCAGGCAGAAACCGGGCAGATCAAAGAGATAGCGGTCCTCTGTTCCGTTTGTGAAAAAACGGGTGAAGTCGGGGTCTTCATCCATGAACTGTTCAAAAAATTCAGGGCCGACCTCGTAATTGCGCTGGCTGATACAGGGGCCGATGCTGGCCTTGATGTCTTCCCGCTTTGCACCCAGCTTCACCATCGCGTCCACTGTTTCGGAAATGACGCCGCCCACCGCGCCTTTCCAGCCGGAATGGGCAGCACCGATGACACCGGCGTTCGCGTCGGCAAAAAGGATCGGTGCGCAATCAGCAGCAAGAACCGACAGGCCCACACCCTTTTCCGCAGTAACAAGTGCATCTGCTTCAGGGCGTTCGGTGGCGTTTTGCGCGGTCACCACATGGACTTTATCGGAATGGATCTGGTGAACCCCTGCCAGCATGTCATTCGTGGTGCCCATCGCTTTGGCAGCCATCTTTCGGTTCAGGCTCACAACCTCGCGCTGGTCGCTGGAGCCCAGACCGCAGTTCAAGCCGCTGAAGATGCCCGAAGAGGCGCCGCCGCGACGGGTGAAAAAACCGTGGCGGACCGGAGCCAGCGTGTCAGAAGTCAGAATTTCCAGTGTCATGCCTAAAACCCCGCCGGTGTTGTCCCGCCTTCCGGCAGGATTGCCATTACCTTGAATAACTCGCCCATTTCATCGGGATGCGTCAAGCGGTGATGGGCTGCGATATGGGTTTCCAGTTTTTCTCCGGTCAGCCGTCCGGCCAAGGCCTGTGCACGGGCAGTTATGCCCAACCGTTCCAGAAAGGCGCCCTGTGGAACAGGGCCGCAGACCTGCGCGTCGCGGACGGCGTCTTTCAGTGCGGAAAAGTTTACATGGGCAGTCAGATCTGCCTGACCGGGCATGCTGAGAGGATCTACCTTTTGATGGGCGCGCAATGCCTGCAATGTATCGCCTCCGCCCGATCCGCCATAGTCGCAGATCAGGGCGCAGCCGGATTGTTGCGCGATCACAGCAGCGATATCCTGTACTACGGCGTTCGCAGCAGGGCAAAGCTCGACAATAGTGCCGGCGGCGGCGTCTTTTGGCAGTTCTGTTGCAACCGCACCGGCGGGGCGGCGACCAAAGACAAGCTGCCCGTCCTGCGCGGCAATAACCTGTTCGTCCCAGCCGCCTTCCGTGGCGATAAACTGGTTAATCGGCAGACAGTCGAGAAATTCGTTTGCCATCAGAAACAGGGGCAGGGCGGGCAGGTCCGTGGTTGATGCGATCCACTTCGGATCAAATTCACCCAGACGCGCCTGTTGTTGGGCTTTCAGATGCGGGTTCACCTCGCACAGGTGTAATCTTGCGGCCTGATGAAACCCCGGAACGGATTTCGTCGCCCGCAGAATATCTTCCATCAACTGGCCTGATCCTGGGCCCAGTTCCGCTAGACAGAACGGATCGGGTGCGCCCTGATCCAGCCAGTTCTGTGCAAGGCACAGACCGATCATTTCGCCAAACATCTGGCTGATTTCCGGAGCGGTGATGAAATCCCCGCCACGTCCCAGCGGTTTGGCCTGCGTGTAATAGCCGTGATCGGGGTGGTAGAGACACTGGGTCATATATTCCGAAATGCTTAGCGTGCCGAGCCGCGCGATCTGGCGCAGCAGTATATCCTTCAGAGCAGTCATTTTCGGCGCACATAGATCAGCATGGCAATCCCGAAGGCGATCATCGGCAGGGAGAGAAGCTGCCCCATTGTCAGGCCGAAACTGTCAGGGTTCTGCCCGAAGCGCAGCACATGGCCCCAAGGATTGGAAAAATCGGTGAATTGGGAATCGCCCTGACGGAAAAATTCCACAACAAAACGCGACAGTCCGTAGCCCGCAAAGAACAGCGCGGTCAGGGCACCGGGCGTTTTCAGCCAGCCGCGCCGGTATGCGAGGTACCCGAGCAGGGCAAAAAGGACCACGCCTTCCAGCAGGGCTTCATACAGTTGTGAAGGATGGCGTGCGCAAACGCTTTCGGTCCAGCCGATCGGACAGTCCGGTGTGTTTGGAAAAACCACGCCCCAAGGCGCAGTAGTGGGGCGGCCCCAAAGTTCGCCGTTGATAAAGTTGGCAACCCGACCAAGCCCCAGACCGATAGGCACCCCGATCGCCAGAATATCGCCCAGCGAGAATAGGGGAATAAAGTGTTTTCGGGCATATATTAGGGCTGCGACGACGACACCGGCAAAACCGCCGTGGAAGGACATGCCGCCCTCCCAGACCCGCAGGATCATCGCCGGATCGTCCAGATAGGCGCCCTTGGAATAGAACAGCACATAGCCCAGACGCCCGCCCAAAATCACACCAATGATGGCCCATGTCAGGAAATCCTCGGTATGTTTGGGGGTCATGGGCGGGGTATTCCCCATCCAGAGATAATCCCGCCGCAGTGCACGATTTGCCCAGCCCCACGCCAGAAGGAATCCGGCAATATAGGCCAGCGCATACCAGCGGATCGCCAGCGTAAAGCCCATGATGTCGAAAGAAATAAGAACCGGATCAATGTCGGGAAAGGGGAGAGCTGCTATCATCGGAATGCCTTTTTTCCGGCCGCATCACGGGGCGAAGGGTCGCGTTCCGCTTTTGGGGCTTTGCTTTTGCCTGTTTCGACCCCATATAACGATGAAACACAGCAATGATAAGGGGGCCGCTATGCAGACCCGTAACAAACTGTTTGAAGATCTCAGTCAGGTGATGACAAACGCAATGGGCGTTGCACAAGGTGCGCGCACAGAGGCGGAAACGGCGATGAAAAGCTGGATGGACCGTTGGCTGGCCGACCGTGATTTTGTGAGCCGTGAGGAATTTGACGCCGTGCGTCTGATGGCACAAAAAGCCCGCGAAGAAAACGCGGCCCTTTCCGCACGTCTTGATGCGCTGGAAGGCAAGTCAAACAAAAAGCCTGCCGCCAAGAAGTAAGTGAGCTTCGGGCTGATTGCATTATCGGGTGCCTTCTCAGGCTCTCTTTTTTGACGATTGGCTCTCGACCTATGGATGGGGGCGTGGTTTTAAGGGTCAAGCGAAAGGCTTGATCCATGGATCTCTGGATTCTTATCAGTATTGGCGCAGCGTTCAGTCAGAACCTGCGCTTTATGTTGCAAAAACACCTGAAAGCCACGGGGCTGAGCACAGCAGGCGCGACATTTGCGCGGTTTCTCTTTGCTGCACCGCTTGCGGCAGTTTTGCTTTGGGGGCTCGCCACCGCCAATGGCTGGCAGCTTCCCTCTCTGTCCCCTCGATTCTTCTGGTTTGCAGGGATCGGTGGTGTGGCGCAAATCCTTGCCACAATGTGCGTCGTTGCGCTTTTTTCCCGTCGCAACTTTGCCGTTGGCATCACCTTCAAGAAAACCGAGACGATCCAGACTGCCTTGATTGGCATGATTGTTCTGGGGGAGGGTGTTTCCGGCGCTGGGCTTCTTGCAATCGTGATCGGGCTGGTTGGTGTGATCCTGCTGTCCGACCCGCCAGAGCAGCAGGGCAGAGGCGGGTGGCGCCGTTATTTCAACGGGGCCGCGGGTCTGGGGCTGGCGTCTGGTGCGCTGTTCGGGGTGTCTGCCATCGGCTATCGGGGGGCGTCCCTGTCTTTGGGCGACTCACATTTTCTGCTGCGCTCGGTCTTTACCCTTATGTGCGTGACGACCTTCCAGACCGTTATTATGTCCGCATGGCTGTCTCTGCGGGAAAAGGGTGAAATCGCCAAAGTATTGCATCACTGGCGGGTTACAGCGCTGGTTGGTCTGTCCGGTATGATCGGATCGCTTGGCTGGTTCACGGCTTTTACCCTGCAAAACGCGGCATATGTGAAGGCGGTCGGTCAGGTAGAACTGATCTTTTCCTTTCTTGCTTCAACCCTGTTCTTCAAAGAAACCACAACCCTGCGGGAATTGGCAGGTATCGTATTCGTGGTGCTGTCGATTCTGGTGCTCGTGCTGTTCCTGTAAAGGACTTGCCGCTAAATCATGCCCGCCGCCCTGAGTTCGGGGCGATAGCTGCGGGACACCGGTACATCTGTGCCATCGGACATGCGCAGCCATACCTTGCGGTCCCTTTTGATGACATCGGTGACTTCGTTGAAGTTTACCCAGTGGGAGCGGTGCACCTGAGAGCCGTCAAAACTTTCCAGCATCTGTGTCGCATCGGACAGCCGCATCAACAACAGTTTCGGTCCTTTTTCGGTGTGCACCTCGACATAGTGGTCGGCGCTCTGCATCCGGACCAATTTGCTGCCGGCGTCCGGCCCGAGCTTGCGCAGGATCAGCCGTGCAGCCTGTGTGCTGCCGCCGTGGGTGAACTGCTCTCGCACGATGTTACTGCCGCGGATTATGAAGAAGAAAACAGGCATCAGGAAGATACCGACCATCATGTTCAGGAGATACCAGCGCAGATCTGCACGGGAGAGAACACTGCCCGAAATATCCACCGCGATCAGTGCCAACCCGAGGCTTAACGCCCCGACGACAACACAGATTAGCGACAGTGCTGCGATTCGTTTGACAACAGGACTGTCGGGATACATCCGCGTCAGCGTCAGAAAACCCAGCCGGTACAAGGGGTAAACGATCAGAATACACATCAGGATGACGGCAATATTCTTGAGCGATACCGGAGATTGCGACGAAAGCATCGGCGGTAAAGCGTTCAATACGATCAGAACGGTGTAGAGGCAGCTGGCCAGCCACATAACAGCAGGCAGCGCATGCAGCACATTTCTGTCCCGACCGGAAAAAACGATGTGAATATTCATGGGTTTTCCCGTTTTATTGGGGGTTTTAGCGTCTTTCTTAGGATGGGAAAGGAATCTGGCGGAAATGTGTCGGTCGCAGGGCGGTGCTGTGTTCAGTCCGTGGCGGCCATTAGACGCTTCGCGAACGGTGCAGGTCAAAAAGCGGGTGTACATTTCACGAACCGCCAAATTGAAATTCGGAAAGAGGTGTGCATTTGGCGAAGAATATGTGTCATTTCGCGAATGGAGGCTAGAAAACAAAGGGTTTTAAGGCGATAACCATTCTCGACTTCAGGGCGCAAGCCGCCCACCTCCAGGTCAGTCAGGTGCACAGCACCGGTTGTGGTAAAAAGGCCCCGTTTCACTGACAGCGGCCACCTTACAACAACGCGCTTCGCTAAGGCAGCACGCTCGTCCCGTGCATCCGGTGCGAAACTGACGAAAAAAGACGCTCCCGGACATTGCCTCCTGGGAGCGTTTTTTTATGTCCGGTGGCGACTGGTTAAAACCCTCCGTCCAGCTTCGCTCCAAGTGGACGTTTTAGCCGCCTGCAGGCCAAAGAAAAGGCCCACGCGGCTCTGATACCGTGCGGGCCTGTATTATCGGCTGTGAGGGCGGTTCAAGCGGCTCTGTGACGGTCGTAGTAAAGTGCCTGCACATGCTCGGCCTCTGCGAAGAACAACCAGCGTGCGGCAAAGACGCCGGCCACATGCAGGACGATTGCCACAAGCGCGCTCAGATGGCCAGGTGCTGTCAGAACCAGCAGGGCGCAGGGCAGGAACCCCAGAAGCAGCAGGGCAATCACTCGCAGCTTCACAGCGTGCTTGCGACCCACCTCATATGCCATTTCGCGCAAAAGATAGTTGGTCCCGCTATGGGGGCTTTCCAGCAGCCGCACCTTCCCCAGATGCCCGAGACCCGTGGCCGCCTCGATCGTGCCTCCCGCCGCCGCCAGACGGGTGTCTCCGATGGTCCAATGGGCGTATTGCAAGATCATAAGCAGCACCATCAGACCAGCCGCCAGATAGACCTGACCGGACAACAGCGCACCGCCGGTCTGCGCATAGGCCAGAAACAGGAACGGCGTCAGCGGCTGGTTCCAGCGGGGCACTGTCTTTAACTGTCCGTAAATCATTGAGGTGCAATAAACAGAGATCAGGCTGAGAATCGAACCGATGATCCCCACAACCGGCAGACGGAGGTCGAGAAAAATCAGACAGGCGGCATAAATGCCCATGACGCATAACGACAGGACGGCAAACACGCCTTCACGGGACAGCCAGCTGCTGCGCCATTGAGTGAATGCCTTTAATGCGCGTTGCGGATTGCCAAGGTGGAAGGTGGATGCGACCAGCCCCCCCACCGCCAGCGCATAGGCGATGAAGAAGAAAATGAAGGCTGTCATGCCGGTCACATCGGGGACGTTTACCCCCAAAAAGGCCAGCAGACCAAAGCCGAGCCCTGACAGGGCCGTAAAGACAATAACAGAAGGTGCGGGATGCATCAGATGGCCTCCAGTGCTTTGTCGAGCCAGCCCAAAAGGCCCTTGGCAGATGTAGATGATGTGCCGGACGCGGTATTGCCGTTGCCCGAGGTGTCCAGAAACGGTGCGAGGATGTCGATGTCACCGTCTGTCTGTATATCCGCCTTCGGACGGGGGGGCAGGTAACGGTTCACCGGACTGGTGCCCTGTTCAGGGAACAATGGCACCGCACCTCGTTCTGCTGCCATGCGGGACACGTTGCTGTCGGGGTCTGCGTAATCCCCGAAATGGCGGGCATTTGCGGGGCAGGTACGTACGCAGGCCGGCTCTCGGTCGATCTCGGGCAGGTTCTCGTTGTAGATGCGGTCTACACAAAGGGTGCATTTCTTCATCACACCTTCAGCCGCATCCAGTTCCCGTGCGCCGTACGGACAGGCCCAAGCGCAGAGACCGCAGCCGATGCAATCGGATTCGTTTACCAGAACGATCCCGTCATCTGCGCGCTTGTAGCTCGCGCCAGTCGGACAGACTGTAACACAGGGCGCATCATCGCAGTGCAGACAGGATTTGGGGAAGTGGACGGTCTGGGCCGGTTTGTCAGCGGCTTTCACCTCAAACGTGTGAATGCGGTTCAGGAATGTGCCAACAGGTTCCGCGCCATATGCGTCCTGATCTGACAGAGGGGCGCCATAGTTTGACGTGTTCCATTCCTTGCAGTTGATCACGCAGGCATGACACCCGACGCAGATGTCCAGATCAATGGCTAGGCCCAGTTTCTTGTGGGTGGATTGGGGTAAGGTGGTCATTGTGAAACTCCAAGGGCGTTTGCAGCAAAGGCGGCAATCTCGTCGTTGAAACGGGCCGGATGCTCGGCAAAGGGCGCATGTCCGGTTTCGGAATAAAGAGACAGGGTGCAATCGGGCAGTGCTTCTGCCGCGGTTTTGCCGACGGAAGGCAAAACAATGTTGTCCTCTGCACCGTGGATCACCAATGCGGGTTTGGAAAACGCCTGCCAGATTGGCCGGCAATCCCAATCGCCTGCAAACAGGGCGCGGCGCACCAGCGCGGGTACCAGCATATTGGCCGCAACCAGCGTTGCGTAGCTGGCCCTGTCGAGCGGCTTGTAGGTACATTGTTCGACAAATTTCACAGTCGCAGGGATCAGCCGGTTCTGATCGGATGTGTACAGATCGCGGTTCAGCGCAGGGCTGCCTTCCCCCATCATCCACGGCTCGCGGTGTTTGCCGATGGCAATGATACCGCCCACAAGGACAATCGCGCTGATGGCATCCTGCCCGTGGGTGGCAAGATAGGAAGAAATCACCCGTGCGCCATAGGACCAGCCGATCAGGACCGGATTTTTCAGCCCAAGTTCGGTGATCACAGCATAGATGTCGTTGGCCCAGAGTGTTGCGTCGGTGTAGTCTTCCACCTCTGAAGGCGTATCCGACCCGCCATGCCCGCGCAGGTCGAGCGCGACGACGCGGAATTTTTCAGCCAGTGGCGCTTGGGCCTGCCAGCAGATGTTATGCTGCGCCCAGCCGTGGATAAACAACAGGGCAGGTGCGTCTTCGGGGCCCTGATCCGTGACATGGATCTTGCAGCCGCCCCCGCCGGAAACGTGGTGGGTGCGCATCAGAAGTCTTCTCCGTAACGGATGTTCTTTGGCCCTTGTCCCACGGGGGATTTTTGCGGCGCAATAGCGGGTTCGGATTGCAGATTGTCCGGGGTTGGCGCTTTGCGGATGTTCACCCGCAAATCGTACCACGCGGCCTGACCAGTGACCGGATCAGAGTTGGACCAGCGCAATCCGTCCCCTTTTGGTGGTAGAAGTTCGTGGATCAAGTGATTCAGAAGAAAGCCTTTTTTCGTTTCCGGCGCATCCTGATCCAGCGCCCAGGCGCCCTTGCGTTTGCCAATGGCGTTCCACGTCCAGACGGTTTTCGGGTTCAGCGCGTCCATGCGGACCACGGGGACCTGAATTTCCCCGTGATGGGATTTCAGATAGGCCCAGTCGCCTTCTTCAAACCCGTGCTGTTCCCAGATTTCGCCAGAGACATAGAGCGGATTGTGCCCGTGGATCTGGCGCAGCCATGCGTTTTGAGAGCCCCAGGAATGGTACATGGCCGCAGGACGCTGGGTCAGCGCGTGGATGGGATATTCCTCCCCGTCCACAAGGGCTTCTTCAAAGGGTTGCCACCATGTGGGCAGCGGGTCCATCGCCATTTTCAGCTGTTCACGCAGGTGGTCGGGCGGCTGCAATTCGCCTTTGCCCTCGGCTGCCAGCCGGAATTTCTGCATCTGCTCTACATAGATGTTGAACGTATAGGGTGAGGGCGCATCAAAGATGCCACGCTCTACCGCCCAGTCCTGATAGGCTTTGTTCCACGGTTTGTAGAACAACGCCTCTTCTGGGATGTGGTCCATGTAAAAGCCGCCGTTTTCAATGTAGCGGTCGATCTGATTGGGGTTTGGCGCACCCCGACCGGAGCCTGTTTCATCCTCACCCCGCCATCCGGCCAGAGGTCCGACACCGGGGCGGCGTTCGTGGTTGACGATGTAATCGGCGTAATCCTGATATTTGGCGGCGCCATCCTCGTTCACGAAACCGGGCAGTTTCATCTTTGCGCCAAGCTGGATGAGGGCAGACTGGAAGCCGCGCACATCGCGGTCCGGTTCCACCACGGGCCAGCGGATGCTGTCGCACATGGCCTCGGCTTCGGAAATCGGGCGATCCAGCAGGGAAATACAATCGTGCCGTTCAAGATAGGTGGTATCAGGCAGGATCAGGTCCGCAAAAGCCACCATTTCAGATGAATAGCTGTCGGAATAGATGATGCGCGGGATGACATATTCGCCGTCCTCGGTTTTGTCCGTCAACATATCCATCACGCCGCGGGAGTTCATCGAGGAGTTCCACGACATATTCGCCATATACATGAACAGCGTGTCGATTTTATAGGGATCGCCGGCATGGGCGTTGGAAATCACCATATGCATCATGCCGTGGGCGGACATGGGGTTTTCCCACGTAAACGCCTTGTCAATCCGCGCAGGAGTGCCATTCGCCTTGATCGCAAGGTCTTCGGGGCCTTGCGGAAAGCCCAGATGCGGGCCGTTCAGCGGGCTGTTGGCAACGGGTTTGGCGTGAGGGCGCGGATGGCCTGTGACGGGTTTGGGGTAGGGCGGCTTGAAGCGGAAACCGCCCGGAACCTCGACACTGCCCAGCAGGATCTGCAGCAGGTGCAGCGCGCGGCAGGTCTGGAAGCCGTTGGAATGGGCCGAAATGCCACGCATGGCGTGGAAGGCAACAGGGCGGCCGATCATTTCGTCGTGTTTTTCGCCACGGAAATCGGTCCACGGCTGGTTGATGACGATTTCTTCCTCAAAGGCGGTGCGGGCCAGTTCAGCGGCCAGACGCCGGATGGTGTCGGGTTTGACGCCTGTGCGCTCTGCCACGTTTTCCGGCGCGTAATCATCCACAAGATATTTCTCCGCCATCAACTGGAAGGCGGGGCGGTAAAGCGTACCTTTATGGGTGTAATTCGTCGCCAGTTCCGGCTTGACACCTTGCTGGTCAAAGGGCAGTGGTTCGCCGGTTGCGCGGTCCAACACTTGTGGTTTGCCGTCGTTATCGTAAAGGAACAGCCCGTGGTCGTCTGACTCCGGATCACAATTCACCAGATAGGGCGCGTTGGTGTAGCGGATCAGATACTCCAGATCCACCTTGCCCGCGGCCAGCAATTCGCGGATGAGAGACAGTATGAACAGCCCGTCCGTGCCCGGTGTGATGCCAACCCATTCATCCGCAATTGCATTATAGCCGGAACGCACGGGGTTCACGCCGACAATTTTGGCGCCCCGTTCCTTGAGGCGGGACAGGCCCAGTTTGATCGGGTTGGAATCGTGATCCTCTGCCACGCCAAAGATCATGAACATCTTGGCCCGTTCCCAATCGGGTTGGCCGAATTCCCAAAACGCGCCGCCCATCGTGTAGATTCCGGCAGCCGCCATATTGACGGAACAGAACCCGCCGTGGGCTGCGTAATTCGGAGTGCCAAACTGTTGCGCCCAATAGGATGTAAGGGACTGCGACTGGTCACGTCCTGTGAAGAACGCCAGTTTTTCGGGGTGTTTTTCCCGAAGCGGAGTCATCCAGTCCGATGCGATCTGGAAGGCTTCATCCCAGCTGATTTCCTCAAACTCGCCCGACCCGCGCGGGCCGACCCGTTTCATCGGCGCCTTCAGACGCGCGGGGGAGTAATGCTGCATGATCCCCGCGGAGCCTTTAGCACAGAGCACACCACGGTTGATCGGATGATCGCGGTTGCCCTCGATGTATTTCACCTTACCGTCCTGCATATGCACATTGATGCCGCAACGACAGGCGCACATGTAACAGGTGGTCTTGCGGATTTCGTCAGAAACCTTGGGGGAGGTATCCAGATCAGGTTGGATGTGTTTGTTCATTTTGTTCTCCGTTCCAAGTGTTATCCGGACTATTGTCCCGAAATTCCACCGGTTATTTGGAATAATATTTTGTCACATGCGGGTCAGAATGGCAGCCAGCGCAGCAGAGGCTAGTCTTGCGGCAGGCGGATCGGCGCGGGAGGTGAGCAGAACAGGAACCTTCGCCCCCATCACCACACCCGCAGCGCAGCCACCAGACAGGTAGACCAGAGATTTGAAAATGGCATTGCCCGAGACGATGTCCGGCACAACAAGGCAATCCGCCTGACCTGCCACGGGATCGTCGTGCAATCCTTTAATCTCGGCAGCTTCCGGTGACAGCACCAGATCGAGCGCCAGCGGGCCGGAAAAATCCGCATCCGCGATTTCGCCCTTGGCCCAGTCGCACAGCTCTGCTGCTTCCATAGACGACGGGACAGAAGGAATGGCGCTTTCGGTGGCGGAGAGGAAGGCCACTTTGGGCCGTTCTATCCCCCGAGCCTGCGCCAGCTTTACCACCGCCTGCACAGCAGACTGGCGGGTTTTGATGTCCGGTGTCACGTTCACTGCGGCATCCGAGATC
The DNA here is from genome assembly GCF_002860325.1 of Neptunicoccus cionae. Taxonomy (GTDB): domain Bacteria; phylum Pseudomonadota; class Alphaproteobacteria; order Rhodobacterales; family Rhodobacteraceae; genus Amylibacter; species Amylibacter lutimaris. The sequence continues at coordinate 410,126 of NZ_PKOJ01000002.1, read as the reverse complement.
AGCAATGGTGTGTCGTGGCCGGGCGGAGTGATGTGAAACACATGCACCAGCCGCTCTGTGGTGCGCAGTCCGCTATCCCGAGCCAGAACGCCCTTCATGAATTGGTCGGTATGCAGGTGCCCCTTCATCAGAACGTCTGCCTGATCCGCACCGCAGAGCGATGCAGCAACAGACGCGGCTTCGGCTTCTCCGGTGGTGTTGTGCAGATCATAGGCAGAAATATCCCAGGCGAGCGTGTCTGCCTCTGCGTGGATGGTGTCTGCTTCCCCAATGAAAACCGGCGTCATGATGCCAGCTTCTGTCGCCTCTTTCGCGGCCTGCATGGGCAGGGGCGCACCGGCGCGGGCGATAGCGACACGGGGCGGCGTGCCTTCGGCGGCTTGAGCGATCAGGGTCGGGGGACAATCGGGCGCTGTGCTGGACAGAAATGCTGAACGTTTGCGGGTCATCGGTTTCCTCGGAGCTTGGCATAACTATATCAGTTATAACCGGAATATCGCTTAGGGCCAGTTGTCTGCGCGGATATAGCCAAAATGCGAAAGGCCCCGTTTTTCGGGGCCTTTGCAAAAGTTTCGTAGCGGAGCAGGCGGGTTAACCGCGCCCTTTCCACGGGACCAGTTTGTTCTCTGCCATGCGCATCAAAACGTCGATGCCGTAGCCGATGACGCCGATGATGATAATCCCGATGATTACGATATCCGTCAGCGAGAATTTCGATGCGGCGATAATCATCTTGCCGGCACCTTTTTCGGCGGCAACCAGTTCGGCGGCCACAACCGTGCCCCAACAAACCCCCATCGCAACCCGTGCGCCGGTAAAGATTTCCGGCAAGGAGTTGGGCAGGATTACCTTGGTCAGCAACTGCCTGCGGGTCGCCCCGAGCGAGTAAGCTGCATGGACCTTGGAGATGTTCACACCAGACACACCCGCACGGGCTGCAATGGTCATAATCCAGAGCGCGGCAAGGAACAGCAGCGAGATTTTACCCTGCTCGCCGATGCCGAACCAGATGATAACGAGCGGGATCAGCGCCAGCGGCGGAACCGGACGCATGAATTCCACGATCGGATCGAACCAGCCTCGCAGCCAAGAGTTCAGCCCCATGGCAAAGCCAAGCGGGATACCGAACAGACAGCCAAGCGAGAAGCCGATCACAACGCGGATCAGGGACCAGAACACGTTCTCCCACAGACCTACACCCTGATAACCGTCTTTGTTCAGTGTGATGAAAGAAGACCAGACTTTTTCAGGTGGTGGCAGATAAAGTGCCTCCATAGTCAGACCGGTCGACGGGCGAACAGAGAGCGAGCCCTGTTTGGTGACAAAGATTTCACCCTTGCCGAAAGGCACAGTGGTTTCGCGGGTCACGGGGGTGCCGTTGATCTCGATCACTTCATAGCCGTCTTCGGAACCGCCTTCGTCATTGTTTTGCGCTTTGAGCACTTTAGTGCGGCGCTCTACAATCTGGACGAAGTCGTTCTTGGCAAAACCCTCGCCAAGGGGCAGGGCTTCCGGCTTGTCAGGGCGTTCTGCATCGGATCCGTAGACCTGTACAAAGACAGTCGCCGTGTCGGTGTCTCCTTGTGCGTTGCGGGCCGTGTATTCAAACTCGGTCTCACCAACAAAAGGGGGCGGCAGGACGGTTGGGATCAAAGACGATCCGGTGGCGATACACCACAGCAGGAAGATTGTCACAACAGCTGCGACAGATGCAAACCTGTTGGCTGTGACGGCACTCTCGTCGCCGAAGGTGACGGTTTTCAGGCTGGTATAACCCTTCGCCATACCGCGACCCTTGGAGTAAAGGCCGTACAAAAAGGACAGCGCCAGACTGACCAGCAAGAACACGGCCATGATCAGGGTGATACCCACCACCATGCGCAGGGTCGTTACGATAACGTCAAATACTTCCTGTATCATTATGCAGACTCCGTCCGGCCCATGATTTCTTCTTCCATATCCCAGATCATGGACAGGATCTCATCCCGCTTCGGTCCGAAATCGGGATGGCGTTTGACCTCTCGCAGGTCCGCACCAACGCCCATTTCGGCGAAAGGCAGGCGGTATTCCTTGTGCACGCGACCGGGGCGCGGGGCCATCACCAGCAGGCGTTCACCCAGCAGCAGGGCTTCTTCCACAGAGTGGGTGATCAGGATGATGGTCTTGCCGGTCTTTTTCCAGATATCCAGAACAAGGCTCTGCATCTTTTCCCGCGTCAGCGCATCAAGCGCGCCGAGGGGTTCATCCATAAGGATAATGTCAGGATCATTGGCAAGACAGCGGGCAAGGGCCACACGCTGCTGCATACCACCGGACATTTCGTAGATCATTTTTTCCGCGAAATCCTGCAATCCGACAATCCCGAGCAATTCTTTCACTTTGGCGTCGATTTCTGCTTGTGGTGTGCCTTTCATCTTCGGCCCGAAGCCGATGTTTTTGGCAACATTCATCCATTCAAACAAGGCTCCTTGCTGGAAAACCATGCCCCGCTCGCTGTGGGGGCCGGTGATGGCATGGCCATTCATCGACATTGCACCTGATGTTGGCGCGAGAAAGCCTGCGAGAATGTTGAGGAGGGTGGTTTTGCCACAGCCCGAAGGCCCGAGCACTGAGAGAAGTTCGCCTTCGTTTATCTGTAAATTGATGTTCTTGAGCGCTTCGACATTGCCACCGTTTGGCAATTCGAAGGTCATAGAAACGTCGTCGATGACCAGACCTGTCATTTAAATTCCATTCGTGAACAGAGGTGTGGGTAGCTGAAAACAACCGCGGCCGGCCGGGCCGGCCGCGGTTCACTTTACCATCTATTTGACGGAATTCTGAATTATTTCATCATCATTTTGTTGGCAGCTTCAAGATAGCTGGTGTTCACAACTGCGGAATAGTCGCTCAAGGCTTTGATTTTCCCGCCTTCTTCCAGCTTGGCAGCAGAGTCTGTCAGATACTCTGTTACAAACCCGCCCATCCATGCTTCGGACAGTTGTTCCTCGATGGTCGGGAAAGCGAACACGTCAATAACGGCTGTTGTGCCTTCCATATCCATGCCAGCTTCTTTCTGGATGGCTTCCATCATCGGTGCGCGGTCAGCGGCGTACATCGCGTTCATTTCGGCCGTGATCGCAAGGAACTGTGCCAGAATGTCAGGGTTTTCCTCACCAAAGGATGTCGGGATTGTGGTCAGATCGAAAACCTTGCCGACAACCTCTTCTTTTTCAGCACCGGAAAGAATGGTGTTGCCGTATTCTTTCATTGTGCGCAAGGAACCGCCCCAGCCGCAAGCCATGGCCAGATCGGTGTTCGGCTGGCTGAAGGCTGCTGCGGAATCAGAGGGTGCCATATCAACGATTGTCAGGTCGGATTCAGGAATGCCGAGATAGGCCATCTGCGCCAGAAAACCGGAGTGGGCGGCGGTACCCAGAGGCACAGCAACTTTCTTGCCTTTCAGCTCTTCCGCGGCGTTCTCTTTAGTGATTTCCAGTTCGGAGCGCACAACGCAGTTGTCGTTCTCGGAGTAAGACACAGCGATATCAACAGCTTGCAGGTCTTGACCGGCGGCTGTTGCAACCAGAAACGGTGTTACGCCTTGTGAAAAGGAAATGTGTACATCGCCGGATGCCATAGCTGCAGACATCGCTGTACCTGCGTCAAACGCGACCCATTTGACCGGAATTCCCATCTTTTCCGAATAAATCTTGTTGTGCTGTGCATATTGGTTCGGCGTCGGCCATTCCAGAAAGTAGGCAACAACCAGTTCGTCCAGCGCATAGGCGGCAGAACCCGTAGTAGCAGCCAGAGCAACAGCCATCGCTGTCAGTGTTTTTGTGAATTTCATAGATAGTCTCCCTGAGTGGCAGGGCCTTCATTGAGACCCCGCTCCGTTAGTGTAAGGCTCAACCGCGTATTAAAGCAGACAGAACTGCTGAAAAGTGGTCGCAATTTCCCAACTTAGGATAGCGCCAGTTCGCCTATTGGATGATTCCAATAAGAATATTGTCTCAAAACTGGACTGGTGTGCCTAGAGGTTTCTTATTGTTTTCGAAATGATGGAAATCCCTTTTGGGATCATGCGGCTGTCGATAGAGGAATAGGCCAGACGAAAGTGGTTTTTAGGTGCGTTCGCACCATCGAAAAAGGGCGCGCCGGGTTCGATCAGTACCCCTTCAGCCTTCAGCAGCTTTGCAAGATCAACCGTATCCACATGATCGGGTGCGCGCATCCAGAAGGATGACCCGCCGAAAGAAGCGCTGCCGGCAACGGTCAGTTCATGTTTCTCCAGCGCTTTGGCCATGACCTGACGCCGCTCGAAATACGCGTCTTTCATGCGGCGGATCAGGGCATCGTAATGGCCAAGAGCAAGGAAATTGGCCGTCGTGCGCTGCATATGGCCAGGGGGATGCCGCAACACGGTGGTGCGCAGGGCGCGCGCCTGCCGGATCAGCGGTTCAGAGCCGACGAGATAGCCCAGACGCAATCCTGGAAACAGGGATTTCGAAAAGCTGCCGATGTAGATTACACGTCCTTCGGTATCGAGCGATTTGAGCGCGGGGGAGGGTGCGTTCAGAAAGGACATCTCGAATTCATAGTCGTCTTCTACAACGATCATATCCTGCGCACTTGCCATTTTTAGCAAGGCATGGCGCCGGGCCATCGGCATCGTCGCGGCAGTTGGGGCGTGATGGCTTGGAGTTGTGAAAACAACGTCCGTATCGGTGGGAACCTGATCGGGTATCATCCCGTTTTCGTCAATATCTACGGGGGCCAGCGCACAATCGGTATGGCGCAGGATTTCACGTACACCCGGATAGCCCGGATTCTCAAAGGCTGCCTTGCGCCCTTTTCCCAGCAAAAGCTGTCCGACCATCCAGAGCGCATTCTGCGCGCCGACTGTCAGTAATATCTGGTCTCGGTTCGCCTGTATGCCCCGTCTTGTGAGCGTGTGTCTGGCGATGAAATCAATGAGTTGGGCATCATCTTCCTCGGCGTAATCCGAAGTCAGGCTGTCGAACTCTTTCTTGCCAAGTGCCTGATGGGCACACAGCCGCCAGTTGGAATGGCTGAACAGTCGCGGGTCGGCTTGACCGTAGATGAACGGATAGGGATAGGACTGCCAGTTGAAACACTTGGCCACCATAGGGGCGCCGGTGTAACAGCGCTGAAGGGCTGCGGACCAGTCCACTTTATCGGTGTGATCCGCGGTGGTGCCGTCAAAGGCCGAAGTGGGCGCGTCATCCGCCACAAAGTAGCCCGAACGGGACCGTGTCGCGAGATATCCATCCGCCACCAGTTCCTGATAGGACAGGGTCACAGTGATCCGCGAAATACCCAGATGTTTGGCCAGTTTGCGCGAAGACGGCAGCCTTTCGCCGGGAAGGAACCGGCGCGACAGAATGGCCGAGGCCACGATCTGGCGGATCTGGCTTTGAAGGCTGCCTTCAAAGGCGGGATCAAGAAAAAAGAGGTCTTCGGATAGGGCCATGGCGCAGCTTAGCTGGACCTAGCTGCGTGGTAAAGTGGACTTATCGCTTCGGATTAAAGTTTCAGGAATTGCGAGCGTTCGCCGTCATGGCTGAAGAACGGCACCGGATGGTCAGCGTCGGGCTGGTTCAGACGGTTTTGTACCTCTGCCAGAACCACTTCTGTGATGAAGGGCAGATCGAATTCGCGGGATTTGGCGAGCGGAATCCATTGCAGGTGGGACAGTTCGTCCTGCGCGCGGCCAAAATCATCCGGATCGTCCTGAATAAGTTCCGCACGTCCAAGAAAGAACCTTGCATCAAACCGGCGCGGGCGGCCCGGAGGCGTTATGGCGCGGAAAATAAATTCCAGCCCTGTAGGATCGGGCAGACAACCGGACTGAAAAAAGCTTTGCCAGTTGTCCGGTTGCGTGTGGGCCATTTCCGGTGCCAGATCGGAACACTGGCCGATGCGCTGTCCGGTTTCTTCCCACATCTCGCGAATGGCCGCTGCCAGCAGGGACGGGCCGAGTGTGGGGTCGGATTGCACTTTAAGCCGCTCCATACAGGCATTTTCAGCCGTATTGGACAGAGTGACTTCTGCGTCGGTGGGGTCAACCGCCCCACCGGGAAACACGAATTTATTGGGCATGAAGACGGCGGATTTGCCCCGCTGCCCCATCAGGACCTGTGGGCCTTCGTCACCGTCACGCACCAGAATAACGGTTGCTGCGTTCTTGATGGGGATGTCATTCATAGTCTGCGCCTGTCTTTATTGTTTGCGCATATATAACGCCCCCGCCCGCGGCCTTGTCCAGCTATTCCGCAGCGACTGGCGTAACGTCGCGACCAAAGCCATGCATCCGTTTTGCCCATTGCAAGCCAACGAAAACCCCTTTGATCCGTGGCAGCATGTAAAGGGCAAGCGCAACAAAAGCGACCATGAAGCCAACCGTAAGAACAAGCACGTTCGGGCGGAAGGTTTCAAAGACGTACATCATCAGCGGGGCCAGCAAATGGCCGCAGACCAGAATGGTGACATAGGCCGGCCCGTCGTCGGCACGGTGATGATGGAGCTCTTCGGAGCAGACCTCACAGGTATCACGCACAGTAAGATAGCCCTTCAGCAGCGGGCCGGTGCCACAGTTCGGGCATTTACGCCGCCACCCTCGTAACATGGCGGGCTTGGCCTCGCGCTCTGTTACTTGCGGATCAATGATATGGTCGTTGTTTTCCATCGGATACCTTTAGATCAATAGGATGATCATTATTTTCCATACGGTCAATTTAGGCCCATCGTTTCCAAAAAGAACTGGGACAAGCTGTCTTGCGGCGGGATGTCGCAAATTTCGGGCTTTGTAATTTTTTTCAGAATGTTGCGACGGAACCGGCGGCGCTCTTGCGTATCAGACCCGACACAACACGGTCACACTGAAAACTTAACGAAGGAAAACACGATGAGAAATCCTGTAAAATTTGGCCTCATGGGCGCTACAGCCTTGATGATCGCGCTTTCGGCAACAACTCCGACAATGGCGAAACCCCGTGGCGGGATGCAGTTCGATCAACTGGACACAAACAGCGACGGATTCGTTGACAAGGCGGAATTGATCGCAGCCCGCGATGCCCGCTTTGATGCAATGGACGCCGACAAGGACGGCGCTGTTACCAAAGAGGAAGCCGAAGCACACCGCAAGGCAATGCGCGAGGAAATGAAAGCTCAACACGCCAAGGACGGTAAAGAGAAGAAGGAAGCCGGCAAAGAGCGTAAGGAACGCGGTGAGAAACGCGCAGATCGCGGCCAGATGTTCGAAAAGATGGATACGGACAACAATGGTTCCTTGTCCAAGGAAGAGTTCGAGGCAGCGCAAAAGCATCACGGTAAGAGAGACGGCCGCAAAGCCCATCGCGGTGATCGCATGATGGCTAAGATGGATGCCAACAAGGATGGCAAGATCACCCGTGACGAGCTTGGAACCGATATGGCTGATCGCATGATCAAGCATCTGGATACAGATGGCGATGGCAAGATCTCCAAAGCCGAAGCAGAAGCCGGTCGCGGTAAAAAGCACGGTCGCGGCGAATAAGCCCTACCAAAGGAATGTCCGGACCAGTCGGTCCGGGCATTGCCCCACTACAGTGATAAAGGGTATGCCGGTGCACGATGATGCCACTTGATACCAATGACGATATCAGCGACGACGCGCTTATGGTTCTGTTTGCGAATGGCGATGGGCAGGCGGCTTCCGTGCTGGCCTACCGCCATACGGGTCGGGTGCTTGCGCTTGCCTTGCGCATGCTGGGTGATCAGGCAGAGGCGGAAGATGTTGCGCAGGAGGCCTTGATGCGCCTGTGGAAAATCGCGCCGGACTGGCGGCAGGGGGAGGCGAAAGTTTCTACTTGGCTTTATCGCGTGGCCAGCAACCTTTGCACGGACCGTCTGCGCAAGCATTCGGGCAAACGGGCGACAGAGGACATCGACAATGTTGCTGAACCCCAGGATGACTCTCCCTCGATCGAGGCGGATCTGATCGCGCGGGAACGGGCAGATGCCCTTCAGGCTGCACTTCAAACCTTGCCGACGCGCCAGCGCAAGGCGGTAAGTCTGCGGTTCCTTCAGGAACTGGCGAACCCCGAAGTGGCAGAAATTATGGAAATCTCTGTGGAAGCGGTTGAAAGCCTGCTGTCACGGGGCAAACGCGGGCTGGCACAGGCGCTTGAGGCGCAACGAATGGAACTGGGATTGGATACATAGATGGCACATTCAGATAAAGGCCCGAACGAAGAGATGTTGGATATGTTCTTTGATGCGTCAAAGGCGCAGGAGCCCGTGCCCGGTTCGGATTTAATGGCACGGATTCTGGCGGATGCCTCCCAGGTTCAGGCTGGTTTTAAACACGCAACCGTTGCTACAGCCGCTACGGCACCTGCCCGGGTGACAGAGAATATCCTGACACGGATATTTGCAGTAATGGGCGGCTGGGCTGGTGCCTCTGCACTGACAGCTTCGATTTGTATCGGGGTGCTTTACGGGGCCACCGCGCCTGACACGGTCCGCAGCTATTTGCCAACCATGAGTGAACAAACGGCGGAACTGGATTACAGCTACTTGGGACTTCTGGACGAAACCGTCGCAGATCTGGAAGGGTAAAGAGAATGACACAAAAGACTGAGATCAAGAAAACCCGAAATTGGGGAAAGATTGCCTTGATCGGTTCACTTGCCTTGAATCTTCTGGTTGTCGGGCTGGTCGTGGGTGCCTTTGGCCGTTTTGAAGCGCCGCCAAGCGGTCGGGCAAGCATGGGTCTTGGCAGTTTCATAAAAGCCCTGCCAGAGGCAGAGCAGGATATGGTGCGCGCTGCATCTGGTCTGCGGCGTGAAGATCGCAAAAAGACCATGGATGCCTTTCGCGCCTCCAAAGATGCTCTGGAAGAGGCACTGCTAGCGCAACCTTTTTCCGAGGAAGCGGCGCGTGCGGCTGTCAGCGCCCATCATAATATTGCACTGGAGCACGGAGCCCGACTTCAAAACGCGCTTGTAAAAGCCGTGGCAGACATGACGCCGCAAGAACATGAAGCCTATGTGGAACGGGTGCGCCAGGAACAGGAAAAGCGCGCTCAACGTAAGCAGAAACGCTAACTTTAAGGCCGATCGGGGACGGTCAGGCGGCCTGATCCCCGAAAATCACACGGTTCCGTCCCGAATGTTTGGCCTGATAGAGCGCGCGATCCGCGAATTCGAGTACTTCCATTGGCTCACGGCATCCGCTTGCCGTTGAAGTGCTCACCCCGATGCTGGCGGAGACAGAGATCCGGTTTTCCCTATCATCAGAAAAAGGCGTGCGGCAGATCGCGCGCCGCAGTCGGTCGGCAATCTCTTGAAGGGTTTCCAGCGGCGTGTCCTTAAGGATAATCAGAAACTCTTCCCCCCCGTATCGGCAAAGAAGATCGGCGCTTCGAATGTTGCGCGACAGGCGTTTGGCCGCTTCCTGTAACACATGGTCTCCGGCCAGATGGCCGTAAGAGTCATTGACGTGCTTGAAACGGTCAAGATCCAGAATCATCGCCGTGACAGATGTCTGTGAACGGACGAGTTGCTGACTGAGGTATTGCAGCCCGTAACGCCGGTTATAAAGCCCTGTCAGCGGATCGGTTAAGGCGGATTTCAGATGGTTCGCAACTGCCCTTTCCGTTCGGTAGGACATTTGTTTTTGCCAGATCATCCGGCGCAGGGTTGTTGCAAAACAGGACGGGCCGGCGTTGGCCGAGATGAATTCCTGCGCGCCCAGTTCCAGCGATCGAGCAGCATTCGGGCTGTTGGTGTCACAGGAATAAAGGATGGAGGTGCCCCTGTCAGGATTGCGCTTGCGCAGATCACAGATGGTTTGAAACGCCTTTGTGCGTCCGAGGCTGGCCTCGTCCACAATCGTAACATCGGCAGGGGAAGGGTTGATGCCCTCAATTGGCGCCCCGATAATATTCAACATGGGGAAGTGGCGGTTCAGGAGGGCTGAAACCTTTTGCTCAAATGGGGTATCAAAGAGTTTCAGGGCGCAAGAAACATCAAGGCTAACAGCGCGAACGAACAGCGGTGGATAAATGGCCGAGGGTTCTGCAAAGCCCATCTGCGTGATGGTCGTCTGACGGGCGATCAGCGAATCGAGTTTTTCCTTCCCGCGGATCAGCATGTTGATCCGCGCAGCCATTAGCCATCGGGGCGTCGAATAGGCCATAACATCATCCGCCAGACAGTCATGCGCCGCGTCCCAAACCGACGTATCTGCGCTGTCATGCAGAAACATAACCGGTATATGGGCCGTTTTCTGCGATTGCGTCAGACGTGTGATGTTTTCAAAGCCAGCGGTCCTTTCCGAGGCATAGGAAAGCAGCACCAGATCAGGCGGTGCAAAGCGCAGGCTCTGAGTCAGCTCGGCCCCGTCAGATGCCAGCGCCACTTCAAAAAAATCCCGGGTTAGCTGGGATTTCAGCATCATCCGGTTGGTGACCTGCGGGTCGAGAAGAAGTATCCGTCCGGGCATGTGCGCAGTCCTGCGGGAAGTGTACAATGGGATGTAACAGACAAAGTTAGCAAATACGGTGCCAAGCGCGGGGCGCGCAGCTGTATTGCTGACAGTTAACCCGAATAGTGTTAACGAAACCTTTCTGAAGTTTGAAAAAATTGAATCGGATTTAAACGAAATGAAGCAGGAGCAGGCGGAAATCATTGCATTACAGGCGCTTGCCTGGATCGTTTCAGAGGATGACCTGCGGGACGTCTTCCTCGGGGCAAGCGGCGCGAGTGTCGATGATCTGCGTAGCAGAGCAGCGGACCCCGATTTTCAGGGGGCCGTTCTGGGCTTTCTGTTAATGGACGACGCCTGGATCACCGGATTTTGTGATGCCCACGGCCTGTCCTATGAAACCCCCTATGCCGCGCAGCAATCACTTCCCGGACAGGCGGAGGTTCACTGGACCTGAAAACTTCCTACAGGTCGATTTCCAGCACGCCCCCCGGTTTTGCCGCACGAGACTGGCACAGGATCAGGGCGTTTTCGCGCTGGGCGTTGGACAGGACAAAATCGCGGTGTTCGACTTCGCCTGAAACGATGCCGCATTTGCACACGCCACAGATCCCGTCAGAGCATTTCACGTCAATGTTTACACCTGCTTCCAGCAACACATCTGTCGGGCTGCGGTCCGCCGGAATTTCAAAACTGCGCCCCGATTTTGCAAGCTTCAGAGTAAAGGGGTGATTTTCGTATTCGGGCAGTTCTGGTACCGAGAAATATTCCAGATGGCGGTTTTCTTCGGGGAAGCCATTAGCCTCGGCGGTGTCCATGACAGATTGCATGTAGACATCCGGCCCGCAAGTATAGACGTGGGCATCGGGTGCATAGGTCAGGATTGCTGAAAGGTCAGCACGGCTGCCTTTGTTGGAATAGTGACAGAAAACCCTGTCAGACCACGGTTGTTCAGCCAGAATTTGTGCGAATGCTGCATCTTCCTCGCGCGAGCAGGAATAGTGTAGCTGAAAATTTCGCCCCAGCGCATGCAGCCTGTGGGCCATAGCTACCATCGGGGTGATGCCGATTCCGCCACCCATCAGATAGGTCATGCTGGCATCTTCCACCAGGGGAAAATGGTTGATGGGTTTGGAGATAAACACCATGCGGCCTTCTTCAAATATCCGCGACATCAGTTTGGAGCCGCCACGGCCTGCATCCTCTCGCAGGACCGCGATCTGGTATTTCGAGCGGTCTGCCGGATCGTGGGACATGGAATATTGCCGGAAGAACTCCGGCGCGACGACGACGTCAATATGGGCACCGGCGGTGGATTCGGGCATTGGACTGCCGTCAGGGTTGGAAAACTCGTAAAGCGTGACACTGTCGGTCAGATGTTCGACTTTGGAGAGTTTCACCCGCATGACAGGGGCATCATCAGGATTCTGGTTCACATAGGTGTGCTCGGTCGGGATGCCAGCGGCGCGGCGGCGTTTATGCTCCGCTGCCGGTATCATGTCCTGATAGGCCTTGATCGCGGCTTCGCGGTCCATCGGGAAAGGCCAGGGATAGGGCGGGGGCAGCAGGTTCGCGGGGTAAACCGCGAGTGTTTGATCCTCGTATTTCAGGTCCAGATCGGTTGAAAGCCCGCGTAGGTTGGTTTCCTTGACGGGGGTCGTGTAGGGGCCTTCATCCACCATTTCCAAATCCCACCACCAGCGTTTGGTCGGGTTGATCCGGCCATTTCCGGCCATGTCATCCAGCTTGGCCAAAGCCTTAGCCGCTTTGGGCAGTTTCATCGCGGCCCAGCGGAACGGGGCTTCGGCAAACAGTCCTTCCAGATTCCACGGACAGGTTTTCATGCAGCGGCCACACATTGCGCCGCCTGCTGTGGTGATCCGGTAGGTGGTGCATTTCTGGCTATCCGACTTCCAGATTTCATAGCCGTTGAACATCAGTTTCGGTCCGGCGGTAATCGCGCCTGACGGGCATTCGCGGGCGCATTTATTGCAGCTTTCGCAGAAGTTTTGCAGGCCGAAGTCAATCGGCTTGTCATGGGTCATCGGCATGTTGGTCGTCACCGTGCCGGATTTCAGACGCGGGCCGAGGAACGGGTTCAGGATCACCTCGCCGATGCGGGAAACCTCGCCAAGACCGGACAGTAACATCAACGGCGGTTGCACAACTTCAGAGCCCATTACGGTGTGGACGTTGGCGGTGTAGCCGAGGTTACGGATCTGCTGGCCCAAAACACCGCCAAGAAGGGAAAACCGCAGATAGGCGCGCATGGATTGGGCGCAAGCGATCCAGTCATCGCCTGAAGCGCCCTCCATCGTTTCATGGCCCTGATCGATCACGATTGAAATGGCGTTGGAGTGATAGGGTGTCAGCTCTGCTCCGGTGGCGTCATGGGAATAGTAGCACCAGTCCGGACAGGCAGAGAGCCCGACAGCATCACAGCCAAGGAAATACGCTGTCGCCTTTAGGTTAGCAGCGTTTCGGTCCGGATCGGATACGCTCGGGTGGATTTGGTCGGCCTTGCCGCCATCCTGCAACAGAACGAATGCGCCAAGGGCAGGGCGAAAAGCAAAGGCTGACGCGGATTTGCGCACGTAATTGCCGTTTTTTGCGGCCTCTTGGGTGTTGGGCCCGAGGTCTCCGAAAAGGCTGCGGGCAAACATATCGGCCCGCTTTGGTACCCGCGCCACATTCGGCGCGTCGATATAGGTGGTCGGATCGTCTACGCGTTTAAGCTTTTCATAAGGATGGGGGCCGTCCGCGAAATTGCGTTTGGCAAAGGGATCGCGGGTGCGTTCGGATTTGGCGTGTTTTCCGGTACCGAACTTATAAGAATAGAGCGGTGGTTGCGCATCCGACAGTGCCTGATCTGGCGCCAGTTCCAACGTGGTTGTCACTACGGCCAGCCCGAAGCGGGTGCCAAGGATCGGGTTGCAGGCCACTCCGTCCTGAATGGTGGCCAGTCCGCCTGCAACAGCGGCACGGGACAGGTCCAGATCAGAGGCGGAACCGGAATGGGCACGGGCGTCATACCCGAGCGTGCGGATGTAAGAGGCCAGCACTGATGCGGTTTCTGCGGCGCGCAGGGCAGCACGGTGGACCTGCGCGTTTTGTATCCAGTCGGTGCCCGTCTCGCCCGCTTCCGGATCGCGGGGATATTCAAACAGGAAGGTAATGGCATGGGTGTGATGGGTGCAGGTGGTGGGCGGCGCCTTCATGGATTCGCGCAGGCCCGCGAGGATCATGTCGATACCGGAGGCGAGCGTTTTGACCTGTTTGGTACGCAGGGTTTCGGCCAGACGGTCCACATCGGGGTTGGAAAAAGGGGTGCCCAGCCACATTTCGGGCGTGATCAGACTGGTACCCACCATCGAGGCATCACAGTAATAACCGAAGGCTTTCAGGTGGTTGGCCCGCTCTTGCAGATCGTCGGGAATCGTGGCGATTTCTTTTTTGACCATCCCGTCGCGAATGGCGTCCAGCATCGCCTGATACTCCCCCATCGCATTGATAACAGAGGTCGGATCGGGATCGCGGAACAGCACCTGTGCTGTCGGTTCGAGCCGGTCCAGTTCAGGCAGGTCGGGGCGGCGGCGCAGACGCTCCAGCGGGTAGGGGCCAAGGTGAACAGGGCGGTCTTTGTAGGAGAAAAGTTTGGTCATGGATTAAACCCCTGAAGCGGTGGAAGCTGCGGAAGCGGTCAGTTTTTGGAGCAATTCGGTAAGCGTGGCCTGTTCTTCGACGGAAAGGCATTCTTCAACGTGGTCCCGCTGTTTTTGGGCGAACGGTAAGGAAAGGGCGAGGCTGTGCTTTCCTTTAGCCGTCAGTTCAACAGTGGTGGTACGTTTGTCTGTGGTGCCGGAGACGCGGCGCAACAGCCCGTTTTTTTCCATCTGTTTCAACGTGCGAGAGGTCGCTGGTCGAATGATCCCGATATAATCGGCAATTCCGGAAGGTGTTGTGATGCCCTGTTCTCCGACTGCGATCAGTACGCACCACATCTGGCGGGTGAGCCCGATTTGGGAGAGGTCGGCATCAAAAGACGCGTTGTTGCTGCGGGCGGCGATGGTCAGGCGATACCCGAGACCATCGTGAAGATCGAAAGGCTTTGACATGGTTAACGTTGTTAATCAAATTTCAACGTGAGTCAATCCGAAACATTTCGTGGCTGGAATGCAGGGCAAAGAGCCTTTAGGGCTGGCGGGGAAGAATGGACAACACGGACAACAGGTTATGACGATCAAGGGATTGGTTTTTGACAAGGACGGCACGCTGTTTCACTACGGCGCGACCTGGACGATTTGGTGTGACAACGTTCTGGAAGACCTGTCTGCCGGTGATCCGGTCAAGAAGAAAGAACTGGCCGATGCGGTCGGGTTTGACCTGCGCGACAACAGCTTCCTGCCTGGCAGCCTGATCGTTAACGCTTCGGCGGGAGAGATCATCGGCGTCTGGGCCAGCCTGCTGCCGGATTTCAGCCCGCAAGATGTGGATGCGGTGGCGGTCAAACATCTGGGCAGTTTGCCCTCTGTGCCCGTCTGCGACCTCAAGGCTTTGTTCACCGGTCTGCGGGCTCAGGGTATCAAGCTCGGGCTGGTGACCAACGATTACGAAGAGGGTGCCTATATGCAATTGCAGCAGGAAGGGATTGCGGAACTGTTTGATTTTGTCGCCGGATTTGACAGCGGCCACGGGGTGAAACCTGCCGCCGGTCCCTTGCTGGCCTTTGGTGTCGCGACGGGCCTGTCGATGCAGCAAGTTGCGATGGTCGGGGATTCCACCCATGATCTGGGGGCGGGACGCGCGGCCAACGTTGCCATGACCATTGGTGTGTTGACCGGTCCGGCAGAGAGCGATGATATTGCACATCTGGCGGATGTGGTTCTGCAGGACATTTCGGGCATCGCAGCAGTCTTGCGGTAAGGCTCAACCGGGCTGGTGTGTTTCAACAACCATCCGGCCTTTGCGATCCGCTGAAGGTTTCAGGCCGAATTCGGCCTGATACAGCCGCGACAGGTGGGAAGGGCTGGGAAATCCCGTCATCAATGCGATTTCAAGGATCGACAGGTTCGTATGCCAGAGCAACTGGCGCACTTTTTCCAGACGCAGCTTGCGATAGTACCGCGCAGGAGAGGTGTCGAGGTAGCGGGCAAACAACCGTTCCAGAGAGCGCACGGTCTTGCCTGCGGTTTTGGCAATGACGGGGATGGGGAGGGGTGTTTCCATATTGGCTATCATCGCTGCAATAGCCTGCTGCATCGGTTTTGGCAGGGTGTCGTACTGATGAAGGGAATAAGGGCGCTGCCCGACGGAGGCTCCTCTGATCCGGTCTATCTGGTACTGGTTACCTACGGCATTTGCCACACCGGTTCCGCTGTGGCTGGCAATGATATGCAGCGCAATATCCATGGAAGACAACCCGCCAGAACCTGTCCAGCGGTCCCGATCCATAACGTAGAGGTTTGGCGAGACGACGAGCTCGGGAAACTCCTCGTTAAAGGCTGGCTGGTTCTCCCAGTGGAGGGTGAACTGGTAGCCGTCCAGAAATCCGGCACGGGCCAGCATGAAGCTGCCGATACACAGGGCGCCGAAAACGTCGGACTGGCGGGAAAACCGTTGTAATGCTGTGTTGAGTGTTGCCCGCTGGGGAGGATCTGCTTCCATTCCGGCGCAGACAAAGAAATAATCGAAGCGTATTGTATTCCTGATGGACTGGGTCGGCGTCACGGATAAACCGTCAGAGGCCGCCACCGGAGCATCGTCGAGCGATACGAAATCCCATATATAGGTTTCCTGCCCCAATTCCCTGTTGGCCGAGCGGAAAGGCCCCGTCATTGCTGTTATGCACAATGAGGAAAACTGGTCGATTAGCAGAAGTCCTATGCGGATTTGATCGTTTCGGGCGTGTAAGGTATGGGGCATGTGCAGGCTCTATGGGATGCTTTTCCTCCAGCTAATGCCGGATTCCGGCAGAAGTCTCGCCGGATTCGACAGCAAATGTCGTAAACCTGACGCAGAAAACGACAACCCGCTGCCAGTGTGAAGCTGAACACCCCTCGATCGGGCTTATCAGCACTGGAGACCGTCATGGCTGCAAGGATCAGAAGCGGAGGACGCGCGGGGAACACGCGCAGGACGTCCACGCGTGCCATAGAACAGATGCCATGGCGGATCGTGCGCAACCGCGACCGCCCCACAGAACCCCTGGATGCGGCGGGCGTGGACGCAATCCACAACGGGGCCATGCATATTCTGTCTCGTATCGGGATAAAGATGCTGAATCCCGAAGCGCTTGACATTCTGGCGCGGGCAGGGTGCAGGGTGGAAGGGCAAACCGTCTTTATGGAAGAGGATTTTGTGATGGCACGGGTGGCACAGGCACCGGCGTCCTTTACAATCACCCCGCGCAACCCGGACCGAAAAGTCGAAATCGGCGGCGACTGTCTGACCTTTGTCAATGTCTCGTCTCCGCCCAATTATTGGGATCTGGAAACCGGCAAGAAGACCGGCGATTTTCAAAGCTTTCGCAACCTGATGAAGCTCACCGGCTATTTCAATTGCATTCATGTCGCCGGCGGCTATCCGGTAGAGCCGGTGGATATTCACGCCTCTGTGCGGCATCTTGATTGCCTTCAGGAAAAGCTGCTGCTGACGGATAAAGTGGTGCATGCCTATTCCCTTGGAAGGGAGCGGGTAGAAGATGTGATGGAGATGGTCCGTATCGCAGGCGGGTTGAGCCATGCGGAATTTGATGCTGCACCGCGAATGTATACGAACATCAATTCGGTTTCTCCGCTGGTGCATGATTTTCCGATGCTTGACGGGGCGATGCGCATGGCGCGGCGCGGCCAGCCGGTGGTGGTAACACCTTTTACACTGGCAGGCGCAATGGCCCCTGTAACCATGTCTGGTGCCGTTGCGCTCAGCATTGCCGAAGGACTGGCGGCGATCGTTTTGTTGCAGATTATCAATCCGGGTACGCCGGTGGCCATAGGGACGTTTACTTCCAATGTAGATATGAAATCCGGCGCGCCTGCCTTTGGTACACCTGAATACATGCGGGCTACACAGATGACGGGGCAGATGGGGCGGTTTTACGGCTTGCCGATCCGCTCCAGCGGGGTTTGTACGGCGAATGTACCGGACGGGCAGGCAATGTGGGAGACGTCCAATAGTCTCTGGGCGGCGGTGCAATCCGGTTCCAATTTTGTCTATCACGCCGCTGGCTGGCTGGAAGGGGGGCTGATCGCCAGCCCCGAGAAGTTCATTATGGATTGCGAAGTGCTTCAGATGATCCAGCGGTATATGGAGCCGGTCATTACAGATACCGGCCCCGCGGAGATCGCGCTTGATGCAATCGCAGAAGTCGGGCCGCAAGGCCATTACTTCGGGGTGCAGCACACGCAGGAACGTTATGAAACCGCGTTTTACAGCCCGATTGCCAGCGACTGGCGTAATTACGAGGCTTGGTCGCTCGCAGGGCAGGAGTGGACGGTCGCGCGCGCACACCGGATCTATAAAGACATTTTGAAAGAGTACACACCGCCGCCATTGGATGATGCAATCAAGGTTGAACTGGCTGCTTTTGTTGCCCGCAGAAAAGAAGAAGGCGGGGCGCCGACTGATTTCTAGGTGGATACCTAAAATGCAACTTATAATACCCGCCACGTCCGGTAGGATCGAAAGGAAACGTTAAGAGTCTCCCTTGCATTATCGTAGCTCAAGAAAGCGGGTGTACTAATGCATGGCACAATTAACTGCGGCTTGCAGGTCTATATTTGCGAAATTTTCGGACCGGATATCTGGGAAGAAACCTGTTCTTTGGCGGGCCTGTCGGGGTTTGGTTTCGAAACGATGCTCAACTATGACGATGCACTCACGGAAAGACTTGTTAATGCTCTGACCCGTGTGTTGGGGCGCGAACGTGCGGATCTGCTTGAAGATTTTGGCACATTCGTTGTGTCCGAGGAACGGCTGGAACCGGTGCGCAAACTGTTGCGATTAGGCGGGGAAAGTTATGTCGAATTCCTACAGTCCCTTGAAGATGTACACGACCGCGCGAAAATTGCCCTGCCGGATCTGGATGTGCCGCGGTTCGAACTGGAAAGCCATAGCGCGGGCCGGTTCACAGTTCATTATCGATTTGAAAAACTGGGGTTCGGGGCTGTCTTTTTGGGGCTGCTTCGGGGGATGGCAGACGATTACGGTGCGTTGATTCTGATCGATCACGTACCGGAAACCTTGAACGAATGGGATCGTGACCGGTTCGAAATATCGGTGATGCAACTGCCGGTGCCGGATGCCGTCCACGACCCGACTGCGATAAGCATATGAGTTTGGCGCCCTTAATGCAGCCTTTGAAAGAAACGGCAACTAGCGGCCTGCAGAGTTATTCAGGTCTTCAGTCCGTGTTTGATACGGTCCTGCCGTTTCATATGGTTTCAGATCCGAACGGAACGGTTCAGCACGCGGGACCAAGCCTTCTGAAACTTTTTTCGAACAGGCAGGTGATCGGCGCTGACGTTTTCGACTTGTTCAAAGTCCGTCGTCCGGCTGGAATTTGCGATGTGTCCGGTCTTCTGGATGCAGAAGGAGAACGGCTGACGCTTTCAGTTCCCGATCTTGGTCGCGCAAAATTGAAAGCGGTTGCTGTCGGTCTTGGGCAGGGTGCGCTGCTGATCGATCTCTCGCTCGGGGCTGGCGTGCTTGATATCGTCAGTCGCTGCAACCTTACGAACAAGGATTTCTCACCAGCAGACCCAACCCTGGATATGATTTACATGATGGAAGTTCAGTCGTTCGTCTACCAGCAGCATAAAGCCCAAAGTCAGAAATTGCAGGGCGCACGTGTGCTTGCAGAAGAAGAAGCTTCTACAGATGCCCTGACAGGTCTTGCGAACCGCCGTGCACTGGAAAGTCATATGACGCGCCTGCTCCGTCGCAAGAAGGGCAAGGGGTTTGTACTGATGCAAATCGATTTGGACCATTTTAAAGCTGTGAATGACACGTACGGCCACGCGGCAGGGGATATGGTGCTTCAGGCTACGGCGGACAAGTTGCGAAAGCGTATGCGGGCAACCGATCTTGTCGCGCGACTGGGGGGGGATGAATTTGTGATCATCATGACCGAGTGTGAAACTGTGGAAACAGTCCGATCCATTGCTGGGAGGGTGATAGACGACCTGAAACAACCTGTCCGCTTCGAAGGCGTGACCTGCCGCGTCGGTGCGAGTGTTGGCGCAACTGTTGTTCCTGCCGGTTCGCGCCGGACAGCCGGAGATATTCTGGCGACCGCTGATCAGGCTCTCTACACCTCCAAGGGTCGCGGTCGCGGTATGGTACACGTTCAGTAAAGCGATGCCTCATTACCGTCACATTCCTAGCCAAACGGGGAAAGAATCGGGGGGCGACGTTGGGGAAACTGCTTCAAATATCCACCGGAAACGGGTGCTTCCAGCCCGAAATGAGGCCCAAATGGGGCGTATCGGGCAAGTGAAACGCAGTGTTTCCAAGGGGTGTATAATCGGAGAGAACCTTCACTTTCGTCAAAGCTCAGCGAGTGTAAACGGGATTTTTCGAGGTAGGAAACCAAGGGGAAGGTCCAGGTTTCAGTGTCTTCTATCCATTTGATTTCAATATATACTTCTGATTTCCGTTATGATCTTTCGTATAGGAAATTACAGTATTTATCGGAAGGTTATGCTGCCGCTGCGCCGTTTCCTTTTGCAGCGTTCTGGCCCCTCAATTTCCCAGATTTTGTCCAAAATTGCCGTAATTCGGGGGCAAGCCAATGAAATGTGGAAGAATTTTGTTCACTGGAAACCGAATTTTTGGTAATTTCAATTCACCGCTTCTTTGGCGGGATTGTACAGACAGACGGTTCTCTGGTTCCTTTCGGACCGTCGCTTAAAAGAGTGTGAGAGTAAAAAGATGAAACCTATCAAACCAAGCGCCATACCCTCTAATCGCCGTTTTGTGCTGGCAGACAAGCTACGCCCGCAAATCTGGCACGAACGTCAGAAAACCGAATCCGATTTCGGAGCGCCAACCCCTGCAACTCGCCGGTTTGACGGCCGCGACGAGGGAATGACCCCCGATCCCGAATTGCAAAGCGCCATTAAAGATGTGCTGGCAGGTTTCAACGCCTGAAATGACAATGGCGCAGATTTCAGGTTAGCCCTGACGCCATAGATGATTATGTTTCGCCCGGAACGCGCGCAGTCACACTCGTGCAGCAGTTCCGGGCTTTTTATTTTTGCAATATATGCTTTGGCAGGCCGTTAACCGCGTTAAGCGTTCTGACTTGCCGCTTTGAAGATTTCGCTCAACTGCGTGGCCAGCGTCATGGGGTTGAACGGCTTTGAGATGATTTCCAAAGCATCGGTCGTTTCCAGCAACCGGCTAGAGGCCTCGGAGGATTGTGCTGTCATGAATACGGCAGGGGTATTCGCGAACTCCGGTATCTTGCGGATGTGCGCCAGAACTTCATCGCCCGTCATATTCGGCATCATCTGATCCAAAAGGATCAGATCCGGTTTGAATTTGCGGATATTCTCAAGGGCTTCGCTGCCTTCGAGGTACTGATCAAGCTCCATCCCACCGACGACCTCTAGGGCCATCTTGGTGATTTCCTGAATATCTTCGTCATCTTCGACGTGTAAAACACGTTTCAATTCAGTCATTGCTGCGATCCGTCTAAAAGATTTTGATGCAGCGATTCAGTTGGAAATGCAAGCAGAAGTTGTGCGTGTAGCAAAATTGCAACCAATTATGTTAATTTCAGGTGGATTGAGGTGTCTCGGGAAAATAACCTTAGCGTGCAAAATGAATGTGCGTAAAACTTAAAGAAAAAAAATAGGCGCATGTTTTCATGATGGGTATGAAAAATAGTGTCCGTGCAGTTAAGAAAACAAGTTTTCTGCAGGCGGCATTTCTTTTGATCGGTTTCGGTGGCATCATATATGCCAACGAAGTTAATAATCTGCAAACTGAAAAAGCAGAATTGCGTTCTGAAATGAACGACGTGGCAGATGATATGCGCCGCGAGATCGAATCCCAGTTTGGCAAGGCTGTTCTTTTGGCACAGGCGATTGGCGTTGCGATTGAAATAGAACCCGAAACTTTCGGTCAGGCGCGTCTATCTATGATTGCTGAAAAGCTTACGGACCACGATACAAGTGTCATCAATATCGCTGTGGCGCCCGATCTGGTTGTTGAATATGTCCATCCGGTGGAGAAGAACGCCTCTGTTATCGGGTTGAATTACCGCGAAAATGGTGCCCAGTTCGCTGCGGCCCTACAGGCGTTTATGTCCGATGAACCTGTTCTTGCCGGACCATTGGAGCTTATCCAGGGTGGGACAGGTTTCATCCTGAGAAACTCGATTGAGATGACCCAAGCTGCCGATGCAAGTCAGAGTAATTGGGGTATTATTTCAATCGTTCTCGACAAAGACAAATTTGTTCAAACGTTACACTTAGGCAGGGTCGATGCTTCCGTTCCCCATATTATGGCCATTCGCCGTGTGAACGATGATGGCAGTAACCGCGTGACTTACGATCCGATTGACGGAGATCAGGCGATTTTCGACAAAGGCGCCGTTGTCGTTGATGTTCCTGTACCGTCAGGGATGTGGCAGATTGCGGCACAGCCACCGGCAGGCTGGCCACTGGTGTCCCAGAAGTTTTTTCGGAACGTTCTCTATTTCGGTATAGCCTTTGGCAGTATCGTTGCTGTCTTCTACCTGATTGCCAAATTGCGCAGCGGACGCAAGGTTGTCGAAGTCAGGATGCGTAACGCCTTAGAAGCCTGCGATCAGGGGTTTGCCCTTTACGATCCGCAGGATCGACTGATCCTCTGCAATTCTCGTTACATGAGCGACAATAGTCTGAGCGCTGCACTGCTGGCAAAGAAACCCACTTTTGAAGAGTTGATTCGAATCGCGATTTCAGAAAATCGCTTTACGGACGACGCGGTTAAGGACGAAGCATGGATTCAGGAACGGGTCCGGATGCGCCAACAG
This sequence comes from Neptunicoccus cionae, assembly GCF_002860325.1. GTDB lineage: Bacteria > Pseudomonadota > Alphaproteobacteria > Rhodobacterales > Rhodobacteraceae > Amylibacter > Amylibacter lutimaris. Next base: position 387,631 of record NZ_PKOJ01000002.1, on the reverse strand, counting down.
CCGACTGCCGTGCAACATGCACGCTATCCCGGAGGACGTTGGCTGAAAGTGAATACCAAACGGCTCGATGACGGCTGTTTAATCGTATTCACCATGGACGTTACAGAAATTATCAAGGCCAAAGAAGCGGCCGAGGTTTCTGAAATTGCCAAAACCCGCTTTATGGATGCAGTGAGCCACGAACTGAAAACGCCTCTGAGTATCCTTTTGGGATATAACGCATTTTTAGAAAATCCGACGCATCTTAAATCTGTTGTTGCGTTGCGAGAGCAGGCGCTGGCAGACGAATTGCAGCATGTCAGTGCTGTCACCGAAGAAGTGCAATCTCATGCCCAACGTATTTCCGCCGCTGGAGAGCATCTGCATACCCTGATTAACAAACTTCTGGAGTTCACCCAGAAGAGCAAAGACGTATGTACCGGTCAGGGCAAGGACTTCAGAGCCGGACAGTTGGTTGGCCCGATTGCAGAACGGTTCCGGAATGAAGCCTCCGGCAAAGGTCTGGAATTCTCCGTTGTCATTGAAGAGACCAATATTCACGCTGATCCGGTCTATGTGGATCGCTCTCTCAGCCGGATGATCGAAAATGCGATCCGGACCACAGAGAGAGGGTCTGTAAAGATTTCTGTCCATCCCGAGGGAGACGAGGTGATCATCAAAGTGCGTGATACCGGTGCCCAGGTCCTGACTTTGATGGATGGAGCCCAGTCAAACGCTGAAAGTTTCCAGTCGGATCTGGTGAACTTTATCAAAGGGGATGACCCGGATTCCGATTTGCCGAACCCCGAAAGCATGGGTGCGCGCATCACAGTCGAAATTGACAGGGATATTGGCAAGCTGGTCACATTGGTTTTGTCCCGTACTGAAGTGCAAAACCCTGCACCTATAGAAGAACGAAAGGTCGCTTGAAGGTTTAGTGTGTAACAGGAGCAACAATCTTAAATGTTTTGCACGAGATTCCGATTGTTTCCCTATTTATGACAATATCACGACGTAGCTTCTTTTGTTAACAGGACACGCGCTCTCTTCTGGGGGGAGGGGAGCACGCAGGAGGATGGAGCCGAATGAGCGTTTCAGATTACAACAAAAAGGCGAAAGCCGGAAATTTTGTAGTTGCCGTGGCGGTACTCGTCTGCGGTATAGCTTTCGTTCTTTACCGCGTCGGGTTGCTGTCCAAAATGGTCTCGCTCAACGATATGGCCACCGCGCTTGGCGTGGTTGTTGTTGTATTGCTCTTTGGTCTGGTGGTTGCCTATCAGTGGCACATCAACGCGCAGCGTCGCGAGATTATGGACCGCGACCGTGAAATCTCTTTTGTGCAGTCCGCTATGGATATGCACAGCGTCGTTACCGTTACGGACGAGAATGCGACCATTCTGTCCGTGAACGACAAGTTCCTGAAAGAATTCGGCTACACCAAATACGAGGCCATCGGGAAAAAGATGGATTTGATTCATGCCAATCTTGGCGATGAATCGGTGTTTGAAGACATTCTGAAGGCCACGAAAGAAGGGCGCAGTTGGGAAGGGCGCCATCCTGCCCGGACGAAATCCGGCGAGATCCGTTATTACCGCGCAACCATCGTGCCGCAATTTGATGATAAGGGCGTGCATGTGGGAAATGTTTCCATCCGGCACGACATCACTGATTTGCGCAAGGCGGAAGAAACAAAACGTACCAACGCAATCCTAAGTAAACTGCATGACGAAGTTTACATCTTCGATTCCGAAACGCTGGACATCGTATATATGAACGAACGGGCTTTGGAGCGGTGTGAATGGACGGCTGAAGAAAGCCTGACAAAGCGGGTGCTGGATACAGAGGCAGGGTTTAACGAAATGGCCTTCCGCGCCCATACCCAACCTTTGATGGACGGTAGCAAGAGCTCGGTGGTGATCGCGGTGAAGCAGGCCAAGGGGTATGTAGAGGTTCACACCAGCCTTTTGGAACAGCTTGACGGGACAACCGTGTTTGTTTCCGTCGCGCGGGACATCACGGATCGGATGGCGATTGATAAGGCCAAGATGTCTTCGGTTTCTGTGGTCAGCCACGAATTGCGCACGCCGATTACTTCTATCAAAGGATCACTGCAACTGCTTGAAGCACAGGCTTCAACGACCTTGAACGACAGTTCGAAATCGCTAGTCTCGATAGCCCTGCGCAATTGTGACCGGCTGATGTTTATTGTGAACGACATTCTCGATATGGAAAAAATCCATTCCGGGAAAATGGAATACAACCGTCAGGCAAATAGCCTGAACGGGTTGTTGGAAGAATCCATTGAGGTCAACAAAGGGTATGGCGACCAGCACGGCGTCAAATTCAACTACGTGCCAAGCACGGACGAGGCCCTAGCCAATTGCGACCATGACCGGATGATTCAGGTGATGTCGAACCTGATGTCGAACGCGGTGAAATTCTCGCCCGAAGGCAGTACTGTGGAGATTGCCCTGCACGATAACGTAAAGAACTGGTGTATCTCTGTGGCCGACGAAGGGCCGGGAATCAAACCCGAAGACCAGACCCGCCTGTTCGAGAGTTTCTCGCAGGCAAAACCGGCTGATGGTAAAAAACGGGTGGGTACGGGGCTCGGGCTCGCTATTACGAAGAAGATTGTGCAGCATCACGGCGGGACACTGGGGCTGAAAAGCGAGGTGGGGAAAGGGACGACATTTTATGTCTACCTTCCCAAGCTGGAGCAGATGGCAGCCTGATAAAACAGGCTGTGCCTGCAAGGCACGTAATCCCGCCGGATAAACCGGACTACATAAATTATGTGAGATCGCGATGGTGTGCGGCCGATCTATCCCCGCCCATGCGGGGCTGGCGGCCCTGTCCCGTATATCGGTGCGATGTGAAAAGGGGGAGGGTGGTACCAGCGCCCCGGCTCGAACGGGGGGCCTCTTGATCCACAATCAAGCGCTCTAACCTACTGAGCTACGCCGGCACTGGGGCTGCGTTTAAACTTAGCTTGAAGGAATTGCAAGACTGATCTGGCTTGAAAATGCATTGAATTTCAGATAGCGCCAGATCAATCATCAGGAGTGTGACATGGGTATCAATACAGAACGCGATATAGAGGCCAATTTGCAGATCGGACCAACCACAGACGGGATGGTGCGTCTGTTTATCGAGGGCGACGGGGTGGAGATTCCGCTCGATTTCGATCCCGAAGAGGCACTGGAAATCGCCGAAGAAATCAAGGCAGCGGCGGCTCAGGCGGCTGCGGTTTCGAAATAACAGAATCGGGGCGGGCGCGGGTCCGCCCCGTTCTTTTCAATCCACAGATTGACACTGCGCGGGCGAGGGGATCAAACTCCGGCGCATGAAGTATCCGCCACAACACCCCGCCCCCGATGACGCTGCTGCAAGGCGTGCGATTCCCCCTACTGTTTGCTATCCGGTCGACAGCCTGCCGCGCCCTGATATGGCGCTTTATGCTGCGGCAAGGACCGGCATGAAGAAGGTGGACGAGCTGTTGGTCCCTGCAAGGGATGCCCGCTGCTGGAGCCTGCCGGCGGGCCATTTCTGCCGCATTGTCAGCGTTGAGGGGCCGCAGGTCGGAGATCTGAACCTCTGGCACCGCGACGACCTGTCAGAGCGGTTTTTCTCTGGTAAAACCCGTGCCTTACACGGGACCCATGTCTCAACCGGGGACCGGCTCTGGTCTACAATCCCGACAGTGCGTCCGCTGGCAACGGTGACGGATGATACGCTCGACTGGTATGGATGGGACGAATATGGCGGATCGGTGCATGATGTGATCGGAACCCGTTGTGACCCTTACACCAACCATACCCTGAACGGGGTGGATTACCACTACTGCTGCCATTCCAATCTCAGCCGCGCCCTGTCAGATTATGCGCAACTGCCGGTGCAAGAGGCAGAACTGCTGGTCCACGATGTGTGCAACGTTTTCATGGCCACAGGGTTCATGCCCGACACCAAGCAATACTACATGAAGGCCAGCCCCGTCCGTCCCGGCGACTATTTCGAGTTTTTTGCAGAAACCGATCTGATCGGCGGTCTGTCGGCCTGCCCGGGCGGAGATTGTTCGGCCCAGCATTCAAGCGACACGGCGGCCTGTTATCCCCTGAAAGTAGAGGTGTACAAACCCGCAGAAGGGGCGCTGGAGGGCTGGGCACCTGCACCGCGCAACGGCTATTCACGCAGTCACGGGCGTTAGAAACGACAAAGGCTCCTTTGGAAAAGGGAGCCTCCGGCGGGAGTATTATTGGAACATTGAAGAGGGGCGGAGTTATTCTGCGGCCACTGCTTTGCTGTCCAGAAGGGCGACGATGTCCATCATGATTGTGTTCAGTTCAAAGTCTTTCGGGGTGTAGACTTTGGCCACGCCGAGCGCGCGCAGGTGGTTGGCGTCGTCTTCGGGGATGATGCCGCCCACGATGAGCGGTACGTCAGAGAGTCCCGCCAGTTTCATGCGTTTGAGCACATCCTCGATCAGCGGCACATGGGAACCGGAGAGGATCGACAGGCCGATCACATGGGCTTGTTCTTCCAGCGCGGCATTGACGATTTGTTCCGGTGTCAAGCGGATGCCTTCATAGGTGATGTCCATGCCGCAGTCCCGTGCACGCACGGCAATCTGTTCGGCGCCATTGGAGTGGCCGTCCAGTCCGGGTTTGCCGACAACAAACTTCAGGCGACGGCCGAGTTTGTCCGATACAGCGTCAACCGCCTCGCGGATTTGGTCCAGCCCTTCGGTCTGGTTAGAGACGGATTTGCCAACGCCGGTAGGGGCGCGGTATTCGCCAAAGACCGCGCGGATGGCGCTGCCCCATTCACCGGTTGTAACGCCTGCTTTGGCGGCAGCGATAGAGGCGGGCATAATGTTGCTGCCGTCTTGTGCGGCGCGGCGCAGATCGTCCAGCGCGGCTTTGACCGCGCCTTCGTCCCGATCCGCCCGCCATTGTTCCAGACGGGAAATCTGGTCGGCTTCGGCGGCTTTGTCCACCACCATGATCGCGCCGTCACCCGCTGTCAGCGGGCTGTCTGCCCCTTCGGTGTATTTGTTCACGCCGATAACAGTTGTATCGCCGGTTTCGATGCGCCCCAGTCGGGCGGAATTGGAGTCCACCAGACGGCCTTTCATATATTCGATCGCTGCGACCGCGCCGCCCATGCCGTCGATCTGGGCCAGCTCGTCCCGTGCGCCCTGTTTCAGGGCTTCAACCTTGCGATCCACCGCGGGGTTGCCGTCAAACAGGTCGTCATATTCCAGCAGGTCGGTTTCAAAGGCGAGGATTTGTTGCATCCGCAGGGACCATTGCTGGTCCCAGGGGCGGGGCAGGCCGAGCGCTTCGTTCCATGCGGGCAGTTGCACCGCACGAGCGCGGGCGTTTTTCGACAGGGTCACGGCCAGCATTTCGATCAGGATGCGGTAGACGTTGTTTTCGGGTTGTTGTTCTGTCAGGCCAAGCGAGTTGACCTGCACGCCATAGCGGAAGCGGCGCATTTTCGGGTCGGTGACGCCGTAGCGCTTTTCGCAGATTTCATCCCAGAGATCGACGAAAGCGCGCATTTTACACATCTCGGTGACAAAACGGATGCCGGCATTCACAAAGAAGGAAATACGCCCCACAACTGTAGCAAAATCCTCGGCAGGGACTTTGCCGCGTACATCATCCAGTACGGCCGTGGCAGTGGCCAGCGCGAAGGCGAGTTCCTGTTCCGGCGTCGCGCCTGCTTCTTGCAGGTGGTAGGAACAGACGTTCATCGGGTTCCATTTGGGGACATTGGTATAGCAGTAGGCTGCCACATCGGTGATCATCCGCAGGGAAGGTTTGGGCGGGCAGACATAGGTGCCCCGCGAAAGGTATTCCTTGATGATGTCGTTCTGAACCGTGCCCTGCAGCTTTTTGACATCCGCACCCTGTTCCTCGGCCACGGCGATATAAAGCGCCAGCAGCCAGGGTGCTGTGGCGTTGATCGTCATGGACGTGTTCATCTTTTCCAGCGGAATATCGTCGAAAAGAGCACGCATGTCGCCAAGGTGGGCCACCGGCACACCGACCTTGCCCACTTCGCCACGGGCCAGTTCGTGATCACTGTCATAGCCTGTCTGTGTTGGCAGATCGAAGGCCACAGAAAGGCCGGTTTGGCCTTTTGCAAGGTTGCCACGATACAGTGCGTTGCTGTCTTTGGCGGTGGAGTGGCCCGCATAGGTGCGGAAGAGCCATGGGCGGTCAGGTGTGTGTGTCATTTGATGCGACTCCGATCTGTGCTGCGCCGCAGCATAAGTTATAAAATTACCCGATTGCAAGCATCTGTATAATATTCGTGCGCAGAAAATTTCAAGTCGCGACGTGGCGATAGGGGCGGACTGTGCGCAACAGTCCGTTGCATCAGCTGTTACAGCGTAGAAGTAACAATTGGCGGAACGGGCAATTCGGTTTACATCTGTGCGGAATGTTTGAAACAGTTGAAATACAGGTCTGGGTCGTCTGGGTCGCGGGGTTGCTGGCACTGGCGGGGTTGCTGGACCGTATCCTTATGCCATCGGTGCGCTGGTACCTGCGCCGCCGTTTCAATCGTGCAATCGAACAGCTGAACACCAGACTGCAATTGCAAATCCAGCCTTTCAAGCTGACACAGCGGCAGGTGATGGTGGATCGTCTGGCCCATGACCCGCAAGTGATGGAGGCGGTGTTGGAGCATTCCAATGATGAAGGCATTCCCTATCATGTGGCCGCTGACATGGCGATGCGCTACGCCCGCGAGATCGTGCCGTCCTTTTCGGCCTTTGCCTATTTCGGCTTTGGCATCCGCTTTGCCCGTTGGTTGAGCCGCGCGCTCTATCGGGTGCGGCTCGGCTATGTGGATGAAACCGCGCTGCAAAACATGGACCCGAATGCGACGGTGGTGTTTGTGATGAACCACCGCTCTAACATGGATTATGTGATTGTCACCTTTCTGGCGGCGTCCCGTTCCGCGCTGTCTTATGCCGTGGGCGAATGGGCGCGGGTCTGGCCATTAAAGCAGTTGATTCGCTCCACAGGGGCCTATTTCATCCGGCGCAAATCGCGCAATCTGCTCTACCGGCGGGTTTTGTCCCGTTATGTGCAGATGGCCACAGCCGCAGGGGTCACACAGGCCGTTTTTCCAGAGGGCAGCCTGTCGCGGGACGGCAGCTTGCGTCCGGCCAAGCTCGGCTTGTTGAATTATATCGTGTCTGATTTTGACCCTGATCAGGAGCGGGACGTGGTGTTTGTTCCGGTGGGTGTCAATTATGACCGCGTGTTGGAAGATCGCGTGCTGCTGGCGGCGAACCGTGGGGAAAAGACAGGCGTTTTTTTCAAGCTCTGGACGTTTGTGCATTTCGTTGTGCGTCATTTGTGGCTGCGCCTGACAGGGCGGTTTTATAAATTCGGGTATGCCAGCGTCAGTTTTGGCGTGCCGTTGTCGCTTAAGGCGTTTCTGGCGGGAAAGGAAACGGTCAGTCACGAAAGGATGACCGCTGATCTGGGCAAAGCCCTGATGCATCAGGTCGGGCAGGTGATTCCGGTGCTGCCGGTGTCTCTGGTATCGACCGTGTTGCTGGAGCAGGGAGAAACCTCGCTGGATGCGGCAGAGGTGCAAAGGCTTGCAGAGGCTGAACTCGACCGGTTGATTGCCAATGGCGCTCATATGCATATCCCGCGCAAGCGTCTGGACTATGCGGTGGAGGTCGGGCTACGAATGCTGGTGCTGCGCCGTGCTCTTGTAGAGAAAGACGGGCGGTTTGTGCTTCAGCCCGAGCAACTGGACGTTGTGCGCTATTACGCCAATGCCATTGCCCATTTGCGCTGAGCGCAGGGGTGCAATGCACCCGTTGCTAGTGACAGGTGCCAATCGCACCGCTATAAGCGCCGCGAACACCCCAATTTTGCATGGAAATGATGAAAATGATCCAAGTTTTTGGCCATACGGCCCCCGATACAGACGCAACCGGTTCCGCAATCGTATGGGCCTGGTACCTGAACGAGATCAAAGGCCAGAGCGCCGCTGCCAAATTGCTGGGCACGCCAAACACCGAAGCTGCGTTTGTTCTGAAGCGCTGGGGTTTCGAGCAACCGGAAATTATTTCTGATGTGGCTGAAGGCGACGATGTGGTGATTGTTGACACCAACAACCCGGCCGAACTGCCAGCTTCTATCAATGATGCAAACATTCTTGAGATCATCGACCACCACCTGCTGGTAGGCGGGATCAAGACCAAAGGTCCGATCAACATCACCGTGCGCCCGCTGGCCTGTACAGCAACCATCATGGCAGACCTGATGGGCGAGGATCTGGCCAAGGCGCCGGATGCGATCAAAGGCGTTATGCTGTCCTGCATCATCTCTGACACGCTGGAATTCCGCTCCCCGACCACAACGGAAACAGATGTGGCGCGAGCGAAATCTCTTGCTGCGGAACTGGGCGTCGACATCTCGGAATATGCTGCCGAAATGTTTGCGGCGAAATCCGATGTTTCTGCGTTTTCTGACGCGGAACTGCTGCGTATGGACTCCAAAAAATACGAAGTCGGCGGCAAGGAGTTCCGTGTGTCCGTTCTGGAAACCACCACGCCTGCAATCGTTCTGGACCGCAAGGCAAGCCTGATGGACAGCATGACCGCTGTAGCGACCGAAGATGGTGTCGATCAGGTTCTGCTGTTCGTCGTGGACATTCTGAACGAAGAATCCACGCTGCTGGTGTCCAACGATCTGGTAAAAACTGTTGCTGAGAAATCCTTCGGGGTGACTGTTTCTGGCGACACAGTGATCCTGCCGGGCGTGGTCAGCCGCAAGAAACAAATCATTCCGCAACTGGCTGTCTGAAGCCGGTTACAGCGTTGACGTTACGGGAAGGGGGGCTTGGCCCCCCTTTTTTCATGCGCGTATGACTGCGGAAAAGAGGTAAAATCGGTGAAAAATCGGCCGCGCAATTAAATTTCGCAAAAATAATCATTTTTTTATGATTATTGCTCTTGCGATTTTTGCTGCATCGCGGCATTGATCGTGTCAACGTAACAGTGAACTGACTCGTTACAGGAATTGCCTAACGCAGGAGAGTAAATCATGGCACCACTCGACGCCGGATATGAAGCCCCCGAAAAAGACCTCTATGAAGTCGGGGAAATTCCTCCCTTGGGTCACGTGCCCAAAGAAATGTATGCTTGGACGATCCGCCGCGAACGTCACGGCGAGCCGGACAAGTCCTTTAAGGTTGAGGTGGTTGAAACACCCAAGCTGGACAGTAACGAGGTTCTGGTCTTCGTTATGGCAGCGGGTGTGAACTACAACGGTGTCTGGGCCGGTCTGGGTATTCCGATCAGCCCGTTTGATGTACACGGCGAAGATTACCACATCGCAGGTTCGGACGCTTCCGGCATCATCTGGGCTGTTGGTGAGAAGGTAAAACGCTGGAAAGTGGGCGACGAAGTTGTCATCCATTGTAATCAGGATGACGGTGACGATGAGGAATGTAACGGCGGCGATCCGATGTATTCCGATAGCCAGCGCATCTGGGGTTACGAAACTCCGGACGGGTCTTTCGGACAGTTCACACGGGTTCAGGCTCAACAGCTTATGCCCCGTCCACAGCACCTGACTTGGGAAGAAAGTGCGTGTTACACGCTGACGCTGGCCACAGCCTACCGCATGTTGTTCGGTCACCGTCCCCATACGCTGAAACCCGGTCAGAACGTTCTGGTTTGGGGCGCTTCGGGTGGTCTGGGCAGCTTTGCGATCCAGTTGATCAACACGGCAGGGGCCAACGCCATCGGTGTGATCTCGGACGAAGACAAACGCGAGTTTGTGATGTCCCTTGGCGCCAAAGGCGTGATCAACCGCAAGGATTTCAATTGCTGGGGACAATTGCCAGAGGTGAATTCCGAAGAGTACAAGACCTGGTTCTCCGAAGTGCGCAAGTTCGGTAAGGCGATCTGGGATATCACCGGCAAGGGCAACAACGTCGATATGGTGTTCGAACATCCCGGCGAATCCACATTCCCCGTTTCGACCTTCGTTTGTAAGAAGGGCGGCATGGTTGTGATCTGTGCGGGGACGACCGGCTACAACCTGACGATGGATGCGCGTTATGTCTGGATGCACCAGAAACGTGTTCAGGGGTCCCACTTTGCCCATCTGAAACAGGCGGCTGCAGCGAACAAGCTGATGATGGAGCGTCGTCTTGATCCGTGCATGTCCGAGGTGTTCCCGTGGGATGAAATCCCTGAGGCCCATATCAAGATGCGTAAGAACGAGCATAAACCGGGCAACATGGCCGTATTGGTAAGCGCCACACAAACCGGTCTGCGCACTTTCGAAGACACGCTGGAGGCCAGCAAGTCCAAGTTCTGAGCCTTCCAATAACAAGATCTAAGCCCGCGATCCGCCACCGGATTGCGGGCTTTTTGCGTTCGGAGAGCATGAGCCGGATGGCTGAAAAATGTTTAATTCCGGTGGTGTAGTTGCAACCCACTCGCTATTTCCGGTGAGTTTACCTTTGCGCTTTGCTCACGCAGAATGATTCTTGGAATAGTTGCATTAATTCACTGTTAACCTTTGTAAACGAGACTTGTTATGTCACAGGAATGGATCATTTCAGTCCTCAAAGACCTGAAGACTTTTGCGAGCCAGAACGGTTTGGGCCGGTTGGCCGAACAGTTGGACGATACCATCTATGTTGCTGTGGCGGAGACAACAACAAAGGCCCGCAATATCGCGGCGGCGGAGGGTGATGCAAAATCAGATCGAAACATTTCTCGAACGCGTGGAACATTGTAAATCGCTTGTGGAACTTAATGCAGTAGTCGCAGGTCTGAGGGACATTTTTCAGGTAAATCACGTAGTCTATCATTCGGTTAACAGTACGGGGGAGCCTTACGCTTTGGCGACCTATGACCAGCAATGGGCCGAATATTATGAAAGCGAAGCGCTTTATCGGGTCGATCCTGTGGTTCTCGGAGCGTTCCAAAGGTTTCATCCCTACAATTGGAAATCGCTGGACTGGGAGAAGAAAACGGCCCGCCAGTTTTTTCAGGAAGCGCAGGACGGCGGGGTCGGCAATCAAGGCGTGTCGGTTCCGGTGCGCGGTCCCAATGGCGAGTTCGCGCTGTTTTCCATCAGCCATACCTGTTCGGATGAGGCTTGGGCCCGTTTCCTAAGTGCTCATATGCCGAATTTTTTGCTCATCGGTCATTATATCCACGCCAGTATTCGTGCATTGGAGTTCCCTGAAACCGTGGGCAGCTACGTGGTTCTGTCACCGCGCGAAACCGATGCGCTGCGCTTGCTCGGGGCGGGATTGAACCGCGGACGCGCAGCGGAGCAGCTGAAAATTTCCGAACACACATTGCGGGTTTATATTGAATCTGCGCGGTCCAAGCTGAATGCCTCAAACACGACCCATGCAGTGGCAAAGGCATTGGCGCAAGGGTTGATTAATATTTAGTATCATGGGGTTACGGCGTGATCCTCTCGTTGACAAAACCTTACCGTCCAGCACGGTGATCAGTTGTTAACCAAAATTACCGAAGTCTGGGCACAGTTCATCTTGAAATCAGGATCGTCTGTACCTTGCCCTTCGCACAGGAAAACCGGCGGTCATTTGTCCGGAGTTTTTCCATGCTGCGCTATCTCTACGCCGATGAAATTTCTGATTACCCGTTGTTGCAGGACACCATGTTCCGTGATCGGAAAACCCAGTTTGTGGATCGCCTTGGCTGGGATCTGACGATTGACCGGCGGGGCTGGGAGCAGGACGCCTACGATCAGATGAATCCGCTTTATGCGATCTGGCAATTGCCCGATGGCAGCCATGGCGGGTCCATGCGGGTGCTGCCAACGACGGGGCCTTGTATGATTAACGATCATTTTTGCGATGTGACCGGCGGGGCTATTACCAGTCCTTTAATCTGGGAGAGCACCCGGTTTTGTCTTTCGCCCCGGTCTTTGGAGAAGGCGGGGCGGGTTTCAGCCGCGATTATGCTTGCCGGTTGTGAGATTGGCCTTGGCTTCCATTTGGGCCACGCCGTTGGTGTGTTTGATGCGCGGATAGCGCGGATTTATCGCCGTTTGGGCTGGTCTCCGGAGATTTTGGGATCACAGGGGCAGGGGCGCAAACGGGTGTCCGTTGGACTGTGGGAGTTTTCCCCGCAGGTTCGGGATCGGCTGTGTTCTGCCGCCGGTATTACAGCGGTGCAGTCTAGGGATTGGTTCGCCGCAGCCTTTCATCACGAAAGTTGCGGCCAGCCGAGTAGTATACCGGGCCAAGTTTCAGCACAGTTGCCCTAAAAAGCCGTTCAGTCCCGCTGGGCGTTGCGCTATGTTAGCGCGAAACAAGACCGGACCCGAGGCCATGCAGTTTTCCGAAGATCAAGCCAGTGCCTATGATGCTGTAGCCGAAGTATTGAAAGCCTCCGGCGTAGATCTGGAAAACGGGATGCTTATCCCTGAAACCACCGGAAAACAGCAGACGCTTGCGTTGCTGGGTAAAGCCGGGTCCGGCAAGACCATGCTTCTCGCGAAACTTGCCGACGCGCTGACAGATGCCGGTGTGGATACGATCAGTGGCGATTACGAAGGCCGCGCCCGCAAGGAACGGCGTACTCTTGCCATTCTGGCCCCGACCAACAAGGCTGCGAGCGTGCTGCGCAACCGCGGTGTTGCAGCGACGACTATCCACCGGATCCTCTACACTCCGATGTATGATCCGGAATATGAAAAAATTGCCGAATGGCTCGCCGGTAATGCGGAAAAGCCCGAGATCGAAGGTCTGAGCGATCTGGCACTGGAGCGTGCGGCGCAATTTTATGAGAGCAACAAATCCATTCCCGGTGCCTTGGCAGTAGCAGGGCTGCGCGGGTCCGATTTTATCGTCGGCTGGAAGCGCCGCGAAGACCCGCTGGATGTGGGGTTTGTGGACGAAGCCTCGATGCTCGACGACAAACAGCTTGGGGATTTGCAGGAAATCTTTTCCACACTCATTCTTTTCGGCGATCCCGCCCAGCTTGCCCCTGTGGGGCAATCGGGCAGTATGGCATTCGACGATCTGCCGGAGCCCCGCAAACTGTATTTGAACCGTGTGCACCGTCAGGCGGATGACAATCCTATTCTTGATCTGGCCCATGCCCTTAGTGATCCGGCACTGGAATTTTCCCAGTTCGAGCGGATGATCGAAGAGGCCGCACGCAAGGACGACAGGGTGATCGTCTCCCCCCGTGTGGACGCCTCCGCTATGGCGCGGGCACCGGTTCTGGTTTGGCGGAATGCCACCCGCATCCGGCTGATCCATGCCTTCCGGAATGCATTCGGGGCACCGGCAGAAATGCTTTTGCCCGGAGAGCCGTTGATTTGTGACGGGCTGGAACTGCCGATGAAACACCGCAAGAAGCGGATTGATCTGGAGGCCCGTGGCCTGATCAAGGGTGCGCAGGCGGTGTATCTGGGGGAGGGGCGCAAGCCCGGCTTTTCACGGCTGCATGTGATCGGCGCAGAGGACCCGCAGGTTTCGGCGGCGACGATCATCAAGATTGAATTGCCCGATCAGGAAGAACCCTTCATCCCCTCTGCCGCGCGGATGGGGGCCGCCTTTGTTCACGGAGCCGCCTGTACCATCCATAAGGCGCAAGGCTCTCAATGGGGAGATGTGCAGGTGTTTGCGCCGGACATTTACGCTGCAAGCCGTGCAGGGCGCACAGAGGCAGGGATCGCCTTGTGGAAACGACTGGCCTATGTGGCGATCACGCGGGCGGAGCACCGGTTGCACTGGGTGACACGGTATATGCTGGCCAAGCCGACCGCGCCTTTGGGCGTTGACGATCTGCGTCGCATCGCGGCCCCTGTTCTGGAACTGGAAGAACAGCCCGCTGCGCCAGAATAGAGACGCTTCAGGGGCGCTGCCCCTGAGACCCCGGGATATTTACAGCCAGAAGAAGCCGGATAGCCGTTTAAAAGACGATGTTCATCATCACGAGCGATACGATCAGGAACAGTACGGTCATGATCCCGCCCGTGCGCATGAAATCCACCACGCGATAGCCTGCCGGACCCATAATCAGGGCGTTGACCTGATGGGTCGGGATCAGGAAAGAGTTCGAAGTGGAAATTGCAACGGTCATGGCAAATATGGCGGGATCGCCGCCCGAAGCCATCGCAATTGAAACTGCAAGAGGCACCAGTAGGACCGTTGCGCCGACGTTGGACATGATCAGCGTGAAGATGGTCGCGAGAATGGCAACGCCGGCCTGCAACGACCAGACCGGCCAGCCGTCCAGCACCGAGAGCACGCCTTGCGCGATCCATTCCGCTGTTCCTGTCATTTGCACGGCCTGCCCGAGCGGTATCAGGGAGGCGAGCAGAAAGACGGTGTTCCAGCCGACCGCGTTATACGCCTCGTCCATGTTGATCACGCGGGTGACAATCATACCCACGGCACCTGTCAGAAGGCAGAGGGACAGGCGCATATCGGTAAACAGGATCAGACTGAGCGATATAATAAAGAAGAGGATCGCCCAGCCAACCTTTTGCGGGCGCAGTTCTTCTTGCGGGAAGTCGGTTGTAACAACAACAAAGTCCCGCCCTTTCTTGATCCGCACCAGATTTTCCCAGAGTACGTGTACCACCAGCGTGTCTCCGGCGCGCAGCGGGACCATGCCGATACGGGTGGCTTCGTGGTCTTCATGTTCCACATGGCTCATGGTGTCGCCACCGCGGTGAATCGCCAGCATGGACATGCCATAAGTCTTGCGCAGCGCCAGTTCCTGTGCGGTTTTTCCGATTACCTGACTGTCCGGCGGCACAACGATTTCGGCGACACCGCTTTTCGTCGGGGCAAATTCTTCGGCGAAAATATCGAGGTTGGGCTTGATTTCCAGCCCGTAGATATCGGCCATTTCCTCTATCACCTTGCGGCGGCCAAGGATGGCCAGACGACAGGGTGTTGTAATTTCGGTAGTGACGAGTGGCGCGACCCAGCGGTGGCCCTGAAAATAGCTTCCGATGATGTAACAGTGGTGGACTTCCATCAGATCGGCAAAGGTTTCCCCAAGCAGAATGTTACCTTCGGGAACTTCGACTTCGACAATATCTGCCTTCAGACCGTAAAGCCGTTTCAGATAGGCATTCATTGTCTGGCCGGAGGTACCATCCCCTTTTGATGTGGTGCCCGGCAGGACCCAGCGGCCAAACAACACGAAATAGAAAATCCCCGTCAGGACCAGCGCCAGACCAATCGGTGTGACGGAAAATAATGTGAAGTGCTCCATGCGGGCATCCGCGGGCAGATCGAGGTTTGCTGTGTCAATCAGATCGTTCAACAGGATCAGCGGCGAGGAGCCGACCAAAGTCATTGTGCCGCCCAGAATTGCGCAAAATCCCATGGGCATCAGCAGGCGGGACATTGAAATATTCGTGCGCGAGGAAATCCGCGAAACCACTGGCAGGAAAAGCGCAGCGGCGCCAACGTTCTGCATGAAACTGGAAATAAAGCCGACAGTGGCTGACACAATCGGAATGATGCGGCGTTCGCTGGTGCCGCCATACTTCAGAATGGTAGAGGCGACCGTGGACATCAGTCCGGTTTTGTCCAGCCCTGCGCCAAGGATCATCACGGCAATAATCGAAATAACCGCATTGGAGGCAAAGCCGTCGAACAGGTGGTTTATTTCTATCAGACCGCCCAGTCCGGGGAGGTAGCTGAGCGCACCGAGCAACACCATCACGATGACCGCCGCCACGTCCACCCGAACAATTTCGGTTACAAACAGCATGACAGTAAAGCCGAGCAGGGCCAGCACAACTATAATCTCGGAGGTCAGGGTGATCGCGTCCACGGGCGTGTAACCTTTTATCGTTCAGGTCCTTAACGGTATACGCGCGCAGAGCGCTTCGGGCAACCGGCCAGTTGGCAGGTTTCTAAGGCTTTTATTGGACTTATGCGGAGTTATTCATCCGTGTAGCGGAAGTGCGCGGCCCCTGGATCGCCTAGACAAAATCGCCGGCCTGCGCCAGAACTGAGGCACTTCAGACAGACATAGGGCAAATTTCATATGACCAAGACGATTGTAATAACAGGTGCAGGTAGCGGTATTGGCAAAGCGACTGCGCAGACGTTTCTGGCGGCCGGTTGGAACGTCGGTTTGATCGGCAGGCGGGTGGAGCCGCTGAAACAAGTGGCAGAGGGGCAGGATGCAGCGCTCGCGGTTCCATGTGATGTAACGGATGAATCTCAGGTGGAAGCGGCGTTTGACCGGATTGCGGAACGGTTCGGCCGGATAGATACGTTGTTCAACAACGCGGGAACCGGTGTTCCGGCTGCGCATATTGACGAGATGGACGTTTCTGCATGGCGCAATTGTGTCGATATCAACCTGACAGGCAGCTTCCTGTGCGCCCGCGCGGCCTGGCGGATCATGCGGGCACAATCCCCGCAAGGCGGGCGGATCATCAACAACGGCTCTATTTCCGCAACCACGCCCCGTCCGGGATCGGCGGCCTACACGGCGACAAAACATGCCATCAGCGGATTGACGAAAACGCTGGCGCTGGACGGGCGCTCGGTAAATATCACCTGCGGGCAGATCGACATTGGCAATGCCTTCACCGAACTGGTGACGCGAATGATTGACGGGACGGTACAGGCGGACGGTTCGATGCGCCCCGAACCCACAATGGATGTGCAACATGTGGCGGACGCCGTGTTGCACATGGCCGGACTGCCGCCGGAAGCCAACGTCCTGTCGATGACCGTCATGGCAAGCAATATGCCCTTTGTCGGACGTGGCTAAAGGATTTTGCGCATAACCAGAGCGGCGGATTTGCTACCGTTCACACCGTTGTAGTAATCTTTCCGGTAGGACAGTTCGGTAAAGCCTGCGGCTTTGTAGAGGACAATTGCGGGATGGTTGTCTGCGACGACCTCCAGGAAAACTTCCTCGCATCCGTCAGATTGCAACGTGGCTAGAAGCTCTGAGAGGAGAGCGCGGGCCTTGCCCTGACGACGGGCGTCGGGATGGACAGCAATGGTCAGCAATTCGGCCTCGGGTCCGGCGCGGCGGGTGATCGCAAATCCGAGATCGAGAGTCTTCACAAGACAAAGAGGAGAAGCGCAGAGTTCTCTGAACTCTGTCGCGGACCACGGGCGGGGCTGCGTGAAGCAGGCCGCATGGATTTCTGCCATTTGCTCTGGCGTCACGGCAGAATGCGCGGCGGCTGTTCAGAGGGCAGCGCCGCATCCGGTGCACGCACATAGAGCGGCGCAGGGCGGGGCTGCTCTGTGGTGCGGCGTAACTGCACGAGCGCGCCTGTATTGCGGATCATATCTTCGGCACTGATCTGTGTGAGGTGTTCAAGGTCCAGCGGGCTGTCAGATAGAAAAGGCTTTTCACGCGACAAACCCGTCATTTCGACAAGTTCCACATCCGAAAGGGCGACGCCGTTGTCAAAATGCTGGCGATACACACGGTTCTGGCGGGCATCGACAACAGCCGTAGTTGGCCCTGCGCTCCCATAGGCGATTGCGTCTAGGCGCGGAATTCCAATGGCGGGCACTTGCAGGGACAGTGACAACCCGCGGGCTGCTGCAACGGAGATACGGATTCCGGTAAAATTGCCCGGTCCCACGCCAACGCCAATCGTGTGAATATCCGGCCAGTTGTAGCCCGCAGATTTCAGCAGATCCTCAAGCATGGGCAGTAAGTGCTCTGCCTGTCCTTTGGACATCGGATCGACGCGGCTGCAAAGCATGTTCGGCCCTTGAAACAGGACAGCCGCGCAATGCGCGGCTGCTGTATCAAAGGCCAGAGTGAGCGGTTCAGGCGGCAACGGGGCGTACCTCGGTCACTTCGGGGATATAGTGGCGCAGCAGGTTTTCGATGCCCATTTTCAGGGTGATGGTCGAAGACGGGCAGCCTGCGCAGGCGCCTTGCATATGCAGGTAGACGATACCGCGGTCAAAACCGTGGAACGTAATGTCGCCACCATCCTGTGCCACAGCAGGACGTACACGTGTGTCCAGCAGATCCTTGATCTGTTGCACGATCTCACCGTCTTCGCCGGTGTGTTCCTTGTGGCCAGTGTTTTCCGCATCCGCGCCCATGACAGGCTGGCCGGATTGATAGTGTTCCATAATAACGCCAAGAATGGCGGGCTTTACATGGTTCCACTCGGTTTTATCGTCTTTGGTTACAGTGACAAAATCAGGGCCGAAGAAAACCCCGGTGACGCCCTGCACACCAAAAATGCGCTGCGCCAGAGGCGAGGCCTGTGCCGCGTCTTCTGTCGGGAAATCGGCTGTGCCGGTGGAGAGTACCGCCTGACCCGGCAGGAATTTCAACGTGGCCGGATTCGGGGTGCTTTCGGTCTGGATAAACATGTCTTTTACATCCTTTTGGAAGGTTGCCCTAGATATGCGCTTCCATCGGCGCACTGTCAAGATTTAGAATTATTCTAAAGAGGCAGCGATCTGGCGAAAAACCGCTAAATTGCTTTGTGTGACAGCGCCGTCGCCGTCACGGAAATTGGTGTCTCCGGCATTTACGGCGATCACCACCTGACGCGCCGTATCGACAAAGATATACTGGCCATAGATGCCGATGGCATAAAATTCCCCGTCTGCTGCCTGCGCGGGGCGCCACCACTGATAGCCGTAACCTTGCGCACCTTGGGGGGTGATGGCGGTTTCGGGCGTTGGGGGCGGGGCGGATTGTGCGGTGGAGGCTTTAACCCATTCGGGGGACACGATTTGTTTGCCGTTGAGCTGGCCGGCTTGTGCGAACATCTGGCCGAACCGCGCGTAATCCCGTGTTGTCATATTCAGTCCGCCGAGCACGAAGGGCTCTCCCAGACTGTCCGTCAGAAAGTACGGCGTTTGTTCCAGACCCATCGGTTGGAACAGCAGTTCGGACACTAGCGCGTTTGTGCCTTTGCCGGATACGGCCCGCATCACCATTCCGATCACATGGGTGTCGATGGACACGTAATTGTTGTAGGTGCCGGGCGCATATTGCTGTTGTGTCAGACCGGCGGCAAAAGCGTCCATAGACCCGCCGACTGCCAACAGACGCCCCATGCGGTTAATGTCCGAATGATAGTCGAGGTAATCCTCGTTAAAGGCGACACCGCTGGCCATGTTCAACACGTTGCGAATGCTGGCCTGCGCATAGGCGGAGTTTTGAAGGTCCGGGACCAGCGATCCGATTTTAGTGTCGAGATCCGGCATCATGCCGCGATCAACCATCACACCGAAGGTTGCGGAGAGTATGCTTTTGCACATGGACCATGAAATCCGCCGGTCCTGCGCGGTGGTGCCGTTTAAATATTCCTCATGAACAACAGCTCCGTTTTTCAGGACAACCATCGCCGTGATGTTCCGTTCCTGATGCCATGTGTTCAGATCGATACGGCGCCCTTTGTGGGTGAAGCTTTGTGCAATCGGGCGCGGGGCTTCGGGCAGGGGGCTTGGCGCTTGCGGTGTGACTTTTGCGTCCTGATGGAAGAATAGCGCCTGCATGTTGCCAAAGTTTGCAACAATGTTCTGAGGGGCGAACAGACTGCCGGTGCGGGCCACACGCCGGATACCGTGAACATCGCCCCTAAGCAGCAGGCGGCCAAGGATTCTGGCGGTATCGGCATAACGGGCGTAATCTGGCATGGGATGCTTTCAGGAAAATTTGTCTTTCAGCTTTTGCAACGGGCTGCGGGTGTCCTCGGCCGGTGCTACTTCCGGTTCTTTTGGTTTGGCTGTGGCTTTGTCAGGCTTCGGGGCTGTGGTTGATGATCGCGGCGGGGCCACGCGCAGGGCTACAGCGTTCATGAACCGGCCAGAGTCTCCGGTCGCAAGATCTGGCGCGCCGTCAGACATTCCGCGCAGCAGATCGTCGATCCAGTTTTCGTCGGATTTGGGAAAGTCGTGCAGAACATACCCTGCCACTGCTTCCTTTCGGCCCGGATGGCCGATGCCGATGCGCACCCGCGCATAAGCTTCGCCGACGTGTTGATGGATTGAGCGCAACCCGTTGTGGCCCGCATGACCGCCACCCTGTTTCACACGGCATTTGCCGGGTGCAAGGTCCAGTTCATCGTGAAAAACGGTCAGGTCTTCAACGGTGGCTTTGTAAAAGCGCAACGCCTCGCCCACGGATTGGCCCGACAGGTTCATGAAGGTTTCGGGCTTTAACAGGATCACCTTTTCGCTGCCCAAACGCCCTTCGGACACTTTGCCCTGAAACTTGCTGCGCCACGGGGCGAAACCGTGATCCGAAGCAATACGGTCCAGCGCCATGAAACCGATGTTGTGCCGGTTGTTCGCGTATTTCGATCCGGGATTTCCAAGGCCGACAAAGATTTGCATGTGGGGTGTCCTTTGGCACTGCGTCGATTCGCAGGCTTTATAGCGGCTATCCTTCCCAGATGCCAAAAGCGCAAAGAAAAACCCCGCGCGTTCGTCTGAACACGCGGGGTTTAAGAAAAATTGCCGGAAGGGCTTATTCTTCTGCGGCGTCTTCTGCTGGTGCGTCTTCTGCGTCGTCGCCGGAATCTTCATCGGAAGCTTTCAGGCTGGAAGGTGCAGAGATGTTCGCGATCACGAAGTCACGGTCTGTGATCATCGGGCGCGAGCCTTCTGGCAGTGTGACGTCGGAAATGTGAACGATGTCGCCAACGTCCAGATCCGCCAGATCGATTTCGATCGCGTCAGGGATGTTGCCCGCTGTCACTTTCAGTTCGATCTCGTTACGTACAACGGTCAGAACGCCGCCACGCTTCAGGCCAACAGAAGTTTCTTCGTTGATGAAGGTTACAGGTACGAACAGGTTCACACGGGATGTGCGACGCAGGCGCATCAGGTCGAGGTGAACAGGCAGGTCTTTTACAACATCGCGCTGTACGTTACGGCAGATCACACGAACGTCTTCCTGACCTTCAACCTTGAGGTTGAAAAGTGTGGAAAGGAAACGGCCGGCTTTCAGCTGCTTCAGAAGCTCGTTGAATTTTACGTTGATTGCGATCGGCTCTTCGCCGCCGCCGTAGACAACACCTGGGACAAGTCCGTCGCGACGGGCTTGACGGGCGGCCCCCTTGCCGGTCCCCGTACGTGGTGTGGCGATGATGTTTGGCATCTCGGCCATGATAATTCTCCAATATGTAAAGGCGGCAATCCTCCAAGGGTGTAAGTGCCGCGTGAAGCCGCTCCATTAGGGGGGAAATGGCAAAAAGGCAAGACTGAATCTGGAACCTGGTGCGGAGGAGGATGCCGCATGGTGTTTGCAACTGTGGCCCTGCGGGGTGGTTTATGTATGGGTCTCAAGGGACGTGCAACATAAAGGCAGCGGTGGGCTTGGCGTTTGCCTGTGGGTTTGCGTTATTTAACTTGCTGAAACATTGGGGCGATTTGGATCAACATACTGCCTATATGAAGCTTCTTAAATGAAGCTTCATACATGACGCTTCATATTTGCAGGGTCATAAGGAAAAAGGCGCAGTCATGCAGGGCAGCGGATTGAAAACCACCCGTTTACTTTTGTGTCCGGCTACTTCTTTCATCACAGACAGAAAAACCACCCGCTGCTGTGCAAGCGGGTGGTTCAGCGGGTTGCCGGTTGGTCTTTGCCTATTCCCACTCGCCGCGGAAATCTTTTGGAATCAGAAGGTTGTCCCGCCCCATATTGTTCAGGTCCCGTTCCCCGCAGAGCGCCATTGTCGTGTCGAGCTCTTTGTGGATCACCTCCAGCGCGGTTTTCACACCTTCGCGCCCCATCGCGCCAAGTCCGTGCACGAAGGACCGGCCGATCATCGTACCCTTGGCCCCCAGCGAAATTGCCTTCAGTACGTCCTGACCGGAGCGGATGCCCCCGTCCATATGCACCTCGATCTGATCTCCTACAGCGTCAACAATATCCGGCAACATCCGTATAGAGGACATCGCCCCGTCAAGCTGTCGCCCGCCGTGGTTTGACACGATTAACGCGTCGGCACCGACTTCGACCGCTTTTTTGGCGTCTTCCACGTCAAGGATACCCTTCAGGATCAGGGGTCCGCCCCAGCGTTCCTTGATCCATGCCACATCGTTCCAGTCCAGCGTCGGGTCAAACTGTTCTGCTGTCCATGCCGACAGGTTTGACATGTCGTCCACGCCTTGCACATGGCCGATGATATTGCGGAAGCTGCGCCGCTTGGTGTTGAGCATGTTATAAGCCCAACGCGGTTTGGTCGCGATGTTCAGGATGTTGGGCAGTGTCAGACGGGGCGGGGCGGAGAGGCCGTTCTTGATGTCCTTGTGGCGCTGCCCGAGAATTTGCAGATCATAGGTCAGGACCAGCGCCGAGCAGTTTGCCGCCTTGGCGCGGTCGATCAGGCGGTTGATGAAATCACGGTCCCGCATCACGTAAAGCTGGAACCAGAAAGGTTTTGTTGTTTTCTCGGCCACATCTTCGATGGAACAGATCGACATGGTGGACAGGGTAAAGGGAACGCCGAACTCTTCTGCTGCCTGCGCGGCATGGATTTCCCCGTCAGGGTGTTGCATGCCAAGCATTCCAATCGGGGCCAGTGCGACCGGCATGGCATATTCCTGCCCGAGCATGGACATCCGCGTGTTGCGGTTTGTCATGTCCACGGCCACTTTCTGACGCAGGCGCAGGCGCGAGAAGTCGTCAACATTGTCCCGAAAGGTCTGCTCGCTCCAACTGCCGCTTTCCGCATAGTCATAGAACATGCGCGGTGTGCGTTGCTTGTGCAGGGCTTTCAAATCGTAAATGTTGGTAATGGGTGCCATGGCTGACCTCTCTTCGGGAATTTCCGGTAGAATAGGATCAAGGCGACGAAAGGCTCAAGTGGGGATGTGGCCGGATTGGTCAAACGGATTGACCAGAATGTGCGAATCCTGCCCTACGTTACGTCGGTAGGTGCGGATTATCGTTTCCTGCGTAACAGACGCCCGACGATATAGGATGTGCGCGGCACATATTTGTAACGTGTTCTGGTGTCGCTGGTTGGGCGGGCGTACATCCGCGCCAGACCGAAGACGACCAGAAAGACATGGGCACCGGAAATGAACAGGAACAGGGCCGACGGGCCGAATCCTGTAATCAGCGCGGTTGCGACCACAGGGCTGAGGATGGCGCCGACGGCATAGATGAACATCAGGGAGGCGTTCACCTCTACGATGTTCTCGGGCTTGGCAAAGTCATTTGCGTGGGCGGCAGACACGGAAAAGATCGGAAAGGTCATGATACCGAACAGGGCGGCCATAACATAGACAGAGCCGATGGTTTCGGGCCTAACGAAAGAGAAGCCCACGCAGACTACGACAGAGGCCACCGAAAGGCCGATCAGAACATGTCGCCGGTCAAACTTGTCCGCCAGATAGCCCGCCGGAAACTGTGCCACCGCACCGCCGATCAGAACTGTAGCCAGAAACGAACCGATCTGCTGGGCGGTCAGGCCAATTTCCTGCCCGTAAATCGGGGATACCATCCGGAATGCGGCGGATGTGGTGCCCGCTACCATGACGCCTGCCGCGCCAAGCGGGGAGAGAATCGCGGTGCGGATTGGGTGCAATCTGGGGGCGACAGGAACTTTGGGCTGTTCGATACGGGACAGCGTCAACGGGAACAAACAGGCGCAGCACAGGATCGCCAGCAGATTGTAGGATACATAGGAGCCCGGTTCCAGAACCCCGATCATCAATTGCGCCAGCGAAGACGCGCCGATGTCCACCACGCGGTAGGTCGCCATAACACGGCCCCGCGTCTGGTTGGTCAGCTTGGCCTGCATCCAGGCCTCGATCACGGTGTAGCAGCCTGCAACACACAGTCCGGTCATGATCCGCATGATGGCCCAGGCCGTAGGATCCGGCATCAGGGGATGGGCGATGGCACCAATGGCTCCGAAGGCGGCGAAAGCTGCAAAGGCGCGGGTATGGCCAACCGATCCCATCAAACGGGGAGACCACCAGCAACCGACGAAGAATCCCAGAAAATGCGCCGAGCCCAGTATACCGATTTCGTTGTTGGAAAACCCGAGCTTGTGTCCTGACAGGGCATCAAGCGGGCCAATCGCGCCGGAGGATAACTGGAGGAAGGTAATCGACAGGAACAGGGCCGCAAAGGAAATCAGCAAACGCATAAGAAGTTTTTAACCTCGTTTCCCTGCAGCTTGGCCCGTCCCTGTCGCAAAACCTGTTGTGTTCCCGACAGGGAACTGCCGTTTTTGCCGGATTTGGACCCGCGTCAGAATTTGTCGGGCTGAAAGGCGCGGGCCATGTGGTCCAGCACCGCATTCACGAATTTGGATTCGCGTCCCTCTGGGAAGAAGGCTTTGGTCACGTCTACATATTCCGAAATCACCACTTTAGGAGGGGTCGCTTCGCTGACGAGTTCGGCACCCGCAGCGCGGAACAGCGCCCGTAAGGTCGGGTCAATCCGTTTCAGTGGCCATTTCTCTACCAGAGCCTGATCGGTGTGCTGATCGATCTTGGCCTGATTGCTGACAGCAGCCAGCAACAGCCGTTCAAAAAAGCTGGCGTTGCCCTCCAACCATTCGTGTTCTTCTTCTTGCGCACCAAAGCGATGGTTCAGAAATTCTTCACGTACGGTTTCCGCGTCCGTATCAGAAGCTTCCATCTGGAACAGGGCCTGCACCAGATACATCCGAGTGGCGGATTTTATTTGTCGTTTGTCAGCGGGTTTCATGCTGTTTTTGTGTCCTTGTTTTCGCCCGCCATCAAGATGTTCTCGGACGCGGGTTTGAACCCGATACCTTTGGTTTTTTTCAAAAAGCGCTGTGACAGGGCAATCAGATGAAGCGCGGCCTCGGCTGCGCCGCCGCCCTTGTTCTGGCCTGTGCTGTCGGCGCGGACTTCTGCTTGTGTGCGGTTCTCAACTGTCAGGATGCCGTTGCCGATGCAATAGCCGTCCAGTCCCAGCAGGCTGATTGCACGGCTGGAATCGTTGCAAACTGTGTCATAATGGGTGGTTTCACCGCGGATGACGCAGCCAAGCGCCACAAAGCCGTCGAATTCGTTGGACCGGCCAGCAAGCCGGATGGCCGTCGGAATTTCCAGTGCGCCCGGAACTTCGGCCAGTTCATATGTTGCCCCTGCTGCACTTATCGCGGCCTTGGCGCCGTCCACCAGATTGTCGGCGATGTCCTTATAGTAAGGCGACACCACGATCAGCAGATGAGGCGCGTCCCCGTCGAATTTCGGGCTGGGCAGGACGTAATGGGTTTCGGAACCGGCCATGGATCAAGCTTTCTTAATGGGGCGTGTGCCCACAATGTTCAGGTCATAGGCTTCCAGACCTATCACTTTGGGCATGGGAGAATTGGTCAGCAGGATGAAATCCCGCAATCCCAGAGAGGAGAGGATCTGCGAGCCAAGCCCAGTATAGCGCAATTGGCGCGGTGTCGAGTCCTCGTCCAGTTGCAATTTGGCCTCAAGGTCGCGGAACAGCATGACAACGCCGCGCCCTTCCTCTGCAATGGTTTCCATCGCGCGGGCCAGTTCACCGGCAGGGGCGGGGCCAAGGCCCAGAAGGTCCTCTAGCGGGTTCATCGCGTGGGTGCGCACCAACACCGGTTCGGGGGTGGTGATGTCGCCTTTCACAAGGACAACATGTTCCGTGTCATTGGTCTTGTCTGTGAAAATCCGCAGGTTCCAGTCGCCACCGTAGCTGGAGGTGACGTTCCGGTTGGCGGTTTCGCTGACCAGATTGTCATAGCGCAGGCGATAGGCGATCAGGTCGGAAATCGTACCGATCTTAAGCCCGTGCAACTGCGCATAGGCCACCAGATCGGGCAGGCGGGCCATGGTGCCGTCGTCATTCATAATCTCGCAGATCACGCCCGACGGGTTCAATCCTGCCAGACGGGAGACATCCACGGCCGCTTCGGTGTGACCGGCGCGAACCAGAACGCCGCCTTCTCGGGCGCGCAACGGGAACACATGGCCGGGGGTGGCGATGTCCTGCGGGCCGCTGTTTTCGTCTATTGCCACAGCAATAGTCCTGGCGCGGTCATGGGCCGAGATTCCGGTCGTAACGCCTTCGCGCGCTTCGATAGACACAGTAAAAGCGGTTTCATGACGGGATGAATTGGCCGTCGCCATCATCGGCAGGCCCAAGGCGTTCAGCCGCTTGGATTCAAGGGACAGGCAGATCAGCCCGCGCCCGTGGGTCGCCATGAAGTTCACCGCTTCGGGCGTGGCCATTTGCGCAGGGATTACCAGATCGCCTTCGTTCTCGCGGTCCTCGTGGTCTACGAGGATAAACATCTTGCCCGCCTTGGCATCGGCAATGATGTCCTCGATCGGGGAAATCATGTCGCTGTAGGACTCTTCGGTCATTCTGTCACCTCAGGTCTGTGTCATTTCAGCCAGCCGCGCCACATAGCGGGCCAGTGTGTCGATTTCCAGATTGATCCGGGCCCCGAGCGCAACATCCCCCCAAGTGGTGTGTTGCTTGGTGTGGGGGATAAAGTTGATGTCGAAATCCGTATTGTTCACGCCGTTCACTGTCAGAGAGGTTCCGTTCAGAGCGACGGAGCCTTTGGGGGCAATAAAGCGTGCAAGATCACGGGGCGCGCGCAGGGTAACACGTGTGCTGTCGCCTTCGTCGTGGATCTCGATCACCTCGGCCAGACCGTCCACATGGCCCGATACGATGTGTCCGCCCAGTTCGTCACCCACTTTTAGCGCGCGCTCCAGATTGATCCGACGTCCTTCGGCCCAGCCACCAAGGTTTGTCTTGGAGACGGTTTCGGCGGAGATCTCTACGTCAAACCAGTTGCCTTGTGCGGATTTTCCCATCTCGATCACGGTCAGGCAGACGCCTTCACAGGCGATGGAGGCCCCCAGATCAATCGTGGCAGGATCGTAATTTGTTGTGATGCGGGCGCGCAGATCGCCCCGCTGTTCGAGTTCGGCAACCGTGCCGATATCCGTGATGATACCTGTGAACATGTTTTTCACCTGTTTTATGCTCCTTTGCACCTAGCTCTTGTGTACAAATTGAGCAAGTCCAAGTATGATTTTAGCAGGGTCGAACGGGAGGCCCGCAACAAATGGAAAATGGGGCTTTTTCCTAACGTGCTGTGCCGGACACATGTCCGGATTGTCCGTATTTTTCTTCGTGACATTTAGGGAAAATGCACAATATTAAGCTGACCAAGGGGCATCAGACCTAGTGTCTGCGGTAAGATAACGTTGCAGGAAAAGAAGAAATCCTTTTTGTTTTTACAGGGTCCGCACGGCCCGTTTTTCTATGACCTGAGCAAGGCAATTTCCCAATCCGGCGCAGATGTGACCAAGATCGGCTTTAATGAAGGTGATCGTTTCTTCTGGCGCAACCGCAAGACATTTGTGGCGTTTACCAAGCCCTACGAACAATGGCCCCAATTTGTCGAAAATTTTCTGAAGCAGGGGATCACCGATCTGGTGATCTACGGGGACACACGACCCTTGCACAAAGCCGCAGTGGAAGCGGCCAAGAAGCTCGGCATACAGGTCCACTGTTTTGAGGAAGGTTATCTGCGCCCCTATTGGGTCACCTATGAAAGGGGCGGCGTGAACGGGTTTTCCCGTTTGATGGATATGAGCGTGGACACCATGCGCGAAGCGCTCAGCCATGTGGATAATGACCAGCCTGAAGCGCCTGCACGCTGGGGCGACATGCGCCAGCATATCCTTCTAGGAGCAGTGTATCATTGGCACATCCTGTTCCGGAACCGCCGCTTCCGGAACTATAAAACCCATCGGGACAGTCCGGTGAGCCACGAGTTCTGGTTGCACTTCAAGCGCCTTGTCACCCGACCAGCCCATGCTTTCCGGCGCTGGCGTGCAACACAGGCGATCAAGCGCAACGGGTTTGTCTACCATCTGAGCCTGCTACAACTGAGCCATGACTCTTCTATCCGCAGTCACTCGGAATTCACCGGAATGGCTGAATTTATGCGCATCTGCGTTGAAGCTTTTGCCAAAAAGGCACCAAAGCACCACCATCTGGTGTTCAAGTCCCACCCGCTTGAAGATGACAGGCAGCCGCTGTCCAAAGTGGCGGACCAACTTGCGACGGAATTCGGTCTGACGGGGCGCATTCATTTTGTGCGCGGCGGCAAACTGGCAGAGCTGCTGGATTATGCCCGTTCTGTGGTGACGATCAATTCAACCGCCGCGCAACAGGCGCTCTGGCGCGGATTGCCGGTAAAGGCGCTCGGAGCAGGGGTTTTCTGCAAGCCCGAGTTCACTTCCGATCAGTCGCTGGAAGATTTTTTTGCAGCGCCGAAGAAACCGGACCTGACCGCATACCGAGATTACAGACAGTTTTTGCTAATGACTTCGCAGATTACAGGGGGGTATTATTCCCGTCGCGGACGTGTCCGGCTGGTGCGGCAGGTGGTTGACATGGTGCTGTCAGAACAGGACCCGTACGATGCGCTTGAAACTGACAGCGCGTCCCCTGTGCAACAGTTTCAGGTTGTCAAATAAGGCACATCCGGAAAGGGCTTTGATTTCCTTGGTATTTGTGCCACGCTAAAAGAAAAAAATGAGGCAGTTTTGACAAAAGGGGCAGAAACTTTGTCAAAAGTTAACAAACCTAAAGCCGGGTTAATGGCTCTCTTCGTTGTGGCGTTTGCCGTGTCCGCATGCGGTTTGCCGCGTCCCGGACCGAACAAACGTGAAATTTTTGCAGGCAGCGTCCAGCAAAAAGGCAACGCCTATATCGTTTCCGTAAATGACCGCGTGGTGCAGGCCACTGCAGATGCGCCGAACGCGGGATTTGATGCCGCTTTCCTGAACGCAGGCCGGATCGGCGCGGATACAATCCGGCGCGGTGACAAGCTTTTGCTGACGGTTTATGAAAATGTGGAAGAAGGGCTGTTTGGCACTGCTGGCGCGCCTTCTACACTGACAGAACTGCAAGTGGACCAAACCGGCCACATCTTTATCCCATATGCGGGCCGTATTCGTGCAGCTGGCAACACGCCCGAAGCGCTGCGCCAGATCATCACACGCAAGCTTGACGCGCAGACACCGGATCCGCAGTTCATCGTGACCCGCGCTGCCGGTGATGGCTCGACTGTTTCCATTGTAGGCGCTGGCGGGCAGGGGGTTTACCCGATTGAAGCCTCGACCAGCACGCTTTCTACGATGATTGCCGCCGCCGGCGGTGTTACGACCGATCCGGAGAATACCCGCGTTACGGTGATCCGCGGAGAGCACAAGGGTACAGTCTGGCTGGAAGACCTGTTCGCCAGCAACAAGCAGGACATTGCCCTGCGTCCCGGCGATCGAATTCTCATTCAGGAAGACACCCGCCGCTTTACCGCGCTTGGCGCTACCGGTTCACAGTCGCTGGTGGAATTCCCGCAGCCGACGATGAACGCGATTGAAGCCATTGCCTATATGGGCGGACTGAACAGCAATCTCGCTGACCCGACTGGTATCTTCATCTTCCGCGACGAGACACCGGAATATGCAAACCGTGTGCTGGGTCGGGACGATTTCACAACGCCGAAACGCTTTGCCTATGTTCTGGACCTGACGGAACCGACAGGTGTGTTTCTGGGACGGGACTTTGAAATTCGCGACGGAGATACGATCTACGTCACCGAGGCACCCTACGTGCAGTGGACCAAAACCCTGTCTGTCCTGACATCCAGCGCAGGTGCGGCAAACTCGCTGACTGCGGCGGCTGGTGGCTAACGCCACGCCGACACCGGTATGAAACAGAAAAGGCCCGCGATTATGCCTGAAAAGAGCACGCGGGCCTTTGGCTATTCTACAAGCTTTTTCCTGAACCGACCTCTGCGACGGGCGCTATTGGCAGCGGGTATTACGCCGCGGCTTGGCTTTCCACGCAAAACGGATGCGGTGCTCGTCTGGGGGCGTAAACCCGTGTCCCGCCGCGGGCTGGGGATAGCACAGTCCAGCGGCGCGCAGGTGGTCACAGTCGAAGACGGCTTTCTGCGGTCCCTGCGCACGGGGCGACAGGGGGAGCCACCCCGTTCACTGGTTGTGGACCACAAGGGAATTTATTTTGAAACCGCGGCCCAGAATGATCTGCGGGATATTTTTCGTGCCGGCCCTGTATTGTCAGATGAACAGAGGCGGGCGGCGCTGGCGGGGATTGCCTGTCTGCGGGACAATCACCTGTCCAAATACAACGACTTTCCCTTGGACCCGCCCGAATTGCCTGATCCTTTTGTGCTGGTCGTGGATCAGACCTTTGGGGATGCGTCCATCGCGGGGGCAGGGGCGGATCGGGACACGTTTGCGCACATGTTGCAAGCTGCACTTGATGAACATCCTGATGCTACAATTGTAATTAAGACCCACCCTGAGACCCGTGCCGGCCAACGTGGCGGGTATTTTGGAACAAAAGACCAGTCTGACAGGGTTGTTCTGATGGATGCGCCTGTTTCGCCATGGCACCTGATGGAGCAGGCGCGGGCGGTCTATTGCGTGTCATCCCAACTTGGGATGGAGGCGATTTTCGCAGGCCATCGCCCCGTCGTGTTCGGGAATGCCTTTTACTGCGGGATGGACCTGACCGAGGATCGGCATCCGCAAGTCAAATCTCTGGGACATCGCAGCGCAGCGCAGTTGTTTCACGGCGTTTATCAACTCTATTGCCGTTGGGTTGATCCGGTCTCGGGCAAGCCCACCGATTTTGCTACAACTGCCCGCCATCTATCCGCAGCGGCGGATTTCCGGCGTAAAAACAGCGGGTTTAAAGTGTTCGTGGGAATGCGTTTGTGGAAACGGAGTTTCTTGCGGCGCTATTTCCAACAGGACGGTCCGGCACCGGTATTCGAAGAGGATCCGGTCAAGGCGGCCCGACTGGCAGGGGATAAATCGGGCGCAGTTTATGTCTGGTCGGGCAAGGAAGCTGCTGTGCTTGCCAAGGCCTGCAAAGCGGCCGGTGTGCCGCTTGTCAGAGTGGAAGACGGCTTCCTGCGATCCAGCGGGCTTGGCGCGGCATTGGTTGAACCGGTATCGCTGGCCTTGGACGATCTTGGCATTTACTACGATCCGACCCGAGAAAGCCGCCTTGAAAAACTGATCGCGCAAAATGCTGATATATCTGCGGAAAATTCAGGTCGGGCGCGACAGCTGATGGATCGTGTTAACGCGCTTGGCTTGTCCAAATACAACCTTTCGGGGGATTCCGTGCCGCAGCTGCCCAAAGGGCGCCATTTGGTTCTGGTGCCCGGTCAGGTAGAGGACGACCAATCGATCCTGAAGGGGTGCACGGGGATTAAAACCAATCTTGGCCTTTTAACAGCGGCACGCAAAAGGTTTCCCGACAGCTTTATCATTTATAAACCCCATCCTGATGTAATGGCGGGGCTTCGTGACGGGGGCGCCGCGCTTAACCGCTTTACCGATTTGGCTGACCTGTTGGTAGAAAGGGCTGATATCGCCGCTTTGTTGGGGCAGGTGGACAGTGTGGCGACCATGACCTCTCTCACGGGGTTTGAGGCGCTGTTGCGGGGGAAGGATGTCGTGTGTTTCGGCGCGCCGTTCTATGCTGGCTGGGGGTTGACGGAAGATCTCGGGCAGGTTCCGGCGCGCCGCAAGGCTTCGGTTTCGCTTGAAGGGCTGGTTCATGCGGCCCTGATTGATTACCCGACCTACTGGGATCCGGCCGGCAGGGGGGCGCGGGGCAGGCATGTCTGCGCCGTGGAAACCATCCTGACCCGTTTTGCGGAGGGTGAGGCCAATACGCGGGGTGCGGGCGGAATCAGGCTGCTGGCAAAGCTTCAGGGGCTGTTTGCAAGCTATGCTTATCTGTGGCGATAGCCGGTTCGCAGCGATCAGGTCTTTTCCGGTGACCAGATCGACAGAATATCCGGCCCGAGCGTGGTGACGGATTTGCGGGTGAACCGTGGTGCATCCTTCAACGCATCCACTCCGAATGCGCCAAGATTGGGGCGCCCGTCTGCACCAATCGCTACCCCTGCGGAAAACAAGGCCAGTTCATCAACGACACCGGCTTGTAGAAACGACGCCGCAACCTGACCGCCGCCCTCGACGAAAAGGCGGGTGATACCCTGATTGGCAAGAGCTTCCAAAACGCCGGAAATGTCCAATTGGCCACCGGCCGTTGCGGCGCACGTCAGCGGGAACGCCCCGATGTCGCTCCATTTTTGGGCGGAATCAGCGGCGTTTGTGTGGCAAATCCAGAGCGGTATATCCCGCGCTGTACGGGCAAGGCGGCCGGTTGCCGGCAAAGAGAGCCTACTGTCAAGCACCACCCGAACCGGAGAGCGATGGGCCAACCCGAGATCGCGCACGGAAAGATCCGGATCGTCTTGTGCCACCGTGTTCCGCCCGACGAGAATGGCATCATGGCGCGCCCGCATCAGATGCACGGCCCGTCGCGCCATCGGACCTGTGATCCAGCGGCTGTCACCTGTTCGCGTCGCGATCCGCCCGTCCAGACTGCTGGCGAGTTTCAATGTCACACTTGGGCGGCTCTTTGTGATCCGGCTGAAAAAGCCGATATGGTCCGCATCAGCCTGTGCCTTGAGCACATTACGCGTTACTTCGATACCGGCCTTTTCAAGGATTTCGAAACCTTTCCCGCATACACGGGCATCAGGATCCTGCGTCGCGCAAACCACGCGGCGTATTCCAGCCTTTACCAGCGCGTCCGAACAAGGGCCGGTTTTACCGTGATGGGCACAAGGTTCGAGCGTGACATAGGCTGTTGCATTCCGTGCCTGCTCGCCCGCCTGCATGAGGGCGTGGACCTCTGCATGAGGGCGGCCTCCGGGTTGGGTCCAACCCCGCGCAATGACGCGGTTGTCCTTGACCAGCACGCAGCCGACAGCGGGGTTCGGCCAGACATTACCCAACCCCCGCTGGCCCAATGTAAGGGCCATCTGCATAAACCGTTCGTCCATGTGGTCTGCTGTCACTTTACCTCGTCCGGCGCGGTGGGAGGACGTAACTGCTGGACAAAATCTTCAAAGTCGTCGGCGGCTTGGAAGTTCTTGTAAACACTTGCGAAACGGACATATGCCACGGTGTCGATCCGCGCAAGCGTGTCCATTACAATCTCGCCAATCCGGTCCGAAGCAACATCGCTTTCGCCCATGCTCTCAAGGCGGCGCACAATGCCGGAAATCATTTGGTCGACCCTTTCCGGATCGACCGGGCGTTTTTGCATTGCCATGCGGATCGAACGTTCCAGCTTGTCCCGATCAAAATCCTCACGCTTGCCGTTTTTCTTTACGACGACGAGATCGCGCAGCTGCACCCGTTCGTAGGTGGTGAACCGGCCCCCGCAAGAAGGGCAAAACCGGCGGCGGCGGATAGCGACATGGTCTTCGGCAGGACGGCTGTCCTTTACCTGGGTGTCGGTATTCCCGCAAAAGGGACATCTCATAAACCTGTACCTCAATCTTGTTTTCTCTGACTATACCAATCTTCAACCGTTTGGGTAGAAAAAATCCGCACCCCCAAGATACAGTGCCACATTCGTTATCTTGTGTAGGCTTGGTTGACCGTGCTGATCGAATGGGGCTAATTTCGCGCGAATGAACGTTTGGGGCCTGATATGCTGGACAAATCGATTGAGTGGATTGGAAGACGGTCTTTCGGGCTGGTCCTGATACTGGCGCTTGTGGTCGCCGGAAATGTGCTGTGGCAGATATACCTCCATAAAACGACCCCGCTGCTGGCGTGGAAAGGGGGCGGTTTTGGCATGTATACGGAACCCCATGCCGAAGATCGGGGCGTCTGGTTGCGTCTGAAAGGGGCCGATGATGGTGAAGCGCTGGTCCAGCTCTGGCCGGAGACAGCCGAATACGCAAGCTGGCGTGACATGGCCGGTGTGCGCGGTGGGGCCTATCTCGACGGCTTGACCCGGAGCGCCGAACGGTTGCTGTTTTATCCCCGCGACAGTGTGAGCGATCCATTCATCACACGCCTTGCCCGTGTACGCTGGCCAGACACCCTAATTGACGGCGTTACGCCGAGTGACGGAAACGTTTTTGCGCCTTCCACAATTTCTGTGGAAGTTTACGAAAACCGCTACAACCAAGCAGAAACAATGGTGACGCGCAGTCTTGTCTATCGCCGTACTGGTGTGGAGGCAGGCCAATGACCCCGTTCCGCGAGCGCCCGATCCTGCAGCCTTTGTCCAGATTTGTGAGTGAAGAACACATCCGCACACTGCTGATCCTGTTCTCTGCTATCGTTTTCGTTTTCTTTACCACCAAGGAATACATTCCTTTTGCGGCGCGGCTGGTGGTGCCCTTCTTGCTGATCCTGTTGATGACAGCCGGAGAGGTGAAGCAGCGCGTGGTCCTTTTGTTTTGCGTTGTGCTCGGTCTGGGGCTTAATGTTTGGGCCAACTACTACGTGATTGCCAATCACGGCTTCATGATTACCTACATCGGCATTGCGTTGATGATTGCCTGTGCGTCCGGAGCGCAGGCTTCTGCAGTGATTGCGCGGGCAGCTGTCCTGTTGATCAGCATCCTGATGGGATTGGCGCTGATCCAGAAACTTGTCTCACCCCATTATATGAGCGGGGCGCTGGTTGGTGGCTATCTGGCAAACGGATATATGTTCAAAACCCTGATTTCCCTGTTCTATTCCAACTGGCCGGAAGTGGTTCAGCAAAACCTGCTGGCCCAGAAAGCCCTGTTGTCGATGCCGCCGGGGCAGGGGAATTCGGTGCCGCTAACCGTGCCGCCGTATCTGCAACTTCTGGCGATTATACTCACCTATGCGGCTCTGTTTTCTCAAATAGCGATCGAGGCCTGCGTGCTGTTGCGGGCGCGGCTGGGTATGTGGACCCATTACGCGGTGATGCTTTTCGTGTTGATTATCTATTCGACACGCAACGAAAATGTGTTTCTGTCGATGAACCTGATCTTGGGCTATGCGATGACGGATGAGCATACCAAGAAGGCGCGTTTGTGGTACGTGATGGGAATTGCCTATTTGTTAGTAATGGAAATGATGGGGTTACGCCCTGGTATCTTCGGATAGCTGAAAAGCCGTTGCTTTAGCAGGATAAATTCCCCATGCTTGCCCCATGCGCACTCTTCTGATCCTTTTGTTTCTGGCCGCTTGCGGCCGCCCGATGACGGACAGTGAAAAGGCGTTTGCAGCGCAGTTTCACGGGCCCGATCTGAATGTGTCCAGAGTGCGTCTGGTTGATAACGCGCCGGTGCGGTCCTACACGCTGCGCGCGCCCAAGCGACCGCGACTGACCTGCACAGAGCGGGTCTATCCGCCGCCAAAAACCGAGATTGTGACCGGCGCGCCATCGGCGGTGACCCTCTTTAACCGGATATTTGTGAACCCGGATTATTATCTGGAAAGCTACACGCCGGATTATCCGGACCGGCTCCACCTGTATCAGGCGATGTTTCTAGCGCACGAACTGACCCATGTCTGGCAGTGGCAAAACAGAAGGAAGACAGGCTATCACCCGCTCAAGGCGGCACAAGAGCATCAGACAAAAGCGGACCCGTATCTGATTGATCCGGACAGCGGCGGGGATTTCCTGTCTTACGGCTATGAACAGCAAGGGCGTATTGTAGAGGAGTATCTTTGCT
Organism: Neptunicoccus cionae; assembly: GCF_002860325.1. Lineage (GTDB taxonomy): Bacteria > Pseudomonadota > Alphaproteobacteria > Rhodobacterales > Rhodobacteraceae > Amylibacter > Amylibacter lutimaris. The sequence goes on along the minus strand of NZ_PKOJ01000002.1, from coordinate 352,070 downwards.
GCTCGGTGCTGGACCCTACGGCGCCGCGCACGAGCCGCTTGCGCAAAATGCTAGCCCCGCATTTCCCGCTGCAAAAGCTGCCTGTCAGAGAAATCATCGTGGGATGGAAAGATGTGCAGGTGGAGGGGATTTGCCGGTAGGTAGCGTTTACAACATCTAATGCCGAAGACACATTCGCGCGAAGATAAATAGGACTTCAAAACAGGAACATAAAAAGTCTCTTTTTCAGACTGTATCAGATTAGGGGTGGCCGTTTTCCGACCACCCCAAATAACTGATTACTGATCCAGGAAACTCCGCAATTTGCGGCTGCGGCTTGGGTGCTTCAGTTTGCGCAGGGCTTTGGCTTCGATCTGGCGAATCCGTTCCCGTGTTACGCTGAACTGCTGGCCCACTTCTTCGAGTGTATGGTCGGTGTTCATCCCGATACCAAACCGCATACGCAGGACCCTTTCCTCACGCGGGGTGAGAGAGGCGAGAACCCGTGTCGTGGTTTCCTTCAGGTTGCCCTGAATAGCAGAATCCAGTGGCAGGATCGCGTTCTTATCCTCAATGAAATCACCAAGCTGGCTGTCTTCCTCATCCCCGATCGGGGTTTCCAGAGAGATTGGCTCTTTGGCGATTTTCATCACCTTGCGCACTTTCTCAAGCGGCATTTGCAGCTTTTCTGCCAGTTCTTCCGGTGTCGGTTCGCGCCCGATCTCGTGCAGCATCTGACGTCCGGTCCGAACCAGTTTGTTGATCGTTTCGATCATATGAACCGGAATACGGATGGTGCGGGCCTGATCCGCGATGGAACGGGTGATGGCCTGACGGATCCACCAAGTTGCATAGGTGGAGAATTTATAGCCGCGACGGTATTCGAATTTGTCCACCGCCTTCATCAGGCCGATGTTACCTTCCTGAATAAGATCAAGGAATTGCAAGCCACGGTTGGTATATTTCTTGGCGATGGAAATCACCAGACGCAGGTTTGCCTCGACCATTTCTTTCTTGGCGAGACGGGCTTCTTTTTCACCCTTTTGCACCTGATTCACGATCCGGCGGAATTCGGTGATGTCCACACCCACATATTGGCCCACTTGTGCCATTTCGTTGCGGATGTCTTCGGCCTTGTCGCGGAAGCGTTCGATGAACTGGCTCCAGCCGCGTCCGTCCCGTTCCGCGATATTGTCGAGCCACATCGGGTCCAGTTCCTGACCGCGATAGGCATCGATGAATTCACGACGGTTGATGCGGGATTGGTCGGCCAGTTTCACCATACCGGAGTCCAGCGACATAATCTTACGGTTGATGCCGTAAAGCTGGTCAATCAGGGCTTCGATACGGTTGTTATGCAGGTGCATCGCGTTAACTTGTTCCACCAGAGACGCGCGCAATTTTTGATACGCATTTTCTTCGGTCGCGGAATAGTTTTCGTCTTCGTTGAGCGTAGCCGAAATACGCACGTCCTGCATCGCTGCCAGGGCTTCGTAATCGTGGGCGATCTTTTCCAGCGTTTCCAGAACCTGCGGTTTCAGTGCGGCTTCCATCGCAGCCAGAGACATGTTTGCGGCTTCGTCTTCATCGTCGTCTTCGTCATCGGACTGGATCGGGTTGCCGTCAGCATCCACTTCCTGAGCCTTTTCCGAAGCGGAAGGGGAGGTCGGGGCACCCGGAGCAGCCGGTTTGAGGCCGGCAACAACGCTTTCCTCTCCGTCTTCTTCCATCGTGTTTCCGAAGGTCGTCTCAAGATCGATCACGTCGCGCAGCAGAATGTCTTCTTCAAGAAGTTCCTCGCGCCAGATGGTGATCGCCTGAAACGTCAGAGGGCTTTCGCACAGACCGGCAATCATGGTGTTGCGACCGGCTTCGATCCGTTTGGCGATAGCGATCTCGCCTTCGCGGCTCAGCAGTTCGACAGATCCCATTTCCCGCAGATACATGCGGACAGGGTCGTCGGTGCGATCCAGAGTTTCCTTGCCGGTTTCCGCCAGCGCGACTTCTTTGGCAGAGGTGTCAACGACGGCGACTTCCTTGGAGCTGTCGTCTTCGAGTTCTTCCTCTTCGATGATGTTGATGCCCATTTCGGACAGCATGGACATCACGTCTTCGATCTGTTCGGAGGAGACCTGATCCGGCGGCAGCACCTGGTTCAACTCGTCATAGGTGATGTAGCCGCGTGCACGGGCACCCGAGATCATCTTTTTGACCGCGGCTTGGCTCATGTCATTCATCGGGCCTGCGTTTTCAGGATCGTCGGTCTTTGCCGCGTCGTTGTCTTTCGCTGCCATGTTAGCCTCCAAAATATCATGTGCCGTTGGCCTTTGGCCTATTTCGGCTGGGTGTTCAACCGAATACGGCGAATCACTATGCTGGTTTCGAATCAATAGAACGAATCAATGATTCGCAATGGTTCTACTGCTTTTTCTTTACCCAAACCTGATCATCGATTAGTTTTTGTAACTGTTGTGACAAATTTTCCCGGTCTTCGGACTGTCCTGCACCCGGATTTATGCTGGCCTTGATTGCCTCGGCTCGGGCTTTGGAGGCTTGCTGGATGCGCCAGGTCAGTCCTTCATCGGCCAATCCTTCGAGATCTCGTTCGGCTTCCAGAAGCTCGGCTTCTGCGCCTTTGTTGGCAGCATGTTTGGCGAGCTCTTCGCTCAGGGTCAAAGCAATCAATTCGGGGTCCGTGTCAGGTTTCAGGTGCGGATGTATGCGCACGGGGGGCAGGGCGAGCAGATGGGTCATCGGATCAAAACCGAGCCGCTCTGTCATCGCCGAAATCAGATTCCCCGACGCATCCTCCCCAGATAGGTCCAAATGCAGGGATGCCAAGAGGGCCGATTGAATTTTAATCAGATCGGGGGTGGTGATCGGGCATTTTTCCAATGCAGTTTCCCGTTCAAGGGCAGCATCCGGATTGCGGATGGCCGCAGCGAGTATCATGGACTCGCGCAGGCGGGATGGCTCGAACGGTGAGTCCTGTTGCGCCAGTAACGATGTTTTGGTGCCGGCAGTGGCTGCTTGGGGCGGGCGGTAACCGAATTTCCCTTTGCCTTTACCACCTTTACCGAAGGCTGGCTGCCATGGCGTATCGGGGCGGTTTTTCGGAGCGAAGAGATCAGCCCGCAATTCTTTTATGGCGGCTGTGTAATGGCTACGTAAGGACTGGTCTTTAATGGTAGAGAGGGCCGCGCGAAGGCTCGCGTCAAGTGCTGCGCGGCGTTCGGGGCTGTCAAAGACCTTGCCCTCGATTTCCCGTTCCCACAGAAGCGTGACCATCGGTTGCGCCTTGTCGAGAAGGGCCTGCATGGCCCCGGGGCCGGAGGATTTGAGCAGATCGTCGGGATCCTGTCCTTCGGGCAGCACCACAAAGCGCAGGGACTTGCCTGCCTCCAGAAGCGGCAGGGCCAGATCAATCAGGCGGCGGGCAGCGCGAATGCCTGCCGTATCCCCGTCGAGCGCGATGACAGGCTCGGGGCACATGCGCCACATCAGTTGCAACTGTGGTTCGGTAATGGCAGTGCCAAGGGGGGCCACGGCGTGGTCGAACCCTGCCTGTGCCAGCGCGATCACGTCCATATAGCCTTCGGCCACGATCAGGCTTTGGGTTTTGCCTGCGGCTTCGCGGGCGGGACCGTGGTTGTAGAGGCTGCGTCCCTTGTCAAACAGCGGGGTTTCAGGGCTGTTAAGGTATTTCGCCCGCGCGTTTGGGTCCATCGCACGGCCACCAAAGGCGATGCAGCGGCCCCGTGCATCACGGATCGGGAAGATGATGCGGCCGCGAAAGCGATCAAAAGGGGTGCCGCCGTCATCCGGTTTGACGCAGAGCCCGGCCTCATCCAGATCAGCGGGGCTTATTCCCTTGCCGGTCAGATGCTGGAACAGGGAAGCGCGGGTATCGCTGGCAAAGCCGATCTCGAACCGTTCCTGAATCGCCAGTGGCATGCCGCGATTCTCCAGATACTCCCGCGCGGCGGTGGCCTGTCCGGTGTTAAGCTGCATCCGGTAGAATTGCAGCGCCTGTTCCATGATATCGGCCAGAACCGTGCGGCGGTCCGCCTTTTTCTGGGCCACCGGATCGCGCTTTGGCACCGGCATACCGGCTTCGCGGGCAAGGATTTCGACCGCCTCCATAAAGCCGACGTTTTCGGTTTCGCGCACAAAAGTCAGTGCATCCCCCTTGGCGTGACAGCCAAAGCAATAGTAAAAGCCCTTCCGGTCATCCACATGAAAGGATGCGGTTTTTTCCTGATGGAACGGGCAGGGGGACCAGTAATCCCCTTTGCCGATATTGGATTTCCGAGTGTCCCATGTAACTTTGCGGCCCACCACTTGTGCGATGGACAGTCGGGTGCGCAATTCGTCGAGAAAACCGTCGGGCAGGCTCATGGAGTTAATATGCTGTCGTTAAGAGGGCGCGGCAAGACGCGGGATTTGGATATTTGCACCAAAAAGAGGTTCATGGCCGGGAATCGATCTGAACGGTCTGGCGCAATTCTCCGGTTGTGCGATCATAGATCAGAATTGTGTCCTCCGCTGTAACAATCGCATACCAGTCACCGCCTTGAGTGAAGGCGGTTGCCTCGCTGCCGTCGGGCAGGGTGATGCTGTCTGGCAGGGCAGGGCCGCTGTTTGTCGAGAAACGCATGACAAGCACGGCGAAGATGGCTAGAAGCCCGAGGATCATGGTTGCGGTCAGGATCGTAACCAGCCTTCTCAGGAACCGCAAATTCGCGGGTTCCTCTATTTGGAAATCGTTTTGATCCATGTCTGACACGTTGCAAACCCTTGTTCTGATCCTTGGCGACACGCCGCCTGCCCGCCTTGATAAGGCACTGGCTGCGGTTGTTCCAGAGGAAGAGAGCCTCAGCCGGTCGAGGATCGGTAAATTGATTGAAGCGGGGGCAGTGTCCCGCGTGGCGGACGGTGTGCCGGTGACGGTGCTCAAGACGCAGGGTTTGCCCGGCGAAGAATGGCAAGTCGTGGTGCCGGCAGCGGAAACGCTGGAAACCGTGGCGCAGGATATACCGATTGATGTGGTTTATGAGGATGACCATCTGATCGTTGTGAACAAACCTGCGGGTATGGTGGTGCATCCGGCGCCGGGGTCCGAAGACGGAACGCTGGTAAATGCGCTGTTGCACCATTGTGCGGAGAGCCTGTCAGGGATCGGCGGGGCCAAACGGCCCGGAATCGTGCACCGGATCGACAAGGATACCAGCGGCATTCTGGTTGTCGCGAAAAGCGACGTGGCGCATCAGGGGTTGGCAGCGCAATTTGCCGATCACTCCATCAACCGGCGCTACACGGCGTTTTGCATCGGGGTGCCATCGGCGGCAGACCCGCGTTTGCGGGGGTTGCCGGGTGTTGCCTTTGAACAAGGTGGCGTCTTGCGTGTGGCAACAAATATTGAGCGGCACAAGACTGACAGAAAACGAATGGCGGTTGCCGCCAATTCGGGGCGCCATGCAATTACCCGTGCCTCCGTGATCGAGAGTTTTGCGGATCGTGCGGCGCGGGTGGAGTGCTGGCTGGAAACCGGCCGGACTCACCAGATCCGCGTGCATCTGTCCCACATCGGTCACGGGCTGATCGGTGATCCGGTTTATGGCACCCGCCGCAAAGTCAAAACGGCCGGGCTCGGGGCGGAGGATGTTGCTTTGATCAGCGGGTTTCCGCGACAGGCGCTCCATGCGGCGAAACTGGGGTTTGTTCATCCGGTAACAGAGAGCTACGTTGAATTTGAAGCAGAGCTGCCTGCGGACCTTCAAGCCCTTGATCGCGCATTGCGGGCATTGGACGAGACGACATCCGGGTAACGTATTCTTCACATTTACTTGAGGAATATTCTATATCCAACGAATGTGGTCGGGTTTGACGGCGCTCTGTCTTGAAAACTGCCTTGCGGGTGCCTAACTGTCCTGTGGTCCCGCCTGTTGCGGGCTGTCAAAGGAGCCGAATTCATGAGCTATTCCAATCTTCCAGCGCCAAGCCCTGAACAGGGATTGAGCCGTTATATGCAGGAAATCCGTAAGTTTCCGATGCTGGAGCCGGATGAGGAATACATGCTGGGCAAAGCCTGGATCGATCATGAAGATACCGAGGCGGCCCACAAGCTTGTCACCAGTCACTTACGGCTCGCCGCGAAGATCGCGATGGGCTACCGCGGTTACGGGTTGCCTACGGCCGAGGTGATTTCCGAGGCAAACGTGGGTTTGATGCAAGCTGTGAAACGGTTTGAGCCGGACAAGGGTTTTCGCTTGGCGACCTACGCCATGTGGTGGATCCGTGCCAGCATTCAGGAATACATCCTGCGCAGCTGGTCTCTGGTGAAAATGGGCACAACAAGTGCGCAAAAGAAGTTGTTCTTCAATCTGCGTAAGGCAAAGAACCGGATCGGTGCCTTGGAAGAGGGCGATTTGCGGCCCGAGAACGTCAAACGGATCGCGAACGACCTGAACGTGACCGAGGACGAAGTGATCTCTATGAACCGGCGCATGTCGGGGGGGGATGCCTCTCTTAATGCGCGGGTCGGCGGGGAAGAAGGCGACAGTGCTGCGGAATGGCAGGACTGGCTGGAAGACGAAACTGCGGATCAGGCAGACCGGTATGCCGAAAGCGACGAACTGAAGGCGCGACGGGCGTTGATGGTTGAAGCGATGGATGTGCTGAACGACCGCGAGAAAGATATCCTGATGCAACGCAAGTTGCAGGACAATCCGACCACGCTGGAAGATCTGAGTGTGGAGTACGGGGTCAGCCGCGAGCGTATCCGGCAGATCGAGGTCCGTGCTTTTGAAAAGCTTCAGGAAAAGATGCGCGACCTTGCCGTGGAAAAGGGCATGATGGTCGAAGCGGATTAAACCGTTCTGCCGTGCTGGCATAAAAAAACCTGCACAGGGCAGGGCGGCTTGTTCGGTTCTCTGGCAACGGTTCGGGAAAGCCTGTCGGGCAGTTTGCACCGCCCGACAGAGATTCGGCCTTAGCCGAAGAATTTGAAGTCTTTTGCGCCGAAATCGTCGATTGTCGTGTTCTCGATCAACACCAGAGCAGCGTCCAGTTCGATCTGAACATCGTCGCCGATTTGCGTCATCGCATCCTGAGCGGCTGAGAAGTCATCAAACATCTTGTAGAACTTCAGCTTGTCGGTGCGGTGCTCGAAATCGGTGATGGTGATATCAAACGTATCGGTGTGGAAATTGAACTTATCCTTACCGTTACCACCTGTAACAGAGTGCGTACCAGCGAGGATGTCGAATTTATCCTTGGCGCCACCACCGTCTGCTACGTTGGAACCGCGATAGAGCTGGATCGTGTCGCGACCTGTGCCGCCGTAGTAGAAATCGTCACCCCAGTCGTCCTGGATATTGTCGTTTCCGCTACCGCCGTAAACCACGTCATTGCCCTGGTTGCCGGACAGGTTGTCATTTCCGTCGCCGCCGTAGATTTCGTCGTCGCCGTCGATTCCTGCAATCCGGTCGCGGCCTTCGTCGCCGTAGATGGTGTCATTGCCTCTGGAGCCGACAACATCGTCGTTAAAGGTTGTGAGGTGAACCGCTTCAATACCGTTAAACGTGTCACCTGCGCCAACGCCGGAGGCAGAACCGGACGATGTGAACATGCTGAGCACAACGCGGGCTTCGGCGCTTTGATAGCTTACAGTATCGTAGCCTTCGCCGCCGATGTAGGTATCAGCGCCAGAACCAAAGATGAAGAGATCGTTGCCATCGCCGCCTTCGTAGTAGTCATCACCGGCGCTGCCGAGGAATGTATCGTCGTCCAGACCGCCATAGAGGCTGTCGTCCCCTCCGCCACCGTCAAGCAGATCGTTTCCGTCGTCGCCGTAGATGATGTCGATGTTGGCGCCACCGTAGATCTCGTCATTGCCGAGACCACCTTCGATGAAGTCGTCCCCGCCATCGCCGAGAATTACGTCCGCAGCGTTGCCGCCGGAAATCTCGTCAGCCTTCGCACCGCCTTCGATGTAATCGGCGCCAATGCCGCCTTCGATGATGTCTTCGCCGTCACCGCCGTAGATGGAATCGTTTCCGTCACCACCATCAAGATTGTCAGCACCGCCCAGACCTTCAATAATGTCGTCGCCGTTTGTACCTACAAGGGTATCCGCGCCGCTTGTTCCTGCAATAGTCATTTGTGTGTTCCTCGTCCTAGTTTCCACAAAAAGTGTTTGCTTCGGCCCTGATCACTGACTCACATCGACCGAATTGCGACGAGATTAACAAAGTATTTGTGGTGAAAATGAGATGCCCCGAAATCACCTTATTTGACGCGAGAGGCGCGGCATTTGAGGCTCATTTCAGCGTTTGACGCGTCAAAAAACAGAGATTTTGGCAATGATGCAACGGAATTTCGGTCCGTTTGAGGCAAATCTGGCGGGAATATGGCGCGGTTTTTCCGCTTTGCAAGTGCGCTTAAGTATATGTGGATACTATTGCGAGTAGATCCTCCGAATCTTTCGAGTAGATTTGCGCCACTTGGCGTTGGGCGGTGGCCATACGGAGAGGGGCCAGAGGCTTAAACGACAAACCGGCGCCACTTTGCAAGGGCGCCGGTTGTGTAATGGTAACGGATTATCAGTCTTCCATCGCTTCCAGTTCGTCGATCATCGAACTGATCAGTGAAAGGCCTTTGTCCCAGAATTTCGGGTCGCTGGCATCCAGTCCGAAGGGGGCCAGAAGCTCTTTGTGATGCTTCGATCCGCCGGCCCGCAGCATTTCGAAGTACTTCTCCTGAAAGCCGGGCTCTCCTTCCTCGTAAACCGCATAAAGTGCGTTCACCAGACCGTCGCCAAAAGCATAGGCATAGACGTAGAAAGGCGAGTGGATGAAATGGGGGATATAGGACCAGAAGGTCTCATAACCCTCCATGAAGTTGAACACAGGGCCGAGGCTTTCGCCCTGAACAGACATCCAGATATCGTTGATCTGGTCCGGCGTCAGTTCGCCTTCTGCGCGGGCGGCGTGTAGCTTACATTCAAAATCGTAGAACGCGATCTGGCGCACCACGGTGTTGATCATGTCTTCCACCTTGCCTGCAAGCAGACGTTTGCGTGCGGCCTGATCCGGTGCGGCGTCCAGCAGTTTGCGGAAGGTGAGCATTTCGCCGAAAACAGAAGCGGTTTCGGCCAGGGTCAGCGGGGTAGAGGACAGCATCTCTCCTTGTTCCGCTGCGAGAACCTGATGCACCCCGTGGCCGAGCTCATGGGCCAGCGTCATCACATCGCGCTGTTTGCCAAGGTAGTTCAGCATCACATAGGGATGGGCATCGGTCACTGTGGGGTGGGCAAAGGCGCCCGGTGCCTTGCCGGGTTTCACAGCGGCGTCGATCCAGCCCTGTGTAAAGAACGGTTCGGCCAGTTCCGCCATTTTCGGGGAAAAGGCGCTGTAGGCTTCGGTAACGGTTTTGCGCGCTTCGTCCCAGTGGATCGTGGCCTCATCCGAGCCGGGCAGGGGGGCGTTGCGGTCCCACATTTCCAGCTTTTCCAGCCCCATCCATTTCGCCTTGAGCGCATAGTAACGGTGCGAGAGTTTCGGATAGGCGGCTACGACCGCATCGCGCAGGGCCTGAACCACTTCGGGTTCCACATCATTGGCCAGATGGCGCGAGGCTTGCGGGGTTGGCAGCTTGCGCCAGCGGTCCTCTACCTCTTTTTCCTTGGCGAGCGTGTTGGTGATCCGCGCAAACAGGGTGATATTCTCGCCCAGCGTTTTTGCAAAAGCCTCTGCCGCTTTTTGACGGGTGGCGCGGTCATTGTCCGACAGCAGATTTGCGGTGGCTTCAAGGTTCAGCTTCTCACCGTCTACATCAAATTCCAGCGCGGCGCAGGTCTCGTCAAACAGGCGGTTCCAAGCCGTCGCGCCAACAACAGACTGGTCGTGGAGGAATTTTTCAAGCTCGTCGGACAGCTGATAGGGTTTCATCGCCCGCATCCGGTCCAGAACCGGTTTGTAACGGGCCAGATCGGCGTTTTCAGCCAGTAGACCGTTTAAAAAATCATCGGGGATGCGGTTCATTTCCAGCGAGAAGAACACCAGCGGTGTGGACAGATCGGTGATCTTGCCCTGCATGTCCGAAATAAACTTGGCGCGGTCCGGATCGGTTGTGACCTGATAATAACGCAGACCTGCAAAGGACATGATCCGGCCTGAAACGGACTGGATTTTTTCGTATCGCTGGATGCACTCCAGCATTTCAGCCGCAGTCAAACCAGCGAGTTTGCCTTCGTAATCTGCTGCAAAGGCGGTACATTCCTTGGTCAGAAAGTCCAGATCTTTGGCCAGCTCGGGGCTGTCCTCGCCGGGGTAAAGATGGGTCAGATCCCATTCCGGCAAATCCCCCAGCGTTGCGCCGCCGGTCGCGTCGCGGTGGTCTTTGGGCAGGTCGGGGGCAGTGGGTCTGAACATATAAGAGGCTCCGATAAAGATTTCGTTGCAAAAGACTTAGGGTGTCGGGCAGAGAAGTGAAAGGGGCGATGATAAAGCCGTGACCGCCTACATGGAAATTGCGGTGTCTTTGCCGTGTGTGAAGGGACGTGTGGCGTCCTGCATTTCCTTGATTGCGGCGATGGTTTGCGCGTTATCCGCCTGAAACGCTGCCAGATCGGGATAGGTGCGATACCCTGCAGCAAACTGCTGTTCTGCCTGCGGTACACTGTTGGCGGCCAATGGCAGATGAACGGCAAGGGCGGCGCGGGCTTTGCGCAAACGTGCCACGGCTTGCAGGGCGTCTGCGTAAGGGGTCGCGCCGTCCTTTACCGCTGCCAGCAGGTCACAGCCGTAGGTCCGGCAGATTTTCGGGCGGATGTCATAGACTGTGCAGGTGTCGCAAAAATAGGGGCAGGGCAGGCTGAACCCCCGTTCGTTTCGGGCAAAGCCTTCTTCCATGTCTGGCAGGATTTCTTCCCCTTCGGCCAGTCGCGCCTGAACAAAAAGGCTGCCGTCACAACAGGCGCCGCAAGCTTTGCAGAGGTCTTCGTCCCAGATTTCCGCCTCGGCCATGCCACCCCTCCTAATTGAACCGCGCTTACAGTTCTATGGTGTTTTGCGGGTTGGTCAAAGGCGTTTCGCGGGGTTCTTCCGGCTCTTCCTTCGGGGGAAGCGGGGTTTTGCGACGGATCAGAATATCGCCGTTTTCCAGCACCTCGGGGGCGTGATAGGTGCTCATCTCGCCCAAGCGCTCTGCAAGGTCTTCCATTGCAGGGCCGAGTTCGTCCAGTTTGGGCCCAAGCTCGTCCACCCAGCCCTTAAGCATGGATTGCGCATCATCGGAAAGCTGCTCGAACCGTTTGAACAGTTCAGAGGAGTCCTGCTCTTCCTGCGCGGCAACAGGGGTGGCCAAAGCGAGAACGAGTATCAAAGGGGCAAAGTGTTTCATGGACCTAATATAGGATCTTTTTGCAAAAAGTTCATCCCTTTGCGGTTAAATCCAGATCAATCGTTACCGGGAAATGGTCCGAGGCTGTCAAAAGGCCAGCGCAAAAGTCGCTGTCGCGGAAACATTCGGGCGTGTCGAACGGGTGCCAGATTTTCCAGCGGGGGGCTGCCCTGCGGCGCAGATCGGGAGAGATCATAATGTAATCGAGCAGGGCATTCAGATAGGTTTTGGTGGTGTGGTTGAAAAATCGAGCCGTGGTCGGGGCAGGGCTGCGCGGTGACAGTTTGGCCAGCGCATGGGGATCGTAAAGCATCCGGTCATCGGAGTTATTTGCGCCAAGAACGACCTCTACGCCGGATTGGCCAAACAGGCGTTCGTATTCGTCCAGTCCCGGACCGTCGTTGAAATCTCCCATCACCAAAAGGTCTTCTCCGGCTGAGAGGTGGTCCTCAACCCGTTGGCGCAACCAGATGCACTGGGCCAGTTGCTTGCGCCTGTTGGCAATGGAAATCCGCACCTCCTGTTGACGATTGCGCGCGCCGTGAGGGGCTTTGGATTTGGCGTGGACCCCGATAAACCGCAGCGGCGGCGCCCCTTCCGGAGAGACCAGCAGCTCCAAGGGTGGTTTGGAGAACGTCACCGTGTCGGGCTGGTTGTCCACATCAAGATCAATCTTGAACACGCCGTCAAAGCGGGGGGCTGTGCGCGATCCGTCGGGGCTGCTTTCGGCCCCTTGGGGATCGTGGATCACCTGCATTTTCGTAGGGTCGTACAGAAAGGCAATTTCCTGCTGGGTGTCGTTCTCAAAGCCGACGATCGCTGCGTTTTGGCGCAATCCGAAATGCTTTGCAAAATTTTCCAGCGCGGTTTTGGCGGATTGGGTGTTACCGGAATTGGGCGCTTCGATCACCATAATGCCGTCTGCGTCGAGCCTTTTGAAAACTGTGCCAAGGGCCGTGATCTGCTGGTTCTTGGTCACGTCATAGCGGCCTGACCAGCTGTCATCCTGTATCAGGTTGTTTTGCTGGTCGAACAGGCTGGCGAACCATTCGACGTTATAGGTGGCGATGCGCATCAGTGGATCCGCTGTTTCATGGGGCGTGCCGTTCTGACAGGGTTTCCCAAGCTTCATTCACCGCAATCATGTGTTTGGTGGCAAGGGTGATGGCCTCTTCGGGCAAGCCACGGGCCATCAGGCGGTCCGGATGGGTATCGCGTATTTTTGCACGCCATGCCTTGCGGATATCCGCCAGGGGTGTGTCCGGTGTCACACCGAGTACATCATAGGCGTCAGGGGCGGCATCGGGGACAAAGCGTTTGTGCAGGCTGTCAAAGCAACGGTCGCTCAGCCCGAAGATACGGGCGACCTCGCGGATGAATTCGCTTTCGGCGGGGTGGTACTGACCGTCCGCCATTGCGATGTAAAACAGGCCTTCCACAAGGTTTTCCAGCACGTCTTTTTCATCGCGGAACATGTTCGCGATGGTACGGGCATAGGATTCGTATCCGGCCACATCCTGACGGGCGAGATTGAACACGCGGGCGGCTTGGGGTTCGTCCTCTTTGGAGATTTGAAATACCTGCCGGAAGGCCGCGACCTCGTCCCGTGTAACCAGCCCGTCAGCCTTGGCCATCTTCGCCCCGAGCGCGATTACCGCAATGGTAAATGCGACAGAGCGTTCGGGGGGCGTGCGCAGCTTTTCCAGCACCTGTGTAAGGCTTTCGCCGTTGGCGAGCGCGGAAAGGGCCTCTGCGATGCGGGTCCAGATTGACATGGGCCGTCCTTATTCCAGCGTGTGCCTGTGTTGGTCACAGCAGCTTTTGCAGCAGGACCAGATCAAGCCATTTGCCGAACTTATACCCTGCCTCGGGCAGGGTTGCGACCGCTACAAAGCCGCAGGCGCTGTGAAAGCGGATTGCAGCAGGGTTGGCAGCACTGACACCGGCAAAGAGCGAGTGGATTTGCGCCGCGCGGGCGTGATCCTCAAGCGCTGTCATCAGCTTGCGTCCTGTACCTTTACCACGGGCGGCAGGGGCAAGGTTGATGGAATGTTCCATGGTATAGGCATATCCCGGCCCGCTTCGAAACGGGCCGTAACTGGCAAAGCCAAGCAGTTCTGCCCCGTCTACTGCCACCAGAAACGGCCAGTTGTTACTGGCAGATGTTTCCAGCAGTTCGGCGATACCCTCTGGCGTCTTTTCCTGCGTGGTAAAGGTGATCAGCGTGTCGCGGATGATCGGGTTCCAGATGGCGCAAATGGCGTCGGCGTCGGTCGGGGTGGCGGGGCGAATATTCATACAACGACGTTGCGCGCCTGTCAGGGTCTGTCAAGCGGGATGTCGCAAAAGGCGGGTCATTCAGCGGCAATATCGGGCGCAATATCCGGTGCGGTTTCGGAATAGATCTTCGCCTGTTTCCTTTCCCAGCCAAGCGTCCATGCCGCAGGGGGCGCCATGCGGGCGCGGCGGCGTTGCAGCAGCCAGCGGCTTTGGCCCTTGGTGTGACGGGGGGCCATATGCCAGCGGGTTTCAATACCTTGCGCGCCGCCGTCGCCGGGTGTCAGCAATAGCGGCAGGATTTTGATCTTGCCCAGTTCCGCCCCGCTTTGGGTGGCAAGATGCAGACGGCGGATCGGGGTCAGGGCAGGGGGTTTATCACATTCCGCGACCACCAGCGGGACGCAACCTGCCCGCAGGGTTTCTTCCATGCACCACAGGATGTCTTCGGCCCGCTTGGGGCGCACAAAGGTAATGCGTCCGGGATCGAGAAACCGCACGACCCCTTGGGGGTTCAGATCATCGGGATGCCAGTCGGGTTTGATCCACAGAATAGGGGCATCACTGCGGCTGGCGATCATCAAGGCAAGGCTGCGCCGTGACGGCCCGCAGAGTTCGTGGGCGCGGTCGTAAGGCAGGCTAATACCCTGTGCGATCTGGAGGGCGCTGGCGGGTTTCAAAGGTTTGCGAGTCAGAGTGTTCATAGAGTGCAGATTAACGTGTTCCTGATTTGTTCTCAATCCTTTTCCGCGTTGACAAGTCGGGAAATCCCTCCATGTTTCTGCGCAACTGATTAAAGGACAGCCCGAAATGCGTTACCGCCAACTTAGCACGACCGACCTGAAACTCAGCGAACTGGCTCTCGGGTCAATGACATGGGGCACCCAGAACACCGAAGCAGAAGGCCACGCCCAGATTGAACGTGCGCTGGAGCGGGGGGTGAACATCATCGACACCGCTGAAATGTATCCCACCAACCCGCTGTCAAAAGAGACCCAAGGCGACACAGAGCGCGTTATCGGAAGCTGGATTGCCGCGAACAAGGCGCGGCGCGGGGATTTTGTGCTAGCGACCAAAGTATCGGGAAGCGGCTATAAAAACGTGCGGGACGGGGCGCCGATCAGCCGCGAGACGATCCACACCGCGCTGGAAAACTCGCTGCGCAGCCTGCAAACGGATTATGTGGACATCTACCAGTTGCACTGGCCCAATCGCGGGTCGTACATGTTCCGCCAGAACTGGAACTATGACCCGACCGGGCAGGACCGCGCTGAAACCCTGCGCCACATGCAGGAGGTATTGGAGACCATCGGAGAGCTGGTAGAGCAAGGCAAAATCCGGCATTTCGGCCTGTCCAACGAAAGTGCATGGGGCTGTGCGCGTTGGGTGCGCATGGCCGAGGATATGGGCCTGCCGCGGGTGGTGTCTGTGCAGAACGAGTATTCCCTGATGTGCCGTCTGTTTGATACGGATATGGCCGAAATGGCCCATCAGGAACAGGTAGACCTGCTGTCCTTCTCGCCGCTGGCCGCCGGACTGCTGACAGGGAAATATCAGGGCGATGTTGTGCCGGAAAAATCCCGCCGCAGTTACGTAAACGATCTGGGCGGGCGGATCACGCCGCGCACATTGCCCACGGTGGCAGAATATCTGGCAGTGGCGCAGAAACACGGGTTGAACCCCGTGCAAATGGCGCTGGCATGGTGCCGCACGCGGCCCTTTATGGGATCGGCCATTTTCGGGGCGACCAGCATGGAGCAGCTTGATATTGCCCTTGGATCTGCTGACGTGGAATTGTCGGACGAGGTTCTGCAAGACCTTGATGCGGTGCATAAGGCCCATCCGATGCCTTACTGATATAACGCGTGGCAGCGGCTGGTGCTTCAACCCGCCTGCCGCGCCCGCCAGACGATGAACAGGCCGGAACAGACGATCAGGCCGGAGCCGAGCAGGATTGTCGGGCTGAGGCTTTCCCCGAACAGGATTACGCCAAGGGCCACGCCGAACAGAAGGCGGGTATAGCGGAACGGGGTCACGGCGGAAATCTCTCCGGTGCGCATGGCTTTCATCAGGAAGCTGTAGGCAAAGACGCCGGAAAATACGGCAGCGCCCAGCACCAGCCAGCCGGAGCGGTCGAGCCACACGAAGGGCTCCCCGCTCCAGAGGGCGAACAGGCTCCCGGCGACCACAACTGACAGGAACCCGTAGAGGCCAAGCAGGGCGGTGCTGATGCTGGCAGGTGCCGCGCGGCTGGCCAGATCGCGGCCCGCAAATCCCAGCATTCCGATCACCGCCAGCAGAGAGAGAGCCGAAAAGCTGTCACTGCCGGGCCGGATGATGACGATAACGCCGATCAGCCCGATCACAATGGCCGCCCAGCGCTTCCATCCGACGGTTTCCCCGAACACCAGCGCGGCGCAGGCTACAACCACCAGCGGCGTGGCTTGCAGGATCACGGTCGCCGCAGACAAAGGGGTGAGGGTAATCGCAAGGAAATAGAACAGCCGACCGGTGATCTCAAATCCGACGCGGATGCGCATGGGACGGGAGACCACGTCAGGGGTAAACAGCGGCGCGCCTCGCAGCAGAGTGAGGCTGGCGAACACCAGTGCGCCGCCCAGTCCGAAGAAAATCATCACCTGTCCGAGCGGCATGATCGCTCCGGCGGCCTTTATCAGGGCGTCTTCTATCGCAAACACGCCCATCGCTGCGATCATGAACAGCGTCCCGATCAGATTGGCGGACATTGAAACGGGGCGTGAAGTCATTGGATTTCCTGAACGAACCGGCAGAACCGCAACATGCCCCTGCGCTGGCGACAGTGGTGTCGTGTCGGGGCGATCTTGTCAATCGGGCGTTACGGAGGCTATCGTCTGCGCAAACGGCTTGGCGCGGTGCCAAAGGACTCTTTAAAAGCGCGAGAGAAAGCGGGGAGAGAGTTAAACCCGCAGCGCACGGCGATTTGTTGCAAAGGGTCGGGTGTATCGACGACCAGACGGCGGGCTTCGGCCAGCCGGAGCGCGCGAAAGGTCTGCCCCGGTCCACTGCCGGTTTCGGCGCGAAACAGCATTTCCAGCCGACGCACCGAAAGTCCGCAACGCCGCGCAATCTGGCTGACGGGGATCGGGTCTTCGAGATGTTCTTCCATGAGTTGCAAGGCGCGGGCTACCGGAGGAGAGCGGCGTTGCAGCCGCGAAACAGAGACCAGAGACTGCGGGTCGGAGCCGGCGTGGACGGGATCATAAAGAAAGGTGCGCATCACGCTTTCGGCAAGACTTCTGCCATGGTGGCTCTGGATCAGATGCAGCATCATGTCGATGCAGGGGCTGGCCCCGCCAGTGGTGATGAACTTTCCGGACTGGACGAACCGGTCGCGCACCACAGTAATTTCGGGAAAGGCGAGTTCTAGCTTTTCCAAATCTTCCCAATGGGTTGTGGCGCGGTGCCCACGTAAAACGCCACAGCGGGCAAGTATTTCGCCGCCCCCGTCAATGCCGCAGGTCAGCGGGGCGTTATGGATTGCAGGCAAAATGCGGCGTAAAACATCCGGCGTGCTTTGAGCCTTGATGTCAAATCCCGCAATAAGAGCCAGCATGTCCGGCGGGGGCAGGCGGTCTGCGGGATTGGCGGGAACAGTCAACCCCGTGGTCAGCTCTACCGGCGCATCAGTGACAGTGGCAATGTCCCATGTGTAAACCTGCCGCCCTGCCGCGCGGTTGGCAGCGCGCAGCGGATCCAGAACTGCGGCAAGGCAGAGCATATTGCTCTGGGGCATCACCAATGCGCGGCAATGGAAACTGCGCGGCGTGGGCTTCGGAATTTTTGCGGTTTTCATTAAGTTTGTTTCGTAAATTGTAAAGCGCAGCAACGCAAGGGGTGGGAGACTGCACAAAATACCGGAATTGGAGAGCGCCATGCCTTTGGAAATGAACACCGATGTCTTTATCACCTGTGCTGTTACAGGCGGTGGCGGCACACAGGACCGCAGCCCCCATGTGCCCCGTTCCCCCGAGCAGATCGCCGACAGCGCGATCGCCGCAGCCAGAGCCGGTGCGGCAGTGGTGCACTGCCATGTCCGTGATCCCGAAACCGGTGCGCCGCGCCGTGACGGGCATCTCTACCGCGAGGTGACAGAGCGCATCCGCGCTGCGGATGTGGATGTGGTGCTGAACCTGACCGCAGGCATGGGCGGGGATATCGTCTTTGGCGATGTGGAAAACCCGATGCAGATCAAGGAAGCGGGGACGGATATGGTCGGCGCGACAGAGCGTATGGCCCATATTCTGGACTGCCGCCCCGAAATCTGCACGCTGGATTGCGGTACGATGAACTTTGCCGAAGCCGATTACGTGATGACCAACACGCCGGGCATGTTGCGGGCCATGGGCCAGATGATGACGGATTGCGGCGTGAAGCCGGAAATCGAGGCTTTTGATACCGGCCATCTGTGGTTTGCCAAGCAACTGGTGAAAGAGGGTGTGTTGGACAGCCCGGCCCTTGTGCAACTGTGTATGGGGGTGCCTTGGGGCGCGCCGGACGATCTGAACACCTTCATGGCGATGGTGAATAACGTGCCGGATGACTGGAACTGGTCGGCTTTTGCGCTGGGCCGTCACCAGCAGCCTTTTGTCGCCGCCGCAGTTCTGGCTGGCGGTAATGTGCGGGTTGGACTGGAAGACAACCTGATGCTGGGCCGCGGCAATCTTGCTACCAATGAAATGTTGGTGGAAAACGCCGTTGGCATAATCGAGCGTATGGGCGCCAAAGTCATGGGGACGGAGGCCGTGCGCGAGAAGCTCGGCCTGACCAAACGGGATCCGGCGTAATCTTGCGGGTGCGGCAGCTTGCGCTTTGTGGGGCACTGCTCGGGGTGCTGGCCTCCTGTGATCGGGGGACCGCACCAGAGGGCGGGGCGATCCGTGACGATCGTGTGATGATGTCCGCGACCTCCCGCTATGACGCGGGGCGGTTTGCAGGGGACTGGGTTACGCGGGCCGATTTCGGCGGGGACTGGCGCATATCCGGTTTCTCGTTTGATGCAGGCCGCTGGGTAGAGGTGGGGGCCATTGACAGTTCTCGCCGCGCGGCGCGGGTGACACCCGATCAACCTGCTGTATTCACGCTGGCGTATGGTGGCCTGAACGGGGCAGAGCGTCAGATGGTGGTGCTTTGGGTGGACGAAGGGTTCCGCACGGCTGCGCTGTCCACGCGGGACGGGAGTGCAGCGTTCATCGTGGATCGAAAGGCTACAGGTGGTGCCGACCGGATCGCGGCGGCTGTGTCCGCTCTGGAGCATAACGGCTTTGACGTGGCGCGGTTGCGGGTGGAATGACCTATGGATCGGCGTATAATGCGGGGAAAGAGAAACCTTTCAAAATCCGAGGATTACCCATGAAAACGCCGCTTCTTATCGCCCTGGCGGGATTGACCGCTGCCTGTAACGGTCCCGTGTCGGACCAGAGCAACCATCAGTCGCTCGACTTTGAATATTGCCGCGAGATCGCACAGGAAACCATGCGGGCTGGCAATCTGAATTATAATCTTTGCCCGGGCTATATGCCAAACGGCGAAACGATCGAGCTTCCGTAGGTGCGCATTTAGCTAAACGCGCCGCTGCTGGAAGTTTGCCATAAAAAACACCGTCTTGCGGGACCAACCTGTAAGGCGCGTGACCCAGAAAAAAGTAACGATGTAGGTAAAACATGACAAAAGTAGCGGCGATTATCGGTGGTGGTGTGATTGGCGGGGCCTGGGCTGCGCGGTTTCTGCTGAACGGTTGGGATGTGCGGGTGTTTGACCCCGATCCCGAAGCCGAACGCAAGATTGGCGAGGTGTTGAACAATGCCCGCCGCGCCTTGCCGAGCCTGTCGGATCACACGATGCCACCTGAGGGTGCGATCAGCTTTCACGACACAATCGCGGAAGCGGTTGCAGGGGCGTGCTATATTCAGGAAAGCGTGCCGGAGCGGATGGACATCAAGCATCAGACGTTCACTGCAATCACTGCGGCCTGTGATAAGGAGGCCGTTATCGGGTCTTCCACGTCGAGTTTTACGCCGACAGAACTTTCGGGCGAGCAGCAGGACAAAAGCCGGATCATGGTCTGCCATCCGTTCAATCCTGTTTATCTGCTGCCATTGGTCGAAGTGGTTGGCGGCACTACGGCTGCACCGGAAGCGGTTGAAACCTGTATGGAAATCCTGACGTCAATCGGGATGAAGCCGCTGAAGATTGAAAAGGAAATCCTTGGCCATATTGCGGACCGCCTGCTGGAATCTGTCTGGCGCGAAGGGCTCTGGCTGGTCAATGACGGGGTGTGCACCACCGAAGTGCTGGATGATGCGATCCGTTACGGTTTTGGCCTGCGCTGGGCGCAGATGGGGTTGTTCGAAACCTACCGCATTGCCGGTGGTGAAGCAGGAATGCTGCATTTCATCAGCCAGTTTGGACCGACGATGGAATGGCCTCTGTCCCATTTGATGGATGTACCCGATCTGGACGATGCGCTGGTGAAAAAGATTGCGGATCAGTCAGATGCGCAATCGGGGATGTACTCCATCCGCGAATTGGAACGTATCCGCGACACCAACCTTGTGTCGATGATGCGGGCGCTTAAGGCGCAGAACTGGGGCGCGGGCGCTGTGCTGGCGAATTACGATGCAGAAAAGAAAGCCGCGCTGGGCGAGCCGGACCTGTCGGGGCTGGTGCGGACCGTATCGCGGACGGTGCCGTTAGACTGGCTGGATTACAACGGCCACATGAACGAAGCGCGGTATTTGCAGGCGTTCGGGGATGCCACCGACCGGATGATGGAAATTGTCGGTTGTGACGCGGAATATATCGCCTCGGGTGGGAGTTATTTCACCGCTGAAACCCACATCCGCCACATAGACGAGGTGAGCGCGGGGGCAGAGATCACCGTGGATACGCAAGTGGTGTTGGGTGCGGGCAAAAAAATGCACCTGTTCCACTTCATGCGGGCCAGCGACGGGCGTTTGCTGGCAACTGGGGAGCATATGCTGATCCATGTGTCCTTAGAGACGCGCAAGGCCGCACCGCCCGCGCCTCATATCGAGGAAAAGCTGGTAGCGATTGCCAAAGCGCATGAAGCCCTGCCGGTTCCTGAAGGCTTGGGACGGTTTGTCGGGCAGGGCCGCTAAAGGCGTTGTAGCCCGTTTGTAAGGACGAAACAGGGGGATTTCGCATCCCCCTGACCCCCGGCGGGATATTTGGTGAAAATGGAAGCAGGAGCGTTTGTGTCTAGCGAGACGATCTACAGAGTTGAGGAAGAAGCGGATGTGCGTATTCCGCTTTCGGATGGAATTACCCTGTCTGCACGCGTGTGGCGGCCAGTGGGCTGCGGGCCGGTTCCGGCCATTCTGGAGTATCTGCCCTATCGCAAACGGGACGGCACCGCGGCGCGGGATGCGCTGACGCACCCTTATATGGCGGCGCGGGGCTATATCTGTGTGCGGGTAGACATGCGGGGCTGCGGCGAAAGTGACGGATTGTTTGACGACGAATATTCCGAGCAGGAATTGTCTGACGGTGTGGAGGTTGTGAACTGGCTGGCGGCGCAGGACTGGTGTTCCGGTGCGGTCGGAATGATGGGCATTTCCTGGGGTGGTTTCAACGGGTTGCAGATCGCAGCGCTGGCGCCCGAGCCTTTGAAGGCTGTGGTAACGATCTGTTCGACTACGGACCGTTTTGCTGATGACATCCACTATAAGGGCGGTGTCATGTTGGGCGAAAATCCGGGGTGGGCCTCGACGGTGCTGTCGTGGTTTTCCACACCGCCTGATCCGGCGCTGGTAGGACAGAACTGGCGGGATATCTGGTTGGACCGGCTGGAGAACACGCCATTTCTGGCAGAGCGGTGGGTGGCCGAACAGGTTCGCTCGGCCTATTGGGCGCATGGTTCGGTTTGCGAAGATTACAGTGCGATCAAGGCTGCGGTCCTGACTGTAGGCGGCTGGCATGACGGGTATCGCAACACGATGGGGCATCTTGTGGATAACCTCTCTGCGCCGGTGAAGGGGATCGCGGGGCCATGGATTCATAAATACCCCCATTTCGCCGTGCCCGGTCCGCAGATTGATTTTCTTGGAGAGATGCTGCGGTGGTGGGATCACTGGCTGAAGGGGATAGACTGCGGCGTTGAAGCTGATCCGGCGTATCGTTGTTACGTGATGGACAGTGTTGCGCCGGAAACGTCGTTTACCCATCGGGCAGGCCGTTGGGTCGGGCTGGAACAGCCGCGCGGCGCGGGGCTGCGACGGTTTTACTTGAACGGAGCGGGGCTCGCCGATGAAGCAGGGTCGGTGTCCCGTGAGGTGGGTACCGATCTGGCCTGCGGGCGCGGCACGGGAGAGTATTTTCCCTTCGGGTTCGGCCCGGGTGAATTGCCCGACGACCAGAGTGCAGATGATGCGCTTTCCATGTGCTTTGACAGTGATCCGCTGGATCGTGGAATGGATATTGTCGGACGTGCGAGGGTCAAACTGGCGCTGTCAAGTGACGGTCCCCGTGCGCAGATTGCGGTGCGGTTGAACGATTTGCGCCCCGACGGCAGCTCTGCACTGATTGCCCACGGATTTCTGAACTTGCGGCAGCGGCAGGGTGCTGACAGGATGGTCGATATGCCTGTGGGCGAAACGGTTGAGGTTGAGGTTCTGCTGGATCAGATCGCCTATCACCTGCCTGAAGGGCACCGCCTGCGGATTGCGCTCTCGCCGTCCTATTTCCCGTTCATATGGCCCGAAGCCGAGCCGGTGACGTTTTCTGTCTCCGGCGGCTGTATTGAACTGCCGCATCTGGAGGGGGAGGGGGCTCCGGTTGCCTTCAAAGGACCAAAGACTGCTGCACCGTTGGAGTTGGAGCAACTGACGCCGCGCAATGAAAGCAAGGATATCCGGCTCGAAGGCACGCGGATCGTCCATGAAATTATCGGGGAAGACGGGGTCGTCCGCAATCCGGAAACGGGTCTGGAGACCCGCGAGAAAGTCCATGAAGTTTTCTCCGCCGAACGGTTTGATCCTGCCACGGCCTCTGCCTGCTTTACGTGGGAACGCAGTTACGGGCGCGGTGACTGGCGTGTTTTGATCAATTCGTTCTTACGGATGGAAAGCACCGGCGAGGACCTTGTTCTAACGGCGGATCTGCGCGCTTCGGAGGTTTTGCGGGATGGTGAGGTGGAGGTGTTTCAGCGGGACTGGCGCGTTTCGGTGCCGCGTTTGTAAAGAAAATTGACTGGACTGATGCGGGTGTTTTCGGGGAAGGTAATCTCCTCCTTTATCACTGGGCATTCTGTCTACCCGCGTGAAAGACGAAATTGTCGCGAAACGCACCCAAATGGTCGGGTGCGGTGTGCGATGCAGCGCCAATGGTGCAAAAGTGAACGGAGACAAGGGGTTAAAGTAAAGAAAAGCTTGCGTTCGGGGGGTGAACCACCGCACGCTCTGTGTCATAAGTTATAAAAAGAAGAATCTGCTAATCTAGGGAGAAGACATGATGAACAACGAACTTAAGCATCTGGCAGCACGGGTTGCGCGCAAAACAGTGTCCCGCCGGGATTTCCTGGGACGCGCGGGCGCCCTTGGTGTTTCCGCGGTTGCTGCGAACTCTTTGCTGGCTGATGCGGTCAGGGCGGCGGGTCCGAACAAGGGCGGCCATCTGGTGCAGGGGCTTGGCGGTGGTGAAAGCACCAACACGCTTGATCCCGCGCTGACAGCGTCCCAGGTGCCTTTCGCAAATTTGCGTCACTTTGGCGAAACACTGGTCGGTGTTTCCGAAACCGGTGAACTGACACCGCGACTGGCCGAAAACATTGAAGCCAGCGACGACGCCAAGGTCTGGAACTTCAAGATCCGCAAGGATGTTGAATTCCACAACGGCAAGACAATGGATGCCAACGACGTGATGCGGACTATGGAGCGTCACTCCAACGAGGATTCAAAATCCGGCGCGCTTGGCATTATGCAGGGCATCGAATCCATGAGTGTGGATGGTGATACTTTTGCTGTGACACTGAAAAGCCCGAACGCGGATCTGCCCTACCTGCTGGCGGACTATCACCTTGTGATCCAGCCTGATGGCGGCTTTGACAATCCGGGGGCTGGCATCGGGACCGGCCCTTACACTGTGGACGTGGACGAGCCGGGTGTGCGTCACGTATTCAAAAAGAACCCGAACTACTGGGGTGGGGATGTCGTGAATTACGACAGCGCCGAAGTTCTTGTGATCAACGATGCAACTGCACGGACAGCCGCGTTGCAATCCGGTCAGGTCCATATGATCAACCGTGTAGAACCCAAGGTTGCCAAGCTGATCGACCGTGCGCCTGGTGTTTCTATCAAGAACGTTGCGGGCCGTGGCCACTATGTGTTCATCATGCATTGTGACACAGCGCCGTTTGACAACAACGAACTGCGCATGGCGCTGAAATACGCGATCAACCGCGAGGAAATGGTGGATAAGATCCTGCGCGGCTATGGCACAATCGGGAACGATCTGCCGATCAATGCAGCCTATCCGCTGTTCGACGATACGATCCCGCAGCGCAAGCACGACATTGAAAAGGCCAAGGAGCATTACGCGAAATCCGGCCATGACGGATCGCCGATCATCCTGCGTGTTGCCGATGGTGCCTTCCCGGGTGCGGTCGACGCGGGTGCATTGTTTCAGGAAAGTGCACGTGCTGCCGGTATCCCGCTGGAAATCAAGCGCGAGCCGAACGACGGTTACTGGTCCGAAGTCTGGAACAAGCAGCCGTTCTGTGCGTCCTACTGGGGTGGACGCCCTGTACAGGACCAGATGTATTCCACAGCCTATCTGTCGACTGCTGACTGGAACGACACGCGCTTCAAGAACCCCGAGTTTGATGCCCTGCTGAATAAAGCCAAAGCAGAGCTGGACGAAGGCAAGCGCAAGGCGATCTACAGCGAAATGGCCCATATCCTGCGCGACAATGGCGGTTTGATCTGTCCGATGTTCAACGATTTTGTTGATGCGGTCAGCGATAAGGTTGCAGGCTACGTGCTTGATCCGAACGCAGAGCTGTCCAACGGCTTCGCACCTGTTCGTACCTGGTTTGCATAAGCAGGTTTGAACAGCTCATGCACCCCATTTTGAAACTTCTGGTTCAGCGCATCGCGCTGAGCCTTCTTTTGCTGCTCGCTGCTTCGGCAATGATCTTCATCGGTACCCAGATATTGCCCGGCGACGTGGCGCAATCCATTCTGGGACAATCCGCAACACCGGAATCCCTTGCAAACCTGCGCGCCGAGCTGGGTTTGAACGAACCGGCTCTGACCCGTTATTTCGACTGGTTGTTCGGAGCGCTTCAGGGGGATCTTGGGACGGCTTTGACCAATGGCAGGGATATTGCCGAAAGTCTTGGGACGCGTCTGAAGAACACCATGTTTCTGGCGTTTTGGGCGGCTGTGATTTCTGTGCCTCTGGCGATCTTTTTGGGGCTGCTGGCCGTGCGGTATCAGAACCGCTGGCCCGACAAGTTGATTTCAGCGGTAACGCTGACGTCTATTTCCATACCGGAATTTCTGATCGGTTACGTGTTGATGTATTTCATCTCGGTCAAACTCGGCTGGTTTACCTCTGTGTCCACCATTTATGATAGTATGTCCCTTGGTGAGAAACTGAGCGCGATTGCTTTGCCGGTGACAGTTCTGACCCTTGTGGTACTGGCCCATATGATGCGGATGACACGGGCAGCCATCCTGAACGTGATGCAATCCGCGTACATCGAAACAGCCGAACTGAAAGGTCTGTCGATGTTCAATATCATTCGCAAACACGCGTTCCCGAACGCTATTGCGCCGATTGTGAACGTCGTCATGCTGAACCTTGCCTACCTCGTTGTAGGGGTTGTGGTTGTAGAAGTGGTCTTTGTCTATCCGGGCATGGGGCAATATCTGGTGGATCACGTGTCCAAGCGGGACGTGCCAGTGGTGCAGGCCTGCGGTCTGATCTTTGCTGCGGTTTACATCGGCCTGAACATGGTCGCTGATATCGTGTCCATTTTGGCTAACCCAAGACTGAGGCATCCGAAATGAGAATTCCTATCAGTGCTATGATCGGTCTGTTTTTCACCGGTCTCTATTTCTTCATCGCTATTTTTGCCCCTTGGCTTGCGCCCTATGGCATGACCGAGGCTGTTGGCGATGTGTGGGAACCTGCAAGTTCGACCCACTGGCTCGGGACGGATAGTATTGGCCGTGATCTGCTGACACGCATGATCTACGGCGGGCGGACCACGATCTGGATCGCAACTGCGGCGACGATCCTGTCGTTTACGACCGGTTCCGTTCTTGGCCTGTTGGCCGCAACGATCGGGGGATGGGTGGATCAGCTTCTGTCCCGTCTGGTGGACCTGCTGATGTCAATCCCATCCCTGATTTTCGCGCTGGTTGTTCTTTCGGTGATGCCGGTCACGATTACCGTTCTGATCCTTGTGATGGGGCTTCTGGACAGCACACGGGTCTATCGTCTGGCCCGTGCAGTCGCTGTGGATATCAATGTGATGGACTATGTAGAGGCTGCAAAGCTGCGTGGTGAAGGACGTTCGTGGATCATCTTCCGTGAAATCCTGCCCAACGCCCTGTCGCCACTGGTGGCGGAAATGGGGCTGCGGTTTATCTTTATGGTGCTGTTTGTTTCGACGCTGTCGTTCCTCGGGCTCGGGGTGCAACCTCCGGCGGCTGATTGGGGCGGGATCGTGAAAGAAAACAAGGAGGGTATCGTCTACGGTATCCCTGCGGCACTGGTACCTGCGGTGGCAATTGCGACACTGGCTATTTCCGTGAACCTTGTGGCGGACTGGATTCTAAACCGAACCACCAGCCTGAAAGGAGGTCGCGGATGAGCGATGCTTTGCTAAAGGTACGTGACCTGAAAATTGGTGCGACGGTTTATCCGCCAAGCGGGAAACCCCATGATATCGAAATCGTGCATGGGGTCTCTTTCGAGCTGGAGAAGGGCAAAGTCCTTGGCCTGATCGGGGAATCCGGTGCGGGTAAGTCAACCATCGGCCTGTCGGCCATGGCCTATGGCCGCGGGGGGGTGAAGATCACCGGCGGTGAGGTCTGGGTGAACGGGCAGGATATTCTGAAGCAGGGTATCCGCGACCTGCGCCGTTTGCGCGGCGCGAATGTAACCTATGTCAGCCAATCCGCGGCAGCCTCTTTCAACCCTGCCAAGAAGATCATGGAGCAGGTAACAGAAGCGGCAATCCTTCAGGGCAAGTTTTCCCGAAAGGAAGCCGAAGAACGCGCTGTACATCTGTTTGACAAACTGGGCCTGCCCAATCCTGAAAAGATCGGCAACCGGTATCCCCATCAGGTTTCGGGCGGGCAGCTGCAACGCTGTATGACTGCTCTGGCCCTGTGCCCCGAGCCGGATCTGGTGGTGTTTGACGAACCGACAACTGCGCTTGATGTGACCACCCAGATTGACGTTTTGATGGCGATCAAGGCGGCGATCCGAGATACCGGCGTTGCGGCGCTGTATATCACCCATGATCTGGCGGTGGTTGCGCAGGTGTCTGACGACATCATGGTGCTGCGCATGGGGGAAACCGTGGAATACGGTCCTGTGGACCAGATCATCAACAACCCGCAGGAAGAATATACGCAGGCACTCGTCTCTGTGCGTTCCATTGATCACGAGGAAAAGCTGCCGACACCCGATCCGGTGCTGACGGTGAACCACGTGACTGCCCGGTACAGGGGCACGAATTTCGATGTGCTGCGTAATATCAGCGTAGATTTGCACGAAGGTCAGACGCTGGCTGTTGTCGGGGAAAGTGGCTCTGGCAAGTCCACGCTTGCGCGGGTGATTACCGGCCTTCTGCCGCCTGCAGAGGGCGAGATCAACTTCGCAGGTCGCGCACTCAGCCCGGCACTGGAACAGCGCAGCAAGGAAGATCTGCGAGAATTGCAGATGATCTACCAGATGGCCGATACAGCGATGAATCCGCGCCAGACGGTAGGAACGATCATCGGACGTCCGCTGGAGTTTTACTTCGGAATGCGAGGTGCCGAGAAGCGCAAGCGCATCAAGGAGTTGCTGGAAGAGATCGAGATGGGCGACGGCTTTATCGACCGTTATCCGGCAGAGCTTTCCGGCGGTCAAAAACAACGTGTCTGTATTGCGCGCGCATTGGCGGCCAAGCCCAAGCTGATCATTTGTGACGAAGTGACTTCCGCTCTCGACCCGCTGGTGGCGGACGGCATCCTGAAGCTGCTCTTGAACCTGCAAAAGATTGAGAACGTGGCTTATCTGTTCATCACCCACGATCTGGCCACAGTGCGGGCCATCGCGGACAGTATTGCGGTGATGTATCAGGGGAAGGTGGTGCGCTACGGGACAAAATCCGAAGTGCTTTCGCCGCCGTTTGACGATTACACTGATCTGTTACTGTCTTCCGTACCAGAGATGAAGCTTGGCTGGTTGGAAGAAGTCATTGCCCATCGCAAGATGGAAAGTGCGGGCAACTAGGCCTTGTCGGCTGCGATTTCCCGTTCGATAACGGCCTGCGTCTGCATAAAGCGGACGCAGGCCGGTTTTTTTTAATTATGCAGAAATCACAGTGAAAAGCTGGCCTTTGTGCTTTGGTGTTTCCACTTCATCCATAAGGGCAACTGCGTAGTCTTCTGCCGAGATTGCGCTGTTGCCTTGGCTGTCTGTCAGCAGGACACGCCCACCACTTCGGTATGCGCCGGTACGCTCCCCGGGCGCAATCAGCGATGGTGGGGCTATGACTGTAAAATCCAGCGCCGAAGCCGCCAGTTTTTCAGTCGCAGCGCGCATGGCTTTGGCCTCTTGGGTGTAAGGTTCTGGCACAACATCTGCGACGGGGTTTCCGTCTGGCAGGTCAAGGGAGCCGGCCCCGCCGACAAGCACCAGACGTTTGGTTCCGACAGCGCCTATCAGGGCGTCGATATAGGCGAGCGCTTCAACCATCGTGTCATCGCTGGATCGGGGGCTGACGGCGCTCACGACCACATCGGTTTTCGCCACTGCATCACGCAGTGCTTCGCTGTTGGCCAGATCAAGAGATAGTGGCGTAACCCGCGGGTCGTCATCTGCCGGCGCCGAACGGGAGGCGGCCAGTATTTCATGGTTACGAGAGCTGGCTTCAACTTTAATGCGTGTACCGATCATGCCGGTTGCACCCAGTAGCAGTATTTTCATTTTATTTCCTTCACAAGCTAGGTTACTGTTGGTAACTACTTACTTTTGGTAAGCGCCGGGTGGAATACGCACTCTTGCGTCTTATAGTTATCTGGAGGGAAGCGTATGTGTGCGAAGCGGGCACAGAACTATGATTGTCCGGTACGGGATGTGCTGGACCGCGTCGGTGATGCCTGGTCGGTTCTGGTCATTCTGGAACTGTCGAAGGGAAATGCGCGATTTAATGCGCTCTGCCGTGTAATCGGAGGAATTTCACCCCGTATGCTTTCGGTTACGTTGCGCCATCTGGAGCGGGACGGGCTGGTGGTACGCCGCGTAATGGACGTCAAGCCTCCGCAAGTAGATTACGGGCTGACAGATTTGGGCCATTCGTTGCACGGTGCAATTTCTGCGCTGTCCCGCTGGGCAGAGGAAAACCAACCTTCCATTCGAGACAGCCGTAGCGCCTTTGACGAGCGCGAAACCGCCGCGGCTTGACGGAAAACAGGCTTGCTTTCCCGCCCTGATCTGCGTTGGTGTAACGGACGAACAATGCGGGGAGACAGCGATGAACAACAAACTGCTACTGATTATTCTGGACGGCGTTCCTTGGCGCAACTGGGGCCGGTTGTTTGGCAATCTGGAAGGCCATGTTGACGCGGGCAATGCGCAAAAATGGAAGATGCGCTCTGTTCTGCCTTCGATTTCAGCAAGTTGTTATGCCTCGATCCATACTGGCGTTGTGCCCGCCGAGCATGGCTGTACCGGAAACGGGAATGTTTTCCGCCTGAAACATCCTGACGTGTTTTCGCAGGTGCGTCAGGCTGGCGGGGTAACGGGGGCCGTTGCCCATTCCTTCTGGTCCGAATTCTTCAACCGTTCGCCTTTTGATAATGTTCGGGACGTGGAATACGACGAGCCGGAAAGCGAAACGATCAACCACGGGCGCTTTCACACAATGACAGGCTATGGTCGTGCCAACCAGATGACGCCCTGTGATCTGGACCTGTTTGGCACGCTGACCAATCTGTGTATGCGGTTCGGGCTGGACTATGGAATGCTGCACACCTGTACGCTGGACAGTATGGGGCATCGCTACTTTCACGAAAGTGAAGAAATGGACGGTGCTTGTTTCATAATGGACGAGATGCTTGCGCCCTTCCTGCCAAGATGGCGGGCGGCGGGTTATGAGATCATTGTGACGGCAGATCACGGGCAGGACGAAAGGGGCCATCACGGGGGCCGATCCGCGCTGCAACAGGAATTTGCGCTGTATTACTTCGGGCAGGGGCAGGGGCCGTCTGCAGATACAGTACTGGAGCAGGTTCAACTCGCGCCTACGATCCTGACGCGGTTAGGGGCAGAAGTGCCTGAAACCATGAAAGCGAAGCCGTTTCTGACCTGACGGATAGGTAGCGTAAATCGCTGGTGACTGTGACGGCCGCCTTGAAAGGGTAGGGGCTGTTTTTAATGGGGAAAATTTATGGCACAATAATTGTGAAACTTCATTTAAGACGCTTCATACATGAAGCTTCATATATGACGCGTCTTGAATGAAGCTTCATATTTGCAGGGTGATCGGGCGGCGCGGCACCCCTATATATTGATTTTTACAGCAGCTTCGGGCAGGGCGCGATACCAGTCAAAAGCCTCCGGAAAGGCGGCTTCGTAGCCTGCACGATGAACGGAATAATCGGTTTCAGCAACGGCAGCGGATACATTCAGATGCGGCAGGGCGAAGTCTTCGCCGTAGATGTTGCGCAGCAGGGTTTCAAACGCGCCGAGGTTTTCGTATTTGTGAATGATGTCGACGGACTCTCCGCTGCGGTTGTCGATGCAGAACAGGTTGTCCAGAAATTCCATCGCCCAGCCGCTTTTGCCGGAAATGAAGTTGTTCAGAAATGTTTCGAAATCCAGATGCCCGACGTAGCGGGGATCACCTTTCAACTCCGGTCGGGCGCGGAATTTATACCAGCTGACGGCCTTGTTGAACGGCTCTCGTACCACGGTGATTGTGGTAAACCCTTTGGTGCGTAAGGGCTGCTCCATCCGCTTGTAACGGGTAAAATCCACATGTTTAAGTACCGGATTGCCATTCATCCGCGCCATGCCTTTGATCTGACCAAGAGCGCGTTCCATGGAGGTAGACGCAACCTTGCGATTGGAAAGAAACACCAGTTTGCGTTCGTAGTCGATCATCATGGTCGGGGGCCTGTTACTGACTGATCAATATGGCCAGTCCCGCTGCCGTAGCGCGTTCAGAGCGGCGATGACCCTGTCAAAGCTGTCCCGTGCCCGTTTGACGGTATGACGCCCGCGCAGGTAGCCGTGAATCAGACCTGTTTCATTGAACCAGACCACCTTGCAACCGGCGGCTGTCAGAGCATCGCGGTAGTCACGACAACCGTCTGTGATCGGGTCGCATTCCGCAGATATCAGAACTGTAGGGGGCAGATTCGAGAAATCGGTGTCCTGAAGCGGCACGGCTGTAGGATCATTTGTGGGTTTTGGCCCGTCATAGCGCACACCTTCATAGAACAGGATTTCATCCCGTGTCAGCATGGGCGCATTGGCGTGGGTCAGAAAGGACCCGGCATCAATGTCCCCGCCAAGACCCGGATAGATCAGAACCTGACCAATCAAACGCGGTTCGTTGCGCAGCCGGTGGCTGACCGTCGCACCGAGATTGCCACCGGCACTGTCACCAGCAAGGATGACCGTTCCTTCGCGGGTCGCCAGAATGTGTTTTGTCGCTGCAAGACAGTCGTCAAACATGGCAGGGTGTTTATGCTCCGGCGCCATCCTGTAATCCACCGAAACCACATCCATTCCGGTGCGCTCACAAATTTCGGCGCAGACATCGTCATGAGAGTCGAGCCCCCCGACCACAAAACCGCCGCCGTGGAAATACATCACGGTCGTTTCAGAACCGCCGCAAGTGTACTGGCGCGTTGGTATATGGCCGATCTTCTCGTCCGTTGCACTGACGCCATCCGGATAGCCGGTGAAGAAGGCACGGCACATGGTATCGTAGATTTCACGTTGCTGTTCGATGGAGCTTTCCACCGTATCCGGCGGATAATACTCGGCTGTTTTATTGATGAAATCCCAAGTTTCGGCGTCGATGTGCTTTGAATAATCCATGCCTCAACTTAGGACCGGTTGCAGAGCGCCGCAAGACTTTCCTAATGAATGGTTAACCTTGAAGCTTCATTTAAGAAGCTTCTTATATGAAGCTTCATATGTGCAGTATGTTAACCGTGTTTAGGTATTAATATCAGTATCTTGGAGTGTGGTAAAATCCGGCGTTCCCGAACATTTTAAGTCCCAATACAGGCCCCCCGCACCGGTCTCGGGTAAGGCAGCCTGCTGTGCACACCCCCAAGGTGACGTTAGGACGATCCTGTGCATTCTTTCTTAAAATTCGGGATGACCTTCGGAACTGCAAAATGTATGGTCGCGCCAAAATGAAAGACAGGTGCGAATATGGCGATTTCTCTGGCCGAAGGGCAAATGTTTAAAGGTTTGTTCGGGGATAGCGAACTTTCGGTGTTGTTTTCTGACAGCGCCGAGGTCCGCGCAATGTTGCTGGTTGAAGGGGCGCTCGCTTCGGCACAGGGCAAGCTTGGCACGATCCCGCAGGAAAGCGGAGAGATCATCAATCGCATGGCGCGTGAAGTGCTGATCGATCCCGGACATCTGGCCGCCGGTATTGCGCGGGACGGAGTGGTAGTGCCTGCGCTGGTTTCGACTTTTGCAACGGAAATGCAAGCCCCCGAGCACAGCGCCTATCTGCACAAGGGGGCGACCTCGCAAGATATTATAGATACAGCACTGGTCCTGCGTCTGCGTCGCGTGCTCGATATTCTGGACGCACGGCTTGTATCATTGCTGGATACGCTGGCGGCGCAGGCCGAAGCCTTTAAATCCATCCCTATGGGCGCGCGGACGCGCCATCAGATCGCCACGCCGACAGCACTCGGAGCGCGAATTGCAGGCTGGGGGGCGCCGTTTTTGCGCCACCGCCAGCGGCTTGCGGAACTGCGCCCTCGCGTGCTGGTGGTCTCGCTCGCCGGTGCATCGGGCAATCTCTCTGCATTTGAAGGGCGGGGGATGAAAACGGCGGATGCGCTTGCGGACGAGCTTGGTCTTGGTCGTGCGGACTTACCGTGGCATTCGGCGCGGGACGGAATTTGCGAACTGGCAAACTTGTGCGGATTGATCTGTGGATCGCTTGGCAAGATGGCGCAGGACCTTTTGCTGTCAGCACAGATCGGGGACGGCCTGCGAGCCGGTGCCGGTGGCGGATCCAGCACGATGCCACACAAAGCCAATCCGACCGGAGCAGAGGCGATGCTGGCACTGGCCCGGCAGGGGCAGGGGCTTGCCGCGCAGGTCGCAGGCGCGGCGTTTCACGCGCAGGAGCGGGACGGTGCCGCATGGTCGCAGGAATGGCTGTCCCTGCCGTCCCTGATTGTGGCCACGGGGGCAGCCCTGCGTCACGGAATCGCGCTGTCGGCATCCCTAAGCGTGGATCCGGACAGGCTGGCACGTGTATTTGAAGAGACAAACGGTCTGATGATGGCCGAAGCGGCGAGTTTTGCACTGGCGGAACACATGCCCCTTGCGGATGCCCGTGCGCTGACCAAATCGGCCTGTGCCAAAGCCGCTGAAACCGGCGAGCCCCTCCGCGCTGTCATGGCGCGCGAAACAGTTCTTCCGATTGACTGGGACCGTGTGTTTGACGCGCAAACCGCCCTTGGCGAATCCGCAGAGATTGTGGGACGGTTTTGTGCTTTGGTGGCGAAGCAGAAACCGGAAAACGCCTAAAACTCTGACAGTTTTTTCAACTTGTTCAACAGGTTGATCATCTGCGGTTTCCCGAAATGCTCTTCCAGATCTTCATAGATTTTCTGGGCTTCCGGCGCAATTTTGGCAATAACATCCTGGCCCGGACCGGCCAGATGAATGATCTGTTTGCGCCGGTCCGTGGGGTGCTGTTCACGGCGGATCATCTGGCGCTTTTCCAAAAGAGAGAGAATACGGGTCAGGCTCGGCGTGAGCACCATGCAGCGTTCCCCGAGTTCGGTGGGTTCTAACGGGCCGACTTCGTCCAGGATGCGCAGGACCCGCCATTGTTGCTCTGACAGGTCGTGTTTTATCAGGAAGGGCCGTATCCGGCACATCACGGCCTCTCGCGCGCGGAGCAGCATAATGGGGAGGGATTCATCTGTCTTGACGAAGAATTTGCTCATGTAGAGATGTGCCTGTCTGAAACTATCTAACAGGTTCACTATAGCTCCTGACCCCGCAATGGAAAGATTTGTTTCTCACACGGGGTCAGGTAAAAAGTTTACGCGGGCAAATGTATCCGGAAAGCCTCGCGGATCGCCGCATCGGTTTTCGGATCAAACCGCGCTTTGGACGGCTCGGCCAGAATTTCATTCTTGCGTTTGATGGCTTTCTGGATCAGGTCAGGCTTGCCCAGTTCCGCCCATTCCTTCGGAGAACTGCGGTCCCCGAGTGCAGGGTAGATGTATTCCGTCTGCATCAGCGACAAGGTCTGAGCCGACCCCAGATAATGCCCCGGACCTTCCAGACAGACCGAGCGGATGACATCGAGAGAGACGGTATCTTCGTTGACCTCGATCCCGCGGACGCAGCGCAGGGACTGGCCCAGAAGATCGTCCCCGATGATCAGGCTTTCAAGACAGAACCCAAGCAGGGAGGCGTGCATCCCGACGGATTCATAAACCATATTCAGACCGGCCAGCCCCGCCATGACGTTGGAATGGGCCTGTTCGTATCCGGCCTGCATATCGGGCATCTTTGCATCTGCTATCCCGGCCGCCGCACCGCCGGGCAAGCCGAGGAAGTGGTGCATCTGCGCGCAGGCCGCGGTCAGCAGGGCTTGCTCGCCGGAGCCGCCCGACATGGCGCCGGTGCGCAGGTCTGACACGAACGGCCATGTGCCAAAGACCGTGGGATGTCCCGGTGCCATAGCGTTGACATAGACCATACCGGCCAGACATTCCGCCACCGCCTGCACAATGGCGCCCGCGATCGGGGCGGGGGCGGTGGCCCCTGCCTGACCTGCTGAAAGCAACAGCACCGGCATTCCGCCGCGCACACAGTGTTCCATCACCTCACAGGATTCCGTTGCGAATTTCATCGGTGGAACGACGAAACAGTTGGAGTTTGAGATGAAGGGTCGGGCACGAAAGGCGTCCTCGCCTCCGGCTATTTCATAAATCAGCTCGAAGGCGCCCTTCATGAAGGAAGGCTCGGTGAATGAGGTGCCAACGTGTTTCGTCGTGCCCGAACAGCAGGCATAGATCGTGTTCAGGTCCATTTCATAATTGTCGGGAATGTCGCGACATACCATCGGGCGTTGCAGAAAGTGGACGTTGTCGAGCCGGTCGACAATCCGCGCCGCATCATAAAGATCCTGCACGGTGCATTCGCGGTAGTCGTTGTTTTCTACATCCACCAGATGCACTGCAGCGCCTGCGGTGCCGTAATGAACGCGGTTGCCCGACAGGATCATATCGTGTTTCGGATCGCGCCCGTGCAATGTGACAGTGCGGTTGGCTTTGGCGAGCATGTCTTCCACCAGCGCAGGGGGGAAGCGGATGCGCCCGTCATCGCCCAAAATGGCGCCAGCTTTGGTCAGGATTTCCACGCCCGAAGGCGGTGCGTCGGCAAAGCCGATCTGTTCCATCGCGTCGAGTGCGGCCTGATAAATGCGCTTTTCAGCGGCTTCGGAAAGGGGTTTGTATCTGCCACCTTCCATACCGGCGCGGACCGGACGGATGGCATCAGTAAGAGGGGCCGCGCGCAGGGCCTGACGTGCGGCGCGGCCTCCTGAACGACGGGATTGTGTATCTGACATAGGGTATTTGCCTTGAAAGCTTCGGATCGGGTTCTAGCGGCTGTATTCCCGTGGCGATCCTCGCGCCGCGCGACCGCGATCCGCACCTATGGTGCGTGAAATCAATGCTGTCATCCAATCAAGGTCGATCATGGCGGCAACTCTCCCGAACTGGTTCAAGCCTGCGCCGCAAAAAGCGGGCAGGCTTGTCTGTTCGCGTCAAAAACGTCGTTTTCGGGAGTTGGACGGGCTCGGGGAGAGCCCGCCTTGTGCCTTTAGGTCGAAGCTGCCAGTTCGGTAATCACGTCGTAGGCTGTCATCACGTCGTCGCGGGTACAATCGAACTGCCCGGCGGTGAACCGGATGACGTAGCGCCCGTCATGCAGGGTTTGGGTCAGATAGATGCGGCCGTCATCATTGATCCGCTGCAACAGATCTGCCGAAGCCGCGTCTGCGTCCTTGCCCTCGGGCGTGAACTGGAAGGTAAAGAGGGCGAGTCTGCTGTCTGTGGTGATTGTGAAGTCTGGATGCGCGCGCAGTTTGGATTCCAGCTCTTTCGTCCAGGCCACATGGTTGCGGATGCGGCTACGCAAGCCTTCCAGCCCGTAAGCGCGGATCAGGAACCAGAGCTTTAACGCACGGAAGCGACGGCCAAGCGGCACAGTCCATTCGTTGAAATTCGTGATCTCCTGCGCTTGGGGCGTTTCCAGATAGGAGGGGCGCAGGCCCATAGTGCGGCGCTGGATGTCCGCGTCCCGCAGGAACTGGATGGAACAGTCGAAGTTCGCGCCCAGCCATTTGTGAGGATTGAAAACGATGCTGTCGCAGTCTTCGGCGCCGGCCCAGAGCGGGCGGAATTCGGGACAGATCATGGCAGAACCGGCCCATGCAGCATCCAGATGGGTATAAAGATCTTCGGCCTTAGCGATTTTGATCAGCGGAGGCAGGTCATCACAGGCACCGATGGAAGTGCCGCCGGTGCACAGGACCAGCCCAGCAGGTACATGGCCGGCTGCACGGTCGGCCGAGATTGCAGCTTGCAACGCTTCCGGGTCCATTTGATAGTCCGCGTTGGTGGGGATCTTGACCAGATTTTCCTGACCGATACCTGCGACCCAGCAGGCTTTGTCTACAGAACTGTGTACCTGTGCAGAGCAGTAGATCCGAAGGCGGCCCTGACCGGACAGGCCCTGATCGTTACCGGTGAACCCGGTGGCCCGTTCCCGCATCGTCAGAACAGCAGAGAGTGTGGCGCTGCTGGCGCTGTCCTGAATGACGCCTTTGAACGGCTCTGGCAGCCCCATGGCCTGACGCAGCCAGTCGATCATGACTTCTTCGATTTCGGTGGCCGCCGGAGAAGTCTGCCAGAGCATGCATTGGGAGGCTATGGCATTGGTCAATTGCTCTGCAATCATGGAGGCAGGTGCGGCGTTCGACGGGAAATACGCGAAAAAGCGCGGATGTTGCCAATGGGTAATTCCATCCGGCACAATCCGTTCAAAATCCGCGATAATGGCTTCCATATCTGTCGCCTGTTCGGGCGGTGTGGCGGGAAGGCGTGCTGCGATTTCACCCGGCGCGGTTTGCGCGCGGACGGGTTTGTCCCGCAGCGTGGCGAAATGGTCTTCGATCCAGCGGGTCGCGCGGTTGGTCCATTTGGCGTAGTCGGAATATTTCATCGTGTCATCTCGCTAACGTGTTAAGTACATGCTAGCGGTTGGAAGGGAGGCTGGCAAGGGGGTGATTGTCCTGCCTGCGAATGTACGAACGCGGGGGCACGCGGTGTGTATCCCGATTAAGACCCTGCAAATATGAAGCGTCATAAATGAAGCTTCTTAAATGAAGCTTCAGCGTTAACCGGATTTTAGGTAAATCGCGGTTTTCTGTCCCTTGTGGCGTCCGGAGGCACTTTCGGATGCCCGCTGCATATGCACCTGCAAGATCCTTTCCTGATAAGGAGCCTCGAAGATGCTCGAATACCGGCGCGATAAGTTCGCCAAAACCTACGCTGCCTGCAACGGCGCCAACGTGCGGATTCGCCGCGGGAACAATCCGTTCCACTTCGGCTCGGCCTATACACGTTCAGCGGCCTGAAATGCGCTAACTACCGAGCATCCCGTCGATCTCGGAACCGTTTGCCGCATGGGACAGTGCACTGAAATCCCCGTCCTGCAGGAACGGTTTTGCGGCATCCAGAATCGCCTGATGGGTCACACGGGCCAGTGCGGAGCCGAGTGAAATCCGCGCGACGCCCATCTTGGCATAATCCGCACGGGTCAGCGCGGTATATTTCGGCCCTGAGGCCAATGCGTTGATCGGGGCAGGGATTTCGCGGCAGATCCGTGCAAGATCGGCAGTCTCCCGCGGGATCGGTGCATAAAGACAATCTGCTCCCGCTTCCACAAAAGCGTGCAGGCGGCGCAAGGCTTCTTCGATATCATACTGCCTGTTCAGGATGCCATCCGCGCGGGCTACCAGAACAAAATCATGGGGGAGAGCGCGGGCCGCGGCGGCAGCCGCCTTGATGCGTTCAACCGCCAGTTCAAAACCGTACGGGGTGGCATCGGGCAGGGCGGTATCTTCGATCGAACAGCCTGCCAGACCGGCTTCAGCCGCCATGCGTACCGTTTCGGCCACTGTTTCCGGCGCGCTGCCATAGCCGTTCTCCAGATCACCCGAAACCGGCAGGTTCGTAGCGGCCACAATATCCTGTGCATGGGACAGGGCCTCATCCCGCGTAACGCGCCCCATATCGGGCCGCCCGAGGGTAAAGGCATGACCGGCAGAGGTGGTTGCCAGCGCCTGCGCGCCGAGCGCTGCCAGCATTTTAGCGCTTCCCGCGTCCCATGCATTGGCCAGAATAAAAGGGTTTCCCGGCTGGTGGAGTGCGCGGAACGCGGCGCCGATGTCCTTTGTCATGTGAAACCCTCCCTGTTTTTTTAGTGGATCTGCGCGGCATCAACACCGCATTGTTCTGCGTAATCTGCCGGATCGAACCAGCGTCGGGATTGCGCGATCTTCAAATCCTCTGTCAGTGTCCATTCCTCCCAGCCGCTGATTTTGGCGAATTTCGCGTTGTCGGCGTGATGGCCGTAGAATGTCCATGTCACCACGGCATTATGCCCAGAAATACGGATGTCGTCGCACATCATATGCAGGTCCGCAAAGGTTTCGAACAGCTTGCGGGTTGCTCCTGAGATTGCCTCTGTCCCCTTTGCAACTGCACCGCCGTTTATCGATATCCCGCCCTCGGGTGTGAAATGGCCGGCAACAGCCGCGCCGTCGTGAGAGGTCCAAGCCTTGGCATAGCTGTTGGCGAGATCGACGATTTTGTCTTTATTCAGGGGCCGCATTTTTTTTCCTTTTTGAAGCTGGCCCAACCTAACAGGCCGCACGAGCAGCGTCTATGCGGCGGCAGCGCGTAATAGGGCATCGAATCTGTTCTTGCCTTCCGCGCGGGGCGCAGTATGGTCGCCCTATGAGAGACCAGAGCATTATCTGCTGCATTTGTATTATCCGCTGACAGTGTCAGGCGGGCGGCTTCTCTATTCCTAAAAGTGATTTGAAATGCTAGGTCCGCCGCAAGACTGCTCTGCGCGCGCAAGGACGACCTATGACGACGATCAAACTCTATAACACTAAAACCCGCAAAAAAGAGGTGTTCACGCCTCTCAAAGCCGATGACGTGCGGATGTATGTCTGCGGACCGACGGTCTATGACCGCGCCCATATCGGCAATGCGCGGCCGGTTATTGCGTTTGATGTGCTCTACCGCCTGCTGCAGCATGTATATGGCAAGGATCATGTGACCTATGCGCGGAACTTCACGGATGTGGATGACAAGATCAACGCCCGTGCAGCCGAAACAGGGCGCTCTATCCGCGAGATCACGGATGAGACCATCGGCTGGTATCTGGAGGATATGGGGGCGCTTGGCAATCTGGAACCGGATCACGCGCCACGGGCGACGGAATATATTCCTGAAATGATCACGATGATCGAAGGTCTGATCGACGCGGGGCATGCCTATGCGGCAGAAGGCCATGTGCTGTTCGCGGTGGAGTCTTACAAGAATTACGGCTCTTTGTCGGGACGTTCGGTGGATGACATGATCGCAGGGGCGCGGGTCGAAGTTGCGCCTTACAAGCGCAATCCGATGGATTTTGTGCTGTGGAAACCGTCCGATGCGGCAACGCCGGGATGGGAGAGTCCTTGGGGCTATGGCCGTCCGGGGTGGCATATTGAATGTTCGGCCATGTCGGACGCGCTGTTTGGCAAGCGGTTTGATATTCACGGCGGCGGGCTGGATCTGGCCTTTCCTCACCACGAGAACGAAAAGGCGCAAAGCTGTGCCTGCGGGTCGGAGGATGATTTTGCGCAGGTCTGGATGCACAATGAAATGTTGCAGGTGGAGGGCAAGAAAATGTCCAAATCCCTGGGCAATTTCTTTAGCGTGCGGGAACTGATTGATCAGGGCTATCCGGGCGAGGTAATCCGCTTTGTCTATCTGAGCACGCACTACCGCAAGCCGATGGACTGGACGGATAAAAAGGCGAAAGAGGCTGAAGCGACCTTGCGGAAGTGGTATGCGCAGGCAGCACAAGCTGTGGACAATGCAAAGCCGAACCAAACGGTTCTGGATGCTTTGGCGGATGATCTTAACACTGCGGGGGCGTTAGCCGAGATGCACCAGCTGTCCCATGCGGATGATGTAGCCTCTTTGAGGTGGGGCCTGTCGGTGCTTGGTCTTCTAAATGGCGAAATTCCGGACTGGGCCAGTGACCGCGATCCTTTGCTTGGCACGCTGGAGGCGAAAATGACCGTGTTGCGGTCGAAGGCGATGGAAACCAAGGATTTTGCAGAGGTGGACGCCCTGAAATCCGCATTGACCGAAGCAGGGGTCAGCGTGCGCATGTCAAAAGAGGGTGTCTCACTGGAACCGGCTGTGGGCTTTGACGCCTCTAAACTGGAAGGGCTGGTGTGATGAAGGTTTTTGCAACACAGGCCAGCGCAGACCTCGGGCGGCGCGAATGCGCCTCCCATGGGGGAGGTCGGCGCAGGCCGTGCGGTGCACGGCCAAGATTCAAGTATGAGGTGGCACTATGACTAAAGAGCGCCTTTACCTTTACGACACGACTTTGCGGGACGGGCAACAGACGCAAGGGGTGGATTTCACGGCTGAAGACAAAACCCGCATTGCCACGGCTCTCGACAGGCTCGGGATTGACTATGTCGAAGGCGGCTGGCCCGGTGCCAATCCCACGGACAGCGATTTCTTTGATGCGGCCCCCAAGCTTTCCACTTCGGTGTTTACTGCTTTCGGGATGACAAAACGCTCCGGCCGTTCTGCCGCGAATGACGAGGTTCTGGCAGCGGTGATGAACGCCAATACGCCTGCGGTGTGTCTGGTGGGAAAGACCCATGATTTCCATGTGACCAAGGCTTTGGGCATCTCGCTTGACGAAAACCTCGGCAATATTCGGGAAAGCATCAGCCATATTGTGGCGCTGGGGCGGGAAGCGCTGTTTGACTGCGAGCATTTCTTTGACGGGTATAAGGCAAACCCCGACTATACCATAGCGGCGGCGAAAGCGGCTTATGATGCAGGCGCGCGCTGGATTGTTCTGTGTGACACCAATGGTGGCGCCCTGCCGGATGAAGTGCGCAACGCTACCAAAGCTGTGATCGCAGCCGGTATTCCGGGGGATCATCTGGGAATTCACACCCATAACGACACGGAAATGGCTGTGGCCAATACGCTGGCGGCAGTGGATGCGGGGGCGCGCCAGATTCAGGGCACGCTGAACGGGTTGGGCGAACGCTGCGGCAATGCCAACCTGACAGCCCTGATCCCGACGTTGCTGTTGAAGGAGCCTTACGCCAGCCGGTTCGAAACCGGCGTTTCCGCTGCGGGGTTGAAGACTCTGACCCAGTTGAGCCGCATGCTGGACGATATTCTCAACCGTGTCTCCCATAAATGGGCTGCTTATGTGGGGGCGAGTGCTTTTGCCCACAAGGCGGGGCTTCACGCCAGTGCGATCCTGAAAGATCCGACAACCTATGAGCATGTGAATCCTGCGCTGGTGGGCAACCAGCGGATTATTCCCATGTCCAACCAAGCGGGCCAAAGCAACCTGCGCAAACGGCTGAAGGATGCGGGGATTGCCGCGCCGGAAGGGGCGCAGATGCTGGAAATCCTTGACGAGATCAAACGCCGCGAGGATCAGGGCTATGCCTATGACAGTGCGCAAGCCTCATTTGAAATCCTTGCCCGTCGGGTGCTTGGTATCCTGCCACGGTTTTTTGAAATCATGCGCTACCGTGTGACGGTAGAGCGGGCCAAGGCACCGGGGCAGGAGCGTAAGACACTCTCTGAAGCTGTGGTCGCAGTGAATATCGGCGGGCAGAAACACCTATCGGCCAGTGAGTCTATGGATGAAACAGGCAACGACCAAGGTCCGGTGAACGCCCTGTGGAGGGCGCTGGAGCGGGATCTCGGCCCCTATCAGGCGATCATTGACGATATGCATCTGGTGGA
This sequence comes from Neptunicoccus cionae, assembly GCF_002860325.1. Lineage (GTDB taxonomy): Bacteria > Pseudomonadota > Alphaproteobacteria > Rhodobacterales > Rhodobacteraceae > Amylibacter > Amylibacter lutimaris. The sequence continues at coordinate 309,813 of NZ_PKOJ01000002.1, read as the reverse complement.
TTTCAAGGTGCGGATCACCAATGGTGGCACCGAGGCTGTGACCCGTGTGGTGATCGATTCCGAGGATGGCGAAGGCCGCCGCTGGTCTACGGTCGGGGTGTCGGCCAATATTGTAGATGCAAGTTTCGAGGCGCTGGTGGATGCGATCAATTGGAAACTGCTGCGGGACGGTGCGGTGCCTGTTTAGGCTGCTGCTGCAAGGCGTGGGACAGAGGAGAAGTCTGGAATGGACGTGCTTTTGACGTTGGTGCGCTTAGCGCTGGTCTCGGCTGCGATTTACCTGCTGATTGCGGGTGGATTGATCCTGTCACAGCGGCCTTCGCCCGCGACGGGGGCGGGGCTCGATTTTGACAAATTGCAGGTTGGCGGCGATGCGGTAGAGCCTGTGCGATACACGGCGCGGGACGGGGCAGAACTGGCGGTGCGGGTGCATGGCCGGTCGGACGCAGAGGGCGGGCTTAACCCCTTGGTGGTGCTGGTACACGGCTCGGGCGCACATGGTGCCGCATACGACGGGCTGGCGGCAGAAGTGTCTGCGCTGACGGGCGCACAGGTGCTGGTGCCGGACCTTCGCGGACATGGCGTCAACCCGCCGCCCAATGGCGATGTGGCCTACATCGGGCAGTTGGAAGATGATCTGGCGGATCTGGTGGAAACCTATCGTCAGGACGGACAGAAACTGGTGTTGATCGGGCATTCCTCCGGCGGAGGACTGGTGGTGCGTTATGCCGGTGGACCGCATGGAGACACACTCGACGGGGCGGTTTTGTTCGCGCCTTATCTCAAATATAACGCGCCAACCATGCGGGAAAATTCCGGTGGTTGGGCGCAGGTGTTGACCCGCCGTGTGATTGGTCTGAGCATGTTGAACGCTGTGGGGATTACGGGGTTAAACGGGATGACAGCGATCACCTTCAACCTGCCGGAAGGGCCGCTGTCGGAAACCATGACAGGGGCGTACTCCTACCGTCTGAACACGTCTTATGCGCCCCGTTCCGATTACCTTGCGGATGTGGCGGCCCTGCCGGAGTTTCTGTTGATTGCAGGGGCACAGGATGAAGCCTTCAGAGCAGATCAATACGAAGCGGTGCTGTCGGGGGCCAATCCCAAGGGGCACTACCAGATATTGCAGGGGGTCGGGCATCTGGATGTGATCCGCCAGCCGGACGCCATTGCGAAAACCGCCGAATTTATCAGGAATATTAAATGAGCCTGCAAGACGACATTGCCAGTTGCGCACAGACCGTTCACTCGGGCGATCCGATGCGGTTTCTCTCTGCCATGACAGCCAGCGGTGCGGATCGGGATGCGCTTATGGTGCTTTACGCCTTCAACGTCGAAGTGTCCCGTGCGCCTTGGGTGACAGAAGAGCCGATGATTGCGGAAATGCGCCTGCAATGGTGGATTGATGCGGTGGAAGAGATTTTTACCGGCGCGACAGTGCGCAGACATCAGGTTGTGACGCCACTGGCAGAACTTGCGGCGCGAAAGCAACTGCCCCGCGCGCGATTTGATGCATTGATCGCCGCGCGGCGCTGGGACATTTATAAAGAGCCGCACGCAGATGATGCGGCGCTTTGGGCCTATTTGGCGGACACAGCGGGCGGTTTGATGGCGCTCGGCGTTCAGGCGGTCGACGGCGGGTCATTAGATGAAGAAACGCTGGAAGCGGCGCATCGTTATGGTACGGGCTGCGGCGCTGCGGCCCTGTTGGAAGCTGTGCCAGCGCTGGAGGCGTCAAACCGCTATCCTCTGGTGGACGGAACCGCGCAGGGCGTAACCGCGTTTGCTGCCACAGCGTTAGAGCAGTTAGAGGCGGCGCGGCGCGAGCTTAAGACCGTGGCGCGGCCGAAACGTGCGGCGCTTCGTTCCGGTTGGCTGGCGCACGGGGTCTTGCGTCAGGCGGTCCGTGAGCCGGTTTTGGTGGGGGCAGGAATGCTTGGCCGCTCGGATGCGGGGAAACGGCTGCGACTGATGGGACTGGCCGCAACCGGCGGGTTCTGAGTATTTAGGGAACATTGAAGCCTGTTTTAAGCTTCCTTGCGCTTAAACATGGCGAGCCAGACGAGCGCCCCGAACGCCAGCATCAGGAAGGGGATCATCGCAAGGTTCACGGCGTTCCAGCCCTGAATGACACTGCCGCCCGAGCAGTTCATCAAACCGCCAGATGCCAGCGACGCCACTGTGACCATACCAAAGACCAGAAAGTCGTTCATGCCCTGCGCTTTGCCCCGTTCTTCGGGGGTGTGAGAGGTGGCGAGCATGGCGGTGGCGCCAATAAAGCCGAAGTTCCAGCCGATGCCAAGCAGTGCGAGGGCGATGAAGAAGTTGCTGAGCTGGACGCCTGCCAGTGCCACAAGGCCGGCGCACATCAGGATAAACAGGCCGGTGCCCATGATCTTTTCGACGCCGAAACGGGCGATCAGGTGGCCGGTAAAGAAGCTTGGAGCGAACATGGCGAAGACGTGTGCAGTGACGATGTTGCCCGCATCCCCTTCTGTAAAGCCGCAGCCGACCACCGCGAGGGGGGTGGAGGTCATCACCAGATTCATCAGTGCATAGGAGACCATCGCACAGATGATTGCGGTCGCGATCCGCGGGTTTTTCAACAGTTCCATCCGGCTCCGGCCGCCGTAGGGTTGGTCTTTGTCCACCGTCACTGGCGAGGATTTGAGGAAGGGAAAGATCAGAAAACCGACGCAGTTGAGCGCGAAAGCTGCGGCATAAACACCAAGGAAAGGAATGGCCATCGCCTCAAAGCTGGCGGCACCCAGTTGCGGGCCGATCACGGCAGATAGCAAGCCTGCGGCCATGACGTATGAGATCGCTTTGGGCCGGTAATCATCCGAGGCCAGATCGGTTGCTGCGAAGCGGTAAAACCCGTGGGCGGACATGTAGATGCCGGTGAGATAGGAGCCTGCCAGCAGCCAAGCAAAGGAGCTGACGTAAATCGCATAGGCGCAGATCAGAGCGCCCGCGGCGCCGCCAGTGGCACCGAGCAGGAACCCTGCCGTCCGCCCGAAGCGTTGCATGAATTGGGACAGCCATGGTGCCGTAGTCATCGAGCCGAATACGATCATTGAAATCGGCAGGGTGGCAAAGCAGATATTGGAGGCAAGTTTCTGCCCTGCCAGCCCGGAAAACGTAAACAGGAGGGGCATTTGTGCGCCAAGAACCGCTTGTGCAATAATCAGGATGAGTACGTTGCGTTTGGCGAATGAGGTCATGGAATCTGTCATGGGCAAAGCGGTAGCTTGCTTTCAATAGGAAGCCAAGCAGATAGTTAACCTGTGGTGCAGTTTGCCTTAAGACGCAGCGCGATCAATGACATGGGCAAAGGAGCCCGAGATGGTTCCTGCGCGCAGGCCCATGGGGGGCAGGGCTGTGCCTTCCGCATCGGTTGCGCTGAACAGCGGGTCTCCTGTCGCTTTCAGGGTTGTGGCGTAGTGAAACTCATGGGCTTTGAGCGGGGAGTCCCACAGGCCGCCACAAGGCGACAGATTGCGATAGCCAAGGTGCAGTTTGCGGCTGGCAAAGCTGGTTTCCAGCCCGAGCAAGCCGGCCATGCGGTGACGGGTGCCCGAGGCATCAACCAACCCGTCACCAAGCACCATATAGCCGCCACACTCGCCATAGATCGCAGGGGATTTGCGCAAGCCGGTCATGAATCTGGTGTTGGCAGCCAGTTTTCCTGCATGGAGTTCCGGATAGCCGCCGGGCAGAAAGACCAGATCGCATTCTGGCGGGGCTTCATCGGCGAGGGGGGAGAAGAAAGAGAGTTCGGCACCCTGATTGCGCCAGTCCTGCAACAGATGGGGATAGGCAAAGGCAAAGGCGGTATCGGCGGCGACGGCGATCCGCTGGGCCGGTGGCGGCAGGCCGGTGGCGGTGGATTGCGGCATTTGCAGGGGGGCGGTCAGGTCCAGCAAGCTCTCCAGATCGATGGACCCTGCCACGACTGCTGCAGCCTGATCCAGAAAAACTTCGAGATCGGGGTGTTCCTCGGCCTGCACCAGCCCGAGGTGACGCGAAGGGGTTTGCAGGCTTCCCATCCGGTGGACCGCGCCGAGCACCGGTATGCCCAAAGGCGCGAGAGCAAGTCGCAACATCCGTTCATGGCGGGGGGAGCCGACTTTGTTCAGGATGATACCTGCAATGCCGACGTCGGGGTCCAGCGTGGCGAACCCTTTGGCTACGGCAGCGACAGATTGGGCCTGATGGGAGACATCGAGGATTAGCACAACCGGCAGGTTCAGGATGCGGGCAAGATCGGCCACGGCTCCTTTTCCGTCCGGCGGCGCACCGTCAAACAGGCCCATTGCCCCTTCAATCAGGAGCGTGTCAGGACCGGCGGCGAGGTTGCGTATGCGATCTGCTGTCATCGCCCATGCATCGAGATTGAGACAATCTGCACCGCTGGCGGCGGCGTGAAAGCGCGGGTCGATGTAATCGGGGCCGGATTTGGCCGAGCGGACAGCAACGCCCCGCTGTTTCAGCGCCCGCAGGATGCCCAAGGTGAGCGTGGTCTTGCCGCTGGCCGATCCGGGCGCGGACAGGATGAGACCGCCCATCAGGAAGCCTCGGCGGGGCGGCCTCTGCCTAGGGGATCGGTGTTGCGGGGCGCTTCGCCTTTGGCCATCGCCATCCAGTCGAGCGTCTGGCGCATCAGTACAGAGCGTCCGACGCAGATGATTGCAGGAGGCGTCAGGCCGGAGGCGGCGAGATCGTCAGTCAGTGTGCCAAGGGTGGATTCGAGCACCTGTTGTTCGGGCGTGGTGGCGTTTGTGACCACGGCGCAAGGCTCTGACGCGGGGCGACCAGCGGCGAGCAGTTCTGCGGCGATGGGGGCGATGTGTTTCATCCCCATGTAGATCACCAGCACCTGCGAGCCTTGGGAAATCGCCTGCCAGTTCAGTGACGAAGGCGTTTCACCGGACTGGTCATGTCCGGTCACAAACGTCACAGACTGGTTTACATCGCGGTGGGTGACAGGGATGCCGGCATAGGCGAGACCGCCGATACCGGCAGAAATACCCGGGATGATGCGGATCGGGACGCCGTTCTGGACAAGGGTCTGGCCTTCTTCGCCGCCACGTCCGAAGACAAAGGGATCGCCGCCTTTCAGACGCAACACGCGTTTGCCCGATTGGGCGAGTTCTACCAGACGCAGGGAAATGTCCCGCTGTTTGGCGGAGGGTTTGCCGCCCCGTTTGCCCGCATATTCCAACGTGGCGTCCGGTTTGGCCCAGTCGAGAATCCGTTGATCCACCAGTGCATCATAGACGATGACATCGGCCTGTTGCAGCGCGTTGAGCGCATGGAGTGTCAGCAGGCCCGGATCGCCCGGACCCGCGCCGCAGAGCCAGACCCAACCGGGGTCCAATGCGGGCCAGTCGCCCGTGGGAAGAGGAATCGATGTCATGTTCGGGTTATGGACCCGAAGGGCGTTGTCTCGCAAGGCGGGTTGCGACTGAAATAGCGGAAAATGCGAAATAGCGGGGTGGGACGAGTATTTGTGGAACATTGAAGCCGCGCGTTTAATCAATTGCAAAAGCTGGGGGCGGGTTTTACCTGTATCAGATGGCTCGTAAACCTGTATCCGAATTGCGCCGTGGCTGGACCACAGGTGCCTGTGCAACAGCCGCTGTAAAAGCGGCATTGTTGGCGCTGTGGGGGGACGGGTTTCCCAAGGAGATCGGTATTACCTTGCCGCGCGGCGAAACGCCGGTGTTTCCGCTGGCCCATCAGGAACAGGGGGACGGCTGGGCCGAGGTGGGCATTACGAAGGATGCGGGGGATGATCCGGATGTGACCCACGGTGCGCTCGTTATTGCACGGGTGTCTGCTTCGGATGGCGGCGTTGTTTTCAAAGCGGGTGAGGGGGTTGGCACTGTGACCAAGCCCGGATTGCCGATCGGGGTCGGAGAGCCTGCAATCAATCCGGTGCCGCGCCAGATGATGTGTGCAGAAGTGGAGGCGCTGGCGCGTAAATTCGGGCGGCGTGGTGATGTGGTGATCGAGGTTTCTATTCCGGGCGGGGCGGAAATTGCGCTGAAGACTTGGAACCCGAGGTTGGGCATCAAGGGTGGTTTGTCGATATTGGGGACGACCGGCGTGGTGCGGCCGTTTTCCTGTTCGGCTTGGATTGCGTCTATTCATCGCGGCGTCGATGTGGCCCGTGCGGGCGGGCAGAGCCATGTGGCGGGTTGTACCGGGGCAACGTCCGAGAGGGTGGTGCAGGCGCTTTACGGTTTACCGGATCATGCCATGCTCGACATGGGGGATTTCAGCGGCGGTTTGTTGAAATACCTGGCAAAGAATCCGGTGCCACGAATGACGATTGGCGGCGGTATCGGCAAGATTACCAAGCTGGCGCAGGGGGCGGTGGATTTGCATTCCTCCCGTTCGCAGGTGGATTTCGAGGCGCTGAATGTAGTGGCACAGCGGTTGGGGCTTCGGGATGTTTCAGGTGCGAATACGGCTTTGGAGGCGGTAACGATTGCGGGGCCAAAGCTTGCCGAGGAAATTGCACGACTGGCGCAACAGCAGGCGGTGGCGCAACTGCGCGGGGCGGATGTTATGATTGACGTTGTGGTGATTGATCGGGCCGGTGCCATATTGGGGCGGGCTGCATGAAGCGGGTGCTTGTGCTGGCAGGAACCTCTCAGGCGCGGGAGTTGATCGGGGTGATGCCTGTGGGCATCGAGGTGACGGCCTCTCTGGCGGGGGTGACACGAGAACCGGTTGATCTGGGTTGTGCGACTAGAGTTGGCGGCTTTGGCGGTGTTGACGGGCTGGTTGCGTATTTGCGGGCCGCGCGGATAGACGTTTTAATTGATGCCACCCATCCATTTGCCGCCCAGATGACGCGACAAGCGGCGGAGGCTGCGACAGTGGCCGGCGTGGCCCATGTCATCCTGCAACGGGAGGGTTGGACACCGGAAGCCGGAGATGACTGGCGGTTTGTGGATGAATTTGACGCGGTGGCGGGGATTATTCCGGAAGGCTGCACCGTGTTTCTGGGGACAGGGCGTCAGACGCTGGAACAATTTGCGAATATGACCGGACGACGGCTGCTGTGCCGTGTAATTGATCCGCCGCAGCGGGATTTTCCCTTCGCGGGCGGGCAGTTTGTAGTCGGGCGTCCCCCGTTTTCAATCGAAGAGGAAGTGGCGTTTTTCAAGGGGGAAGCGGTGGATTGGCTGGTGGTCAAGAATGCAGGGGGCGCGCGGTCGCGCAGCAAGCTGGATGCGGCGCGGCAGTTGGGTCTGCCAGTGGTGATGCAGCGCCGTCCCGCATTGCCCGATGCGCCAGTAGTGCGAAACGTTGGGGATTGTCTGACGTGGCTGGCGGATCAAGGGTGAGCATCGGGCGGATTATCGAGACGGACGCCGATGTGGCTGAAGGGGCTGCGTGGCTTGCCGCGAGGAATGAACGTTTCCGCGCGGCGCTGGAGCAGACCGGGCCGTTGCCGCTGCGCCGCAATGGTGACGGGTTCGAAGCCTTGTTAAGTGCTATAATCGGGCAGCAGGTGTCTACCGCTTCGGCCAGTGCGATCTGGACACGGCTGGAGGCGGCCGGATTGCACCAGAGGGACAGGGTTCTGGCAGCGAGTGATGCAGATATCCTTGGCTGTGGATTGTCACGTCCCAAGCTGAGATACACTCGTGCATTGGCGGAAAGTGAACTAGATTACAGTGCGTTGCGCGGTGTTGTTGATGCGGATGTGATTGCTGCATTGTGCCGGATCACGGGGATCGGGCGCTGGACGGCAGAGGTTTATGCGCTGACATCTCTGGGGCGCGCGGATGTTTTTCCGAGCGGTGATCTGGCCTTGCAGGAGGCGGCAAAACTGCTGTTTGATCTTGAAACGCGGCCGTCCGAAAAGGCAATGGCAGCGATGGCAACAGAGTGGTCGCCGTGGCGGGCGGTTGCGGCGCGGCTGTTGTGGGCGTATTACCGCGTGGCGAAGAAGAGAGAAGGAATACGATAATGGCGCTGTTGGAAAGCCACAGACGGGCTGCGAAATCCGGTGACACGAAATCACTGGTGATTTTTGTGCACGGCTACGGAGCGGATGGGAATGACCTGATTTCACTGGCCGATCCTTTGGCGGAACATATGCCGGATACGGTCTTTTATGCGCCGGATGCACCGAACCGCTGCAAGATGAACCCGATGGGGTTTGAATGGTTCCCGATCCCGCGCATGGATGGTTCTACAGAAGAAGCCGCGCGGGCCGGTATGGAAGAAGCGGTGGCGCTGCTGGGGGACTGGCTGGTTGAAACGATGAAAGCCGAAGGCGTGACTGCGGCGCAAACGGTTCTGGTGGGCTTTTCCCAAGGTACGATGATGAGCCTGCATGTGGGGCCGCGTTTGTCGGATAAACTGGCAGGGATTGTCGGATTTTCAGGACGGTTGCTGGCACCCGAAGCGATTGGCGAAGTGGTAAACAAACCGCCTGTACTGCTGGTTCACGGGGATATGGATGATGTGGTGCCGCCAAGTTCCATGCCCGAAGCGGCTGAGGCGCTGAGCGGGGCAGGGTTTGAGGTTTACACCCATGTGTCCAAAGGCACTGCGCATGGTATCGCGCCGGACGGTTTGGGGCTGGCCTTGCAGTTCATGATGGAAAAACTGAAGTCCTGAAGCAGGCCATACTAGGGCTAAAGCAAAGCCAACCGGCTGAAAATCCGGTTGGCTTTTGTGTCTTTAGCGTTTGAACAGGTTGTTCTGAGCTTCCTTACCGCGGTTGTCAGAGCGCAGTTCTGCGTAATGGGCGCGACCTTTTTGTACGCCTTCGCGATCGGCGCAGCGTGCCAGCCACGCGGCGAGGTTGGGTTTGTCTTCCAGAGTTTGTTCCTGACCTTCCCAAAGGCTTGCCCAGGGCCAGATTGCCATATCGGCAATCGAGAAACTGTCGCAGACGAAATCACGCCCTTCCAGGCGGCGGTCGAGCACTCCGTAAAGACGGGCAGTTTCTGCGCGGTAACGGTCTTTGGCGTAAGGAATGTCCTGTGGCGGGTCCATGTGGGGCGCGTATTTTATGAAGTGGTGGCATTGTCCGGCCATAGGGCCAACGCCGCCCATCTGCCACATCAGCCACTGGTCTACCTCGATGCGCTGGCGTTCGGTTTCGCCGCAGAACCTGCCGGTTTTGCGGGCCAGATATTGCAGGATCGCGCCGCTTTCAAAGATGGATATTGGCGAACCGTCCGGCCCGTCCGGATCGGTAATGGCCGGCATACGGTTGTTGGGGGCGATTTTCAGGAAATCCGGCGCGAACTGGTCGCCTTTGCCAATATTGATAAGGTGGGTGTTATAGGGCAGGCCGAATTCTTCCAAGGCGATGGAGATTTTCCATCCGTTCGGGGTGGGCCAGTAGTAAAGGTCTATCGGGTCTTGCATTAGGGTTCTCCTTTGGGGGCAGAGTGATATGCAGGACATTATCGTGCAAGAGAACATTCGTGCGAATTTCGGGAAAGCGGGCAGTTCGTCGGTTCACAATCCCGTGGTGCGGCGATTTTTTGCATTCTCCTAGTGTTGTTCAGCCATTGACCGGCTTTTGTCGCTGGCGTATGGAAAATCCGTGGCGATTTGTAACCGGATTGTGGGCCACGTTAATCTTTCCACTAAAAGGTCGAGGTCTAAGAAGTTGCACCCCGATCGTCGTTACGGTTGGGGTTTTTTCTTGGGCTGACCCCTTATGCAGCCCGCAAGAAGGATGATGTTGATGGACAACTGGAAGCCAAGCACCAAGGCAGTACATGCCGGAACGAAACGGTCCCAATTCGGGGAGCTTTCTGAAGCGATCTTTATGACGCAGGGGTTTTTGTACGACAGTGCAGAACAGGCAGAAGCGCGGTTTATCGAGGCGGGTGAAGAGGAATTCATCTACGCCCGTTATGGCAACCCGACTGTGGCCATGTTCGAAGAGCGGATGGCGGCGATTGAAGGGGCGGAAGACGCTTTCGCAACGGCGTCGGGCATGGCGGCGGTGAACGGGGCGCTGATGTCGCTGGTCAAGGCGGGCGATCATGTTGTGGCGGCCCGTGCGCTGTTCGGCTCCTGTCTGTTCATTGTCGAAGAAATCCTGCCGAAATTCGGTGTAGAAGTCACACTGGTGGATGGCACAGATCTGGACGCATGGCGCGAGGCGGTGCGGCCTGATACCAAAGTTTGTTTCCTTGAGGCGATTTCCAATCCGACGCTGGAAGTCATTGACATTGCAGGAGTAAGCGAGATTGCCCATGCTGCGGGTGCAGTTGTGGTGGTGGATAATGTATTCGCGACACCAGTGTTCCAGCGGTCATTGGAATTGGGTGCGGATGTGGTTGTCTATTCCGCGACAAAGCACATTGACGGGCAGGGGCGGTGTCTCGGGGGGATCGTTCTGGGCACGAAGGAGTTCGTACGCGGGCCTTTGCAGACCTATCTAAAACACACCGGCGCGGCGCTGAGTCCGTTTAACGCTTGGGTGATGCTGAAAGGGTTGGAAACCCTGGCGCTGCGCTGTGAGGCTCAGGCAGCAAATGCGACCTATCTGGCTGAAAAACTGGGCGGGCATGAAGCCCTTTCCAAGGTGATCTATCCTTTTGCAAAGGATCACCCGCAGCGGGAACTGGCACAAAAGCAGATGACGCGGGGCGGTACTGTGCTTTCGCTGGAACTGGCGGGAGGCAAGGAAGCTGCGTTCAAATTCCTGAATGCGCTGCAAATCGTGCGGATTTCCAACAATCTTGGCGATGCCAAAAGCATCATCACCCATCCGGCCACTACAACCCATCAGCGCCTCAGCGATGAGCAGCGGGCCGGGCTGGGTATTTCGGACGGATTGGTGCGGATATCCATCGGACTGGAAGACCGCGACGATCTTCTGGCAGACATGCTGGCGGCTTTGGCGGGGTAAATGTCGGTTTTCCGGAGACTTTGTCTGGAATTTCTGGCAAGGATGCGCATATAGACAGCATCTGCGGTTAAACCAAGGGGTGATCCATGAACGTTCATGACCCAGCTATTGAGACCGAAACCCTTTCCGAGGACAAGCGCAAGGCCCCGACGGAACAAGACGCACGCGAAGCTCTGGCAGTTTTGCGGCGCTGGGCGTCCGGCAACGAAGTAACAGCCTTCGCCAATCTGGCACCGGCGGAAGCTGCCGGTGCGCTGGCCCGCGGTGTCGGGGATGCTTATCCCGCGCTGTCAACGGTTTATCCTGAAAATCTGGTTGCCGACAAAGCCTATATTGCGGGTTTGCCGGATTTGCAGAACGGTCCGGCAAGCCTTATAAAAGGGGCAAAAACCGCGATCCAGCATGTGGGAATTTCCAATTTCCGTCTGCCGCTACGCTATTTGACCCGCGATAAAGGGGAGATGGTTCTTGAAACCTCTGTCACCGGGACGGTGTCTTTGGAGGAGAACAAGAAGGGCATAAACATGAGCCGTATCATGCGGTCTTTTTATGCCCATGCAGAGAGCGTGTTCAGCTTTGATGTGATTGACGCGGCCCTTGGGGACTACGTGAGCGATCTGGACAGTCTGGATGCACGCATCCAGATGCGCCTGTCTTTTCCGATGAAAAAGCAATCGCTGCGCTCTGGTCTGGAAGGGTATCAATATTACGATATCGCGCTGGAATCGACCTATCGCAATGGCACCAAGACGCGGATTTTGCATCTGGATTACGTGTATTCCTCTACTTGTCCCTGTTCGCTGGAATTGTCCGAACATGCACGTCGCACCCGCGGGCAACTGGCCACCCCCCATTCCCAACGTTCGGTCGCGCGGATTTCGGCAGAGGTTCTGCCCGGTGATGTGCTGTGGTTCGAGGATGTGGTTGCCTTGTGCAACAGTGCGGTCCCGACCGAGACACAAGTGATGGTCAAGCGCGAGGACGAGCAGGCTTTTGCAGAGATGAACGCTGCAAATCCGATCTTTGTGGAAGATGCCGTGCGCCTGTTTTACCGCGCTTTGGCAGAAGATGCCCGTATCGGGGATTTCCGCGTGGTGGCAAGCCATCAGGAGAGCCTGCACAGTCATGATGCGATTTCGGTATTGTGTCGGGGGGAAATGTTTGAATCCTCCACCCTTGATCCGCGCATGTTTGAAACCCTGATCCATCGCGGGTGACAGGGAAGCTCCGGGCGGGGGACAGGGGCATGCTGCCCCCGAGGCTGCGCCTCTCCCCCTGCGGATATTTAACGAAAATGGATAGACGTTCTTTGACCGCGAAACAGGTGGCGTTTTTGAAATGCGACAGATCGCTTGACAGTTTCCCTGCAGAGCGCCAAGCCTGCGTTTATGTTTGATTTTCGCCCTGCCGCTTATGTGATCGGCCTTTTATCTCTGGCCCTTGGATGCACCATGGTGTTTCCGATGCTGATCGACATTTTCGATGGCAGTCCGGAATGGTGGGTGTTCGGGTTGTCAGGCGTGCTGACAGCGCTTGCGGGGGGATCGCTGGCATTGGCCTGTGCGAACAGTTCCACCGGCGGGCTTTCGATCCAGCAGACATTTATTCTGACGACTGGTGTTTGGGTTGTGCTGCCTGTGTTCGGGGCGTTGCCGTTCTGGTTCGGCGCCACCGATGCCCGTCTGGTTGACGGTTTTTTTGAGGCGATGTCCGCGCTGACGACCACCGGTTCAACGGTGTTTGAAGGGCTTGGCGATTTACCACGCGGGATATTGTTGTGGCGCGGGATGATGCAGTGGTTCGGTGGCATCGGGATCATTGTTGTGGCGATGGTGTTCCTGCCCATGCTGCGGGTCGGGGGGATGCAGATATTCCGGTCCGAAGGGTTTGAAACCATGGGGAAAATCCTGCCCAAAGCGGCAGAGATTGCCCGTCAGATCGGTGTGATTTACGTGGTGCTGACGGTGGTTTGCTTTGCCTGCTACCTTGCGGTGGGCATGTCGGGGTTTGATGCGCTGGTGCATGCGTTTACGACCCTGTCTACGGGTGGATTTTCCACTGAAGACGCCTCTTTCGGGGCGTTTCAGGGGCCGGCGGAATATGTGGCGACGGTGTTTATGATGCTGGCGAGCCTGCCTTTTGTTCGCTACGTGCAACTGGTGGCAGGAACAGCCGTGCCGCTTTACCGTGACTCGCAAATACGGGCGTTTTTGATCCTGTTTGCGCTTTTGGTTGTGGTGCTGACGATTTACCAGCTGGTTCATAACCATGATGACCTCGAACGTTCTGTCCGTGAGGCATTGTTCAATGTGGCGTCGATCATTTCGGGCACGGGATACGCCAGCGTGAATTACCAGTCATGGGGACACTTTCCGATGATGCTGTTTTTCATGATGGGTCTGGTGGGGGGCTGCGCGGGGTCCACCTGTTGTTCAATCAAGGTGTTCCGCTACGAACTTCTGGTGAAAGCCATCATCGTGCAGATCAAGCGGCTGCATAATCCGCATGGCGTATTTGTATTGAAGTATAACCGCCGCTCTGTGCCGGATGAGGTTATTTCTTCTGTCATGGCATTCTTCATGTTGTTCCTTACCTCACTGGCAGTGTTGTCAGTGGCGTTGGGGATGACAGGTCTGGACAAGGTTACAGCCATTTCCGGCGCGGCAACGGCGTTGGCAAATGTCGGGCCCGGACTGGGGGATTATATCGGGCCGTCGGGCAACTTCAGCGAACTTAACGACATTGCAAAATGGCTTCTTGCCATTGGGATGCTGGTCGGGCGCTTGGAATTGATGGCGGTTTTTGTACTGTTTACGGCTAATTTCTGGAGAAACTGAATGAAACGACCTTTGGGCGCACAAATCTCGCATATGTTGAAAGATCGTGGGGTGGACACGATTTTCGGGATTCCGGGCGTGCATAATGTGGAAATGTACCGTGGCATCGAAGAGGCCGGTATCACCCATGTGCTGGCACGTCACGAGCAGGGCGCAGGGTTTATGGCGGACGGCTATGCGCGGGCTACAGGCAAGCCCGGTGTGGCTTATGTGATTACGGGGCCGGGGTTGTGCAATATCATGACACCCATGGGGCAGGCCTATAGCGATAGTGTGCCGATGCTGGTGATGTCCTCCTGTCTGGATGAGGTTGCCGCCAAGAAGGGGCAGTTGCACCAGATGAAAGACCAGAGGGCTGCGGCAGAGACTGTGTGCGACTGGTCTGAGGAGGCCAAGACAGCCGAGGCAGCTTATCAGCTTGTGGATCGTGCCTTTGGCGAGTTTGTAACCGCGCGGCCGCGGCCAAAGCATATTCAAGTTCCGATTGCGGTGCTGGGTGCGGAGGCAGAATATAGCGCGCCCAAGACAGTGACGCCTGCGCTGCCCACGGCTGGCGCGCCGCAGCTTGAAGCCATAGCCAAGGGGCTGGCGGCTGCGAAGCGGCCAGTGTTTGTATTTGGCGGCGGTGCGGCTCATGCGGCGGCAGAGGCCCGCGAAGTGCTGGCCAAGACGAAAGCTGCGTCTTTCACCAGCTTTGCGGGACGGGGTATTGCAGCGATTGATGATCCGTTGTGTTTCGGGGCAGGGCTGATCCAGCCGGAAAGCGCGCGTATTTTAGGGACTGCGGATTACGTGGTTGCTGTGGGCACAGAACTGGCAGAGGTGGATCTGTGGCGCGATGAACTGGGGCACAAGGGGACTTTTGTACGGGTGGATATTGATCCGCCGATGCTGGCGGATTTGATGGCAGCGCCGGATATGACGGTCCTGTCCGATGCCAAAGCGTTTCTGGCGGGGCTGGCGGAGCTGGTGCAGGGGGGCGAAACGGATTGGAACGCGGCAGAGGTGGCTGAAACGCGCAAGCGCTGGAAGGCAGAAATCAGTGCGGACCGGCCCGGCATTGTCGAGATTGCCGATGTTGTTGTGGACGCGCTGCCCGCTGGTACGCAGATCTTTTCCGATATGACGCAATTTGCCTATGTGTCCAAAGAGACCACCAGCATGGACGCGCCGGGGCGTTGGCATCACCCTTACGGTTTTGGAACGCTCGGTTATGCGCTGCCGGCAGCTATCGGGGGGAAGATTGGTGTGGGCGCCGCACCTGTGATCGCCATGGCCGGAGATTACGGCTTCCAGTACACCGTACAGGAACTGGGTGTGGCCGTGGAACTGGGGCTGAGCCTGCCGATTATCCTTTGGGACAACGGCAAGCTGAAGGAGATCGAGGATTGTATGGTGAACAGTCAGATCGCGCCCAATGCGGTTCAGGCGCTCAACCCAGATTTCTGCAAGCTGGCCGAGGCCTGGGGAGCATATTCTGCGGCACCTGAAAACCTTGATGCACTGCGCGCGGCAATTGTTAAGGCTTTTGAGGCGGGCGGGCCGACACTGATCTATGTGACGCCTGACATTTTGTAAGCCTTTCGCAATTCCCGAAGGCCGGTTTCCAATTCCGCTCCAGTTGGGGAAACGGGATTGTGCTGTGTCGGGAATTGCGGAACAAGCAGGGCGAGTGAAGAGAGGACATGCCACAATGGATGTGAACGACAAGATTGTCGCCGATATGGTGAAAAACAAGATCGAGTTCGTGACAACCGTGCCCTGCAAACAGCTGGCCGGAGTGATCGACGCGGTAGAGGAAAGCCCGGATATTTTCCATATCCCGTCCAACAAGGAAGATGAGGGCATGGGGCTTTGCGCAGGTGCGTTCATGGGCGGTAAGCGCCCTGCGATCATCATGCAAAACACCGCGATCGGGGTGACGATCAACACACTGGCCACCTTGATCCAGTATTACCGGATGCCTTTGCCGATGCTGATTTCCTATCGCGGGGAACTGCGCGAGCCTGTGGCTTGTCAGGTGGAAATGGCCGTGCATACCAAGGCGCTGTTGGCGCAGTTGAATATCCCGACCTACCACTTTCACAAGCAATCGGATGTGGAGGAACTGGATAACATCCTGCAATACACATTCATGTGCAACAAGCCGGTCGCGATCCTGACCGATGCGTCTTTCTGGGGAGGCTACGGGGACCAATGATCCGTTCTGAAGTATTGAAAACTCTGGTGCCGATGATTTCCGACGAGCTTGTCGTTTGCAATATCGGTATTCCCAGTCAGGAACTGCACGCACTTGATGATCAACCGAGCAATTTTTACATGCTGGGCACGATGGGGCTGGCGTCCTCAATCGGGCTGGGACTGGCACTTGCGCAGCCCAAGAAGGTGATTGCCATTGACGGGGACGGGTCGGTTCTGACCAATTTTGGTACCCTGCCAACGATTGCGAATAATGTGGCGGATAACTTTATCCTGCTGATCATTGATAACGGCAGCTACGGGTCCACCGGAGACCAGCCGACCTATGCAGGAAAGAAGACTTCGCTGGCGGCGGTCGCTACGGCCTGCGGGTGTGAGAACGTGGTAGAGTGCCGCGCCGAAGACACAGCCGCAGAAGTGCGCAAGGCGCTGGACGGGGATCAGATGACGATCATCGTGTCCAAATGTGAAAGCGGCAATGCCAAGAACCCGGTTATTACAATGGATCCTGTTGTGATCCGCGACCGTTTTATGAAGGCGGTTGCATCCTGAACCGCAAGGATCGGGGCGGTTTTACTGCCCCGACAGTATGGAAACTGGAAAGGCTCTGCTAATGGCAGGGCCTTTTTTTTGTTAAATTATTCTTATATTTTTCAATGGATTTCCGGTTTGAACGGGTTTTGACGTGTAAAAAAACACGATTGTCGGGAACTAAATCCGATCTCGCGGTGTTGTGACTGTATCGACAGGCTGTTACGGCATCGCGGTTGAAGAACGATACACAAGGTATTGTTCTGAAACAATAAGACGCGCTCCGGAATAGCGAGAAACGAATAACTATGGAGACGTATAATGCTTACGGCTAAAAATTTTCTGACCGGTTTGACTGCAGCAGCACTGTTGGGCGGCGCGTCCGCAGCGAGTGCTGAAACTGTATCGATCACAGCACAAGATCAGACCATTATTGATGACACTGTTGTTGCAGAGCGTGTGGTCGCTGAAGAAGACGGGTATCTGGTGCTTTACACTGTTAAAAACGACGGCAACGGTTTTGCAACAGTGGATCAGCCAGTGGGTTACACGCCTATCAGTGCTGGTGTGAACGAAAACGTTCTGGTTACACCGTCTCCTTCGATCCCGTCTGGTGATCGCATGGTTCTGATGCTGCATACTGATGCAACAGGCGACAAACCGGGCGAGTTCGAATTTATGGGCGACTCTTCCAAAGATGGCCCGTACCTGATTGACGGTTACGTCACAATGCTGGTGATCAAAGCCAAGTAAACGTCCGGCGCCCGACACCGCGAGCCGGATGACATAGCCCCCGCAGCCATAAGCTGCGGGGGCTTTTTGTTTGTTGATCAGACGAAAAATACCTCTTCGATTATCACAGGTTCGAAGATGTGGATCGGGACGGGCGTGTAGGTGATTGGTTCTGGCGTGCCATAGTCCGGTAACACAGATCCAATCGTGCCTTCGGTTTCAAGGAGCGTATCAACAAGGGTGATCGTCGCACCGTCCGACATAGTAAGTACAGTGTCGGCCCCGATTTCCGTCACATCTACCGGTGTCGACGAGAGGGAGAGGCTGTCTTCGGATGCGTCGAAGTCGTGGATAACATCATCGCCCGAATTGCTTGAGAATACAAAAGTATCGGCGCCAGCACCACCGTAGAGATTATCGTTCTCGTCTCCGCCAGTGATCACGTCCGCACCGTCGCCGCCATAAAGGAAGTCGTTGCCGGTGCCTCCGTCCAACGCATCATCACCTGCGTCGCCCCAGAGCTTGTCAGCGCTGTTGCCACCATCAAGATAGTCATCGCCTTCACCACCGTAGAGGCTGTCGGTGCCGCCTTCGTTGCCACCGTAAAGGGCGTCGCTGCCTGCGCCGCCGTAGAGGATATCCTTACCCTCGTCGCCGTTCAGGAGGTCGTCGCCGTCTTCGCCGTATAGCGTGTCATTGTCGAGGCCTCCGTGAAGTGCGTCATTGTCGAGGCCGCCGTAAATTTCATCTTCATCGCTGCCGCCGCTCAGGTCGTCTTCGCCAGCGCCGCCGTACAGACGGTCAGACAACTTGCCCCCATCCATCGTGTCGTTGCCTTCGTCACCGTACATCTTGTCGCGGCCGTTTTCACCGTAGGCCACGTCATCACCTGTACCGCCGTACATTACGTCCTGACCGGTTCCGCCATACATGATGTCCTGACCAGCATCGCCCCAGAGCTTGTCGCTGCTGTTCATGCCATGCAGGATGTCTTCGCCGTCACCGCCGTAAAGGCTGTCTGTACCGCCACGATTGCCGCCGAAGAGTTCGTCATTGTCGAGGCCGCCGTAGAGCTTGTCCTTGCCGTCATTGCCGTACAATGTGTCTTCGCCTTCGCCGCCGAAGATCGTATCGTCGCCATCTCCGAGGTCAAAGACATCGTCGCCGCCCATCAGGTAGGCTGTATCATCACCGGTCGGTGCATAGCTGTATTTGTCGGCGGATTTATCGCTTTGCAGAAGGGTGTTGGCATCGTCGCTGCCGTGAAAGATCCAGTCTTTCGTCAGTAAAAGCGACTCTAAGGCAGTGGTGTCCGCGCGAGAGAAATCGTCAGAAAATGCTGTGAAGTAATCAGCGGCGGGCATGTTGAGACCGGAGAGACCGGCAAGCTGGCTGCCACTGCCTGTGGAAATGGAGATGTCTGTCAGCGTGCCGCCTGTCAGTACGGTTTGGCCGTTTACTTCCCCGTAGGTAAAGCCGCTTCCGGAAAAAGCATAGGACAGACCGTCGTAGGTAAACTGGTAGAGGCTGGCGTCTTTCAGCGCCAATGGATCGTCATAGATGCCTGATGCAAGCAAGTTTAGTGTGTCAGGGAAACCGAAACTGGGGTCCGGACCATAATCAAATGTAAAAGTCATGTCTCATCTCTTCAAATAGCTGTGCCCTGACCGAAATTTCGGACAGGAACTGTTCGATTTTACCCCGACAATTTTATGAGAATCGTTCGGAATGTGTGGTGAGAAAGATTAAAACGGGGGATTCCGGCCAGAACGGGGCGGGACTATGGAACGAAAAAGAGCGAGTGTGGCGAAGGTTTGTTCGGCGGAATACCCTTGATGCAATTGACCCCAATGGCACGTTTCCATAAGGAAGGCGCAGGAATGAACAGCCCTGTGGGATAGGAATATGTCAGTGGTCGAGAAAAGCAAGCCGCGGTCTTTTCAAGAGATTATTTTGAGATTGCAAGCCTATTGGGCGGAGAAGGGCTGTGCCGTTGTTCAGCCATATGACATGGAAGTTGGCGCGGGAACATTCCATCCGGCCACCACTTTGCGCTCCCTTGGGAGCAACCCCTGGGCGGCGGCCTATGTGCAGCCTTCCCGCCGGCCAACTGACGGGCGTTACGGGGAAAACCCGAACCGTTTGCAGCATTACTACCAGTATCAGGTGTTGATCAAACCCAGCCCGCCGGATTTGCAGGAACTGTATCTCGGGTCATTGCAGGCGATTGGTGTGGATATGGATCTGCACGATATCCGCTTTGTGGAAGATGACTGGGAATCCCCGACGCTGGGGGCTTGGGGTCTGGGTTGGGAAGTCTGGTGTGACGGGATGGAAGTGTCCCAGTTCACCTATTTCCAACAGGTTGGCGGCCATGACTGCAAGCCGGTCTCGGGCGAGTTGACCTACGGGCTGGAACGGTTGGCGATGTATATTCTGGGTGTCGATCACGTGATGGACATGCCTTATAACGATCCTGACGCGCTGATCCCGCTGTCCTATGGCGATGTGTTCAAACAGACCGAACAGGAATACAGCCGCTGGAATTTCGATATTGCGGATACAGACGTGTTGCTGAAACATTTTGAGGATGCCGAAGCGGAGTGTCAGCGTATTCTGGATGCACCGGCGGATGATCCCAAGACCGGACGCAAGATCATTATGGCCCATCCTGCCTATGACCAGTGCATCAAGGCAAGCCATCTGTTCAACCTGTTGGACGCGCGCGGCGTAATTTCTGTCACCGAGCGGCAAGCCTACATCGGGCGGGTGCGGGCACTCGCCAAGGCCTGTGCTGACGCTTTCGTGCAAACAGAGGCAGGGGGCGCTGCGGCGTGAACGGCAAGCTGATGGTCGCAGGGATTGTAGGCGTCGCTTTGGCGATGGGGGCAGGGCTGTGGTACAGCCAGACCTATGCCTATTACGAACGGGTTGACGGTCTGGAGGAAGTTACCGCCTATGGCGATGCTTTTCCGGTGTCTGACTATCGCGGGATTACGGCGGACACGTCGCCGCTGAAACTGCGGGCCTGCTTCACTGTGGATTGGGATTATGTGCCCACTGATACTTATAAGGATGTCGCAACTCCATTGCAGGCGCCGGGCTGGTTTGACTGCTTTGATGCGCAATCCCTGACCGAAGACATTGCATCCGGCGCAGCTGTTGTGTTGCAGGCGGAGCGGAACCAGCCATTTGGTTTTTCCCGCTTCATTGCGCAATATCCTGATGGCCGGGCGTTTATGTGGCGCCAGATGAACGAATGCGGATTGGCCCAGTTCGAGGGCGAAGACCTGCCCGAAAGCTGCACTGAGGAAGAAGCTGCTGCAACAGCGCCTGTTGGAGAAAGTCGCAGTCTGGCAGCTGCACAGCCCGACGCGCCAGCGTCAGAAGCAGTTGTAGAACCGGTTGATCTGGTGATTGCGCTGACACCCGTTGGCGGCGGTGCGCCAGAAGATATTCTCCACGAGGCGGTAACGGCTTTGGGGGGTGGTGCGCAAAGCCTTTGGGCCTGTTTCCGCACGCCCATGTCAACGGCACTGCTGACCGAAACCTATGAAGTTCTGGACGCCATAGCTCCGGAGCAGCCGGACGCAGCCTTGCCGTGTTTTGATGCAGAGGCGGTAACTTCGGATGTGAATCGCGGGGATGCGGTTGCATTCCTTGGTGAAAAAGATGTCGTGCCCGGCGTGGATCGGGTTGTTGCAGTATATGAAGATGGTCGCGCCTTGGCGTGGAACCAGAAACGGACGAATTGATATGGCTGACCTGCTGTTAGAACTGTTTTCCGAAGAAATTCCGGCGCGGATGCAAAAGCGCGCCTCCGAGGATTTGAAAAAACTGGTGACGGATGGTCTGGTTGAGGCCGGTCTGACCTATGAGAGCGCGGGAGCTTTTGTTACGCCGCGCCGGTTGGCGCTGTCTGTGGTTGGGCTAACCGATCGATCTCCTGACCTGCGCGAAGAACGCAAGGGACCGCGGGTAGATGCACCGGAAAAGGCGATTGAAGGTTTTTGCCGCGGGACAGGGGTACCGCGTGACCAGCTTGAGGTTCGGGACGAGAAAAAAGGGCAGGTCTATTTTGCCCTGATCGAAAAGCCCGGACGGGGGGCAGCCGAGATTATTGCAGAAGTTGTGCCGGATGTGGTGCGCAACTTCCCGTGGCCGAAGTCCATGCGCTGGGGCAGTGGCCCTTTGCGTTGGGTGCGTCCGCTGCATTCGATCCTGTGTATCCTGCATGATGCGGAAGGGGCCGAAGTGGTGCCTTTTGACGTGGATGGGATTGCGGCTGGTAATACGACACGGGGCCATCGTTTCCACGCGCCCGAAGTGATCAAGGTCAACAGCTTTGACGATTACGCCGCCAAACTTGCGGCAGCAAATGTGGTGCTCGACAGTGCATCCCGTGCCGATACGATCTGGAATGATGCGACCAACGAGGCGTTTGCCCAAGGGTTGGAAGTGGTTGAAGATAAGGGTCTGCTGGCCGAGGTCGCAGGGCTGGTGGAATGGCCGGTTGTTCTGATGGGCGATATTGCCGAGGATTTCCTTGGCCTGCCGCCGGAGGTGTTGCAGACCTCTATGAAGGAGCATCAGAAGTTCTTTAGCGTTCGCAATCCGAAAACCGACCGGATCGAAAAATTCGTCACCGTGGCCAATCGTGAAACCGCTGACAATGGTGTGACGATCCTTGCGGGGAACCAGAAAGTGCTGTTTGCGCGGCTGTCGGATGCGAAATTCTTCTGGGAAAACGATCTGCGCATTGCCGAGACCGGCGGAGCGCAATGGGTTGAGAAGCTGCAAAATGTGACCTTCCACAACAAACTAGGATCACAGGCGGAGCGGATTGAGCGGATCGCTGCACTAGCGCGGGAGATTGCGCCCGTTGTGGGGGCGGATGCGGATGCGGCGGAAGAGGCTGCGCGGTTTGCCAAGGCGGATCTGTCTTCGGAGATGGTCTATGAATTCCCCGAATTGCAGGGCCTGATGGGGCGCTATTATGCGGCAGCGGCAGGCGAATCCGACGCGGTGGCTGCGGCAGCGCAAGAGCATTACTCTCCGCTGGGGCCAAGCGACGATGTGCCAAGTGCACCTGTGTCCGTGGCCGTGGCGCTGGCGGACAAGATCGACACGTTGACAGGGTTCTGGGCGATTGACGAGAAGCCGACAGGCAGCAAAGACCCGTTCGCACTGCGGCGCGCGGCACTGGGGGTGATCCGCTTGGTTCTGGAGAACGGGGTTCGGGTGAATGCCTTGGATTGGTTCTCTAAAGGGTATGAGGGTGTGGACGCAGCTGACCTGCTCTCCTTCTTCCACGACCGCCTTAAGGTCTATCTGCGGGACAAGGGCATCTCTCATGATGTGATTGATGCGTGTCTGGCGATGCCGAGTAATGACGACTTTACCTTGCTGGTGAAGCGGGCAGAGGCGTTGCAGGGGTTTGTGAAGTCTGACGATGGCACCAACCTGTTGCAAGGGTACAAGCGGGCGAATAATATTCTCAGCCAGGCCGAAGCCAAAGACGGGGTGGAATACTCCTACGGTGCAGACGTGAAATACGCTGACAGCGATGAGGAACGGGCCCTGTTTGCGGCGCTCGACACCGCAGAGGGCGCGATCACACCAGCAATGGAAGCCGAGGATTTCGGCGCTGCGATGACGGCTATGGCCGGCCTGCGCGGCCCGATCGACGGCTTTTTCGAGGCGGTTCAGGTTAACGCAGACAGCGAAGTTGTCCGGCGTAACCGTTTGAATTTGTTGAGCCGTATTCGAACCGTCATGGGGCAGGTCGCGGATTTCAGCAAGATTGAAGGCTAACGCCGGCAAGGCCCCGCATCCGGTGCGGGGCCTGTGCTTGTGGGCGTGTAAAGCCGCCTAAACGAGACCTTAAACCATTTGTTAAATCTTTGAAGGTAAAGGTATTTCCTGAAAGGGGGTACTTGCCTCGCTTTCGGTGTGGGCCTAGTGTTTGGGAAACCACTTCGGGAGCCTTTGATACATGGCGAATTTCGCTGATATTGCCGAGATTACCGGTACAGCCACATTACCGGCGGAACATTACGGGATTCGGGCGGAAATTCTTGGCAAGTTGATGGCGAAAGGCCTGCCTGTGCCGCGCGGGTTCGCGGTGTCCAAGGCTGCGGTGCATCGTCTTGCGCTTGGCAACGTGCCGGATCTGGGGCCGTTGAAGGAAATCCTGAAGCAGGGTGCGCTTTATTCGGTGCGGCGTAGTCCCGAACAGCGCAATTGGGGTGGCCCGCGTGCTATGCTGAATATCGGTATGTGTGATCGGACCCGCGATATTCTGGCGCGCGACATGGGAATTGAGCGGGCAAACGATCTCTATAGCCGGTTCATCCGCAGTTATTCCCAAAAAGTGGCGCGGCTGGACGAAGACGATCTTGAAGAGTTGGTGGAAGCGGAATTTACCAACAGCGGACGGGATTATGCCCGTCTGATCAAAGCGCTGCTGGAATTTTACGAAGACGAGTTGGACGAACCTTTTCCGCAGGATCCGGTGATCCAGATGCAACAGGTGCTGCGGGCGGTCGCACGGATGTGGGAAGGTACGACGGCACGGATTTTGCGGCAGGCGCGGGGCGCGCCAATGGATGCAGGGCTTGGCCTGATCGTTCAGGATATGGTGCCCGGGTCCGGAACGGGCGAATGCGGTGTGGGCAGTGCCCAGTTCACTGCACTGGCAACCGGCATGGAAGGCACCCATGGTCGCTATCTGAGCGAAAGTCAGGGGCATGATTCTGTCACTGGGCGGGGAGGCGAACTGTTTTTGGGGCGGGATGCCCGTGGCCCTTCTATGGAAGATGTTGTGCCGGAGGTTTTTGCGCAATTGAAAGACCTGACTGCGCAGGCACGGGATATCTTGCGGGACGAAGTGCTGATCCAGTTCTCGGTTCAGGATGGTAAGGTTTGGGTGCTTGACGCGCGTCCGGCGGAACGCTCGGGGCGGGCAGAGGTGGAAATTGCCGTGCAACTGGCCAACGACGGTCTGCAGAGCAAGGAAGCTGCGCTTCTGTCGGTCACGCCCGGATCGCTGACAGAGATGCTGCACCGGCACATTGATCCCAAGGCGCGCTACGAGGTGCTGACGCAGGGGATCGCGGCCAGTCCCGGTGCGAACTGCGGAAAGGTTGTCTTTAGTGCAGAGGCTGCACAGGCCAGTGCGGCACGGGATGAAAACTGTATTCTGGTGCGCACTGAAACCCTGCCGGAAGATATTCGGGGAATGCATTCGGCGCAGGGGATTTTGACGGCACGGGGCGGGATTACCAGCCATGCGGCTGTCATTGCGCGCGGGCTGGGGCTGCCCTGTATTGTCGGGGCGAGCGACATAGACATTGATCTGCGTCGCAAACGGTTTGCTTTGCCGGACGGACGGAAGTTTGCGGAAGGCGATATGATCACGCTGGACGGCGCAACAGGCGAAGTTATTGCCGGTGCGCCGGATCTGATCGAACCGGACCTGAGTGGTGCGTTCAACACCTTGCTGGATTGGACGGACGAGTTTCGCAAGCTCGGGGTTCGGGCGAACGCGGACACGCCTTCGGATGCACGGCTGGCGCAGACTTTTCGGGTGGACGGAATCGGATTGTGTCGCACGGAGCATATGTTCTTTGAACCGGGCCGTTTAACAGCCATGCGCGAAATGATTTTTGCCGATCAGGATCGAGACCGTCAGGCAGCGCTCGACCGGTTGCTTCCGATGCAGCGGGCCGATTTTGTGGAACTGTTCGAAACAATGGTGGGGCTGCCGGTGTGTATTCGCCTGCTTGATCCGCCCCTGCACGAGTTTTTGCCCCAGAGCCCGCAGGAGATCCGGAGCCTTGCCGAGGCGATGGACCTGCCACTGGCCAAGGTTCTCGGGCGGGCGGAAGATTTGAAGCAGTATAACCCGATGCTGGGCCTGCGCGGTGTGCGATTGGGCCTTACAGTGCCGGGTATCTATGACATGCAGTCCCGCGCGATTTTTGAGGCGGCGGCACAGGTACAGCAGAAATTCGGCACCCAGATCAAGCCGGAGATCATGATACCGCTGGTTTCTGCCAATAAAGAGGTTGAGATCGTAAAAGGCCGCGTGGATATCGTTGCTTCAGAAGTGCAGATGGCTACCGGTCAGAGACTGGAATATTCGGTGGGCGTGATGGTGGAAACCCCCCGCGCTGCGCTGAAAGCGGGCCAGATTGCGCAATATGCAGAGTTTTTGAGTTTCGGGACCAACGATCTGACGCAGATGACCTATGGGTTGAGCCGCGATGACGCCGGACGATTTATGCGGGCCTATGTCAATCGCGGTGTGTTTGCCGAAGATCCGTTCCATTCCATCGATGAAGACGGTGTGGGGGAGTTGCTGAAGATCGCTGTAACCCGTGCGAAGGAGGCAAGAGGGGATATCGGACTGGGGCTTTGCGGCGAGCATGGAGGTGATCCGGCATCGGTTGCATTCTGTCACAGGCTCGGGCTCGAGTATGTTTCCTGTTCTCCCTACCGTGCGCCTGTGGCTCGTCTGTCCGCAGCGCAGACGGCTATTCTTGAGCGGGAATAGCCCTTAGCACAGAGTACGGGACCGGCTGGAATCGGCTGGGTTTCTAAAAGTCTGTGCAAATGTGGAATTTTCGACTATACGACGCCTTAAGTTTTATGTGGAAAATAAGGAACCGCACGGTTTGGGATCTGCCTCCGGACGGGTGCGGCGTATGTGTGCGCTATGAAAATGCTGTCAAAATTCAAGAACGGACTTTGTCCGGCCATCGCGATTTTTGCATTGGCTATAGGGACTTCGGGGCAGATTGCCTCTGCTGATGTCGGAATTAAACCGGTGAATGATATCCTGGCCCAGGAGCGGCGCCAGTTGGAAGCACTGGGAACGAATCGGGCGAAGAAAATTGCCGGTGTCGGCGGTAATTCCCTTATCCGTATCGCGAGTTTGTCCCGCCCGAAAGAGAAAACTGAAGCGGCTGACACTTCGGTTGTCACAAATTTCAAACAGCTTCAGCAGATGCCTAAAGCCACCGGCGGTGCGGAGTGGGCCTGCCTGACGGAAGCACTGTATTTCGAAGCTCGCGGTGAAAGTTTTAAGGGGATTGCGGCGGTTGCTGAAGTGATCGTGAACCGCAAAAACTCCAAGCGGTTTCCAAATACAGTTTGCGGTGTGATCAATCAGGGTGTCGGTGGTAAACCGGGTTGCCAGTTTTCCTACAAGTGTGACGGCCACGCGGAAGTTTACCGCGAAAAAGGCGCATACGCGCGCGTAGCGAAGATTGCCAAGTTGATGCTGGAAGGGCGCCTTGCGAAAGTGACTGGCGGTGCATTGTTCTATCACACCAAAGCGGTGAAGCCGCGCTGGTCTCGCAAGTTCCGGCGCACGGCATCCGTTGGTGCGCATTTCTTCTATCATCCGAGCTGATCTGCTAACCAGCCGGTTCGTTTATGTCAGTTTGAGAATGCCCCGAAAGGGGCATTTTTCGTTTCATGCGTCTCTGCCTTTGTGAGGGTAGAACGCGGGACACTCTGATCCGGTTCCATTTAATTAACCTGTTTAGAAACACTATTGGTTGTCTTGCTGCCGCCCCACAGGTAAATGCCTAGGGTATCTTGGGTGAGGGTTCTGCATGACAAACGAAACATCACTGGCGTTTGACACGGTTGAGGCGCGTTCGCGTGCGACGGCGCATGACGCACCGCTGGACCGGATTTCGGTGCGGGATTTTACAACTTCGGTCGAAATCGGCGCGTTTCAGTCGGAACGGGACGTGGAACAGCGCATCCGTTTTAATGTCGTTCTCGAGGTTGCACGTCACGGTGCAGCCGACACGGATGATGTGGATCAGGTCCTGTCTTATGACACGATCACCGAAGCTATTGCAGCAGAACTGGCGGCAGAGCGTTTGAACCTGCTGGAGACACTGGCGGAGCGCATTGCGGAGCGCATCTTGTCCCATGCTAAGGCAGAGCGCGTGTTTGTGCGTATCGAAAAGCTTGACCGGATACCGGGATCTCTGGGGGTTGAGATCGTGCGGCGAAAATCCGGACATCCTTCCGGTCCGGGAACTGATCTTGAAAATCTGAAGCCGTTGGTCGTTTTGTTGCCAAATGAAATTCTGGCGCCGGCGCGGGGCGCTGAATGGATTGATGCGGTTGCAGATCATGAACGTCCGGCGATCCTCTGTCTTGAACCTGTGCAGACTGGCTTTGCGGCCACGGGGCGAAAGTCGGTCGATCAGAGGTTGCGTCTTCTGGCAATAGAACAGAATGCGTGGATGCTGGCTGGGCGCGATCCGCGATGTGTGGTCGTGTCGAGCCGGACAGAGCTGGATTGGGCTATTAAAAACGGCCAGCTTTCGGTCTGGGCTCCATCAAAAATGGTTTTGGACGCCGTTGATTGCGGATTGACCGCAGACAGTGATGCCGAAGATCTGGCCCGCTGGATTGCCGGTGAACTTGGGGCTGACGGGCTGAGTGTTGCGGGCAGCGGCGCGCTGACAACACCGGACGCACTGTAGATCTTACGGGAAGGGAAACTCGCGATGCGGTTCGATCCAATAGCTCATGAGCGCAGTTTGCTGGCACTTTTGATTGCGGTGGTCATGTTGGGGCCGTTCGCGGTGGATGCCTATCTGCCGGCTTTCGGGTTGATCGCGCGGGATCTGGCGACCTCGGAAGCGATGGTGCAATATTCAATCGGCTCTTATCTTCTTGGCACAGCACTCGGTCCGGTGATTTCCGGTCCAGTATCCGATACAATCGGGCGACGTCCGGTTCTGGTTTGGGGGCTGGCAGGGTTTGGCGTGTTTTCCGTAGGCTGCGCCGTCGTTAACAGCGCGGAAATGCTGGTCGTCTTCCGGTTCTTACAAGCCATAACGGGCAGTGCGTCGCTTCTGGCGGGGCGGGCTTTGCTGGCGGATTTGTATTCCGGTGACCGGCTGTCACAGCGCCAGTCCGCTATCATGATGGTCATGGTGATCGCACCAATGCTGGCACCTGTACTTGGCGGATGGGTTGCAGAATGGTGGGGCTGGCGCTGGATATTCTGGGGACTGGCCGCCGGATCGGTCGCCGCATTCATCGCAAGTTTTCTGAAACTGCCCGAAACGCTGGCAGCATCGGACCGTCAGTCTCTGCATCCTGGAAAGGTTTTGACAGGCTACTTGGGAATTATGAAGAACCCTGTGGCGATGATGTATGTTGCAGCATTGTCGTCCATATCGGGGCTGTTTTTCGTTTACGTTTCAGCAACACCTTTTCTTTACGTTGAAACCTACGGAATGTCGGTTTCGGGTTATGCGTGGCTTTTTGCGGCAGGGGCTGCTTTGGCCGGTGGGGCGAATTTCGTAAACATCTATCTTGTCGGGCGGATCGGCTATCGGGAGGCGCTGCTTTGGCAGGGGCTGATTGCAATGGCCTGCGGCGTGTTGATGTTTTGCGGTACCTTCGGGGTGTTTGACCGCTGGGCGGTTTATGCTGCAGGGCTGATTATCATGCCATTGCTTCACGTGATCGGTTCAAACGCGCTGACAGGTGTGATGGATCAGTTTGATGCGCGAAAAGGAATTGCATCCGCCTTTGCTATGTCATCCCGTTTCGGGGTCGGTATGATCGGTGTGGCTGTTGTTGGAGTTTTCCACGGTGCGGTCGAATTGCGCTACGGCTTGATTTTCTTTGTATTTGCTGCTTTTGCAGGGATAAGCGCACAAATGGCCGTGCGTTGGGACAAAAGCAGGTAGTGCGAGTGGATTTGGATGTAACGATCAGAGAAATGCGCGGGCTGGATCAGAATGTCTGGCTTGGCATGTATCGAAAGCTCTGGCCCAAGTTTTCAGATGAGGCCCTGTTGGCGGAAATCGGCCGTATCAACAAATCCTCGAAACGCTCTGCCTTTCTGGCAGAGGCGGACGGGCAGGCTGTCGGGTTTGCAGAGTACGGGCTGCGGGACTACGCAAATGGCTGCAACTCCCAGCCGGTTCCTTTTTTAGAGGGCGTTTGGGTTGAAGATGCCTATCGCGGTCAGGGGATCGCGCGGGCATTGATCGAATTCCTGTTGATGCGTGCCAAGCGTGCAGGATTTGTCGAATTCGGGTCTGATGTTGAATTGTCGAATTATTCTTCCCAGTTGATGCACGAACGGTTGGGTTTCGAGCAGACGGAGAAGGTGATCTATTACCGGAAGGTACTGGAGCCATGAGCACTTCTGTATATTATCGGCCAATCGTTCAGACAGACCGGCATCGGCCAAGCGGTGCGCTCACACTGGCCGGGGGCTGGAGTTGGTTCACTCATGTGGAACGTCTGTCCCGTGATGCAGAACCAGAGGTCGTTCCTGCTGCGATGGTCCCCGAACCTGAACTGCGCAACTTTGTATCCCCGCGCAGGCTGAAATGCGGCCTGTCAATGGATGTCCCCCGGATCATGGGTATTCTGAACACAACGCCGGACAGTTTTTCTGATGGTGGTGTGCACAACCGGTTCGAGGATGCGGTGTCGCGCGGGTTCGAGATGGCCGAAAGCGGGGCGGATATTTTTGACATCGGCGGCGAAAGTACCCGCCCCGGCGCGGCTTTCGTGCCGGTGGAAGAAGAGATCGAGCGGACCGTTCCTGTCATCAAAGCCCTGAGGGCGGGCGGGTTTGATCTGCCTGTATCTATTGATACCCGCAAATCCGAAGTCGCTGATGCGGCGCTGACAGCTGGCGCGTCCATGTTCAATGATGTTACGGCATTTTGCTATGATCCTGACAGCGCGGCTGTGGCGGCGCGTCATGGCGTTTCGGTCTGTCTGATGCATGCGCAGGGCGATCCCAAGACCATGCAGGATGACCCGCAATATAGTGACGTTCTGCTGGACGTGTACGACCATCTGGCAGAGCGGGTGGCCTATGCCGAGCGCCATGGCATTCCGCGGGGGCAAATTGTGGTGGACGTCGGTATCGGCTTTGGCAAGACCATTGAGCACAATCTGGCGCTGATCCGTGGCATGTCCCTGTTTCACGGGCTTGGTTGTGCGCTTTTACTGGGTGTTTCGCGCAAACGTTTCATTGGCGTGATCGGAAATGCGCCGGAAGCCGCCGATCGGGGGCCGGGATCGGTTGCGCTGGGGCTTGAGGCCCTGCGTCAAGGTGTGCAGATATTACGTGTACATGACATTAAGGCGACAAAGCAGGCGATCTCTTTGTGGCAGGCAACGCTGTAAAGGCGTGAGGGAGGGCAAATGACACGGAAACTTTTCGGCACAGACGGGGTGCGCGGACGCGCCAACAGTTACCCGATGACTGCGGATATGGCGTTGAAGCTCGGTGCGGCTGCGGGGCGCTATTTCCGCAGGGACCAGAAAGAACACCGTGTTGTGATTGGCAAGGATACACGACGCTCCAGCTACATGTTTGAATATGCGATGACAGGTGGATTTACCTCGACCGGCATGAATGTTTTCCTGCTTGGTCCGGTTCCGACACCTGCTGTGGGCATGTTGACGCGGTCCATGCGGGCAGATGTTGGCGTGATGATTTCGGCATCCCACAATCCCCATCATGACAACGGAATCAAGTTTTTCGGGCCGGACGGGTACAAACTTTCGGACGCAGCAGAGGCGGAAATCGAAGAGATGGTCATGGGCGAGGTCGATCTGGCGCGCCCCGAAAACATCGGTAATGCCAAGCGGATCGACGATGCATTGGGCCGCTATATGGAGTTTGCCAAGACTGCATTTCCCCGCCAGCGTTTGCTGGAAGGTTTGAAAGTGGTGGTGGATTGCGCCAATGGTGCGGCCTATAAAGCGGCTCCTATGGTGTTGTGGGAGCTGGGCGCCGAGGTTATCCCGGTTGGCGTTTCTCCCAACGGATTCAATATCAACGAAGGATGCGGATCAACCCATCCCGACACAGCGGCACAGGCGGTGGTGGCCAATGGCGCTGATGTGGGGATTTGTCTTGATGGGGATGCAGATCGTGTCATGCTAATTGACGAAAAAGGCAGGGTGGCTGACGGTGATCAGATTATGGGGCTGATTGCACAGCAGTGGTCGGCGTCAGGTCGTTTGGCCCATGACACGCTGGTTGCGACTGTGATGTCGAATATGGGATTGGAAAAGCACCTTGAAGGGCGCGGAATGACTATGCTGCGGACCAATGTGGGCGATCGTTACGTAGTTGAGGCAATGCGCAAAGGTGGCTTCAACCTTGGCGGAGAGCAATCGGGCCATATCGTGATGCGGGATTATGTAACCACCGGCGATGGTTTGATTGCTGCGCTTCAGTTCCTTGGAGCATTGGTGCAGAGCGGGAAAACCGCGAGCATGCTGTCCCGTGTGTTTGAGCCTTATCCGCAACTGCTGGAAAATGTGCGCTACGGAGACGGGCCAGACCCCTTGGAAAATGCGGCCGTGCAGCAGGCGATTTCAGAGGGAGAGGCGGCGTTGGCCTCTTCCGGTCGGCTGTTGATCCGCAAATCCGGCACCGAGCCTTTGGTGCGGGTGATGGGCGAATGTGAGGATGCGGGTCTGTTGAAGCAGGTTGTGGGGGACATTTCAGCGGCGGTGCGTGCTGCGGCCTGAAGAAGGTTTATGCGGGCTTGCAAGTTGAAACGGCGCCTCGCGGGGCGCCGTTTGTTTTTGGATATTTGAACCAAAAAGAGGCTTCCGGTTGCCCTTATTTGAGGGCACGCCAGCCGATGTCCTTGCGGTGGAAGCCTTCGGGCCAATCAATCTGGTCAATCATGGCATAAGCACGGTCGCGGGCCTCTTGTAAGGTGTCGCCTCTTGCAGTGACGTTCAACACACGGCCGCCGGTGGCGAGGGTGTTGTCGCCATCCTGTTTGGTGCCTGCGTGGAAGACTTGTGCTTTGGAACTGGGTTCGATTGTGTTCAGGCCGTTGATTTGCGTGTTCTTCTCGTAAGCCCCCGGGTACCCTTTTGCGGCGAGCACCACTGTAAGCGCATGGTCATCGGCCCAATTCAGGCTGACTTGTTCGAGGCGCTGCTCGGCGCAGGCGATGAGGACGTCGAGGGCTTGAGCGCCAAGGCGCATCATAATGACCTGACATTCCGGATCGCCAAAGCGGGCGTTGTATTCCACTAGGCGGGGTTGGTCGTCCTTGATCATGAACCCTGCGTAGAGCACGCCCTCATAGGGTGTGCCGCGGATCGCCATTTCATCAATGGTTGGCTGGATGATTTCCTCAATCGCCTTTTTCTGGAGCGCTTCGGTTAGGACCGGTGCCGGGGAATAGGCGCCCATGCCGCCTGTGTTCGGGCCTTCGTCGTTGTCGTAGGCGCGTTTGTGGTCTTGCGCAGTGCCGATGGGCAGGATCGAGGTGCCATCAGAGAGGACAAAAAAGGAGGCTTCTTCGCCTTCCATAAATTCTTCTACCACGACTTCTGCACCCGCTTCGCCAAAGGAGCCGTCGAACATATCGTCTACGGCGGCAAGGGCGTCTTCCAGTGTCATGGCGACAACTACGCCTTTACCGGCGGCGAGCCCGTCGGCTTTTACGACAATCGGGGCGCCCTGTTCCTTGATGTATGCCTTCGCGGCTTCTGCGTCGGTGAAGTGGCCGTAAGCAGCGGTTGGTGCGCCGGAAGCATCGCATATGGATTTGGTGAAGGCTTTGGAGGATTCAAGTTGTGCTGCGGCAGCCGAAGGACCGAAGGTGAGGATGTCCGCCGCGCGCAGCGCGTCAGCGACACCTGCTGCAAGGGGCGCTTCGGGGCCGATGATGCAAAAGTCGATATCGTGGGTTTTGCAAAAGGATACTACGGTTGGCCCGTCCAGAATGTCGAGGTCCATGCAGGTGGCGACAGAGGCCATACCAGCATTTCCGGGTGCGCAGATCAGGTGGTCGCACTTCGGGTTCTGTTTCACAGCCCATGCTATGGAATGTTCCCGTCCGCCGCTGCCCAAAATAAGAATGTTCATGGCTGCTCTCCGCTCTTGCCCCCAAGGTTGGGGTTCTTTTATGTTCGGGCGATGCGAACCGCAAGAGAAGCAATCCATGTCTGACCTTATTGATGATCCTGAACCGGGACAAAATGCACCGGAATTCAGTGTGTCCGAGATTTCTGG
Organism: Neptunicoccus cionae; assembly: GCF_002860325.1. Lineage (GTDB taxonomy): Bacteria > Pseudomonadota > Alphaproteobacteria > Rhodobacterales > Rhodobacteraceae > Amylibacter > Amylibacter lutimaris. Next base: position 276,542 of record NZ_PKOJ01000002.1, on the reverse strand, counting down.
GGCGGTGAAGCGTACGATTGAGGGGCGTTTTTCCCATGTGCGGGTGCGCGGAGAAATCGGACGGGTGAATCGCTATGGGTCGGGGCATATTTATTATGACCTCAAGGACGATGGTGCTGTGCTGAACGCGGTGACGTGGAAAGGGCAGGCGGGGCGGCTTTCGGTGCAACCCGAAGAAGGCATGGAAGTCGTCGCGGTGGGCAAGCTGACCAGCTTTCCCAAACAGTCAAAATACCAGATGAACGTGATGGAATTGCGCGTCGCAGGTGTGGGCGCGTTGATGGCCATGCTGGAGAAACGCAAGAAGGTGCTGGCGGCGGAAGGCCTGTTTGACAGTGCCCGAAAGCAGCCGATTCCCTATTTGCCCGGTGTAATCGGTGTGGTGACATCGCCTTCCGGCGCAGTGATCCGCGATATTCTGCACCGGCTTCGCGACAGGTTTCCGCGCAAGGTTCTGATCTGGCCGGTGGCAGTGCAGGGGGATCGCTGCGCGCCCGAGGTAGCTGCCGCGATTGAGGGGTTTAACCGGATGGCGCCCGGCGGGGCGATGCCGCGCCCTGATTTGCTGATTGTTGCGCGGGGTGGTGGATCTATTGAGGATCTCTGGGGTTTTAACGAGGAAATCGTCGTTCGCGCGGCGGCGGCCTCTGACATTCCGCTGATCTCGGCTGTGGGGCATGAAACCGATACGACACTGATCGACTTCGCCTCGGACCAGCGGGCACCAACGCCAACGGCCGCGGCAGAACTGGCAGTCCCTGTTCGCGCAGAGTTGATGGCGTGGCTGGCCTCTATGGAGGAACGGCGGGTGCGGGCGCTGAGCGACGGGCTGGCGCGGCGGCAGCAGCGGTTGCGGGATCTGTCACGGGCCTTGCCCAATCCGGCGGATCTGGTGGCAATGCAGGCACAGCGTCTTGACCTGATGGGAAGCCGGTTGCCGCGGGCACTTCAGGCCGTGACCGAGCGGGGGCGGGCACGTTTGGTGGAGCAAGGTGCCGGATTGCGTCCGCAGGTGCTGCAACGGGCAGTCGAGACCAAGCGGGAACGGCTGGAAAATATTGAGAGGCGGTTTGTGCGGGCCGTGCAAACGCAGGGTCGTGACTGGCGTAGTCGGTTGGACGGGTTGGAACGGTTGCGCGAGACACTCGGCTATCAAGCCACGCTGGAACGTGGCTATGCGGTAGTGCGCGACGGGACTGGCGGGCTGGTGTCCGATGCTGCGATGGCGGCTGGTCACGGGCGGCTGGAGATCCAGTTCCGGGACGGAGTTGTTCCTGTTGCGCCTGACGGGGGCGTACCTGCACAGGCATCTGCGAAACCGGCCAAGCGTAAGGCCGCGCCGAAGAAAGACAGTTCTGATAGCGGTGGACAACAGGGCAGTTTGTTCTGATTTCTCAGGCGCCGACGGCGGGGCCTTTGCAGTCCAGCGGCGTTTTGTCGATGTTATATAGATGTATGTCGAACTCTGCGCTTTCGCCTTCAGCGCGGGCGGAATATTGGCCGGACCGTTCGATGAAGTGCCAGCATTGCGGATCACGTTCGGTGCCGTAGTCAAAACAGATCAAGTCGTTCTTGGCAAACCACTCTCCGTCAAGACATTCCTTTGCGCCATTCATCCAGAGCGAGCGGCGGCGGGTGTAGAATTGCTCCGCCCCGAAAAAGCGGCCATTGCGTTCGAAATAAAGGGTATTGCCTGTAGTGAGGGCTTCAAATTCCTGTGGCGTGACAATTGTTTCGCTACTGGCCTGAGCCGATACGGAGCCTGTCAGTGCGGCAACGATCGGGGCGGTGAAGATGAGTGTTCTAAGCATGACGTCCACGGCTGATGAGATGTTGGCCGAGCCTATGCGCAATTTGCAGAGCTTTGCAATCAGGTCGGAGTGTCAGGTGTTTTTTCGGTGGCGCATCGCCCACTCGGCGACTTTCGGATTCATGATACGGCGCCAACGGATCGGGTTGAGTGCGATAATCGACATGATTCCGGGACTGTAGGGGAGTTGTGGGGCCGTTTCTTCGGAGTGATTGGCAAGTTCGGTATAGGGGCGGGCCGGTTTGGCATGGTGGTCCGAGTGCAAGGGCGCATTGAGTGTTAGATTACGAGTAAACCAGTGGGGCGCGTTCCAGCTGTGATGGGGGGCGATTGGCATGAGCCGACCGTCTTCGCCCTCGCTGCGGGTCAGGCCATAGTGCTGTACATAGTCGGTTAACAGCAGGCCACCTTGTGCCATGAGTGCGAGACCGAGATAGGTGAGCAATCCGGTCCAGCCCCCTGCAAGCGTAGCGAGTAAAAGGAAAAGGATGCCGCCAGCAATATAGGTGAAATAGGGGTTGGAAGTGTCAATGCGCCGGCTTTCGGCGGGTAGGCCGCGACGGGTGTTTTCCGCACTGAGGCCGGCGCGGAAGGAACCGCGCCAAGCGCGACGGTAAAATGAATAGAAGCTTTCGTTGTAACGGGCGGTGTTCGGGTCAAACCGCGTTGCGACATACGGGTGATGAACCAGACGGTGCGCCGAGGTGTGGTGACCAAACAGATGCGAGATGAAGATCCACTTCCCAAACTGGAAAGGCAGGCGCTGACGGCGATGGATCAACTCGTGTCCGGTGGCGTTCGAAACGGTCGCGAAATAGAGCCCGAAAGCAAAAAACAGGGGGAGTTTGGTTGTCAGCGGATCGGACTTGATTGCCAGAGCATAGATTGCGAGTGCCAGCAGAACGAAATGGCAGCAGGCGAGTATCACAGGGAGAATATCAGCCAAAGCGCGCTCAACAGGGCTGTCGGGACGGTTTTCAAACAGGCTGTCGATCAGGTGGTTCACTCCGGCAAGCAGAAACAGCGGGAGGAGGGGCCAAAGACCGCCGCGCTGGGCAGCAATCCCCAACAGGACGGTCGGCAGGAGGGTCACTAGAGCGAATGCGCTGAGGTGTCTGGTCATGAGTATATTTCGTTAGGATGTATCTGGGATCATAAAACGCTTCTGGCCAGACACAAGTTTCAGGCGGACCAGAGCGTTATTCCCTTGAAACCTGTCGCTTTTCGGTTTCGCATCAGATGGAATATCGGCTTAGAGTGGCGGCAGAGCGAAGGAGACACGATAATGGCTTTAGACGAGCGTAAGGGCGTTTGGAAATCCGGCAAGGGCAAAGGCCGTCATACGCCGAAAGGCCGTCAGGTTCAGGATGAAGCGCTGGATGAGGTGCGGGCCCTGTTGGGGGACCGTCCCCGTCGCCGTGATCTACTGATCGAGCACATGCATCTGGTGCAGGATACTTATGGGTGTCTTTCTGCTGCGCATCTGGCTGCTCTGGCCGAAGAAATGAAACTTTCGCAGTCGGAAGTTTACGAAGTTGCAACCTTTTACGCTCATTTTGATGTGGTCAAGGAAGGGGAGCAGGCACCACCGGATCTGACGATACGCGTGTGCGATTCCCTGTCTTGCGAGTTGGCCGGATCGCAGGAATTGCTGACAGCACTTGCGCGTAAGTATGCCAGCGGAATGGATGTACGTGTCTTGCGTGCGCCTTGCATGGGGCGGTGTGATACTGCTCCCGTACTGGAGCTTGGGCATAATCATATCGACAACGCCAGCGTGGAAAAGGTGGAAGCCGCGATCAAGAACGGGGAGACCCACGCACGGGTGCCGGAGTACGAGCAATATGAAGCCTATTGTGCGGACGGAGGCTATCAGACGCTTGCAGCGCTGCGCGATGGAAGCAAGACGCCGGATGAGTTGCAAGAAGAGGTTCTGCAAAGCGGTTTGCGGGGGATGGGGGGCGCAGGTTTCCCGTCTGGTAAGAAATGGTCGTTTGTGCGGATGAACGACGGACCGCGTTATCTGGCTGTTAACGGGGATGAGGGCGAACCGGGCACATTCAAGGACCGCTACTTTCTGGAACGCGAACCCCATGTGTTTCTGGAAGGTATGCTGATCGCGGCCTGGGCTGTTGATGCGGATACATGCTTTATCTACATGCGGGACGAGTATCCGGCGGTTCTGGAGATCCTGCGCCGTGAGATTGCTGTACTGGAAGCGGCCGGTCTGGTTCCGGCGGGCTATATTGATCTGCGTCGCGGGGCAGGTGCCTATATCTGCGGTGAGGAAAGTGCGATGATCGAGAGCATCGAGGGCAAGCGCGGGATGCCGCGCCATCGCCCGCCTTTTGTTGCCTCGGTAGGTGTGTTTAACCGTCCGACATTGGTACATAACGTCGAAACACTGTACTGGATCGCAAAGGTAGCCCGTTCCGGTCCGGGAATTTTCGGGGATCACGGTGTGAACGGGCGCAAAGGGATGCGCAGTTATTCGGTGTCAGGCCGGGTGCGCAATCCGGGCGTTAAGATTGCACCGGCGGGAACGACAATCCGCAGCCTGATAGAAGACTACTGCGGTGGGATGCAGGAAGGGCACGCATTTAAGGCCTATCAACCGGGGGGACCGTCTTCGGGGCTTTTACCGGCCAGTCTTGACGATATTCCGCTGGATTTTGACACATTGCAGGAACATGGGACCTTTATCGGTTCTGCCGCCGTAGTGGTGCTGAGCGATCAGGACAGTGCGCGGGGAGCGGCCCTTAACATGCTGAAATTCTTCGAGGATGAAAGCTGCGGGCAGTGTACACCGTGCCGGGTGGGTTGTGAAAAGGCGGTGAAGCTGATGCAAAACGATCAATGGGATCAGGGACTTTTGGAGGAATTGTCTGTGGCAATGGTAGATGCGTCTATCTGTGGACTCGGTCAGGCTGCGCCGAATCCGATCCGCTCGGTCATGAAACATTTCCCAGACGAGGTGTGACGGAAGTCTTGCCTTTTGACTTGCTGAATACCGGAGCGAGCCGCGAAGCTGTGGGCGTTGCTTTGGCTTTCTTCGCGCTTGGCAGCATTTGCGCTGTGATTTACTGGGTTGGCTATTGTTTCCGCGCGTCGGGCGCGGCGCGCTCTTTCATCAAGACAGTCAGTGTTGCGAGCCTAGCATTCGCAGCATGGATTGCGGGTGGGGAATGGAGCCTGATTGCTGCACTTTCTTTCTGTGCGCTGGGCGATTATGCGCTGTCGCGTAACAGTGACCGGCTTTTCCTGGCCGGGGTTGGGGCTTTTGCTGTCGGTCATCTGTTCTATATTGGCACGTTTCTATCTCACCCTGCGGCAGACTCTGCACGGCTTGCATCTGCCCCTCGTGTGGCGGTTTTGATTGGTTTGGCTGTTTTAGGGGGTAGTATGTCGGTGCTGCTATACCGGAAAGCCTACGAACTGCGGTCGGCGGTGGTTGCATATGTGCCGGTTATCATCGCGATGGGCGGTGCGGCACTGGTGCTGCCGTTCAACGGTGTTCTGGCACTGGCCCTGTGCGGCGCGTTTGTATTTATGTTGTCCGACCTAATCCTTTCACTGGAATTATTTGTGATTCCCGAAGGAAGCGTTGGGCTTCGTCTGACTCCTTTTGCGGTTTGGGGGACCTATTGGTGCGCGCAAGCAATGCTTTTTGCAGGATTGCTTGCCGGGTCGGCAGGCTGAATGCTTGCGCTGATTCCCCGAACGGCTCTGAAACCTTACGAAAAAACTGTTACAACGAGGGGGATCGGATGGATGGCAGCCAAGAAATCCGAACTTATTGTCTCTTTAATGGATTGCGAATTCGGGAAAAATCGGGTTTTCTGCGCTATCTGACGTGTGCCTGTGCGTATATTGGAAAACATTTGCCAACAGGGTAACTTATGGTATAGCGCGGCACGAGTTAACCGGTGAACGGGGGCCTTTGGGCTTCGTGATCATCTTTTGAGGTGCCTGCTTGCGGGCCAAAGGCGAAGGCAGAGCTTTCGCGCAATATGAGGATAGAAAACATGAGCGACATCGCAGATCGCGTGAGAAAAATCGTTGTCGAGCACCTGAGCGTTGACGAAGACAAAGTTGTTGAGGGTGCATCCTTCATCGACGATCTGGGCGCAGACAGCCTTGATACGGTTGAACTGGTTATGGCCTTCGAAGAGGAATTCGGCATCGAAATCCCTGACGACGCGGCTGAAACCATCCAGTCTTTCGGCGATGCAGTGAAGTTCATCAAAGAAGCTTCCTAAGACTTCCGGTCTTACACCACAGAGTTTTGAAACGCGGTCCCCTTCGGGCCGCGTTTTGCGTTTTGGACTTAAAACGTCGGTGGCGTGTTAGGGGAAATGGCAACTGTCAGCTATTGTGATTCTAGTAGATCACGAAGCGGGGAGGCTGTGCCATGATCATATATCCAACAATCGAGTTAAAAGACGGGAAATGTGTCAGCCTGACACGGGGCCGTCTGGAAGAAGCTGCTGTCTGGCATGTGGATCCATTAAGTGTGGCAAAAAGTTTTGCCGAGGCTGGTGCGTCGTGGATGCAAGTTACGGATTTCAATGCGATTGAGGGCGGTTCGGAGAATGTCGAACTGGTCGAGGAGATCATTCGCACAGTCGGTATTCCGGTGCAGGTTGCAGGCGGGATGCGCAGTGTGGAATCTGCGGTGCGGTGGATTGACAAAGGTGCGGGGCGCATTGTGATCGGTACGGCGGCAGTAAAGCAACCGGCTTTGGTGCAGCAACTGGCACGGGCCTTTCCCGACCAGATTATTGTGGCGGTGGACTGCTGGCGCGGGCGCGTTCTGACAGACGGCTGGCGGGAAGAAAGCATGTTTGCGCCGATTCCGTTCCTGCGCAGTTATTCCGATGCACCACTGGCCGGTTTTCTTGTGACCGATGTTGATGCCGATGTCGAAGATATTGAGGTTGGGGCTTCTGAAATTTCGGTTTTGGCTGCAAGCACGCGTCACCCTGTGATTGCCAGCGGGCTGGTGCGCACGCTTGATGATGTCTCTATGTTGAAATACGCGGGCCATTGTGACGGCGTGATCATCGGGCGGGCGCTGTTCAACAAAACCGTCGATTTGCGCAAGGCTCTGGAAATTGCCGTTCCCGAGGTGGAAGAGATCGCCAGCTTTGTCTGACGGTATAGTGCCAAACGTATGATTGAGATTTGAAGCCGCCAATTACTTGCCCAGAGTGGCGCAAGGCTGTAGAGAGGCTTGGAAGTAAATAACCAAGATACGAGGGCTAGTATGCGTCGGGTTGTTGTCACAGGTTTGGGTATGGTTTCGCCGCTGGCATGCGGTGTTGAAGAAACATGGAAGCGTTTGCTGGCGGGTGACAGCGCTGCGGGTACAATTACGCGGTTTGATGCGGATCATCTGGCGACGAATTACGCCTGTGAAATCCCGCGCGGGGATGGCTCTGACGGGACATTCAATCCGGATGACTGGATGGAGCCGAAAGAGCAGCGTAAAGTAGACGACTTTATCCTCTATGGCATCGCGGCGGCGACACAGGCTGTTGAGGATAGCGGCTGGACCCCGAAAGAGGAAGAAGACTTCCACCGGACCGGTGTTCTGATCGGCTCGGGGATTGGTGGTCTGGATTCCATTGCAAAGACTGCGATCACTCTGAAAGAAAAGGGACCGCGCCGCGTGTCACCTTTCTTTATTCCGGGGGCTCTTATCAATCTGGTTTCCGGTCAGGTTTCCATCAAATACGGCTTTAAAGGCCCGAACCATTCGGTTGTGACAGCCTGTTCCACAGGGGCTCATGCGATTGGCGATGCGGCGAGGATCATTGCGCTTGATGATGCGGACGTTATGATTGCCGGTGGTGCGGAAGGCGCGATCTGTGAAATTGGCATGGCGGGCTTTAACGCCTGTAAGGCGCTGAGCACGAAACGCCGTGACGACCCGAAATCTGCGAGCAGACCTTATGATGCAGACCGTGACGGTTTCGTCATGGGCGAAGGTGCCGGTATCGTGGTTCTGGAAGAATACGAGCACGCCAAGGCCCGTGGTGCAAAGATTTATGCCGAAGTTCTCGGTTACGGGATGTCAGGTGATGCCTATCACATCACCGCGCCGTCCGAAGACGGTGACGGCGGCTTCCGTGCCATGAAAGCGGCGCTGAAGCGGGCTGGCCTGGAGCCGGATGACGTGGACTACATCAACGCACACGGCACATCCACGATGGCTGACACGATCGAGTTGGGCGCGGTGGAGCGTTTGCTTGGTGATCATGCCAAGGATGCAACAATGTCGTCGACCAAATCGTCGATCGGGCATCTTTTGGGTGCAGCCGGTGCGGTTGAGGCAATCTTCTGTATCCTCGCACTGCGGGACCAGATTGCACCACCTACGATCAATCTGGACAATCCTGCTGTGGACAGCAAAATCGACCTTGCGCCGAATTCCGCGCGTAAACGGGAGATTGAAGTCGCGTTGTCGAACTCTTTCGGGTTTGGTGGTACGAACGCTTGCCTGATTATGGGGCGCGCTTCCTGAGCGCCCCTGAACGGGTTTCGGTAAGATATTTGCCGCACCGGTGACAGCATCGGCGGCACAGCGGAAAGCGCAAAGATGGCACGGCATATTGCGGCGAACTTCGTCAACCTTTTGATTGTGCTGCTGGTGGTTGCCGGCGGTTTGTTCTTCTGGGCCAAGGCGGAGTTTACCCGCCCCGGACCGTTGCAGAACTCAATTTACATCGAGGTGCCGCGCGGTGGTACGGTCAGCCGGCTGTCCAAGAATTTGGAAGAGCAGGGCGCTGTTACATACGGGCTGATTATGCGGGTTGCATCGGATTACAACGGGCAGGCCAGCCAGTTGAAGTTCGGGAACTACGAAATTCCGGCACGTGCTTCGATGGCGGATATTCTGGACATTGTCACCAAGGGCGGGGCGGGTTCTTTCCGCTTCCTTGCCAATTATCGTATTGGTATCCGTGGTGCGAAAATGACCCTGTCCGAACGGGAACCCGGCACTGGGAAGACCGAGGAACTGGCTGAATTCGATGAAGGTGCAGAACTGCCGGAACCTTATGCCAAGCTGGTCGAGGAAAAAACGCCGATTGTTTACCGGATTACTGTGGCGGAAGGTACTACCAGCTGGCAGATTGTTGAAAGCCTGAAACAGGCGGATTTCCTTGGTGGCACGTTCGAGAATGTACCCCCGGAAGGAATGCTCTCTCCGAACACTTATGAGGTGCGGCGCGGTACGCTTGTAGAAGATGTGATCGAGCAGATGTATCAGGCTCAGGAACGTATTCTCGCGGAAGAGTGGGAGAACCGTGCAGAGGGTCTGCCGTTTGATACGCCCGAAGCCGCTTTGACGCTTGCTTCTATCATCGAGAAGGAAACCGGCGTTGCAGAGGAACGGGCCGAGGTTGCGGCGGTGTTTGTAAACCGTTTGAACAAGGGTATGAAACTGCAAATGGATTCCACCGTCGAGTATGGCATCACCAATGGTGAGGGTTTTCTGGAGCGGGGCCTGCGGCGGAGTGAGCTGTCAAAGAAGACGCCTTATAACACCTATATCATTGAGGGGCTGCCGCCTGGCCCGATCGGAAATCCCGGACGGGATGCGATTCACGCGACCCTGCATCCAAACGAAAGCAACAATTTGTTCTTCGTGGCTGACGGCACGGGTGGACATGCCTTTGCCGAAACTCTGGTCGAGCATAACGCAAATGTTGCCAAATGGCGTAAGATTGAAGCTGAGAAGCGGCGGCAAAGCAACGGCGGGTGACGACCTGCGTTCTGTGCGAAAAGGTTTGTTTTCAGTTGGTTAGGCGATGCGTTGCGCCTTTGGTGTTGCGTGGGACGAGCGGGTTTGATTGACTTTGCGACCGCGCACCGGTATACCTTTGGACAAGATGGAAGAAGTGGGTAACGACCCGGGCAGAATATGCCTAGGGTCGTTTTTCGTTTCTGTCGTCGCGGTGACGGCACCGGTAGGAACCCTTATACATGACAAATATTGAAGACGTGGACGTGCAAGCGTTGCCGCTGCTTTTGCGTGACGCGCGGGCAGCTGTGGCTGATCTGCGCAAGCGTATTATTCGCGATTTGTCCGAGAGGTCTCCTCATGCCGAACCTATCTCAACTGCGCAGTTATTGACCCTAGTACGGGAATACAGTGCCGCAGTTTTGCATGTAACGTCGCTTGAGGCCCACATTGAAAAACACAGCAGCGCCATCCGCGGTGTCGTCCAAGGAGACGCCGTCAACCTTAACGATGCAAGACGGGAAGTCCTTGACCGACTTGCTCGGTTCCGCGACCGAAGCGGAGATTGAAGATTTTCTCTCAGGTCTTAGCGATCAAACGTTGATGGCCTTGCCTTATCTGTTCGATTTCTGGGCCTTGCCCCACCAGCGGGAGCCAAAAGGCGATTGGGCCAGTTGGGTGATCATGGGGGGGCGTGGTGCGGGGAAGACCCGTGCTGGCGCGGAATGGGTGCGCCAGCAGGTTGAGGGTGCAGAGCCGTTTGATACAGGACGATACCGCCGCGTTGCGCTGGTGGGGGAGACAATGGATCAGGTCCGTGAAGTGATGGTGTTTGGCGAAAGCGGCATCATGGCTTGTAGCCCGCCAGATCGCAAACCGGAGTGGCAGGGATCCCGCCGCGTGTTGGTCTGGCCGAACGGGGCCGAGGCCTGGGCAATGTCTGCGAGCAGTCCGGAGAGTTTGCGGGGTCCGCAATTTGACTGCGCTTGGGCAGATGAGTTGGGCAAATGGCGGCGGGGGAGGGATTGCTGGGACATGCTGCAATTTGCGCTCCGGTTGGGGGATAAACCCCGTACGCTTGTGACAACGACACCGCGCAACATCGGAGTGTTAAAGGAGATACTGAAGGCAAAGGACACGGTGGTGACCCATGCTCCTACAGAGGCAAATAAAGCCAACCTCGCCCCCGGGTTTTTAAGGAAGGTTTACACGGATTACAGCGGTACGCGTTTGGGACGGCAGGAACTGGATGGCAGGATGCTGGAAGATGCGGAAGGCGCATTGTGGCCGATGGAGCGACTGGAGGAGTTGCGGCGGGCCGAAGTGCCGGAGCTGGACCGGATTGTGGTTGCGGTTGATCCGCCGGCGTCTGGCAAGTCCACATCTGATGCCTGCGGGATTGTAGTTGCTGGAATGCAGATGATAGGCGCGGGCCCGCAGGACTGGCGGGCGTGGGTGCTGGAGGATGCGAGCATTCGGGGCGCGAGCCCTGCAAAGTGGGCTGCACAGGTAATAGAGGCTGTGCGCAGTTGGCAGGCTGACCGTGTTGTCGCCGAGGTTAATCAGGGCGGCGATATGGTCGAGAGCGTTTTGCGCCAGCAAGATCCGCTGCTTGCCTACCGCGGTGTCCATGCTTCCCGCGGTAAAGCGGTCAGGGCGGAACCTGTGGCGGCGCTTTACGAGCAGGGCCGCGTGTTTCACGCGCCCGGATTGCAGGCGTTAGAGGCACAGATGGGGGATATGACGCTGCTGGGATACGAGGGCAAAGGATCGCCGGATCGGGTGGATGCGCTGGTCTGGGCTTTGACAGATTTGATGATAGATCCGGCTGCGAAATTCAAGAGACCACAGATACGCCGCCTGTAATACGTCTCGTAACGCGCTGTTTTGTATGAAATTTAGGAGTGATAACAGATGGTACTGCAATTTTTGCGCAGTGCGTCCCAAAGGGATGTGCCGGAAGAAAAAAGCTCGGCCGCGGGACCGGTGATCGCGTTTCATGGATCGGGGCGGCCCGCCTGGTCTGCGCGGGACGTGGGGAGTTTGACGCGCAGCGGGTTTCTGGCAAATCCTGTCGGATTCCGTTGCGTGAAGATGATTGCCGAGGCAGCGGCAGCGGTACCATTGATCGTGGGCGGGTCGGAAACCCGGTTTGAGGTGCATCCGTTAATCGACCTGCTAGCGCGGCCCAACGGGCTTCAGGGGGGCGCGGATCTGCTGGAAAGTTTTTACGGGCAGTTCCTGTTGTCCGGCGACGGATATCTTGAGGCGGCGGGGAGCGGCACAGATGGTGGTCCGGCCGAGATTTATGTGCTCCGCTCCGACCGGATGAAGGTGGTTCCCGGCGCTGACGGGTGGCCGGAAGCTTATGAATATTCGGTCGGTTCCCGCAAGGTTCGCTTTGACATGGGGGCGGAGCTTCCGCCGGTTTGTCATGTGCGGGCGTTCCATCCTCTGGATGATCATTATGGCTTGTCCCCGATACAGGCGGCAGCGACGGCACTGGATGTTCACAATGCGGCCTGCCGGTGGTCCAAGGCGCTGCTGGACAATGCGGCGCGGCCCAGTGGTGCGATTGTGTACCGCGGGGTGGATGGACAGGGAAGTTTGCAGGCGGACCAGTATGACCGGCTGGTTGAGGAAATCGAGGCAAATCATCAGGGTGCGCGCAATGCGGGGCGTCCGATGTTGCTGGAAGGCGGGTTGGACTGGAAACCGATGGGGTTTTCGCCTTCGGATATGGAGTTCCAAAAAACGAAGGAAAGTGCGGCGCGTGAGGTGGCTTTGGCCTTTGGCGTGCCGCCTATGCTGCTGGGGCTGCCCGGAGATGCGACTTATGCGAATTATGCAGAAGCGAACCGCGCGTTTTACCGTCTGACGGTTTTGCCGCTGGTGCAGAAGCTGGCGGCGGCTTTGTCGGCGTGGCTGCCTGCATTTTACGGTGAAGCGATACGGCTGTCGGCGGATCTGGATGGTATCCCCGCGCTCGCGATAGAGCGGGAGGCGCAGTGGCGCCGCGTGGCCGAGGCAGGTTTTCTGACCGATCGGGAAAAGCGGAGGCTGTTGGGCTTGCCGGCAGAACCGGATGAGTAGGGGCGTCGGGTCGCGTTATCTGTACGAACCTTTCGAGGCGGCTGCGAAGCTGGAAACACATCGTCAGGTAACGGATGAACGATGGATCGCACTGGAGCGGCGGCTTGAGATGATCGAGAGCGCCCTGGATCGGCTGGAGCGGCGAATCTGGTTAGCGGTTTACGGCGTGGTCGGGTTCGTTCTGACACGTGGGATTCTGGTGCTTCTGGATGTGACGCAGCAGGTTTGATGCCCTCTGGCATCGCAATTTAGAGGAAACGGAATGGGATATGCGGAAAGCGCCTTGGCGCTGGAGAGGAAGTTTTGCCGGTTTAAGGACGGGATCGATGTTTCGGGAGACTGTGAGATATCGGGCTATGCGTCGGTTTTCGGGGCTTCGGACCAGAGCGGCGACGTGGTGCAAAAAGGGGCTTACGGGCGCAGCCTGAAAACGATGGCGCAGGACGGGCGGCGGGTGAAAATGCTTTGGCAGCACGATCCGGCCAAGCCGATCGGCGTCTGGCAGGAGGTGCGGGAGGATACCAAGGGCCTGTTTGTGAAGGGGCGCATTCTGGCGGATGTGCAGGCGGGTTCCGAAGCTTTGTCGTTAATCAAGGCTGGAGCAATTGAAGGGCTTTCCATCGGGTATCGAACTGTTCGGTCGGAAAAATCAAGCAAGGGCAACAGGTTATTGTGTGAACTTGATCTGTGGGAGGTGTCGCTGGTGACTTTCCCGATGTTGCCCGAAGCGCGGATTGGCGCTGGTGCAAAAGAGGATGAAACCCTGGCTGAAGAACTGGTTGCCACGCTTGCCGCTGCAAAGGCACGGCTGTCCGGGTGACGGGTTTCTGCGTCTCCGGAGATAACCCAAAATTTTAACCACAGCACAGGATTGATCATGAGCATATCGACTACCGCGGCGCCGCGAGGCGTGAAAGAGGCCAAGTCCATGCCTTCGCTTCAGGTGAAGGCTGCGATGGAAGATTTTCTACAGGACGTAACCAAAGTGAATAGCGATTTGAAAGACCGACTTCAGGAACAGGAAAAGAGATTGAACATGCTGGAACGCAAGAACACTGGCGCGCGGCGCCCTGTATTGTCCGCTGTGAGCGAGGTTGAGGTGCCACACAAGAAGGCATTTGCAGCCTATCTGCGCAGCGGTGACGACGATGCAATGAGGGCATTGAATATGGAAGAAAAGGCGTTGTCGACAGCGGTTTCCGGCGATGGGGGCTATCTGGTTGATCCCCAGACTGCGGATCAGATTGCCGGTGTGCTACATGCGACCGCCTCTATCCGCTCGATTGCTAATGTAGTGGCGGTGGAATCCACGGCCTATGACGTGCTGGTGGATCACACCGAGCTTGGGGCGGGATGGGCTACCGAGGCCGGGGCCGCATCCGAGACTGCAACGCCGCAGGTTGAGCGGATTTCGATCCCGCTGCATGAACTTTCAGCTTTGCCCAAAGCTTCCCAGCGGTTGCTGGATGACAGTGCCTTTGACGTGGAAGGTTGGCTGGCGTCGCGGATTGCCGACAAATTCTCCCGCGCGGAAGGGGTGGCTTTTGTGTCCGGTGACGGTGTGGACAAGCCGACGGGTTTTCTGACCTATACCACAGTGGCAAACGACAGTTGGAGTTGGGGTGATCTTGGCTATGTGGCAACAGGAGCTGACGGAGACTTTGCAGCGGTCGACCCTGCGGATGCGATTGTGGATCTGGTTTATTCGCTGGGCGCGCGCTATCGCGCGAATGCGACCTTTGTGATGAATTCCAAGACAGCGGGTGCCGTGCGCAAGATGAAGGACGCGGACGGGCGGTTCTTGTGGTCCGACGGATTGGCTGCGGGGGAGCCTGCACGCCTTATGGGATATGCGGTGCTGGTGGCCGAGGATATGCCGGACATTTCCAGCGGCGCAAATGCCATTGCATTTGGCGACTTTGCGGCTGGCTATACTGTGGCAGAGCGGCCGGATCTGCGGATTCTGCGCGATCCGTTTAGCGCCAAACCTCATGTATTGTTCTACGCCACGAAACGTGTTGGCGGGGATGTCAGCGATTTCGCGGCAATCAAACTGCTGAAATTCGCCGTTTCTTAATCAAAAGCAGGAGTCCCTTTCAGGGATGGGGCAACGGGGTTCGCTGCGTTGCTTCTGGTGTGCTGCGGGTCGGTTCTGCTGTCCTCCGTCCAGCCGGCCCGCACGCACCGCATTTATCAATTTGATCCGTATTGGGAGAATACGCTTATGATTTTGACTGAACTTTCAAGCGTTCCGAGCGGATCGCTGCCTCTGGCTTTGCTGAAGGAGCATTTGCGTTTGGGGACAGGGTTTTCCAGTGAAGCGGAGCAGGACGATCTGTTGGAAGCCTATTTGCGCGCAGCGATTAGCGCGGTGGAGGGGCGGACAGGTTTGGTGCTGCTTGAAAAGTCCTTCAATTGGGCGCTGACGGGGTGGCGGCACTATGACAGGCAGGTTTTACCGGTTCGTCCTGTGCAATCGCTGGATGCTCTGACGCTGGTGGACAGGGAGGGTGCCGAGACGGTGATGCCGCCAGAATCCTATCATTTGGAAAAAGATAGTCAGAACCCTGCTTTGGTCGCGGTTGGGCTGGCGCTGGCAGTTATTCCGGAGGCGGGTCGCGCAGAGGTATCTTTTACCGCCGGTTATGGGGCTTCGTGGAGCGATATACCGCCAGATCTGGCGCGCGCTGTTCTGATGCTGGCGGCGGAATTCTACGAACACAGAGCGAGCCGTGAGGAAGGGCGTTTGCCTCCGGCGATCCTGTCGCTTTTGGAGCGGTTCAGAAAAGTACGCTTGCTGGGAGGGAGCTGATGGTGCGGAGTGTGGAGTTGAACCGGAAGTTGACGCTGGAACGGCGGCAGCGGGTTTCCGATGGTGCTGGCGGGTTCGAGCGGGACTGGGTGGCCTTGGGAGAGGTCTGGGCCGATGTGCAGATGCGCAGTGTGCGGGTGACTGAGGTTTCTGCGGGCACAACCGCTTTAGAGCGGCACAGGATAATAGTGCGCGGCGCACCACAGGGCGATCCGCAGCGCCCTATGCCGGGACAACGCTTTGTTGAAGGAAGCCGCGTTTACGGAATTGAATCGGTAACAGAGCATGACACTGCGGGATTATATCTGCTGTGTTGGACCCGTGAGGAGGTGCTTACGTGACCTATGCGGTTTCTCATGCACTTCAGCAGGGGGTCTATCTGGCTTTGAAGGCGGATGCGACTTTGACGGGGCTGGTTGGTAGCGATGTTTTTGACGCACCGCCAAGCGGGGCGATACCGGACCTTTATGTCCTGATCGGGGACGAACAGGCGCGGGACCGCTCCAGTGGTTCGGCAGGTGCGGCGGTGCATGATCTGGACATACGCGTGGTGTCTTCGGCGGCCGGGTTTGCCGGGGCTAAGCAGGTGGCAGGAGCGGTGTGCGATGCGGTGATCGGGGCGCAGATTGCCCTGACTCGGGGGCGGTTGGTGTCGCTTTCCTTTCGAACGGCGCGTGCATTGCGGGACGGCAGCCCCGAGCAGCGGCAGATCCGTCTGAAATTTCGCGCGTTTGTAGAAGACGACTGACCGGCAGCGGACCGGTTTCAGAAATAAGATCACAGGATTTAGGAGAGAGTAATGGCGGCACAGAACGGGAAAGATCTGTTGATCAAGGTGGATATGGACAATGCGGGAACGTTTGAGACGCTGGCAGGGCTGCGTGCCTCTCGTATTTCGTTCAACACGGAAACAGTGGATGTGACAGCGCTCGACAGCACAGGGGGGTGGCGGGAATTATTGTCGGGGGGCGGTGTCAAAACTGCGAGCATTAGCGGATCGGGGGTGTTTCGGGATGAAAACACAGACGAACGGGCGCGGCAGATCTTTTTTGACGGGCAGATCCCCGATTTTCAGGTGGTAATTCCTGATTTCGGCATCGTCGAAGGGGCATTCCAGATCACGTCACTGGAGTATGCGGGACAGTTTGACGGCGAGGCGACCTATGAAATGGCCTTCGCGTCGGCAGGTGCGCTGGCGTTTTCTGTGATTTGATGGCGAACCCTTATCGCGGCGAGGTGTCGCTGACAGTGGATGGCGTCGAGCGTGTGATGCGGCTGAGCCTCGGCGCGCTGGCGGCGCTTGAAACACGTCTCGGGACTGACGGGCTGTTACCGGTGATTGAACGGTTTGAACGGGGTGCTTTCAAGACAGATGATCTGGTCGCATTGCTTTGGGCTGGTTTGACGGGTGGAGGCTGGGAAGGAAGCGAGGCTGATTTGAAACAGGCGGAGATTGCGGGGGGTGCGATCGAGGCAGCGCGGGCTGCTGGAGTGTTGCTGCGGCTGACTTTCACGTTGCCGGAGGGGGCGGATGATTGACTGGGCCGGTTTAATGGCGCTGGGGCTGGGGCAGTTGCGCCTGTTGCCGGATCAGTTTTGGGCGCTGACGCCTGTGGAGCTGCTGATGATGGCAGGGGTGTCGCCCGGTGGCACGCCGGGTCTGAGCCGCGATCGGTTGAATGCGCTCTGCGCCCAGTTTCCTGACATCTAATTTCAACTTAGAGGACCAAGCATGAGTGACTATGGACCTGATCTGGAGACGCTGGAAAGCCAGCTTGAGTCTCTGGAAGGCAATATCTCTGTGACTGCGCGAATGTCGGCTGTGTTCCAGCAGGAGTTGCGCGGCATGCAGACGAGTATCTCGCTGGCGGAGAGGGAGGCGCGGGGGTTGTCCGGGACTTTGTCCAAGGGGCTGCGAGGGGCCTTCGGAGATGTGATCCTTGAGGGGGCGAAGTTTTCTGATGTGCTGGAGACTCTGGCACAGAGGATGATCCGCAGCACGTTCAACCAAGCGATGTCGCCGGTCACGGATGCGATAGGCGGCGCATTGAGCGGCGGCGTTAATTCGATCCTTGGCAGTATATTTCCAAGTGCGAAGGGGAATGTCTTTTCCGGGGGACGGGCAACTGCTTTCGCCAAGGGGGGGATCGTGGGCGGGCCGACAATGTTTCCCATGCGGGGCGGAATGGGATTGATGGGTGAGGCAGGACCGGAAGCCATCATGCCGTTGCGCCGCGGCGCGGACGGGCGGCTCGGCGTTGAGGGTGGCGGAGGCGGGAACGCGGTTAATATCACGATGAATATCACAACACCGGACGCAGAGAGCTTCACACGATCGCAGACTCAAGTGGCGGCAGGGATCAGTCGGGCCATCGCCCGTGGGAACCGGAACCAGTAGGGGATGCATATCATGAACTTTCATGAAGTCAGATTTCCAACGGGCTTGTCATTCGGGTCAAGCGGCGGGCCGGAGCGGCGCACCGAGATTGTGACGCTGAACAGCGGCTATGAAGAGCGTAACAGCCCCTGGGCCCATGCGCGACGGCGTTACGATGCAGGAGTTGCCATGCGTTCTACCGATGATCTGGAGACTGTGATCGCGTTTTTCGAGGCACGGCGCGGCCGGTTGTACGGGTTTCGCTGGAAGGACTGGACGGATTTCAAAAGCTGTCTGGCCTCTCGGGAGCCAACATTCGAAGATCAGGAGATCGCAGTGGGCGACAGTGTGACTGTGCAAATTCCCCTGTGTAAGTCCTATCGGTCAGGAGAGACCACATACTGCCGCGCTATTTCCAAGCCTGTTGAAGGAACTGTTTCCATCGGGATCGGCGGCGCCGAAGTTTTTGAAGGAGAGCATTTCGATGTGGACTATACGACGGGGGTCATCAGTTTTTATGAGGCGCCCCCCGAGGCGGCCCTCGTGACGGCAGGGTTTACGTTTGATGTGCCAGTGCGGTTTGACACCGACCGACTGGAAATGAGCATGGCGAGCTTTGCAGCCGGATCTGTGCCCAGTGTGCCAGTGGTAGAGGTACGTGTCTGATGCGTAGGATTGGTGAAGCAATGCAGGCGCATCTCAACAGTGGTGCAACAACGCTGTGCCGCGCTTGGGTGGTGCGGCGTACGGACGGAATGGTTTACGGATTTACGGATCACGACAGCGATTTGCTGGTCGAAGGCGTGCTGTGCGAAGCGGCATCCGGTATGGATGCAAGTGCGGTGGAAAGTTCTACCGGACTGGCGGTGGATAATTCGCAAGCTGTAGGGGCGCTGAGCTCGCTTGGCATCAATGATCTCGATATCGAGACAGGACGGTTTGACGGGGCCGAAGTCTTTCACTGGTTGGTCAACTGGAAGCGGCCAGAACAAACAATTCTGCAATTTCGCGGCACAATCGGAGAGGTGCGGCGGGGAAAAGGGGCTTTTGAAGCGGAGCTGCGCGGGTTGAGCGAAGCTTTAAACAAACCCGTGGGACGGACTTATCTGCGCCAGTGTGACCGGATTGTCGGGGACGGTAAATGCGGTGTGGACCTGTTTGCCGACGGGTTCGTGGCCGAAGATGTCGTAGATACCTCTAAGGGGCGGCGTGTAGTCGAGTTGAAGCATCTAAGCGCGTATGAGGAAGACTGGTTCGCACAGGGGCGGGTCACTTGGTTAAGCGGGCCGAATGAGGGAGCAGACGGTCTGGTTAAAGTGGACTACCGGCGGGGACCGGTGCACGTGGTCGAACTGTGGGAAGAGACCCGCTTTCCGATCGGGAATGGAGACCGGATTCGTTTGCACGCAGGATGCGACAAGCAGGCGGGCACCTGTCGGGAAAAATTTGGTAATTTCCTTAATTATCGCGGGTTTCCCCATATGCCCGGAGAAGATTTCAGTCTGACCTATCCCATTGCCGGGCGTCCGATGGACGGCGCACGGCGCGCTTAGATGACTCCGGAAATGCGCGAAGAGATCCTTGATGTGGCGCGAGGTTGGATTGGTACGCCTTATCGCCACCAATGCAGTGTAAAGGGGCATGGTGCGGATTGTCTGGGGCTGTTGCGCGGGGTCTGGCGCGAGGTATTTGGGGCGGAGCCCGAGGCGGTGCCAACCTATACGCCAGATTGGTCGGAGGCTTCCGGAGAGGAGCGACTGTGGCGTGCCGCGCGGCGGTATCTGGTGGCGGTGCCGGTCTGTCTGCCATGTTTCGGTGACGTGGTGTTGTTCCGTATGCGGCGGCAGGCCGTGGCGAAACATGTAGGGATCTTGAGCAGGTCGTCCGGTGGCCTTTCTACACTTGTGCACGCTTACAGCGGAAAAGGTGTTGTCGAGACGCCTTTGACCGAGGCTTGGATCCGCCGGATCGTAGCGCAATTCGAATTTCCCGAGAGGAGGGCCTAATGGCGACGATACTTTTATCTGCGGCGGGTGCTGCAATCGGCGGTACCTTTGGGGGAACTGTGCTGGGCCTGACAGGGGCGGCAATTGGCAAGGCGGTCGGGGCGAGCTTTGGCGGCATGATCGACCAGAAAATTCTGGGTAGCGGCAGTCTGGTCGTCGAGACCGGCCGTCTGGAAAGTTTCCGTCTTCAGGGGGTGAGCGAGGGCGCGGCGGTGCCTCGGGTGATGGGGCGCGCACGGATTGCAGGGCAACTGATTTGGGCAAGCCGGTTCGAAGAACATATCAACACGCAAACCTCGGGCGGGGGCAAGGGTACTGGTGGTGCGCGGGTTACAACCAAGTCCTATTCTTATACGGTGAATGTGGCATTTGCGCTGGGCGAAGGGATCGTCGACAAGATCGGGCGGATTTGGGCGGACGGGCAGGAAATCAGCCGCGACGGATTGGCGATTGCGTTCTATCCCGGAGATGAGACTCAGGTGCCCGATCCGACGATCTCTGCGATAGAGGGGTTGGAGAATGCGCCAAGTTATCGGGGCACGGCCTATATCGTTTTCGAAGATCTTGATCTCGGGCCGTTTGGCAACCGGATTCCCCAATTCAATTTCGAAGTGTTCCGGAAGGCGCAGCCCGAACATAGCACACTGGACGACCCGTCGCGGGATATTACCGGTGTCTGTCTGATCCCCGGAACCGGTGAGTATTCTCTGGCGGTGACGCCGGTAGAATATCCGGGCGATTTCGGCGAAGGCAAATTTGCGAATGTGAACTCTCCGCGCGGGAATACCGACTTAGTGCACGCGCTGGATGATCTTCGAGAGGACGTGCCGAATATTGCTTCTGTATCTCTTGTTGTGAGCTGGTTTGGCGATGACCTGCGTTGTGGGTCTTGTCGTCTGACCCCCCGTGTGGAGCAGACCGAGGTAGATGGTACGCCGATTCCTTGGGTTGTGTCGGGTGTGACGCGTGCCTCCGCCGGTTTGGTAAGCTTTGACGGCGGACGGCCTGCCTATGGGGGAACCCCTGCAGACGGGGCGGTTCTGGAGGCGATAGAATACATGAAAGAGGCGGGGCAGAGTGTTGTTTTCTATCCGTTTATCCTGATGGATATTCAGGAAGGTAACGGGTTGCCTGATCCGTATAGCGACAACCCCGACCAGCCTGTTATGCCGTGGCGGGGGCGGATTACGACGGCTAAGGCGGCAGGTTTGGTCGGGACCAGTGACAAAACACCGGCAGCGGCGGCGGAAGTTGCGGATTTCTTCGGTATGGCCTCAGTAACAGATTTTTCAGTCGTCGACGGGGAGGTGCTTTATAGTGGTCCGGCGGAGTGGAGCTATCGCCGGTTTATTTTGCACTACGCCCATTTGTGCCTTGCCGCGGGCGGGGTGGAGGCCTTCAATATCGGGTCGGAAATGAGGGGGCTGACGCGTATTCGGGACGGAGTGGACAGTTTTCCGGCTGTTCTTGCCTTGCAGCAGCTTGCAAGCGATGTGCGGACGGTTTTGGGGCCAGATGTCAAAATCGGGTACGCGGCGGATTGGTCTGAGTATTTTGGCTATCATCCGTCGGATGGATCGGGGGATGTGTTGTTCCATCTCGATCCGCTGTGGGCACAAGCAGAAATCGACTACATCGGGATCGACAATTACATGCCGCTCTCAGACTGGCGGGACAGTTTGGGGCATCTCGATGAGGGGGAAGGTTCGGTCTATTCTGTGGACTACCTGCGCAAGAATGTAGCGGGTGGTGAGGGATTTGACTGGTATTATGCGGATGCTGCAGGGCGGGATGCGCAGGACCGTATTCCGATCACGGATGACGCATACGGGGAGCCTTGGGTGTTTCGTTACAAGGATCTGGTGAGTTGGTGGAGCAAAGAGCATTACAACCGTCTGGGCGGGGTCCGGCAGAGTGTTCCGACACAGTGGCAGCGCAAATCCAAACCGATCCGCTTTACCGAGTTGGGATGTCCCGCAGTCGATAAGGGAGCGAACCAGCCAAATGTGTTCTTTGACCCTAAATCATCGGAATCTGCCCTGCCGTACTATTCTGATGGTTCCGTTGATACCCTGATGCAGGCGCAGTATCTGCGGGCGACTTACGCACACTGGCTGGAGCCTGACAATAATCCGGTTTCGGACGTGTATTTCGCGCCGATGGTGGACATTGCGAACAGTCATGTCTGGGCATGGGATGCGCGGCCCTGGCCGGATTTTCCGAACCGGCTTGATGTGTGGAGCGACGGGGAAAACTACGGGCGGGGACATTGGATCACGGGGCGGTTCTCGGACCAGTCTCTTGGGGCAATTGTATCGGAAATTTGTGACATTTCGGGTTTGCGGGACATTGATGTCTCAGAGCTTTACGGTTCGACCATCGGCTTTGCCCTGACCTCGGTTGAGTCAGGGCGTCAGAGCTTGCAACCCCTTATGCTGGCGTTTGATTTTTCCTGTGCGGAAACAGACGGCAAGCTGGTTTTCAAGAACCGGAGCGAGCAGATTGCATTCACGGCAGTGCCTGCGGATCTGGCCGTCGCGGAGTCCATCCCCGTTGTTGCGAAAACCCGCGCGCCGGCGGCAGAAACCGTCGGGCGTGTTCGGGTATCATTTTGGGACGAAACACGGGATTACCAGACTGCAACATCCGGGTTTGCCCTTTCCGACGACGAAAGCCAGGCCACGTCCCATGTGTCGCTGCCATTGGTTCTGCGGCCCGGTACAGGGGTGAATCTGGCGAGCAGATGGCTTGTGTCGGCGAGGGTCGCGCAGGATGAGGTGAAGCTTTCTTTCCCGCCGAGCGTGCAGGGGCTGGTTGCTGGCGATGTTTTCAAGCTTGATGACGGAGGGACTGCTGCGACCTATCGGATCGAAAGGATTTTCGAACAGGGCGCACGGGAGGCAGAGGCCGTGCGGGTCGAGCAATCGGTTTACAAACAGAAAGACGCAAGTTCGACGATCGGGACGGTTTCTGCGCTGCAACCGGTACGGGGTGTTGTCGTGCGCTTTCTTGATCTGCCAGTGCTTGAGGCAGATCAAGAAAGTACCGCCCCTTACGTGGTGGCTTCAGGGGCACCCTGGCCGGAAAGTGTGGCGGTGTTCAAGTCGGCGGAGGATGATGGTTACGTACTGGATACCATAATCGAGAGGCCCGCAAAGATAGGTAAGACGATGACGAATCTCTTTCGCGGGCCTGTTGGCCTTTGGGATGAGGCAAATACAGTTCGGGTGCGGATTTCCAGCGGAAGTCTGGACGGGCGCAGTGCGCTGGACGTTTTGAACGGTTCGAACGGTGTCGCTATCGGGACCGGTGCGGCGGCTGGCTGGGAAGTGTTTCAGTATCGCGAGGCTGAACTTCAATCCGATGGCAGTTACATTCTGCGGGGATTGTTGCGGGGGCAGTTGGGGAGTGACGCCGACATGCCCGATGTCTGGCCGGAAAGTTCCGAACTGGTGTTTCTGGATCGAATTCCCGATCGCCTGCGTCTCAATGAAGGGGATCGCGGGATCGAAAAATACTATCGCAGTGGGCCTGCTGGTAAACCTGTAGGCGATCCAACATATAACACTCGAACAGAAAGCTTTGATCTGGTGGCGTTGCGCCCGCTGTCTCCTGTGCATTTGCGCAGCCTGCGCGACGAGGAGGATTCAATTCAAATCAGCTGGGTCCGGCGCACGCGGATTGACGGGGACAGTTGGGAAGGGCTGGAGGTGCCTTTGGGCGAGGGAGCGGAACTTTACCGTGTTGATGTGATTGACGGCGCCGAGGTGCTGCGGAGCGAGATGGTCGGGACGCAGGGGTGGAGTTACTCTGCGACGATGCGTGCGGAAGATGGTGCCGCTGGCGCAGTGGATGTCAGGGTTTCGCAGGTTTCGGAGAAATTTGGTCCCGGGGCGGTTTCGGAATTAACTATACAAATTTAACTGCTTGGATTGGCTTATGCGGGCTGTGCTCCATCAGGACATCGTAGCGTTGGCCTGTCGTCTGCGCTTCCTTCCAGCGGCAGTGCGCAAACTGGCGGCCGGTCAAATCGTGGCCTGGACTGCTTACGCGGATTGCTATCGCTTGCAAACGGGCCGTGCTCATCCGCTTTTTGGAAACGGAACACTGCAATCGTTCTGCCAGTCCCTGCCCAAAGCGCAAGAAGGGCGTCTAGACGACCCTGATTACGCGGATTGCCTGATCCGCGCTTTAAATGCAGTCCGGGCGTTTCGGAAAGGAGCCGGTAATAAGGGATGATATGGCAGTTCGACGGGCTCCCAGCCTTAACACCCGTTCTTGTGATGATGCCCATCACAAATCCAAAATTGTAATTGACCGGATTGTCGCGTAGGTCTGGGGTAACCAGCTTTTATGCGAGATCAGAAAATGACACAGAATGCCCAGAAAATCGCGGAACTGGATCCGGTTTGGTCCCGTATCCGCACCGATGCAGCGCAAATGGTCGAAGAAGAACCCATTCTCGGCGGGCTTGTCCATTCCGGCGTGTTGCACCACAACTCCCTTGAAAAAGTTCTCAGTTATCGCATGGCGTTGAAAATTTCATCCGATGAAATGCCAACGCAAATTCTGCGTGAACTGATAGACGAGGCCTACGCCAGCGATCCCACCTTAGGTGATGCGGCGCGGGCTGATCTGACAGCCGTATTTGAACGGGACCCCGCCTGCCATCGCCTGATCCAGCCGATCCTTTTCTTCAAAGGTTTTCAGGCGGTTCAGGTGTATCGTGTGGCCCATTGGTTGTGGACGAACAACCGAAAGGGGATGGCCCAGTTTTTCCAGATGCGCTCTTCCGAAGTGTTCGGTGTAGATATTCACCCGGGCGCAGTTGTGGGGCGCGGGATTATGATCGACCACGCCCATTCGATTGTTATCGGTGAAACCGCTGTTGTTGGAGACAACGTTTCCATGCTGCACTCCGTGACACTTGGCGGCACGGGTAAAGCTGACGGAGACCGGCATCCCAAGATTGAAAACGGCGTGTTGATCGGGGCCGGGGCCAAGGTGCTCGGGAATATCCGCATCGGGTATTGCAGCCGGATAGCGGCGGGCTCGGTTGTCTTGCAGGAAATTCCGCCCTGCAAGACCGTGGCGGGCGTTCCGGCCAAGATTGTTGGCGAAGCAGGTTGCTCGCAGCCTTCGCAATCTATGGATCAGCTGCTGAATTACCAGTAGAGCTTCGATCTATAAGTTTTTGAAAGAATAAGTTTTTGGTGAGCGCTCCCGATGGTCGGGGGCGTTTAGTGCTTTATTCCGTCAAAATCGCTGTGGGACACCAGACCGAATTCTTCTGCCGTGGCCTTGGCTACAATAGGCGAGTCGAGATCCAGTTTGCGCTGGTAGAGTTTGACCGCGATCTTGGTTTCTTCATCCATCCACCCGGATAAGGCTCCGGAATAAAACCCCCGTGCTTTGAGTGCCCGCTGCAGGCTTTGCACAAAATTTTCTGTGTATTTATGGGGGCACACTGCCGGAAACCATTGTTCGCTTCGCGGTGTCACGATCCGCTGCATGGTCATGGTTTTAAAGGTGGCCTTGCGAATGACAGTGGTTTCACCGGTTTCCAGATCAACCGCCAGACGCGCAGGTTTGAGCGGAATTTTCTCTGTTACCGTTTCAATGACTGCCGGCGTGAATTCGTGTCCGAAGCAATCGGTCGGTCCGGCATTTTCCGGAAGCATCGCATGGTCGGGATGAGTTAGTTTGGAGACGATTTGCCCGCCTTGCGCGATTGTTGCACCGGTCAGCAAGGCCAGTGCGGTCATGGAAAGGATGTGCCTGTATCGTGCCATCTGCGGCCTCGTTTTTGGTGAAAGTTAGTCAGACCGGCCACTAAAACAAGCGTTTTGTGATTCATCCCCCGTTTTGAGCGGTTTTTGTTGCGGTGATGTCGTTGGGACCGGACAGCCTGTCCAGCAAACCCGAGATATCCTCGATATGCTGGGCAATCACATGCACCACTTGTCCATCTCTCTGGATTCTGCCGGTCACGCGCAAAAGGCGACCGGCAACCACTGCGCGGCGGAAGCGTTGATAGACATTCTGCCAGACAATCACATTGCAAATTCCCGTTTCATCCTCAAGGGTTATGAAAATAACGCCTTTCGCTGTGCCAGGTCTCTGACGCACGAGAACCAGCCCGGCCACACAGATCAAAGCGCCCTGTGGCGGTTCTCCCAGTCGGGCGTGGGGCAAAGCGTAGGGCGGACGGGGCCAGTGTGCGAAATCCTGCATGAGAACAAACATAGAACACATTTGCGAATTATACAATAAACCTGACTATTCAGGTGAAAAGCACTGGCCCTCATTTTTCGCACTGTTACAAAAGGCAGCGAAAGACTCTGACCAGCCAAGGGACCGATAGCATGGCCAAGATCACATATGTTGAACACAACGGGACGAAACATGAAGTGGAGGTCGCAAACGGCCTGACCGTTATGGAAGGTGCACGTGATAACAACATTCCGGGCATCGAAGCGGATTGCGGCGGGGCCTGTGCATGTTCGACCTGTCATGTCTACGTTGACGGTGCTTGGACTGACAAGCTGCCACCCAAGGATGCGATGGAAGAAGACATGCTCGATTTCGCTTGGGAACCGGACGCAGAACGCTCCCGTCTGACCTGCCAGTTGAAGGTGACTGACGATCTGGACGGTCTGGTTGTCCAGATGCCAGAGAAGCAGATTTGATTCTGCGGACGACAGTTATTGCAATGGCCGCCCTTTTGGGCGGCCTTCCTGCTTTTGGTCAGGACCACAGCCTTCCTGCAGAAAAATATTGCCAAGGCGGAACAGCGGAATGTTTTGCAGGTACCAACGCCAGTTATCTTGACCCGACCTCCCGCTATCCCCATGGGGTTCTCGGGGATGACATGGAATGGGGTAGCCTTCTGGTGCAAACGGGCGAGGCGGAGAACAGCTACAAGATCGAGCTGCGTTCAGAGATTTTTGAAGATACCGTCCCCCGCCTTGCCGATTTTGACGGTGACGGAGTTCCCGAAGTTGTCGTCGTCCAGTCCCACCCGCAAAAGGGCGCGCAGCTTGCGATTTACGGAACTGACGGCAAGCGTGCCGCTACACCTTACATAGGTACGCGTTTCCGCTGGCTCGCACCTGCTGGGATCGCGGATTTTGATGGAGACGGGACGCTCGATGTGGCTTACGTCGACCGCCCGCATCTTTACAAAGCACTGCGGATCTGGAGCTATCGGGCAGGCGCACTGGAAGAAATCGCAGTGGTTCCCGATGTGACAAACCACAGAATCGGAGAGACTGAGATTGATGGAGGCCTGCGCTACTGTGATGGCCGGCCGGAAATGATTCTCTCGGATGCGAGCCGGACCACCGTCGTTTCAGTTTATTCCGAAGCAGGCCGGTTTAAAAAAGACACGCTCGGCCCGTATTCTTCTGAAGCCATAGAATCCGCCCTGTCGCGCTGTTAAACCATCCGCCGGAACCGCACCTGACTGATCGCAAGCCCCATTAGGATCAAGGCGAGCGCCCAGACAAAGCGGCCGGGCAGGGGTTCTCCTAACAGGAGCACTCCGAAGACAACCGCCCAGACCGGCACCTGATAATTTACCAAAGACAGAAAGCTCGGTCCGGCTGAATTGATCACTGTAACCAAAACGATTGTTGCCAAAGCGGTCGGGAACAGACCCAAATAGACCACGCCCCAGATTGCCTCCCTTGCGGGGGCATCCGGTATGCCCTCTACCAAGAGCGCCAGTGGCACCATGACCCCGCTTGCGAGCAGGAGAGCGCCGGCTGCAAATCCCATATTGGAGACAGGCGGACACAGGCGGGTGATGATAGAGCCGATGGCATAGCAACAGGCTGCGCCGACACAGGCCAGACGCGCAACGCCTTCCAGATCATTTCCGGAAAGGTCGAAGGCATCAAATCCGATCAGCACAATCGTACCGGCAAACCCGATAAAAAATCCGATCGTCTTGCGCAGGTTTGTCTGCTCTCCCGGTATCAGCATAAACGCCAGTGGCAAAACCAGTAGCGGCACAACCGCCATTGTGATTCCCGCAAAGCCCGAAGAAACATGCAACTGGCCCCAGCTCAGCAAGGTGAAGGGAATGGCGTTTGAAAACAGTGCCATGCCCAAGCAATGCATCCAGATTCGTTTGCTGTTCGGACCTGACCATGCAGGCAACCGCCGCCCCAGCGCATGGATCATGACTGTTAGCGCTACCGCGCCAAGTGCAATCCGGAGAGCGGCAACCGTGAAGGGACCAAACCCCGTCAGGGCGTATTTTGAGCCCATAAACGAAGCCCCCCAGATCATCCCAAGCAAGATCAAAAGGGTCCAGTTCAACAAGCCGCGGTTGTGCTGGGCAGTCATGGTAAAATCCTCCGGTGGAGATTACCCTTAACGCCCTAATCCAGCCAGTGCACCCGTTTTCACCATCCCTTTACAGACGGCTTCAATGTTCGCGAAATACTCACTGCAACCAGCGCAGCGGGACAATCGCCATTGGGCTAAATCCCTGCTGCAGCAAGCTATCGAGACAACTTTTTTGACAGGAAATCTACAAATACCCTGATTTTAGGGGCCAGATTGCGTTTCTCGGCGTAAATCACAGCCACATCCGCATGGGGTTGCACGTATTCCGGCAAGACGCGCACTAATCTGCCAGTCTCCAGATCCTTATCGACGATGAATGTTGACAGTCGCGAGATGCCCAGACCTTTCAGGGTCGCGCGGTAGATCACATCTGCGGAGTTGCCAAAGAAATTTCCGGTCACTTCGATCTTTTGCGGTCCGTCCGGCCCGATCATTTCCCACGTATTTCGTCGCCTGATTTTTGTAACTTGCAGGCAGTTGTGCTGGGCCAGTTCTTCCAGCGTTTCCGGCATCCCGTGCTTGTCCAGATATTCAGGCGCGGCGCAAATAACCCGCTCGTTCGTGAAAATGCGTCGTGCAATCACGTTCGGATTATCCATCTGCTCGGCAAAGCGCACAGCCGCATCAAGGTCTTCTGCTTCAATATCTGCACTGCGGTCGGACAGTTCCAGCTGCAGGGACACTTCGGGATAGAGGTCCAGAAACTCCGGCATCAGGGGAATCAGGCGGGCTTTGCCGAAAGCAACCGAACTGATGACCTTCAGCAATCCGCGCGGTTGTCCTTCAGCTTCATCAACTTCTTCGGTAGCATCGCGTACCAAAGCTGCAATTTCCGCGCATTTTGCGTAGAAATCCCGGCCTGTGTCTGTCAGCAGGATTCCATCTTTGGTGCGGTGCAGTAACCGCGTGTGCATCCGGTCTTCCAGCTGGCTGATCTGTTTGCTGACCGAAGAGGGCGTCCGCCCCAAGCTGCGCGCAGCCCCTGAAAAGCTGCCGCTGTCGACAACTTTTGCAAAAACCACCATTAATCCTGCCGTATCCATGTCTCTTGACCTGTTTCCAAAATGGCAAACCCGTTGTGACAATAACTAGTGTTGTTTTGACGGATGTCCCGCGATATTACTGCATTGCAGCAGAGATTTCTGCGGCGCAGCATAGAGTGAAGGCACCAAACTTCGCAACGCTGAAAATGAATGCAGAATACAAACGCATCTACCTCCTCCCAGATGTTGTTTGTTCTAAGTGGCCCTCCCGTATCCTCCTCCCACGGGAGGGCTATTTTTATTTTCTCCAGAAATCAAGCAACGCACTGCTCTGGCTGATTGCGATTCCCCCAAGTACCAGACCCATACCCGAATACATCGACAGGGTGATTGTTTCTCCTAGCAGCAGTACCCCGAAGATCACCGACCAGACTGGCACCATATAGCTGGTCAGGCTCATGAAAACCGACCCGGCGGATTTGATGATACGGACCCGCATCACAGCGCCCACTGCCGTCGGGATCAGGGCCGCGTAGAGAAGTGCATATCCGGCTGGTGACGCAAGACTTGCCGGTGCGCCTTCCAAGGTTATTGCAATCGGGACCAGTAAGACGGTTCCGACCCAAAGGGTGGCTGCTGCAAAGGCAAGCTGTGGCATCGGCGGACTGCGCCGCGTGATGATAGAACCGACGGCATATGTGGCGGCCGTTCCCACGCAGGCCAGCTGCCCCCAAGTTTCCAGATCTCGGCCTGTAGAAGACAGAGCCTTCGGCCCCATTAAAACTGCCAGACCTATAAAACCGACAATGAAGCCGGCAATCCGTCTCGGCCCGATGCCTTCCTCTTTGGAAAAGATTGCGGCAAGCGGCAGGATCAACAGCGGGACAGCGCCCATGGAAATTCCGGCAAAGGCAGAGGGGACATATTGTTGGCCGAACGCCAAAAGCGCCATGCCTGCCGCAACCGATGTCATCCCGAATGCGCATATGAACAGCCAGCTCCGCAAGCCCTTGATCTGGTGCATCCCCTGACCCGTCATCGCGCCCAAGATGGTGATCGCCAGTGCTGCAATCCCCACACGGCCCGAGGCAACCCACCACGGACCAAATCCGTCAAGCGCGAGCTTGGTGGACAGGAAAGCACCGCCCCAGATTGCACCAAGGGCGATGATGGAAATCCAGTTCACTAGGCCGGGATTTTGCGGGGAAGGGGGCATCTGCTCTCTTTAAAAATTTCAGTTAAAATATGGTAAAGATGAAAGAAAGAAAGGGCACCGCCTGCGAT
Organism: Neptunicoccus cionae; assembly: GCF_002860325.1. Classification (GTDB taxonomy): domain Bacteria; phylum Pseudomonadota; class Alphaproteobacteria; order Rhodobacterales; family Rhodobacteraceae; genus Amylibacter; species Amylibacter lutimaris. Next base: position 246,075 of record NZ_PKOJ01000002.1, on the reverse strand, counting down.
GCCCTTCCTTTAATCGTCAAACACGTAAATCCCGTGTTTAGTTTTTAGCTTTATCAACCATTTTACCAGCAGAGATCCAAGGCATCATGCCGCGCAGGGTTTCGCCCACTTTTTCGATCTGGTGTTCGTCGTTGATGCGACGTGTCGCCTTGAAGGACGGTTGACCAACAGCGTTTTCCAGCATGAAGTCGCGAACGAACTTGCCTGTTTGGATGTCTGTCAGAACGTCTTTCATGCGCTGCTTTGTTTCAGCGTATGGCAGGATGCGTGGACCGGAAACATACTCGCCATACTCCGCAGTGTTGGAGATAGAGTAGTTCATGTTGGCGATGCCGCCTTCATAGATCAGGTCAACGATCAGCTTGGTTTCGTGCAGACACTCGAAATAGGCCATTTCCGGCTCGTATCCGGCTTCAACCAGTGTTTCAAAGCCCATACGGATCAGTTCAACGATACCGCCGCACAGAACTGCTTGCTCACCAAAGAGGTCTGTTTCGCATTCTTCGCGGAAGTTGGTTTCGATGATGCCGGAGCGTCCGCCACCGATGGCGGAACAATAGGACAGGCCGATTTCCAGCGCTTTGCCGGATGCGTTCTGGTCAACAGCCACCAGACAGGGAACACCGCCGCCTTTGGTGAATTCGCCGCGAACTGTGTGGCCCGGACCTTTTGGCGCCATCATGATCACGTCAACACCGGGTTTTGGCTCGATCAGGCCGAAATGCACGTTCAGACCGTGGGCAAAAGCAATCGCTGCGCCGTCTTTCAGGTTGTCGTGAACGTATTCCTTGTATGTTTCAGCCTGCAATTCATCGGGCATTGTGAACATGATCAGGTCGCACCAAGCCGCAGCTTCGGCAATACCCATAACCTTCAGGCCTTCGCCTTCGGCTTTCGCGGCAGAGGCAGAGCCTTCGCGCAGCGCAACAACAACATTCTTCGCACCGGAATCCCGCAGGTTCAGCGCGTGGGCGTGACCTTGGGAGCCATAGCCCAGAATGGCGACTTTCATGTCCTTGATCAGGTTGATGTCGCAATCGCGATCGTAATATACACGCATGATTTTCTCCTCAAACAGCGGTTCTGGGTGCAGAATAGGCATAATTGCGCAAAACGGGGTTCGATTTTGCGGAATAACAGACGTTTTTGGTAATTGTTATTCTGGAGATCTGTCTGTAATGAATTTTTCATGCAGAATGTAGACGATACCGACAGAAAACTGCTGCGACTTATGCAGCATGACCCCGCCGCAAGCACGGCGCAACTGGCTGAACAGGCCGGATTGACCACGGCGTCCTGCTGGCGGCGGATCGAGCGGCTGGAAACAGCGGGCGTTATTCTTGGCCGCGACATCCGCATTGACCCCAAGGCGCTAGGTTACGAAGTCGAGGTTTCCTTGCGGATCACACTCGACAAAACCCAAAGCAATGCCTTTGACGTCTTTATCGCAGAAGCCCGTAAAATCCCCGAAGTGAACGAAATCCAGACCTTTCTGGGCCGTGTAGACGTGCGTCTGAACGTGCTGGCGCGGGATATGGCCCATTATCAGGATATTTACCGCACGCATCTTCTGGCCTTGCCCCATATCGCGGATATCGAGGCTTTGATGCTGATTTCCAACCTCAAGAATTCGGATATCCTGCCGCTATGATGGATCTGGATGATACCGACCGTGCCATTCTGCGCACGCTTCAAAAAGACGGTTCGCTCAATGCGGCGGCTGTGGCCAAGCGGGTCGGCCTGTCCCAACCGGCCTGCTGGCGCCGGATTCGCAAGCTGGAAGACAATGGTGTCATCATAGGCCGCAGCATCCGCCTGAATCAGGAAGCGTTGGGGTTTGGCGTCACCGTTTTTCTAGGCATCAAACTCGCCACACGAGGCCGCGTGAGCGTGGAAGACTTTGAAAGGGCCGTTACCGCCATTCCCGAAGTGCAGGTGGTGCAGCATGTTCTGGGGCTCTATGACTACCGGCTAAAGGTGGTCGCCCGTGACATTGCGGATTTTGAAAGGGTGTTGCGCCGTCGGATTATGACATTGCCGGGGGCCGGGGCAGTGGATTCCAATGTCTTGTTAAGCGAGGAAACAAGCCCGCTACTGCTTTAACCTTTGGCGATCAGGTAAATTTGCACAATGCCGTTCGCGCCGGTTTCCTCGTGACTGGCCACCAGTTTGTGGCCCTGTTCAGCGCAGAAATGGGGCATGTCGATCACAGCCGCGGGATCATCCGCCCGCACCCTAAGGACCTGCCCCGATTGCAACGCCAGCAGGCGTTTGCGCGCCTTCAGGACGGGCAGGGGGCAGAGCAATCCGGTTGCGTCAACTTCGGCATCAAAGGTCATAACCGCCAGATAATCCGCTTTGTTGCAAAAGTCCACGCAAGCGTGATCAAATGATTGATGACGCAAGCCTGCCGTTCGCGTAGAGCAGGGGTATGTTTGGTATTGATGTCATAGACGCAGCCCTGCTGCCCTCGCTTCTCGTCGCGCTGCTGGCCGGTGTGATTTCCTTTCTCAGCCCCTGCGTCCTGCCGATTGTTCCGCCCTACATCGCTTATATGGGCGGAATTTCCATGGCGGATATGACCGAAGGCACCAAATCACGCCGCCCTGTCATTACGGCTGCAATTTTCTTTGCCCTTGGCCTGTCCACCGTCTTTATCTTCCTTGGCTTTACGTCATCCTTGCTGGGGCAGATGTTTTTGCAGAACCAGCGGGCTTTTGGCATCGTGGCCGGTGCCGTTATCATCCTGTTCGGTCTGCATTTCATCGGATTGATCCGCCTGCCGTTCCTCTATCGGGAGGCACGGATTGATGCGGGGGATCAGGGCGGCAGCGCGTTTGGCGCCTATATCCTTGGCCTGGCCTTCGCCTTTGGCTGGACACCCTGCATCGGCCCGATCCTCGGGGCGATCCTGTCGGTCGCCGCGCAAGACGGCTCTATCGCGCGGGGCACCACGCTGATGGCTTTCTATGCGCTTGGTCTTGGCCTGCCGTTTATCCTTGCTGCCATCTACATTAACCGCGCTGTTGTGATTATGAACCGGTTCAAACGTCATATGGCTTTGATCGAAAAGATTATGGGCGCTTTGTTAATCGGTGTCGGTCTGATGCTTGTCTTTGATCTCTTCTCGGTGTTTTCTTACTGGCTGCTTGAAACCTTCCCCGCTTTGGCACGCATCGGATAAATGCCTTATTATTGCTGGATTTTCCGACTATAGTAGGCAGACTTCCGTCGTGATTTAGCAGTATCAGGTTTTCAAAATGCCCGAAGAGGCACAGCACAGCGTCCGGACACGCCAGTTATTCTATATCCCCGGCTACGATCCCGTGCCGCCTCGCCGCTATCGCGAGCTTTACCGCAAGGAAGGCGCAGAGCAGGCAGCAATATCCGGCTATTCCCTTGAAATGAAGCCCAAGTCCAAGGGAGCCAAGAATTTCGGCTGGGGGATCAGCGCAGAAATCGACGGGCAGAAAACGGAAACACAAGCGGAGATTCTTTTCTGGGCGGACATCGTCCAAAGCTCGATGGACCAGAATATTCCCCGAACCTATCTGCTGCTGCTGTCAACTGCATGGGAGTATATCGGCTCCGGTGCCTTGTTTGGTCTTATGAAACTGCGGATCGGTCCCGTTTTGGCCGCGCTGTACCCTGTGGCGATGCTGTTGGTGCAACTGCTGCTGGCGCTGGCTCTGGGGGGCGCGGCCTTTTACCTGTCAGCGCTTTATCTGCATTGGGGGGCTGGCGTGGTGCTGGGCGCGGCGATCGTTTGTGGTGTTCTGGTCTGGTTCAAACGTAAGGATGCGAAGCTTTTCGCCTATTACCTGATGCACGATTACGGCTACTCCGCCCGCTATAAAGGGGAAAACCCGCCAGAGCTAGAGGCGCGGATGGCCGAATTTACCGACCGGATTGCACAGGCTATGCGGTCTGACGTGGATGAAGTCCTCGTGGTCGGCCATTCCTCCGGTGCGCACCTTGCGGTCAGCATCCTTGCGGATCTGCTGCGTCAGGGCAGGGTGCCTGCCAATGGTCCGTGCCTCGGCTTGCTGACATTGGGGCAGGTGATCCCGATGGTCAGCTTCCTGCGAAACGCATCGCGGTTACGGGCCGATCTGAATTACCTCTGCCAGCAAAACCGCCTGTCATGGGTGGATGTCTCTGCCCCCGGTGACGGGGCGACCTTTGCGCTCTGCGATCCGGTGGCCGTGTCAGGCGTGGCCCCTGAAACCGGCCAGTTGCACCCTTTGGTCCTTTCAGCGGCCTTCACGCAAACCCTGTCAGAGGCCAAACGAAAAGAGCTCCACCGCCGTTTTTTCCGCCTTCACTTCCAGTATCTCTGTGCCTTCGATCTGCCCAAAGATTACGACTATTTCAAAATCACCGCAGGACCGCAGTTTCTGGGGGACCGTTTTGCCCATCGCAGTCATTCGCCCTCGCGCATTGCCCGTGCCGTGAACCCCCACACAAGCCAGTCTACATGACCGATTACACCCCCCCGAAACCCGCATCGCGGCCCGAAAAAGTCTCGCTTTGGCAGCATATCCAACTGTTCCGGAAAGATATTTTCGCCAGCCAGCCCGAACGGCTCTACCGTGCATGGATGGCAGAATTTCGCATGCCATTCTTTCGCAGCTATTTCGTGAACCAGCCGGAACTGGTGAAAACCGTGCTGAACGAACGTCCCGACGATTTCCCGAAATCGGAGATCATTCGCGGTGCGCTTTACTCGCTTTTGGGGGATGGGGTTTTTGTCTCGAACGGAGAGAAGTGGAAGCGTCAACGGCGTATCATCGACCCTGCTTTCGAAGGGGGGCGGCTTCGCGATGTGTTCCCTTCGATGCGGGATGCGGGCCATGACGCGGTGGCGCGTCTGACGCCGCTTGCAACTGGTGCTCCGGTAGAGGTTGAAGCGCAGACTTCCAAGCTGGCGGCCGATGTTATATTCCGCACCCTGTTTTCCATCCCGATCACCGACGATGACGCCAGCAGTGTGTTTGAAAACTTCCGCGATTATCAACGCACCCAGCCCCTGATGAATGTGGCGAGCTTTTTTAAGATGCCTCGCTGGATGCCCGCTTTCCAGCGCAGCAGCACCAAGGAAACCAGCGCAAAGATCCGCGCTCTGCTGACCAAGCTCACGGACGAGCGCACAGCCCAGATTGCCGCTGGCACGGCTCCTGAAGATCTGGCCACCAAGATCATGACCACCGCCGACCCCCTGACGGGCGAGAAATTCAGCGGCGCGGAAATGGTGGATCAGGTGGCGATCTTCTTTCTCGCAGGGCATGAAACCTCCGCCTCGGCGCTGGCGTGGACGCTTTACCTGCTGGCAATGGACGCAGATGCCCAAGATCGCGTCGCAGCCGAGGCCAGAGCGGCCAGTGCAGAGGGTGATTTCACCTTCAAGAACCTGTCAAAAATGCCCTTCACCCGCAACGTCTTCCGCGAAGCGCTGCGGCTTTATCCCCCTGTGCCCATGATGGTGCGAGAGAACCTAAGACCAGAGACCTTTCGCAAGCGCAGTATCAAGGTTGGCAGCCAGATCGTGATTTCCCCGTGGCATCTGGGCCGCCATCAGCGGTTCTGGGACAAGCCGGATGTGTTCGATCCGGACCGTTGGGATAGGCCGGAAACCAAAACCCCTGCGCGCGAGGCATACATCCCGTTTTCATCGGGGCCTCGGGTCTGTACCGGTGCTGGGTTTGCTATGGTCGAAGGGGTGTTACTGCTGGCGATGCTGGTCAAATCTTTCCGGTTCGATCCTGTCGCGGGCAAAATTCCCGTGCCTGCCGCTCATCTGACCGTTCGCGCGCAGGACGGCATTCACCTTAGTCTAACGCGCCGTGATCCCGGTACCAGCGGAACACAAACAGGCGGATAGCTGAAGCCAGACCGCAGTCTATCCCCCGCTCGGCATCAATCCGCGCCGCCAGCGCGTTGAGCGCAACGCCCTCTGACTGTGCAATGGCACGAAACCCGTCCCAGAACTCCTGCTCCAGCGAAACGCTGGTGCGGTGACCTTTCAATGACAGGGAGTGTTTGCGCGGGCGGTCATACGCCATCACGCAGCAAGGATCTGTTTGAGCCTGCTTGGCAACAGGGGCCGTGCGCTTGGACCATAAAGCAGCGGATGCTCTGAAAGTTCCGGCATGATCTCGAAGATTCCGGCCCGTCCTTCCGGTGTCAGGGACATCAAGCCGTTGGGGCAGGGATAGAAGCTCTCTGCGGGAATGCCATCGGCGAAAACGATTTGGTGCTCGTCAAACAACAGATGAATGTAGCGGGTGTCCTTCGGGGCAGGGTCCAGCAGGATCGTGCTGTCGCTTGCCAGAACCGAAGCGGGGGCAAGGATGCCTCCCGATCCGAAAACTTTGGTGATTTCGGGTGTTTCCAGCACCATCCGGTGCTTCTGGGATACGCGGATGTCATTTGACGGCAAACCCGGCCCAAAGGCGTCGCGGCGGATCAGTACGGGGCAGAGGTGCGGTGCAGCGTCGATGCGCGCGCGGGAAACGTCACGCGACCCGATCCAGCGAACCGGTTGCAAACCGTTGTCCACGGTGTGGACCAGATCCCCGACTTGCAGGTGTTCTATCGGGAGATCGCCAAAGGCTGTCAGTATCCGGCAGCCCTGTGTAAAGCAGACCATACCGTCTGCCGCAAAAGCAGCTGTTTCACTGCTCTTTGATATCTCGCAAATCGCCTCGCCCCGTGCGACGTAGCCTTTGGTCAGTATTATGCGGGGCGGGCTGGGCTTGCCATCCTGCCGTCGGAGTTCAGCAAATTCCACCCGTCGCTGGTCACGGCGGTCCGGATTGACGGTGCCGCCCCAGACGAAACCCTGATCCGCGCCACAAATGCGGTAGTCCACACCTTCGATCTGGCAACCAGCTTGCGGAGCAACGGAATTCAAAAAAGTATCGGAGGCAACGGAAAGGTGTCCGGTGCCTTGTTTCAAGATTGTGCAATCAAGGTCCGCCCCGGGGCGACCCAGAGTTTCGTAAAACGTGATGTTCACATCACACCTGTCTGTTCGGGATGCCGTCCCCGCCTCGTCGCGGGGACGTTATCGCCTGCCTCATGTCTGCCCAGCTTTTGCCGGATCGTTTTATGAACCCATCCTGCGCCAAGGCAGGGAAGTGTTCAATTCTGTAAATTCCTTATCGCATGTGTTTTCACCGGATAGAGTCTTTCTGGTCACATAGCGAACTGATTGGAGTCGTTAAGTAATTCACCGTCAGTGGCGGCTAGGCCGCCACCGCTGCGGCGCATAAACGCACGGGTTTCCTGTACCTTCAGACTAAGCCGCGCTGTGGGGCCGTAATCTGTAGGAGTGGTCTCCAGTTCGGGAAAGATTTCAAAGAGTTCAGTGCGGGCTTCATCGTCGATTGTATCAATCGCGTGGTGGCCCGGATGGAAGCTTTCGCTTGGTGTTCCATTGGCAAAAATGACTTCATGGCGGTCAAACAGGATATGGATGTAGTCCGTCTCGCGCATGCCGTAGTCCACCGTTATGGAGCTGTCGTTCAGCAAACCTTTAGCGGGCAGCAGCATTTCGGTTTCGCCAAAATCAAGCGTAGCCCGTTCGGAACGCACAAGCATCCGGTGTTGCGGCGATACCCACAAATCCCGTGTCGGCTGGCCCGGGCCGAAGGCGTCTTTCCGGATGCGGATCGGGCGCAGTTCGGGGTAGGCTTGCAAACGTGCGCCGGTCATTCTTTTACGGCCGATCCAGCGGATGGCCTGCAAACCGTTGTCGGCTGTGATTACCAGATCGCCCACCTGAAGATCCTGTACCTGAACCTGCCCGCGCGGGGTGGTAATCAATGCCCCCGGCGTGAAGCAGATGATGGACGGAATGGAGCTATAGGGAACGTCGGTGTTGCCGTTATAAAGCGAGACGTTGTAGAGCCACGTATTCTTCGTGAACTCGGGACCGGACAGTTGGACGACGCGATCCACATTATCGTCAACCCCGTCGTTTTTTGCGGTCAGATAAGCAAAGGTGACTGGCTCGTATGAACCGTTGACCCTGATATAGGCCGAGAAAATTTCGACGTTGTCGCCGGTAGAAGAATAGTCTGGCCAAGCGGAAGACGTGAAATCTTCACCGTCGATGGAAAATTGCACACCGGTATCGTCAGCGCCGGACTGTAGGAATCCGTCGTTGTCTTCAACAACAGCTGTTCCGCTCTTTTTCAGCCGCAGACTGCTGCTGTTTAACGGATCGCCGTTAACCTCAAAAAAGGTAAAATATGCCAATTTACCTGCCCGATACCCTTGGGCAGATAGACTCCCACCTTATGCTGGTGATGTAATCTGCTGCCCGCCTCTTCCCTTAACGCTTCTCTTGCGGAAGCTTGGGTTGTTCTAAAAACCTTAATGCAACTGCTGGGGTTGCACAAGAATTAAACCGCCAAGGGTCCGTTAACATTACTTGAATCGGCATAAATGCCATTGACCTGAGGGCATTCCTTGCATCTGGAACGGGCGGCTCCACCATGGGTGGCTGTGCTGCGGACAGTCTATCCGGAGGCGGCTATCCCGTAGGCGATTGCCTTATGCCTGTGGGCTGCCCGATACGCAAAGGCCGCACTTTTGATAGCGAATTCGTCCCGTAATACACCTGTCCCTAACCAGTCGGCACAGGAAGGAGCGGATCGCTCGCTGTCTGTATTTGGAAAGTCCTGCGCTTCACTGCTGTCGTCCGGGTGTTTTCCACTGGCAGTCCGGCCCGTGTATTTTGATGCTAAACTATAAGGAAATTTCATCGCTCACCCTGTTCTGACTGTTTCTCACCTTGGTCGTAACAGAGTTTTGCTGTGGATCGCGTTAATGCGCAAATTGATAGTAATTCGGTTTTTATTAAAAGAGCCGCCACTGCACGGGGCAGGGCGGCTCCTGATGTTCGCGGAGTGATCAGCCTTACTTGGGGCCGATCATATCCGCAGGTTGGACCACTTCGTCAAAGCGTTCTGCGGTCACAAAGCCGAGCTTCACAGCCTCTTCCTTCAGTGTCGTGCGGTTCTTGTGCGCAGTTTTGGCAACGGTTGTCGCGTTGTCATACCCGATCTCAGGTGCCAGTGCAGTAACCAGCATCAGGCTTTCCCACATCAGGTTTGAAATCCGCTCTTCGTCCGCTTCGATACCGTCGACACAGTTGTCGGTGAAGGCCACGGCTGCATCGCCCAGAAGCTGCATGGATTGCAAAACGTTATAGGCCATCATCGGCTTGTAGACGTTCAGTTCAAAGTGGCCTTGGGAGCCGGCAAAGCCGACGGCTGCGTCATTCCCGAAGACGTGGGCGCAAACCTGTGTCAGGGCTTCGCACTGGGTAGGGTTCACCTTGCCGGGCATGATGCTCGAACCCGGCTCGTTTTCGGGCAGCATCAGCTCGCCCAGACCACAGCGGGGGCCGGAACCAAGCAAACGGATGTCGTTGGCAATCTTGAACAGAGAGGCCGCAACAACCTTCAGCGCACCGGACATTTCCACATGGGCGTCATGGGCGGCGAGCGCTTCGAATTTGTTCGGGGCGGTGACAAAAGGCAGACCTGTGATCTCGGCCATATTTTTGGCAACCATCTCACCCCAGCCTTTGGGCGTGTTCAGTCCGGTGCCCACGGCGGTGCCGCCTTGGGCCAGCGGATAGATGTTTTCCAGCGCGTGCTTTACCCGTTTGATGCCCTGTTCCACCTGATAGGCATAGCCGCCGAATTCCTGTCCCAGAGTCAGGGGCGTTGCATCCTGCGTGTGGGTGCGGCCGATCTTGATGATGTCCTTGAAGGCTTCGGATTTTGCAGCCAGAGCGGCGTGCAGCTTCTCCAGACCGGGGATCAGCACGTCATGGGCTGTCATCGCAGCAGAGATGTGCATGGCAGTCGGGAAAGTGTCGTTGGATGACTGCCCCATGTTGCAGTGGTCGTTGGGGTGGACGGGTGTCTTGCTGCCCAGCTCACCGCCCAGAATTTCGATCGCACGGTTAGAAACAACTTCGTTTGCGTTCATGTTGGACTGTGTGCCTGAACCTGTCTGCCAGACCACCAGCGGGAAGTGATCATCGAGCTTGCCTTCTACCACTTCACCGGCGGCTTCGATCATCGCGTCGGCCAGTTCGGCGGGAATCTTGCCCAGTTCCTTGTTCGCCTGCGCACAGGCTTTCTTGATCACACCAAGGGCACGAACCACAGCAACCGGCTGTTTTTCCCAGCCAATCGGGAAGTTCTTCAGGCTGCGCTGGGTCTGTGCGCCCCAGTATTTGTCGGAAGGAACTTCCAACGGGCCAAAACTGTCTGTTTCTGTGCGGGTGTCGCTCATGATGCGCTCCTGTGTGAAAAAACTCGCTTCCATATACTGGGCGGGATGGTTCTTGCCAACGTCCAAAAGTCATACCAATGTGCAGCGATGAACAGCTATTACGATCTGGGCGCACATAGTCGCGCCATCACAACATCTTCCGATCAGGCGCAGCTCTGGTTCGATCGGGGACTGAACTGGACCTACGGGTTTAACCACAACGAAGCGATTGCCTGTTTTCAAAAGGCGCTGGAGTCCGATCCGGATTGCATTATGGCCCATTGGGGCATCTGCTATGCAATCGGACCGAACTATAATTATACTTGGCCGGATTATCCCTACACGGAAAAACAAAATGCGGTCGAAATGTTCAACCGGCATTATGCGGCTGCTTTAGCCGGGGTAGAGAAGGCGACACCTGAAGAACAAGCCTTGGTGCGCGCACTGGCGGCACGCAATATCGAACAGGCCGAGATAGAGGATTTCCAACCCTATACAGAAGCCTACGCAGAGGCCATGCGCGGGGTTTACCAGCAGTTTCCGACGGATCTTGATATTTGCGCCCTCACGGCCGAGGCCTTGATGGGGCGTACCCCTTGGATGCTCTGGAATTTGCAAACAGGTGCTCCCGCAGAGAACGCCAGCACGGCGGAAGCCATGACCTTAATGGAAACCGCCTTTGCCAATGATCCTGCGGCCATGGTTCATCCGGGGCTTTTGCATATGTACATTCACCTCATGGAAATGTCCCCCCACCCCGAGAAGGCTCTCAAAGCGGGGGATGCTCTTACCGGCCTCGTTCCGGATGCTGGGCACCTTCAACATATGGCAACCCATATTGATGTGCTTTGCGGGGAATACAGCAATGTTGTGGCGCGCAACCGGCGGGCGTGGCAGGCGGATCAGAAGTATCTGGCGGAACACGGGCCGTTTACCTTCTACACCACGTATATGTGTCACAATCTGCACTTCCAGCTTTATGGTGCCATGTTTCTCGGCCAGATCGGCCCTGCACTGGAAGCAGCGGACCATTTGGAAAACCTGCTGACACCTGAAGTCATCGAACCGGCGGCGGACTGGATAGAGAGCTATTTCCCGATGCGCTTGCATGCGCTGATCCGCTTTGGCCAGTGGGATGCGATCAAAGCCTATAACCCGCCCGAAGATGCAGAACTTTTTGCCTTCACACATGCGGTTTCGGCCTATGCCAAAGCGGTGGCCTGTGCTGCTAGTGGCGATGTGGCGGGCGCAGAACAGCACCGCGCGGCGTTTTATCCGGCCAAAGCCGCCGTGCCGGAAACGCGGGTGCTGTTTAACAACCTGTGTTCGGACATTCTGAACATCGGCACTGAAATGCTGGAAGGGGAGCTGGCCTACCGGAAAGGGGAGTATGATACGGCCTTTGCCCATTTGCGCCGCTCGGTTGAGCTGGATGACAATCTGCCGTATGAAGAACCGTGGGGATGGATGCAGCCCAGTCGCCATGCGCTCGGGGCGCTGCTGCTGGAGCAGGGTAGGGTAGAAGAAGCCGAAGCCGTCTATCGCGCCGATCTGGGGCTGGATGGCAAACTCGCGCGGGCCTGCCAGAACCCCGACAACGTCTGGGCGCTGCACGGGTTGCATGAATGTCTGATGAAAACCGGACAAGTGGCCGAGGCCCGTTTGATCAAGCAGCGGCTCGACATCGCAAACGCCCGCGCAGACCGCCCGATCCGTGCGTCCTGTTTCTGCCGGTTGGAACATTGAGAGAATTGCACAAAAAAGGGGCCAAGTGGCCCCTTTATGACTTAAAAGAAGTTAGCGTTACTGTTTTCGGAAACTGTCGAGTGACACGATTTCAGCTTCGCCTTTTGGCGGTTCATCAGTGTCGTCCTCGTCTTCCTCAATAACGATCATCGGGCTTTCGGGCACATCGTCGAATTCGTCTTCTTCGTCATCCTCATGGGTTTCAAAGCGCAGGCCGAATTCAACCGACGGGTCCACAAAAGTGCGGATCGCGTCAAATGGAATAACAAGTGGTTCGGGCTGGTCACCGAAATTCAGCGTCACGGCAAAACGGTCGTCACTCACTACGAGATTGTCAAACCAGTGCTGCATAACCACGGTCATGTCTTCAGGATAGCGTTCACGCAGCCAGTCCGCGATGTCGACACCGGGGTGGTTTGTATCAAAAGTGATGAAGAAATGGTGCTCCCCGGGGAGGTGCCCAGCTTTGGAAATGTCGATCAACAACTCTCGCATCAGGCCCCGCATGGCGCGGTGCATCAACTGGCCGTATGGAATGGTATCTGTCATTAGGTCTGCCAAGCGGTTTTTAGGGTCTTTTCCTTACAATAGCTGGTTCAGCCACTATGGAAAGTCCAACTTGGTGAAGAAATGCACCCGCGTGCGAAAAAACTGTTCTGTTGCCGCAGAAGAGAACACTTTGCGTGGGGGTAAAGTGCAGGCTTCTGTTGCCAGGTGCCTGCGGACCCCGCCTAGGCTGCAAAGCCTAGGACTAAGTTTTCAGTATTCCGCACTGCTTACGCAGCGAGGGCAACTGGAGCTCTGTTGTCATTTGCAACTAGCTTAAATGTACCGATAACGGTGGTAACTCACCGAGTAAAAGCTAACATCTTTAGACGTCCGTCGATCCTGTTTCGACCCCGTACCCCCTGCAAAGACAGGTGTTTTGGTGGAGTCGCCGGGTACCGCCCCCGGGTCCGATCCGTTTATTACATGCGCGTTTATCACCATAGTCCCGCAAGCGGAACATCCCTGATATAGGGCGGCTCTGGTGGTGTTTCAAGAGGTTTCACCGGATGCTTCGGGCAAAGGGGCGCGGTTCTGGTGTTCTTCAAGCCAGTCAAGGAAATCTGCCGCGCTCCGGTTCATGGCGGTTTCAAAGGCCGCGTGTCGCTTCACCAGTGCGGTCCCGAGCGCGGTGAGCCTGCTGCCACTTTTGTTGCCGCCCCGTTCGGTGATCAAAAGCGGGCTGTCGAACATCCGTTGGGTGGTTTCGATCAGGAACAGAGCACGGCGATAGCCGAGCCCCATTTCTTTGGCGGCAGCGCTGATCGAGCCTGTTTCTGCAATGCGGCGCAGCAGTTCGATCTTGCCTGCGCCGATCATGTCGTTGCGTACAAGAACCTTGGCCCTTAACTGGGGCGTGTTTGCAATACGTTCGGCGCGGCGGTTGTTTTTCTTGATGCTCATTTGTCTTCTGGCTTGCGTGTGGACCGCGTAGGGGCTACCGCTTGACCATTATGCTAAGTTTAGCACAATGGATTCTAGAGCGGAGGCACACCATGCGTATTTCCAAATTTCTTGGCAGTCTTGCGGCCTTTGCCCTTGCTGGCAACCTCGTTCTGGCCGACCCGGCGCGGGTTTTGGTGCAATCGACCACATCGACGGAAAATTCGGGGCTTTATGCTTATCTGCTGCCCTTGTTCGAAGCAGAAACCGGATTGCGGGTGGATGTCGTTTCGGTCGGTACCGGTCAGGCGATCAAAAATGCAAGGAACGGCGATGCAGATGTGTTGCTGGTCCATGCCAAAGCTGCGGAAGAGGCTTTTGTGGCGGAAGGCTACGGGGTGCAACGCTTTGATTTGATGTACAACGATTTCGTATTGGTGGGGCCTGCGTCCGACCCAGATGCGTTGCGCTCTGCCAAGACCCTGACCGAAGTGCTTGTGCAAATTGCCGGCAGTGGCACGCCGTTCTTTTCCCGTGGGGATGACAGTGGCACCCACAAAAAAGAACGCAGCCTTTGGGCCGGTGCTGGTGTGGATGTGGAAACTGAAACGGGGCAATGGTACCGTGAAACTGGGGCAGGCATGGGGGCGACCCTGCGCATTGCGGTGGAATCAGAGGGATATACCCTTACAGATCGCGCAACATGGATCGCCTTCGCCGGAAAGGATCAACACGAGATCCTCTTTGCGGGAGACGCGTCGTTATTTAATCAATACGGCATCATTGCAGTTAATCCTGAACGCCATCCGCATGTGAATGCAAATGGAGCACAACAGTTCATCGGCTGGATGCTCTCAAAGGAAGGCCAGTCGCTGATCGGGGCTTACACACGGGACGGACAGCAGTTGTTTTTTCCGAACGGTGAGAAAGAAACCGGAACGCACTGACACCTGAGAGCGGCTTTGGAGTATTTAGCGAACATTGAAGGCGGATTATCCGTCTTCTCTGGTTTCAGACCCTCGGGCGAGCTGTTTGTTAACTTCGCGGATTAGCTTGCGGCGGATTTTTTCGGGATAATCGGAAAAGCCGAAGGCGGGCAGGACGAAGGCGTTCGGGCCAGCGATGACGTTCTTGCGGTAGTATTCTGTAAGCTGCGCTGTCTCCCCTTCGATGGAAAGGCCGTTAATCACGTAGCCTGCCGCGGCAAGGATTTCCTTGATTTCTTCAGGGGGCGCGCCTTCGTTCGACGTTCCGTCACCGGAAACATCAATGACACGGCGGGTGCAATCCGCGACCGGGGCAAAGCGGTTTGCGGTAAAAATAAGCGCCTCACCGATACCGGTTGAAAAGTTGCGCCACTGGCGGGGGACTGTTTCGACGGCTCTTGCAAAATGCTCTACATCGGACGGGGAGGCCAGCCGCTGCCAGTCTACCACAACAGTTTGCCGCGAACTACCGGACCAGAGCACTACCATCACGGCGGCTTCTTCGGCAATCAGGGCATCGGCCACCAGTCCGTCCCGAAGGGCAGCGGCGAGCCCGCCCATTTGCAGATCATATTCCCGATCATCGACAGAGCCGGATACATCCACCGCCAGAGCCAGCGCGATGCCGCAGGCCTGCGCCATCGAAGCAACCGGCCACATCAGGGCGATCAGCGTTATCGCGTGTAAATGGTGG
Organism: Neptunicoccus cionae; assembly: GCF_002860325.1. GTDB lineage: Bacteria > Pseudomonadota > Alphaproteobacteria > Rhodobacterales > Rhodobacteraceae > Amylibacter > Amylibacter lutimaris. The sequence goes on along the minus strand of NZ_PKOJ01000002.1, from coordinate 230,925 downwards.
CGGACTGTTTCCATCAGCGCCCCTTTAAAGTTCGGGGCCAGTTTAGCCTGCATTCCGCTTTCCGGCAAATCCGTCGGTCAGAAAGTGGATTTGAACCCGATGTTCATCCGCAAATCCTTGGTCGAATAGATCGGAACGGTGGAATTTGTCTTACTCGCGCTGAGATTTAAGGTAGGGGCGAAGCCGTAATAATTTACTTTTGGAAAGAGCAGCGATACCGCAGCGCGGGCCCGTTCGTCCACCCGCTCGACACCGGCGATACGCAGGCGCGGGTATTCTGTGCGCTCTGCCGAAAGAGAGAAGGACGGAACCACATCCACCGGCAGCGGTGGCGGGGTATAGGTGACCTGACCACCTGTAATACGGCTTTCCACCAGATTGGATTGGGAGGACGTGTCGCGCACATAAATTCCGTAACCGACCCGCGCGCGGTTTTTGAACCTGTGCTGCATTTCAACGTTGAGGCTGGCAATGTTTGCAGTGGAGATCGCCGCATCAAGTCGGTTCTGACGCTCCAGTTCCAGCGAGCCGCGCAGTCTTGTGGTTTTGGAGATGTTATAATCCTGACCGGCTCCGACCCGAATGTAGTTGGACAGGGGGCTGCCGCCGTACCAGCTCCGCCCGAGAGCAAGATCAAAGCGGGTCGCGCCGAAACCCGGTGTCTGACCGCTGTCGGGATAGAGCGTTATTCCGGCCTGAACCTCTACGGCCGCATAGGAGAAATCCGATCCGGTTTTGCCGGACCCGAGTGCTTTGGAGGCACTTGAAAGTTTGTAAGTGGTGCCGGTTGCACTGAACCCGAGCCGCAGAAGCGTCGTATCGTTCAGCGCCTTGTTATAACGCGTAGTCATCCCGAGCCGGAAACCCGTGCCCGAATGGGGCTGGCCTGATGCAGGCACGCGGAAGGGCAGGCCGCCAATCACCAGTGCATCGTTGGTCGATCCGTTGTTGATGTTGGAAGAGGGAAAAACAGAGAAAGACAGTGCCGTTGCCAGCGGTTTGCTGCGACGCACAAAGTTGAAATCCCGCTTGGCCAGCCGCCGCGCCTGCGCATCCGGAGCATTTTGTGCCGCGCGGCGTAGCCAGAATTGCGCGCGCAGCTTGGCCCCGTCTGCAAAATAGCTTTTTGCGACCAGATGGGCGGCGTTAAACCTGTGTTCGGGCGTTTGGGCAAGGGACCAGGCTTTCAGCGCCGCGCCTTTCGCGGCTTTGGGTTGTTGCAGGCTGCGCAGGGCTTCGCCGCGCAGCAGGTTTGCCTCGAAACTGTCGGGATCACGCTTGTTCAGGGCGTATGCGACTTGCAGGGTGATATGGGGGCGGTTCTGCTGAAGGGACCGCCACGCAAAGGCGCGGGCCTCTTCGGGGGACATGGAAAGGGGGGCGGCAAAACCGACGGAAACGGCCAACCCGAGGCTGACCGTTCCAAGTGTAGCAAGTCTGGTAAGTAAACGCCGCATCCCCCGCGCGGTCCCTTACAATCAGCGTTCGACAGCCGTGAAAACGCCCAACTCGCGGGTCTCATCCCGCTCCAGGATCAGATAACCCGCCGTTTCATCTGCCGTATCACCGCCAAGAATGCCGGAATAGGTACCTTCGGAGGTTACTTCATCATTGGTTTGGGAAACCGAACCGTTGAAGACACCAGAACTGCGGTCGATCGATGTATTGGCCAGCGTAATATCGGTTCCGGCATCCATCCCCAGACCGTCTTCTGTCACGCGGCGCTTGGTGATGCTTCCGCGGATGGTATCGTCGGAAAAATCTGCTTCCAATGCAGCATCGCCAACAATGACATCCATACCGCCGCTCTCCTCGCTTGTGCGGGTGCCGAGGTATTCACCTTCGTAGAAGGCGCGCTGGTTTTCTGTCGGCAGGGTCGTGGTGCCGGTGCGTGTATAAGCAGCACCGCTGTAACCGTGGCCTTTGTATTCGCCGCTGTTCACAACGACGACGGATACGGCACCGCTATCGGTTTCGCGGGTATAGGCGGTGTAATCGTCAAAGCCGCGTTTGCTGGAGTAGGCGCGATAGGCGCTTTCATCACGGCTGGCCGTGCGGTCAAGGCGGCTTTCGAACACCTCGTCATCGAATGGAATATTCTCAACGATGATCTGGTCCGCTTCGCTGTCATATTCCAGACGCGTTGCCTGATTATCACCTTCCAGCAGGATGTGGGCTGGTCCGGTATCGATGACAACTTCTTCTTCGGTGCCACCATCGGTTCCGTCGGTGCCGCCGGTATCATCAGAGCCGCTGTCAGTTGAACCACCACATGCGGATAAGAACACAGCCACGGACGCTGCTGCTGCCAATGAGAATCTCATTTTCAATTCCTGCTTTTTTTTGTTTTTGAACTGCCTCGTTGCCACCACTAACCGGAAAGCTGCGGATTCTGTCAATCTTTTCAAACTCTCAGGCAGTGAACCTGTTGCAAAACTATCGCGGGCCGTGACTTTGGAATTTTCCGCAGATTCCGCCACATATCGAGTTTATTGAAGCGGATCTTCTAGATATAGTGGCCAGCGAGTCAGGAACACAGGAACACAGCAGATGCCAATTACCGCGGAACAGCAGGCCGAAATCAGCGAGCAACGGGCGCAATCCGCGCCGACCCGACGTGTTGTTGCACCGGGAATGGAGCAGCATCTTTATACTGCCCAGCCGGTTCTGGACCACGGATTTGTCCGCGTAATTGATTATATGGGCGATGATGCAGCGATTACACAGGCGGCGCGCGTGTCCTACGGTAAGGGCACGAAAGCGGTCCAGAATGACGAAGGTCTGATCCGGTATCTGATGCGGCACTGGCACTCCACACCGTTTGAGATGTGCGAGATCAAGCTGCACGTCAAACTGCCGGTGTTTGTGGCGCGTCAGTGGATCCGCCATCGCACCGCGAATGTGAATGAATATTCCGCCCGATATTCGATTCTGGACCGTGAATTTTACATTCCTGCAGAAGAACACCTCGCCAAACAGAGCGTGATCAACAATCAGGGGCGCGGTGAGACACTGACGGGTGAAGATGCGCAGCGGGTGCTTGAGATGCTCAAGGCAGACAGTGCTCGGGCCTATGACCATTACGCCACCATGATCGACGAGGGCGAAGATGGCAACGGCATCGCGCTGGCCCGTGAACTTGCGCGGATGAACCTGCCTGCCAATATTTATACCCAATGGTACTGGAAGGTGGACCTGCACAACCTGTTCCATTTCCTGCGTCTGCGGGCAGATTCCCACGCCCAGTATGAAATCCGCGTCTATGCCGAAGAAATCTGCCGTCTGGTGGCGGATTGGGTGCCCTACGCCTACAAAGCCTTTGAGGATTACCGTCTGGGTGGCGCACAACTGTCCCAACCAGCGGTCGAGGCACTGCGCAAGATGCTGAAAGGCGAAAAGGTAGAAGCCGCAGATGTGGGCATGAGCGCACGGGAATGGCGCGAATTTATGGATATTGTCAGCTAGGCGGTTTCTAAAACGAGAGTGTAGCGCGGGGCCGGACTGCCGGTGAGCATGGCGCTATGTTTAAGTGAGGCTTCCGAAGAAATGTTCGGGAGTCTTCTGCGTAGTAGGTCGGCGCAGCGGGACGGAGTTGTCGCCGGTATGGCTATATTGAAAGATTGCTTTTGCATTGCTCCTCCCCAAAAGTGGCCATTTTTGACGTTGAGCAAAAGACATTAGTTCTATCCTGACTGTTCAGTCGGCATTGTGTTGGACTCTAATACTTGACTACGGTCCTTGAGTTTTCCATGCTGTTCTCCATTAATACTTTTAAACAGGATTTCATCCATGCCTTTGCCTCTGTTCGCCATTGCAATCCCAGTTCTGCATTCGTCCGGAGCATGGATCGCTTCCACTGGTGCTGCTGGATACATCGCGGGTACTTTGTCCAGCACTTGGATCGGCGCATTTGTTCTGGGGAATGGCACTCTGCTAAGCAGCTTAGGTCTTGTATCTGCCGCAGGCATCTTCGGAGCTACTGGCGGCCTAGCAGCAGTAACTTCCAGTGCCGCGCTGTCAGTTGGATCTGCATTGACTGCGGTCGGCCTAGGCGGAGTTGCAAGCTCACTCGGAATCGCACCTGTTGCAACTTTTCTAGGCCTCACCCCAGTCGGATGGGCCTTGGCAGGAACCACCGTGGCAATTACTTCCACTCTAGGCTTCTATTTCACCCGCAAAACAATGCGACGGATTAACGAAGAGCGTGAGAAAGGCTGCCTTGAGCCCATCTCGATAACCCAGATCGTGAAGGAAGTCCGTCTTCTTGAAGCACAGTCATTGAAAGCCATTCTCATGCGGTTGTCCCTTGAAATGGACTCCGTTCAACTTTCCGATGATGAAAAAGACGTATCAATTGATGGTCAAGTTTTTTCGGTTCACCGATTGAAATATGTAGTCAATGCGGATGGCTCTGAGGAGCTAGTTTTTGTCACAAGGATTGGACGCAAGAGAACAATATTTTTGATAAAAGCGGCGTCTGAACCTGGTGGTCAGCCAGCTTAACGAAATGCCTGGTTGCTAACAAAATGTGCAAGAAACTTCGTCTTGGCATATCCGCAAATCAGTTTATTTAACGTTGTCGGGTACCCGTTCAAAAAATAAACGGTTTTATAAGATTTCGTCCTCCATCTGTTAGTTTACATTAATCAAATTTTAGAAATTCGCTAAAATGCCCCCGAACCGGACAGCGCTTCTTGCATTAAAGCGCTCTATTGCACCGTGAAGTGCAAATGGACGGGCCTTCGCGTCCTTGCTTTATGACGAATCCCGTTCGGCTCGGCCAAGTTCCAAACCGGACATTGCGTTTGTGTTATGCGTAACCTGCATGACTGCACTGCAATAATCCACAGTTGTTCCTACACTGTTGCGGACCGATAGTCATACCATGATGACCTTTGGTTCCAGTCTCAGGCGCTATCTTCGCGTTCTTTGCCTTTGGCTGCTGGCGTTTGCGCTGGCGGGTAGCTTTGGCGCGGGTGATGGATGGGACGACACGTCTCGCGCAACACTTTTAGAGCGTATTGATACGCCTGACCGCATCGCCTCTCAGGGCAGCAGACAGGCTGTGCTGGCGCTGGCGGGGGATGAGGTGCAGGGCGGGGATGATCCCTTGTCCGGCGCAGTTGTGCTGGCAGCTTTGGACCCTGCGCAGGGCGTGCGGCTCGCCGTAACAAGCAGCAATGGTGCTTTGCGCGACAAGCGGTTCTACCTGCGCACACCGATCCGCGCGCCGCCCTTTACTGTGTAATCGCCCCTTTATGGGGATCGCAGCCGGACAGATAAAACCTCCGGCGCAAATTGATCACACAGACGAAAGAAATCTAATGAAAGACAATAGTCGGACGCACATCATTGCGTCCTGGATCCTGAGCATCGTGATGATGGCTCTGCTGGTCGCACTTGGCCAGCTCGCGCTTGATCTGCTTTAAGCTGAGCGCACCACATACAGGCGGTGGCGGCTGTCTTGCGGCCACCGTCTAAGGCGCGATCATCCAGTGTCCGTTCGGCCAGAAGGCATGGAAAGCGAAGGCAAACATCACGTCATGCACCACGTCACTTCCTTGCGCATCGCGTACACGGATGCTGCCGACGTCCCTGCCGCGGGCGATCTCTCCGGTGTCCAGCGCCGAGGCCTGGCCAGATTCCCAGCTAATTCGGACTCCGGCTTCGTTGATGCCACCTGATTCACGCACGCGGGCGACCGGCCAGGCCCTGTCACCAACCCGTACCACCCGCGCCACAGGGGAAATTCCGTGGGGTGGCATTTCTCCGTTATACAGGAACGGGCGGGCGGAACTGTCATACCCCTGATAAGGATTGCGCCCGTAAGGGCGGCGTTGCGCGGGCGCTTTCATGACAAGACCCGAGTCCTGATTGCGTGTTTTGAACTGGTTCCAACTTTCCATCCAGCCCGGAATCATCGCAAGTTCGGTGCCCGTCAGATCCCCGACAATGGCAATACCAACGGCCTGCTGCCACCAGCTTTCGGTTTCCCGATCGAACATCACCATATCCGAATTGCGCAGCTTGCCCGAAACCCCGAAGGTCAGCACGCCATGCTTTGTCCGCCGGTCGAATGTCACGCCGGAATTGCACAGGGGGCAAAAGGTTACCGCAACCGGCACACCGCCAATGGTGTCATTCACAATCTCGTGCCAGATAAGATACCGGATCGGATAGGCCCTTTCGCTTTCTCCTGAAATCGCAACCGTCATTACAGGTTCATTCGGTTGAAGTTCGGTTTCCAAGGTAGCTTTGTGAAACTCCGGCGCATTTATGGCGGGAATACCATCCCTTGGCGGTCCACCGGACTGGATCTCCCCCCAGTTTTCTATATTTTTCTTGCTGAAATCGGTTTCAGGCCATTCGCGGTTCCAAGACGTCGGGTCGGACAGCACGGGCGTTGCAGCCAGTACAACCGTGGCAACCAGTGACAAAACTCTGTGCATGTTTCTACTCCCCCCAGAATATGCAGACGTTTCCAGCATGCCCGCGAGGGAAAGCTCTGCATAGGTCTGCCACGGGATTGTGAGAATGCGGCATCCGGTTTTCACCTGCAAATTGCAGAGATGCTTTATACAAGGGCACAAAAAAAACTGGTTGAAAGAGCCGGATTTTTCTCAATTTTACCCTTGCAGCCCGAAAGCTGTGGCGCTAAATACAGCCTCAGTTGGGACGTGGCCTAGTGGTAGGGCAACGCTTTTTGGTAGCGCAGATCGTAGGTTCGAATCCTACCGTCCCAGCCAACTTCTTAATCTCGCATGATCGTTTCTTAGGCAGTAAGTGAATTTCGCTTGGGCCTATTTATGTATATCGTCGCTTGCGACAGTGATGCTTGTTGAGCCTCTCCGGTCACTAGTCTAGCGTAACGCGCAATCCGAAGTCCAAAGAGAACCTTTCATCTATGTCCGAGACCACCGAAACGGCTGCCAGCCCAAAAGATGCCAAAGTCTACAGCACAGTTCAGGAAATACCCGAAGGCACTGCCGGACTGGTTGAAGGACAATACGTCTGGAAGGGCGAAGACCGGTCCCGCGTTTTCATTTTCTTCTGTGGCGCGGTCAGTGGCAAGATGATCCCGCTTTCGCCGATTTTTCAACGTTGGAAGTGGGTTCACAAGTTTTCCCATTCCGTTGTCATCGCCCATGACCCGCTCATCAAAAGCAGCGGAAAGCTGCAGCTGGCTTGGTACACCGGGACCAATAACGGCGCGGATTTTGACGAAATTGTTTCCGTTCCCCTGCGGTTGGCACGCAGTCTTACAGACGGAGAGGTTTGCGCCTTTGGCAGTTCAGGAGGCGGTTTTGCGGCCCTGATGGCAACGGTGCGCAACCATGTGGACAGTACGCTTGCGATTAATCCGCAAACAAATGTGCTGCGGTACCACCCCCATATGCGCGAAACCTTTCTTCGCACCTATTTGGAAGAACCAAAGAGCTTGCAGCAGTCCGATTATGAAAGGCTTTCCATCAGTGGTTCGCTTTGGCGGTATTATGACCGGTGCAGGACACAGGTTGTTGTAAACACACATGATTCCCTGCACTATAATTCACACGTCCTGCCGTTGAGCCGTGCTGTAGCGCAGCAGAATCTCAACAGCTTTTCGTTCGACACTTACGACGACAAGAAAAACGGGCATAACCCGCCATCCATGAACCGCACGCTCTGGCTGATCAACCGCTGGTGGCCCAAAGCAATTGCCGGACCATACAGAAAAGAGGTGCAAGGCATGAAATCTCTTAAAACACTGAAAGATCCCGGCGCTGTCTAATGGGGCGGATTAGAGCAGTGCCATTTCGTTATTCGATTGCAAGTGCAGAGAGTTGGCTGGGACGGTAGGATTCGAACCTACGATCTGCGCTACCAAAAAGCGTTGCCCTACCACTAGGCCACGTCCCAACTGGGGCGCTGTTTAACCGTAACCTTGCCGGTCTGCAAAGGGTAATTTGCGAAAAAGCACCACTTGTTTTGAACGGGGCTGCTGGATAAGGCAGGGCATGGAAAAATTTGACGTTTGTATCGTAGGGGCGGGCGCAGCAGGGCTGATGTGCGCGATTGAATCGGGTCGCCGCGGCCGGTCTGTGGTTTTGCTGGATCACAGCAAGGCGCCGGCGGAGAAGATCCGCATTTCCGGCGGCGGGCGCTGTAATTTCACGAATCTGGACATCCGGCCCGAACGGTTTCTGTCGAATAATCCGCATTTCGCAAAATCCGCGCTCAGCCGCTATACGCAGTTCGATTTTATAGACAAGGTCGCCAGCCACAATATTCCCTATCACGAGAAAACGCTCGGCCAGTTGTTCTGTGATGTTTCCGCCAAAGACATCATATCGATGCTTCTGGAAGAGGCGCGTCAGGCAGGGGTGGTGTTGCGCCTGAATACCTCGGTGGCTGACCTTTCCGAAGGGGAGGGATTTAAGCTCGGAACTTCAGGTGGGGGTATCGTAGCGGAATCACTGGTAATTGCCACAGGCGGGAAATCGATTCCCAAGATGGGTGCTACAGGCTGGGGCTATCAGATTGCCCGCCAGTTTGACCTGCCTGTTGTGGAAACCCGACCCGGCCTTGTGCCGCTTACCTTTGCAGAGCAGGACCTGCAGCAGACAAAACCGCTCGCGGGGGTGTCCGTGCAGGCAAGGGTGAGTACACCGCAGATCGGATTTGACGAAGGGCTGCTATTTACTCATCGCGGCCTTTCCGGCCCTTCCATTCTACAAATTTCCTCTTACTGGCGGGAAGGGGACGGGATTTTCATCGATCTTGCCGCTGGCGAAAACACTTTGGAGACCCTTCGAAGCGCGCGCAGCCATAAGGGGCGTGTATCGCCGGCCAAAGCGTTGGCGCAAATCGTACCTTCACGACTGGCGGAGCAAATTCTCAAAGATGTGCCGTTGAAGGGGAATCTGGCGGATCAGAGCGATGCAAGCCTGCAATTGCTACATGAACGTGTACACCGCTGGGCGGTAAAACCGGTGGGATCAGAGGGGTATCGCACGGCAGAAGTCACCCTTGGCGGCGTGGATACTTCGGCGCTGGACGCCAAAACCATGGCGGTGCGAAAACGTCCCAACCTGTTCTTTATCGGGGAAGTGGTGGATGTAACCGGCTGGCTTGGCGGGTATAACTTCCAGTGGGCATGGTCGTCGGGCTGGGCGGCAGGGCAGGTGGCTTAGGCGTTCACTCCTCAGGCGCCTGACGTGTCAGCAGGTCGTTGTCCTGTCGGGCATCCCGTTCTTCGTTCACGATGTCATCCAGCGCCTCGTCCGCGCTGACATCTTTCAGGTCTACCTGCTCGGGCGTCTTGCCCGCTGCCGGTTTGGCCTTGCCCTGCGTTTGGTTGTTCGACGCTGCGGTGGAGCTTCCAGCGCTCTGCGAAACCAAGCGATAAGTCGGTTCCGGCATTTCCACACCGGCCTCTTCCAGCGCGGTTTTGATCACTTCGATCGCCTCGCCTCTGGCCAGTACGAGCGAGCTGTCCTGTTGGTTCACCCAGCCCGCACAGCGCAAAGTGATCGTGCTGTCACCCAAGCCTTCGACCCAGACACCTGGTGCTGGGGCTTCAATCACAAAGGGCAGGCTTTGCAAGGCGTTCAGGGCAATCTGGCGGGCTTCTGTCAGGTCAGTGTCTCCGGCAACACCGAAATCAATCACAAAGCGCCGTTCCGCATTGCGCGAGTAGTTCACGATCCGGCTTTTGAACACGGTAGAGTTGGGAATGCGTATGTGATTGCCGTCAAACGACAAAAGGATGGTGGCGCGGCTGGTCAGGCGGATCACCATGCCTTCATCGCCGTTGATTTCGATGCTGTCATTCGGGCGGAAGGGTTGGCGGATTGACAGCATGATGGATGCGATGAAGTTTTCAACCGTGTCGCGCACCGCAAAACCGATGGCCAGACCGATGATCCCTGCTGCGCCCAGAATTGTGGACAGCAGGGCGGTGGCGTTCAGAATGTCGAGCGCCACGACAAGTCCGGCAATTAGAAAGACCAGCCGGATTATCTGGCGATAGATGTCCGCTATGAACATATTCGGTGCGAGCCGGTCCCAAGGCTGCTTCATTCGCGCCAGAAGAATCCCGAGCGCGGCAACAATGGCAAATGCAGTCAGTGCAACCATCAACAGAGGCAGGTAGGCGATACTACGCTGCATCCGGTCGCTGAACCGCTCCATCAGGGGATCGAGCCGTTCCATCAGGTCGGTGCTTTCGATCACGCGGTTTTCCACCGCAACAACCCCTTCAACGCGGTTGACCAATTCCCCGACCGCCGTAACAGAGGCCGCATCCAGCGTGGTTCCACGCAGCAAAACGATCCCGTTGCTCACACTGACAGTGACGTTGGAGTAAACTTCGAGCTCTTCCAGAATATCGCGGATACGTGTCGCAATCGCGGCATCGGTTGCGGCGTTGTCTTCTACCGCGATTTGTCCGGCCGGTTGATCGGATTCTGCCGTCTGGGCGGAAGCAGGTACCGCGACATTCAACGCAAACAAAAACGGGAGCAGCAAGAAAAGGCGCATCTGGAGTCTCTTTAACCAATATGTTTAAGAAAACCTTGCATATCGGGCGCAAAAGTCAAACCAACGGATGCAAAAAAAGGCCGCCGGAAACGACAGGCGGCCTTAAATTCCGGTTGTGTAACGATCAGATCGTCTGGTCGTAGTCGCCAACGGCCGGTTCGGTACGGATAACCGCGTCCAGATCGGCAAAGATCGCGCGCATTTCCGCGTCGCTTTCGGGGCTTTCACAGACAACCACGAGATTCGGGGTGTTGGAAGAAGCCCGTACCAGACCCCAAGCGCCGTTTTCCAGCATTACGCGGGCACCGTTTACTGTCACAACATTTATGATCTTGCGTCCGCCAAGGCTGCCACCTTCGTCAGACATTGCGACCAGCTTTTGCACCAACCGGTCCAGAACATCGTATTTTTCCGTGTCGGAACAATAAGGAGACATGGTCGGTGTAGCATAGGTCACGGGCAGGGCACGGCGCAGGTCCGCCATGGACATATCGGGGTTGCGATCCAGCAGCTTGCACATTTCCACCGCCACGCGCATGCCGCAGTCATACCCGCGACCCACAGGTTCGGCGAGGAAATAGTGGCCGGATTTTTCAAAACCTGCCAGCGCGCCGAGTTCCTTGACCCGCCGCTTCATGTGGCTGTGGCCGGTTTTCCAATAATCTGCCTTTGCGCCGTGCTTTTTCAGCTCCGGATCGCTGGCGAAAAGGCCGGTGGATTTCACATCGGCCACGAAAGTCGAACCGGGGTAGAGCTTAGACAGGTCGCGGGCCATGATAACGCCCACTTTGTCGGCAAAGATTTCCTCGCCCTCATTGTCCACAACACCACAACGATCGCCGTCACCGTCAAAGCCAAGCGCCAGATCGGCGCCGCTTTCTTTAACCGAAGCCGCCATATCGTGCAGCATTTCCATCGCTTCGGGGTTCGGGTTGTAGTTGGGGAAGGTGTAATCCAGCGCATTGTGCGAGGGGACGACCTCTACGCCGATGCGTTCCAGAATCATCGGTGCAAAAGCGCTGGCAGTGCCGTTGCCGGTTGCGCAGACAACGCGCAGTTTGCGGGTCATTTTGAAATCGCCGCACAGATCGTCGATATAGGCTTCGCGCACGCCGTCCACAAATTCGTAAGATCCGCCTTCACGGGCCACTTGTTCGCCGTTCAACACGATTTCGCGCAGGCGTCCCATTTCGTCAGGGCCATGGGTCAGTGGACGTTGGAAACCCATCTTCACACCGGTCCAGCCATTCGGATTGTGACTGGCCGTGACCATTGCTACGGCGGGTGCGTCCAGATGGAACTGGCTGAAATAAGCCATAGGGGACAGGGCAGGGCCGATGTCTCGCACGCGGATACCGGCCCGCATCAGGCCCAGCATCAGCGCGTTTTTGATTGTCAGGGAATAGTCGCGGTAATCGTTGCCAACGGCGATAACAGGTTCGATCCCTGCCTCGTACATCTGGGTGCCAAGACCCATGCCAAGGGCCGTAATACCAGGCAGGTTAATGTCGTCGGGGTATTTCCAGCGGGCGTCATATTCGCGAAAACCCGTTGGGGTAATCATCGGGTCGCGCAGGAATTCCCACGTGTTCTGGGCCACTGTTGCCGCAGGTTTCGTCATGGAAAAGGCTCCATTATTGGTTGGTGTTTACAGTCGGAAAGGATCGGATTTGGCAAGCCGGTCAAAGGCCATCAGGCTTTCAAGCACTGCGCTCATGCGGCTTAGGGGAATCATATTCGGCCCGTCAGAAGGGGCATTGTCCGGGTCTTCATGGGTTTCGATGAACACGCCGGCAATCCCCGTGCTGACCGCGCAACGGGCCATGAGTGGTGCAAATTCACGCTGGCCACCGCTGGAACCGCCCTGACCGCCGGGTTGTTGCACCGAATGGGTTGCGTCCATGATGACGGGATGTCCGGTCGCTGCCATCTGTGGCAGGCTGCGCATGTCCGCGACAAGGGTGTTATACCCGAAAGAGGTTCCCCGTTCGCAGGCCATTACACGTGTGTTGCCGGTGCTGCTGACTTTTTCCAACACATTCGGCATTTCCCAAGGGCTCAGGAACTGGCCCTTTTTCACATTGATCGCAGCCCCCGTATTTCCCGCAGCCAGCAAAAGATCGGTCTGGCGGCACAAAAAGGCAGGGATTTGCAGCACGTCCACAACTTCGGCCACGGGGGCGCATTGGTCGGGCAAATGCACATCGGTGATGACAGGGCAGCCGAGCTTGGATTTCACATCAGCCATGACTTGCAGTCCTGCGTCGATCCCAAGGCCGCGTTTCCCGCTGAGCGAGGTGCGGTTGGCCTTGTCAAAAGAGCCTTTGAAGATGAAACCGGCACCAACAGCAGCACAGACCTGCGCCATTTCCGTGGCAATCATGAGCGCGTGTTCACTGCTTTCCAGCTGGCACGGTCCGGCAATCACCACCAAAGGCCGGTCGTTGCCGACGGTGACGTTTCCGATGTCAAAACTTTGCATTTATGTCGTTACCTGTTCTCTCAGGATGCTGACTGTCAGGGACAGCATCAGATAAATTCCGGCAAACACGATGAGAGCCAGAAGGGTGTTTTCAAAGGCACGGGGGTAAGTTGCCTTGTCCGGCGTCACCGGAGACACCCCGCGCGAGATGTAGCGGGTCTGGCGGCTTGCCTCAACCCGCGCGCTTTCAAGGTTTTGTAACGCGGCGGCGACCAGTTGCTGGCGCACGACCAGCTTGCTTTGGGCTTTATTCAGCTCTGCGTTGATGTTTACCAGAGAGTCATTATTTCCGATCCCTTGGGAGACTTCATTGCGCTTTTCATCCACTTTTCCCTGCAAAAGCGTGATTTCATCCTCAAGAACGCGCACTTTTGTGACATTCGGGCGGGTGTTCGCTTTCAGGCGGGCCAGTTCAAGCTGTTTGGCAGTCAACTGGCTTTCAAGTTCTCCGATCTGTCCCATGATCAGTGCGTTTTCACCGGCGGTATCAAGGGTTGCGGTCTGGCGTTGTAGGCGGGCTACTTCGTCATAGGCTTCTTCCATTTTGGCTTCGGCCTCTTCATAGATTTCCCGCGCTCCGGTCATCTGGTCGCCGCGCAGTCGGGCGGTCAACTGGTCGACCTGTTCCTCGGCATATCCGATCAACGCCTGTGAAATTGCCTTGGAGGCTTCCGGAGAGGGGGCAACCACCTCCATTTTGATCACGCCTTCGGTCGGATCAAAGCCGATAATCACCCGTTTTTTGTAGACCTTGTACGCGTCTTCATTGGTTGCATCCGCTTCAAGCCGTTGTAACACGTCGATGTTTTCGTCCTGAAACAACTGGCGAAAGCCCGGATCTTCATCAAGGCGCAGCATCGCATCGCGAGAGGTCAGATAGCCCTGCACGGTGATACTATCGGTGACGGTTTCGAGCGGAGAGCCGGAGAACAGGCCGGATGCCCCTGTGGCACCGGGTGCATCCGCGCTCTGGATCACGAATTCGGTGTAAGTAGCGTACATCGGTGTCGCCACTTTATAAAAGTAGTAACCGGCAAGAAGGGTGGGCAGAAAGACATAACAGGCAAGCTTGATGAACAGAATGCCCAACCGTTTGCGGCGGCGCTTGACCAGATCCCGCTGAATCTTGCGTACTTCCTGTTCGCGGCTGTCATCGTCAATCACCTGCGGCTTGTGATCCGAAACTGCCGATTTGCGCACGGTCGCGGGCAGGGCAACGCCCGGTCCGGGTTCGTCGGCCCCTTCAACAGGCGTAAGCACATTGGCGATATCCTGACGGCCGAAGGGATCAATCCCCTGACGGCGCAACAGGCGCACCGCATCCAGATCCGAAGTGGGAGACAGGTTGTTCCGCTGGGCCAGGCGCCGGGCAATCCGCAACTGACGGCCTGTCAGGTTCTCTTTCTTGATCTGTTCGATTTCCTCACGCGCGGTGAGTTCCCGCGCGCCGGCTGCATTCACAACCTGCTGGTTATCCTGTCTGTCGAAATCTGCGTCATCCGAAGACATATGGTGGCGTTCCACTGCTGCCTGCCGCTGATGACGCATCTGAACATGTTGTTGTGACGCAGCGCTGTCCGTCCCTTCAGCGGATGTGTTTGAAGGTTCACTACCGTTTGGCTGGCTGCCGCCGCGCAAAATCCGAAAGTTCTTTGGGCTATTGGGCATAGTTGTAAACCTGTTTTGCCTCTTCCAAGGAGTCATACATTGTCAGTCGGCCATTGCGCAGGACCGCCGCGCTCTGGCAGAATTTTTCCAGAATATCGGTTTGGTGCGACACAATCACGACAGTGGCCTTTTGCAAGCGTTCCCGCAGCACCGAACCGGCCTTGCGGTTGAACTCTGCGTCGGTGGAAGACGGCATGCCTTCGTCAATCAAGTAGATATCAAATTCCAGCGCCAGCAACAACGACATCATGAAGCGGGCGCGCATCCCTTTTGAATAAGTCGCGATTGGCATTTCAAAGTATTCTTCCAAGCCACAGATATAACGGCAGAAACTTTCGATGTAATCCGGATCAAGACCGTAGAGTCGGGCGATGTAACGGGAGTTCTCTACCGCGTTGAGCTTGGGCAATACGCCCCCCATATAACCGAGCGGGAAGGAAATCCGCGAAGAACGCAGGATTTCCCCTTCATCGGGTTTCTCCAGACCGGACATCATATTGATAAGCGTGGTTTTACCCGTGCCATTGGGCGCGAGAATGCCCACAGAACCGCCGAGGTTAATGCGGAAGGACGCCTGGTCCAGAATGACCTTGCGTTGCGTGCCTGTCCAGAAGGACTTGCTGACATTTCTAAACTCAATCATCCGGGGATGCCCCTGGCTACCTCAATCGAACTGCGTTTTACACGCTTCTTCGGGCATTTTTGTGACCGGAGTGCAAATGCCCGCCGTTCGGTTGCCCGTTTAAGGCAATATGCCTGTTAGTGTTGTGGGAATGCAATAAAATATGGTTAATTATTTCCAGTTAGGGAGCGGATCGTTGCCGAAACACTGGCCGTACGGTCAGGTTTGCAGATGAAAACGGGTTCATCTGACGCCGCAACTTCCCTGCTGGTTGTATATCTGTGTGGTTGAGGTGCGCTAAAATAGCCTATCTCTCCGTTCCGATTGCGGTTTTCCTAATCTCTCCCTGTTGATATAACCGCACGAAGAATTACAGCGGGGAGACTGAACACTGATGCGAACAATTTTGTCTGCTTTGGCGCTGTTCGGCCTGTGGCTGCTTATGTCGGGGATCTACAAGCCTTTGGTTGTAGGGCTTGGCGCGGCTTCTGCGGTATTTGCGGTATATATGGTGCGCCGGATGGATCGCGTGGATCAGGATCATCTGAAGATCCCTTTGAATCCGTTTCACTTTATCGCCTATGGAATCTGGTTGCTGTGGGAGGTTGTGAAATCGAACGTCACCGTGACGAAGTTGATTCTCGCCCCGCATCTGAACCTGCGCCAACATTTGTTCCGCGTGCCCAATACGCAAAAATCGGAACTGGCCGAAGTGATATTTGCCAATTCGATCACACTGACACCGGGCACGATCACAGTGGAAACCGAAGGCGATGCCTTCTGGGTCCATGCGGTCAGCTATGACGAGGGCGACCACGAGGCTTTGGCCGATATGGACCGGCGGGTCACATCAATTGAAACGGGGGCAGCATGATGTTTCTGGTGGCAGCCGTTGCGCTGTTTGTCACGATGGTTCTAATTCTCGTACGGCTTTATGCGGGTCCGATTGTTTATGACAGGGTTCTTGCCGTGAACTCCTTCGGAACAGCAACCGTGCTGTTCATTGCCGTGCTCGGGTTTCTGACAGGCCGCCCTGATTTCCTCGACATTGCGCTTTTGTATGCGTTGATCAACTTTGTCGGCACGATCGCTGTGTTGAAGTTCTTCCGCTATCGTGCGCTCGGGGATATTCCACAGATGCCGGCCCATCCGGGCGAGGAGCGTTAATCATGGATATTCCGGCACTTATTATAGAAATCCTGTCATGGGCCAGCATTGTTACCGGCAGCTTTCTGATGGTCGTCAGCGGTATCGGCATGTTGCGGTTTCCTGATTTCTGGTCCCGCACCCATGCGGCTTCGGTCGGGGATAGCGGCGGGATGATCCTGCTGATCCTTGGCATGTGCCTGCAAAGCGGGCTGACCCTGATCACGGTCAAACTGATCATTATGGGAATTTTCCTGATCATCACCGGCCCAACGGCGACCCACGCGGTGGCCAATGCTGCGCTGGTGACCGGATGGCGTCCGAAAACAGCAGAGGATCTGGAGCCCGAGCAAGGCGTACCATATTCCGATCTGCCCGAACCGACGGTGCGTGGCCAATGACCGAGACCATTGTAAACTTCATCCTGTTTTCCATGTTGGTGATCACCGCCTTTGCCATTGTGCGGCAAGACCGGCTGTTTACGGTTGTAATGCTGGCAAGCGTTTTTTCCCTGCTGACAGCCATGCTGTTTATCGCTCTGGATGCGGTGGATGTGGCCTTCACAGAAGCTGCCGTGGGGGCGGGGATCTCCACCGTGTTGATGCTTGGCACCATCGCCTTGACGGCACGGGGTGCAAAGCCTGCATCACGCCCGCAAACGCTGCCTTTGCTGGTTGTGCTGGTGACAGGGGCGGGGCTGGTTTACGGCACGCTCGACATGCCGAATTTCGGTGATCCGAATGCGCCGGCAAGCGTGCATCTGTCGCCACACTACCTGACCAACTCCATTGAAGAAATCGACGTGCCCAACGTGGTCACAAGCATCCTTGCAAGCTATCGGGGCTTTGACACATTGGGTGAAACTGCCGTGGTCTTTGCCGCCGGTATCGGTGTGCTGATGATCCTTTCGGGCTTGCGCCACCGCCGCCGTAAGGACGAGGAAGAGGAAGAAGACGCATGAAAGAGCACCATCTGATCCTGCGTGTCGTTACCAAATCACTGGTCGGCACCATCATCCTTTTTGCCTTTTACGTACAGTTCCACGGGGATTTTTCGCCCGGTGGCGGCTTTCAGGCAGGTGTGATTATGGCTGTGGCCTTCATTCTCTATGGCATCGTTTTCGGCCTTCACGAAGTCCAGCGCGTCCTTCCGGCGTGGGTGGTCCACAAACTGGTGGCGCTCGGGGTGCTTGTTTATGCGGGCACGGGCATCTGGAACATGTTTCTGGGCTATGAATTCCTGCATTACGGCAGCTTCACACCCGATCACATGTCCCACGGACAACACAGCGGCATTCTTTATGTAGAGGCCGGAGTTGGCATCACTGTGACCGGCGTCATGGTGGCAATTTATTACGCTTTTGCCGGACGCACGCCGCGTCTTGGCAATGATGACTGGTAGGGCGCAATGACACTGGAATTCTTTATCGGCCATATCAACTACTGGCTGTTCATCGTCCTGATGATGACCGGATTTTACATCGTTGTCTCTGCGGGCAATCTGGTGAAAAAGGTCGTCGGTCTGAACATCTTTCAGGTGGCGGTTTTCATGCTTTACATCTCTATCGGTAAGGTCACCGGCGGCACTGCGCCGATTTTCCCGACCGACCGGATGGGCAAGATCAAGGCAGACCCTGAAATTGTCTACTCCAACCCTTTGCCCCACGTTCTGATCCTCACAGCCATTGTTGTGGGAATTGCGACCACATCGCTGGCGCTGGCACTGATCGTGCGTATCCGCGAAGCCTATAACACCATTGAAGAGGACGACATTCTGGAGATCGACGCCAGAACCGCCCGCGCTGAAAACATCATCCACGGAGAAGCGATGGGGGGGCGTGCGTAATGGCAACTGCTTCCGAAACGCCGCATATCGCACTGACGCTACGGGACCATCTGCCGATCCTGCAAGTCCTGATCCCGCTGTGTACCGCACCGCTGATCGTGCTGCTGGGGGACCGCCGCGTGGCATGGGGCCTTGCCTTCCTTGCTGCAATGTTGTCGCTGGTTGTGTCCTTCCTTTTGATGATGCAGGTTATGGACGGCAGCTTCATCAGCTATCACCTTGGCGGATGGGCGCCGCCAATCGGGATCGAATACCGGATTGATGCGGCGAATGCCTTTGTGCTGCTGCTGATCTCGTTGACGGCCACATTGGTGCTGCCCTTTGCCCTGCGCTCTGTCGCGGATGAGATTCCGGCCCGCAGCCACACGCTGTTTTATGCCTGTTTTACGTTGGTGCTGACCGGCCTGCTTGGTGTTGTGGCCACCGGCGATGCCTTTAACGTCTTTGTTTTCCTCGAGATTTCGTCTCTGGCCACCTATGTGTTAGTCTCCCAGGGACTGTACCGCGACAAACGGGCGCTGAGTGCGGCTTATGACTATCTGATCATGGGCACCATTGGCGCGACCTTCTTTGTGATCGGCATCGGCTTTCTCTACATGACCACCGGCACGCTGAACATGGCCGACATGGCAGAGCGTCTGGTCGGGCAGGGGGACAACCGCACGGTTCAGGCGGCCTTTGCCTTTATCGTCGTGGGAATGGGGCTGAAGGTAGCGATCTACCCGCTCCACCTGTGGTTGCCTGCGGCCTACAACTATGCACCTTCCGCTGTGACCGTGTTTCTGGCGGCGACGTCCACCAAAGCGGCTGTCTACGTGCTGTTGCGGTTCATGTTCTCGGTGTTCCAGCCGGAGTTCGTCTTTGACACCAACCTCTTGTTGTGGATCCTCGCGCCGTTCGCATTGCTGGCGATGTTTGCAGCCAGCCTGATTGCGGTGTTCCAGACCAATTTCAAACGGATGCTGGCCTATAGTTCTATCGCGCAGATCGGTTACATGCTGCTTGGGATCTCGCTGTTCTCTGTCACAGGGTTAAGCGCGACAATGGTACACCTGTTCAACCACGGCATCACCAAAGCGGCGCTGTTTATGGCTGTTGGTGCGCTGGTGCTGCGGTCCGGTAATACCTTTTACGACCGGATTGAAGGCATGGGACGGGTGATGCCGCTGACCGGTGCCGCGGTTGTGCTGGGCGGTTTGTCCCTGATTGGTGTACCCGGTACGGCCGGTTTCATCTCCAAATGGGTGCTGGTGCAAGCCGCGTTCGAGGCGGGGCTGTGGTGGATCGCCTTGCTGATCGTGGCTTCATCGCTGCTGGCGGTGATCTACATGTGGCGTGTGGTAGAGATTCTCTATCTGCACACCCCACACCCGGAAGCGATCCACAAGGAAGCGCCCCTGAGCATGGTCATCCCGATGTGGATCGCAGCAGGGGCCTGTGTGTGGTTCGGGATCGACACCAGCCTGACGATGGGCGCTGCCAATACAGCGGCAATCGGATTGATGGGCGGTACCGATGGTATGGCGCTTACGCCCACGGTGGGCGGACTTCTTGGAAACGGGCATTAGGGTAGGAACATGGACACGAACACGCTCATCTTTCTGGCCTTGCTGCTGCCTGTGCTGGCAATGTTTGGCAATATGGCCTTTGCCAAACAGGACAACCTGCGTGACGGGTTTACCTTTGTCTGCGCTATCCTGACCTTTGGCGCGGTACTGGGGGTTCTGGGCAATCTGGGCAACAGCACCTCCGAAGAAATCGTTCTGGTGGAAATGCTGCCGGGCCTGCAAATCGCGCTACAGGTCGAGCCGCTTGGCCTGATGTTTGCGCTGGTGGCCTCCGGCCTGTGGATCGTGACCCACATTTACGGCCTTGGCTACATGCGCGGCAACAAAGAGAAACACCACGCCCGTTTCTTCGCCTGTTTTTCGGCGGCGATTTCTGCGGCGATCGGGATCGCCTTTTCTGCGAACCTGTTGACGCTTTTCCTGTTTTACGAGGTTCTGACCGTTTCCACTTATCCGCTGGTCGCCCACAAGGGTACGCCGGAAGCGATCCGTGGTGCGCGCACTTATCTTGGCGTGCTGATCGGCACCTCTATCGCGCTGTTCCTGACGGCAATCATCTGGACCTACACGCTGGCCGGAACGTTGGACTTTGTGCCCGGCGGCATCCTGCAAGGCAAGGTCGAAGGACTGCTTGTGCCGATCCTGCTGGGTCTGTTTGCCTTTGGTATCGGTAAGGCCGCGTTGATGCCCTTCCACCGCTGGCTGCCTGCGGCGATGGTGGCTCCGACCCCGGTTTCGGCACTGCTGCATGCTGTGGCGGTTGTGAAGGCTGGTGTGTTCACCATGCTGAAAGTGGGCGTATACACTTTCGGGATCGACTTTCTGGCTGATACGGGGGCGTCCGACTGGTTGATGTGGATTGCCGCCTATACCATTCTGGCGAGCTCTATCGTGGCTTACCAGCAGGACAACCTGAAGCGACGGCTGGCTTATTCTACGGTGTCCCAGCTCAGCTATGTGACACTTGGTCTGGCGCTGGCAACGCAGATGGGGGTTATGGGCGGTGCGCTTCAGATTGCCATGCACGCGATGGGCAAGATCACCCTGTTCATGTGTGCCGGTGCAATCTATGTGGCCACCCACAAAAGCAACATCAGCCAGATGAAGGGCTTGGGGCGCAGTATGCCGTTCACCTATTTCGCCTTTCTGATCGGTGCGCTGTCCATCATCGGCTTGCCGCCCCTTGGCGGAAGCTGGTCTAAATGGCTGCTGATGGTCGGGGCAGCGGATGCGGATCACAAGATCATGATCGGCGTGTTGATGGCCTCTTCCCTGCTAAGCCTGAGCTATCTGCTGCCGGTTGTGGCGCAAGGCTTCTTCAGTACTTCGCCTGACAATCCCTATAACGGGGTCAAGGAAGCACCGGCTTTCTGTTACATCCCCCCCGTCTTCACGGCCATCGGTTGTGTGATCCTGTTCTTGTATGCAGGCACATTGGTGGAATTCCTCACGCCCATGCTTGGAGTACCCCAATGAGCAAACACAAAGACTTTGAGACAGACGTCCCGCGGGAAGACGAGACCGATTTGACCTATTCCAAACGTCTGGAACAGGAAGGCCAGCGCGAGATTTATATTCGCAAGGCCTTGCGCGCCCATTTCGACATGGACATTGGCGAGGTTATCGAGACCTGCGCCGGTCTGAACCGTGCACGCGGGTACGAACTCAACGTGTTGCGCTCCCGCTTTCCGGCGCTGAGCGAGGCCCGTTTCGCCTATAAAATCGCCCAGACCCTGACCATCCCGAAGGACGAGGCACGCGGCTGGGCCAAGAAGATCATTGCCGCAGAGGACAGAGGGTAACTATGTCTGATCAAAAGCAAACCGAACCTGCGTCCCCGCACGTTGCACGCGACGGGACAGGCCAAATGTCCCACAACAGGGCGGATGATGTTGCAGGCTATCCTGCCTTAGGCCGCATGTTCACAGCGCTGGCCGATCCGAAAATGGCCAAGACACTGTTTTACACCTTGGTTGTCCTGTGTGCGGTCCTGTTTCTTGCGGATTTTTTCTATCACAAACATACCTACGTCTCGGTTGAGAACATCCCCGGTTTTTACGCGTTGTACGGAATATTGATGACAGCCGGGGCTGTACTGCTTGCCAAATTCTGCGGAGGGTGGGTCCGTCGGCCCGAAACTTACTACGCCCCGAACGATGTAGATGGCGAATCCTACCCTCAAGACGAACAGGACGAGGAGCGCCACAATGGTTGAAGCCTTCCCTATTGCTTTTCTGTTCTTCGCCGGTGCTGCCCTTCTGGCGCTGCTGCCCAAAGGGGCCTTGCGGGCAGGGGTGCTTCTGGCGGTGCCGTTGGTTGCGCTATATCTGATCTGGAACCTGCCTGAGGGCAATCTGTTCTCCGCCCAACTATTGAACGTTGAACTGGAATTGATGCGGGTGGACCGTCTGTCCCGCATCTTTGCGATCATTTTCTGCGTCGCGGCCTTTCTGGCAAATCTGTATGCACTGCACGTGAAAGATACAGTGCAGCAGGTGGCCGCTCTGGCCTATTCCGGTTCCGCCATCGGCGCGGTCTTTGCCGGTGATCTGATCGCGTTGTTCCTGTTCTGGGAAGGCACGGCGATTACTTCGGTCTTTCTGATCTGGGCGCGCCGAACAGAAGGGGCGCTTGCAACGGGGATGCGCTATCTGATCATTCAGGTTTCATCAGGTGTGATGCTACTGGCCGGTACCGTACTGATCTGGCAAGAAACCGGTTCCTTCACCTTTGAAGCAATGAATCCTGGTAGTCTGGGCACATGGCTTCTCCTCGGGTCTTTCGGGATAAAAGCGGCTTTCCCTCTGATGGGGAACTGGCTGAGCGATGCCTATCCTGCGGCTACTGTAACAGGCACGGTTATCCTGTCGGCCTTCACCACAAAACTGGCCATATATGCACTGGCGCGGGGATTTCCGGGCACGGAACTGCTGATCTATGTAGGTGCGGTCATGACCCTGCTGCCGACGCTCTACGCCATACTTGAAAACGATCTGCGCCGCGTGCTGGCCTATTCCTTGAACATCCAGCTTGGCTTTATGGTGGTAGGTGTCGGCATCGGGACAGAGCTGTCTTTGAACGGCACTGTAGCCCACGCTTTTGCGGGTATTCTATACAAGGCGCTGCTGTTCATGGGCGTCGGGGCCGTGCTGTACCGGACCGGAACCGCCAAAGCGTCTGAACTTGGCGGACTGCACAAAACCATGCCGCTGACGTTAATTTTCTGCGCTATCGGCGCCATGTCGATCGCCGCATTCCCGTGGCTTTCCGGTTTCATCTCCAAATCGCTGATCCTCTCGGCTGCGGCCTACAAGGGATATTACATCATCTGGGGGGTGCTGTTGTTTGCCTCGGCGGTGACTTTGCACCACTCCGGTCTGAAGATCCTGCACAATGTCTTCTTTGGTCGCGATAGCGGTTTGCGCCCGAAAGAAGCGCCTGTGCAGATGTTGCTGGCGATGGGGATGACTGCTGCCCTTTGTATCGCGCTCGGGATTTTCCCTACGATGCTCTATGATCTGCTGCCCTTCGCTGTGGATTACGCGCCTTACACGCTGACCCATATTGTGACCCAGTTCCAGTTGTTGTTTTTCGCGCTTCTGTCCTACGTACTTCTGGTTAAATCAGGGCTCTATCCGTCCATGACGCGGAGTGTGTATCTCGATACCGACTGGAGCTATCGCCGCATGGCACCGGCGGTGATCGGTTACGCCGCACTGATGATCGGACGGATGTGGACCGGCGTGACCCGTTTTGCGCTGCGTCAGTTAACCGATGTAGCGACCGGCCTTTACAAAACCCACGGACCGGAAGGGCGTATCGCACGCGTTTGGCCGACAGGGTCAATGGTGTTGTGGGTGGCGGTGCTGCTGGCGGCAGCTTTGCTGGTGAACTTCCTCTGAAGCGCAACAGCATATAAGTTAAATGGAAACGGGGCGGATCAATCCGCCCCGTTTTCTAATCAGGTCCAGGCGGACCAGAGAAGTCCTGCCATCAAAGAACCGGTGAAACCAAACGCGATGTAGGCCGTAAACACCCGAGGCTTCACAATCGCCCAGACCGCGATAGCGGCTGGAATGCAACTGACTGATCCGGCCATCATGAAGCTCATAGCAGCGCCCTGGCTCATGCCTTGGTCGATCAGACCACCGACCAGCGGAGCAGCGGCATACCCGTTGAGATAGGCAGGCCCACCCACCAGTGCACCAAGCAGGGTAGGCCCAAACCCGTCGCCGCCAAGGATATTGGCAATCCATTCAGCTGGCACATAACGGACCATAACAGCCTCTACCGTATAGGCGAGCGTCAACCACTTTAGCAGAAACACAAGGTTATGGGTCGCGGTGGTTTTAAACTGGTTCAGACGTTCGGAATCCTGCCAGAAACCCCAGACCGGTTTGCCTGTGAACGGATTTGCGCCGCATCCGCAACCGCCCCCTTGGGCGTCGGGGCGCAAGGGATCGGTGAAGAGAGCAGTGCGGCTGAATGCCATCACAACAAATCCCCCGAACAGGCCAAAGCAAACGGCCGCAATTGTTTTGGCGATGGCAAAATCCACCCCCAGTGCAGCACTGGTAATGATGAACATCGGCGGGTCCATGATCGGCGAGGACAGCCAGAAAGCCATTACCGCGGCCAAAGGCACGCCCATTGCCAGAAGGGCCGCCACGAAGGGAATAACCTCACACGAACAGAACGGAGCAATCCCGCCCACGAGTGCGGCCAGAACCACCATACGTGCAGGGCTTCCTTTGAAGGCTTCAGCAACGATGCCCTCGGCCCCTGTGGCTTTGAGGTAGGCTACCATAAATACTGCGAACAAAATAAACGGGGCGGTGCCCAGTACAGAAGACAGGGTATCCTGCCCAACACCAAGCAGGTCGCGGGGCACCATCACCGCCACCGCCAGAAAGATGATAGCAATTGCAATCCAGGCGTTATCCGGCTTGTAGCGCTGCCAGAAATCAGGATTTGTGGTCGACTCGGTCATATCAACGGTCCTCTAGGTGCTGGTCATGTGCATCCGGGTGATTTGCATCCGCACAGCAGTTTTTCAGAATGAAATTCGAAAGAGAGCGGGTCATGTCATAAGCTACAGACGAACAGATTACGCTGCGCCCCTGTTTGGCCTGTTCCACCAGCCCCGCGTGCACAAGAAACCGCAGATGGTGGTTCAGGGTTGATCCCGGAACGCCGGTGCGTTTGCCCAATTCCCCCATCGAAAGCCCGTTGGGGCCGGCACGAACGAGTGTTTGCAATACGCCAAGGCGCTGTTCCGATCCAAGTGCTGCGAAAGCCTGCGCCGCATCTTCGATACTAATGTCTTTTTCGATTCCATGTGTCATATCGCTATATTTCTAGATTTATGGAAATTAATCAAGAAACATTTCGATAAATCTGGAAATGTACTGGAAACACCTTACCTTTGCCTCTCGTCAAAACCCTGATACATGGCCTGGGATGCATACTTTTACGGACCATATCCGCAATATTCGCGCCTGCCGCCTGTGTGCAGAGCGGTTTGCGGTCACTAAGACCGCCCACAGGCCGCGCCCCGTGGTCTGGTTGTCGCAAACCGCACGAATTATGGTTGTGGGACAGGCGCCGGGCGCGCGGGTTCATGCTTCGGGCCGTCCATTTACCGATGCCTCCGGCGACCGCTTGCGCCAGTGGATGGGGGTGGACAGCGCCACATTCTACGATCAGGACAAGGTTGCGATCTTTCCTATGGCTTTCTGCTTTCCCGGATATGATGCCAAGGGTTCCGACCTGCCGCCGCCGAAAATCTGCGCAGACCACTGGCGGGCGGATACGCTGGCCTTGATGCCGCAGGTGCGCCTTACCCTGCTTGTCGGTGGGTATGCACAAAAGTGGCATTTGGGCGCAAAATCCATGTCGGAAACGGTTGCGAACTGGCAGAAATACGATCCGTACATTATCCCGTTGCCTCATCCGAGCTGGCGCAATACCAGTTGGCTTAAAAAGAACCCCTGGTTTGAAACCGACCTAATCCCACACTTGCGCCACCGCGTAACGGAGCTTTTATGACCCTTCTTGATACCGCCCATGCTGCTATGGAAGCTGCGCCGGATGATACAGCAAAACGCATGGCCTTTTACGAACGTGTTGCCGACAGCGAATTGTTTCTCGTGCTGGAAACCGAACCTGTGGACGATCGCGTCACGCCCGCAGTTTTCGAAGTCGAGGGCGCGCGATATGCATTGGTGTTTGACAGTGAAGACCGAATGGGGGAATTCACCCAATCCGTAACACCGTTTCTGGCTATGGCGGGCCGCCAGATCGCAGCCTTGCTGGCAGGGCAGGGTATAGGGCTCGGGGTGAACCTTGCCGTTGCACCTTCTTCGATGCTTCTGCCCGATACTGCAGTGGACTGGCTGAACGAAACGCTCGGTACCGCGCCGGAAGCGCAAGAGGCAACACCAAGTGCCATCTTTCCGCCCGGCACACTGCCGGAAACACTTGTTACAGCGCTTGATACCAAACTGGCGACAATGGCCGGACTGGCCAAATTCGCCTATCTTGCGCAGATCGAATATGAAAACCGTCCGCGCAGCCATGTGATGGCGTTCATAGACGCCATCCCCGAAGCGCAAAGCGCGATTGCTGCTGCCATTTCCGAGGCGCTGACCTTTTCAGGGATCGAAGCCGGATCGCTTGATGTTGTGTTCCTGAGTGCGCAAAACCCGCTCAGCGGCGCTCTTGCCAAACACGGTCTGCGGTTTGATTTGCCGGAGCCGGAACAGCCCAAAACCCGAACGATCGAAGCGCCCGGTTCTAACCCTGATAAACCACCGATCCTGCGATAGAGCAGGAGCCTCCGGCGGGAGTATTTCGGGAACATTGAAAGCGCTCTTTTCTGGAAAATATCCTCAGGGGGTGCGGGGGCAGAATGCCCCCGACTCTGCCCTAGTATTTGAGCGCAGGGTCGATCAGGTAAAGCGCTTCCTGACCCTGCTCGACCCGCGCGATGTTTTCTGCGACCACATCGGCTGCGGTTACGGCACGGGTTTCCGAAGCCACATGGGGTGTGACGAGAACGTTCGGATGGTGCCAGTAAGGGTGTTGCTCTGGCAGGGGTTCGGTATGGAACACATCCAGCGTGGCCCCTGAAATCTTGCCTTTGTCTAGCGCTGCAAGCAGTGCATCGTCGTTGATCAACTGGCCACGGCCGGGATTGATTATCGCTGCTCCGTCCTTCATCTGCGCAATTGTGTCTGCATTGATCAGCCCCTCGGTTGCGGGGGTGTTGGGCAAGAGTGTGACGATGATATCCGCTTCGGCAAGGGTGTTTTTGAGCCCGTCCTCGCCCGCATAACAAGTAAAAGGTGCCCCTTCTTTTTGTGTCCGGCTCCAGCCGATCACTTTAAAGCCGTAGTCGTGGGCCACTCTGGCACAGGCCATACCAAGTGCACCAATGCCAAGGATAGCGACCGTGCGGTCCGCGGGCAGGGGCGGGGCCCAATCCATCAGCCATTCTCCCGGTTTGGCATTGGCGAAACGGTCCACTTCCAGATGGTGACGCATGATATGGCCGAAGACGTAGTCTACCATGCCCTGTGTCATTCCCGGATCGACCATACGGGCCATCGGCTGAGTAAGGGTTTCGTTTTTAAGCAACCTGTCAGGCCCGGCCCAGAGGCTCTGGATCAGTTTCAGATTTGTATAGACGCTAAGATCGTCATCATCACGTGCCGGAGCATAGACCAGATAGTCAATCGTTTCAGGGGCATCTGTGTGATCTATCAGTTTAACATCCAACCCTTTTCTGGCAAAAGCGGATTCCAGCGGGGTGCGGTACACGGGCCATTGTGCGGCACGTGCCGAAAAGAGAACGTTGATCATGAGAGGGCCTTATCTTGGTCGGTGGACATGTGCGCTTTGTACCAGTCCGAAAGCGATCAGCAAGACCATCATGGCCGATCCCCCGTAACTGACCAACGGGAGTGGAACGCCCACCACGGGGGCAAGCCCCATAACCATGGACATATTCACGGCGAAATAGAAGAAGAAGGTGGTGCCAACCCCGATTGTCACCAGTGAACCGAACCTGTCCCTGTTCGACAGGGCCGAGACATAACAGAAAATCAGGATCAACCCGTAAAGTGCGAGCAAGACGATGCCGCCGACGAACCCGAATTCCTCTCCCAAGGTGGTGAAGATGAAGTCAGTGTGTTTTTCCGGCAGGAAGTTCAGCCTTTGCTGCGTTCCTTGCATAAACCCGCGTCCGGTCAGCCCGCCGGACCCCAATGCAATTTTCGACTGGGTAATGTGATAGCCCGAGCCGAGGGGATCGGAGGAAGGGTCAAGGAAGGTTTCAATCCGTTTGTACTGATAGTCTTTCAGCATCTGGTATTCGGTATCTTTGGAGGCAAAAACACCCGTGACCAGCAGCACGATGGACAGGATTGCAATACCAAAATACCAGAAGCTGACACCGGCAATGAACATGACAATCGCGCCGCCGGCCATGATCAGCAGTGCTGTGCCAAGGTCGGGCTGGCCGAGCACCAGAAAGGTCGGAAGCAGGATCAGCAGGATCGGCAGGGCGACCCAGAAGGGGCGGGAAACCCGTCGCTCGTCTAGCCAGTCGTAATAGAGCGCGAGCACCATCACCACAGCCACTTTCATCAGTTCGGACGGTTGCAATGTCATGAACTTCAAGTCGATCCAGCGCTGCGCCCCGCCACGGGTTTCCCCGATGTAGGGGACTGCAACCAGCAAAGCGATCCCGAAGATGTAGGCGAAAGCACTGATTTCGCGCCAGAAATTGATCGGGATGAAGGCCATGAAGATCATGACCCCCATTCCGAGCGCAAAGCGGATAATCTGGGGTTGGGCCCAGCGTTCGATATCCCCGCCAGACACGGAATAGAGCATCAGAAAACCGGTACAGGCCACGGCTGTCAGCAACAGGGCAAGCGGCCAGTTAAAGTAGAGCACTTTGGACAGGCCGGTGGGGATCGTGCGGATATTCTGTTCGAGATAGCTCATGCTTTGTCGTCAGGCCTTTCCCGTCCGGCGCGCACATCCGTGGGCAACGAGCGGTAGTCCATATCCTCGGAGAGTTCGAGAGCTTCGAGCATGATATCCCGTGCGATCGGGGCGGCAACTGCCGAACCGCCGCCGCCGTGTTCTACTACAACAGAAATTGAAAAACGCGGATTGTCGGCAGGGGCATAGGCCACAAACAACGCATGATCGCGCCGTTCCCACGGCAGATCGCTGTTCCGGATGACACCGCGGGCGCGTTCTTCCTTGGTGATAAAGCGGACCTGGCTGGTGCCGGTTTTCCCCGCCATATCCCAGCCTTCCTTACGGATGCGGGACCCGCCTGCCGTGCCGCCGCGCTCGTTCACAACGCCGTACATGCCTTTGCGGACCGCGTTGAGATGGGCCGGATCAATGTCCAGAGGTTCGCGTCCCTTGACGGGGTGGGGCCTGTTGTCGATTGCGTTGACCAGTCGTGGAGAGATTTTGGTGCCCGAGGCGATGCGCGCTGTCATCACGGCAAGCTGCATGGGGGAGGCAAGCACAAATCCCTGTCCGATCGATGCGTTCAGCGTGTCACCGATCACCCAATCCGCATCCCTGCGGCGTTTCTTCCAGTCTTTTGTGGGTGCCAGTCCTTCGCGTACGGCGGGCAGTTCCAGTTCGTGCTCTACACCAATTCCCAGTTCCTTGGCCATCGCCGAGATATTTTCGATCCCGACCTCCTGACTGATTTCGTAATAGTAGACGTCGCAGGATTCCTTAAGACTGTCGTGCAGGTTTACCTTGCCGTGCCCGCCGCGCCGCCAGCAGTGGAACCGGCGGTTGTGTAGTTCCAGAAAACCGCCGCAATAGACTTTGTCGTCGGGCTTCACAAATCCGCCTTTGAGTGCGGCGAGGGCTGTGACCATTTTGAAGGTAGAGCCGGGGGGGTAAGTGCCCGTTACAGCCTTGTTCAGCATTGGCTTGTAAATATCGGTGTTGAGCGCATTCCAGTCGGTTGTGGAAATTCCGCGTACAAATTTGTTGGGGTCAAAGCTCGGTGCGGAGGCCATCGCGACGATATCACCGTTGCGCACATCCATCACGACGGCCGCAGCGCTTTCCTTGCCAAGCCGTTCCATTGTGTAACGTTGCAGCCGGTTGTCGATGGTCAGCTGTACATTTGCACCGGGCTGGCTTTCCTCGCGGCCCAGAACACGCATCACACGCCCGATAGAGTTCACTTCAATCCGCTTCACGCCGGATTTGCCCCGTAAGGGTTTTTCGATGCGCCGCTCGATACCGTTCTTACCGATCTGGAAACGGGGGATCAGCAGCAGGGGGTCATCGTCATCTGTCTGGCTGAGATCGTAGTCGGAAACTGGCCCCACGAAGCCGAGAATATGTGCAAAATCATCAGCTTGCGGATAGATCCTGTAGTGGCCCAGTTCCGGCGTGATGCCGGGCAAGGCCGGGGCGTTCGCGCTGACAGCGGCGATGTGTTCCCAGTCAAGATCCTCTGCCACAGTCACTGGCACAAAGCCGCGCCGCTTGCTCATTTCCTGCAGCGCGCTGGTGATATCTTCCTCGCTGATCGGGATGATGGTAGCGAGGCGGCGCAAAACAGTCTCCGGATCTCCGGACTGTTCGCGCACCATATCGATTTTGTAGTTGGGTTCATTATAGGCAAGGGGTTTGCCCAAGCGATCGAACACCAGACCCCGAACAGGGGGGATAAGGCGGATGTTGACGCGGTTCTCTTCGGCGAGAAGGCGGAAGGACTGGTTCTGCTCTACCGCGATCCGGCGCATCTGAACCCCAAGCGTACCGATAATGCCCGCCTGCAACCCTGCGAGCAGGATCGTGCGGCGGGTCAGCATCTGGCGTAAACGACCGGGTTTTACTGGACGTTTCATAGTCTTTTCCCCCAAGCATCCAGCTCTCCGGGACGGGGACGCTGGAAGCCGAAACCGAATTTCATGACACCTACAATAACAGGATAGAGCGCGATGGTGAAAACCATTAGATAAAGTTGCTCTACAAATCTTGGTGTATGGGTCAGGGTTAAAAGAAGGATAATCTGTTGCAGGATGGTGATGATCACAAAAATTGTCCCGATCCAGAGCCATTCCAGCCCGAAACTGTATTCGCGGAATGCCTGAATATTAGAGCGCACAACTTCGGAACCGAGCACAGTCAAAAGCGTGAACAGACCAAGGGGGGCAAGGGTTAGTATGTCACGGAAGAAGAAGACCAGAAATATGGCCCACACGGGGGCCCATTCAGGTTTGCGCACGACGTAAGCCATTGTGATGCAATAGATAATGTCAGGGCCGGGCAGGTCGCCCGCGCTCAGATCGAAGGGGACGATGGACCACAGGATAATGGCGAAACCAACCCCGAGATACAGTGCACGGCGCGCGTATAGCTGAACCAGCGAGACGTCATCCATCGTTGCCTGCATTCACCTGCCCGGGCAGGGTTGGGCCGACAAGACGGCCTGGTTCAGAGATCGGTGCCGCGGGCAGATGGCGGATCACCCGCAGGAATTCGAGACGGCGGTAATCCGCCGCCAGCTTCACCCGCAGTCGCCCGTCACCGCTTAGGAACACGGTTCCTGCCAGCAGACCGGGTGGGAAGACGCCTCCATCTCCGGTCGTCACAACCCTGTCACCCGCACGGACCTGATCGACCCCGTCGATGAACTCAAGCGGCGGCAGAGGGGTGTTGTCTCCTGCAAGGATAGCCTTCTGGCCCGAAGGTGTGACCTCTACCGGAATGCGGCTGGAACTGTCAGTCAGGAACAATACGCGGGAAGAGTTTTTACCCACACCAGAAATCCGCCCGACAAGCCCCAGACCGTCCATCGCGGCCCAGCCGTCCACAACCCCGTCATGCCGCCCGATGTTGATGAGTGCACTCTGGCGGAATGGGCTGCCGCTGTCAGTCAGCACTACGCCTGTGGTGTAGGTCAGTTTGGGGTTTAGTTTGACGTTGTTGAGATCCAGCAGTTTTGCGTTTTTCTGTTCCAACTGGATGGCGGCCTCTTTCCAGGCTTTCATCTGTTGTAATTCGCGGCGAAGTTCCTGATTTTGCTGGTAAATGCGCGAATATGCCTGAAAGTCGGAGACCATGTTGGACATATGGGCGACAGGGGCGAACACCCATTCCAGATTTGGCACCACCCGATCAATCATCGCCATGCGGAACCGTTCGGCGCGGGGATTGTCGATACGCCAGATCAGAAAAATCGCGACCAGAAAAACCAGAAGGACAGAGATCAGCACGCGCCTTACGACGCGGCGAAAATAGACCTCGCTGTCATTTTGATGTGCCATTTACATCCGTCACAGGCATTAACTGTCGAAATCAATAACATGAAGCAGTTGTTTTTCATATTCCAGCGATTTGCCGGTACCAAGAGCCACACAGTTCAGGCTCTCGTCAGCGACAGAGATCGCCAGTCCTGTCTGTTCGCGCAAGGCAAGATCCAGTTCCCCCAGCAGCGCACCGCCACCGGTCAGCATCACGCCACGGTCTACAATATCTGCGGCCAGATCGGGCGGGGTGCTTTCCAACGCCGTCATCACGGCTTCGCAAATCTGCTGCACCGGTTCGGCCAGGGCATCGGCAACCTGTGCCTGCGTAATCTCGGTTTCCTTGGGCACACCGTTCAACAGGTCGCGCCCGCGAATTTCCAACGATGTACCGCGCCCGTCTTCGGGCATGCGGGCGGTGCCGATGGTGGTCTTGATCCGCTCTGCGGTGCTTTCCCCGATCAACAGGTTCTGCTGGCGGCGCAGATAACTGATGATGGCTTCGTCCATCCGGTCCCCGCCGACGCGCACGGAACGGGCGTAAACGATGTCACCAAGCGACAGAACCGCAACCTCGGTGGTACCGCCACCGATATCCACAACCATACTGCCGGTCGGGTCGGTGATTGGCATACCGGCCCCGATAGCGGCGGCAATCGGTTCTGCGATCAGTCCGGCCTTGCGGGCACCGGCAGAAAGAACCGACTGACGGATTGCGCGTTTTTCAACTGGCGTTGCACCGAAGGGAACACAAACAATCACGCGCGGCTTGGTCAGGGTAGAGCGTTTGTGCACCTTACGGATGAAGTGTTTGATCATCTCTTCGGCCACGTCAAAATCAGCGATCACACCGTCGCGCATCGGACGGATCGCCTCGATCGAACCCGGCGTGCGGCCCAGCATCAGCTTGGCATCTTCCCCAACGGCCAGAACCCGTTTGACGCCGTCCTTGATGTGATAGGCGACAACTGAAGGTTCGTTCAGAACGATGCCCTTACCTTTGACATAGACCAGCGTATTCGCTGTTCCCAAATCGATTGCCATATCAACGGAAAATAAACCCTGGAGTTTTCCATACATGCGTTGCCGCCTTTGCTTGCACGAATTGGTACCGTGGAAAAACACGGTGCAGAAGGCCTGTTTATAGCGAGGTCTGCCGCGCGGGGTAAAGGTGGGGCTGGAGAAAAATAGGCGTTATCGCGCCAAGAATAGGGGGGACTTGCCCATTCTTTCACTTAATACTTGCACATAACGAACAACGGGCAAATTTTTGCAACTCGCCCGTTGTTTTTCCAAGAATCAGGCTGTCGCCGCCGGAGCAGTTTTTTCACGACGTACCAGCAGTTTGTTCAAAGCGTTGACATAGGCCCGTGCGCTGGCCACGACAGTGTCGGTATCAGCGGATTGACCCACGACAATCTTGCCGGCTTCTTCCATGCGAACAGAAACAGTTGCCTGCGCATCAGTCCCCTCTGTCACAGCATGTACGTTGTAGAGTTGCAGCTTGGCGCTGTGCGGGAACAGCTGTTTGACGGCGTTGAAGGAGGCGTCAACCGGTCCGTCCCCTGTGGCAGAAACGCTGTGATCCACCCCGTCGATTGTCAGCGTCAGGTCTGCCTGCTGCGGCCCTTCGGTGCCACAGACAACCCGCAGGGATTTCACCTGTACGCGATCATTGGCGGCATTGGTGCCTTCGTCATTCATCAGCGCGAGCAGGTCGTCGTCATAGACTTCCTTCTTGCGGTCAGCCAGAGCCTTGAACCGGACGAACACGTCTTTCAACTGGTTGTCGCCCAATTCATACCCGAGGTCTTTGAGTTTGGAGCGCAGTGCAGCACGACCCGAATGTTTGCCCATCACGATATTTGTTTCGGACAGACCCACGTCTTCGGGACGCATGATCTCAAACGTTTCGGCGTTCTTCAACATACCGTCCTGGTGGATGCCGCTTTCATGGGCGAAAGCGTTCTTGCCGACGATGGCCTTGTTGTATTGCACCTGAAAACCGCTGACGGTGGCGACACGGCGGCTGATGTTCATGATCTTGGTGGTGTCGATATCGGTACGGAACGGCATGATGTCGTTGCGGACTTTCAACGCCATGACCACTTCTTCAAGTGCAGTATTGCCGGCCCGTTCGCCCAATCCGTTGATGGTACATTCGATCTGGCGGGCACCAGCCTCTACCGCAGCCAGAGAGTTCGCAGTCGCCATGCCCAGATCGTTATGGCAGTGGGTGGCAAAGATGATGTCGTCTGCACCGGGCACCTTTTCCAGCAACATACGGATCAGTTCGGCGCTTTCCCGTGGCGCGGTATAGCCCACTGTATCGGGAATGTTGATCGTGGTTGCACCCGCTTTGATCGCAACTTCGACGACGCGGCAGAGATAGTCATCTTCCGTGCGGGTCGCATCCATCGGGGACCACTGGATATTGTCACACAGGTTGCGCGCATGGGTCACGGTCTGGTGGATCCGCTCTACCATTTCATCCTGATTGAGGTTCGGAATGGCGCGGTGCAAAGGGGAGGTGCCGATGAAAGTGTGGATACGGGGCTGTTTTGCGTGTTTGACCGCTTCCCAGCACCGGTCAATGTCGCGGGTGTCTGCGCGGGACAGACCGCAGATCACGGCGTTTTGGGAACGGGCGGCGATTTCGCTGACTGCTTTGAAATCGCCTTCACTGGCAATCGGAAAACCGGCTTCAATAATGTCTACGCCCATTTCGTCGAGCAATTGGGCAATTTCCAGCTTTTCGTCATGGCTCATCGTAGCGCCGGGGGATTGTTCACCGTCACGCAACGTGGTGTCAAAAATCAAGACGCGGTCTTGTTTCGCTGTATCGGTCATTTCTGTATCTCTTTAATTTTACTTAGCTTTTCGGGTTCATTCCAGCGCGGATTTCACTCTCCCCTGAGCGCACGCGCCGGACCCCGACACGCTCAGAGGCGGCTAAGTAGTAGAAGCGCAGCAGCAGTCGCACCAAAAGCGGTGGCAATATTAGGGATATGTGTCTGCGTAATCATGCTGCCTTTATACGCAAGTTTCATCCCGTGAAAAGTAAAAAACGCGCCCGGATTGCGGGCGCGTTAAGATTTTGATCGTAGCAGTTTTGCGGTGTCAGGCTATTTCGATATCATCGCGGAAATCGGAGAAGCTGCCGATCCCTTCCACAACCAAACGGTCTCCGCTCCCGAAATCGAAAATCAGCGCGTCCTTGCGCTCGTCGACCATTTTGGAAAGATCACGGATGGTCAGGCCACCTTTGACAAGGGATTTGGAGAACTCGACGATGTCTTTGTCATCCTCGAAATCCTTGATGGTGTCTCTGTCACTGGCAAAGACAAAGGTATCCTTGCCGCCGCCGCCTTTCATAACGTCATTGCCTTTACCGCCGTTCAGCAGGTCGTTTCCGCCTCCGCCAAACAGGGAGTCATTTTCGTTGCCGCCTTTCAGCACGTCATTGCCGCCACCACCGTCAAGACGGTCATCTCCACCGTCGCCGTTCAACGCATCCTTGCCACCATTGCCCTTGAGGTTGTCATTCCCGTCGCCGCCGAACATTTTGTCGTTGCCACCCTGACCGACCAATGCGTCGTCGCCGTCGTCGCCATAAAGTTTATCGGCACCGCCGCCACCTTTGAGCGTGTCATTGTCGTCACCGCCATAAAGGCTGTCCGCGCCGCCGCCGCCTAACAACTGATCGTCGCCGCCTTCACCGAACACTTCATCATTCTTGCCGCCCGAGGAAATCTTTTCCCCGTCGTCCGTCCCTGTGAGTGTTTGTGCTGTGGAATTGGCATAGTTAACGGTCTTGAAGATTTTGCCGAACACGCCGGTCCCGTCTCCGTCGCCGGTTTCGGATTCCCAAACCAGCGCCACATTTCCGTTTTTAAGCGTGGTAATCGCCGAATCCCGCTGGTCGCCTTTGGTGGTCTCGTTCACGGTTTCAATGTCACCAAGGCGAATGCCTTTTGAATCAAAGCGGGCCATTTTGACAGCATCCCCTTTGCCGTCGCCGCCCTCATCCGTCCATGTAATGACAAACCCACCGTCTTTCAGCGCAGTGATCTCTTGCTCTGTCTGGTCGGTCTTGCTGTCTCCATGGGCTGCAATGCGGCCCCCACGGGGGGTACCATCGGCGTTAAAGACCTGAAAGAAAACGTCAAAATGCCAGTCCGCTTCATTCTCGCTGCTTTCGTCCTGTTCAATCCATGTAACCGCAATTCCCCCATCAGAGAGAACGACAATCCGTGGCTTCAGTGCGGTCCCGTTCAGGCCGGAGGTTTCTTCCAGTACAAAACGTTCTTCCAGCGACAGGGGAAGCCCCTGTGTATCGTTGCGTCCCATGAACTGGAACTGGATCACACCGTCCAGTCCGACAAGGTCGGAATGCATGGAGGATGCCACAACAACAGTGTCATCATCTACCTGCGCCACATCACCGAAAGAAGTGTGCGCCCTTGGAAACACATCATCTTTTACCGTGCGCAAAGACCACTGGCCATTATTCGGCACAACAGATGGGATGTAGGCAGTATATTCGCTTACATCCAGCCCCGAAAAATTACGGAAGGTTTCATTAACGCGGTAGACGGTGATGAACTGGTCGCCGCCAACAGAGATTACCCGTGGCTCCAATCCTTCCTGACCTTCCTGATCGGGATCGAACCGTCCGTAACGAACGCGGTCTTCGTTGTAGTAGAAGCCGTCCTCGCTCTCGAATCCGAAGGTCTTGGAACGGGTGCGGATATTCTCTGCAATGCCGCCGGAAATCGGTGTTTCATCCCGATTTACGGTGACAAACCAGATATTGTCGGTTTGCCAGACCCATGATCCGTTACCGTCTTCATTGAACGCCACGTCGACGTTCTCCTGATCGCCCTCCGTGACCGTATTTATCCGGAATTCGGAGCCGAGTGTGTTTCCACCGGCATGGAAGTTTTGTGCGTAAACGCCAAGTCCGCTCCCGTCCTGTCCTTCACTTTCCCAGACCACCTGAAACCCGCCGGTCTTTGGATTTGCGTCTATGCTCGGATCTTCCTGCGTGTCATCTGTGTAGGTATTCACCAGAAATTCGAACGCAACGTCCTTAAAGGCAGAGCCCATAATATTTCCCCTTTAAACTTATTGAACTAAATTTGACCGCAAATGGTCGACTTGAAATAAAGTTAAACAGTGCTGCGATTTGGGAATTCTGTCAATCAATCTGTGGTTGGATCGTTGTGTGGATATGCAATTTGAGAGAGGGGCGCGGCCGTACAGGCCTTGCGTGGCACGATAAGTGTTTATGCTCTGGCGGTTTTTTCCTGTTGCAGGCCCGGAATGTGGATCGTGCCTGAATTTTGAATGCCTGCGTTGTTTGCGGGATTCAATATAGGAGAGGGGGCGCTGAACCGCTTCGCTGTCGTCTCGAACTCTTCCGGGCGGACAGCGCGTCTTTTGCGGGAAGCAATAATCCCTAAAAAGCGTTCCGCTTGTAACACATCCAGTTTGAAGAAATCCGGTTGCATTCCGGCGTTCATCACCCGTTTGAAATCAGGGTCATGGCGTGTGGTTACGCCAAAAGGCCAATTTGAAAACTTCCGCTTGGAACACCGCATGACCGCACGGATCTTGATTTCCTTGTGCATTCTGTGCCGGACAATCCGTTCCATTGTGGCATCGACATCGCCGGTCTCTCCCTCCAGTATCTGAAAGATCCGCTGCTTGCCGATATACAAATAGCTTGTGATACCTGCCTCGATATTGCGCCGGACACATTTTTTTTGCAGCGTCAGAAGGGCCAGCGGCCCGAACCGCCCCGCGATCCGGCTCTCATAGTGCAACCGTTTCAACATTTTTCACCCTTTTCTGCTGCGACCTTGTTTTCAGGGCAGAATAGGGACGGGAGTGTAAAATAATGGTAAACAGCTGAAGGTTACTGCCAGCGGCTTTCCAGTTTTTCGATCGCCGCAATACGTTCGGATGTTTTGGGATGGCTCATCAACCACGCAAGCGGTTGGCCGCTGTTGCCTGCAAGCGCATCCAGTTTGGTAAACAGGGATTTTTGCGCAGCGATGCCGATTCCGGACTTGGTTAAAAGTGCTGCCGCATATGCATCCGCTTCATATTCGTCCTGTCGCGATAAACGCGCCGCGAGGAGCCCGGACAGCATCCCTGCCAGCAAGACACCCAACCCCGGAATGAGCCGGCCCAACACCATGCCAAGCGCAACACGAATTGCGTTCTGTCCCGAAAAATCGATCATCCGCCGCCGCGAATGGCCAAGTGCCACATGCCCGAGTTCGTGCGCAATGACACTGGCGATTTCCTCGGCGCTGACTTCTCCGTTCTGATACTTCCGGTAGAAACCGCGTGTGATGAAAATACGCCCATCCGGCGCAGCCAGTCCGTTTACCGGCTCGATCTCGTAGATATGAACTTTCACCTGCGCCAGATCCAGAGAATCTGCCATTCGGGCGCAAAGTTTGCGCAGCACCGGGTCGGCCAGTTCTGTAGACTTGGCGTCCAGCTCGGATTGTGTGCGCCAGATAGAAAATCTGTAGTAAACAAATCCGTACAGCAGGGCGAGGAGGATCGGGGTCAGTTTAAGCATATGTTAGGATATGGGAACTCCACCGGGGAAGACCAGCCCTTTGCAAAAAGGATTTGAAGTAACGGGAAAAAATTCCCTGTTGCACCTTTGAAAAACGAAAAACTGCCCCTGTCCGCGAGCGCAGACAGGGGCAGCGTGTTTAGGTTATGTCATTCCAGACAGTGTCAGCAATCAGGCAATGTCAAAGACGAAGTCTGATGCATCAATATCGCTGGCGTGGGTGGATTTCAGCAAGGCAAACGCATCGCCGTCGTGGGACAGGATTGTCTTGCCCCCAACTTGGGTTACTTCGATGTCAGCGAAGGTCAACATCGTGTCATTCAACACCATGATTTTATCTACGCCATCTTCATAATCCTGCACGACATCGCGCGCGTGATCCGGATGGAAGACATCAAAGACAAAGGTATCTGCACCGTCGCCGCCTTCAAGTTTGTCCTTGTCGGCGCCACCATCAAGCATGTCATCGCCTTTGCCGCCGTCCAGCTTGTCCTTGCCTTTGTTGCCTTTCAGGTAATCGTCGCCGCCAAAGCCACGAATGTCATCTTTACCGGCTTTACCTTTAAGCATGTTGTCAGCGCTGTTGCCGAAAATATCATCGTCAAAAGCTGTGCCGACAGCGTTTTCGATCAATGTATCGGCGGCACCTTTAATACCGTCTTCAAACGCGGCAATAATATCCGAACTGTCAGAGCTCAGCGGTACAACCGCACCAAAGCCGAAGGCATCGACGAGATCCTGATAATCGGATGTTACACCAGAGGTGACAGCAAATACCGGAACGATCCCTGCATCCAGCAGCGCGGCTTTCACCATTTCAATGGTGGGATAATCCTCACCGGTGCCATCACCGCCCGGTCCGTCAAGGATCGTGTCACCATTGTTCGGCGTATCCGGATTGTCACCAGCAAAGTGCGGAACCGCATCAGTGGTCATCACAACAACCTTGAGCGAAGAAGAACTCCAGCCAACTTCCGCAGTGCGCAAGGCAACCTGCAACAGACCTGTCATCTGGGATTCCGGGCCATCATTACCGCTCCCTGTGGAAAGACCTGTTACAGCTGCTTTCCACGCGTCTGTGTCGCTGGTCAGGCTGAGCTCGGTTTTATACTCGTGATCGCCGGAGGATCCGAAAGGAGACGTCGGTTTGTCGATAAAGGAGGTCAAGCCCAGCCGGACATCATCCGCCAATCCGCTGACCGAGGTGATCAGGTCGTCCACAAGGCTGTTCACAGTTGAAAGGTCATCGGAGAACGATCCGGATAGATCCTGCAAGAGCACCAGTTCCAGCGGACGTTCAGAATCCTTGAGACCGGAAATTTCGATTACGCGGTCGTCCACGTAGGAAAGTGCGCCGGGCGAAAGATCGATGTCAGCCCCTGTGATGCCGCCTGCGAAATTCAGTGTGTCGATGCCGGAGGTGTCGGTTACAATCGACCAGTCACCCGCAAATCCGTTTACAAAGTACTTGTCGTCACCGGCACCGCCAAATACCTGATCATCACCGGCTGTCATGACAATCTTGTCATTACCGTCACCGCCAAACATCACATCGTCACCGATCCCGCCGATCACAACATCATCGCCGGCGCCTGCATCAAGTGTGTCATCTCCGTTTAGCCCGGCAAGAAGGTCGTTCCCCTCCAAACCTTGAATAAAGTCGGAAAACAGCCCGCCAACCAAGCCATCGTCTTCTTCTGTACCAATAAAGTCTGCCATTTTACTTTTCTCCCGTTAGAGTATTTGTGTTGCCTCCCGATCAGAGCAAATGACGGGAAACGATTAAATAATTTGAGGCAAATGCCCCCCTCCAGGCCTTAATAAACAGGTCGAAATTTCCTGTTTGCGGCCTTGACCCTAGGTTAGGTTTGAAACGGGGACGGAACAAGAATTTAACCGGAAAAGAGTGATAAGCCTCACTAAATTAGAGTCGTTTTCACGGTGTTGAATAGAAACTGCTCGACTTTAACGATATCTTCACGGAAGAGCGCTACATAGGGTGGAGTTGCGGCCGCTGGACGCCGGATCAGGGCGCTGGAAAATGCGTAGAGCGCAAAACCAAAGACTTTGGCGCTATAGTTCTTTCGCGCCGTTCCTTTTGGGGACGGTTTGGTCCAAAAGCCCGCGTTCGTTCAGCCACGGATGCAGGGCAACTGCGCGGCGCAGATAAATCTGGCCGAGAGCAGGCCGTCCGTTGCGGATGTGAATCAGCGCTATGCCCGACAGGGCCCCGAAATGGGCGGGTTCCAGTTCCAGACTGCGGGTCAACAGGTCCAATGCTTTGACGTCCCGTTTTTGCAGGAAATAGGCGAATGCCAGTTGGTTGAAACCTTCACTATAATCCGGGCAATAGCGAACCAGACGTGTCAGGATGTCCTCTGCCTGAAGCGTATCCCCGTAACGGATCGCATTTACTCCGGTGTTGAGCATTTCCTGTGAGATTTCATCCGGCGCAATATGCCAGAACTGCCAGAGCGCGTTGGCCGCCTGCCGCGCCTCTTCGAAAGTGCCGGCTTCGGCAAGTTCCCCCAGAAGCTGCGTGCGTTCCGCAGCCCGGTCCGGCAGGGCAGGGCAATCTGCTGCGACCGGCCCGGCCAGTAAAAACGCGCTTATCAGGGTTCGCAACATCATGAAAACAGGCTGACCCTGCGACGTATGTCTGTCAAGCGATGGGCTTTCCGCTCACCCGAATGTGTCCGGACTGGCCGACAATATGGTCCTACCGTCCCAGTTCCTTCATCGCGGATTCAATGCCCTTCAAGGTCATTGGGTACATGCGATCATTAAAGATTTCCTTAAGGATCATGGTGGAATGGGTGTACTGCCAGTATTGCTCTTTCACAGGATTGATCCAGACCGATCCGGGCCATTGTTCTTGCGCACGTTCGAGCCAGACTTTTCCCGGTTCCTCGTTCCAATGCTCGTTCGCACCCCCCTTATACATGATTTCATAAGGGCTCATTGCGGCGTCGCCGACAAAAATACATTTGTAATCCGACCCGTAAGTCCGCAACACGTCCCAAGTGGGGGTCTGTTCGGTCCAGCGCCGTGCATTGTCCTTCCACACACCTTCGTACAAACAGTTATGAAAATAGAAGTATTCCATGTGTTTGAATTCGGTTTTCGCAGCGGAAAACAGTTCTTCGATGAGTTTGATATAGCTGTCCATTGAACCACCGACATCAAGGAACAACAGAACCTTAACTGCATTGCGCCGTTCGGGACGGGTAATCACATCGAGATAACCGTTCTCAGCGGTGGAGCGGATTGTGCCGTTCAGGTCCAGTTCGTCTTCCGCGCCGGCACGGGCCCATTTGCGCAACCGTTTTAACGCAACTTTAATGTTGCGCGTGCCAAGCTCTACGGAATCGTCGAGGTTTTTGAAATCACGCTTGTCCCATACTTTCGTCGCCTTTTTGTGGCGGCTTTCCTTCTGGCCAATGCGAACGCCTTCAGGATTGTACCCATAGGCCCCAAAGGGGGATGTACCGGCTGTGCCGATCCATTTGTTACCGCCCTGATGACGCTTTTCCTGTTCTTTCAGGCGCTCTTTCAGGGTTTCCATCAGCTTTTCGAACCCGCCAAGACTTTCGATTTCCGCCATTTCTTCGGGGCTGAGATGTTTCTCCGCCAGTTTGGTCAACCAGTCGTCAGGAACGTCAACCGCGTTCAGAATGTCATCGACCGACAGGTTTTCCATACCCTTGAAAACTTCTGCGAAAACCAGATCGAACTTGTCCAGATTCCGTTCGTCCTTCACCATCGTGGCACGGGCAAGGAAATAAAAACCCTCGACATCATAGAGCACGAGTCCGGTTTTCATCGCTTCAAGAAACGCCAGATACTCCCGCAGGGAAACAGGGATTTTTGCAGCGCGCAGGGCTTCGAAGAATCGTAAGAACATTTACACCCACCCCATCCAGTCCACCATGACCGTTGCAAACAGGGCGAGGAGGAAGAAAATAATGCCGTGTATGACGCTGTACTGCAGTTTATCCGCGGTTTTGCCGCCGAATTTGCGCGCGCGATACCACCCGATGATGGCGCCGATCAGGAAGGCTGGAATTGTAAACATTGTTTAACTTTCTTTCTGGGGCAGGCGGGGCGGCAGGTTAGCGATGATTTCGAGACGTTTTCTGATCTCGCCTGGCGGATGGATGCCGTACTGGCCCCATGCAATGGCCTCGTCGCGCAGGGCGGTGGCTTCTTCCGTGCGACCTGCAAGTTTATAGATTTCCGATTTCATCGCCAGAAGACTGAACATCAGCCGGCCGTTCTGCGCGGTTTTGGCGGCGACCAGCCCACTTTCAATGAACTGCAAAGCCTGACGGAACTCGCCACTGGACATGGCAAGCGATGCCATCTGCAATCCGGCTTGAGCCGTGTGGATATCATATGGGCCGAAGATTTTGGAGAAGTTTGCATAGGCACGGGCGTAATCGGCGGCGGCTTCAACACCGTTGGCCGAGGCGTTCACGCGGGCCCGTGCATAATAACTGAACCCGAGCCGGTGGTCTGTCATTCCCAACTGCTGTGCAATTCGCACGGCATCCGATGCCGCTTCAATCCGTGTCTTTTCAGAGGCGTCCGGGCCCAGTGCAAGCTCGATCTTGCGCATCCACGAACCGGGTGTTTCCTGAATCTGGCGGGGGGCCAGTCCGGCACCTTCGGGATTTACCCGTGCAAGAATGCGGGGCAGCACTGCCGCCACTTCATGTTTGGCCATGCCCGATTTGAGTTCCGGCGCATACATGGCACGCAGGATCATCATGTCGTAGGGCGTTAAAACGATGTGAAAATTATCGTCGTTAAAAACAGAATCCGGCAGCCGGTAAAGATCGTTCAATGGTCCGATCGCCTGCGCCAGTTCTTCGTGCAGGCAATCGCGCGCGTCTTGCGGGGAAATATCGCGGGGCATGAAAACCGCTGCCCTGCTGCGGACTTCCAAGGAAGTCCAGTCGGCACGCCGGTTAAAGCGGTTCTTCCTGAATTCTGCCCAACTGCTCATGCGGGGAACCACGATGCAGGCCGCAGTCGGTGCCGCGCGGCGCAACTGCCGCTTGGAGACCATTTCGATGACGATATTTGCCGCAGATGCAGTTTGAACGCGGGAAATCGGGATACTTGCTTCAGTGCGAAGCCGCTTGATCAACTGGTCCAGATCCTGCCCGACGACATCGCTCTGCGCGTTGACCAGCGCAACCGTGATCGGCCCTTCAAAGCGGGACAGCCGCGAGAGATCCTGACCGCTTTCAAGTGCAAAAGTCAGATCAAGAAATTCTTCGAAAACATCTACATTGGAGCGTGCCACGCCGGATTTAGGGGGCGGTGCCTGAAAGGTTTTCATACCCGACAGTTGTATCGCCGGATCAGAGCGTTTGCTGACAACATCCGCCATAGGACCCGCACAGGCAGAGAGGGTCATTGCCGTCAATCCGAAGGCTGCGTCGCGCCAGAAGTTCATATCTGGTACTTCACAAAGGGGGCCAGTGTGGCCACGCCGTCATAAAGCTTTCGCGCCACAGCATTATCTTCGGCTGTCAGCCACCAGACCTGCGGGCAATCGTGTGCCTTTGCATGGGCGACGACTGCGTCGATCATCGCCTTTCCTGCACCGGTGCCGCGAATTTCAGGACGAACATAAAGATCGTTTAGATAAATCCGGTTTTCCGGTCCCCAGAAATGGCTGTGGTAGAGAAAGTTCACAATGCCCACGATCCCGTGACCGGGTGTTTCGGCCACCATGGAAAACATGCCTTCATCAGGGTCGAGAATGCGTTTCCACGTTCCGGCATAGACGTCTTCATCGCGGCTCGTTTCGTAAAAGGCGAGATAGTCCTTCCACAAGGCGCGCCAGTCGGCTTCATCCGCAGGTGTC
This sequence comes from Neptunicoccus cionae, assembly GCF_002860325.1. Classification (GTDB taxonomy): domain Bacteria; phylum Pseudomonadota; class Alphaproteobacteria; order Rhodobacterales; family Rhodobacteraceae; genus Amylibacter; species Amylibacter lutimaris. The sequence goes on along the minus strand of NZ_PKOJ01000002.1, from coordinate 186,289 downwards.
ACATAGCGAACGGTCGTTGTCATCTATTGCCCCGCGCCATAAAGGCGAGCCGCTCGAAAAGATGCACGTCCTGCTCGTTTTTCAGCAGCGCACCGTGCAGGCGGGGCAAGGCATCCTTGCCGTCCCGTTTCATGTCAGCAGGGTCGAGATCTTCCACCAGCAGGAGTTTCAGCCAGTCCAGCACTTCCGATGTGCTCGGCTTTTTCTTCAGACCCGGTGTTTCGCGGATGTCGTAAAACTGGGTCAGTGCTTCTGCGACCAGTTCAGGTTTGATTCCCGGAAAGTGAACTTCGACGATTTGCTTCAAAGTCTCCATTTCGGGGAAACGAATATAGTGGAAGAAACAGCGACGCAGAAAGGCGTCAGGCAGTTCTTTTTCATTGTTCGAAGTGATAATCACAATCGGGCGTTTTTTCGCCTTGATCGTTTCGCCGGTCTCGTAGACGTAGAATTCCATCTTGTCGAGTTCCTGCAACAGATCGTTGGGGAATTCGATATCGGCTTTGTCGATTTCATCGATCAGCAGTACCAGACGGTCGCCGGCTTCAAATGCTTCCCAAAGCTTGCCTTTCTTGATGTAGTTCTTCACATCATGGACACGTTCCTCGCCAAGCTGGCTGTCGCGCAGGCGGCTGACGGCATCATATTCATAAAGGCCTTGCTGGGCTTTGGTGGTGGATTTGATGTTCCATTCCAGCAGCGGCAGTCCGAGTGATTTTGCAACCTGAATCGCCAGTTCGGTTTTACCGGTCCCCGGTTCCCCCTTGACCAGCAAAGGGCGTTCGAGCGCGATAGCTGCGTTGACCGCCACGGTCAGATCATCGGTGGAAACATACTGTTGCGTGCCTTCAAACTTCATTTTTTTGCTTTTCCCTGATAGCTTGAGGGCAATCTAGTATTCCCGTCACAATGCTGCAACCTAAGAAGGAAGTGGGGTGACAATACGTTACGACTCGGATATTGGATGCGCAAACGTTGGGTGAGAACGTCATGGCACTACATAGTGAATTTATTAGGGAGAAGAGAATGAAAGCTGAAGTCATTCTTGATGCCGACTACCGTCCAGTCGACAGCGAACCATTTATGAACGAGCGTCAAACCGAATATTTCCGGCGCAAATTGCTGGCTTGGAAGGCGGATCTTCTGTCTGACAGCAAAGACACCATCGAAGGCATGCAGGAAGGCGCACGGAACATTCCGGACGTTGCTGACCGTGCCTCCGAAGAAACCGACCGTGCGCTGGAATTGCGTACGCGGGACCGCCAGCGCAAGCTGGTTGCCAAGATCGACAGCGCCCTGCGCCGGATCGAGGACGGGTCTTACGGGTATTGCGACGAAACAGGGGAGCCGATTTCCCTGAAACGTCTGGATGCACGTCCGATCGCAACCTTGTCCCTTGCCGCACAGGAACGGCACGAGCGGAAGGAAAAGGTTCATCGGGACGATTGATCACCGATAAATCCTAAGAAATGATAAAGCCGGTGCAATTTGCACCGGCTTTTTTGCTTCAGGTTGGATCAGGGCCGGTTACAGCAAGCGTGTCGCATCCTTGCGGGCGAACGCTTTCATACCCGCACCGTAATCGTTCATAAACTGACGCACCCGTTCGGGATCATGCTTGGACAGGCTGCGCAGCCACCAGCTTACGGATTTCTGGATAAACCACTCGGGATCGTTCACATAGCCCGCTGCCCAGCCGAGAATACGTTCCCGCTGCGCCAGTTCTTCCGGTTTGGGGTGCGTGGATTTGGTCCAGGGTAGGGTGATCACCATTGCCGCTCGGCGCACCCAGAGGTTTTCATCCTGCGTCCAGCTTTCGACCGTATCAAGCCGCCCATCGTCCAGAAATAGCCGTCTGGCACCCGCGCCACAGGCGTGATCCGCAATAGCCCAAGCGTCAAACATCGGGACCCAGCGACAGATTTCGTCCCAGACCGCCTGATCCGGTTTGATCCGTGCCTGCGTCAGCAGTTTGGCCGCGCCAATGCGGGCTTCATGGATGTTGCTGTCCCAAAGGTAGGCTGCGATCTCAATGCGTTGCGCAATATCCGTTTCCTTGCGCCAGTCTTTGTAAAGCGCATCAAGTTGCGGGTTGGAAACGCCCAGATATGGGCGCTCCACCTTGTGGTAGGCAGCCATCTCCGCCGCCTTTTGCGGATCTTCCAGTGCCTTGATGTCTTGCAGCGCCTGTTCGGGGGTCATTCCACCGTCACCGATTTGGCCAGATTGCGCGGCTGGTCCACGTCCGTGCCCTTATAAACAGCAGTGTGATAGGCCAGCAATTGCGCCGGAACCGCATATACAATCGGCGCAAACATCGGATGCACGGTTGGCATAACAATAGTCTGCCATGCGCCTTCTCCGGCTTCTTTTGCGCCTTGGGCGTCGGTCACCAGAATGATCTTGCCACCCCGTGCCATCACCTCCTGCATGTTGGACACGGTTTTGTCGAACAGGTCGTCCCGCGGGGCCATAACCACCACCGGCATATGTTCATCGACAAGCGCGATGGGGCCGTGTTTAAGCTCTCCGCTTGCATAACCTTCTGCGTGGATATAACTGATTTCCTTCAGTTTTAACGCGCCTTCAAGGGCCAGCGGGAACATGGCGCCACGCCCCAGAAACAGGGCGTCGCGGGAATGGACAAGCTGTGCACAGGTCGCCTTGATCGCTGCTTCCTGTTCCAGTGCGAGGTTCATAACGCCGGGCAAACCATGCAGGGCCGCGACCAGTTCGGCTTCCTGTGACGCGTCGATCTTACCCCGCTGTCGTGCCGCCTGAATGGCCAGTGCTGCCAATACGGTCAACTGACAGGTGAAGGCTTTGGTCGAGGCCACGCCGATTTCCACGCCTGCCAGAATAGGCAGGGATACGTCTGCCTCGCGAGAGATGGAGCTTTCCGGCACATTAACGACTGCAACTGTTTTATCGACATTTTCGCTACAATAGCGCAGGGCGGCCAAAGTGTCGGCCGTTTCACCGGACTGGCTGACAAAAAAGGCGAAAGAGTTCTGGCTGAGCGGCGGCTCACGGTAGCGGAATTCCGATGCGATATCCAACTCGACAGGGAGACGGGCAATCTGTTCAAACCAGTATTTTGCTACGTTACAGGCCAGATAGGCCGTACCGCAGGCCACCATGGTGATTTTCTCGATGCTGGTGAAATCAAGGTCTGCGCCGGGCAGTTGGATGGATTTCCCGTCCGCTGCGGCGTAGTGTTTGACGGCTTCTGCAAGAACGCTTGGCTGTTCGGCAATTTCCTTGGCCATGAAGTGTTTGTAGACGCCTTTGTCGGCACTGATCGCACCGTGGGAAATCTCGCGCATTTCGCGATTTGCACGGGCACCGGAGGCATCTGTGATCTGTGCACCGGCGCGGGTGACGACGGCAAAATCGCCTTCTTCGAGATAGGTCACCTTATTGGTCATCGGGGCGAGTGCGAGCGCATCGGACCCCACAAACATTTCCCCGTCCCCGTGGCCAATTGCCAGAGGAGAGCCTTTGCGTGCGGCAATCAGAAGATCATCCTGCCCGTCAAACAGGAAACACAGTGCATAGGCGCCTTCAAGCCGAGCCACGGTCTTGCGGGCGGCCTCAATCGGATCAAGCCCTAGTTTCAAGAGGCTTTCGCACAGCTTTACAACGGTTTCCGTGTCAGTTTCAGTTTCAAACCCGATACCCTGCGCTGACAGTTCCTCGCGCAGTTCGCGAAAGTTTTCGATAATTCCATTGTGGACGACCGCCACGTCTCCGGCTTTGTGCGGGTGGGCGTTCTGAACGTTGGGCGCACCATGTGTCGCCCACCGGGTGTGGCCGATGCCGGCTTTACCCTTGATCGGCTCGTGTACCAGAAGGTCCGAGAGGTTAACCAGTTTGCCAACCGCGCGGCGGCGTTCCAGTTTACCATCCTGCACGGTCGCAATGCCCGCGCTGTCATAACCGCGATATTCCAGACGGCGCAGCCCGTCTACGAGAATAGGGGCGGCTTCGTGATTGCCAAGGATGCCTACAATACCACACATCTTATTTGTCCTTTGACTGGGCAGCTTTGGCTGCACGGAGCTTGTTCATCAATCGAAGCGCCAGACCGGTTTTGTTCACCTGTTTCGCACGGGCAATCGCAAGATCACCGTCACCGGCATCCTGTGTCACAACCGAACCGGAGGCTGTCATTGCATCATCACCGATAGTTACGGGCGCGACCAGTGCTGTGTTAGAGCCGATAAAGGCACGTGCACCGATAATTGTCTTGTGTTTGAAAACACCGTCATAATTGCAGGTAATCGTCCCCGCACCGATGTTGGCATCCTGGCCTATTTCCGCATCGCCCACATAGGACAGATGGTTGATCTTGGCGCCGGTGCCCACAAGTGCTGCTTTCACTTCGACAAAGTTGCCGACTTTTGCGCCACCGCCGATTTCGGCACCGGGGCGCAGGCGGGCATAAGGGCCGATGACCGCTGCTTCGCTGACGTGACAGCCTTCCAGATGGGAAAAGGCACGGATATGGGCGCCGCTTTCCACTGTCACATCTGGGCCGAACACTACATTCTGCTCGATCACCACGTCGCGCCCGACGTAGGTGTCATAGGCAAAATGTACCGTTTCAGGGGCGGGCAATGTGGTGCCGTTTTCCATTGCTTCCAACCGCGCACGGGTCTGGAAGGTGGCTTCAGCTGCGGCCAGATCAACGCGGGAGTTCACGCCCAGGGTTTCCGCTTCCGGGCAGGTGATGGCTGCGCAGGGCAAACCCTTGCTCCGCGCCAGCCCTACCAGATCGGTCAGGTAGTATTCTTCGCTTTTGTTTTTGTTATCAACGGCTTCGATCAGGTCAAACATTGTGGCACGATCCGCGCAGATCACACCGGAGTTGCACAAAGTGATCGCCAGTTGCTCGGGGCTGGCGTCCTTGGCCTCGACAATCCGCTCCAGTCCACCCTCGGCGTTCAGCACAAGACGTCCGTATTTGGCAGGCTCTGCGGCCTCAAAGCCGAGCACAACAATACCCGCACCGGACTGGCGGGCCGAAAGTATGTCTTGCAGGGTTTCTTCACGAATGAAGGGTGTGTCGCCGTAAAGGACCACGACATCCCCGTCAAAATCGGCCAGCACATCGCGCGCCTGTTTGACGGCGTGGGCAGTGCCAAGCTGTTCTTCCTGCGTCACTATCAGGGCATTTTCGTCGTAATCCGTTGCTGCCTTGGCCACCGCAGCACCGCCGTGTCCGGTAACAACGACGATGCGGTCTGCCTCAATCGACTGCGCCGCACGCATGGCATGCACCAGCAGGGGCGCATGGGCCACTTTGTGCAGGACTTTGGGAAGATCCGATTTCATGCGGCTGCCTTGTCCGGCTGCCAGAATTACCACTGCTACAGGCATGTTGCCCCCTCGGAATTTTTCTGTTCCATGTCACCTAGCCTAAAAGCCGGGCCACAAAAAGGGGGCGTTGCTCAAGAAAACTTTCATTGCGTTACAAGCTGTGGCATGTGGGCGGAAAGGGGAATGATATGAAGTCTGTTATTTTCGATCTGGACGGGACGCTGGCGGATACCAGCGGTGATCTGATTGCTGCGGCAAATGCCTGTTTTGACGGGTTGGGGCACGGTCTGCTGCTGGACCCGAAAACGGATATGCTGACGGCCTTTCACGGTGGGCGTGCTATGTTGCGGCTCGGGTTTTCGCGACTTGAGCAGCCTTGGGATGAAAGCATGGTTGATGCGCAATATGACGAACTGCTGCGTCACTACGGAGAAAATATCGCCGTGCATACAAGGCTTTACCCTAATGTTGAGCAGGCTTTGGAAGAACTGAAGTCCCGCGGCTATCTGCTGGGTGTTTGCACCAACAAACCCGAAGCCTTGGCCGAGACCCTTATGGCACAACTCGGCGTGCGTTCCATGTTCGGCGCCTTGCTCGGGGCGGATACCTTGCCGGTGCGCAAGCCCGATCCAGACCATCTGTGGGAAACCATCCGCCGCGTGGGGGGCGATCTGAAGCGTTCAGTGCTGATCGGCGATACCGACAACGACCGCTCTGCCGCGCGCAACGCGAATGTGCCAAGCGTCTTGGTGACTTTCGGTCCTTCGGGTCACGGGGTTGCAGAAATGGAGCCGGAGGCCCTGTTGCACCATTATGATGATCTGCCTGATCTGGTTGACCGTCTGGTGCAATGAGGGGCGGGCGGTTTCACAATTCCCGAAGGCCGGTTTGCATTGCACCTGATCAAGCCGCAAGCCATTGATCTTTAGTGGCTGATCCTGTTGTTTGTGCCCATCAACCAGAGGCGCCAACATGTCCCAGATTTTCACCGGAAATTTTACCCAGCAGGAACCGCTTCCCGAAGCGTCGATCGAGGCCGCTGTACGTGTCATGCGCCACGGGCGTTTGCACAGGTACAACCTCGCAGAAGACGAAAAGGGCGAAACCGCGCTGTTGGAAGAAGAGTTTGCTGCCTTTACTGGGGCGAAATACTGTCTGGCCGTGGCGTCCGGCGGCTATGCGCTTGCGGCAGCGTTGCGGGCAGCCGGGGCGAAGGCCGGAGATGCGGTTCTGACCAACGCATTCACTCTGGCCCCTGTGCCGGGCGCCATTGCCAATGCGGGCTGCACGCCTGTGTTTGTGGAAGTAACGGCCAATCTGGTCATGGATCTGGACGACTTGGAAGCGAAAATTGCCGATTCTGGCGCGCGCTTCCTGATGCTCAGCCACATGCGAGGACATATCGTTGATATGGATGCTTTGATGGCGATCTGCGACGGGGCCGGTGTGCAGGTGATCGAGGATTGCGCCCATACGATGGGGGCGGCGTGGAACGGGGTGCCAAGCGGTCGTCACGGCGTGGCGGGGTGTTATTCCACTCAAACCTTCAAACACCTGAACTCGGGCGAGGGCGGTTTTATGGTGACGGATGATGTGGAACTTGCGGCCCGTGCGATCATGCTGTCGGGCTCTTATATGCTCTACGAGCGGCACACCGCCGGTCCCCCCGCCGAGGTTTTCGAGCAGATCAGGCTGGAGACACCCAATTGTTCGGGGCGGATGGATAACCTGCGCGCCGCGATCCTTCGGCCCCAGTTGCGCAATCTGCCCGATCAATGCGCGGCGTGGAATGCCCGCTATCAACGGGTCGAGTCGGGTCTGGCCAACACCCCCGGCGTCACTGTGATAGAACGGCCCGAAGCGGAATCTTATGTGATGTCTTCTTTCCAGTTTCTTTGTCCCGATTTCTCTGCCTCGCAGATGATTGCCTTGCAACAGCGTACGGCAGCGCGGGGGGTGGAATTGAAATGGTTCGGCGCGGATCAGCCGGTCGGCTTCACCTCGCGCCATGACAGCTGGCAGTATGTTACAGCGCAATCCCTGCCACAGACCGACCGGATTCTCGCCGGATTGATGGATATGCGCCTGCCGCTGACCTTCTCGCTTCAGGACTGTGACCTGATCGCGCAGATCATCCGCGAGGAAGTCGGCATCCTGCATCAAGCGGGCTAGCCTGACCGCCCTGACAATACCTTTCCGAAACCCGCCTCTTTTTGGGTCAAATATCCAAACCCGTCTCCGCCACCGGCAGGGGGCTTTCAGGTCATTCTATTCTGTCTGGACAAAAGGGTCTCCCGCTTCTATTGTGTGAACAAGTGTTCAATTAAATGTCGGCGAGAAAGCCGGCCAACGATCTGGGAGTTCGTATGTTCACCTCTTCAATGAATTTCGCCTGTGGCGAGGAAATCGAAGCCCTGCGCGATATGGTGCACCGCTGGGCGCAGGAACGGGTTGCCCCGATGGCCGCCGAAATCGACCAGAAGAATATGTTTCCGGCAGAGCTGTGGAAGGAAATGGGCGATCTGGGATTGCTGGGTATTACCGTAAAGGAAGAATACGGCGGCGTTGATATGGGCTATCTGGCGCACACGATTGCGGTAGAAGAAATCGCGCGGGCGTCTGCCAGTGTATCCCTGTCTTATGGTGCCCATTCCAATCTTTGTGTGAACCAGATCCATCTGAACGGCACCGAGGAGCAGAAGAAGAAATACCTGCCCGGTCTGATCTCTGGCGAACATGTGGGCGCATTGGCCATGTCCGAAGCGGGGGCAGGCTCTGACGTTGTGTCCATGAAACTGAAGGCGGAAAAGAAGAACGGGTATTACACGCTGAACGGCACGAAATACTGGATCACCAACGGGCCGGATGCGGACACATTGGTGGTTTATGCGAAAACCGATCCCGATGCCGGCCCGCGCGGTATGACCGCTTTTCTGATCGAAAAGGACATGAAAGGTTTCTCCACCAGCGCCCATTTTGACAAGCTGGGGATGCGCGGATCAAACACGGCCGAACTGGTGTTTGATGATGTGGAAGTACCGTTTGAAAATGTACTGGGCGAAGAGGGCAAGGGCGTCAATGTTCTGATGTCGGGCCTTGATTACGAACGGGTGGTTCTGTCGGGCATCGGGGTCGGGACCATGCATGCGGTGCTGGACCACATCATGCCCTATATGGTGGAGCGCAAGCAGTTCGGGCAAAGCATTGGCAACTTCCAACTGATGCAGGGCAAGATCGCGGATATTTACGCGGCGATGAACTCTGCGCGGGCCTATGTCTATGCGGTGGCGGCTGCCTGTGATCGAGGCGAAGTGACCCGTCAGGATGCAGCGGCTTGTGTGCTCTATGCTTCTGAAAAAGCGATGGAAGTTGCGACCCAAGGGGTGCAGGCGATGGGCGGGGCAGGCTTTTTGAATGACAGCCCGCTCAGCCGGATCATGCGCGATGCCAAACTGATGGAAATCGGCGCAGGCACTTCGGAAATCCGCCGGATGCTGTGCGGGCGCGAGTTGATGAAACTGCAGGAAGCCTGATGCAGGCGGCGCGGGTCATAGCTGTAAGCCTCTTATGCGTGGTGGCCTCGCAGGCCGTTGCAGAAGATGCAGCCGTGCAGGCACGCGCCATCACCTGCCTGACGGGAATGGAGCAGGGCGAATCGTCATGGCCGGAATGCCGGAGCCTGCTGTTCCAGCCCTGTGCCGGCTTTGTCGTCGGGGCGGAAGAGCATCTGACCTGTCTTGCAGAACAAAAAGCAGGCTGGCAAACCCGTTTGGACACAACCACCCTGACCTTGAACGACCGTCTGACAGCCGAAGGGTCCGGGCAGTTGACCGATCTGCTGGGCCAGTGGTTTGGCTATGTTGGCAATAAATGCAACGCGGTCGCGCAGGAAAAGGCCGACATCAGTGCAGACGCGGCACGGCTGGGCTGCGAGATCAGCGAATTTGCAGGACTCTCGACCGAGTTTGACAGTTGCTTGCAAGGCAAATCGCTCTCGCCCTACTGTATCCTACAGGAGTAGCGCAATGTCCGGTAAACCGCCAAGCATCAGGAATATGCACGAGGCCATTGATCATGTCATCGCCCAGCAGCGCGCCTATGAGGAAAAACGCCCGACCCGTTTAGGCAAGGGAACCGAATGGGCAACATCGCTGGTAGGGCCGGTCATCGGGCGGTTTGTCAAACCGGAATGGGTGCGTGCGGCTGTGGATGCCTCTGATGCCTCTGCCGGTTTTACACTGCCTTTGATGGAACACGACACAAGCGATCCTGCCGCCTGCGAAGCGGCTGCAATCCGCGTTCAGGGATGGGCGCAGGGGCTGAATGCCTCTTCCGGTTTTGCGGCGGGTGTCTGGGGGGCGGCTGGTCTTGCGGTGGATGTACCGGCCACGCTGGTACTGGCGGCACGCACGGTGCGTGCCACCGGAGCGGCCTATGGATTTAGCGATGACAGTGAAGACGAACGCGCCTTCCGGCTGATGGTGTTGGAGGTGGCCAGCAGTGGTGCCTCTGAAAACCGTGACGAAACCTTACAGCGGATCAACAAGGCGGCGAAAATGCTGTCCGATCCTGCTGTGCGCAAGGCTGTTGACAGCTCGCTTGACTGGGTGGGCGCGAAAGTCGTGGACCGGATTGCCCGTCAGCTTGGCGTCTCCCTTGTGGGGCGCAAGGCAGGGCAGGTGGTGCCCGTGGTCGGCGGGCTGGTGGGTGCAACCGTCAATGCAAGTTTTCAAACCGACGTGGCCCGTGCGGCCCGTTATGCCTATTCGCTGCGCTGGATGATGGAGCGTAAACTCCTGCCAGCGCCGCAAGATAACAGTAAGGACACCGTATAATGGATGCCAAGGAAACCCATCTGGCGCTGCTGGATCAGATTACACAGGCCGCTCAAGCCGCTGCGCTTGGTGGCGGCGAGAAAAGCCGCGAACGGCACGTGTCCCGCGGCAAGATGCTGCCTCGGGAGCGGGTGGCCAATCTGCTTGATCCCGGTTCGCCGTTTCTGGAGATCGGGGCCACGGCTGCGCACAATATGTATGACGGCGCCGCACCCTGTGCCGGAGTTATCGCCGGTGTCGGGCAGGTGCAGGGCCGTCAGGTCATGGTGGTGTGCAACGATGCAACTGTCAAAGGCGGCACCTATTACCCGATGACGGTGAAGAAACACCTGCGCGCACAGGAAATAGCCGAAGAAAATCACCTGCCGTGTGTTTATCTCGTGGACAGTGGCGGGGCGAACCTGCCCAATCAGGACGAAGTCTTTCCGGATCGCGACCATTTCGGGCGTATCTTCTTCAATCAGGCCAATATGTCCGCCAAAGGTATCGCACAAATCGCGGTTGTGATGGGGTCTTGCACCGCAGGCGGGGCCTATGTGCCTGCCATGTCGGATGTCTCGATCATCGTTAAGGAACAGGGCACAATCTTTCTGGCCGGTCCACCACTGGTTAAAGCGGCCACTGGCGAGGTGATCAGCGCCGAGGAACTGGGCGGCGGTGATGTGCATACGCGCCTGTCCGGTGTGGCGGATTATCTGGCGGATGATGATGCCCATGCGCTCGCCCTTGCCCGTCAGGCGGTAGGAGCCTTGGCCCCGCCGGTGAAGGCGGCGCTGGCCCTGAAACCGGCTGTGGCCCCGCAGTTTGATCCCGAAACCGTTCTGGATGTGGTGCCAGCCGATCTGAAGACCCCCTATGACATCCGCGATGTGATTGCGCGGATTGTGGACGGGTCTGTGTTTGATGAATTCAAAGCCCGTTTCGGCACGACCCTGATCTGCGGTTTCGCCCATATTGAGGGCATGCCCTGCGGGATCATCGCCAACAACGGCATCCTGTTTTCCGAATCTGCGCAAAAGGGTGCGCATTTCGTGGAGCTGTGTTCGCAGCGCAAGGTGCCGCTGATTTTCTTGCAGAATATTACCGGCTTTATGGTGGGGAAAAAGGCCGAATCCGAAGGTATCGCGCGGCACGGCGCCAAACTGGTGACAGCTGTTGCGACGACCTCTGTGCCCAAAATCACGATGGTGGTTGGCGGCTCTTTCGGGGCGGGGAACTACGGCATGGCAGGGCGGGCCTATTCGCCGCGGTTCATGTGGTCCTGGCCCAACAGCCGGATTTCCGTGATGGGCGGCGAACAGGCCGCAGGCGTGCTGGCCACCGTCAAACGGGACGGAATGGAGCGGCGCGGCGAAAGCTGGAGCGAGGAAGAGGAAGCCGCGTTCAAAAAGCCGACCCTTGATATGTTTGAGGAACAAAGCCACCCGCTCTATGCCTCGGCGCGGTTGTGGGACGACGGGGTGATCGACCCGCGCAAATCCCGTGATGTGCTGGCGCTGTCCCTGCGGGCCTGTCTCGACAAACCCATTGAGGACACCCGCTTTGGCGTTTTCCGCATGTAAGTGCATGCCGTGAACAATTGCGCGGGGGCTGCCCCGCACCGAACAGAAAAACGCCTGCGCGCGATGCTGCGGGCACACACCGGAGAGATGTCGGGATGTTTAACAAAATACTCATTGCCAATCGGGGCGAGATTGCCTGCCGTGTGATGGAAACCTGTCGCAAGATGGGCGTGGCCACTGTTGCGGTTTATTCCGATGCGGATGCTACTGCCCGCCATGTGGCGATGGCGGATGAAGCGGTGCGGCTGGGGCCTGCCCCTGTGGCGCAAAGCTATCTGCGCGGGGATGCGATCATTCAGGCGGCCCTTGATACAGGCGCACAGGCAATCCATCCCGGATATGGTTTCCTGTCCGAAAACCCCGATTTTGCACAGAAACTGGCGGATGCAGGACTGGTGTTCATCGGGCCAAGTGCGGATGCCATCCGCGCGATGGGGCTGAAAGATGCGGCCAAGGCCCTGATGGAAGAAGCAGGCGTGCCGGTGGTTCCGGGCTATCACGGGGACAATCAGGACGACGGTTTCCTCGCAGAACAGGCCGAAGCCATCGGTTATCCGGTGCTGATCAAAGCAGTCGCGGGTGGCGGCGGCAAGGGGATGCGCTTGGTGGAAGAGGCCAAGAATTTTGCCGCAGAATTGTCCTCGGCCCGTTCCGAGGCGGCCACGGCCTTTGGCAATTCGGATGTTCTGGTAGAGAAATTTGTGCAGAACCCCCGCCACATCGAAATTCAGGTCTTTGGTGACAGTCACGGCAATGCGGTGCATCTGTTCGAGCGGGATTGCTCGCTTCAGCGCCGCCACCAGAAGGTGATAGAGGAAGCTCCGGCACCCGACATGCCCGAAGCCGTGCGCGAAGCAATGGGTGCGGCGGCGGTGCGGGCCGCCAAAGCGATTGGCTATTCTGGTGCGGGGACCATCGAATTTATCGTGGACGGTTCCGGTCCGCTGCGCGAAGATGGGTTCTGGTTCATGGAAATGAACACCCGCCTGCAGGTGGAACACCCTGTGACCGAGGCGATCACCGGACAGGATCTGGTGGAATGGCAGTTGCGGGTGGCCAGTGGTGAACCGCTGCCCAAATCGCAAGAAGATCTTTCGATTAACGGTTGGGCGTTTGAGGCGCGGATCTACGCCGAAGACGCCGCACGGGGATTCCTGCCTTCCATTGGCACGCTGTCCCATCTGGCGTTTCCGGCGACGGCGCGGGCAGATACCGGCGTGCGGGCAGGGGATGCGATTACACCCCATTACGACCCGATGATTGCTAAACTGGTGGTGCATGGGGCAACCCGTGCGCAGGCGCTCGGCAAGCTGGAACAGGCGCTGGCGCGGACCGAAGTGGCGGGCTGTGTTACTAACCTTGCGTTTCTGGGGGCGCTGACCCGGCACGAAGATTTCGCTGCGGGGCGGGTGGATACCGGTCTGATTGCACGGGATCAGGAATCGCTGGTGGCAGAGGAAGATCCGACACCGCAGATGTGGGCCTTGGCTGCGGTCAAAGCGGCCGGTCTGGATCTGGCCACACCGCAAAAAGGCTTCACCCTGTGGGAGCCGCTGGCGCGGACTGTGCCGCTTGATCACAAGGCAGGGTCGCAGGATGTGGTTCTGCGGGCCTTGGGAGAAGGCAAGGTGCATTGCACTGTTGGCGAGGAAAGCTTTGAGGTCGCGACACGGGATGTCTGGCGCATTGACGGCGTGAAACCGGATTACCGCGCTGTGGCCCATGCGGGCGGCGTCAGCCTGTTCGGGGCGCAGACCCATCACTTTGCCCTGCGCAACCTGCTGGATCGCGGCGCGAGCGATGAACAGGGGGCGGGTACCATTCTCGCGCCCATGCCCGGCACCGTCAAAGAGGTCATGGTCGCGGCGGGTGATACCGTTTCAAAGGGCGATACACTGGCGATTCTGGAAGCCATGAAGATGGAACACCGCATGACCGCGCCTTTTGACGGGGTGATAGCGGAAGTGCCGGTTTCGGCGGGGGGACAGGTGACAGATGGCGCCCTGCTGATCCGCATGGAAGATCCGGAGGAGGCCGACGCCGCATGAGCAAACGCGCAGAGATATTCGAGGTCGGCCCCCGCGACGGGTTGCAGAATGAAAAGACCATGATAGCCACCGCCGATAAGGTGAAGCTGGTGGATATGCTGTCCGCCTGCGGGTTCCGGCGTATCGAAGTGGCGAGCTTTGTGTCCCCCAAATGGGTGCCGCAAATGGCCGACAGCGCCGATGTGCTGGCGGGCATTTCCCGCGCAGACGGGTGCAGCTATGCCGCGTTAACGCCGAACATGCGCGGCTTTGAAGGCGCCGTTGCCGCCCGCGCCGATGAAATCGCCATCTTTGCCTCTGCCTCTGAAGGGTTCAGTCAGGCCAATATCAACTGTTCTGTGGCGGAAAGTATCGAACGTTTCGTGCCAGTGGCAGAAGCGGCGAAAGCGTCTGGCCTTCCGGTGCGCGGCTATATTTCCTGCGTGACCAACTGTCCCTTCGACGGCCCCACAGCGCCGGAAAAGGTGGCAGAGGTCGCCCGTCTGCTGCGGGATCTGGGCTGTTACGAGATCAGTCTCGGGGACACGATCGGGCAGGCGACTCCGGAAACGATAACGGCAATGCTACAGGCGGTGCTGACAGAGGTTCCTGCCGAAAAGCTCGCCGGACATTATCATGACACCGCAGGGCGGGCGTTAGAGAATATCCGCGCCTCTTTGGCGTTAGGTGTCACAGTATTTGATGCCTCTGCCGGCGGTTTGGGCGGCTGCCCCTATGCGCCCGGCGCATCGGGAAATGTGGCGACGGAATCGGTGGCTGCGATGCTGGCGGACGCCGGATATGACACCGGCCTTGATCTTGATGCTCTGGCCAAAGCGGCTGAATTTGCCCGAACCCTGAGGACTTAACGTGTTTGAAACGATTTCCCTGAATACAGATTCCCGTGGTGTGGCGACGCTGACACTGGCACGGGCAGATAAACATAACGCGATGAACGCGCAGATGATCCGCGAACTGACGCAGGCGGCGGCGCAGATTGCACAGGATGGCGATATTCGCGTTGTCGTACTGGCCGCAGAAGGCCGCAGTTTCTGCGCAGGCGGTGATCTGGGCTGGATGAAGGAACAAATGGCGGCCACTGCCGAACAACGGGCGGCGGGGGCGCGGGAACTGGCCGGAATGCTCGGTGCGCTGAACACCCTGCCCAAACCGCTGATCGGTCGGGTTCAGGGGCAGGCATTTGGCGGGGGCATCGGAATGATGTCAGTCTGTGACATAGCAATCGGCGTGCCGGATGTGAAATTCGGTTTGACCGAAACGCGGCTGGGTCTGATTCCGGCAACGATTTCGCCCTATGTGATCAAACGCATGGGGGAACCGATGGCGCGGCGGGTGATGATGTCGGCGCGATTGTTTGACAGCGCCGAAGCACAGGAGCTCGGCCTGCTGGCCCGTGTAGTGGATGTTGACGCGTTGGATGATGCGGTAGAGGCCGAGGTTAAACCCTATCTGTCTGTGGCGCCTCGCGCTGTGGAGAAAACCAAACGCCTGATCCGCGGGCAGGGTGGTGGAATCACTGAAGCTCAGGTGGAGGACAGCATCAAAGCGTTGGTGGAGGCTTGGGAAGATTCCGAGGCATCGGATGGAATCAATGCCTTTTTTGCCAAAGAGAAAGCGCCTTGGGCCGGTTGATCCGGTTCCGGTGCATCCAAGTCCGGTTTGGGTTTCACCTTTCAGGCGCGCCGCCCTGTGCTGCTTCCAGAATTTCCAGATCGGCCAGCCAATTGTCCGGTAACGCGCCGGCGTAGAGATCACGCATATAGGTGTATTGGTGCGCCAGCCTGTGTATGATCCTGGTTCGTAATTCGGGGCTAAGAGGCATTTTAACCGAAACATTGCGGGACCGGTCGAATTCTGCGGGGAGAGGTGTAATCCCGAGAAAGTGACACAACCTGTCAATGGCGTCCTGCGTAAACAGGTCTTCGTAAAAGGCAAAATGCAGGTTCTCGGCAGGAAATACCGCCCGAAGGTTGCGCATCGCGCTTACGTAATCATAGCGTTCGCGGTAAAGCGGTTTGTCAAATACCCCGTCTATCTTAGCCTCAAGCTCTTCGAGTGTTTCGAACTTTTCGGAAAACCGCATTTGGGACCAAAGCCGGTCTGCCGGATTGCGCAGCAAGAATATGATTTTGGTGGTAGGATACTCGCGCCGGATCAGTTCCAGTTCGTCCCTGTCCAATGCACAATATGCCGGCGTAATCTCTCCGAAAACCTGTTCGTCCTTTACACGGCGGCGAAAGAAACGCCGGTAAGCGCCGACGTCACGGCCCATTTTTATCCGATCGCGCAGCGCCACAGCGGCCTTGGCAGGGCGGTTGGGATCGGCCGCCAGTTCGGACTCCCGCGCTTTCAGTTTCTTGCGAAACATGGATATCGGCCAGTTGTCTTCGCGCAAACGCGTGCCCCAGAAGTGCATTTCCTTGATCGGGGAAAAAAACACTTCGGGATGATCCCGCAGATAGAATGACAGCCACGTGGTGCCGGCCTTTTGCGCGCCGACACCCAGAAAAAAGGTGCGGCCTTTCAGAATTGCGAGTTTTTCGGCCAAATTGGGGCTCTTTTCCTGCTGGAGACTTGCAAAAAAGGCTACGCAATCGCCAAGATGGGGACAAGCCAAATTCATTCCGTCCCCGTATGGCTACGCAAGTAGCGGAACATTCGGCACTTTCTTTGGGTTCAGGCCGCAATTCCGGCGGACCCTTGGTTGACCTTGGTTCGGGGCAGGGATAGTTAAACGATGCCGACAACCAGATTTGCGCGAAGGAGTCGCCTATGGAAGACCTGCTCAGAGAATACCTGCCGATTTTGGTGTTTCTGGGGATAGCTGCGGGCCTTGGACTCGTGCTTATCCTTGCTGCGGTTATTATTGCCATCCGTAACCCTGATGCCGAAAAGACTTCGGCCTATGAATGCGGGTTCAATGCATTTGACGATGCGCGGATGAAGTTCGACATCCGGTTCTATCTGGTGTCCATCCTGTTTATCATTTTCGATCTGGAAGTTGCCTTCCTTTTCCCATGGGCCGCCTCCTTCAAGGATGTTGGCGTATTGGGATTCTGGTCGATGATGGTGTTCCTGGGCGTTCTGACAATCGGCTTTGCGTATGAGTGGAAAAAAGGAGCACTGGAATGGGAGTGAGCACAACTGCCAACACCGCTGGTGTGGATAAAGAGGTCGTTACCCGCGCCCTGAACGAAGAATTGCAGGACAAGGGTTTCCTGCTGACTTCGACTGATGACATCATTAACTGGGCGCGCACCGGTTCGTTGCACTGGATGACCTTTGGTCTGGCTTGCTGCGCGGTTGAGATGATGCACACCGCCATGCCCCGCTATGATATGGAACGTTTTGGCACTGCGCCCCGCGCGTCCCCCCGCCAGTCCGACCTTATGATCGTTGCCGGAACGCTGACCAACAAAATGGCGCCTGCGCTGCGTAAGGTGTATGACCAGATGCCGGAACCCCGCTATGTGATCTCTATGGGGTCCTGTGCGAATGGTGGCGGTTACTATCACTACAGCTATTCCGTTGTGCGCGGCTGTGACCGGATCGTTCCGGTTGACGTGTACGTACCGGGCTGCCCGCCGTCTGCCGAGGCACTGCTTTACGGCATCCTGCAATTGCAACGCAAAATCCGCCGCACCGGCACAATCGTTCGCTAAGCTGCGAAAGGAAGACGCTCTTATGACAGAGGCTCTTACAGAACTGGGCACTGTACTGGCTGCCGGCCGCAGCGATGCAGTGCTGGACACCGAAGTGACCAAAACCGGCGAACTGGTGGTGCATGTATCATCCGCTTCCCTGCCGGATTTCGTGGAATACATCAAAACCGAAAGCAACGCGCGGTTTTCAACGCTGGTGGATATCACTGCGGTTGACTATCCTGGACGCGACAAACGGTTCGAGGTGGTTTACCATTTCCTCTCCATGTACACGAACCAGCGTATCCGCGTGAAGGCAGCAGTCCATGTGGACGAAGTGGTGCCTTCCATCACGTCGGTTCACCCCTCCGCCGACTGGTTCGAGCGGGAAGTGTTCGATATGTACGGGATCATGTTCTCGGGGCATCCGGACCTGCGCCGCCTGCTGACCGATTACGGTTTCCGCGGTTATCCGCTCCGTAAGGATTTTCCGACAACCGGCTATACCGAACTGCGTTACGACGAAGTGGAAAAGCGGGTTGTCTACGAACCGGTGAGCCTTGTTCAGGAATACCGCCAGTTCGATTTCATGTCGCCGTGGGAAGGTGCGGAATACATCCTGCCCGGTGACGAGAAGAAAGAAGAGGCTGCAAAATGATGGACGGCACCTTTAACGACGCACAGGTGGGCGAGCAGCGCATCCGTAACTTCAACATCAACTTCGGTCCGCAGCACCCTGCGGCACACGGCGTTCTGCGCCTTGTACTGGAACTGGACGGCGAGATCGTCGAACGTTGCGATCCGCACGTCGGTCTGTTGCACCGCGGCACCGAAAAGCTGATGGAAAGCCGCACCTATCTGCAAAACCTGCCGTATTTTGACCGGCTGGATTATGTGGCGCCAATGAATCAGGAACACGCCTGGTGTCTGGCGATTGAAAAGCTGACAGGGGTCGAAGTGCCCCGCCGTGCCAGCTTGATCCGCGTGCTTTTCTCTGAAATCGGTCGTATCCTTAACCACCTGATGAACGTCACCACTCAGGCGATGGACGTAGGCGCGCTGACACCGCCACTCTGGGGGTTTGAAGAACGCGAAAAGCTGATGATCTTTTATGAACGGGCTTGCGGTGCGCGTCTGCACGCTGCCTATTTCCGTCCGGGCGGGGTGCATCAGGATCTGCCACAAGACCTGATCGATGACATCGGTGCTTGGGCTACGGCCTTTCCTGCGATCCTGAAAGACATCGAAAACCTGCTGACAGAAAACCGCATCTTCAAACAGCGCAACGTTGATATTGCTGTGGTGAGCGAGCAGGAAGCGCTCGACTGGGGCTTCTCCGGTGTGATGGTGCGCGGCTCTGGCATGGCGTGGGATTTGCGCCGTGCGCAGCCTTATGAGTGCTATGACGAGATGGATTTCCAGATTCCGGTTGGCACCATCGGCGACTGCTATGACCGTTACCTCTGCCGGATGCAGGAGATGCTGGAAAGTATCAAAATCATCCACCAGTGTATCGACAAGCTGAACGCCGAAGGGCCGGGGGATGTACTGGCACGGGGCAAGATCACGCCGCCCAAACGGGCCGAGATGAAAACCTCGATGGAAGCTCTGATCCACCACTTCAAGCTTTACACCGAAGGGTTCCATGTGCCCGAGGGCGAGGTTTACGCCTGTGTCGAGGCCCCCAAGGGCGAGTTCGGTGTCTTCCTTGTGTCGGACGGCAGCAACAAACCTTACAAAGCCAAGATCCGCGCGCCGGGATACCTGCATCTTGCGGCGATGGATCATATCGCCAAGGGCCATCAACTTGCTGATGTTGCGGCCATTATCGGAACACTTGATATCGTTTTCGGAGAGATTGACCGCTAATGCTACGCCGTCTGCACCACGAACAACCCGACAGTTTTGCCTTCACGCCCCTGAACCAGAAATGGGCAGAAGCGCAGATGACCAAATTTCCCGAAGGCCGTCAGGCCAGCGCCGTGATCCCGCTGTTGTGGCGGGTTCAGGAGCAAGAGGGCTGGATTTCCCGCCCCGCGCTTGAAACCGTTGCTGACATGCTGGGCATGGCCTACATCCGCGTTTTGGAAGTGGCCACTTTCTACTTTATGTTCCAACTGCAACCCGTTGGTTCTGTTGCGCATATTCAGGTTTGCGGCACAACTTCCTGCATGATCTGCGGCGCAGAAGACCTGATCGGCGTCTGCAAGGAAAAGATTGCAGCGCAGCCCCATGTGATCTCTGCCGACGGCAAGTTCAGCTGGGAAGAAGTGGAATGTCTGGGTGCCTGCGCCAACGCGCCGATGGTCCAGATCGGCAAGGACTTCTACGAAGATCTGACAACCGAACGTTTCGCCGAAATCATCGAGGAATTTGCGGCAGGCAAAGTGCCAACACCGGGGCCGCAGAACGGTCGCTACGCGGCAGAGCCTTTGGGCGGTGCAACGGTTCTCAAGGATTACGAAGCCGGTCGTGCAGAGCACAATGCCTCTGCCGCGCTGGCAACGGGTATCGGTGACACTGTAAAGCGCATTCAGGGGGACGAAGTTCCGATCCTGACGCCGTGGCTGAACAGTGGCAAAAAGAAAGCCACCTCCGGCA
This sequence comes from Neptunicoccus cionae, assembly GCF_002860325.1. Classification (GTDB taxonomy): domain Bacteria; phylum Pseudomonadota; class Alphaproteobacteria; order Rhodobacterales; family Rhodobacteraceae; genus Amylibacter; species Amylibacter lutimaris. Next base: position 166,280 of record NZ_PKOJ01000002.1, on the reverse strand, counting down.
AGGCAAAACCAGCGCCCAAAGACGGGGTGTCGGCAACGCCGAAACACACCGCCAGCGCACCTGAGGGAGCCGCTAAAACCGAAGCGGAAGCCGCGCAGAGCAAAGGCAAGCCCAAGGTGACTACAGCGGCGAAAGCAGCCGAAAAAGAAGCCCCCGCTGTGACCAGTGATTCCGGAGTGGCAGAGGTCGCGGAGAAAAAGCCGCGCACTTTGAAGGCCCCCCGCAAGGCAGGGGCCGACGATCTGAAACTGATCAAAGGTGTCGGGCCGAAGCTTGAAGGTGTTCTGAACGAGATGGGCTTTTATCATTTCGACCAGATTGCAAAATGGGGTCCGGAAGAGGTGGCTTGGGTCGATGCCCGTCTGAAGTTCAAAGGCCGCATCGTCAGGGATAACTGGATTGCAAAAGCCGACGAACTTGCCAAAAACAAAGGCAAGGGCTCTGACAGTTAATTGTCAGGGTTCAAACGGGTTAAGCCTGACCGTCAGGGCGGGTGTGGCAAAGTCTTCCGGCTTTGCTAATATGAAAGGAAGACCGATTGGCCAGAAACCATCCTGATCCGGCGTCCGCGCAAATACGGATCGCATCTATCGTCATAATCGTGACGATGGTGATATGGATGGGGGCCAGTTGGATAGGCGGGATGATCGGACTGCCGACACGCTTTGCGTTTCTGTTCGATTTCGCCGCTTTGGCCGCGTTCTTCTGGGCGCTGGTTGTTTTGTATCAAGCCTGGCGCAAACGCCAGAACATGAAGGATTAGACGATGCTCGCTGATCAGGACCGCATCTTTACAAATATTTACGGTATGCACGAGCGCACGCTCAAGGGCGCCCAGCAGCGTGGCCATTGGGATGGCACGGCCAATATCATTAAGAAAGGCCGCGACTGGATCATCGACGAGATGAAGAAATCTGGCCTGCGCGGACGGGGCGGTGCGGGCTTTCCGACCGGCCTGAAATGGTCTTTCATGCCAAAGGAAAGCGACGGTCGTCCGTCTTATCTGGTTATTAACGCTGACGAATCCGAACCGGGCACCTGTAAAGACCGCGAGATCATGCGCCATGATCCCCACACGCTGATCGAAGGGGCGCTGATCGCCAGTTTCGCTATGAATGCGAATACCTGCTACATCTACATCCGCGGTGAATTCATCCGCGAACGGGAAGCCCTGCAAAACGCCATCGACGAAGCTTATGATGCAGGCCTGCTTGGCAAGAACGCGGCGAAATCCGGCTGGGATTTCGATCTGTTCCTCTCCCACGGGGCGGGTGCCTATATCTGCGGTGAAGAAACAGCACTGCTTGAAAGCCTTGAAGGTAAAAAAGGCATGCCGCGCATGAAGCCGCCTTTCCCTGCTGGGGCTGGTCTGTACGGTTGCCCGACTACAGTTAACAACGTCGAATCCATCGCTGTGGTGCCAACAATCCTGCGCCGTGGTGCGGAGTGGTTTACCGGCTTTGGCCGCCCGAACAATGCGGGTACCAAACTGTTTGCCTTCTCGGGTCATGTGAACAACCCCTGTGTTGTCGAAGATGCGATGTCCACACCGCTGCGCGAGCTGATCGATCGTCACTGTGGTGGCGTTCGTGGTGGCTGGGATAACCTTAAGGCGGTAATTCCGGGCGGTGCGTCCGTGCCTCTGCTGCCCAAAGACATGTGCGACGAAGCGATCATGGATTTTGACTGGCTGCGCGAACAGCGTTCGGGTCTCGGAACGGCTGCTGTGATCGTGATGGACCAGAACACCGATGTGATCAAAGCGATCTGGCGTCTGTCTGCATTCTACAAGCACGAATCCTGTGGTCAGTGTACACCATGCCGCGAAGGCACCGGCTGGATGATGCGGGTCATGGACCGTCTGGTCAAAGGCGAGGCAGAGGTTGAGGAAATCGACATGCTGCTGGATGTGACCAAACAGGTCGAGGGGCACACGATCTGTGCTCTTGGCGATGCGGCGGCCTGGCCAATTCAAGGTCTGATCCGTCACTTCCGCGATGAAATCGAAGACCGGATCAAGCACAAACGCACCGGTCGCGTCAGCGCTGTTGCTGCTGAATAATTACGACCCTTTCAAAAACGCGCTCCGGCTTTCGGGGCGCGTTTTCTGTTTTGGCGAAGGCAATATTTCGCCCCTGTAACACGCTGTGAACCGCGTGTTATTGCATAACACGGTGATCACCCCATTTATTCCTCCTGAGCATTGACCCGATCCATCGGGCAAGACAGGAGAATTATATGCGCATTCTACTTACAGCCGCACTGACCGGTTTGATGGCGACCACAGCCATGGCGAATCCCCCCTTGCGGGAGGTGAAAGAGATCAACGACGGTCTGCTTTATGTAGGGCTGGCCGATGAGATCCGCAAAAATTGTGACAGTATTTCCGGCCGCATCTTCAAGGGGATAGGCCGCTTGCGTGCGATTCACAAACAGGCGCAGGATATGGGGTATTCCAAAGAGGAAATTGAAACCTTCGTTGACAGCCGTGCAGAGAAGAACCGACTGAAAGCACGTGGCCGTGCCTATCTTAAGGCCAACGGAGCAAGCCTTGAGAACAAACAGTCGATGTGTGCGCTGGGTCGCAAGGAGATCGCCAAGGGGAGCGCGATTGGCTCTTTGTTGTACGAAAATTAACTAAGTAAAAAACTCAGGTATTTATCTGTTTTCGCAAGGGTTTCCGTTTCAGGGCCGCTTTGGCTTTGAAATGGAACTTTGTGACTTTTTTACCCCCAAATTTGCTTTTCTTTGGTTGAGGCCCGCGCCAAGCTGCGGTATCTGGCAGTACGGCGGTGTTAGACCGCTGTTACTCAAAAGTAAGCCCAGAGCGCGGCGCGCTCGATTTGGGAGGCGGCATGACCGATTTGCGCAAAATCATCATCGACGATACCGAAGTAGAAGTGGATGGCGCAATGACGCTGATCCAGGCCTGTGAAGTAGCTGGCGTCGAAATTCCCCGGTTTTGTTATCACGAAAGACTGACCATCGCTGGCAACTGCCGCATGTGTCTTGTCGAAGTTGTCGGCGGTCCGCCCAAACCTGCGGCTTCTTGCGCGATGCAGGTTCGCGATCTGCGCCCCGGACCGGAAGGCCAGCCGCCTGTGGTGAAGACCAAATCACCAATGGTTAAAAAGGCCCGCGAAGGGGTCATGGAATTTTTGCTGATCAACCATCCGCTTGATTGCCCGATCTGTGATCAGGGTGGCGAGTGCGATTTGCAGGATCAGGCAATGGCTTACGGGGTGGATTTCTCCCGTTTCCGAGAAGCCAAACGCGCTGTGGACGATCTGGATCTGGGGCCGCTTGTGGATACCCAGATGACCCGCTGCATTTCCTGCACCCGCTGCGTGCGGTTCACCAGCGAAGTTGCCGGTATCACCCAGATGGGCCAGACAGGTCGTGGTGAGGATGCGGAAATCACCAGCTATCTGAACCAGACGCTCGATTCGGAATTGCAGGGCAATATCATTGATCTGTGTCCGGTTGGTGCGCTGACGTCCAAGCCTTACGCCTTTACCGCCCGTCCTTGGGAATTGAAGAAAACAGAAACCATCGACGTGATGGACGCGCTTGGCTCTAACATCCGTGTGGATACCAAGGGTCGCGAAGTGATGCGTATCCTGCCGCGCAACCATGACGGTGTGAACGAAGAATGGCTGTCCGACAAATCCCGCTTTATCTGGGATGGTCTGCGGCGCCAGCGACTGGACCGCCCCTATGTCCGTGTTGATGGCAAGTTGAAACCGGCCAGCTGGGACGAAGCCTTTGCGGCGATCAAAACCGCTGTCGACGGGAAATCCGTTGCCGGTCTGATTGGTGATCTGGTCAGCGCTGAAGCTGCTTTTGCCTTGAAATCCCTGATCACTGCCATGGGCGGTGAAGTGGATTGCCGCGTTGATGGTGCGAAATTGCCTGCGGGCAACCGCTCTGGCTATGTCGGTACGGGCACAATCGAAGATATCGACAGTGCCGAGATGATCCAACTGATCGGCACCAACCCGCGGGCCGAAGCACCTGTGCTGAACGCGCGTCTGCGCAAGGCATGGATGCGCGGCGCGGACATTGGTCTGGTGGGTGAAGCCATTGATCTAACCTATGATTATGCGCATGCTGGTACAGATGTTTCCGATCTGTCGGGGCTTCTAGACGGCGATCACGCCGGCGTTCAGGACAAAGCGTCCATGGTTATCATCGGGCAGGGTGCCTTGCAGGGTGACAACGGCGCGGATGTTCTGGCGGCTGCTATGGCGCTGGCCGAGAAAACAAATTCCAAATTCATGGTACTGCACACAGCCGCAGGGCGCGTCGGCGCGATGGATCTGGGCTGCACAAGCGAAGAAGGGCCGGAAGCGCTCGTTTCCCGTGCGGAAGTGGTGTTCAACCTTGGCGTTGACGAGACCGAAATCGCTGGGGGTCCGTTTGTGATCTATCAGGGCAGCCACGGCGATCGCGGAGCGCACCGCGCTGATGTGATCCTGCCGGGTGCGGCTTACACCGAAGAAAGCGGTATCTTTGTAAACACCGAAGGACGGCCTCAGATGGCATTCCGTGCAGGGTTCGCGCCGGGCGATGCCCGCGAAAACTGGGCAATCCTGCGGGCGCTGTCCGGTGAACTTGGTCATACGCTGCCTTTTGACAGTCTCACAGCTTTGCGGGCCGCCATGTTCGGCGAAGTTCCCCATCTCGGGGCGATCGATCAGGTGCCGGAAAACGAATGGCAGGCTGTTTCGGGTAAGGCTCTTGGGAAAGGTGCTCTCGCCTATGCGATTTCAGAGCACTACCAGACCAACCCGATTGCCCGTGCCAGTCAGGTAATGGCAGAGCTGTCCGCAAATGCAGCGGCGCGGCGTGCTGGCAAGCTGGCGGCGGAGTAACCGGTGAAAGCGGCACTGCTCATATCCACTTGCGCGGCGCTGGCCGCCTGCACAGCCGGAGAGACTTCGGATGTAGAGAGTGGTATCGTGCCGGAATACGGGACTGTCCAAACCAAATTGCTGGAAGGCGATCTGGTCAGTTTTGACGTAAACATGCGCGGTGCAAGTTCGGACGAGGATGTTTTGGCCTTCACCGATTGTGTCGCGGCGCAATATGCGTTGATCCGCGGCAGCGGTTTCGCGCGGAGGGTGCGCAATGACGTGGAACGTCATCGCGGCAACTGGATCGGGCAGGGGGTTTACACCCTTTCTTCGGCCTACCCGGGCGGGCGCTACGTAATAGATGCAGAAGTTACGGCAGCAGACTGCCGTGCTAACAACATTCCGATGGTTTAAGAGGCGGATTATGGACGGATTTTTTGCAACCAACCTTGGCACACTGGTGATTGTGATCGGCCAGTGTCTGTTGGTCACGGCTTTCGTGATGATCAGCCTGCTGTTTCTGGTTTACGGCGACCGTAAAGTCTGGGGCGCTGTGCAGATGCGGCGCGGCCCGAACGTGGTTGGCCCTTGGGGGCTGCTGCAAACTGTGGCGGACGCCGCGAAATACATCTTCAAAGAAGTGCTGATCCCTGACGGGGCCGATAAGACGGTCTTCCTGCTGGCACCACTGGCCTCATTCATTCTCGCCCTCATAGCTTGGGCGGTTATTCCGTTTTCCGAAGATATGGTTCTGGCAAACCTGAACGTTGCCGTTCTGTATATCTTTGCTATCGGTTCGCTGGAAGTTTACGGCGTTATCATGGGCGGTTGGGCATCCAACTCCAAATACCCGTTCCTCGGCTCCCTGCGCTCTGCTGCTCAGATGATCTCTTACGAGGTGTCTATCGGTTTCATCATCGTTGGTATCATCATTTCCACCGGCTCACTCAGCCTTGTGGACATTGTAAAGGCACAAGAAGGCAACTGGGGTCTGTTCAACTGGTACTGGCTGCCACACTTCCCGATGGTCTTCCTGTTTTTCATCAGTGCACTTGCAGAAACCAACCGCCCGCCGTTCGACCTTCCCGAAGCGGAATCCGAACTGGTTGCCGGTTATCAGGTTGAATATTCCTCGACTCCGTTCCTGCTGTTCATGGCCGGTGAATATATCGCCATCTGGCTGATGTGCGCGCTGACTTCCATCTTCTTCTTCGGCGGCTGGCTGTCCCCGATCCCGGGTCTTCCGGACGGTGCGCTGTGGCTGGTGCTGAAGATGTCTTTCTTCTTCTTCCTCTTCGCGATGGTGAAGGCTGTGGTTCCACGCTACCGCTACGACCAGTTGATGCGCATCGGCTGGAAAGTCTTCCTGCCAATGTCCCTGATCTGGGTTGTGGTTGTGTCGATCCTTGCATTTACCGACGGGGATGATCGTAATCTCGGCGGCCTGTGGGCACGCTGGCAAGTGGAGGCGTCAAACTAATGGCTTTTGACTACGCACGCGCAACCAAATATTTCCTTCTTCAGGATTTCTTTGTCGGCATGAAACTGGGTCTGAAGTATTTCTTTGGCCCCAAGGCGACCCTGAACTACCCCCATGAAAAAGGCCCGCTTAGCCCGCGGTTCCGTGGAGAACACGCACTGCGCCGCTACCCGAACGGGGAAGAGCGCTGCATCGCCTGTAAATTGTGCGAAGCGATCTGCCCTGCACAGGCGATCACCATTGACGCGGAACCCCGCGAGGACGGTTCCCGCCGGACCACCCGTTATGACATCGACATGACGAAGTGCATTTACTGCGGTTTCTGTCAGGAAGCCTGTCCGGTTGATGCGATTGTCGAAGGCCCGAACTTCGAATTCGCCACGGAAACCCGCGAGGAACTGTTCTACGACAAGGCAAAACTGCTTTCGAACGGGGACCGCTGGGAAGCCGAAATTGCACGAAATATCGAAATGGATGCACCGTACCGATGACCGACAAGCCAGGCATTGATACCTATCCTAAAGGAGCAGCCCTGCTGTTCCCGAGCGGGGGGGCGGTATGAACGACTTAAACAAGATGTTTGAGGGTTTTCTCAAGCAGAGCCAGCAAATGGCGGACCAGATGGGCAAGGAGTTTGCGAAAACCCAGTCCCAGTGGTTTGACGCCACCAAGGACATGATGCCGGAAGGTGTCGCTGCGATGATGCAGGATCTGGTCGGGGAAGGCCTTGATGCCAAGACCCGCGCGCTTGCAACCATCGCCGGACTGACGGCAAAAGGCGCCGAGGACACTGTGGTACTGACCACAGCAATCAATCTGGCCCTGTCTGCGGGTGCCTCGAAACGAGAAATAACAGAAACAATCCTGCAAATGACCAGCGTTGGCGCTGTGACAGGCGCACAAAAAGCAATCATGGTGGCTATGTCCGCCTTTGCCATGGATGGAGCGAAAACATGAGCGTCACTGCGATGGCATTCTATCTCTTTGCGATAACCGGCGTCGGGGGTTCCCTGATGGTGGTCCTTTCGCGCAATCCGGTGCACTCGGTGCTCTGGCTCATTCTTGCGTTTTTCAGCGCGGCAGGTCTGTTCATCCTCATGGGCGCGGAATTTGTCGCCATGCTGCTGGCGATTGTTTATGTGGGCGCGGTTGCGGTTCTCTTCCTGTTTGTTGTGATGATGCTGGATGTGGACTTTGCGGAACTGCGTGGCGGTATCCAGCGCTTTATGCCACTTGGTTTGTTGATCGGCCTGATCCTTCTAATCGAGCTTGGTCTGGTTTACGGCCACTGGAACATGGCGGAAAACGCGGATGCGCTGTTGCAGTCGCCAACCCCCGAACTGTCCGAAGCCCATAACACGCTGGCGCTCGGCCAGTTGATCTACACCGATTACATCTACCTGTTTCAGGCATCCGGCCTGATCCTGCTGGTGGCGATGATCGGGGCCATCGTGCTGACACTGCGCCACCGCGTGGATGTAAAGCGCCAGAACGTTGTGCAGCAGATGCACCGCGATCCGGCCAAAGCGATGCAGCTTAAAGACGTTAAATCAGGGCAGGGGTTGTGATGACTGTTGCCTGTACCAGAACCGGAGCATTGTGATGATTACGCTTGAACACTACCTCACAGTTGCCGCGATGATGTTTGTAATCGGCATCTTCGGCATCTTCCTGAACCGGAAGAACGTGATCGTCATTTTGATGTCCATCGAATTGATCCTGCTGTCGGTCAATATCAACCTCGTCGCCTTTTCCACCCATCTGGGGGATTTGGTCGGCCAGATTTTCACGCTGTTCGTGCTTACCGTGGCCGCAGCAGAGGCCGCGATCGGCCTTGCAATTCTAGTATGTTTCTTCCGGAACCGCGGCACAATCGCGGTGGAAGATGTGAATGTGATGAAGGGGTAGAACGTACCAATGGAAACCATTCTCCTCTTTGCCCCTCTGGTGGGCGCGCTGATCTGCGGCTTTGGCTGGCGGGTATTGGGCGAAACGGCGGCAACTTACGTGTCTACCGGTTTGCTGATGCTGGCGGCGGTTCTGTCCTGGATCATCTTCTTTAGTTATGATGCCCATGACGGTGTTCAAGTCACACCAATCTTCCGCTTTATCGAAAGCGGCACGCTGTCTACCGACTGGTCCATCCGGATCGACCGACTGACAGCAATCATGCTGGTTGTGATCAACACGGTGTCCGCACTGGTTCATATGTACTCGCTCGGCTATATGGCCCATGACGAGAACTTCAAAGAAGGCGAGAGCTATCGCCCCCGCTTCTTTGCTTACCTGTCCTTCTTTACATTTGCGATGCTGATGCTGGTGACAGCAGACAACCTGCTGCAGATGTTCTTTGGCTGGGAAGGTGTGGGCGTTGCCTCTTACCTGCTGATCGGTTTCTATTTCCGCAAGCCAAGCGCGAATGCGGCAAACATCAAGGCGTTTGTCGTAAACCGCGTCGGGGATTTCGGGTTCCTGTTGGGGATCTTCGGACTGTACTACCTGTCTGACAGCATCAACTTTTCGGAAATCCTTGATCCGGAAAACGCGCACCACATTGCGGAACAGTCGATCCGCTTCCTGAGCTGGGACGTGAATGCACTAGAGATCATTACCTTCCTGCTGTTTGTCGGTGCGATGGGTAAATCGGCACAACTGCTGTTGCACACCTGGTTGCCGGACGCGATGGAAGGCCCGACACCTGTGTCCGCGCTGATCCACGCCGCGACGATGGTTACAGCGGGTGTGTTCATGGTCTGCCGTATGTCCCCCCTGATGGAATATGCGACCTTCACACCGAACTTCATCGTGTTCATCGGTGCCACGACAGCTTTCTTTGCGGCAACTGTCGGCCTGGTCCAGAACGATATCAAACGGGTTATCGCCTATTCCACCTGTTCACAGCTTGGCTATATGTTTGTGGCTGCAGGTGTCGGTGCCTATCCGGTTGCCATGTTCCACCTGTTTACACACGCTTTCTTTAAGGCGATGCTGTTCCTTGGTGCGGGTTCCGTGATCCACGCGATGCACCACGAGCAGGACATGCGGAACTACGGCAACCTGCGCAAAAAGATCCCCTACACCTTCTGGGCGATGATGATCGGTACGCTGGCCATCACCGGCGTAGGTATTCCGCTGACACACATCGGCTTTGCCGGCTTCCTGTCAAAAGATGCCATCATCGAAAGCGCTTTTGCGGGCGGGACCGGCGTTGCAACCTATGCCTTCATCATGCTGGTAATCGCTGCCTGTTTCACAAGCTTCTATTCCTGGCGGCTGATCTTCCTCACCTTCTATGGCGAGGAACGTGGAGACCACCACACCCACGAACACGCCCACGAGAGCCCGATGGTTATGGTTATCCCTCTCGCGGTTCTGGCGCTTGGAGCGATCTTTGCGGGGATGCTGTGGTATGACGATTTCTTCGGCCACCATGTAGAAGAATGGTTTGAATACGCGGTATACATGAACCACGACACGAATTCGGTCATCCATGATGCCCATGACGTGCCGAAGTGGGTCAAAGTCAGCCCGTTCGTTGCCATGCTGCTCGGCTTTATCGTGTCCTGGATGTTCTACATCAAGAACACTTCACTGCCCAAGAAGCTGGCTGCGCAACAGCACATCCTTTACCAGTTCCTGCTGAACAAATGGTATTTCGACGAGATTTACGACGTGATCTTCGTGCGTCCCGCGAAATGGCTTGGCACCTTCCTCTGGAAGAAAGGCGACGGGGCTGTGATTGACGGCGGTCTCAACGGTCTGGCCATGGGCATCGTGCCCTGGTTCACCAAACTGGCGGGTCGGGCACAATCCGGCTACCTGTTCCACTATGCCTTCGCGATGTTCGTCGGACTGGCTGCACTTATTACATGGTTTGCGATCGGCGGAGGCGCACACTGATGGACAATCTTCTATCTATTGTAACCTTCCTGCCCATGCTGGCAGCCCTCATCCTCGCGGTTTTCCTGCGGGGCACGGATGAGGCCGCACAGCGCAATGCCAAGATATTGGCATTGGTGGCGACACTGGCAACCTTTGTGATCTCTATTGCGATCTACACAGAGTTTGATCCCTCCAACACCGGCTTCCAACTGGTTGAGGAATACGAATGGTTTGGCGGTTTGACCTACAAACTGGGCGTTGACGGGATTTCGGTTCTCTTTGTCCTGCTGACCACCTTCCTGATGCCGGTTGTGATCGGTGCCTGTTGGAGCGTGAACGAGCGGGTCAAGGAATACATGATCCTGTTCCTGATCCTTGAGACCCTGATGATCGCCGTGTTCTGTGCGCTTGATCTGGTGTTGTTCTATGTGGTGTTCGAAGCCGGTCTGATCCCGATGTTCCTGATCATTGGTATCTGGGGGGGGCAGAACAAAGTCTATGCGGCGTTCAAGTTCTTCCTTTATACGCTGTTCGGTTCGGTTTTGATGCTGGTTGCCATGCTCGCCATGTGGTGGGATGCGGGCACCACAGATATTCCGACCCTGCTGAACCACGAGTTCTCCTCCGAGGCGTTCTCCCTGATGGGCTTCCAGATTGTCGGCGGTCTGCAAACCATGCTGTTCCTTGCCTTCTTTGCCAGCTTTGCGGTGAAGATGCCGATGTGGCCGGTGCACACATGGTTGCCTGACGCACACGTTCAGGCGCCAACGGCCGGTTCTGTGGTTCTGGCGGCGATCCTGCTGAAGATGGGGGGCTACGGCTTCCTCCGGTTCAGTCTGCCGATGTTCCCTGTTGCAAGTGAACTTCTGGCTACATTCGTTATGTCCCTGTCGGTGATTGCGATTATCTACACGTCTTTGGTGGCGATGATGCAGCAGGACATGAAAAAGCTGATTGCCTATTCTTCGGTCGCGCACATGGGTTTTGTGACCATGGGTATCTTTGCGATGAACCAGCAAGGCCTTGACGGTGCGATCTTCCAGATGATCAGCCACGGCTTTATCTCTGGCGCATTGTTCCTGTCTGTTGGCGTGATCTACGACCGGATGCACACCCGCGAGATCGACGCCTATGGCGGACTGGTCGTGCGGATGCCGGCCTATGCACTGGTCTTTATGTTCTTCACCATGGCCAACGTCGGCCTGCCAGGCACTTCCGGTTTTGTCGGGGAATTCCTGACCCTTTCGGCTGCTTTCCAGGTTAACACTTGGATTGCCTTCCTTGCCACGACCGGCGTGATCCTCTCTGCGGGCTATGCACTGTGGCTTTACCGCCGCGTGGTCTTCGGGGATCTGATCAAGGAAAGCCTGAAAACCATAACCGACATGAACACCCGCGAACGTCTGATGATGGTACCGCTGGTGGTGATGACTCTCTTGCTCGGGGTTTACCCTGCGCTGGTGCTCGATCTGATCGGCCCATCTGTCACACATCTTGTCGAAAACGTCCAATCTGCACTGCCTGAAACCGTTTCTGCGGTTGCCAGTGCGCCCAGCCACTAACGAAAGCGCAATTAGATGATTTCCAGCGATCTGAATATTGTTCTGCCAGAACTGATCCTTGCAGCCTTCGCCATGTTGGCGCTGATGTTCGGGGTCTACACCAAAAAGGACGAGACCGCGCCCGTGATCACCTGGGCTACGGCAGGGGTGATGATTGTGCTCGGCCTGTGGATTGCCTTCTCTCCGATGGCGAACCGCGATGCCTTTAACGGGGCGTTCGTTGACGATGGTTTTTCGCGCTTTGCCAAGGTTCTGATGCTTTGGGCCAGCGCAATCATGCTGCTGCTGAGCCAGGACTACCTGCGCCGCAACGATATGTTCAAATTTGAATACCCGATCCTGATCGCGCTTGCGACTTTGGGTATGATGATGATGGTTTCTGCCGGTGACCTGATGTCCCTCTATATGGGGCTGGAGTTGCAATCCCTTGCGCTCTACGTCATCGCGGCTTTCCGTCGTGACAGTCTGAAATCCACAGAGGCGGGTCTGAAGTACTTCGTTCTCGGGGCGTTGTCCTCCGGTATGCTGCTTTACGGTGCCTCCTTTGTTTACGGTTACACTGGCACGACAAATTTTGCCGGTATCGCCTCCACCATCCAAGCGGGTGAGCATCTGGAGCTTGGACTTGTCTTTGGTCTTGTGTTCCTTTGTGTCGGTCTGGCGTTCAAGATTTCCGCTGCACCGTTCCACATGTGGACACCGGATGTTTATGAAGGCTCGCCCACGCCGGTCACAGCCTTCTTTGCGACCGCACCGAAAGTTGCGGCAGGTGGTCTGTTTGCCCGTGTCATGTTTGACGCTTTTGACGGTGCGCAGGCGGACTGGACACAGATCGTGGCCTTCCTGTCGCTGGTGTCCATGTTCCTTGGCGCTGTCGCTGCGATCGGTCAGACCAATATCAAACGCCTGATGGCCTATTCTTCCATCTCTCACATGGGGTTCGCGTTGATGGGGCTGGCGGCTGGCACGGAAGCTGGCGTCAAAGCACTTCTGATCTATCTTGCGATCTATGTGGTGATGAACATCGGGACATTCGCCTTTATCCTGAACATGGAAAAGGACGGTCGTCCGGTCACAGACATCCGCAGCCTCGGCCAGTATTCCAAACAGGCACCGGGTCGTGCGGCTGCACTGACAGTGCTGCTGTTCTCGCTCGCCGGTATTCCGCCAATGGTCGGCTTCATCGGTAAGCTGTATGTGCTCCGTGCTGCAGTTGGCGCTGATATGGCATGGCTTGCTATCGGCGGTGCGATTGCATCGGTGATCGGTGTGTTCTACTACCTGCGGATCATCTACTACATGTACTTCGGCGAAGAGACAGACGGCCTGGATGGTAAGATGCCGGGTCTGCATTTTGTTGCCCTGATGGGGGCGGCTGCCCTGATGTTGATCGGGATCATCAATCCCTTCGGTCTGGAAAACTATGCCGCTCTGGCCGCGCAATCCTTGCTGAACTGATGCAAGGCTGGCCGGAGGGCACAGGAAAATTCGTCTTTGACACCATCGACAGCACGATGGCCGAAGCACGCCGGCAAGCCCCCGCAACAGCGGGGGCGGCTTGGTTTTTGTCCTATGAACAAACTGCCGGATCCGGCAGGCGGGGGCGTCCCTGGTCAAGCCAGAAGGGCAATTTTGCGGCTTCACTTCTGATCCGCCCTGAGGCAACGCCAGACAAACTGGCCCTGCGCAGTTTCGTGGCAGCTCTTGCGCTGTATGACGCGCTGGTTGAATGCACCGGACGCACGGAACCCTTTCAACTTAAATGGCCGAATGATGTTTTGCTGAACGGGGGGAAACTGGCAGGTATCTTGTTGGAAACCATTGCCGAAGGTCCCGACCGGTATGCGCTTGTGATCGGGATCGGGGTCAATCTGGCCAGCCGGCCCGAGACCGACAAGCTGGAAACCCGTGCTCTGACACCAAAGTCGCTGAAACACGATATGGGTATTAACATCAAGCCCGAGACCTTTCTTGACGCACTGGCTGTTGCCTATGCGGAGTGGGAAACTAGGTTACAGACCTACGGCTTTGCCCCGATCCGCGAGGCATGGCTGGCACGGGCAGCGAATATTGGCAAACCTGTCACTGCCCGTTTTTCGGATCAGGTGATTGAGGGAATTTTCAAGACGGTGGACGAGACAGGTGCGCTTATACTACAAGCAGCCGACAGGCAGCACGTGATCACGGCTGCCGATATTTCTCTTTAAGGATCGAATATGCTGTTAGCCATCGACGTAGGTAATACAAATACCGTCTTTGCAATTCATGACGGAACCACGTTCCTATCGGAATGGCGCTGTGCTACCGAACAGGCCCGTACTGCCGACCAATATTATGTCTGGCTGCGTAACTTGATGTTGCTGAACGGGATCTCACCGGAGATCGACCGGGTGGTGATTTCCTCTGTTGTGCCTCAGGTGGTGTTCAACCTGCGGGTCCTGAGCGACAAATACTTTGAATGCCGCCCCATCGTAGTGGGCAAGCCAGAGGTTGATCTGGGTGTTCCCGTCCGCGTGGACGCAGGCACACTGGTCGGAGCCGATCGCCTTGTGAATACGGTAGGGGCGTATGACCGTTATGGCGGCGACCTGATTGTTGTAGACTTCGGAACGGCCACCACATTTGATGTTGTGGATCAGGACGGGGCCTATATTGGCGGGGTAATCTCGCCCGGCGTGAACCTATCCATCAAAGCGCTGCACGAAGCCGCTGCCGCGCTGCCCCATATCGATGTGACCATGCCCGAGAACGTAATCGGCACCAACACGCTCGTCTGTATGCAGGCTGGTGTGTTCTGGGGCTATATCGGCCTGATTGAAGGCGTATGTAAGAAAATCCGCGAAGAGCATCCCCGTCCGATGAGAGTTATCGGGACAGGGGGGCTGGCGGGCCTGTTTGAACGGGGCACCGACCTTTTTGACAGTATTGACGGTGACCTAACCATGCACGGGCTCGTCCTGATTGCAGATAAAAACCGAGGCGAATAAATGAGTAAATCCGAACGTTTGATCTTCCTGCCGCTGGGTGGCGCAGGAGAGATCGGTATGAATATGTATCTTTACGGTTACGGCCCGAAAGGGAAGGAACGCTACATTCTTGTGGATGTGGGCGTAACCTTCCCGACGATGGACGGCACACCGGGTGTGGACCTGATCATGGCGGATACTGCCTATATCGAGGCGCGCGCCGACCGGCTGGAAGCCATCTTTATTACCCACGCCCACGAAGACCACATCGGCGCCTTGGGGTTGCTTTACGGTCGCTTGGGCGTGCCGGTTTACACCCGCAAATTCACCGGTGCTGTGGCACGTGCGAAAATGGAAGAGCACGGTCAAGACATCGACCGGATTGAAGTCATCGGCAGCTTTCCCGAAATGGTCGAACTTGGCCCGTTCAAGGTTGGCTTTATGCCGGTTGCCCACTCCATTCCCGAAGCTTCAGGTCTGGTGATTGATACGCCAAAGGGCCGGATCGTTCACACGGGCGATTTCAAGCTCGACCCCGATCCGATTGTAGGCGAGGCTTATAATCCTGCGCTGTACCGCGAGATTGCCAAGGATGGTGTTCAGGCGCTGGTCTGTGACAGTACCAACGTATTCTCGCCGCTGGCCGGACGCTCCGAAGCGGGTCTGGGCGGCAATATCACCCAGATGATGAAAGAGGCGACCGGTATGGTTGTCGCCACGACCTTTGCCTCTAACGTCGCCCGTCTGAAAACACTGGCACAGGCTGGTGTAGATTCGGGCCGTTCGGTTGTGGTGCTGGGGCGGGCGATGAAAAAGATGCTTGGCTATGCGAATTTCGCGGGGCTGATCGACAATTTCCCGCCGACCATCGATATTGAAGACGCCCGCGATATTCCGCGCGAAAACCTGATGCTTCTGGTTACTGGCAGTCAGGGCGAACGCCGCGCGGCTTCGGCGCAACTGGCCAACGGCAAATACCTTGGTATGGAACTGCGGGAAGGTGATACCTTCCTGTTTTCCTCCAAAACCATTCCCGGAAACGAAATCGGCGTTGGCAGGATCGTCAACAGTTTCAGCGAGATGGGCGTGAAAGTCATCGACGATGACAGCGGTCTTTATCACGTCTCCGGCCATGCGAACCGGCCCGATCTGGAAGAAATCCACAACATTTTCAAACCGAAGATGCTGGTGCCAATGCACGGTGAACACCGTCACCTACGAGAGCACGCTGAACTGGCCGAAGCGAAAGGCATCAGTGCCGTCATTGCTGCAAACGGTGCGATGGTTGATCTGGGGGGCGATGCGCCAAAGATCGTGGAAAATATCGAAACCGGCCGCCTGTATCTGGACGGTAAGTGTCTGATCGGTGCCTTTGACGGCGTTGTGCTGGAACGGATGCGTATGGCGATGCGCGGTACGGTTGTTGTCAGCCTGCTACTGGAAGACAACCAGCAGATTGGCGAAAGCTGGGCCGAGGTTCTGGGACTGCCAGAAACCCCGTCCAACAGTCCGTCCTTGCAAGAGGTTCTGGAACGCGAGATCGACGGGGAACTGTCTGCTGCGAAACGTAACCTGCTTGCGAGCGACGAACAGTTGGAAAAGCTGGTTCTGCGCACAGTCTCTCGTGTTTGCAAGGATCTTACCGGGAAGAAACCTGTGGCCAAAGTTCTGATCAACCGGCTGGTTGACTAGGGCCTAACGCCAAGAGCAAAGAAAAGGGCGTTCCGGATGACCGGAACGCCTTTTTTTTGTTTTATCTTTGTTAAGCCGAATACAACGGCCACTTGCAGCGCAGCGTCTTATTTTGTTTCTTCGCTTGCCGGTGCTTCTTCGGTTGCTGGCGTTTCGTCAGCCACGGGTTCGGAAGCTGCCTTTTTGTCTTCCACAGGAGCGTCTTCTGTCTTTGGCTCGGACGGTTCTGCCGGCATTTCCGCAGGTGCTTCCGTTACCTCTACAGTTTCTTCCTTGGGCGCAGTTTTCTTCGTAGCTTTCTTGCGAGGCGCACGCTTTTTCTTCTCTGCCACAGGTTTTTCTTCCGCCGGTTGGGCTTCAGCGACCTGATCCGTGATCGTTTCTTCCTCAACCGGTTGAGGCTCTTCGGATTTCTTAGGCTTTGTCCGTTTGATGTCGAAAGAACGCATCAAGAAGGCAGGGACGTGATCCCCCATGCCCACCACCTGATTTTTCGGTTCGGAGCGACCGCGTCTTTGTTGGTCTGATTTCTGGCTGCCATTGCCAGCGCTTTTCTCGTTCCGGCTGCGGGAATTCCGGTTGGCGTCAGATTTCTGCGTGGTGTTGTCTTTTGCAGGCTGGGTTTCTGCTTTTTGCGGCTTCGCAGCTGGCTTTTCATCCTGCGTATCGGGTTTGCGGCGGGATTTACTTCCACCGGAAAGGGCAGGTTGCTCCATCCGGTCGATTTTCTTCTCCACCAGTTCCTCGATTTTTTCGAGGTATTTTTCTTCGAACGGGGCGCAAATTGTGATGGCTTTCCCATCGCGGCCCGCACGGCCCGTCCGCCCGATCCGGTGGACATAGTCCTCGGAATGGATTGGCACATCAAAGTTAACGACATGGCTTACGGCTGGAACATCAAGACCACGCGCGGCAACATCCGAAGCCACAAGCAGTTTCAGATCACCGTTGCGAAAGGCTTCCAGTGTTTTGGTCCGAACGCTCTGATCCAGATCCCCGTGAATTGCGCCTGCATCAAAACCGTGTTTTTTCAGAGACTTCATCACAATATCCACATTGGACTTGCGATTGCAGAAGATGATGCCGTTATCCACCGCATCGCCTTCGGCTTTTAGAATCTCCCGCAGAACCTCGCGCTTTTCCTTGGCTTCGCTAGTGCGGTTGGAAGGCGTGAACATACAGATTTTCTGGGTGATGTTTTCACCCGTTGTGGCCTGACGGGCCACTTCGACACGTTCGGGATTTTGCAGGAATTCCTGCGTGATCCGTGTGATTTCCGGTGCCATTGTTGCTGAGAAGAACAGCGTCTGGCGGGTAAAGGGTGTCAGCTTGAAGATACGTTCGATATCGGGAATGAACCCCATGTCGAGCATCCGGTCTGCTTCGTCCACAACCATGATCTGAACACCGTTCAGCATCAGCTTGCCCCGTTCGAAATGGTCGAGCAAACGGCCCGGAGTGGCGATCAGCACATCAACGCCACGGTCGATCTTCTGGTCCTGATCCTTGAAGCTGACGCCGCCAATCAGAAGCGCCATCGTCAGTTTCAGGTGTTTTGCATAGACTTCAAAGTTCTCTGCAACCTGTGCGGCCAGTTCCCGCGTGGGGCAGAGCACCAGAGAGCGGGGCATGCGCGCCCGCGCGCGCCCTTTGGCGAGCTTTGTAATCATTGGCAGGGTGAAGCTGGCAGTCTTGCCTGTGCCTGTCTGGGCGATGCCCAGTACGTCACGGCCTTGCAGGGCAAGCGGAATTGCAGCAGCTTGGATTGGGGTCGGGGAAACATACCCGGCCTCATCAATGGCCTTCAGGACCTTAGGGTCCAGGTCCAGATCGGAAAATTTTATCATTCGAGCCTTATCGTTACGGCGTTGATTCATACCGCAAAGTTGGCTGCGGCTGGGGCCCCGTATTGGGCCCGTTCCTCTGCGCACTGACATAAATGTTTTTACAGAGGAGTCAACGCGGCGGGCTGGTTTCGCAACAATAAGCCCGAAATGCGCGGTCTGTTGCTGCAAAATTGACAATAAAATCCCCAAATCCGTGACTTTCCGCACCAAGCTGACAGTGGCAGGCTATTTCCGCAAACGGGAGTTAGTAGTATAGTAGGTGCAATTCAATAAAATTTTTATTTATCCAGAGGAAATACCATGCGACTGATGTCCGGCAGTTGGGGCAAAACCTATGCCTCTTTGATCAGCGATTTTCCCAAGACTTATGCCTCGCTGAATATCGACAAGAAATTCACTGACAGTTTGAAAGATCACAAACGGGTGGTCGAAAATTTAAAAAAGGCCGACAAACTGATTAACGGGTTTGCTATGGCGCGGGACGGTAACAGGGAACCATTTCTGGAACCCTACACAGGGGCGGTTGCGGTATGTAAATCCAGTCACAAGGCTTTCGCGGCAAAGCTGAAAGCCAGCTATAATAAATACAAACCCAAGGCAAAAATTGTTCAAAAGACCTTCGATGCTTCCTACAACGCACTGGTTAAAGATTTGCAAACACTGGTGGATCAGGCGGACAGCCAGATCAAGGGAATGAAACAGGAAATCAAAGGGGATGAGATGAAGGCGGAAAAATCCGCCAAGGCCATTATCGATTTGCAAGGGAAAGAGGACAAACACTATCAGGCTTTTTTCAATTGGAAGAAACAACTGGAAAAGAAGCCTGACATCAAGAAGTGGAACGCCGAATTCGAAAAGATGATCAAGCCCTTGGACAAGACCTATGGGGCGGCTTCGCTCTGGGCCAAGAACAACAAAAAACTCAAGAATAAGGAATTTCTTAAGGCTTATAAGTCATTAAAGCCCTTACTTGGTCAATTTAAAGTCAAGGAAGATGCAGATGAAGAAGCGTTGAGAGAGAAAATGGACCTCTACCATAATCCTGTGATCGATTGTTCGCGGGAACTCGGAAAGATGGAAATCAAAGACGACAAAAAGCCGAAAATCTCTGTCTGATAAAGACGAGTTGAAGCAATAGAGCGGAGGTGGCGGGTAGGGTGCCGGTATGAACACGGGCTGGTCCAGCCCGTATTCACTACTGTTTAAACGATTGTTTAAACGACCAGCATTTCTTTGGTGCTGGTCAGTTTCAGATCGGGATAGTCCCGCTCCACCCGGTCAATGTCCCATTGCAGACGGGTCATAAAGACGGGATCGCCATCGTGGTCAAATGCGATGTGGCCCTTGTTCACGTTGATAAACCCGTCCACCTTGTCTTTCGGGCCATTCAGCCATCGGGCGGAGGTAAACTGGGTCGGCTCGAAACGGACGGGAATACCATATTCCAGTTCGATCCGGCTGGCGAGCACTTCGAATTGCAAGGCTCCGACAACCCCGACGATCCAGCCTGCGCCAATGGCCGGTTTGAACAGTTTAGCTGCCCCTTCCTCTGCAAACTGGTTCAGCGCCTTGTCGAGATGTTTGGCTTTCATCGGATCGGTGGCCCGAACGGATTGCAGCAACTCGGGCGCAAAAGAGGGAATACCTGCAAAATGAAGGGCTTCGCCTTCGGTCAATGCATCGCCAATGCGCAACTGTCCGTGGTTCGGGATGCCGATGATATCACCCGCCCAAGCCTCTTCGGCCAGCTCGCGGTCGGACGCCAGAAACAGCATCGGAGAGGCAATCGCCATCGGTTTTTTGGTCCGCACATGGGTCAGCTTCATGCCCCGTTTGAAATGGCCCGAACACAGACGCACAAAAGCGATCCGGTCGCGGTGTTTGGGGTCCATATTGGCCTGAACCTTGAACACAAAGCCGGAAACCTTCTTTTCATCCGGTGAGACCTGCCGTTCGGCGGCAGGGCGCACTTGGGGTTTGGGCCCGAAGGTGCCGATGCCGTCCATCAGTTCCTGCACGCCAAAAGAATTGATCGCAGAGCCGAACCAAATCGGCGTCATTGTCCCGTCCAGAAATGCCTGATGGTCCAGTTCCGGCAGCAATTCGCGGGCCATCTCGATTTCTTCGAGCAGCTTTTCCAGAAGGTGTGCGGGGACGTGTTCTGCCAGTTTTGGATCGTCCAGACCGCTGATCTTGATCGAATCCGAAACCACGTTCCGGTCGGCGCGATCCATCAGTTCCAAGCGGTCGTTCAACAGGTCGTAACAGCCCATAAACTCTCGTCCGACACCAATGGGCCAGCTTGCGGGGCTCACGTCAATTGCCAGATTTTCCTGAATTTCGTCAATGATGTCAAAAGTTTCGCGGCTTTCACGGTCCATCTTGTTACAGAAGGTCAGGATCGGCATGTCGCGCATACGACAGACTTCAAACAGCTTTTGCGTCTGGCTTTCGACCCCTTTAGCCCCGTCGATTACCATAATAGCGGCGTCCACTGCGGTGAGCGTCCGGTAAGTATCTTCGGAAAAGTCGGAGTGGCCGGGGGTGTCCACCAGATTGAACCAGTAGTCGCGGAACTCGAAGGACATGGCCGAAGCGGACACCGAAATCCCGCGGTCTTTCTCCATCTGCATGAAGTCAGAACGGGTGCGGCGGGCTTCACCCTTGGCGCGCACCTGTCCGGCCATCTGGATCGCACCACCATAAAGCAGAAATTTTTCCGTCAGCGTGGTTTTACCCGCATCGGGATGCGAGATGATTGCGAAGGTGCGGCGACGGTCGATTTCCGGCGGCAACACGGGCTGGTTTGAGGTGCGATCTAACATGCGTGTGCGTATAGTTAAGCTTTGCAGGCGTGGCAAGAAAACAGCGTTGGGGCAGTGGCATTTATGCAGGATTAGTCTGCTTTCCGGCGAAGGGTACGCCGCGGCGAGGGCCTGTTAACTGAATTTGGCTAAAGTTTAATAAGCTGCACGATAAAGGAGACGCCCCTTGACCACGAAAGCCCAGGACACCGCACATGCAAATCTTGTTTACGAACTGAAGCGATTGCAAAGTGATTTCCAACAGCATTGGGTTAAGGGATCGTTACCACAGGGATGGAATGAAATTCCGCTGTTGCATCCTGTCGCGCCGGAAAAATCGGAAATCACGCTAAGTCTGGATGATGACATGCTCAAATGGTTTCGTAAATTCGGAACAGGGTTTGAGGCGCGGATCAACTCCATCCTGCGGATTTACTGGCACGCGTTGCAATCCGGATTGGTAAAATCCCACTGGGATGCAGAGGCAGCGGGGCCAAAGGACTATTCCCTGATCGAGGATATGTTGAAACTGAAGCTGAAGGATTTGCGCAGTGGCGAAAACGGACAGACGGAGGAAGCTGCAGATCTGGCGGAGGAGGTGGAACGTAGTCTCGCCGTGATCCGGAAGGCTCACGATGGCGGGGCTATATAATACCCTTTTCCTGTAGAAAGGTCTTGTGACTGCGCGATACCGGAACAGATACACCGTCCGACATCACAAGTGATACTTTCTGGCCGTCGCGTTCCACGTCGATGATCTCTGAGAAACGTACCCAGTGAGAACGGTGAACCTTAGCTCCGTTTGCGGGGTTGAGCTCGGCGACTGCGTCTCCAAACCTCATGTAGAGCATGTGAATACCAGTGTCGGTGTGCGCCTCTATGTAGTGATCGTTCATCGCCAGCCGGATGAGATAGCTGCCGCCGTTCGGACCGAGCCTGCGCAAGAACGTACACTCGCCCGAGATGTTTTCCGGCTCCGCGGCGGGCTCTCCGGATTCTTCGGGGGCCGCTGATGTTTCGGGCGCGACTACCGTTTCAGGGCGCTGGAGGTGATTTTCACGCGTCTTGACCGTGCTACCGCTTATCCAGATACAGGCGTGTACGAACAAATCCACCGCGGCCACCAGAAATAGCACCACCATCGGATGGGGCATCACGTCACGGGGATAAAACAGGCTCGAAAATTCCCAGCTTACAAAAGAAAATGGCAGCGCAAATACAGGCAGGTTCAGCAAGGTTCGCTGCCAGTAAGGAAGATGTCTAAACGCCAGATTCGTCCACACAGACACCAGACATCCGTAGGTGGTCGAGGTCAGAACGATTGCGCCCCAGAAATACAAACGAAATACAAAGGTGTCCTGCCGGTAGGTGTCAAACGGCCCGATCAGGGTGCAGATTATGGTAGCACCAATCATGATTATGAGCGTTGCCGGATGGGAAACACGGCGCTGCGCAGCGAAAAACACCCGTTTAAGAAAGTGTAAAGAGAGTGGGTTTTCACGAAAAACGGTCATGCGCTTGTAAACTCGAATTCAATTTATTGTGGCACGTAATCATTGAGGTGATTTGGGATACGCGTATCTGAAAAGGCCCTGATTTCAGGCTAATACATTGTAATATTGTGGAGAAAACAAAGTATGGCAAGGGATACAACTTTGAATTGTATTATCCTCTGGCTAATCTCCAGCCCGATCCATTCACGAAACAACCCATGCAATTCACGTAAACGGCGTTGTTTTCACCCTTTAGACCGTCAAGAAGGGAATACCCGAAGCGGTGTCGTGCTCGGGGGCGTTGGCCGAAGTTTCTGGTGTCGCGTAAAGAGTACTACGGCCAACGCCATGAGCGGCGTGGCATACAATCCAGCCCGATATTACTGCAGATCCTCAAGAACCCGATGACCGGGTGAAACCTCCCGATAGCGGGAGGGTGGGGGGATGTAGTCCACCGGAAAAATCGGGCTCGGAATAGGTTTGAAATTCAGTTCCTTGTCAATCTGGCGGTCGTTTGGATCGGGGCGCGGCACTGCGGACAGCAGGGTGCGTGTATAATCGTGCTGCGGATTTTCAAAGATTGCGGCACGCGGGCCGATTTCAACGATGCGCCCCAAATACATAACCGCAACCTGATGGGAAACCCTCTCGACCACGGCCATATCGTGGCTGATGAACAGATAGGACAGCTCCAGTTCTGACTGAAGCTCCATCATCAGGTTCAGAACCTGAGCCTGCACCGAAACATCAAGCGCGGAGACCGCCTCGTCTGCTACGATCAGCTTGGGGTTCAGCGCAAGGGCGCGGGCAATGGCAACGCGCTGGCGCTGACCGCCGGAAAATTCGTGGGGGTAGCGGTCAAGGAAGGTTTCGTTCAGCCCGCAACGGTCAAACAACTGCCGCGCCCGTTCGCGCATTTCGCCTTTTTTCCCAATGCCATAGTTGATCATCGGTTCGATTACCTGATCCACGACCTTGCGGGTCGGGTTGAGCGAGGCAAAAGGATCCTGAAAAATCATTTGCATATTGCGCCGTGCCTCATGGAGGTCGGCCCCGTTCATATCCAGAATGTTCACCCCGTTGATAATGACTTCCCCGCTCAGAGGTTCTTCAAGGCGTAATACAGACCGTCCCGCCGAGGATTTTCCGCAGCCGCTTTCCCCGACCAAAGACAGGGTTTCGCCCCGTTTCAGGGTGAAGGAAACATCTTCAACCGCGTGCACGTTGGCCACGGTACGGCGTAACAGTCCACCCTTCACCGGATAACGGGTGATCAGGTTTTTGACCTCAAGCAGAGTTTCTGTGCCGGCAATAATCGGTTTGGGCGGCTCGGCGCGGGTTTCGCCCATAATCGCCATCGGTTCGGGATTGGGCTTGCCTGCCATTTCACCCAGTTTCGGTACAGCAGCCAGCAGCGCGCGGGTGTATTCCTCTTTGGGATTGTTAAAGATTTCGGCTACAGGGCCTTCTTCGACCAGATTGCCACGGAACATCACCACAACGCGGTCCGCCATTTGCGCGACGACCGCCATGTCATGGGTGATGAACAGGACCGCCGTGCCGGTTTCTTCCTTCAACCGGTTGATAAGCGAGAGAATCTCGGCCTGAATTGTTACATCCAGCGCAGTGGTCGGCTCGTCCGCGATCAGCAGGCGTGGCTCACAGGCCAGTGCCATGGCAATCATCACACGCTGGCGCATCCCGCCGGATAATTCGTGGGGGTATTGCGTCAAGCGCCTTTCCGGTTCGGGGATGCGCACACGTTTCAACAGTTCCAGAGCGCGGGCCTCGGCCGCGTCACGGGACATTTTTTTATGCACCCGCAAGCCTTCGGTTAATTGCCGTCCCACTGTGAAAACCGGATTGAGCGAGGTCATCGGCTCCTGAAAGATCATCCCGATCTGGTTGCCCCGAATCGTGCGCATCAAATCGGCATCCGCTTCGGTCAGATCATTAACAGTGCCGTCAGCAGCCGTGAAATTCAGTTTGCCAGAAGCGATCTTGCCGCCACCGTATTCAATCAGGCGCATCAGCGACAGGGAAGAGACGGACTTGCCGGAGCCGCTTTCGCCGACCACACAAACGGTTTCCCCCGGATTAATGTGAAAGCTCACATCCTCAACCCCGACGACAACGCCGGAGTTTGTATCAAACTCCACCCGCAGATTTTCAAAGGAAACGAGTGGTTGACCGTCGGGCATGAAAGACTCCTGAATTTTCTTGAAGGAAACCTTGCGGCGGGCAGGGGCGTCCTGTCAATAAATTCGGTGGTTCAAATGCGCCGGTCAGGGTTTTTGCCCCCGGAGTGGGTAAAAACCGGTCAGAACAGCAAAGGCACCTTGCGCCCTGTCGAGCGGCTGGCCCGGATCTGTTGTGCGAGCCTGCGCACTCTGTCGATCCGTTCGGGATCTGCCGGATGGCGGCTGGTTCGCTCGGACGATTTGGGCAGCCGGTTCAAAAGTGTGATGGCATCGTCTGGGGTATACCCCGCCTCCATCATCAAAATGGTTCCGTTACGATCGGCTTCGAATTCAAACTGTTTGGTATAAGAGGCCAGAGCCTGTTGCGCCCCGCTGCGGGCTGCCTGATTGACGTCGCGGCCCTCTGCTTTGGCGGTTTTAGCACTGTTCATTGCTCCGCGCAGCACTTCTTCCTGTCCACGGGTGATGTGGCGGGCGATCTGGTGGGACATTTCGTGGGCCATGACCAAGGCAAACTCGTCGTCAGTTTTCAAAAACTTTACCATGGCATGGTTGAAGATGATCACCGGCCGCCCCGAGCCGTCCCGTGTAAACTTGGCGTCAGGCGGATTGCCGCGATCAAGCGCAACCACGAACTGAAAGGCACAGCGCGCAGCTTCCTGTTCGGGATGGGCGTTTTGACATGCCCGCTTTGCCACGGGGAGCAAACGTTTGTGCACGCGGGCAAAGCGGATGAGCCCTTCGCTCAGCAACACGTTTCGTTGCACGGGCACGCTGGACGCGGCTTGGGTTGTAGAACGGGGCGGTGCAGGATGCTCTCCATCGGTGCAGGCCGCAAGAAACACCAGTCCGCTCAGGCTGAGGCCTGCTAACAAGGTATGAAACAAACGGGGCATCGGGCTTTCACTTTACCGGAATTTCGGGGAACTGGCGGTGTTATTTGGCACAATGCAGTGCACTGCAAGCGCGCGTTGGTTTGCCTGTCAATAAGAGCGACGGACCGCCGATCAAAGAAAGCGGAACTGCTGGCGATCGCGTAGCCTGTGATTGTGTTACCGCGCCAGTCTTCGTAGTTTGTGACCAACGCGAAATGAGGAGATTCGAAGATGGATTTGGGAATTAAAGGAAAACGCGCGATTGTCTGCGCTGCCTCCAAGGGTTTGGGTTTCGGTTGTGCCGAGGCGCTGGCAGAGGCCGGAGTTGATCTGGTGATCAACGCCCGATCCGAAGGTCCGTTGCAAGAAGCAGCGGAAAAGCTGCGGGCGCACGGGGTGGAAGTGACAGCGGTCGCCGCGGACATCAGCACCGAAGAGGGCCGCGCGGCGGTTCTGAAGGCGGCGGGAGAGGTGGATATTCTGGTCAACAACGCAGGTGGGCCGCCACCCGGTATGTGGAGCGATTGGGATCGTGAGGATTTCATTAAGGCACTGGATTCCAACATGTTGGCGCCTATTGCGATGATGAAAGCCTGTTTGCCTGCTATGATGGACAAGGGCTGGGGACGTGTGGTGAATATTACATCCCAATCCGTTAAGGCCCCTATTGCTGTTCTGGGGTTGTCCAACTCTGCCCGCGCGGGGCTGACAGGCTATGTTGCGGGAACCTCCCGTCAGGTGGCGCCGAAAGGTGTGACCATCAACAACCTGCAACCCGGTATCCACGCGACAGATCGTGCGGTGTCGCTCGACAACGGGGTGGCGAGCCAGCAGGGGATCAGCGCCGAGGAAGCCAAGGCCCAACGCTGCGAAACCATTCCGGCCCGCCGTTATGGAACGGCAGCGGAATTTGGTGCAACCTGTGCGTTTCTCTGTTCCCAGCACGCCGGGTTTATCGTCGGCCAGAACATCCTGCTCGACGGGGGCGCGGTAAATTCCACCATGTAAGCCGGAATGTGCTGTCATGTTCTGGCAGCAGCGCTGGTTAATATGAAGATCCGGCTGCGTGCTGCGCGGCCGGATTTTGAGTATTTGGGGAACATTGAAGCGGGAACGGGAATGGCAGAGACGCGGTTCAGTTTGAAGGATGCTTTATTCAACAAGGAAAAAGTAGCCTATCTTGGAGATTTATTTGCGCGGGCAGATGGCGGGTTTGACAAGGCCGGTTTCGAGCGGGATGTCATGGTTGCTTTACCGGAACTGGAACTGAAGCAAAGAATTGATCACATTGCCGAGGTTCTTACCTTCTATCTTCCGGCAGAGTTTGAATCGGCGGCGGCATTGATCGAGCGCGCACTTCCGCCCGAGCTTGATCCGATGAAAACCGACGATGACTTTGGCGATTTCATATTCGCACCCTTGGGAGCGTTTGTTGCGAAAAAGGGGATAGACAAGCCGGAACGCGCGCTTGTCACACTTGCTGCATTAACCAAACGTTTTTCGATGGAATACGCGATACGGGATTTCCTGAACGCCCACGAAGCGCTTGTCATGCAGGTCATGCAGGATTGGATGCAGGACGGAAATTACCATTTGCGCCGGTTGGTGAGCGAGGGGACGCGGCCGCGTTTGCCATGGGGCCGCAAGATTGCTTTGAATTATCTCGCGCCGATTGAGTTATTGGACCGGCTCTATAGCGACCCCACGCGATACGTGACGCGATCGGTGGCTAACCATCTCAATGATATCGCAAAAATTGACGCAGAGCTGGTGGTGTCGCGCCTTGCACGCTGGCGCGCCGAGGGTAAGCAATCGGCAAAAGAGATGGACTGGATGACACGTCACGCCCTGCGCGGGCTGGTCAAGCAGGGGCATCGGGGCGCTTTGGAACTGTTGGGTTACCAGATTGCACCGCCAATCAACCAACCGGAGGTGCGGGTCAGAACGCCGGAAGTCGCCATTGGGGATGCGCTGGAGTTTGACGTGCATTTGAAGGCAGAAGCGGACGCGGTGCTGTTGGTCGATTACGTCTTGGAGTTCCTAAAGGCTGATGGCAGCCATCGGGCCAAAGTCTTCAAGCTGAAGCAGGTGTCTTTGAAAGCAGGTCAATCCGTCACTGTCAGCAAGAAGCACAGGTTGCGCGGCGATGCGACGACTTACAGGCTTTATCCCGGTATTCAGCGGCTGAAACTGCAAATAAACGGTGTGATATGCGGGACCGGAGAATTCAATCTGACGCAGGCTTGAACCAAAGTGGCCTTGCTGTAGCGGCTTAGCGCTGTTATCTGACAAAATTCAGTGGTTAATCACAGCGGAGTGCCCTTTGGCCGTCCAAGATCCCCCCCGAATTCCTCCGCGTCTGGAGTTACAGAATATCACCCGCCGTTTCGGTGGACAGCAGGCTGTCGCAGATGTGTCCCTGACACTCGACGCGGGAGAGGTGATTTGCCTGCTTGGTCCGTCCGGATGCGGTAAGTCCACAACGTTGCGTATTGCCGCCGGGGTGGATCGGCAGAGCAGTGGCACAGTGTTGATTGACGGAGAAGTGGTTTCGGATGACCGTCATCATCAGGAGCCGGAGAACCGCTCTATCGGGTTGATGTTTCAGGATTTTGCGCTGTTTCCCCATCTGGACGTAGCAGGCAACGTAGGCTTCGGCTTGCGTGGGGCGAAGGCAGAAAAAGAGCGGCGTATCAACGACTTGTTGGATCGTGTTGATCTTGCGGGGTACAACCGGAAATACCCGCACGAATTGTCAGGCGGTGAGCAGCAGCGCGTGGCACTGGCCCGTGCACTTGCCCCCAAACCCCGTGTTCTGTTGATGGACGAGCCGTTTTCCGGTCTGGACGACCGACTGCGCGATGATGTGCGCGATGCGACGCTGGAATTGTTGAAAGACGAAGGTTCAGCGGTCCTGCTGGTGACCCATGAACCGGTTGAAGCGATGCGCATGGCTGACAAGATTGCCCTGATGCGGGACGGGCAGGTGGTGCAGATGGGCGCACCCTACAACATCTATAATGCGCCTGTGGACAAGGCCGCAGCGGCGTTCTTCTCTGATATCAACGTCGTATCAGGGGTTGTGAAAAATGCGCTGACCAATACGCCGTTTGGCCAGTTTCTGGTGCCGGGGAGCCACGACGGGGATGAAGTCGAAATCATCATCCGTCCGCAACACCTGCGGCTTGATTTCGATCGGGACGGGCGTGGACCCAATCCGACCACCAAAGAGGGCACACCGGCACGGGGGATTGTCAGCCGGGCACGGTATCTGGGGCATTACTCGCTGGTGGAATTCACGATGGATTACGACGGATCGCAACTACAGGTCACTGTTCCCGGTGTGTTTCTGCCAGAACGGGGCCGTCCCTTGTGGTTGTCGATGCGGCGCGACCGGTGTTTCGTGTTTCCCAAAACCTGACGGCGCGATCCTGTCGCTGTCAAGCCGCCGTGATAGAAACGTGAGAAGTGACAGGCTTTGATGGCAAAAGCGTGAAAGCGTTTTGAACTGTGATTTTTGTCACTTTTTTACGCATTTCAAACAGGTTTACCTCGGGGCATTCACTTGTCTTCGGAGGCTATCGTGCCCGAGTATTTCAACCTGCTTCCAATGATTGATGGAATGTCTACCCTCTCGCTTGTGTGCAACGGCATCGGTGTGGTTGGCTTCATGATTTACATGACGAACTACACTCTGGTGACTTTTCAGCGGATCGACAGCCGTGGTGTTTTATTCTTTTGCCTCAATACACTGGCTGCAAGTTGCGTTCTGATTTCACTAAGCCAGAATTTCAATCTCGCTTCGGCCATGATCCAGATCGTCTGGATCTGTCTCGGAAGTATTGCGATCCGGAAACGGATCGTAAAGCGGCGCCGGACGCCGGATCATCCCTTTCAAAAACCCCTGTTCCCAGCAAGCGCACCCCAAAGTGGCGCGATCTGATAGAAGATTTGGGGAAAATCCCCGTGATCGGGGGTGTTTGGGGGTTTGAAACACCCGGTGAAACCCCATAAATGTGTGTGGTACTGCACTGACGCGAAAGGGATCGCGTCGCACTCGGAGACAAAAAATGCTACCTACACCAATGTTCATTCAAAACATCGGCCTTCCCGGCCTCCTGCTGATCGCCGTTGTCGTGCTGGTCCTGTTCGGGCGTGGCAAGATTTCCAACCTGATGGGCGAAGTGGGCAAAGGCATCACATCGTTCAAAAAAGGCGTGGCTGAAGGCAAGGAAGAACTGGAATCTGCTTCTTCCGAAGACGCCAAAGATGTGACACCTGAAAAAGACAAACCTTCAGTCTAACAAGCGCGGAGCGCCTGCATGTTTGATATTGGCATGGCTGAAATGATCGTGATCGGCGTGGTTGCGCTGATCGTGGTCGGGCCAAAAGACCTGCCGCAAATGTTCCGCAAAGTCGGTCAGTTTGTGGGTAAGGCACGGGGTATGGCCCGTGACTTCCAGCGCGCTATGGAACAGGCGGCGGATGGCACGGGGGTGAATGAAATCGCCTCTGATCTTAAAAGCGTCACTTCAATGAAAAACCTCGGTCTGGATGATGCGACCAAGTCTTTTCAGGACTATCAGAAGAATTTCGAGCCCGAGAAGGTTGACGCCGCAGCTGAAAAGGCCCGCCGTGAGGCGGCTGTAGCAGAGGCGAACAAGGCGGCAACGAAATGGCCGCCCGAGTCTGCGCCGGAAGTGGAGAATTCCGAAGTGGTCGGAGAACCGGTTCAGTCGGCGGCTCCGGCCAAGGTAAAAGCGCCCGCAAAGAAAGCGCCGGCGAAAAAGCCCGCTGCCAAGAAGCCTGCCGCGAAAAAGCCTGCTGCCCCTAAAAAAACGGCAGCGAAGAAGCCTGCAGCCAAGAGCACGACTGCGGCGAAAGCTCCGGCAAAGTCTGCGGCTGCGAAGTCCGGCACGGCAAAGGCCAATGCAACAAAAACAACCGCTGCAGCAAAGAAGACTGCATCCAAGACAACCAGTAAGGCGGCCGGGACCAAATCATGAGCACGGATGAAATTGAAGACAGCTCGGCCCCATTGATCGAGCATCTGGCAGAGTTGCGCAACCGGCTGATTTATTGCGTTTACGCGCTGCTTGCCGGCGTGATGATTACCTTTTACTTCGCCGATCCGCTGCTGGATTTTCTGGTGCGGCCCTTGGCGAAAATCCTGATTGAATACGGTCAGGACCCGACGCTGATTTTCACCTCGCCTCAAGAGAAATTCTTTGCCTTCTTCCGCATTTCCTTTCTGGGGGGCTTTATGCTGGCGTTTCCGGTGGTGGGCTATCAGCTCTGGCGATTCGTGGCACCGGGGCTCTACAAGAACGAGAAGGGCGCCTTTCTTCCCTTCATGATCGCCTCGCCATTGTTGTTCCTGCTTGGTGCGGCATTTGCCCATTACATCGTGACACCGCTGGCGATGCGGTTTTTTGTGGGATTTGCAGACATCATACCGGCCCTTGCGGATGCCGTGGCGGGCGATGATGCGGATGTTATGGCGCAGGACCCGTCACAAATCAAAACCGTCATCTTGCCGTCTATCAAGGAAAGCCTTGATATTACGCTTAAATTCATCTTCGCCTTTGGGATCTGCTTCCAGTTGCCCGTGCTGTTGACCCTGATGGGCATGGCCGGTCTGGTCAGTTCTGCGGGTTTGCGTTCGGTGCGCAAATATGCGGTTGTGGGTATTCTTGTCCTCGCCGCGGTTGTGACGCCGCCGGATGTCATTACCCAGATGATCCTGTTCGTCGTGGTTTACATGCTTTACGAGATTTCGATCTGGCTGGTCATCATGGTCGAGCGCAAGCAGGAAGAACGCCTGCGTGAAGACGGAATGGCCGAAGATGGCACAATGGAACGACACCCCGAAGACATGGAATAAGTTATGAGTGAGTTAGACGCGCTGACCCGCATTGCCGAAGCACTGGAGCGGATCAGCCCGCGCCCGATGCCGGCACCTGATTTTTCGCAGGCGGATGCTTTTGTCTGGCACGTTGGGCCAGACCGGCTGGAACCGGTCGCTAAGGTGAACAGGGTGGAGATCGGTCTACTGGTGGGGATCGACCGTTCCCGTGACATTCTGATGGAAAATACGCTGCAATTCGCCCGTGGCCTTCCTGCGAACAACGTCCTGTTGTGGGGCGCGCGGGGCATGGGGAAATCGTCTCTGGTTAAGGCGGCCCATGCAGAGGCAAACCGGCAGGTGGGCGGTTTGAAGCTGGTGGAAGTCCAGCGCGAGGATCTGCCGTCAATCGGCCGTCTGCTGAATGTTTTGAGGGCTGCATCGGAGCGGTTTCTGCTGTTTTGTGATGACCTGAGCTTTGGTCATGATGACGCCCATTATAAATCGCTCAAGGCGGTGCTTGACGGCGGAATAGAAGGACGCCCCGAGAATGTGGCCTTTTATGCCACTTCGAACCGGCGCCACCTGATGCCGCGTGACATGATTGAAAACGAACGTTCCACCGCGATCAATCCGTCCGAGGCAGTTGAGGAAAAAGTCTCCCTGTCGGACCGTTTCGGGCTGTGGCTCGGCTTTCATCCCTGTGATCAGGACCAGTATCTTGCCATGATCCGGGGCTATTGCGATGAATATGGCATCGAGATTCCAGACGAAGAGCTGCGCGCTGAAGCGATCGAGTGGCAGCAGACGCGGGGCAATCGCTCCGGTCGGGTGGCATGGCAATATGTGGTCGATCTGGCAGCGCGGCGGGGCGTGCAGCTAAGCTGACTGTTCGACGCAATCTGCGTCCGTATTTAAGATAAACACGTTTGGGCGGGCAACCAGACCACGGTTTATTCTGTTGCCCAAACAGTTTTGGGGGAGGGCGTCTTAGGCCGCAGCAGTGAAGGCATTCCCCTTGTAACCGCTGTCCTCGATCTGCGCGCCTGCCTTTTCTACAATAAGGCTGTCCGGTATGGTGACAGAGAATTTCGTGCCCGTACCGACTTCGCTTTCGACCCTGATGTCCCCACCATGGGCAATCGAGAGCTTCTTGCTGATCGATAGACCAAGACCTGTTCCACCTTCCTTGCGGTTGTCAGAGGATTCCAGTTGGGTGAAAGCCTGAAATATCAATTGCAGATCTTTTTCCGGTATGCCGCAACCGTTGTCTTCCACCTCGAACCGGAAGCCAGTGCCTTGTTGTTTGGCGCGGATCGTGATTTTCGAAGCCTGTGAGAATTTCAGCGCATTGCCAATCAGGTTGATCAGAATCTGCTGACAGCGGCTGCGATCGGCCCGAACTGTCATGTTGTCCCACTCAGTCTCAAGCACCGCGTTTTTCTCGCTCGCAAGGCCTTTGAACTGGTCTTCGACTTCCACAAGAACATCACGGGGGGCGAAAGTGGTTTTGTCCAGCTTGATGTCGTTCAGCTCGATGCTGGTGTAATCGAGGATTTCGTTAATAATCGTCAGAAGGTGCTTGCCGGCAACTTTCACCCTTTTCCCGTAAAGCTGTGCCTGATCCCCGACAGTATTGAAATGGGTTTCGGTGATCGGTTCGCCGGGCTTCAGCTTGCTGGTGGTTTTTTCTTTAATACCAGACAGGATACTGGCGTAGCCGATGATGATCGTCAGGGGGGTGCGTAGTTCGTGGCTGAGAACGCTCATGAATTCGGATTTCGCGCGGCTTGCGCTTTCGGCTTCATCCCGTGCCTTGCGGAGCTCCTCGATGCTTTCCATTCTGGTGCGGTTCTCGATGAAATAGGTGAACAGACCGCCCAAAACGATCAGGGTTGCTGTGCCAGCAATCACAAAGGCGATCAGTTTGAATTCGCCGGGGTTGGTGTATTCCGCCGAGAATTCGATAGGAATCAACTGAAACGCGGCCATGCCGGTGAAATGCAGCGCAATGATTGCGAGACTGAGCGCACCAGTCATTAGTTCTGTGCTGCGTTTGCGTTGTTTGCTGCCAAGGAACAAGGCCAGTGTGGACAGCAATACCGAAAGGATGACTGAAGTGATCAGATAGGACTGGTCCCATGCTATGATCCCGTCGACACGGTAGGCGATCATGCCTGTGTAGTGCATGGCAGAAACGGACAATCCGAATATTGTCCCGCCAATCATCGTAGTGGCTTTGGTTTTGAACATACCGGCGATCAGGATACCAATCGTACAGCCAAAGATCGCAATCATCAGAGAAGCGAAGGTCAGTTGCAGGTTAAAGTTGACTGGCGCGTGTGGCTGATAGGCTAGAATCGCAATGAAATGTGTGCACCAAATTGCGATGCCCGCTGTAGTGGCAGCTACAAAATACCAAATAACAGCCTGTGCTTTTGGTCGTGCCAGGGCATGTCTATACAAGCTTGCAACAACCCAGCTACCGAAGGTGCATAATAAGGCCGCAAGGAGCACCAGTGCGATATCGTGTTCGGAATGCATTGAATGTAATACGGTTAACATATGGTAGCTTTCTTGGCGGTCTTTGTGCGAGATATGCTAAATAAATGAGGCCTAACTACGACCCAAGAGGGGAAAACTTGCCGCTATTCAGCCGGTGTTCGTTGCAGGTAGAGCACAACTTTTGAGGCTGTTTTTGTTTGCGCACAAGTTGACTGGGATTGCTTGCCCGGAATTTGGGCAAATTGCATTGCTCCGGTCGCGCAAGGCTTCCACCTTGGGCGATCTTCCAAATGTTGAAAGGCACCCGGAATTCCGATGGGTTAGGTCGAAATATAAACCAGATACCCTGCGTAACAGGCGTAGGAGCCGAACAGCAGTGTCCCGATATAGCGGCGCAGAGCGAAAAAGCGGATACAGGCCAGCAGGATCAGCGTCATTCCGATCAGAACTGCCATATCGACCCAGAGCACAGTGGAGTACTCAAACGGGCGGATCAGGCCGGATATGCCAAGAATACCGAGTACGTTGAAAATCTGGCTGCCAGCTATGTTGCCAAGGATCAGATTGGGCCGTTTGATCCGCGCCGCCGCGATACAGGAAGACACCTCCGGAAGGCTGCCCCCCGCCGCAATTACGGTTGCACCGATAACGGCTTCGGAAATCCCCATGCTTTGGGACAGGGATACCGCGAATTGCACGGCCAGATCGGAAAAGAACGCCATAGAGATAGCACCACCGACCACAAAGACCAGCGCGAGCCAGAGCGGGGCGCCCGCGTCGATTTCCTCATCGTCAGAGCCGTCAGCGTTCTTGATCGAACTGTACATGTAATAGGCGAAAGCGGCCAGAATCAGCACGGAATACAGCAGGCTGAAACGGGAGGATACCATTCCGTTGCTGGTCAGGATGGTATTTGCAAGCAAGGCAAGAGTACCAAGCAGACCGACGAAGATACTTGTCATATATTCAGGTCTGGCCCGATCAAAGCTGAGCATGAAACCGGCAAGACCAACGCCCAAACCAATGTTCACAATGTTGGATCCGACGATGTTGGAGATCACAATGTCCCCGGCGCCTTCCAGTACCGCAGAAACGTTAATAGCGACTTCGGGGGCCGAGGTGCCGATGGCCACGATGACCGAACCGACAAGAAATTCCGGAACCGACAGGCGGTGTGCAATGGACACTGCGCCTTTTACGAAAAATCCGGCAGACACCACAACAACGGCGAGACACAGGGGAAGGGCCGCCAGCAAGAAAATCATTGATTGGCCCAAGGTTTACCCCACTCTTGTTATTCAGGCATTTCCGAATGAGGTAGTGTCCCCGCTTGCAGTGTGCAAGGGGGGACACGAAAAGAAGTGTCTAAAATTCCGTCTTCTTGAGTGAGGGGGCTGTCAGTTACATGAAGTCGTTACTTGAAACATCGGCAATACTGACGCCGAGCAGGTCAATATAATGGGAAGCGCTGCTAGTGACAGCCGCTCTTACACCGCCGGCAATGCTGCTTAGAGACAGATCCGAGAAGGACAATGACCCGGTCAGGTCGACAATATCGATTGTGTCCTCAAAGTGCAGAATCTTGTCCTGACCACCGTCGACGGAGAAGGCAAAAATATCAGCTCCGCTGCCGCCGTCGTAAACGTCATTTCCTCTGAGTCCGTTCAGCAGGTCGTCGCCGGCGCCACCGATAATGGTGTTATCTTCCTCGTTCGATCCGATTAGATAGTCCTTGTAACCTGAACCTTTGATGTTTTCGATATCATAATAGAGATCGCCTGCCGCCTCGCCACTGGTTCCGGTTCCGTTCCAAAGCTTGACTGTGACGCCGGACGAGGCCGAACTGAAGTCGACAGTGTCACGGCCGCTGCCTCCGACTATTATGTCACTGCCGGTGCCCCCGACAAGCGTGTCATCACCACTGCCGCCAAAGAGTTCATCGTCGCCGGACAGTCCGTTGATGAAGTCTCGGCCAGCGCCGCCGTCCAGTGTATCACCCAAGGGTTGGCTACCGATCAGCACGTCATTATGGTTTGATCCGACAACACCTTCGATACTGTCCAGAACATCACCCGCGGCATCGCCGCCGCTGCCAGTCCCGTTCCACAGTTTGACCGTCACCGCCGCAGCGCTGCCGGTGTACATTGCGAAATCTATGCCACTGCCGCCATACAGATTATCTGCGCCGGCACCGCCTTCCAGATCGTCGTCACCGCTCAAGCCGAAAATGTTGTCTGTTCCGGCATTGCCTTTCAGGAAGTTTGCTACGCCGTTGGAACCGAGCAGATAGTCGTTGCCGCTGCCCCCGAATGCATTTTCGATGTTCGTAAGCGAGTCACCACCCGCGCCGGTTCCAGCCCAGAGCCGAACGGTGATGTTGCCGGTCATTGCACTGTAGTCCACAGTGTCTTCACCCGCTCCGCCGTCGATCGTATCGCTTCCCAGTCCCCCGATAATCGTATCGTTGCCGTAACCGCCGCCCATATAATCGTTACCGCCCAGTCCGTCGATATAGTCGTTTCCATTACCTCCGCTTAAGGAGTCGCCTTGGCTGTTACTGCCGATCAGGGCATCATTGTAATTGGATCCGATTACGCCTTCGATGCCCGATAGTGTATCGCCTTCGGCGTGACCAAGGCTGCCGGTGCCGTTCCAAAGCCGGATAATGACGCGGGATGTGCTGTCGGAATAATCGGCCGTATCATTCCCGCCATCCCCTTCCAGAGTATCTGCGCCTGCGCCACCGTTCAGGGTGTCGTCGCCGGTCAGGCCTTTTAGAAGGTCATCAGACGCGCCGCCAAACAGGGCATTGTCGACAGCATTTGCGCCGATCAGATAGTCTTTATGGGCGGATCCGGTCGCGTTCTCGATCGCGTCGTAGGTATCGCCGTCGGCGTCGCCATTTAGTCCCGTGCCATTCCAGAATTTTACTGTAACGCCTGAACTGCTTCCGGAATAGTCAATGTGGTCTGTATCCGTGAATCCATTAAATTCTTCGGCGCCGGTGTTGCCAATGAAGTGATCGTTCCCGGTCCCGCCGTAGAAAGCTCCGCCGCCGGACAGGCCGTTGATGTAGTCATCGCCACCGTTCCCGAATAATTTATTTGAGATCCCTGCCGCGCCGATCAAAACATCTCTGAGACCCGATCCGAGGATACCTTCGATGCCGTCCAGTATATCGCCTTCTGCATCACCGCCGGTTCCGGTTCCGTTCCAAAGCCGGATTGTGACACCTGCAGATGACATGACATAATCGGCATAATCGAAATCAGCGCCACCAAAAAGCATGTCTGCGTCTGCACCGCCGGTGAGGTAATCATTGTGGTTTCCTCCATAGAGGTGATCTGTACCAGAGCCACCATAAAGGTCATCCCATCCGTCGTTTCCGAAAATGGTGTTGGAGACTGCATTTCCATATACTTCGTCGATATCGCTACCACCGTGATAATTTTCCAAGACAGTTCCGCGCGCAATTACGATATTCCCGTCGTACCCGCCTACGTTGGAGAAGATTTCGGACTCCATATAAAATTTGTTATAAGTCGCGCTCAGCGACGCATCGAAGCTGTCAGTGCCACCGGTGTCAAACAGGGTTTGCATGATGGGATTGCCGCTTTGGCTTAGCCCGCTTGTGGCGAACGGGGTATTGGAGCCGTCTAGGTCATAAGTGGTGTCGCCTGCGTTGTGAACCGGTGTCGCGGTGCCGTAAAGGTTCTGGATCGCGACGATATCGGCAATACCGGGCATAACGATATATGTTTTATCTGCATTCACGTCCAGATTTTCAGTTTGGTCGAAGTAGGACATGACTGTCGATTGCCAACTGTCGTTAAGGTAGTGATTTGAAGCACCATCAAGGGAATAAATTGCGCTGCCGTTGTAGTTGCCTGCGTGCCCGAGACCGAGAACATGGCCGATCTCATGTATGTAGGTTTGGAAACCGTATCCCCCGACTGCCGTTCCGTAGTATGATATCCAATTGTCGGAAATGTTGACCAGCGAGCTGGTGGTTGTCTGGCCGGTTGCAGAATATGTTGCATAGGCTGTGCGGCTGCCGTCACTGGGATCACGATCCTGCGTAAAGACGATATCGGCTGCTCCGCCCGAAGCGCTGAAAACAAGTCCCGAAACATCCGACCAAACCTCCATCGCAGCAAGGGCAAGCGCCTGCCCATCTGCATTCAACGCGGCGATGTTGTAGGTGATAACAACGTCCGAAGAGATGTCGAATGCGTGCGTATCCCGATTTGTGCTCTGCCAGAAACCTTTTGTTAAATGATCAGCGATATCATCAGTTGTGAAGTTGGCGTCCTTGATCTCGACTTCGTAACTGCCCGTGTAACTGCCAAAATAATCGGAAATCGAGACGTAGTAATCACCAGTGGTGGTTGCCGTAAACATCAGGCCGGAATTCGTGTAGCCAATGTTGTCGGTATCGTCGATCAGCGTTCCTGCGCCGTTTAGCAAATTTACGTGGGGGACTAGTGCGTTCGGGTTATAAGGAGTGCCCGTTGGTGTCTGACCGACAACCGAAACAGTCTGACCCTCTTCAAGGAAAACCCGGATGTAATCCACGTCTCCGACATAGTCGATAGAACCTTGGAACGTGTCACCAAAAGTTAAGGTATATGGTGTTCCATTATGATCTGGTGCATCCCCGAATAAAGTTTCGTTGATTATAGCCATTTTATCTATCCTGTTGCTGGCAGCGCCGTGGCCAAAAAATATTACAGACTACGAAGCGGCAATGAGTAAATGAACTCTATAACTTTAAGTGTCATTGGACGGGCTGACATCTCCAATCCGAATAGGTTAGCTGCGGAATCGATTCGCGTCCACTGTCACAGCGGTTCACTCAGGCAACAAACGGATTGCATGGCCAGCGGCTGATAGGGTGTAGAGGAGGGGGAGGAAGAAGAACCGGCGAAGAAGACTTGAAGTTTGGGTAATTCCATTTCTTTAGAGCTTAAGTTTCACCCGTTCCGCAAGTTTTCGCTCTGTATGCAACGGTATACTATCGACTTCACCGGATCTATCGGCTATGGAGCAGCGAGCAACATTCGAGAGGTTTCCAATGTCAGATATTATCTACACCAAAGTGGACGAAGCACCGGAACTGGCTTCCGCATCCTTCCTGCCTATCATCCAGAAATTTGCCGCGGCTGCGGGTGTTTCTGTTGGCACCAAGGATATCAGCCTTGCAGGTCGTATTCTGGCGACCTTCCCAGAGCATCTGAAAGAGGACCAGCGCCAGTCCGACGATCTGGCCGAACTGGGCCGACTGGTGAAAACAGCAGAAGCCAACGTCATCAAGCTGCCCAACATCTCGGCCTCAGTGCCCCAGTTGGTTGCCGCAGTAAAAGAGCTTCAGGCCCAAGGTTACGCGCTGCCGGATTATCCGGAGTCACCCGAAACCGACGCGGAAAAAGAGATCCGCGCGAAATACGACACGCTGAAAGGCTCGGCTGTGAACCCTGTTCTGCGGGAAGGCAACTCCGACCGCCGCGCAGCCAAAGCTGTGAAAAGCTTTGCCCAGAACAACCCGCACCGCATGGGGGAGTGGACCGCAGACAGCAAGACCCGCGTGGCCTCCATGTCCGGCGGTGATTTCTTCTCTAACGAAGTATCCGCGACACTCGACAAGGAAACCGGCGCGAAAATCGTTCTGGAAACCGCCAGCGGCGAAACTGTGCTGAAGGACGGTCTGTCCTATCCGGCCGGAACCGTGGTTGACGCAACCTTCATGAGCGCGGCGAAACTGGATGCTTTCCTTGCCGAAGAGATCGAGAAGACCAAGGCAGAAGGCACGCTGTTTTCCCTGCATATGAAAGCTACGATGATGAAGGTTTCCGACCCGATCATCTTTGGCCACGCAGTCAAAGCCTATCTGGCCCCTGTGTTTGAAAAGCACGGCGATGCGCTGAAAGAACTGGGTGTGAACCCGAATTCCGGTCTGGGTGCGTTGATGGCAAATGTTGCTGGCAATGACGAGATCATGGACGACATCAAAGCCTGCATGGACTCCCGTCCGCCAATGTACATGGTCGATTCCGACAAGGGCATCACCAACCTGCATGTGCCCTCCGATGTGATCATCGACGCCTCCATGCCTGCGCTGATCCGTGCAGGTGGCAAGGGCTGGGGTCCGGATGGTAAGGAAGCGGATGCGAACTGTGTAATCCCGGACAATTCCTACGCCCCTGTCTATGACGAAGCGATCAACTTCTTCAAAGCCAACGGCAAGCTGAACCCTGCAACTGCGGGTACTGTGCAAAACATCGGTCTGATGGCACAAAAAGCAGAAGAATACGGTTCCCACCCGACCACATTTGAGCTGGCCGAGTCCGGAACAGTGAAGATGATCCTTGACGATGGCACCGTTCTGCACAGCCACAAGGTTGAGGCCGGTGACATCTGGCGCTCTGCCTCTGCGCGCAAGGCCCCGATCGAAGACTGGGTCAATCTGGCAATCGACCGTCAGAAGGCCGAGGGTTGCCGCGCGATTTTCTGGCTTGATGAAAACCGCGCCCATGACGCTGAACTGATCGCTTATGTGAAGCCGATCCTTGAAGCCAAAGGCGTTGCCGACAAGTTCGAAATCATGGCTCCGCGCGAAGCGACCCGCGCCAGCCTTGAAACCATCACTAAGGGTGAAAACACGATTGCCATCACCGGCAACGTGCTGCGGGACTATCTGACAGACCTGTTCCCGATCCTTGAACTGGCGACTTCGGCCAAGATGCTGTCCATCGTAAAGCTGATGAACGGCGGCGGTCTGTTTGAAACGGGCGCTGGTGGTTCTGCCCCGAAACACGTGCAACAGTTGATGGAAGAAAACCACCTGCGCTGGGATTCCTTGGGCGAATTCTGTGCCTTGGGCGAAAGCCTGACCTTCCTTGCGGATGCACGGGACAACGCGAAAGCGCGTGTTCTGGGTGAAGCCGTCGATGCAGCGACCCAAGGAATTCTGGACAACGACCGGTCGCCTTCGCGCAAAGTGGGTGAGCCTGACAACCGCGACAGCCACTATTGGTTTGCCCGTTACTGGGCCGAAGCACTGGCGGCACAAGGGGACGATGCAGAGCTGGCCTCCCATTTTGCACCGATCGCAGAAGCGCTGGCGGAAAACGAAGAGAAGATCGTGTCCGAACTGGCTGCGGCACAGGGGAAAGCCGTTGATCTGGGTGGGTATTTCCACACAGATGACGCAAAAACCGCTGCTGTGATGCGCCCGTCCGAAACGCTGAACAGCATCATCGGCTGAAACGCCCGTAAGCTGTAGACCTTCAAACCGCCCGTGGTAAAACTTCGGGCGGTTTTTCTTTGCCTGCGGTTTTTACTGGCTTGCGGCGCGGGCCGGCATATATCCGCTACATGAACAAAGAATTTATGACCCATGTCAGCGCCTTGGCCCTGACCAAAGCCGCTGACGGGTTGATCAATCCGAAACTGGTACTCGCGTGGTTGCTGAACGCCCTTGGCGCACCCGGCTATCTGATCGGGTTTCTGGTTCCGGTACGGGAATCCGGCTCGTTGTTTCCACAACTGCTGTTCGCGCGCATGCTGGAGCGGCGGAGCCAGCGCAAGTATTTCTGGGCAGGCGGGGCTGCGGTTCAGGGAATCGCAGCCTTTGGAATGGCGGCCGCAGCCGCGTTTCTGGACGGCGCAGCGGCGGGGTGGACGATCCTGCTCTGCCTTGCGGTCTTGGCCGTGGCGCGGTCTGTCTGTTCGGCCAGCTTTAAGGATATTCTCGCCCGCACTGTGGAAAAGGGGCGTCGGGGCAGGGTGTCTGGACTGGCGGGAACCCTGTCGGCGGTGGTGGTGCTGCTCTTTGCCCTTTTGCTCAGCTTTAACATCCTGCCACGGGACCCCGTTGTGATCGCCATTGCCATTGCGCTGGCCGGAATATTGTGGCTGCTGGCCTCGTTTATCTTTACCACGCTTGACGAACCGGAGGCCGAAACGTCAGACGATGCAGAACAGTCATTGAAGGGGCTGTCCAAACCGCTGCGCGAAGACGGCGAGTTCCGCACCTATATCGCCACCCGCGCACTGCTGATTTCAACCGCGCTCGCGCCGCCATTCCTGATCATGCTCGGCGGCGGCGAGAGCGAGAACGGTTTTGGCAATCTTGGCCTGTTGATCCTCGCATCGTCTATTGCGTCTATCGTGTCCTCTTATCTGTGGAGCACATTCGCAGATTACTCCAGCCGAAAGACCTTGATGGTTGCAGGCGGCGTGTCCGCTGTGATCTTTGCGCTGGCAGCAGTCGGGGGAGCGTTCGGGGCAGGCGGCGGCTGGTTGATTGCGGTTTATGTTTTCTTCGCCCAGATCGCCTATCAAGGGGCAAGGGCGGGGCGCAAAACCCATCTGACGGATATGGACAGCCACGACCGCAAGCCGGTTTACACCGCGCTGTCCAACACGATGATCGGCATGCTGCTGCTGGCAGGCGGAATTTTCGGCGTCATCGCAGACGCCGCCGGACCGCAACT
Source organism: Neptunicoccus cionae (assembly GCF_002860325.1). Taxonomy (GTDB): domain Bacteria; phylum Pseudomonadota; class Alphaproteobacteria; order Rhodobacterales; family Rhodobacteraceae; genus Amylibacter; species Amylibacter lutimaris. Next base: position 123,777 of record NZ_PKOJ01000002.1, on the reverse strand, counting down.
GGTACTGGGGATAATGGCAGTGTTGAGTGGTACGGCGGTGTTAGTCGGAAGCCGGTTGTCCGAGGTTCAGCAGGAGGAATAGTAATTCCTCCCACACGCCTTACCGCATCACAAAAGGGTTCGCCATTGGCGCATCAGAGGTGTTGATCCAAGTGGTTTTGGTGCGGGTGTAATCATGGATCGCATCCACGCCTGCTTCGCGTCCATAGCCTGAATGGTTGTATCCGCCAAAGGGCGCAATGGGGGACACGGCGCGGTAGGTGTTGACCCAGCAAATCCCTGCTTTCAATCTGTCCGACACCCTGTGCGCGCGGGCGAGACTGCGGGTGAACACCCCCGAACCCAGCCCGTAGGGGGTGCTGTTGGCCAGCGCAATGGCTTCCTCTTCGGTATCAAAGGGCAACAGCGACATGACAGGGCCGAAAAGTTCGGTGTTGAGCGTGGCGATGCTGTGATCCGCGCATTCCACCAGCGTCGGTGCCATATAGTTGCCAGCACGCGCTAGCGGTGCGCCGCCAAAGTGGATTTTCGCCCCCTGTTCCCGCGCCTTGGCGAGCGTCGAGACGATCCGCTCGATCTGGGAATGGGTGCATAACGGCCCCACATGTGTGGCAGGCTCCAGCGGATCACCGACTGTTATGCCAGCGCTGGCTGTTGCGATGCGCTCGATCAGATCATCCAGCACAGACCTCTGTATCAGCCCCCGCGATCCGGCAACACAGCTTTGCCCCGAGGCGCCGAAATTCCCCGCGATCAACCCGTTTGCGGCACTGTCGAGATCCGCATCCTCAAACACAAGGATCGGGGATTTGCCGCCCAGTTCGAGAGAGGTTACAGCAAAATTTTCAGCAGAGTTGCGCACCACATGGCGTGCGGTATCAGGCCCGCCAGTAAAGGCGATCCGGTCCACATCCGGATGACGGGTCAGCGGAATGGCGCAGTTTTCTGCGTCTCCGGTAATCACGGATACCACACCTGCCGGAAAACCGGCCTGATCCACCAGTTTGGCAAATTCCAGCATCGGCGCCGGCGCGATTTCCGAGGCTTTCAGCACCACCGAACAGCCCGCCGCCAATGCGGGACCAAGTTTCGTTGCGGTTAGAAACATCTGCGCATTCCACGGCACCACGGCCACCACCACACCGATGGGTTCACGGCGGGTAAAGACGTGCATATCGGGCTTGTCGATGGGCAGAACCGCGCCCTCGATCTTATCCGCCAGCCCCCCGTAATAGCGATAGTAATCCCCGACATAGCCGGTCTGGCTGGCGGTTTCGGCCAGCAGCTTGCCACTGTCGGTGGTTTCGATCCGCCCCAGTTTTTCTGCGTTCTGTTCGATCAGATCCGCCAGCCGGTGCAGCAGTTTGCCCCTTTGGGTCTGGGTCATGTCGCGCCACGCAGGATCGTCCAGCACACGGCGGGCGGCCTTGATCGCGCGGTCCACATCCTGCGGTGCGGCGCAGGCAAAGCTGGACCAGTCCTCTCCGGTGGCGGGGTTGGCAGAGCGCAGAACCTGCCCGTCATGTCCTTCGCAAAAGGCGCCATCAATATAAAGCTGGAAGTGGGGGAGATCAGTCATTTTAATCCTCAGACAAAAGCGGGCATTACATCGTCGATAAACCGTGCGAGCGAGTCCCGCTTGCGGCTGAAGTCCATGCCGCTGTCCACCCAGAAGGCGTATTCGTCATAGCCCAGATCCTCATAGCGTTTGATCCGGTCGATCACTTCCTGCGCAGTGCCGATGGTCAGGTCACGGCGCATGTTTTCAGGGGACATCATGGCATTCGCGGCCATTTCATCCTCTGACAGGGTTTCGATCAACCCCTGATGCACGGGGCGCTGGTTTTTGAACCATGCACCGAAGTAATTGTAAAACCGGGACAGCTCTTTCGCGGCAAGCGCGGTGTCGGTGTCATCGGCGGCTACATAAGTGTGATGCAGCAGCATGATCTTTGGGCGGCGACCATCATAAGCGCTACAGGCTTCGTTAAACTTTTCCATCAGGCTTTCGATTTCGCCAATGCCCTGCCAGAGCGGCGTGACTTGAATGTTAAAGCCGTTTTCCACGCCGAAACTGTGGCTGTTAATATCCCGCGCCGCGATCCAGATCGGCGGTCCGTTTTCCTGAAGCGGTTTCGGGGCAGAGGTGGTGGACGGGAACCGGTAATACTCTCCTTCATGGGCGCAATCCCCCTCCCAGAGCGGGCGCAGCAGGGGCGCGGTTTCGCGCATTCTCTGTCCGGCTTCCCAAGCGTCCAGCCCGGGGTGAAGCCTTTCGTATTCATAGGAATAAGCTCCGCGCGCGATTCCAAGTTCTATACGACCGTCGGTAATCAGATCGGCGGCGGCGGCCTCTCCGGCCAGTTTGATCGGATGCCAGAAGGGGGCAACCACGGTACCGGTGCCAAGACGAAGGTTCTTGGTGTGATGGCTCAGGTCAACAAGGGTCAGGAAGGGGTTGGGTGCGATGGTGAAATCCATGCCGTGATGCTCGCCCGTCCAGATCGCCCGCATGCCGCCGTCATCGGCCATTTTGGCCAGCGAGATCAATTCGTCCCGCAGGCTGCGGTGGCTCTGCTCCGGTGTGATCCGTTCCATATGGGCAAACAGTGAAAATTCCATCGGATGTGTCCTTTGCGTAGCGGCTTATTGCGCGGCGATTTGTGGTGCGAAGTTGAGATAGCGGCCCCCGCCATAGCCAAGGCCAAGCGTATCGCTCTGGCTGAATGCCAGCACCTGACCAATCAGAATGCTGTGGTCGCCCATCGGGATCGACTGGTGGGTTTGGCAGGAAAACTGCGCAGCGGCGTTTTCGATCAGAGGCAGACCGTGTTTATCAACGGTGTGGTCGACCTGCGCAAAGCGGTCTCCCTTGTAGCGGGCAAAAATATCCGCGATGTCATCCTGCCCCTGTGCCAGCACGTTAACCGCGAAATGGGTGCAATCCGCGAACGTTGCATAGTTTGACAGAAACTTGCCCGGACAGACCAGCAACAGCGGCGGGTCGAGCGATACAGAGGAGAAAGAGTTTGCGGTGAACCCCACGGGTGTTCCGTCGGCCCGCCGCGCCGTCACCACCGTGACGCCGGTCGGATAACTGCCAAAAGCCACGCGTAGTTCTTTGGGGTCGATGGTGTGCATCAGCAGGTCTCCTTCAAAAATCCGGTTAAGATCCGGTTCACTTCCGGCCCGTGGGTCATTGGGGCCATATGGGCCGCGTCGGTCAGGATTTCGGCCCGTCCTTGCGGTGCAAGTGCCGCCATCTGTTCAGACATGGCGGGGGTCGAATTCGGCTCTCGCCCGCCCGTCAGGAACAAGGCGGGGCAGTGCAGGGTTTGCAGATCGCTATCCTGTGGCCCGTCTTCCTGTGCAAAGACGCGGTAGGCATCTTGGTAACCTCGCGGATCGGCGCTGCGCAGCCAGTTTTCACAAGCGCTGCGTTCCTCTGAAGGTGCAGGACCGAACCAGCGGTCAAGCGGTGCAGCAGGGTCGGCAATGTTAACACCGTCCAGACTGTCCGCGCGAGCAAGGACCGCAGCGCGGGCGTTCGGGCTACGGCGGTAAATCCCGTTGAGCGCAGCGACCCCCGAAATTTTCGCACGATGCCGGATCGCCAGATCAAGCGCGATCATCGCGCCGAAGGAATGGCCGATCACTATGGCCGGTTCATCGATAACCTCTGCAATCCGCTCGGAATAGGCCGCAAGCGCGGGCGGGGAGGTAAAGGGCTGGCTCTCGCCATGTCCGGGCATATCCACCGCCACAACGCGGTAATCTTTTGCCAGCGCGTCAATTTGTGCGCTCCAGGCCTCTGCCCGCAGGCCCACGCCGTGGATCAGAACCACAAGTGGTCCGTTTCCCGCAGTGACCGCCGCCAGAGCGCCTGTTTTAGACCGCGGCCGGATTGTCCAGATCATGTCCCAAATCCTTCAGATCCTGATAGCGATCACCGATCCGGTGATGCGGTCGCCCGTTCATGGCCGCCCCCAGCACCACAACGATTTCATCGTCGCGCGGGGCATCGGGAATGGCGAACTGGATGGTCAGGTAGTGGGACCGGCGGCCCGCGTCGTTCTTGTCCATCAGCGGCACCGTAATTGGCGCATTGGCCCCGCCACGGGTGTTGGTGAAAGCCAGATAGGATTTTGCACCAACGGCCTCGCGGTAGTGGTTACCGAACCGCAAAGTGTGGATCAGGCCGGAGGCGTGTTCGATCTCGCCGTTCAGACCGACAACTGCCGCTTTGCCATAAGCTTCGATATTCTCTCCGGACCCTGCCAGCGCGATCATCCGCTCCGTCATCAATTCGCCCAGAACAGGCCCGTAGGCCATGATCTCGGGCTTGAGATCTTCGACATAGCGTCCCGCCCAGGGGTTTTTCACAACAGCCGCCACAGCGAACATGCGCCACGGGGTCTTGGCGGGTTTGAAGCCTTCAATCAGGACTTCTTCATCAAATGTGACGATCTTTCGGATTTCCGGTTGCATGGTGTATTCCTTCACAGCGTTGCACAGATCATTGTCCGGACAGGAAAATTTGACAAACGAAGGATTTGCAGGCTTAGGTATTAGTCTTACTAATGGATAGATTGACCATGGCTAAATCCCTGCCGCCGCTCACGTGGTTTCGTGCCTTTGAAGCGGCCGCCCGACATCTGAGCTTTACCGCTGCTGCCGAAGAAATCGGCATGACCCAATCCGCTGTCAGCCAGCAGGTGAAATCACTGGAAAGCAGGCTTGGCGTTGCATTGTTCATCCGGCAGGCGCGGGGGCTGATGATCACTGATGACGGTCGAAAGCTGATGCCGCAGGTGACATCTGCGCTAGAGACTCTGGGGGCTGCTGCGCGGTCTTTTGAAACCGGATCGACGCAGAACCTGCTGACCATTGCGAGTTCTGTAACAGTCGCGCAATGGTTTATCGCCCCACGGCTGGCCAGTTTCACCGCACGTCACCCCGAAATCCGGTTCCGGTTTCTCAGCACGATCTGGCCGGATGATTTCAACACCATTCGCGCCGATGTGGAAATTCCGTTCGGATCGCACAAACAGTTTGGGCAGGGCGCGGTTTTGCTGGAGCCGAGCGGTCTGGTGGCAATGAAATCTCCGGAACTGGCTGGCGAATTGGAAGATCTTCCCCTGATCGAAGCTGTGGGAACCTCTTCGGGTTGGAAAAACTGGCAGACACCGGACATGGCCGAACTGGTCCCGCAAATCTATGTGGATTCCTTCGGGGCGGCGCTGAATATGGCGGCGCATGGCAACGGGGTGGCGCTGGTTAGCGAAGTGTTGTCCTATCCGGCACTTGCGTCGGGCGCACTGGTTCTGGCCCATTCCCGTGTGGCCCCTTCGCAGGAAGGTTATTTCCTGCGGGCAGACGAACATAATCCAACGGCTAGGATGTTTCGAGACTGGATACTGGAGCAAGGGGAAGGTGCCATGATTCCGGTTTGATTCGGCGACGAGGTTCCGCCACAGCGCGTGTGCGGGCAGAAGATTGTGCAAGGGAATCCACAAAGGCGTCGCTGCGGATCGAATCGGAAACGTCACGACAATGGCGCGGTGCCGGTGTTGATGTGTCTGGCGGAACTGGATGGCGTTGCGGTGGCGGTCGCGCCGCTGGTATGCCTTAAAATCATAAGATTGTTTAAGAAAAATAGCAGATAGTCCGCCATCAGGTAGACAATAAGGGAACGGGTCGGTTTTACCCGTAAGCCACTCAAAACGCTAACATTTGTAAGAAGGTTTTGGTGGAGCCTAGGAGGATCGAACTCCTGACCTCTTCGCTGCCAGCGAAGCGCTCTCCCAGCTGAGCTAAGGCCCCGATGCGTACTCTTCAGTGCGCCTGTGGTGTTTAGGAAAACCCGCTTGCAGGTGCAAGCGGAAAATCCATTTTTTTTCAGCTATCGTCATCCGAAGATGCAACATCCGCAATTTCTTCCAGCGGAACGGTCTCGTCGTCGTCATCTTCGAGCACGTCATCGCCCAGATCCACATCCACGTCGTCGTCATCGTCGAGTACGTCGAGATCATCAGAATCATCAGCCTCGGTGGCTTTCTTGATTGCGGACTTGTCTTCTTTGTCAGCCATAGTCGTTTTCGACTTGTCGGACTCAAAGTGGGACAGAGGATATTCTTTCCCGGTATAGGGGCTGACGACCGGGTCTTTGCCGAGATCGTAGAAACGCTTGCCGGTTTCAGGGCAAACGCGTTTCACTCCCCATTCTTCTTTTGCCATTGGATAACCCCTTGGTACACTGTTTATGCGAGTATCGCAGCCAACTGCCATAGAGCAAGAGGGTTGTCAAAGGCTGAATGGGATTTTTGCGAAGCCAGCGCTTTTGGCCCCGCTTTTGGATTGCCTCTGGCACCGGTGCCGCTAAGGATACCCCCATGCCGGAGAGTTTTGAAATCGGGGCGCCGCCCATTGCTGTAGTGTTGAAGAAATCCGCGCGGGCGCGGCGGTTTTCGCTGCGCATTTCCAACGTGGACGGAACGGTCAGCCTGACCATGCCAAAGCGCGCGGCGAAGCGGGACGCGCTGGCCTTCGCGGCGGCGCAAGAAGGCTGGATGCGCAAGCATCTCGACAAGCAGCCCGACCGGATCACGCCGGTGTTTGGCGGGACGATCCTGATCGACGGGGTGCCTGTCGTTTTGCTGCACGGGCAGGGGCGCCGCGTGGAGTTTACTAAAGAGGGCTTGGTGGTCCCCGGGTCGCAAGAGCAATTGGCGGGCAAGTTGCGCGCCTATCTCAAGGCTCTGGCACGGGACCGGCTGACACATGCCTCGGAACGCTACGCTGCACAGGTCGGGCGCAAGATTTCCCGGATCACCCTGCGGGATACCCGATCGCGATGGGGGTCGTGCACCAGTGATGGCAATCTTATGTATTCGTGGCGGCTGATCATGGCTCCGCGTGCGGTTCAGGATTACGTGGCGGCCCATGAAGTGTGCCATTTGCTGGAGATGAACCATTCGGCGGCCTATTGGGCGCATGTGGCAGCCATATTTCCGGACTATCAGGCCCAGAGACAATGGCTGAGGGACAACGGGGCACAGTTGCACCGTGTTGTTCTGTAACGGGCGGACAACTGTTTTTTCGGTAACAAGGCTTATTCGCGGCCGCTAAAATCAGGCCTCAAAGGTTCCGCGCCTCAGGCTGTTCGGTCATTGACAATCGCCGGAAATGTGATCACAAAATCCGCATGAGCAAATCAGATCGCCCCACCGAAATAACAACCCCGACTCACGAGCGGGTGTTCCGCGCCTTGCGCAGCGAAATTATGCACGGAGAGATCACGCCGGGGCAGGCGATCACCATTCGGGGTATCGCTGAAACCTATGGTGTTTCCATGACCCCCGCGCGGGAGGCGGTGCGCCGTCTGACTGCCGAAGGCGCATTGTCCCTGTCCAAGACCGGCCGCGTTTCGGCGCCTCAACTCAGCACCGAACGGATCGAAGAGCTGGCATCCATCCGCGCGTTGTTGGAACCGGAACTGGCCGCGCGTGCGCAGCCACGGGCGCATCTGGCGTTGATTGAACGGCTTCAGAACATCAACACAACCATCGAACAGATGATCGTCAAGAAAGACGCGGTGGGTTATATCCGCAGCAATCTGGAATTTCACCGCACACTTTATCTGCGGGCGCAGGCTCCGGCGATGCTGGCGATGGTAGAGACGGTCTGGTTGCAGCTCGGCCCGACAATGAGCGCCCTTTACGCCCGTTTGCAGAGACCCAACGCCGCCGGACACCATCGCACTGCGATCGCAGCATTGCGGGCAGGAGATGAACCGGGGCTGAAGCTGGCTATTCGGGCCGATGTGACCCAAGGTCTGCGGATGTTGGGCAGCTGACGCCTAGAAGAACACTGAAACCAGCAGGTTCAATGCCGACAGGCCCAGCAGCAGATTGATGACTTTGGTAAACCCTGCATTGCCAATCCGCTCGAACACGCGCAGCCCGATTGTAGCAGCGATCAGGGTTAACGGGATTACGAACAGGGCGGTGTAAAAGAACTGTTTGTCCAGAAAACCCCAATAGCCGAACAGGCACAGCGAAAACAAAGCCATCGACAGGTTGAAAGCCTGAAAAACCCCGCGCTTTTCCTGTTTGGTCCAGCCGAACAGCCCGGCCCAGATGGTCGTGACAACACCGGACAGCGCAGAAATGCCCCCGAATATTCCTGACAGAATACCAATGGGAAAGTGGAACCGTTCGCCCCGTCGTGGCAGGGTAATGCGGTTTTGCAGCACCAGAACAAACAGCAGGTTCAGACAGATCAGGAGGGCCACACCTGCTTTGAACTGGGGCAGCGGCACATGGGGCAGCATGGCGATGCCGAAAGGCACACCGATCAGACCGCCCAGTGTCAGGGGCAGCACGCGTCTTACCTCGATCATGCGCCAGATCCGCGGCATGGTCAGCAACTGGCCACAGGCCATGCAGGTGGCCATCAGGGGCACGACAGTTGTGGGGGGAAGAACGATCAGCCAGAAACCGGCGGACATCAAGGCAAAGCCGAACCCTGTCAGACCGTTCACAAAACCGCCGACGAGCGCGCCGGCGGCCAGAAGAGATAATTCCACTACCCGTTACGCGTGGATTGCGCCGTCGCCGCAGGCGAGTGCAGCTTCGCGCACCGCTTCAGAGAAGGTGGGGTGGGCGTGGCAGGTCAGCGCCACATCCTGTGCAGAGGCACCGAATTCCATCGCCACACAGATTTCATGGATCAGATCACCGGCAGACGGGCCGATCAGGTGACACCCCAGAATCCGGTCTGTCTTTTTGTCCACCAGAAGTTTTACAAAACCGTCGCCCTGATGCACTGCCTTGGCGCGGCCGTTGCCCATGAAGGGGAATTTGCCGACCTTGTAGTCAACGCCTTCGTCTTTCAGTTGCTCTTCGGTTTTGCCAACAGAAGCCACTTCGGGTGTGGTGTAGATCACACCCGGAATCACGCCGTAATTCACGTGACCGTGCTTACCTGCGATCTGTTCTGCCACGGCCATGCCTTCGTCTTCGGCTTTATGGGCGAGCATCGGACCTTCAATAACGTCCCCAATGGCGTAGACACCGTCAATGTTGGTGCCCCAGGTATCGTTGGTTTTGATCTGGCCCCGTTCGGTCATCTCGCCGCCAAGTTCGGTAAAGCCCAGACCGTCGGTGAAGGGTTTGCGCCCTGTGGCAACCAGAACCACGTCGGCATCAATCGTAACAGATTCGCCTTTTTTGCGGGTCTCGTAGGTCAGTTTGGCTTTGGTCTTGGTGGTTTCGACGCTCTGAACTGCGGCCCCCAGAACAAAGTTCAGACCCTGTTTCTTCAGCACCCGTTGCAGCGCCTTGCCGGTTTCCTTGTCCATGCCGGGCGTGATGTGATCGAGGTATTCGATCACGGTCACTTCAGTACCAAGACGGGAGTAGACAGAGCCGAGTTCCAGCCCGATCACGCCGGCACCGATTACAGCCATGGTTTTTGGAACTTTGGGCAGTTCCAACGCACCTGTGGAGGTCACGACGACTTTCTCGTCAACCTCGACACCTTTCAGTGCAGACGGTTCGGAACCTGTGGCAATAACGATGTTTTTCGCCTTATGCACTTCGCCATCAACGGATACCTCGCCCTTGCCGGTGATCTTGCCCCAGCCGCGCAGGTAGTCGACCTTGTTTTTCTTGAACAGGAACTCAACGCCACTGGTGTTTTGCGCAATGGTCTCGTCTTTATAGGCCAGCATCTGTTTGAAATCGACAGAAGGGCTTTTGCCTTTCAGACCCATTTTCGCGAAGTTGTGCTCTGCCTCGTGCAGCATGTGCGACGCGTGCAGCAAGGCTTTGGACGGGATACAGCCCACGTTCAGACAGGTGCCGCCAAGGGCGCCACGGCCTTCGACACAGGCGGTTTTCAGGCCGAGTTGCGCACAGCGGATCGCACAGACATAGCCGCCCGGGCCACCACCGATGATGATTACGTCATAGTCTGCCATGATAGGTCTCCTTTTAGGTGTCAGTCGCCCAATACGGCCAGTTTGCCGTCCGGGGTTTGATAGGTTGCGATGATCGCGGGGGTTGCCGCAGGGATCACCTTAATTCGGTCGTCTACAAGGCCAAGGGCACGGTAGAGCGATGTAAGTTCGTCCGCCAGCGGAGTGCGGATTTCAAGCCGGTGCAGGGCAAAGCCTTGATTGTCCATGCTCTCGCTTACATGGGGGCCTTCGGGCCATTGCAACAGCACCGGAACCACCCCTTGGGCGTTCAGTTTTCCATCGGGGCGCAGCGCGATTTTCCAGCGCAGGTCGCCTCGTGCAGCGGTAACGGAGTCGCCAAGATCAAAACCGTGTTCACGGAAGATAGCCATGTCCCGTTCGATATCATCAGTACGGAGCAAATAGGTCTGGACCCGCGGCCCGCCCATCAGCGCAGCGCGGGTGGTTGTCGCGTCCAGATCGAAAAGGCGTGGCGTTTCCGGTTCATCCTGTTCGGGATCAGGGGCGATGATCTCCAGATAGGTACCCCCGCCGGTGGCGGTCAGCGCGTTATGGGTGCCGCGACCGGGATGGGCACCGCCGAACGGCACTGTCACGCCGCTCCGCGCCATTACATAGTCAACGCCTTCGGACAGGGTGGCTGCCGCCAGCGCAATATGGTCGAGCGCAATCATACCAGTGCAGCCAGCAGCATAAAGACAGTTGCAAGGAACCCGACAAACCAGATGATCGAACGACCCGGCGCAAGGCCGTAGTAATAGGCCGGAATGTAGAGAATACGAGCGCCGAGATAGACCCAGGCGCAAATCGCGGTAAAGCCGGTAGACTGCTCGCCAAGGGTAACGACCACAACGGCGATGGTAAACAGGATCAGGCCTTCGAAATGGTTGTTAAAGGCGCGGAACAGGCGGCCCGGCTTTTCGGACAGCAATTCCTGCACAGGTTTGCCCAGTCGGGACGGATCGCGCGGCGACATGGTTTTGCCCGGTCCAACATCCAGATTGGCGGAAATCGACATCAGCGCGAATTGCACCACTTGCAGCAGGGCCGCGTAGGTCAGGACTGTGATCTCAGTGGTCATCTTGCATCTTCCTTACCGGCGCCAATGAGGAGAGCGGCGGGCCGCAGTGCAGCCCGCCGAATTGGTTAAAGATCCATCAACAGGCGACGGGGATCTTCAAGGGCTTCTTTAACCCGAACAAGGAAGGTCACAGCCCCTTTGCCATCCACGATGCGGTGATCGTAGGACAGGGCCAGATACATCATCGGACGGATCACAACTTCGCCGTTGATCGCCATCGGACGGTCCTGAATTTTGTGCATCCCCAGAATACCCGATTGCGGCGGGTTCAAAATGGGCGAGGACATCAGAGAGCCGTACACGCCACCGTTGGAGATGGTGAAGCTGCCGCCCTGCATATCTGCCATAGACAGTTTGCCGTCACGGGCCAGACCACCCAGACGGGCGATTTCCTTTTCGATTTCGGCGAAAGACATGCTGTCCGCATCCTTAACCACCGGAACCACCAGTCCTGTTGGTGTGCCCGCAGCGATCCCCATGTTCACGTAGTTTTTGTAAACAATATCTGTACCGTCGATTTCGGCGTTCACCTCGGGCACTTCTTTCAGCGCGTGGTTACAGGCTTTGGTGAAGAAGGACATGAAGCCGAGCTTCACACCGTGTTTCTTCAGGAACAGGTCTTTGTATTCATTGCGCAGGGCCATCACCTCGGTCATGTCCACCTCATTGTAGGTGGTCAGCATGGCGGCGGTGTTCTGGCTGTCTTTCAGACGACGCGCGATGGTCTGGCGCAGGCGGGTCATCTTCACCCGTTCCTCGCGTCCGGCCTGATCCGCAGCGACAGGAGCCGACGCAGCAGCCCGTGGGGGTGTAGCAGCCGCCGGTTTGGACGCACCGCCAGAGGCTTCGGCCTTCAGCACGTCTTCTTTCATGATCCGGCCGTCACGGCCTGTGCCGGTGACCTGATCCGCTGTCAGACCTTTTTCTGCCATCAGTTTTTCAGCGGAAGGCGCGTTTTTCATCCCGTCGCTGGTCACTTGTGGAGAAGCCGTTGCAGCAACTGCTTGAGGTTCGGATTTGGCCGCACCGTTTCCGGCCCCTTCCGAGATCAACGCCAGTTTTGCGCCTGCTTCAACCGTAACACCGTCACCGGCGTAGATTTTGGTCAGGATACCGGCAGCAGGGGCCGGAACCTCGACAGACACCTTGTCGGTTTCCAGTTCACAGAGCATTTCATCCGCAGCGACTTCGTCGCCTTCGGCTTTGAACCATGTGGCAACGGTGGCTTCGGTTACGCTTTCACCAAGAGCCGGGACCATAACAGGAACTTCTGCGCCGCCCTCAGCCGGTTTGGCTGTGTTGTCTGCGGGTTGCGCGCTCTCTTTCGCCTCGGCAGATGTGTCTGCCTTGGCAGGCGCCTCTGTCGCTTCGCCGCCTTCGCTGATAACGGCAAGCAGTGCGTCCACGCCAACGGTTTCGCCTTCGGCAGCAACGATTTCGCCCAAAGTGCCAGCCACGGGGGAAGGCACTTCGACGGTAACTTTATCTGTTTCCAGCTCGCACAGCATTTCATCCACGGCAACACTGTCACCGGGTTGTTTGAACCATGTGGCGATTGTCGCTTCGGTTACGCTTTCGCCTAGTGTCGGTACTCTTACCTCGGCCATGATCAGTGTCCTTCCAATGTCAGCGCTTCATTCACCAGCGCTTGTTGTTCTGCTTTATGTTGGCTTGCCAGACCTGTTGCCGGAGACGCCGAAGCGTTGCGGCCCACGTAGGACGGGCGGGTGTTCTTATGTTCGATGCGGGTCAGAACCCATTCGATGTTCGGCTCTACAAAGGACCAGGCCCCCTGGTTCTTGGGTTCTTCCTGACACCAGACAAAATCTGCATCGGGGAAGCGTTGCAGCTCTGTCACCATAGAGTGGGCCGGGAACGGGTAAAACTGTTCCAGACGCAGCAGGTAGATGTCATCAATGCCCCGTTTGTCCCGCTCTTCCAGCAGGTCATAATAAACCTTGCCGGAACACAGAACGACCCGTTTGATCTTTGCGTCATCTACCAGTTTCGTCTCCGAATTACCGTATTGCGCATCATCCCAGAGCACACGGTGGAAGCTGGAGCCTTCAGCCATTTCTTCCAGAGTGGAGACTGCAAGCTTGTGGCGTAGCAGGGATTTGGGTGTCATCAAAATCAGCGGCTTCCGGTAAGTCCTGTGCATCTGGCGGCGCAGGATGTGGAAGTAGTTCGCAGGTGTTGTACAGTTCGCAACAATCCAGTTGTCCCCGCCACACATGGTTAGAAAGCGTTCCAGACGGGCAGAGGAGTGCTCCGGTCCTTGTCCCTCATAGCCGTGGGGCAGGAGGCAGACCAGACCGGACATCCGCAGCCATTTGCTTTCGCCCGAGGAGATGAATTGGTCGAACATGATCTGCGCGCCGTTGGCGAAATCGCCGAACTGCGCTTCCCAAAGCGTCAGGGCATTTGGTTCGGCAAGGGTGTAGCCGTATTCATAGCCGAGTACGGCGTATTCCGACAGCATGGAGTCAATGACTTCATATTTTGCCTGTTTGTCCGCAATGTGATTCAGCGGCAGATACCGTTCTTCGGTTTTCTGGTCGATGATACCGGAGTGCCGCTGGCTAAACGTGCCGCGGGTAGAATCCTGCCCCGAAAGTCGCACGGGATAGCCTTCGCGCAGCAAGGTGCCAAAGGCCAGCGCCTCGGCTGTGGCCCAGTCGATGTTCTTGCCGGTGGCGAACATCTCTTTCTTGGCTTCCAGCAGACGGGACACGGTGCGGTGTACGTTGAACCCGTCGGGCAGGGTGGTTAGCGCCTCGCCAACTTTGCGCAGGGAGTCTTCGTCCACCGATGTGGCCCCGCGCTGGTAATCCTCGCCCCGTTTGTCCAGATGGGACCAGCGCCCGTCCAGCCAGTCGGCCTTGTTGGGTTTATAGGTTTTACCGGCTTCGAACTCCTCGTTCAGATAGGCCTGAAACGCTGCCTTCTGGTCTTCGATTTCGCCTTCGGGGATCAGACCGTCCTTAACCAGACGCTCTGTGTAAACTGCCAGAGTGGTTTTGTGCTTCTTGATCTGGGTGTACATTTCAGGGTTGGTGAACATGGGCTCGTCGCCCTCGTTGTGCCCGAAACGACGGTAGCAGATGATGTCAATCACCACATCCTTGTTGAACTTCTGGCGGAACTCGATCGCGACTTTGGCGGCGTGAACCACAGCTTCCGGATCGTCGCCGTTCACGTGGAAGATCGGCGCTTCCACCATCAGGGCAATATCGGTGCAATAGGGGCTGGAGCGCGAATTGTGCGGCGCCGTGGTAAAGCCGATCTGGTTGTTCACCACGATATGGATCGTGCCGCCGGTCTTGTGACCTTTCAGACCGGACAGGCCGAAGCATTCCGCAACCACACCTTGCCCTGCAAAGGCCGCATCGCCGTGCAGCAGGATTGGGAGAACCTTGGTGCGCTCTGTATCGTTAAGCTGTTCCTGTTTGGCGCGGGCCTTGCCCAGAACCACAGGGTTTACCGCTTCAAGGTGGGACGGGTTAGCCGTCAGCGACAAGTGAACCGAATTTCCGTCGAATTCCCGGTCAGAGGACGCGCCGAGATGGTATTTCACATCGCCCGAGCCATCCACGCTTTCGGGTTTGAAGCTGCCGCCCTGAAATTCGTTGAAAATCGCGCGGAAGGGTTTTTGCATAACGTTGGACAGAACGTTCAGACGGCCACGGTGGGGCATCCCGATAATGATGTCCTGAACGCCAAGCGCACCGCCCCGTTTGATGATCTGCTCCATCGCAGGGATCAGGCTCTCGCCGCCATCCAGACCGAACCGTTTGGTGCCGGTGTATTTCACATGCAGGAATTTCTCGAAACCTTCAGCCTCGACCATCTTTTGCAGGATGGCACGACGGCCTTCTTTGGTGAAATGGATTTCCTTGCCAAATCCTTCAATCCGCTCTTTCAGCCAGCTTGCCTGTTCCGCATCGGAAATATGCATGTATTGCAGCGCGAAAGTGCCACAATAAGTGCGTTTCACAATCTCGAGGATTTCCCGCATGGTGGCTGTCTCAAGCCCCAGAACGTTATCAAGGAAGATCGGGCGGTCCATGTCTGCTTCAGTAAAGCCGTAGTTTTCCGGCTTCAGTTCGGGCAGGTCGCCGGTCTTGCGCATGTTTAGCGGGTCAAGATCAGCCGCCAGATGGCCAACAATCCGGTAAGCGCGGATCAGCATCAGTGCGCGAACAGAATCCAGTACTGCCTGACGCACTTGTGTCTCGGAAATAGCCACGCCCTGTTCAGCAGCTTTTTCAGTGATTTTCTTCTCGGCATTCGCACTCGGGTCTACTCCCCATTGACCGTCCAGTGCTGCTGTCAACTCGTCATTGGGCTGGGGAGGCCAGTCGCTACGGGCCCAGCTTGGACCGGCGGCTTCCGCCTGCACATCCTTGGCCGGATCGTCCATTGAACGGAAAAACTCGGCCCATGCTGCATCCACCGCAGCGGGATCTTTGGTAAACCGCGCATAAAGCTGTTCGATATATTCAGCGTTATGTCCCTGCAAAAAACTCTCAGCGTTAAACTGGTCGTTGGAAGGAAGTTCGGTCATGGTGTGTGGTCCTTTGCGGGATAGCTCAGGGAGGTTGAGAAGATTGCGGAGGCCGGAATATTGGTTTTCAAGCCTGATTTCAGTGTTTCGCTGTCCAGAAAGACGATCTGTACAGAAGAGGGTGCTCCGTTTTCAGCGGAATTCATCGTCGGCACGCGGGCGTACCCTTTGGAATAAGCTAGGGGCGAATGGTCATTGCGCAAGGGGGCGGTGGTGGTCTCGCTCAAGGCGAAGTCGCAGGTGAGGTTGATTTCCATCAAGGACGTTTTCAGCCACGAAACAAGCACCAGTTCGGTATCGCGTCCAACCCTTCGGGTCAGAATGCGGGTCTGGGCATTCGGCAGGTCTTTCTTGCGAAAATAGCCCTTTGCAGTGTTTCGTTTCAGATCCAGCACGTAAGACTGGGAACGCCCGCCGCTGTCACCCGCAAAATACTGCGGCATCCCGATCCAGGCCAGCGCCTCGATCACGGGTTTGCTTTGCTTTTCCACAACGCTCCAGCCGTCAGCCCCCAAAGCTGTCTCAAGCTCGGCTATGGTCTGAACAGGGGTGGTGCAGGCTGCCGCGTCAAAAGCATGGGCCGCAGAGGCACATGCTGCAAAAAGCGAGGCACACAAGGCGCGACAGGCGCGCCTTGTCAGTTTAGAGCCGCCAGTCAGGAATATGTGCGCAACTTCCGCGCAACCTTCAGGGCGGCGGGGCATCAGCCGATAGCCTTGAGAACAGCTTCACCGAGTCCGGCAGGGCTGTCAGCAACAACGATTCCAGCAGATTTCATCGCTTCGATCTTGTCTTCCGCGCCACCGACGCCGCCTGCAACTATCGCACCGGCATGGCCCATGCGACGGCCCGGAGGCGCTGTGCGGCCCGCGATGAAACCGGCGCAAGGCTTGGAACGGCCCTTCTTGGCTTCGTCTTTCAGGAATTGCGCAGCTTCTTCTTCGGCGGAACCGCCGATTTCACCCAGCATGATGATGGAATGGGTGTCAGGGTCCGCAAGGAACATTTCCAGACAGTCGATATGCTCGGTGCCTTTGATCGGATCACCACCGATACCGATGGCCGTGGACTGGCCGAGACCGGCAGCAGATGTCTGGCCAACGGCCTCATATGTCAGCGTACCGGAGCGGGAAACGATGCCCACTGAACCCGGCTTGTGGATGTGGCCCGGCATGATGCCAATTTTACATTCGCCCGGTGTAATAACGCCCGGGCAGTTCGGACCGATCAGCAGGGATTTGGAGCCTTCAAGCGCCCGTTTCACCTTCATCATGTCCAATACCGGAATACCTTCGGTGATGCAGACGATCAGTTCCATTTCCGCATCAATCGCTTCCAGAATGGAATCCGCAGCAAAGGGCGGGGGTACGTAGATCACGGAAGCATTGGCTTCGGTCTTGGCTTTGGCTTCATGGACAGAGTTGAAAACCGGCATGTTCAGGTGGGTTTGCCCGCCTTTGCCCGGTGTGACACCGCCAACCATCTGCGTGCCATATTCAATCGCCTGCTCGGAGTGGAAAGTCCCCTGAGAGCCGGTAATGCCCTGACATATAACTTTGGTGTTCTTGTTTACGAGTACGGCCATAGTGTTTGTTCCTTGGTAATTTAGGGTAGGGCGGGGTTCACCCCGCCGGAAAGCGCTGGCGGGGTGAACCCCGCCCTACATTAGCCTTTGACCTCTTTAACGATCTTCTGTGCAGCATCGCCCAGATCGTCGGCAGCAATCACGGCAAGGCCGCTCTCGTTGATGATCTTCTTGCCTTCTTCCACATTCGTGCCTTCCAGACGCACAACCAGTGGAACCTGAAGGCCGACTTCTTTCACAGCAGCAACAACGCCCTCTGCGATCACATCGCAGCGCATGATGCCACCGAAGATGTTGACGAGAATGCCTTTGACGTTCGGGTCAGAAGTGATGATCTTGAAGGCTTCGGTCACTTTTTCGGTTGTCGCACCGCCACCCACATCAAGGAAGTTGGCAGGCTCTGCACCGTAGAGTTTGATGATGTCCATAGTAGCCATCGCCAGACCGGCACCGTTCACCATACAACCGATTTCACCGTCCAGAGCGATGTAGTTCAGGTCGAATTTGGAAGCGGCCAGTTCTTTGGGGTCTTCTTCGGTCTCATCCCGCAATGCCAGAATATCCTTCTGACGGTACAGAGCGTTGCCATCAAAACCCATTTTCGCGTCGAGACATTTCAGGTCGCCCTTGTCGGTCACGATCAGCGGGTTGATTTCGAGCATTTCCATGTCACGCTCAACGAACATTTTGTAAAGCGTGGAGATCAGTTGAACACATTGTTTGATCTGTGCGCCTTCAAGGCCCAGAGCAAAGGCCACGCGGCGGCCGTGGAATGCGGACAGGCCGGACGCCGGATCAACCGAGAATGTCACGATCTTTTCAGGAGTGTTCGCGGCCACTTCTTCAATGTCCATGCCGCCTTCGGTAGAGGCAACAAAGGAAACGCGGCTGGATACGCGATCAACCAGCAGGGCGAGGTACAGCTCTTTTTCGATGCCGGAACCGTCTTCGATATAGATGCGGTTGACCTGCTTGCCTGCCGGACCTGTCTGATGGGTCACAAGCGTGCGGCCCAGCATCTTGCGGGCTTCTTCGGCGGCTTCTTCTACGGATTTGGTCAGACGCACACCGCCTTTTTCACCGGCAGATTCTTCTTTGAAAGAACCTTTCCCGCGTCCACCGGCGTGGATCTGGGCCTTGACCACCCAAAGCGGGCCGTCCAGCTCTCCTGCGGCGGTCTTGGCATCCTCGGCGCGCAGAACCACGCGGCCGTCAGATACCGGAGCACCGTATTCTTTCAAAAGTTGCTTGGCTTGATATTCGTGAATGTTCATGCGAGCTGTCCCTTAGGCAAAGAATTCACCCGTTGGTCGCACATCCCGCATTGCGTTTGAAGGGAAAAAGCAGAATTTTCCGCTTATAGGCGCAAATACGCTAATTTGTGATCACACGTCAAAATTATGTGATCACAAAGCTCCGGACGCAATTGGCGCGCTGTTTGATTCGAAGGCCAGCCGCGTGGGCGCAGCGCCCCCGGAACCTTTGATTCCAAGGGCGGATATCCCGATTCAGCCCCCCATCAGGCGAGGTCGTCGACAAGGTCCATCTTGGTCATGCCCATAACAACAACCTTGTTTCCGTTGTTGAAATCAAAGATCACGTCCCCATCCACCTCATCGGCATATTTATCCATGAAGGCTGCGATGCTGGTGGGGTCGCCTTTCTTGTCCTCGTAAAGATCGTGGTCGAAGAACAGCGTGTCAACGTCATCCTGAAAATCTGTAATGGTCAGGCGGTCGTTGAAATCCGTGTCAAAGTAGAAATTGTCTTCGCCGCCACCGCCGCTGACTGTGTCATTGCCTTTGCCGCTGTGGATGTCGTCCTTGCCGGCACCACCGAAGATCAGGTCGTTCGCGCCGAAAGTTTCAATGTAATCACGCCCTGCGCCGCCATAAACTGTGGCTCCGCCGGATTCATCCCAGATAAAGTCATCCCCTGCGCCGCCGTAATAATGGTTCACTCCTATACCGAAGCCTTCCATATTATCCTTGCCCTTGCCGCCGTAGAGACTGTTGTTGCCATCATCCACCGACATGCGGTCTGCGCCGCCCCCGCCGTAGATTTCGTCATTGCCGGCAAACCCTGCAATGCTGTTCTTTCCCCCGTCGCCAGTCAGGTGGTCGTGGGAATGGGTTCCCGAAAGGTTTTCGATGTTGTTGAAACTGTCTCCGTCAGCGGCACCGGCATTTTTGGCGTCATCCTTAAGAGAGGCGGTAACACCGGTTTTGCTGAGTTCATACGATACTGTGTCCTTGCCCTTGCCGCCAAAATACTGGTCCGCACCGGTGCCCCCGTAAAACACATCGGCACCGTTCTGTCCGTAGAGCAAGTCATCGCCGTCTCCGCCTTTCAACTGGTCGTCGCCACTGCCACCGAACAACCGGTCGTTACCTGCACGCCCGTCCAGAAAATCGCCTCGCTTGCCACCTTTCAGCAGGTCGCCTCCGTCGTCGCCGTAAAGATAATCCGACGCGTTGCCGCCGAAAATCTTGTCGTTACCTTTGCCGCCATAGGCCTGCATCTCGAATGCGCCGCCAAACAGCTCCGTTTCAAGGTAGATCTTGTCACCGCCGCCGCCGCCATAGGCCACGCCGTTCCCTTCTTGAATATAAAGCTTGTCGCGCCCGCCACCGCCGTAAAGCTCGCTTTGTTCGGGGCCGCCAAACAGGGAATCCTTGCCTGCTCCTCCGAAAAGCTGGTCCGTGCCGAACATAGTGGCATAACCGGACGCCCCGCCGTAAAGATGGTCAGCCCCTTTGCCACCGTAAAGGAAATCCTGCCCGTCGCCGCCAAAAAGGGTGTCGTTGCCATCTTCGCCGTCAATCAGGTCCGAACCGCCAAGGGCGTTGACCGTGTCGTCTCCGGCGCCAAGACGGTAGCTGTCGTCACCCTCCGTTCCGGTAATGTTATCATCTTCGGTGACGGCAACATGATCGGTGAAACGGGTGAAACTGAAAGACTGGTTCGCTGCAAGATCGCCGGACAGGATCGGGCTTTCTCCGGTCAGGGTTGAAACGAAACTGCGAAGTTCCGCAGTGGATTCTATCTCCACCGGATCACCTGCAATATTGATGAACACAAACTCTGTCCGTGAAAGGTGGATCAGCATGACGTCGGATTCATTGCCGTCGCCCCAGGTGAGGCGTCCGACGTCAATGTCATAAAAGTCATCTATGCCGTTGAAGATCTCACCGTCGATAACAACCTGCTGGGGCACTGTTTTGAGTTTGACCGCAGGCAGGCCTTTCGGGTCGTCGTCAAAATGCTGGTAGCTCAGGGTTTCCCCGATGTGATTGAAAGTCATGGAGACACTGGAATTCTTGTTAACCAGTGTCAGGACGTCTTTTTTGTCAGTTGCTCTGAAAGCGTTAAAGCTATGCGTGGTCATAGTCACCTCCGAATTTTGACAGGGAGGGTAACGGAGCAGCCAAGTCATTTCAAGTTTTGCGGTGCCGGAAAACCGGTGTCGAACGGCCGGGATCTAATCTTTTTGAAATAACCGTTCCGACGGATGTCGTAAGGTTTACAGGCTTTTATTCGGCTAACATAACCACCGGCGCAAATTTATTACCTGCGCCGGTGGTGATTGTTTTTAGGGGCGGGAGCCTGTTGGTCCCTACACCTTATTTCCGCACGATGCGACCGTCTGTGTAAGGTTTGTAAGGGGCGTTTTCGGCCAGATATTCTGCCAGTACATCCGCGACATCCGGCCCGTAATCGTAGGCATTTTCAGCGTCACGGAACATGCTGTACCCGTCACCACCGCCACGAACGTAGTTGTTTGATACAAGACCGTAGGTCGCAGCCGGATCAATCGGCTCGAACCCGTCGCCTTTGGCGACCATCACTTCGGTGATCCGGCCTTCACCCGCAGGTTTGGATGGATCCCAAGTGAATTTCAGACCGGCCACCTGCGGGAAGCGGCCTTTGACCTCTTCCACCTGACTGACCCCGTTTTCAAGAGCGTCGATCACAGTTTGCCCGCTGACCTGAAAGGTGGACAGGGTGTTCTGGAACGGTAGCACGCTCAGAACTTCGCCCATGGTGACTTCACCTGCATCAAGAGAGGCACGCAGACCGCCGGAATTGGCGATAGAGATGTCGATTCCCTGATCCTTCACCCGCGCAAGCATGGCATCAGCCACCAGATTACCCATCTGGCATTCCTCTATCCGGCAGACTTCGCGGTTGCCTTCAACGGATTCGGCGGTTTCAGCGACCACCTTGTTGCGGATTTCATCCAGGGGAACGGCCGCTTCGGCAATCCGCGCCTTGGTATCGGCGTCTTCGGCAACTTGTCCGTCAACGATGACGGGTTCACCCTCGGCCGAAACAATCTCGCCTGCGTCGTTAAAGGTGACGTTCAATTCGCCCAGAAACTTGCCATAGGCATAGGCCTGAACAATCGCTGTATTGCCGACCATCGTGGGGTAGGGGCCTTGTGCCCGTTCGTTTGTGTTGCTGAGCAATGTATTGGTGTGGCCACCGACAATCACGTCCACGCCTGTGGTTTCTGCGGCAACTTTCTGGTCTACCATATAGCCGGAGTGGGACAGGACGATGATTTTGTTCACTCCCATTTCCGTCATTTTATCGACTTCGCCCTGCACGGCGTCCACCGGATCGGTGAAAGTGATATTCGGACCCGGGCTTGCCAGTTCGTGGGTGTCATGGGGTGTCAGGCCGATCAGGCCGAGCTTTTCGCCGC
This sequence comes from Neptunicoccus cionae, assembly GCF_002860325.1. Classification (GTDB taxonomy): domain Bacteria; phylum Pseudomonadota; class Alphaproteobacteria; order Rhodobacterales; family Rhodobacteraceae; genus Amylibacter; species Amylibacter lutimaris. Next base: position 101,854 of record NZ_PKOJ01000002.1, on the reverse strand, counting down.
CCCGCTCAATCACGGTGGATTTGGCCAGTTTATCCTTCAGCAGTTCCTCGCGGGAAACATCGGCATTGGACATCAGAACCGGAAAATTGACGGCATCCATGAACCCGCGCAGCACTTCGGGGCCGTCATCAAATTCGTGGTTGCCAACAGTCATCCCGTCATAGCCGAGCTTATTCATCATCTCGGCGGCAAGTTTGCCTTTATAGTACGTGTAAAAAAGCGAGCCCTGAAACTGGTCGCCGCCGTCGACAAGGATGGAATTGTTGGACCGCGCGCGGGCATCGGCGATAGCTGTGACCAGTCGGGCAGAACCGCCAAAGCATTTGCCCTCGTCGTTATCTTCGGCAGAGCAACCGCTGTCGTATTTGCTGATCGGCTCGAAACGGGAGTGGAAGTCGTTTGTGTGCAGGATTGTAAGGGAATAATCCGCAGCCGCCGCTGACGCGCTAAGCGCAAGGGCGGATATAGTGGTGAGAAGTTTGGCAGACATTAAGCAGCTCCTAAAGATCAAGCGGGGTGCCGGCAGACGAAGGCAGGGCCTGAGTCCGGGCGGTGAAAGTCGATAAACACAAGGTTGAGTGTTCCGCTTGCCCCCTGTTCTGTCAAGGTTTCCCTAGGTGCAGGCGCGAATTCCGCCTTTTCACGCCGCGCTGCTTGGGGTAGCTACACAAAAGAGTATTTTAGCAACCAAAACGGAAAGCAGGCAGCCGTGCGGATAATGATTACCAATGACGACGGAATTTCCGCGCCCGGACTGATGGCGTTGCATGAAATTGCCAGTGCTATCGCGGGGGAGGAAAACGTCTGGACTGTTGCCCCCGCCTTTGAACAATCCGGTGTCGGCCATTGTATTTCCTATACCAAGCCAATGCTCCTGACCGAACTCGACCCGCGTCGCTTTGCGGTGGACGGTTCACCGGCGGATTGTGTGCTCGCCGGACTGTTCGAGGTGATGAAGGACAATCCCCCCGATCTGATCCTTTCAGGGGTGAACCGCGGCAACAACGCGGCAGAAAATACCCTTTATTCCGGAACAGTCGGTGCTGTGATCGAGGCGGCGATGCATCAGGTGAAATCCATTGCACTGTCCCAGTATTTCGGCCCTGACAATCGGGATCTTGATGATCCGTTTGAGGCCGCACGGGCCAGCGGAGAAGAGGTTGTGCGCCGTTTGTACGAAGAAGCCCCGTGGCATGACGGTCCTTACGAGCTGTTCTATAACGTGAATTTTCCGCCCTGTTCGGGCGCACAGGTGCAGGGCACCAAAGCCGTGACACAGGGCTGGCGGGCGGATACAGAGTTCACAATTGACCCGCACACCATCAACAACCGCCGCTTTCTGTTTATTCAAGGCGGGCCACAGGACCAGCCGACCGAACCGGGGAGCGATGTGCATGCGAATCTGCAAAACTTCGTTTCGGTTACGCCAATGCGGGCCGACCTGACCGCCCATCAGTCCATGGCGCAGTTGCAAAAGGTCTTTGCCTGATGGTCGATGCGCAATCCATGATGCAATATATGTTCGCCCTGCGCGCAGCCGGTGTCACGGACAAGCGCATTCTGAACGCTATGGAGAAAGTGCCGCGCCATCTGTTTGTGCAAGGCCACTTCCAGCCCCGCGCCTATGAGGATATGGCCCTGCCGATTGCCAGCGGCCAGACAATCAGCCAGCCTTCGGTGGTTGGTAAAATGACCAAGGCGCTTGATGTGGGGCCACGGGACAAGGTGCTCGAAATCGGGACCGGATCGGGCTATCAGGCTGCAATCCTTTCTCATCTTGCACGCCGTGTGTATACCATCGAACGGCATCGCGGGCTTGCCCGCGGGGCGCAGCGGGTTCTGGACGAGTTGCGGCTCGTAAATGTTATCGTGATGACAGGGGACGGATCGCTCGGGCTGGAGGATCAGGCGCCCTTTGACCGTATCCTTCTGACGGCCGCGGCAGAAGACCCGCCTGCAAACCTCTTGGCGCAATTGCGTGTCGGGGGTATTATGGTATTACCCGTCGGGCAAACGGATGCGGTTCAACATCTGATTAAGGTGGAAAAGCTGGAAAACGGCTTTGAATACACGGAATTAGAAGCGGTGCGATTTGTGCCGCTGGTAGAGGGGATCTCTCCGGATCCCTAAGAAAATAGCCTGAAATTGGGCAAACGATTGAGGTGAGCGGTATGACGAAGGGTATGACAGGACTTCGCAAAAGTGCAATTCTACTGACAGGCGGCGCAATTTTGCTGATGGGATGCGATACGGGGCCGGGCAGTCTGAAGGACAGGCTGGACCGCAAGCCGACCGCCAGTAACGCAGTGGTGGAATCCGCACCACGCCCCAAACCGGACAGTCGCGGGCTGATCACCTATCCCCATTATCAGGTCATCGTAGCAAAACGCGGTGACACGATGAACGATGTTGCGAGTCGTATCGGTATGAGCGGTGCCGAACTGGCCCGTTACAACGGTCTGGACCCGAATTACATGCCCCGTTCGGGCGAGGTTCTGGCCCTGCCCAAAGGCGTTGTCATTCCGGTCGGCTCGACTGCGGCTGCTTCCGCAAACACCAGTGGTGTTGCCACCGGAACCAACAGCATCGAAGCCATTGCCTCAACAGCGATCGGGCGTGCCGGAAACCAGCAAACCGCCGCAGTACAACAGGGGCCCGAGCCGATCCGCCATGTGGTAGAGCAGGGCGAAACCGCCTATTCCATTGCGCGGCTTTATCGCGTGTCTGTATCCTCTCTGGCCAGCTGGAACGGTCTTGGCAAGGATCTTGCTGTTCGCACAGGCCAGCGTCTGTTAATTCCGGTTGTGGAAGACGGCACACCTGCCCGCCAGACACAGGAAATTGCGGCTGTGGAACCGGCACCGGGGCAGGGTTCCGTAACTCCGATCCCGCCAAGCGCGGTTGAACCATTGCCCGAACCTGTCGAAGAAGCCGTCATCCCCGAAAGCCCCAACCTTGCCGCCGACCGGACCCCAGCGGGCGCGTCGCGCAAGTTGCTGAAGCCGGTGTCAGGAGAAATCCTGCGCGGGTATTCCAATAAACCGGGCGGGAACGAGGGGCTGGATATTGCGGCCGATAAGGGCACGGCTGTGAAAGCCGCTGAGAACGGCGAGGTCGCGTTAGTGTCTTCTGCGGGTGGCAATTCGAAGATCGTTCTCGTGCGGCACCCTGACAACCTTTACACCGTCTATTCCAACCTGTCGGATGTGTCCGTCAGCAAAGGCCAGAGCGTCAGCCGGGGTCAGTCTTTGGGTAAGGTCGCCGGCGGTTCTCCGGGCTTCGTGCACTTTGAAATCCGTCGCGGGACCGAAAGTGTTGATCCGACACCCTACCTGTAAGTCGCTTCAAATTTGGCGATTAACGCACTGTAAAAAAATAAAAAACCCCGCCGTTCTGGCGGGGTTTTGTTTTTCGAGTGCCGCTGTGCAGGTTCGGCGTTAAGCCATAACCCCGTCGGCGGTGATCATGGTTTTGCCACCCAGCCACGGATGCAGCGCTTCTGGCAGCCTGACAGATCCGTCTTCCTGCTGGCCGTTCTCAAGCACCGCAATCAGACAACGGCCCACAGCCAGACCGGAGCCGTTCAGCGTGTGCACAAATTCCGGTTTCTTCTCGCCTGTACGCTTGAAACGGGCGTTCATGCGGCGGGCCTGAAAATCCCCGCAGACAGAGCAAGAGCTGATTTCGCGGTAGGTGTCCTGACCGGGCAGCCAGACTTCGATGTCGTGGGTCTTGCGGGCGCCAAAGCCGATATCACCCGTACACAGCACAACCGTGCGGTAGGGCAGTTCCAGACGTTCCAGAATGCCTTCAGCGCATTTGGTCATCCGGTCCAGTTCGGAGAGGCTGTCCTCGGGGCGGGTGACGCTGACCATCTCGACTTTTTCGAACTGGTGCTGGCGCAACATGCCAGACGTATCCCGACCCGCTGATCCGGCTTCGGAGCGGAAACACAGTGAATGGGCCGTATACCGGCGGGGCAAAGATGCCTCGTCCATCATCTCGCCAGCGGCAAGATTTGTCAGCGTGACCTCGGATGTCGGGATCAGCCACCAGCCGTTTGTGGTTTGATAGCTGTCCTCGGCAAATTTCGGCAACTGGCCGGTGCCCATCATGGCATCGTCGCGCACCAGAACCGGCGTGTTGACTTCGGTCAGGCCGTTTTCGCTGGTGTGGGTGTCGATCATGAACTGCGCCAGTGCACGGTGCACACGCGCTACGGCACCGGACATCACAACAAAGCGCGAACCGGACAGTTTTGCCGCCATTTCAAAATCCATTCCACCCTGGACTGCGGCCAGTTCAAAATGCTCTTTCGGTTTGAAATCAAACGATTTCGGCGTGCCCCACTTGCGCAGTTCCACATTGTCGTTTTCATCCGCGCCAAGAGGTACATCGTCATGGGGCAGGTTTGGAATAGTCGCAAGAAGGTCCTGCAAGCGCAAGTCCTCGGCCTTGGCTTCTTCTTCCAGCGTCGCGATTTCAGCCTTTTTATCCGCCACAAGCGCGCGCAGACGTTCAAATTCCGCTTCGTCGCCCTTGGCTTTGGCCGCGCCGACCTGTTTGCTGGCCGCATTGCGATCCGCCAGAGCAGTCTCTGCAGCTGTAATCTTGGCGCGGCGGGATTCGTCAATGGCGAGGATTTGGGATGACATCGGCGCCAATCCACGTTTCGCCAGTGCGGCATCAAACCCTTCGGGGTTATCACGGATCAGTCGAATATCATGCATCGTCCTTAAGCCTTTCAAAGTAACGGAGTCGTTGATGATGGCGGGATATAGGAAACCGGCGCCAAGGTTAAGAGGGTTTGTGGAAGTGAGGCTGCGGTGTTGCAGGCACAGCTTTCACTCAGCTTGTTATTCATTAACCGGGTGTTAACCGCTTTGCGCCAAGTTTGGGACATGCGCAACTTTTACTACATCGTAGGAATTATGCTCGCCCTATCGGGCTGCGATACGCCATTGGTCGGATTTGACTATGAGCAGAGCAACCGCCTGAACGTGGGGGAGAACCGGTTTCTAGTCTATTACAACGACGATGAAGCTCAGGCCCTGAGGTTGAACAACCAGTCGATGCGGGGGCTGAAGCGGGCGGTGGCTGATGGCATTACGGCGATCGAAACCGTGACCGGATGCTCCGTTAAGGCGCTGCTTCCGAAATCCGATACGGTATTAACCCGTGCCAGTTTGCGATGTTGATCCTGCCAATTAAGGGGAATTATCCTGTGTTTAGAGTGATTAATCTATTCTGTCTGATCCTATACCTGTCCGCCTGCGTCGGGCGCGATCTTGAGATCACGGCCAAATTTGATCCGCGCGAAGCGGCATTCGTCAAAAACGGCGGTTCTGCAAAACTGTCAGGTCAGGCGTTTATGCGACAGAACGGCGGCGGAGTTGTAACTTGTGCGGGGGAGGAGGTGAATCTTTTCCCTGCCACAAAATATGCAACCGAACGGTTTGCCAAGATATACGGCGATGTTTCGGGCGGGCGGATCAACGTGTTTCAAGGGGTGTCGCTGAAGGGCGTTCCGCCGGAATATCTTCAGTACAGGCGCGTTGCCACATGCGATGCGGAAGGGGATTTCGAATTCACGGGAATTGCGCCGGGCACCTACTACGTGCAGTCGCGCGTGCTCTGGATGGTTCCCAACAGCTATTTCCCCGAAGGTGGATCGGTGGCCAAACGCATAACCCTGCGCTCCGGTCAACGCTTGAGGGTGCTTTTGAACTGACGCAATTGCAGGGCAGGCGGGTCAGGTCATCCCCGCCTGTTTCTTTACATTGCGCCAGAGACTGAAAAACGCTTCCGAGGGGAGCACTTTATCTGTCCAGGTTTCAGAACGGGGTGTCAGAATATTGGCGGGCAATATTGTGGACCCGTCGCCGACTGTGCCGGCCAGTTGCTGTTCGTCTAGATGTTTGGCATCGGTAAAGTCGGTGTTTTTCACGGCGGCAAAGCTGAGTTCTGTGGCCGAAAAATTCGCGTTCTGGAATTTCGCGAGCGACAGTTGCGAGCCGTGCAGGATCGCCCAGTCGAGCCATGCGTTCGACAGGCTGGCGCCGGAAAGCCAGGCTTCTGTCAGGTTTGCCTTGAACAGATCGGCCCGTTCCAGAGAAGCATTCTTCAGCCGTGCGCCCCGCAGGTTTGCCACACAAAGGCTGGCTCCGTTCAGGCTTGCATCGTCCATAATGGCATTGGCCAGATGCGCATTGGACCAGTCGATCCGGTCCAGATGAACCCCGCGCAGGTCGAGCACGTATTTCTCGGATTCTTCCAGCGCTATCGCATCTTCAGAGCGACGCCCCAGAATGGTGGCAGCGGCCTGAATATCTGCACGCGGCACCGCATAGGTCAGGCAGGCGGCTTTATCACTGGCGTCGAGTTCGGTGAGTTTGATTTTCAGACGGCGGGCTGCGTCGATCTCTTTCTGGCGCGTTGCTTCGGCGTCAATATGGGGGGCGTTTGCGTTTTCCCGGATATAGGCACAGATGGTTTCAGTAATGGGGATATGGTCACGCGGGCTGTCCTTGCCGATCCGCTCCAGCAGGTAGAGCGCCCCCATCCGGACCTCCAAATTCGGTTCGGACTGCTGTTTGTTATCCCGCCAGACCACCCGTTCGGCCCCCAGCTTTTCCACCGCTTGGGAAATGCGGTCTGTCAGATAGCTTTCTTCGTTCGCACGGGTGCGCCGTTCAGCGTGAAAGGCATTCATGATTAACAGCGGCATCGACAAAAGGCCGACAAGCGAGGCGATCATCCCGACAATCGCCAGCACATGCCAGCGCATGGATTCCACACCGATGGCCTCACTAAAGGAGATTGCCAGCATCCAGATCGAGAAGAAAACCAGAAAAATAAGCGAAACCCAGATCGGAGAAACCAGAATCGACATCCATCCGATCACGCGCAACAGGGGTTTTTCCGTGCGTTTAAAAAAATTAAAGCGCTGCCGCCAGCCGCGCCACAATTTGTATCGCAGGATCAGGATGAGTAGAAGAACCGTCGCCGCAATGGCCCAAGGAACCGTTTCCGGTGTGAGCGCGGTCGGAATCGTAATAGCGGGTAAATCGAGCACGAACCCGCGTTCCGTTGTTTCCATGGACTGTCCCCCCGACAGGTGCACAAGGCGTTTTGGATAAAAGTTACAGTAGTATAGCGGTTAGATTGCGCCGGATTTATTGTGTTATCAACTTATTTGACGCAAACTTGCCCTCGGGCAAGGGTGCAAATTCAATGATCGTTTCCGTTTGCGAAACGAAGCCCGCAGGCGGCGCGGGATTTCTGTGATCCGGGGAAACGAGCATGTCGCCGGAAGTTCACAAAACCGTGGCAGGTAGCGGATTGAGGGCGAATTGCACGATTCGATCCATTTTGTCGCTGCATTTGCCCTTGTCAGCGGCCTTGCTATCCCCCATCTGAAGTTCTAGGTTCCACGCGGAAATTCGGTGGCTGAACGGGCTGCCCGCTACAAAGGATAAAAATATGTTTGCAAGTCCTGCTTATGCACAGGCAGCCGGTGGTGGTTTGGGGGGAATCGGGGGCTTTGTGCCACTGATTCTGATCTTCGGCATCATGTATTTTCTGATGATCCGTCCTCAGCAAAAGAAGCTGAAGGAACACCGCGCCATGGTCGAGGCTCTGCGCAAGGGTGATCAGGTTGTCACCGCAGGTGGCCTGATCGGCAAAGTGACCAAGGTCAAAGAAGACAACGAAGTCGAAGTTGAACTGGCCACAGGCGTCAAGGTTCGTGTGGTTCAGTCCACCATCCAGACCGTTCTGAGCAAGACAGAGCCGACAACCTAAACATTCCTGAATGCGCATCGGCCTCCGGTGCGCATTTTTGGCTATAATAACAAGAACAAGGGCAGAGCATGCTTCAATTCCCCCTTTGGAAAAAGATAGTGATCTGGGGCATTTGTGCCCTTGGAATTCTGTTGGCCAGTCCGAACCTGCAATATACGCAGGTGGAACAGTACAACGACGCCACAGCCGCTTTGGAAGCGGGGGCCGAAGCAACGCCGGAACTTACGGCCAAGGCCGAACAGTGGCCCTCTTTCCTGCCGTCCTCTCTTGTGAATCTGGGTCTTGACCTGCGGGGCGGGGCGCATTTGCTGGCAGAAGTGCAACTGGGCGAAGTTTATGCTGCCCGTATGGACGACCTGTGGCCGTCTGTTCGGGATGCCTTGCGTGAGAAGCGCAATGAAATCGGTACTATCCGCCGCGTAGATAGCCCCGAAGACGAGCTTCATGTGCGTATTTCCAAGCCCGAAGCGATCAGTTCTGCGGTTACAACCATTCGTGCTCTGGCCCAGCCTGTTGTTTCGCTGACAAGTGCGGGACAAACAGATATCGAGGTCAGTTCCAACGGGGCCGACATTATCGTGCGTCTGTCTGAGGCTGAAAAACTGGCCACCGACCAGCGTACGCTGGAACAAACGCTAGAAATCATCCGCCGCCGCGTGGATGAGGCCGGTACGCGCGAACCGACGATCCAGCGTCAGGGTACAGACCGCGTTCTTATTCAGGTGCCCGGCATCGGTTCCGCAGAAGAACTGAAAGACCTGATCGGCACAACTGCGAAACTGACATTCCATGCTGTGGTCGGCCGGACCTCGGACCAGAATGCCCGTGTCCAATCCCGCCAGATTATGCTGCCGGCCGAAGACGAGCCGGGCATCTACTATATCATGGAAAAGACTCCGGTAATTACCGGAGAACAACTGGTGGATGCGCAAGCCGCCTTTGACCAGAACAATCAGGCGGCTGTGAGTTTTCGTTTGAACCCGTCAGGGGGGCGGATCTTCGGGGAATACACGGCCAATAACATCGGTACGCCTTTTGCGATCGTTCTGGATGGCGGCGTTGTTTCCGCACCAACCATCCGCAGCCATATTCCGGGCGGTTCCGGCATCATCACCGGCCAATTCAGCGTTGAAGAAACTGCCAAGCTGGCGATCCAGCTGCGGGCGGGGGCCTTGCCTGCCAAAGTAACCTATCTTGAAGAGCGGACGATCGGTCCGGAACTGGGGCAGGACAGTATTGATGCGGGCCGGATCGCCTGTATCGTAGCCTTTGCCGCCGTTCTGATCTTCATGGGGCTAAGCTATGGCACTTTCGGCCTGTTTGCCAATGTGGCGCTGATTATTAACGTGGCCTTGATCTTTGGCCTGCTGAGCGCGATTGGCGCAACCCTGACGTTGCCCGGTATCGCGGGGATCGTGCTGACCATCGGTATGGCGGTGGACGCCAATGTGCTGGTGTTTGAGCGTATCCGAGAGGAACTTAAATCAGCGAAAGGTCCGGCGCGTGCGATTGAACTGGGCTATGAGCGGGCGTTCTCGGCCATTGTGGATGCGAATATCACCACACTGATTGCCGCCGTGATCCTGTTCGTCATGGGGTCCGGTCCGGTGCGCGGCTTTGCGATTACACTTGGCTTTGGCATCGTCACCTCTGTCTTCACGGCAATCTGGGTAACGCGGCTGCTAATCTCCACCTGGATGCAATACCGTCGTCCAAAGACAATCGAAGTTTGAAGGAGCAAGAGACATGCGTTTGAAACTGGTTCCCGAAAACACCAATATCAACTTCTTTGGTATCACTTACATCACTGTCGGCCTTTCCGCTCTTGCGATGGTTGCTTCTGTCGTTCTGTTCCTGACGATGGGGCTGAACTACGGCATCGACTTCAAGGGCGGTACGACCATCCGGACCGATAGTGAGGTAACTGTAGATGTAGGGGCGTACCGCGATGCGCTTACGCCGCTGAACCTTGGTGATATTTCCATCACCGAAGTCACAGACCCGACCCGCCCCGATCTGAATGTGGCGCAAATCCGCATTCAGGCACAGGACGGTGCGCAGGCGATCACCAACGAGACTATTCAGGCAGTCAAAGCTGCTCTGACCGAGGCAGATAGCACGATAACCTTTCCTTCGGTAGAAAGTGTCGGGCCAAAGGTTTCGGGAGAGCTGGTCTGGACGGCGGTCGAGGCTGTGGTTCTGGCGGTTCTGGCCGTGCTGTTTTACATCTGGCTGCGGTTCGAGTGGCAGTTCTCCGTAGGGGCTGTTCTGGCGCTGATCCACGACGTGACGCTGACGATCGGTGTGTTCAGCCTGCTTCAGATCAAGTTTGATCTGGCCATTATTGCCGCGCTGCTGACGATTGTGGGCTATTCATTGAACGATACCGTGGTTGTGTTTGACCGCGTGCGGGAAAACCTGCGCAAGTTCAAGACGACGCCGCTGCAAGAGGTTCTGAACCTGTCCATCAACGAGACCCTCAGCCGGACGGTCATGACTTCTGTGACCACCCTGATTGCGTTGATTTCCCTGTTTGTGCTGGGCGGCGATGTGATCCGAGGCTTCGTTTTCGCGATGATCTGGGGTGTTCTGGTGGGGACTTATTCGTCGGTGTTTGTGGCCTCTAGTGTGTTGCTTCGCCTTGGTGTGACACGGGACAAATCCAAACCGGATAATACGTCTGGCAACCAGTTCGCCAATATCGACGCCTGACGTGCAAACCCTGACAGAGCTCGTGCAGCTTCCCGGTTTGTGGTGGCTGCTTCTCGGGGCTGCCATTGCCGGTGTGGTGCGCGGGTTTACCGGGTTTGGCACCGCAATGGTCTATCTGCCTTTTGCCGGTGCTGTAGTCAGTCCGGTGACAGCCCTTGTTTCGCTGTTGTCGATGGATATTTTCGGTCCGCTTCCCATGGTGCCAAGTGCATTGCGCAAGGGGCATCCCCGTGATGTGGCTTTGCTGGGGGTGGGGTTGGTTCTGATGCTGCCAGTGGGCCTGTACTTTCTGGTGCGGATGGAGGCGGACACCTACCGTTATGTGGTGTCGATCAGCACGCTGATCTGCGTTCTCGTTCTTTTGTCCGGCGTGCGCTACACAGGCCGCCTGACCAAGCCGGTGATTGCAATTACCGGAGGGATTGGCGGCTTCCTTGGTGGCGTCGCCGGATTGCCGGGGCCGCCGGTCACGGTGCTGTATATGGCCAGCCGTTTGCCTGCCGAAACCGTGCGCGCCAATTTAATCCTGTATCTTCTTTTGGCCGACCTCGCGATTTTTCCGGTGCTGGGATTGCAGGGGGTGCTTGGTTGGGACGCGATCTTCATCGGCTTTCTAGCCCTGCTGCCTTATATGGCTGGAACGGCTGTCGGTGCGGCCCTGTTTGATCCTGCCCGCGAAAACCTGTATCGAGCAGCAGCCTTTATTGTAATTACCGTTTCGGCCCTGATGGGGCTGCCGGTCTGGGGGTAGAGCCCCCGCCAAACAGGAGACAGTCTATGAAATTTACCGAAGTTACCTTTGACGGACAGCCCCCTGTAGACGCTTATGGTCCGGGCTTTTTTCGGGTAGAGAACCAGCCCCGCGATGGTGCCCTTTTGTTGAGCGCGAAGGGAATTACGGGCTGGGGTGGTCTGGAAGACCCTGCGCCCCTGCTGGCCCTTGCAGACAGTTACGACATTCTTTTTGTGGGTACAGGCGCGGATATTGCACCCTTGCCGGCAACCCTGAGAGAAACGCTGGAAGAAGCCGGTGTCGCCGCAGAAGTCATGTCCAGCCCGAGCGCCTGTCGTACCTATAATATTCTGCTGTCCGAAGGCCGCCGCGTGGCCATCGCAGCTTTACCTGTCTGAGCTTGCAATAGGGCTTGGCTTTATACAACGGGGCGCTAGGTTGTTGGGTATGAAAAGTGTTTTACACCTGACCTGTTGCGCCGCGTTCCTTCTGGCTTCTCCACTCGGAGCACAAACGTATAACTGTGTGCTCAAGGATGGCAGGAACAGTGGTTGGACGCCTGATAGACTGGTGTTCGAGATCGTCGAAGGGGCTAAGACGGCACGGACCTACGACCCGATCACCTATTCGATCAAAAGAGAGTTGGCCGAGGCCAAAGTCGCCACCGCTAATTCGGTACGCGTATCACTGGGATGGAAATCCGGACGCTACCAAAATCCCAACGCCCGCCCCAGCAGGGATTTTGCAGGCACCGGAGCGCTGCCAATTACCTTCCACGCAACCTTGTTGCGCGGTGGGAACAAGATTCTTCTGCGCGCCAGCCCGGGTGGTCTGAACACCTTCTTTTCCGCGAAAGGCGCCTGTGTTGAAACGAGCGCACGACTGGAGCAATTGATTGATCCCTAGGGCCTTTTTAAGGTGCGTAAAGATGCGCGTTGAAAACTTTGAACCCGCCGTGCGATGCAAATGCCGGAATTGGTTTGCAAAACAATTTCAACGCACTAGAGATAGTCAAAACACGGCTTTTACCGGCAGGTGAAGCGCGATATAGTTACCCCAACGCCGAAGGACTGCTTTGGCATGAATAAACAGAAAGAGGATACCATGGCTTTTGAACTTCCCGATCTTCCCTATGCGCACGATGCTCTGGCAGACGCCGGCATGTCCAAGGAAACACTGGAGTACCACCACGACCTGCACCACAAAGCCTATGTGGACAACGGCAACAAGCTGATCGCCGGAACCGAGTGGGAGGGCAAGTCCCTCGAAGACATCATCACCGGTACTTATGATGCGTCTTCTGTTGCCCAAAACGGCATTTTCAACAACATCAGCCAGCTTTGGAACCACAACCAGTTCTGGGAAATGATGGGTCCGGGCGAAAGCAAGATGCCTTCCGAACTGGAAGCCGCCCTGAAAGACAGCTTCGGTTCTGTAGACAAATTCAAAGAAGAATTTTCTGCCGCTGGTGCGGGTCAGTTCGGCTCCGGCTGGGCTTGGCTTGTTAAGGACAAAGACGGCGGTCTGAAGGTGACGAAAACCGAAAACGGTGTGAACCCGCTGTGCTTTGGTCAGACTGCACTTTTGGGCTGTGACGTGTGGGAACACTCCTACTACATCGACTTCCGCAACAAACGTCCGGCTTACCTGTCGAACTTCCTCGACAAACTGGTAAACTGGGAAAACGTCGCAAGCCGCATGTAAGCAGCAGGGCGCATCCCTGCGCCATGACAGGTTTTAAAGGCCCGCTTCCGTTTCTTCGGAGGCGGGTTTTTTCGTGCAACCTTGTGCCGCCGTGCGCGTTGGTTTTGAGAACCAGCAAAACACAGGAGGATCACATGGCTGAACTTAAGAACGGGACTTGGGTACTTATCGCGGACGGTGAGAAGGCGTTGTTTCTGGAAAACCAGACAGATGGTGAAGATCCCCATTTGCAGGTCGTGCGCAAGGAAGAACAGGATAACCCGCCCCACCGCGAGCAAGCCGCCAACCGTCCGGGCCGGATGCCGGATGTCGGCCATGGGCAGCGGTCTGCGCTTGATGATACAGATTTCCACGAGTTGGAAAAAGAACGCTTCGCCGCGCAACTGGCCGATATGTTGTATAAACGGGCCCATAAGGGGCGTTTCAAGCATCTTGTGCTTGTAGCTGCGCCCAATATCCTTGGCGAATTGCGTAGCCAGATCCATTCGGAAGTGTCAGACAAAGTGATCGGTGAAATTGCGAAAACCCTCACCAATCATCCACTGGACGAGATTGAAGACATCGTTAAGAAAGAGTTGGCTGCCTGACACGTGTAGCCGGAAACAGACTACGGCGCGGGGACACCCGCGCCGTATCTATGCGTTCACTCTTCAGCAGGCGACAAACGGTTCAGGACGGCCTCAACCGTGTCGTCCACTACAAACAACTGTTTCAGGCTGGCGTCGGCAAAGCCTTTTTCGATTGTGTGATCTACCAGTGTCAAAAGCGGGTCCCAATAACCGTCTACGTTCACCAGAATGATCGGTTTGGCGTGCAGTTTCAGCTGCGCCCAGGTCAGTACCTCAAAAAACTCGTCCAGTGATCCGGCCCCGCCCGGCAGAACCACGATCGCATCAGAATTTTTGAACATCACCTTTTTGCGTTCGTGCATGGTTTCTGTGACAACAAAGGACGACAGATCCCGTTTGCCAACCTCCCAGTTCAACAGGTGTTCCGGGATGACGCCGAAGGTTTCGCCGCCCGCCTTTTGTGCCGCTGTGGCCACAGCCCCCATCAGGCCGACGTCGCCAGCGCCATAAACAAGACGCATGTTCCGTTCCGCCAGTCCGGTGCCAAGGTCGATGGCCGCCTGTTTATAGGCCGGATCGGCCCCGAAACGGGAACCGCAGAAGACGCAGACAGAGAGGTTTTGGGTATTTAGGGGCATTGGAGTCTCTTTGTTATTGGCATTTTGAGATTGGGTTTCCATAGTGTATCACGGTCCTGAGCCGGTTAAACGGCAAAACGCTGCCCCGAGAAGACTAAGATTTATGTCCAAGCTGCCTTCCATTTCCGTCCCGATCCAGATTGCCATCGCGGGTGTGACGCTCGCCATAATAATGGCCTTGATGGTACTTCTTCGGGATCCGCTGCCCCCGGAACTGGTTCCCACACGGGAAGAAGCGGCCACGCAAGAGACGGCTCCCCAACCTGCGAAAGAGCAAGACACAATGGTTGCTTCTGGCACCACTGCGGAAAGCGAAGCGACCGAACCGGCCATGCCGCTTGGCGCAGAGATGGACGGAGCGACTGAAGAACCTGCCGATTTCGGCTTTGTGGGGGAGGAGACCGTCAAGGTCGAGGAAGCGGTCGAAACTGCCGGCCTAGCTGCTGAAGACAGCAATACAGCTTCTGCCATAACGCGGGAGCCTGCGGCAACAGACAGCGTGCCCGCTTTGTCAGAAGCTGAAGCTATAGCAGAAAGCGGGGGGGCAGAGGCACCAGTAATTGACTTACCAGCGACGGAACCTGCGCCGGTGACACAGGAAACGGCTGAAAACCTCGACACCTCTGATGGGGAAGATACCCCTGTTACAGCCGTTGGCAGTGAAGCCGTTGGTCCTGTGGACGAAACCGATACGTCAGCGCTGGAAGACACCACCGAGACCCGTTTGCAAGGTGATGTTGCGGAACCGGAAGAAACGCTTTCGACAGATGTGACAGAAAATGTATCCGATCCCGGTGTTGTACCTGAAGTGCTACCTGACGCGGCGCAGCCTGATCCAACCGTTATCGCACCGAGATTCGATCTGGTGCGGGTTGATAATAGCGGTGCCACCGTCATCGCGGGACAAGCAGCCCCCGGTGCAGAGGTACAGGTGACGCTGGGAAATGCCCCGCTGGAAACCGTGCGAGCGGACCAGAGCGGCTCTTTCGTGGCCATTGTACAGTTGCCAGCGGGTGACAATCCGCAGACCATGGGGCTAGAGGAAATGCGCGACGGGGATGTGGTATCCACCTCTCCGCAAACGGTGCTAGTGGTGCCCCCGCAACCGGATACGCCAGAAACCTCTCCGACCATTGTCGTTGCAGATACACAAGGGGCCGCCGTGATCCAGCCGGGCCAACCGGTGGTGCCCGAAGAACTGTCTGACGATCCGCTGAGCCTTGATACCATTTCTTACGATCAGGGCGGCGCGGTGGTGCTCGCAGGGCGCGGTAGCGGGGAACAGTTCGTGCGCGTCTACGTTGACAACCAGCCTGTGCAGACTGAACCCGTGTTACAGGATGGCAACTGGCGTGTGGTCTTGCCTGCGGTGGATGAGGGTGTCCACACGTTGAGGGTGGATCAGATCAGCAAGGCAGGGGATGTGCTGTCCCGTGTTGAAAGCCCCTTCAAGCGGGAGGCACCGGCGGAGCTGGCCGCCGCCGCGCGTCACGCGCCGGAAAAATCCACCGTAGTGGTACAGCCGGGCCATACGCTTTGGGCGCTGGCCGAGACCCGCTACGGAGACGGGGTGAAATACGTCCAGATTTTCCGCGCCAACCGGGACCGGATCAGGGACGCGGATTTGATCTATCCCGGACAGGTGTTTGACCTGCCGGAGGGGGGCGCGCCAAATTAAGCGTCGCCTGCTCTGGTCAATTCTGTCGCTGCGAACTATCTAGAAGCCTTCACGAGAAGGCTTCCCCATGCGAAAATCCACTATCACAACCTCTGACATCGATCGCAAAAGCGGGATGCGCACGATCCGTAAGGTGATGCCGTACCTGTGGCCGAGCGACAAACCGGAGATCAAGACGCGTGTCATCGCTGCCCTTGTGGTGCTGGTCATTGCTCGTTTGATCGCCGTTGTAACGCCGTTCTTTTACAAGGCTGCGGTGGACGCACTGGCGCCAGTTGCCGAGGAAACACCACCGGCGATGATGTTGGCTATGGGCGCTGTCGGTTTGACTGTGGCCTATGGCGGGCTGCGTCTGCTTGCTGTGGGTTTCAACCAGTTGCGGGATGCGATCTTTGCCCGTGTGGGGCAGCGGGCGCTGCGCAAGCTGGCACTGGAAACCTTCGAACACATGCACGCGCTCTCGCTGCGTTATCACATTACCCGCAAGACCGGAGGGCTGAGCCGGATTATCGAACGGGGTGTTAAAGGCGTAGACTTCCTGCTGCGCTTTTTACTGTTTTCCATTGGTCCGCTGGTACTGGAACTGGTCCTGATCGGTGCAATCCTGTTTGTGGTCTTTGATGTCTGGTATCTGGCTGTCGTGGTTGTAACGATCTGGCTTTACATCTGGTTCACCTTCAAAGTGACCGAGTGGCGGGTGAAAATCCGCAAGGAAATGAACGATCAAGATACAGACGCCAACCAGAAGGCGATCGACAGTCTGCTGAATTTCGAAACGGTGAAATACTTCGGCGCGGAAAAGCGCGAGGCGGCCCGTTACGACGAAAGCATGAAGAATTACGAGTCCGCGGCGCTGAAGACCAGCTACTCTTTATCCTTTCTGAACTTCGGCCAGTCTTTCTTTATCTCGACCGGACTGGTGATCGTCATGGTCATGGCCGCAATCGGGGTGCAGAACGGGCAGATGACAGTGGGCGATTTCGTCATGGTTAACGCCTATATGATCCAGATCACCATGCCGCTGAACTTCCTTGGCACGGTTTACCGTGAAATCCGTCAAGCACTGGTGGATATGGGCGAGATGTTCGATCTGCTGGAGCAACCTTCGGAAGTGACAGACAAGCCTGACGCGAAGAAGCTGAATGTCACGGGCGGTGAAATCCGCTTTGAAGGGGTGGATTTCGGCTATAACGGTGAACGGCAAATTCTCAAATCGCTCGATCTGGTGGTGAAACCCGGTCAGACGGTTGCGGTTGTCGGGCCGTCCGGTTCAGGCAAATCCACCATCGGGCGGCTGTTGTTCCGGTTTTACGATGTGAACGGCGGTTCGATCAAGATTGACGGACAGGACTTGCGGGATGTGACACAGGACAGCCTGCATGATGCGCTTGGAATTGTGCCGCAAGATACGGTGCTGTTCAACGATACCATCGGCTATAACATTGCCTACGGGCGGGAAGGGGCCACCCGGGAAGATGTGATTGCAGCGGCCAAGGCTGCCAAAATCCATGACTTTGTGGAATCCCTGCACGAAGGTTATGACACAGCGGTCGGGGAACGGGGGCTAAAGCTGTCGGGCGGTGAGAAACAAAGGGTCGGTATCGCACGGACCTTGCTCAAGAACCCGCCAATCCTGCTGCTGGATGAGGCCACTTCGGCGCTGGATACCGAAACCGAGCGGGACATTCAGGAAAGCCTGCGGGCTATGGGGCAGGGCCGTTCGGTGATCACAATCGCGCACCGTCTTTCCACTGTGGTGGACGCAGACCGGATTATGGTGCTGGAGAAAGGCGAAGTTGTGGAGCAAGGCACCCACGATGAACTGGTGGCACAAGCGGGCCGTTACTACAGCATGTGGCAGCGCCAACTCTCCGAACAGGACGAGGAAGGCAGCGCAGTCGCTTAAGACAAGCAATTGCGACCCAAACAAAAGCCCCCGCAGGAGCAAATGCTCTGGCGGGGGCTTTTTCGTTTCTGCGAAAGCCTGATTACTCGGCTGCTTTCAGGGGCGGTTTGGGGCTGGCGGATAGCTCTGTCACAGGGGCAGGGCCTTCCACCGCTTCATCCCAGTGGATTTCCCCAGCACTGGCGTGACGCGCCTGTTTGCGCTGCCTGCGGTCCCGTGCGATGCGTGTGCCCCGTCCGCCAAGCAGCGTACCAGCCAGTGCGCCGGCGCTATAGGCTCCGGTCGTAAACCAGACCCGCAGCGCTAGCATGGAAGGCGTGAACACCAGCGTCAGCACCGTCGCAATGCCAAGCCCGAAGACCACAGCGGTGGCAAGTTGCTTCCACCACAACGCGGTTGGTGCATCTATGGAATAGCCGCCGTTGTAAAAGTCGATGGACAGGCCGAACATCATCGGTGCCAGACCTGCCATCGTTGTGATGGTGGTCAGCAGAACAGGGCGGATGCGGTCCTCGGCCGTGCGCACAATCGCCTGTAGGCGCGGCATGTATTCGGCGTATTCCTGATAGGTGTCGATCAGAACAATGTTGTTGTTCACCACGATCCCCGCCAGCGCCACAATCCCTGTACCGGTCATGATAATCGAGAACGTTTGGTCCATCACCAACATCCCGATCAACACTCCGGCAGTAGACAGAACTACTGCCAACAGCACGAGAATGGAGTTGTAGACCGAATTGAACTGCGCCAGCAGAATAACAAACATCAGACCGAGCGCACCGGCGAAAGCCTTGCCAAGAAACGCTTCGGATTCCGCCTGATCCTGCTGGTCGCCCTGCCATGACCATTCCACACTTGGCGGCAGCGGGGCGTCTTGCTCCAGCCATTTTGTCATCGCTTCAATTGCCACATTGCCGTTGAGCGGCTTCGCACCTTCCGTGTCTGCCGGTACAAACTCTCCTTCCGCATCCACAAACAACCCGCTTTCCACGTCTGCCTTGATGTCAAAGTAGCGTTTGGTGTCAAAACGGTCGATCTGTCCCAGTTTGTCCACCGGCGTGCGGGTGATGAAATTGCTGAGCGGGATCAACCCCGAAGCGGTCCGCACCCGCAGCGTGTCAATGGTAGACAGCAACCGGTCGCTTTCAGGTAGCCGCACGCGGATTTCGATTTCGTCGTCCGAACTGTCCACGCGCATGGTGTCGAGCATCAGCCCACGGGTGACAAGCTGGACCATGGCGCCAACGGACAGCACATCCGCGCCGTAACGTCCGGCCTGTTCCACATCCACGTCGATCTGCCAGTCGATACCGGGCAGGGGGCGGGTGTCCTCGATTTTGATCAGTCCCGCGGTATTGTCGAACTTGCGCCGCACTGTATCCGCTGCCGCCTGCAAGTCTTCCCAGTTGTCCCCCGTCACCCGCAGGTTCAGCGGTTTGCCGGATGCAGGGCCCATGGCGGCTTCGGAAATTTCCGCCTGAATGCCCGGTACGGTTTTCAGGCGCTCGTTGATCTGGTCAAGAATATCATTGCCCGAACCACGGGGCCGCTCTGTCCATTTTACCAGTTCGATCTGTACCTGTCCGATACTGTCTGTCGGGGCAATCGCGCCGCCTGTGTTCTGGTTCAGGCCACCTTCACCGGCGAAAGCGAAGAGGCTTTCGACACCTTCGACCTGCATGATTTCGGCTTCAACCTGACGGACCAGACTGTCCTTTTCCTCAAGGCTGAGGTTGCCCCGTGCCCGTACATAGGCAATGGCCCGTTCAGGTTCGGTTTCCACAAAGAATTCAACGCCTTTCGAGTGTGTGCCAAAGTAACCAAAGACAGAAATAACAAAGAAAATGGTTGCACCGATTGTGACCAAAGGCATCACCGGATTGCCCGCGATCAAATTTATGACCCAGCCAAAGACAGAGCGCTTGTAGCCGGCTTTTATTTTCTTTTTCTTTTGCCGGGGGCCAAGCGATCCGCCCGTCGCAGCCAGAGCCAGACAGCCGAACAGTACGGCAACAACCGCACCGGCCATTTCGCCCCTTAACAGCATCAGCACGCCGTTGAACAGGATCACCGCGCTTAGCGTCATCATGACCAAACGAAAGGCCCAGTGAACTTTGGCCCGCAACCACGAGGATATCCGCCCGAGAATGGCCGAAATCCGCCCCGCAACACCGCCCACAACAGGCAGATAAACCAGCGCCACCAGCAGGGAAGCGGACAGAACAAAGATCAATGTGACAGGCAGGTTACCCATAAATTCGCCCGGAACACCCGGCCAGAACAGCATGGGCAGAAATGCGCAAAGCGTGGTGGCGGTGGAGGACACAATCGGCCAGAACATCCGTTTCGCCGCCGCCGTATAGGCCCGCATCGGCCCGACACCGCGGTTTATTTCCTTGTCGGCGTATTCAACAACAACGATAGCCCCGTCTACCAGCATCCCGACCGCAAGGATCAGGCCGAACATGACGATGTTGGAAATCGAGATCCCCGCCACGGCCATAATCGCAAAAGACAACAAGAAGGACGTAGGAATGGCAAAGCCCACCAGCAGAGCGGAACGGACGCCAAGCGCGGCCAGAACCACGATCATCACCAGTGCCACAGCGGTCAGGACCGAAGCCTCTAGCTGGCTGACCATATCTGCAACATTGGTGCTTTCGTCCATCGAGTAGCTGACGGTGATGCTGTCGCGCAGTTCCTGTGGCCATTCGTCTTGCGTGGCCTTTACGGTATCACGCACCAGTTGCACCGCGTTGATCAGGTTGGTGCCCTTGCGTTTGACCACTTGTAGCGCCACGGTGGTTTGGCCGTTATAGCGCGCTGTGCCCACCTGATCCTCAAAGGTCAGACGGATATCTGCGAGATCCCCCAGCGTGATGACCCGATCTCCGTTTACTTTAACCGGAAGATTGTAAACATCCTGTGGTTCATCAAATGCGGAGGGGATTTTGACCGAAAATGCACCGTTTGCGGTTTCGACCTCACCCGCAGCAATCAGCTGGTTGTTGTTGGTGACAACATTAATCAACTCGCCAGCGGTGACGTTATAGGCTTCCAGTTTCAGCGGGTCGATCAGCACCTCCAGCATTTCGTCCCGATGCCCTGCAAGACCTGCCTCCAATACAGGTGTCAGAGCCTCAACCTTGTCCTGCAAGTCTTTGACAACACGCAGCAAAGTTCGTTCTGGAATGGCCCCTGACAGGGAAACCACCAGTACCGGAAACTCCGAGAAGTTGATCTCGTTAATTGTGGGCTGGTCCGCATCTTCGGGGAACTCTGCCTGTGCCTGATTAACCTTGTCCCGCACATCGGCGATGGTGGCGGATTTATCCCAGCCGAATTCAAACTCCAGCGCTACGCCGCCGTAGTTTTCAGCCGCTGTGCCGGAGATTTTCTTTAAACCGTCCAGATCCCGCAGTTTGCTTTCTAGCGGTTTGACCAACAGTTTCTCGCTATCCTCTGCCGAGATACCGGGAAACTGGACCGAAACGAACAACGCCGGAATGTCGATGTCCGGCTCGCCTTCCTTGGGCAGGTTCACATAAGAAAACGTCCCCGCACCAAGCGACAGTGCAATCAGCGCGAAAATCATCCGCGCGCGGGCGGAAGCCCAGTCGACGATGCCGATCATGACGCGTCCTTCTGATAGGTCACTGTTACGGGCCGACCGCTCACAACGTATTCCTGTCCGACGATGATCACTTCAGCGTGCTCTGGCAAGCCACCGACCCAAACTCCGTCGGGACTTTCGTTGAGGATCGTGACCTGTGTAAATTCAGCCGTTTCTCCGTCGACGATCCGCACCCCTAACTGTCCCTGATCGTTCAGGGTCAGGGCGGATTGTGGCAACAGGTGGCCGGTTTCCCCGTGCAGGGCAATATAGATTTCAGCAGTTGACCCGTCACGGATCGACAGATCTTCATTGGGGACTGTCACTTCGACACGGAAGGTGCGGGTAAGCGGATCAGCGCTGCGGGAGATGAAGGTCAGCTTGCCCTGAACCTCTTGTCCGCCAATTAACCGTGCGCCGGCTGGGCCGCCCACAGAAATACGCTGCACCTGCTGCTCGGTGGCATAACCCACCAGTTTGATAGGATTGAGCGCGATTACCCGTGCACAGGTGCCGCCGGTTTGCAGCAAAGCGCCGAATTCCGCCGTATCGGATTCCAGCAAGCCGGAGAACGGCGCGTGGATTTCAAGTTGTTCCAATTCTTTTTTGGCTCGTTCGACCACAGCCTGGGCTGCTTGCAGGGCCGCCACACGGGAAATTGCGGTGGTTTCCGAGGCATAGCCTTTTTGTACCAGACTGGCGGAAACGTTGTTGTTGGCCTGCGCTTCGGCCAGCCGCGCTTCGGCCTCTGCAAGTGTTGCTTCACGGGTGCCCGGATCAAGTTTGCACAGCAGCTCTCCCTCACCGACAAGTGTTCCTGCGCGCAGGGGCGGTGAAATCACT
This sequence comes from Neptunicoccus cionae, assembly GCF_002860325.1. Classification (GTDB taxonomy): domain Bacteria; phylum Pseudomonadota; class Alphaproteobacteria; order Rhodobacterales; family Rhodobacteraceae; genus Amylibacter; species Amylibacter lutimaris. Next base: position 79,655 of record NZ_PKOJ01000002.1, on the reverse strand, counting down.
TGTCCGCTGGTCTCGGCCTTTACGTCCAGCAAGCGGAAAGCAGCCGTTTGCCCGCGCAAGACGATACCCCGGGCTACCGGCTGGGATTCGGATTTCAATACCAGCACAGAGACCGGTGGTTTGTCCTCAATGCGCTGGTCGGCAGTTTCTTCGACAGGAGGCTCTGTCTCCGCACCGGCAAAGGCCAGTAAGGCATCCCGCTCCAGGATAAGCATGTATGTGAAGGCGCAGACGAGCGCGGCTGTCAGCAACGGGGTAAAGCGCATGTAGAAACCTCTTTGCATCGCGGCACCCATTGCGCAGCGATTGGCGTAAATAAGCAGTGCTCTCTGAATAGGCGGGGTAACCCTTGCTGACAAGGCAAGGATGTGCGTCAAACGGCTGTTTCTTGGTCCTGACGGGGCTGTTGTTGCAAATGCGCCTTGGCAAACTTGCATGCTTCGCAGTATTGTCCGCCCGAATTCGGGTCAGGAGACAACTGTGAGCGATAGCGATTCCTTTATTGAAGAAGTCACCGAGGAAGTTCGGCGCGACCAATTGTATAAATACGTGCGCAAATACGGCTGGATAGCCGTTGTGCTTGTGGTTGGCGCCGTCGGCGTGACAGGTTTTCTGGAATGGCAAAAAGCCAGCCTTGCGTCTGATGCACAGGCCCGTGGCGATCAGTTCGCCGCCGCTCTGGATGCCGAAGACCCTGCTGCGCGCGCTGATGCGCTGGCTGCGCTGACAGACGAAGCGGGTCCGGCCGCAGTCATCGTGCAGTTGCGCCGTGCTGCCGAACTGGCAGAGGCCGGTGACGTGGATGGGGCTGTTGCCGCCTATGATGCCGTTGCCACGAGCGATGCAGGACCGGTTTACACCGAACTTGCGCGGCTGAAATCCGTAATCCTGCAAGGTGCAGAAATGGATGCTTCAGCCCGCGCAGCCGAACTGGAAACACTGGCTGCGCCGGGGGCGATCTATCGTCCGCTGGCACTGGAACAGCAGGCAATTTCCGCTTTGGCCGCCGATGACAACGACACGGCAATCGCGCTCTATTCCGAATTGGTGCAGGATAGCGAGGCTACAGACGCGTTGCGAAACCGGGCATCTCAGGTGCTGGTGGCTTTGGGAGCGGAAATTCCGGCATTGTCCCAATTGCTTTCCGAGTAAAAAACGGCACAATTATAGTTACAACAGGATCAATGAAAGATCGGGGCCGAGCAAGTGGTAAGCAGTCGTAAATTAACAGCAACAAGCAAAATCGGACGTGCCCTGACGGTATCTCTGTTGCTTGGAACCGCGCTCGTGGCTTGTTCCCAACAGGAACCACCCCTGCCAGGGGAGCGTCTTGACCTGCGTGAACCGTTCCTTCCCGAAGGTGCAGAAGCCGAAACTGTGCGCGTCGACAAACTCGCACTACAGTCGCCAGCGGTTAACAGTGAATGGACCCATCGCAATGGCTCTGCCCAGCATCTGATCCGCCATCCTGCTCTCGGGCGTAGCCTGTCGCGGGTTTGGAGTGTCGGAATCGGCGCAGGCAACAGCCGCAAGAATGCCATCACGGCGAGTCCTGTCGTTGGCGGCGGTCGCGTGTATACAATGGATTCAGCCGGTTCCTTACAAGCTTTCAGTCTGACCGGCCAACCCCTGTGGTCCCGCGATCTTACCCCCCCGAACGAGAAAAAAGGCGAAGTGTCCGGTGGTGGTGTGGTTTATGCCAACGGTCTGCTGGCGGTTACGACTGGCCATGGCGAAGTTATTCTGGCGGATGCGACCTCAGGTGATATCCGTTGGCGTCACCAAATGACCGGCGCCATATCCAGTGATCCGCTGATCGTGAACGATGTGGTTGTGGCCGTTGCACGCAACAACGTGGCAATCGGACTGGATATTTCAAACGGGCGCCTGCTCTGGCAACAGATCAGTCCGGGCGACACCTCCGGCATCGCCGGGGCAGGGGCTCCTGCTGCTTCCGGTAAACTGGCGGTTCTGCCCTTCGCATCGGGTGAAATCGTGGGCGCAGTGACCAGCAACGGGCTGCGGGCATGGACAGCAACTGTTACCGGAAGCAATAAGGGGCAGGCCCGTAATCTTGTTTCCGACATTTCCGGTGATCCGGTGATCGACGGCACAACACTTTATGTTGCAAACCAGTCCGGTCGTCTTGCGGCCCTTGACCGTCGCTCAGGCGACAGGCTCTGGACTGCAAAAGACGGCTCCTATTCTCCGGTCTGGCCAGCGGGTGGCGCAATCTTCATGATTACCGACAGGTTTGCGGTCAAACGCTTGAATGCTTCGGACGGAACCGAGGTATGGTCTGCGGAACTCCCTGATTTCAAACAGGAACGGGACCGCCGCAAGAGAGCAACCTATGCCTATTTCGGGCCGGTTCTGGCGGGCGGACAGCTTTGGGTCGCGGGGAGCGACGGGCTGTTGCGCAGCTACAATCCGGTGGATGGTGCGCTGACCGGAACTGTAGAAATTCCCGGTGGTGCGGCCTCCCAACCGGCTGTTGCAGGCGGCAAATTCTACATCTTCTCGGCCAATGGCCAGTTGCACGCCTATCAATAAGCCTTTCCAAGAGGGTTGTGATCCGTTAGAGCGCGGTTTCAACCCATACACAGGTTTCTAGTTATGTCTTTTACGCTGGCCATAGTCGGGCGTCCCAACGTTGGTAAATCCACCCTGTTCAACCGTCTGGTTGGACGCAAACTCGCGCTGGTTGACGACCAGCCGGGGGTCACCCGCGACTTGCGCGAGGGCGATGCCCGCCTTGGCCCGCTGCGCTTCACGGTGATCGACACTGCTGGTCTGGAAGAAGCCACCGACGAAAGCCTGCAAGGGCGGATGCGGATGCTGACCGAACGGGCTGTCGAAATGGCCGACATCTGTCTGTTCATGATGGATGCCCGTGCTGGTGTTATGCCTGCGGATCAGGTGTTCGCCGAAATCCTGCGCAAGAAATCCGCGCGGGTGATCCTTGCGGCGAACAAGGCCGAAGGCAAAGCCGGTGAAACCGGTTATTACGATGCGTTTTCCCTTGGTCTTGGCGAACCTGTGCAGTTGTCTGCCGAACACGGCGAAGGCATGGACGATCTGCTGCGGATGCTGGAACCGCTGGCCAAGGAATTTGAAGACCGCCAGATCGAACCGGAAACCGATGTGGATGTCTCTGACGAGCATGAGGATTTCGAGGATGAGGATGTGGAAATCACCTATTCCGCCTCCAAACCCCTGCAAATCGCTGTCGTCGGCCGCCCGAACGCGGGTAAATCCACGCTGATCAACAAAATTCTCGGTCAGGACAAACTGCTGACCGGTCCCGAAGCGGGCATCACCCGCGATGCGATTTCAACCAATGCCAACTGGGACGGTATTCCGTTCCGGATCTGGGATACAGCTGGTATGCGCAAGCGGGCCAAAGTGCAGGAAAAGCTGGAAAAGCTATCCGTCTCCGATGGTTTGCGCGCGGTCAAATTTTCGGAAGTCGTGGTTGTTCTGCTTGATGTAGACATCCCGTTTGAACAGCAGGACCTGCGTATCGCCGATCTTGCTGAACGGGAAGGCCGCGCTGTTGTGGTTGCGGTGAACAAATGGGATCTGGAAGACGACAAACAGGCCAAACTGAAGGAACTGCGCGAAAGCTTCACCCGTCTGCTGCCCCAATTGCGCGGCGCACCGATGGTGACGGTTTCTGCACGCACCGGCAAGGGGCTGGATCGTCTGCACGCCGCAATCCTGAGCGCGCATAGAGTTTGGAACCGCAGGATCAGTACTGCACGCCTGAACCGCTGGCTGACTGGCATGCTAGAGGCGCATCCGCCGCCCGCACCGGGCGGTCGCCGCATCCGCCTGCGCTACATGACACAGGTTAAGACCAGACCGCCGAGCTTTGTGATTATGTGTTCGCATCCCGATCTGGTGCCTGAAAGCTATAACCGATATCTTATCAACGGTTTGCGGGCTGATCTTAATATGCCGGGAACGCCCATCCGTCTGTTCATGCGCAGCCAGTCGGACAAGAATCCGTATCGGGACAAGAAAGAAAAGAAAGTGACCAAGCTGAACAAGCACACCGAAGGTCGCTATCGCAAAGAGGCTGGACGGGGCGTCAAACCCAAGTCCTAAACCGGCTTCTTCTGGGTGAAAATATCCCCGCCGGAGGCTTCCGAACTCTCGGGCTCCGGCGGGATCAGTTGGCAGGCTCTGCCATGTCCTCGGGCAGTAGCGCCATAAACTCTTCGCGTAGTGCCAGCGCACGAGCCGTTCCGGTGCCTCCGGCCAGCAGGTTGTCATGCTCGAACGGATCGCTGCGGTGATCGTAAAGCTCTTCCGAACCGTCCCAGTAGAAAATATAGCGATGTGTACGGCTGCGCAGGGATAGCGCGGTTTGTGCCAGCCCCTCCTTGCTCTGCTGCGTCCAGACCGACCCTGCATACCCGCGCATCGCCGCAGTTTCACCTCTCAGCAGCGGCAGCAGGTTCTGACCGGAAAACTGCGGCACAGGAGGCTGCCCCGCCACCGCCATCAGCGTCGGGGCAATATCAATCAGCGACACCGGCTCGTCGTAGCGTCCTGCTGCAATCTCCGGTCCGGCGATCATCAAGGGCACCCGCAGGGCACGCTCCCAAAGGGTGAATTTGTGAAAGGCCAGCTTTTCGCCCAATTGGTAGCCGTGATCGGACCACAACAGCAGGGTTGTATTCTCCCACAGACCCGTTTCGTCCATATGGTCCAGTACACGTCCAAGCAGGTAATCCGCATAGGCGACAGAGGCGAGATAGGCTTTAAGAAAATCCTGATACTCACCCGTGCGGCTGACGATGCGGCGGAACTGCGCACGGCTGTTGGCATAGGCTTTGCCAGCGGCGGAAAGTCCTGATTGGGGCGCTTCTGCCGTTGGGTTAAAGCTGTTCTGTCCCAGCCCCGGTGGATTGGCCACTGTGTCGGGCAACATATCAAAAAACCGCTGCGGCACCACGAAGGGCAGGTGCGGGCGGTAGAGCCCCAAGGCCCAGAACTGCCCCTGGCTGCCGCGCTTCATCTGCGCAATCATCGCGCCGGTGTTTGCATCGTCGTACAGATCATCGCCATCGGGAATGGCCCCGAAGTCTATGGAGGGGCCGAACTTGCCGGTTTTCGCAAGGCGGCTGATTGGCGGGAAGAGTTCGGAATTGCTTTGGGGGAAACTGTCCCAATCTTCATAATCGAACTGGGGTTTGTTGACATGGAATACCTTTCCAAGCCCGTGAGTTTCAAACCCCGCCGTGCGCATCCGTCCGATCAAAGAGAGCCGTTTGCCCTTTGGGTAATGGTGATGCCACTTGTGCTTATTCTCATAAACGCCTGTTTCCCAAGGGTTTTGCCCGAACAGCGCTGCGGTTCTTGCGGGGGAGCACGCAGGCGCCGGACTATAGGCCTTAGTGAAAACGGCGGCGCGTTTTGCCAGCCGTGACAGGTTCGGCGTTATCGCATCCGGATGCCCGCCAAGGGGTTCGATCCAGTCGTTCAAATCCTCGATCGAGAACAGCAGGATATTCTGGTGCGGCTTATCCACGAGATTATCCACGATGGGCGGTCTGGGAAACGGGGATGGCAAAATCCTCGGGCAGCATCAACTGGTGGGCCTCACGCACAGCGGCAAGTTCGGGGTCCTTGGCCGCAGTGGGATCGGCCAGCAGGTTCACATGCTCAAACGGGTCGCTGCGATGGTCGTAAAGCTCCTCTCCGCCATCCCAGTAGAGGATATAGCGATGGCTGCGGGATCGCACCGACATCGCCAGTTTCGGGCTGTCGGTCTTGAACTCGCGCCCCCAGACCGCAACGGCATTGCCCCGCATGTTTGCATTGGTATGGTCCATAACAGGAGAAAGATCCTGCCCTTCAAACTGCTCCGGCAGGGGCAGCCCTGCGCGGGCAAACAGGGTGGGGGCGATGTCACACAGGGAGACGGGTTCGTGTACGTCACCCGCTTCAATTCCGGCCCCTGCGAACATCAACGGAACGCGCAAGGCCCGCTCCCAAAGCGTGAACTTGCGGAAGGCCAGTTTCTCGCCCAATTGCCAACCGTGATCGGACCAGAGCACCACCAGCGTATCATCCCACAGATTACAGGCATCCATCCGGTCAAGCACCTTGCCCAGCAATTCATCCGCGTAATTGATTGAGGCGAGATAGGCTTTCAGCAGGTCTTTATACTCGTTGTTGCGGCCCAATATCCGGCGCAACATGGCGGAATCATTGGCGATCATCTTGCCTGAATCCGGCAGCGGATCGTGCAGCGAGGTGTTGGCCGGATCAAACCGGTTCAGACCTAACCCCGGCGGATCGGTGATAACCTCCGGGAAGCGGTCGAAATACTTCTGCTGCACCAGAAACGGCAGGTGCGGCCGATACAGTCCCAGCGCCCAGAACTGTCCCGTTGCTTGGGGTTGCAGCCGTTCTACGAGCCAGTCGGTGTTGTGGTCGTCATATTGCAGGTGCCCTTCTTCCAAAGGGCCGAAATCCGTATAAATCCCCACCTTACCGGATTTCCGGGTCTTGCTGACCGGATCAAAGCCTTCAATCTGGATGTCGTTGTAACTGGTCCAGTCGCTGTGGTCGAAATGCTTTGGTGCTACGTGGAAAACCTTCCCTGCGCCGTGGGTTTCGAAACCGGCATCGCGGAACCGCCCGACAAGCGAACTCCGCGTGCCCGGTTCGAAGAAGTCGTGCCATTTGTGGTTGTTGGCATAGACACCGGTAGACCACGGATGCCGCCCAAACAGGGTAGAGGTGCGGCTGGGCGAACAGGCAGGCGCTTCGGCATAGGCGTTCTGGAAGACCTGCGCACGGGCGGCAAGACGGGTCAGATTCGGGGTGATCGTGTCCGGATGGCCGCCCAGCGGCTCTACCCAGTCGTTCAAATCCTCGATCGAAAGGAAGAGGATATTTTTAACTTTTGATGTGCTCACGACCTTGCCTGCGGACTGTTTTTTCACAGTCTGCTGGAAACCGGCTCGAAAGGGAAGAGGGTTTGCCCCCGCGTTGCAGCCGGTCGGTTCAGTTGACGTGGATCAGAGCAGACTGACGAGCCTTGCGGCTTCTGTGGCGCAGGGTGTCAGCGCATCACGGTCTTCGCCCGGATAAAAGCGCGCCCGTGTGGCTGTTGGCATTGGGGCAGGTTCAAAACCGATGACCTTGCGGCCCCGCGATGCGCCCTCGGCCGCCCAACTGTCAAACAGGGCCTTTTGTGCGGCTTTGGATGCCCCATAGGCCGCGAAAAATTTCTCTCCGGCGCGGGGATCAACACAATGAACAGCGGTCCCTTTGCGGGCCTCCAGCAGGGGATCAACGTTCACGATCAGCTGCTGCGCCATTCGCACGTTGGTATTGAAGGTATTGTCCCAGTCTTTTTGCGCGGCGTGGTTCGCTGGCGACAGGGGCGGCGCGTGGTTGATGCAATGCACCCAGAGATCCAGACCGGCCCAGCGTTCGTGAATGGAGATACACAGGCGTTTGACAGCCTCTTCATCCTTCACGTCCAGAGGAACAAGCGTGCTTGTGCCGCCCTTTGCCTGAATGCGATCATCCAGTTCTTCCAGCGCGCCTGTGGTGCGCGCCAGTGCGATGACATGGTGCCCCTTCGCAGCCAGAGCTTCAGCCGTAGCAGCGCCCAGCCCGCGCGATGCGCCGGTAACAAGAGAAATAGCTTGGGTCACGTCTTACTCCGCCGCTTTCATAAGAAAGCCGTTTTCAATCTGGTCTACGGGCTTGATCGGATACTCTCCGCTGAAACAAGCATCGCAATAGGCCGGCGAATCCTTGTCCCGTCCGGTTTCAACGCCGCATGCACGATAAAGCCCGTCCAGAGTGACAAATTTCAGCGACGCCACGCCGAGATGATGGCGCATTTCCTCTTCGCTCATGGTCGCGGCCAGCAGTTTTTCCCGTTGCGGTGTGTCTACCCCGTAAAAGCAGGGCCAAGCAGTAGGGGGCGAGGCAATGCGGAAGTGGACTTCGGCAGCACCTGCATCCAGAATCATTTCCTTGATCTTGCGCGACGTGGTGCCCCGAACAACCGAGTCATCGACCAGAATGACCCGTTTGCCCTTTATCAGGGCGCGGTTCACGTTCAGCTTCAGACGTACACCCATATTGCGGATCTGCTCTGTCGGTTCAATAAAGGTGCGGCCCATATACTGGTTGCGCACGATCCCCATTGCATAGGGAATACCGCTTTCCTGAGAATAGCCGATGGCCGCAGGTGTGCCGGAATCCGGTACAGGACAGACCAGATCGGCTTCGACCGGTGATTCCTTGGCAAGTTCGACACCGATGCGGCGACGGGTCTCGTAAACGGACTGGCCGCCAAGGATGCTGTCAGGACGGGAGAAATAAACGTGCTCGAAGATACAGGGGCGTGATTTGGCCTTCTCGAAAGGATAGGAACTCTCGATGCCATTGGCAGAGGCGATGATCATTTCGCCCGGTTCCACTTCGCGGATGAATTCCGCCCCTATGATGTCAAGCGCACAGGTCTCGGACGACAGTACCCAACCGTCTGCAAGTTTTCCAAGCACCAGCGGACGCACACCCAGTGCATCACGCACACCGATCAGTTTGGTGCGGGTTTGTGCAATAACCGAAAACGCCCCTTCAACACGGCGCAGTGCGTCTTTCAGACGTTCGGGCAGCGTGGATTGGTAGGAGCGTGCGATCAGGTGGATGATACATTCGCTGTCAGAGGAGGACTGGAAGATCGATCCGCGCGAGATCAGTTCCTTGCGCAGGGAATCCGCATTGGTCAGGTTGCCATTATGGGCGATTGCGCAACCGCCAAGGGAAAACTCCCCAAAGAAGGGCTGCACATCGCGGATCGCGGTTTGGCCTTTGGAACCGGATGTGGAGTAGCGCACGTGCCCGATGGAATTCGATCCGGGCAGGGTTTCCATCAGGGATGCTTTGGTAAAGTTGTCGCGCACATAACCGAAGCGGCGGGCGCTGTTGAAGCCGTGTTCGGGATCGTACGCAACGATACCGCCAGCTTCCTGCCCGCGATGTTGCAGGGCGTGCAGCCCGAGGGCGACAAAATTAGCAGCGTCTTGAACGCCGATCACGCCGAATACGCCACACTCCTCTTTCAGTTTGTCGTCGTCAAAAGGATGGGAGAGAAACGGCTTGGTCTGACTCAGCATGGGGAGATTCCGAGATTGGCAGCAGGTAGGCAGGGTATAACCTGCAAGCCGCGTAACGTCTATGGCTGAGTGTTCATCAAATTGTCATACCTAATGTCGCAGTACCGGCCGGCCTGACAAAAGAAAACGCGCGCCGGAATATCCAAAGCGCGCGTTTAAAAACTGGGTGTCAGAACCGGAAAAACCGGCCCTGTTTTCAGGTTTCAGAGCTTTCGTCTGTCGCTGGCGGTGTGGTGATTCCGGTATCGGACGGGCCATCGGAAACACCACCACAGGTGCCAACAAAGGCTTCGTAACGGTCTTGCAGCCATGTTGGAACTTCGGTGGGGAGCATTTCGGCCAGACGCGCCTGACTGTCAGAGAGCACCGCGCGGGATTTGCTGTTTTCCACGATTTCAAGGCGGTCGCCCGCTGGGAAGATATTGTCATAGAGGATGAAGGCAATCAGGACCAGCAACAGCCCCCGTGCAACGCCAAAGAGGAAACCGATGCCCTGATCGACACCGCCGATAGCAGACTGCTGCACCATGCCCGAAAACAGCGGCGTAAAGATCGACACCACAATCAGTGCCACTGCAAAAATGATCGCAAAGGCAACAATCAGGGACAGCACACATGATCCGCCGATAATGTCGGAGACAACGGGAATTTCCTTAACCAGAGGTTCCACCTGCGGTGTGAGGACATAGGCCACCACAGCGGCGATGATCCAACCTGCAATGGACAGGACTTCGCGAACAAAGCCGCGGGAATAGGCCAGAATGGCCGAAATTAGAACAACAACAGCAACGCCGCCGTCTACCAGTGTGAAACCTTCCATGGTATCCTCTTCTTCAGGCCTCTATGTCGCCAAAGCAATCGGCGATAAATGTAGCCACATCATTCACTTTTTTTAACGTCATGCCAGATGTGCTGGCAAGTTTCATGCGGGATGGCGCAAACGCGCCACTAAAGCCGAGTTTGACCGCTTCCTTCAGGCGGGCCTCGGCCTGAGAGATCGGGCGCAATCCACCCGAGAGGCTGATTTCGCCAAAAATAACCAGATCGGCCGGAAGGCTGGTGTCCTGACGGGCCGATATCAGCGCTGCTGCAACGGCAAGATCGGCAGCTGGTTCGCTGATGCGCATTCCGCCAGCCACGTTGAGATATACGTCCATCCCCGCAAAGGACAATCCTGCGCGGGATTCCAGCACCGCCAAAATCATCGACAGGCGGCCACTGTCCCAGCCCACAACGGTGCGCCGCGCATTGGCCAGAGCGGATTGTGCCACAAGTGCCTGAATTTCCACCAGCAACGGCCGAGTGCCTTCGATACCGGCAAACACCACCGAACCGGGGGCCGGTTTTTCGCGATCGGACAGAAACAGCGCTGAAGGGTTGGTGACTTCTTCCAGACCGGCACCGGTCATCTGGAACACCCCGATTTCATCTGCCGGACCAAAGCGGTTTTTTACAGCGCGCAGGATGCGGAACTGGTGGCCCCGTTCGCCTTCAAAATAGAGGACGGTATCGACCATATGTTCCACAACGCGGGGACCGGCAATCTGTCCCTCTTTGGTGACATGACCTACAAGGATCACCGCAACGCCGCGGCTCTTGGCAAATGTAGTCAGTTCATGGGCAACAGCGCGGACCTGCGAAACAGACCCAGGAGCGCTGTCAATATGATCGGCCCACATGGTCTGGATCGAGTCTATCACCACAAGATCGGGTTTTTCCGCTTCCAGTGTGGTCAGGATATCCCGCAGGTTGGTTTCAGAGGCCAGTTGCACCGGCGCCTTGGTCAGGCCCAGCCTTTGGGCCCGCATGCGGATCTGGCTGGCGGCTTCCTCGCCCGAGACGTAGATCGCCTTTTTGCCTGTCATGGCGAACCGTGCGGTGGCCTGTAGCAGGAGGGTGGACTTACCGATCCCGGGATCGCCGCCCACAAGAATAGCAGAGGCCGGAACAAGCCCGCCACCCAGCACACGGTCCAGTTCCTCTATGCCACAATGGGCGCGGGGGAGTGGGGCGTCTTTGGTGGTAAGGTCGGAAAGTTCGATCCGGCGGCCTTTGGTGGCGCCGATGGTTTTGCCTTTCGGACCGGCGGCCAGAGGTGCCTGTTCCTGAATGGAATTCCATTCACCGCAAGCATCACAGCGCCCCGCCCATTTCTTATGGGAGGCACCACAGGCAGAGCAGGAAAAAGCGAGAGATTGTTTGGCCATAGGCGCAGATAGGCCAAAGCGGGTGGCAGGATCAAGCTCTTTGATCGGGGACCGGCGTTTTGTCGATCAGGGTAATGGCGTAAGAGCCGAGCACGCAGGCGGTGAACAGGTACAAGCCCCAACCCGTTTCCAGACGGCCAACGCCAATTCCTTTCGCGGCAACGATATAGATTGCGATCAGGAAAACATCAGCCATGGCCAGACGGCCAAGCGTTGTCAGGACAGGTTTGAGGCGGCGCGACATCAGGTTGAACTGGATCAAGGCGGTCCCGATCACCTTGGCCAGCGGCGCTACGAGCGCGAGGAAAGTGACCAGAAGCGCGATGAACACGTCCTTTTCCCAAAGCGCCTGAAGACCGGAAATGACACTGATTTCATCAAGCGCAAAGAACGGCAGCAATCCCGCCCTCAGCAGCGGTGCAAACCATGCGACGGGGAAGAGGATCAGAAGGCAGAGGTTGGCGGCTTTGAGCATCGGGGCCACAGGGGGCTGGGAAAGGGTGAGTATTTTAGGAACATTGAAGCGGTTTAGCGCACGGCCTCTATCGGGCCTTCGGCGCGGGCGTTGATGAACTGGTCGAGATAGGGATCGCCGCTGTTGTCCATATCGGCCACGGGGCCGGTCCACTGAACCACCCCTTCGTGGAGCATGGCGACTTTATCTGCGATGGCGCGGACCGAGGACATATCATGGGTGATGGTCATGGCGGTTGCGCCCATTTCCACGACGATCTCGCGGATCAGCTCGTTAATTACGCCGGACATGATCGGGTCGAGTCCGGTGGTGGGTTCGTCAAAGAAAATAATATCGGGTTCCGCTGCAATCGCGCGGGCCAGACCCACGCGTTTTTGCATGCCGCCCGAAAGTTCGGCAGGAAACTGGTCTGCCACTTCGGGTTTCAGCCCGACACGGCGCAGTTTTTCGATGGCCACATCGCGCGCGTCCTTCTTTGACAGCTTGCCCTTGCCGCGCAGCAGGCGGAAGGCGACGTTCTGCCAGACCGAAAGGCTGTCAAACAGCGCACCGCCCTGAAACAACATGCCGAACTGGGCCAGAAACGCATCGCGGTCGCCCTCGGTTGTATCTGCGCCATTCACAAGGATCTGGCCGCTGTCCGGTTGCACCAGACCAAGCACGGATTTCAGCGCAACCGATTTTCCTGTGCCCGATCCGCCGATGATCACCATGCTTTCGCCCTGTTCTATGGTGAGGTTAACACCGCGCAGGACATGGTTGTTTCCAAAGGATTTTTTGACGTTGATAAGCTGTATCATGAGGTGAAGAATATCTCTGTCAGGAGGTAGTTGGCGGCAAGGATCAGCACGCTGGCGCTGACCACGGCGTTGGTTGTGGCGCGGCCGACACCCTGTGCACCGCGGCCCGAGTTATAGCCGTGATAGCAGCCCATCAGCGCCACGATGAACCCGAAAGCAGCGGCTTTGACCAGACCGGAAAAAATGTCTTCAAATTCCAGAAAGCTCCAGGTGTTGTTGATATAGGTCGCGGCGTTGAAACCGAGTCGCTGTGTGCCCACCAGAAATCCGCCCATTATGCCGATGACATCGCCAATGAAAGCAAGGATCGGCATGGCGATTGTGGCGGCGAGCACGCGTGGCACCACCAGATATTTCATCGGATTGGTGGACAGAGTGGTCAGCGCGTCGATCTGTTCGGTCACACGCATCGTGCCAAGTTCAGCGGCAATAGAGGACGAGACCCGCCCCGCAACCATCAAGCCGCTCAGCACGGGGCCGAGTTCACGCACCATGGCGATTGCAACAACGGAAGGCACCACAGCCTCGGCGCTGAAACGGGCGCCACCCGAGTAAATCTGCAAGGCCAGAGCGCCGCCGGTGAACAGGGCGGTAAGCCCGACAACCGGCAGGGAGAAATAACCGATATTCAACAACTGCCGGCCAAATTCCGCCAGATAGAACGGCGGGCGCAGCAGGTGGCTGACGGTCAGAACGGCAAACAGGGCAATGCGGCCAATAGCGGCGCATAGCCCGAGCACAGACCGCCCGATGCTGCCCAGAAAGGCGTCAAGGAATGTAAGTGCCTGCATAATCTACCCTTTTTTGCGGTGTTAACCGGAGTCAGGCCGCTAAGCCAGCCGGTTTCGCGATTCCGAGACGCTGTTTCACCCCTTGTAGACGCGATTGTAACGCGCGCCAAGGGAGGTGAGGATTTCATAGCCGATGGTGCCAGCGGCATCTGCGAGATGATCCACGGTCTGGATATCGTTCAACAGGTCAAGATGATCGGGAACTGTGTCAAGCTCTGTAACATCAACGGTGATCAGATCCATCGACACGCGGCCGATCAGCGGGCAGGGGGTGTCGCCGGCGTAAAGGTTCAGATTGCCGTTGCCGATGGCGCGGATCAGCCCGTCCGCATAGCCAGAAGCAATCGTGGCGACCTTGCTGTCACGCGTTGCCGTCCAGTTCGCGCCGTAGCCTACGGTTTCGCCTTTGATAACGTTGCGGGTTTGAATGACGGGGATCGACAGGCCGACCACCGCTTTGGCATCACTGAAAGGTTCGCCGCCGTACAACCCGACACCTGGTCGGTTCAGGTCGAAATGGTAGTCGGCCCCAAGCAGAGTGCCGCCGGTTGCCGACAGAGATCGACGGGCGGTCAATCCTTCTGTCATTTCCCGAAAACACTCCAGTTGGGCCTTGTTCTGCGGATGATCCGGTTCATCGGCGCAGGCCAGATGGGACATGACCAGTTTCGGTCCCGCCGTTGCGATCTGCTCTCTCAGGCTGGCAAATTCTGCAGGTTCCATGCCAAGCCGGTTCATCCCTGAATCAAGCTGGATGCCGAATGCCTGTCCGTTGGGAAGAAACTCTTTAACCTGTTCAGGAGAGTTCAGAAGCGGGATCAGATTGTAGTTCTTTAGTAGGGCTGCATCATCGCCGCAACAGCCTGAAAACACGTAGATTTCGGCCTCTTTTCCGACAGAGTTCCGAACCGCGATCCCTTCTTCGGCCACAGCCACGAAAAAGGTTTTTACCCCGCCTTTGGCCAGTGCAGCGGAAACACGTCCTGCATCCAAACCATATCCGTCGGCTTTTACCACAGCCGCAGTTTCAACCGAAGCTGCCGAACAGGCGTCCAGTGCGCGCCAGTTTTCTACGAGATTGTTCAGATCGATTGTAAGTGTCGCTACAGCCATGACGTGTTCCTTCTGTCTTGAATTGTAGGGACACCAGAGCTTTGCAGAGGTCAAGTGGATTTATCGGCGCAGGCACATGGGTGAAAAGTGGATCGGGGACGCCCCGATCCTCAGTTTCAGTATTCTTCGTCGCGGTTGCCCTGCCATGGTTTGGCCAGATCGCTGAAACGGGTAAAGCGACCTTCGAACGCCAGATCGACCGAACCGATGGGGCCGTGACGTTGTTTGCCGATGATCACTTCGGCCTTGCCCATCAATTCTTCCATTTCGGCCTGCCATGTCATCATTTTTTCGGCTTCGTGTTCGGCCGGTTTTTCCCGTTCCTTATAGTATTCGCCACGATACACGAACATAACACAGTCCGCATCCTGCTCGATCGAGCCGGATTCCCGAAGGTCCGAGAGTTGGGGGCGTTTATCATCGCGGCTTTCCACCTGACGGGACAGCTGGGACAGCGCAATGACGGGGATGTCCAGTTCCTTGGCGATGGCTTTCATGCCCTGCGTGATCTCGGACACCTCGTTCACGCGGCTGTCCTTGGCTGTGGCAGGGCGCACAAGTTGCAGATAGTCGATAATCAGAACGTCCAGCCCGTGGGTCCGTTTCAGACGGCGGGCGCGGGCGGCAAGCTGGGAGATCGGCAGCGCGGCGGTGTCATCAATAAACAGCGGGCAGTTTTCAAGGCTTTTCGCAGCTTCCACAAACCGGCGGAATTCCTCTTCGGTCATATCACCGGCGCGGATTTTGTGAGATTCCACCTCGGATGCTTCGGAGAGAATACGGGCCGCGAGCTGTTCGGCGGACATCTCGAGAGAGTAGAACCCGACGACACCGCCTTCAACCGCGCCTTCTTTACCGTCCGGCAGGATACCCTTCTTGTAGGCCTTGGCGATATTATAGGCGATGTTTGTTGCAAGCGATGTTTTCCCCATGGAAGGGCGCCCTGCAAGGATCAGAAGGTCGGATTTATGCAACCCGCCGAGCTTGCTATCCATGTCGCGCAGACCGGTGGAAATCCCGGCAAGCCCGCCGTCCCGCTGATAGGCTGTGTTGGCCACATTCACCGCTTCGGTCACGGCCTTCAGGAAAGACTGGAAGCCGCTGTCTACGCTGCCTTGTTCCCCAAGCGCGTAAAGCCGTTGCTCGGCGGCGACGATTTGCTCTTTCGGTTCGTCATCAACGCTCATGGCAGTGGCTTTGGCGCTGATTTCCTCACCAATGGCGATCAGGTCACGGCGGATGGCCATGTCATAGATCATCTGCGCGTAATCCCGCGCGGCAAAGATCGACATGGATGCCCCTGCAAGGCGTACAAGATAGGCCGGACCACCCAGTTCGGCCAGCCCGGGATCATCTTCCAGAAATGCCTTGATCGTAACGGGGGAGGCGAGCGCGTTCTTCTGGATGCGCCGCGCGATAACCTCAAAGATGCGCCCGTGCACGGGATCGAAAAAATGGGTTTCATTTACCAGCGAAGCGACCCGGTCATAGACTTCGTTGTTCACAAGCAACGCCCCGAGCAGCGCCTGTTCCGCTTCGATTGAATGGGGTAGCGGGGTCGATTTTTCGCCTGAGTCAGGGGTCGGGCCGGGGTCCGGTATTGCTGCGATTCCGCTCATCTCGTCCTCTTTTTCTGATTGCCTGTAATGTGGTTTATCGGGCGGCAAATGGCAATCTGCAAAACGCTGTGGACAGCCTGTGGATAAGCCCGAAAAACCGTTGGAACGGCAGGGTTAAGCGAAGTTCTTCAGAACCGAAAAAAATTCGGGTTTAAAATGGTATAACACAAAATATAGTGGAAAACTTTTGCATCAATACAATTCATGCTAGGTTTCTCTTGTGAGGACGCGAATCGGGTGTGGATTGTCTGCGTGCAAATCCTCGTCTCGGTGATGCGTAAGCTGATCCGATTTTTGTGCGCCGGCCACCCAACATTGCTAATTTCGGTTAGACTCGGACTGTCGTTCTCTTAACTGCCTCATGACTGTCCTTCCCTCCGAGGTCGGCGGTCATTCATCAGGTGCACTTACCCGGCTGCTTTGGCAGCCGGGTTTTTTGTGTCAGGCTCAGGATGCGGACCAGTAAAGCGGAAAACCCGGATCAAACAGGGTGACAGGGCCTTCACCGGTTTCGATGGTTTTGGGATAGCTGACCGGAGAGTCCTGCTTGGTCAAAGTCAACGTCGCCTCGTTCACCGGCAGTTTGTAATAGGCCGGACCGTTGAGTGAGGCAAAAGCCTCCAGATTATCGAGCCGGTTTTCTTCTTCGAACACATGGGCAAGGCAGGCCATCGTGTTGGTGGCAGAAAACACGCCTGCACAGCCGCAATCGCAGAGTTTGTTCGGGTCGGTGTGAGGGGCGGAATCAGTACCAAGGAAGAACCGTTCGTCGCCGGAGGTAGCAGCGCGGCGCAGGGCAAGGCGGTGTTCTTCGCGTTTGGCCACGGGCAAGCAGTAGTAATGGGGTTTGATGCCCCCCACCAGCAGGTGGTTCCGGTTGATGATCAGGTGATGAGTGGTGATGGTACCGGCCAGATTTTCTTCTGCCTCGCTGATGTAATCAATCCCGTCACTGGTGGTCACATGCTCCATCACCACCCGCAGTTCCGGCAGGCGGCGGCGCAGAGGATCAAGTTTCGTGTCGATGAACACAGCCTCGCGGTCGAAAATATCCACATCCGCATCGGTGACTTCGCCGTGAACACACATGGGCACGCCGATCTCGGCCATTTTTTCCAGCACCGGCATCGCCTTGTTGATGTCTTTCACACCGGAGGCCGAATTTGTGGTGGCACCGGCGGGGTATAGTTTGACCGCGTGGATCAGACCGTCTGCAAAGGCGGCAGCCACATCATTTGGATCGGTGGTTTCTGTCAGATACAACGTCATCAGCGGCTGGAAGTCGCTGCCTGCAGGCAGGGCGCTAAGGATGCGCTCCTTATAGGCAGCGGCGTCTTTTGCGGTGACCACAGGGGGCACCAGATTCGGCATGACGATCGCACGGGCAAAATCGCGCGCGGTTTCGGGCAGAACGCCGCGCAACATATCCCCGTCGCGTAAATGCAGGTGCCAGTCGTCGGGGCGGCGGATGGTAAGGCTGGTCATGCGAGAATGCTCCTGTGTTGTTGCCTGCTGATACAAAACTCAACGGCGGGTGGGCAAGGAGTTTCGGGCGGTCGCGTTTTGATGCAGCGGGTCGGGTGAGTATTTTTGGAACATTGAAGGGTGTGAAAATGACGTAATGTCGGCATGTTTTGGCTTGTCTCGCCGCGCAGGGCTTGCTAGCGATTGCGTATTCTCAGGGCGGGGTGCAATTCCCCACCGGCGGTTACAGCCCGCGAGCCTGTCACAGGGCAGATACCGGTGAAATTCCGGAGCCGACGGTATAGTCCGGATGGAAGAGAATGGAGCTTTGTTCCCCTTTTGGGGGGGGCAGAGGTCTGAACGCTCTGGGTCTTGTCTTGTTGAAGGAAAGGATCAGAGCAATGACAAAACCCGCTAAAATAGCTTTTATCAAAGCCCGCTGGCATGCGGATATCGTAGACCGCGCTTACGAGGGATTTCTGGCAGAGATGCCGGATGCAGAAGTAAAACCCTTCGATGTGCCCGGTGCATTTGAGATGCCGTTTCTGGCCAAAAAACTGGCCGAGACAGGCGAATTTGATGCTGTCGTTGCAGCAGCACTGGTTGTGGACGGAGGTATCTACCGTCACGATTTCGTCGCCGCAGCGGTTGTGGATGGCCTGATGCGGGCCCAGATGGATACGGGTGTGCCGGTGTTTTCGGTCAGCCTTACACCCCATCACTATCAGGAAACAGCCGAGCACGAGGCGTTTTACAAAGCCCATTTCGTTAAAAAAGGTGCCGAGGCTGCAAGTGCGGTCAAATCGGTTCTGGCGATGTAAACCTTGCCAACGGGCGGCGCGCCTATTTGCGCGCTGCCTCCATAGCGGGGACCAGTCTTTCGCGGATTATGCGTTGCGTTACCGGACCGGCAGCGCGCATCAGGATGGTTCCGTCTGCGTCCAGCAGGAAAGTCTCCGGCACTCCGTAAACCCCCCATTCCAGTGCTGCGCGTCCGTCAACGGACGAAGTGCCCACATAGGGGTTTCCCAGTTCTTCAAGAAAGGCCAGCGCATTGGCGGGGTTGTCTTTGTAGTTCAGCCCGATCACCGGCATGCCGTTTGCGGCGAGTTCGGTCAGGTTCGGGTGTTCCACGCGGCAGGGGCCGCACCAGCTTGCCCAGAAGTTTACCAGCTTGAAGTCGCCGCTGCGCAGCATCTCTTCTGTTGCAGGGGGTAAATCGCCAAGCGCTTCGACTTGCAAGGGCGGGGCCTGTCTGCCGATCATTGTGGACGGCAGAGCATCCGGGTCGGTGCGGTTCAGCCCCAGCAGGAACGTTGCAGCAATAGAGAGGAAAAGCACGGGCGGCAGCACCACCCACGGAGAAATGCGGCTCATTTACGGGTCTTTCGTTCTGCGTCTTCCAGTATTTTACGCGCCTTTGCGGACTGGCGCAGGCTGATCACCACCAGCCCCCCCAGCAGCAGCAGTGCGATGGCATATGCCGAGAGCACATCGCTGGCGTATTTACCAAGATCGGGGATCATCTCGAGGCCTCCCTTGCGAGCACAGCGCGACTGCGCCGCAGTCGGATGTGCATCCGTGTGCGCAGCAATACCAGCGTTACAAACAGGGTGATAAAGCCGACAATGCAGACGAGCAGCGGGTAGTAATAACTGCCGTCAATCGGGCTTTCTTTGGTGGCGGTTAGCGTGGCGCCCTGATGCAGTCCCTGATTCCACAGGTTCACCGCATAGCGTGACAAAAGCGCGAAGACCGATCCGACCATGCACAGGATCGATGTCAGATCCGCGGCGGTGTCGTCATCTTCTACCGCCTGCCACAGGGCGAGATAGCCGAGATAAAACACAAAGAGGATCATGAAAGAAGTCAGTCGCGGATCCCACGCCCAGTAGGTGCCCCACATGGGTTTGCCCCAGATCGCACCGGTAAACAGGGCAATCAGCGTCATGGTGATGCCAATCGGCGCGGCAGCGCGGGCCGCCAGTGCCGAGACATGATGGCGGCGCACCAACCAGACCAGAGACGCCACCAGCATCATCAGCCAGATGTTAATCGCCATCAGTGCTGCTGGGACATGCAGGAAGATAATCTTGACGGTGGAGCCCTGTTTGAAATCATCTGCTGTGAAGAAAAATCCCCAGATCAGGCCCGTCAGCAGAAGGGCAGCCGAGAGCACGGTTGCAAACGGCAGGATGCGGCCCGAGAGAGCCATGAATTTAACCGGATTTGCATATTCCCAGAGCGACATAAGCGCTTATGTAACGGGTTTTCTCGACCCCGCCAATGGACATCGGGTCACAGGTTCGTAACTGTGTTTCGCTGGCTCAATCGGGACTGTGGGATCAACGCAAATTCGCCCGCAGCGCCATAGCGGCGGCAATCGGAATCAGGGCCAGCGTCAGCAAGGTCAGCCCGCCAAGCAGCGCCAGTGAGGCGACAGGGTTCTGGCCGCTCACCGCCCGTGTGACCACCTGCGCCCCGAGAATCAGCGTGGGGATATAAAGCGGCAGCACCAGCAGGGACAACAAAAGCCCGCCGCGCTTGATGCCGACTGTGATCGCTGCACCGAAGGTTCCAATGAACGACAGCGAAACCGTGCCCACTGCAAGGCTTGTCACGAGCCAGATATATCCCTCTGCGGGCAATCCCAGCAGATAGCCGAGTGGCGCGCTGGCCAGTGTCAGGGGCAGGCCGGTGGTGATCCAGTGGGCGGCGGCTTTGGCGCTGACCAGACCTGTCAGAGGGATCGGGGAGGTGGCGAGCGCCTCAAGCGTGCCATCTTCTGCGTCCAGCTGGAACACGCGGTCCAGTGACAGCAGGCAGGCCAACAATGCGCCGATCCACAAGATGCCGGGTGCAATGCGGGCTAGTACTGCACGGTCCGGTCCCACGCCGAAGGGGACAAACATAACAAGGATCAGGAAGAAGGCCAGTGCCAGACCGAATCCGCCGCCAGAGCGGACGGCTAGAAGGATGTCACGTCTGCATAGCGCCAGCATCAGTAGGACCCTTGCAAAAAGGGGTCGTCACTGGTTGTCGAACCATTGCCGGTCGGAGCTGCGAAATCCGCAACATTCAGGGTTTGCGCGCGCGGAAGGTCAAGGTCCAGATGGGTTGAGATAATGGCAATGCCACCGCTGCTGCAATGATCCGTCAGAATAGCGGTGAATCGGGCCACGTGATCCGCATCAAGGGCCGTCGTCGGTTCGTCCAGCAACCAGATCATGCGACCTGACACATGCAACCGCGCCAGGCCGAGACGGCGCTTCTGACCGGCAGACAGTGTGGCGGCAGGTCGTTCGGCCAGTTCGTCCAGATCAAAGCGTGTCAGTGTATCTTTCGGCGCGTTCTGATAGATACCCTGCCAGAAAGCCAAATTTTCCCTGACACTCAGTTGTGGCTTCACGGCGTCCAGATGGCCTGTATAGACAATGGCTTCGGGCGGCGCGGAAAGCCTGCCCTCCGGTGAGGGGCTCAATCCCGCAAGGGTCCGCAATAGAGTGGTTTTTCCGGCACCGTTCGGGCCGCGCAGGATCAGGCAATCACCAGCGTCGAGCGAAAAGGAGACCCCTTTCAGCACGCATCTTTGCCCGCGCAGGCAGTCTAGATCGGTGACTGTCATCATAGGCGAAGCCTTACGGGATTTGTTTGCGGTGGGGAAGGGACCAATGGGCGCAGGTTAAAGCAGGCCCCATTTGCGGAAGAGCCAGACCAGCAGTCCGCCCATGGCCACAAGACCTATTGTAACCAGAGCAAAGGCGCTGGGGTTTTCCGTGCCCGGAATGCCGCCGACGTTAATGCCAAGCAAGCCGGTGATCAGTCCGAGCGGCAGGAATATTGCCGCGACCGAGGACAGGATAAACATCTGGTGGTTCATGGTTTCAGAGCGTTTATCGAGTATCTGGTCATGCACAACCTGCGCACGGTCGCGGATGGCGTCGAGTTCTTCGGACAGAAGGGTAATGCGTTCAGTGGCTTCCCGCAGGCGAGCCAGATCGGCATCGGACAACCAGGTGAAATCTTCTATCAATAGGGTGGTCAGGGCATCCCGTTGCGGCATCATATAGCGGCGCAGGGTAATGGCCGTGCGCCGGATTTCCCCGAGATTGCCGCGGTCGGGCAGGGTGCCATCCTCCAGCAGCGTTTCTTCTATTCCGTCAAGCTGCTCGTTCAGTTCGGATACGGTCGGCTCGGCGCGGTCTGCCAGTCGCTGTGTCAGCCGCCCGAGGAAATCGCCCGGACTATGGGCTGTCAGTCCGTTGGTGGCATTGTCCTGTATATCCTCAAGCGCGCGCAGGCGGCGCTGCGCAAAGCTGATGACGCGGTGTTCGCTTACCCAGAGCCGGATCGAAACCATATCCTCTGCCCGCGCGCCTTCGTTCAGATTGACGCCCCGCAGGATTACCACAGCTTCATTGCCATGGGGGGTGCAGCGGGGGCGGGTATCTTCTGCGGTAATGGCGGCTTCGATAATGGGTGGCAGTCCGGCCTGTTCGAGCCAGGGCGCGGTAGCCGCGTCGCTGCGCACCAGATGCACCCAGAGAAAACCGGTTTCTGGTACGGATTTGGTCTCTGCCAAATCGACAGGCACAGCCCCGCCGCTGCCGTCAAACAGAAAAGCGCAACTGGTATGGGGGGCGGGGTGTTTGGGTCCTGTCGTCATCGGGCGAGTTTGCCCTGCAATCGGTAGGCTGTCATCCGAAAAAGCATGTTTTGCACAAGCCGTTTTCCTGTCCGTTCCGTGCCGGTCCGCACATAGCGGCAACGCAGTTTAGCCTTTATAAACTTGTGTAAATTTATCGGGTAATAGGGATCGGCGATTTATTGTGCACAATTGTATACCGACACCCTTGCAGGACTCAGTAAAATGGTGCATTGACGGGCCAGCCAGTTCTATTCATCCAGTTTCGGAGGACCAATATGACCGTATCCGTCGGCAACGATACCAGCAAAACCCGCAAAACCCTCAGTGTTGATGGCGTTTCTGTGGACTATTATTCGATTCCCGCGGCACAAGAAGCCGGTCTCGGGGATTTCACCAAGCTTCCAGCAGCATTGAAGGTTGTTCTGGAAAACATGCTGCGCTTTGAGGATGACGGTCGCACGGTTTCCGTGGACGACATCAAGGCATTTGCCAAATGGGGCGCGAACGGCGGTAAGAACCCTCGTGAGATCGCATACCGTCCGGCCCGTGTTCTGATGCAGGACTTTACAGGTGTTCCGGCTGTTGTGGATCTGGCTGCAATGCGCGACGGGATTGTGGCACTGGGCGGCGATGCCGAGCAGATCAACCCGTTGAACCCTGTTGATCTGGTCATTGACCACTCTGTGATGATTGACGAATTCGGCAACCCGAGGGCGTTCCAGATGAACGTGGACCGCGAGTACGAACGCAACATGGAACGCTACACATTCCTGAAATGGGGTCAAAGCGCCTTTGACAACTTCCGCGTTGTGCCACCGGGCACAGGTATCTGTCACCAGGTAAACCTCGAGTATCTGTCCCAGACAGTTTGGACAGACAAGGACCAGAACGGCGTTGAAGTTGCTTATCCGGACACGCTGGTTGGTACAGACAGCCACACCACCATGGTTAACGGTGCTGCTGTTCTGGGTTGGGGCGTTGGCGGCATCGAGGCCGAAGCAGCCATGCTCGGCCAGCCTATTTCCATGCTGATCCCTGAAGTGATCGGCTTTGAACTGACCGGCGCGATGGTTGAAGGCACAACAGGTACCGACCTTGTTCTCAAGGTTGTGGAAATGCTGCGCGAAAAAGGCGTGGTTGGCAAATTCGTGGAATTCTACGGTTCGGGTCTCGACAAACTACCACTGGCTGACCGTGCGACAATCGCCAACATGGCACCGGAATACGGCGCGACCTGCGGTTTCTTCCCGATCGACGCTGAAACCCTGCGCTACCTGCGCACAACAGGCCGCGACGAGGCCCGCATCAAGCTGGTTGAAGCCTATGCCAAGGAAAACGGCATGTGGCGCGACGAAAACTATGCGCCTGTTTACACGGACACGCTTTCTTTGGATATGGGAACAATCGTTCCTGCGATCTCCGGCCCGAAACGTCCGCAGGATTACATTGCACTGAACAAGGCGAGCAAGACTTTCTCTGAATATGTGAAGGGCGAGCGGACTGCAAAAGACACCAGCGAGCGGGCGGAAGTCCGTTGGGAAGGTGAGGGCGGACAGCCAGAACCGCGCGAGATTCCGGGCGATGAAGGCCATCACCAGCGCGGCTATGTTGCCACCGAAGACGGCAACTACCAACTGCACGACGGTTCCATCGTTATTGCCTCGATCACATCCTGTACCAACACATCCAACCCTTATGTGATGATCGGTGCCGGTCTGGTGGCGCGTAAGGCCCGTGAAAAAGGCCTGACCCGCAAGCCTTGGGTGAAAACATCGCTCGCACCGGGCAGCCAGGTGGTTTCGGCCTATCTGGAAGCCGCCAATCTGCAAGAAGATCTGGATGCCATCGGCTTTAACCTCGTGGGATACGGCTGTACGACCTGTATCGGCAACTCCGGTCCGCTTGAGCCTGAAATCTCCAAGGCCATCAACGATTATGATCTGATCGCCACGTCGATCCTGTCGGGCAACCGGAACTTTGAAGGGCGGATCAGCCCTGATGTGCGCGCCAACTATCTGGCCTCTCCTCCACTGGTTGTTGCCTACTCTCTGGTGGGTGACATGAATGTGGACATCACCACAGAAGTTCTGGGTCAGGACAAAGACGGCAATGACGTCTACCTAAAGGACATCTGGCCTTCCACACAGGAAGTTGCAGAACTGGTAGAGCAAACGGTGACACGCGAAGCCTTCCTTGAGAAATACGCTTCCGTATTCGAAGGTGACGAAAAGTGGCAGGGCGTGGAAACCACGGACAGCCTGACTTACGACTGGCCAGCGTCCTCCACCTACGTGCGCAACCCGCCGTATTTCCAAGGCATGTCCAAAGAGCCTGCGTCCGAGATCAGCAGCATCGAAGGGGCTAAGGTTCTGGCGTTGTTGGGTGATATGATCACCACCGACCACATCTCCCCTGCGGGTTCGTTCAAACAGTCCACACCGGCTGGTCAGTATCTGACAGACCATCAGGTGCCTGTGCGTGAATTCAACTCTTATGGCTCCCGTCGCGGGAACCACGAAGTGATGATGCGCGGCACTTTTGCCAACATCCGTATCAAAAACGAGATGCTGGACGGTGTTGAAGGCGGTTACACCAAAGGTGTCGATGGCGAACAAACCTCGATCTATGATGCGGCGATGGCCCATCAGGCCAACGGCACGCCGCTGGTGATCTTTGGCGGTGTTCAATACGGTGCCGGTTCCAGCCGTGACTGGGCGGCCAAAGGTACTGCGCTTCTTGGTGTGAAAGCTGTGATCGCCGAGAGCTTCGAGCGTATTCACCGCTCTAACTTGGTAGGGATGGGTGTTGTTCCGTTCGAATTCACTGGCGACGACACACGTAAATCACTTGGCCTGACCGGTGAGGAAACCGTTTCGATCAAAGGTCTGGAAACCGTGAAGCCTCTGCAAGAGGTTCTGTGCTCCATCACCTACCCGAACGGCGATGTGAAAGAGATTACACTGAAGTGCCGGATCGATACCGAAGTAGAAATCGACTACATCAAAAACGGTGGTGTTCTGCACTATGTTCTGCGCAATCTGGCAAAAACAGCCTGATTTCACTGACAAAGAATAAATGAAAAAGGCGCCCTCTGCGGCGCCTTTTTTGTGTTTCGGGGACGGGATTTGGATATTTGAACCAAAAAGAGCCGTGGCTTAGGACAAGACGGCGCGGCAGAGTTCTGGGCCGGAGAAGTATGTCTGACCACCGGCGCTGGCGCTGCGGACCAGTTCCACAAGTCTGGCGTTGACGGGCGCGAACTGGCCGGTTTCTGTCGCCAGATCGACAATTTCGCCGTTGATCGTGTCAATTTCCGTGGGTTTGCCAGCCGCCAGATCCTGCGCCATAGAGGTTTGTGATTGCGGATCGAGTTTTTGCAGACGCAGGGCAACAGTGTTGAACAGCCAGTCCGGAGCGCGCAACATCCGGACGATCTGACGTGCAGGCAGGGGGCCGGATTTTGCATGAACAACTTGCGCACCTTCGTAAACATCGAGTGCTTCTTGCAGGGCCGCAGCGTACACCAGTCGGTAGGGACGTTCGCGCAATTGGTGGTAAAGGGACTTGCCGGACAGCGCGTTTACCGGATTGTTCAGGTTGAGCAAAAGCTTCCCGTATTGCACCGCGCGAATGTCATCGCTCAGACGGATCTCCGGCGCGTTTGTGCCAAGGCTTGCGACCAGTTGTTCGGTTGCGGCGGTGCGTTCCAGAACAACCTCACCGACAGAGGAGCGCCGCAGAGTGGTTTCGCTGCTCCAGACCACGTTAAAGGGAACCATTCCAGCCGAAATACGCCAGTCGGGTAGTGCTGTTTCAAGCCTTCGGGCAGGGGCGATGCCGTTGAGCAGGCACAGAACAGGCGTCTCTGGCGTGCTGTGTTCGCGGATTTGAGTAATAGCTGCATTCAGCGCCGTTGCTTTGACCGTCACCACAATAAGGCCGGCCTTTGCCAGACACAGAGGATCTGTTGTGATCCTGGGGTTCTCGGACAGTTTTGCGCTGCTTAAACGGGGGCCGGATTCAATCTCGAAACCCGTTTTGGAAAGCGCCAGCAGCCTGTCCCGTCCGAGCAGGGTGACAGGCATTCCGGCACCGGCCCATTGCGCGCCCAGATAGCAGCCGATGGCGCCAGCGCCGAAAATTACCACAGGATGTTGGGTGGAGATCATGCCATCAGTCCAATGTTACGCCGGGTTTCCCTTACCCTAAGGCTGTTGCGACTTGCATCAATAGGGTGGGTTCAGGTTTGTAACATTATCCTCTCGAAACCTTTATTGGCAAAAGCCCGAAAAGAACGGTTATAAACGGGTTAACACTCATTGATGCGAGCACAGTACATGCGCAGATTTCTGGCCGCTTTGGCCATTTCCACAACCGGTTTTATTCAGACGGCACAAGCAGGTGACTCTGTGGTTGTGGTCGAGCTTTATACCTCTCAGGGGTGTTCTTCCTGTCCGGAGGCGGACGAAATTCTGTCCGAGATTTCGGAGCGGGAAAATGTGCTCGCGCTTGGTTTGCACGTGGACTACTGGGATTACCTCGGTTGGCAGGATCATCTGGCTCAGCCCGAATTTGCTGTGCGGCAGGCGGCATTCAACGCAAAAATGGACAGCAAGTACCGGCTTGTGACGCCACAGATGATCTTTAACGGGCGGGATTATGTGGCCGGTGCAAAACGCCAGAAGATTCTCGACTACGTCGAAATGCTTTCTGCCGAACCGGAGCGCGCGAATATCGTTCTTTCACGGGATAACGGGGCGCTCAAGATCGTTTTGACACCGGTGAAGGGACAGTCCGTCCCGTCCGATGTACATGTGATTTCTTACGAACCGAGCGTCAAGGTGAAGATCAAACACGGTGAGAATGCAGGCCGCATGGTGGATTATGTGAATACTGTGACGGGTTGGGCGACGATCGGCCAGTGGGATGGTGATTCTCCAATGAGCCTGACCCATCCGGTAGAAGCATCTGCCCATTACGCTGTTGTTGTGCAGTCCGAGAACCTTGGTCCTGTGCTTGCAGCACGGCAGCTTGACTGAGCCTTTCGGTCCCTACGACGGGTTCGCGTTTTTCGAGCCGAAACTTTCCCGATACCAGACGTAGACGCCAGCAAAGACGATGACTGCGCCGCCGATAACCGTTGCGCGGTCCGGTACCTCTGCAAAGAACATATAGGCCCAGAACGCATTGAACAGCAGCGTGAGATAGCCAAAGGGCGCGAGATACGAGGCTTCGGTGATCGTGAAGGCGCGGATCAGGAACAAGTGGCCAATGCCGCCCACAACCCCCATCATCGACATGCGGGCAACATCCGGCAATGACGGAGTTGACCATACGAAGGGGACGATGAAACAACTGGCAATGCAGCCGATCAGGGCAGTGTAAAGAAAACTGGTCCAGGGGCTTTCTTCCTGCCCCAGAAATCGGGTGGAGATAGCGTATCCGCTGAAGCAAGCGGCGGCCAGTGCGGGCAGAAGGGCAACCGGCGAGAACACATCCGAGCCGGGACGGATGATAATCATTGCTCCGACAAGACCGACGAATACCCCGATCCAGCGGCGCGGTCCGACCTTTTCCTTCAACACGAAATACCCCGCAATTGTCAGGAAAAGAGGCGAGATTTCAAAAATCGCTGTAGCCGAGGCCATTTCCATAAAAGCCAGAGACGTGAAAAACGACATGGTTGCGCCAAACAGGAAGGCGGAGCGTATGATTTGCAGCATCAGGTGATCCGTGCGCAGCAACCGCCGCAAATGGGGCGAAAGCACTATGAATGCTATAACGGTCTGCGATGTATAACGGGCCCAGACGACCTCTAGCGGGTGGTGGCGCTGCGAGAGCGATTTAGCGATAGTGTCCATGATGGAAAATAAAAAGATGGTCAGGATGAACATCAGCGCACCCCTGGCCAGCGGACCGAGCCCGCTCCAGTACCGGTTGAACCTTGCCATTACGGGTGCCGCGCGGTGGCAACACCGATCATGGCATCGCGGCTGACCAATTCGGCCAGAGCAGCTTCGTCCAGCCCTTCTGTCCCTTCAGGACGGGCAGGCACCACGAGATAGCGCATATCGGCGGTGCTGTCATGTACGCGCACCTGTGTCGATTCCGGCAGTTCCAGCCCGAATTCCGCCAGAACCTTGCGCGGCGTCTTTACAACGCGGGAGCGATAGGCCCGTTGTTTGTACCAGTCCGGCGGCAACCCGAGAAGGTTGCGGGGATAGCAGGAACACAGCGTACAGACGACAACATTGTGCGTGCGGGCTGTATTCTCCACGGCGATGAGTTTCAATACGCCGGGTTCAATCCCCAGTTCGCGGATCGCTTCTGTTCCGTTTTCCAGTAACCGTGCCTTGAAGGACGGGTCTACCCAAGCCCGTGCCACGACCTTCGCCCCGTCCGCAGGTGAGCGACGGTCCATCTGTTCGACGGTTTCTGTAATCTCTGCCGCGGTGACGATACCCTTCTCCACCAACAGTTCACGCATGGCAATTTCCATGGCCTGCCAGCGGGTTAGCTTGTGATCCTGATCTGGTCTATAGGGATGCCCTGACGGGCTGAGCCCGTCGGTATCATGGGAATGGTCGTGGTGGTCATGGGGCATTTATCGGATCCAACCAGTGTTCGTAAATTTCAGCTTCAAGAATATCGGCAGGGTTTTCCGCTTCCGCTCCCCAAAGTTCGCCCATCGTAAAGCGAACCCGCAACAGGCGTCGGCGGCTGGCCTCATGCCCGTAGGCGAGCTCTTCAGGGTTGCCAAAGGGACCAAGTTCACGTTCGATCTCACCGGTTTTGCCGCGCAGGTACATCGGCGCGCGGACATGGCCGGGGGGATGCCAGTTTTTCACGCGAACCTTCTGCGGCAGTCCCATCATTCACCCGATCCGGCACATTCGCCGTAGGTTTCACCGCGGGCCTGTACCTGTTCCATGCGTTCGGCCAGCTCGGCTATGGTGTAAACACCGGCTTCCAGCAGATTCTGGTTTACCGATTGCACCCAGCGCTCGTAGTAGGACATTGTTTCAAAGGCTTCTTCGCCCATATCCTCCAGCACGCGGCGCAATCCGTCCACGGTGAAATAGCCCTTTCCGGAGGTCAGAACCTGCAAGGCATCCACCCGCTTTTCCCAAAGCGCGAAATCATGCTCCTCGCGTTTGATCTCTCCGGCGGGCTGGCCGCCCATATCGTGCCAACGGTGAATTTTGTCAGTTTCCATAAGGTGACGTTAGGGGAGTTGGATTGCAGGAGCAAGGCACGTAACGTAGGGTAAATTCAGAACGGGAGATGACATGACAGCGGACCAACCATTGGCCTATATCCCGCGCATTCGCGCCTATTATCAAGCGCTTGGCTATGGCGCACCTTACGAATGGGCGGCGTATGATACTGTGCCTTTTTCTCCTTTGGTCAAACCCCTTGGTGCGGCACGGATCGGAATTGTCACTACGGCAGCACCGTTTAAAGCGGGGGCGGGTGAACAGGGCGCAGGCGCACCCTATAACGGGGCTGCAAAGTATTTTGAGCCCTTTGCTGCGCCGGTAAATCCCGAACCCGTATTGGGGATTTCCCATATCGCTTATGATCGCGTGCATACATCCGCTGCGGATCAGCGAAGTTATTTTCCGTTACAGGCGATGCAAAAGCTGGCTGCCGCCGGATACATCGGGGCTGTTGCAGAGCGGTTTTACGGGCTACCCACCAACCGGTCCCAGTCGCGCACGCGGGAAGATGCGGCGAAGCTGGTCGCATTCGCGAAGGACGACGCGCTGGACGGGGTGGTGCTGGTGCCCAATTGTCCGGTGTGCCATCAGTCGGTGTCTATTGCGGCCCATGCTCTGGAGGCTGCGGGTATTTCTACGGTGGTGATGGGGTGTGCACGGGATATTGTTGAACGGGTTGGCGTTCCGCGGCTGTTGTTCAGCAATTTCCCCTTGGGCAACGCTGCAGGTTTACCCGACGATCCAAAGGCGCAACTGGAAACAGCGCGTCTGGCGGTTACTATGCTGGAAGAGGCTGCTGCACCGCGAACCACGATGCAATCGCCGGTTTTGTGGTCCGGTGCACCCGACTGGCAAAAGGACTACTCCAACCCCGACCTGCTGAGTTCAGAGGAAATTGCCGCGAAACGGGCGGAATTTGATAGGGTGAAAGCGCAGGCAAAAGCTGTAAAGGCCCAATAAAAAAGGCGCCCGGAGGCGCCTTTCAATCTCTGTTGTCTCCGAAAATAGGAGCTGCCGCTTATTTGCTGACGGGGCCGATCATCATAATCATCTGACGACCTTCCATCTTGGGCATGTTTTCCACTTTGCCGGCCTCGGCTTCGGTTACAGCATCTGCAACACGGTGCAGGAGTTCCGCGCCCAAACGCTGGTGCGCCATCTCACGACCGCGAAAGCGCAGGGTGATCTTTACCTTGTCGCCATTGCCCAGAAACTTGAAAACATTACGCATTTTCACGTCAAAGTCGTTGCTATCCGTATTGGGCCGGAATTTGACTTCTTTGACTTCAATGATTTTCTGCTTCTTGCGGGCTTCGGACTCGCGCTTTTGCTGTTCGTACTTGAACTTGCCGAAATCCATAATCTTACAGACAGGTGGCTTGGCATTTGGCGAGATCTCAACCAGATCCAAACCGGCTTGTGCGGCCAGTTCTCTTCCGCGCGCAGGCGTGACAACGCCGACGTTTTCGCCTTCTGCTCCGATAAGACGGATTTCGTTGGTTGTAATGCGTTCATTGACGCGGGGGCCGGTGTCGCGCTGTGGTGGCGCGTGATGAGGTCTGCGGGCTATCGGTTTCTAGTCCTTTGTAGCTTTAAAATGTGCTTATTATGTAGCCCTGCACCGCGAAAGGTTCAACCTCCCATTTCTGTTCGGACCGGAAAACGCAAGGCATCGCCTGAAATTCCAATTAGGTCTTGCAAGCTCTGTCCAAATCCCCAAGCTGAGAAGCGCACTATTGCCACTGCGGATTTGGGAGTGGCTTGTTAAAAGACCAAGGGATGGAAATGAAAAAGATTGCTGGATTTATCGCGCTCGGGCTGATCGTGCTGATCGCTGTGTGGGGCTTCGTAGACAAGACCTCGCGGGATCGTCAGGCTGTATTTGACGCCGCAAAAAATGAAGCCGAAACAGCGCAAGTGGCTGCTCAGACTGCTGCTCAGGCGCAGGCAGATGCCGTGGCGCGGGCCGAAACTGCGGGTGCTGCGGTGGAAACGGCCCAGCAAAACGTGACCGACAAGGAAGCAGCAGTCAAAGCTGCTCAGGACGCCGTTGCAGCAGCGGAGGAAGCCGTCGCGGCAGCCGAGGCAGCCCTTCCGGAGGCCGAAACTCTGGTGGAAAAGGCTGCGCAAGCGGCCCAAATTGCCCGTGACGCCGTTCAGGAAAAGTCTCTGGATGGACCAAAAGCAACGCTTGAAGGGGCCAAAGCGGCCTACGCCAAGGCACAAGATGACATCCTCGACGCCCAAAAGGCACTGGATCAGGCCGAATCTGACGGTCAGAACGAAGTCGCACAAGAAGCCGTAGCCGAACGGGAACTGAACAGCGCGACTGCCGCGGTTGAAGCCTCTGCCGGTTCTGCGCGCAATGCACGTGACGTTGCCGAACAGGCGGAAGCCAATGCCGAGGCTGCGGAAGGAAAACTGACTGAACTGGAAGGGCAGGCTGGTGCATCCGGCAGTGAAGGCAACCAACCGGTTTTAGACGAAACCCTTCTGGACCAGACCCGCAAGGCGGCCGAAACAGCGCGCGAGGCTGCACGGGCCACGCAGGAAGCATTGGACGCTGCTGAAACCAAGGCTCAAAGCGATCAGGCACAGGCAGATTCTGCCCGGGAACGTCTTGAGACTGCGACAGAAGCTGCGGCATCTTTCAAGAATGCGATCGCCGAAGCACAAGCCGCTCTCGACGATGCGGAAGCGGCAGCAGAACAGCGCCGCGCGGAGTTGGCACAAGCGGAATCCGAGTACGAGACCGCAGCCTTGCTGGTCAGCGACGCCGAAGCGGCAGCCGGTGATGCTTCCAACGCGCAGGCACAGGCAGAGGCTGCGCTTCAGACTGCGCGTGAGTCCATCGAGAATGCCAAGGCCAGCTTGGATCAGGCCAAGGCAGAACTGGACGCAGCAATGCAAGCAGAAACCGAGGCGAGATCCGCTGTAGAAGCAGCACAGACCGAGGCTGCCAATGCTCAGGAAGAAGCAGCCGAAGCCGCAGAACAGACAACTGCGCGTCAGTCTGCCGCCGACGAGGCCCAGAGCCGTTTCGAGGCGCTTCAATAGCCTAGAATGCAGTGTATCCTTTTTAGGATAAAGAATTACTTAAATGAAAAGCGGCGGCAGTTTTGCCGCCGCTCTTGGTTTCAGCGCTTTTCAGCCTATATGCCTTTCCACCAATAACTTAGCCCTTGCCGTTGAAGTTCTTTCCACGCAGATGCGGGGATGGTTCAACAATCATGAAGAAATGGAAAAATACCGTGAAGAACATATTAATCATTGGTGGTGTAATCGTTGTGGCTGCGGGCGGATTCCTGATCTGGTCCCAGAACCAGCCAGCGGAAACCGTCGATGTGACTGTCACGACTGTTCCTGAAACGCCTGCGGCGGATACTGCCGAAGTGGAAGCAGAGGCCTCTGCTGCGGTGGATGCAGAAACCGAAGCTGATGTAGCGGAAACCGCGGAAACTCTGGAAGAAACTGCGCAGGATGCAGTTCAGGAAATTCAGGACACAGCTTCTGCAACGATCGACGCTGTTACCGAAGCCGCTTCGGATGCCGTTGCAGATGTCGTGGAAACGACGGAGCAGGCTGTTGACGCCGCTCCGGAGGCTGCTGCGGCGGCTGTAGAGGCTGTACAGGACACTGCATCAGCGGCTGCAGAGGGCGTAGCCGATATGGCCGGTACGGCTATGGAAAGCCTGAGCGAAACCGCAAATTCTGCAATGGAAGCGGCGAGCGATGCAATGGAAGAGGCGCAGAGCACCGGCGTTGAAGCGCAAGCCGAGGCTGATGCAGCGGTGAAAATCCAAACCGAAGAAGAGAACGAAACCAGCAACTGATTTCGTAAGCGCATAGATGGAAGAAGGGGTCGGTTTCCGGCCCCTTTTTTGTGCAGTACAGTTCAGGGAATCATCACCGATTTACGCTCGTAGCGGTTCTCATCCGTAGTTTCGTCGTCATAGGTAATCCGTACCGTTACAGATTGAACCGAACCTAAGGGAAAACCGGTGTATATCTTCTGGTCTTCTGCCAGCACATTCGGGTTGGGCAGGTCTTCATCGCAGATACCAAGAGGCCAGACGTTAAAGGTTTCTTCATCGTTCAGGCTGTAGCTTATCTGTGTCAGCCCGCATCGCCAGGACAGAAGATGTGTAAAATATAGCAAATCCTGCTCTCCGTACTCGCGAAGCGCGATCCAGTTTCCCTTGGTCGCGGTCAGGATGGGTTTGATCTGGGCAGCAGTTACAAACTTGGTTTGCGCCAAAGCCGGATGAGGGAGTGTCACCGCCAGAACGGGCGACAAGCACAATAACACGATTGTACCCGCGATTTTGGCGCGGTTGTTTCGTCCAGTCTCACCGCTTGAAAGGATTGGAGGGAAAACAAAGTTTTTGCGCATAACAGGACCTCTCTATACTGAAATTCTGCGTTTCCAGACCGGATTTGCAAGAAATTTCGCCCGACGGGTTTGACTCCATTCCATTTTTTGCCCCGATTGGCTATAGGTCGGCAAAACAAGAACGGGCAGTGGCAGTGGCACAGGACTATAACGTTTATGCAATCGTACAGGGAGGACGGCTCGAATACGAAGCGGTTCTTTTCATCGCTTCGTTTTTTAACCGGAATCCTAATTTTACCGGACGCCTGATCCTCGGTGAACCGCAGCCTTCGGAGCGCTGGGACTATGATCCGCGCATACAAAACCCGCAGGTGCGTCGCCTTTTGCAGGATCTTGGCGCTGAAATCGTTCCCTTCCAGAACGGCGTTTTCGGCAGCCGCTACCCGAACGGAAACAAAATCATTGGTTTAACGGCCTTGCCGGACAACGAACCTTTTGTGTTCTTTGACACGGATACCATTTTCACCGGCCGGCTGAATACAGTTCCGTTTGATTTCAATCGGCCAACCGCATCCATGAAACGGGAAAATACATGGCCGGAGGTGGATCTTTACGGGCCGGGTTATGGAGAGATGTGGAAGTCTCTCTACGATAAATTCGATCTGGACTATGCCAGTTCACTGGACCTGTCGCAGCCCGATGAATACTGGAAACGTTATCTCTATTTTAATGCGGGGTGGTTTTTCTACAAAGACCCCGCCGAATTCGCCACCTATTTCACCCATTATGCGAGCGAGATTGAAAGGGATCCACCCTGGCAAATCGAGACACAACAGCTCTATCCGTGGCTGGACCAGATCGCGCTGCCATTGGTGATCCACAAACTGGGCGGGGCACGGGATACAATCCCTTCCGGCCTGCTGGACGGATCGGTGAGCTGGCATTACCGCTACCTGCCGCTGCTCTATGCAACAGCACCTGACGAGACGGTAGAGGTGTTGGAAAAAGTGCTTGCCCCGAACCCGATCAAGAAGGTGGTGAAGGCACACGAACCTTTCCGCCGGCTTGTGTTCCAAGGGAAGGGGCAAAAGCTGCGGGATATGTTCGACAGGGATAACCTGCCGCGAAAAGAACAGGCGATCCGGCAGCGGATCAAGAAAGCGAATATGTGGTACCGATAGGGCGGGCAGTGCCCGCCGCTTTCGGGATTACTTGGAGCGGGACTGCTTTTCCACAATACCGGAAGTGCCTTCACGCCGTTCCAGCTCTTTGTAGACGTCCTCAAGCTTTACGTCGTGCGCGGAAAGCATCACCAACAGGTGGAACAACACATCAGCGGCTTCCTCGGTCAGCTTTGATCTGTCGCCTTTCACCGCTTCAATAATGGCTTCTACGGCTTCTTCGCCAAATTTTTCGGCGCATTTTTCCGGGCCGCGGGCAAACAGCTTTGCCGCGTAGGATTTTTTGTCGTCAGCCCCTTTGCGGGACTCAATGGTGCGGGCCAGCCGCGTTAGTACATTTGCCATGTTATCAGAGCCTTACCGGTATTCCTGCGGCCTGCATGTGCTGCTTGGCCTCTTGAATTGTGAAGTCGCCAAAGTGGAAGATTGATGCGGCAAGGACGGCCGACGCGCCGCCTTCCTTCACGCCATCCACCAGATGGTCGAGCGTGCCGACACCGCCAGAGGCGATTACGGGTATGGCAACGGCGTCTGAAATCGCGCGGGTCAGGGGCAGATTGAAACCGGCGCGCGTGCCATCGCGGTCCATACTTGTGAGCAGGATTTCTCCGGCACCTTTTGCTGCCATATCCCTCGCGAACTCTACCGCGTCAATTCCGGTCCCTTTGCGCCCGCCGTGTGTGAAAATTTCCCATTTTCCGGGCGAGACCGTTTTCGCATCAATCGCCACAACGATACATTGTGATCCGAAACGGTTTGCCGATTGGGCCACCACATCAGGATCGGCAACAGCGGCGGAATTAAAGGAAACCTTATCCGCGCCCGCCAGCAAAAGGTTGCGCACATCATCGGGCGAACGCACACCACCGCCGATGGTCAGCGGCATGAAGCATTGTTCCGCAGTGCGCCGCGCCACATCAAACATGGTGCCACGGTTTTCGACCGTTGCCGCGATGTCCAGAAAACACAACTCGTCCGCGCCAGCCGCGTCATAGGCTTTCGCAGATTCTACAGGGTCGCCTGCGTCTATCAGGTCCACGAAGTTCACGCCTTTCACAACGCGACCGTCTTTTACATCAAGGCAGGGAATAATTCGGGTTTTAAGCATTTCGTTTCTTCAACCAGTCAAGCGCATACATAGTACAGCCGCCGAGTAAAATCCATGCGACAAGGAAGGCCCAGTTCGACATAAAACCGACCGGTGTGGCGGTGTCGTACAACCAGCTGTAGTCGCGTCCCCAAGCGGTGCAATGGGTTATGGTGCCATCGTTATAGGCGCAGCTTCCGATCATATCCGCAATTACCGCAAATATGGTGGTACAAAGAAACACCATCAGCGGCAGGGTATAGAGAATGACGAGGATCTGTTTCAGTTTCATGCCTTCAGAAGTGCCGCGGCATCGGCCACGTTGATTTGTCCGTCATAAAGCGCACGGCCGGAGATGGCGCCGTCCAGTGGCGCCCCGCAATCCTTGAGCGCCTGAAGGTCAGCCATAGAAGATACACCACCCGACGCAATCACAGGGATGGAAACCGCGCGGGCCAGATCGGCAG
Organism: Neptunicoccus cionae; assembly: GCF_002860325.1. GTDB lineage: Bacteria > Pseudomonadota > Alphaproteobacteria > Rhodobacterales > Rhodobacteraceae > Amylibacter > Amylibacter lutimaris. Next base: position 43,092 of record NZ_PKOJ01000002.1, on the reverse strand, counting down.
TAGCTTCGACATTCGGGCCTTGCATCGCGCCGTCGCGGTTAATGTCGGTGTAGATGATCGCGGCAACGCCGGCGTCTTCAAACTGGCGGGCCAGATCGGTCACGTTGATTGTGGTTTCCTCGGCCCAGCCGCGGGTTGCGACCATACCGTTGCGCGCATCAATGCCAACGGCCACATGACCGGGGAACGCTCTGGCCGCTTCGCGCACAAGATCGGGATTCTCCACCGCAACGGTGCCAAGGATGACCCGCTGCAACCCTTTGGACAGCCAGCCTTCGATGGTGGCCATGTCGCGAATACCGCCGCCAAGCTGGGCAGGGACTATAACGGACTTCAGGATGTCCTCCACAGGGCGGGCATTCACCGGTTCCCCTGCAAAAGCCCCGTTAAGATCCACCAGATGCAGCCAGTCACAGCCCTGATCCACAAAGGCCTGTGCTTGTGCGGCCGGATCATCATTAAACACGGTCGCCTGATCCATCTCGCCTTTGTAAAGACGCACGCAGGCGCCATCTTTAAGGTCAATCGCAGGGTATAGAATCATGGTGTCGCCCGAAGTTTTGTCTTTCCGCTTTCCTCTAGCCCCATAGGCGCCGAATTGCAAAGGTCCGCTTTCCCTTGGGTTTTGCTTGACCGGCGGCAGCGCTCTGCGCAGGATCAAAAAAACAGGGAGGATACTATGAAAAAACTGGCAATAATCGCAGTACTGGCGAGCCTGTCGGCTCCGGCTTATGCGGATGATATCTATGGCACATGGCGCACGATTGCGGATGACAACGGAAACTCGGGTCATATCAAGATCAGTTCCTGCGGCAGCAAGATCTGCGGTGTTCTGGTCAATTCCTTTGACAGCAACGGCAAGGCGTTCAAGTCGGAAAACCAGGGACGCAAGCTGATCTGGGATATGGAAAACAAAGGTGGCGGAAACTATGGCGGCGGCAAGGTTTATTCGCCTGACCGCGACAAGACCTATTCCGGCAAACTGGTGCTAAGCGGGAACAGCCTGAACGTCAAAGGCTGCGTGCTTGGCGTGTGCCGCAGCGGCGGATCATGGGCGAGGGTGAAGTAGCCAAAAGCCTGAACTGAAATGGACCCCAGTTAAGGGTTCCATTTCAGAAAGTTTCCGATCAGGCGCAATCCGGTCGCCTGACTTTTTTCAGGATGGAACTGGGTGCCGATGATATTGTCACGCCCCACGGCTGCGATGATGCCGCCTCCGTAATCCACTGTCGCCACGATGTCGGCGGGGTTTTCGGGAACCAGATGGTAGGAATGCACGAAATAGACGTGATCGCCTGCTGTAATACCTTCAAACACAGGGTGATCCGGTGACTGGTTCAGGCTGTTCCAGCCCATGTGCGGGATTTTCAACGCCGGATCGTTCGGTGTCAGGGCGACCACTTCGCCCTTGATCCAGTCAAAGCCCGTGTGGTTGCCATGTTCGCGGCCCCAAGTGGCCATCATCTGCATCCCAACGCAGATTCCCAAAAACGGATTGCCCGCTTTGACCTTTTCTTCGATCGCGCCGAACAGCCCGTCAATCGCGCCAAGTTCCTGACGGCAATCGGCAAAAGCACCAACACCCGGAAGAACTACCCGATCCGCACGGCGCACCTGTTCGGGGTCGTCTGTTACGATGATGTCACCACCGCCTACTTCAGCCGCCATCCGCTGGAAGCTCTTTTCTGCAGAGCGCAGGTTGCCGGAGTTATAATCAACAATTGCGGTAATCATTCGGACAGGGTGCCTTTGGTTGACGGGATCGCATCAGATTTGCGCGGGTCGGTTTCAAGCGCTGCACGCAGGGCCTGCGCGACCGATTTGAAAGCGGCTTCCACGATGTGGTGGCTGTTAAACCCGTCAAGCGCTTCAACATGCAGGGTAATGCCTCCCTGCATGGCAAATGCAGTAAAGAATTCGCGCACCAGTTCGGTGTCAAAACTGCCGATTTTCGCGGTAGGCAGATCGACTTTCCAGACCAGATAGGGCCGTCCCGACAGATCAAGGGCAGCACGTACCAATGCGTCATCCATCGGCAGCAGGCAGGAGCCATAGCGCCGGATGCCCCGTTTGTCGCCCACAGCCTCGGCCAGAGCCTTGCCCAGCGCCAGCCCCACATCTTCGACGGTGTGGTGGTCGTCAATGTGCAGATCGCCCTTGGCCCGCACCTTCATATCAATCAACGCGTGGCGGGACAGTTGATCCAGCATATGATCGAAAAAGCCGACGCCGGTTTCATTGTCGTAAATGCCGGTCCCATCGAGGTTGATTTCAACCGTAATGGCGGTTTCGGCGGTGTTTCGTGTCAGGGTCGCTGTGCGCATGGGGCAGGGCCTTTGCTGGTGTTTGGCTGCGTTATAGGCTGGCTGTGCAACTGTTCCAAGGGGGAAGATGGATCAACGCGCAGCGCGGTGTCCGATGTTGCAGTCGGATCGGATTTCTGTGTTACTCGGGGCTGAAGGGGAACAGATGCCTGCGATAATCGGACAGCAATGGCACAAGACGGGATTTATCCTGTTCCGACAGGTTGCGGCGTTGCTGGGCCAGATGTGCCGCAGCGCCTTCTGCCTTTGCTTGCGCAGCAAGCTCTGCCCAAAGTGCCGCACGAAGGGGATCAGAAGCAGCCAGTCCGGAGCCGCTTGCGTAGGATTTGGAAAGATGCAATTGCGCGGCCGGATGGCCCCTGCCTGCGGCGCGTTTCAGAAATTCCACGCCGCGCAAGGTATCAACAGGATGCCCGAGACCCAACATATATATGCGCCCCAAAAGGAACTCGGCTTCTGCATTCCCCGATTGCGCGGCAGGGGTAAGAAGCGCGACTGTTCTGGTAAATTGTCCCCGCTGGAACGCATCGCGCGCCATTTGCATTTCAGCAAGCGCGGGGGCCGCAAGAAAGCAGGCGGCAATGGCAAGTTTGCGCATCGGTTTATCCTTTGCTGTGCAGGGCTGTTCGCAGGGGTAGCACAGGCGCAGGAGTTGCCCAAGCCTTTGGTGGCGGGTGATTTCGCGACTTTCAGCGAGCAGGAAGTTGCTCTTGGTCGTGCGCTCTTCTTTGATCCGGTGTTATCCGGCAACCGGAACATAAGCTGCGCGACCTGTCACAATCCTGCCTATGGCGGGAGCGATGGTCTTGCGCTCGGGATCGGGGCAGGGGGAACAGGGCAGGGAACAGACCGCCAGATGGGACAGGCGTTGCAACGTCAGGCCCGTAACGCTCCGGCGCTCTGGGATTTGGGGGCACATCAGGTGCGGAGGTTGTTCCATGACGGTCGGGTCGAGCAACAAGGGGCAGTGATCCGTTCCCCTGCAGGGGAACATTTGCCGGAAGGGTTAAAAAGCCTGCTGGCGGCGCAGGTACTGTTTCCGCTTATCGCACATACCGAAATGGCCGGCCCTCCTGAAAGCAATGAAATCGCCGCGGCTGTTCTAAAGGGGGCGCCCGACGCTTGGGGCGCCATTGCAAAGCGGGTTGGTGCGGTCGCAAGCTATCGGCAACTGGCAGGCCAAGCCGAGATCGACATAGCAGGAATCGCAAACGCTCTGGCGGCCTATATTTCCACCACTTTCCGCACCAACGGATCGGATTTTGACCGGTATCTTGCGGGGGAGCGTTCTGCGTTGGATGCGGACCAGCGTGCGGGCATGGCCCTGTTCTACGGGGCGGCACAGTGCAGCCAATGCCACAGTGGCCCGTTACTGTCGGATCAGGCGTTCCATAATCTTGCGGTGCCGCCCCTTGGGCCGGGTCGTACCCGCCGCTTTGATCCCGTAGCGCGGGATACAGGGCGTCTGGCGGTCACTGATCGCATTGAGGACAGTTACCGGTTTCGCACACCGTTCTTGCGCAATGTCGCGCAGACAGCGCCCTATGGCCACAATGGCGTTTTTCCGACATTAAACGCTGTAATCCGGCATCATATGAATCCCCTTGAAAGCCTGGACTCCTTTTCAGTGCCCGAAGGCATCGGCCACTATGTGGATGCTACAGAATTGCGCCGCAGGCGCGCAGCATTCGAAGCCTATCCGCCAAAAGCGCAGGTGCCCACCACACTGAGCCAAAGGCAGGTGGAGCAACTCATCCGCTTTTTGAACAGTCTGTCCGCACCGCAGTAGCTGCCAAATCTGCACCGGAAAACGCTTTTTGGTCCTCTTCTCTCTAAGGTAGTTGTTGGGGCGGAAATATTCAACCTCCCGTATATTGAGCGGGGGAAACTTTCCTGCTACGGTAACGTTAACGTTGTTTGTCCCTTTATTATTCAACATTGGCCAGACTGGCATGATTGACCCACATTTCGCGATGATCGCCTTTGCCTATGTCGTTGACAAAAACTCTGTAAAAGCCGGAGCGAAGGCGCTTGGGCTGTCGGAAAGTAAAGCTTCTGATCTTATCGCAAACCTTGAAGACCACCTCGGCAAACAACTGTTGATCCAGCGGGCCCGTTCGTTCGATCTGACGGCGGAGGGACACAGGATATATCAGGCTGCGCGGGAAATGTTGGAGATTGGCACCGAAGGCCTTCAGTCCCTGACCAGCGAACGCAGTTCCCGTGCACAGGTGTTGCGTCTGGATATGCCGGTGTTCCTGTCGGGCGGTATCCTGCGTGAAGTTGTGCAGGATTTCCTCCTTGCGCATCCGATAGTCAGCATCGAACTGAACTTCGAGCCGGATACCTCTGAAAAAGGACTTGAACTGTTCGATTTGGTCGTATCCTCGGACAGTCCGACGAGCGACGATATCAGTTTTCGTAAAATTGAAGGAACCGGAGCCGCCTTTTATGCCGCGCCGGATCTGGCGGAACGGGTAAAAGCCACCCCGCTCTGCGACATACCTGCAAAAATCCCGATCCTGCTTGGAACCGATTATTCCGCTTCTGATTGGGCAAAACTGTTTTACCGTGGCTCGGGCAGCGTGTTTCCGGCGATTTCCTACCGGATAAAATGCGATGATATCGGGCTGGTTCATAATTTGTGCCGGTCCGGTGCAGGGCTTGCTATCCTGCCAAAATCACGGATCGGAGCCGATCTGGTAAGTGGGCGGCTGGTGCAGGTATTAGAAGATTTGCCAGTCCGACAGCTTGAATTCTTTGCCCAATGGCGGAAAAACAACGTCAGGCTGCCGTTAATCCAAACCTTTCTGGATCATGTCGACGACAGGTTGAACCGGATGCGCGCGGAAATCTCTTACCGTTCAAAACCATGATTATAATATAAAAGGGCTTGTCCAAATCCACATGCTGTCCTTAATGGTGCCATGGTAGATACCCCTGGAAAATTATCGCTCTGGGCGATCGAAGTTTTTATTGCGGCTGTGGAAGAAGGCTCTGTGTCTAATGCGGCCAAACGTCTTTCGGCGAGCATTTCTTCCGTCTCGCAACAGTTAACCAATTTGGAAACCGCACTCGGGGCGAGCCTGCTGGATCGCAGTACGCGGCCCCAACAACTAACCCCTGCGGGCGGGCTCTTTTTAAAACGGGCCCAAAGTATTCTCTCGGAAGCCAATCAGGCCAAAGCAGAGCTTGCGGTTTACAACTTTTCCCAGATGAGCCGTTTGCGCTTGGGGCTGATTGAGGATTTTGACGCAGAAGTCACACCCGCCCTGATGGAGCAGCTTGCCGGAGCGCTGAAAGGGTGCCAGTTCCTGCTGGAAAGTGCGAGCAGTTATACCCTTACAGATGCCTTGGATTCCCGCGCTCTGGATCTTGTGGTGGTTGCGGACCTCAACATTGCCGAGAAATGGATGCAGGTGCACAGCCTGATGCAGGAACCTTTTGTTGCTGTTGCTCCCAAAGGCTATGTGGATCAGGCCAAGCCTGTATTCGAACAGTTGGAAAAACTGCCATTCGTGCGCTATTCCTCCCGTCAGATGATGGGGCGCCAGATCGAAGCCCATTTGTCCCGCCAGCGGATCAATCTGCCAAACCGGTTTGAATTCGGCAGCTATCATGCGATCCTTTCGATGGTTGCAAGCGGGCGTAGCTGGTCGGTGACAACGCCCTTGGGTTATATGAGCGCGCAACGCTTTCACGGCGCGCTTGATGTGATGCCGTTGCCGTTCAAGGCGTTGACCCGCAGCATTTCACTGATTGCGCGTCAGGGTGAAATGGACAGTATCGCCGGAGATGTCGCAGCCTTGATGCGCCCGCTGATCCGCAAGAAGCTGATGGAACCCTGTTTGCAGAAATTTCCGTGGATGGGGCCGGATTTTCGCGTGGAGTAACCGCGCAGGAGGAACCACATGTGTGGCCGCTTTGCCCTGACCCTTCCCACGGATGCTGTCGCTGGCTGGTTCGGCGCGACAGAAATCACTGCTCAGTGGGAGCAACCGCGCTATAACATCTGCCCCACTCAGGATATCCCGGTGGCTGTGCTCCACGAAGGTGCACGCCATCTGGTGCCAATGCGTTGGGGATTTTTGCCAAAATGGTACAAAACTCCAAGTGACGGCCCACTACTGATCAACGCCCGAGCGGAGACCATTGCCGAGAAGCCTGCTTTTCGCGAAGCGGTACGCAGCCGTCGCTGTCTTATTCCGGCTGACGGGTTTTACGAATGGCACCGCGAGAAGGGCAAAGGCAAGGAACCCTGGTATATCTATGCGTCAGAAGATCCGCTGATGGCCTTTGCCGGTATCTGGCAGGTCTGGACAGGAGCAGATGGCCAGCGCTCCGTTACTTGCGCGATGGTCACAACCCAAGCGGGTGCGGACATTGCCGAAGTCCACCACCGTGAACCGGTTACTGTGAAACCGGAAAACTTCGGTCTCTGGCTCGGAGAGGAAGGCAAAGGCGCTGCCACATTAATGCAGTCTGCCGATCCGTCCTATTTCGCCCGTCACCGCGTCGGGCTTGAGGTGAATTCAGGTCGCGTCGAAGGTCCGCAACTGCGGGAGCCATTGGCTGATTGAACCCGCTGCAAACATGTGTAACCTGTTCTGACAACCTATTTGTGTGCAGGTGCGCCGATGCGATCCAAACCCTATGACATGCCGCCGCTCACCATGTTGCGTGCGTTCGAGGCAGCCTCACGTCGCGGTGCCTTCAACGAGGCTGCGGCCGAGTTGAACGTTACGCCGGGTGCCGTCAGTCATCAGGTCAAGGCTTTGGAAAAATGGCTGGGACTGGCCTTGTTTACACGCGGGCACCGGTCTGTGACCCTCACGGATGACGGCGAGAGGCTGTTTGCCGTGCTCAGCCACAGTTTTCGTGACATAGCGGCCATAACGGCCTCGCTGCGCAATCAGGCGGATACACCGAAGGTAGAGATTGCGACGACCACGGCGGTTTCGTCTCTCTGGCTCACACCGCGGATCATTTCGTTCTGGCGGGAATACGAAAGCATTCAGATCAACCAACAGATCTCGGACCGTTTGTTGCAAAGGCCGATCCACGCGGATTTGGCAATCGAATACCGTCTGGTGCCGCCAAGGGAACCGGAACACACACGTTTATTCGGGGATGAACTGGTGCCGGTTTGCACACCGGCTCTGGCGGAACGGCTGCAGGGTGCAAGCCTTGAAGAACTCGCCAGAGAACCGCTGATCAACATGGACGCCCGCAACGAGAACTGGACCACATGGGCCGTGTGGTTTGATATGATGAAATATCACGGCCCCATCGCGCCTGCACGTCGGGTAAACAACTACTCCATCGCTATTCAACTGGCTCAGGAAGGGGCGGGGCTGGCGCTCGGCTGGCGCAAGCTGACAGCACCGCTTTTGGAACAGGGGGCGCTGGTGCCCTTGGATGAACATAGCTGCGCGGCTCCGGGGGCATATTACCTGATCGCAGCCAACCCCGACATGCCCGAAGCTACAAGAACCCTGTACGATTGGATGTGCGCACGTCACGTGAGCTGATTTCATCTCAAAAACAAGTTTCTCGATATTGGCACTTCGACTTTTTCACAATCATAGTCGACAGCAGGAAACCATATTGGGACGGGTGACAGGATGACAATCGCTCTTTCGGATTTGAATGCAGTAACGCAAGACGTCGCATTGGCACGCGGGCTGCCAAACGCCCATTACACAGATCAGGATGTCTTTGATCAGGAACGGAAATCTGTACTGTTCGATAATTGGTCCGGTATCGGATTTGCCAAGGATGTGCCCCGTTCCGGCGATGCCAAACCCGTTGACTTCCTCGGCGTGCCGCTGCTGATCCTGCGGGATCACGAAGGGCGGGTCCGTGTTTACCAGAACACCTGCCGCCATCGCGGCATGATCCTGATCGACAAACCTGCCAACATCCGCGGTACAATCCGCTGCCCCTATCACAGCTGGTGCTACGGGTTGGACGGCCGCCTGCGTTCCACCCCGCATGTGGGCGGGCCGGGGCAGAATGTTCACGAAGACATCAAGCGGGATGAATTGGGCCTGATCGAAATCAGCAGTTATGTTTGGCTTGACGTTGTTTATGTGAATGTATCGGGCAAAGCCGCTCCGTTTGAGGAGGTCCACAAAGACCTGATGGCGCGCTGGTCTATGTTTGAAAAGCCGCTGTATCATGCGGGGGACGACAGTTCTTTTCGTCTGGAAGTTTCCTGCAACTGGAAGCTTGCGGTAGAGAATTACTGCGAAAGCTACCACCTGCCTTGGGTTCACCCCGGATTGAACAGTTACTCGCGGCTGGAGGATCACTACAACATCACCAAAGCGGATCGTTACGCGGGGCAGGGCACACTGGTGTACCGTCAGCTTGCAGGCGATAACGAAACGGTCTTTCCGGACTTCGAAGGACTCGGGTCAGAATGGGACACGGGCGCGGAATATGTCAGCGTGTTTCCCAACGTGTTGCTGGGGGTTCACCGTGACCATTACTTCGCCATTTTGCTCGAACCCGTTTCTCTCGATAAAACCCGCGAGCATGTCGAAATATTCTACGCCCAACCGGAAGCGACTTCTCCGCAGTTCGCGCCCCTGCGTGAAAAGAATACTGCGCAGTGGAAAGAGGTTTTTAAGGAAGACATATTCGTAGTGGAAGGCATGCAAAAGGGACGGCACGCCCCGTTTTTTGACGGCGGTAAATTCTCGCCTGTGATGGACGGGCCGACCCACCTGTTCCACAAGTGGGTGGCAGATGCGCTAATCGGCGCAACGGTCGAGGCTGAAAAGTGACTCCGCTCGATCAGGCTCTGCTTGCGGCACATAACGCAAAGGACAACAGCGCTCTGGTGCGGCTTTATCGCCAAGCCGGAAAAGCTGCACTGGCGGAAGATGAAACACGGGGCTGCTTTTACCTGACCCATGCATATATCTACGCGCTCGAAGCAGGACTCGCGGAAGCGCAAGAGCTTCACTCCACGTTAAAATCATTCGGGCGTGAAAGCTGAAATCACCTTCAATGTTCCCGAAATACTCAATTTCCACCGCGCCGAATTTCCCAGGAGCCCGCAAATGAAATCTCACGCACAAGCTGTTGTTATCGGAGGCGGTCTGGTGGGCTGCTCTATCCTGTATCACCTCGCCAAACTGGGTTGGAAGGATGTGGTTCTGCTTGAACGGGACGAACTCACCTCCGGTTCCACATGGCACGCAGCGGCGAACCTGCACGGGCTGCATGACAACAATAATATCTCGAAAATCCAGTATTATACGATGAACCTTTACAAGGAACTGGAGCGGGAAACCGGACAGGGCTGTGGTGTGTTTCAGCCCGGTTCCATCTATCTGGCCCAAACCGAAGCGCGCGAACACCAACTGCGTTTGCAGGAATCCAAGGCACGGTATTTCGGTGAGAAATTCTACGAACTTACCCCTGATCAGGCTCTTGAAAAGAACCCGCTGCTAAACCTCGACGGGGTGCGCTGCATCATGTTTGAAGAGGACGGCGGCAATGTGGACCCGTCCGGTGTGACACAGGCCTATGCCGCTGGCGCGCGTCAGATGGGGGCGGAGATTTACCGCTTCTGTCCCGCAACGGCAACACGGCCGCAGCCTGACGGTAGTTGGATCGTAGAGACGCCCAAAGGCAATATCCACACGCAGTTGGTGGTGAATGTGGGCGGGCTCTGGGCGCGGGAAGTGGCGGCAATGGCAGGCGTCAACCTGCCGCTACAACCGACTGAACACCAGTATCTTGTCACGGAAACCATCCCCGAAATTGCCGCAATGAACACGCGTCTGCCTTCGGTGGCGGATCGGGACGGGGAATATTACATGCGTCAGGAAGGCAACGGCCTGCTGATCGGCGCCTACGAGAAACACCTTAAATTCTGGGCCGAAGACGGGACTCCGCAAGATTTCGGGCATGAGCTGTTTGACGGAGACCTCGACCGGATTATGGAAAATCTGGAGCGGGCAATGGAGCGGGTTCCGGTGGCAGCCACAGCCGGAATCAAACGGGTCATAAACGGGCCGATGATCTGGTCCCCCGACAGCGCCGCGCTTTACGGGCCGGTGCCCGAACTCAGGAACTATTTCTGCTGCTGCGGCATCATTCCGGGCTTTAGCCAGTCCGGTGGTCTGGGGCTGATGACGGCGCAATGGATCGTAGAGGGAGAGCCGGAATTTGACATGTTCCCTTGGGACCTCAGCCGTTTTGGTCCTTGGGCGGATCGCAAGTTCACGATGGAGAAAGTGGCAGACCAATACGCCAACCGCTTTGCCATCCATTTCCCCTATGAGGAACGGCAGGCGGGACGCGAAACGCGGTTGCGCCCGCTTTATCAACGTCAAAAGGAAATGGGGGCGGTGCACGGGTTGAACTACGGCTGGGAGCATCCGCTCTGGTATGCCGGAGAGGGGGAGACAGGGCGCGAAAGCTATGGCTTTACCCGTCAGGACTGGTTCGAGCCTGTCGGGCGGGAATGCCGTGCCGTGCGGGAACATGTCGGTGTGATTGATATATCAAATTTCGGAAAATACGAGATCACCGGCGCGGGTGCTGCCGACTGGTTGAACCGTGTGGTGGCGAACCACGTCCCGACAGAGGTTGGCCGCTCCTGCCTGACACCGATGCTGGGCCTTCGGGGCGGGATCGCGGGGGATTTCACCATCACTAAACTGGCCGAAGATCACTTTTTTATGGTCGGCACTGGCATGGCCGAACGTTATCACCAGCGCTATTTCCAGATGGTACCGCTGCCGGATACCGTGAAGTTTTCCATCGTGACCGAAGCCTATTGCGGTGTAAACGTTGCGGGGCCGAAATCCCGCGAATTGCTGGCACGTCTGACACAGGAAGACCTGTCAAACACCAGCTGGCCGTTCATGCGCTCCCGCCGCTTTACCATTGCCGGAATCGAGGCGATCGGGATCAGGGTGTCTTTCACGGGAGATCTGGGCTGGGAAATCTATGTGGCAGAGGCGGATCAGATAAAACTCTGGGATGCGTTGTTTGATTCAGGGCTGGATCTTGGCGTGGTGCCGGTGGGCAGCCGCTCGCTTGGCGCTTTGAGGATCGAAAAAGGCTACGGCTCGTGGAGCCGCGAATATTCGCCGGAGTACTGGCCGCAGGAAGTAGGCTTCGAGCGGTTGGTGAAGATGGACAAACCGGAATTTCTGGGCCGTGACGCTTATGCTGCGATCATGGACAAGCCGCCACGGGAGATACTGGTCAGTTTGCGGATAGATACGCAGGACGCTGACAGTTCAGGCGGGGAGCCGATTTTCCTGCCGGACGGAACCCCTGTAGGGCGCATCACCTCAGGGGCTTACGGCTATACCGTTGATGCCTCCTGTGCGCTCGCTTTCATCAACACGGCCCACGCGGCAGCGGGAACCGCGCTGGATGTGGCGGTGTTGGGCCGTCCCCACCGCGCGGTCATTCTGGCAGAGCCACCGTTTGATCCTGCGGGCCATCGTTTGCGCAGCTAGGGCGGGGTCGGATATTTGAACCAAAAAGAGCCGGGGCGTCACAGCCCCAGCCGGTCCCGCAGCGCATACCATGACATAGCGAGCACAAGGTTCGGGTAGCGCAGGGCGCGTCCGCCCGGAAAAGGGAAAGTCGGAACGCGGGACATGACATCAAAATCTTCGGCCTGTCCGGCAATTGCCGCCGCTGTGATCCGGCCCGCCAGCGTGGCGAGCGCGACGCCGTGGCCGGAATACCCCGAAGCGGTCAGGATATTCGGTGCGATCCTTCCGAAATAGGGCATCCGGTTCACGGTGATCCCTAGCGTGCCGCCCCATGCGTAATCGAGTTTCACGTCTTTGAGTTGCGGGTAGATTTCCAGCAAGGGCTTGCGCACCAGCGCGCGGATGTCCTTGGGAAAGCGGTAGCTGTAGGTCTCCCCTCCGCCAAACAACAATCGGTGGTCAGCGGAGCGGCGATAGTAATTCACCACAAATTTGCTGTCTGCAATCGCCACATCCTGCGAAATCAGCGCCTCTGCACCATCCTGCCCGAGCGGTTCTGTCGCCACGATGAAATTGTTAATCGGCATCACACGCGCAGCAGTTTTTTCATGTAATCCGCCAAGGTAACCGTTGCACGCCACCACAAGATGTTTGGCGTTGATCTTACCCTGTGCCGTCGTAACGATGACCGGGTCGCCTTGTTCGATGCCCGTGACTTCGGATCGTTCGAAAATGGTTACACCTGCCTTTTGTGCTGCACCGGCCAGTCCCAGCGCAAAGTTTAGCGGGTGAATATGGGCCGCGCCCATATCAAGCGTACCACCATGATAAACTTCGGTACCAAGCAGATCGCAAGCAGCCGCACGGTCCAGCGGCGTGATGTCCGTGTAACCGTAAGTTTTCGCAAGGTGTTCTGCATAGGCGTGTTCGTGGGGAACATCGGCGGCTTTCCAGTCCACATGGGCCACGCCGGGTTTGTGGGCGCAATCTATGCCATGGGTTTCGGAAAGGGATTTAACCAGTGCTTTGGCCTCTTGGGATAGGGACCACAGATGGCGGGCATCATCCGGCCCGACCATTTTTTCAAGATCCATCTGGTCCCGGCGCTGGCCGGAACCGACCTGACCACCGTTACGCCCCGAGGCCCCCCAACCGACCCGTTGCGCCTCCAGCAGGGAAACGCGAAAGCCCCGTTCAGCCAGATGCAGCGCGGTTGACAATCCGGTGAACCCGCCGCCGATGACGCAGACATCCGCATTGTGGTCCCCTTCCAGTATCGGGAAGGGGGGCAGGGTATTCGCGGTTGCTGCGTACCAGCTTTGGGGGTAGGCGCCGGCCGTGTCATTGGCGTGGAGAAGGTTCAAAGCCATCAGACGTTCATCAACAGGTGTTCCCGTTCCCACGGGCTGATGACCTCCTGAAACTCGTCGTACTCCTTGTTTTTTGCAGCTGTGTAGACGGCAGTGAACTCCGGTCCCATCATTTCAGCCAGTTCGTCATTTTCGGAGAGCAGGGTCAGGGCTTCATACATGGTGGGCGGGATGTCGCGATCCGCGTCATAAGCCTCGCCCAAAGCTGCGATCCTCGGTTCAAGCTTGTTTTTCATGCCCAGAAAGCCGCAGGCCAGAGATGCGGCGAGCCCGATGTAGGGATTGCAATCCATGCCAGCCACGCGGTTTTCAACCCGACGGGATTCCGGTGACGAGATTGGAACACGAATACCAGTCGTGCGGTTGTTCTCGGCCCATTCCAGATTGATCGGCGCCGAGAAATTCGCCACGTAGCGGCGGTAGCTGTTTACATAAGGCGCGATAAAGGGGGTGGCGGCGGGCAGGTGGGTTTGCAGGCCGGCGATGAAGTGACCGAAAGCGGGTGTCGCCTGATCTTGGGCATCGTTGAAGATGTTCTTGCCAGTTTCTTTATCCAGAACGGAATGATGGATATGCATGGCCGAACCGGGCTGGTCGCCCATCGGTTTGGCCATGAAAGTTGCATAGCAATCGTGGCGCAAGGCGGCCTCTTTGATCAGCCGTTTAAAGTAAAATACTTCATCGGCGAGCTTTATCGGATGGCCGTGCTTCAGGTTGATTTCAACCTGACCTGCACCGCCTTCCTGTATGATCGTATCAATTTCAAATCCCTGTTCTTCGGCAAAGTCGTAAATATCATCGATCACGGGGCCGTATTCGTCCACGGCAGACATGGAATAGGCTTGCATGGAGGCGGCAGGCCGTCCGGTGCGGCCGAGTTTCGGCACGACAGGCTGGTTCGGATCCGTGTTGCGGGCGACAAGATAGAACTCCATCTCCGGTGCGACCACGGGTTCCCAGCCTTCGGCCTCGTAATAGGACAACACACGGCGCAGCACATTGCGCGGCACCAGAGGCATGGGCGCGCCGTGGACATCCGTTACGTTGTGAATGATCTGCAGCGTCACATCGCCGGTCCACGGCGCCGCCGTTGCCGAAGAGAAATCCGGCGAGAGCACCATATCCCCTTCGGTATACTGGTTTTCGATGTTTTCGATATCGACGTAAGACCCTGTTACGGTTTGATAAAAAATACTGTCGGGCAGATACATCGGATCCAGCCGACCGAATTTGCGCGCGGGCATGCATTTGCCGCGGCTGATGCCGGTGGTGTCCGAGATAATACACTCCACCTCTTCAAGACGGCGGTTGGCGATATAGTCCTGAGCAGCCTGCGGGATCTTTTCGATCCATTTCAAACTATCATCCATGAGCCATGGCTCCTTTAAGAATTGCAGTAAAGAGATCGGCCATTTCCGTTTGGGATACAGGCATTCTGGTGCTTTCAATTGCAGCGAGCCGCTGGGGTTCGGGCACAACTCCGACCGCCCGCGTCATCGCCAGCCCTTCGACAAAGCCTGCCTTGAATTCGGGGTGGGGCTGGATGGTGTAGATGTGATCCCCGATTGTAAGCGCTGCATGTCTACAGAACTCTGTGCTTGCCACTGTCACAGCTTCGGGAGGCGGTGTTGTCACCTGATCCTGATGCCATGCAAACAGGGGCAGGGTGCGTCCGTCGCTCATCGGGTAATCAACGCGCCCTACAGACCAGCCGCCGCTGAATTTTTCGACCTTGCCGCCCAAAGCTTGGGCAATGATCTGATGGCCGAAGCAAACGCCGATCAGTGGCCGCTTTGCCTTGTGCAGCGTGCGGATCAGTGATTCGAGCGGGGGAATCCAGGGGTGGTCTTCATAAGCGCCGAACTTCGAACCGGTGATGATCCAGCCATCACATTCGTCAATGTTCTCGGGAAATCGGCTTTCAATTACATCATAGGTTTGAAAGTCAAAGCCGCGGTCTGCCAACATGGTCTGAAACATTTCACCGTATTCGCCGTGCTCGGCCACAAGCTGTTCGGGGGATCTGCCAGTCTGCAGAATACCGATTTTCATAATTCACCTGTAAGAGTTGTTTGGCCACAGCTTGCACAGAGTGGCAGGGGCAGGCAAGCGGATAGAACAGCGCTGCGGGCACACTTGCCAATCGGGCGGTGGTGCCTTACCCCTTTGACCAGCAAATTATATATAATAGCAGGAAGTGACATCATGACCGCGCAAGCGCCAAGCCTGAAGGCAAAAGACAAACCGGATTTGGGGTCGTTTCAGTGGGAGGACGCGCTGCTGCTGGAATCCCAACTGAACGAAGAAGAGCGGATGATCCGCGATGCAGCCAAATCCTATGCGACAGAAAAGCTCGCCCCGCGCGCGATCGAGGCTTTCGCAAAAGAAACTACGGACCCTGAAATCTTCCGTGAAATGGGCGAGATGGGCTTGCTGGGCACGACTATCCCCGAGGAATACGGCGGGATTGGCGCGGGTTATGTAACCTATGGTCTGGTCGCGCGAGAGGTAGAGCGGATCGATTCCGGTTACCGCTCCATGATGTCGGTGCAATCCTCTTTGGTGATGTACCCGATCTATGCCTATGGTTCGGAAGAACAGCGCAAGAAGTATCTACCCAAACTGGCCAGTGGTGAATCCATCGGTTGTTTCGGTTTGACAGAACCGGATGCCGGTTCTGATCCGGGCGGAATGAAAACACGCGCCGAAAAGGTGCAGGGCGGGTATGTGCTGAACGGCACCAAGATGTGGATCTCCAACGCGCCGATTGCGGATGTCTTTGTGGTTTGGGCCAAATCGGACGAACACGGCGGTAAAATTCGCGGCTTTGTGCTGGAGAAAGGCATGAAGGGGCTGTCTGCACCCAAGATCGAAGGCAAGATGTCCCTGCGTGCGTCGATCACAGGTGAAATTGTGATGGACGGTGTCGAAGTGCCGGACGATGCGCTTTTGCCGAATGTTGAAGGTCTCAAGGGGCCGTTTGGCTGTCTGAACCGTGCCCGTTACGGAATCGCGTGGGGCGCAATGGGGGCGGCGGAGTTCTGCTGGCATGCAGCGCGGCAATACGGGCTGGACCGCAAGCAGTTCAACAAACCGCTGGCGCAAACCCAATTGTTCCAGAAAAAGCTGGCGGATATGCAGACCGAAATCACACTTGGCCTGCAAGCTGCCTTGCAAGTGGGGCGCCTGATGGATGCCGCAAATGCAGCGCCGGAGATGATTTCCATCATCAAGCGCAACAACTGCGGCAAGGCGCTTGATATTGCGCGGATGGCGCGGGACATGCACGGTGGTAACGGAATTTCGCAGGAGTTTCAGGTGATCCGACACATGATGAACCTTGAAACGGTTAACACCTATGAAGGCACCCACGACGTGCACGCGCTGATCCTTGGCCGTGCGCAAACCGGCCTTCAAGCGTTCTTTTAACAAGCCTTAAAACAAATCCGGCCCTGACGATCAGCAAATCGCAGGGCCGGATTTATCAGGCTGAAACAGGCACAAAGCCAGCAGCCGCAAGTTTTAGAAATTTTAGCCATTATCGAGCGACGCAATCACCCTTTGGCGGGCCAACCCGCTGTCGCGGTCGTTCACACCCAGCAGGTTTACCACCAGACGCAGGAAACCGTCCTCTTCATGGTCCCGCTGCCCGTCTGCCATAGCCACACGCCAAAGCGCCTCTACCACGCCGATACGTTCCTCGTATGGGACGGCATTCTTGACGATCTTGGTAAAGCGCACGGTGTCAGGTGCTTGGGACTCCAGCCGCTCTGCATCTGCTTTCAACTGCTCGGCCGCTTCCAGACCAAGTTGGTAACGATCCTGTAGCACATCCAGAATCATCTGGTGCTCTGCCGGATCATAATGGTCGTCTGCACGGGCAATCCGCACAAGCAAGGTGGCCAAAGCAGCACGTGCGTCTTCGGGTTGAAGATCGGCACGGGCATCAGGAACGGTGAAGAGGTCTATCAGAGCTTGAAACATGCTTTACAATTAGGGGCAGCATTGCGTGCGGGCAAGAGAAAAGGCGCCGGGATTTTCCCCGGCGCGTTCACTTACATGTCAATCACATCGACGACGATATGGGTGTCGGCGATAAGTTTGCTTCCATCGTAGGCTTCCAGAATGATATCAAATTCCGCTTCGGTGAAACCTGAAGTGGCATAACCTTGCATTCCTGGTGTGTCCGGATCCGCATCGATGAAATGGTTGACGAAGCCAAAGGCAAAATTTTGCGAATTCTGCGCGACATTTCCATTGCCACCATCGTCTGCGATCGTGGGGGTGCCGTCCTGATCCACCCAGATAAATCCGGTGGCGTTCGGAAAGCTGGTTGGCTCCATTGTCAGGACGCGGAAGTCTGTGCCTTCGGTTACATCCGTGTCTATTTTTAAAACAAATGTGAAATCCGACAGGTCGGTGGTTTCCCCGTTCAGACCGGTAATTGCCGAATACTGAAAGCTCCACGCAGCGCGTCCTGCGTGATTGCCGGAAGATCCGTTTGCAGTAGACTGGCCGCCAGTGTTCACCTCGAAGCGGATGGCACCGTCATTGTCGACAGAGGCAGCGTCTACTGCCGGACCCTGACGGTAACGGATGCCTAACCCAAGTTCGACACCGCTGTCTTCCTGTCGTGTGACGACAAAATCCGATCCGGGGATGCCGCTCCCGACCAGCATGTTGCCAGTCCCGGTTAAACCGGACGAATCCAAAGTGGTATCCAGTGAAGTGAATGTTCCGAGGTCCAGATTGTAAATTACATCATCTGTGCTATCCCCCGGCGTTCCGCCGTCGAACAACAGTGTTTCGACTTTCTTGAATTCGAACACATCGCCGGTTTCATCGGTTAGAATGATCTTCTTTTTACCCTTGGTTTCCAAAGAAAAGTCGGAAATGCTCCCTCCGATGACGGCCAGATCAAGTCCACCTTTGTCATCATATTTTGTGTAAGGATCATTTGCTTGGATGATGTCGTCTAGTTTTGATAGTTTAATTTTTTCAAGCTTAGGTGATTTTGCCATTATGCCCTCCCAACGATAATTGGCTAAAGACATAGCGTAACATAAATTGTTGACGTTAGGTAAGCTTTCTCAATTCAACCGTGGGGGTAAAATCCGGTGGAAACCGCTTGAAAAAAAAGCGGCGCAAGGCTTGGGGCCCTGCGCCGCAAATTTTGAAATTTGTCGCTCCTGCCGCGGAGCTATACCAGCCGGGACTGTTCTACCGCGGCTTTGATGAAGTCACGGAACAGCGGGTGGGGCTCGAACGGCTTGCTTTTCAGTTCGGGGTGGAACTGGACGCCGATGTACCACGGATGATCTTTGAACTCGACGATTTCTGGCAGGCGGCCGTCCGGGCTCATACCGGAGAATTCCAGACCGTATTTTTCAAGGTCGTCGCGATATTTTATATCCACTTCATAGCGGTGGCGATGGCGTTCTGAAATCGCGGTAGCGCCATAAATTTTGGCGACTTGCGATCCTTCGTTCAAAGTGGCGTTATAGGCGCCCAGACGCATGGTGCCGCCTTTATCGTCATCTGCGTCCCGCTGGATCGTGCGGTTGCCTTCCACCCATTCTTTCAGGTGATAGACCACAGGCGTAAAGCGTTTCTTGCCGGCTTCGTGGTCAAATTCTTCAGAGCCCGCATCCTTCAGCCCTGCCAGATTGCGCGCTGCCTCGATCACGGCCATTTGCATGCCAAGACAGATGCCGAGGTAGGGCACCTTACGTGTGCGGGCGAATTCAGCCGCTTTGATCTTGCCTTCCGTGCCCCGTTCGCCAAAACCGCCGGGCACCAGAATAGCGTTGAAACCTTCCAGATAGGGCGCAGGGTCCTGTGTATCGAACAGTTCCGCATCGACCCATTCAATCTTGACCTTCACACGGTTGTGCATGCCGCCGTGTACCAGTGCCTCTGCAATGGATTTATAGGCGTCTTCCAACTGGGTGTATTTCCCGACAATTGCCACGCGCACGGTCCCGTCGGGGTTGTGTACGCGGTCGGACACGTCCTTCCAGGTGGCGAGTTTCGGTTTCGGGGCAGGGGTAATGCCGAAGGCATCCAGAACAGCCTGATCCAGACCTTCTTTGTGATAGGCCAGTGGCGCATCATAGATCGAGCCGAGATCATAGGCAGCGATCACGGATTCAGGACGCACGTTACAGAACAGCGCCAGTTTTTCACGTTCCTTATCGGGAATCGGGTGTTCGGAGCGACACACAAGCACATCCGGCGCAATCCCGATGGATTGCAGTTCCTTCACACTGTGCTGTGTCGGTTTGGTTTTCAACTCACCGCTGGCTGCCAGATACGGCAGCAGGGTCAGGTGCATGTAGATGCAGTTGTTGCGCGGACGCTGGTGGCCGAACTGGCGGATGGCTTCAAAAAAGGGCAGGCCTTCGATGTCACCCACGGTGCCGCCAATTTCACACAGCATGAAATCGACTTCATCATCGCCGATTTCAAGGAATTCCTTAATCTGGTTGGTCACGTGAGGCACCACCTGAATGGTTTTACCCAGATAATCACCGCGCCGTTCCTTTTCCAGAACGGTTGAATAAATCCGACCGGAAGACACGGAATCGGTTTTGCGGGCTGCCACACCGGTAAAACGTTCGTAATGGCCAAGGTCCAGATCAGTTTCCGCACCGTCGTCGGTCACAAAAACCTCGCCGTGTTCAAACGGGGACATGGTGCCCGGATCGACGTTCAGGTAGGGGTCCAGTTTGCGCAGACGCACCGAGTAGCCGCGGGCTTGCAGCAAGGCACCCAATGCCGCAGAGGCCAGACCTTTGCCAAGGGATGAAACCACGCCACCGGTGATGAAAATATAACGCGCCATAGACTGGAAAGCTCCCGTGTCAGAAAAAAACTAGTGGGCCGATAACCTGTTCAGCCCCGCTACTCACGGGGTTTAAGGATAACGGGATTCGGGGTGGCAAAGCAAGACCTGCCACTTTGATTCATGTTTGATTTTAGGGTGTTTTGCCCATGATCTTGTGGAGCACGGGCATAGATCAACTATTTATAGGGTCAGTCTTCCGCTTTAGGCGGTGTGGCCGGACCATCTGTTGCCGAAGGAGGCAGCAGGTTGCCGCCAAGCGGTGTCGTGCTGTCTTCGGACTGGGAGACAGCAGGCGCTGTCAGATCGCCGTTCAGCAGCGAATTGTTCCCGTCTTCGCGGGCTGCGATGATTGTCAGGGCAAGGCTGGCAGCCATGAAACCGGCGCCCAAAATCCAGGTGAATTTGGCTGCGGGTGTTGCTGGCGGGCGTCCTGACATGTTGCCGCCACCGCCGCCAATGCCAAGTCCACCACCCTCGGAGCGCTGCATCAGCACGGTCACAATCAGGCTCAGGGCCAGAATAAGAAGGATAACAAGGACGATGTTCTGCATGTGCGGTCTCGGATTTTGTGCCTGTGGGCCGGATCGGCCGGCTTCGGGGGGTGTCTAACGGATTGTGCTGGGGGTGTCTATTGGGAAGTGCCCCCCTCTGGCGATGATTTGCACATGGGCGTCAGGGCGCGATGGTTCAACCGTCAGGGCGCAATCGGGTTGTGGTGCCGATCATGGTTGCCACATGTTTTTTACCGTTTGGCCCGTGGGTATAAATTTCCGCCGCCGAAGTGCACAGATTCCGCCCGAAGCGGATGACGCGCCCGACGGCTGTAATCGTGTCACCCACTGCGGGTGAGAGAAGGTTGATCTTCATTTCGACGGTTAGAACCCGTTCTTCCGCGCCCATAAGGGATAAAGTGGCATAACCCGCAGCGCTGTCACCGACCGTCCAGAGCAAACCGGCATGGGCAAAGCCGTCCTGCTGGGAGGTTTGTGGCCCGATCGGCGCGGTTATTGTAACCGTTCCGGCAGAAACCTCTGTCAGTTCGGCGTTCAGTGTTTCCATCATGCCCTGTTTTGCAAAGGAACGAGCAACATCAATTTTATAGTCGGGGTTGAGCGGGCTGTGATCTGTCATGCCGGATTTGAAGCAGTTTTTTCAACTAACAGCAACCTGTGACGTTTTTGGTGTTTCAGCCGCTTCGTTGGGTCGTTATACGGGGTAGGGTTTTTTAGACATCAAGAGGCAGCCAAAATGGCCAATGTAGTAGTTGTCGGCGCACAATGGGGTGACGAAGGCAAAGGGAAGATTGTTGACTGGTTGTCAGAGCGTGCGGACATCATCGCACGGTTTCAGGGCGGCCATAATGCCGGCCACACTCTGGTCATCGACGGCAAGGTATACAAACTGAACGCGCTGCCCTCCGGTGTGGTGCGCGGTGGAAAACTGTCGGTAATCGGTAACGGCGTGGTGCTTGATCCTTGGCATCTGGTTCAGGAAATTGCCAAGATTCGGGAGCAGGGCGTGGAAATCTCCCCCGAATCCCTGATGATTGCGGAAAATACGCCATTGATCCTGCCAATTCACGGCGAACTGGATCGCGCACGGGAAGAAGCGGCTTCCAAGGGGACCAAGATTGGCACCACAGGGCGCGGCATCGGTCCGGCTTATGAAGATAAAGTAGGCCGCCGGTCTGTTCGTGTTGCCGATCTGGCAGACGAGGCGACCCTGATTGCACGTGTTGACCGTGCGTTGCAGCACCATGATCCGCTGCGCAAAGGGCTTGGCATCGAGCCTGTGGACCGCGACGGGCTGATCGCGCAACTGCGCGAGATTGCCAAGGAAATCCTGCCATATGCAGCACCCGTCTGGAAAGTGCTGAACGAAGAGCGCAAGGCAGGCAAGCGAATCCTGTTTGAAGGCGCGCAAGGCGCGTTGCTCGACATTGATTTCGGTACCTACCCGTTTGTGACCTCGTCTAACGTGATTGCAGGGCAGGCGGCGACCGGTGTGGGCATCGGGCCGGGGTCCATTGATTATGTCCTTGGCATCGTTAAAGCCTATACCACCCGCGTGGGCGAAGGCCCGTTCCCGACCGAACTGCAAGATGCAGACGGTCAACGTCTGGGGGAGCGGGGCCACGAATTTGGTACTGTTACAGGTCGTCAGCGCCGCTGCGGCTGGTTTGACGCTGCACTGGTCCGTCAAACTTGCGCAACTTCGGGTGTTACAGGGATCTCCCTGACCAAACTCGACGTTCTGGACGGTTTTGATACGTTGAAAATCTGTGTGGCTTACGATCTGGATGGCAAACGTCTGGACTATCTGCCAACGGCTGCGGACCAGCAGGCCCGTTGCACACCGATCTACGAAGAAATGCCCGGATGGTCCCAAAGCACCGAAGGAGCGCGGTCCTGGGCCGATCTGCCCGCCGAGGCGATCAAATACGTGCGTCGCGTGGAAGAGCTGATCGGTTGTCCGGTTGCCATGCTCTCTACCTCACCCGAGCGGGAAGACACGATCCTCGTGACTGACCCGTTTGCTGACTAAGGAACGTTTGAATGGCATTGTCCTATAAGGCGCGCCGGCGCTGGTCTTTGGTTCTGTTGCTTGTGTGGTTGCCGATTTATTGCGTTATCGCTGTGACAGTGATGAACGCAATCCCGAGGTTTCCCATGCTGGTGGAACTGCTGATCTACATCGTGCTTGGCGTGGCCTGGGCTTTGCCCTTCAAATTCGTTTTCAAAGGTGTGGGCAAGGAAGATCCGGATCAGCAATGATCCGGCGCCCGCCCGCGCCAATCAGGAAAATCTCTGGAATTTTCCGAACATCGTCACATCTTTGTTACAAAAGATTCATATAGCGGTCGCGTTTGCGGGAATCGCCGCTTTCGTGGAGGACTCTCATGGTCAAATCAGCTCGCCCTAACAAGACACTCGACCGGGATCTCGGTAGCCGTGTCTTGTTGGAAAATGCCAACTATGCCATTCGCAAACCACTGGTGGCCCCCGCATTGGGCGGGGTGTTCATTGTGGTTGCGATCCTGCTGACCAGTCTGGCGTTCGGATGGGCAGGCAATGGCCTGATTATCGCGCTGGCCGCCGGTCTCGGGGCTTATATGGCGCTGAACATCGGCGCCAATGACGTGGCCAACAACGTTGGCCCTGCTGTGGGGGCCAATGCGCTGTCTATGGGCGGTGCGCTGATTATCGCTGCCATTTTCGAAAGCGCGGGTGCGTTGCTGGCTGGTGGTGATGTGGTCGGCACGATCTCCAAGGGAATTATCGATCCTACTGCTGTTTCGGAACCACGCATCTTTATCTGGGCAATGATGTCAGCGCTGATCGCATCTGCTGTCTGGGTGAACCTTGCCACCTGGGTCGGTGCGCCGGTTTCGACCACCCACTCGGTTGTGGGTGGGGTGATGGGCGCAGGGATTGCTGCGGCTGGCTTTGCCGCAGTTAACTGGCCGAAAATGAGCCAGATCGCCGCAAGCTGGGTGATTTCGCCCGTGCTGGGCGGTGTCATTGCAGCCCTGTTCCTGTGGTTGATCAAATCCCAAGTGTCCGATCAAAAGGACAAGATAACCGCAGCCCGCCGATGGGTGCCGATTTTGATCGCGATTATGGCAGGGGCTTTTGCCACTTACCTTTCGGTGAAGGGGCTGAAAAAAATCGTCGCGATTGATTTGCAATACGCGCTTCTGATTGGCGCTGTATCGGCGGTTCTGTTCTATTTCATCTCTCATCCGATGATCCGCAAACAGTCCGAAGGCAAAGAGAACTCAAAGGATACTGTACGCAACCTGTTCACCTTGCCGCTGATTTGTGCGGCGGCTTTGCTGTCCTTTGCCCACGGTGCGAATGATGTTGCCAACGCCATCGGTCCTCTTGCTGCTATTGTGCACACGGCCGAGGCTTCGGAAGTGGTTGCCAAAGTGTCGATCCCGTTCTGGGTGATGATTGTGGGGGCGTTCGGCCTGTCGTTCGGCCTGCTGCTGTTCGGTCCGAAACTGATCCGCATGGTGGGCCAGCAGATTACCAAGCTGAACCCGTTGCGCGCGTATTGTGTGGCGCTTTCCGCAGCGATCACAGTGATCGTGGCAAGCTGGCTTGGCTTGCCTGTATCCTCTACCCATATCGCTGTAGGTGCGGTTTTCGGCGTAGGTTTCTTCCGTGAAGCCCATTGGCGTGTGACCCACAACAAAGAGGTGGTAAAGGAAGTTGTCGAGACCGAAGCGGGCAAGGCGGACAAGAAAAAGCGCAAACACCGCAAACTGGTGCGCCGGTCCCACTTCCTGACCATCATCGCGGCTTGGGTGATCACCGTACCTGCAGCCTCAATCCTGTCCGGTGTCGTGTTCCTGTTGCTGAACGCCGTCGCGGGCTAGGACGTTTTAGGGTTATTCAGAAAGGCCTGTCCCGCGAAGGACGGGCCTTTTTTCTATGGGTGTTGTAGGTAACAGAGGCAGCGTTCCAGAATCGCAGGCGGTGCTGCATTGGGAACGCACACCTTTATAAGGAGTTCGACATGAACGACAGGACCGGAACGGAAGGGGCACACCAGTCGATTACACCGTACTTCACGGTGGTTGGCGCGGATCGACTGATAGAGTTTCTGACAACCGCGTTCGGAGCGATTGTGACGAAAGAAAGCAGATACGATGATGGCAGTCTCCAGCATGCAAGGCTGCGAATAGGCAATTCGCTTGTCATGTTGAATGAAAGTACAGACATCTATCCGGCCAATACATCGCAAATGCATCTATACGTGGACAACACAGATCAAGCATTTGAGCGGGCATTAGATGCCGGGGCTGAATGTCTAATGGAACCGAATATGCGACCACACGGGGAGCGGATGGCCGGTGTTACGGATCCTTGTGGAAATATTTGGTGGATAGCCACACCGAGACAGGGGAGCAGTGACTCAGAGTAAATAACATAGTGCACAGGGGGGAGTTATCTTTGAACCCGATCGCCCAGCACCTTCTTCCCGTAATTGAAAAAGGCTGCCCCGTAAGGAGCAGCCCTTCGTTTCATCCGCCTAGCCGGCGTTTAAGCGAAAACTTCGCCCAGTGCCTTGTCCATAGCGCCTGTGATTTCGTCGATGTCGTCTTTCGTCGAAATCAGGGCAGGTGACAGGCAGAGTGTGTTGTTCAGGCCGGGCAGGGAGCGGTTGGTCATGCCGATGATCACCCCTTGCGCCATACAGTTAGCGACAACGGCCGCGACTTTCTTTTCGTCCATCGGTTCCTTGCTGTCGCGATCTGCTACCAGTTCGGCACCAAGGAACAGGCCCTTGCCGCGCACTTCGCCGATGACTTTATGCTTGTCCATCAGTTCGCCCAGCTTGCCCAAACAATATTCGCCCGTGTCGATAGTGTTTTGCAGCAGGTTTTCTTCTTCGATGATCTTCATGTTCTCGATCGCGGCTGCCGGACCGGAAGCACATCCGCCAAAGGTAGAAACATCGCGGAAGTAGTTCAGCGGATCGTCCACATTGTCTTTGAAGTTGTTGAACACTTCCTCTGTTGTCACCAGACAGGAAATCGCCGCATAGCCCGATGCCACGCCTTTTGCCATAGAAACGAAATCCGGCTGGATGCCGTAGTGCTGGTATCCGAACCAAGTACCGGTCCGGCCTACGCCGCAAACGACTTCGTCAATGTGCAGCAGGATTTCGTATTTCTTGCAAAGCGCCTGAATGCCTTCCCAATATCCTTTGGGTGGAACGATAACACCGCCACCTGCAGTGATCGGTTCCAGACAGATGGCACCGATTGTATCGGGGCCTTCGCGCAGGATCACTTCTTCTGTGGCTTTGACACAAGCCTCGCCGTATTGCTCGGCTGTGACGCCGTGCTGGTTGCGGTATTCCAGACAGTGGGGCACTTCTACGAAACCGGGTGTGAAGGGGCCGTATTGAGCGTTACGTTCCGGCTGACCGCCAGCGGACAGGCAGGCAATCGTCGTACCGTGGTAATCCCGTTCGCGGTAAAGGATTTTGTACTTCTTGCCGCCATGTTTGGAATGGGCGATCTGGCGCACCATTTTGAAAGCTTTCTCGTTCGCTTCCGAACCGGAGTTGGCATAATACACACGCTTCATGCCGGGCATCTTGTCGATCAGCATCTTGGAGAAGATAGACCCGGGGATAGACCCGGCAGTTTGGGCGAAATAGTTCATTTTGACCAACTGGTCGCGCACCGCATTGGCGATCCGTTCGCGGCCGTAGCCGACATTGACGGTCCAGACACCACCGGAGACAGCGTCAAGGTGCTCCTTGCCGCGGGCATCCCAAACACGGTTGCCCTTACCCTCTACAATGATCTTGGGGTCGATGGTTTCAAAAGGCTTGTGCTGGATCAGGTGGTGCCACACGTGGGCACGGTCTGTCTCAATAATTTCTTCGATGTCGTTGGTGGTTATCGCATCCATGACGGGCACCTTTCTGGGTCTGTAAGAGGGGGTCACTTGGGGCGTACCCTGCGTGATTATCTGACAATAGGAAAGGGGCAAAATGCGCCTGTTTCATAGGGCCAGAGTTTTCACCGGATAGCGCCAGATTGACCCGTCCGGTCATTGCCGGTTCAGTTCATATCCAAAGCACGCTGGCGCAGGATTTCAAACGGGATGGTCTCTAACGTATTGATATGCGTGGATTCCAATACAACATGAGGCGCAGCATCAAAAGCGTCGGCCTGAACCCAACGGTCAGCGCACAAACACCAGCGGTCCCCCGGTTTCAATCCCTGAAAGCCGTATTCGGGGCGGGGGGTAGACAGGTCGTTTCCTCTGGATTTGGAAAAGGCGAGAAACGCCTCCGTCATCAGGCAACACACCGTATGTTTACCATGATCGGCCGGTCCGGTATTGCAGCAACCGTCCCTGTAAAAGCCGGTCATCGGGTCTGTGGAGCAAGGCTTCAGTGCCTCTCCGAGTACGTTCAGGCTTTGGTCCATTCCGGTCTTCGTCACGAGTTTTGTCCCTTTTGCGTGTCAGTATTGATAGGACGCGCAAAAGGGATTTGTCACGGAAAATCAAAGGGCGGCCTGTTATGGCCTTAATAGGTTACGCGCGTTTCAATCGCGTTTTCCAACATGACATAAGCCCAGGATGATTCACCGTCCCGGGTGCGGATTTCGCCGAGCTGCTGTCGTGCGCCTTCCATATTGCCGTCTGCCACAAATCCTTGACCCATATAGCTGCGGGCGAGGATGTAATCGGGATCAATTTCCAAGGCCCGTTGGTAATAAATCAGCGCGGTTTGCAAATCGCCGAGCTTGCGATGGGAAAAACCCAGATAGTTCAGCACACGGGGGTCATCCTTTTCCCGAACAAGCGACAAAAGCCGGATCGCGTCTTCATACTGGCCGTCATAGGCCATGCTGCGCGCGTTGATATAAAGAAGTTCATCGGGGAACATGCCCCGTTCAGCCTCAACACATTTTTCGGTTTTCGGGTCGAGTACCATACCCTTCTTTTTGCAAGCGGCTTCAGTTGGCGTAGAACTGCTGTTGCCATCGCCGGCAGCCAGTGCAGCAGTGGCAATGGACAGGCCGAGCAGGCCGGAGCCGATGGTTGCAATGATCTTCATAGTAAAACTCCCAAAGGTTTCGGAAAGAGAATTGGTTGGATAATTCCCCCGAGCTTAGCCGAAAAAATCAACTGCGATAGCATCAAAACGTAAAAGTGACCGGATCGGAAAAGGAAGCGGATCGGAAAAGGAAGCGGATCGGAAAAACAGTGATCTTTGGCATTTCTATCCGGTCTGTTCTCGCCGTACCTTGGGGGTAACGCAACGAACCGGAAGGGTTTTGTTATGTTTAGATTGTTTCTTGCAGGGCTGGTTGCAGCCCTGATCACACTCCAGATAACAACGGCAGCTGCGCAGGGCGCGCGTACCCGCGCCCTTGGTGAAGACCCGCCGCTCACTCGCAACCAACCGAAATCTGCGGCCAGCCACTACAGCGAAGCGGAACTGGCGCGGCAGGCAAAGGCGTTTCAGCGCACCATGGCGGAAGGGATCGTCGCGGGGGCAGCGGTCGGGTTGCTGGCGGATATGTTGAGCAGCAACGATAACAATTCCGGCGTGCAGATCGGCATTGGATCGGGTGCGCTGGCGGGCAGCTATGTTGCGCGGCTTCAGCAGAAATACCGCCGCAAGGAACTGCGGCTGGAACGGATACGCGACGATGTAAACCGCGCCAATCAGGAACTTGCAGCCTCAATCGCGACAATGCAGGCGGTCGTAGCCTTTCAACAAAGCGAGTTGGACACGCTGCGGGCTTCGGGTGCGAAAAAGCGGCAGATACGCAAGGAGCTGAAACAGGCCAAGGCCAATCTCAATAACATGAGCAAGGCAATCAAGGGAGCGCAGAAATGGGAAAAGGAATTCAAATCAACCCGTTCGCTGCGCTTGGTCAAAGGGCAGGCAACCGGAATCGATAACGAAATCGCGCTGCTGTCGCAAAGGATTGCCGCGATGAAATCTGTGGCTAATCAGATGAAAGGTGTGACCAAGTCATGACTGTATCCAACCTGTTCACAATGGCAGCGGCTGCACTGATCCTCGCCGGATGTGTCACCTCCGAAGATCCCGGCGATGGCGGTTTCTTTAACGGTGTGGCCGGAGCCAGCAACGGCACCTATGACCGACGGGTCGCCACCCGTCAGGCAGAGGTGGATCGCGCACAGGCAGAAAACGCGCGATTAACGGCCGAACTTGCCCGGTTGCGGGGCGAACACAGCCGCGCCAAATCCGACCTGATTGCAGCCCGCAGCAAGGCACAAGCCGCAGGCGTGAAACTGTCCCCAACCCAAGAGGGGCAGGTGGCTGCTGCACTGCGGTCTGATCCGGCGCGGGTGGAAAGCCTGAGCAAGGCAATTGCGGATGCCCGTCGCCTGAGCGAAACCATCTCGAGGATGGCGGGATAGGGCACCCTGCCACGAACCGGACAAAAGAAAAGGCCCGCTGGTTAAAGCGGGCCTTTCAAATTTGTTCTGAACTGAAAAACAGTCGGGAAGATTAAGCTTTTGGCTCTTCTTCTTCGCCGGTTGCCTCTTCTTCGGCAGCCGGAACATTGTCTTCCAGATCGTCGAGCGCAGCACCGCCGATATCGTCGAACAGTTCGGCGATTTCGAATTCTGCTTCCGCTTCTGCTTCTGCTTCCAGTTCCTGAATGGATTTACCGGAGGCTTGCAGTTCGGCTTCTTCGGCAGAACGGGCAACGTTGATTTCGATGGAACATTCGACTTCAGGGTGCAGAACCACTTTCATGGTGTGTACGCCCAGTTCCTTGATCGGAGCTTCAAGAACCATCTGTTTCTTGTCGACTGTGAAGCCGGCTTCGGTAGCAGCAGTTGCTGCGTCCCGTGTGGAAACAGAACCGTAAAGCGAGCCGGAATCGGATGCGGAGCGAATCACAACGAACTGTTGTCCGTCCAGTTTCGCAGCCACTGCTTCGGCTTCTTTTTTGGTTTCGAGGTTTTGTGCTTCAAGTTGGGCTTTGCGGTTTTCAAAGCTTTCCATGTTGCCTTTGGTGGCGCGCAGCGCCTTGCCTTGGGCCAGCAGGAAGTTACGGGCGTAACCTTGCTTTACGGAAACTACATCACCCATTTGGCCCAGTTTGGCCACACGTTCGAGAAGGATAACATCCATGGATTTTCTCCTTACTTCACAGCATAGGGCAGCAGGGCCAGAAACCGTGCGCGTTTGATGGCTTTAGCCAGCTCGCGTTGTTTCTTGGCAGAGACTGCGGTGATACGGGACGGAACGATCTTGCCGCGCTCGGAAATGTAGCGTTGCAGAAGTTTCGTATCTTTGTAGTCGATCTTCGGCGCATTGTCGCCAGAGAACGGGCAAGATTTGCGACGACGGAAAAATGGTTTGTTAGCCATGATTTAGCGTCCTTTCTTAACGTTCGCGGCGACGTTCGTCGCGGGAGTTTTTAGCTTGGATTACAACGGATGGGCCTTCTTCGTGCTCATCAACTTTGATGGTCAGAACGCGCATTACGTCATCGTGCAAACGCATCAGGCGTTCCATCTCTGCAACAGCCGGCGCAGGGGCGTCTGTTCTCAGGAAGGCATAGTGGCCCTTGCGGTTTTTGTTGATTTTGTAGGCCATAGTCTTCAGGCCCCAGTATTCGTTCTCGACAACTTTACCACCGTTGTCTGTCAGAACGGCGCCGAAATGCTCGATCAGGCTTTCGGCCTGCGCGTTGGAAAGATCCTGACGCGCAATAAATGTGTGCTCGTAGAGCGCCATTTTATCACCATATGTAAGCGTGCTTCAAAACCGGGTTAATCTTCCGCCCCCCGGTACGAGAGGCATCCGCGTGAACGTAAATCTGCGGAAGATGGGGCGGGTATAGCGAAGCCTGAGGTGAATGCAAGCTGTAAGCGTCCGACAGGGGGATTTGCCGGTTAATCGGGCCTGTGTGTTGAAGTTTCTTGTCCCCAACCTTAACAGGCACTAAAAATACGTGAAGCAAAAAAGAGGCACCAATGACAAGAGCATTTGTATTTCCGGGCCAGGGCGCCCAGACCATCGGTATGGGTAAGGCGTTTGCGGACACTTATCCGGCGGCGAAAGCTGTATTTGATGAAGTGGACGAAGCCCTGGGCGAGAGCCTGTCCGGTCTGATCTGGGAAGGTGACATTGAAACCCTGACCCTGACGCAAAATGCACAACCCGCGTTGATGGCCACATCTCTGGCGGCGATGGCGGCTCTGGAAGCCGAAGGCGTTTCGGTCACGGCGGCGTCTTATGTTGCGGGGCACAGTCTCGGGGAATATTCAGCACTTTGTGCTGCAGGCTCGATTTCGTTGGCTGATACTGCTCGCCTGCTGCGCATCCGTGGCGAGGCGATGCAAAAGGCGGTTCCCGTGGGCGTTGGCGCCATGGCGGCGCTGCTGGGACTGGATTTCGCCACTGCCACCGAAGTTGCTGAAGAAGCCGCACAAGGCGAGGTCTGTCAGGCGGCCAATGACAATGATCCCTCTCAAGTGGTTGTGTCCGGCCATAAAGCTGCAGTCGAGCGGGCATTGGTGATTGCCAAGGAAAAAGGCGCAAAACGGGCGATGCTGCTGCCGGTTTCTGCACCGTTTCACTGCGCATTGATGCAACCCGCCGCAGACCGGATGGCCGAAGCGCTGGCCGAAGTGACCATTAACGCCCCCGCTGTGCCCCTGATTGCAAATGTACGGGCCGAAGCTGTCTCCGATGCCGCCACGATCCGCGATCTGCTGGTAGAGCAGGTGACAGGCTCCGTGCGCTGGCGTGAAAGCATGGGTTATGCTGCGGCGCAGGGTGTGAGCGAAATCTATGAAATCGGTGCCGGTAAGGCGCTGTCGGGTATGATCCGCCGGATTGCCCGCGAAATTGAATGTGTGGCCGTGAACGACCCTGACGGGGCCAAAGCCGCAGCAGAAAAGATTGGATAATCGAATGTTTGATTTGACAGGAAAATGCGCACTGGTCACAGGCGCATCGGGCGGTATTGGCGGAGCGATTGCAACCGCATTGCACGGACAGGGCGCGACTGTGGCCCTTTCCGGAACCCGCGTTGGTCCGCTGGAAGAACTGGCTGCAAAACTGGGTGATCGTGCTTTTGTCACCCCGTGTAATCTGGGTGACGCAGAGGCCGTGACCGCGCTGGCGGGGCAGGCGTCCGAGGCTATGGGCGGTTTGCATATCCTTGTGAACAACGCTGGCATCACACGGGACAACCTGTTCATGCGGATGAAGGACGAGGACTGGCAGGACGTGATCGACGTGAACCTCACCTCTACCATGCGTCTGATGAAATCGGTCATGCGTCCGATGATGAAACAGAAATGGGGCCGAGTGATCAACATCACTTCGATTGTGGGTGTGACGGGCAACGCGGGGCAGGTGAACTATGCGGCCAGTAAGGCGGGCATGATCGGCATGACCAAATCCTATGCACAGGAAATCGCATCCCGCGGGATTACCGCCAACTGCGTGGCTCCGGGCTTTATTGAAACCGCGATGACAGCCGAACTGGGTGATTCAGTGAAAGAGGGAATGCTGTCTTCGATCCCGATGGGGCGTATGGGTGATGCGGGGGAGATCGCTTCGGCGGTCGCTTATCTGGCATCCGAGGAGGCCAGCTATGTCACCGGCCAGACCCTGCATGTCAACGGCGGCATGGCGATGATCTAAACCGGATAAGGCGCCCTGATCACTTAGGGCGCCCTATCTTTAAGGCTTCGCGCGTTTTGCCAGCAGGCTCTTATGCATCTTGCTGGCATCGCGTCCCTTTTGGACCTGTGCCATCATCTTCTTTTCCAACTGACGCAAACTGGTCTTGATCTTTATTGCCTCACCCTCGGTTTTCCGCAGGGTTTTGCTCATATAATTTACAGACTTTTGCGCGTTATCAATTTTGGCCTTCAGCACTTCGACTTTAGAGCGCACTTCGGCCACTTCCTTTGCGTCTCCGTGGATTACCACAGCCTTCAAAGCCAATGACGCCGCGCCAAAACCAGTTGCGGCACGTTCCATCTTTTTGGCTACTGATGCGATCTTCATGCCGTCCAGTGCAGTGGTGGTTCCATCTTCGGCAATATCGCTTTTGGACCCGAAAATCGCGTCGGAAGACAACACAATCAGTCCTGTCGCCGCCAGTTTATGCACCATGCTCATGGCCCGAAGCGGTGGAATAACCATGGTCGCAACAGACCAGCAAATCGAAATGCCGTTCTTGACATAAGTGTGCCACTCCTCTTTTTCAGCCTTTTTCAAATCTTTCTTGAGGGCTTCAATTTCCGTCAACAGTTCGCTGGCACGTAGTTTCATCATCTCGCGCATTTTTAACAATTGCTGCAAGCCGCTTGAAACCTTCAGAATGAAATCCGCCCCGAGCACCGCGGTCCAGCGATCATTCTCGGCTTCTAATTCGGCAATTGTCTGGCAGTAATTGTCATATAGCGTGTCGAGCTTCTTGCCGCTTTTGGCCTTTTTACTCCAAACCGCGTTCATTTCTTGCATGAAAGCTTTGTAAGCTTTCTCGCAACTGGCTTTGTTCTTTGCGTACTCCGACACTCCTTTCGTGGAAATCGGAATCGCGATGCTTTTAATTTTCGACAGGTTTTGCGACAAAATACCTATCGCGGTATCTTTGTCTTTATTTATTATTCTCAAAGCTTTGTTAAAGTTGTCGGACGCATAACTTTCGATGATTGCGCTGTCTTTGCTGGCAGCCATTGGGTCCACCTTTCCGTGCGAGGGAAATAAATAGCTTAATGAAAAAACAAGGAATTGCGTTGATCCTATGCCTTGCGTCTGGTTTGCACAATTTATTTCTAGGCTAATGGGGAAAGGTGTCAGTTCTTATAGACCGCGCAGGCGCAATTGAATTTGCGCAGGCGGTTGCACAATTGCTGGGCCGCCCCGCGCGAGGGGGCGCCAAGGCGTGCCACGAAATAGGGTTTTCGGCCGCGCACCTGTGGTTTTTTGCGTATGTAGTCCGGCTTTTGGCTGCCGATTTCCGCGTCACAGGCGTGGGAGTTACGTTCAAAGCTGCTCGCGGCTTTGGCCTGTGTGGAACCGGCGGCAAGCTGGACGCCCCAGGGCGGCAGGCTTGGGACAGGGCGCAGGGATTTCAGCTTGCTGACGCGGCTTGTTCGGGTCAGAGCAAGACAGGCGGGCAGGAAAGGCTGGTCCTTCACCAGCGCCATATCGAGCTCCTTCGGCGGTGTGTCGCGCCAGTCCTGCGCGCTTTGGCCGGTGATGATGCGCACATAGTCTTCGGTTTCTTGGGCCAGCCCGCCGCTTCCTGCGATAAATTCCGCTGCCCGTCTCTCGCCTCCGTTATAGGCGACTGCGGCCAGCCCTGCGTTGCCAAATCGGGCGATCAGCTCTGCAAGGTAATGGGCCGAATGATCCAGCGCCTCTGCGGGATTGTAGCTGGCGCCAAGACCGCGCAGTTTGGCTGTGGCGGGCATGAACTGGGCCACGCCTTCCGCCCCCGCAGGGGACAGGGCGTAAGGATCAAACCGGCTCTCCTGCCAGATCAGTCGGGCGAAAAAGCCTGTGTCCAGCTTGTGAAGACCTGCAGCATCGCGGATCGCCTGACAGGTGTCATAGGCAATGAAGTCGTTCCGGATACACCAGATTTCACCCCAGCGGCCTCTATTACATTGCCGGTCTGGTGGTTCGGCAAATGCCGGAGAAGCCAGCAGGAAAAGAATGAAAATCAGGCGCATAATGGGAAATATATCGCTATGGGCGGGCAGGGCACGTTAAAATCGGGCTTTAAAAATCCTCTGTCGGGCGTTAGGTGCAATAAAGCATCCTGCATGTGAAATCACTTCTATCAAGAGCAACCGTCATATGTCCTTTTTCAAGAAACTCAAAGACCGCATGTTCAAATCTTCTTCCAAGATTGAAGAGGGGCTTGACGCGATCGTAGAGGATGGCGGGACCACCGATACAGAGACCGGAGAGGCAGAACTGGCCCGTCAGGCCGAAGCCGAAGCCGCTGCGGCACGGGAAGCGCAAGAGGCGCAGGCGGCTGCTGCGCGGGAACTGGCTGAACAGGAAGAAGCAGCGCGTGAAGCAGAGGCAGCTGCAGCAGCGGCGCGAGCCGAGCGGGAAGAAGCTGCACGGCGTCATGCGGAACAGCTGGAAGCAGAAGCTCGGGAAAATGCACGACTTGATGCCGAGAGCCGCGTCAAGGCAGAGCAGGAGGCAGAAGACACCGCCCGCAAGGCTGCCGAAGCAACCGAGGCTGCGCGACTGGCGCGGATTGAGGCCGAAGAACAGGCCCGCCTTGAGAGGGAAGCAGAGGCCGAAGAGCGCCGCCGCGCAGAGCAGGCCGCAGCCGAAGCCGAAACAGCCCGTCAGGCAGCTGCACAGGCAGAGGCAGCCAAAGCG
Source organism: Neptunicoccus cionae (assembly GCF_002860325.1). Lineage (GTDB taxonomy): Bacteria > Pseudomonadota > Alphaproteobacteria > Rhodobacterales > Rhodobacteraceae > Amylibacter > Amylibacter lutimaris. The sequence goes on along the minus strand of NZ_PKOJ01000002.1, from coordinate 8,177 downwards.
GCGCAAGAGGCTGATGCCGCAAAGCCAGGCCTTCTGGGGCGTTTGTTCGGCGGACGGACCGCGGAAAAGACAGTCGTGCGCCGTGCGCTTGACGATGCCATGCTGGAAAGCATCGAGGATTTGTTGATTACAGCCGATATGGGCGTTGAAACCGCTATGCGGGTCTCCGCCAATCTGGCCGAAGGGCGCATGGGCAAGAAGCTGTCCACCGCAGAGCTGAAAGCGCTGCTGGCCAGCGAAGTGGCGCGGATCATGGAACCTGTGGCCCGCCCGATGCCCCTTTACACCAAACGCCCGCAGGTGGTTCTGGTGGTCGGGGTCAACGGCTCTGGCAAGACGACGACAATCGGCAAACTGGCCAGCCAGTTCAAAGCGGCTGGCAAGACGGTGGTGATTGCCGCTGGTGACACATTCCGCGCTGCCGCCGTGGAACAGTTACAGGTCTGGGGAGAACGGGCCGGCGTTCCGGTTCTGACTGCGCCCGAAGGGTCCGATCCGGCGTCGCTGGCGTTTGACGCCATGACCAAGGCGGAACAGGACGGGGCAGACCTGTTGATGATCGACACGGCGGGGCGGTTGCAGAACCGTCAGGATCTGATGGAAGAACTGGCCAAAATCGTTCGGGTGATCCGCAAGAAAGACCCAGAGGCGCCCCACAACACGTTATTGGTGCTGGATGCGACCACAGGGCAGAACGCGCTGTCACAGGTGGAAATTTTCCAGAAGATCGCAGATGTTTCGGGGCTGGTCATGACCAAGCTGGACGGCACCGCCAAGGGCGGCGTACTGGTGGCGCTGGCGGACCGGTTCGGGCTGCCGATCCATGCAATTGGGCTGGGGGAGCAGATCGACGATCTGGCGCCCTTTGACCCCGAGGAATTTGCCCGCGCGCTAACAGGTCTGGAGTAGGGCGCCTGCCGCTTGGCGGGCGCTAGGCCGGTTCCGCTTCGTCCTCATCATCGTCCCTTGCGTCTTCGATTTTCTTCTTGGGTCGCTCTGCCACGCGGTTCACAATCCACAGGATGATCAGGGCGATCACCGTCGCTACAAGGGCAAGCGGGATACGTCCGGTGCCACAGCTTAGCCCGACTGCCCCTACAAGCCACATGCTGGCCCCTGTGGTTAGACCGTGAACTTTACCTCCTGAAATGATGATCGAACCGGCAGCGAGAAAGGCTACACCGGATGTAATCGCGCTGATCAGTTTGATCGGGTCCGCCTTGATCCGTTCCTGATCCTCTGTATCCAGCGCAATCAGGTCGAGCGCGACGATTGCAAACAGGCAGGACGCAACGGAAATCATCATATGGGTGCGTAAACCGGCGGCGCGGGCGTTGTGTTCCCGTTCCCAACCGATAATACCACCCATAAGAGTAGCTGCGAACATACGGAATATGACGATACCCAGTGGCACAACCGATCCGTTGATCTGGAACTCGTCGACGAGGGCTGAATACATGTTAGATCCTGAAATTGCAGGCCGGATATGACCGAGTGGTTACTAGAAGTAGACGGAACCCAGTTCGGGCGCAATCTTGCGCTGGCACTGGCGGTACTGGCTGCAGTTCTTCATGCTGTGTTTGGTGCACTGCAAAAAGGCAAACTTGATCCCTGGCTGGCGCGGGGCGCGATTGATGTAAGTTACAGTGTAATGGCATTGCCGGTTATCCTGTTTCTGGTGCCTTGGCCCGAACCACATGTGTGGCCCTTGCTGTTCGGGGCGATGGGTATCCATCTAGTGTATAAATTCTTTCAGGCCATGGCTTACGCGCGCGGCAGCTACACTGTGGTCTATCCGGTCGTGCGGGGCATGGGGCCACTGGTGACGATGTTGTTTGTGGGCGTTCTGTTTCAGGACCGCTTTCACGAAAGCTATAATCTGGTGCAATGGTCCGGGGTGATCCTGCTGTCCTCTGCCATCTTTCTGCTGGCGGGGATCAACCTGATGCAGGGCGGTATTGACCGGCGCACGATGGGGATGGGGCTGTTTTATGCGGTGCTGACAGGCTTTGGCGTGGCGGCCTATACCACTTGGGATGCTTACGGGGTGCGTGCCACGCTCAATCCGTTTACCTTTATCTTCTGGCTGTTCTTTCTGGACGGTTTGGTGTTCCCTTGGATCGCAGTCTACCGATACCGGAAAATGGCTGTACAACCCTCGGTGCGGTCAATGGCGGTGCGGGGTGTCATCGGTGGATTAGTGGCCTTCGCAAGCTTTGGCTCTATCATGTTTGCAACGCGGCTGGATAAAGTGGGCGAGGTCGCTGTGCTGCGGGAAACCTCTGTGGTGTTCGCTGCTTTGATCGGCTGGCTGTTCCTGCACGAGAAAGTCGGTCTTTTGCGCGCAACCCTGATGGTAGCCATTGCAGCCGGTGCAGTTTTGGTAGAGTTTAGCGGCTAAACCACAAGAAACGACAGTTTAGAGGCAAATTTTCATGAGCGAGAAATCAGTCAACCCGATGGTGAAACTCGGGCTGGAGCTTGGACCGGTTGTCCTGTTCTTTGTGGCCTATACACGGATCAAGGACCGCGAGTTTGAAATCTTCGGTCAAAGCTATGAGGGCTTTATCATCGCAACGGCGGCCTTTATTCCCGTTCTTCTGGTATCGACCGGATTGTTGTGGTGGCTGACGGGCAAACTGTCGCGGATGCAGTTGATGACGGCGGTTCTGGTGGTTGTTTTTGGCGGCATGTCGATCTGGTTCAATGACGACCGCTTCTTCAAGATGAAACCGACGATTATCTACCTGCTGTTTGGTGGCCTGCTCGGGATCGGCCTGTTGCAGGGCAAATCCTATCTGCGCACTGTGATGGATGAAATGGTGCCCATGACACACGAGGGCTGGATGATCCTGACCAAACGGGTCTGCGCGTTTTTTCTGTCCCTTGCGCTGGCGAACGAACTGGTCTGGCGGTTCATGTCTACCGACGCATGGGTGAATTTCAAAACCTTCGGGCTGACCGCGCTTGTGTTCGTTTTCTTTATCGTTCAGGGGCCTCTGTTCGCCCGTTACAGCACCGAAGAAGATAAATCCGGAACTTAGTGATCGGTCATAAGCCTGTTACCTGCTGAATATAGAGGGTTGTTCTAGGAAAGCATCTATATATAGTTTTCCTTACGGTGACGGGCGGGATGCCCCGCTCTGATGCCAATCAACGCAACAGAGCAGGGATGCGTGACGCTAATGACTTCCGAGTTTACACAAGAGTTCATACGAAATCCGGCTGGCCTGCGGGAGAACCCCGCGCTTGTCCTGAATGCGGATTTCAGACCACTAAGCTATTTTCCCCTTTCCGTCTGGCGCTGGCAGGAGGCTGTGAAAGCGGCCTACCTTGACCGTGTTACAATCGTTGCCGAGTACGAGCGCACGGTGCATTCGCCCTCGGTCGAGATCCGGATTCCTTCGGTGATTGTCCTGAAGGATTATGTCAAACCGGCCCAGACCACCGCTTTTACCCGCTTTAACCTGTTCTTGCGGGATGAATTTACCTGCCAGTACTGTGGTTCGCGCGGGGATATGACCTTTGATCACGTCGTGCCCCGATCCCGTGGCGGCAAGACGACATGGCAGAATGTGGTGGCATCCTGCGGGCCGTGCAACCTGCGCAAGGGCGCGCGGTCCTTGCGGCAGGCAAACATGAAACTGCGCCGCACCCCGATGCAGCCTTCGGCCAACCAGCTTTTGAACGCTGGGCGCAAGTTTCCTCCGAACCACCTGCACGAAAGCTGGATGGATTTTCTCTACTGGGATGCCGAACTGGAAGCCTGAGCCGCAGGGTTCCTTGGAGTGTTAACGGGTTTTGGGCTGAAATGCCGCCGCCAGCCAGATCAGCGTCAGGCCAAGTGAGATAACACCGTTCCAGCCTGCCATGGACAGGCCGAACAACTCCCACGGGATTTCGTCACAGCGTACCATCGGTGCTTCGAGAATCTGGTTCAGCAGATCCTTCACCGCCAGATCGCCGACCGGACCGGATGTGCAGGTCGTCGGGCCTTCCCACCATTTCCACTCCACTCCGGCGTGATAAAATCCGATGGCAGATGTGGTGAAGGCCGCAGCCGCGCCGAACAGGGCCAGTATCCGGTGCGGGAACAGGGCCGCCACCAGACCGATCAGAACCGCCACCGCATGGGGCCAGCGCTGGTTGATACAAAGTTTGCACGGCGCAAGATCACCGATGTGCTGAAATCCGAAAGCCGCTGCCAGCATCAGTGCGGAGCCAAGGGCTGCCAGTAATATAAGTCTCTGTTGCATCAGAAGTATTTCACCGCCCAGAATCCGAGAACCAGAAGTATCAGAAACACAGTGAACACCAAGGCAAGGCGGCGTTCAATGAAATCACGGATGGGTGCGCCGAAGTGCCACAAAAGAGTCGCCACGATGAAGAATCGTATACCGCGCGCGATCAGGGACCAGAACAGGAAGGACCAAAAGGGCAGGTCTGTTGCGCCCGACGTGATCGTTATGACCTTGTAGGGGAACGGCGTGATGCCCGCGAACAGAACCGCCCAGTGGCCCTGTTCGTTAAAGCGCGTTTTGAACGTCTCGAAAGCTTCGGCCTTGTGGTAGAAATCAAGAATCGGGCGGCCGATGGCGTCAAACAACTCTGCCCCGATGTAATAGCCAAAGGCGCCCCCCAGAACGGATGACACTGTACAGACCGCCGCAATCATGAAGGCGCGGGTCGGGGCTGCAAGGATCAGCGGGATCAGCAGTACATCGGGCGGGATCGGAAAAACCGAGCTTTCCACAAAGGCGATAATTGCCAGCGCCGCCAGCGCCCAGCGGGATTGGGCCAGAGACAGAATCCACTCGTAAAATCTGCGTAACACTGCAAGCGCCTCTCGTTTTTTGTTTCTCATGCCCCGTAGTCCGGTACGGGTCAAGCCTTGCGCCCCGACGCGGCTGCGCTAGTTTCAATAAAAATCACGTTTTCGGGAGTGCTGAGATGAAATGGAGAGGCCGGCAGGGAAGCCGTAACATAGAGGACCGCCGTCGCTCCGGCGGGGTTCGGGCTGCGGGCGGCATCGGGGGCTTCGGTCTGCTTGCTGTGCTGGCCATCGGATACTTTCTCGGGGTGGATGTGACGCCATTCCTCAATCCCGGCGGCAGTCAGATCACCAACGGTCGTAGCGTGGAACTGACACCGCAAGACGAACAGGCGGCAGAATTTGTCTCGGTGACGCTGGCGGATACGGAAACCGTATGGGCCGAAATTTTCGAACAGCAGCTGAATGCTACTTATCGCCCGGCCACGATGGTTCTATTCAAAGGCGCGACCCAATCCCCCTGTGGCGGTGCAAATGGTGCTTCGGGTCCGTTTTACTGCCCCACAGACCGGAAAGCCTATCTCGACACGGATTTCTTCACCACATTGTCCCGCAGGCTAGGCGCGTCGGGGGATTTTGCCGCTGCCTATGTTGTCGCCCATGAAATCGCCCATCACGTGCAAAACGAGCTGGGCATTCTGGCCGAAGCGAACAAGGCACGCTCGCGGATGGGGCAGGCGGAGAGCAACCGCGTGTCCGTGATGATCGAACTGCAAGCGGACTGTTTTTCCGGCATATGGGCGCGCTATGCACAGGACCGGCTTGGCACGCTGGAACGGGGCGATCTGGGAGAGGCGCTGAATGCGGCCCGCCAGATCGGAGACGACACACTGCAACGCAACGCCGGCCAGCGCCCGAACCCCCACAGTTTTACGCACGGCACATCCGCACAGCGCCAGAACTGGTTCCAACGCGGTTTTGAAACCGCCGACATCCGGCAATGCGACACCTTCGGCGCCTCTGCGCTATAAGAGCCGGAAAAACCCGATTTTTCCGTTGACGCGGATAATCGGGAAGGCTAAATCAGCCAAGCGTTGCCCGAGTGGCGGAATTGGTAGACGCAGGGGATTCAAAATCCCCCGCCGCAAGGTTTGCCGGTTCGAGTCCGGCCTCGGGTACCACTTGAAATCATTGAGAAATTCCCCTTACGGGGCGCTCTTCAGATTTCTCACCAAAAAAAGTTTCCCACTTTCAGTGTTCCTGCTTTTGATCGTTAGTGTGTGTTCAAAGCTCATTTAATCCCACGGGTAGTTTGAAGGCATTTTCAGGGGGCTCCACAAGGGGCAGATGTTCAGACAAAGTGACCTATCGTGCGACTCGGCTAGTGTTTGCATTCGAACAATTTCTGTCATCCTGATGAGGGCAAAAGCACAGGAACCTCGCGAAGGGCTTCTTTGACGACTGCCTCGAGATCGTCAGCTTGAAAGAGTGTCTTGAGTGGGGTCACTATAAACCGTTTTAGATCGTTCTCGGTCCTGAGCGAAAAGAGCGGAAGAGCAAAAAAATGGCCATAGTCCTGCCTGTCTTTTTCATCCCGATAAGCCCAGAGTCCATGTCCGCGATGGTGAAGATTGTCAGCTTCTGACGGCTCGAAATCCTCCGGCCCCCAATAATCATTTAACTTATGCCAGCCGACGAAAAGACTGGCTTGTTCGAGCCATGGCCAATTTGGAAGTGGGGGTAGTAGCGACCCTTTCCCACACAAACGAACAACATAGGTTATTGTTCCAAGCCGAGGTGACCCTTTTCCTTTGCCCCGGACTTCACCGTTAGCTGAATAGATAGGTGTAATCCAATCATTGCCTGAATTATCGTCTGCATGACTAGAATCTTTCATCTCACCGCCCAAGAATGTTTCTTCAGCGAGGAGATCCCAGATGCTTTCCATAAGGGCGTCGAGATCAAGAGCTGCTTGCATCAAATTTTCAGCCGATTGGAAAAGAATCTTACCATTCTCAACTGCCTTGTCCGTATCCATATCCTTCATACCCCTCGCTTAAATGTGTATTGAACTGTTTCGACTTTGTTCGGCCATGGCTCTAGCCATGGCCGATGGCCTGGCTTTCTGAAGCTATACGAAACCTTTTTTGCTTTTCTGGGTATCGGCAAGCCATTGAAAATGCGTCCCATATCCGTCTCTTGAAGAAAGGCCTGCATTGTTTTGCCCCAAAGGCTTAGAGCACTGCTTTTTTGGTCCTGCCAATTCTGAAGATCACCAGATACGTCTCGCCAAGTGCGTCGAAAGCAGGGCGTGCCACTAATATTCTCTCCTACTCCCGCTTCACCCAGCAAGACAACAGCACTGACATTTTCAGCGCCTACTGCTTCAACCTGCTGCTCGAGTTGTCTTTTTGAAAGAGGGGCGTGCCATTTGACCTCGACGATTGTCGTCTTATCCGCTGACCTCAGCAAAACGTCGGGCTCAACGTGACGCCGTCCTTCTAGACTGGTAAGTCGCGGCCAGAGCTCTGTCCCTATGTCGCAATTTTTCGAGAGGCCAGTAGTATTAAAGGCATCGCGTCCCAAGAGTATTTCGATGGCCTTGCACCGATCTTTTGGGGACAACAGTCCGATCGAACCGAACACGGCAGATGTCACCATATCTTCTTGTGGTCTTCGCTTGCCGATAAAGTTCTTCTCGCTCCCAGAGCCGAAAAGCCAATGTGCTTTTCGTCGTGCAACTGCTTCCATCATCGCTCTGTATCTCCGGACCTTTTCCCGAGATAGTGCCCGAAAGCCAAAGAGGACTCCATCGTTATTCTTTGCATGCTTGTTGCCAAAAATGTGAAATTTCGGAAATCTTTTAGAAGGTTCGTTTGTGGCGCCAATTTAAGACCGGACATTCGAGGCGATTGCTGCAGCGGGAAAATTCTGCCTCGAAGCAAGTGTCTGCTGCGCAATGCATAGAATTCAGTTGGACGGTTCGCGAAACTTTGGAAAGGCGGTTTATTGCGCAAAGCTGCCTAATGAAAGAAGAGCAACTCTCTTTTGGTTGGAACGATTTTGACCTTCATCGAGACGCGTCAATAGTCGGGCATAAGCGCCTCAGGATTATTTTCCCACTTTCACATTACGTTCACCATAAGTCAGTGGGAATCTTTCCATTTAAGTTACTGAAATAAAATTAGTTATACTGGTTTCAAAATCCCCCGCCGCAAGGTTTGCCGGTTCGAGTCCGGCCTCGGGTACCAGCTATTGCCGCTGATGTAGTTACTTTTTGCCGTTAACGTGGCCCTGACGGAAGTATAAAGCGCAGTGGGTAGCTAATCTGCGGCGCTCATTCTACTGAGCTACCCCCCGAAATTCGGACAGTGACGCAAGCTACGATTTGCAGTCTGCTGATCTT
>NZ_PKOJ01000017.1 GCF_002860325.1 Neptunicoccus cionae | reverse complement strand
CCGAATTTCGGGGGGTAGCTCAGTATTCACTCATCGGTTCAAGAGGCAAGGATGGGGCCGAATAGGCTCTAGCATTGTTATCGGCGACCAACTTTCTGTTCCCGAATTGATACAAGCCCAAAGATGCGTTGGAATTGGTCGTTGTCCATTCGATTTACCAGCTACGATGTGTTGTGCTTTTCGTCTGGCAAAAGGCCGATAATTTCGAGGACTTCCCCGAGAAACAATCTCGCTCTAGCTTAAAGTCAACTCATCCCACAACCTATTGTAACCGCTAAGGCAAATCGGTAGCCTGCCGAAAAATCTTCATACGGCAGACATTAATGCTTACAGGCACCATCCGCACGCAAATCGACCAAATCTGGAACGCCTTCTGGTCTGGCGGCGTCTCCAATCCGCTCTCCGTCATAGAACAACTCACCTTCTTGCTGTTCATCAAGCGGTTGGACGAGATCCACACCCGCGAGGAAAGCAAGGCCGAGATGCTGGGCACCTCAATGGAACGCCGCATTTTCCCTGAGGGGCAGGATGACAAAGGCGAACCCTACGACAACCTGCGCTGGTCCCGTTTCAAGAACTTCGAAGCGCGCGAGATGATGCGCATCGTGGATGAGCACGTCTTCCCCTTTCTGCGCCAGATGGGTGAGGAAGGATCGTCTTACGGCACCCATATGAAGGACGCGCGGCTGGGCTTCTCCAATCCCAACCTGCTGGCCAAGGTCGTGCAGATGCTCGACGACATTCCGATGGAGGACCGCGACACCAAGGGGGATGTCTTTGAATACATGCTGGGCAAAATCGCCAGCGCGGGCCAGAACGGCCAGTTCCGCACGCCCCGCCACATTATCAACCTGATGGTCAACCTCATGGCACCAACCCCGCAGGACACCATTTGTGACCCCGCCGTGGGCACCTGCGGCTTCCTTGTGGCGGCGGGCGAATACCTGCGCGACCACCACCCCAGGATGATGCGCGACCCTGAACAACGTGATCACTTCCACAACACCATGTTCCACGGCTTTGACTTTGACAGCACCATGCTGCGGATCGGCGCGATGAACATGACGCTGCACGGTGTGGACAATCCCGACATCGCCTATCGCGATAGCCTTGCCGAAGAACATGGCGCCGATGAGGGTCGCTATTCCCTGATCCTTGCCAACCCGCCCTTTGCCGGATCGCTGGATTATGACACCACGTCCAAAGACCTGTTGAAGATCGTCAAAACCAAAAAGACCGAGCTGCTGTTCATGGCGCTCTTCCTGCGCCTGATGCGCACGGGTGGGCGCGCGGCGGTGGTGGTGCCTGATGGGGTGCTGTTCGGCTCCTCCAAGGCGCATAAGGACATCCGCAAAATGCTGGTGGAGGATCACAAGCTCGACGCGATCATCAAAATGCCCTCGGGCGTGTTCCGCCCCTATGCCGGTGTGTCTTGCGCCATCGTGGTGTTCACCAAGACCGGCGTGGGCGGCACCGAGGATGTGTGGTTCTATGACATGATCGCCGACGGGATGAGCCTGGATGACAAGCGCACGCCGCTGCTGGAGGACGCCAAGCTTGGCCCCGTGCCGGAGGAGGCATTGACGGAGGACGAGCACGCCAAGAACAACCTGCCCGATATCCTGACCCGCTGGCAGGCACTGGAGGCTGAGGCCGACCGCCCCCGCACCGCGCAAAGCTTCATCGTGCCAGCGGCTGAGATTATTGCCACCGGATCATGGGATTTGAGCCTCAACCGCTACAAAGAGATCGAGCATGAGGAGGTCGAGCACCAATCTCCCGCCGAGATCATTGCCGAGCTGCGCGCGCTGGAGGGCGAGATTGCCGAGGGGCTGGATCGGTTGGAGGGGATGTTGGGATGAAAACAGCCCAATTTGTTCCATTTCTGGAGGTTTGCGATATCCAAGGAGGAACGCAGCCGCCCAAAAGCACTTTTGTTGATGAGCCAACGGATGGCTATGTTCGTCTTTTGCAAATCCAAGACTTCAAGACAGACAAAAAGGCGGTTTTTGTCCCAGACAAACAAACCCTAAAAAAATGTAGCAAAAACGACATTATGATTGCGCGTTATGGGGCTTCACTCGGAAAGATACTGTTTGGTCTTGAAGGCGCCTACAATGTCGCGCTGGTCAAGACCATTCCGGATTTGGAACGGTTAGATAGGGCATACTTCTCACATTTTCTTCGCGCAGATGCGTTCCAAAGCTTCATCTTAAACCTTGGCGGGCGCGCTGCACAAGCTGGTTTCAATAAGGCCGATCTGGAACGCATCAAAATCCCCCTCCCACCGCTGGAGGAGCAGAAGCGGATTGCGGGGATATTGGATCAGGCGGACGCGCTCCGCCGCCTCCGCACCCGCGCCCTCGACAAACTCAACACCCTCGGACAGGCGATCTTTCATGAGATGTTTGAGACACGAGCAACGAGTTTCTGGCAGATACCAACCAAACTCTCCGATGCGACGAGCAAAATAACAGACGGAACACATCATTCGCCGCCTATCGTGAATGAAGGGATCCCCTACATAACGGCGAAACATCTAAAGCGTGAGGGTCTACGTTTTGAGAATAAGCCTTGGTTTATTTCGCCCGAGGACCATTCGTCAATTTACTCTCGATGTAACCCTGAAAAAGGTGATGTTCTTTACATCAAGGATGGTGCGACAACTGGCCTTGCCGCAGTCAATCGTTATGAATTTGAGTTTTCAATGTTGTCGAGTCTGGCACTACTCAAACCGAACCATAATCTTTGTCTCCCAGAGTATTTGTGCTTTTGGCTAAACTCCGATCTGTTCAAGAGTTACGCTCTTAGATCGATGTCTGGCGCAGGCATCACCCGCTTAACTCTCAAGAAAATCAAAGACATGCCGATCATCTTGCCCGCAATTCAGGAACAGAGGGAATTTGTCGAAAGAATTTTTAGATTGGAAGCGCAAGCCAACATTGTTTCGGAGCAAACTGAAAAACTAAATTCCCTCTTCGCCTCCCTCCAACACCGCGCCTTTCGCGGGGAACTCTGACATGGCTGCCGCGCTCCACCGTCTCACCCTTCCGGGGGCGATGCTGCAACGGGGTTTCTGGCTTTATGTCTGGCGCATCGCCGCACCAAACGAGGCGCTGCATTACGTTGGACGAACCGGTGATAATTCCAGCCCCCATGCCGCCGCGCCCTTTACACGGATGGGCCAGCACCTTGGCACATCCCCAAATTCAAACGCCCTGCGCCGCAACCTGATCGCCCACGGTGTCACGCCCGAGGACTGCACCAGCTTCAACCTGATCGCCCACGGCCCGATCTATCCGCAAGTCGATCATGACGGTAGCGACCGCGCCACATTGATGGAACGCCACAAACCCTTCCGCGATCAGGTGGGGGCAATGGAAATGCTGCTATGTGACGGATTGAAAGAGGCAGGTTACGAGGTGCTGAACACCGTCAATTGTAAATGGGTTCTGTCAACCGAGGGTAAAGAAAAATGGGAAGAGGCAAAACAAGCCTTTCGCAAAGATTTTCCCGCATTAAGGTAATGCCATTCGCACAGGTTGTTTTAATGTCCCAATTTTCTTTTCTCTCCACCGATTTTCAAGACCTAAAGCAACACGCCGAGAAGGCGGAAAAACTGGCCCTTTCCGATCCACGCGGCGCGTGCTTCTGGTCGCGGCTGACGTTGGAGACAGCGCTGAAATGGCTCTACCGTCGTGATCCCGTCCTGCGCCATCCCTATGAGCGCACGTTGGCCGCCCTGATCGCAGAACCCAGCCTTGAGGCCCTAACGGGGCCTGCCATCACCACCAAAGCGAAATACATCAAAGATCAAGGCAACCGCGCTGCCCATGACAGCGGCAAGTCCCTGACACCGCAAGACGCTGCCACTACGGTGCGCGAGCTGTTCCATGTCTGCTACTGGATCGCCCGCACCTATGCGACGGGGGCGAAGCCTGACCCCGCCCTGTCGTTCGACATCGGCAAGTTGGAAAAATCCCTGACAATCTCGGCGAGCACGGTTGCGCAGATCCAAGCGATTGAAAGGAATGTCAAAGCAGCCAACAAACGCGCTGAGGAGGCCGAAGAGGCTCGCAAGGCATCAGACGAGGGTCGAGAGGCCCTTGAAGCCGAACTGGCCCGTCTGCGCGCAGAAGTCGCTGAGGCGCGCAGAGCTAACCAAGCCATCCCCGACGCTCACGATTACGACGAAGCAGCAACGCGGGACGCCTTCATCGACCTGTTGCTAAACGAAGCCGGCTGGGCTTTGGATCAACCTCGGGATCGCGAGTTTCCTGTGGAAGGGATGCCAAGCCAGTCTGGCAAAGGCTTCGTAGATTATGTCCTTTGGGGCGCGGATGGCAAACCGTTGGGTTTGGTGGAAGCTAAACGAACACGCAAAGATTCTCGCACTGGCCAACAGCAATCCAAGCTTTATGCCGATTGCTTGGAAAAGATGTATGGCCAGCGTCCGGTGATCTTTACCACCAACGGGTATGATCATTGGATCTGGGATGATTTGCGCTATCCACCGCGTAAAATATCGGGGTTTCTAAAACGCAATGAATTGGAACTGCTGCATCAACGTCGACACAATCGTAAGGCGCTTGATGAAGTGGCTGTCGATGAAACCATTGCCGGGCGTTTTTATCAGCACCGGGCCATCCGTCGGATCGGGCAAGCATTTGAAAAAGACCGGCAGCGCAAGGCCCTGTTGGTTATGGCTACTGGTAGTGGAAAAACCCGTACCTCTATTGCGCTCATCGACCAGTTGATGCGTGCCAATTATGTGAAACGGGTCTTGTTCCTGGCTGACCGAATTGCACTCGTCAAACAAGCCCATGGTGCGTTCAAAGCACACTTGCCTGCCACCCCGAGCGCAAACTTGCTTGAACGGCACGATCCTGCACGAAACGATCATTCCGGCGCGCGTGTGTTGTTATCAACTTACCCGACCATGATGGGGTTGATTGATGAAATGAAAGGCGGCGAAAAGAGGTTCGGGCCTGGCCATTTTGATCTGATCGTAATCGATGAAGCCCACCGTTCTGTATATCGTAAGTACCGAGCAATCTTTGAATACTTTGATAGTTTTTTGGTGGGGCTGACAGCGACACCAAAAGATGAGATCGACCATAACACCTATGCGTTGTTCAATCTTGAAAGTGGTGTCCCCACCGACGCTTATGATCTGGATGATGCCGTGCAGGATGGTTACCTTGTTCCGCCGAAGTCAATTTCTGTTCCATTAAAGTTTCAGCGCGACGGGATCGCCTATGATCAGCTCTCAGACGAAGAGAAAGACGAGTGGGATGCGATCGAATGGGATGAAGAGGGAAGCATTCCTGACCGCGTAGAGTCCAATGACTTGAACAAGTGGTTATTCAACAAGGATACCGTCGACAAGGTGCTTAAGTATGTGATGCGGAACGGTATTAAAGTTGCAGGAGGAGATCGACTTGGAAAGACGATCATTTTCGCAAAGAACGGCAAACATGCGCAATTTATTGCGGATAGGTTTGACGCAAACTACCCTCATGTGGCCGGTCAGTTCGCTCGCCTGATCGACCACAGTGTATCTCACGCCCAATCATTGATTGACGAATTTTCCGAGGCCGAAAAGCAACCTCATATTGCTGTGTCGGTTGACATGATGGACACTGGGATTGACGTCCCCGAGGTCGTGAACCTTGTGTTCTTTAAGATCGTCCGGTCGAAAACAAAATTCTGGCAAATGGTCGGCCGCGGCACGCGTCTGTGCGAAGATCTATTTGGACCCGGTGAAGATAAGGAAGAGTTTTTAATCTTCGATTTCTGTCAGAATTTGGAGTTCTTCCAGGAACACCCGGATGCTCGCAATGCAGGTGCTGCCCTTCCGATTGGAGAACGGCTGTTCGCAACTCGTGTAGAATTGATAGGTGAACTACAAATCGGCGAGGAAGGACACCTAGAACTTTCAAACACTTTGAAGGAGCGATTGCACGAAGAGGTGCTGGGAATGAATATTGAGAACTTTATGGTTCGGGACCGACGCCGTGCCGTTGAACATTTCAAAGACAAGGAAAACTGGCAGACCCTGGATCTTGATGCACAGATCGCGCTAACCAACGAAGTGGCCGGTCTCCCTTCTGCCTTCGTGGACGATCATCTTCCTGCAAAACAATTCGACTTGCTGTCATTAAATGCCCAACTCCTCTTGTTGCGCAACGACCCCGGGTTCTCTCGTCTGCAGTTGCGAATGATAAAATTTGCTTCTGCTCTCGAAGGGCTGTCGAACGTACCGACAGTTTCCAAACAGATGGAACTGATCCTCGATATGCAGACTGATGAATTTTGGACAGATGTCACTGTCGAAATTCTTGAAGACATCAGGCGACGACTGCGCAGCCTAGCCGATCTTATCCAGCCTAAAGAACGCAAAATCGTAATTACCGACTTCGAAGATGAATTGAGTGAAGGAAAGTCTATTGATCTTCCTGAAGTGGGTACCGGAATTGACAAAGCACGTTTTAAAATGAAGGTCCGGAAATTCATCGAAACACATAAGGATCATATCACTCTTCGGAAAATCCATCGAGCAGAACCGCTTACTGACCTGGATATTGAGGAGTTGGAACGGATGTTAGTTGAGCAAGGTGCCACAGATACCGAAACGCTTAATCAACTGCAAAATGAAGAACCTTTAGGTGTATTTTTGAGACGATTAATCGGACTTGAGCGAACTTCTGCAAAAAAGGCTTTTAGCAACTTTACTGCCGCACATCAGCTCAGTCCGGATCAATCGGAATTCATCAACATGATTATTGATCACCTTACCGACAACGGCATCGTGGAGCCCAAAACGTTCTACGACAGCCCGTTTTCAGATTTCGACGACCTCGGTATCGAAGGTGTCTTTGACAAACAAAATGCAGCTGAGATCATTCAAATCGTAAAAACAATTAATAGTTCCGCAGTTGCAGCATGATGTGGATTTTGAGTGTGCTCGACTCCTTCTATAGAAGACACTGGAAGTCGATTGGTCTGAAGCGATCCAGTTGGCTCTTATCTTCTATTAATACCCCATAGCCCTAAATTGAGGTTCATGTGCACGATATTGAACAACCAGTAACATACTACCAGATTGAAAGAACAATCGCCTCGTTATTGAGTCTTTGGTCGAACATTGAACGATCCCTATCTAAATCCATTGAACGCTTACATGCTGGGAAGGAGACAAAGGCGCCTCACGGTATATTGCGGTCACTTGATGTGTGGTCGCAGGCAATAAAACAGAACAATACTGATCGGCCGCTCCAGTTGCTGCTTTGCAACCGCTTGATCAAAATGCTTAAAGAAGCGCTCGTGATTAGGAACCTCGTATGCCATGGCCTAACTGGCATATTAGCGGAAAATAAACTCGATGGAACAGAGGCGCATCTTAGGGTACAACTGGGACAAGATACCCGCTTACTTACTTGGCATCAATTGCAGGAAATGTTTAAGTGGATGTCACAGAGCGAGCAACTGATTAGCGCCCTGACCAACGCGGCCTTGGAAGACGACCCACTGAAAGCCAATGAGCAGCTCTTCGTTTGGGAGATGTTTTTAGCCCGAAAATAACGATCCAGCGCTGTGTTTTGATCGTTCGCGTTGCAAAATTCGCATTGCGAACATCAGAACCTCGGGACAAGCTTCTAATGATAATCTTTGCAGTCGAAGGGATTGACCTGTGGAACGTGAACCGAACCTGATCATTTCAAGCGTGTCACAGCATGTCGATGTCGAATGCATTACGTTCAAAGTGGAAATCTGTAAGCTGGAGGGTGGCGATAAATGGTCGTTAGAAGTCCTGACTGATGATGGGACTTCCATTGTGTGGAATGACCACTTTATTGACGACCAGGCAGCGTTTCAGGGAGCTGTCACAACTATTCAAAGGGAAGGCCCCATAGCATTCGTCAAAGGTGATTCAAACGTTATCTCCTTCAAACGTTAGGCTGATACGAACGGCCCAATGTATGTACCGGCTGCTGTTCGCAAATAATTTCTGGCATGTTCTCGGAAGTCGCTCATATGTATTCGGCCTGTTGATCGACACGCGGGCCGTGGCCTTGTTGGGGTTACGCACGCGCCGTGATCTCATTAGCGGACAGGTCGATTATGACCATTTGGGCCGTCAGACTCTGGGGGGCGTAATTTTTCCGTTCCATGCTTTGCTATCTATCGCGAACTCTGAGCTACCCCCCGAAATTCGGACAGTGACGCAAGCTACGATTTGCAGTCTGCTGATCTTCGACGAGAAGGAGATCAGAGATGTCGAAACGC
>NZ_PKOJ01000016.1 GCF_002860325.1 Neptunicoccus cionae | reverse complement strand
GATGGTACTGCGTCTTAAGACGTGGGAGAGTAAGTCACTGCCAAACCTAGTAAGTATTAACAAAACAAAATGCTCTCAAAACGATCACAAAAAAACACAAACCGGCCGCCCAAAAAGGGCGGCCGTTTGCGTTCAAGGGGGGGCCTGATTTCTTTGCCCTTTTCCTCCTGGATTTCCCTGATTCTACACCCATTGGTAGCTTGCATTCGGCGCTGTGAATTATTCGCGGTTGCGGAGGCCTTACACTGTAAACCTGATGTTGCCTGTTGGTTGAATTTTTCACACAAGAGTTGAACAAGCCTTAAGCAAAACGTGTTTTGTGCGTTTTTCATGGGCAAATGAACGGGTCGTTATCTTGCCTTGGGGGAAATAACAGATATGCTTACGGCATCTGCTAATACTGCAATCCAAAGGAAATTTGATGAAGCTTGCTCTCCTGACCGCTACTTGTGTGGCGGCACTTGCCACCACTGCTGCCCAGGCCGAAACTTTCACCATCTCGTGGTGGGGATACAACGGTGAAAAGCTGAAGGCGAACATTGTGGAGCCGTTCGAGAAAATCTGCGGTTGCGAGGTCGTTTTTGAAACCGGCAACAACTCCGACCGTCTGGGTAAACTGCAAGCCCGCGGTGGTAAGGGCGTTGATGTGATTTACCTGACGGACAGCTATTCCCAGTTGGGTGTTGAAGCTGGCACTTTCATGAAGCTGGACCGCTCCCGTCTGCCTAATATCGAAAACCTCTATGAACTGGCACAAGATCCTCAGGGCGGTTACGGTCCGGCATATGCGGTCGGACGCGCCGGTGTCGTTTATGATTCCGCCAAGGTAGAGCCGATCACAAGCTGGAATGATTTGTGGCGCGAAGACCTGAAAGGTCAGGTAACCCTGCCGGGTATTACAACGACTGCGGGGCCGATGGTTGTGGTTCAGGCCGGCAAGAAAGCCGGTGTGGATGCATTTGAAGACGAGGATGCGGCTTTTGCTGCGATTGAAGAACTGAAGCCCAATTCGGTTAAGAACTACAACACCGGCTCTGAGATGGTGAATCTGATTTCCACCGGTGAAGCTTCGGTTGCGATTGCACAGGATTTCACGCTGGCTTCCCTGCAAAAAGCTGTGCCGACAATGACATGGGCAACTCTGGATGACGGGGATATTGCGACGCTGAACACAATCAACATTCCGGTCGGCGCCGAAAAGGTGGATCTGGCTTACGAATTTATCAACTTTGTTCTGTCCAAAGAAGTTCAACAGGTGAATGCAGAGCAGGGTGTGGATGCGCCGGTGCATACAGGTGTTGAACTGACACCCGAGCAGGCTGCGATCTGGACTTACGGTCCTGAAGCGATCGCCAAGCTGAACCGGATGGATTACGCCAAGATGAACGCGGCAAAAACCGACTGGATTGACCGCTGGAATGAAATCTTCGGGATGTAATCCTTCACCGGCATCGTTTATGAGGCGGGGCAACAGTTTTTGCTCCGCCTTTTCTTTTCAAAGGAAGTCCAATGTCTAATCGCCTGCGCGCCTGGCTGCTTGCGACACCGGCCATACTGCTGGTCTTTATCTTTCTCGGGCTGCCGGTACTTGCAACTTTTGCAACCACCTTCGGTGATCCCAAAGGTCCGTTCTCGACCTATGCCGCCTTCTTCAATTCCCGTTTCCGGATGACCGTTCTGTGGCGCACAATGGAAGTGGCGCTGGTTACGACGATCATTTCTGTTGCTATCGGTTTCTGTACGGCATGGGTCGTGGCCCGTATGCCCGGACGGATCAAAAGCCTGCTGATTATCGCGGCTGTCTTTCCTTTGCTGACTGGGGTTGTCGTGCGCTCCTTTGCCTGGCTGGTTATTCTTGGCAAGAACGGCATTTTAAACAATTTTTTGATAAAAATCGGTGCCATAGCAGAGCCTTTGTCCATGCTTTACACCCAAGGTTCGGTAATTGTGGCGATGGTTTATCTGTTTGTGCCGCTGATGATCCTGACCCTTGTCGGGGTATTGGAAGGGATTCCGCAGGATATGACCGATGCGGCGGCTTCGCTGGGGGCAACCCCTGCGGCGACGTTCCGGCAGGTTGTGTTGCCAATGGCTGTCCCTGGGCTGATTGTCGGGGCGGTGCTGGTGTTTACCGGATCGTTCACGTCTTACGCCACGCCGCAACTTTTGGGCGGGGAGCGTCAGATGATGATGGGTACATTCCTTTATCAGCGGGCGATGGTCACATTTGACTGGGTCGGTGCCTCCACCATTGCTGCGGTGATGGTAGTTGTGACGCTGACGACTGTGTTGATCATGTCCAAAGTGGCACGCAAACTTAATCCGATGGCGGGGTAAACATTATGAAAACACGCATTCACCCTGTCCTGATTGTGCTGACAGTCCTGACCTTTCTGTTTCTGCTGGGGCCGCTAGTGGTGATCATCGGATCGGCACTTTCAGATACGACCTATCTGACATTTCCGCCCCAAGGGCTGACCTTGCACTGGTTTACCAATATCTTCGAGATATCGGCATTTACCCGTACGATGGGGACTTCCTTTATGCTGGCGGTTGCGGGGACCACACTGTCCATGCTGATTGGTATTCCGGCGGCCTATGCGATGGCGCGCTACCGGATCGAACTTCCGGCCTTTCTGGGCAATGTCTTTGTTTTGCCGATCCTGATTCCGGAAATTGTGCTGGGTTTCTCGCTGATGAAATCTCTGGCGAGCGGTTTCGGCCTGCCGATTTCACTGGCTTTGCTGGTGGGACATGCGCTGATCGTTTTGCCTTATACAGTGCGGGTGGTCGGGGCGTCGCTGAACAGTTTCGACTTTTCCATTGAAGAGGCCGCGGTGTCCCTTGGGTGCCCCCGCATTAAAGCGTTCTTCACTGTGGTCCTGCCCAATATTCGCGCAGGCATTATTGCCGGTTTCATTCTGGCCTTTATCACCTCTCTCAACGACGTTTCGATTTCGATCTTTCTGACCGGACCCGGCGTTTCCACTCTCCCGATCCAGTTGCTGGCCCATATGGAGCAGTTCTTCGATCCGACAATCGCGTCGGTGTCGGTGCTGCTGATGGGCGTCACAGTTGCCGTTATGGCTGTGGTTGAACGGACCCTTGGACTGACTTTCCTGACAAAATGACCCAATCTCTGACACTTGAAAATATCAATGCCCATTACGGCACCACACAGGTGCTGGAAGATCTGTCGCTGCATATCGCTGAAGGAGAGTTGGTTTCCCTGCTCGGGTCTTCGGGCTGTGGCAAGACAACCACCTTGCGTCTGGTGGCGGGCTTTCTGGAACCGACATCCGGTTCGATCAAACTCGGGGATCGCGATCTGACGCGGTTGCCCGCACATGCCCGCGATATTGGTCTGGTGTTCCAGACCTACGCGCTGTTCCCCCATCTGACGGTGCGGGACAATGTCGGTTTCGGCCTGAAGCAACGGAATATCTCCGGCGCGGAGCGTAAGAAACGTGTGGATACGATGATCGAACGGGTCGGTCTCGGGGAATTGGCAGACCGTCATCCGGCGAATCTGTCTGGCGGTCAGCGCCAGCGCGTTGCCTTGGCCCGCGCACTGGTGATTGATCCGCCACTACTGATGTTTGATGAACCGCTGTCCAACCTTGATGCCAAATTGCGGGTGGATATGCGGGTGGAAATCCGGCGCCTGCAACAGGCCAATGGCACCACCGCGTTGTATGTGACACACGATCAGGAAGAGGCGTTTTCGATTTCTGATCGGGTGGCGATTATGAAGGGCGGCAAGATCATGCAGCTTGATACGCCCGAAGTGCTCTATTCCCGTCCGGCCAACGCTTTCGTTGCGGATTTTGTCGGCTTTGACAATATGATCGAAATGGAAGCGATTGCCGAAGCTGGGGATGCGGTACGGGCACAAATGGCGGGAGGCGTTCAGATCGATCTGCCCAAAAGCCAGTTTACCATTCCGTCGAAAAAATTCCTGTTTGCAACCCGTCCCGAAGGCCTGTTGGTGGAACCCGAAACGAGCGGCTTCGGTATTCCGGCAGAGCTTGGGATGCGCACCTATATTGGCCGTGCCTATCAATACCATTGCGAGACAGCGGCAGGAGTTGTGATGGCCAACGGCCCACAAGCCACCCCGTTTGAAAGCGGTAGCGCGGCGATGTTGGTTCCCCAGCCAGAGCAATGCTGCCTGCTACCGACAGAGTCCTGATGTCTGTTATCGCAAATGCCCGCATTCTGACGATTGACGGGCAGATGACAGAGATTGAGCGCGGCTGGATCGCGTTCGAGGGTGATAAAATCACGGCACTTGGCGCAGGGGATGCGCCAGATGATCGCGGTCCTGTTCTGGATGCGGGCGGGGATCTGATTATGCCGGGCATGGTTAATCCCCATTGCCACATGCCCATGACCCTGTTTCGCGGTCTGGGTGAAGATGTAGACGACAGATTGTTCCGCTATATCCTGCCGCTGGAACGGGCTTTGGTCACTGAGGACGTGGTGGCCGTGGGCGCACAGCTTGCCGCGCTGGAATTGATCCGCGGCGGTGTCACCACGGTTGCGGATATGTATTATTTCGAGGACCGCATAGGTGCGGTTCTCGATCACAGCGGGTTGCGCGGTGTGGTTGGCCAGACCATCGCCAATTTTAACGCGCCCGATCACAAGACCTTTGACGAGGCTTTCGCCCGGCTCGACGCGCTGGCCGATCTTTACAAGGATCATCCTCGCGTGACGGCTTCGGCCGCACCCCATGCGCCTTACTCTACCGGAATTGAGGGGATGATGCGGGTGGCAGAATGGTCTGCGAATCATGCCGGTCTGCCGGTGCAGATGCATCTTGCGGAAACAGATGCGGAACTGGCTTGGGCGAAAGAGAACCACGGATGTACCACGGTTGAGGCCGCCGATCGCGCGGGCCTTTTGACGCCAGCTTTGGTGGCAGCCCATGTGATGTACCCTACCGAATCCGATATGGACCTGATGGCAGAGCGGGGCGTTCACGTGGCCTATAACGCGCGGTCCAACGGTAAGGCAGGACGCGGGATCGCCCCGATCACAGCCCTGCGGGACCGCGGTATTAAGGTCGGGATCGCGACGGACGGGCCGATGTCGGGCAATACGCTTGATCTGTTTTCCCAGTTCGCCCCTGCCACAATGTTCCAGAAAATCGCCGGAAAATCCCGAGGCATCCTACCCTGCACAGACGTCATTCGCATGGCCACGATCGAGGGCGCTGCGACCCTTGGCATGGCGGATCGTATCGGATCGCTGGAGGTCGGCAAACAGGCCGATCTGATCCGGATCTCGCTGGATGATCCACGGCTCCACCCGGTCTACGACATCTATTCCATGCTGGTTTTTGCAACCCTGCCCACAGACGTGACCGGAACAATGGTGGCGGGAAACTGGCTGATGCAGGGACGGCAGTGCCTTACGGTAGAGGCGGATAAGGCTCTGTCCGATGCGTTGCAGGTGGCCAAGCAGTTCAAGGCGCGGATTGTCGAAATCGACACCGCTGCGGATTAACAATTTAGTATCATTTAAAGACAGAGGCAGAAAATGACCGACACGCTCTCCCATATCGACGCAACAATGGATGACCGTCTGGCGCGTCTGTTTGATTTCATCCGCATTCCTTCTGTTTCGACCGATCCGGCTTTTGCGCCCGAAGTTGCCCGCGCGGCCGAATGGCTGGCGCAGACCCTGCGGGACATGGGCGCTGATGCAACCGTGCGCGAAACCATCGGCCATCCGATGGTTGTGGGTCATCTGGATGGTCCGGCTGATGCGCCCCATGTTTTGTTTTACGGTCATTACGATGTGCAACCCGCCGATCCGCTGGACCTGTGGAACACTGACCCGTTCGAGCCGCAACTGGTTCCCGTGGAAGGTGACACCCATATCGTCGGGCGTGGCGCGTCTGATGATAAAGGCGCGTTGATGACCTTTGTCGAAGCCTGCCGTGCGCTGATCGAGACCAATGGCAGCCTGCCCATCCGCGTCAGTTTCCTGTTTGAAGGGGAAGAAGAAAGCGGTTCCCGTTCGCTGCCCGGATTTCTGGAAAGTGCAGCGGAGGAACTGGCCTGCGATGTGGTTCTGGTGTGTGATACGGATATGTGGGACCGCGAGACCCCTGCGGTTACGACAATGTTGCGCGGTCTGGTCGGGCAGGAAATCACAATTCAGGCCGGCGACCGCGATTTGCACTCCGGCATGTTTGGCAATGCGGCGGCCAACGCGCTGGCGGTGATGTCCGATGTGCTGGCCTCTCTGCGCAGTGCCGATGGCGGCATTGCGATTGCTGGATTTTACGACGGGGTGCAGGAACTGCCAGAAGAAACCGCCGCTGAATGGGGGGCTTTGCCGTTCGATGAGGCAGGTTTCCTTGAAAACGTCGGATTGAAGCATCCCGCAGGCGAGGCTGGCCGCCCCGTATTGCATCAGGTCTGGGCGCGTCCGTCCTGTGAAATCCACGGCATCTGGGGCGGCTACACCGAACCGGGTTTCAAAACGGTCATTCCCTGTGAAGCCCACGCAAAACTGTCCTTCCGTCTGGTGGCCGGACAAGACCCTGAAAAAATCCGCACGGCGTTTCAGGACCATGTGCGGGCCAAACTTCCCGCCGATTGTTCTGTCAGCTTTTCCGATCACGGACTTTCCCCCGCTTGGGCAATGGACCGTGAAAACCCGTTTCTCGCGCCAACCCTGTCGGCTTTAGCGGATGAATGGGGGCGTTCGACCACCTGCGGGACAGGCGGTTCGATCCCGATCATCGGCGCGTTGCGGGACAAACTGGGGGTGGATGCTTTGCTGGTCGGCTTTGGTCGCTTTGACAACCGCATCCACAGCCCGAATGAGAAATACGACCTGTCCAGCTTTCGCGGCGGGATGCGGTCCTGGGTGCGCATCATGGAAAAGCTGGGCGCATGAGCATCATCATCGACACCGACCCTGGCATTGATGACGCAATCGCGATTCTTTACGCGCTGAACCATCCGGAACAGGATATCACCGCGCTGACGACGGTTGCCGGAAATATCGGCCTGTCCGTCACAACCCGTAACGCGGGCCGGATTTGTGCGCTGGCACAGGTGGACACGCCGGTTCACGCAGGTGCTGCGGCACCGCTCGGCAAAGAGGCGAACCCCGAACTTGGCATTCACGGCACTGACGGTCTGGGCGGTGTGGTCTTTCCCGAACCGCTTTTCCCGCCGGCGAGCGAGGACGGGGTGGGTGCAATGGCGGCGATCCTGATGGCCCATCCGCCCCAAAGCGTCGATCTGTTCTGCCTCGGGCCGCTGACCAATCTGGCGCTTTTGCTGGAACAGGCACCCGAAGCCGCAAACCGCATCCGGCGGGTGATCGCTATGGGGGGCGCAGTGGATGAGCCGGGGAATGTCGGGCCGAAAGCGGAATTCAACATCGCCCATGATCCCCACGCGGCGGCGGCGGTATTCGCTGCGGGACTGCCGTTTGCGCTGATTCCGCTGGATGCAACGCGGAAGGTGCGGGCGGATCAAACCTATATAAAGGCGTTGCGTGATACGGGCGCACCAGCAGCCATTGCGTCTGCGGAATTGATAAACGCTTATTTCGCCGCCACAAACGGGGCCGAGAGCCGCCCGCTGCACGATCCCTGCGTGCCCTTACTGGCGCAACATCCCGAACTTTTCCGACTGGAGGATCGCAAGCTGTCGGTCGATCTGGAGACAGGCGCTTTGGTGGCGGGAGAGCACACGATCAAAGTTGCGATGGGCGTGAACGCGGATGGCGCACGCGCTGCATTGCTCCACGGGTTGTCGTGCTAAAGCAGCGGCTGTGCGTCGAGGATTTCCATGAATACAGCGGCCACCTTAACCCGATCTTCATTAATGGAGTCTATCCCATCAAGGGAGCGGGGTAAGGTGGCGGCTGCTTTACTTCAGCTCTTCGGCGATGACGGCGCACCAGTAGGCGACACCGTGGGGAATGCAGGCATCGTTGAAATCATAGTTGGTATTGTGGTGCTGCCCGTTTTCGCGGGTTTCACCCATGCCCAACCAGACATAAGCGCCGGGAATACGGGTGCCGAATTCGGCAAAGTCGTCCCCTGCGGTGGACGGTGGAAACTGCGTGCGCATCCGCTCCGCCCCCAGCGCGGCAACGGCAGCTTGTTGTGCGATGGCGGTCGGGGCAGGGGCGTTAACCACCGGCGGGATACGGCGGATAAACGTGTAATCCGCTTCGATCCCGAAACCGGCAGCGACACCTTTTGCATGGCGGCCGATGGCCTCGTCAAGCTGGTCGCGCACCTCGGCGGAATAGGCCCGCGCCGTGCCACCGATACGAACCACGTCGGGAATCACGTTCAGCGCGGCAAAATCTCCGGCTTCCAGCGCACAGGCGGAAACCACCGCAGGTTCCAGCGGGTCAACTTCACGCGCGACGATGCTGTGAAGTTGCGACAGGAAAACACCCGCCGCTGTCACCGCATCGCGCCCCTGATGGGGTTTCGCCCCGTGGCTGCCGATACCGCGAAAATCAATTTTCCAACTGTCCGAACTGGCCAGTTGCGGTCCTTCCACGGCAGCCACCACGCCCAGATCCAATCCCGGCATATTGTGCAGCCCATAGGCCGCATCCACCGGAAAACGGTCGAGAAACCCGTCCTCCATCATCGCCTTGCCACCGCCGCGCCCTTCTTCGGCGGGTTGGAATACGAAATGCACCGTGCCGGAAAAATCGCGATCCACCATCGCCTCGGCAGCGCCAAGCAACATGGTCGTATGCCCGTCATGGCCGCAGGCGTGCATTTTACCCGCAACTTTGGACGCATAGGGCAGGCCGGTTTCTTCCGGCATGGCCAGCGCATCCATATCTGCCCGCAAGGCAATGGCGCGGTTGCCGCTGCCCTTGCGCAACGTCCCGACAACGCCAGTTCCACCAATGCCGGTTTCCACCTCCAGACCTGCGGCCCGCAAACGCTCTGCCACAATCCCTGCGGTGCGGTGTTCTTCAAACCCCAATTCGGGATGCGCGTGAAGATCGCGGCGCAATTCGGTAAGTTCGGCAAGCGTGCTTGCGTCCATCAAAGCGGTATCCGGCATGATAAATTGTCCTTTCAATTTGGACGCAAACCTACGCAAAAGCAGCAGGTAAACAAGGAGAAAGCAGCATGAGAACCGATGTATGGCAAAGCCTGCACAGTGATTTGCCCGCAGGCGTGCAAGCGGATAACGAAACCTACGCTGTGCCGTTTAAGAATCACACGATCCTGCTGCCCATTCGCGCCTTGGGGGATGGTGAACGCGGGGTGGCATCCCTGATCCTCAATCAGGCGAGCTTTACAGTACTTGATGCATTGGCCGACGGATTGGCCGCGCAGCTCGCGTCCCATGCGCCGGATGTGATCGTATCCGTGCCAACGCTGGGCCTGCCGCTCGGGGAAGCGGTGGCGCGGCGGCTCGGCCATTCCCGCATGGTGCCGCTCTCGACCTCGCGCAAGTTCTGGTATGATGAATCGCTGTCGGTCGATATGTCCTCCATCACATCGCCCGGCAAAGGCAAGCGGCTATACCTTGACCCACGCATGGTGCCTTTGCTGA
The DNA here is from genome assembly GCF_002860325.1 of Neptunicoccus cionae. Lineage (GTDB taxonomy): Bacteria > Pseudomonadota > Alphaproteobacteria > Rhodobacterales > Rhodobacteraceae > Amylibacter > Amylibacter lutimaris. The sequence continues at coordinate 2,274 of NZ_PKOJ01000016.1, read as the reverse complement.
AGGGCCGCATCGCCGTGGTGGATGATGTGCTTTCCTCGGGGAGCTCAATCGCATCGGTGCTTGCACTGCTGAAACTGCTAGAGATCACGCCCGCCGTCATTGGTGCCGCGATGTTGCAAGGGCAGGGCTGGGCCGATCATGTGGGGGATTGCCCGGTAGAGGGCGCATTTCGCACGCCAATCCTGCGCAAAACGGCGGATGGATGGTCTGCCGGTTAATCGCCCGAGCGCAGGAAAAATTTCGGGCCGCAACAGGGCTGCCAATATGACAGGAGGCTACAATGGCCGGAAACATCGACTTTGATCAGGAAATCGAGCTGCGCAAAAAGCTGGTGCAGGTGGCGTTGGGCCGTGAACCCGCCGATGTGCTGTTACAGGTGGGACGATTGCTCGACACCGGAACCGCAAGCTGGATCGAAGAGGCTGACATCGCCATTGCTGAAGGGCGCGTTGCCTTTGTCGGGCCGCGGGGCAGTTTCGCCGGAACCGCCGCCAAAACCGTGGATCGCACGAAATTCTCAGCGGTGCCGGGGCTGGGCGAGGTACACAAACACATCGAAAGCTCCCACATCACACCGGAATTCGAGGCCGCGCTGGTTTTGCCACGCGGCAATACATGGACTTGCGAAGCCAGCCACGAACTCTCCAACGTCCTGCCCAAACGGACGCTGGATTTCTGGCTTGCCGCACGGGGCGCAGGCTCTCCGCTAAAGATTTTTCCGCTGCCCGGTTCGGCCGTTCCCCCCACAGGTTGGGAACACGGCGCCCATCTGGACGGGGCGGACCAGTCCGGCTTTATGCAAAGCCCGATGACCGCAGGTCTGGATGAAGTCATGGACTGGCCCGCCATCACCCAAACGGAAAACCCCGGCCACGGACGTCTGTGGTCCATGATCGGTGCCACGATGAAAGCCCGCGGTGTCGTAGAGGGCCACGGCGCCGGCCTGCGCGATCTACCGGATATCAATGCCTTTGCCGCCGCCGGTCTGGCCTCCGACCACGAAGCATGGACCGCCGAGGAAGCTTGGGACAAACTGCGCCGCGGCCTATTCATCGAGATCCGCGTTCATACCATGGATGATATTATCAAAGGATTAATAGAACGGGGGTTAAAAGACTGGAGTCAGGTAGCCGTGACCACCGATGACCGCAGCGCCACAGATACCCTGCGCTTGGGGGCATCGGATTATAACGTGCGTTGCGCGATCAAGGCAGGCCTGCCGATGGAAACTGCCGTGCAACTGGCCACCATCAACCCCGCCCGCCATATGCGCCTGACCCCATGGGTCGGCAGTGTCACCCCCGGGCGGTTCGCTGATATCGTGCTGTTGGAAGATCCCCAAAGCTTTACGATCAGCGAAGTCTGGGCCGACGGGCAACAGGTCTCGCAAGGCAGCGACTATCTGTTGGATCCGGTTCGCATCGAGTGGCCGGACTGGGCGCGCAATACTGTCAACATCGGGCGGGATCTGACAGCAGATGATTTCGCCATCAAAGCCGAAGCCGGTCGCAGCTCCATGCAGGCCCCAGTCCTGCGCCCCTTCCACTGGAGCGACGAAGTCCCGATCCGCACCCTGCCGGTCGAAAACGGGCTGGTACAACGGGACGACACGCAAAACATTACCAAGTTTTCCATCATCGACCGTTATTCCGGTAAAGGGGACGTGACCAAAATGTTCTGGCTCGGGTGCGGACCTCGGGATGCGGATACAGCGCTTTGCTGTTCCATGGGCCATGACAAGCATAACGTCTGGTGTGTTGGCTCGTCCGATCGGGCAATGGCGCAGGCTGTGAATGCGCTGGCCAATATGGGCGGCGGTTGGGTGCTGGTCCACAAAGGGGAAGTCACCGCACGAGTCCGCTATGAAATCGCCGGTCTGATGACAGCCCGTCGTGCCGAGGACAACGATGCCGAAATGCGCGCCCTCTATAAAGCGGCAGGGCAGGTGGACTGGATGTACGAACCTTCCTTCCATCCCCGCTGGCAACCTGGCTTTCCGGAACGGCTGGCAATTGCGACTCTCACCTGTGCGCCGTGGCGCTGGAACCTGATTGCCNTGGTTTGAGTCGTGGCGAGTCGTGTTCGATAGATGTGATTCCGGCGGATTTCCGGGGGTTATCAGGGTGAATTGGTTGTTTGGGGCGGTTCGGGCTGGATTTGGGGGATTGGTTTTGCGGTGTATGAGGTGATTAACGCCCATAAAATAAGGGGGTTCCAAAAAGATTGTGATTTTTCTGTAAAAAGGGGTTGCGGGTCTGAGTTAGTAGGCCTAAA
>NZ_PKOJ01000015.1 GCF_002860325.1 Neptunicoccus cionae | reverse complement strand
TCAGCAGACTGCAAATCGTAGCTTGCGTCACTGTCCGAATTTCGGGGGGTAGCTCAATGGATGGCTTATAGTTCAACAAGTTTGCGCAAGTTGTGGCTCATGGCTATTCAGCTTCACTTGTTTCTGTGAGATTGAGGATCACTGTAGCACTGCGTAATCCCTAAACTATCATTTTGACGCAAAGCCCCATGGCAGGCACGCTCCACTTCAAATTGCAGACATCACAACACTGTTCTAATCTCAGAATGAAACACGGCCGAATAAATCTTCAGGATTCTAATTCTATGACTACAAAATATACGCTTGCTGGCGATAGATTTCAGAATAACACTTTCTCTACAGGAATTCAAAAGTATCCTGAAAGTGCGACACTCGAGGATGGCAGCTTGGTGGTCACCTGGATGTCTCCCGATCAAGACGGAGATTCCAACGGCATCTTCGCCCAGCGTTACTCTTCATCTGCTCAGCCACAAGGCGCTGAATTTCAAGTCAACACTTTCACTGATGGCTCACAAGAGAAACCCGCGATTGTAGGCCTTTCCGACGGTGGCTTCGTAATAGCGTGGGCTTCAGCGCCTTTGGAAACCCAACCAGAGCTCGGGCAGGACGGCAGTGGTAGCGGGATTTATGCTCAAGTTTTCGATGCCGAAGGTTTTGCCGTTGGTTCCGAATTTCTCGTGAATACTGTCACAAGAAGCAATCAAGGAACCCCATCTTTGACAGCGATATCTGACGGCGGGTTCATGGTGAACTGGAGTTCTCGGCCGTTAGATGGAGAGGAAAAAGAAGACAGCTTATATGGTGCTTATGGGCGCGTTTTTGAAGCAGATGGTACTGCCACAGGCCCCGAATTTAACTTTAACGAAGTGCCCCAATATCCTCCAAGTAACGTAGCTTCCACGGAACTCGAAAGTGGCGGTTTTGTTGCCGTCTGGAAAGCAAACAGGAAATTGCAAGGCCGGATACTCGATGAGGATGGCACGCCAAACGGCGAAATATTTAGAATTGACACTGATGACGGGCGGATAAATCTAGATCCAGAAGTTGTTGCATTAGAAGGCGGCGGCTTTGCAGTATCGTGGTCAACCAACTACTATAAATACCGTGAATACACATCCGTGCAGGTTTTTGATGAGACCGGGCAAAAGGTGGGTATGGAATATAACCCTAAGTCGCACTTTCACCACTCTGACAGCGGCTACGCCTCGATAGCATCTTTGAGTGACGGCGGGTTTGTACTGGTTCGTCATGAAGGTGGTGCAAGTAGAAAGGCAATTTTTGCAGAGACCTTTTCTGCCGAAGGTAAACCATTAGGTGATGAAATCGTCGTGGCAAGGGATGTTAGCACGCTGGGTTTGCTTTCCGTTGTTGGCGCTGAAAACAAGGGATTTGTAGTTTCTTGGTCAGACCCGAATGGTTATACACCCAATAGCAATGTCTTCAGTCAACGGGTCTCCTACAACACCGAGCCCGATGGAAAAGTGAAAGTCGCAGGTGTAGTACAGGTAGGACAAATAGTTACCGCGGATCTGTCAAAATTTTCGGATGCCGATGGCATTATAGAAGACACAATTTCGTATCAATGGTTTCGGAATGGTACGGTTCTCGTTGGAGAAACAGACGATAATTACGCGTTTACTCCCGATGATTTAGGTAAAAAGTTCCGCGTTTATATTTCCTACACTGACGAAAACGGCGTTCATGAAATGGTGAAAAGTAAGCTGAGTGAATCGGTCCGTGGTATTGGCGAAAACATATTTGGAACCGCCGGCCATGACTCCCTGAAGGGCGGCCAAGGTCAAGACTTATTGGTTGGCAAAGGGGGGAATGACACACTTTCCGGCGGCACGAAGGGCGACATCATACAAGGTAACCTTGGCGACGACAGCATCTTTGGCGGTGGGGGAAGAGATTTGATTTACGGCGGTAGTGGCGGTGATCAAATCTATGGCGGCTCAAGCAACGACAAGCTGCGAGGCGGGGAGGGGCACGATTATATTTGGGGCGTTTCGGGTAATGATAAATTGTTTGGCAATCTTGGCGCAGACAGTCTCTATGGCGGCTTCGGGGAAGACGTTATCCGAGGGGGATCGGGTGATGATGAAATTTTCGGAGGTGATGGCAACGACAAAGTTTACGGGAACCCTGGTGACGACCGCATTTTTGGCGGTGCCGGCGAAGACGTTATCCGAGGTGGATCAGGTAATGATGAAATTTGGGGCGACGGCGGCAACGATAAGATTTTCGGCAATCTTGGCGACAACACCATTTTTGGAGGTGAAGGGAACGATAATTTGCTGGGGGACGATGGTAACGATGTGATTTCTGGAGATAGCGGCAATGACAGCATCTTCGGCGGCAAAGGTAACGATACCCTCTCAGGCGGTGTAGGCAACGACTCAATAATCGGTAGCGACGGGCATGATGTGCTCCAAGGTGGAGATGGCCTTGACGAAATTTCAGGTGGGAAAGGAAACGACGAAATTTACGGTGATGGTGATCGAGATTCATTAAGCGGCATGAACGGCAACGATACGCTTTTTGGCGGAGATGGCGCCGACCTTCTATTGGGCGGCGAAGGCGACGATACACTTCACGGTGGTAGCGGAGATGATGAGCTGAAGGGTGAGCTGGGCAACAATATTCTAACTGGTGGCGATGGCAGTGACACCTTCTGGTTTTCAGATGGCAACGACACCATCACTGACTTTGATGCCCTAGACGAGAACGAAAGCATCAACTTAAGCTCAGCCTACGGGATCGTGAGCTTTAACGATCTGATTCTAGGTGGGCACACCGAACAAGTCGGAGACGATGTCCTAATTACTGATGACCGCGGCGACTCTATCCGAATGCTTAGCGTCCAAATGACTGACTTGGATCCAACAGATTTCATCTTTTAGATAATGGGAGACTGAACGGCACCTTGAGTTTTGGGAACACCATGGGCGGATTGCGGACCTTCGCCGCAAATGCACCTGTGTTACTGGATTGGCGTCGAAGCGCACTTTGGCTAGGATTAGAGCTTCGATTGGAGCACTTGACCTGCTTCCTCTTCCTCCTTCGTTGCCTTAAAGACAACATTATGAGCATACTTGCCTTCAAGAGAAATGTTCCCATCATGTTCTCTGGACGCTATCATGTCACTCGGTAGGTTTCAAACCGTCTTACAGGTCACACAACTAAGGCTGTCACTTTGGCGAAAATCGGGCGTAACCAACCCTGCCACTGCGGCAGTGGCAAGAAGTACAAGCATTGTCACGGGCAACTCGTTGGCAATGCTTTTCGTCCCGGTGTCAGTGATGCTTTCGAAGCGAAACTAAAGGAAGTTGAGGCCGAGAATGCCCAACGCCAAAAGCAACAAGGGCTCGGCAAACCAATTATCTCAACTGAGGTTCAGGGACAACGCATCGTTGCCGTGGGGAACCGTGTCTACCACTCGCCCAACTGGAAGACTTTTCACGACTTCCTACGTGAGTACATCTTTATAGTGCTCGGGCGAGACTGGACCGAAGAGCAGCGAAAAAAGCCACCTAAAGAGCGCCATCAAATCGTGCGATGGTTTGATCAGGCAATGAGTGATGCACGAAAGATGGCCGCCGAGAAGGATGGAATGTTTTCTGGCCCCATGACCGGGGCGCAACGGGCGTTCCTGAACCTTGCGTATAACTTGTATCTCATTGTGCATCACTCGGAGCCGGGTAAGGCCGAAGCGATCCTTCAAAGTTTTGTCCATCGTCTCAAGAGCGCAAGAACCGACGACTTCATCGGAAAGCTATTTGAAACGTATGCCTCGGCGGCAGTTCTCAAGGCTGGTTTTGAGATTGAGTACGAGAACGAAAAGGATGGAAGCGAAAGCCATGTGGAATTCGTAGCTACGCATCCACAAACCGGGCGTCAGTTTGCAGTCGAGGTGAAGGCCCGAAATAGAACTATCGGCATGGACGGGCCGATCGACGACGCCAAGCGCTTGCGTGTCGGGCAAAAACTGTCGAAGGCGCTTCGAAAGTGCACGGACCATGAGCGAATTGTCTTTATCGAGGTCAACATTCCTGATGTCGTCGGAGAAGACTATTCGGGAACGTGGATCGAGTCCGCCCTTGATCAAGTCAAAGAAGCAGAGGGTTACCTTGATCGCGTCGGGAAGCACTATCCCCCAGCCTATGTTGTGGTGACAAATCATGCCTACCACAACAATCTGGAAGCGGCAGATATAGGTTTGCAGGCAGTAGCAGACGGTTACCGCATCGCCGATTTTGGCCCCGGCGCTCAGGTCAGCCATTTCAAGGATTACCTGAAAAATCTCGAGCGCCACAAAGAAATCCTTACCTTGTTCGATTCACTGAAAGAGCACAGCCATATCCCAATCACGTTTGATGGGGAGAATCCCGAATTTGCGTTTGGGGAAGACGGTGAGTCCCCCAGACTGCGAATTGGATACGAGTACATGATTCCAAGTGAAGGAGTCGAACTGGTCCCGGGCGTGTTGGAACAGGCCATCGTCGTGGAAGCTTGGGGAAAAGCTCAAGGCGTGTATTGCCTTAAAGATGGACGGCGCATGATGGTCTCGCATGAACTTACAGAACGGGAATGGGCCGCATGGCGGCAACACCCTGAAACGTTCTTCGGTAGACTCGAGGAAAAGCGCTCGGAACCACAGAACTGGTTGGAGTTGGCAGAATTCTTTTACCGATCTTACAAAGACACGGGCAAAGAACGGCTTCTGGAATTCATGGCCGGTGCAGAAGATTTCGACGAACTTGCAAGGATGCCGCAAGACCAATTGGCAATCGCTTATTGCGAACGAACAGCGTGGTCTGCATGGCTTCAAACCGACAAAAATGACGAATAGCTGTGTGGCGAAGGGGAGTTTCAGCGACCTGCCAAGAGAAAAATGTATAGAATTTACCTCAAGGAGTTTTTTAGTGAAGAATATTTCTCAATCCGATACTAGACACTCTTCCGACCTGTCGGGTGTTATGGCAATCTGCGTGGCTCTTTGCATTTCAATGTTTGCGGGGTTTGTGGCAGGAAATAACGAATTCCCTGGGGGATACTCACGTGCCGACATTTGCAATCAAGATTTATCTTTGGAGCAATGCATCGCTCTTAGAGCCGCAAGGGCAACAGAAGAAGCAACGTTTATTTCTAAATGGCTACTGTGGGTCACTGCGGGTTCTTTGTTGGCGAGCACCTCTGCATTGATTGCGTTGTACTTCACCTATCGGCAAGGACAGTATGCCCTTAGAGTGGCCGGCACCGCTAATCGAATTTCGGACAGAAATGGCCAAGCTCAAGCTCGAGCCTACGTGGTTCTTCAGTCGGTTGAGGGTAATCTAAGTATAGAATCCCATGAGCGTGTTAGGTTATCTGTTAAGTTGCTTTTTCATAATTCAGGACTTTCCCCAGCACTACGTTTGAAAACACTAAGTGTCGTCAGCTTGGCTGTCCACAAAGGAGACGAGAGTGTCCAAGGTGTAACCGCAGGGGAGGAATTTGATCTTTCAGAGTCTCATTGGCAGCAAGACATCGGGGCTGGCCAGAGCTGGAGCCCTATTGGAACAAGCTGGATCCTTCCAAAGGGAGCTGAGATATATAGTTTAATTTGTCACAATGAAGCTTTTAATGCGGTAATCGTTAAGACATTGTTTCAATACGAAGATGTATTTGGAGTGTTCCACAAGGAAACGGCCTGCTTTCAAGGACACATTGCACATGTCGACCCAGGCGGCACCTACACGATGCTTGAGCGCGGGCCAGATGATGTATATGATCAGCAAGCGTCACGTCGGGCCCCAAAAACAGACAGCGACACACCAGCTTAGCCATAGAGCCATCATTTACTCAAGGAAGGCGTAGCAGCTAACTGGTTCCAGCATCAAAGCTGACAGTCAGACTACGCGAGTTGTGCTACTCTCCTTCCTTTGGACAGGAATAGGCGTAATTTTTAAGTTACTCGTAGCACCTGCTGGTGGGGTTGATTGATATCGTTTTTCTGCTAACGAACCAGCGTTATTGGTTTGCCGCGCAAAGCGGCCTCGGATCACACCTATTTGTCATCATGACCTGCTCCCCATTGAGTCCGCTAATTTAGGTTAGCTCTGTTCAGGTTTTGGTCCTCTTCTGACCGGTTAGCATATTCCGCTGGCGTCAGGCCAGCGAGGCTTGTGTGCGGACGGTGCTGGTTGAGGTCGTTACGCCACGCAGCGATCAACCGGCGGGCATGACGTAGATTGTCGAACAGGTGCTCGTTCAGACATTCATCCCGCATCCTCCCGTTGAAACTTTCCACAAACCCGTTTTGCATCGGCTTCCCCGGTGCGATGTAGTGCCAGTCGACCTTGCGGTCTTCCTGCCATTTCAGGATCGCATTGGAGGTTAGTTCTGTGCCGTTATCGCTGACCACCATGCAGGGGTATCCACGCATTTCAGCGATCCTGTCCAACTCACGCGCAACGCGGTCTCCAGACAGAGACGTATCGACCACGGCAGCCAAACATTCGCGACTGAAGTCGTCGATCACGTTCAGAATGCGGAACCGACGACCGCACGACAGGCTGTCTGACACAAAGTCCAAGCTCCAGCGTTGGTTCGGCCCTTGTGGGATCGCCATGGGTGTTCTTGTGCCCACTGCGCGCTTGCGACCGCCCTTTGCCCGGCAGCACATGCAAAGCATGTGTGAGAGGTGCGCTTACGGACGGTTAACCCTTCTTCGCGGTAGATCCGGTACAGCTTCTTCCAGTTCACATGCCAGCCTTCGCGCTTCAGCAAGATATGCAGCCGTCGATAGCCAAATCGTCGTCGTTCAGATGACAACTCTTTCAGCCGGTCTCGCAAATCGATATCTGCCAGACGCTTTGACGTGCGCCGATAGACACGCGGATCGATCCCAGCCAAGGCACACGCCCGTCTTTGATTGTATCGCTTCTCTGTCATGGCCCAATCCACAGCGCGTCGCCGAGAACCGGGCCTCAAAAGTTTTTTCCCAACATCTCCTTGAGCGTTGCGACATCCATCATCTGTTCCGCCAGGAGCTTCTTCAGTTTGGCGTTCTCAACCTCAAGCGACTTCAACTTCTTCGCGTCAGATACCTCCATGCCGCCGTACTTGGACCGCCATTTGTAAAACGTCGCATCGCTGACGCCGTGCTTGCGACAAAGCTCCTTTGCGCCAAGCCCAGCCTGATGCTCCTTCAATATCCCGATTATCTGCTCTTCACTGAAACGGCTTCTCTTCATCGTTAGTCTCCTTGTTGGAGAACAGACTAACTCAAAACACCGGACTTTTCAGGGGAGCAGGTATGAACTGCCTTCCCCTGCAAGCGTTTTGTTGATGTCCCTTTGACCTGCTTCTATGTATTCGGTCTTTCGATGGAGCCATTCGATTTGCCCCGGACCAAGATGGGAAGTCGCGCGCCTCATGTCTCGTTAGCTCATCGGCACTCTGGGGGCCATGCTCCCCGTCAGACTGACAAGACGCCTATTGGTCGTTGGTCCATCTCCTCCTCGCTCGCAGTTTCCTATATGTTGCGCGGTTGCGTGTCTATGCGCCCACAAGCGCCGCGGGACGATATCGCTCGCCTTTCGTCAATACGGCCCAGGCGATCCGCGCCATCTTGTTGGCCATGGCAACGGCAGCGACATTCACGTGGGCCCGCTCTTTCAGCCCATCTGCCCATTGCGTTATGGGCGATGTTCGATCTCGCACAAGATGCAAAACGGTCCGCGCCCCATGGATGAACAATTTGCGGAGGTATCGGTTGCCATGCTTTGAGATGCCGATCAGCTTGGCTTTTCCACCTGTGGTGATCTGACGTGGCACGAGACCAAGCCATGCGGCAAGATCGCGCCCTTTGGCAAAGCTGCTGCCGGTTCCAACAGCGGCCACAAGGGCGCTGGCAATCGTTGGGCCGACGCCAGGGATTTCCATCAAGCGCTGCATGTCGGCATCTGCCTTGGCCAGAGCCTTGATCTCGGTGTCGATCGCTTCGACCCGGTCGTTGATCGTGGCCAGCTCCGCCATCATGTCTGACAACATCGACAGGATACGGTGCGAAAGATTAGCGGTGCCTGTCGCAACCAATCTGACCAGCTCTTTTTGGAAGACGTGGCGACCTGCTCCGACCCGAATGCCGCGCTCCATAAGAAAGCCCCGGCCTTGATTGATAAGGCGTGTCCTTTCGGTCACCAGCCGCTCGCGGGCTCGGTGCAGAGCCTGAAGATCAAGCTGCTCTTCCGATTTGATCGCGACGAATGACATTGTCGGGCGCGTCGCGGCCTCGGCGATCGCCTCCGCATCACGGTCATCATTTTTGTGAACCTTGACGTAAGGCCGGACATAAAGCGGCGACATCAGCCGAGGCTCATGTCCGTGTTGAAGGCAAAAACGACCAATGTGATGCGCGCCCCCGAAAGCCTCCATCGCAACAATGCAGGGGTCCAAACCTTCCAGAAAGTCCAGCAACCGGTGCCGTTGAAGGCGCTTGCGGTACACGACCGCGCCTGTTGCGTCCAATCCCGCAAGGCTACAAACGGCCTTGCCCAGATCAATGCCCAATACTTCAATACCCATCAGAATGCTCCTCTCTCTCTCCACCTATGCCCGCAACAATAGCTGCGGTTTGGCGGGAAGACAGTTCATCCCATTAGGTCAATCAAACAGGTCTCTTTGCTTTAAACTGGCAAGCTTTCCGACCATGTGCCTTGCGCGATCTAATAGATACATTAGTTCTTCTGACTGCTTTTGGCTCTCGCGATTCCTCACATCTTGCTTTCGCTGCAACGCCTCAACATCCGTTGAGCTGTCGACTTTAAAACGACCAGAAACATTTGCAAACAAGTTGACCGTCATGCTTGAAGCATGAGCTGTCCTGAAAGGAGGGGCGGATTTAACCTCATTGCGAAACATCGCCAACTCTTCAAACGCAATATCAGCCTTTATCGGTGTGAACAGATCACTGCTTGAACACATATCTCTAACGACGCGCCGCCCAAGGCAATTCCCAATAGTCAATGCATCACTACCGTTTTGAAAAGATGAGAGTACGCCAAACCAAAGTGCTGCCGAAGGCAGTTTAGGGAGTACCTCGTCTAGTAAAGATATCTGTGCAAATGCCCCGTTACCGATCATTGAAATTATGGCACCAGCCAAGAACTCCCGGCTAAGTGCATCGGAAGACGATTCTAGAAGCTCGGGGAGAATTTTTCTTACTATCCGCACTCTTTCTTCACGCGAGCGATCAAGGCCGGATGCATTTCTTGCAATCCCTGGAAAGTCTCTCATGAATGGGGATAGCCACTCATGGGATGAGTGGTTAGCGGATGTGATCTGTATAAGTGCTTGAGTAATTTTTCTCTGAGACCCACGGGTTCTGGGTGAAACCTTCCCCGTGAGAACATCGGAAACAATACTCCAGACCTCAGCTATTTTTTCCGCCTTCAAGAACAGTTTATCAGAATGCTCTAAGCCTCTGACCGTTTGCCATCGGCGGGATATATCTTCAATTCTATCGTGGCCATAGCCCTGCCAAACGGCTTCGGATAGGGAGGCAGATAGAGTTGCTTGTACAGCTGAAACAGAAATTTTGTCGAAGGCTTTGCTAGGAGCACGCGATTGAGTGTAAACTTCGGCAATAGCAACGCCTACGAGACGTTGAATCGGCAAACTCATGTGGCCGTTGGGTAAACTCGCATTCGCTAGTTCTGACAGAATCTCAAACGGAACTACCTTATAAAACGCTGAAAAGGGCCTGTAATTGGTGAGATAGGTTCCAACAAAAGCGTAAAAATTAGCGATTCTATCTTGCGGGACCGCAATGACTGGCTGTGACTGGCCGGTTGGCTTTGGGTCTGCGTAAATGAGAGCGATGCCATCGCCCAGCGGTTGACGCATCTTTGCTGCCGTCAGCTTTGTCGGCTTCGGTGATGGTTTCCCATTCATCCAGTCTAGGAAACCCTCTCTGTCAAATAAGCAAATCTGCATTTTTCTTCCTACTCGAACAGATCATCAAGACTCGCCGCCGCCGGTGGCGGCAAGCAAGCTTGAAGCCCATTTTCGAACCATCCGGGAAGCGAGTCACCATGGTATACAGACAAAGACGTCTTACACCGGGTTACCGCTGTATAGCACATCTTCTTTTGAAGGGGGAATTTCTTCACATATTCCATGCCAAGCAAATGTGCTGCACGAAACTCTAACCCCTTGGCTCCGTTGATAGTTACAACAATCACACGCCGCTCACCGTCGATGGCTGCATACTCATCATCCCTTCTCTGGACCTGCACATAGTCGGCGATCTCGGATTTCAAGATATGTTCAGAAATGATGGCCAGTTCACTTTTCCTCGGACACATGACACCTATAAGCTCATCAGGGTACGCATCCAATTGCACCTTTATCTGTTCGATTGCTCGTTCTATTTGCTCTTCTATTTTGGTATCAGGGGCAGAGATCACTGTTGAGGGGAAGCTATCTTCGTCATAGTTTGTGGTGGCTTCCAGGCCATCGGGCGAATCGATTTGGCCTTGGATCCCGTCAGCAACGCGGCACACATACATCCCATTTCTGTAGTGTGCATTTAAGGTCGATACTGTGGCCCCCTTATCTTTCAAAGTATCCAGTGCACCATCTATCGGGGTCGAAATGCGTTGTTTGCTGTCGCCAACGGCAAACAACCTTGAGGTAAACCGTGAAATCACTTCCAGTTCTTTAGGTGAATAGTCTTGGGCCTCATCTAAGAGTATGCAATCAAACTGGTTTTCAGGTTTTTCCTGATCAGCCAATGTAGAAAGCTCGACCAATAATCGCTCCCGCAAAGCGTCAAAGTCTGGTTCGTCCAGATCAACACCATTTTCCCCTAGAAGGGTTAACCCCCATCTTACATAGGTTTGAATCTTGTCGCTTGTGAATGGGTAGTGGGCTGAACCCGACGCAAGAAATTCTTTCAAGACCCTGCCAAATGCAAGGACCACCAGATTATTCAAACCGTTTCGATGCAAATAGGCCGCACGTAAAAGTAAAAGATTGGTTTTTCCGCTTCCGGGCGGTCCGAGAACAAGGTGATGTCCATCTGGGTTAAGTGCGACGACTTTTTTTTGCTCGTCGTCCAAATCGGTTGCGTTGGTCCACCAAGTTGCAGCCATGTTTATTCATCCTCAAATGCGCTTAAATCTATTGCTCGATCAATACCAGCGGGGCCGTTGTCTTGAGCTTGTTCGACAGCAACGTAAGTGCATTGTTCAAGTATGCTGGCGATCCCATTCGCTGAAAAAATTCCGCTAAACAGCTTTACCGGTTCCGCTTTCTCATCGTCCTCGAGATCTCCAATATGTGATGACGAACACAGTGAAATTGCACCAATATTCGCGTCAAGAATTTCGATTGAATAACAAATGGTTAACTTCATCGGCATGCTGAAGTTGTTGTTCGGACCAAGCACGACGGTGACTTTGTCTCCACATCTGGTAACAACTACTGGTGGTAGGCTTGATATATTGCTGGCGCGGATGCCGCGAACCTTCAGCTTGATCGTATCAATGACTGTTTGAAGTAGCTCTTTGGGATCAGCCTCGTCGTTGGTATCTTCGACCTCCACGGCTTTGGCGATTGCTTGTCGGCTTGTGACTCTGATCTTGGCTTCTTCTGCCGCAGTTGTGCCGACGTTTGGCGGGAAAAAATCGCTCCAGTCTAAAACATCGGTGCGAACGCTTGGCTTTTTGGCTAAACATGCTTTCGCCAAGTCCACTAGATAGCTGGGAACTGACTTATTATGGATGGTAGGAACATCCTCCTTAACTGCAACAACCAATCGGCTATAGGGGATTGATCGGTCGGCGAATAACTCCTGTCGCATAAGTAAGTCATGCAGCACGCCACCTATTTGGTAGAAAGTTAGTGCGCGCCAACCCAATACAGAATCTTCCTCTTCTCTGAAAAGAAACTCTGGAGAGCTATACTGAAGGGTTCCGACAAAGGATTGAATGCCATTGTCGTCGGTAAGACCGACCTCCCCAACGGGCCGTAAAACACCAAAGTCCAGTAGAACCAGTTTCGAGTGGTCATCTAATATTGCGATATTTTCCGGTTTAATGTCGCGATGGACCAAGCCTAGATCTTCCAGAAACATTCCGCATTCGGCCAGTTGTGAAATCAACGATCCGACGTTGTCCATCGGTATGTCTTGAAGACATTCCTTTAGGTTCGGGCCGTCCAGATATTCCATAATAAGATAATGGTTACCCGTGTTGGCATCAACGCCACCACTATATAGCTTCACCATATTCGGATGTTCACAGCCAACCAGCATCAATTCGCGATTGATTCTCGCCAATTGGGTCTTGTCCCCGTACTTTTCAATTAACTCATCATCGAAAATTTTTATTGCGGCTTTCTCGTCCCCTTTTCGAGCGAGGAAAACCGCAGCTGATTTGCCATGGTTTATTAAACTTTCAACAGCCCATCCATCTATGGACTGTCCCTTCAACTTGGTCTCAAGTTCACTCGCTCTAACATGATCCATAAGCAAAATTCTTCGGTAAATTAAAAGATTAAGGTATTCCAGTTCTCTAGCACCATGCAGAAATTTTTAAAACGCACAACCGTAACGTAAATAATTTTTTTGGTGGCCACACATGTTAAGCTACGGCAAAGCCGAAAGAGTTATGCCCGTTCGGCTCTGCTTTCAAACTCTGATTGCCTTACACTGGACGAACTGGCTGGATCGCTAGGTTCGGGAATTAGGGTTCGAGCAGAGAAGCTGTTTGGCAGAGGACGTCAAGAGAGGTGCTGAGAAAATGCAGTTTCAAGATATCCTGGTCGGCGAAGTGCTTCCGAAAATTCTGACAAATGCTGATCCCTGAAGACACATTTCCCAAGTTATCCGCTAGTATTTTTCCCTTGCAGCGAAAGTCCGCAATCCTCCCAATGTGTCAAACACCCATGTCCGCTAATGGGATGTACCGGCTGCTTCACCCAGCAGGTTAGACTGAGCTTAGT
>NZ_PKOJ01000014.1 GCF_002860325.1 Neptunicoccus cionae | reverse complement strand
TCTCTGATCTCCTTCTCGTCGAAGATCAGCAGACTGCAAATCGTAGCTTGCGTCACTGTCCGAATTTCGGGGGGTAGCTCAGCCATTCCTGATTTCGAAATCGATATCAGTTCCGAATTTCATTCACCCGTTTCTCAGGCACAACAAATAGCTGAATAGCTAGATGCTACTTCGGGGACTTGAGGACTGTCCGTGAAAACCTCTTCAGCAAAACGCGGATGAGATTGCGCTCCTTTACAGTCCTCTACAACTGCGCCCCGGTGATTACGCCCAAGGGTGATTTTGTCTACGAACCACAACATGATCGACGATCTTTTTTGTACCGTTATCCTTCCCGAACGTACGCGATACTACCGGCCATCCCGACAGAACCTGATTTTTTGCAACGTCCCGCAAGTCCAAAGCCCTTGTATTATTGGAGACTGGCGTTTCAGAGGTTTACCTTTTGTCAGAAAATTTCCGTTTTTAAGACGAATTTTGTCAACATAAGGTAAACATAGCGCAAACATTTCCCGTCTTTCCCGAACCATCTTAACCGGTCTGACGCCCCTGCACGTTTACATCAAACGCACCGCGGTCAACATAGGTAAACATTTGCTACGCCTTTGAGGAGCCGTATCCCAAAAAGCGATTTCATCGGCTGATACAGGGGCAGTCCTGCTATGTCGCTTCCGTGTGGAGGGTATTTCCGACAACGACTGAACATCCACTTTTCACAGTTGGTCAGACAGAACGCTTATACGTTCCATATCGCTCATTGGCGCAAGCATTCTCTTCATTCAAGCCCTGCCCCAACAGCAAAGAATTTGAGGTCCCTACCCTTCTCATCTAATCTTCTGATGAAAACCTGGACCAACAAACTGGACATCAGCTGCTGCGAAAATACTTTCGGCCCAATGCCGCCGTTAGGCGATGTAATCAATGCTGCGACGCAGCTTCTCCAAAGCAGACCTTTCGCCGGTTTTTCCAGAATTTGGTTGTGCGATCGACACGTTGTCCAGGTATCGACCTTTACAAAGTCGCGCTCCACCGCTCCAGTGTCAGAGCGTGATCGGTGCTACTAAACTCTTGAAAACAGTGCCGATGTCGCCGCGATATCCCCGAGGCGGTGGTTGAGATGGTGTGCTTTACAGTCTGGCATGTCGAATACTGAGTACGGGCGATGGTGCTATCTGTTTACAGTTTCCGAATATTTGCATTGGGCGCTGTTTCAAACCGAAGGGGAGCGCCCTGAAATGACGGGCGCTCTCTTTTCTGATAAATGCACAAGTGGCTCACACTGCGAACGAAATCAGGCGCGGGTTAGCCCCATTTCATCTCACCGGTCAAAACCTTGGCACCAACATTCAGTGCAACGTCCATTTCCAAGTCAGGATAGCGCGCGGACATTGCGATAATGAGTTCTTCGGAGCCGTCGGCCTTTTGGAGTTCATCTTCAAGAGCCAAAAGATAGCCCTTTGTGAACTCTACAGCCGCAAGGCCCATTGGTGCGTCCGGCATCATGTGGCCGGGAACGACGACCTGCGGGTTACGGGCGATGATGGCGTCCAGATTGGCGATCCATGCGACGCGCTGTTCTTGGGTTGGCGTGTCTGCTGTCCAGACATGGGTGCCGGAAAAAACCATCACGCCACCGAGCACGGCTTGCAGATCCTCGACCCAGAGGTACCGGCGGTTGGCCAGCCCTTCGGCAGGATGAATCTCGATCTTATGGCCATCCACCGTCAAGGTTGTGCTGTCGTCGGCGGCCGGAATGATAACGTCATCTACCGCTGCCGGACCGTTTTCGCCCAATTGCGGGCCCCAGGTTTCGACTTTTTTCGCTACGTTGGCATTGATGGCCGCGACGGTTGCGCTGGCAGCGATGACGCGGGCCTTGGGGAAGACTTCGGTGATCGGGCGCAGGCTGAAATAGAAATCCGGGTCGCTCTGGCTGATATAGATCGTGGTCAGGGTCTTGCCCGTGGCTTTGATTTTCTCGACCAGTGCGCGACCGTCGGGCAGGGTAAATCCGCCGTCAATCAGTACGGCCTCGGTTTCGCCCTGGATCAGAACAGGTGCACGGAAAAAGCCGTTTTCACCAGCGGGGAAATGCGTCCAGGTCAGGCCGTTTGCATCTGCAAGAGAGTCGCGGGGTGCCATCAGGGCGGCTGCCCCTGCGGCGGTTGTGAGTTTCAGCATGTTTCTGCGGTTCATTGTTTAGTCCTTTCAATAGGGTGTTTTCAGGCCAACCCGAGGGAGGCCAAGACTGAATCGGGTCCGGAATAAAGCGCGCTGGCGTCAAGCACGCGGCGGGTGCCGTTGACCTCGGCAATCAGGGCGGGAACGCCTTGCAGGTTATAGGTCGCCATCAGATTACGGGCCGATGCAGTGCGATTGCCTACCTGATTTTTAAGGGCGGTATCGGGGGCCAGAACCCGCGCAGACGCATCCGCAAGGCCAAGATTTACCAACAGAGTTGCGACAACAGCAGTCGAGGTTACATCCTTGCCATCGACATAGCGCGCTGTCTGAATGGCCGCGAGCGCCTCGATTATCCGTTTCGGGGCTATGTCGGCCACAGCCGTGACGGCCAGTGTCGCCACAGTGGAATCAAGGTGCGCATCTTCGTCCCCAAGCACGTTTTCGCGGTAGTTTTCGGAGAACTGGCGCCCGCTTAGCGCGGCGATATGCTGGTCATTCGCCCAAGCCTGCGCCGCGAAACTTTTCATTGGCCGCGCGCCGTTGCCAATGAACAGACCAGTGGCATGGGGGTGCAGGTCAATGTCAGGGTGTTTCGCAAGCGCGCTGATGGTTGCTGAGGCCCCGTAGCACCAGCCGCATAGCGGGTCGAAAAGGTAATGCAGGATTGTTGTCTTGGTCATGGTTTGTCTCCTTGGGATGGATATAGGGGCATCTATTGTCCGCGTTAAGACAAACGATTTTGACAGTCCGTATGCCAAAGGCTAACAGTGGATTTATGGCGAAATCACATAACCTCAACCGGCTGGCCTATTTTGCAGCCGTGGTCGAAACCGGATCTTTTACCAATGCCGCAGACCGTCTTGGCGTGACCAAAGCTGTGGTCAGCAGTCAGGTGACGCAGTTGGAACAGGAGCTGAAGACGACGCTACTGGTGCGCAACACGCGTAAGGTCAGCGCCACAGAGGGAGGTCAGCTTTTTTATAAACGCTGCACGTCGATCCTGAACGAGGCAGAGGAAGCCTTTAGCGAACTGTCGCAATTGTCAGAACTGCCCGTGGGCACACTGCGCATGTCCGCCCCGAATGACTATGGCACGGCGATCGTAGCCCCGCTTGTCGCGGCGTTTCGACGCCAATATCCCGATTGTCGGGTGGAACTGTATCTGGGAGACGATCACAGCGATTTAATGGCGGGTGATCTGGATATGGCTATTCGCGTCGGATGGCTGCGCGACTCCACCCTGCTGGCGCGCAAAATGGGTGGTTTCAAGCAGTTACTGGTTGGCGCGGGCGACGCACGGGGGCGGTTCGATCACATTCGCCATCCGAATGATCTTTCCGCCGTGTCGTTTATCGCGAACAAGGCGCTGTCCGACCCGCTGCAATGGCGGTTCAAAGCCGCTACAGGCGAAACCGTCTTGGCCAAATTGCAAAGCGATCTGTCAATCGACAGTGCGCCTGCGATCATGGCCGCCGTGAAAGAAGGGGCAGGTTTGGCGATCCTGCCAGACTATCTGGTGCGTGACCAACTGGCATCAGGCGCTTTGACCCATGTGTTGCCTGAATGGCATCTGCCCGAAGGGGGCATCTTTGCGGTTCTTCCCGCGTCTAAGTTCCGCGCTGCAAAGGTGTCTGTCTTTACGGAAATGTTGCGGCAAGCGGAAAAGGCCCGCGGCAGTGGTGCGCCGTCAATCGGCGACCGTATGATTTAATCCGTCTGGAATTGTCGCGGAGGCCGAATGTCTCAGCCGTCGTGAAGGCGCAAACCGATATCGCTCTGCGCGGTAAATCTGTGTTAAAGAACTATCATCCTGTCATTCAATCCAGCGAGTAACGGCTATTTCGAACAATGATTTCCAGAAGGCTATAACGCTTCGCCACTTGCGCGTAATTGCTGCCTTGTCCGACCTTAAACTTGTTGCGCGTGTGTCGGAGGAGCTGAACGTGACGCAACCCGCCGTGTCCAAACAGATTGCGGAGCTGGAAAAAATCGTCGGTGTTCCAATCGTGACCCGCGATCGGAACCGTCTGTTTTTGACAGCAATCGGACGCCGTCTGGTCGATCATGCCAAGCAAGCGCTTAATCAGCTTGATCGGGCGGCCTTTGATATTGAGGCAATGGCAAGCGGGATTTCGGGGTCTGTGACTGCGGGTGTGGTCAGTTCGGTTGCGCCGACCCTGTTGCCAGGGACTATTGCGCTGTTCAAAAGCAGTACGCCGCAGGCCGTCATCTCTGTCAAAGAAGGACATTTCGTCGAACTTCTTCCAGAGTTGCAACGCGGGGCGTTGGATTTGGTCGTTGCCAGAATCTGGCAGCCGCGGGATTTGCAAGGCATTGATCAGCTAAAGCTTTTTTCGGAACCCATTGTCGTCGTTGCAGGGCGCAATCACCAGTTGGCAAGGCAAGCTGACATCGCGTGGCACGAAGTCGTTGATTTTCCGTGGATTATGCCGCAGGCCAATTCGGTTGCGCGCCGTGCGGTTGATGCACTTTTTGCGGAAAACGGGCTGGCACCGCCTGCGAATACGATTGCGTCACTGTCTTTGACGTTAAATCTGGCGCTGTTGGAGGCGATCCCCGCATTGGGGTTGATGCCGCAGCGCCTTGCCCAGTCCCATGCGGCACGCGGAGACATTGTTACCCTGCCGCTGGATACGCGGGGCTTTCTGTCCGAGGTTCGATGCTTTTGGAAAAACGATAGGTTGGAGGCCAACCACGCGCTGTCATTTTTCCTAAAATGCTTACAAAAAACGACAGAAGACTTGAAAACCATTCCATTTGGTTAATGTTTCGGACGAATCTTTCATTATTCTTCCTGTCTGCGCCGTATTATCATCACCTCAGTCATTTTCTTGGGAGGGATAAAGTGATTGAGTTAACTATGCGATTCACGTCTTCGGTACGGAGATGAGTGTGGTTGAAGTGACGGCCCTCTCGGCGCGTGATGTTCTCGGGCAATTTGCGGATCGCAGGCTAACGCCGACGGACTACCTCGCGATGTGTCTGGAGCGGATTTCACAGGTAAACCCCAAGATAAATGCCCTGACAGCCATAGATAGGGAGCGTGCGATCCACGAGGCTGCGCAGGCATCAAGCAGGTGGCGCGCCGGATGCCCAAAGGGGCCGCTCGACGGTTTGCCCATTGGCGTCAAAGATCTTCAGGATACCCAAGGATTACTTACGAGCCATGGTAGCCCACGCATGCGGAGCTACGTGCCGAAAAGTGATTTTCCGATGGTTGCGCGGCTGCGTGACGCCGGAGCTATTATTCTGGCTAAAACAAACGTTCCTGAGTGCGGCGCTGGCGGTAATAGCCGGAATCCTGTTTGGGGCGCCACGGCTAATCCGTTTGACGCCAACCTGATAACCGGCGGTTCTTCTGGCGGGTCAGCGGCGGCGCTAGCGGCAAATCTCTTACCTGTATGCACGGGATCAGACACTGGTGGCTCGCTCAGATTGCCTGCGGCGCTCTGCGGGATCGTCGGATTTCGCCCATCGGTGGACGTGATTGCGCATCCGACCCGACCGCTGGGGTGGTCAGGTGTTTCGGTTCTTGGCCCGATGACCCGTACCGTGGATGACCTGACTTTGATCTTGAGTACGTCACATGGGTACCACCCTGACGATCCGTTATCAGCACACTACCCTGAGGCTAGATTTACGACCTTACCAAACGTTGACCTTAGCACCTTGCGGGTGGGTTACAGTGAGGATTTCGGGGGCGCACCAGTAGATCCGGCTATTCGGAAAACATTTCGCGATCGGATCGAGAAGATTGCATCCCACGTTCAAGAGTGCTGCCCGGTCGATCTCGATCTCGGAAATATGGACCGATGCTTTGACATCCTGCGTGCCGAGAGTTTCTTGGCCGCCTTCGGCGAGGTGACCAAAACCGAGCCCACAGCTTTTGGCCCGGATATTCAAACGAATATTGCGTTGGGCCGCTCCATGACATTGGCTGACCGGGCATGGGCGCATGCCGAGCAAACGCGCATTTTGCGCCGCTTTAACGCGCTGATGCACGACTTAGATGTCATTCTGCTACCGACCGCACCGGTATCCCCGTTCCCTTGGACCCAAGGTCATGTGACCGAGATCGAGGGGAAGAGCATGGATATTTACTATCGTTGGTTGGCCCTTACCTATCGCGGATCCCTTGCCGGCGGTCCATCAATCACCCTGCCTTGTGGTCGCGACACCCGCGGCATGCCGTTCGGACTTCAGGCACTGGGCGCTGTGCGTAGCGACGAAGCGTTGCTGGCGACGGCCAAAACGTTGGAAACTCTCTTTGCGGGAGATCCGGACATGGCGCGGCCCTGTCCGGATATGACAAGCCTCACACCGTCAAGCATAGACTTACGTTCAATCGTAACACACCCGCCGATCATGGAGCGAGATATTCATTCCAAGACGGCCCCCCTCGGAACGGCAGTTTAGCAAAATGTACTTTATTCCGATCATCTTCATCCTATTACTGATTAGCGGTACTGCCTTTGCCTATCTTATGGGTGCGGTATCCGTTCTTACCTTTGTCGCAGTCGATAAAACGCAGTTTCTATCCATCCTGCCACAGCGCATCTTTGCCCAGCTTGATGTTTTTGCGTTTATGGCAATGCCGCTGTTCATTCTGACTGCTGAGATCATGAGCCGCGCGGGCGTTACCCGAAGCCTGATCGATTTTGCCATGTCCATCGTCGGCCGTTTTCAAGGCGGATTGGGGCACGTCAACATTCTGACCAGCGTATTCTTTGCGGGTATTTCAGGCTCGGCTATCGCGGACAGCGCAGCATTGTCGCGCACATTCGTGCCAGAAATGAAAGCGCGTGGCTATGACCCTTACTATGCGGGCGCAATCACAGCGGCCTCTTCTATGATCGGACCGATCATTCCACCGTCGATCATCATGATAATCTATGGCGGCCTGACCGGTGCTTCGGTTGCGGCATTGTTTATTGCTGGGGTTGTGCCCGGTCTATTGCTGGCCCTATCGCTTATGCTGCTGAACGCGATCATTGCGCATATCAAGGGACATCCGGGTGGAGTCTCTGATGATCTGCCGCGCTTTTTGCCCAGTTTGCTGAATGCAGCACCTGCATTGTGTTTGCCCATTGTGATCCTTGGGTCGCTTGTATTCGGATTTGCAACACCCACCGAAGGGTCGGCGATTGCGGTCGTCTTTGCACTGCTGGCGGGTCAGTTCTACAAAGGGCTGAACTGGCGCATGATCTTCGATGCGGTCGAGGCCACGGCAAAGATGACTGGCACGATCTTTATCATTCTGGCAGCAATTTCGGTGTTGGGCTATCTGGCAGGCCAGTTGGGCTGGTCCAGTGCGCTGGCCAGCTGGGTTGAATCCTTCGGGCTGACTGGTACAAAATACCTGTTCTTCCTTGTGGGTATCTTCTTGATCGCAGGCATGTTCATGGACACCCCCGTGGCCCTGACCCTGCTGATCCCTTTGTTCGCGCCCCAAGCGATGGAGCAAGGCATTAGCCCGATCCACCTCGGCATCGTGCTGTGCTTCAATCTGTGTGTCGGCCTGATCACGCCCCCGCTGGGCAAATGCCTTGTGGTCGTATCCGCGCTGACCAAGCTTAATTACTGGCGGCTGTCCTATGCGGTGCTGCCTTTCATTCTTGTGCAGGTGCTTTTGCTGCTGGCGCTGGTCTATTGGCCGGCACTTAGCCTCACGCTGCCGCGCCTGTTCGGATTTTCTGTGAATTAACGACACCAAAGGGAGGATAACCAATGAAACTCAAAGCACTTACACTGGCGACACTGCTTGCTATGGCCACATCTGCATCCGCAGAGGTCAAAATTGCATTGGACGGCAAACCGGATCTTGAACAATCAGGATCGTACAACTGGTCCTATGCTTTTGCCAAGGCGCTGAATGAAGGCGGGATAGAGACACGTGAAATGCCCCGTGGTTCTGTCGGCAACGAAGCCGAGAAATTTGATCAGGTCTCAACCGGCTTGCTGGAAATTTCAATGTCTGACGTGCGTGCTGTCGCGCAGGTCGAACCATTCATCTATGGGGTCCGTTTGCCCTATATCTTTGACAACATTGAGCATATGGATCGGGCTATGGCCGCGGGAGATGTTTACACGCGGATCAACGAAAGTCTGGCTGCGCAAGACGCGATCTTGCTGGCACTGGCACCGCTTGGCCCAGCCTCGGGGGTGATCACCACAACCCAAGCCGTGCGGTCGCCCGCCGATATGTCCAGCCTGCGCATGCGGGCCTTGGATGATGCGCAGATCGCCATGTACGAGGCATGGGGGTCAAGCGGGACAATCGTGCCTTGGGGCGAAGTGCCTGCCGGTCTGCAAACCGGCGTGATTGACGGCTATCTGAATTCCCCCTTCGTCCCTGTGATGTTTGGCCAGACCGATTTCGTCAAAAACTTTGCCACAGCCGATGTGATCTGGCCACTGCGCGCCGTGATCGCATCAAAGACGTGGTATGACGGGTTATCTGACGCAGACCGGTCCACTGTGGATGCGGCTGTTGTGACCGCAGACGCTGCGGCGCGTGCATGGCTGGGCGAAGCGGCAGAAAAAGGTCTGACGGCACTTGAGGAAAAAGGCGTGACAGTTCAGCGCCTGACCGCAGAAGAACGCGCTGTGTTCCGCAAGGCGTCCCTGCCGGTCTACAACACTGACCTGATGTCCGCAGAAGATACTGCGCTGTGGAAAAAGCTGTCTGACGAGACCCGCTAATCCAGAGGGGCGGGACGCGATGCCAGCGCCCCGCCCAAGCCAAAACCGGAGATAGAGAATGCGCCATTTCATCATCAGCATCAGTGATCGTTTGCATCACCTTATGCGCCGCATTTCCGTATTTGCGGTCTGCCTGATGTTTCTAACGGTGGTTGTGCAAATCATTGCGCGGTATGTATTTTCATCCCCGCCTGTCTGGACGGAAGATGTCGCCCGCTATGCGATGGTCTGGACCGGATTGATGGGGGCCACACTTTCGTTCAAGACCCGTTCCGATGCGGTTTTGATGGAAAGCGTGTTCCCAGACCCACCGCATCGTCTGGCCGTTTTTTCAAAAGCCATCCAAAGTGCTGCGGTTCTGACATTTATCCTGCCCGTGATCTATTTTTGCTTCATCGGTCTGAGGGGCGGTTTTGCAAAGGGATACCTTGCGCGGCAATCCGGCCTGACGGCAGATACACTCGGGATTCCGATGGTCTGGATTTCAGTCGCAGTGCCAATTTCGATGATCATCATTTTGCTGCACCTGTTTGCCAGATGGGCTGGGGATGACATCGCAGATCCCGCCGGTACGCAACTGGATTAAGTCCGCGTCGATCGGATGACGGATGCGCTCGATTAATGCACCCAATTATTTTGGAAAATGAGGACGCCAATATGACTATGGACCAAACCGATCTTGCCCTTTCTGCCTTAAGGGACCTGTTGGGCGAACGGCTTTCAACCGGCGAGTCCATTCTGGAACTGCACGGGCGCGATGAGGCCTATTCCGAACCCGCCCTGCCGGATGCTGTAGCCTTTCCCGAAACAACCCAAGAAGTGAGTGAGATCATGAAGATCTGTTCGCGCTGCGGTGTTCCGGTCGTCCCTTTCGGTATTGGCACCTCGCTTGAAGGTCACGTGATTCCGGTTCATGGCGGGGTTAGTGTGGATACCAGCCGTATGAACAAGATACTGGCAATTCACGAAAGCGATCTGGATGCAGTGGTTCAGCCTGGTGTGTCGCGTTCAAAACTTAACGAGGAATTGCGTGCGACCGGACTGATGTTCACCGTGGACCCCGGCGCGGATGCAACACTGGGGGGAATGGCCGCCACGCGGGCGTCTGGCACCAATACCGTGCGCTACGGCACCATGCGTGAGAATGTTCTGGCCCTTGAAGTTGTGCTGCCGGATGGCACAATCATCCAAACCGGCTCTCGCGCCCGCAAATCCTCGGCGGGGTATGACCTGACCCATCTGTTTGTCGGATCCGAAGGTACGCTTGGGATTATCACGCAATTGACGGTCCGTCTGTTTGGACAGCCCGATACAATTCTCGCGGCAACCTGTTCGTTCGAGACTGTCGATAACGCCGTGAATTCCGTGATTATGGCGATCCAGATGGGTATCCCGATGGCGCGGATCGAATTGCTGGACGAAGTCCAGATGGAAGGGATGAACATATTCAATCCCGATTTGAACCTGCCGGAAAAGCCGCATCTGTTCCTTGAGTTTCATGGATCAGAAGCGGGTGTAAAGGAACAGGTTGAACTGTTTGAAAGTGTTGCTGCAGAATTTGAGGTGGGCAGCTTTCAGTGGGCAACTAAAGCCGAGGATCGCAATCGGCTGTGGACCGCACGTCATAACGCTTACTATGCTGGGAAATCCCTTAGAAAGGGCTACGAGGGGCTTATTACTGATTGCTGTGTGCCAATTTCATCCTTGGCCGACTGTATCGCAAGGTCCAAAGAGTTGGTCGCAGAATCCGGGTTGATTGCCCCGATTGTGGGCCATGTCGGGGATGGTAATTTCCACCTTATGATCCTGTTCGACCCGAATGTCCCCGGCGACCTTGCTGCCGCAAAATCATTGGCTGCAAAGGTGAACCATGTCGCTCTGTCATATGGCGGTACAGTTACCGGCGAACACGGTGTCGGCACCGGTAAGAAGAGCTATATGGCTAAAGAACACGGCGCGGCTTATGCGCTCATGGCGGTCCTGAAGCGGGCGGTTGATCCAGAAAACATTATGAACCCCGGCAAGACTGTCGACGTTTCTGATGTATAAATGGGCCTTCTTCCAAAACAGCTCCGCCATACTTAATGGGGAAGGCGTCCAACGGCATAGCGATCGGCGGCCAAATCCCGTGCGCGAGCCGAAGACGTTAGACAGCTCGTTTTGGCTTAACCCATCGCCCTTGGATACAGATGCCTGTCAGAAGATTGCCCCGTCGGGTTCCTCGCTCGACGCGATGATACAGCCACATTCAATTTCATCCTCGTTAGCTCTGCATGACCCTTTTACCCGATCCATTGTCAACTATCTTAAAGCGCCGCTACAGAACGACGGCGTCCGTTCAGCTTGGCGATTGACTCCTGCCCGAGTTGGCCGAGGAGTCGATCGGAACTGAGGGTGACACGTCCGGCCTCACCCACACAGAAGAAACCCTATCTCCGTTAAAGTCCCTTAGCGATGATCAGAAACGGGACTTCTTCCGATGCATCGAGACTGCAATGAATGCCACCACCCCTGTCGTGAAGAATACGTTCGACACCTATCAACACGATCCATCGGAACATACCTACCGAACTTTACGGTGCTACGGAAAATATGGTTTAAAAGGCACCCGAGTGACAGCTTCCTAACAATTTTGTTTCAAAGATGACATACACATGCAGCGAACGTCGGCTCTCCGTCCGAAGGGTCGATTTCTGCGACGCTGTATTCAACATTCTGGGAAGAAAGCTCTCGCCTCCACTGGCGTCGCGCAACGCTATACGGTGGGTGTCTTAATCTGGACCTACTAGTATATTCTGTGGCCCCGATCACTCATCTAAGCGGCTGGCATGGGAGTGTCTTCCAAGGGTAGACAAATTTCGGGACCAAAGGCCCCAGAAACCCTATTCTTTTGAGAAGATAAACTACACTAATGGACAATTAAAAATAAATCTTTTCAGTTTTATAGTCTTTTAGAGAGGATACGACCGTCACCGAATACCTCAGTACAAAACGAAAAGCAACAAATGCTAACCTTTCCTTTCTTCAAGTTTGTTTTCGCTCGTCTGCTAGGTATCGGGAGCCATGTGTCTATCCTAGAAGCACTTCTGGCTGATTCATTTTCTGACAGTTGGCCCAATCTATGCGTTAAGCGGTATTGCAAGCTGGCGCATTTTCAATTCGCTGTAGTTTTGGCAGCGCTTTTCTTGGCAGTTATTCCGTGTGCAACTCGGGCGCAGGAGTCTTGTGGAGCAGCCTGTGTCTTTGCCGGGCCGCGCATGGCTAGCGTAGAGTCCAATGAGGCGGAGCTTCTCGGGCCGATCCTTTCCGGCTTGCTGGGCACGGATGTCAGCCTGAGCGTTCTGGACTGGAATGCAATGGCGGGTGCAAATGTCGATCTGCTAGGATTGCTCGGGGAGAATGGTCAAGATGTTACGGTATCCGACCCGGGCCAGATTCTGAATGTGGATCTGACGCTTCTGGAGTTGATCGAAGCCTCCGCTGCTGTCGCGGAAGCTGATGGTGATACTGCACTGGTCAACGCACTAAATGCGCTTAGCCTTCCGATCGGAGAACTGAACCAGACGATTAATCTAGCTGATCTGATTACTGTGGATCTACCACAGGGCGCTTTGGCAAACCTCGAACTAAACGCGCTGGATCTGATTGGCGGCGCGATCCAGCTTTATAACTACGAGAACGTGGTGACGACGACCCAGCCTGTCGCTCTTAACAATGAAATTCTTGAACAGTTCGGCATCGGCGGCGCTGAAATACTTCTTCAAGTGGTGGAACCGCCTCATTTCGAATGTGGTGGCGCGGGCACGCAGTTTCACACTTCAACCGTGCGCGCCAAGGTCTCTGTCGATCTTGCGGATATCGGACTTGATACAACCGCGCTCGACAGTGCGCTTGGGCCTTTGGTCGGCGGGCTGGTTTCGAGCGATATCACTCTGGGCGATGTGGATCTTTATTTCGAGTTCGGGCGCGTGGATGGCACGATTCTTTCCGCTGATCCGGAAACCAAAACAGCGAGCGTTATTCTCGCACCGAGTGCAATCGACCTGTTTCTGGGCGGCATTGACGATGCCGTGTTTTTCAACCGGTCCCGGCCAATCAAGCAATCAGATGTGGACTATGCCACCGTAGGACAGCTGGATGTTTCACTGCTGGGAGGCTTCATTCAAGAGAGCGCTGGCATCCGCGTGAAATCCTTTGCTCAAAGTGCGCCGCCGACCAGCGAGACGTTATTTTTCTCTCCCCCTTATCCGCAACGTCAGTCCATAGGCGATGGCGCATCGTCCTTCAGTGACCTGATCGGCACCCTTGCGCGCAATCTGGATGTGGAAGTGGAGGATAGTCTGGGCAATCTGATAGGCCCACTGATCGACACGACTATCGAACCATTGGTGGGTGATCTTGTGGGTGGGCTTTTGGTCGAGGCAGTCTCTCCTATCCTGGATCTGACAGTCGATCCGCTGTTAGGCTTTTTCGGAGTTGGCATCGGGGAAGCGGAAGCCTCTGTTTCCGGCGTCACCTCTATTTGCACGGATTACGCAGACTGCCCTGTTTCCGGTCCTGCACCAGATGGGCTTGCAACCGCAGATTATGGCAGCCCGTTCCACTTCATTTATGAAACACTGTACATGGGATCTACTGTTCCGGATACAGACGCCGGCCCTTTGTCCAACGCCACAGCGACGGGTGATGACGACAGTGGAATAGATGATGAAGACGGTGTCAGGGTTCCACCCCTGCCTGCCGGAACGACCCAGTCCATCGAAGTCAGTGTGACAGAGAGCGGCGGGCAAATCGGATATTTACAGGCATGGGTCGACTGGAACGGGGACGGTCAATTCGCGCCGGAAGAACAAATCGCCAGCGATGTGACCTCTCAAGCAGACGGGGTAATCTTGTTGCAAGTCGCCGTGCCGCCAAATGCCCGTGCCGGCGACAGTTTTGCACGCTTCCGCTGGTCGAGCGAACCGGGACTGGACCCTTTGCAAAATGCTCCGGACGGAGAAGTCGAGGATCTGGCCGTTGCAATATCCGGTTTGCCCCGCCCGCGTCTGGCCGGACAGGTGTTCGAAGATGCTGGCAGCGGTGGCGCCACCGCACATGACGGTCTGCGCAGTGGGGATGAGGCTGGTCTGGCGCTGATCACCGTGGTTGTTGAAACACCAGATGGGCAGGCTCTTGCAGTGGCGGTAACGGATGAGCATGGCAATTGGTCCACTTCGCTTCCTGCGGGGTATGGAGGCGAAGTTGTGGTCCGCACCCTACCGCCAAAAGGTATGCGAGCGATTTCCGAAAATAATAATGGCACGCCGCAGGTTGAACCATCTGCGCCAAATGATGGGCGGATCCAACTCACCCTGACATCGGATAGTAATTTGAACGGTCTGGGCGTCGGCTTGGTGCGGGAACCGCAGCTGTCCGAAGATATGCTCGTTTACACCCAATCCGGACAAATCGCCCTGCTCTCCCACGATTATGTCGCTGGCAGCTCGGGCAGTGTGATGTTCAACGTAGAAGACCTGAACCTACCTTCAACCGGTGCCGCCAGCGTCGCCCTGTTCATTGACGAGAACTGCAATGGCAGCACCGGAGCACTGGTCTCCGGCCCCTTGCCCGTCGAAACCGGAGATCGCATCTGCATAATATCCCGCGTTGCCACCTCCTCCGGTCTTCCGGACGGCGCGGCTATCACCTATCGGCTGGTCGCAGACACCAAGCTACAGGATGTCGGTGTATCGATACGATCCGATAATATCGACCGGATTATCATCGGACGAGAAAGTGGCGGTCTGGTCGTCGATAAAACTGTCGAGAACATAACGCAGTCATCGGGCGAAAGCCGGTTTAACTCGGCAAGGCCGGGTGATGTGCTCTTGTATAAAATCCGCATCGTGAACACCGGCACGTCTGCTATTTGGGACGTGGAGGTACGGGATATCACGCCACCTTACACCAGTCTGGATGGCACGATCACGCAATCCTTACGGATCAGCGATAATACTGAATGTAGCCTCGCCCTTCCTGAGGTGGTGACCTCCGGCTATGTTGGCGGCTTGAAATGGGAGTGCAACGGGGAGGTCCAGCCCGGCGCAGCCGCAACATTGGAATTTACTGCAAGGGTCGATAACTAGCTGAGGCTGCAACATTTTATGGTCAATGTCTTCAAAAAAGCTTCTGGGTATTTTGAAGCGAATACAAACGTTCCGCCCAACGAAAAGAAACGCTGCATAGCAGGAATCGACACTTCGGGCGGGAAGCGGCCCTTCGCTGCGGAGACGAGAAGAAGCGTTGATCGTACTGGGAGCGGACCTTCGCTACTCCGAGTGTGGTTCTGCACCTTCTGCGAAATCCGGGCGCTGCAAAATCGAGAGCGCCGAGCGTGGCACATTACCGTGCTGGCGCACAGCCCGTCCCTCGCAAATTATAAAAAATTCTGAAATGGCTATCAAAACTGTCCTGTTTGATGTTTGATCAGAAACGTCTTTTCTACTGTGAAGCTGGATCGCAATTGTCAAATTTTCTCTTGGAACCGAATCTAACTCGCGACGTGTGGGCAAAGTTAAGAAATGGGCAGGTTCCGGTTGTAAACCACTCCGATATTGGCAACGTTTCTCGATTTGTTGCCGACTACAACCAGCGGCTAAGAAGCCGGAGCTATATCCCAGAAGTAGTGCACGGATATCTGGGAGTTCAGAAGGGGAATGGCGTCACCCGCTTTCTCCCTATTATATCAAAGGAAGACATGGCTGTGTATTATCACCTTTGCGGGCATATCGGAGCAAGAGTGCTAGAACAAAAGCCCGGTATCTTTGGCGGGTGGCGTTCAATACCTGGAGGTTCTCAACAGAGACCTTCGTCAGTTCAACAACAAGCAGAAGAACGCGCAGCGGTTCTTCAAAACGGATATTTTTCCGATACTTTTTCTAATACGATGTGGTTGGATGAATTTCGGAGTTTTACTCAGCTAATAAGAAAATTAACCAAGACGGCCTCAAGTGGAACATACGTTGCGACGACTGACGTCGCCAATTTTTACGATTCAATTGAAATCCCAAGGTTAATCGAGAGACTACGACGAGATATGCCTAGTGATTCACATGAAGAAATTGAGCTGTTAGAAGTTTTCCTAGGGCTGTGGGATAGAAGAACAACTGGCTACAGTCGGTCCTCGAAAGGCATACCGCAAGAGATCATATCAGATGGTTCGCGTTTCTTGTCTCACTATTATCTCCAAGACTTTGACGAAGACTTTGGTCAATATTGTGAGCTACCCCCCGAAATTCGGACAGTGACGCAAGCTACGATTTGCAGTCTGCTGATCTTCGACGAGAAGGAGATCAGAGATGTCGAAACGCA
>NZ_PKOJ01000013.1 GCF_002860325.1 Neptunicoccus cionae | reverse complement strand
TGGAACAAGGTCTGCGTTTTGCGATCCGCGAAGGCGGCCGCACTGTAGGCTCCGGCGTTGTTTCCAAAATCAACGACTAAATACCCTAACCGGCGCACCCGGTTGGAGTAGTTTACGAAATGAGCGGCCATCCTTCGGGGTGGCCGTTTTCATTTGCGCAAGGGTGCTTGAAGCAGGCGCC
Organism: Neptunicoccus cionae; assembly: GCF_002860325.1. Taxonomy (GTDB): domain Bacteria; phylum Pseudomonadota; class Alphaproteobacteria; order Rhodobacterales; family Rhodobacteraceae; genus Amylibacter; species Amylibacter lutimaris. The sequence continues at coordinate 28,568 of NZ_PKOJ01000013.1, read as the reverse complement.
GACCGGCGCGCGGCGCGTGTAACTCCGGAAGGTTTCCACCTCGGGTTAAACGGGGTGTGGCCCTTGGGCCAATGTGTCGGGAGAACCGGCCTAAACAAGGCAATTCCAGACTTACCCATTGTAAAAAGACCTGCTATCCTCTGTTGAGTATTTCACACGTGGGACGTGTTTTTGGGGACTGGATGTCACGTAAAAAGAAAATCCTAGTGACCGGAGGCTCCGGCTTCATCGCAAAGCACGTCATTCTCCAGTTGTTGAACGAAGGCTTTGACGTCCGCGCTTCTGTGCGTACGCCCTCTCGCAGTGCCGAGATTATGGATGCGATGGTGGCCCACGCCAAAGACACAACGGATCTGGAAAGCCGGCTGGTGTTTTGTACGCTTGATCTGAATGAAGATGATGGATGGGACGAAGCGCTCAAAGGGTGTCAGGCTTTGATCCACACTGCCTCTCCTTTTCCAATGACACCGCCCCTGCACGAAGACGACCTGATCAAACCCGCCGTTGACGGTACCCTGCGCGCCTTGACCGCTGCACAGGCCGCAGGAGTGGAGAGGGTGATCCTCACCTCTTCAGTTGCGGCAATCTATAACAAGCGCCTTGCTGCGGGGCGTAACCGGTACAATGAAACAGACTGGTCGGAATCCAACTCCCCGCTGGCAACCCCTTATTCCAGGTCGAAGACAAAAGCGGAAAAGGCAGCGTGGAATTTTGTACGCGAATACCCCGAGATGAAACTGACGACGATCAATCCCTCTCTGGTTCTGGGGCCACCGCTTGACACAAAGATCGGCACTTCTCTCAAAGTGGTTGCGCGGTTGTTGTCCGGTAAGGATCCAATGGTTCCAAATCTTGGTATGGCTGTTGTGGATGTTCGGGACATTGCCCTGATGCACGTGCGCGCCTTGCAACGTCCTGAAAGCGCAGGCAGCCGGTTTATCGGGTCGGAACGGTTCATGTGGATGCAAGACATCGCGCTCTTGCTGAAGGCAGAATACCCTGACCGCAAGATTGCAACCCGTCTTGCACCGGATTGGGTGATGCGTTTGATGGGGATGTTCGACAAGACGATTGCGGGGATTATACCCTCGCTTGGGCAGGAAATCCCGCTAGATAATTCCGCCGCAGCAGAGGTTCTGGGTATGGAATTTATCGAGGCGCGGCAGGCGATCAAAACCTCTGCATCCTACTTGATCCGTGAACATCTTGTTCCCTAAGTGCCGGGCCTGTCAGTGAAAAATCCACAAAGCAGCCCAATCACTCCTGTGGAGGTCCGCGCCACTGACAAGCCACCGCTGTGGATCATGCGCCTGATCTGGGTTGTGGTTGCACTGGCCTTGCTGCGCAATTTGTTCCCGCCCAATTCCTTTACTGCCACCGTATTGATTTTCGACTATGAGAACGGTCTGGTACGGCGCGGATTCTGGGGGGAGGTTCTGAACCTTTTCTGGGGGGAGACTGTCTCGAAGTCCGAGATATTTGCTGCCAGTGCCGTTCTTACGCTGGTGGGGCTGGCAGCCTTGCTGGCGGTTTTCGCCAAATGGAGCGCCGTTAGTTTTGCCGTGGCGCGCTGGATGCTTCTATTTGTTTGCTCCTTCGCTTTTTCAGCGCTTGTTGCAAGCACCGGATATATCGATCTTGCATTGATCGGGGTTGTTTCACTCGTTCTTTTCTTCGATCCTCGCAGCACCATTGGTGTCTTTTTGCGCTGTCTGGCAGTCTTCGCCGGAATGTTCATGCATGAGGTCATGCTGCCTTATTTCGCGGTGTTTCTGGTTTATGACATCTGGTTGTCTCGCCCGACTGCGCGCCATGCCCTGATCGCCCTTGGACCCTTGGTTGTGGGATTTGCCGCCCTTTTCATCTTGTCAGTCTGGGGCCAACTTCCACAGGAGGAAGTCGCGGATTATATCGCCCATATTGAAGCCAAATCAGAGTTCTCGGCAGAGCCCGAGGCTACGGTCGTGATGGAACGGACGTTTTCGGACAATATGGTGATGATGGCCGAAAAACGCGGGATGCTGGATTACCGGAGTTGGGTACTGTTTGACGGGTTGCCCCTGCTGGTCATGTCGCTCTGGCTTATTGTGATCAATTTGCGCCTGTTACCAGAGACCGCGGGTGCGCTGACACGGCTGCTTTTGGCGGGTGCGATCCTTGCACCGCTCAGTCTGAATATCATAGCTTTCGACGTCGTTCGCTTCGGGGCGGTTTCCGTGCTGATCGGTTTTCTGTGCGTGATTTCCCTGCTCCGTGCCGATCCTTCTGCGGCTGGCCGTCTGGACCGGATTTTGGGCTGGCCGCTATTGTTGATCGTGCTGGTTCTGAACCTGCATGTGACGGTAAACCAGATGAACACGGGGGACCGTCAGGACTATGGGGCGCCATGGGCCATAATCAAACAACTGGACTGGCTGCGTTAGGCTGTTTCGCTGCAGGGAACTTTCCCGCAGTTTCCCGCAGAAAGCAGCGCCAAAACCGTTTTCCCCTCTTGCATCAAAGCCGTTTTGCCGTTACGCCACCACTCAATCTGGTTCTAGGGGTTTAGCTCAGTTGGTAGAGCATCGGTCTCCAAAACCGAGGGTCGTGGGTTCGAGTCCCTCAGCCCCTGCCAGATTAGTCTTCTATACATACTGATAGACGAATTACGCTCCAGAGAGCTGTTGATTCGGCAACTTTTGCTGCACAATGCTCTGGTTGGCTACTTGACCTATGGTCACTTAAATTTGACGCGCGCCAAATAGCTAAGAATTGGTTCAAGTTTGAATTTAGTTGCATCTAAATCACAGATATTACTTCCCACTCCGGTTGCTGGAAGCTTCAAGCCGCCTTTCTGACACATTCCCCTGTCACTGATGGGGAAAGGAATTCGGGCACCCTACCAGCGGAGATTGTGACAGGTGCTTATGGCTTGAGGCGGAACAATGGCTGACTATACAGTCGGAATTTACAACTTTGACCCGTACTTCGTCTTTTCGCGCAATGCGAATGGAACGGCGACGTACAACGGTCCGGCCAATTCATCGGGCACTGCCACAATCACTGACAACGGGACCGGTGTCGAAGGCGCATCGCTCGAAGATGATACAGCCGGTGAAACCGCTACAGTAGACATTTCCATCGGCGGAAATACTTCGACCGGTGTTGCCGTCAGCGCCGAGGAGGTCTGGACTATTGAGGACACCTCCACCGGTGAAATCTTCCAGATCGTAACTTTCCACGTCTCTTCCGGTGATGCTTCCGGTTATTACACCCTGTCGGAGCAGCCGCTCTCGGTTGGAACCACATATCGCACAGTCGCCTTTGACAGCGAGCCTGATGCCACAGCGGGCGATGCGGTGTTTACCTTTGCCGATTATACCTCTGATCTCGGGGACGGGACCGTCGATGGCACTGCCGGTGATGACGTCATTGATGACAGTTACAACAGTGATCCCGATGGCGATCAGGTAGACAATAATGACAGTCTGACAGATCCGCCTGTTGAATCGGTTTTCAGTTGGCAGGCACAAGGCGCGGACGAACAGGATGTCTTTTCCGGTGTCAACGATACGGTCAACGGGATCGAGGTGGACATATCCTTTGTGGATGATGGAAACTCCGATACGATTTCGCTGGAGCATGGGAACCAGTACGTCGGGGGCGATAGCACCTTCGACTCCACGTCGGGCATCGAAATCCGCGGTGTTGGCGGGGTCGGGGATACCTCGACCACCACAATAAATTTCTCTTCGGTCACAGGCTCGGGGATGCGGGACGAGGTGGAGAACGTAAAGTTCTTCATCAACGATCTCGACACAAGTAACTGGCAGGATGTAGTCGGCGTCTACGCCTATGATGCGGCTGGAAACGAGGTGCCGGTCACCTTCACCGTTCTTGGCAATGAAACCGTGTCGGGCAATGTCATCACGGGTGGGGCGGGCAACGATAGCGAGACCGAGGCCGACGGGTCGGTCATGATCGAAGTCGATGGTCCGGTTGCGTCCATCGTTATTGATTATGACAACCTCGGGACCGGCGGGCAGAAGATGCTGCTGACCGACATCCATTTTGATGCCGTTCCACTTGGCGCCAATGATGATGTTATCGAGGCCGGAGCCGGCAATGACAGCATTGATGCCGGCGTTGACAACGATACGGTCTTTGGCGGGACTGGATCGGACACGATCAACGCCAGCGAAGACGATGACACTCTTTATGGCGGCGATGACGCCGATGTGTTCCAGCTTGGCGACAATCTTGGCAACGACAGCATTGTCGGTGGCGAAGGTGGTACGGACAGCGACACGATCGACGGGTCTGCCCTGACCAGTGGCATGGATGTTACCTATACCGGTAACGAGGCCGGTACGATCAACGACGCCACCGGCCAGATTGCGACTTTCTCGGAAATCGAAGAACTGGTGTTGACCGGTCAGGATGACACGGTTGATGCCTCTGCCACGACGCAGGCCGTTTCTGTAGACGCCGGTGCCGGTGCGGATTCCCTAATTGGCGGTTCCGGCGCGGATACACTTGTCGGCGGGGACGGGGATGACACGCTGGCGGGCGGCGGCGGTGCGGATACGCTCTTTGGCGGATCCGGTATGGATTACGCGGATTACAGCAGTTCGGCGTCTGGCGTGACCGTTAACCTGACCACAGCAACCGGTAGCGGCGGAGACGCCGAAGGGGATGTCTACGGTGGCATCGACGGTCTGATCGGCTCTTCTTTTGACGATGTGCTGACAGGCTACGACGGGCAGGGACCGGGTTACACCAATGTGTTTTATGGTGGCGCGGGCAATGACATCCTGACCGGACTTGGTGGCGACGATACCTTATTTGGTGGTGACGACGAAGACACCTTCATCCTTGGCGATGGATTTGGAAACGACACCATCTCGGGTGGCGAAGGCGGCGGTGATAATGACACAGTAGATGCCTCGGCACTGACGACCGGCGTTGATGTGAACTACACCGGTGACGAGGCCGGAACCCTGACGGACGGTTCGGATACAGCGACCTTCTCTGAAATGGAAGTCCTTGTGCTGACCGATTATGCGGACACTGTAGATGCTTCGGCTTCTAACAGTGGCGTGTCGATTGAAGGCGGTGGCGGGGACGATACCATCGTAGGGAGCGCCGGTGGTGATTCTCTGGATGGCGGCGCCGGTGCAGACAGCATTGACGGCGGTGCAGGGGCGGACACCCTTTACGGCGGGGCCGGAGCAGATACGCTGAACGGCGGCGATGGTGCCGACACGGTTTATGGCGGCGATGATGTCGACATGATCGACGGCGGCGCGGCTGCGGATCTGCTCTATGGCGGGGCCGGTGCGGATACGATCACCGGCGGCGACGGAACCGATACGCTTCACGGGGATCAGGGCAGTGATGTGCTGTACCTTGGTAAATCCGATCTGGCCTACGGTGGGGACGGGGACGATACCTTTACCATTGATGTAACGCAGGACCAGTCGGGCCCGATCACGATCTTCGGTGGTGAGGGTGATGAAACCGGCGCAGGCGATACAATCGATTTCGCCGGACAGCTGCAAAAAGGCTCCATGGTCATCACCGATGCCGATGATGCCAATGGCGGTCTTACCGGATATGCCTTTCTGCTGGATGGCACGCGGGTGGATTTCTCGCAGATTGAGAATATCATCTGTTTTGCCCGTGGCACAAAAATCCTGACCCACAGTGGTGAGGCGTGTATCGAGGATCTGTCCGAGGGGGATCAGATCCTGACACTCGACAACGGGTTGCAGCAAATCCGCTGGATCGGTTCGCGTAAAGTCCCTGCTGTGGCCGATTTCGCGCCAATCGTGATTTCCAAAGGCGTTCTTGGAAATCACAGTGATCTGGTTGTCAGTCCGCAGCACCGCTTGCTGGTATCCGGCCCCATTGCGGAATTGCTTTTCTGCGAAAAGGAAGTTCTGGTTCCTGCCAAACATCTGCTCAGCTGGGACGGTGTCTACCGCGCCGAAATGCCGGAGGTCGAATATTTCCATATGCTATTTGACACCCATCAGATTGTGCACGCTAACGGTGCCGCAGCCGAAAGCTTCCATCCCGGCGAACTGGCGCTGGATGCAGTTTCACAAGAAGCGCGCGCTGAAATCCTGTCGTTGTTTCCCGAACTCGCCGAGACACCGGCCGCCTATGGTCCTGCAGCGCGTTTCAGCCTGAAAGCCCACGAAGCAGAGCTTCTCGGGCAGGGGATGGCTTAGGTCGAAACACATCACAGGTGCACAGGGCCCCTTGAACTTTGTAGTGTTCCGGCGTATCTGCACACTTGCATGTAAAAGAGGAGCCGGACATGGCTGTTACAAATCCGATGCAGTTTGCACAGCAGGTTCGGGCCGAAGTGGCGAAAATCGTCTGGCCAACCCGTCGTGAAACGATGATTACAACCGGCATGGTCTTTGTTATGGCCTTTCTGTTCGCCCTGTTTTTCTTTGGCGTGGACCAGATCACCCAGTTGATCCTGACCACTATTCTGTCATTGGCGGCTTGAATTAAAGGCTGCGACGGGGTAGATGGCCCCATCCCAACTGAAATGGCGTGCATAGATTCGGATTGTGCGCCCTTTTTCTGTCGGGTTCGGGATGTGAAAGCATCTGTATTTTAATGAATTCTGGCGGGATGTCCCGCCGTGGCAAAGGTGTCAGGCGAAATGGCGTTACGTTGGTATTCGGTTTCTGTGCTCTCAAATTTTGAGAAAAAGATTGCCGAAGCGATCAGAGAAGCGGTGGCTCAGGAAGGGCTTGAGGACGAAATCGTTGAGGTTCTCGTCCCGACCGAAGAAGTGATCGAAGTGCGCCGTGGCAAAAAGGTTCCGACCGAACGCCGCTTTATGCCGGGTTACGTTTTGGTGCGCATGGAGATGTCCGAAAAGGGGTATCACCTGATCAACAATATCAACCGCGTCACAGGCTTTCTGGGGCAGCCCGGCAAACCGAGCCCGATGCGCGACCGCGAGGTTGCTGCCATCCTGAATCAGGTTGAGGAAGGCGCGGAACGTCCGCGGACCCTGATCTCTTTCGAGGTTGGCGAAAACGTGAATGTAACAGACGGCCCGTTCGAAGGCTTCGCCGGTATGGTGGAAGATGTGGACGAAGAGAACTCTCGTCTGAAGGTAACTGTTTCGATTTTCGGCCGCGCAACACCGGTCGAACTGGAATACACACAGGTTTCCAAACAAACCTGAGTGGGCGGCAGGGGAGACCCTGCCTTGCGGGTGAAGGCCCGTTCATTTGTGGGAGGTGATCTGCGCGCGCGCAAGGATCCGCACCACGCTAACCAAAGAGCAGTGACGCGTCACTGCTTGTAGGGTGGGCGCAAGTCCACCGATGACAAAGGAGGCCGTAATGGCTAAAAAAGTCGCTGGCACGATGAAGCTGCAAGTTAAAGCTGGTCAAGCCAACCCATCCCCACCTGTGGGCCCTGCACTGGGTCAACGGGGCATCAACATCATGGAATTCTGTAAAGCGTTCAACGCGAAGACAGCCGACATGGAGCCAGGTGCGCCATGCCCGACCGTGATTACTTATTACGTCGACAAATCCTTCACTATGGACATCAAGACTCCGCCTGCGTCCTACTACCTGCGCAAGGCTGCGAAACTGAAGTCCGGTGCGAAACTGCCTGGTCGCGAGACTGTAGGTTCCGTGTCCGTTGCACAGGTTAAAGAAATCGCTGAAGCGAAAATGAAAGACCTGAACGCGAACGACATCGAAGCTGCGATGAAGATCATTCTGGGCTCCGCCCGTTCTATGGGCATCGAGGTGAAGTAATGGCTAAGTACGGTAAAAGAACTACTGCCGCTCGTGAGGCATTCGCTGGCAAGGAAAACGTTTCTGTAGAAGAAGCCGTATCCCTGGTTAAAAACAACGCTACAGCCAAATTCGACGAAACCGTTGAAATCGCTCTGAACCTTGGTGTTGACCCACGTCACGCCGACCAGATGGTTCGTGGCGTTGTGACCCTGCCGAACGGCACAGGTAAAACAGTACGCGTTGCTGTATTTGCCCGTGGTCCGAAAGCAGAAGAAGCACAAGCTGCCGGCGCAGACATCGTTGGTGCAGAAGACCTGATGGAAACCATCCAAAGCGGCAAGATCGAATTTGATCGCTGCATCGCGACCCCGGACATGATGCCTATCGTTGGTCGTCTGGGTAAGGTGCTTGGCCCGCGCAACCTGATGCCAAACCCGAAAGTTGGCACAGTGACTATGGATGTTAAATCCGCTGTGGAAGCTGCCAAAGGCGGTGAAGTCCAGTTCAAAGTTGAAAAAGCCGGTGTTGTACACGCTGGCGTTGGCAAAGCCTCTTTCGACGAAAAGCAGCTGGTTGAGAACGTAAAAGCGTTTGTTTCCGCTGTTCAGAAAGCCAAACCTGCCGGTTCCAAAGGCGCGTACATGAAACGGATCAACCTCAGCTCTACAATGGGCCCGGGTGTTTCTGTTGATGTTGCAGGTGCGCTGGCTGACTAAGCCGCATTGAATTTCGTCAGGGGCGGTCGTTTGAAACCGCCCCTGACACCCCAAAATCACATGACCTCGCGTCATCTAAAGTGATTTTATTAAAACCCTCCGTTTAAATCTGAGCGAGAAAAACATACTGATCCCAATGGGTTGCGTGGGGTTTTCCGTGGATTCATCTATTGTTAACTTTACGCGCGCTAATTTTTTCCGGTTAGGGTGGTTTTCAATTAACTTTAATACTCTACATCGCATCCTGTGGCGGGCTTGGCACGGGAAAGAAAGACGATGGCAGAAGTATTCAATGTTCTCTATTTGGGACAGCTTGCGGATATCGATACGCGGGAAGGCAACTATACGGCAGAAGATGCCGACGAACTCGTCGGGCTGACGTTCGGGTCGGAAGGTGATGCACTTGCCAATCAGGTGAAGGAATTTTCCCCCGGCTCCACAGGATCGTCGGGCGGGGTTGCTACAGCTTATGATCAGGCGAATGACCCTTCCGAAACCTTCCGCATAGATGGCGGTCCGGATCAGACTTTTGATGCTTCGGCAGTTTACAATGCCACAGTGACCTATGTTGATGGCAGCACTGCCCAGATCACAGCTGTGGTTTTTCAGGATACAGATGGCAATACATATCTGGCCCCGGAATTTACCGCGAACGCTGATCAGGCTGTTCTGGAAGCTGCGCCGATCCGGTCCCTCACGCTCGATAGCCTTGCTGGTAACCGTTATCTCGGTCTGACTGCGAACCGTGAATCTGCGGATTTCGTGACGTGTTTCACGACGGGTATGATGATCAGCACACAGAAAGGCCCGAGGGCTATTCAGGAACTGGCTGTGGGCGATCTGGTCAAGACGCAGGATCACGGATTTCAACCGATCCGCTGGATCGGAACAACACACTGTGTTGCCAAGGACGGATTGCGCCCCGTGCACATTCGTGCGGGGGCTCTGGGGATCAATTTGCCAGCTCAGGAGCTGGTGGTTTCCCAGCAGCACAGAATTCTGGCCCGTTCGCGTATTACACGACGTATTACCGGCGTCTCCGAAGCATTTGTGGCAGCCAAATTCCTGCTGGATCTTGAAGGTGTTTCCTTGGGGGCGGCGGGGGAAGTCGTGACATATTATCACCTTCTGCTGGATCGCCACGAAGTGATCTATGCGAACGGCATGCCGACAGAGTCCTTGATGACGGGGGAGCAGGCGCTATATTCGATAGGACAAGACAGCGTGAGCGAGATAACGTCCCTGTTTCCGGACTTGATGATGACAGCCGGAATACCCGCCCGTCCTATTCTTGAGGGCGCCAACAGGAAGCAACTGATCGCGCGGCATGTTAAAAATAACAAAGCACTCCATGCGGCCTGATCATTGCGCACGGATTTTAACCATTCGGCGTATTCCCGCCGTTGGGGGCTTGGCAATCGGGCTCAGGGCGGTTAGGTAAGGCAACGCAGTGAAGCGTGCGATTCGTCGTGCGCTTTTTCTGCTTTCGTCCAAGACGGTGAGTGCAGGTTTCCTGCTTAATTTCTTGCCTGAGACGGTGAACGAACAAAAGCACGTGGTGGAAGCCTCGGGCGTTTTGGGAGGGAACCGTAATTAAGGACCCTAAGTGCCAGAGATGCCTCGGCAGATCTGGTGAAAACGAGCCGGAGGGCGCAAGCTCTCCATAATTTGGAGCAATACTGTGGATAGAGCCCAAAAAGAAGCAGTGGTCGGTGAACTCGGCCAAATCTTCACGGACTCTGGTGTAGTGGTCGTATCCCACTATGTCGGTCTTACAGTTGCAGAAATGCAAGACTACCGTGCGCGCATGCGTGAAGTCGGTGGTTCTGTACGTGTTGCCAAAAACAAGCTCGCCAAAATCGCTCTTGAGGGCACCCCATGTGAAGGCGTCAAAGACCTGCTGTCAGGTATGACCGTTTTTGCATACTCCGAAGATCCGGTTGCTGCGGCGAAAGCCACAGAAGCCTTCGCTAAGGAAAACGACAAGCTCGTAATTCTTGGCGGGTCTATGGGAGATAACCTTCTGGACGTTGCCGGTGTGAAAGCCGTTGCTGCGATGCCATCCCGCGAGGAGCTTATTGCTTCCATCGTTGGTTGTATCGGGGCACCTGCTTCCAATATCGCTGGTGCGATTGGCGCGCCTGCCTCCAACATCGCGAGTATCCTCTCGACGATCGAGGAAAAGGCAGAGGCTGCATAACAATAACTGCAAATGTGAGGCCGGTGGGACAATACGTAAACCACACCGGAAAACACAATCTAACGGAAACGGAAATATCAAATGGCTGATATCAAAGCACTCGCTGAAAGCATTGTAGGTCTGACCCTGCTGGAAGCACAAGAACTGAAAACTCTCCTGAAAGACGAGTACGGCATCGAGCCTGCTGCTGGTGGCGCTGTAATGGTTGCCGGTGCTGCAGACGCTGGTGGCGCTGCTGCTGAGGAAAAAGACGAGTTTGACGTCATCCTGAAATCTGCTGGTGACAAGAAAATCAACGTCATCAAAGAAGTTCGCGCCATCACTGGCCTGGGCCTCAAAGAAGCAAAAGACCTGGTTGAAGCTGGCGGCAAAGCTGTCAAAGAAGGCGCAACCAAAGCTGAAGCTGAAGAAATCAAAACCAAGCTGGAAGCAGCTGGCGCTGAGATCGAACTCAAGTAATTCGGCCCGAACTTCGGTTCGGCGGTTTGAAAACATGGCTGGATCCGCAAATTTGCGGGTTCAGCCGCTCACGTCTGTAGCAGGTGAATGCCGAAAACGGACAATCGACGACGCGTCTTTCAAGGGGCCTGATCCCCAGACCTCTTGAAAGACGCGGGATTAATTCGGGTGCGAAGGTTTGGGAACTCTCGCAAGAATGGAATTATCTCGTGTTGATGGGATCATGATCAATCGGTGCCCAACGATTGTGACTGGTGGACATATGATAAGGTGACGACGCGCATGGCTCAGACCCATTCTGGCTTTAAACGTATCCGTAAATACTATGGCAAAATTCGTGAAGTTTTGGATATGCCAAACCTCATCGAAGTGCAGAAAAGCTCTTACGATCTTTTCCTGCGCTCCGGCGATCAGGAAACCCACACTGATGGTGAAGGTATCCAAGGCGTATTCCAGTCGGTTTTCCCGATCAAGGATTTCAACGAAACCGCCATTCTGGAGTTCGTGAAATACGAACTGGAACGTCCGAAATACGATGTTGAGGAATGTCAGCAGCGGGACATGACCTACAGTGCGCCTTTGAAAGTGACACTGCGTCTGATCGTGTTTGATATCGACGAGGATACAGGCGCGAAATCCGTCAAGGATATCAAGGAACAAGACGTGTTCATGGGCGACATGCCTTTGATGACACAAAACGGGACGTTCGTTGTGAACGGCACAGAGCGGGTGATCGTTTCCCAGATGCACCGCTCCCCCGGTGTGTTCTTTGACCACGACAAGGGTAAAACCCACTCTTCCGGTAAACTGCTGTTTGCTTCGCGGATCATCCCTTACCGCGGGTCGTGGCTGGACTTTGAATTTGATGCCAAAGATGTGGTTTACGCACGGATCGACCGTCGCCGCAAACTGCCTGTGACAACCCTGCTGTACGCGCTGGGTCTGGATCAGGAAGGCATCTGTGATGCGTATTATGACACGGTGAACTTCCGTCTGGTCAAAGGGCAGAAGGGTTGGGCAACCAAATTCTTCCCGGACCGGATCCGCGGCACCAAACCGTCTTACGACATTGTAGACGCTGATTCCGGCGAAGTGATTGCCGAAGCTGGCAAGAAGGTCACTCCGCGCACCGTTAAGAAGCTGAAAGACGAGGGCAAGGTTTCCGAAATCCTCGTCCCGTTCGAGCATCTGGCTGGCCGTTTTGCAGCCAAAGACATCATCAACGAAGAAACCGGCGAGATTTGGGTCGAAGCCGGTGACGAGTTGACGCTGGAATATGACAAAGATGGCGAAATCAACGGCGGCACCATCCAGCTTCTGCTGGAAAACGGTGTGACCGATGTACCGACTCTGGACATCGACAACGTCAACGTTGGTCCGTACATCCGCACAACCATGGCTGTGGACAAGAACCACCACCGTGACACAGCGCTGATGGACATCTACCGCGTCATGCGTCCGGGTGAGCCACCGACCGTTGAAGCAGCCTCTGCGCTGTTTGACACGCTGTTCTTTGATTCCGAGCGTTACGACCTGTCCGCTGTTGGCCGTGTTAAGATGAACATGCGTCTGCAACTGGATGCGGAAGACACCCAGCGCACGCTGCGCAAGGAAGACATCATCGCCGTCATCAAGGCGCTGGTTGACCTGCGCGACGGCAAGGGCGACATCGACGATATCGACCACCTTGGCAACCGTCGTGTGCGTTCCGTTGGCGAACTGATGGAAAACCAGTACCGTGTTGGCCTGCTGCGCATGGAACGTGCGATCAAGGAACGTATGTCCTCTGTCGAAATCGACACGATTATGCCGCAAGACCTGATCAACGCGAAACCGGCTGCTGCGGCTGTACGTGAATTCTTCGGCTCTTCCCAGCTGTCCCAGTTCATGGACCAAACCAACCCGCTGTCCGAAGTGACACACAAGCGCCGCCTGTCTGCGCTTGGGCCTGGGGGTCTGACCCGCGAACGTGCCGGCTTTGAAGTGCGCGACGTGCATCCGACACACTACGGTCGTATGTGTCCGATTGAAACGCCGGAAGGTCCGAACATTGGTCTGATCAACTCGCTGGCGTCTTTTGCCCGTGTGAACAAATACGGCTTCATTGAAACGCCTTACCGTAAAGTGACGGACTCCAAGGTGACGGATGAAGTGCAGTACATGTCCGCGACCGAGGAAATGCGCTATACTGTGGCGCAGGCCAACGCGCAGCTTGACGAAGAAGGCCGGTTCACCAACGATCTGGCGTCTTCCCGTCAGGCCGGTGAATACATGCTGACACAGCCGTCCAACATCGACTATATCGACGTTTCGCCAAAACAGCTGGTGTCTGTTGCGGCCTCGCTGATCCCGTTCCTTGAAAACGATGACGCCAACCGCGCATTGATGGGTTCGAACATGCAACGTCAGGCTGTTCCTCTGGTTAAGGCCGAAGCGCCTTACGTGGGAACAGGTATCGAAGAAGTTGTTGCACGGGATTCCGGTGCTGCGATCACGGCTCGCCGTGGTGGTATCATCGACCAGGTTGACGCGATGCGTATCGTTGTACGTGCCACTGAGAATCTGGAACCGGGCGATCCGGGCGTGGATATCTACCGTCTGCGCAAGTTCCAGCGCTCGAACCAGAACACCTGTATCAACCAGCGACCGTTGGTGAAGGTGGGTGACAAGGTTTCCGGTGGCGAAGTTATTGCCGATGGTCCTTCCACCGATCTGGGGGAACTGGCACTGGGTAAGAACATCCTCGTCGCGTTTATGCCTTGGAACGGCTACAACTATGAGGACTCCATTCTGATCTCCGAACGGATCGTGAAGGATGACGTGTTCACATCTATCCACATCGAGGAATTCGAAGTGGCGGCCCGTGATACGAAGCTTGGCCCAGAGGAAATCACCCGTGATATTCCGAACGTAGGTGAAGAAGCCCTGCGCAATCTGGACGAAGCCGGTATCGTTTACATCGGTGCCGAGGTTGGTCCTGCGGATATTCTGGTTGGTAAGATCACACCAAAAGGCGAAAGCCCGATGACGCCGGAAGAAAAACTTCTGCGTGCCATCTTTGGTGAGAAAGCGTCCGATGTTCGGGATACCTCCCTGCGTCTGCCACCGGGGGACTACGGTACTGTTGTAGAAGTTCGTGTGTTCAACCGTCACGGCGTTGAAAAAGACGAACGTGCGCTGCAAATCGAGCGTGAAGAAGTCGAACGCCTGAGCCGCGACCGCGACGATGAGATGGTCATCCTTGACCGTAACATCTATGCGCGTCTGCGTTCCATGGTTGAGGGAAAGGTTGCTGTCAAAGGTCCAAAGGGTGTCAAAGCCGGTTCGACCATTGATGCAGAACTGCTGGAAAGCCTGAGCCGTGGCCAATGGTGGCAACTGGCCCTGTCCGACGACAAGGAAGCTGCCGAGGTTGAAGCCCTCAATGCACAATACGAAGTGCAGAAGAAGGCTCTGGAAGCACGGTTCGAAGACAAGGTGGAAAAAGTCCGTCGCGGCGATGATCTGCCACCGGGTGTGATGAAGATGGTCAAAGTCTTCATTGCGGTGAAGCGCAAGCTGCAACCGGGTGATAAAATGGCCGGCCGTCACGGCAACAAAGGGGTTATCTCCCGCGTTGTTCCGATCGAGGACATGCCGTTCCTTGCCGATGGTACGCCGGTTGACTTCTGTCTGAACCCGCTGGGTGTGCCTTCGCGGATGAACGTTGGTCAGATTCTGGAAACGCACATGGGTTGGGCCGCACGCGGCTTGGGTCAGAGCATTTCCGAAGCCCTGCGCGACTATCGCCGCACCGGGGATATGACCCCTGTTCGGGACGCGATGAAAACCGCTTATGGCGAAGATCTCTATGCCGAAGTCATCGAAGACATGACCGAGACAGAGTTCCTCGAAGCGGCTGGTAACGTGACCAACGGTGTTCCAATTGCAACGCCGGTATTTGATGGGGCCAAAGAGGCTGACGTTAACGACGCGCTGACCCGTGCCGGTTTCGAAACCTCCGGTCAGTCCATCGTGTTTGACGGTCGCACAGGTGAGCAATTCGCCCGCCCTGTAACTGTCGGCGTGAAATACCTGCTAAAGCTGCATCACCTTGTGGACGACAAAATCCACGCCCGTTCGACTGGCCCATACTCGCTCGTCACACAGCAGCCGCTGGGTGGTAAGGCGCAGTTCGGTGGTCAGCGCTTCGGTGAGATGGAAGTCTGGGCACTGGAAGCCTACGGCGCCGCTTACACCCTGCAGGAAATGCTGACGGTGAAATCGGATGACGTTGCAGGCCGGACCAAGGTTTATGAAGCCATCGTCAAAGGCGAGGACAATTTCGAGGCCGGTATTCCGGAATCGTTCAACGTTCTCGTGAAAGAGATCCGCTCGCTTGGCTTGAATGTCGAGCTGCTGGACGCGGAGACAGAGTAAGGCGCCCGCGCCTTACTCCCTTTGGAAATCGAGATTAGGATCAAAAAATGAACCAAGAAATCACGAACAACCCGTTTAACCCCGTCCAGGCGCCTCGAACCTTTGACGAAATCAAGATCTCTCTGGCCTCGCCAGAGCGGATCCTGAGCTGGTCCTACGGTGAGATCAAAAAGCCCGAGACAATCAACTACCGGACCTTCAAGCCAGAACGGGACGGCCTGTTCTGTGCGCGGATTTTTGGCCCGATCAAGGACTATGAATGTCTGTGCGGCAAATACAAGCGGATGAAATACCGCGGTGTGACCTGTGAGAAATGTGGTGTTGAAGTTACGCTTCAAAAAGTACGTCGTGAGCGTATGGGCCACATTGAACTGGCAGCACCTGTTGCGCACATCTGGTTCCTGAAATCCCTGCCATCCCGCATCGGTCTGATGCTGGACATGACCCTGCGCGAGCTGGAGCGTGTTCTGTATTTTGAACAATACGTTGTGATCGAGCCGGGCCTGACTGACCTCAACTACGGTCAGATGATGAACGAAGAAGAGTTCATGGACGCGCAAGATGTCTATGGCGAAGACGCGTTCAACGCAGGTATCGGTGCGGAAGCCATTCGTGAAATGCTGGCTAACATCGATCTGGAAGCAGAAGCCGAACAGCTGCGTGCTGATCTGGCCGAAGCAACTGGTGAACTGAAGCCGAAGAAGATCATCAAACGCCTGAAAGTTGTGGAATCCTTCCTGGAATCCGGCAACCGTCCGGAATGGATGATCCTGACCGTGATCCCTGTGATCCCGCCAGAGCTGCGCCCGCTGGTGCCGCTGGATGGTGGCCGCTTTGCCACTTCCGATCTGAACGACCTTTACCGTCGTGTGATCAACCGGAACAACCGTCTGAAACGTCTGATCGAACTGCGTGCGCCTGATATTATCGTGCGTAACGAAAAGCGGATGCTGCAGGAATCTGTGGACGCGTTGTTTGACAACGGCCGTCGTGGTCGGGTGATCACCGGTGCCAACAAGCGCCCGCTGAAATCCCTGTCCGACATGCTGAAAGGTAAGCAGGGCCGTTTCCGTCAGAACCTTTTGGGGAAACGGGTCGACTTCTCCGGTCGTTCGGTGATTGTGACAGGTCCGGAACTGAAACTGCACCAATGTGGTCTTCCCAAGAAGATGGCGCTGGAGCTGTTCAAACCGTTCATCTACTCCCGTCTAGAGGCCAAAGGTCTGTCCAGCACAGTCAAGCAAGCCAAAAAGATCGTCGAAAAAGAACGCCCCGAGGTTTGGGATATTCTGGACGAAGTGATCCGTGAACACCCTGTTCTGCTGAACCGTGCGCCAACGCTGCACCGTCTTGGCATTCAGGCATTCGAACCCACGCTGATCGAAGGTAAAGCCATTCAGCTTCACCCGCTGGTCTGTTCCGCGTTTAACGCCGACTTTGACGGCGACCAAATGGCGGTTCACGTTCCTCTGAGCCTTGAGGCCCAGCTGGAAGCGCGTGTTCTGATGATGTCCACAAACAACGTTCTGTCGCCGGCCAACGGTAAGCCGATCATCGTTCCTTCGCAGGACATGATTTTGGGTCTTTACTACATCACCATGGAACGCGAGGGCATGAAAGGTCAGGGCATGACCTTTGCGTCCGAGCAGGAAGTGAACCACGCGCTGGACGCGGGCATTGTGCACCTGCACACCAAGATCAACTGCCGGATGGAGCAGGTGGACGAAGAAGGTAACACCATCTTTGTACGCTATGAAACCACTCCTGGCCGTGTCCGTCTGGGTGCTCTGCTGCCTCTGAACGCCAAAGCACCGTTTGACATCGTCAACCGTCTGCTGCGGAAGAAAGAAGTGGGTGAGGTGATTGATACCGTCTACCGTTATTGCGGTCAGAAGGAATCGGTAATCTTCTGTGACCAGATCATGACCCTTGGTTTCCGTGAAGCGTTCAAGGCCGGTATTTCCTTCGGCAAGGACGACATGGTTATCCCTGACAGCAAATGGGCGATCGTGAACGACACCCGTGATCAGGTGAAGGAATTCGAACAACAGTACCTCGACGGTCTGATCACTCAGGGCGAGAAGTACAACAAAGTTGTCGACAGCTGGTCCAAGTGTTCCGACGCGGTTGCGGATGCCATGATGGGCGATATCTCTGCCATGAAAGTGGACGATGCCGGTGCCGAAGAGGAACCGAACAGCGTTTACATGATGGCGCACTCCGGTGCGCGGGGTTCCCCTGCACAGATGAAACAGCTGGGCGGTATGCGCGGTCTGATGGCCAAGCCGAACGGCGAGATCATCGAAACGCCGATTATCTCCAACTTTAAAGAAGGTCTGACCGTTCTGGAGTACTTTAACTCCACCCACGGTGCCCGTAAGGGTCTGGCAGATACCGCTTTGAAAACAGCGAACTCCGGTTATCTGACACGGCGTCTGGTTGACGTTGCGCAGGACTGTATCGTGCGGGAAATCGATTGTGGTACCGAGCGCGGGATCACTGCTACGGCTGCTGTAAACGACGGTGAAGTTGTTGCTTCCCTGTCCGAGCGCATCCTTGGCCGTGTGACCAACGAGGATATCATCAATCCGGCTACCGAAGAGCTGATCTGCCCACGGGGTGAGCTGATCGACGAGCGTATGGCTGACCTGATCGAGAATTCCGGCGTCAACACCATGCAAATCCGCTCGCCGCTGACCTGTGAAGCTGAAGACGGCATTTGTGCGACCTGTTACGGCCGCGATCTGGCACGTGGCACTCAGGTGAACCCGGGCGAGGCCGTTGGCATCATCGCTGCGCAGTCTATCGGTGAACCCGGTACACAGCTGACGATGCGGACGTTCCACATCGGCGGTATTGCGCAGGGTGGTCAGCAGTCCTTCCAGGAAGCCAGCGTTGACGGTACTGTCGATTTGCGCAACCCGAACATCCTGAAGAACCGTGACGGTGAAATGATCGTTATGGGCCGGACGGTAGAGATTGTGATCATTGATGAACACGGTGTCGAGCGTGCATCCCACAAACTGAGCTATGGTACAAAAATCATGGTGAAGGACGGGGATAAGGTTTCACGGGGCGACAAGCTCTATGAATGGGACCCCTACACACTGCCGATCATCGCCGAGAAAGATGGTACAACCAAGTTTGTTGACCTGACAGCCGGTATCTCTGTTCGCGACGAAACCGATGACGCAACTGGTATCAGCCAGAAGATCGTAACCGACTGGCGTTCTGCGCCTAAGGGCAATGATCTGAAGCCTGAAATCATTATCATGGATGAAAACGGCGATCCGGTGCGCAACGATGCGGGCAACCCTGTATCCTACGCCATGTCTGTTGACGCGATCCTTTCCGTCGAAGACGGTCAGGATGTCAAAGCCGGTGACGTTGTTGCGCGTATCCCGCGTGAAGGTGCAAAAACAAAAGACATCACCGGTGGTCTGCCGCGTGTTGCCGAACTGTTTGAAGCCCGTCGTCCGAAAGACCACGCGATCATCGCTGAAATCGACGGTTACGTGCGCTTCGGCCGCGACTACAAGAACAAGCGTCGCATTTCTATCGAGCCAGCAGACGAAAGCCTGGAACCGGTTGAATACATGGTGCCTAAAGGGAAACACATTCCTGTTCAGGAAGGTGATTTCATCCAGAAGGGCGAATACATCATGGACGGCAATCCGGCGCCGCATGACATCCTGAACATTATGGGTGTCGAGGCTCTGGCTGACTATATGATCGACGAAGTTCAGGACGTGTATCGTCTGCAAGGTGTTAAGATCAACGATAAGCATATCGAAGTGATCGTGCGCCAGATGCTGCAAAAATGGGAAATCTCCCATTCCGGTGGCACCACCCTGTTGAAGGGTGAGCAGGTCGATAAGGCAGAGTTTGACGAAGTGAATGCCAAGGCGGAAGCCAAAGGTCTGGAGCCAGCCAAAGGCGGTCCGATCCTTCTGGGTATCACCAAGGCATCGCTGCAAACACGCTCCTTCATCTCGGCTGCGTCGTTCCAGGAAACCACGCGTGTACTGACCGAAGCATCGGTTCAGGGCAAACGTGATAAGCTGATCGGCCTGAAAGAGAACGTGATCGTAGGGCGCCTGATCCCGGCTGGTACAGGTGGGGCAACCCATCAGATCAAACGGATCGCGTCTGATCGTGATGGCAAGGTTATCGAGGAAAACAAGGCAGCAGCAGAAGAAGCTGCGGCACTGCTCGGCCCTGTCGGAGACGACAACATGTCCGGTTTTGATGCCGCTGACGCCGCTGACGGTGTTATGGGCGAAGATCTGGGCGTGGGCTTTGGTGACGGCGGTGACGGCACCGAACAACCAAGCTGATTTCCAGCCTTATAGAATTGCGAAAGCCCGGCCATATGGTCGGGCTTTTGCATTTTAAAGCCTCTCTATGGCCTGCCGGAACTTTTTGACGTTCACCCCGAAACGGAACTTCAGCTTGCGGCGGTGTTCGTCTTCCATAGGGCTGAAATGCTTCGGAAAAACATCGCCGGAATCATTAGAACCGTTCTGCGTGCGCACAAACATCAGCGGCTGGGGCATTGTGACAGTCGGGATAAGCTGGTTCAGCTTCTGGTGGGGCAGATGCACATGGGTCCGTGTATCGCTCGCCGGAAGGAAGATCACCTGAGCGGGCGTCCAGTTGGCCTTTTGCCTTGTGTTGATCTCCAGTCCTTTGGCACCTTTGCGCAGCGCATAACCGTTGGTGTAATCCAGCCCGAGCTGTTGCTTCAGTTCTGCCATCGGCCGCAGGCGCGGGAAAAGATCGTGGACATCCTCAATGAAATTCAACGCAACTGCGTCATCGTCGTCCATGCGGAAATGGGCGATCCATTCCGCGTTTTCCTGTTTGCACTGTCCAATGACCTCCTCCATGACAGCGCGGTGGTTGGCAGGGGGGCGCACAAACAGCCGCGCTTGCGGCAGATCTGCCAGCAGGTCTTTTAAACGGTCCAGATACTGCGCGGGCATTTCACTACAGGCCAGAACAGCAAGGGTGAAATCGGGATGGGTCTGGCGCCTTAGCGCTGGCAGGCAGAGGTGTTCGAAATAGGCAAACCGCTCTTCCATGCGCTGTTTCCCGTAGAGATAGGCGATATGGTCTTCCAGTGTGTCGTGCTGGATCTGGAAGCCGCCAATAGTTGCGAAAGAAAACCGCGTAATGCCGATGATTTGCATAATTTCCCCAATGAAACCTGTCCAAGTCTAGGGGTGGGCGGAAGAAAAACTCAAGAGTTTCTGCAAGACATTTGATCTGTGCCGTTTTGGCGATAGGTTACTCCCAGTTGCGTAAGGGGTGAATTTTGACTGCGGATAAAAACCAGATCGTCGGCGTGATGCGCTTCTCCTATATTTCCAAGGGGGGCTTTGCCCACAGCCATGAAAGTCAGGAAGATCAGGAGGCGATGATCTATGCCCCTGAACGGATGGAACGCCGGTTTCGCTTGTTTGAAGATTTTGCCCTGCGCAGCTTAAAATACCAGACAGATCAGGATTTCAAAATCGTATTCCTGATTACCCAAAGTATGCCGCAAAACTATAAGGACCGGCTTCGGGATCTGGTGGCCGGATGGGCGCCAGGACAGGTGGTTGCCAAACCTTTCATGCCCCAGTTCCGCGCGATCCGCACCTGTTATGATGCGCTACAGGACACAGGCGCGGATTACTTTACTTCGTTCCGGCTGGACGACGATGATATGATCGACACCCGCTTTATCGAAAGGGTACGCAGCCGTGCTGTGAAGCTGGCACAAGTTAAGGATGATGCGGCACCCGTGGTGATCAGCTTCAATCGGGGGCTCTATCTGAAGATCGGGCAGCAGAAGAACCATATCTTCGATGCCGTGGAACGCACGCCGCTTTCGGTGGGAACGGCCATGATCACGCGCACCGGTGCCCACGAAAACATCTATTCCCGCAACCATCGCAAACTGCCTGCGTTTTTTACCACGTTTTCCGATGTGGATTGCCCAAGCTGGTTGCGCACCATTCACCATGACAATGACAGTAAGCCGGAGTTCACCGGCGAGACCAAGCTCTTAGGAAAGACAGAAGTGGACGTGCAACTGCGCACGGCTTTTGATCTGAAACGCACAGACCTTGAAAGCTGGGGGCGGTAGGAACCGCCCCGCGCTGTCAGCCTCTGGGTTGCAATGTTTCCACCATCTTGGCAAAGAAACTTGCGCCGATGGGGGCGATGTCGTCGTTGAAGTCATAGTCGGGATGATGCACCGGCGCGGTGTCGCCCTGCCCGAGAAACAGATAGGCGCCCGGCCGTTCTTCCAGCATATAGGCAAAATCCTCGGCGGGGAGGATCGGTTTTGTTTCTGCATCCACCAGAGACTCTCCGACGATGGAGCGGGCCACTTCTGCGGCCATTTCCGCATTTGCCGCGTGGTTGATCGTGGGCGGATAGCCGTATTCGAAGTCCAGTTTAACCTCTACATCAAAGGTCGCCGCGATACCGTCACAGATTGCCTGCATCCGTTTGGCGATGGTGGCTTGTACCTCTTTGTCAAAGGTACGGACAGTTCCGCAGATATAGGCGGTGTCCGGTACGATGTTGTTGGCTGTGCCCGACACGAATTCCCCGACAGAGATTACCGCACGGTCAAGACCGCCCAGATTGCGCGAGGATATGGTCTGCAGGGCCTGCACCAGTGACACGCCGGCGATCAGCGGGTCTTTGGTGTTTTCCGGTTGTGCGCCGTGGCCGCCGGATCCGTTGATATTGATAGTGAACGTATCGGCCGCCGCCAGCAGGGCGCCGGAGTTCAGTGCAAATGTGCCTACCGCGACCCCCGGCATATTGTGGATGCCATAGACCTGAGAAATGTGAAAGCGGTCCATAATACCTTCTTCGCACATCACCCGCCCGCCGCCGCTGCCTTCTTCAGCCGGCTGGAAGATCAGCGCGACACGGCCGGAGAAGTTGCGTGTCTCGGCCAGATAGCGGGCGGCCCCCAAAAGCATAGTGGTATGTCCGTCATGTCCGCACGCGTGCATCTTCCCCTCGTGGGTCGATTTGTACGCATGGTCTTTGTTCTCGCTCAGGGGCAGGGCATCCATATCGGCCCTCAGACCGATGGTGGGGCCTTCGGACTGGCCGTTAATAATGGCGACCATGCCGGTCTGCGCGATGCCTTCGTGCAATTCGTCCACCCCGAAGCTGCGTAGCTTCTCTGCTACAAAAGCAGAGGTCTTCGGTAGGTCGAAATCCAGTTCGGGAATGGAGTGCAAATGGCGGCGCCATTTTGTCATATCGGTGTGAAATTCGGAAATTCGGTTGATAATCGGCATAAGGAATCCTTTCGCTTTGGAAAGAGCCTAGCGGATTGTCTTTTCACGTGAAACAGGCAGTTTGGGGCTGGTTCCGGAGGTTAACGCCGTGCAGATTGTAGCTGCCGTTCCGTCAGGCCGAGCTTGCCCGCGAACCGTTCCCTTGCACGGATCAGACGGGGATCATCCGGTTTCATTCCCAAGGTGCGGATGAACTCGGAGCGGGACAGGCGCTCGCGCGTGTCCGGATCAATCGCGGTGCCCATTGCACGGTCGATAATCTGCCCGCCGTAGCTGACATGGAACATGCGGGTGAAATCCTTGAAGTGGTGAATGTTGTGGCGGCGGGTCACGGCCACTTCGGGCGCGAATTTGCGGATATTGAGGTGTGCGGTCATGTGATACCACTCATACCCCAGAAAGGTCAGTACGTGGCCGACAAAGACAAAGGCCACCGCCATGGGTAAGGCACTGGCAAAGCCGAGCAGGGCAAAGATTGCCCAGTAGATCAGAAAGCCTGCAACCAGAACCGGTAGCATGAACCAGATCGGCACGAAAAACAGTTTGGTGTTGGTTGGAAAGTCGTGATGCCCGTAGTGACAGAGATAGAGCAGATCAAACAGCCGCTGATTGCGGGGCGGCGGCAGGTGAAAGATATGCCGGTGGATGGAATACTCTGTCAGCATCTGCCCGCCGATGCCTGCGGGGATCAACAACAAGAACACCGGTTCCCAGTTCAGCGCCGTGTATAGGATTGCGCCCAGCAGGATCAGTGTCATCAACTGAATGGAGAAATGGCTATAGAGCAACCGGAAGCGATACCCGATGGCGCGGGTGGCTGGGGATAGTGTGGGTTGATCTATGCTGGCCATAAGCAAAAGCCTATCGCTCCATTCCGTGTCTGAACAGGGGTGACTTGACGGTAAGGCCTCGGGTGCAGGGACGTAACGGAGTTTGCCACCGGATTGCCTCCTGTGTTGACGGGATGGTCTCGCGCCGCAAAAACTCTCTGCGACACACAAAGGGGAGAAGTGCGATGGATCTGGAACAGGCAATGCAGGGACGGCGCAGCATTCGCGGGTTCAAGAAGGAACCGGTACAGCGCGAACTGCTTGAGGAGATCATCGCGCTGGCCAACCGCGCCCCGTCATCAATGAACACGCAACCGTGGCATTTTCACGTGTTGACGGGGGAGCCGCTAGAGGCCGTCCGGCAAGGCAATTCGGAACGGATGCTCGGCGGGGTGCCTCCGGTGCGGGAGATCGTCGATCACGGCGCCTATGAAGGGGTGCACCGCGACCGTCAGGTTGAAATCGCCATTCAACTGTTCGAGGCGATGGGGATCGAACGCCACGACAAGGAAAAGCGGCAGGACTGGGTCATGCGCGGCTTCCGCCAGTTTGATGCCCCTGTGTCTGTGGTGGTGTGTCTGGATCGGGATCTGGTAGACGGCACCATCGCCCACTTTGATCTCGGGGCTGTCACCTACGGGCTTGTGCTGGCGGCATGGTCCAAGGGACTGGGCTCTGTCATCAACGGGCAGGGGATCATGCAATCCCCTGTGGTACGCGAACATGCAGGCATCCCGGACGATCAGGTGATCATGACCTGCGTTGCCCTTGGCTGGCCGGACGAAAGCTTTGAAGCCAATGGTGTCGTGTCCCGTCGCCGGCCCGTAGAAAACATGGCGCGCTTTGTCGGATTTTAGGGTCTCTCGCCTGCTTCGGCTTGCACCGTGGACCGGTGCAGGCTAACTAAGGCTGTAACCGGCCAGCCTGCCCCCCCACCTGTTGACAGGCTAGCCGACTCCCCTTATACGCGCGTTCACAGCTACGATTGTCTGCTTTGGGAATCGTTTCTAGCCATACATTGGCGGTCAAGATCCGGGCCTGTGCCCCGATCCTCTGGAATTTAACCGCGGTAGCCCATTCACACTCGTGCGGGCTGCCGTGTTCGCGGTGTTTGATCGACAGATCATGCACCTATTCGAGTTTGAAATAGGTAAAACGGAGTTTCCGAATGCCAACAATCCAACAGCTGATCCGCAAGCCGCGCCAGCCGAAAGTTAAACGCTCCAAGTCGATGCACTTGCAGTCTTGCCCGCAAAAACGTGGTGTATGTACACGCGTTTACACAACAACACCTAAGAAGCCGAACTCGGCTATGCGTAAGGTTGCCAAAGTGCGCCTGACAAATGGTTTCGAGGTCATCTCTTATATCCCTGGTGAAAGCCACAACCTTCAGGAACACTCTGTTGTTCTGATCCGCGGCGGTCGTGTAAAAGACCTTCCGGGTGTCCGTTACCACATCCTGCGCGGTGTTCTGGATACCCAAGGTGTTAAAGATCGTAAACAACGTCGCTCGAAATACGGCGCGAAGAAGCCGAAGTAAGGATAACAAGATATGTCACGTCGCCATCGCGCTGAAAAAAGAGAAATCCTGCCAGACGCCAAGTTTCACGACCGCGTTCTGTCTAAGTTCATGAACAACCTGATGCTGGACGGCAAAAAATCTGCCGCCGAGCGTATCGTCTATGGCGCGCTGGGTCGCGTTGAAGACAAAACCAAACGTGCGCCTGTGGAAGTGTTCCACGAAGCGCTCGACAACATCAAACCTGCTGTGGAGGTTCGCTCCCGTCGTGTGGGTGGTGCCACCTATCAGGTGCCTGTCGAAGTTCGTCCCGAGCGCCGTGAGGCCCTGGCGATCCGTTGGTTGATCAAAGCGTCCCGCGCCCGCAACGAAAACACCATGGAAGAGCGTCTCGCATCCGAACTTCTGGATGCTGTGAACTCTCGTGGTTCCGCGGTCAAGAAACGCGAAGACACCCACAAAATGGCCGAGGCTAACAAAGCCTTCAGCCACTACCGCTGGTAAGAGGAAGCCCGTCAAATGGCACGTGAATATCCACTGGAACTATACCGCAACTTCGGGATTATGGCGCATATTGATGCGGGTAAGACCACATGTTCGGAACGTATCCTGTTCTACACGGGTAAATCCCACAACATCGGCGAGGTGCACGATGGTGCAGCCACTATGGACTGGATGGAGCAAGAGCAAGAGCGTGGGATTACCATCACTTCTGCTGCGACAACCACATTCTGGGAACGTACGGAAGACGGCGAAACTGCCGACACTCCCAAGCACCGTCTGAACATCATCGACACTCCTGGCCACGTTGACTTCACAATTGAAGTTGAACGTTCCCTTGCTGTGCTTGATGGCGCTGTTTGTGTTCTCGACGCCAACGCCGGTGTTGAGCCTCAGACAGAAACAGTTTGGCGTCAGGCTGACCGCTATAAAGTTCCACGGATGGTTTTCGTGAACAAAATGGACAAAATCGGCGCTGACTTCTTCAACTGTGTAAACATGATTGAAGAGCGTACAGGTGCGGTTGCTGTTCCTGTGGGCATTCCGATCGGTGCTGAAACAGAGCTCGAAGGTCTGGTTGACCTCGTAACCATGGAAGAGTGGTTGTGGCAGGGTGAAGATCTGGGCGCGTCCTGGATCAAAGCTCCTATCCGCGACAGCCTCAAAGACATGGCTGACGAATGGCGCAACAAGCTGATCGAAGCTGCCGTCGAAATGGACGACGAGGCAATGGAAGCCTATCTGGAAGGTAACGAACCAGATGTGCCAACACTGCGCAAGCTGATCCGTAAGGGTTGTCTGTCCCTGACTTTCGTACCTGTTCTGGGTGGTTCTGCTTTCAAGAACAAAGGTGTTCAACCATTGCTGAACGCTGTGATCGACTACCTGCCATCCCCTCTGGATGTTGTTGATTACATGGGCTTCAAACCCGGTGACGAAGAAGAGATTCGTAACATCCCACGTCGTGCGGATGACTCGATGGCATTCTCCGGTCTGGCGTTCAAAATCATGAACGACCCGTTCGTTGGTTCCTTGACGTTCACACGGATCTACTCCGGTGTTCTGAACAAAGGCGACAACCTGCTGAACTCGACCAAAGGTAAAAAAGAGCGCGTCGGTCGTATGATGATGATGCACTCCAACAACCGTGAGGAAATCGAAGAAGCGTTTGCAGGCGACATTATCGCGCTGGCGGGTCTGAAAGACACGACAACCGGTGATACGCTTTGTGCACAGAACGATCCTGTGGTTCTCGAAACAATGACATTCCCAGATCCTGTGATCGAGATTGCTGTTGAGCCGAAAACCAAAGCCGACCAAGAGAAAATGTCTCAGGGTCTGGCCCGTCTTGCTGCTGAAGACCCGTCCTTCCGGGTGGAAACTGACATCGAATCCGGTCAGACCATCATGAAAGGCATGGGCGAACTTCACCTGGACATTCTGGTTGATCGTCTGAAGCGTGAATTCAAGGTTGAAGCGAACATCGGTGCGCCTCAGGTTGCGTATCGTGAGACAATTTCTCACGAAGCTGAAATCACCTACACCCACAAGAAACAGTCGGGTGGTTCGGGTCAGTACGCTGAGGTCAAGATGAACATCATCCCGACCGAGCCTGGCGAAGGGTTCTCCTTTGAATCCAAGATCGTTGGTGGTGCTATTCCAAAAGAATACATCCCTGGCGTACAAAAAGGTATCGAGTCTGTGATGGACAGCGGGCCACTGGCTGGCTTCCCTGTTATCGACTTCAGAGTTGAGCTGTTAGACGGTAAATTCCACGACGTTGACTCCAGCGTCATGGCGTTTGAAATCGCAGGTCGTATGGCTATGCGCGAAGGCATGAAAAAAGCCGGCGCGAAAATGCTGGAACCGATCATGAAAGTTGAAGTGATTACTCCGGAAGAATACACCGGCGGTATCATCGGCGATCTGACCTCCCGTCGCGGGATGGTTCAGGGTCAGGACACACGGGGCAACGCAATCGCGATTGACGCACGTGTTCCACTGGCCAACATGTTCGGCTACATCAACACCCTGCGGTCCATGTCTTCGGGTCGTGCGAACTTCACCATGCAGTTCTCCCACTACGAAGCCGTTCCGTCGAACATCTCTGAAGAGATCCAGTCGAAATTCGCTTAACCGGTGCGGCGGGGTGAACCCCGCCCTACCATAACCCGTAGGGCGGGGTTTACCCCGCCACCCGCAGAGAAAAAGGAGCCATAAGATGGCAAAAGAGAAATTTGAACGCACGAAGCCGCATTGTAACATCGGTACAATCGGCCACGTTGACCACGGCAAGACGACTCTGACGGCTGCGATTACCAAGCAGTTTTCGGATCACTTCAAAGCCTATGACGAGATCGACGGCGCGCCAGAAGAAAAAGCACGCGGTATCACCATTTCCACTGCTCACGTTGAGTATGAGACAGAGAACCGTCACTACGCCCACGTTGATTGCCCGGGCCACGCTGACTATGTGAAAAACATGATCACCGGTGCGGCGCAGATGGACGGCGCGATCCTGGTTGTGAACGCAGCCGACGGCCCTATGCCACAAACCCGCGAGCACATCCTGCTCGGCCGTCAGGTTGGCATCCCGTCCATGGTTGTTTTCATGAACAAAGTTGACCAGGTAGACGACGAAGAGCTGCTGGAACTGGTTGAAATGGAAATCCGCGAGCTGCTGAACGAGTACGACTACCCAGGTGACGATATTCCAATCATCGCCGGTTCTGCTCTGGCTGCTCTGGAAGACCGCGACGACGCAATCGGCAAAGACAAGATCGCCGAGCTGATGGCTGCTGTTGACGAATACATCCCGCAGCCGCCACGTGCTGTTGACGAGCCTTTC
>NZ_PKOJ01000012.1 GCF_002860325.1 Neptunicoccus cionae | reverse complement strand
GGCTGAGAAATGACAGAACACAACCCGATCAGCAGGAGCAGAGAGTAGCTTAATTTACGCCAGATCCTGTCCGACAAATGGGGAGCAGCTCAATATTTCCGCAACCCCGAAGCCACACAGGCCACGTTTACGCCCGACGGCTGGCTGCGTACCGGAGATTTGGGGCATGTGGATGAAGACGGGTACATTTTTGTAACCGGCCGCCTGAAGGAACTGATAATTAAAGGTGGAGAAAACATCGCGCCACGGGAAATAGATGAAGCGCTGTATTCCCATCCCGACGTGGTCGAAGCCGCCGCCTTTGCCAGACCCTGCAAGACCTACGGAGAGCGTGTCGAGGCTGCCGTAAAACTCTGTGACGGGTCAACTCTTTCATCCGAGCAACTGATCGAAGTGTGCGTCGGCATGCTGGGCAAATTCAAATCGCCGGACAGAATACACATATTGGACGACTTACCTAAAGGACCATCGGGCAAGATCCAGCGGATAAAGCTGCCGGAATTTACCCTCTAAATCAGGCCAGGTCTTACAACCCGGCCCAAAGGCGTTCTGGTAAGGTGGTTCCGGTCAGGCAAACCCGTCAACCAGACTTTGATCGACAGGAACAAGCGCTCCGTTCCCCTGCACCACATGGCCCGCCAGACGGCACGACAGGGAAATGCTTTCGACCAACGGTACTCTTTTTGCCAGCCCCGCCAGAATTCCCGCGTTAAAGCTGTCCCCTGCTGCGGTTGTATCCACGACCGAAGCCAGTTGCGGTACGATAACAGTCCCCTCATCACGGCCTGCGCGGTAACGGACCGCTTCGGCCCCGTTTTTGACGACAATCGTGTCGGCACCTGCCTGTGCGTAACGGTTCAGCGTCGCCTCCGGACTCCCGTCGCCGAACCACTGCGCCTCATCTTCGAACGACGGCAGGGCAATAGAGCTGACGGCAGCTCCCTGCATAATGGTTTCAGTCATTTCCTGCGGACTATCCCAGAGATGCGGGCGCAGGTTCGGATCAAACGCCACCAGCTTTCCGGCAGCACGAGCGGCTTTCGCAGCATCAACCAAGGTCTCTCGCCCCTTCGCGTCCAGAATTGCCAGTGTTATCCCTGAAAAATAGATAAGATCGGCCTGATCCATCGCCCCTGACAAGGCCCTTGCGTCCTGTGCCAGCTGCCGCGCCGCCGACTGGCCGCGCCAATAGGTGAAACTGCGCTCTCCTTTATCCAGCGTAATCAGGTACAGCCCGACCGAGCGTTTTGATACGATCTGCACATGGCTTGTATCGATCCCGTTGTCGCGGATCATCCCGAGCATCTGTGCCGATATGGCATCGTCGCCCACTGCCGTAAAATAGGACACGGACGCATCAGGGGTTAAGCGGGCCAGATACCACGCTGCATTAAAAGTATCCCCTGCAAACCCCATCCTGTATTGGGCAGGCGCCGCCAGCGGGGCCAGTTCGGCCATGCATTCGCCAATCGAGAGAACACGCATATTTTTCTTTCCGGTCATTGGAAGTCAAACAACGGCAGCGCCCGCAAACTGGCGGACGCTGCCGTTACATTCAGGAGAACAGCACGCCGCCGTTAATGTCGACGTTATTCCCTGTCATGTAGGAGGATTCCTCGCTCGCGAGGAACGTGACAAGGTTCGCAACATCTTCGGACAGACCTTGCCGGCGCATCGGCGCAGAAGCCTCCAGACCGCGACGGCCCGCATCCGGTGTATGGATGTTGTGGAAATCCGTGTCGATCATGCCCGGACAGATACCGTTCACCCGAATATCCGGTCCCAATTCCTTGGCGAGCCCGCGTGTAAACGTCATCACAGCGCCTTTGGATGCCGCATAGGCAGTCGCACCCGGCCCACCGCCATCGCGGCTTGCCTGACTGGCGATGTTGATGATCGCACCACTGGACATGTGTTCCAAGCTCGCTTTAACCATCAGGAAGGTGCTGGTCAGGTTCAGGTCCATAACCGCCTGCCAGTGTTCAAGGGACATTTCAGAAATCTTGAACCGCGCAATCAAGCCACCGGCGTTGTTCACCAGAATATCCAGTCCGCCAAAAGCCTCTACAGTTTTCGTCACCAGCGCAGTCACTTCGGCAGGCTTTGTCAGATCGCCCTGCACGGCGATTGCTTTTCCGCCCATTTTTTCGATTTCGGCAACCGTTTCGTCGGCACCCGCACTGCTGGCAAAATAGTTGATGGCGACATTTGCGCCCTCAGCTGCGAGCGCAACAGCGCATGCGCGCCCGATGTCCCGTCCACCGCCTGTAACAATTGCTGTTTTACCTTTGAATTTCATAACAGTAACGTCCTTCCGTATTCGTTATTCGTGTTGTGCGCCCGCGTTCCATCAATTGGCTTGATGGCTCGGCGCGGTGTTAGTGTTCGAGAAAATAGTCGTAGATTTCCGGCACGTTGCCTTCACCCAGTCCTGCTTTGATAGCGGCTTGAAGGTTGTTTGAAGTGCCTTGCGCGATTTCTGTTTGCGCGCCCAGATCCTCCGCCAGTTTCAGGAAATATCCCAAATCCTTGTTGGCATTATTGATCGAAAAACCCAGATCGCTCACCCCGTCGACCGCATACTTCCGGCAGAAAGCCATGAAGGGCGAATTGGACGGACCTGCGGACATGATGTCAAACAACTGCTGGCGATCCACGCCCGACCGTTCAGCTACGGCAAAGGCCTGACTCATGGTGCAAACAGTCGTCATGCCCATGAAGTTGTTGATGAGTTTGGTCACATGCCCCGAGCCGAGAGCACCGAGATGAAAAACATTTTCGCCCAATACGTCCAACTCAGGCTTGACCTTCTCAAAGGTCTCCATGTCTCCGGCCGCCATGATGTTCAGCAAACCGTCTTTTGCATGGGCAGGTGTCCGCCCGAGCGGTGCGTCGATCATACCTGCACCTTTGGCAAAAAGATCAGCACCGATTTTACGGGTCGAAGCCGGGATCGATGTGCCAAAATCAATGACGGTCGCACCTTCCTTGATGCCTGACAGAATACCGTTATCTCCGTAGATCAAACTTTCCACCACCTCGGACGTGGTTACGCAGAGCATCACAATATCACTGGCCTCGGCGAGTTTCTTGGGGGTGTCGACCTCGACAGCTCCGCGCGCCACGGTCTTGGCAACGGCCTCTTTGTTGCGGCCCATGACAACCAGATCATAGCCGTTTGTTTGCAAACATTCAGCCATATTGCCGCCCATAAGGCCAAGGCCGATGAAACCGATTACGGGTTTTGTCATGTCTTTCTCCTTGAAAGATTAGTGTTCTATCTATGTGTGGGAGAACGCCAGCACGCCGGCCTCTGCCACAAGAAGGTCCTGTGCGGGCGAACCCGAACTGACGCCGATCCCACCGACGACTTCCCCCTCGCTCAGCACTGGCAGGCCACCGGCAATGGTCACCATCCTCCCGCCGAGCGTTGAGGATATGCCGTGAGCGGGTTGTCCGGGTTGGTTCACTTCCCCCAGAACATGGGTCCCTTTTTTAATGCCGGTCGCGGTGAAGCCCTTATCAATCGCCAGATTGATACTGGTGGTCTTGCTGCCATCCATCCGCTCGAAAGCGATAAGGTTTCCGCTTTCATCCGTAACCGCGATACACATCGGAACCGCGATTTCTTCGGCTTTGGCCCGCGCACCGGCAATCACCTTATGCGCATCTTTTATATCCAGACGTTTGACTGTCAGCATTGTGTCATCCTCCGTCTGTTATGGGCCAATGATCAGGTTTGGCAGCGTCAGTGACACCGCAGGTATGAAGGTGATCAACATGAGCGCGGCAAAAATGGCGAGGTAAAACGGCCAGATGGTCTTGACCGCCTTCTCCATCGGTAGTTTTCCGACAGCGCAGCCCACAAACAGGCAGGTGCCAACCGGCGGGGTACACAGCCCCAGTCCCAGATTTACCAGAAGGATCATGCCGAACTGGAGCGGGTCGATGCCCAGCATGTTCATGACCGGCAGGAATATTGGCGTACAAATCAGGATCAGCGCCGCCATGTCCATGATCATGCCAAGCAGCAGCAGAACCGCATTGATCATAAGCAGGATCAGGATCGGGTTTTCTGTGATGCCGAGCAGAAACTCAACAGTTTTGGTCGGTACACGGTTGAACGTCAGCATATAGGCAAAGGCACCGGCGCAGGCGATCAGGATCATTACCATAGACGTGGTCCGCACAGAGGAAACAACCGCGGTCTTGAACGCTTCCCACGACAGGCTGCGATAAACGATGAGCGTGACGATGAAGGCATACATCGCGCCGAAAGCGCCGGATTCTGTCACTGTAAAGATACCGGACAACACACCGCCGACGATAATAACTGCGGTCAGAAGGCCGGGAATTGCGCCGACGAACGCGATTGCAAGCGCTGTCCAACCCGGAAACTGTTCGGCTTTGTAGCCACGACGTACCGCAACCACATAGGCAGCGACCGCAAGGCAGCAGCACATCAGAATGCCGGGCACAACACCTGCAAGAAACAGTTTGGAGATCGAAACCGCCCCGCCGGTCGCCAGTGCGAAGATGATCATATTGTGGCTTGGCGGAATGATAATGCCAGCAATAGAGGATGTAACCGTAACATTCACCGCGTAGTCAGCGTCATAGCCTTTGTCTTTCATCACAGGGATCAGGATCGACCCCAAAGCAGAAATATCGGCAATGGCAGAACCGGATATGCCACCGAACAGCATGGAAGAGAAAACATTCACAATCCCGAGCCCGCCGCGCACCGCGCCGACAGCGGCCTGTGCAAATCTTACGAGCCTGATGGCGATGCCGCCATGGAACATCAGTTCTCCGGCGAAAATGAAGAAGGGGATGGCCATAAGCGAGAACACATTGATCCCCGATACGATCCGCTGGAAGCCCACAAACAAAGGCAGTCCTTCAAACCAGAACGCCGATAAGGCAGCAATACCGAGCGCGTAGGCCACTGGCGTTCCAATCACAACGCACAGGGCGAACACCCCTAATAGAATCATAAGTCCCATAATTATCCCTGGTCTATGTTGTCTTGGCGTTCGTCCCGGCCGAAAAAGAGGCGGATCAAATGGCCGGTGGAAAAGAGAAACAGCAGTGCGCCGCTGATTGTCAGAGGCAAGGAACGCAAACCCTCTGACCATTGAATGAGCGGGATCAGCGTATTCCATTTGAACTTGGTCAACTCGATCCCGTACCAGAACATCATCCCCCCGAAGCCTGCCATCAGGATGTCAGAGACAACGACGAGAACTGTGCGCACCCATGTCGGCACGAGATTACGGAAGATGACGACAGACAGGTGGGTGTGGTTGTGCACACCGGCGGCGGCCCCCATGAAAGCAATGACCATCACCAGAAGCAGCGAGACCTGTTCCACCCATGTGGGGGTATCGTTCAGAACGTAGCGCCCGAAAACCAACCAAGCGAAAATCGCTGTCATAATGACAATGGCAACACCGGCAAGAAGAACACAAACGCGGGCAAGAAAATCGAATAATCTGTCCATTGTCCGGATCAGAGCCGGTGTTTTCTGGGGATCACGCATTGAAAGTCCTCCGTGGATTGTCGCCCGACATTCTTACAGAAAGCCGGGCGATCTTTGACGGCAGCGCCGCTTATTCGGTGGCCTGTGCCATTTCAACCAAGGACTTCATGTCCGGATTGGCAGCAAGGTAATCTGCATAGACAGAGTCCATTGCGGACTGGAACGGGGCTTTGTCTGCAACTTCATTCACCTTGATGCCAGCAGCCTCGACCGCTTTGCGGGCTTCGTCTGAACCGATTGCCCAAAGTTCCCGCTGGTAGAGTGCCGCTTCCTGAGCTGCTTCACGTACTGCAGCTTGCAGATCCTCCGACAGCGCATTGAACTTGCCGGTGTTCACACAGATACATTCAGGAATGATCAGGTGCTCGGACAGGGAATAATGGGTAGTCACTTCATAGTGACCTACGTTCCGGAAGGACGGGAAGTTGTTCTCTGCGCCGTCAACAACGCCGGTTTTCAAAGCCTGCTGAACTTCGGAGAACGCCATCGGGGACGGGTTGCCTCCCATCGCAGAGATCATCGAGGTATACAGATCATTGTTCATAACACGAATCTTGAGACCTTCGACATCAGCCGGAGAATTGATAGGCTTCTGGCTGTAGAAAGACCGCGCGCCTGCATCAAACCATGCCAGCGGCAGAACGCCTGCTTCGCCCATTGCGTCTGTCACCACTTTACCGGCGTCGCCTTCAAGCACACGGAACATATGTGGCACGCTTTTGAAGATGAACGGAAGTGATACAAGATTGGCTTCTTTCACCATCGGGCCGATCGGGCCAAGGTTGAAGTTGCCTACTTCAATCGCACCGATGCGGACCTGCTCCAGCGCGTCCGGCTGTGACCCGAGAACACCGCCGTGGAATACATCGACCGTAACCTTGCCATCTGTGCCAGCTTTGACCAGTTCGGCAAATTTATCCATCGCCGCTGTGTTCGGGTGGCCGTCGTTGTGGATGTTCCACGCACGCCAGCCTTCAGCAACGGCCGATGTGGAAATGAGAGCTACTGCTGTTGCAGCAGCAAATACTGTTTTCGTGAAAGTCATGGGTTCTCCTCCCCCGTTAATTTTTGCACAGCAGTTGGCCTTCAACACAATACAGGGAGGATACCAGCTGCAAAGCTTCTAACTTCCTCCCAGAGCCAGAATCGCTGATCACACCATAAGGACACTAGTATCCAAGTTCTGTCAATAGTGGGTGTCTAGGATACCAGTTTGACTTGACACTTTGCTGCACAAAGCATTTGATGCGGCGTGGTGTATTGCGAAGCTTGTCCCCGTTTGAACGGACAGTTTTAGCAAAAATTTCAAGGACTTAAGCGCAAGTCTGACAACAGAAACCAAAGGACGAAAGTTAGAATCCGTGGAAGATATTGTAAGACGAACAACGACCGATGCGGTCTATGAAACGCTACATGACGAGATTGTTTCGCTCCAAATCCTTCCCGGAACCAAGCTATCCGAGACAGAAGTCGCGCGCCGTTTCGGGGTATCCCGCCAACCTGTCCGCAACGCATTCACGCGTCTTGGCAATGAAGATCTGCTTATCATCCGCCCCCAGAAAGCGACCGAAGTGCGGGGCTTTTCGATGGAGCGTGTCGAGCTCGCCCGACTGGTCCGTATGGCGGTGGAACTGGAAATCGTACATCGTGCCATAGAGGTTTGGGACGACAAACGCGAAGCAAAACTAGCGGAAAATCTGGCCCTGCAGGAGCAGGCAATCACCGATGGGGATCTGAACACATTTCACGCGCTCGACTATGATTTCCACAAGCTGATCTATGTGCTCAGTGGCAATCCGATGGCCTTTGAGGTCATGCTGGAGTGCAAGCAAAAGGTTGACCGTCTTTGCATGCTCAGCCTGGAAGAAGGCAGCGCAGCAGAAGCGATTCTGAAAGACCATTGCGAGATCGCGGAAGCAATGTCTTCAGGCAGCCAGCAGCTGGCACAAGCTGCGGTACGAAAGCACTTGTCCCGCCTTGATGAGACAATTGCTCTCGTGCACAAATCACACCCGCATTATTTCGAGTAGGTCATCTGCCTGCTCAGGCTGTGCCCCGAACAGGGCGATCGTTGGAAATGTTGAACTTCATACCGTCCAGCAGTTCTTCCAGATCAGGCCGTGCAGCAGGACCGTTGGAAATATCAACCAACATCAATGTACCATCCGGACGGATTGCGAAAGCGCCCGGTTCGGCAAACAGGTCCGTTGTTTCGGCTTCTGACAGAGGTTCGGAAACATAAAGTCCGAGCGAACGCATTTGCGCTACCGTCAGTCCATAACAAAGCTCGAAGTCCCAGCCGAATTCTTCAAGATCGGCGGCAGCCTTCTCTTTTGTATCAGATGATACAACGACCACATCCATTACATCCGACCAAGCCGGATAAGCTGCATTCAGCTTGTTCAGAAACCGTTTACAGCGCGGGCAATGCTTGCCTCGATAAACAAAGAGCATGGTCCAACGATCCTTGGCCTGACCGACTGTAACACTTCCGGATTCGCCAAGGCTCGGAAAGCTCATCTCTTCGATTTTTGCGCCGACGTTTGGTTTAGCTGAAGACATGGGTCATTCCTTATGTGGACCAAATAATTTTTTCAGGGGCAGCCGTTTCGCTCCGGTATCCTTTGGGACGTAATCCCTACAAAACCACAGTCATATACGACCTACCGGATACGCTTGTCCCCCTAACGGGTTGCGCAGGTCAAGGGCAGCCCCTGTACGATCAACTCAATTTTACTTTGACCAACTCACCTAGTCCTGTTCACCACGACGTGCCAAGTCCCGACGCGCGGCCAGAGTTTCCGTGTTGTGAAGGTCGTCACTTTCAACTTTGACGGTTTCACCGCCGGGGCGGACTGCACGTTTGCGGCGCAAACCCTTTGCAGTGGTTTCGTGACTGCGCGGTAGGATCAACCGTTCCACTGTAGACCTGCGCAAACCCAGCGTGGTGGTCAGATCAAAACAAAGAGATGCGATCCGTTCTGCCTGATCAGGTCGAACGAGCAACTCCATCCGCACAACAGGGCGCGATTTCTTTCCCTGTCCTGTCAGCATAATCAGATCAATTACGCCTGCATCGGCGCGAAGCCTGTCTGCTGCGGCGGCGAGCTCTTCGCCGGTCATGTCGTCGATATCACATGCCAGTTGTACAGTCTGATCGCGCGTGATGCCGCCTGAAATCCTGTCGAACACTGTAACACGCAGTATATTGGGCAACCCATCCATCACCCGTGTTCCGGCCCCCGCCCCTGATGCACACAACCGGCCCGCCGGGCGTGTCCCGTGGCTGCCTTTGGTGATATGCGCAAGGATCGCGGCACCGGTGGGGCTGACCCGTTCCCCCGCAATACCGTCATCGTGCCAGTTATATCCTTCCAGTATCAGCGTGGTGGCCGGAGCCGGCACAGGCAGTTTGCCATGCGCCGTATCCACCAGCCCGCCCCCCAAAGGAAAAGGTGCAACGCTAAAGGTTGCATCCCCAAGCGCGGCGCAAATGCTGCCCGCGGCGGTGACGTCCATCAAAGCATCCCAGTCTGCAATTTCGTGGAAATGCACACGCTCTATCGGGATGTCATGGACCTGCGCTTCGGCCTCTGCAATCCGGTGGAGGATTGCGACCGCGGCTTCTGCCGTTCCCCCGCTAAGGGAAGCGGATTCCAGCAGGGCTTTCATCGCCCTGTAGGTGGTCTCTACCCCATGGCGCGCGTTGGCTCCGTCCGGCGCTAGCACCAGTTTGAACTGGCGTGACGTGATACCCGAGGCCACATATTCTCGCAGCTCTGCCCGCCCGACGCTTGCAGGCAAAACAGCTGCCACATCCGCCATGACTTGATCTGTCAGTTCCGGCATTGCGTGGAGCACAGAGGCAATAAACATATCCCCCGCCGCACCGCCAACCGGATCAAAATGCAGATGAAGCGGCATCAGTGCCCCTCTGGCCACGGGTTTGTCAGACGTCCGTTGTCAAAGCGCATTTCCTCCGGATCACCGATAACTTCAAGTCCGGGACGTTCCATCAGTTCCGGCAGCATCGCTTCGGACGCGTAGACATATTCAAGTTGTAACGTATTGGGCACGCGCAACAGGCGCACTTGCGTAATATCTTCTGCGCCGCAGGTTTTGATAACGGTTTGTATCGCTGTGCGGTCGCAAGGCATAACCATTGGGATTTTTGCCTGCACCAGCACCTGCGAAGTCAGGGCATTTGCATAAACCGCCTCGCGGTCGAAGGCGGTTTCAAGCCGCTCGGTTATCACGTCCGCCCGCGCCGCCCCGTTCCCGTTCCCATTGCTCCGCGGTGACAGGCCCAGCGCGGCAAGCCGTGAAATCTGCAAATGGGCTTTCATTTTCGGGCTGGAGAACCGGTGCGTGATGTTTGGATCCATACCCGTACCGGAAAATTCCTTGCCGATCTCGTCAACAACCAGCACATCCAGCGGGCCTGAAGCTGTCGGCGCATCCACAGGGCCGACCGGCAACCGTGGCATATTCGCCATCGCTTCACGCAAATAGGGTTGTTCGGCCTCAATCATGCCAACGCTGTCCAGAACCGCAATCCGCGCCAGTTCGTCATAGGCGTTCTCCACAGTGCCTATGCCGAACAGCACCTTGCACTGCTCCAGCTTCACCTGCGCCATGAGTGCCGAATAAATGCCAACGTTATCAATACCGCGCGAATGGCATTGTTCAGCGCCCGATTGTTTTCCAAGCCCGATAGACAGCATTTTGGCCAGACCGCTTTCATTCGGAGCGCGGAAAGATGTGTGGGGCTTGATCCTGTTAAACAGGATGATCCCGTCTGCCGCGTTTGCATAGCTGTCTATTTCTACCGACATTCCGTTATCCAACACCCCGACTCGGTCCGTCTTCATAGAAGACCGGATGGGGCAGCCGATGACATCTTCCGTCACACCCAACTTCGTTAACATGGCGGCCTGCCCTTCGGCTGTGGCGCCTCCGTGGCTGCCCATCGCGGGGACAACAAACGGTTCGCCGCCCCGAGCGCGAACCTCTGCCACGATCGCGGTTACAAGTTCGGGGAAACAGGCGATTCCCCGGCTGCCTGCTGTGATCGCGATAGACATGCCCGGTTTGATCTTGTTCGTGCAGGCTGCAGCGGCCATCGCCTCTTTGACAGCGGCTGTCGGGTCTTCAATCCGGCTTGCCGCAAAGGTCTGGCGGCATAATGCAATGCGCGGCAGGGGCGTATTCTCGACCAGTTTGACATAGTTAGGCTTCATGGTTTTCCTCTCGTGTCATTCGGTATTACCAACGGTCAGAGCGCCGCAAACGGACCGGGCATGGGATCGTTCACACAAATCGGAAACTGGGCCGAACGGCTTATCTGGGTTCATGTCTGCAAGGTTCGAAAAAAGACTTTAGTTTTTACTGTCACTATTGATATATTAGAATTATCAGAACAAAAGGCGCATCGCAATGAATGATTCCGCGACTTCGCAATCAACGATCGGGCACTTGTTGCCGCCGGGCCTGCGCACCAATGAGACGCGGATAACCGATTTTGAAGGCGGCCCTGCAGCGCGCGGGGTTTATGACGGGCTGCGCGATCGTATCGTGCGGCTGGAACTGCCCCCGGGCACGCCGCTGTCCCGTTCCGAACTTGCGGCGACTTATGGTGTCAGTCTGACACCGCTGCGGGATGCATTGCAGCAACTTGCCAAGGAAGGGCTGGTTCGGATCTATCCCCAGTCGCGCACACTGGTTACGCAAATTGATACAGATTCCATACGCGAAGCCCAGTTTATGCGGATGGCGCTGGAAACCGAAGTCGTCCGCCGTCTGGCCCATACCATTGATCCGGATCACCTGTCGCGGCTGCGCAGCATCGTTGCGCTTCAGGCCGGTATCGGTGGCCACGCAGGCGATTTTGCGATCTTTCAGGAACTGGACGAAATATTCCACCTGACGCTTTTTGCTGCTGCAGGCCACGTCCAAAGCCAGCGGCTTGTGCGGAGTCAAGCGGGCCATCTGGAGCGTTTGCGCCGGCTGCATCTGGATAAAACCGAAGAGTCGGAGCAGTTGAACACGCAGGCTGTTATTGCAGGGCATACTGAAATCCTTGATGGCATAGAAGCCCGTGACAAGACCCGCGCCATTGACGCACTCCGCCGTCATCTCAAGCGTACAGTTGACCGGATCGCTGAGAAAAGGGCCGCCTTCCCCGACTATTTCGAGCCGGAGAAAGCCTGATTATCCGACCGGTTCAGCAGCCGTTCTGCTTGCGCCATTCAGCGAACTTATCAAGATTTTCCTGTTTGGTCGCAGGATAAAGACCGATGATGGCTGCACCCGCCTTGACCTCTTCCAGAACGAACGCCTCATAAGCGGTCATCTCGACAGCTTCATCCGCCACCTCTTCTGCTATTTCCGCAGGAATGATGATGACATTGTCATCATCCCCTACAACAATGTCTCCCGGAAAGACCGGCGCGTCGCCACAGCCAATCGGGACGTTCAGTTCTATCGCTTCATGCAGAGTCAGGTTTGTCGGGCTCGACGGGCGTGTGTGATAGCTCGGGATATCCAGTTCCGCGATGACGCAAGCATCCCGCAGCCCGCCATCTGTGACGACCCCTGCACCGCCCCGTTTCATCAAGCGCGTGACCAGAATGTCACCGGCACTGGCAGCACGGGCGTCTTTACGACTGTCCATAACCAACACATGGCCTTCGGGACAGGTTTCAATGGCGACCCGTTGGGGATGATCGGGATTGCGGAAGACTTCGATCTGGTTGCGATCTTCGCGCGCAGGCATATAGCGCAGGGTAAAGGCGGGTCCGACCATGTTCTTGCCCTTGGCCTTTACGGGGCCGACCCCCTGTACGACCTGATTGCGCAGACCACGTTTGTAAAGCGCCGTTGCTAGTGTTGCCACGGAGACGTTCATCAGTTTTTCGCGAGTTTCCGGATTCATGCCGCGGTTTCCTTTGTCAGTTGGTTTGTCTTGATAAATTCTTCCAGCGCCGATTGCTGCGGCGCAGTGAGCGGCCATGCAGAGGGCGGACGGGTTGCCCCGCAGTCAAGCCCGATGGCTGCCAGTGCAGCCTTGACGCCGGTTACATTTGTGCCGTTCTGCTCTTCTGCGCGGATGTCTTCAAAGACGCGCATTTCGTCAATCAGGCGATTTGCGGCCGGATAGTTGCCTGCCTCTAACGCCGCATGAATAGCAACCGAACGTTCCGGCCAGACGTTGATCAATCCCGATGTGAAACCACGCGCTCCGACGGCATACAGCGGCGGGGCCCAGACCTCGGCCAATCCGCCGACCCAAACGATGTGATCCGGGCAAGCCTTTATGGCGCGTGCAAGGTTCAGCGGATTGGGGGTGGCCCATTTCACTCCTTTCACGCCGTCGATTTCACACAGGCGGGCGATCCCTTCCGGCCCCATCGCATCATTGCGCAGATAGAGCATCACCGGCAGCCCGCCGGAGGCGTCCCGCACTGCCTTGACATAATCCACAGTCCCCCGTGGTGAGACAAAGGGATCGGGCGGCTGGTGGATCATCAGGGCATCTGCACCTGCTTTCGCGCTGGCGCGGGCCAGCACACAGGCATCGCGGATACCCCGCCCGACACCGGCCAGCAGCGGCGCACGCCCGTCGACCATTTCAGCGACCTCCCGTACCATCGTGCAGGCTTCATCCGTGGTCAGCGCATAAAATTCGCCCGTGTTGCCGTTGACGACAGGAATGTGGACTCCGGCCCCGAGCGCACGGTCAAGGATCGGGGCAAGACGTTGCGGCGCGATTTCACCGCTTTCATCATAGGGCGTTACCAGTATACCTGAAATTCCGGTCAGGGCTTTTTGCAAGTCATGGGTCATGAGGGGCCTTAGTATATATCAGGCTCGCCCGCAGTACGGCCGAACTGGGTTGCCAGATAGTCGAAATCGCAGCCTTGGTCGGCCTGCCCGACGTGACGTTGGAACATGTATCCCCAGCCCCGTTCAAAGCGTGGTTCGGGCGCGCTCCATGCTGCACGACGGGCGGCGATTTCGTCCTCGTCCACCAGCATGTCGAGCCTGCGTGCCTCAAGATCCATACGAACAATATCACCGGTTTTCAGCAGGGCGAGCGGACCGCCGACAA
The DNA here is from genome assembly GCF_002860325.1 of Neptunicoccus cionae. GTDB lineage: Bacteria > Pseudomonadota > Alphaproteobacteria > Rhodobacterales > Rhodobacteraceae > Amylibacter > Amylibacter lutimaris. The sequence goes on along the minus strand of NZ_PKOJ01000012.1, from coordinate 24,322 downwards.
AGGCTTCAGGGGCAACGTGCAGAACACAGGCGCCGTAAGATGTGCCCGACATCCGCGCATCGGAAATCCGCAACATATCGCGGTGCCCCTGCTTCAACAGCGCCTTTGGCATTGGCAACATTCCCCATTCGGGAAAACCCGGCCCGCCCTGCGGACCCGCATTGCGCAGTACCAGCACATGGTCGGGCGTAACATCGAGCGACTCGTCATCAATGGCCGCTTTCATTTCCGGATAGCTGTCAAACACAAGCGCAGGGCCTTCGTGGCGGTGGTACTTCGGGTCACAGGCCGCCGGCTTGATTACCGCACCATTAGGGCAAAGATTGCCGCGCAGAACCGCCAGAGACCCTTCATGGTAAACAGGGTTTGACAGGGGGCGGATCACATCGTCGTTGTAAACCGGCGCGCCTTTGATCCCTTCTTCCAGCGGCTTTCCGGTACAGGTGATTGCGCTGCGGTCGAGCTTGTCCCCCAGTTGATCCATCAAGGCCCGCAATCCGCCTGCGAAGTAGAAGTCTTCCATCAGGTAATCACTGCCCGCAGGGCGAACATTGGCGATCAGGGGCGTGGTGCGCCCCAAGGCATCCAGATCATCCAGTTCCAAGGCAACACCCGCCCGACGCGCCATTGCCAAAAGATGTACAACCGCATTCGTTGAACAACCTGTCGCCATTGCAACAATTGCAGCATTCCGCACGGAAGCGGGCGTGATAATCCGGTCCGGTGTCAGGTCCTCCCAGACCATATCCACTATGCGACGGCCGCAGGATGCGCTCATCCGTTTGTGTCCGGCATCTGCCGCAGGGATCGAAGACGCACCGGGCAGGCACAGACCCATTGCCTCGGCAATTGCGGTCATGGTGGACGCCGTGCCCATCGTCATGCAATGGCCATAAGACCGCGCAATACCGCCTTCGACGCCGACCCATTCTTCGGCAGTGATCGTACCGGCGCGCCGCTCGTCCCAGAACTTCCACGCATCCGAACCGGACCCGAGCGCGCGGCCCGCATAGTTGCCGCGCAACATCGGACCTGCTGGCAGGAAGATAAACGGAACACCCGCACTGATTGCGCCCATTGTCAGGCCGGGTGTGGACTTGTCACAGCCCCCCATCAGCACAACCCCGTCCAGCGGGTGGGAACGAATGGTTTCCTCGGTCTCCATCGCGATCATGTTGCGGTAGAGCATCGAGGTCGGCTTTGTAAAACTCTCGTCAATGGAGATCGTCGGGATTTCCAGACCCAACCCGCCCGCCTGAGCGATACCTTTTTTCACATCTTCTGCGCGGTCGCGGAAATGCAGGTGGCAGGGGTTCATCTCCGACCATGTGTTTAGAATGCCGATAACAGGGCGGCCTTCCCAGTCTTCCGGCCCCAGCCCCATTTGCATCATGCGGGAACGATGCCCGAAACTGCGCAGGTCGTCCGGACCAAACCAGCGGGTGCTACGCAATTGGTCTGCTGCTTTCTTTTTCTGGCTCATACATTCCCTCCCCGGACGTTGGTAACAGGCACAGATTCACTCCTCGCCCTCAACTGATATATTACAGTATCAGATGAATTGTCGAGACTGTTTCAGCGGGAATTGAAAAATCACCCCACCCCAGTACTGCGACAGGGTTACAAGACACTCTTAAAAGACTGTGGAAAAGTGGCCTCAGGCAGACCGGACAGGCCGCAGGAAAGACGGCGCCGTTATTCCAACCGGCGTTAGCTGAAATAGTCGCGATAGCGTTCGCGCTGGCCTTCAAGACCCAAAACTGTCCGACTGAGGTGGTCCCGCACCGCCTGTGCTGCCGCGTCGGGGTCTTTGGCTACGATGGCGTCAAGAATTGCGTGATGCCCTTTCAGGATGTAGTCGATTTTTGCAGCATCCGGCGGATCAAGGCGGCGCATCCGGTTCAGGTGGCCGGAACGGGAACGGATCATTTCATAGATGCTTCCCTGACCGACCCCTTCGTAAAGTGCCTGATGAAAGCTTTCGTCCAACTCCTGAAACATGCGGATCTGGCCGGTTTCGGATTTGATTGCCTCTTGCATACGCAATACGGAACCGGCCCGCGCGATTGCTTCATTTGCATCGCCCAGCGCCAGCCTGCGCGTCACCTCGACCTCGACGGCTACCCGCAGAAAATGGGCTTCATGGATTTGTGGGATATCAATTTTTGTCACCAGAGTTCTGGATTGCGGGTAAATCCAGACCAATCCTTCCTGCTCCAGCCTTTTAAGCGAATCGCGGATGGGAGTCTGGCTGACCCCGTAACGTTCAGCCAGTTCGTTGCGCAGCAGTGCTGTCCCCGGAGGCAGATCGAGAGAGATTATCCGGCTGCGCAAATCTTCAAGAACCCGTTCCGCAGCGGAGCCTGCCCTCGCAGTTCCGGTGGCTCCGATCCGTTGAAAATTCAGCTTTGCCATCCCGATACACCCCCTGCACGCCTGTTTTCTCTACAGCCGGCTGCTCCCTCCGGCAAGGCAGCACAGGGCAGTTGACCTCCGCCGCCAACTGAAATATTAGTGCAGAAGATGTAAAATTGCAAACCTACTTCAGCCCGTTTGAGCCAATAGAAATATCAAGGAGCTTGCCCATGAACGCCCCGTCCTCACATTTCGAACCCCATGGAAAACACCTCATCGCAGGTAAATGGGTGGCTGGCGAAACCACATTCGCCAATGAACCAGCCACAGGTCCAAGCCATCAGTTCTCAGTCGGCACACCGGATCTGGTTGATACCGCCTGCGCTGCGGCAGAAGATGCGTTCTGGTCTTTCGGCTATGCCACTCGCACGGAACGCGCGGCCTTTCTGAACGCAATTGCCGATGAAATAGAGGCGCGCGCGGATGCAATTACTGAAATCGGCAGCCGTGAATCCGGCCTTCCGACGGCCCGACTGGAAGGGGAGCGGGGACGGACAACAGGCCAGCTTCGCCTGTTTGCAGAACATATCCTGTCGGGGGCCTATCTGGACCGGCGCACCGATGTGGCCCTGCCGGACCGCCAGCCGATGCCCCGCCCTGAAATACGCCTGATGCAACGCCCGATCGGCCCCGTTGCCGTATTCGGCGCATCAAACTTTCCACTCGCATTCTCTACCGCAGGCGGAGACACGGCCGCAGCACTGGCAGCAGGATGCCCAGTTGTTGTCAAAGGCCATTCCGCCCATCCCGGCACAGGCGAAATTGTGGCAGAGGCGATCCTAGCAGCAATGAAAACATGTGGCGTGCACCCGGGTGTGTTTTCGCTGATTCAGGGCGGCAAACGGGATGTCGGGCAGGCGCTGGTCCAGCATCCCCTGATCAAGGCGGTCGGCTTTACCGGATCGCTCGGCGGGGGGCGTGCCCTGTTTGATCTCTGCGCCCAGCGCCCGGAACCGATTCCGTTTTTCGGCGAACTCGGTTCGGTCAATCCGATGTTTATCCTGCCCGAAGCCGCACACACCCGCGCCGCCCAAATCGGTGAAGGCTGGGCCGGATCTCTCACTATGGGAGCAGGGCAGTTCTGCACAAACCCCGGTATCGCGGTTGTGCAGAAAGGGGCAGAAGGCGATGCTTTTGTCGACGCGGCCAAGGCTGCGCTAGAGTCTGCCGATGCGCAGGTCATGCTAACAGACGGGATCGCACAAGCCTATAAGGACGGTAAAGCCCGTTTTGTCGGCCGCAATGCAGTCCGCCCCCTGCTGACAACCGAGAGTGAGGGACGCAATGCACGCCCCAACCTTTTCGAGACCGACGCTGACACCTATTTGCAGGATCATGCCTTGGGGGAAGAGGTCTTCGGCCCGCTGGGCCTGGTCGTGCGGGTGGACTCCACTGACGAAATGCAAACCCTTGCGAAAGGGTTCGAAGGCCAGTTGACCGCGACGATCCATATGGACGATGGCGATGCCGATGTCGCCCGCGCCCTCCTCCCCATACTGGAGCGGAAGGCCGGGCGCCTGCTGGTCAACGGCTTCCCCACCGGCGTTGAGGTCTGCGATGCGATGGTCCACGGCGGCCCCTACCCTGCCTCAACCAACTTTGGCGCAACATCGGTCGGCACCATGGCAATCCGCCGGTTTCTGCGGCCGGTGTCCTATCAAAACGTCCCGACAACGATCCTTCCGGATGACCTCGCCGGAGCGGATCAATGACACGAATGATCGGCCCTGTCGCAGTTCTCGACCCGATGACAGAGGAGATGCAGGAAAAGGTGCGCAGCATTGCTGGCAACCTCGACCTGCGGTTCGCGCCATCGGCTTCGGCTGCCGATCTTGCGGCAACGGTACAGGGCGCGCCCTATATCGTTGCACGGGCGCTGGGGTTGTCTGCCGAAACGCTGGCACATGCGGATGCGGTGCGGTTCATTCATCAATGGGGTACCGGTACCGATGGTATCGATCTGACTGCTGCACAAGCGCGCAAGGTTCCTGTTGCGCGCAGCCCCGGTGTAAATGCACCCACTGTAGCGGATCTTACGTTGGGGCTGATGCTGTGCACAATCCGCAAGCTGCCCCAGATGCATATTGCAACCCGTGCCGGAGACTGGCTTCCGGGGCGTCTTTTGTCAGACCTCAGGGATCTGGGCGCCTTGCGCATCGGGCTGATCGGCTTTGGTGCGATCGGCCAAGAGGTCGCGCAGCGCCTGACAGGCTTTGGCTGCGACACGCTTTACTACCGGCGTTCCGGCGCTGTGGACACAAGCCTTGCACGACACGCTTCACTGGATGAAATTCTGACGACCTGCGATTTGATCAGCCTGCACTTGCCGCTGTCACAAGACACCCGCCACATGATCGGCGCAGGTGAACTGGCGCGGATGAAACAGGGCAGCTATCTGGTTAACACATCCCGCGGCGGGATCATTGACGAAGCCGCCATGATCGCGGCGCTTGAAAACGGCCAGCTTGCAGGGGCCGGTCTGGATGTGTTCAGCACCGAGCCGGTAGAACAGTCAAACCCGCTTCTGCGCTTGGAGAACGTCGTAACATTGCCCCATATCGGCGGGCGCACAGATGACAATCTGGCCCGGATGGTCGGGCATTGGGCCGATAACATCCGCGCCTTTGATCAGGGCCTTGCGATCGACGACGACTGCATCGTCGCCTGATCCAAGGGAGGGGCGCTACTTTTCGAAGAAAGGGGCGTCCGTCAGGATCTTGTTGTTCTGACTGACCAGATAACCTGCCTCGGCACTTTTCGCCAGATAGGCTTGCCATTCCGGATCTTCGGCCAGCTGCTTGCGCCGTTCGGACCTGTCGGCCGCATCCTGATAGGCCCAGATGTGCACGAAGGAATTCACGTCTCCGGTTTCAACCTGCGCATAGAGAATGCATTGCCCCAGTATCCGTTGCTGCGCGGACCAGCCGTGTTTCTGGTACAAAGCCAGATGTTTCTTGATAGTGCCGGGGCGGCAAACGTATGTACGGTGGTCGTAGATCATGGAATGTCCTGACGAAGATTGAGTGAGTGTTTATTCGATACGGGCGTGATCGGTAATGCGGTGTCGCGCCTGTAAAAGATGATAGGACATGCAAAGCGCAGCGGCTTCACCATCGCCCGCGACAATCGCCTCGTACAACTGGCGATGTTCCCGTGCGACGGCATCAATGCGCGATTGCGCGCCTTCGCGTGTCAGCTTCTGTGCCACATCAATTGCCTGTTCAATCGTAGGGCGTGCACAATCCAGCATATCCACAAAAACCGCATTACCGCTGGCCTGCGCAATCGCGCGGTGAAACGCATAGTCGGCGTCTACCAGTGGCGTGCGGGCCTGCATGGATGCTTCCAGTTCTCCCAAAGCCTTCTCAAGACGGGCGAGGTCTTTGGGGCCGGCCCGCTGTGCCGCCAGTCGCGCGGTTGCAGCCTCTATGGTCATGCGGGCTTCCATCGCGCGCATCAGCCCTGCAACAGAATCCGCTGCGGTATACTGGATCAGTTTTTCGGGTGGCTTGCGGCGCACGAAGGTGCCGACACCACGGCGCGATTCCACCAGACCGTCCTCCTGCAACTTGCGCAGCGCCTCTCTCACCACAGGACGGGACACTTCAAAGGCAGATGCGATCTTGTGCTCCGATGGCAGTTTTTCATCCTGCTTGAGAATATCGGAAACGATCTGTTCCAGTATCTGGCCATAAAGCTGGTCAGCCAGCGTCTGTCGTTTACGGATTTTCAGATTGGCATTTTCCATACACTCCCCCATTTTACGTCCCGCCCGATTTACTTTCGGCGGCGCATCATGTTGGCAAACCGCTGAGCCGCTGCCGCCGCGCCATAGCCGTTGTCGATATTGACCACTGTCACACCCGGTGCGCAACTGGCAAGTACAGCATCAAGCGCAACACGTCCCCCTGTCGCGACCCCGTAGCCGACCGAAGTAGGCACTGCGATCACGAATCCCGGGACCAAACCGGCCACCACGGATGGCAAAGCGGCATCCATTCCCGCAAAAACGATGACAACATCCATTTCGGACAGTTTCTTCTCATGTGCCAGCAAACGCCAGAGCCCCGCCACGCCGACATCCGCAATCTCTTCCGCTGCCAGCCCGGCATAGGCGAGCACCCGTGCCGCTTCTGCAAGGGGTGCGGAATCAGAGGTTCCCGCGCTCACCAGTGCGATTTTAACTTTGGTTTCCGGTTCGGGTAGCGGCCCCACAATTGCAGTGCGCGACAAGACGCAATAATCAAGGCTGTCCCGCAGGTCGGGCGGCAGTGCATCGAATTGCGCCCCTGTCAGCCGTGTCAGCAAAAGCCGGCGGTTTTCACGAACGGCATCGCGCAGGATCGCCGCGATCTGCTCTACCGTTTTGAATTCACACAGTGCTGCCTCTTCAATGCCGATACGGCGGGCGCGGGTACGATCAAAGGTTACACTCGGGTGTCCGTCAGGTTTATCCATGCACAAAGGCGCTCCCTCGTTTATAAGACCGCAAAGTTACCTCCCCCTCATCCGGCAGCGCGGCAAGATCTATCAAACGTCCACGGGACTTTTGATCCATTGCATCCAGAACGACGGGATCCAGTTCTATAGCCCAACCAGCCTTCATCCGGCGGCAGCGCAGGGTTACATTTCCAAGTTCGGCCCGCAAACGGGCTTCAGCCTTGTCAATCATCTGCAGGTCGCGGGGTTCCACCCGCAGCCCCGTTTCAATGCGGCTGGCCAGACAGGGCGCGGCAGGTAAATCCGCCAGATCCCCGAGGCCCAGCGCACGTGCGAGTTTCCGCACGTCCGCTTTTGACATCCTCGCCTCGACAAACGGGTGGATCACCCTGTTTTCATCTGCCGCCACAAGACCGGGCCTGTAATCGGACAGGTCATCTGTATTTGTTCCTGCTGCCACTTGATCGCCCATACGGGCCAGCGTGCCATAAAGGTTGGATTTGCAGAAATAGCAGCGGTTCACCGGATTTGCGCGGTATTGCGGATCGGCAAATTCCCCCGCATCCACCACCCGCAGAACCAGACCGTGCTGCCTTGCAAAAGCGCGAACCCGCCCGGTCGCAGCTTCGGGCACCGCAGGGGATACGGCATGACAAAGGGTTACACCTTCCACCCCGCGCACCCGTGCCGCAGCGGCGGAAAGTGTCAGGCTGTCGATACCGCCACTAAGCGCAACCGTCAGGGACTCTGGTCCAAGCAGCGCAGTTTCCAGTCTTGGTGGCAGGGTCACGACTCCGCGCCTTTCAGATTTCCCAACAACCGCGCGCCGGACAGTTTCAGATGATTGCGCATACACTCTCGTGCTGCATCTGCATCCCCCGCCAGAATGGCATTTGCCACGTCGAGATGTTCCTGCACGGCCTCGCGGCTTTCGCCACCACGCTCTACCGCTTTCAGCCGACCTGCAAGAATGGTTTCGCGCAGGCTGGCCCCCAGATAGTTGAACAGCCCTAGATAATAGTCATTGCCAGTCGCGTCGTTTATCGCGCGATGGAACCGGATGTCAGCCGCAACCCCTGATTCCACCCCTTCAGCGCCGCTGCCCGTAGAGTCAGCAAAGGCCTGCGCCGCTGCGTTGATTTCCTTATGCGCGTCTGCGTCTGCCCGTTCTGCGGCAAGTGCAGCTGCTTCGATCTCCAGCCCCATACGCAGTTCAAGGATCTGCGTCAGCTTGCGCAGGCTTTCCACGTCCTGCTTGGCAATGGAAAACCCCATTTGAGGCCGGTCGCTGACCACAAATGCCCCGCGCCCCTGCTGGCTGGACAGCAGACCTTCCGCTTTCAGCCGCGAAACCGCCTCGCGAATCACAGTGCGACTGACTTGTAAACTTTGCGCCAGGCTGCTTTCGGACGGCAACATCGCCCCGACAGGCCATGATCCGTCGGTAACGTTGACCCGCAATGCCTCGGTTACTTGTTCACCCAACGTCGTTCCCCGCGCAAGGGGAACAGAACCGTCGATCAGATCGCTCATTCGTCACTCCGTATAACAATTAGGCCATAAATACACCTGTATGACAAGTTGTCAATGTTGACCAAACGGCCAAATATAAGGTCCAATATACGTATTCAACATTACAACAACACCGTTTTCGATGCTATTTTGTATTTTTTATTGACAAGTTCGTGAAATGCAAACAGTTTGGCGAGGCGATGGCAGAAGTGCCAGCACAGGAGGAGCATCCGGCCAGAACCGGTATGCATGGACAACGCATTCGGGAGGATTTCATGTCCGCGTATAAAAAAATCATCCGCCACACCACGGCGGCAACCATTCTTATGACGGCAACCGCCTTTGGCGCACATGCCGAAGAACTTGTTATGGCGACAGGGCAACAGGGCGGATCGTGGTATCCGGTCGGTGGCGCGATCAAGGCAGTGGTGGAACGGGAAAACCCGGATGTTACCATTACAGTTATGCCGGGCGCCGGTGTGTCCAACGTGGTTGGTGTTGACGCGGGCCGTTTTGCGATTGCCTTTGCCAACTCTACATCAACGGTGGACAGCCTTTCGGGCAAGGAACCTTTCCGCAAGGCCACAACAAATGTGTGCAACCTTGGCGTTCTCTATCCACAGTATTTTCAGGTTGTTGCCCTACAGGATTCAGGCATCACCTCGATCGAAGACATGAAGGGCAAGAAACTGACAACCCAGCAGCTTGGCAATACAGGCGAGTTCCTGACACGCGAACTGCTGGCGACCAAGGATATGACCTTTGATGATCTCGGCGCGGTGGCCCACACGTCCTACTCGGATTCTGCCAGCCAGATGAAAGACGGCCATGCTGACTTCTTCACGCTGGGCTCTTCCCTGCCTACAGGGTCGGTTATGGATCTGGCTTCGGCGCGCAAGATCAATCTGGTAAACATCGACGAGGAAACCTTCGCCAAGTTCAAGGCAAAGAACGCTGCCTTCCAGCACCGGACGGTACCTGCCGGTTCTTACCCCGGATTTGATGAAGAAATCCGCACCATCAGCTATGACACCCATATGGTCGCCGCCTGCGATTATAACGGTGACATTGTCAAAGCGGTGCTAGGCGCGATTGCAGACAATAACGAGAACTTCGCAGCAGTCACAAAATCAATGGCAGGACTGACTGTTGAAACAATGGCAACCGATCTTGGCGTGCCGTTCCATCCGGCAGCCAAGGAATTCTACGCCGAACGTGGCGTAGCAGGCATGGAATAATCCGGACCTGACCCGACTGTCTGGCGGGGCAACATTGCCCCGCCCGTACCCTCGCCCCGCCTGACGCGGGCGCGCCATTGCATTTACACAGATACCACCGCGGAGACTTCCCATGAGCCTGTCGATACTCACGGACAAGATGCCACTGATTGCCCGTATAGCCCGGCTGATGCTAATCGGCATGGCGCTATGGCATCTCTACGTTGCCTTTGCAGGGCCACCCAACCCTTACATCATGCGGGGCGTCCATGTGGCACTTGCGCTGGTGCTGATCTATCTCACAGTTGACCGAAAAGGGCTGCGCACCGATGTGCCACGCTGGTACGATATCCTGTTCGGGATCGCGGCTTTTCTGGCGGCACTTTATCCGTCGTTGAACCTGAATTACATCACGCAACGGTTTCTCTATGTAGACCCGTTAACGCCTGTGGACATCGCTGTCGGCATAACGCTGGTAGTCCTTCTGCTGGAAGCCACACGGCGGATGTTGGGGCCGATGCTGCCCATCACTGCAATTCTGTTCATGGCCTACGGGTTTCTGTTCACATCCACACTGCCTTCGGTGATCCTCGAACAACTGTTCATGACACCCGAAGGTATCTTCGGCATCCCGATCGCGGTGTCTGCCACTTATATGGTCCTGTTCATCCTGTTCGGCTCGCTCGTTGAAAAGATGGGCGTGGGCCAATTGTTTATGGATTTTGCCGTGGCAATTACTGGTCGTCAGGCGGGCGGTCCGGCGAAGGTGGCCTGCGTGACCTCGGGCATGTTCGGCTCTGTTTCGGGTTCCGCGGTGGCGAACGTCATGACCACCGGAACATTCTCGATCCCGCTGATGAAACGCATGGGGTTCCGGCCGGCCTTTTCCGGCGCCGTTGAAGCCGTGGCCTCTACCGGCGGGCAGATCATGCCCCCTGTGATGGGCGCGGCCGCCTTTGTCATGGCGGAATATCTCGGCGTCAGCTATCTGACTGTCGCGAAATACGCACTTGCCCCCGCGATCCTGTTTTACATCGCCCTTTTTGCCGCTGTCCACTTTGAGGCAAAGCGGCTGAATATCGGGTCTGTCCCGAAAGAGGATCAGGTTCCCTTGGGCAAGGTGCTCAGCGAACGGGGCCACCTTTTCCTGCCGCTTATAATCATCGTCGGCGTATTGATGCTGGGCTATTCCGCACCCTATGCCGCGCTTTGCGGTATCCTGTCGGTCGTTCCGGTTGCCGCAATGCGCAAGACGACACGGCACTATGTCACCCTGAACAATATCATCGAGGCCCTTGAAGGCGGCGCGCGCAATGTGCTGTCTATCGCGGCAGCCTGTGCCTGCGCCGGTATCGTTGTCGGTGTGATTGACATCACCGGTCTCGGGCTGACCTTCTCCAATTTCGTTATCGAAGCTGCACAGGATAAACTGATTATTGCGCTGTTCCTGTCCATGGTTGCGGGCATCATTCTTGGCATGGGGATGCCGACCACACCTGCCTATATCGTGCAGGTCGCGCTACTGGTTCCGGCGCTCGTCAAACTTGGTGTTCAGGTAGAGGCAGCGCATCTGTTTGTGTTCTACTTCGCTATCCTGTCGGCAATTACGCCGCCCGTTGCGATGGCTGTCTACGCAGCCAATACCCTGTCGCATGCACGCATCATGGAAGCCAGTTGGGCCGCCGTTAAACTTGGTGCCACAGGGTTTATCGTACCCTTCATGTTTGTCTATGAACCGACCATCCTGTTGCAGGGCGATCTGACACGCATCGTCATCGTTCTGTTGCAGGCAACCATCGGCGTGATCCTTCTGGCAGCCGCCCTGCAGCGGTATTTCTTCGGGCGGACACCCGTCTGGCTGGCGTCGATCCTGTTCGGCGCGGCACTCTGCCTGATTTACCCCGACTGGCGTGTAACCGTGCTTGGCTTAAGCATCGCAGGAGCCATCTTTGCCGCACAAAAACTGCGCTACCGCGGGGCCGCAGCCCCTGCGGCCAGCGCGACAAACAACTGAATTCAGGACTAAACGGAGCAGACAACATGTTGAAAGACCTTCAAACCGTGCGCCCTCGAACGGGAGGTCAGATCCTTGTGGACCAGCTTTTAATCCACGGTGCAGACACTGCTTTTTGCGTGCCGGGCGAAAGCTACCTCGAAGTGCTGGATGCGCTTTATGATGTGCAGGACCGGTTCACACTGATCAACGCGCGCCACGAAGCCGGTGCCGCAAATATGGCAGAAGCGCACGGCAAGATGACCGGAAAACCGGGCATCTGCATGGTCACACGGGGCCCCGGTGCCTGTCACGCCGCGATTGGCGTTCACATCGCACAGCAGGACAGCACCCCGATGATCCTGCTGGTCGGTCAGATCGCACGGGATACAACCGACCGCGAAGCATTTCAGGAAGTCGATTACCGCGCCATGTTCGGGCCTATCGCGAAATGGGCAACGCAGATCGACGATGCCCGCCGCATCCCCGAATACATGAGCCGCGCCTTTCGCGTCGCTACGTCAGGACGCCCCGGACCGGTTGTGATTTCCCTGCCCGAAGACATGTTGACCGATGTGGTGAGCATTGCGGATGCACGCGCCTACACGCCAACGCAGGCCGCGCTGTCTTCAGCCAATGTTGAGGCTATTCGCGCAGAAATTTCGACAGCCTCCAAACCTTTGCTGCTGCTTGGAGGTTCGGGATGGGATGCCCAAGCTGCCCGTGCGATCACGACCTTTGCAGAGTCAAACAATATTCCCGTAACCTGTTCATTCCGCAGGCAGGATATCGTCAACAACCTGTCCCCTGTTTACGCGGGAGATTTCGGCACCTCTACCCCGACCAGCCTTTATGCAAGCCAGAGAGAAGCCGATCTATTGATCGTGATCGGCGCCCGTCTGGGCGAGATGACGACCAAAACCTATTCCACCATCACCCCGCCCGATCCCGCGGTGCGTATGATCCACCTGCACCCGGATGCCAATGAAATCGGACGGGTTTATTCCCCTGATCTGGGCTTGGTAGCTTCGCCTGCTGAAACGGCAAACGCGCTGGAAGGCGTCAATCTGGGCCGTGCGGATGACTGGTCGGACTGGTGCGGTAAACTGCATGCGGATTACCTTGCCGATACCGAAATGCCCGACAGTCAGGAATGGGAACTGGATATGGGCGCAGCGCTGTGCCAGATCCGCGACAGCCTGCCCGAGGACACTGTGGTTACACTAGATGCAGGCAATCACACAGGCTGGGCCCAGCGGTATCTACGCTTCGGACGTCCGGGCCGGATTGTAGGGTCAACCTGTGGTGCTATGGGCTATTCGGTTCCAGCAGCCGTCGCGGCTTCGGTTCTAGAGCCGGAACGTCTTGTTCTGTCCTTTGTCGGGGACGGCGGCTTCATGATGAGCGGCAACGAACTCGCGACCGCCGCGCAATACGGCGGTTGTCCCATCGTGCTTTTGTTCAACAACGGTATTTATGGCACGATCCGCATGCATCAGGAACGTGACCACCCGGAACGCATTTCAGGCACAACCCTTCAAAACCACGATTTCTGCCGGATGGCCGAAGGTCTTGGCGCCCACGCAGAACGGGTCACCCGCACAGCGGATTTTGCTGCCGCATTTGAGCGCGCCCGCGCAGCAGGCCGCCCTGCCCTTATCGAACTGGTTACAAATCCCGACCAGATTTCAAGCCGCACGACCATTTCCAAATTGCGCGAAAATGCCCGCGCGAAGGAAACCGCCTGAATGACCCCCGCCATGTCCAAAGAGAGACCCGTCCCAGATTCTGCAGCAGCTTATAAAGACCTGCTGCAAAAACTGGCGGGGGCGATCGGTTCAGCTTACGTGCAGACCGATCCCGACGAATTTGCCGGACGCCTGATTGAGGACCGAGGCCTGTTCAAGGGCACTGCACTGGCCCTGTTACGCCCTGCCTCGACAACCGAAGTCGCAGAATGTGTCCGGCTGTGCCGCGACGCCCGTGTGCCCCTTGTGGTACAGGGCGGCAATACCGGACTGGTGGGCGGCGGCGTGCCTGACGGTGGAGTGATCCTGACGACAGACCGGCTTAACAAGATTTTCGACTTCGATCCGGTAAACGCGACAATGACTGTGGGCGCCGGATGTATACTCGCCAATATCCAGCAGGCCGCCGATGATGGTGGCGCACTATTCCCGCTTTCGCTGGCATCGGAAGGGTCCTGCCAGATCGGCGGCAACCTGTCGACAAATGCAGGGGGCACCGCTGTTCTGCGCTATGGCAACATGCGCGATCTGGTCTTGGGGATTGAAGTGGTCCTGCCGGACGGGCGCATCCTGAGCGATCTGAACGCGCTGCGCAAAAACAACACCGGCTATGATCTGCGCAACCTGTTTATCGGGGCTGAAGGCACTTTGGGCATTATCACAGCCGCCGTTCTGAAACTCTCTCCCAAACCTGTGCAGCGGGCCACAGCAATGGTTGCCTGTAACGGGCCGGACACCGCGCTGGCGCTCTACAGCCGGGTGCGGGCGCAAAACGCAGATACACTTTCAACGTTTGAATACATTGAACGCCTTGGTCTCCGGATGGTCATTGATCATGCCGGCTGCACCGACCCATTGGCCGAAGCCCATCCTGCTTACTGCCTTGTCGAACTCACCAGTGCCAACCCCGAAGATGATCTGGACGGACGGCTGGAAACCGCACTCGGGGCCGCATTTGAAGCCTCTGAAATTCTGGACGCAGCCATAGGCGCATCCGAGGCCCAGAAGGATGCGCTTTGGGATATGCGCGAACATCTCTCCGAGGCCCAGAAACCGGAAGGTGCGTCGATCAAGCATGACGTGGCCGTGCCGGTCTCACGGGTGGCCGATTTCATCCGCGAAGCGACTGAAGCCGTCGTCGCCTATATGCCCGGCCTGCGGCCCTGCCCTTTTGGCCATTTCGGAGACGGTAACATCCACTTCAACCTGTCACGGCCGCTGGACATGTCAGACGCCGATTTCCTTGCCGAATATCCAGCCTTTAATCGCATCGTACACGACATTGTTCACCGGATGGGCGGGTCGATTTCAGCAGAGCACGGCATCGGCAAGGTCAAACGGGACGAGCTGCGCCGCTACAAAGATCCGGTTGCCATCAGTTTGATGCAACAGATCAAGTCCACTCTTGATCCGGATAACCTGATGAATCCGGGAAAAATTCTATAGGATTGCGCCCTGACCTCTAACGTATCAAGATGATCGAAAATCAGACCATCCCAGCCCGGTGCTGACGCCCGAACAGGAGTTTTAACAGATGATAGACCTATACACTTGGACAACACCCAACGGGCGCAAAGTGTCCATCCTGCTAGAAGAACTGGGTGTGGAATATACCGCCCATCCGATCAACATCGGCAAGGATGAACAGAAAACACCCGAGTTTCTGGCAATCAGCCCCAACAACAAGATCCCTGCCATTGTCGATCGGGAAACCGATGTAGCCTTAATGGAATCCGGTGCCATCATGTGGTATCTTGCTGATAAATATAACAAGTTCCTGCCAACGGATTCCACAGGGCGCGCGCGTGTTATGGAATGGCTGATGTGGCAGATGGGCGGGCTGGGACCGATGGCCGGACAGGCCCACCATTTCCTGCATTTCAACCCCGGCAAAGCCCCCTACGCAGAGGACCGCTACCGGACAGAGGTCCGCAGGCTGTACGATGTGCTCAACAAGCGTCTGACCGGGCGGGATTACATCTGCGACGAATACTCTATAGCCGATATGGCAATCTGGCCGTGGGTGTCGCGGCATGAATGGCAACAAATCAGTCTTGAAGAGTATCCGTCTGTGCGCGCCTGGTACCAACGCCTTCTGGCACGGGAAGCTGTTCAAAAAGGCTATCACGTCCCCAAAGTGATGGGCGAAATCCCGCAAGGCTAGGCATTGCCATCAGCGATCCTGCAACGGGGGCCGCTGCCACTCTCTGCGCCCGGCAGGGTTAAATCCTTGCATGGTTGGAAAGACCGGTTGATTGGTGCCTCAATCATCCGGTTCAAACGCTGCCGGATTCATACACCGGATTGCCACAACCTACCCACCAACGCAAAAAGCCACCCGAAGGTGGCTTCTAAGCGACTGATCTTAAATCAGTATTTTGGTTGCGGGGGTAGGATTTGAACCTACGACCTTCAGGTTATGAGAGCGCCTTTGACCACTTCGACGGACTTCTCCCGCTTGCTCCGATTTACTCTATCTTCTTGTTTTTGATGTTTTTTTATTGACCGAACCTACTGCGCTTTTCTACCTCTTACGCCACGGTTTGGCCCGTGAAAATTCCAATTCGCTTCCAACAGCAGGCCGCAGAGGAGATTGAAAATGCCGAAATTGACGAAGCGTTTTGTTGAGGGATTAACACCGAAAGCCAAAGACTACTTTGCATGGGATAGCGAAGTGAAAGGGTTCGGCGTTCGCATATTGCCTTCAGGGGCGCGAACCTATCAGGTCCAGTATCCCAAAGGCGGTCGCACGGGTCGCGCTTCAATTGGTCGGCACGGTGTTCTGACGCCGGATCAGGCGCGGTCCAAAGCGAAGGATCTTCTTGGTAAGGCGGCCATGGGCGAAAATCCCATTGAAGACATAAGCATTCATCGCCGCGCCTCGACCATGAATGCGCTTTGCGACCGGTTCTTTGAAATGCACGTTCTTGAACGTTGCAAGCCCTCAACTGCTGCGGAATACAAGCGTTGCCTGTCTCTCTTCATCAAGCCTGCAGTTGGCGCATTCAAAGTTGTCGATGTAGAACGCAAAGACATATCCGCATTGCATCACAAGCTGAAGGCAACACCCTATCAGGCAAACCGCGTGTTGGGCGTCCTTTCCAAGATGTTCAATCTTGCAGAGGTCTGGGGGCTGCGGCCGGACGGGTCCAACCCGTGCAGGCATGTTCCTAAGTTCCGCGAAAAGAAGCGCGAAGCTTTTCTAAGCCAAAACGAGCTTCAGCGGCTCGGCGCGGCGCTTGCAACTTGTGAGCAGGACGGATCAGAAACGGTGTATGTGATCGCCGCCTTCCGCCTTCTTATCCTAACAGGGTGCCGATTGGGCGAAATTCAAACGCTGAAATGGGATTACATCACACCTCAGCGGATGGAATTGCCGGATACTAAAACAGGCGCTCGGCGTATCCCCTTACCGCAAGCAGCGCGTGACGTATTGGGAGGCTTGCCGCGCCAGTTAGACAATCCTTACGTGATCTGCGGTGCTGTTGCTGGGCGCCACATCACGGACCTGCAACACCCTTGGCGCCGTATCCGAGAACGCGCCGGATTGCCCAACACTAGGATTCATGACTTACGCCATACCTACGCTTCAAATGCTGTATCGTCGGGTATGCCAATCCAGATGGTTGGCAAACTTTTGGGCCACACGCAGTTGCAGACAACCATGCGTTACGCTCATCTAGCGGATGAGCCGATCTTGAAAGCAGCAGAGGAAAACGCCGCGTCTCTGCAACTGGCTCTTGGCATCAATAACCCGCCGACAAAGATTGTCCGCATCGTGTCTTAAGAGGTCAAAATATTGGAACATGAGAGTTTTGAAGGGACACTTCCTGACGCATTCATTGAATCTCTTTTCATCGAATTTGATATTCCAGCCGTTAATACGTCACTACTAAAATCACAGCTTAACGAAGTGTGCGGGAGATTTGTCCAACGGCGAAAAGAGGCGGCAAATCTTGGTTCGGTATCAGACCAACACAAAGAGCTTCAACGGATAGCTAGTGAAGTCGCCAAGCTATCAGCATTTTTGGAAACGATTAAAGAGCCTTACCAAGACATTTTAGAAAGTGCGTCGTATTACGACAATGAAAGAGACTATTATTTGAAATGCGAAGATTACGAAGCCGACTATGCCTATGACGGACACTTAGACAAGCCCTACAGACCACCTGAACGCGCGGATTCATTTCTCAATGTACAAACATTACGCAGACAAGCCTATTTCCTTGCCGACGCAGCGGAATACATACGTCAGTTTGGCTTGGGCAAGCAAAAAACTGGACCGCAAGGCAACCGGTACTTAGACGTTTGGATCGAAGATATTCGGAATTTTTGGTGCATTTCTCTCTCCCGAGACTTCACACGCGATGAACTCAACGGAGTGGCCACGTCCAAAGCCGCAAGGTTCTGCGTTGCTGTATTTGCCGAGCTTTCACCGGAAACACCCGAAAAAACTGTTCTCAACGCGATGAAAAAGCGGATCAAAGCCGACCGCCAAAACGCGCACTGGCGCAATTAGCTCCATTCCGAGCGCTAATTGCGCCAACGTTCCAGCAGGACAACTTCTGCAATCCTTTTCTAAGGTGGCGACTATCGCAACCCGAAGGAAAGGATTGAAAAAAGATGCAAGATTTAAGTGGCGCAACGTCCAGCGAGCTTGTCAACGAACGCATGGCAGCGGATCAGCTTTGCCAGTCGGTTCGCACCCTGCAAAAATGGCGCGTGACCGGATACGGCCCACCTCATTACAAAATCGGTCGAAGCGTTCGGTACCGCATCCGTGACTTGACGGATTGGATTGATAGCCGCCGCCGTGGGCATACCTCTGAGTGCAGTTCATCGTGATGACCCAAGTGGGAATATTAGCACCGCGTGGCAGGCGTTTGCTGTGCGCAGGGGCGGACAGCCCCAAGCGCGCGAGCGAGCGCATGACACGCGGCTCGCCAATTTGCAGGCGAACCATTCGCGCGAGAAGGCGCGATTAAGGGGGGCATTGTAACACCCCCCTCTACGAATACATAAATGGGAATAAGAGAAAATGAGCGTACAAATACTACACAGGGGCTTTGATGGTCTGAAATTCACAGTCCAAGCTGAAATCCCCCTAACTCTTCGGGCAGAACTTGCAGCTGCAAGAGAGTTCGCAAAAAAGATTGGGCAAGATTGTTATACCCAGTTTGGAGAAACTGTTCTTTTCGTTAGCCCCAGTAGAGGCAGGAATTTCCTAGCTCGTACGGGGGAAACAGGCGCTATTTGGCTTTTCCAAGACCCTTTAGACCGCATAGCTTTCAACCCTGCCATAACCGTAGATTTCCGTGCCTTTGGTTTGGCCACGGGAGGCCTAGATCATGCCGAGCAACATTTTCGGGAAGTCATGGAGGCATTGGAAATTCCTTATGGTGAACACCAACTGCGCGTGACCCGAACCGACTTTGCTGTGGATTTTCTGGCGCCGTGGTTCGAACCGGATCGGTGTTGTTTGATTGCCCCGCCCGGAACCAGCACAACAGAAGATACCGGAGTTGACGAAACCACCACGGAGGCCCGCGGTGCGCGTGTAACAGGGCTTCGTGCTGGAAAAATTGCAAACCGTCAGTTGGCAATCTACGACAAGCGGCTTGAAGTCATGCAAAAAGCCAAGCACGGCTGGCTTACCATCTGGAATGCGGAACGCGCAAGATGTGGCGAAGACCCGCTCGACCTTACCGACCAATCAACCAGCCAAGTCTGGCGTTTCGAGCTGAGGCTTGGATCAAAGCAACTGCGTAATAAATTTGAAATCCATTCTTGGGCAGACGTTCGCGCAAAGCTCGGAGATGCCTTCAGAGATGCTGTCCAACGGATGCGCTACACCATCCCAACCCACGACAGCAACCGCGCCCGTTGGCCTACGCATGAGCTATGGCAAACGTTTGCAGAGACAGTCACAACAGACCTGACCGAGCATCGTAGCGGTGTTTCCCCGTCAGACGTAGTGCTCGCTAACCGAACCGCCAAAATGCGAGAACTCGACCGCCAGATTTTGGGCCTATTCTTCACCCGCGCGGCAATTTCGGAGGTCGGGGAAAACGAGTTCTTTGACTTTATGGATCGGCACACCGCAACGCTTCGGGACATGAGTGAAGAACATCCGAAAACAGTAGGTGAACGTCTGCAAAAGGCAGCAGGGAAATATTGTTGGGTTTAGGGAGGAGCAGAGATGTCCTCAACTCCTCGCCGCTACTTTACGCAACGGACTTTCCTGAACTGTCGTGTATTGAATTGATGTGTCAAATTTTTGCTACCATTGTCGCTGACAGAGAAATTTGAGATTCTTTTGTGTAAAGTAAGGAGTAACAGAATGTCTAATGAAGCGACAAGAAAATGGGCCGAAGAGCAACGCAAATTAGAGAAAACCAAGAAATGGGAAAATTCACCTAGGTGCCTTCACTGCTCTGCCCCTATTCCTGATGACGGATCGGCCCTATGCGATGCTTGCGATTGACCTAGCCTGACCCTTCATCGACCGGTCACGTTGCTGCGGTCGCAGCCTGCTTTGCCGGCACTGGCCGCTGAAGAGAATCTTGGCCTCGGCGAACTGACCATTTGGACAACCGAACCTATTTCGGAAAGCGATGGAGTTGATGCGATCTCACAAGATGACTATCGTCATGGTTGATAAGTATCAGGCGTTGCATTGAGGAAATTTGATAATGGTCACCAAAGCCGAGTTCAAGAAAGCGGCAAAACTAGCTGTTCAGAATGTCATCAAACACGGCGATACTGACATATTTCCATTTCCGTTTGAAAACCATGCGTTTTTTGACAAGGAGACAGAGGCAGTCGAGCTGGTGATTGAGTATGATGAGAAATTTGAGCAATACTTGAATCAGTTTCCACCTAAGAATGTCAGTTCGTTGACGCCAGTCACCTATTCTGGCTTTCGATGGGCCACTCAAATTGACCCTATGTGGAACGCTCATTTTCTTGCTTCAGTTACAGCAATTGGTGAATCGATTGAGCGTGCCAGGATTGATCGTAAGAATGAGGCGGTGTTTTCCTATCGATTTGAGCCAAACACGGAAACTGGGGACGTCTTCTCACGTGAGGTGGGTTGGTTTCAATTCATGAAGAAGTCATTGGAGCTGGCCGAAGTTCATCCATTTACTGTCATATGTGATATTTCAGAGTTTTATCCTAGGCTAGGTCACCACCGGCTTGAGAACGCTCTTCGGCAAGTCGCTGGAGAAACTCCGTATCCAAAGAGAATAATGAGTTTCCTGTCAAATTTCTCCAATACAAACTCTTTTGGCTTGCCCATTGGCGGACCAGCAGCTCGACTTCTCTCCGAGATTACGATCAACCAAGTTGATCGGCTACTCCAATCGAAAGGTATAGTATTCACTAGGTTTGCAGATGACTACCACCTGTTTGCTCAAACGAAAGAGGACGCTTATCGGAATCTCATTTTCCTCTCTGAGAAGCTATTCATAAATCAGGGGCTTACGCTGCAGAAGTCAAAGACTAGGATTATGAGTTCGACAGAATTCAAAGCCACAAGTCCGATCAAAGATGAACAAAAGCCCGATGAGGAGCAGGCCGCTGATGCGGCAATCGATCACTCACGGGCTACCCTGATGCGCTTTTCGCTCAGGTTTGATCCGTATTCCCCAACCGCAGACGATGACTACGAAGCGCTCAAGGCAGAGGTCCGAAAATTTGATATTATAGGCATGCTCAAAGAGGAGTTGGCCAAGAGCAGGGTTCACACGTCTCTCGCTCGGAAGATTATTTCCGCAATCAAGTTTTTGGAAGGTAAGTCAAAGCAGGATGCGGTATTGTCGGTGATGGACAACTGCGATGTCCTTTACCCAATTTTCTCATCGGTGCTCATGATGATCGACGATCAATTTGATCACCTTGAAGAAGGGACACAAAATGCCGTATTGGCCAAAATCCAACAACTTATCGATCAAGACTCCCACGTCTTTAGGGTAGACATGCACACGAGCTTCGCGATCCGTGTCTTAGCTCATAGCAATACGCCTCAGGTCCAGTTTTTGCTCCAAAAGTTGTTTGATAATCGGCCTTCGGAGCTAATTCGGCGAGACATAATTCTAGTAATGGCCCGATGGGGTGAGTGGTATTGGCTTTCCGATCTCAAAAATCGGTATCGAGAGTTGAGCGCTCCCGAGAGACGCGCATTCATTGCTTCATCTTTCATCTTGAAGGACGAAGGTAAGCATTGGCGAGATCATATGAAAAAAGAATTTGATCCGTTTGAGATGCTCGTACTGAAGTGGGCCGGTGAAAAGATGCAGGCACAGCAGAACTGGAGTGTTCCGTTGTGATTGACGCCGCAACCTTCTCGTCAACGTACAACGCTTTTTGGGCTGAAGCCGCCCCTATGCTGGAGCATTTTACTCGGCGGTTGAACCTCGAGCATCTCGATCGGTTCGATGCACCCATGAAATCTGATAAGACAGGCCGAAAGGCACTGATCGCTGAATTTGCCTTTTCAATGATGGTGGAAGTTATCCGATCTGCAGGAAATCCGACAGATCCGGCGGAGTTACAGGAAAACGCATGGATCGATACGAAACGTAGACTCAAACCTTTTCTCGGACAGGGCGTCGATCTGGACACGCCATTGCAGCAAAGCGAGAAAGCCGAGGCCGCAGAAATTGAGAAAAGGCTAGTCGCGTTCTTTAAAGGAGCTAATCTACCGGTAAGAACACGTCCGTTGTTCAAGGGATGTGGATTTGTAGACGCTTCAGAGGGCGACATTTTGACTAAATCGACGCTGTTCGAAGTTAAGACCGTCGATAGGTCATTTAGAGGTGCCGACCTAAGACAGCTTTTGACCTACACAGCGCTGAACTCAGCATCGCGAGAAGCTGAAATCCCTTCCGTTGGCCTAGTGAACCCAAGACGAGGACTGTCATTCGAAATGTCTGTCGGTCAGCTTTGCGTCGATATCTCTGGTCGTTCCGCAGAAGATCTGTTCGCAATGATTGTGCAAGTTTTTTCTAGTGGTGAAATCTCCCGCTAGTTAGGACGAAGACACTAATCGATTGAGATGCGAGGAAATTAGATATCAGCGAAGATACCGGTTGGAACGTCTGCTTTGTTTGGACTGCACCATGTTCTATGCCGCTGCAGCGAATGTCGGCTCGCCGCCCTTATGTCAAATTTTCATGTCAGCGGTCAGCATTAAAGTGACCATTCAAACTGTTGCAGAATTACAGCAATCGATTCCACCCCCGCATTCTTCCACAACTCTTCCACGGACAACCCACCAACGCAAAAAGCCACCCGAGGGTGGCTTTTAAGCGACTGATATCAAATCAGTATTTTGGTTGCGGGGGTAGGATTTGAACCTACGACCTTCAGGTTATGAGCCTGACGAGCTACCGGGCTGCTCCACCCCGCGCCAATGCGTGTGATGTAACTCTCTTGGCGGAGAGGTTCAACGGCTAAATGAAGATTTCTTGACAGTTTCTTCACATTTTTTGCCTAGCGTACCAGCGAGGGCCGCCCGTTCAGGCCTTCAACATCGAAACCGGCTATCGTTTTGTATTGAGCGGCCACTTTTGAAAGGGAATCGTCACTTAGAATATCATTGATGTGATCAAATCCGTCCGGTGCAAGCATTGCCACCTCATCCAGAATCTTGTCCGGCCCGTCTCCCCTGTTGGCAAGAACAATCGAGTTTACGGTCTCCCGCCGGGTGGTTTCATACTGCTGTAGCGCGGATTCTGCTAGCCCGTGGTCTCGCAGACTCTGGGTGAGGACACGGGCGTCCAGAATGGCCTGACTCGCCCCATTGGATCCGATAGGATACATTGCATGGGCCGCATCGCCCAAAAGGACAGTACGACCGAAAGTCCAGCTCTCCAGCGGATCACGGTCTACCATAGGGTATTCAAATACGGCCGTAGACCCACAGATCAGCTCGGGAATATCCAGCCAGTCAAACTTCCAGTCCTCAAAGTACGGAAGGAAATCTGCCAATTGGCCCTGTCGGTTCCAATCCTCCCGGTTCCAGAGGTAATCTGCCGGTTTTGTCAGATCTGCAATCCAGTTTACCAACTGCCGCCCGTCGGGTTGTGTTTCAATCGGGTAGACCACAAATTTCTGATCCTTCCTTCCAGCCATCGCCATGGTCCCACCGCTCAGGAAAGGGTCAGCAAGGGTCGTGCCGCGCCACATGATCGTTCCACCCCATTTGGGTGGACCTTCGTGAGGGACATTCTGCGCACGCAGGGCAGAATGGATCCCATCGGCAGCAATGCAAAGCGCCCCAGTCACTATAGAGCCGTCCTGGAACAACAATTGCACCCCAGCGTCCAGATCCGTTGATCCAACAACCCTGCGCCCTATTTCAACGATATTCCGCCCGGCACGTTCTTGCAGTGCATCAAGTAACATCATTTGCAACTTGCCACGATGAACCGAATATTGCGGCCAGTTGTAGCCGGCAAACCTGCCGCGCGCTTCGGCCCAGATGTATCCGCCCTGACTGGAAAAATAGGCAACTTCTTTGGTCTGGATGCCGATCGTGTCAAGGCGATCCGCAAGCCCCATTTCGGTCAGTTCCCGGACAGCATGGGGCTGCAGGTTGATCCCCACGCCGAGCGGGGCGATTTCTTGCACCGCTTCGAATATCCGGAACGGAATCCCCTGCTCCTGCAAGCTGAGTGCCAGTGTCAGGCCACCAATTCCCGCCCCTGCGATTAATACCGTCATATGAAATCCTCCCGACCACAATCTGACAAAAGCCTGCACGGAGGACCATATCAAAAGCCCGGAATTTTAAAATAGAGTCCGGTGGGTATCAGGGATTGGGGAGCCCCCCCTTTTGAACGCAAACGGCCGCCCTTTTTGGGCGGCCGGTTTGTGTTTTTGTGATCGTTTTGAGAGCGTTTTGTTTTGTTAATACTTACTAGGTTTGGCAGTGACTTACTCTCCCACGTCTTAAGACGCAGTACCATCAGCGCTACAGTGCTTAACGGCCG
>NZ_PKOJ01000011.1 GCF_002860325.1 Neptunicoccus cionae | reverse complement strand
CGTTTTGCGATCCGCGAAGGCGGCCGCACTGTAGGCTCCGGCGTTGTTTCCAAAATCAACGACTAAATACCCTAACCGGTTCGACGAGGGTCGGGCAATAGTGCCCGGTCCTCCTCTCAATCTTGAAAGGCATTAATATGCAAAGCCAAAACATTCGCATTCGGCTGAAAGCGTTTGATTACCGTGTGCTGGACGCGTCCACACAGGAAATCGTAAATACAGCCAAGCGGACTGGTGCGCAGGTTCGCGGTCCTATCCCGCTGCCTAACCACATCGAGAAATACACTGTTCTGCGTGGTCCGCACGTGAACAAGAAATCTCGTGAGCAGTTTGAAATCCGTACACACAAGCGTTTGCTTGATATTGTTGACCCGACTCCACAAACAGTAGACGCGCTGATGAAGCTCGATCTTGCTGCTGGTGTGGATGTCGAGATCAAGCTTTAAGGGGGCATGAAGACAATGTTGCGCTCTGGAGTTATCGCAAAGAAGCTGGGCATGACCCGCTTGTTCATGGAAGACGGCAAACAGGTTCCTGTTACTGTTCTTCAAATGGAAAACCTGCAAGTTGTTGCACAACGCACTGGCGAAAAAGACGGCTATACAGCTGTTCAGCTGGGTGCCGGTGTTGCAAAAGCAAAACGCACATCCGCAGCGATGCGCGGTCACTTTGCTGCTGCTAAGGTTGAACCAAAACGGAAGATCGCGGAATTCCGCGTGTCCCCTGAAAACCTGATCGAAGTTGGCGAGGAAATCATCGCTGACCACTATTTCGAAGGTCAGTATGTGGACGTATCCGGTACATCCATCGGTAAAGGTTTTGCCGGTGCGATGAAACGCTGGAACTTTGGTGGTCTGCGGGCGACACACGGTGTGTCCATCTCCCACCGGTCCCACGGTTCTACAGGTCAGTGTCAGGATCCTGGTCGCGTTTTCAAAGGTAAGAAAATGGCCGGTCACATGGGTGCTGCCCGCGTGACGACCCAAAACCTGCAAGTGGTTAAAACAGACAGCGAACGCGGTCTGCTGATGATCAAAGGCGCGGTTCCCGGGTCCAAAGGTTGCTGGGTTACTGTTAAGGATGCGGTCAAGAAGCCGTTCCCTGAAAGTGCCATTCTGCCTGCCGCACTGCGCTCTGCCGCTGCTGCTGCTGCAAAAGCCGCTGAAGAAGCTGCTGCCGAAGCCGCTGCTGAAGAAGCCGCAGCAGCCGAAGCTGCCGCCGCTGAAGCTGCTGCTGCTGAAGAGGCTGCTCTGAAAGCTGCTGAAGCAGAAATTGCTGCTGAAGCTGAGAAGAAGGAAGGCGAAGAATGAAACTCGACGTGATCAAACTGGACGCTGGTAAAGCGGGCTCGGTCGACCTCGACGAGGCGATCTTTGGCCTGGAGCCACGTAAAGACATTCTGCACCGTGTTGTGCGTTACCAACTGGCCAAACGCCAGCAGGGGACACACAAAGTCAAGACACGGTCCGAAGTCAGCTATTCCACCAAGAAGATCTACCGCCAAAAAGGCACCGGTGGCGCACGCCACGGCGCCCGTTCGGCTCCGATCTTCCGCGGTGGTGGTGTTTACAAAGGCCCGACACCCCGTAGCCACGCCCACGACCTGACCAAAAAGTTCCGCAAGCTGGGACTGCGTCACGCACTGTCTGCAAAGATGACTGCTGGCGAACTGGTCATTCTGGACAACGCCGAAATGGCAACTGCCAAAACCGGTGATCTGGCGAAGGCTGTAAAAAACCTCGGCTGGAAGCGCGCGCTGATCGTTGACGGTTCGGAAGTGAATGCAAACTTTGCATTGGCTGCCCGTAACATCGACGGTGTGAACGTTCTGCCAAGCCAGGGTGCCAACGTGTATGACATCTTGAAAAGCGACACTCTGGTCCTGACCAAAGCTGGCGTTGAAGCATTGGAGGCTCGTTTGAAATGAGCGATAAAGCTGAACTCTACGACGTGATCCGCAAGCCGATCATCACCGAAAAAGCAACAATGGCTTCCGAGCATAACGCTGTTGTTTTCGAAGTGGCAATCGACGCGAACAAACCGCAAATCAAAGAGGCTGTTGAAAGCCTGTTTAACGTCAAGGTGAAGGCTGTGAACACATCCATCACCAAAGGCAAGGTTAAGCGGTTCCGCGGTCGCCTGGGCACACGCAAAGACGTGAAAAAAGCCTATGTGACGCTGGAAGAAGGTAACACCATCGACGTGTCTACCGGTCTTTAATCGGATCTTGCGTGTGTCGGGCTGAAGCCCGACCTACGGTTTGAAATTGAGAGAGCCCCTGCTGTGAAGCGGGGGCTTTTTTGTTGGCGGACTGTTACGAAATTTTCGCGCTTTTGTAGCATGGCGGGGCTACTCGACAGCTGATTTCAATTCAGGCCGAGGGGCATCATGTACAATAAACTCGCAACTGATAACGGCATTTCCGTGCTGCAAACATTTGATTCCGGTGTTGGTGAAGCCGGTTCAGAGGTAGTCGCCTTTGAAGGCAGCAATGTTTTTGTGACCAATGGGGAAGAGGACCGGATCGACGTGTTCAGCACTGTCACCGGCAGCAAGATCGGCGACATTGACCTTACAGACATCGAAGGCTTTGCCGGTGTAAATTCTGTTGCGGTTCATGGTGGAAACATTGCTGTTGCAATCGAAGTAGATCCTGTCGACGGAGTTGCCTCTGCTGGCAAGGTTGCAGTCTTCGGTGTGAATGGACTGACTCTTCTGGGTGTTGCCGAGGTTGGTACCCTGCCGGATATGGTGCGGTTCAGCGCGGATGGCACCCAGATTTATGCCGCGATCGAAGCGGAGTTTGACGGAGAACTTGAGACACAAGCAAAAGGCGGCGTGTCGGTTATCGAGTTTGTTGACGGAGAACTGGTTTCCGAGACTTACGACTTCACGGCCTACGACGGCATGGAAGATGACTTACGCGAACTGGGTGTCCGCATTTTCCCCGGCGAGAGCGCTTCGGATGATTTCGAAGCCGAGTATATTGCCATTGATCCGGCTACGGGCAACCTGTTTGTGACGTTGCAAGAGGCCAACGCCGTTGCTGTCTTTGATGTGACAGAGCGGGTGTTCACCGATATTCTGCCGCTGGGCACCAAGGAACATTCGCTAGACGGGAACGGAATGGATGCGAATGATGACGACGGGGAAATTACCATCGTGTCCCAGAATACCCAAGGTCTCTATATGCCGGATGCGATTGCCGTAACATCCTTCAAAGGGGAAACCTATTTCCTGACGGCCAACGAAGGGGACGACCGCGGCGATTGGGATGAAGGCGGTGAAGCAGCGCGTGTGGGGGATATTCTGGACGGAGAAGTTACAGGCGTAAGCATCGACGGGAGTGTGGATACTACGGGGCTGGAACGGCTGAACATCTCTATCATTGACGGTGATACCGACGGTGACGGAGATATTGATGTTCTGCATTCCTACGGTAGCCGCAGCTTTTCGATTTTTGATGCCGAAGGCGCTCTTGTTTTTGACAGCGGTGACGATTTCGAACAAGTGATCGCCCAGCACCGTGTTCCCAATGCTTTTAACAACGACGATTTTCCATCCGATGACAGTGGTGTCGTGGATGAGAGCCGGTCTGACAATAAAGGTCCAGAGCCTGAAGCCATAACCGTCGGAGAGATGGGCGGAAAAACTTTTGCCTTTATCGGTCTGGAGCGGGACAGCGGTATCATGGTTTATGATATTACAAACCCGAAGAAGGCGGAGTTTGCGACCTATATCGAAAGCAGCACAAACGGTGATATCTCACCCGAAGTGATCCAGTTCGTTTCTGCCGCTGACAGTGGCACTGGTCAGCCGATGCTGGCAGTGTCCTATGAAGTATCCGGAACAACCACGTTGATCGATCTTGGTGCTCGCGTAGACGGTAAAGGCGAGTTCGTGGCGGGCGTGGCGAACGGGTCTTTGCTGGACGACACGATCAAAGGGCGTAAGAAAGACGATGAAATCAACGGCGGTGCCGGTGATGACGTTCTTAAAGGCCGCGCTGGTGATGATGTTATTAATGGCGGTGTCGGTGACGACAAGCTTAAGGGCGGTGCCGGAAGTGATGTCTTTGTCTTTGATTTTGGCGACGGAGAGGACAAGATCAAGCAGTTTGCCGCAGAGGATATGATTGACCTGTCGGCCACCGGCGTGAACTATAAACAGCTTGAAATTTCCGAAGTCTCCGACATCCGCACGGATGTTGTATATGGCGAGGATCTGATCAAGATTATCCATGATGTGGATGTAGAGATTGCCAAGGACGACTTTCTGTTCTGATATTGCAGAACAGGCCGGGGTAGGGGGAGCGCTTTGGCGTTCACCTTATGCTTTAGCAGGTCCGGATATGCCTGATCCCGCTCTGGCAGAGAAAAAGCCAACTATCACTTGACCCAAAGCCGCCTCTTTCCTACAAGCCACCATCTGCACCGTCCCAGATTCGTCTGGGGCGTTGTTGTTTTTGGCGTACAGAATTTTCGCCGACCGCAATTCGGGCACCTTCGGGGGCCTATACCTTGGAACCTTCGGGGTCCTTAACCATAGCAGGCTCGTTTGCCTGCGCTATATACGGAAGACAGTAAGAATGGCACTTAAGTCGTATAAACCAACGACGCCGGGCCAGCGTGGACTGGTACTGATCGACCGTTCGGAATTGTACAAAGGCCGTCCGGTCAAAGCCCTCACACAGGGTTTGACCAAGAACGGCGGACGTAACAACACCGGGCGGATCACGATGCGTCGCAAGGGCGGTGGGGCGAAACGCCTGTACCGTATCGTTGATTTCAAACGCAACAAATTGGATGTTCCAGCTACGGTAATTCGGATCGAATATGACCCGAACCGGACCGCGTTCATCGCACTTATCAAATACGAAGACGGCCAGCAGGCCTACATCATCGCACCACAGCGTCTGGCTGTTGGCGATCAGGTGATCTCTTCGGCAAAGGCTGACGTGAAGCCGGGCAACACCATGCCGTTCACAGGTCTGCCAATTGGTACAATCATTCACAACATCGAGCTGAAGCCAGGTAAAGGCGGTCAAATCGCCCGTGCTGCCGGGACTTACGCCCAGTTTGTTGGTCGTGACGGTTCCTACGCACAGATCCGCCTGTCCTCGGGCGAGCTGCGTCTGGTGCGTCAGGAATGTCTGGCCACTGTTGGCGCGGTATCCAACCCCGACAACTCCAACCAGAACTTCGGTAAAGCAGGCCGCAACCGTCACAAGGGCATCCGTCCTTCCGTGCGTGGTGTGGTTATGAACCCTGTCGATCACCCGCATGGTGGTGGTGAAGGTCGTACATCCGGTGGTCGTCACCCTGTATCTCCTTGGGGTAAGCCTACAAAGGGTGCGCGCACCCGCAGCAACAAGACCACGGACAAATACATTGTCCGGTCCCGTCACGCCAAGAAGAAGGGTCGTTAACAGATGCCTCGTTCAGTATGGAAGGGCCCTTTTGTCGATGCTTATGTGCTTAAAAAAGCAGAAAAGTCTCGGGAATCCGGCCGCAAAGAAGTAATCAAAATCTGGTCTCGTCGTTCGACGATCCTGCCACAGTTTGTGGGTCTGACTTTTGGCGTTTACAACGGCAAAAAGCACATTCCTGTCAACGTGTCAGAAGACATGATCGGCCAGAAGTTCGGTGAATACTCCCCATCGCGCACCTATTACGGGCACGCTGCGGACAAAAAAGCGAAACGGAAGTAAGCCATGGGAAAGTCTAAGAACCCCCGTCGCGTAGCAGAGAACGAAGCGTTTGCCGTTTCTCGTATGCTGAAAACCAGCCCTCAAAAGCTGAATCTTGTGGCGCAATTGATCCGCAACAAACCAGTTGAAAAAGCTCTGGCCGATTTGACGTTCTCCAAGAAACGCATCGCCGCAGACGTTCGCAAGACGCTGCAATCCGCGATTGCCAACGCAGAGAACAACCACGGTCTGGATGTTGACGAACTGATCGTTGCAGAAGCTTACGTCGGCAAGAACCTTGTCATGAAGCGTGGACGTCCTCGGGCACGTGGTCGCTATGGCCGCATCCTGAAGCCTTTCGCACAAGTCACTATTCTGGTGCGTCAGCCAGCAGAGGAGCAAGCATAATGGGTCAGAAGATCAATCCAATTGGCTTCCGTCTGCAAGTCAACCGCACATGGGACAGCCGCTGGTATGCCAATAAGGCAGAGTACGGCGATCTGTTGCACGAAGACCTGAAAATCCGCGAATTCATCAAGAAAGAATGCGCGCAAGCAGGTATCGCACGTGTGATCATCGAACGTCCGCACAAAAAATGCCGCGTGACAATCCATTCGGCACGTCCGGGTGTGATCATCGGCAAAAAAGGCGCTGACATCGAAACACTGCGCAAGAAGCTGTCGAACCTGACAGACTCCGAACTGCACCTCAACATTGTTGAAGTTCGCAAGCCGGAGCTGGACGCGCAGCTGGTTGCCGAAAGTGTTGCACAGCAACTGGAACGTCGTGTGTCTTTCCGTCGTGCCATGAAACGCGCTGTTCAAAACGCGATGCGTATGGGTGCCCTTGGCATCCGTATCAACTGTGCCGGCCGTCTGGGTGGTGCTGAAATCGCGCGGACCGAATGGTATCGTGAAGGTCGTGTTCCATTGCACACACTGCGTGCGGACATCGATTATGCGCGGGCCGAAGGTCTGACAGCTTATGGTATCATTGGCATCAAAGTGATGATTTTCAAAGGCGAGATCATGGAGCACGATCCATCCGCACGCGAACGTCGTCAGGCCGAAATGCAAGAAGGCGGGCCTTCGCGTCCACCTCGTCGCTAAGGAGACAGAGAGATGCTTTCACCAAAGCGTACCAAATTCCGCAAAGCGTTTAAGGGCCGTATCCACGGTCAAGCTAAAGGCGGTTCCGATCTGAACTTCGGGTCTTATGGCCTGAAAACTATCGAACCCGAGCGGATCACTGCACGTCAAATCGAAGCGGCCCGCCGTGCGATGACACGTCACATGAAACGTCAGGGCCGTGTTTGGATCCGGATTTTCCCTGATCTGCCAGTGACCAAAAAACCAACCGAAGTCCGGATGGGTAAAGGTAAAGGTTCCGTTGAATTTTGGGCAGCCAAAGTCAAGCCGGGGCGAATCATGTTTGAAATTGACGGTGTGTCCGACGCTGTTGCACGCGAAGCCCTGCGCCTTGCTGCAATGAAGCTGCCGGTTAAAACACGCGTCGTTCAACGCGAAGACTGGTAAGTGGTGTCGGGCTGAAGCCCGACCTACGCTGAGAATTAAACCCTCCGACCAACCGGTCGGGGGGTTTTTCTTTTTGGCGGGTTGAGTTCGAGCGGAGGTTTGAACCGGTGTTGATAAAGCTGGATGGTTCCGCCCTTCAGGGTAACGCCCTTGCGCCAGTCATTGCTGTCTTGCAGCAGGCTGTACTGTGCTTCGTAATCACGGAACCGGTCGTTGGTCACCGCAAAGGATATGGGAAGGTGGGACAGGGTTTCGACAATGAACTTATCCGCCTGAACCCCTTTGGGAACGACATATGTTTCTGACGCTGACAGCCCGAAGGCGTCGTGTAGCATTTTGGGGTGGAATCTGCCGCCTTGGGTCGGAAGATCTCCGTTGTTACGCAGGGTAAAATAGATGTTCGCATCGAAAAAGCAGACAATCCGGTAGCCTTCCTCCCGCAACCTGCCTGCCAGCAAGAGCAATGGGCGGGTCCCGACGTTCTGCTTCAAACCAAGGTGGTAAATGTTGCTGCCATCAAACACTGCGGTTTTGGCGTCTAACCGCAAGTGTTGCAGAATGCGGTTCCTGTCCAGTCTCAGCAACCAATGGCGCTGTTTGCTGTGGCGAAGAGGGAAGAACATCGACAGCAACGGTATTACAGCGAGGGCGATCAAAGGCGCTGTGCCGTTCTGAAAGAGTTTGTAAGCAAACACAGCGACGATCAAACTGAGGAGCAAAATGATCAGCCGCCTGAGCGCGATCTGCCACGGGGTAGGGGGGGTGGTCGTAATGCCGTCCAGAGCTTCGCCGAGGGTTTGGGGAGTATTCGTCATAATAATCTTCGGTATTCAGAAATTCGTTTGGATTTAATTGGGGGCCGGTTTGGTTAATGCAGACGGGCGTGCACCTCATAGCCTTCGATCGTAACCTCCCCGAGCGCGCGGAGCGCTTCAAGCCGGTGATAGCCTTCGATCAGGACATAGCCTCCGGTTTTGCCCTCGCGCACGCGGATCGGGGTGGTTTGACCGTTTTCCAGTATATCTTCCGCCAATGCTTCGACCTTCGCCGGATCCAGCGTCTTTTTGCGTTTCACGGGAACGCGGATCTGTTCAATCGGGAAAGTCTCTATTACTGGCATGGTTCAACTCTGCCTCCGATTTGCACAGATGACCAGAGGTGTCTTTCGGATCGAACTGCAAAACCATAGGCAGAATAGATCGCCAGATCGCTCACTGGGACGTTACTGGAGCGTTATCAGCTTCCCTGCTACGCGCATGGGGCAACTGCCGGAGACCACCATGCAAGCCTATCTAATTTTGGGTGTATTTGCCCTTGTCGTTATCGCGAGCCTGCTGGCAGCCCCCCGGCGCGTCACGGTTGCCAGTTTCTATGGCGGACAAACCGGGGCGGGGGCACAGCCGGCGCTTTGGACACTGGTACTCAGTCAGGTGACAACTTGGATATTCGCCCGCTCCCTGATGAACGCTGCCATTCTCGGCTACTATTACGGGATGGCCGGAGTGTTGGCTTATGCAACTTACTATGCTTCGTTTCTGACCGGTGGGTTTATCGTGGGGCGCCTGCGCGCAGGTGGGGCGCGGTCGGTGCAGGATTGGCTAACAGACCGTTTTGGTGCGCGGGGCACTGCCTGTTATAATCTGGTAATTGCATTGCGCCTCCTGTCCGAAGTTTTTGCTAATCTTCTTGTGGTCGGTTTGATCTTTTCCGCGGTTCTGCCGGAGCTGGCGGGCTATCAGGATTATGCGGTGATCGGTGTCGGGCTGTTGGCGCTGGCTTATTCCGCCTGGGGCGGGCTGAGCGCTGCATTGCGCAGTGATGTGGTGCAGATGCTGGTGTTTCTGGTGGTCTTTGGCGCGGCGTTTATTTGCCTTGTCACCAGTGCGTTTTTTAATCCGCTGGCGACACTGACAGCGACGGGTGTTTCCGGCAGTTACAACGGTTGGGTGCTTCTTGCAGTTGCCGGTCTTCAGGTGTTTTCCTATCCCGTCCACGATCCGGTGATGATGGACCGCGGTTTTGTCAGCGATCCCCAAACCACGCGGCGCAGCTTCTTGCATGCCTTCTGGATTTCTGCCCTGTGCATCATCGCCTTCGGACTCTTTGGTATTCAGGCGGCGCTTGATGGTGCTGTTTACGAAAACCAGTTGCTTGGGACCTGGGCGCAAATGTTGCCGTCTTGGGTCTTCAGCGCTTTGATGGTGTCGTTGCTGGTTTCGGCCCTGTCGACGCTGGATTCGGCCCTGTCATCAGCATCCCGTCTGGTGGTAGAGGAACTAGCGCTCGTCCCTCGTACAATAACCAACGGGCGGATTGCGATGCTGGTGTTCGCTGTACTGGGAGCGGCGCTAACGCTTTGGGGCAATCAGAGCCTATTTGACGCTGTGGCGGTCTCTGGTACGGCTTCCATGTTCCTGACGCCTGTGCTGTTGGTCGGACTCGTTGGCGGGCGGCTGATTGCCGGTTGGGCCTATATGACGGCTTTCGTGGCCGCGATGTCCGGCGCTGCGGCATATTTCCTGCGGGACAACGAAGTGGTTTCGGCGGTTTTGATAGAAGGTCACAAATACGAACAGCTCTTGCAGATTTGTCTGATGGTCCTTCTGGTGGGCTTTGCGGCGGTCCTGACGGGATCATCCCGCCATTCCGCACAGCCCATCCGATAAAGCGCGTTGGCCCGCGTTGATCAACACGGTATGCACAAGACATGAGCCAGATTGATTCCCTCTTCGTGACCCGCCTTTATCGCGCCCAGCTGACAGAGCTGGGCGCTGCCATTGATCCCAATGAACTGGAGGCGACCTGCCTTTCCATCGCAGATGATGACGAGGCCGGGCAGGACTGGTGCGAGGAAAACGATTTCCCCGGCTATACCAGCTATGCCAGTCTCGACGATCTGCCGTGGCGTTTTCCGATCTTTAAGGATCTGGTTACGGCGCTGGATGCGCATGTGGCGGCTTTTGCCGAAGATCTGGCCTTTGATCTGGAAGGACGTGCCCTGCGGCTCGACAGTTTGTGGATCAACATCCTGCCGACAGGGGGGATTCACACCTCGCATATCCACCCCCATTCCGCGATCAGTGGCACCACCTATGTGGCGATGCCGTCTGATGCCAGCGCGATCAAGTTCGAAGATCCGCGGCTGGCGATGATGATGGCGGCACCGACCCGCAAGAAGGATGCTGCAACGGGAATGAAGCCGTTCCACTATGTCGCGCCACAGGTCGGGGATGTGCTGTTATGGGAAAGCTGGTTGCGCCATGAGGTGCCTATGAATATGTCCGACGAAGAGCGTATTTCCGTCAGCTTTAACTATGCGCTGGTAGAGGCAGGGTAAGCCTGCCGAATTGGCGTTTTTGTGAAGGCTGCAACTCTCGACAGGCTGGCAGTGGATTGCTAGCCTGCGCCAAAACCGATCGAGACTAAAAGACCAAGACTTGGGGGCAGTTCCATTTTTAGCCGTTTCTTTACCGCTTTCGCGCTGGTGTTAACCCTGTTTCTGGCCGCTTGCGGGACACCGCCGCCGGACCGTCTGCCACCAGTGCAACAATCGGAAGTCGCCGCACTTGAATCGAGCATTCTTGCGCTGGGGCCGGATGTAGACCCCGAAGAGGCCGCCCGCGCGGCCTATATTGCGTTTCATTATCCCCGCAAGCTGGCTGTTGAATATGGCATTACCGATCCACCCCTGATCCACAACACGAAGGTCAATGCGGGCACCCGCCCGCGCGGTCTGTGTTGGCACTGGGCCGAGGACATGCAAAAACGGCTTGCTGCTGAAAACTTCCAGACCCTTGTCCTGCACCGCGCCATTGCCAATTCCGATGTGGCGTTCCGGATTGACCATTCAACGGTTCTGATCGGACGTGTCGGCAGTACGATGGAAGAGTCGATCATCCTGGACCCGTGGCGCTTTGGCGGACCCCTCTACTGGGGAAGTGTCGCTGGCGACAAAAAATACAAATGGCTTCGACAGGAAGATGTACTGGCCCGCCGCGCCGCAGAACGGGCCGCAGGTTAGGGCAGGGCGCAATGCCTCACGCAGTAGCTCAAAGGTTTACTGTAATGTCCGAGGCCGCAGGAAAAGGACCGCCTTCCAGCGCCACGATTACTTCAAAAGGATCGCCACCAGCATTGACGAAGTTCAGGATAACAGAAGCAGTCGGATCTTCTTCGGTACCGCCTTCTTCGATCCGTAGTCCTGTAAAGGTTGTGTCCTCATTCACCGGACTGTCGGAATAGGCGCTCTCCCGTTCCAAATTGATGACCAACGTATCCTCCGCCCCGTTGAAGTCCCCGATGCTGGCCACTTCTTGTGCGCCCTCGGTCGATCCGGCGGGAATGTCGAGATACCCGTAGCTGATGTTGACGTCGAACTGGTCAGCCCCGCTCCCGCCTTCCGCGTATACCCCGCCATCAGGACTCTCCGAGCCGATTGCGGTGGTGTCCATATGGATCGCATCCGCGCCAGCGCCGCCATAGGCAGAGGCGTAATCGTCGTAGACGTGGTTTGTGACGCTGATGTCATCCGCACCCGCGCCCCCGTATACGTCAGCCGCCGGGATATAGGACGCGTCGAGCCTGTCATCGCCGGCACCACCATAGATTTCTGTTCCGGCCAACATCGTGTCATCTGCCGGAGAAGTCACCGCATCGTTCCCACCTTTACCCAGCACCTTTTCGACACCGTCATATTCCGCCAGATCCAGCAGATCCGCACCATCGGTGCAGGTGAGGGTGCCTTCCTCCATAACGGGGGTGTCGCCTGTGTCTTCCGTTTCTGTACTGTCGGAACCGCCCGAGCCGTCAATTGCAGACACCAACAAACCTGCGCCCAGTAAAATCAATAAACCGTAAATCATAGTGTAACCCTATTTAGTGCCAACGTATTTCAAGCAGCCGGAACGCCAAACGCTGCTCTACCCTACCGAGTGTAGCGGGGGGGGGGGGGAGATCAATCAAGGAAATAGACTGTTTCCTCAAACAGCCTGTCGGTTGCCCGATGCTTTTACCGGATTGCACGGTGGGTGTGACTGCGGTAGGTTCAGGGCGCGGCGACAGACTTGAGATAAAAGACTTGCCAGCCCCTCCTATCCGACCTATAGAGCGCGTTCATCATCCACTCCATTGGAATCAGGGTGACGTATGTGCATGCGAAAGTATGCGTCTATGCGGCCTGCCAATGATGTTGAAAAAAGGAAATGGCTATGGATGCCAACGAACTTCGGGGCAAAACCCCGGATGAGCTTCGTACGGAGCTTGTCAATCTTAAGAAAGAAGCGTTCAACCTGCGTTTTCAAGCGGCCACAAGCCAGCTGGAAAACACTGCACGTGTACGCCAGGTTCGCCGCGCTGTTGCGCGTGTGAACACAATCTTGAACCAAAAAGCTGCTGAAGCAGCGGCTGAATAAGGAAGTGTGAACAATGCCTAAGCGTATCCTCACCGGCACTGTGACCAGCGACCAGAATGCACAGACTGTAACAGTTTCTGTTGAACGTCGTTTCACACATCCGGTTCTGAAAAAGACCATCCGTAAGTCCAAAAAATACCGGGCTCACGATGCGAACGAGCAATTCAAGGTTGGTGACCAAGTCCGCATTCAGGAATGTGCGCCAATTTCGAAGACCAAACGCTGGGAAGTTCTGACAGACGCCTCCTGAGGCCCTGCTGTAACCAACAGTTAATCGAAACCCTGGGGCCTAGACTGCATTTAGGTCCCCAAAGGTCGGAGTATCTACCATGATCCAGATGCAGACCAATCTTGAAGTGGCTGACAACAGCGGCGCCCGCCGTGTTCAGTGCATTAAGGTTCTGGGCGGTTCCAAGCGGAAGTACGCTTCCGTGGGCGACATTATTGTTGTCTCTGTGAAAGAAGCCATTCCACGCGGTCGCGTGAAAAAAGGTGAAGTTCGCAAGGCAGTAGTTGTACGCACCGCCAAAGAAGTCCGTCGCGAAGACGGCACAGCAATCCGTTTCGACGGCAATGCTGCCGTTCTCTTGAACAACGCTGGTGAGCCTGTTGGCACACGTATTTTCGGGCCAGTGGTTCGTGAACTGCGTTCCAAGAACTTCATGAAGATCATTTCTCTTGCGCCGGAGGTGCTGTAATGGCTGCTAAACTGCGTAAAGGTGACAAGGTCATCGTGCTGGCTGGCAAGGACAAAGGGAAAGAGGGCGAAATCTCGTCCGTAAACCCGTCCACTGGCAAAGCCATCGTGTCCGGCGTTAACGTGGCCATCCGTCACCAGGCCCAGACACAGAACTCTCAGGGTGGTCGCGTACCAACCGAGATGCCGATCCAACTGAGCAACCTTGCTTTGGTCGATCCTAAAAACGGCGGCCCAACACGGGTTGGTTTCAAAATGGACGGCGACAAGAAAGTCCGTTTTGCCAAGAAATCGGGAGAAGTGATCAATGGCTGATTATACTCCACGCCTGAAGGCTGCGTATAAGGACACGATCCGCGCTGCCATGAAAGAAGAGTTCGGTTACAAGAACGACATGCAAATCCCCAAGCTCGAGAAAATCGTGCTGAACATGGGTGTTGGCGAAGCCGTAAACGACTCTAAGAAAATCCGCTCTGCTGTAGCTGATATGGCCGCAATTGCCGGTCAGCAGCCAGTGATTACCAAAGCGAAGAAATCCATCGCGGGTTTCCGCGTACGTGAAGACATGCCTTTGGGTGTGAAAGTCACGCTGCGTGGCGATCAGATGTATGAATTCCTTGATCGTCTGATCACTGTTGCAATGCCTCGTATCCGCGACTTCCGCGGCGTATCCGGCAAAAGCTTCGACGGCCGTGGCAACTATGCCATGGGTCTGAAAGAGCACATCGTGTTCCCTGAAATCGACTACGATAAAGTTGACGTAATGTGGGGCATGGACATCGCTTTCAACACGAACGCGAACACAGATGCGGAAGCGAAAAGTCTGTTGAAGCACTTTAACGTGCCTTTCACAAACTGATCGCGGACAGGAGAAAACATCATGGCTAAAGCTGCAATGATCCAACGCGAACTGAAGCGTCAACGTCTGGTAGAGAAATATGCTGCCAAACGTGCCGCGCTGAAAGAAATCGCGACAAACATGGATCTCCCAATGGAGGAGCGTTTCAAGGCGCGCCTGAAACTTGCGGAACTTCCCCGCAATTCCTCTGCCACTCGTCTTCACAACCGGTGCCAGGTTTCCGGTCGTCCTAAGGCGTATTATCGTAAACTGAAAATGTCCCGGATCGCGTTGCGCCAGTTGGCGTCTGACGGCCAGATCCCCGGCATGGTCAAATCGAGCTGGTAAGGAGAAGTACATATGAACGATCCTATCGGTGATATGCTCACACGTATTCGCAACGCACAACTGCGCGGCAAATCCACAGTGAAAACACCTGCTTCCAAACTGCGTGGCTGGGTTCTGGACGTGCTCCAGAGCGAAGGTTACATCCGCGGTTACGAAGCTGGTACAGGCGTCAACGGTCACCCCGAGCTGGAGATTTCTCTGAAATACTTCGACGGCGTGCCTGTGATCAAAGAACTCAAACGGGTATCCACCCCTGGCCGTCGCGTTTATGCGAACGTCAAGGACATCCCAGCGGTTCGTCAAGGTCTCGGCGTTTCCATCGTATCGACATCCAAGGGTGTCATGTCAGACGCACAAGCACGCGCAGCCAATGTTGGCGGCGAAGTGTTGTGCACAATCTTCTAAGGGGTGACAGATGTCTCGTATTGGTAAAAAACCGGTCGAGCTGCCCAGCGGCGTAACAGCCTCTGTGTCTGGCCAGACCGTAGAAGTAAAAGGCCCGAAAGGTGCACGCACCTTCAAGGCAACTGACGACGTAACGCTTTCCGTTGAAGAAAACGGTGTGCTGGTTACACCTCGTGGCAAGTCCAAACGGGCGCGCCAGCAATGGGGTATGAGCCGCACACAGATCGCCAACCTGGTAACAGGCGTGACTGAAGGCTTCAAAAAAGAGCTGGAAATCAACGGTGTTGGTTATCGTGCGCAGATGCAGGGCAACACCCTGAAGCTGGCGCTCGGTCTGTCCCACGACGTTGAGTACAAAGTGCCGGAAGGCATTACTGTAACAGCTCCTAAACCGACTGAAATCATTGTTGAAGGTATCGACCAGCAAGTTGTTGGTCAGGTTGCTGCAAACATTCGTCAGTACCGCAAGCCAGAGCCCTACAAAGGTAAAGGCATCAAGTACAAAGACGAATATATCTTCCGCAAAGAAGGTAAGAAGAAGTAAGGAACGCATAACATGGCTATTAGCAAGAGAACTCTGTTCCTTAAGCGCCGTATGCGCAACCGGAGCAAAATGCGGAAGGTGGCTGCAGGCCGCCCCCGTCTGAGCGTTCACCGCTCTTCCAAGAACATCAGCGTGCAGCTGATCGACGATGTTAACGGCGTAACACTGGCATCCGCTTCCTCTATGGAAAAAGATCTGGGTGTTGTGGGCAAAAACAACGTTGAAGCTTCTGCCAAAGTTGGCGCAGCAATCGCAGAACGTGCGAAAAAAGCCGGTGTTGACACCTGCTATTTCGACCGTGGCGGTTTCCTGTTCCACGGCAAGGTAAAAGCGCTCGCAGATGCAGCCCGTGAAGGCGGTCTGAAATTCTAAAGTCTGCAGGTGGGCCGCTCTGGCCCACCTCGATGATCCGGGGGACGGTTTCGTCCCACCAGGATTGGAACATTCGGGGGAAACCCCACACTATCCAGGAGGCCAATGATGGCTAGAGATGACAACCGTCGGGGTCGCGATCGCGACGAGAACCCCGAATTTCAAGATCGCCTTGTAGCGATCAACCGCGTATCCAAAACAGTAAAAGGCGGTAAGCGCTTTGGTTTTGCTGCGCTGGTCGTTGTTGGCGACCAAAAAGGCCGCGTCGGTTTTGGCAAAGGTAAAGCCAAAGAAGTGCCTGAAGCGATCCGCAAGGCAACCGAAGCTGCAAAACGCAAAATGATCCGCGTTCCCCTGCGTGAGGGTCGTACCCTGCACCACGACATGGAAGGCCGTCACGGCGCTGGTAAAGTTGTGATGCGGACAGCCCCACAAGGTACCGGTATCATCGCCGGTGGTCCTATGCGTGCTGTGTTCGAAATGTTGGGTGTTCAGGACGTTGTGTCCAAATCCATCGGTTCGGCCAACCCGTACAACATGATCCGCGCAACCATGAACGGTCTGAGCAAAGAAACCAGCCCGCGCAATGTTGCACAACGTCGTGGCAAGAAAGTTTCCGACATTCTGCCAAAAACAGACGCCCCTGCCGAAGCACCTGCTGGCGACGTGGCTGAAGAGTTGAAGGTATAAGATCATGGCTAAAACCATTGTTGTAAAACAGATCGGCTCTCCGATCCGTCGCCCTGAAAAACAGCGTCAAACGCTGATCGGTCTGGGCCTGAACAAAATGCACAAAACACGCGAGCTGGAAGACACTCCTGCGGTTCGCGGCATGATCGCCAAGATCCCTCACATGGCCGAGATCATCGAAGAAAAAGGTTAAGTGTTGTGTCGGGCTGAAGCCCGACCTGCCAACCACTAAAAAACGCCCTCGCATTTGCGGGGGCGTTTTTCATTTCAGGGTGAAGGCTTCCCTGAAGTATTCTGCGAGAAAGTCAAACACGATGCGGATGCGTTTGCTAGTGTGTAATTCGCGATGGGTTGTCAGCCAGTTCGGGTAATGGACTGTAGTAAGCTCAGGCAGAACCGCCCTGACGCCGTGTGTCCTGTCTCCGACATCCGACATCATTACACCCAGCCCGAGCCCCTGTTTCACCATCTCCCATCCCGCAATCCCGCTGCGGGTGGAATAAGCCACATTGGACCGTTGCAGTGTATATCCCCGCGCATTCAGGTAGGCGATGAATTCTTCGGGGTCGCCTGTCGAGACAAAGCGGGCTGCAGACAGGTCCGGAAGGCTTCGCAGCGGGCCAAGGCTGTCCAGATAGGACGCCGCGCCATAGAGCTTGCCATTAGCCTCCCCAAGATTGCGGGCGATCAGTTCCGGCTCTGTGGGACGAATGTGGCGCAGAGCGATATCCGCCTCGCGCCGTTGCAGATCGGATATGCGGTTAACTGCAAGAAGTTCGATTTCGATCCCCGGTGCCATTTCCCGCAATCGGGCAAGGGCCTCTGGCATAAAGCTGGCCGCGATAATATCCGAGACCGAAAGGCTGACGCGGCCTTCTACGGACTGGGATTGTCCCGAAGCGGCCAGCATTGCGTTTTCCGCCGCTTGTCCCATGCGCAAGAAGTGTTCGAGCACATCACGGCCAGCCTGCGTAATTTCCAATCCGCGCCCCACCCGTTCAAACAAGGTCAGTCCCAATTCGGCCTCCAACGCGGCCACCTGACGGCTGAGCGTGGGCTGCGTCAGGCCAAGTACACGCGCCGCAGCAGAGAGAGAACCGCTCTGGGCGGTCACCAGAAAGGCGCGGGCGTGGTTCCAGTCAAAGGTAGGGTAGGGGGCAGTCATACGAATTTGTATAACATCTC
This sequence comes from Neptunicoccus cionae, assembly GCF_002860325.1. Classification (GTDB taxonomy): domain Bacteria; phylum Pseudomonadota; class Alphaproteobacteria; order Rhodobacterales; family Rhodobacteraceae; genus Amylibacter; species Amylibacter lutimaris. The sequence continues at coordinate 77,801 of NZ_PKOJ01000011.1, read as the reverse complement.
AACAAATTTTGGCAATTTTCTATGATTCTCCGTATAGGTATAGAGGCGCAAAACAGGAGCGCATGATGCAAAACGCTGATCAGTTCTGGAACCGGATCGCCGGTAAATACGCAAAAAGACCCATTTCCGATTTGGAAAATTATCACAAAACTCTGGATCGGACGAAATCCTATCTGAAGCCCGACGATCATGTGGTTGAAGTCGGCTGTGGTACAGGATCAACGGCCCTGTTGCTCGCACCGTATGTCGGTTCCATCCTCGGGACAGACTTTTCGCGCTCCATGATAGAAATCGCCCGTGGCAAGGCGCAGGCAGAAGGAGTTTCAAATGCCGCCTTTCAAACAGCGGATGTGACGAAACCTTTGACACTAGACCCCAGGCCGGACGCCATTCTTGCCTTTAACCTGTTGCACCTGACCAAGGATCCGGCGGCTGTGATTGGCAATCTGTCCGCACCTCTCGAAAGGGGTGGGCTGTTCATCAGCAAGACGGGATGCCTGAAGCCGAAACGCTGGTTGTTCGGGCCTTTGATCAAGGTGATGCAACTTTTCGGCAAAGCGCCCTTTCTGAAGTATCTGGGGGTTGAGGAACTGGAGGACATGATCCGCGCCGCAGGGTTTGAAATTCTGGAGAGCGACTCATATCCGACCAAAGGGATCAGCCGCTATATCGTGGCGCGCAAGGTTTGAGGGGGATGGTGTCGGGCTGAAGGTGTCCGATTAGGGTGTCGGGATAAAGCCCGACCTACCTTGGTATACACGGGCCACTCGGCGTTATAGCCTCATAATATTTCGTTTACTTTTTACTAACCTTTTATTAACTCTATTTTAGATTGAGTTATTTTGGATATAATTATGAAACGTTTTGCGATCGTCTTAGCAGCCATTGTTCTGGCTGTACCGTACCTTCCCGTTGCAATTGCAGGGCAGCCTGTTCAGTCAGCTACCTCCTATTCAGAAGTCTTCCACGGTGGAGGATGCCGGAAAAGCTCTCCTCCAGGGCAGTGTTGTCACAAGCAAACAAGTACCGGACGCGTGCACTGTCATTAACGAAGGCGGGATATTCCCAAAGCAATAAGGAAACCTGAAACCGGTCTTGCTTTGTGGGGCGCGTCCCTCTATACGCCACCAATCTGGGAACCTTTCCAGAATCACATCGTAACGCCGTGTTTGCCCCTTTGTCGCTCATCGGGGGTAGTTCCGGCAAAAGGAGATAGCGACAATGAAACTGAATCAGCTTTCAGACAATCCAGGTGCAACCAAAAAGCGCAAGCGCATTGGCCGTGGTCCGGGTTCCGGCACAGGTAAAATGGGTGGCCGTGGTATCAAAGGTCAAAAGTCCCGTTCGGGTGTATCCATCGGTGGTTACGAAGGCGGTCAGATGCCATTGTACCAACGTCTGCCTAAGCGCGGCTTCAACAACATCAACGCAAAAACACATGCTGTTGTGAACCTTGGCCTGCTGCAAAAATTCATCGACGAGAAGAAAATCGACGCTGGCAAGCCGATCACAGAAGAAGTTCTGGTTGAATCCGGTCTGGTGCGTCGCGTCAAGGACGGTGTTCGTATCCTGAACAAGGGCGAAATCACTTCCAAGATCGATCTGACCGTCACCGGCGCGTCCCGCACTGCTGTTGCTGCTGTTGAAGCGGCTGGCGGCAAGCTGACCGTTGCGCAGCCTGCGAAAGCCGACGCTGACGCCTAAAGTGTTCTGGCTGCAATTTGGAACGCCGGTAAGGTCTGGCGTTTCAAATAAAAGTCAAAACCCTTGAATTGGGCTTGTGAGCGGTGGACCTGCCGCTTACATAACTCACGATCAAGTTTTTCGGCGCCGCGCGACCCTGTTGATTGGTCTCGCGGCGTTTTGTTTTTGACGCATCACCCGGGACGCCGCGTGTGCGACTATATGAAAGGGACGTTCATGGCTTCTGCTGCTGAACAAATGGCCTCCAACCTAAGCTGGGGTGCCTTCGGTAAAGCGAAAGAACTGCAATCTCGTATCCTCTTTGCTTTGGGTCTGTTGATTGTATACCGGATCGGGACGTTTATCCCCGTGCCCGGCATCGACGCCGGTGCTTTGCGGGACTTTGTCGAGGGGGCCCAGACTGGTGTGGGCGGTATCCTCAACATGTTCTCGGGCGGTGCGATTGGCCGGATGGCGATCTTTGCGCTGGGGATCATGCCCTATATTTCCGCGTCCATTATCGTCCAGCTTCTGACAGCGATGGTTCCGTCTTTGGAGCAATTGAAGAAAGAGGGCGAGGCCGGACGCAAGAAGATCAACCAGTACACCCGTTACGGCACCGTGGCGCTGGCGTTCTTTCAGGCTTACGGCATGTCCCGCGGGCTTGAGGCTGGCGATCTGGCGACCAATCCCGGCTTCCTGAGCTTCCAGCTGCCTGCGATTATCACGCTGGTCGGGGGCACCATGTTCCTGATGTGGCTGGGTGAACAGATCACGGCACGGGGCATCGGTAACGGTATCTCCCTGATCATCTTCGTTGGGATTATTGCTGAATTGCCTGCTGCGCTGGCACAGTTCTTTGCGTCGGGTCGCTCCGGTGCGCTGTCGCCTGCGGTTATCGTTGGTGTGATGATCATGGTTGTGGTTGTGATCGCGTTTATCGTGTTTATGGAACGCGCCCTGCGCAAGATCCACATCCAGTACCCCAAACGTCAGGTTGGCATGAAAGTTTACGGGGGCGAGTCCTCTCACCTGCCGATCAAGATCAACCCTGCCGGTGTTATCCCGCCGATCTTTGCCTCTGCGCTGCTGCTGTTGCCGACGACCATCTCCACGTTCTCCGGCACACAAACCAGCCCGTTCATGAACACGCTGCTGGCTTACTTCGGGCCGGGGCAGCCGCTCTATCTGCTGTTCTTCGTGGGCATGATCGTGTTCTTCAGCTACTTCTACACCGCCAACGTGTCCTTCAAGACCGATGATGTTGCAGACAACCTGAAAAAACAGAACGGTTTTGTTCCGGGGATCCGTCCGGGCAAGAAGACGGAAGAGTATCTGGATTATGTGGTCGCGCGTATCCTTGTGCTCGGTTCGGCCTATCTGGCTGCAATCTGTCTGTTCCCGGAAATCCTGCGCTCGCAACTGGCGATTCCCTTCTACTTTGGCGGGACATCCCTTTTGATTGTTGTGTCGGTGACGATGGACACAATCACACAAGTGCAGTCCCATCTGCTGGCCCACCAGTATGAAAGCCTGATTGAGAAATCCAAGCTGCGCGGCAAGAACCGTAGCAAGGCACGGGGCGGTCGTCGGGGGCGCTAAGCCTTCGGAACGTAACGTTTCGTTGACAGATCGAAAGGCCGTACAGCTTGCTGTGCGGCCTTTTTCCTTGCGGCAAAGGGGTTTTCCTCGGGTCCGGCTACCTGCGACGTGTATGCGCAAGTATACGTTTCTTGTTTTCGCCGGATATGAAATGAGGCTATAGCTGTGCGCGTGCTGCGATATGAAGGGAATCTACATGAATATTATTTTGCTTGGCCCACCGGGTGCCGGTAAAGGAACACAGGCCGCGATGCTGGTGGAAGAGCGGAATATGGTGCAGCTGAGCACGGGCGACATGCTGCGTGCGGCACGGTCTTCCGGTACGGAAATGGGCAAAATGGTTGCCGGTGTCATGGACCGCGGCGAACTGGTTACGGACGAGATCGTGATCGGATTGATCCGCGAGCAACTGGAAACAGCCAAAGCCGATGGCGGCTTTATTTTTGACGGCTTCCCCCGCACGCTGGCACAGGCGGATGCTCTGGGGGAATTGCTGGACAGTGTTGGCCAGTCTCTGGACACTGTGATTGAAATGCGTGTGGATGACGAGGCTCTCGTGTCCCGCATCACCGGCCGCTACACCTGCGCCAATTGCGGGGCGGGTTATCACGATACTGCCAAGAAACCGGCGAAAGAGGGTGTCTGCGACAAATGCGGCGGCACAGAATTCAAGCGCCGTGCAGACGACAATGAGGAAAGCCTCAAGACACGTCTGATGGCCTACTACAAAGACACGTCGCCCCTGATCGGCTATTACTACGCCAAGGGCCAGTTGCAGACCATTGACGGTCTTGCAGCCATCGACACGGTTAAGGCGTCGATTGACAAGGCGCTGTCTGACAGTTGATCCGGTAGTCCGGCCAGCACAATAAAACTGATGGAACCGCTTGCTCTTGCAAGCGGTTTTTTCATGGGGCAAACTCGCCAGACCCCAAGGCGCGACCGTTGGGGTGGAAAGCCTGAAAAGACGCTCTGGCAAGGCTCAGCTGTGTCAGAGGGGTTGACCTTATGGGGAACGGGGTGTATCGCACAGCTTCCTTAAGGAATCGGCCCTTTTCTGCTTATACCAGTGATTCGTCTGATCCTTGTTCGGGAATGGCCCGATGCCGTGGTGGTGTTGGGCTTTTGTTGTGAAAAAAGGTTCTGGAAACACGGAGCCGCAACCATAAGGAAGAGCCCTTGGCACGTATCGCCGGCGTTAACTTGCCGACCCACAAACGGGTCCCAATCGCCCTTACATATATTCACGGCATCGGTAACACCACCGCTGCTAAAATTTGCGAAGAAACCGGTCTGGACGTAACCCGCCGGATCAACGAACTGTCCGATGCGGAAGTTCTGAAAATTCGCGAATACATCGACGCGAACCTCGACGTGGAAGGTGATCTGCGTCGTGAAGTTTCCATGAACATCAAACGCCTGATGGACCTGGGTTGCTACCGCGGCCTGCGTCACCGTCGTGGTCTGCCTGTTCGCGGTCAACGTACACACACAAACGCACGCACACGCAAGGGCCCAGCCCGCGCGATTGCCGGCAAAAAGAAATAAGGAGGGCTTGAATCATGGCACGTGAAAAACTTCGCGCAAAGAAGAAGGTCCGTAAGAACATCACGACTGGTGTTGCTCACGTTAACTCCTCTTTCAACAACACAAAGATCCTGATTGCAGACGCTCAAGGCAACGCAATTGCATGGTCTTCCGCTGGCACAATGGGCTTCAAAGGCTCGCGCAAATCCACACCTTACGCGGCGCAAATGGCTGCTGAAGATGCTGGCAAAAAAGCGCAAGAGCATGGCGTGAAAACGCTGGAAGTTGAAGTTCAGGGTCCGGGTTCGGGTCGTGAAAGCGCACTGCGCGCACTGGCTGCTGTAGGCTTCAACATCACATCCATCCGCGATGTGACACCGATCGCCCACAACGGCTGTCGCCCTCCTAAGCGCCGCCGGGTATAAGCCTCGCGTCAAGAATTATCGGGCCGGTTCAAAGGATCGGCCCGCGTTATTGTTAATACCCTCGGGCGTTCCCGATCAATCGGATCCGATCGGCGAACAGGAATGGAGGACTTATGATCCACAAGAATTGGCAAGAGCTTATCCGCCCCACTCAGTTGGACATCAAACCAGGTGGCGACCCCCTGCGTCAGGCAACATGTATTGCCGAACCGCTGGAGCGTGGCTTTGGTTTGACTTTGGGCAACGCGCTGCGGCGTGTCCTGCTGTCGTCCCTGCAAGGTGCTGCGATCACTTCCGTACAGATCGACAACGTTCTGCACGAGTTCTCCAGCGTTGCCGGCGTACGTGAAGACGTAACCGACATCGTTCTGAACCTTAAAGGTGTGGCCGTTGGCATGGAAGCAGAAGGCACAAAACGTGTGTCTATTGCGGCTAAAGGCCCGGGCGTTGTTACCGCGGGTGACATTTCCGAAACTGCTGACATCCAGATCCTGAACAAGGATCACGTGATCTGTCACCTTGATGACGGCGCGTCCCTGTTCATGGAAATGACCGTTGAAACAGGTAAAGGCTATGTTGCAGCCGACAAGAACCGTCCGGAAGATGCGCCAATTGGCCTGATCCCGATCGACGCGCTGTTCTCGCCTGTTGTTAAAGTGTCTTACGATGTTCAACCGACCCGTGAAGGTCAGGTTCTGGACTATGACAAACTGACACTGAAACTGGAAACAGACGGTTCGATCACGCCGGAAGACGCTGTGGCCTATGCTGCACGTATCCTGCAAGACCAGCTGTCCGTGTTTGTGAACTTCGACGAGCCAGAGTCCGCTTCCCGTCAGGAAGAGGAAGACGATCTGGAATTCAACCCGCTGCTGCTCAAGAAAGTGGACGAGTTGGAACTGTCGGTCCGTTCTGCAAACTGCCTGAAGAACGACAACATCGTTTATATCGGCGATCTGATCCAGAAAACCGAAGCAGAAATGCTGCGCACTCCGAACTTCGGCCGCAAATCCTTGAACGAAATCAAGGAAGTTCTGACCGGAATGGGGCTGCACCTTGGTATGGACATCGTGGATTGGCCACCGGACAATATCGAAGATCTGGCCAAGAAGTACGAAGACCAGTTTTAAGTTTAACGTGGGTCGGGCTGAAGCCCGACCTACGCAAAATGCCCGCAGATGGCGGGGAACATATCGGGTAATTCTGCCCCAAGGAGTGCGAGACCCACGCAGGCTCGCCGGACAAAGCATAGAGAAGGAAAACTAAAATGCGTCACGCACGTGGTTACCGTCGCCTGAACCGGACTCATGAACACCGCAAAGCGCTGTTCTCGAACATGACAGGCTCGCTCATCGAGCATGAGCAAATCAAAACAACTTTGCCAAAAGCAAAAGAACTGCGCCCGATCATGGAAAAACTGATCACATTGGCGAAACGTGGCGATCTGCACGCCCGTCGTCAGGCCGCTTCCAAGCTGAAAGAAGACCAGTACGTTTCCAAACTGTTTGACGTGCTTGGCCCGCGCTACAAAGACCGTCAAGGCGGTTACGTGCGCATCATGAAAGCCGGCTTCCGTTACGGCGACATGGCGCCTATGGCGATCATCGAATTCGTTGATCGTGACGTAGACGCCAAAGGCGCGGCTGACAAAGCCCGCGTTGCTGCTGAAATGGATGCAGCAGACGAATAAAAACCGATAAAATTCGGGACAGTAGGAACCCCGTCAGACCGTCCTGGTCTGGCGGGGTTTTTCTTTGAGTATTTGGTGAACAATGAAGCGGCGCTACATTGCGTCGGCAAGGTTTGCAGGCCAAACTGGGCACAGGTTGAATTGGGGCGGGTGACGCGATGGCGGATCTATTTGATGCACTGGATGACGGGGCAAAGGGGCAGGCGGATGCCCCTGCAAAGAATGCGCCGCTGGCGGACCGCCTGCGCCCCCGCCATTTTGCGGAAGTGATCGGGCAACAGCATCTTCTGGGCGAAGATGGCGCGTTGCGGGTGATGCTGGAAAGCGGACGTCTGTCCTCGATCATTTTCTGGGGGCCGCCGGGTGTGGGGAAAACCACGCTGGCCAAGTTGCTGGCAGATGAAACCGAAATGGAGTTTGTCCAGATCAGCGCGATATTCTCGGGCGTGGCAGATCTGAAGAAAGTGTTCGATGCAGCCAAACTGCGGCAGAAGACCGGCCGGGGAACGGTTTTGTTTGTGGATGAGATCCACCGTTTCAACAAGGCCCAGCAGGACGGCTTTCTGCCCCATATGGAAGACGGGACCATCGTTCTGGTTGGCGCTACGACAGAAAATCCGTCGTTCGAGTTGAACGCTGCTGTGATGAGCCGCAGTCAGGTGATGGTGCTGGAGCGTTTGACGCTTGCCGATCTGGAACTGATGGCGCAGCGGGCCGAGCAGCTGGTGCAGCGGGCACTGCCCCTGACAGCGGATGCCCGCGAAGCCGTGCTGGAGATGGCAGACGGGGACGGGCGTGCCCTGATCAACATTCTGGAGCAGTGCTTTGCTTGGGATGCGAAAGAAAAAGTCGGGCGGGACGGATTATCCAAACGCCTGTCCCGCCGTGCACCAAAGTACGACAAATCCGGCGAGGAGCATTACAATCTGATCTCTGCGTTGCACAAATCCGTGCGCGGGTCTGATCCGGATGCTGCTGTTTACTGGTTGTGCCGGATGCTGGAAGGGGGCGAAGACCCGCGTTTTCTCGCCCGCAGAATCACCCGTATGGCGGTTGAAGATATCGGTCTGGCCGATCCGCAAGCACAGGCTGTTTGTCTGCAATCCTGGCAGACCTACGAGCGGCTTGGCAGTCCCGAAGGGGAACTGGCGCTGGCACAGGCAGTGATCTATCTTGCGCTCGCCCCGAAATCGAACGGGGCCTACAAAGCCTATAAAGAGGCCCGCAGAGCGGCGCGGAAAACCGGATCGGAGCCGCCGCCCAAACATATCCGAAATGCACCGACCAAGCTGATGAAGGACGAAGGCTATGGAGTCGGTTACGAGTATGACCATGACGCAGAGGACGGATTTTCGGGGCAGAATTACTTCCCCGACGGGATGAAGCACGGGGTCTATTATGTGCCGGTGGATCGGGGCTTCGAGCGGGAGTTGAAAAAGCGGACCGAGTATTTTGCCAAGCTGCGTACAAGCCGGAACAAGGGTGTTTAGGGGTACTCTCTGTAGGGTTTAGTTGCCGTTCCGTAGCGATACAACTCTGGGTAAAAATTGCGATCCAGTTTGCAGATACCGCAACCCTATGGTTGAATGGGGGTAGGTAGCGTGTATTGTGAGGGGGCTTGATTCGATTTTGTATTGCCCGATAGACATTTGACTTTACAGATTCTTTTCACTTGCCGGCTGCATTCCGGCCTTACTTTCGAACAGGCAGAACCGCTTCAGAAAGATATTTGGAACCGTTGCGCTGACCGTCGTATCGGGGGCTTTTTCCTGCGCTCCGGACAGCACCTTGTAGGGCTGTTCGAAGGGCCGGAGCCGGTGGTCGTCGGGCAGGTGGATCATTTGATCCGGAAACATAAGGTGGCATCCGTTTTTGTGGTGCGCGAAGTCCAGCTTGATACCCGCGAATGGACCAAGTGGAATACGGATGTTTTCAACCTTGGTCATGTCCCCGAGACCGAAAGAGAGCGCTTTGAAAGCCTTGCACAGATCGTCAACATTGCTGTAGAGGCGGACCAGAGACGCGGTGCGGACGCCTGAATGTCCTGATGGCCGCGTGCGGAATGGACCTGTAGAATACAGGTTCTAAAGCGCAGAGGTCTGTATGAATACTCTAATTCAAATTGCGATCGGTGGTGGCCTCGGGGCTGTCATGCGGTATGGCACCGTGCAAGCGGCTGTGCGTCTGATCGGAACCGGAGCACCGGCGGGTGTGTTTGCGGTAAATCTTGCCGGTTCCTTTCTGATGGGGATCTTTGCTGTCTGGTTCCTGCATCGCGCCGGAGATGCGCGCTATGCGCCATTCGTGATGACGGGTGTGTTAGGCGGATTTACCACGTTTTCTGCGTTCTCTCTGGATGCGATCCTGCTATGGGAGCAGGGACGGGGCGGACTGGCCGCCTTTTATGTAATAGGATCGGTGTTGGGCGGGATTACTGCCCTGTTTGCCGGAATGGGAATTATGCGGGCGGTGCTGTCATGAGTGGTGTGCAACATATAGCTGTAGCGGAAGACGCTGCGGATCAGAGACTGGATCGCTGGCTGCGCCGGATGTTCCCCCATGTCAGTCAGGGACGTGTGGAAAAGATGTGCCGGAAAGGCGACCTGCGGGTTGATAAGGGGCGCGTCAAGGCAAACACCCGCCTGCAACCCGGGCAGGTGGTGCGGATCCCTCCCTTGCCGGACCCCGGAACGGTCGCCGCCAAACCCGAGGCGGTGATCTCGGATGCCGATGCCAAACTTATGCAGGACAGCGTAATCTATCGGGATGACGATATCATTGTGCTGAACAAACCTGCGGGCCTGGCTGTGCAAGGGGGGTCGGGTCAGACCCGCCATATCGACGGTCTTGCGGATGCGCTGAGGTTCGAGATGGATACAAAGCCGAAGCTGGTTCACCGGCTGGACAAGGACACCAGTGGCGTTTTCGTGATGGCACGGACCGGACGCGCGGCGGCCGGCCTTGCCAAAAGCTTTCATCTGCGAACAACGCGCAAGATTTACTGGGCGATGGTTGCGGGCAGCCCGTTCCCCAAGATGGGCACCATTCGTTACGGGCTGGTAAAAGCCGCCGGCCACGGACCGAACGGCGCGGGGGAGCGGATGCACTGTATCCATCCTGATGAGGTAGAGCAGACCGAAGGCGCAAAACGGGCGACGACGGATTACGCTGTGATTGAAGCTGTTGGCCAGCGCGCCGCATGGGTTGGTTTGGTACCGATTACGGGCCGGACGCACCAGTTGCGCGCCCATATGGCTGAAATCGGCCATCCGATCATCGGAGACGGCAAATATGGCACCAACAGTCAGGTGAATGAAGGTGACGGTTGGGGCGCGCAACTGGGTGGCTCTGTCAGCCGTAAACTGCACTTGCATGCCCGTTCCCTGGCGATTCCCCATCCGGTAAGTGGTGCGAAAATGACCTTCACCGCCCCGTTGCCGGATCATATGGCGCAGACATGGGACTTTTTCGGCTTTGATCCGGCGGAAGCCCCTACAGATCCATTCGAAGAACAAGAGTAATAAGCGATGAAACTGGCGAAGAAGAAGCGCTTCTGGAACACGGTCGACGTGGCCGAGGCGGAATCAGGGTTTGTGATCCAGCTTGACGGACGCACGGTTAAAACTCCGGAAAAGCGCGATCTGCTGCTGCCGACACGGAAGGCGGCAGAACTGGTGGCGCAGGAATGGGATGATACCAGCGGAGAACTGGACCCGACCGCTATGCCCGCGACCCGCTGGGCAAATGTTTCGGTGGACAAAATGGGCGGTCAGATGGCGGCAGTTGTCGACATGCTCGCGGCGTATGGCGAGAATGATCTGCTGTGCTATCGTGCGACCCACCCGCAGGAACTGATCGCCCGTCAGGCAGCGTTCTGGGATGCTCCCTTGCAATGGGCCAGCCAGACATTCGAAGCACCGCTGCTGGTCACTTCGGGAGTGATTCCGGTGGAGCAACCGAATCAATCGGTCGCCAATTTGCGACAGGCAGTAGAGACGTTCGACCCGTTCGAACTGGCCGCTTTTCACGATTTGGTACAAATTTCAGGATCTCTTGTGCTTGCCCTTGCAGTGGCACGACAACACATGGTTGCAGAACAGGCATGGGACGTGGCGCGGGTCGATGAAAATTGGCAAATCGAGCACTGGGGCGTGGACGACGAAGCGGCCGAAGCAGCCGAATTAAAGCGACAGGCCTTTCTTCTTTCCGAGGAATTACTGCTGTCTGTGCGTAAAACCTTACATTAGGGCAATCTTTAGTCAGCATCGCTGACCTACCCTTCGTCGGGGGTTTGAAAGCACACCCTCGGCTTTCCATAATCACTGGAAAAACAGGGAAATTTCGCTTGATTAATAGGTCTTAACTCCTGACCTATTGTCTTACCGAGCGTAAACTTTTGAACCCTTTTGGTGTGTATAAAAACCTTGACCTGACAAACTCCTCCTCACACTATGGGGCCTACTTTTCCGGCCACGCCGGTAAAGTACGACAAGCTGGGTAAACTCCTAGCAAGCCGTCTGACCATAGGCGGTTCATCAGGAAGAGGTAAAAATGAAAAAAACAACATTCTTCGGCGCTGTAGCCGCGGCCACTATGACTGCTGGCTTCGCCGCTGCCGGAACGCTCGACGACGTTAAAGCAAAAGGCTTTTTGCAATGTGGTGTTTCCACCGGTCTTGCAGGCTTTTCTGCGGCTGACGCGAATGGCAACTGGGACGGTTTCGACGTCGCTGTGTGCCGCGCTGTTGCTGCGGCTGTGCTGGGCGACCCGCAAGCTGTCAAGTTCACTCCAACAACCGGTAAAACTCGCTTCACAGCGCTGGCTTCCGGTGAGATCGACATGCTGGCACGTAACACCACATGGACTTTCTCCCGTGACGTAGACCTGAAGTTCACCTTCATCGGCGTGAACTATTACGACGGTCAGGGCTTCATGGTTCCAAAAGAACTGGGTGTGTCTTCCGCAAAAGATCTGGACGGTGCAACTGTATGTATCCAGACTGGTACAACAACAGAGCTGAACCTGGCGGATTTCTTCCGTTCCAACAACATCAGCTACGAGCCGGTGCCAATCGAAACCAACGCAGAAGCCCAACAGCAGTATCTGGCTGGCGCTTGTGACGTTTACACAACAGACGCATCCGGTCTGGCCGCGACACGCGCAACTTTCGAGAACCCGGACGCACACGCGCTTCTGCCGGAAATCATCTCCAAAGAGCCGCTGGGTCCGCTTGTACGCCACGGCGACGACCAATGGGCTGACATCGGTCGCTGGACACTGAACGCACTGATCGCAGCTGAAGAGCTGGGTATTACATCCGCGAACGTAAAAGAATCCGCGATGGCTGCCGGTAACAATCCGGAAATCAACCGTCTGCTGGGTACTGAAGGCAACCTCGGCGAGCAGCTGGGTCTGTCCGCAGACTTCGCGAAGAACGCGATTGCTGCTGGTGGTAACTACGGCGAGATCTTCGCCCGTCACATCGGTGAATCCACTCCAATCGGTCTGGCCCGCGGCCTGAACGCACAGTGGACAGACGGCGGCCTGATCTACTCGCCTCCTTTCCGCTAAGTTTTAAGAACGGGCGCGGCACAAGCCGCGCCCGTTTTCCTCCGGCCAGACCGGAAATACTCCGAACTATACAAAAACAAGGTGCAACCAGTTCGCCACGCGTTCCGTGGAATTGGAAGTTGTGACCTCAATGACAGAACAAGGGAGCGTGGACACATGTCTGCAACCACCGATCCTCCAAAGGACGGCTTCCAACTCAGCCAATTAATTTACGACACCCGCTATCGCTCCATGACGATTCAGATCGTGGCGCTGGTGTTGTTTTTGTTGGGCGTTGGATGGCTTTTGAACAACGCTGCGCAGAATCTCGCGGCTTTGGGGAAACCGTTGAGCTTTGGCTTTCTCGGGGAAGCCGCCGGGTATGATATCAACCAGAAACTGATCGAATATAACAACCAGATGTCCCACGGCCGCGCCGCGCTCGTCGGGGTGCTGAATACGCTGTTGGTCGCGGTGCTCGGCTGTATTCTGGCAACCGTGCTTGGCGTTGTTATCGGTGTGTTGCGTTTGTCTAACAACTGGGTCGTTGCACGGCTGATGACGGTTTACATCGAATCCTTCCGCAATGTTCCCGTGTTGCTGTGGATCGTTCTGACAATGGCGATCTTTATTGAAACGTTTCCCGCGCCTCGGGCGTTTCGCGGCGAGAATGCCAGCGCATCCATGAGCCTGTGGGATTCGGTCGCGCTGACGAACCGGGGGCTCTATATTCCCAAGCCTGAGATGTATGCCGGTTCCACGGCCGTGATCGTTGTGTTCCTGTTGTCCATCATCGGCATTTTCGTTTTTGGGACATGGTCGCGCAAGCGGCAGGAGGCGACAGGTCAAATCCTGCCGAACTTCTGGATCAAGCTGGCGATCTTCTTCGTACCAACGCTGCTGGTCTATTTCATTCTGGGCCGCCCTATCGGGTTGGAACTGCCAGAGCTCAAAGGCTTCAACTTTCAGGGCGGCATCTATATGCGCAACTCCCTGATTGCGCTGACGCTCGCGCTTGGACTGTATACAGCGGCCTTTGTCGCCGAGAACGTTCGTGCAGGGATCATGGCTGTGAGCAAGGGACAGTCCGAAGCTGCTTTCGCCCTCGGCCTGAGCCCGAACCGCACAATGAACCTGATCATCCTGCCTCAAGCACTGCGGGTCATTATTCCGCCGCTGATCTCCCAGTACCTGAACCTGACCAAAAACTCCTCTCTGGCGATTGCCGTGGGGTATATGGACGTCACCGGTACACTTGGCGGGATCACATTGAACCAGACCGGTAAGGAAATGGAATGTCTGCTGATCCTGATGGCGATCTATCTGGCAATCAGCCTGATCATCTCTTCCGTGATGAACTGGTACAATGAATCCGTAAAGTTGAGGGAGCGTTGATATGAGCGATACTCATGCACAAACGGTAGCTTACGTTCGCGAAACGATGCTGCCCGAACAAGCGCCCCCGTCGACTGCGGCAGGGCCTATCCGGTGGATGCGGGATAACCTATTTTCCAGTGTCATGAATACGGTGCTGACTCTTTTGTCGGTTTACTTCCTCTGGGTCGTTCTGTCCCTTGTCCTGCCTTGGGTCTGGTACGGGTCATGGACCGCCTCCTCTCTGAGAGAGTGCCGCGAGGTAGTTTCCGACTTGGGTCTCGCACATGGTGCGGCCTGCTGGTCCGTTATCGGAGAGCGCTATCTCCAGCTGATTTACGGGTTTTATCCGGATGAACTGTACTGGCGTGCCAACTTGGCTTTCATCCTGATGATCGTGGCTCTGGCACCTGTGCTCTATCCCAACCTGCCACGCAAGATTCTGTGGTTTTCGGCACTTTACCCGTTCCTGGCCTTCTGGCTGCTTTGGGGGGGGACACTCTGGACACCTGTCGTGGCCGTTGCTGGTTTCGTTCTCGCGTATTTTGCATTCGAGATACTGAACCGTGCGGCTGGATCACTTGTCGGTGTGATTGCCGCTATTCTGGTGCCTGTCATCTGGTGGCTGTTGCTGGCAGGGCCTGTGGCGAACGGGCTGGCTGCGGTGATCCCGCTGGCGATGGAGCCGGTTGAATCCGCAAAATTCGGCGGCTTTATGCTGTCGATCATCATTGGTGTGACGGGGATCGTTATGTCGTTGCCCTTGGGCATTCTTCTGGCGCTCGGGCGTCAGTCCGACCTGATGATCGTCAAGGCGATTTGCGTAGGCTTTATCGAGTTCATTCGCGGTGTGCCGCTGATCACGCTGCTGTTTGTGGCCTCGACGTTGTTGAACTACTTCCTGCCTCCGGGCACGACGTTTGACATCATCCTGCGGGTGATCATCATGGTGACGCTGTTTGCCTCTGCCTATATGGCCGAGGTGGTTCGGGGCGGTCTGGCGGCTTTGCCAACCGGCCAGTACGAAGCAGCGGATGCTCTGGGTCTGGACTATTGGAAGGCCACGCGGCTGATTACCATGCCGCAGGCGTTGAAGATTTCCATTCCGGGAATCGTGTCCACCTTTATTGGTCTGTTCAAGGATACCACGTTGGTTTCGATCATCGGTCTGTTGGACCCGATCGGCCTGACTGCCAATATCCGCGCAGATTCCAACTGGAACGGTATTGTGTGGGAGCTTTACGGCTTTATCGCACTGATCTTCTTTATCTTCTGTTTCTCCATGTCACGGTACTCCATGTACCTCGAGCGCAAGCTCAAGACCGGCCACTAGTTAGGAGCCTTCAATATGTCTCAAATAGCAACTGATCGTGAAATTGATCGTAGCAAGATGGCCGTCTCCGACGAGGTGGCGATCCAGATCAACAAAATGAACAAATGGTACGGTGCATTTCACGTTCTGCGTGACATCGACATGACCGTGCAACGGGGGGAGCGGATCGTTATTGCCGGTCCGTCCGGTTCAGGGAAATCGACGCTGATCCGCTGTATCAACCGTCTGGAAGAACACCAGAAGGGCGATATCATCGTGGACGGGATCGAACTGACCTCTGATCTCAAGAACATCGACAAGATCCGGCGCGAGGTTGGCATGTGCTTTCAGCACTTCAACCTGTTCCCGCACCTGACGATCCTTGAGAACTGTACGCTGGCGCCAATGTGGGTGCGTAAAACACCCAAGAAGGAAGCCGAGGAAATTGCGATGCATTTCCTTGAAAAGGTGAAGATCCCCGAGCAGGCTGACAAATACCCCGGCCAGCTTTCGGGTGGTCAGCAGCAGCGTGTTGCGATTGCGCGTTCCTTGTGCATGAAACCCCGCATCATGCTGTTCGATGAACCGACCTCTGCGCTTGATCCCGAGATGATCAAAGAGGTGCTGGATACGATGGTGGAACTGGCCGAAGAAGGCATGACCATGCTGTGTGTGACCCACGAAATGGGTTTTGCCAAACAGGTTGCCAACCGCGTGATCTTTATGGATGCGGGCCAGATTGTTGAACAGAACGAGCCGGAAGAGTTCTTCAACAACCCGAAATCCGAACGCACCAAACTGTTCCTCAGCCAGATTTTGGGCCACTAAACCCAACCTCTGCAATACAAACAGAAACCCCGGCCAGTGGCCGGGGTTTTTTCGTTTCAGGAAGGTTGAACGATAGGCGGTTTGGTCTCGTCGGGGATCGGACATTCGTAAGGCGTTTTCTCCAGACGGGCGGCATGTGCTTCTTTCGCACTGGCCAGCAGATCGGGGTTTTCGATCAACATCCGCGCCGTTCCGGCCATGACCTTGGCCGCATGGATCATACCCTTGTGGGCCAGCGGTGTTTTGCCATGGGCTACCACCTGCCAGGTGTGAAACGGTGTGCCAAGGGTCCAGGTAGCACCCCAAAGCTGCACCGTTGGAACCGCCCAGCTGACATCGCCCACATCGGTAGAGCCGGCACGGATCACTCCATTACGGTCCAGTGGCAGAATGAAATCGCACAGGGAAATATCCTGACCGGCGGAGGGGGTGTAGTCCATCGACGCCAGCGTGCTGTCCACCGCGCCCTTGGGCAGGGTCGCCTGAATTTCTGCCGCGAAGGCGCGGTCTTTATCATCAAAGGGCACGGGGCCAAGTTGTTCCACCGCGGTTTGCATCGCCTCTTCCAAGGGGCGGTTGGGCAGCAGGTTCGACACGCCGGAATAGACTTTCTTTTCCATCCGCGTTTCCGTCATCAGCGCCGCGCCTTCTGCGATTTTGTCGACACGGGCGATCAGGTCTTTCAGGCCGGGCAGGTTGGGATGACGGATCAACTGGCGCACCCTTGCGCGGGCCTGCACTACATTGGCAGCCTCTCCTCCGGCATCCATATAGGCGTAGTGAACCCGTGCTGCATCCGGCATATGCTCGCGCATATAGTTCACGCCCACATTCATCAGTTCCACCGCATCCAGTGCAGAACGTCCCATATCGGGTTCGAATGCAGCATGGGAGGCGGTGCCGTGGAAGGTGTAGTCGATACGCGCATTGGCAAGGCTCGGCTCTTGATTAACCGCAAGGTAGGGGGCGGGGTGCCAGCTGATCGCGGCATCCACATCGTCAAACAGCCCGTCCCGCACCATATAGGTCTTGGCCGCTCCGCCTTCTTCCGCAGGACACCCGTAATACCGCACCCGTGCCTTGATGTTATTGGCTTCGATCCAGTCCTTCAGCGCGGTTGCTGCCAGCAACGCGCCGGCGCCAAACAGGTTATGGCCGCAACCGTGGCCGTGGGCCCCGTCCTCTATCGGGCGCGGTTCGGTTTCACCGGAGTGTTGCGACAGGCCCGGCAGGGCGTCAAATTCCCCGAGGATGGCGATGACCGGACCTTCTTCTCCGGCCTCTCCGATGATGGCTGTGGGCAGGCCGCCTGCGTTGTCGGTTATGCGAAAGCCTTGCTCGACAAGGGCTTCCCGGTGGGCCGCGACAGACTTGAACTCGGTATAGAGCGTTTCCGGTGTGTCAAAAACAGCGTCCGACAGTGCTATAAACCGGTCACTGTGCCGGTCCGCCAGATCCCATATGTCATCGGTGTTCTTCATGGCTGTCCTTCCTTCTTCTCGGTCATTCTTCAGGCGTCTAGCTCTCGGGGGACGACGAAATCGACGACCTGTCCGGTTCCCATAAAAGGCGTGGACCAATTCGGGATGTCAAACGTGACCACCAGCGTTGCGGCTGTCGGGTAGAGCCCGAATTTCGGGTGGTCCGGTATTGCACGAGGGGCCAGCAGGTCATGGGCAAATTGCGCTATACCCGGGTTGTGACCCAGCATCATGACCTTATCCCCTTTCGCCTGTTTCAAGGCTTCGTACTGGGTGACAGGGGCCGCAAGGTAAAGCCTGCGATGGAAGCTCGGTTCGGGTGCGTCAGGCAGTTCGGCAGCCAGCAGTTCCCATGTCTCCTTGCAGCGCTGCGCATCGGAACTGATAACCTGATCCGGCACATGCCCTTGCTGCGCCAGCCAACGGCCGATGGTTCCGGCAGATTCCTGCCCGCGGGCGTTCAGTTTGCGCTCGTGATCCAGAAGGTTCAAATCGTCCCAACTGGACTTGGCATGGCGGGTAAGAATTAGGGTTTTCATTAAAATGCTCTGGGTTTGTGAAAATACTTCATATGATGTGCGGACTGCTCCGGATCACGGTTTGCACCGGCACTGACCGGACAGGCCCGCCGCGCCTTACATCCCGAAGAGAGACAGTTCTGCCCATCCGCTGTGTCGAGATAATCATGGCACGCCGCAGTATGATAGCCCTCCGCCGCGCTTAAAGCATCCACCGGACAGGCGGACAGGCAGGGTTTCGCCGTACAACTGTCGCAGGGGCGCACGCCTGTCGGTGGAAGATCCAGCTTCTGGCGAAAGGCCAACGCCCCGCGAAAGGAAACCATCAGCCCGGCTGTGTCATGCACCAGCATCCCGACAGGAGAGCTCCACGCCCGTTGTGTCTTGATGGCCCAGCTTAAGAACGGCGCATAGGGTGGCCCGCCGAAGGGCAGGAACGGTACAGCGGACAATTCGTCGGCCAATTGCGGAATTACCCGCTTGGACCAGCGGTCCACCGGATCAGGCAAACGGTCGCTATATTCACCGGACTGGCGGAACTGTGGCCAGAAATCCGGCGCCGGCCCGAGCAGTAAAAGTGTTTGACAATCCACAGGCAGACCGTCCTCTGCCCCACCGTGAAACCCGCCAAGCACATCCAGCCCCTGAGCTCTGGCAGCAGAACAGGCGGCGGGATAGCTCATTTGCGGCGGAACGGCAGGCTTAGTGACCACCCGAGCCGCGTTGGTCTGTCGTCCTGCCACTGCAACCCGATCGTCATTTCCTCATGCCCCGCTTCTGGTTGCGGAATATAAGTGCGGAACAAACGGTCCCAAAGCGATATGGAAAACCCGTAGTTGCTGTCATGCTCGGAGCGCTTGTCGGAATGATGCACGCGGTGCATGTCCGGCGTGACCAGAAACAGGCGCAGCACGGCGTCAACGCGGCGGGGCAGTTTCAGGTTGGAGTGATTGAACATCGCACATCCATTGAGCAGGATTTCAAAGACGATGACCGTCACTGCCGCAGGGCCGAACAGGTAGACCGCGCCGATTTTCAGCAGCATCGACAGGGCGATTTCGACAGGATGAAAGCGGATCGCCGTGGTCACGTCAAAATCCCTGTCCGCATGGTGGACACTGTGCAGCCGCCACAACAGAGGCACCTTGTGGGTGATCAGATGCTGCGCCCAGATCAGGAAATCAAGGATCAGCAGACCAGCAAGAAACTCTACCCAAAACGGCCAGTCCGTCTGGTTGAACAGTCCATAACCCCGTTGTGCAGCGTCAAAGGCAGCGCCCACTGCAAGGGCAGGCACCGCAAAGGCAAGCAGGCGCAGTGTGGCCGTGTCAATCAGAACAATCGCCCAATTCGTCACCCAACGCCTTGATTTGCGCACCCGCAGCTTGCGGCGGGGCAGCAGATGTTCGGCCAGTGCCAGAAGTACGAAGAGGCCGATAAAGACCGAAAGGCGTATGCCCGCTTCGCCCTCCATCAAGCGCGGATCATCGAACCGGCACCATAAGTGGTGAACAGCTCCAGCAGACAGGCGTTTTCCTGTTGCCCGTTCATGATGACAACCGCCTTCACCCCGCCACGCACCGCATCAAGCGCGGTTTGGGTTTTGGGAATCATGCCCCCGGCGATCACCCCTTCGCGGGTCAGTTTCTCGACGTGCTCGGCGCTCAGGCTGGTGATTACGTCGCCGTCAGCGTCTTTCACGCCTTCAACATCAGTCAGCAGCAGCAGACGGTCCGCTTTCAGACCGGCAGCGATGGCTCCGGCGGCGGTGTCGCCGTTCACATTAAAGGTTTCGCCGTTTGCGCCCGCACCAAGGGGCGCGATGACCGGAATCATCCCGTCATTAATCAGGGACCGCACAACCCGCGCATCCACGGTTTGCGGGTCGCCAACCAGCCCGAGGCCGCCCTCGGCCTGTGTGCAGACCATCAGGTTGGCATCCTTGCCGGAAATCCCGACGGCACGTCCACCCTGTCCGTTGATCGCCTGAACGATGGATTTGTTGACCTTGCCCGAAAGAACCATTTCAACGACTTCCACTGTGGCCGCATCGCTGACCCGCTTGCCGTTGACGAATTCCGACGGGATGTCGAGCTTCTTCAGCATCTCGTTGATCATTGGCCCGCCGCCATGCACGATCACCGGATTGACGTTACACTGGCGCATCAGAACCACGTCACGGGCGAAAGAGGCCATAGCCTCGGGCGAGGACATGGCATGGCCGCCCAGTTTGATAACGATAATAGAGCCGTCATGGCGCTGCATATGGGGCAGGGCGTCGGACAGGATTTTCGCGGTGGTGATACTGTCTCGCTTCACGGCTTTTGATTTCTCCATGGGGGCCTCTATGTAGTGTCTGATTTGATTTAACCCTTTGCGCCCCACGCGCCAAGGGGATACCGTCCCGACAAAGTCACAAGGATGTGGAAATGGAACGCAAAAACCTGCTGTTGACCGGTGCAAGTCGCGGAATAGGCCATGCAACGGTCAAGAAATTCAGCGCCGAAGGCTGGCGTGTGCTGACCTGTTCGCGCCATCCGTTTTCCGAACACTGCCCTTGGCCGGGGGGAGAGGAAAACCACATTCAGGTTGACCTCGCCAATCCCGAAAGCACTATCGAAGCGGTAGAGCGCGTGCGCAAGCGTCTGCCATCGGGGAAACTCGATGCGCTGGTGAATAACGCGGGAATTTCGCCGAAAGGACCGGAAGGGGAGCGGTTGAGCACCATCGACACCGACCTTCGCACCTGGGGGCATGTGTTTCACGTGAATTTCTTCGCGCCGGTGGTGCTGGCGCGCGGGTTGCAAAAGGAACTGGCCGCAGCGAAAGGTTCGGTGGTGAATGTGACCTCTATCGCAGGGGCGCGGGTGCATCCCTTTGCGGGGGCCGCCTATGCCACCTCCAAGGCAGCGCTGGCGGCGCTGACGCGGGAAATGGCCCATGATTTCGGACCGCTCGGCGTGCGGGTCAATGCGATTGCTCCGGGTGAGGTGGAAACCAGCATCCTGTCACCGGGCACGGAAAAAATCGTTGAAAAACTGCCCATGCGCCGCCTCGGGCAGCCTTCGGAAGTCGCAGATGTGATCTACTTCCTCTGCACCGCGCCAAGCGCCTATGTTTCGGGGACAGAGATCGAAGTGAACGGCGGACAACACGTCTGATTGCCATCCGTGGCGCAGGCGGAGTTTTTTTGGATATTTTCCCCAAAAAGAGCCTGAAGCGCAGGGCCAACCGGCTCTTTTTGGTTCAAGTATCCAAATTTCGCGCTTTGATTTATTCCGGCTGCCAGTTGTCCGGGTGGGCCGCTTGCACTGCATCCAGTTTCTCTAGCGCGGCAAAGGCGGCGCGGGTTTTGGGGAAGGGCGACAGGTCCACACCCCAGCGGTTTGCGTTGTAGATTTGCGGCACGAGGCAAAGATCAGCGAGTGTCACATTGTCGCCAAAGCAATATGTGCCGTCCCCTTGCAGCATGTCCTCGAACCCTTTCAGCCCTTTTGGAATGAACTGGCGCATCCAGCTTTCCATCGTGATTTCGCCGCCGGAGTTCGTAGCAGCGAATTTGGCAACCGAGAGGTTGCACACAGGATGAATTTCCATGGCGATTGCGTAGGACAACGCGCGGACGCGGGCCTTCTCCAATGCGCCTTCGGGCAGGAAGTTGTAATGCCCCGCATCACCAAGATATTCGATGATGGCCAGAGACTGGGTCAGCGTATGGCCGTCGATTTCAACAGTTGGCACCAGCCCTTGCGGATTGCGGGCCAGATTTTCGGCACTTTGGTGCGCACCGGTCAGCAGGTCCACCGGCACGGCTTCATAGCCGATACCTGCGATACCAAAGGCAATGCGCAGGCGGTATGCAGCAGAGGACCGCCAGTAATCGTAAAGGGTCGTGGTCATGTGTTGTCTTTCAGAAGTTTGAGAAGGGTTTCGCGGAAACCGTCTGTATCTGCGCCCATCCGTTCCAGCAGTTCCTGCTCGAATTTGTTGGCGAGCGGGATGATTTGTTCCATTCGCGCATAGCCTTGTTCGGTCAGGCCGAGTTTCAGAAGGCGGCGGTCGTCGGCGTTGGTTTCCTTGGTCAGGAATCCCGCTTTCTCCAACCGTGAAGCCGCGCGGGAGACTTTGGATTTATCCATATCAACGCGCGCCTGAATTTCGCGTATCGAAACGGGGCCCGCATTATGTAGATGCACCAGCACCCGCCATTCCGGAACAGACATGTCGAAATGTTCCGCATAAATCTGCGAGAACTCGCGACTGACCCGCGCAGAGACTACGGCAAGTTGATAGGGCAGAAAATCGTCGAGAGAGAATTGGGACAAATCCGGTCGCCTGATATCGTTGCAAGTGATATGAGTATGCGATGTGGGCGCAACGGGATCAAGAGGGGGATCGGTTTGACCGATAATAGGGAGACAGAGGTTCTGGCAGGTTATGCGCGCGATGCGGAAGATCTGATTGACCGGTTCGAAGCGCTTGATCCCTTGCAGGTCTTTGCGCCGGTACTGGATTTTCTCCCCGTCCGACCCTGCCGCGTGCTTGATGTGGCGGCAGGGACCGGTCGGGATGCTGCATGGCTCGCGCGGGCGGGGCATATCGTGACGGCGGTTGAGCCTGTGGCGGCGTTCCGCAGCGCTGGGCAGTCGTTGCACCGTGGCCTTGATCTGACGTGGAGTGCGGATCAACTGCCCGACCTCACAGAACTGCGGCAGGCCGGTGGTCTCTATGACGTATTGATCCTGAACGGAGTCTGGCACCACCTGAAGCTGGCAGAGCGGGAAACTGCCCTTCGCACGTTGTGTTCCCTTGCAGCCCCTGTGGCAAGACTGGTGATCTCGGTACGTAACGGTCCGGCGCCGGCGGGACGGCCAAGCTATGGCGGAGAGGCGGGGCGGCTGCTGGGGCAGGCCCGTGATATCGGGCTTTCTGTGACGTGTCATAAAAAGGTGGCGTCAGTCCAACCGCAGAATATCGCGGCGGGGGTCACGTGGGACTGGCTCGTTCTGGAAGTTTCAGGGGCCGAAGGGCGGAAGGGGCAACTCGGGAATTGACATCGTTGCATTTGCAACGATATAATGTGACCAATCGAATCCGCCCATGGGAGAGTTGATATGAACAAGCAGACACAGCCGAAGGGTTTCGTTCAGGCCGCATCGAATATCGGTGTGACCGAAGGCTATATGCCCGGCTTTGGCAATGATTTTGAAACCGAGGCCCTGCCCGGTGCGCTGCCCGTCGGGCGAAACAGCCCGCAGCGGGTTGAATACGGTCTTTATGCAGAACAGCTCAGCGGCTCTCCCTTCACAGCGCCCCATGCGACGCTGGAACGGTCCTGGATGTATCGTATCCGCCCGAGCGTGAAGCACGTCAGCCGGTTCAACAAGGTAGATATGCCTTACTGGAAGACCGCACCTCATGTGATTGAGGATGTTATCTCCTTGGGTCAGTACCGTTGGGATCCGGTGCCGTTCAACGATGAGAAACTGACCTTCGTCACCGGTATGCGAACGATGACCACCGCAGGGGATGTGGGTACGCAGGTCGGCATGGCGAGCCATGTTTATCTGGCCAATACGGATATGGAGGATGATTATTTCTATTCCGCTGATTCCGAGCTTCTGGTGGTACCGCAGGACGGACGTCTGAAGATTTTTACCGAGTTTGGCATCATTGATCTGGAACCTCTGGAAATCTGTGTGCTGCCACGGGGTATGCTGTTCAAGGTGACGCTGCCGGACGGTCAGGCGCGCGGCTTTGTTTGTGAAAACTACGGCGCGAAATTCACCCTGCCGAACCGCGGTCCGATCGGGGCGAACTGCCTTGCCAACCCGCGGGACTTCAAAACACCGGTTGCTGCGTTCGAGGAAAAGGAAACCCCTTGCCGCGTGACCGTAAAATGGTGCGGCCAGTTCCACACTTGCGAAATCGACCACTCGCCGCTGGATGTGGTGGCATGGCACGGCAACTATGCGCCTTACAAATACGATCTGCGCACCTATGCGACCATCGGTTCGATCAGCTTTGATCACCCCGATCCGTCTATCTTTACCGTGCTAACCGCGCCCACCGCTGAAGAAGGCACCGCGAATATCGACTTCGTGATCTTCCCCGAACGCTGGCTGGCGAATGAGAACACCTTCCGCCCGCCGTGGTATCACAAGAACATCATGTCCGAACTGATGGGCAATGTTTACGGTGTCTATGATGCGAAACCCAAAGGGTTTATCCCGGGCGGGATCAGTCTACATAACTGCATGCTGCCCCACGGGCCGGACAACAACGCGTTCGAGCATGCCACCAAGGAGAGCTGGGATCCGGTCAAGCTGACGAACACCATGTCGTTCATGTTTGAAACCCGCTTCCCGCAGCAACTGACCCGCTTTGCCGCTGACGAAGCGCCGTTGCAGGATGATTACGTGGACTGCTGGGACGGGCTGGAGAAGAAGTTTGACGGCACGCCCGGCCTGAAGGATTGAGCCTGCATCTACAGGGTCTGATCGGTGCCGCCGGTCTGTTGTGCCTTGTTGCGGGGGTTGTCTGGTGTATCGGATGGATGCAGCAGCGATCAAGAAACGATGCGAAGGGCGGCTCCGGTAAGGATGCCGCCTCGCAAGACTGAACACGCGGCCCTTTCGGGCTGCAAAATGGAAGGAATAGAACCTTGGGTTTGAAGAAAAGTTGGGTAGAGTCTGCGAACTCTGCCGAGAGCCAGTTTCCCCTGAACAACCTGCCTTATGGCGTTTATCTGGATGAAGACGGTGTCGGCAGCCCCTGTGTGGCCATTGGCGACATGATCGTTGATCTGGGCGTTCTGGAAGACGAAGGCGTGATCAATGCAGGTGGTGAAGACCCTGTGTTTGACGTGCCGTTCCTGAATGAATTCATGGATCTTGGTTCTGACGCTTGGAAATCCGTGCGGGCGCGCCTGACGGAGCTTCTGGCCGAAGGCGGTGACGATGCGCTGTCGGGCAACGAAGACCTGCGCAACGCGGCCATGATCGCCCAAAGCGATGTAGAAATGGGCATGCCCTTCGTCGTTGGCGAATACACAGACTTTTATGCAGGCCGCAATCACGCCCAGAACGTGGGCGAGATGTTCCGTGGCAAGGAAAATGCACTGCCGCCGAACTGGCTGCACATCCCGATCGGCTATAACGGTCGTGCCAGCACTGTGGTTGTGTCAGGCACCGACTTCCACCGTCCGAACGGCCAGTTGAAAGGCCCGAATGACACGGTTCCTTCTTTTGGCCCTTGTAAACGTCTTGATATCGAATTGGAAATGGGCGCGGTTGTTGGTTCTGGCAACAAGATGGGCCAGCCTGTCAGCGTGGCCGAAGCCGACGAGATGATCTTTGGCTATGTGCTGCTTAACGACTGGTCCGCACGGGACATTCAGGCGTGGGAATACCAGCCGCTCGGCCCGTTTCAGGCCAAGGTTTTCGCCACCACGATCAGCCCTTGGGTTGTGACCAAAGAGGCGCTGGAGCCGTTCCGCTGCAACACACCGGAGCGCGAATTCGAGCTGCTGCCTTACCTGCAAGAGCCCGGCCCGATGCTGTACAACATCGATCTGGAAGTGGCCCTTGCCCCTGAGAACAAGGAAGAGACTGTAATCTCGCGCACCAATTACAACGAGATGTATTACTCCTCGGCGCAGCAACTGGCCCATCATGCCAGCGGCGGCTGTGAGATGGGTGCAGGCGACTTGCTGGGGTCCGGTACGATTTCAGGTGTGGAAAAACACCAGCGCGGTGCGTTGCTGGAAATTACGTGGGCGGGCGCTGATCCGATCACGCTCGACAGTGGCGAGACTCGTACATTCCTTGAAGACGGTGACACAGTCACCCTGCGCGGTGCGGCCAAGGGTGACGGGTTCACGATCGGCTTCGGCGAATGCGCTGGCACCGTTCTGCCAGCGGTCAAGTTCCCCTGACGCCAGAGAGTGGCCCCGTTCCGATGCGCTGTAAAATATGCCTTCTGACAACGGGCATGATCCGTTTAGGATATGCTGGCGTTGGGGCTTAAGCCCTGACACCAGCATAAACAAAGGGAGAGAGTTTAATGCGCAAGATCATCGTAGGGGCCTTTTTGATTACAGCTATCGGGCAGGCTGCACTGGCCGGTCCGAAGGTCAAAGAAGGGATCAGGCACTATTCCATTTCGGGAAATACCGTTGAGGAACTGAAGGCCAGCATGAAGAAAAACGGCCCCAGAGGGTATTGGGGTTACACCGAATGGTACGTGAAATGGAGCGGCTCCTGTAAGGTTTCGGTCGACGTGAAATACACCATGCCGAAACTGGCTTCACCCAAGAAGGTGCCGGCGGATGTAAAGGCGAAGTTCGACCGGATGTACGCCAATCTTCTCGCCCATGAGAAGAACCACGGGAAGAACGGGATTTCGGCCGCACAACAGATAGAGGCCGCAAACTGTGTAAACGGTGATGCGATCCTGAAGAAACATAACGCCCTTGATGTGGCCTACGACAAGAAGACAAAACACGGTCTTCGTGAAGGGGTTAAATTCTAGGCGTTTGAAGAATACCGCATGCTCCGGACGGGGTTCAGGGGATGCGGGACAGAACTGGGTTCAGGCCACGGGGGTAAAGCCCGTTTCCACCGCCGGCTGTGCCGGTTGGACCCGATATTCTAATGACGTTACAACCAAGGAAGACAGACATGGCTAAAGCATTCGCATCGCAAGGCGATACGGCAGAAAAGAAGATCAGCTTTACCGAGGTAGGCAAGGATCTGTGGGCGTTCACCGCAGAAGGCGATCCGAACTCCGGTGTGATTATTGGCGATGACTCCGTCATGATCGTAGAGGCACAGGCCACACCTCGTCTAGCCAATATGGTCATCGACAAGGTGCGTGAGATTACCGACAAGCCGATCACCCATGTTGTTCTGACCCATTATCACGCGGTGCGCGTATTGGGTGCTTCCGCATTCAACGCGGACCAGATCATTATGTCTGACGTGGCCCGTGGAATGGTTATGGAGCGGGGTCAGGAAGACTGGGATTCCGAATTCCAGCGTTTCCCGCGCTTGTTTGAAGGCCACGAAAGCATTCCCGGTCTGACCTATCCGACCACAACTTTCAGCGATTCCATGACCGTTTATCTTGGCAACCGCAAGGTAGAGATCAAACAGATCGGCCGTGCGCACACTGCAGGCGACAGCGTCATCTGGGTGCCGGACGAGCAGGTCATGTTCACCGGTGACATCGTTGAAAAACACTCCGCCTGTTATTGCGGCGACGGATATTTCAATGACTGGGGCCAGACACTGGATAACGTCAAAGCCTATGATCCGCAGTCCATCGCGCCGGGTCGCGGGGATGCACTGGTTGGCCGTGAAGCCGTGGATGAAGCCATCGAGCTGACCCGCGATTTCGTCAACAGCACCTACAAGCCGGTTGCACAGGTTGCCGCGCGGAACGGCTCGCTCAAAGACGCTTGGGATGCCTGCCGCGAGGTGTGCGATCCGAAATTCAAGGACTATGCCATTTACGAGCATTGCCTGCCCTTCAACGTTGCCCGTGCCTATGACGAGGCCCGTGGCATCGCGCATCCGCGCATCTGGACCGCACAACGCGATCTGGAGATGTGGGAGGCGCTGCAAGGCTAATCACAGGAGGACGATATGCCACCACTCAACATTGCAATACTGACCTTGATGGGCATCGTTTTTGCCGTTTGGGTTTTCCTGATGTTCCGGATGCTCGGGCGGCTGACACGCCAGTCCGTGCGGGAGCATGATCGCACGGGTGGTGGCTTTTCTGTCTGGATGGGCCATATCTTTCGCGCTTTTGGCGGGTTCTTCAGTGACCCGTCGGTCGCGACTGAACGGCGCCAGCTGATCTGGGTGACAATCCTGTTGATGCTGGTGGTTCTGGCCCAACCTTTTGTACTGGTGCCGCGCGGGTGATACAGCATTTCGTGAAAATGGCGCAGAACAACGCATGGGCGAACGGGGTGCTTTACGATGCCTGCTCTGCTCTGACGGAATCTGCGCTTTGGGCGGCGCGTCCGGGGTTTTTCGGCTCTGTCGGGCGCACGCTCAACCATATTTACGAAGTGGATCTGTATTACCTTGATGCTTTGGAACAGGGGGGCAAAGGGCGTGCTGTTTATGAACGCGAGGATTTCGCCACCCTGCCACCACTGCAACAGGCACAGGCGCGGGCGGACGCGCGGTTCATCGCATTTGCGCAAGAGCTAGAACCTGACGATCTGCACTCAACGCGGATGACAGACCGGCCTGACGCCCCGCAGGAGGAGCGGGTGGACTGGTTGTTCCTGCATCTGGTGCAACATCAGCTGCACCACCGCGGACAGGTGCATTGCATGCTTAGCGCGGCGGGCATTGCTCCGCCGCAATTGGACGATTTTTATCTGGAGTTTGGTCGCGTGCAGAGTGCCGCGCCCTATTGGGAGTGACCCATGGTTGATGTAAGATATGAAACAGCGTTCACGCTGTACCCCTATGAACGGTCTGCGGATCAGGATGCACAAAGCCCCGCGCGCCACCCTGTGGTGATTGTAGGCGGCGGCCCTGTCGGGATGGGGATGGCGCTGGAATTGGGGCTGAAAAACGTGCCCTGCGTGGTTCTGGATGACCACGACGGTGTCGGTGTCGGCAGCCGCGCGATCTGTTTTGCCAAACGCACGCTGGAAATTTGTGACCGTATGGGCGCCGCCGATCCTATGGTGGATTTGGGCGTGGTGTGGAACGTGGGCCGTGTCTTCCGTGACGAGCGGCAGATTTACGATTTCAATCTGCTGCCGGAAGAGGGCCACAAGCGCCCCGCTTTCATCAACCTGCAACAACCCTACTTCGAAAAGTTTCTGGTCGAACGCATCCGTGCGGCACAGGCCGAAGGGGCGCCGATTGAAATTCGTGGCAAGAACCGCGTGCTCTCGGTCGATTCCCATGACGATCATGTAGTGCTGGAAGTGGACACCCCCGAAGGCCCTTACCGCATGGAAGCGGATTACATGGTGGCTTGTGACGGCGCGCGCTCTCCGGTGCGCACCATGCTGGGGCATGATTTCACAGGGCGCGTATTTGAAGACAACTTCCTGATTTGCGATGTGAAGATGACCGCGGATTTCCCGACCGAACGCTGGTTCTGGTTTGATCCGCCCTTTAACCGCGGCCAGTCTGTGCTGCTGCACAAACAGCCCGATGACATCTGGCGCATCGATTTCCAGCTTGGCTGGGATATCGATCGCAAGGCGGTGGTGCAGCCGGAATACTACATGCCAAAGGTTCAGGCGATGCTGGGCGAAGGCGTAGAGTTTGAACCGGAATGGGTCAGCGTTTACACCTTCCAGTGCATGAGCATGGATGAATACCGCCACGGCCGCGTCTTCTTTGCCGGAGACAGCGCCCATCAGGTGTCCCCTTTCGGCGCACGGGGCTGTAACGGCGGCATTCAGGACGTGGACAATCTGGGCTGGAAACTGGCCGCAGTGATCAAGGGCGAGGCGGGCGAACGCCTGCTCGACACCTATCAGGAAGAGCGCAAGCACGGTGCGGACGAAAATATTCTGAACTCCAGCCGCACGACCGACTTCATGACGCCGAAAACGGAGATTGCGAAACTGTTCCGTGAAAGCGTTCTGGATCTGGTGGAACACACCGATGCCATGCGCCCGCTGGTGAACTCGGGCCGGTTGTCCGTACCATGTGTTTATGACGGATCGTCCCTGAACGGGGCGGATGACGCAAGCCTGCCGCAACGCACCCGTGTCGGGGCAACGCTGGTCGATGCGCCTACAGATCAGGGTTGGCTGATCGACCGTATTGGCGGGCGGTTCCAGTTGTTTACCGTGAATTCGGAATTCAAACCCGAAGGGCTCGACCTTGATCTGGTGGACGTGATCGTGGCGCCGGATGATCTGATCGCCGAACGTTATCTTGGCGGGGCTGAACAGGCGGTCTATCTGATCCGGCCGGATCAGGTGATAGCAGCCCGCTGGGTCAACCCGACTACCGCCGATGTATCTGCTGCCTTGAAAACCGCGATGGGAGGGTAAACCCGTGGATAAACTCTTTACGCCGAATATCGAAGATGCCGATGGCTTTTACGCCGAACTTCTGGCGGCCCACGAAGGGCTGAGCGAGGCGGAAAGCCATGCGCTGAACGCCCGTCTGGTTCTGCTGCTGTCCAATGTGGTCGGGGATCGTGACGTGCTGAGCCGTGCGTTCGAACTGGCCAAACAGGCCGGCTAACAGGACAACACGCTATTCACGAAAAACGCCCGCCAGACCTGCTGTCTGGCGGGCGTTTTCTGTCTCCGGTTGCGGGAGGGTCTGACCGTATGTCAGTCAACCCTCCCGATGGACCTCGGTCCGCCCGTCCTCGGTCAGTTCCCAGACACCGCTGTCATCCAGCACAACCGCCGACAGCTTGCGCCCGTAGGCGGCGCCTGTGTCAATGTTCAGGCGGTTGCCGTAGTGGGTTACAACATCCACAGGTGTATGGCCGTGGACCACCAGTTTTTCGTAAGGGCGGGTGTGTTCGTGGAAAGGGGCGCGAATCCAGATCAGGTGGTCCTCGATCTGATCGGACAGCGGTGCGTTCGGCTCGATCCCAGCATGGGCGAAAAAGGCGCGTGGGGTATCGTGAAAGGCTGGCAGATCGCGCAGGTAATCGCGATGGGCCTCTGGCACTTTGGCGCGGGCCTCGGCCAGAATTTCCTTTTCCTGTGTGTGATCAAACCCGCTGACGCCATAACTTTCAAGTGTCGTCAGCCCGCCAAGACGGGGATGAAGCCACGTCAGATCCTTGCGCAGGATCGGATCCTGTTCCATGTGATCCAGAAACAGCGTCATCATCCGGTCGTGATTGCCTTTGAGCACGATCCACGGTTTGCCCTCTTGCTGGCCTTGCATCAGATGATCGATGACCTGACAGCTGTTAAAGCGCCGGTCTACCAGATCGCCAATATGGATGACTTGATGGGGGCCGACAGCGTTGGCGGCGATGTCTTTGGCAATCCGGTCGTGGATCATCAACATCTGGTCCAGATCGCCGTGAATGTCACCAATGGCATAAAGAACAGGATCGGACATGGGCAGGGTTTCCTTAAGAGTAATGCGCGTGTTAGCTGTTTCATATGCAGAGTTTACGCGAATTTGAACCCCTCCTTCCCGCAGAACGACGATTGGTCGAACAGGCCGAGACCGGCGCACGGGTGATAATAGGGGACGGAGAACGCCCGAAACCCGAAGCAGGGGAGGTTGAAATCCGTGCAGGGTTGATCCGGCTCATCCTGCTGGAGCTTGATCCCACTGCGGTGCCCCACGCGAAAGGTATCCGCATTCGCGGGGCGCGGATCACCGGAACGCTGGATTTTCAGGGTGTGGACTGCGCCAATGATCTTAGCCTTTCCCGATGCGTGATGGATAAAACTCTGGTGTTTGTGAATGCACGGATGCGTGGCGTCTTTCTGTCAGGCTGCCAGTGCCCAGGGATCGCAGCGGATAACGCGGTGTTCGACGGCTCGGTCTATCTGCGTAACGATTTTATCTGTACCGGAGAAATTGCCTTTCCGGGCGCGCGCATCAGCGGAGACCTGCAAATCTGCGGAGCACAGATTGACGGTGGCGGCCGTTCAGCGATTTTTGCCAATTCCATGCGCGTGGGCGGGTCTGTCTATCTCGGGGATTACCCGTTCAATACGGATGAAACCGAGTTGCACTGCGAAGGCGCGGTGATCCTGTCCAACGGGGACATCGAAGAGGGTTTCCACTGCCGCAATGTGGCGATTTCTGCGGCGGGGCAGGGCGGAAAATCGGTGGCCGACGGGGCAGAGGGCAGCAATGCCATTGCGCTGTCCCTGACCCGTTGTGAAATTCGCGGTGTACTCTATTTCAAGCAGAACCAGATTTCCGGCGGGATCATCAACTTTTCCGGCGCACAAGCCCGAAGGCTCAACGACGAACCGGGGGGCGTGGGCGGTGGTGCGGTCCGGCTGGACGGGTTCGAGTATCAGGATTTCGCCCAGCATACGGATATTTCAGTAAAAACCCGTTTGGAATGGCTGGCCCGACGCCCTGACGGTATAGATTTCCGCGCCCAGCCCTATGAGCATCTGGCGCGGGTGCTGGAGCGGATCGGCCACCGTGAAGACGCTGAAAAAGTGCTGATCGAAAAGGAGCGTCTGCAAAGAGCAGCGAACCGCGCCGCGGCGACCGGCGGGATGCAGTTGATGATGACGGTGCGGGACGGGCTGGGGTGGTTTTTGCTGGCCTATGGCTATCGCCCCTCGCGGGTGGTGCTTTGGGCGGTGTTGCTGATCGTCGGGCTGGGGTTCTATTTCCAGAAAACATGGGAGGCAGGGGATATGACCCCGGCCGCCGCGCCGATCCTGATTTCGGCGGGCTGGGTATCTGCCACACAAGAACACCCCGATAATCCGGGTGCGTTCTGGGCGATGCGCGGGCAGGCGGGGCAGGACTATGAGACTTTCCAGCCCTATGCCTATGCCGCTGACCTGCTGGTGCCGATCGTCAATCTCGGGCAGGAGGATGCTTGGGGGCCGTCTACCTCGCGCAGCCCTTGGGGCTGGCACGGTTGGTGGATACGCTGGGTTGCCAAAATCACCGGTTGGGTGATCACTGCGCTGGGCGCGGCGGCCGTAACAGGTGTAATCCGGCGGGGATAATCCCCCGCCGTTGCGGGATGAAAACGCGGCGGTTACACCAGCGATTTAGACCCCATATCGAGATACTTCTTGCGGCGCCCCTTGCGCAACGTATCCGGTTTTTTCTTTTCCAACTGGCCGAGCATTTCGTCCAAAGCTGCTTTCACATTCTGGATTGTGTCTTCGGTATTGCGCTGGGCACCACCGATGGGCTCGGGGATCACAACATCGGCTACGCCAAGTTTCTTCAGATCCTGCGCGGTCAGGCGCAGTGCTTCTGCCGCTTCACGCATCTTGCCTGCGTCTTTCCACAGGATGGAGGCGCAGCCTTCGGGGGAGATAACGGAATAAACCGAGTGTTCCAACATGGCGAGCTTGTCCGCCGTGGCAAAGGCCACCGCACCGCCGGAACCGCCTTCACCGATAATGATCGAAATCAGCGGGACCCCGAGAGAGAGACATTTTTCGGTGGATCGGGCAATGGCTTCGGACTGGCCGCGTTCTTCCGCCCCTTTGCCGGGGTAGGCGCCCTGCGTATCCACCAGTGTAATCACCGGCAGGCCGAAACGGTCTGCCATGTCCATCAGGCGGATCGCCTTGCGATAGCCTTCGGGGCGGGCCATGCCGAAGTTGTGGTGGATGCGGGATTTGGTGTCCTTGCCCTTTTCATGGCCGATCACCATCACAGGTTTGTCGTTGAGGCGGGCAAGCCCCCCCATCACGGCATAATCGTCAGCGAAGTTACGATCACCGGCGAGCGGTGTATATTCGGTGAAAATTGCGTTGATATAGTCGCTGCACTGGGGCCGGTCGGGGTGACGGGCCACCTGACATTTGCGCCACGGAGTCAGTTTCTGGTAAAGATCCACCAACAGGTCCTGCGCTTTCTTGTCGAGCGCTTGTGCCTCTTTTTCCACATCCATTTCGGGGTTCTGCCGTGCCATGGCACGCAGTTCTTCGGCTTTGCCTTCGATCTCGGCCAGAGGCTTTTCAAACTCGAGGTAGTTTTGCATTGTCACCCGTGTCAGCGTTATTTTTAGATTGGCATTATATGGCGGTGCTGGCGCGGAATTGCAATGGGGTGCGGCAGGGCAGTCCCAATGGGCGAATTGCCTCCGGCAGGAGTATTTCGGGAACATTGAAAAGGTGCGCGCAGGGCTTATTGTTTGGGCGGTCGGCTTTTGTAGACGGGCAGGCGCCAGCCGAAGGCAATGGAGCCGGCGCGCAGGATTAGGGTGACAGCGGTACAGGCTGCCAGAGGGGCCAGCGTATGATCTGTCACACCTGCCGTCAGCAGGGCGGCCACTGCACCGGCGAAGGCGGCGGTTACGTAGAGTTCCCCCTGCTTCAGGGCAAGCGGCACTTCGTTGGCCACCACATCGCGCATCAGGCCGCCCATAGTGCCGGTAACCGCACCCATCAAGGCCACGATAATCGGGGACTGGCCGGTGGCAAGGGCCACACCCGCACCGGCTGCGACGGCTACGGACAGGGCAAGGGCGTCGAGCCAGAGGATCACCCGCAGGCGGCTTTCAAACAGATGGGCTGTAACAAAGACCAGCGCTGCCGCCGCGCAGGCGATCATGATGTATCGGGGGGCTTCGATCCAGAAGATCGGGTTCTGGTAAAGAAGCAGGTCGCGGATGGTTCCGCCACCCACCGCTGTGAGGCTCGCCAGAAAGGCAAAGCCGATGATATCAAGCTGCGCGCGGCTGGCGGTTAATGCTCCCGTCAGGGCAAAGACAAAAACAGCTGCGAAATCAAGGGCTTCGAGCGGAGTCATTTTGATTTGGCTGGTTTCTTGGCGGGTTTGAAGGGTTCCATCCCCTGACGGGCCAGTTCATCTGCCCGTTCGTTTTCGGCGTGTCCAGCGTGTCCCTTAATCCATTTCCATGTGATATTGTGCCGCTTGGTGGCGGCATCCAGTGCCTTCCACAATTCCTCGTTCTTCACCGGCTTTTTAGCGGCGGTTTTCCAGCCGTTTTTCTTCCAGCCGAAAATCCACTTGGTGATACCGTCTTTCACGTAATTGCTGTCGGTTACGAGCGTAATGGTGCTGGGTTTTTCCAGTGCTTCGAGCGCGTTGATCGCGGCCAGAAGTTCCATCCGGTTATTGGTGGTTTCCGGCTCGCCGCCGTTCAGTTCGCGGGTTTTCAGGATGGTGTCGCCGTCGCGGGCGATCAGCATAGCGCCCCAGCCTCCGGGACCGGGGTTTCCGGAGCAGGCACCGTCTGTGTAAGCGAAGAGTTCAGGCATGGGCAGTCACAATAATCCACGGGGAAGTTTCACCGGACAACCCTGTATCAGAGCCGCTGTCAGAGGCAACAGGGCGAAAGCCCGCATTGCGCAAAAGCCGGTCCAGTTCGTCCGGTTCAAAATAGGTATACTGTCGCCCGATTGCATCCCTGCTGGTGCCGGTTCCGGTTTTTACGCCGATCACGAAAATACCGCCGGATTTCAGTGCCGTATGTATGGCCTTCAGGTGTCGGGGAATATCCTGCCGCGCGGCGTGCAACAGCGAGAAACTGGCCCAGATACCGTCATACACCGCAACCTGTGTCACATCATCAAAGGTGCCAAGGGTGATGTTCAGCCCGTAACGGGCCGCGCCGAGCTCTACCATTTTGGGGCTGGCATCAAGGGCTGTTACCTCAAACCCTGCATCCCGCATGTTTGCTGCCGCATTGCCCGGTCCACAGCCCAGATCCAGAACCCTGCCGCCTTCCGGAAGTGCATCCATAAAAGCACGTAGATGGGTGGACGGTGTATCACGTGTGACGCGGCTGGCATATTCGCTGGCTTTCTCGTCATAGATGTCTATGGTCTGGCGGTCCATTTGCACTCTCCGTCTTTGGGGCAGTGTGTCACGGTTGGGTCGCCCTGTTCAATCTGCATTGTCTATTGTGCCGGACCGTCAGATGCTGATCCGTGTCAGAAACAGGCAGGCAATAATCAGCAGCGTTGAGGGGATCCGAAGGGTCAACCACCATTTCGGGGCTAGTCCGGATTTCTGGAAGGATGTGTCGATCACCAGCAGGGCAGGGAAGCCGAACATCAGCGCTTCCAGCTTGTCGGCATCAGTTCCGGCAACCGCGAAAAAGACGTAAAGCGCAGGGATCGCACCAGTGATGTAGGCGTAAGAGGACTCGCCTTTCGGCGAATGTGACGCAAACCCCCAGAGGATGCCGGTCAGGAAAGACAGGATCACCACCCCGTAGTGAATAACAGATTGCACACTGCTGTAGGGAAAAGGGGTGAAAACCGTATCGGTTGCGGCCCCGATTGCACCGATGACAAAGGGGGCGGTTCCAAGGGTTGCCAGTGCCAGCGGGGTGCGTGGCGGCAGTGTCGGTACCATCAAGCGGCTGTGTCGCGCAGCACGCGGGGCACTTTGAAGCTGACGTTTTCGACGGCGGTTTCCACCACTTCGCTGGTTACGTCATAACGGTCCTTGAAGGCGTCAATCACCTCGTTGATCAGGACTTCCGGCGCAGATGCCCCTGCGGTGATGCCCACAGATGTGATCCCGTCAAGGGCGCGCCAGTCTATATCGGCGGCCCGTTGCACCAGTTGGGAATAGCTGCATCCGGCGGTTTTGCCCACTTCAACCAGCCGTTTGGAGTTGGACGAGTTCGGCGCACCAATCACCAGCAGGGCGTCGATTTTCGGTGCGACCGCCTTAACCGCTTCCTGTCTGTTTGTGGTGGCGTAGCAGATGTCTTCCTTATGGGGGCCGACGATGGCCGGAAAACGGGCTTTGAGCGCATCTACGATTTCAATCGTATCGTCCACCGACAGGGTGGTCTGTGTGATATAGGCAAGTTGTTCCGGATCACGGGGCGCTAGTTTCGCCACATCCGCAGGGGTTTCCACCAGCAACACTTCGCCTTCGGGCAGCTGGCCCATGGTGCCGATGGTCTCGGGATGGCCGTCATGGCCGATCATCACCATTTGCAGGCCGTTCTGGTGGTGGCGTTCTGCCTCTATGTGGACCTTGCTGACCAGCGGGCAGGTGGCATCGACAAAAACCATCTCGCGGGCCTGTGCGGCGGCGGGGACGGATTTCGGGACGCCGTGAGCCGAAAAAATCACAGGCCTGTCGTCTGGGCATTCGGAGAGTTCTTCCACAAAAACCGCGCCTTTCTCGCGCAGCCCGTCCACCACGTATTTGTTGTGCACGATTTCGTGACGCACGTAGACAGGGGCGCCCCATTTCTCGATCGCCATTTCGACGATCTTGATGGCGCGGTCCACACCGGCGCAAAAGCCCCGTGGTGCGGCAAGATAGAGGTTCAGGGGTGGTTTTGTCATGGCTCTGGCTTGTGATTGGATGCGCTTTCTATCTAGGTGAAACTGTCTCTCTGGTCGAGCCTGACGGGGGTTTTAATTGCAGCGGCGGTAAAATGTTGCCGCTTTGCGGAGCAGATTCGGGAATGCTGGTTTAAAAACTGTGGCAAAATTGTGTCAAATAAGGGCGAAAATTGACAGATTGTTTTAACCTCTGCGTGTATTTTTCGCTTGATGCTATCCAGAAAGTGTAACGGGTCTTTCAGTAAATTGTTTTTGGTTCGCCGGCTTCGGAGAGTATGGGTTCCGCTGCGCGGCTTGGTTACATCAAGGTGGGCTGATGAAAATACTGGTTGTGGACGATGATCCCGAAATCATAGAAATTCTGGCGGCGTTTCTCCTTCATGCAGGATATCAGAACGTCGAAACGGCAGAGTCGGGGGCACAAGCGCTGGCGCTTTTGGAGGCGGCGACTGTTCCGTTCGACTGCTTCATTCTTGATATCCAGATGCCGGAGATGACTGGTACGGAATTGTTGCGGAAACTGCGAGAAATTCCCGAATATAAAAATGCCCCGGTGCTAAAGCTGACCGCAATGGGGGATGTTAAGAACATTCAGGGGGCCTTCGCGGCAGGGGCGCTTGATTACATCACGAAACCGTTCGAGTTCTTTGAGGTCGAAACCCGCCTGCACGCGGCGGAAACCCGTTTGGCGAGCTTGCGCAACCTGCGCAATGATCCGAGTGCCGGCTTGCCGGAAATGGAGCGGGCGCTGGTGGCTGCGGTCGAGCAGGCAGGGCGCGCCAGTGCGGGGAGCACCAGCCTTATCCCGAAGGATGCGTTTGAAAATTTCCTGTTCCAGTTGAAGCAGAACCATCCCGAGCGGCTGAATATTCTGGCACTGAAGATCAAGAACCTGCCAAGCCTGCATATGCGGCTTAGTCCGGAAGGGTTCCGATACTACCTGAGCCAGATGGTCAAGGTTCTGGCGAAAACCGTAGAGCAGGAAGGGTTCTTGTTCACCTATCACGGGGATGGCGCATTTCTGGTGCAAAACACCAGTTCCACACCGGCGCAGGTGGCTGCCCTGTGTGACAGATTCAGCAGGGCCATCGCGCGGATGGACGAGGCTTTCATCACAGTTGATTACGTCAAAAGCCGGATCGCCTTCGGCCATTCCAGCCACGAGTGCCCGCCAGAGGCGTTTCAACCGGTGCAGATGCTGGAAACGGCCTTGTCACAAGCGCAGGCCGCATAGGGGCTGCGGCTTCGCTGATCTTCGCTCAGGCCGGTCGCTGGGCTGCGATCAGCTTGTTCGCGTGTGCAAAAGACAACAGGCGGCGCTGGTCTTCATCCCACAGGTGCAAGCGGGCGCAGTGAAAGCTTTCGGCCAGAGTGATAATCTGGATATGGGCCAGTCTGGTGTGGTCGCTTAGCACTTCGGGCAGGCGATAGAACGGGATGCGACAGTTCAGGTGATGCACATGGTGCACGCCGATATAGGCAGTCAGCCAGTTCAGGAAGGCAGGCAGTTTGTAATAGGAACTGCCGTGGAAGGCGGCGTCCTGAATGTTCCACGCATCGTCCCTGTCCCAATGGGTTTCCTCGAACTGGTGCTGGACATAGAACAGCCAGACACCAGCGGCAGCGGCGGTCATCACAGTCGGCGCGAAAACGAGCAGCAACGGCCAGATGCCGCCGAAATAGGCGATCAGACCCAGCAGCAGCGCAAGCACAGCATTGGTGCCCATGGCGGAAATCCAGTAGATGCGCCCCGCCGTCATCAGACCGATAGGCAGGCGGTTCTGCAAGACAAACAAATAGACAGGGCCAAGGCCGAACAACACAAACGGAGAACGGTAGAGCCGGTAGCCGAGTTTCTGCCAACGGTTCAATTCTGCATATTCGGCAACGGTTTTCGTGTGGACATCGCCCATGCCGCGGTGGTCCAGATTGCCCGATGTGCTGTGGTGGTGGGAATGGCTTTTGCGCCAAACCGCATAGGGGGTCAGTGTCAGCACGCCCAGACAGCGCCCGATCCAGTTGGAGGCTTTCGCGTTTTTCACAAAGGCTCCGTGGCCGCAATCGTGCTGGATCGCAAACAACCGCACCAGAAACCCGCCGTTGAGAATGGCGATCAGCACGGCGAGTACCGCGCTGTAAGGAAGTATCCACCATGCCAGCGCCCAGAGGCCGATAAACGGAATCAGGCTGGCGGCAAGTTCATAAACAGCGCGTCTTGTGTTTGGTTTGCGGTATTGCGCAAGGCTAAGGGCCCAGTCGCGTGCGGATTTTTCGGAAGTGTCGTTTGCATCCGCCCGTTGGGGGTTGTCCATGAAGCAGGGGTTCCTTGCCTGATCTTTATTCGTCTTTGCGCACGGGTTTAGGCTACAGGGTTCCCTTAAGCAACCTGCCTTAAGGGCAAACATGGGACAAACCGCCTATAATCCCAATTCGGCCCGCATCTTCTTGGTCAGTTTTGCCACGACCATATCGTAACTGTCGCGCAGATGTGCCTTGAGTTCTTCATCAGACAGGCCGGGCTCGTCGTATTGTTGCAGCCACTTCATTCCGCGGGACGCAAGATAAGGCGCCGGGCGGATTCCCGGTTGACCGGAAAGAACTTCAAAAGCGATAGGTCGGGCTTTGAAGGTGAATGCATCCTTGCCGTCGTTCCAGCCGCAAATTGCAAAAACCTTGCCGCCCACTTTCCAGACATCTGCATTGCCCCATTGAACCACATGTGTGGTTTGGGGGAGTGCGGCGCAGAAGGTGTTGAATTCCTCACGGTTCATTGTGCCAGACCAATATCTGCAAAATCGCGGGGCGAACTATCTGTGTGTGCCGAAAAAAAAAGGCGCCCGCAGGCGCCTTTTCCATTAGTTTTCAACTTCGTATTCCGGCTCACTCCGCTGGTCTTCCCCTTCGGGGCGCGGTGGTCTGCCGATAACGTCCCGCAGTTCGTCCAGTTCGATAAAGTTATCGGCCTGACGGCGCAGATCGTCCGAAATCATCGGTGGCTGGCTGCGAATAGTGGAGACAACAGAAACCCGGACGCCATTGCGTTGCAGGGATTCGATCATCGGGCGATAGTCGCCATCGCCGGAGAACAACACAATGTGATCCACATGCGGAGCCAGCTCCATCGCATCGACGCAAAGTTCGATGTCCATGTTGCCTTTCACCTTACGGCGGCCCATGCTGTCCGTGTATTCTTTGGCCGGTTTCGTAACCATGTTGAAACCGTTGTAATTCAGCCAGTCCACCAGCGGACGGATCGGAGAGTATTCGTCACTTTCCAAAAGGGCTGTGTAGTAGAATGCGCGCAACAGTTTGCCCCGACGCATAAACTCCGAACGGAGTAGCTTATAGTCGATGTCAAAACCAAGGGCTTTGGCTGCCGCATAGAGATTTGAGCCGTCGATGAACAATGCCAGACGCTCGTCGCGATAGAACATAATTGATCCTTCCAAAATGTCTGTTCAGCCAGTGCGGTGTCGTTTATTGGCGTGTTGTGATCTGGCTGAAACTCCGCAGAAAATAGGTTCTAATTTTGGTACTGCAACAACAAAATGCCCGAGAAGATCTTTCAAAGTGCTTAATTGCTTTGGGTTCGAACCTGTCAAACGAAATTGGCGCCTCAGTGAAAATAGTAGAAGCTGCAATCGATGACTTGTCAAGCATCGGGCTATTTCCGGTTGAAATCAGCCGTTTTTTTCGCACGCCTGCATTTCCCGCCGGAGCAGGGCCGGATTTTGTAAATGCGGTTGTTTATTGTGAAACTGCGCTTGGTGCAGAAGCAGTTTTGGAAGCGCTACATAAGGTAGAGCAGCGCCTTGGGCGCACCCGTGATAAACGCTGGGAAGCGCGGGTCATTGACCTTGATCTGATCGACTTTGCCGGGCAGGTTTTACCCGATATCGCGACATTTTCACAATGGCGCGATCTGCCGATAAAATTGCAGATGGAACGGGCTCCGGGGCGGATTATCCTGCCACATCCGCGAATCCAGGACAGACTCTTCGTGTTGATTCCCTTGCGGGATGTCGCGCCGGATTGGCGCCATCCGGTGTCCGGAGCCACGCTTGACCAGTTGATTAATGCGTTCGGCGAAAAAGATGTTGCCCAAATTGTACCTTACAATGACGGTGACGGCGCGGGGGCAGGGTAAACTCCTGCCGCATAGGCCTTGCAATCCTGCCGGAAAGCGGCTATTTGCGCACTCTTGATATCCCCAAACCGCCGGAGTTTTCCAATATGGCACGTGTTACTGTTGAAGATTGCGTAGATAAAGTACCGAACCGTTTCGAGCTGGTAATGCTGGCTGCACATCGGGCGCGTGAGATTTCAACCGGCGCGGAAATCACGGTGCCCCGCGACAACGACAAGAACCCTGTCGTTGCCCTGCGCGAAATCGCAGAGGAAACACTGACGTCCGACCAACTGCGTGAAGCTGCGATCGAAAGCTACCAGACCCAAATCGAGGTCGACGAGCCTGAAGAAGATCAAATGGCGCTGTTGATGGGGACAGAACAGGACAAGCCGGATGACGACATGTCTGAAGAAAACCTGTTGCGCGCGCTGATGGAAGCGCAAGAAATGAAATAAGGCTGAATGGGGCCTTCTGTTCAATCCAATACTGAAATGGTCCCTGCCCAGGTTCTCGTGGATCTGGTCAGGACGTATAATCCGAATTGCAATGTGGAGCGCATTGAGGCGGCCTATGAATATGGCAAGCTGATGCACACGGGGCAGATGCGTCATTCCGGCGAGCCCTATTTTACCCACCCGATTGCAGTTGCGATGATTCTGGCCGAACAACGGCTGGACGATGACACGATCATCACCGCCCTGTTGCACGACACGGTAGAAGACACAAAATCCACATATCAGGCCGTTGAGAAACGCTTTGGCACCGAAGTTGCCCAACTGGTGGACGGTGTGACCAAGCTGACCAATCTGGAGCTGTCGTCGAAAGACAACAAACAGGCCGAGAACTTCCGCAAGCTGCTGCTTGCCATGTCCAAGGACGTGCGGGTGATCCTTGTGAAGCTGAGCGACCGTCTGCATAACATGCGCACGATCCGCCATATGGTCGGCCCCAAACAGGAACGCAAAGCCCGCGAAACAATGGAAATCTATGCGCCCTTAGCGGGACGCATGGGGATGCAGTGGATGCGCGAGGAACTGGAAGACCTGTCATTCCGCGTCCTTAATCCCGAAGCGCGTAATTCGATCATGCGCCGCTTCCTGACCCTGCGCAAGGAAACCGGCGATGTGACGCCGCAGATCACCCAAGACATCCGCGACCTGCTGAAAAAAGCCGGGGTCGAGGCGACGGTTCTCGGACGTGAAAAAAAGCCCTATTCCATCTGGCGCAAGATGGAGGAAAAGAAAGAGGGCTTTTCGCGGCTGTCCGATATCTTTGGCTTCCGGATCATTACAAAGACAGAAGACGATATATACGCCGCTCTCGGGTTGGTGCATCGCCGCTGGCGGGCTGTTCCGGGACGGTTCAAGGACTATGTAAGCCAGCCGAAGTCCAACGGCTATCGCAGTATTCATACCACCGTGTCGGGACGGGATGGCAAGCGGGTGGAAATCCAGATCCGCACCCAACAGATGCACGAAGTGGCAGAATCCGGCGTCGCGGCCCATTGGTCTTATCGTAACGGCGAACGGGCCGAGAACCCTTTTGCTGTCGATCCGTTCAAATGGCTTGAAGAGCTGACGGAACATGTGGCCAACAATGACATGAACGAGGAATTCCTCGAACATGTGAAACTGGATATGTTTGCGGATCAGGTGTTCTGCTTCACGCCGAAGGGCGATGTGATCAAATTGCCCCGTGGCGCGACACCGATCGATTTTGCCTATGCGATCCACACGCGCATCGGCTCTGCCTGTGTGGGGGCCAAGGTGGACGGGCGGCGTGTGCCGCTCTGGACGCGGTTGCGCAACGGACAGTCGGTGGAAATTACCACCGCCGAAGGCCAGCGCCCGCAATCCACATGGATGGATATTGCGGTGACGGGCCGTGCCAAATCTGCCATCAGAAAGGCCCTGCGCGAAGAACATCGTGAGGGCTTTGTGCGGCTGGGACGTGAACTGGCGCGTGTGGCGCTGGAGCGGGTTGGCAAGAAAGCGACTGACAAGGCGCTTGGCACTGCGGCGGCCCATATGGGTATCGGTTCCGCGGAAGAGCTTCTTGCCAAGATTGGCAGCGCCGAGATGACCGGCTCCGATCTGGTCGGGGTGCTTTATCCCGAACTGGTCCGTGTGGACGAGCTGTCCCAAGAAGAACCGGCCGAACGGATTGTCGGGTTGGAGCCCGGCCAGTTCGCGCAGACCAGCGGATGCTGCCAACCCCTTCCCGGAGAACGGATCGTCGGGATCGCGACACGGGGCAGCGGCGTGCTGGTACACCGGATCGATTGCGAGCGGTTGGTGGAATACGAAGACTCGCCTGAGCGGTGGATCGACTTGCGCTGGCTGGATGGCAAGAGAATGGCGGATCAGGAAGCCACTATCGAGGTCACGATGGCCAATGATGCGGGTGTGCTGGGCCGGATCTGCACCCTGATCGGAGAGCATAACTCCAACATATCAAATCTGGAATTCACTGATCGTAAACAGGATTTTTACCGGATGACGATTGATATCGAGGTGCGGGATGTGGAACATTTGATTCATGTCCTCACAGCGGTGGAAGCTGATTCGGACGTGGCGCAAGTGTTGCGCAAAAACCGAAATCACCAGACAGAGTGAACTGCGGGTTCTGGCGACTCGCGTGCAAGGGCGCTAAGTGCAGTTCAACAGGATCAAAAGGCATCTCGGGTGTTCAAACGCAGAAAGCAAAGGACGTGGCTGCAAAGCATTGCAGAGTTCTTCTATCCCAAATCGGGTTGGAAGCGCGCCTTTGGGTATGTGAAGCACCGGATCAAGCGGTTGCCCG
Source organism: Neptunicoccus cionae (assembly GCF_002860325.1). GTDB lineage: Bacteria > Pseudomonadota > Alphaproteobacteria > Rhodobacterales > Rhodobacteraceae > Amylibacter > Amylibacter lutimaris. The sequence continues at coordinate 33,910 of NZ_PKOJ01000011.1, read as the reverse complement.
ATACGCCCCACAAGATCGCGCTTGGAATCGCTTGCGGCGCTTTCGTGACTTTTACCCCTTTTTTCGGATTGCATTTCTTTCTGGCAGCCGGACTGGCTTTTGTGCTGCGTGGGAATGTTCTGGCGGCTTTGCTGGGTACTTTTGTTGGCAACCCGATCACCTTTCCCTTTATCGCCGCCACCAGTTACCGGCTGGGGTTGTGGATGCTGGGGGAGGGCCACGAGGGCCGGGTCTGGCATCGGGTGAAACATGGTGTGGTCGAAACCTGGGGGACTATACTGGATAATGCCAAAGCCTTGTTCGGTTATCCGCCAAGCCCGTGGCACGGGGTGACATCCTTCTTTTATGATGTGTTCTGGCCTTATCTGGTGGGCGGGATTGCCCCGGGGTTGATCTGCGCCTTGGTTTTGTATTTTGTTTCCAAACCGATGATCTCGGCCTATCAACACCGCCGTAAAGGTGCGTTATTGAAGAAGTTTCACGAACTGCGGGCCAAGCGCCAGCAGAAAGCAGATTAAGCAGACTGGAAGGAATAGCCGATGGCGACGGGCAAATTGCGGCTGGGTGTGAACATCGATCACGTGGCAACGGTTCGGAATGCGCGGGGTGGCGACACGCCTGATCCGTTGCGCGCCGCGCTTCTGGCGGAACAGGCCGGTGCGGACGGTATCACCGCCCATCTGCGCGAAGACCGCCGCCATATCACAGATCCCGACATTGAGGCGCTTGTAGACGGGCTGACCGTGCCGCTGAATTTTGAAATGGCGGCGACGGATGAAATGCAGGCCATTGCACTGCGCCACAAGCCGCACGCAGTGTGTATCGTCCCTGAAAAGCGCGAGGAACGCACGACCGAAGGCGGATTGGAAGTGGCGCGGGAAGAAAACAAGCTGGCCCATTTCATCGCACCTCTGAAGGACGCGGGCTGCCGGGTTTCTATCTTTATCGCCGCCGACAGGCCGCAGATCGAAGCGGCGGCGCGGATCGGTGCGCCGGTCATCGAATTGCACACCGGAGCCTATTGCGATGCCCATGCAGAGGGGCGGTTTGAAGAAAGGGACGCAGAATTTGCGCGCCTGCGGGATATGGCCGCCTTTGCGGCGGATCTGGGTCTGGAGGTCCACGCAGGCCATGGACTGACCTATGACACCGTCAAACCCATCGCCGCTCTGCCAGAGGTTCAGGAGCTTAATATCGGTCACTTTCTGATCGGTGAGGCGATTTTCACCGGACTGGAAACCGCGATTCTGCGAATGCGCGTCCTGATGGACGAGGCGCGTTCGGGACTATGATTTTAGGTATCGGAACCGATCTGGCCAATATTGACCGGATTGCCGGAACGCTGGAGCGTTTCGGAGACCGGTTCCGCAACCGCGTCTTTACCGAAGTCGAGCAGGCAAAGGCCGAGCGGCGCCGTGATACGGTTGGCACCTATGCCAAACGCTGGGCCGCGAAAGAGGCGTGCTCAAAAGCGCTTGGTACCGGATTGCGCATGGGGATCGCGTGGAAGGATATGTCCGTGCGCAATATGCGGACCGGCCAGCCGGTGATGGAACTGACCGGATGGGCTGCGAAACGGCTTGAAGAATTAACTCCGCCGGGTCACCGCGCAGTGGTGCATGTTTCCCTGACGGATGATCATCCCTGGGCACAGGCCTTTGTGGTGATAGAGGCTACACCAGTTGACTAAACCCCTTTGACAGGCCATGTAGCCAGCATATTTGAACACAGGCGGCAGCAATGGCAGATAAAAGCGAAAAATCAGGCGGAATCGCCGAGACATTCAAGACCATATTCTGGGCTTTGTTTCTGGCAGGCATAATCCGTACCATCCTGTTTCAACCGTTCTGGATTCCGTCAGGCTCTATGAAGTCGACGTTGCTGATCGGGGATTTCCTGTTCGTAAATAAATTCACTTATGGCTACAGCTGGGCCTCCTGTCCCAGTATCCGCGGCTTCAACTTCTGCGGGTTCGCGAAGGATTGGGACGGACGTCTCTTTGGGGGGGAGCCGGAACAGGGTGATATTATCGTCTTCAAACATCCTGCCAGCGAAGCGGATTACATCAAACGTCTGATCGGTCTTCCCGGCGACAAGGTGCAGGTGGTGAACGGCCAGTTGAACATCAACGGCGAACCGGTCCCGATGGAGCCTGCAGGGTCTTTTGTGGAAACCTACGATGCCCAAGGTCCAATGGGCAATCTGCCAGCCTGCGGAAACGGGGCGGTCGGAATTGGCGCGGAATGCGTAAAGGAACAGTTTGTCGAAACCCTGCCTAATGGTGTTTCCCATCTGACGCTCAACATCGGGGATCGCGGCGGAGATAACACGCCGGTTTATACCGTTCCCGAAGGGCATTATTTCTTTATGGGTGACAACCGCGACAATTCCACTGACAGCCGCTTCCGCCAGCCCAATGGCGTTGGCTTCGTGCCGGAATCCTATCTGATCGGACGCGCGGATCGTGTGATGTTCTCTTCTGCGGGGAGTTCCATTCTGGCGTTCTGGACATGGCGCAGCGATCGATTCTTCAAGGCGCTCCAGTGAAGCTTGCTGCCGAACTTCGTGACTTTAGTGCCCGTCTCGGGCATGATTTCGCAGACCCCGAACTTTTGATTCAGGCTGTGACCCATTCGTCTTTGTCTTCGGCCACACGGCCTGACAACCAACGGCTGGAATTTCTAGGGGATCGGGTGCTCGGGCTGGTGATCGCCGAAGCCTTGTCAGATCGTGATCCGTCTGCTTCGGAAGGGCAGATGGCGCCACGGTTCAACGCATTGGTGCGCAAGGAGACCTGCGCAGACATTGCCCGCGAACTGGATCTGGGGGCGGCGTTGAAAATGGGCCGCTCCGAGATGATTTCGGGCGGACGGCGTAAACAGGCTATTCTGGCTGACGCGATGGAAGCGGTTCTGGCCGCAGTCTACCGCGATGCCGGATTCGAGGTTGCCCGCCGCCTGATCCTGCGCCTTTGGGACAGCCGGATCGATGCGGCCAAAGAAGATGCGCGGGATGCCAAGACGACTTTGCAGGAATGGGCGCAGGCCCGTGGCATGAAGCCGCCACAATACATAGAAGTGGGCCGCACCGGACCCGATCACGCCCCCAAGTTCGAGATCGAGGCGCAGTTGGAAAACGGGCTTCGCGGACGCGGGGCCGCTGAAAGTAAACGCAATGCGCAACAGGCTGCCGCGAAGGCCGTCCTGACGCTGCTGGAGAAGTAGAATGACTGAAACACGAGCCGGATTCGTGGCACTGATCGGAGAGCCGAACGCGGGGAAATCCACGCTGATGAACCGGATTGTCGGGGCGAAAGTCTCTATCGTGACCCACAAGGTGCAAACCACGCGGGCCCGTATTCGGGGTATCGCGATTGAAGACCAGAGCCAGATCGTCTTTGTTGATACACCGGGTCTGTTCCGCACGCGGCGTAATCTGGACCGCGCCATGGTGGCTGCAGCCTGGGCCGGGGCAGGGGATGCGGATATCACCGTTCTTCTGGTAGAGGCCCATCGCGGCATGTCTCCGGGGGTGCGGATGATTCTGGAAGAGTTGGGCAACAAGGTCGGCAAGAACACCAAGGTTGCCCTTGCGATCAACAAGATCGACAAGGTGGAATCCGCCCGACTCCTCGCCCTGACGCAGGAACTGTCCAATGCCTACCCGTTTGAAGAGGTCTTTATGATCTCGGCTGAAAAGGGCCACGGGGTGAAGGATCTGACCAAATATCTGGCGCAAAACCTGCCCGCAGGCCCGTGGCTGTATCCGGAAGACCAGATCGCGGATGTGCCGTTGCGCATGATCGCAGCGGAAACCACCCGTGAAAAGCTGATGCTGCGTTTGCATCAGGAACTGCCCTATTTCCTGACGGTGGAAACCGAAAATTGGGAACAGAAGAAAGACGGCTCTGTGCGGATCGATCAGGTGATTTATGTCACCCGTGAAGGCCACAAGGGGATCGCAGTCGGGCCGAAAGGGGAAACCATCAAGGCGGTGTCCATGGCCTCGCGGCAGGAACTGAAAGAACTGGTCGGCGCCGAGGTGCATCTGTTCCTTCAGGTCAAGGTTCGCCCCCGTTGGGAAACCGAAGCCGAGCGGTTTACCGAAATGGGTCTGGACTTCAAAGACACGCGGGAGTGATCCGTGGTCCGCGTGACCGCCGAGTTCTGGGTTAAAGCCTATCTGCGACGCCTTGCGCTGGCAGATATAGCCGCGTTTGTCACCGCGCGCGGGGATGCAACGGCGGGGGCGGTTCTGGTGAAACAGGCGCCTCTGGACGGAACAGCAACACTGTACCAGCGGTCTTATAATCTGGACGGGGACCGCGTTTGGGTCACTCTGGCCCAAGGGCCGGAACGGGATGTGGACGAAGCTGTGCGCCGTCAACGGTCCTTTGATCCTGATATCTGGGTTGTCGAGGTGGAAGACCGGGCCGGTCGGCATCTGCTGGATGAGGACGGTCTGCGGGAGTGAGGCCAGCGCTAGATGACGGGGCTTCCGGTTAAAGGCACGGGGTGGTCCTGCAATGTTCCTTTTACGGATTTTCGTTTTTTATAAAGTGTTGTTATTCCTATGTAATAGGCATGACCCTGCAAATATGAAGCGTCATAAATGAAGCTTCATACAAGACGCGCGATATTTGAAGCTTCATAAATGAAGCGTCGTTTAAGCAGGGTGATCGGTTCGGGTTTCACGGCAAACACTGGATGACGATACACATCTCGCAGTTCTCCCCCGGCCATATCCCGCTTGCCAAATTCCTGCAAACCGAGGAACACTGCGCCCATGAACGCAGCCTATCTGAAAACGCCGGTCGGCACCCTGACCCTGATTGCACAAAACGAAGCGATTACCGAACTCCTGTGGGCCGAGCGGCAGGAAGGATCGCATACTGCGTTGTTGCAAGAAGGGCTTGACCAGCTAGCAGCCTATTTTGAGGGGCGGCTTGAACAGTTCGACCTGCCCCTTGCCCCTGCGGGTACTGATTTTCAGCAACAGGTCTATGCTGCCATGTCAGCAATCCCGAAGGGGGAGACGCGCACCTATGGAGAGATTGCAAAGGCGCTTGGCGTGCCAGCGCAGCCTGTCGGGCAGGCCTGTGGCTCCAATCCTATTCCGGTGATTATTCCCTGCCATCGCGTCGTCGGCACCGGCCATCTGGGCGGGTTCTCCGGTGCAGGCGGCGTGGAAACCAAAGTCAAACTGCTGCAAGGCGAAGGCGCTTATTCCCTTCTGATCTGAAAGTCTGTCCATGTCCGTAGCTGTTTTCGCCGCTGTCCTGTTTGCGGCCCTGCTTCACGCCAGCTGGAACGCCATTATCAAGTTCGGAGAGGACAAGTTTCAGGGCATGGTCCTCTTGTCGATCGCCCACGGGGTGATCGGGTTGGTGATGATTCTGGTCTTTCCTGCCCCTGCACAAGAGTCTTGGTGGCTTCTTGCGGGATCGGTGCTGTTTCACCTGATTTACAAGTCCTTTCTGACCATTGCTTACACGCGCGGAGACCTCAGCCGCGTTTATCCCATTGCGCGGGGTACTGCGCCCATGATCGTGCTGGTTGTCAGCCTGATGATTCTGCCGGATGTTGTAAGCTTCGCACAGATTGGCGGTATTCTTCTGGTCGGGCTTGGTATTGTATTGATGGCCAAGGGCGTTTTTACCCACGGGGAAGAACGCGCCCTTATTCCTTATGCGTTGATGGCTGCAGTGGGAACGGCGGGGTATTCGCTGTTTGACGGTATGGGGGCGCGCGCCTCCGGCCATGCTTCAGGCTTTGTGGGGTGGTTGTTCTTCCTCGATGCCTTTTTGTTCACCATAGGAGGGCTCGCCTTGCGCGGGCGGGCTGTGCTGCCACGCGCCCCACGGGTGTGGGCGCTGGGGATGATTGCGGGACTGGCTTCGGTCATCGCCTACTGGATCGCTGTCTGGGCGATGACAGTCGCCCCGATTGCACTTGTCACAGCCCTAAGAGAGGTATCCGTCCTCTTCGCGGTTCTGATCGGTATTCTGTTCTTCAGGGATAAAGCCGATACAGGCAAGCTGATTGCCGCCCTAGTGATCGTTCTCGGGGTGATAGCGATCAGAATCTGAAACGTTTGCGGGGATCAGGCTTTTTGCGGAAAGATCTGTTGCAGGATACCGGCAAGCAGCAGGTAAATACTTGTGGCTGCCAGCACCAGTATCACACCCGGACCGGGGTTGAAATCAACCCATGCGGCCATAGCTGCCGCGGCAGTCCAGATCAGGGCGACAGGCAGGCTCAGCCAGCGCCAGCGTTCGGTGCGCACGGGGTGGATGAATTTCAGCGGCGTGAACATGGTGATCGCGCAGGCTACGACAAGAAATAATGTCACCCAGAAATTCGGCTCGGTGGCAAAGATCACCAGTATCAGCATATTCCACGTGGCCGGAAAGCCGGAAAAGCTGTTGTCCTTGGTCTTCATCCGCGTGTCCACCATATAAAGCGCCGAAGTGAAGGTGATCACAAGGATGCAAATCCAGCCTGTCCAGTCCGGCAGCAGACCGCTCTGGAACAGGGCAAAGGCCGGAATGAAGATGTAGGTCAGATAGTCAATAATCAGATCGAGGATCACACCGTCATATTGCGGAGCGTGGGTTTTCACCTCGTATTTCCGCGCCAGTGGCCCGTCGATCCCGTCCACAACAAAGGCCACAACCAGCCAGAGGAACATCAAATCCCATTTTGACTGCGCCGCTGCCAGCATGGCGAGCATGGCAAACACGGCGCCGGTGGCTGTGAAAAGATGAACCGAGAGAGCTTTGATCTGATGTGTCATGGGCGGCTTCATATAGATTTTTGCAAATAAGGCGATGTTTATCCGCCTTTGGGATGGGCTTTTCTGTATACGGCCATCAAATGGGCCTGATCCAAAGCGGTATAGGCTTGGGTCGTCGAAAGCGAGGCATGGCCCAGCAATTCCTGTATCGCACGCAAATCTCCGCCGGCTTCCAGCAGATGGGTTGCAAAGGAGTGACGCATTGCGTGGGGGGTTGCGGTGGCAGGCAGTCCAAGCTGCATCCGTGTCTGTTCCATCACCTTCTGGATATGGCGCGGGTTCAGAACCTTCCCTTTTTTGCCCAGAAACAGTGGCGTTTCAGCCGTGTGGCTGAACGGGCAGAGCGCAAGATAGCTGTCCACGGCCTTGCGCGCGGCGGGCAGCACGGGCACAACGCGGTCTTTGTCACCCTTGCCACGGATACGCAGGGTATCCCCCAATGGCACGGCGGCGAATGTCAGGCCCAGTGCTTCGGAAATGCGCAGGCCGCATCCGTAAAGCAGCGTGATCACCGCTGTGTCCCGCGCGCCTGTCCAGCTGTCCTGTGTTTGGAATTCTACTGTTTCGATCATGGCCTTTGCCTGATCTTTAGCGACGGGGCGGGGCAGTTGGGCTTTGAACTTCGGGGCGCGCGTTGCCAGCGGAGCGGTGACTTCAATGCCCTCTGCCTCGCCCAGCCAGCGGTAAAAGGATTTAACCGCCGAGAGTTCCCGCGCGAGAGAGCGCGGCCCCACACCGCGCCGCCGCTCATGGGCCATCCAGGCCCGCATGTCGGTGATTTTAACCGTGCCGAGTTTGGCTTTCCCCAGATCGCCGCCGAAATGATTGGCCAGAAACCCGAGAAACCCCGACACATCCCGCTGATAGGCTTCAACGGTTTTGGCAGAGGCGCCTTGCAACGCAGTGATACTGGCCAGCCAGCGGCCCAGAAGATCAAAGGCGCCGCTTTGGGCTGTCATCAGTTCAGCCAGCGGCGCAGCACACGTTCAAAGGCGCTGGCGAAAAAGACCAGAAGATCTGCGCCTTTTTGCGGGGTAAACTGGTCATTACTGGCAGAGCCGAGCACCAGCATCGCGGGAAGGTTGCCCTTGCCCAGATCAAGCCGCAGCAGGGCTTCGGATGTCACCTTGCTTGCTGCATCACCAAACAGAACCGGATCGGGGTCATGGATAGTCCGCAAGGTCACGGGGCGCACCGATGTGTTGCGCCCGCGCGAGATATAATCATTCACAGCACCGGGGGCGCAAAAACACACACCGCTGCCGAATTCTGCCTGAAGCTGGTCTTCCATATCCGGCGTTGCTGCCGGGCTTTCAAGGACCAGACGGGCCGAAGCCACGTTCAGGATACGGCCCAGTTCTTCTTGCAGAAGAACCAGAAAATCCGCGAATGTCTTGGGTTCAAGAATGGCAAGCGTAGCCCTGTGTATCTGGTTCGTACTGGCCAGATTGTCATAGGCCGCAGCGATCACATGGCGGTGGGTGTCTTCCAGCCGGTTCAGTCTGGCCTCAAGCCGCTCAAGCGCGATGGCGCGCAGGTCGATGACATTTTTGCCGCGCGCCACCTCGTCTGCCGAGATGAGCGCGCGCATGATGTCACGGTCTTCGAGAACCTGAATAGGGTCGGATAGAATATGTTCACGCACCGCGTCCTGCGGTTTCGCTTGCTCTGCCATTCGCTACGCCTCGTATCTGGGGGCGTTACAGGATCTTCTGTCCGGTTTTCGCCCAATCTTCCATAAACGCCTCAAGACCTTTATCGGTCAGCGGGTGTTTTGCAAGGTTTTGCAACACATTTGGCGGGGCTGTCACAACATCTGCGCCAATTTTGGCACAATCGGAAACATGGTTAACGGTGCGGATAGACGCTGCGAGGATCTCTGTCTCATAGGCGTAATTGTCGTAAATCACGCGAATATCCTCGATCAGTTGCAGCCCGTCGATGTTGATATCGTCCAGACGCCCGATGAACGGAGAGATAAAGGTCGCGCCCGCTTTGGCCGCCAGAAGTGCCTGATTGGCAGAGAAACACAGGGTTACGTTGACCATTGTGCCTTCTTCGGACAGGGTTTTACAGGTTTTCAGACCGTCCCATGTCAGTGGCACTTTCACGGCGATGTTTTCTGCGATCTTGGCCAGTTTGCGCCCTTCCTGAATCATGTCGTCGTAATTCAGTGCCACAACTTCAGCGCTGACCGGACCGTCAATCATGCCACAGATTTCTTTGGTCACTTCCAGAATGTCGCGACCGGATTTCAGGATCAGTGAGGGATTGGTTGTAACTCCATCCACAAAGCCCAGATCATTCAGTTCGGCGATTGCATCCACATCGGCGGTATCAACAAAAAATTTCATCTTCGGGGTTCCTTGTGTCCGGTTGGTTTCTTGCGCGTGGCTTGCGCAGATGTCATGTTGGGGTTTATCGCAATGCGCCGTGAATGAGAACCCCGCTTATCGTGCCCGAATACACCGATCAAAGCTATTTTGAAGCGGGTCAGCTTGTGGCTGTCCTGACCGCGCAGCCGCTCGACCGGTTGCTGGATTACAAGGCCCCTGCGGGGGGCTGTTTCCTTGGTGCCTATGTGGAGGTGCCCCTTGGCCCGCGTAAGGTAATTGGCGTCGTCTGGGGCGCTGGGCAGGGCGGGTATGACCCGAAAAAAATCCGCTCTGTGATCGGGGTGATTGATGTGCCCCCGATGCGCGAGGAGATGCAAAAGTTTCTGGCACGCGTCGGGGATTATACGCTTACGCCGCTTTCTGCCATGCTGCGGTTGGCGACCCGTGCGCCCGGACTGACAGATCCGCCCGGAATGCGCCGGATCTACGGGCTTGGGGATAAGGAACCGGACCGGATGACCCCTGCGCGGGAAAAGGTGATCGGCGTTCTGGAAGACCACGGCGGCGTGCGCTTTACTGCGGGGGAGCTGTCCACACTGGCGGGGGTGACGTCTTCGGTGGTGAAGGGTTTGGTAAAGCAGGGGGTACTTGTCGAATACGAAACCCCGCGCGATCTGCCCTATCCGCATCTGGATGCACTTCACGCAGGTAAGGAACTAACCGGCGATCAGGCGCGGGTGGCGGGGTTGCTGCGGGACAAAGTGGCCTCGCAGAGCTATGGTACCAGCTTGCTCAAAGGGGTGACGGGCTCCGGCAAGACCGAAGTTTACCTTGAGGCGGTGGCCGAATGTCTCGCGCAGGGGCGGCAGGCGTTGGTGCTTTTGCCGGAAATTGCCCTGACGGTGGAGTTTCTGGACCGAGTGGAACAACGCTTTGGCGCACGCCCTGCCGAGTGGCATTCTGGCGTCACCGTGACAGAGCGGCGGCGCTGCTGGCGCATGGTGGGTGAAGGCAAGGCGCAGCTTGTGGTGGGGGCGCGTTCGGCGCTTTACCTGCCGTTCCAGAATCTGGGCCTGATCGTCGTGGATGAAGAACACGATCAGTCCTACAAGCAGGAAGACGGTGTGCTCTATAATGCGCGGGATATGGCGGTGTTACGGGCCTCGATCTGCGGGGCTTCAGTTGTGTTGGCCAGCGCGACGCCTTCGCTTGAAAGCTGGGCCAATGCGCGGGCGGGGAAATACGAACGCTTTGATCTGGCGCAACGGTTTGGCGCGGCGGAACTGCCGGAGATGAAGGCGATTGACCTGCGCAAGGAAGACCTCCCCAGTGGGCGGTGGATTTCCGACAGTCTGGCGCGGGAAGTTTTTTCAAGGTTGGAGCGCAAGGAACAGTCGCTGTTGTTTTTGAACCGTCGTGGCTATGCGCCGGTGACGGTGTGTCGTGCCTGTGGCCACCAGATCGGCTGTGACGATTGTGATGCGCGGATGGTGGAACACCGCTTTCAGGGTCGCCTGATGTGCCATCAGTGCGGGGAAACCAAACCGATGCCCGAGGCTTGCCCCTCCTGTCAGGTGGAAGGCAAGCTGGCAGCGGTCGGTCCGGGGGTAGAGCGTCTGGCCGAAGAAGCGGTCGAACGCTTTCCCGATGCGCGGATTGCGGTGCTGTCCTCCGATATGTCCATGACCGCGCGGAACCTGAAAGAACGGATCAAATCCATTGCCGAGGGTGAGGCGGATATTATCATCGGCACGCAGCTTGTGGCCAAAGGGCATAACTTTCCGCTGCTGACCTGTGTTGGAGTGATTGATGCGGATCTGGGGCTACAGGGCAGTGATCTGCGTGCGGCGGAGCGGACCTTTCAGTTAATCCGTCAGCTGGCAGGTCGGGCGGGGCGTGCTGATAAGAAAGGCACTGCCTACATCCAGACCCTGCAACCGGAGCATCCGGTGATACAGGCGATCCTGACCGGCGACGAGGAAGATTTCTGGGCCGCCGAAGCCGCCCAGCGCGAACAGGCTGGCGTGCCACCTTTCGGACGGATGGCGGGGATTGTGCTGTCCGGTCCTGACCTTGCCCAAGTGTTTGATGTGGCGCAGTACATGGTGCGCAACGCCGAACCCCTGCGGCGGATCAATGCGGAAATCTACGGACCTGCCCCCGCACCGATTGCCCGTGTGCGGGGCCGTCACCGTGTGCGCATTCTGGTCAAGGCGGATAAAGGTACCGTGCTGCAACCCGCGCTGGCCGCTTGGCATGCCAGCATAAAGCCGCCCAATAATCTGCGCATCAGCATAGATATCGACCCCCAGACCTTCTATTAAAGCCTATTAATGCTTTATCAGGGGGGGCTGCGCCGCTAAACACGGGCGCAGAATACCAAAAGGATAACGTGAGATGACGGCGCGCATTCAGCCACAACCGGGCATTATGGACATCGAACTTTACGTGGGCGGGAAGGCCCATGTGGATGGTGTGTCCAATACGGTGAAGCTCAGCAGTAACGAAAACCCTTGGGGCGCAAGCGAGAAGGCCAAGCAGGCCTATCGTTCCGTTGCAGGCAATCTGCATGTCTATCCGTCGTCGGACCACAGCGAATTACGTGCGGCCATTGCCAAGGTGCACGGTCTGGATGCAGAGCGGATCATCTGCTCCAACGGCTCGGACGAGCTGATTTCCTTCCTGTGTCAGGCTTATGCCGGCGCAGGGGACGAAGTTCTGTTCACCGAACACGGCTTTCTGATGTATAAACTCTGTGCACAGGCAGCAGGGGCTACGCCTGTATCCGAGCGTGAAACAGAACGGACCACAGATGTGGATGCGCTACTGGAAGCAGCGAATGAAAACACCAAGCTGGTTTTCATTGCCAATCCCAACAATCCCACCGGCACAATGATCTCCGAAGCGGAGGTCGCGCGGCTGGCAGATGGGCTGCCCGAACAGGCGCTTTTGGTGCTGGACGGGGCCTATGCTGAATTTGTCGAAGGCTTTGACGGGCACGCCGGTCTTGTTGAAGAACGCGAAAATATCTTCATGACCCGCACCTTTTCCAAGATTTACGGTCTGGGCGGTTTGCGGATGGGTTGGGGCTATGGTCCGGCAGAGATCGTGAACACGCTGCAACGGGTACGCGGGCCATTCAATGTAAACGCAGGTGCGCTTGCAGCTGCTCAAGCTGCAATGCTTGATGTGGATTACACAGCCAAATGTCAGGAGCTGAACAGCCAGTGGCGGGATTATCTGCAAACAGAACTGACCGCGCTGGGCATTGCCTGTGACCCGTCCTTGGGGAATTTTGTTCTGGCCCGTTTCGGATCAGAGGCCGAGGCCGATGCGGCGGATCGTGCGCTCGGGGCTGAAGGACTGATCGTGCGCGCTGTTAAAAGCTATGGCCTGCCGGAGTGTCTGCGGATTACCGTGGGCAAGGGGGCCGATTGCAAACGTGTGATCGCTGTTCTTTCCGTCTTTAAGGAAGGCTGGGAAGCATGACGCAGCTTTACAACAAGGTCGCCCTGATCGGGCTTGGGCTGATCGCCGGTTCCATGGCACTGGCTGTGCGCCGCGCAGGTTTGGCCGGTGAGATCGTCGGCCACGCCCGATCCGCAGAAACACGGAAAACAGCACTGGACATTGGACTGGTGGATGCCGTGTTCGACACAGCCGCCGAAGCTGCTCAGGGCGCGGATCTGGTAGTGCTTTGTGTGCCGGTCGGGGTAATGGGTGCGATTGCGCAGGAAATCGCACCGCATCTGGCGCAGAATGCTACGGTTTCCGATGTGGGATCGGTCAAGAAGGCCATCATTGAAGCAGTGCAGCCCCATATGCCCGATCATGTTCATTTTATTCCGGCACATCCGCTTGCAGGGACAGAACACTCTGGCCCCCGCGCAGGCTTTGCCGATCTGTTCAAGAACCGCTGGTGTCTCTTTACCCCCCTGCCGGATACAGATCGCGCCTATGTGGAACGGTTGCAAAAGCTTTGGTCCTTAATGGGCGCGAATGTTGAGGAAATGGATGCAGAGCACCATGACCTCGTGCTGGCTGTCACAAGTCATACGCCGCATCTGATCGCCTATACGATGGTGGGTGTGGCTGATGATCTGCAACGGGTGGCGAATAAGGAAGTCATTGATTTCTCTGCCGCCGGTTTTCGCGATTTCACGCGGATCGCGGCCTCTGATCCGACCATGTGGCGGGATGTGTTCCTCAATAACAAAGAAGCGACGCTAGAGATTCTCGGGCGTTTCACAGAAGAACTGTTCGATCTGCAACGGGCCATTCGGCGCGGGGACGGAGAACAGTTGTTCGACCACTTCACGCGCACCCGTGCAATCCGGCGCAGCATTATTGATGCAGGGCAGGATACCAACGCACCGAACTTCGGGCGCGACCCGAAAGCAGGAGACTGAAAATGGCGCAATGGCGGATATCCTTGATGGCCTGCGCGGTCCTGATTGCAGGTACCGCCATTGCGCAAACTCCGGATCAGCGGCCCCGATTGCGGCCCCTTGCGTTGGCAGAGCAGTTTAATCCGACAGCAGCTCCTTTGATGGCGCCCCGTCCAAAGCTGCGCCGCTTTGATACCGGACGGACAGCTTCCAGCATCGCGGTGCAGAAAGTTGTGCTGGAACAGACCATTACAGAAGACGTAGTCGCGCAGAAACTGACCAAAGCGGCGATTGTGACCACGGGAATGGATGCAGGGGACGGCATCGGGGAATCCGTAACCGTGTCTGTGCGCCAAATTGTGCCGGATGATCTGCTGGACGGGTTGGCTGTGTCCCCGCGGCCGCAGGCGCGGCCCGAAGGGTTCCAGCTTGCGATGGCAAAGCGCAAGGATCGCGCGAAACGCTACAGTCTGGAAGGATCGGTTTGCGGATTGCGCGGGATCAGGGGCTATTCCGTAAAACGGGTGCGCGGCAAAGGGGCTTGTGGTATCGCCAAGCCGGTGAAGGTTTCAGAGATCGACGGCATCAAGCTGACCCGAGAGGCGCTTATCGGCTGCGACGCAGCCCGTGCGCTTTATCGTTGGGTCCATGATTCTGCCAAACCCACAGTGGGGACGAAAGGCGGCGGGCTGGCAAGCATCCAACTGATCGCCAGCTATTCCTGCCGCAACCGCAACAGCGCCAAACGGGGCAAATTATCTGAACACGCCAAAGGTAATGCCGTGGATATTGCGGGATTTGTGCTAAAGAACGGCACAACCATGAGCGTGCTGCGCGGCTGGCGCTCGGGCGAGGACGGGCCGACCTTGAAACGCCTGCACAAAACTGCTTGTGGCCCTTTTCGCACCGTGCTCGGCCCCAAGGCAAACCGCTTTCATCAGGATCACTTTCACTTTGACGTCGCCCAGCACCGTGGTGGCGGAGCTTACTGCCGCTGATCCTGCTGTGTTACGGATTGATCCGGAACTGCGGGGCGCGGCCTATCGGGAAGGGACCGAGCGAGATCACGCGGTTCTGAAAGGACAATGGCGCGTCAATCGTATCGGGATTGCCGGATAGTTTTGCCAGCAGACCGAGCCCGCCTTCCAGTGTGCCAAGCAGTTCGGCAGGGACGATTCCTGCGCTCACTCCGAGTTCCAGCATATCCTGCCAGTTTTTAGCCCTGACTGAAATCTTGCCGGTAGGATAACCGTCGGCATCCAACTCTACAGTGCCGGTGGCTTGGAAATTCAACTCTCCCCAAGCGGCATTGAACTCCTTGATCTCAAGGGAAGTCAGCTCCGGCTTGCGCCCCTCCACCGCGTGGCGGTCCCAAGGGGCATCAAATCCGGCGGTTGCGTTAAAACGCACGGTTTCGAATACATCCGGTAGCAGGTTGTCGGGGTCGATAATGTCCTTGAAAATCCGCGCAGGTTTCAGATTTGTGGTCTGCAAGAACAGATCATGGGCATTGGCCTGACCCGCTGTTTGCCGTGTGGACAGCATGGCTGCATCCATTTCAGTCACCCAACCGGCATTGGAGGTCAGTGTCAGGTCCTTGACCTCTGCCGTTGCGGCATTAAGCGAAAGATCGGTGTTGGCATCAAATTTGATGCTGGCTCTCATATCCTGCGAGGTCACGTCGATACGTTCCTGCGGTGTGGCGATGGTTTGAGTGTCCGGCCAGACGGCAATCGCGTGGTTCGGTTTGTAGCTGAGCATCAGAACCTCGAACTCCGGCGCCTGCCATGCCCAGCCTGTAGCAGGGTCTGCAAGGTTGAGATCGGTGACACGGGTGTCAAAGCGGCTGGGAAAGCCCTGCACATCCAGCGTGTCGTAATCCGCGACCCATCCTGCAGAGCGGCGGTCTTCCAGCCATGCGGACAGGGCCGTTTGCTGCGCGCTGGAGCCGACCCACCAATAGCCAAACCATGCCAGCGACACGACAATCAGGATTCCAAATAAAGCACGAACCACGGGCAGCCCCTTTTCTTTTCCGTTTGGCGCGGGTTATAGCACCCTGAAAGGGGTGAACCAGTGACAAATATTGATAACGGTTTTTGGGTATTCGGCTACGGCTCTTTGGTGTGGCAACCGGGTTTTGAGTTTGCGGAACGCGAAGTTGCGCGGATGGACGGGTTTTCCCGCAGCTTTTGCATGTGGTCGATCCACCATCGCGGTACAGAAGCAGCCCCGGGACTGGTGCTGGCCCTAGACGCTGCGCCGAAATCCTATTGTGACGGGGTCGCCTTTTTCGTGCCGCCGGAAACCGCACAACAGACGATAGATTACCTGCGAGAGCGGGAACTGGTTTCGGCGGCCTATCTGGAGCAGGTCCATCCGGCAAAGCTGCGGGACGGTCGCGTTGTTGACTGTGTGTCCTATGTGGTGGACCGGGATCACGTGCAGTATTGTGGGGGTCTTTCGCTGGAACGTCAGGCCGAGGTCATTGCCAAGGCTGTCGGCGGGCGCGGGCCCAACACGGAATATCTGGTAGAGGTAAACCGCCACCTTGCGGAACTGGGTCTGCCCGACCCCGATCTGGAATGGCTGACCCAACGTGTGCTGGAACTGAGTGTAACCGCCTGAGCGGTTAAACCGGTTCTACCTTCAAAACCATTCCTTTTGCGGCGCTGACCCTGACGGTGCTGCCGATTTCCGCAGTTGCACCGGCAGCCCATTCCGCCCGCCAGCGCATGCCCTCGATTGTGACGGCCCCGCTATGGCTGGCAGGATGAAAGTCGAGCACCGTGGCCGTGCGCCCGATCAAATGGTTGGACCGCTGGTTCAGCGTATCATGGGCCGCTGCACCGTCGCCAAAGCGTTGGACCACCCAGCGCCCCGCAAAGGTCAGGCCAACGGACAGAGCCGCAAATAAGGTGATTTGCATCTCTCCCGACAGGCCCGGCATCAGCGCGTGCAATACTGCCATGACCAATGCCGCAAGGGCGATCCAGATCAAAACTGCCGTGCCTGTAACCATTTCTGCCGCGCCAATGACAAAGGCCGCTGCGACCCACCACCACGGCGACAGATCAACGAGAAAATCGAGGAAAGGCATGGCTGAATCCTTTTAAGATTTGTCGCCGGAGGTGACGGCTTTGGCGATGTCGGCAATACCCCCGATAGACCCGATCAGAGAGGACGCCTCAAGCGGGATCATGATGGTCTTGGCCGAAGGGCTGGCGGCAACATCCCGCAGGGCTTCGGTGTATTTTTGCGCAACAAAGTAGTTCACGGCCTGTATGTCACCGGCGGCAATGGCTTCGGAAACCATCTGCGTCGCCTTGGCTTCGGCCTGTGCCATCCGTTCACGGGCTTCCGCGTCAAGGAAGGCAGCTTCCTTGCGGCCTTCAGCCTCGCGAATCTGGGCTTCCCGCTCGCCTTCCGCTTTCAGAATGGCAGCCTGTTTCATACCTTCGGCCTGCAGGACCGAGGCGCGCTTGTCCCGTTCCGCTTTCATCTGGCGGGCCATCGCTTCGTTGATGTCCGGCGGCGGGGCCAGATCCTTGATCTCGACACGGGTAACTTTAACGCCCCACGGATTGGCGGCTTCGTCAATCACGGTCAGTAGTTTGGCGTTTATAATCTCGCGGTTGGACAGGCTTTCGTCCAGATCCATAGAGCCGATTACCGAACGGATATTGGTTTGCGTCAGGTTGGACAGCGCACGGTAGAGATCGCGGACCTCATAGGCAGCGGCAGCGGCGTCCACAACCTGATAGAAAGTAACCGCATCGGTCACGACCATCGCATTGTCGCGGGTGATGACTTCCTGACTGTCGATATCAAGCACGGTTTCCATCATGTTTATTTTCGCCCCGATCTTGTCCATGAAAGGGATCAGGAACCGCAAACCGGGCTTGAGAGTGCGGGTGTAACGGCCAAACCGCTCTACCGTCCATTCCTCGCCTTGCGGGATGGAGCGAACCATCATGAATATCAGGATCAACGCAAAGACAAACAGCGCAATGGCCGTCAGGCCTACGGATTCAAATCCAAGTAATTCGTCCAAAACAACCACTCCAACAAATCAGGTTTACACAGTTATATTTGGGGAGTTCGCGGCTTTTTTACAATGGTTTAGTTGGTAAACAGTCTGGCGCGTCCGGCGAACATACCATTTGGCAACACCAGTCAAGCAGGTTAGGGTGCAGACAAGCACGGAGCAGGCCCCAAAGAATGTTGAAGTCAGACACGAAGATCGACCCGCATTTTACCCAACCGGTGCGGCAAATCCTTATGATGTTGATGTTTGTCGTCATCGTCGCCATTGGGGGATTTCTGTCGTATCAATCACTGCTGCCGATCTTTATGGCAAACGTCTATTTGAACAGCTTTATCGGCTTGGTGTTCATCTTTGGCATCATTGCCTGTTTCTGGCAGGTGTTTACGCTGGTCAGCTCGGTCAGCTGGATCGAAGGGCTGGCGCTGGACCGGCCGGGGCATGAGTTCGTTCAACCGCCCGGATTATTGGCGCCTTTGGCCCATCTGCTGCGTAAACGCTCGGCCCGGGCTTCGCTGACTTCGACCAGTACACAAAGCATTCAGGACAGTGTGGCGACACGGCTTGATGAAGGCCGCGAGATCACACGATATGTCATTAACCTGCTGATCTTCCTTGGTCTTTTGGGTACATTTTACGGGCTGGCCACGACGGTTCCTGCCGTAGTTGATACGATACGTTCCCTCGCGCCACAGGATGATGGCAGTTCGGTCGATGTGTTCGACAACCTTATGTCCGGTCTGGAACGCCAGCTTGGCGGTATGGGTACGGCCTTCGGTTCGTCGCTGCTGGGATTGGCAGGGTCACTGGTTGTCGGTTTGCTGGATCTGATGGCAGGGCGTGGCCAGAACCGTTTTTACCGCGAACTAGAAGAGTGGCTGTCTTCAATTACACGGATCGGGGTCGCAACAGGTGAAGGGGATATGGGCAGCGTGGAAAATTTCGCGCTCGCTGACATGCTGGAACATACGACCTACCAGATAGAAACCCTGCATGACCTGCTGCGCCAGAATCAGGAACGGCGTGCCGAAACCGATCAGCGGCTCGAACGGCTGGGGCAGGTGGTGGAGCGCCTTGCCGAGGTTGCAACGGCGGGGCAGGGCGATCGGGATCGTCTGGCCGAGCAAATCGCCTATGGGCAGAAACAACTGGTCGAGGCTGTGCAGGCGCTGCCTGCACAAATGGCCCGCCCCGCAGGGGATGAGGTCTGGGATGCCGAAGCCAAGATGCGTTTGCGCAATATCGATACCCAGATGTTGCGCATTCTTGAGGAAATGACTGCCGGACGGCAGGGCGCCATCAGCGAACTGCGTAGCGATCTTTTAGGGCTGACATCCACATTGCGTGCGGCAATCTCGGCATCTGATGAACCCGGTGGCAGGGGATAATCCATGGCCCTGAACCGCCGCGCAGCGAACCGGTTTTCGGCCAATATCTGGCCCGGATTCGTGGATGCGATGACCGCGCTTTTGCTGATCCTGATGTTTGTGCTGACCATCTTCATGGTGGTTCAATATACGCTGAACGAACGAATCTCCGGACAGGACAAAGAACTCGACGCGCTTGCAGGTGAAATCATTGGCCTGTCCGAAGCGCTTGGTCTGGAACGGGCCCGTGCCTCGGGTCTGGAAGAAGACGTCAGCCGTTTGAATGATTCGCTTGCGGATGCGCAGCACCGCGCTGCGCAACAAGACTCTCTGATCGCTGCATTGAACGCGGAAACCTCGAATCAAGCCGCGCAGATTGCCGGGTTCGAAGAGCAGGTGGCTTCATTGCTGGCGCAAAATTCCGATCTGGATTCGCAGCTTTCCGACAGCCGTTCCCGTGTTGCAATTCTGACGGGGCAGGTTGAAGATCTAGAAGGTGATGTGGCGGATGCTGAAAGCCGCGAAGCCGCGCTGGAAGAGGAAAAACGCCTGCTGCTGGCGGATAAAGACGCATTGGAACAAGCCAATCTGACAGTGATCTCCGAGAAAGAGGCCCTGCAACTGGCACTGGCACAGGCCCGCACAGAAATCGACGAAAGCGCCGAGGCGGCGCGTCTGGCAGCCGCGAAACGGGAAGCACTGGAAGGGTTGATTGCCGATTTGCGGGCTGACGTCAGCAATAAGGAAGGTTCGCTCGCGGATGCGCTGGCGCTTTTGGCGGCGACGCAGGATGACCTGTCGCAGACACGTGGATCGCTAAGTGATGCGCTGGCGCAGGTCAGCACCACACGCTCCGAACTGGCCGAGAGCCGCAGCGAACTGGGCCAGACAAAAACCGCCCTGGAACGGGAGAGGGCTGCGCTGGCTCGGGCCGAACAGGAAACCGAAGATCGGGCGCAGGCATTGGCAGAGGCGCAGTCCGAACTGACCGCCCGTGGTCTGACCGAAGAAGAATTGCGTGCGCGGATTGATGCGCTGGTTAACAGCCTTTCCGAAGAGGAAAAGGCGAAACTTGCCGAAGCCGCCGCCGCTGCAGCCCTGCGGGAGAAACTGAAGGGGGCCGAGGACGAACTGACCGCCATGACCCTGTCGCTGGAGGCCAAACGTAAGGAAGCGGAAGACACGCTGACCCTGCTGGCTGCCACCCGCGCCGAACTGAGCGAGGCAGAGCGCGAAGCGGCCCAAAACATGAGCGAAGGCGACCGTCAGGCCGCCCTTTTGTCCGTAGCACGGCAGGAACTGGCCGATGAGAAAACCGCAAGCCGCGAAGCCGCGCAAAAGCTGGCTTTACTGAACGAACAAACGGTAGAACTGCGCAAGCAGCTGGACCGTTTGCAGGGATTGCTTGACGCCTCAAAGGCAGCAGATGAAGCCAGTCAGGTACAGATAGAAGCGCTGGGCGCGAACCTGAACACCGCGCTGGCCCGTGTAGCGGCCGAGCAGAAAAAGCGGCTTGAGCTGGAAGAAGCTGAACGCCAGCGACTGGAAGCAGAGGCCAATGACCTCAAGAAGTTCCGCTCCGAGTTCTTTGGCCGCTTGCGCGATGTGCTCGGGACACAGGAAGGGGTTCGTATCGTCGGGGACCGTTTCGTGTTTTCCTCCGAAATCCTGTTTGCCGCCGGTTCGGCCACTCTCGGGGAGCAGGGCAAGGCAGAGATTGCCAATGTGGCCAGCATCATTCTGGATGTTGCCGACCAGATCCCGCCGGAAATCGACTGGATTCTGCGGGTGGACGGACATACCGATAAAATACCCCTGTCCGGTTTCGGAGAGTTCCGCGACAACTGGGAGCTTAGTCAGGCGCGGGCGCTGTCTGTGGTGCGCTATCTGAACAGCGAGCTCGGGGTGCCGGCGAACCGGCTGGCGGCCAACGGATTCGGGGAATACCAGCCGATTGCAGAGGGCGACAGCCCAGAGGCACTGGCGCAGAACCGTCGGATTGAATTGAAGTTTACGGAAAAATAGGTTTCTGCGCTCCGCGCGGGGAGTATTTCTGGAACATCGAAGCAGGTCAGCGCAGGGCACGTCCCTTCAGGATGGCGTCTTTGCCGAATCTTTCGCGGATTGCGTCTGTGGCCCGTTCCGCCTTGGCGCGTTTCGCGGCGTCCTGTTCCAGCAGGTCCATATAGTGATCGGCTTCTTCGGGGCGGGTCAGTTGGCTGATGCCGATACCGATCAGGCGGAAGGGGGCCTTGTCGATCACCCCGTCAAGCATCTGGCGCCCGTGGGTGTAAATCCTGTCCGCCATCTGGGTTGGTTCGGACAGGGTGACAGAGCGGTTCAGGGTTTTGAAATCCGCTTTCTTCACCTTCAACGTAACGGTCTTACCCGCATATTCCTTGGCCTTTGCGCGGTCTGACACCTGTTCGGCCAGCCGCCAGAGATGCCCGTCCAGCAGGTCGGCATCGCCTGTGTCTTCAAAGAAAGTGGTTTCCTTGGAGATGCTTTTCACCGGATCGCGCCCCGAAATGCGGCGGTGATCAAGTCCCTGCGCCAAGTGCCAGAGCCGATCCCCCATGGAGCCGTAGCGTTCACCGAGCGCCTTGCGATCGCGGCGGCGCAGGTCTGCGAAGGTCTGGATGCCGTCACTTTGCAGTTTGCGTTGCAAAACCGGTCCGGCGCCCCAGATTTTCTTGATGGGGAGTGGCGCGAGAAGGTCCAGTGTTTCCGCCTTTCCAACCACGGAAAACCCGCGCGGCTTGTCCAGATCGGAGGCAAGTTTGGCTAGGAACTTGTTGTGGGACAGGCCGATGGAACCGGAAATCCCCAATTCGTCCTCCATCCGTTTCACCAGCCGTGCGAGCATGATCGCTGGCGGGGCGCCGTGCAGTTTTTCTGTGCCGCTTAGGTCGATGAATGCCTCATCCAGTGATAGGGGTTCGACCACCGGTGTCAGGTCTTCCATCATGGCGCGGATGGCGCGGGACACTTCGACGTAGGCGTCCATTCTGGGTTTTACCACCACCGCTTCGGGGCAGAGTTTCAGCGCCTTGAACATGGGCATGGCAGAATGCACCCCGTTGATCCGCGCGATATAGCAGGCGGTGGAAACAACGCCCCGTTTGCCGCCGCCGATGATCACCGGCTTGTCGCGGATATCCGGATTGTCCCGTTTCTCCACTGATGCATAAAATGCGTCGCAATCCATATGGGCGATGGAGAGCGAGAACAATTCCTCATGGGCCAGCACCCGCGGTGAAGCACAATGTTCGCAGCGCGGTTTTGGCGCGCAGCGTTTCAGGCAATCTCGGCAGAAGGCAGGTTTTGGCATAGGGTCTTATCCCGCAGTTCTGTTGCCAATACCAGTCAGGACGTGATGTCAGTTTGGGAATTTCCGGCGTATAATACTGGAAATGCCAAGGCGTTCGAAGTGTCAGGGGATGCTTTGGCGTGGGTCACAAGCAGGCTGGTCGCGATCAGGGCAGTCAGGCCGATTTTCGAGAATATATCCATTGGGGGCTCCGTTAAGGTTCGGCTCTCTGGATCGCGCCCAAACCTTAACGATGCGTTAAATATTCAATTGAAGATTCTTGTATTTTAGGCGTTTGCCCTCAGATCGTGGCCAGTTCCGCAAGGATCGCCCGTGCTGCGGCAGCCGGATCGTCGGCCTGAACAATCGGACGCCCTACAACGATGTGATCCGCCCCGTCCCCGATGGCGCTGGCCGGTGTTGCAATGCGTTTCTGATCGCCCGAGGCCGAGCCGGTCGGGCGTACCCCCGGTGTTACAATCAACCGCCCTGCAGCTTCTGGCAGGGCACGGATCAAAGCAGCTTCTTGCGGTGAGGCAATCACCCCGTCTGCACCGGCAAGAAAAGCCGCGCGGGCCCGTTCGATCACGAGGTCTTGCAGATCACCGGACTGGATCAGGCAATCGTCCAGATCGCTCCGGTCGAGGGAGGTCAGGATTGTAACAGCAAGGATCTTGAGGCCGCTGTCGCCGCGGCCTGCCACAGCCGCACGCACCACATGGGGATCACCGTGGACGGTCAGGAAGTCGAAATCATACTGCGCGATGCCGCCGACGGCCCGCTCTACAGTGGCCCCGATGTCAAAGAACTTCATGTCAAGAAATACGCGTTTGCCCTGTTCTTTCAATTCATTGGCAAGCGCAAGACCGCCCCCCGTCAACATGCCGAGCCCGATCTTGTAAAACGACACACTATCCCCGAGCTTTTCCGCGATGGCCATGCCATCCAGAATGTTAGGGACATCAAGGGCAACGATCAGGCGGTCATCAGCAGGCATATCAGGGCTCCGTTGGCTGGTTTTTCGGGGTTTGGGGCGGTGAGGGCGGAAAGTCAAGGCAACAGGCAGTGTTTGCGCATGGTGTGGCAGCATGGTATTTGCTGGCAACCCGATTAAAGAGTTTTTCTGTGTTCACGCCCCACTCTCCGCCCCGTTTTGTAACGCTCGTGTTGCTGACTGCGATCTCTGTGCTGTCGCTGAATATGTTTCTGCCATCCCTGTCGAATATGGCGCGGGACTTTGAGGTGGATTACGCGGTGATCAATCTATCGATTGCAGGGTATCTCGGGGTGAGCGCTGTATTGCAGATCATCATGGGGCCGCTTTCGGACCGGTGGGGCCGCAGACCGGTTTTGCTGGCGGCTATGGCGATCTTTACGGTGGCGTCGATCGGGTGCTGGCTGGCGCCGAATGTCTGGGTCTTTCTGGGGTTCCGTCTGCTTCAGGGGGCGGTGATTGCAGGAATGGCCCTAAGCCGTGCAGTGATCCGGGATATGGCCCCCCCGCAGGAAGCGGCAAGCATGATGGGGTATGTGGCGATGGTCATGGCGCTGGCACCGATGGTGGGGCCGGTTGTGGGCGGCGTGCTGGACCAGATGTTCGGCTGGCGGGTGACATTCCTGTTGTTTGCCGCGCTTGGTGCGGGTGTTTTTACCTTGTGCTGGCGCGATCTCGGAGAAACCAATACCAAGAAATCGGATACATTACTTGCTCAGTTCAAAACCTATCCGGCCCTGTTGGGCGCACGGGAGTTCTGGGGCCATGTGGCGTGTCAGGCCTGTTCGGTTGGCGCCTTTTATGTCTTCCTTGCAGGAGCCCCGTTGGTAGGAGAGGCGCAGTTCGGTCTGACACCTGCCATGCTCGGCCTCGGGATGGGGGCAATTACGATGGGGTTTGTCTTTGGTAATTTCCTGTCGGGGCGAAATGCCAAACGCTACGCGCTTTCTACCATGATGATCGCAGGCCGGATTGTGGCGCTGGTCGGGCTTGGCGGCGGATTTGTCCTGCTGGTGGCAGGGATCATGCATCCGCTGGTTTTGTTCGGTTCGGTTGTCTTTATCGGGATCGGCAACGGGTTGACCCTTCCGGCGAGCAATTCGGGTGCCTTGTCCGTGCGGCCCGATCTGGCTGGCAGTGCATCGGGCCTGTCCGGTGCGGCTGTGGTCGGGGGTGGTGCGATCCTCACCTCTGTAACCGGCGCGGTTCTGAACGAAAATTCGGGCGTTTTTGTGCTGATGGCGATCCTGTTCGGAGTGACGATCCTCGGTCTGGTTGCAGCCAATGACGTGCGCAACGCCGAACGAAGCTGACGTTAGGACAAGTGCCGACGCAGGGTCGCCGTATTTGCGAATTGGCAAGGGCCGTGAATTCCCCTACCAGTTGGGTCAGCAAATTTGAGAAGTGGAATTAGGCCATGAACGCGGGCATCGTCTTTCTTGTGCTGGCTTATGTGATGAGCCAGTTTTACAGGGCTTTTCTTGCAGTTATGGCGCCTGCGCTCGGGGTGGATATCGGGGCAGGGCCCGAAGACCTCGCCTTTGCGAGCGGTATGTGGTTCCTTGTCTTCGCGGCGATGCAAATCCCTGTCGGGGAAGCGCTCGACCGGATCGGGCCAAGGATCACGGCGAGTGTTCTCTTTGCTATTGGCGGCGGAGGCGGGGCGGCACTGTTCGCGCTTGCAAGTACTCCGCTTCACATCACCCTTGCGATGATGCTGATCGGCGTGGGGTGTTCGCCGGTCCTGATGGCCTCTTACTACATCTTTGCCCGCTCCTACGCTCCTGCAGTATTTGCGACTCTGGCGGGGGTGACACTCGGGATCGGTACGTTCGGTAATATCGGCAGCGCCCTGCCGCTGACGCTGGCGGTCGAGTGGTTCGGCTGGCGCGGGACCATGTGGGTGTTGACAGGGGTGACGCTGTTCATCGCATTGATGGCTGCGGTTTTTGTACGTGATCCCGAACGGGTTGCGGTGGCGCAGAAAGGATCTGTGCTGGACCTGCTGGCCATGCCGGTGCTTTGGCCGATTCTTGCGATGATGGCGGTGAACTATATTTCTGTTGCCGGTTTGCGGGGGCTTTGGGTTGGCCCTTATCTGGACGAAGTTTTTGCGGCCACTCCGGAAGTGATCGGGGTTGTGACCCTTGTGATGAGCTTTGCGATGGTGGCAGGGAATTTCGTTTACGGGCCGATGGACCGCTTGATCCCGTCGCGCAAGACGATTGTGCTGGGCGGCAACCTGATCAATCTGGCCTGTGTGCTGCTGCTGATCCTGTTTGCGGGGCATTCTGTTGTGGTTGCAACCGTGTTGCTGGCAATGATCGGTCTGACAGGGGCGACATTTGTGGTGATTATTGCCCATGCGAAAACCTTCTTCCCCGAGCATCTGACAGGGCGCGGTGTGACCCTGCTGAACCTGTTCGGGATGGGCGGCACGGGGTTGTTGCAGTCCCTTTCGGGCAATATCTACGGAGCGGTTGCACCACAAAGCACGGCTGTTGTCGCCTATCAATGGCTGTTCGGTTTTTTCGCGCTTTGTCTTCTGGCGGGCTGTGTCGCCTATGTCTTCAGCCGCGATGGCAAGAACATCCGGTCGTGATCCGAGTATTTTCGGAACATTGAAGCGGCCTGAAACCCTTGCGGGATTTTCACTGCGGCTCTTGTCGGTTGGGAGGGGGCTTCCTATCTTGATGCTAAGGCTTGCACCCTGACGTGCCGTTTTCGGGCGTCATTTTCCATCGCAGGCGCTTGTAAAAGGAGAAGACCATGAACTTAGAGAAGTTCACAGAACGGTCTCGGGGGATGATTCAATCGGCCCAGACCATTGCAATGCGCGAGGATCACCAGCGCTTTACACCACAACACCTGTTGAAGGCCCTTCTGGATGACGAGCAGGGGCTTGCGGCCAATCTGATCAAGGCAGCGGGGGGCAATCCGTCCCGTGTCCTGCAGGATCTGGACGTGAACCTTGCAAAAATGCCCAAAGTGTCAGGCGACAACGGCCAGATTTATATGGACGGGCAAACCGCCAAGATTTTTGCCGAGGCCGAGAAACTGGCGCAAAAAGCAGGCGATTCTTTTGTACCTGTCGAACGGATGCTGACCGCGCTGGCAATCGTGAAGTCCGATGCGGCGACCATTCTGAAAGACGGGGGTGTGACGGCTCAGGGGCTGAACGCAGCCATCAATGACGTGCGCAAGGGGCGCACCGCCGACAGCGCCAGTGCCGAGGACGGCTATGACGCGCTGAAGAAATACGCCCGCGACCTGACCGAAGCGGCACGGGACGGCAAAATTGACCCGATCATTGGCCGGGACGAAGAAATCCGCCGTGCCATGCAGGTTCTGTCGCGCCGCACCAAGAACAACCCTGTGCTGATCGGGGAGCCGGGCGTGGGTAAAACCGCGATTGCCGAAGGGCTTGCCCTGCGCATCGTCAACGGCGACGTACCCGAAAGCCTTCAAAACAAGACGCTGATGGCGCTGGACATGGGGGCGTTGATTGCTGGCGCGAAATATCGCGGTGAATTTGAAGAACGTCTGAAGTCAATCCTGACGGAAGTGACCGAGGCAGCCGGCGCGATTATCCTGTTCATCGACGAGATGCACACGCTGGTCGGGGCCGGTAAATCCGAAGGCGCGATGGATGCGTCCAACCTGCTGAAACCTGCGCTGGCGCGGGGAGAGTTGCACTGTGTTGGTGCCACCACGCTTGATGAATACCGCAAGCATGTAGAGAAGGACGCAGCCCTTGCGCGGCGTTTCCAGCCTGTCATGGTACAGGAGCCAACTGTATCTGACACGATCTCAATCCTGCGCGGCATCAAGGAAAAATACGAACTGCACCACGGTATCCGTATTTCCGACAGTGCGCTGGTTGCTGCGGCCAATCTGTCCAACCGGTATATTACCGACCGGTTCCTGCCGGATAAGGCGATTGACCTGATGGACGAAGCGGCCAGCCGTCTGCGCATGGAAGTGGACAGCAAGCCCGAAGCGCTTGATGCGATCGACCGCGAGTTGTTGCAAAAACAGATCGAGGTCGAGGCGCTGAAAACCGAAAGTGATGCGGCTTCCAAGGACCGTCTGGAGACCTTGCAAAAAGAGGTGTCCGAACTGCAGGAAAAGTCGTCCGAGATGACGGCACACTGGCAGGCAGAGCGGGACAAGCTGGCGAGCGCGCGTGACATCAAGGAAGAACTGGACCAGGCGCGGGTGCAATTTGAAACTGCCCGCCGCGCCGGTGATCTGGCCAAGATGGGCGAGCTGCAATACGGCGTTATCCCCGAGCTGGAGAAGAAGCTGTCAGAGGCTGAAGGCCGCGAGGACGATGTGATGGTGGACGAGGCCGTGCGCCCCGAACATATCGCAAGCGTTGTCGAGCGCTGGACAGGTATTCCCGTGGACAAGATGCTGGAAGGCACCCGCGAAAAACTGCTGCGCATGGAAGGAGAGCTCGGTAAACGGGTGATCGGCCAGCGCGAGGCGGTTAGGGCCGTTTCCAATGCGGTGCGCCGGTCCCGTGCGGGGCTGTCCGACGAAAACCGTCCGCAGGGGTCTTTCCTGTTCCTCGGCCCGACCGGTGTAGGTAAAACCGAACTGACGAAGGCTCTGGCAGAGTTCCTGTTTGACGACGATCAGGCGATGGTTCGTATTGATATGTCCGAATTCATGGAAAAACACGCGGTGTCCCGCCTGATCGGTGCGCCTCCGGGCTATGTCGGGTATGACGAAGGCGGTGTGCTGACCGAAGCCGTGCGGCGCCGGCCCTATCAGGTGGTGTTGTTCGACGAGGTGGAAAAAGCCCACCCCGATGTGTTCAACGTGCTTTTGCAGGTGCTGGACGATGGTGTTCTGACCGACGGGCAGGGGCGGACTGTGGATTTCAAGCAGACGCTGATTATCCTGACGAGTAACCTCGGGTCGCAGGCGCTTAGCCAGTTGCCCGAAGGGGCGGACAGCAACAAGGCGAAGGCGGATGTGATGCAGGCGGTTCAAGCCCATTTCCGGCCCGAGTTTATCAACCGTCTGGACGAGATCGTGCTGTTTGACCGGCTCAGCCGTGAGAACATGGACGGGATCGTGGACATCCAGCTCGATATTCTGGAACGCCGTCTTTCGGGACGCAAGATTGCGCTGGAAATGGACGAAGCCGCGCGGACCTGGCTGGCCAATCAGGGTTATGATCCGGTCTATGGTGCACGCCCGTTGAAACGTGTGATCCAGAAAGCGGTTCAGGACCCGCTGGCAGAACTGTTGTTGTCGGGCGAAGTGCTGGACGGGTCCACCGTCACAGTCAGCGCCGATGACAACGGACTGGTGATCAACGGCGTCGCGCAGGCTGCCAAGCCGCCCGCCGATGCGCCGGTTCATTAACCGCTGCCGCTCGGGCATGTAAAACCCTTGCCGCCCCGCAGGTCTTGTGCTTGCGGGGCGGTTTGCAATCAGGCCAAAGGAAGGGACCTGCGATATGCTGGCCAGATTTCTCCGGATCATCCTGTTTCTGGCTGTGCGGCTGGCCTTCGTGGTCTGGCCTTTCACGCTGGCTGTGGGGCTGTTTGTTTATCTCAAGTATTTTTGACTGTCGCATTTGCCTGCGGGCTTTGTGTTTCAGGCGGCACGGGCTACACATTGAAGGGTTCAGTGGGGCTGGGACAGTGTCCCCTGAACACCTGAAAGCTACGGAGTTCCCTGCCTTATGTTCCTGATGAACCTTGTGTCTACGATCCTCTTTTATTTTGCGATTGCCTTTATCTGTGCGGTTGGCATCGGTTTTGCCGCCGTGGTGGTGATGTTTGTCATCGACCGCAGCCAGACCAGCGATGCGGTGCGGCGGAATTATCCGGTTGTGGGGCGGTTTCGCGGTCTGTTCACCGAACTGGGCGAATTCTTCCGCCAGTATTTCTTTGCCATGGATCGCGAGGAACTGCCGTTCAACCGTGCGCAAAGAAACTGGGTGAAACGGGCCGCATCCGGTAAGGGCAATACAGTTGCCTTCGGGTCTACCCGCAACCTGACGATTCCGGGGACGCCGATTTTCGTGAATGCCGCCTTTCCGCCACTGGAAACGCAGGCTGCGCGGACCGAACCTTTGCAAATCGGCCCATACGCCCGCCAGCCCTATGATGCGCCGTCCCTGTTCAACATTTCCGGCATGAGCTTTGGCGCGTTGTCCCGCCCTGCGGTGCGGGCCTTGTCCCGTGGGGCACAAAAAGCGGGGATCTGGCTGAATACGGGGGAGGGTGGCCTGTCGCCGTTTCATCTGGAAGGCGGCTGTGATCTTGTGTTCCAGATCGGTACGGCAAAATACGGCGTGCGGGATGTCGATGGCAGCCTGTCAGATGATCGCCTGCGCGCCATTGCCGCCCATGAACAGGTGCGCATGTTCGAAATCAAACTGGCGCAGGGGGCAAAGCCCGGCAAAGGGGGAATACTTCCGGCGGCAAAGGTTACACCGGAAATTGCCGAAATTCGCGGTATTCCTGTAGGTGAGGCGTCGATCTCTCCAAACCGCCACCCCGAGATCGGCAGCATGTCGGAACTGCTCGACATGATTCACCATATTCGTGATGTGACGGGTAAACCTGTGGGGATCAAAACCGTTGTCAGTGATGAAGCGGCCCTGCGTGAACTCTTTGGCGAGATCCACAAACGCGGTGAGGAAAGTGCACCGGACTTCATTACTGTAGACAGTGGCGACGGTGGAACGGGCGCAAGCCCGATGCCGTTGATGGATCTGGTTGGGATTACCATCCGCGAAAGCCTGCCTCTGGTTTCTGATCTGCTGGTCGAAATGGGGCTGCGCGATCGCATCCGCCTGATTGCCAGTGGCAAGCTGATGAACCCGGGTGATGTGGCTTGGGCGATTGCAGCGGGTGCGGATTTCGTGACCTCGGCGCGCGGCTTCATGTTCAGCCTCGGCTGTATTCAGGCGCTTAAATGCAACCGGAACACCTGTCCGACAGGGATCACCACCCATGATCCACGCTTTCAGAAAGGGCTGGTGCCCGAGGATAAATTCGAGAAGGTGGCTGCCTATGCGAAGATGATCACTAAGGAAGTCGAGATCATCGCCCATTCCGTTGGTGTTACCGA
Organism: Neptunicoccus cionae; assembly: GCF_002860325.1. Lineage (GTDB taxonomy): Bacteria > Pseudomonadota > Alphaproteobacteria > Rhodobacterales > Rhodobacteraceae > Amylibacter > Amylibacter lutimaris. The sequence goes on along the minus strand of NZ_PKOJ01000011.1, from coordinate 3,577 downwards.
ACCCCGCGCGATACGGCGTCACCATGTGCGGATCGTGCAGGACAATGGCCGCTCTACGCTTATGTCGGAAATCTGGCCGCGTCCGATCCCAACCGGCAGCGCATCCGGTTAGTCTGCTTACAACGTTGTAAGCGCCACAGGGCTGTAATCTTTCCAACAAGGTCGTGAACGCGCGTGTTTTGCTTTGGAATTACACTAGGTCTAAGCCAATCTGGATACAGACATTATTGTAGAGGGAGGGTCTTTATGGGCCGTTTTAAGACCGCGCTGAAATATTCCGACATCACGCCAAAGGCTGATTTTCTAAACCGTCGCCAGTTGATGACAGGGGCCGCCGGCATGACCCTTGCAGGCGGGCTGGTCACTCCGGCAGCGGCGGCCCTGAATGCTGCGAAAAGCGAATGGTCCACAACCGAGGAACCGACCTCTTACGAAGACGTCACTAGTTATAACAACTTTTATGAATTTGGCACCGGCAAGGGCGATCCGGCACAATACGCCCACGCACTGACGACGGACCCTTGGTCTGTGGAAATCGGCGGGCTGGTGAACAATCCGGGCAACTATGCGCTGGAAGATATTCTCAAGGATATGACATTGGAGGAACGCATCTATCGCTTCCGTTGTGTCGAGGCGTGGTCCATGGTGGTGCCTTGGGTCGGTTTCCAACTGTCTGACCTGATCGCCAAAGCCGATCCGCAAGGCAATGCCAAATACGTAGCGTTTGAAACCCTGATGCGCCCCGAGGAAATGCACGGTCAGAAAAACGGTTCTTTCCCGTGGCCTTATGTAGAAGGTTTGCGTCTGGACGAAGCCATGCACCCGCTGACACTGATGGCCACGGGCTTGTATGACGAGCCTTTGCCAAACCAGAACGGCGCACCGCTGCGTCTGGTTGTGCCTTGGAAGTACGGCTTCAAATCCATCAAATCCATTGTGAAGATTACCCTGACGGAAAAGGAACCTCCTGCCACATGGAACCTGATTAACGCGCGGGAATACGGGTTCTATAGTAATGTGAATCCGAACGTCAGCCATCCGCGCTGGTCTCAGGCGTCCCATCGGGTGATCGGTTCCGGGCTGTTCGCCAGCAAGGAACCGACCGAGATGTTCAACGGCTACGGGGACGCGGTGGCGAGCCTTTATGACGGTATGGACCTGTCGAAATTCTACTAACCGGTACAACATTGCCATCGGACAGGGACCAATCATGTCAGTCAGCCAATCTGTGAATGCGGCAGCGCGCAAGCTGCCGGCATGGCCTTTGTATCCGATCCTGCTGTTTCCGGGGTTCTGGCTGTTCTGGACCGTGTTGCAAAACCCCGGCCCCAATCCGGTCGAGGCGTTGGAGCACGGGTTGGGGGAATATGCGCTGAAACTTCTGGTGCTCGGCCTTTTGGTGACACCGCTGCGCGATCTGGGCGGTTTGAATCTGATCAAATACCGCCGCGCGATCGGTCTGATGGCATTTTTCTACGTGTGCGCGCATTTGCTGGTCTATCTGGTGCTCGACAACCAGTTCTGGTGGGACGCCCTGATCAAGGACATTACCAAACGCCCCTATATCATCGTCGGTGTTCTGGCGTTCCTGATCCTGATCCCGTTGGCCGTCACCTCGAACAATCTTTCAATCCGCAAACTTGGCCCCAAACGCTGGCGCCAGATCCACTATGGCGCTTATCTGGCCGTGATCCTGGGAGCAGCGCATTTCGTGATGTTGAAAAAGACGTGGCAGACAGAGCCTCTGGTCTATCTCGCCATCGCTGTGATTCTGGTCGCGTACAGGATTCCAAAGCTGATCCGCTGAAACCTGCGCGATCCCCCTGTTCACGGCACTGTGGTTCGCTTTTCGCTGGTATGAAGCTACGTCTTGAATGTGTCGCGTTAACTGGAATTATAAGGAAACGATCATGCATTACATGAAGACGATTATCGCCACAGCCGCTGTGGCCGTGACCCCGATGCTGGCTTGGGCCGAGGGGATTGTAAAAGTTGAAACGGAAAAAACTGTTTCAGGTGCCGTCGATGCGCTTGTGAGCGCAATCGAAGGCGCTGGCGCCAAAGTGTTTGCACGGGTTGATCACGGGGCAGGGGCCAAATCCATAGGCTCGGACATCGGGGCAAGCGAACTCGTGATCTTTGGCAATCCCAAAGTGGGGACGCCTGCTATGGAAGCAAACCGCCTTGCCGGATTGCATCTGCCGTTGAAGGTGTTGGTCTATGAAGATGACGCAGGTAAGACTTGGTTTGCCTATGAAAACCCTGCCGAGTCGCTGGGATCCCTAGAAAGCATCGAACCGGATGCTTCGCTACTGGATCCGATGGCAACTGCGCTGAAGAATCTGACTGCCAAGGCTGCGATGTAAGGCCTGCTTTTCAGCCAGACTGACCAAACTGTAAAAATGCCCCCCGCCGGATAAAGGCAGGGGGCATCGTTGTTTTTGGTGTTGGGACCACGGTAGGCGGATGTGCGCCCTATTCAAAGCTGTACCCGAACAGGGCAATATCTCTTTGATGTAAAGCCGCCACTTTATCTACATCACCAGAACTGTAGTACCGCCGCCAGTCGCCCGATACCGATCGGTTCACCGGAGCGTCAGGAATACGCAGTCTGATGCCGAAGCTGTGGCCAAGCCGCGAGAGATCCTGCGTCAGCACTTCCTGCCGCATCACATAGTCCACACTGATGATCCCCTCTTCATTGGTAAACCAGTCGGACACTTGCGCACGGGGCCTGAACCGCACCGTTGTCGGGGCCGCCGGATCTTCCAGCCAGTCCAGATAATCTGAAAATGTCATCCTGGACCAAAGAGCGTGGAGATGGGGCAGGCCGGAGTGCCGCCCTCCGGTGTCTTTGCGCACGTATTCATAGAAGGACACCCGCCAGGCAAAAGGGTTCCGCATGACAGAGAAGGTGTAATAGGTATCAACACTATCCCCCAGCGCTCTCATCCGGTCCCGATACTCTGTCCAGAACAGATGCCCTCGCAGGTTCGGATGCCTGACCGATATACAATTGCGGGCCCGTTTGCCAAAGGCACGCTCCACAAACTTGCCGCCGCATTTGGGCGGGTGGACGAACAGCATCTTACGGCCGCGTGCGGGAATCAGTTCATCAAGGAAGGTTCGGGGAACGTACATCTCTGGGCACCTTTATTATGACAGGATCTGCCTGTTACGCACGGGCTGGGCAAATCAGTCGGTCTCAGAGCGAATTTCTGTCCTGATTCCGCATTTCACCGGCTCTGGGACCGGTTCCGAGTCGGAATCAGACTTCGGCTCCCGTGATTCCGGTGCGATTCAACGCACGAGTCGGGGCCCGGAACCTCTTAAGCCGTGCGAACAACCGGGCTGCGTGGATTGCTGCGGGATTCCTGCGCAATTTTTGACAAGTTTACCCTAGGGGTCTGCGCAACATTCCGCCCCGTGGGCGTTGATAACACCCGATTTTTCGGATTATTTCGAAAAAATGACAGTTTCGTAAAAAAAGGGGTTGCGGGTCTGAGTTAGTAGGCCTAAACACCGCTTCACCGGAGGCAACGAGGTACACACCACGGCGCTGACGGCAACAAGGACT
>NZ_PKOJ01000010.1 GCF_002860325.1 Neptunicoccus cionae | reverse complement strand
GGCTGAGAAATGACAGAACACAACCCGATCAGCAGGAGCAGAGAGTAGCTTAATTTACGCCAGATCCTGTCCGACAAATGGGGAGCAGCTCAACCAATTTCTGTCAAACCCTTGCGAAGTATGGAGAAATGGGTCGTATAAGGTAAGAATGGTGGTGCTAAAACTTGTATTTTGTGAAAAGCTGGATGTCTGCCGAAAAGAGGGGCTTCGAACCCCAAAAACTACCTTGCCGTTCAGATACTTGGATGAGCTTGCAAGGTCAGATTGCAAAATGGTGCCCGGGGGCGGAATCGAACCACCGACACGAGGATTTTCAATCCACTGCTCTACCCCTGAGCTACCCGGGCACGGGTTTCGAAAGATCGCTTGGCCTTTCGTGGGTCGGGGCGTTTTAGGATAGGCTGGCTGGGGTGGCAAGTGCTTTCTTGCGCCTTAATGAATTTTTGGCTCATCCGGCGTTGTATCAGATGAAAATCCGTCTTCCTCATCCGTATTTCCGCCTGGAATCATGTAGCTTCCGCTCAGCCATTTCCCCAGATCTACATCTGCGCAACGTTTGGAGCAGAAGGGGCGGTATTTCGGGTCGGTTTCCTTGTCGCAGATCGGGCAGCTACTCATCAGGACAGCACCTCTTTCAGTGGCAGGCGTTCGCGTTTGCGTTGGAGTTCGAAATGGCCAAGTCCGGTCCAGCCGACCAGTGCGGTTTCGATGCCATCAGCGCGGAATCCGGCGCGGAGGGCCTGTTCGACCTGCCGCTGGTCTTTGCGGGGCATGGGGGCAAAATCCACGACAATTTGCCCGCCGAGACCGCGCAGGCGCAACTGGCGTGGCAGATCCCTTGCAGCGGCCAAATTTGCCTTCAAACCAGCAGCAAAGGAGGTGTCCGCGCCTGTGTTCACATCCACCGCTACCAGAGCGCTGGTGGGTTCTATGGCCATCCACGCGCCCCCGGACAGCCGTGCAGGCGGAGCAAGCAGATCGTCGATTGCATCGCGAAAGCCGAGCAGTTCCAGCCCGCCGTGTTCCTGCATAACCTCATCGGGATCGGGGTCGACCCATTCGCGCCATGCCACCTGATGGGCCGTTTCCGCGGGGCGAATCAGGGCAGGGGGGCCGCCGGCTTCGCGCAGGACGGATTCGGCAGCTTCGCGCATGGCGCTGATGTCGTCATGGATGGCGTCATCCGCAACACCGTCAGCCACAGAACGGACAATCAGTCCCAGACTTTCATCCGCATCTTCCAGCGCGTCATGGGCGATTTCCAGCAGGCGGTCCCGTTCGTCTTCATCGCGGATTTTGCGGGCGATGTTCAACCCGGGCGCGTCCGGTGTGACGATGCAATACCGGCTTTTAAACAACAGCTTGGGAGAGACTGGCGCGGCTTTGGAGCCCTCGGCATGGGTGGAGACCTGAACCAGCATGGTCTGGCCCGGTGGGATGCCTTTGGCCTGCCGCAAATAGCCCGTCTGCCCGTTGCCAAGGTCCAGCATCATGCCGCTCTGGCCTTTCATCGGGCGCTGGGTCACGGCGCGGTAAATTGCGCCGGGGCGGGGGGAGTTATCCCGGGCCGGATCAACCAGCAGATCGGTTAAAATGCCATCGTCGATCAGGGCGGCGCAATCGCGGCCCTCAATCTGGTCCAGAATAACTAGCCGGCCTTTTCTCATCGTATTCCAAATCCTGATAGCATGGCGGCGGTTTCCGCCAGAGGCAGCCCGACCACGTTTGAGTAAGAGCCGTTGATCGCAGGGATCAAAGCAGCGGCGCGGCCTTGAATGCCGTAGCCACCAGCTTTGCCCTGCCATTCGTCACTGTCGAGATATGCGGTCATTTCGCTGTCCGAGATGCGCTTGAAGCTAACGCGGGTCATAACGGCGCGGTGGATCAGACGGTCGTTAGAGCGCACGGCAACGCCGGTGATGACCTGATGGCGGCGGCCAGACAATAAAGTAAGAAACTTTCCGGCCTCGGCGCGGTCACGGGGTTTTTCCATGATGCGGCGGCCAAGGGCAACGGTGGTATCAGCGCAGAGCACGACCTCGCCGGTTTGCAGCGTGATCGCTTCGGCCTTGGCCACGGCAAGCCTGCGGACATAGGCGCGGGGTGTTTCGTCCCTTAGCGGTGTTTCGTCAATGTCAGCGGGGCGCACTTCTGCCGGCGCGATGGAAATCTGCGCCAGCAGGTCCAGCCTGCGGGGGCTGGCAGATCCGAGTATCAGCCTCATGCGGTCAAACGCACGGCGGATTACTTGTAGCGATAGTTGATACGCCCTTTGGTCAGGTCATAGGGGGTCATTTCCACCTGTACCTTATCCCCTGCCAGAACACGGATGCGGTTCTTGCGCATCTTGCCGGCAGTGTGAGCAATAATTTCATGGCCGTTTTCCAGCTCTACCCGAAATGTCGCATTCGGCAGAAGCTCGACAACGACACCATCGAATTCGAGAAGTTCTTCTTTAGCCATGTTTTCTCCAGTATTGGTGGCCAATAGGGTGGCCGCCATTCATGCGGGGGTACATGATCCGAAAGCAGCAAAATATCAAGCGAAAAGGCTTGCGCGGGACGAAGACTCCGCCCTTCGGTGCTATAAAACGCACAGTTGTAAAGGTTTTTCGGAAAACGGCGGGTAAATTTTAGTCATTTGGCTGCTTGCCAGCAGGGCAGGCGGGCGAATCCCGTAAACTGCGGAGGGCTGGGCGCCCTCCGCCTTGGTAAAGGCTTACGACAATAGCGCGAGCAAGCGTTCCGCCGCTTCTTCCGAGGATGCGGGGTTCTGGCCTGTGACCAGTTTGCCGTCGGTGACGACAAAGGATGCCCAGTCGTCCCCTTTGTGATAGTCGCCGCCGTTGGATTTCAGCATGTCTTCCACAAGGAACGGCACCACGTCCGTCAGGCCGACGCCTTCTTCCTCGCTATTGGTGAAGCCCGTTACCTTGCGCCCGGAAACGAGCGGTTTGCCGTCTGATCCCTTGGTGTGTTTGAATACTGCCGGAGCGTGACAGACCGCGCCGACAGGGCGGTCGCTGCTGGCAAATGTCTCGATCAGACGGGCGCTGTCTGCGTCCTCTGCCAGATCCCACAACGGACCATGACCGCCCGGATAGAAAATCGCGTCAAATCCGTCAGCCGACACCTCAGAAAGAACCTTGGTATTGGCGAGTTCCTTTTGCGCGGCGTCGTCGCCCTTAAACCGTTTTGTGGCGTCTGTTTGCGCGTCTTCCGAGTCACTGGAAGGGTCAAGCGGGGGTTGCCCGCCCTTGGGGGAGGCAAGGGTGATCTCCGCTCCTGCGTCTTTGAACACGTAATAAGGGGCGGCAAATTCCTCAAGCCAGAAGCCGGTTTTATTACCTGTGTCGCCAAGTTTGTCGTGGGAGGTGAGTACCATAAGGATTTTCATAACATATCGCCTTTTGTGCGTGTATTTCCATGGGATGGTCATGCCGGCGGGACCGCCAGCATGATCACCGGTCCTGAGGTAACTTGTGAACAGGGGAATGGTTCCGCATCCCTCCTCAAGAAACTGTGAGAGCTGCACATGCAAAACGCAGCCGCTCGGGTATTCAGAAAAACTGTATCAATCATAGTCTGGGCCTATTTGCGCGAAAATCGCGTTCGGTATTTCTTCTGCGGGAATTGCTGTTCAACAGGAGAAACTAAAAATGAAATCCCCCATTACCCTAATCAAGGGCGGCCTGCTGGCTGCCAGCCTCGCGGCCTTCGTGCCGGTTGCCGCTCTGGCCGCCGACGTGACGATCCGCTTGGGTCACGTCCTGCCGGAAAGCCACAGCTGGCACACTGCCGCGACCGGTTTCGCAGAAGAGGTCAAAAGCCGCACGGAAGGGCGCGTCGCTATCGAGGTTTTCCCTTCGGGACAGCTTGGCAGCGAGAAAGAAGTTATCGAAGGTCTGCAATTCGGGTCTGTGCAAGCCGGCCTGATCGGCTCGGGATCGTTCCAAGGTATTGAACCGCGCATGGGCATCATTGAAATGCCTTATGCTTGGGGTGCTCGGGATCAGGCCTTTGCGGCGCTCGACGGTGATCTGGGAGCCGCGCTGGGCGATATGCTTGACGCCAAGGGCATAAAGGTTCTGGGCTGGTGGGAAAACGGTTTCCGCAACATTACTAACAATGTTCGCCCCGTTGAAAAGCCTGAAGATCTCGCCGGTTTGAAAATCCGTGTGACACCGGACAAAGTGCGGCTGGCAACCTTCGAAGGTCTGGGTGCGGAACCTGCGCCCCTGTCTTTCGGCGAGCTTTATTCCGCGCTGCAACAAGGCCTGTTCGATGCGCAGGAAAACCCGCTGGCAATCATTTATTCGGCGTCTTTCTTCGAAGTACAGAAATACGTTTCTCTCTCCGAACACATCTGGGGTGCTGCGACCCTCACCATGTCAAAATCGGTCTGGGACAAGATCTCTTCCGGCGATCAGGCGATCGTCATGGAAGCCGCCACATCCTGGGGCCTGAAACAGCGTGACATGGTTGCCGCTGCCAATGACGAGCTGATCGCACAGCTTGAAGCAAAAGGCATGCAGTTCAACGAGGTCGACAAAGCCGCCTTTATCGCAGCAGTCGAGCCGATCTGGGAAAGCCAGAAGGATGTCTATGGCGAAGAGCTTTTGACTATTCTGAACACCTATCGCAAATGACCCTGCGTCCTGAAATAACAGAAGTTGCATCGGTGGAACCGGTGCAACTTTACGACTTTTCGCAGAAGGTACTTTTCTCACCTGCTGCGCGCGGTGAAGGCTTTATCAAGCTCTCTGTGACCACCGGCAGGAAGGGTGCGAAATCCACCGCCCACAGCCACCCCCGTGACGAGGTAACACTTACGCTGAAAGGCGAGGCGATCCTGCGGGCGGCGGGCGAGGAATACCACATGACCGAAGGCACTGCCGTGCGCCTGCCCCCCGGTCTGGACCACACGGTAGAGGTGATTTCGGACGAATGGGTGGTTGTTGCGGCTTATTGCGACGAATGCATGCTCTGCCGCGGACCGGAAGGATTTCTGAAACCATGACACTTGGAAGCGGGTCGCTGCGCGCGGCCACAGTTATTGACCGTGCGGCGCGCTGGGTTGGCGCGGCGCTGGTGGCGGGGTTTGCGGCGATGGTCGTTTACGTTGTCATCTCGCGCTACCTGTTTTCGTCCACCCCGCGCTGGGCCGAGGAACTGCCACGCATGGCGCTGGTCTGGCTGACCTTTGTGGGGGCAATCTCGGGCTTTGTGCGCGGATCCCATTTCCGCGCGGGACTGCTTGATCTGGTGAGGATGCCCGCGCCGTTGCGTCGGTTTTTTGCCGTTCTGGCTTGGCTGGCGACCTTTGCTTTCCTTGCAGTGTTCATATGGACCGGATGGAATCTGACCCAGATTACATGGTCGCATCAGACCACGGCTCTCTCGCTGCCCGTCGGAATATTTTATCTTTCTTTGCCGGTTTGCTGCGGATTTGCACTGCTGGGCCTGATCCTGAAAGGAGGCCGCTCATGAGCCTCGCTCTTGCCTTGCTTCTTGTGGTCTTTTTGGTGCTGGTGCTGCTTGACGCGCCCATCGCTGTGGCCCTCGGCCTGTCTTCGATGATCTACCTTCTGATTGCCGATACCGCACCTTTGATTGTGGTTGCGCAACGCGCAGTCGCGGGGATCAACAGTTTTACCTTGCTGGCAATTCCACTGTTCCTGCTGGCGGGTTTGCTTATGGTCCATGGCGGACTTGCGCCGCGGATCATCGCGCTGTGTTCTGCCCTGATTGGGCGGCGCACTGGCGGCTTGGCAATGGTGATGATCATTGCCTGTATGATGTTCGGTTCGCTTTCGGGCTCCGGCGTGGCCGACGTGGTGGCCATTGGCACAATGATGTTGCCTGCGATGAAGGATCAGGGCTATGCGCCGGGCTTTTCGGCTTCTGCGTTGGGCTGTGCCGGATCGCTGGGCACGGTCATCCCGCCGTCAATCGTATTGATCGTCTACGGCACCGCTACCAACAGCTCTATCGGCCAGCTTTTTGTCGCTGCGATCGTGCCTGGTATCCTGCTCGGCCTCGGCCTGATGCTTGTCGCCTGGTGGATCTCCCGCCGCAATGGCTGGCAGGGCGGGGAGCCATTTTCATGGGGAGAACTGGGCCGCGCGGCAAAGGGATCAATCCTTGCCATGCTCGCCCCGATTATCATCGTGGGCGGTATCCGCCTTGGCATCTTTACCCCGACAGAGGCCGCGGGGATCGGTGTGGCCTACGCGCTGTTTATCGGAGTGTTTGTCTATCGTGCTCTGTCGCTTTCAACCTTGATGCGGCTTTTGCGCGAAACCACCGAGATGACCGGCGTGATCCTGTTGGTGATCGCGGCGGCCTCTGTCTTTGGCTGGATTCTGGCAGCGGAACAAGTGCCACAGATGGCTGTAAACGGCATCACGCAGGCCACGGAAAATGCAACCGTCGCGCTTTTGATGATGATGGCGGTCCTGTTGATCCTTGGCACCTTCATGGAAAGTATTGCGATTATTCTGATCCTCGCTCCGGTGTTCCTGCCGATCCTTGGCCACTATGGCATAGATCCGGTCTATTTCGGCATCCTGTTGACCATAAATCTGGCTGTTGGTGCCAATACTCCGCCACTCGGTATCGACCTGATGGCCGCATGCCGGGTTGGTGAAATCTCGCTTAGCGCATCGTTCAAATACCTGATCCCTTTCCTTGGTGTGATGGTTGGCGTGCTGCTTCTACTTGTTCTCTTCCCTGCTCTGATTACCGAACTTCCGGGCATCCTGTTTTGATCCCGACCCTCGAAAGAAAGAAGGTTTCCATGTCGTTTAACCCCGATACCCGTGTCGATCTTGACCGTTTCTGGTCCACCATCGAAGCCTCTGGCGAGATTGGAAAAGGCCGCCCCGGCGGGCTGTCGCGCCTGACGCTTGGCGATGCCGACCGTGATATGCGCGATCTGTTCCGGTCCTGGTGCGAAGAGGCGGGTTTGCGTGTCGAAGTGGATGCCGCCGGCAATATCTTCGGCCACCGCGACGGCACGGACAACGACCTGCCGTCGATCCTGATCGGCAGCCACCTTGACACCCAGATCAACGGCGGTCGCTTTGACGGAATCGCAGGCGTTCTGGCCGGGCTGGAAGTGATCCGCAGCCTGAACGATGCGGGCCATGTCACGAAACGCCCCATTGTGGTGGTGAACTGGACCAATGAGGAAGGCGCGCGGTTCTCGCCGCCAATGGTCGCCTCCGGCTGTTTCGTCGGGAAGTATGACATCGACTGGGTGCATGACCTGATCGGTGATGATGGCGCGCGCTTTGGTGATGAACTGGAACGGATCGGTTACAAGGGCGAACGGGCTTGCACGGCAGGCGAAATCGACGCCTATTTCGAATTGCATATTGAACAGGGGCCGATCCTGGATGCGGAAAAGCGGCAGGTCGGCATCGTAACTGGCGGTTATCCGGTGCGCGGTATGCGGGCATCGTTCAAGGGCCAGACCTCGCACACCGGTCCAACACCGATGGACCTGCGCAAGAATGCACTGGCGGCGGGGGCTCGCTGGCTGACCGCTGTGGATGACATCGGTTGGGATTTCGCGGTCCATGACGGCAAGGCCACGGCCGCGCGGCTGACCGCATGGCCCAACAAGCCGGGGATTTTGTCCGATACTGCCGAAGCGGTCTGTGATGTGCGCCATCCCGACCCGATTACCACCCGCGCCATGGCAGAGAAAATGCGTCGTGCGCTGTTTGAATCCGCGGCGCGTTGTGGCTGCGAGGCGGTGATCGAGGATGAATGGGAATGGGGCGGCGACATCTTTGACCACGAGATGATCGACGGCATCCGCGACGAGGCGGTCCGCATGGGCTTCAACTGGCGCGATATCCAGAGTCAGGCCGGTCACGACGCTTACTTTCTTGCCACCCACTGCCCGACCGCAATGATCTTTGCGCCCTGCGAAAACGGTATTACCCACAACAACGAAGAAAACTGCACGCCCGAGAGCTTTCTTGCCGGGCTTAACATTCTGCTGCATGCAGTGACCAAACGGGCGGATCGATGAGCACTCTGATCGGACATGAGGCGCTTGAAGCCGCGCTGGACTGGCCGGATCTGATCGGGCAGTTGCGTGAATGGTATAGCGGCAAGCCGGTGCAGGCGCCGGACCGGCAGGTACTGACAATAAAGCAGCCCGACGGTAGCGAAGCATCGCTTCTGATCATGCCTGCCTGGGTTCCGGGCGAAAGCATCGGTGTTAAAGTGGTAACCTTTTTCCCCGAGAACGCTGCCAAGGGCCTCCCGACGATCAACGCGGGCTATCTGCTGTTTGACGGCGAGAACGGACAGATGCAGGCGGCTCTGGATGGTGATGCTTTGACCGCGCGGCGCACAGCAGCAGCCTCGGCACTGGCGGCAGATGTCCTTGCGCGCAAGGATGCCCGCAATTTGCTGGTTGTCGGCACCGGGCAGCTTTCGCTTGCTGTCGCGGCGGCGCATAGTGCAGTGCGGTCCTATACTTCGGTGTCAATCTGGGGCCGGAACAGCGAAAAGGCAGCGACTGTGGCCGCCGCGCTAAGAAAGCAGGGCTTACCCGCCCAACCGGTGAGCGATCTTGAAACGGCCTGTCGCGAAGCGGATGTGATCAGTACCGTCACAGCTTCGACAAGGCCCATCATTCATGGAGAATGGCTCAAAGCAGGCAGCCACCTTGATTTGATCGGTGCATTCAAGGGCGACATGCGCGAAAGCGACGATCAGGCGATCAAGCAGGCAGAAGTTTTCGTCGATCTGCGGGCAGGGGCGTCCTTGGCGGGCGATCTTGCCGCACCGCTTGAAGCGGGACAGATCACAGCGGACCACATCCGCGCTGATCTGGCGGAACTCTGCCGTGGTGACCATTCAGGGCGCAGCGATGACACCGCGCGCACCGTTTTCAAATCCGCCGGCATGGCGCTTCAGGATCTGGCGGCAGCCAATATGGCGCGAGATCACACCATATCGGGGTAAAACGCCAGAAGCTCTTGCGCGATATCCACGAATTTCTGCTCCGAGGGCGATAGTTTCTCTCTCGGGGCGTGAACCAGATACACATCCGCCCCTATCGTTTCGTCGGTAATTTTGATCGGCCACAGGTCGCCGCGCCTAATGTCATCCTGCGCGGTCATCAGCGGCAGGATACCAATGCCCATTCCGGCCACGATCATGCGCCGCACTTCTTCGATGTTGGTGCTCAACCCGTTGATGCGATTGCCCAGCCGTGTCCCTTCGCGCAAAACCGACATCGGCTCCAGCCCCATTCCTTCGGTGGCGCAAGCAAAGCTGATGAAGGGTTCGCGTTGCAGATCACGCAGCGCGACGCTTTCCTGCCCGAACAGCGGATGCTCGGCGCCGCAGAACACATAAAATTCTTCCCGGAACAATCGTATCGAAGGCAGGTTGACCAGGGGCTTGGCCAGCAGGCAGAAACCGATCGTTGCGCGCCCCTGCTGGATCGAGCGGACGATCGCTTGGCTGTTCTGGACCTCGCTTTGAAAGGCCACTGACGGATACCGCTGATGGTAAAGCCGCAATAACTCGTCCATCATCGGAGACACCAGATTGCTGATGATCTGATACCGGACCTGCCCGCGTTCCTCTTCTTCGGCATCACGGACCAGAAGATTGATCCGTTCGGCACTGTGAAAGATGTCGCGGCATTCCTGAAAGATTTTGTCGCCGCGGGTTGTCAATTCAAAGTGGCGGCTGTCGCGAAAGACCAACTGGCAACCGAGCTGGGCTTCGAGCTTTTGCAGCGCGTTGCTGACAGACGGCTGGCTCAGGCCAAGCCGGTTCGCGGCCTTGGTAATGCTTTGCTCTTTCGCAATCATGTAGAACATGCGCAGCAGGTTCCAGTTCAGGTCGGATTGCGTTTGGATGTTCATACGGGCGATTCGTTTTCATGTTAGGGTTGTCTGAGGGTACCCTATTTTCACCAATCCCAGCATAGTCAACGCCAATACTTGAAATGGGTTCAGGCTATGGGGCGCATCTGTGCCCATTGCCTGCGTTAGTATAAACTTGCCGCTCATTTCATCAGAAAGCAAAAAACATGAGCATCACCCGTTTTCACACCGGCCCACGTATGAGTCAGGCCGTCGTTCACAACCACACCGTTTACCTTGCCGGTCAGGTCGGCACTGCCGGTGCCGATATCGCCACCCAGACCCAGGATTGTCTGGACGCCATCGACCGCCTGCTTGCGGAAGTAGGCAGTGATAAATCAAAGCTGTTGCAAGTCATCATCTGGCTTGCTGATATGGCCGATTTCGAGGGAATGAACACGGTCTACGACGAGTGGATCGATCCTGCCAATCCGGCAGCGCGTGCTTGTGGTGAAGCCAAGTTGGCCACGCCGGAGTACAAGGTGGAATTCATCATTACAGCGGCGGTCTGAACGCCCCGTTCGTGCCGGAGGTTATGCTTGCCATAACCTCCGGCTATTTGACCCACCGGCTGTCTCACCGCCATCCTTTTCCCACAAATCAGGCGACAGGACAGGGCATGACATCTCAAATCGACCTTTCGGACATCGAAACAGCAACGCTGGGCCATTTCCTTGAATCCGGCTTTATGTCGCCTGCGCTGCAGGGGCTGTTGCCAGGTCGGGCTGTCTTTGGACCCGCCTTGACTGTGCGGATGCTTGGCGATGACGGCGCGATGCTGACCGAGGCACTGTCCGTCGCAAAACCCGGGCAAGTCATCGTCATTGACCGTTGCGGCGATCTTCGTCACGCCTGCTGGGGCGCCGTAACAACGGCAGCCGCCAAAGCACGCGGCGTAGTGGGGGCGGTGATCGACGGTTTTGTCACCGACCGCTCCGCCATTGAACAAGAAGACTTTCCAGTCTGGTGCCGCGGGCGGTCACCGATCACCACCAAGCCGCGCGGGCTTGGCGGCGATTTCAACGTGACCGTGGGGTGTGGTGGCGTCTCTGTCCGGCCCGGCGATATCATTCTGGCTGACGAAAACGGGGTTGCCGTACTGGACAAGGATCAGGCCGCAGCCCACGTCGAACGCGCCCGTAAAATGCAGGAGGAAGAGGTCACGATCCTTGAACGACTGCGTGCGGGCGAAACACTGGCCGAAATAGCGCGGGGTGCAAAACAGCCCGCTTAGAACCGGAAAACCGGCGTAAATCACCTCCCCTTCACTCAACCGACAGAGAGATACATGACACAGACATTTACCCTAAAAGGCCTCACTGTAATGGCCGCCCTTGCTGCCAGCACAGCGCTGACACTTGGCACACCGGTCCTTGCCGATAAGGCCTCCAACGCGCTCAACGTAGCTTTCGCTGCCGAACCGGAGCCGCTCGATACCTACAAGATCGCCGGGCGTCAGGGTCTGATCCTTGCACGGCACATCTATGACGGGTTGCTCTACAAGAACCTCGACACCGGAGAGATCGTTCCAGCTCTGGCTGAATCTTGGGAATTCACCGGCCCGCTGACAATGGAATTTGTCCTCCGCCAAGGTGTCAAGTTCCACAATGGCGCCGACTTTACCGCCGATGATGTGGTTGAAACGCTCAACACAGTGATCACACCGGAATACGGTACCCGCTATTCGATCTCGGTTGACTGGATCGACAGCGTCGAGAAGCTGGACGACTATAAGGTCCGCATCAACATGTCCAAACCCTTTGCCGGTGCGATCGAGATGCTGGCTGATGCGCTACCGATCTATCCGCACGCCTTCTTTGCAGAGAACGGGTCCGCCGGTATGTCTGCCACTCCGATCGGAACCGGCCCCTACAAGCTGATCAGTCAGGAACCGGGCATCCGGTATGAAATGGAACGGTTCGAGGATCACTACGAAGGCAGCCCTAAATCCGGCGCTACCATCGACAAGATTTCTGTCCGCACCATCCCCGAGATGAACACACAATACGCCGAGTTGATGTCCGGTTCGCTGGACTGGATCTGGCGCATTCCACCGGATCAGGCGGCGAAGCTTGAGAGCCGTGTGCAGATCATCAGCGCGCCAATCATGCGCATCGGTTATGTTGGCTTTGCGCCCGAGGCGATGGCCGGAGACACGCCGATTGCCGACAAACGTGTCCGTCAGGCTTTGATCCACGCCACAAACCGTGGCGCGATCGTTGACGCCTTTGCCGGTGGCGCGTCCAAGGTGCTGAACACCCCGTGCAATCCTGCGCAGTTCGGCTGCGAACAGGATGTAGCGGCCTATGACTACGACCCCGAAAAAGCCAAGGCGTTGCTGGCGGAAGCCGGTTATGAAGACGGCTTCACGATGGAGATGGTCTTTGCTGCCATGCCGCGCCCGACAGCCGAAGCTGTGGCCGCTGATCTCGCCAAAGTCGGTGTCACGCTGGAGCTGAACGAGCAGCAGTATTCTTCCGGTATCGGCAAATGGCGTGCCAAAGAACTTCCGGCGTTCTTCTCGAACTGGGGCAGCTACGGCATCGGTGACACCGCGTTTATCCTGTCCAACTTCTTTGGCGGCGGCGCGGATGACCTTGTGCAGGACGCTGAACTGGCCGAATGGCTGACCGAGGCCGACACGGCATCGGACCGCGATGTGCGTTCAGAGAACTATTCCATGGCGGTCAAGAAGATTGCGGAAGAGGCCTATTGGATGCCGATGTACAATTTCAACGTCAACTATGGTCTGTCCAACGATCTGGACTTCACTCCGCACCCTGACGAGTTTGCCCGTTGGTGGGCTGCAAGCTGGAAGTAAGCTGGCGCTGCCAACGTAACGGGCCGGACGGTTTTCTCCCTGACGTCCGGCCCAAATAACGGAAAGACCTATGCTCTCTTTCATTTCCAAACGTCTGCTTGTGGCGCTTCTTGTCTGTCTGACTGTCTCGGCGTTGAGCTTTGGCTTGATGTTCGTGTCGGGTGACCCTGCGATTGCCATCGCAGGAGCCGGTGGCCGGGCCGAGGATGCCGAGGCGATCCGCGTGGCCTATGGCTTTGACCGGCCTTTGATCGTTCAATACCTTGACTGGATCGGAAGTGCCCTGACCGGCAATCTGGGGCAGAGCATCTATTTCAATGTGCCGGTGACCGAGATCATCGGCAACCGTGTCGGCGTCACACTGACGCTCGGCTTCATTTCATTTCTGGTGGCCTTGGTAATCGCGGTGCCTTTAGGTGTCGCGGCGGCGCTCCGGCCGAACGGCTGGCTTGACCGCTTCGCGCTGGTGATTGCCGTTTCGGGTCAGGCAATACCGAGTTTCTGGTTGGGCTTGATGGCCATCGTTGTCTTTGGCGTCTGGTATGGCTGGGTTCCGATTTCGGGTGCGGACACATGGCAGGGTTACATCCTGCCGGTCATCGTGCTGAGTTATTATGCTATCCCGGAACTCATGCGTATTACGCGTTCGGGCATGATCGATGTGTTGGCTACGGATTACGTGCGGGCCGCGCGGGCCAAAGGACTGCCGATGCATCTGGTGATTTCGCGCCATGCCCTGCGCAATGCGGTATTGCCACTGGTGTCTCTGGCTGCGGTGCAACTGGGCCAGCTTTTGTCAGGCTCCATCGTGATTGAGAGTGTATTCGCGCTGAACGGGCTGGGGCGACTGGCTTGGGAATCCCTTCTGCGCAGTGACCTTCCGGTGGTACAGGCAATCATCCTGATCCTTTCGCTGCTTTATGTGGTCCTGACCACGCTGGCCGATATCCTGAACGCGGTGCTGGATCCGCGCCTGAGAGGGAACTCCTGATGTCCGACGTCAATATGGAAACCGCCCGCCCCACGGTCTGGCGCAAGATGCGCGGCAATACAGGCACCCTGATCGGAGGAACACTTCTGGCGATTATTATCCTCATTGCTGTGTTCGCGCCGTTGCTTGCGCCCCACGACCCGATTGCACAGGATCTGACCCGGCGACTGCTGCCCCCTTTCTGGCATGACCGTTCGGTGCCGGAACATCTTCTTGGAACCGATCATCTGGGACGCGATTACCTGTCGCGCCTCATCTACGGGGCGCGGGTCTCGTTGGGTGTCGGACTGGGGGTGATCCTTGTGTCCGGGGTCATCGGTATCACGCTTGGCCTGATTGCAGGATATTTTGGCGGCTGGATCGACATGGTTATCAGCTTTGCCACAACAGCGCGTTTGTCTTTGCCTATCGTGCTGGTTGCTTTGGCGGCTGTGGCTTTGGGCGGAGCATCCCTGACGACGCTGATAACGGTGCTGGGGCTGCTTTTGTGGGACAGGTTTGCAGTCGTCACCCGCGCTGCCGCACAAAGCCTGCGGCATCAGGAATTCATTATGGGCCTGCGGGCCATCGGTGCCAGCCGGACGCTTATCCTGTTCCGTGAAATTTTGCCCAACATGCGCGCCACGATCCTTGTCGTCGTGTCGCTGGAGGTTGCAAACGTGATCCTGCTGGAAGCGGCCTTGTCCTTCCTCGGGCTCGGGGTGCGTCCGCCGACACCAAGCTGGGGACTGATGATTTCCGAAGGCCGTGACAATATCCTGTTTGATCCGTGGCTGATCGCTCTGCCCGGATCGGCGCTTTGTGTGCTGGTGCTCGCGGTGAACCTGTTTGGTGACGGAATGCGCGACATAACGGGGCCTGCACGCAAATGACCGAGATGATGCTTGATATACGCAATCTGAAGGTGTCGATCCCCACCGACAGAGGCATGTTGAACGCGGTTCGGGGTGTAGATCTACAGATAGCCAAGGGAGAGACGCTCTGCCTAGTGGGGGAGTCGGGTTGCGGTAAATCACTGACGGCGACTTCGATTATGGGGCTGCTACCGCGCTATGCCAGGGTTACAAGCGACCGTTTCGAGATGGCGGGGCAGGACCTTAGTACCAAGACTGACGCCAAACTGGCAAAGCTGCGTGGCCGCGATGTGGCGATGATCTTTCAGGATCCGACCAGCGCGCTGAACCCGACGCTTACCATAGGGCGGCAACTGACCGAAGGCGTCATGCGCCACGAAAAATTGAGCCGGAGCGAAGCTGACGCCCGCGCAATTGAGATGCTCGACCGCGTGGGAATCGCCAATCCGGCAGCACGGCTGACACAATACCCGCACGGGTTTTCCGGCGGGCAACGCCAGCGTATCATGATCGCCTCGGCGCTGATGGGACGGCCCGGTTTGCTGATCGCGGACGAGCCGACGACGGCGCTGGACGTGACCATTCAGGCCCAGATCCTGACGCTTCTGGGCGAACTGCAAGCCGATCTTGGCCTGTCGCTTTTGCTGATTACCCATGATCTGGGCGTGGTCGCGGCCATCGCCGACAATGTCGCGGTGATGTACGCCGGCCGGATTGCGGAACGCGCTTCCGCCGTGGAACTCTTTGCCGCGCCGCGCCACCCCTATACCAAAGGGTTGCTTGCTGCCATTCCGGTTCCGGGCGTCACCCGGCGGGGCAGTGAATTGCCTGCCATTCCGGGACGTGTGCCGGGACTGATTGGCACGATGCAGGGCTGCGCCTTTCGTGATCGCTGCTCTATTGCCGGACCGGAGTGTGCAAACGATCCGGTGCCACTTGTCAGCACCGGACAAGGACATTTCATTGAATGTGTCAAAGCAGCGGAGGTGTCAGTATGACCGCCCCGATCCCGATGATCCGCATGAGCAACATCCGCAAAACCTATCGCTTGCGCCGTGGCATGTTCGCCCCGACCGAAGAATTGGTGGCTGTCAACGACCTGTCGCTAGACGTGGCTGAAGGCGAAACGCTTGGTCTCGTCGGTGAATCCGGCTGTGGCAAGAGCACGGCGGTCAGTATCATGCTGGGTCTGCTAAAACCTGATTGTGGTGAGGTCGAGATTGCAGGCCAAAAGATCGGCGCGATGGCGGTTGCCGATCGTGTGCGGCTGATCCAGCCGGTGTTTCAGAACCCCAATGCCTCGCTCAATCCGGTCAAGCGCATCCAGACACTTGTAGGTCAGCCGCTGCGATTGCATGGCGGCATGAATGTCGATGCAGAGGTTAAAAGGATGCTCGATCTGGTGGGGCTGCCTACACGATTGGCCGATGCCTACCCCGGTGAACTCTCAGGCGGGCAAAGGCAGCGGGTCGCCATCGCCCGCGCCCTCATCCTCGGCCCCCGCGTTCTGATCTGTGACGAGCCGACGTCGGCACTTGATGTTTCGGTGCAGGCGCAAATCATTAACTTGTTGCTTTCGCTGAAGAAAGACCTCGGACTCACAATGGTGTTTGTAAGCCATAACCTCGCCGTGGTCGAGCATCTGGCCGACCACGTGGCTGTCATGTATCTCGGGCAGAAAATCGAAGAAGCTGCGACGGATGCACTCTTTGCGGATGCCTGCCATCCATACAGCCGCGCCCTCCTGTCTGCGACCTTGCTGCCCGACCCGCAAGTGGGCCTGCCCAAACAAAAGCTGGGCGCAGCAGCGGCGGACCCTTTTGCAGCGCGAGAGGGCTGTCTTTTTGCACCCCGTTGTCCGGATGTAAAACAAAGCTGTTTCGAAAATTCGCAAGAGCTGCGTCGGTTGCGCGAAAGCAGTGTGAGATGCGAAAGGGCGCAGTGATCCGCCCCTATCCGCGACGCGCAAACTTATGCGCGCCACGCAATTTTATGTGCTTCCTTACACCAGATCAGAAATCCAGATTTTCCACACTCAGGGCATTCTGCTGAATAAAGTCGCGGCGGGGTTCTACTACGTCACCCATCAGCTTCGTGAACAGATCATCCGCATCCGCGATATCTTCAACGCGGACCTGCAGCAGGGTGCGGGCTTCAGGGTCGAGTGTCGTCTCCCAGAGCTGGTCGGGGTTCATCTCGCCCAGACCCTTATACCGTTGCAGAGACAGGCCCTTTTCGCCTTCTTCCATGACCAGAGACAACAGGTCGGTTGCCCCGAAGACAGGTTGGGATTTGTCCTTGCGGGTGAAGGTCGCGATAGAACCATAAACCTCTTGCAGGCTCTCTGTCAGACCGCCGAGTTTGCGCGACTCGCTGCTGCGCAGGCATTTGCCGTCCAGCGTGTGGCTTTCTTCAACACCGCGCAGGATACGGGCAAAGCGCAGTCCGTGGTCCTGTGTGATCCGGCCGGTCCAGCCCTGTTCGTATTCCAGCGAAACCTTGTTCAGCCGTGCCGCCACTGCATCGGCCACACCTTGCGCGTTTTCATCTACGCGGCCCGGCACCAGACCACCGGCAATGGCGGCCTGTTCCAGCACGTGGCGGTTGTAATGGGTCGGGAAGGCGTTCAGCAGGAATTTAACCTTGCGGGCTTCCTCAACGACACGGGCAAGATCGGCGCCGGTGATGACAGTACCGTCCGCCAGCCGCAGCGTGCTTCCCTCAACCCCTTGGCTTACAAGGTAATCTTCAAGGGACTGCTGGTCCTTCAGATAAACTTCGGACCGGCCCCGTGCCACTTTGTAAAGGGGCGGCTGGGCGATATAGAGGTAGCCGCCTTCAATCAGTTCGGGCATCTGCCGGAAGAAGAAGGTCAGCAGCAGTGTGCGGATGTGTGCACCGTCCACGTCCGCATCGGTCATGATGATGACCTTGTGATAGCGCAGCTTTTCGATGTTGAATTCGTCGCGGCCGATCCCGGTGCCAAGGGCGGTGATCAGGTTGGTAATCTGCTCGGACGACAACATTTTGTCAAAGCGTGCCCGCTCGATGTTAAGGATTTTACCCCGCAGCGGCAGAACCGCCTGATTTTCGCGGGAGCGCCCCTGTTTGGCAGAACCACCCGCGGAATCCCCCTCCACGATGAAGACTTCGGATTTGGACGGATCCCGTTCCTGACAGTCAGCCAGCTTGCCGGGCAGTCCGGTGCCGCCAAAGGCTGTCTTGCGCCGTGTCAACTCGCGGGCCTTGCGGGCGGCTTCGCGGGCCAGTGCGGCCTCTACGATCTTGGAGACGATGTTTTTGGCCTCAACGGGGTTTTCTTCAAACCATTCGGCCAGTTTTTCGTTCATCAGACCCTCAACCGCGGGGCGGACTTCGGAACTGACCAGTTTATCCTTGGTCTGGCTGGAGAATTTCGGGTCCGGCACCTTCACCGACAAAACGCAGGTCAGACCTTCGCGGGCATCGTCACCGGAGAAGGAAATCTTCTCTTTTTTGGCGATGCCGCTGGACTGGGCGTAATTGTTAATGGTGCGGGTCAGCGCGCCGCGGAAACCCGCCATATGGGTGCCGCCATCCCGCTGGGGGATGTTGTTGGTGAAGGGCAGCACCATTTCGTTGTAACTGTCATTCCACCACATGGCGACTTCAACGCCGATATCGTCTTTTTCACCCACCACATAGATCGGTTCGGACAGCAGACCGGTTTTCGAGCGGTCGAGGAATTTCACGAACTCCTTAACGCCGCCTTCATATTGCAGAACGCTTTCCAGATGCTCTGACGGGCGTTCGTCCCGCAGGATGATTTTCACACCGGAGTTCAGAAATGCCAGTTCGCGCAGACGGTTTTCAAGGGTCTTGAAGCTGTAATCGCGGTTGGAAAATGTATCGGTAGAGGCCATGAAGCGCACTTCGGTACCGGTCTCGCCGTTGGCATCCCCGACCACCGCCAAAGAGCGTGCTGTGTCGCCGTGTTCAAAGCGTGCAGTGTGTTCTTTCCCGTCCCGCCAGATGCGCAGTTCCAGCCAGTCCGACAGCGCGTTCACAACCGAAACACCAACCCCATGCAGACCGCCTGACACCTTGTATGAATTGCTGTCGAATTTACCACCAGCGTGCAGCTGGGTCATGATCACTTCGGCCGCAGAGACGCCTTCTTCCTCGTGAATGCCAACCGGAATGCCGCGACCGTTGTCCCGCACGGAAACGCTTTCATCGGCGTGAATTGTCACCGAAACAAAGTCCGCATGTTTGGCAAGCGCCTCGTCAATGCCGTTGTCCACGACCTCATAGACCATATGGTGCAAACCCGAACCGTCGTCGGTGTCACCGATATACATGCCGGGCCGTTTGCGAACAGCCTCCAAGCCTTTGAGAACCTTAATAGAATCGGCACCGTACTCTTCCGGTGAAATTTGCTCTTCTGACATGGATACGCCTTCTGGGATTTTTCCCAATTTATAGCGTTTTGCAGAGAGAATGTCACGTCCAAGACACAATATTTTGTGGTGGAATACCGCCCGTAGCGCGCTTGGTCCGGCAGGGTCTGAAATGACAGCGGAGCAGGCTCCATTTTCTTAAAATATCCACTACAAACCTGTCATCCCGTATAGCCGTTTCAAGTCAAGGCGATCAGCACCCCGACCCCGATCAATGCAGCGCCGGAGACCTGATTGAGCCGCCGCACAGCTTTGGGAGATGACAGAAAACGACGCATCCTGTCCACCATCAGGGCGAGCATCAGATTACCCAAAAGCGGAACGATGAGAGAGATCATGCAGATTGCAGCTATGTCGAGCACAGTGATCGTGCGGAAGTCGAAGAAGCCGGGCAGGACACCCATGTAAAACAGGATCGCCTTGGGGTTTGACAGGATCACCAGTACACCTGCTATGAACCCCGCCCACATGCCGGGGCGGGTCAGGCGGGAATTGCCTTCTTCCAGCGTTTGCATCGGTTTGCGCAGCAGACTGACGCCCATGATCAGGAACATCGCTGCGCCGATGTATTTCAGCACGATCATGAAATCCGCATAGACCGAGACCAGATAACTGACCCCGAAAACCGCGACCAGCGGCCAGAGCACATCGCCCACGACCACGCCGAGCGCAAGCGGCCAGGCGCTGTGAAAGCCGCCACTGACCGCGCGTGCAATCAGCGCCACCCAAACAGGGCCGGGGGTCAGGAACAAAAGGAAAATAGCGCCTGCATATAAAAGCAGGTCAATCGGGGAAATACTCACGCGTCGCCTGTCAAATAGCCGTCTGCATCAAAGGTCCAGAAGGGGTTGTGGGCATATTCCCAAAGGTGGCCGTCCGGATCGGCAAACATGCCGGAATAACCGCCCCAGTCTGTTCCCGCCGGTTTGCCGACTTCAATGGCGCCCGCTTCCATAGCAGCGTCAAAGGCGGCATCCACGGCGGCGGGGCTGTCATAGTTGGTTGCCAGAGTGATTGACCCTGTCGTGCGCGGGGCAATCGGCATGCCAATATCGCTGGTCAGAGCATCCCGGCTGTAAAGCGACAGGAGCAATCCGCGCAATTTGAAGAAGGCTATATTTTCATTGCCGCCTTCAGCTTCCTGCCACCCCAGCTTCAGATAGAAATCGCGGGATGCCGAGATGTTCTGAACCGACAAGGTTATCATTGTGACGCGTTGTGGTGTCATCGGGCTGCCTTTCTTGCGGATAGTCGGGGCGCTAAGGATTCCAACGGAGTCTCAATATTTCACTAATGTGTTTCTACCACAGAAAGCCCGTTTTCCTCGCGCACTGCAAGTCGCATCGCGCGGGTGCCGAAATCGGTGAATAACTCCGGCCCTGTTCCTGTCATCCAGGCCTGAGCACCAAGGGCGCAGATCTCGTCAAAGAGCGCGGCGCGGCGGCTGGCGTCAAGATGGGCGGCGACTTCATCCAGCAGCAGGATCGGCGGCGCCCCGAATTCCTGCGCCAGCGCACGGCTGTTTGCCAGAATAAGCGAAATCAGCAGGGCTTTCTGCTCTCCGGTGGAACAGTTGCGCGCGGCGATGCCTTTGGCCACATAGACCGCTTCCAGATCGGCGCGGTGGGGGCCGATCAGGGTGCGTCCGGCCATCAGATCACGGTTGCGGTTGCCCGCAAAGGCCGCGGCCAGTTCTTCGTCGGTTTCGGGCAGGGCGATGCCGTCAGCGTGGATCAGGGTACAGTGCGCCGCAGGAAAAGCTGTGTCTGCCTTGTCTTGGGCGGCTTGTAACAACGTCAGGGCTTCTGTGCGGTTGGCGTGGATTTGCGCACCGGCGCGGGCCATCTGGGATTCGACAGCGCTGTACCAAGCAGGATCGCGCACCTGATCTTTCAGCATCCGGTTGCGTTCGCGCATTGCTTTGTCATAGGTCAGGCTTGCATCGGCATGGCCCGGATGAAAGCTGAGAGCGAGCCGGTCGAGAAACCGTCGGCGCCCTTCGGCTCCTTCCACCCAAAGCCTGTCCATCACCGGCACCAGCCAGACGACCCGTCCGACACGCCCCAAGGCGGCCTGCGATGTGGTCTTGTCGTCAATCCGCACCACCCGCGATCCGCTGCCCGCGAAAGTGGTTTCGATTTCGTGTATCTGGTTGAGGCTTTGAAGCACGCCCGAGATTTTCCAGCCCACCGATTCCGGCGCGCGGGCCAGTTCGTCTACCTTGGCAGCGCGCAGCCCACGCCCCGGCGAAAGCAGAGAGATCGCTTCAAGTATGTTGGTCTTACCCGCCCCGTTTGCCCCGTAAATCGCAATCGGCCGCCCGTCTGTTTCCAGACGGGTCATCTTGTGGGATCGGAAATGGGAAAGCGTCAGGCTTTGCAGCGCGAGTGTCGGGGCTGCGGGCAACTTACACCCGCATCGGCATCACGACATAGACCGCGGTTTCATCGTTGCCTTCCCGCATCAAAGTCGGGTCGCCGGACGAGTTGAACATGAACACGGCATTCTCGCGGTCCACCTGTCCGGCGATTTCCAGCAGGTATTTGGCGTTAAAGCCGATTTCCAGCCGTTCGTCGCCATAGGCCACGGCCAGTTCTTCTTCGGCGGCTCCGCTGTCCGGTGCGTTGACAGACAGGATCAGACGGTCTTCGTCCAGTGCCAGTTTCACGGCGCGGGAACGTTCGCTTGATACAGTGGAAACACGATCCACCGCCTTTGCAAACTCTGCCGCATCCACCTCCAGACGGCGCGTGTTGCCTTGGGGAATCACCCGTGTGTAATCAGGGAAGGACCCGTCGATCACTTTGGAGGTCAGGGTAATTTCCGGTGTGGCGAAGCGTACTTTGGTCTCGGAGACCGACACAGCGATATCCGCGTCGTCATCTTCCAGCAGCTTGCGCAGTTCGCCCACGGTTTTGCGCGGAACAATCACACCGGGCAGGCCTTCCGCGTTTTCCGGCAGGGGTGCATCGATCCGGGCCAGTCGGTGACCGTCCGTTGCAACGCAGCGCAAGACTTTCTCGCCGTCACGATCTGACGCGTGCATATATACACCGTTGAGATAATAGCGGGTTTCTTCTGTCGAGATGGCAAATTTCGATTTGTCGAACAGGCGCCGCAACACAGCAGCATTCGCTGTGAAGTTGCAGTCATAGTCCGAGGTGGCCATGACCGGAAAATCTTCTTTGGGCAGCGTCGCAAGAGAGAAGTTGGAGCGGCCCGCGCTGACCTCAAGGCGGCCGGATGCGCCGTCGTCCAGCAGATCGACCATCGCGCCGTCAGGCAGTTTGCGTACGATTTCGTGCAGTGTGTGGGCGCCCACAGTGGTCGAACCCGACCGTTCCACCATCGCAGGTGTCTTGTCCACGACCTCTATATCCAGATCCGTGGCGCGGAAGCTGGCAGTATTGCCTTCGGCTTCGATCAGCACATTGGCCAGAATAGGGATCGTATTGCGACGCTCCACTACGGATTGCGCCTGTGACATCGCTTTTAGCAAAGCGCTGCGTTCAATACTGACCTTCATGTCCCGCTCCTCAGATTGCGTGGGTCGCAAACTCTACGCCAAATGGCTTCGATTTCAAGCTCTGTTTCACAAAGCACGGGATAGCGCAAAGGGTCAAGCAGAAGGCGAATCGGAACGGCAAAAAACCCTGCAATCTTACGGGGATGCCACAGAGTTGCCCAAGGGCTGCCCCAGTCCCTTGCTTTTTGCCCTTGCTGGCTTTGCTATTTCCTTTTCAGCGTCACAAAATCTGCACAGGTTATCCGTTAAATTCTTCCGGAACGCTTTGGCGTGGAGATTGCTTTGAAAGCCAACGGAGATGACAACGCAATGAAATTTTCTGCCACCTTTTTCGCCATTTTTTTCCTGTTTCTGTCGGGATGTACCGAATCCGTATCGCGGGATTCCTCGGCGCGGATTCTGACGATGGGTGATTCTCTGCTGGCGTCCCACGGGATGAGCGGCAATGCCGTTTCGGATGTGTTGGAACGGGCGCTTGGCAGGCCGGTGATCGACCGTTCTGTGATGGGGGCGCGGATCATTTATCACCTTCCGATTTCGGGCAGCGCCGGTTTGAATATCGCCAAACAGTTTCGTGTCGGAGACTGGGATTGGGTCGTACTGAACGGGGGCGGGAATGACCTGTGGCTCGGTTGCGGCTGCATCGTTTGCAAAAACAAGCTGGACCGACTGAGTCGTAAAGACGGGAAGGGCGGAGAGATTCCGTCACTGATTCAAGAGATACGCAAGACGGGCGCCAAGGTTGTCTATGTCGGTTATCTGCGCAGTCCGGGCCTTGGTTCTCCGATTGAACACTGCCGGGACGAGGGCGATGAACTGGAACGCCGGATCGCCCGCTTTGCAGCCTTTGACGACGGGGTTCATATGGTGTCTTTGAAAGATATGGTTCCTTTTGGTGACCGCAGTTTCCATGCTGCTGACATGATCCACCCCTCCCGCAAAGGCAGCGCCGCTATTGCAGCCCGTGTGGCAGAAGTGATCCGCACCGACGGCTGATTTCGATCCTTTGAAACGGAAAACGGGCCGCCCGAAAGCCGCCCGTCGAAATAATCCGGTAAGGGTGCTTGGTCTCAGGCTTCAAGCATACGGCGCAGCATTTCTACATCTTCAGCAATCTGGCTGTCGATCGCGCGCAGTTCTTCGATTTTTTTCACCGCGTGAATAACCGTAGTATGGTCACGTCCGCCAAAGCGGCGCCCGATTTCCGGTAGCGACTTGGAGGTCAGTGTTTTGGCAAGAAACATACCTACCTGACGGGGACGGGCCACGGCCCGCGCACGTTTCGCGCTAAGGATATCAGTCATGCGGATATTATAGTGGTCTGCAACCTTGCGGATGATTTCATCAATCGTAACTTTACGATCGGTGGCACGCAGAATATCGGCAAGACATTCCTGCGCCACATCAAGCGTCACCTCACGACCGACCAGCGAGGCGAAGGCATAAAGACGTGTCAGTGCCCCTTCGAGTACGCGCACGTTGGTAGAAATCCGGTGTGCCAGAAACTCCAGAACGCCGGGGGCGATGCTGACTTCAGGGTAGTGCTGGGCCTGGGATTCCGCTTTGGTTTGCAGGATGCCCAGCCGCAATTCGTAATCTGTCGGGTGCAGGTCTACGACCAAACCCCACTGAAGACGGGATTTGATGCGTTCTTCCAGCCCGTCGATTTCACCGGGGGCACGGTCTGCTGAAATCACGATCTGTTTGTTCTGATCAACCAGGGCGTTGAATGTGTGGAAGAACTCGTCCTGTGTGCTGTCCTTTCCGGCGATGAACTGCACGTCATCGACCATCAGAATGTCTACAGAGCGGAACAGTTCCTTGAAGCTCATCGTGTCCTTGAAACGCAGGGCCTGCACAAAACGGTACATGAACTGCTCTGCCGAAAGATAAAGCACACGCGCGTTGGGATCGCGGCGGCGGGCTTCCCAGGCGATGGCGTGCATCAGGTGGGTTTTACCAAGGCCAACCCCACCATAAAGGAACAGTGGATTGAACGTAACGGGGCCGCCTTCGGCCACGCGACGGGCCGCAGCGTGGGCCAGCTCGTTCGGTTTGCCTACGACAAAAGCATCGAAGGTAAAGCGTGCGTCCAGTGGGGCGCCGGGCAGTTCGGGAGAACCGGTCGCCTGAGATTGGGCAGCAGGTACTGCAGGCTTGCCGGCGTTGGCGGGAGCCGGATTCGCCGTCCCCGCGGTTGCGGCTTTCTTTGCAACACCTGTTGCAAATTCCACGCGTGCTACATCGGCGCCATGCTCGGAGAAGAGCATTTGTATTTTGTCGGAATAGTTCCGTGATACCCAATTGCCCAGGAATCCGGTGGGCGCTTTGAAACGTGCAACATTTGCCTCGAATCCTTCAAAAACCAGCGGTTCTATCCAGTTCTTATAAGCATCTGCTCCTAAATCATCGCGCAGCCGGTCCTGTACTGAGCCCCAAACATCAGTCTTCATTCTTTCCCCAAATTCGTCTTTAAGATTGCCGCCAGGCCAATCCTCTTGCCTTCCAGCCGTTCAGATCCCCGCGGTGTCGGTTCTCGTTCAGATCTCCTTCAAACCCTTCGGCAATATTCACACATTCCACTGTCTTGCCTTGCGCAGCAAAGGCTTCGGCGGTGAGTGATGCAGCAGCCATAGAACGGGCACCTGATCGGCACAGAAAGAAGATCCGGGACGGCGCAGCACCGTCCAGCTGGTTTACGAGCCCGTCCAGAAAGTCCGGGTTCGGTTGCATAGCGGGCAAGGTCATCCATTGAATCAGCAGCGGTTGTTTGCCCAGCTCAGAAAGATCGGGGAGCCCCACAAAAGACCATTCAGCCTGTGTGCGCACGTCCACCAATACTGTATCTTCGTGATCGCGCAGCATTTCCCAAGCCAGCTGAGGTTCAACTTCTGAAACCTTGTTTGTCATGATGTGTCTGCCCCGATTCAAAGACTATTCTGTTCTTCGATTCTTCGCTTTGCGATGAATCACCCGTCGTTGATAGCAACTGCAAGGCGCGGCGGACAACGACTCTTCTCTGTTGACTCGCAAATTGCTATCCGAATCTGCACTTATGTAACATCTTGGAAGTATTGGATAAATTCTGATCGCGCACGGAAAATTTCACCACGGTTCGGTGGTGTTTTACAAGCTTTCCCATCTCAGAAATGCTCCGGGAGCAAAATCCGGAACGGTCCGGCCAATCTAGTAAACGCTGCCGATTCCGACAACGGGACTAAAAGCGGAACATCCGCGAATAAGCAGGAAGAGTTGAAGGTGTGTCCGAAATACACAAGGCGATCGCAACAGGGCGATTGCTGTCATTCGGGCACAAAAAAACAGGGCCCATAAGCCCTGCATCTTTTGTGTACGCCGATGGCAGCCTGTTTTAGGCGGCCATTGCTTTCACGCGTGCGGACAGGCGAGAAATTTTACGGCTGGCTGTGTTCTTGTGCAGAACACCCTTGGAGACACCGCGCATGACTTCTGGCTGTACAGCCTTCAGAGCAGCAGCGGCAGCAGCCTGGTCACCACCTGTGATCGCTTCTTCTACTTTACGCAGAAAAGTGCGGATCCGCGAGCGGCGGGCTTTGTTTACTTCGGTGCGGCGTTCGATTTGGCGCGCGCGTTTTTTCGCTTGTGGCGAGTTAGCCATTATAAATATCCTGATCTTACGGAGTCGAAAGATGAAACGCGCTTCTAGGACCAGTTTGCCAATAAGTCAACGGTCTGAAGCGCGAAAGTTTGTGTGTTACTTGCCCCGGAATTTTGCAGAGCGTTTTTCCATGAAGGCAGACATGCCTTCGGATTGGTCTTCTGTGGCAAAAAGTGAATGAAATAAACGGCGTTCGAACAAAATGCCCTCGCGCAGAGTGGTTTCATAAGAGCGGTCGACCGCTTCTTTCACTGCCATTGTGGCCAAAGTGGACTTCTCGGCAATCTTGGCCGCTGTGGCCATTGCGTCTTCCATCAGCTTTTTGGCCGGAACGATTCGGCTGACCAAACCGGAGCGTTCGGCTTCTTCTGCGTCCATGAAGCGGCCGGTCAAGTGCATTTCCATGGATTTGGATTTGCCGACAAAGCGGGTCAGGCGCTGGGAGCCACCGATTCCGGCAATAACGCCAAGGTTGATTTCGGGCTGGCCGAATTTCGCTGTGTCCGAGCAGATGATGAAGTCGCACATCATTGCCAGTTCGCAACCACCGCCAAGGGCATAACCCGATACGGCTGCGATGATCGGCTTGCGGCAGCGCAGGATCGCTTCGGTTTCTGCAGTGAAAAAATCTGACGAGAACATATCGACGAAAGATTGTTCGGACATTTCTTTAATGTCCGCGCCGGCTGCGAAAGCCTTTTCGCTTCCGGTCAGAACGATGCAGCGTACTTTTTCGTTCTCTTGCATCACGCCCAAGGCCGCGGCCAGCTCTTTGAGCAATTGCTGGTTCAAGGCGTTCAGGGCATCCGGCCGGTTCAGGGTGATCACACCCACGTGGTCGTCGATGTCTACAATCAGGGTTTCATAGCCCATTAGAGCACTCACTTGCTGTTTCTCAAGCGTTTAGCCTTATCACGCCCAGCACCGGTTTCAAGTCTGGGGCCAAATCACCGCTGGCAGGTGTTACAAAAGAAGCTCGACCGTCCCGATTGTACCACCCGTTTGATATTGCCTGCGCAATCGGGTTTCCTGCAAGGTTCGCCTTCGCGGCCGTAGACGGCAAAGCTGTGTTGGAAATACCCCAGTTCGCCGTCCGTCTGCCGGTAATCCTTCAGGGAAGATCCGCCTGATTCGATGGCCTCGGCCAGAACCTGTCGAATCGCAGGCACCAGAGAGGCGACCCGATTGGCACTGATACCACCAGCCTTGCGCAGGGGGGAAATGCCGGTGCGCCAGAGCGCTTCACAAACATAGATATTACCCAGTCCCGAAACGATGCGCTGGTCGAGAAGGGCGGATTTGATCGGTGTGTTCTTCCCTTTTAATGCCGCTTTGAAATAGTCATCGTCAAAGCTGTTGCCCAAAGGCTCCGGCCCGAGCACGGCGAGCAGTTTATGCGCTTCGCCCAGTTCGGTGGCAAACAGGTCCATCGCGCCAAACCTGCGGGCATCGTTAAAGGTGATCCGCGTGCCGTCTTCCATATCCAGGACGACATGATCGTGTTTTTCGGGGGCAGGGTGCAGGTGGTGAAATTCCCCCAGCATATCGCGCCCGTTGTCTGCGTTCGGTTGCGCGATCAGCATCCGGCCTGACATTCCAAGATGGATGAGAAGGGTCTCGCCGGTATCAAGATCCCCCAGAATATATTTGCTGCGTCGGCGCAAGCGTTCGATCCGCGCCCCCGTCAGGCGGTCGGCCATGCGTTCAGGAAAGGGCCAGCGCAGATCGGGGCGGCGCACATCGGCAAGGGCAATCCGTTTGCCTACCATTGCAGGCTCCAGCCCGCGCCGCACTGTTTCTACCTCTGGAAGTTCGGGCATCGGCCTCTCCGTATCTGGTGGATAAACTGCGACAAACAACCATGCCGCATTTCCTCTGTTTCAATCACCCTATATATAGTCCGAACACAAGACCCGAGGGCCAGACCATGACCGAATCGCAAAAGACCACCCATTTCGGGTTTCAGACCGTAGATGAAGACGCCAAGGCAGGCATGGTACACGGGGTGTTTTCCAATGTGGCGTCAAAATACGATATTATGAATGACGCTATGTCCATGGGCATCCACCGGATCTGGAAGGATGCGATGATGGACTGGCTGGCACCGCGCGGTCCGCAAAAGTTGCTGGATGTGGCGGGCGGAACAGGGGATATTTCCTTCCGGTTTTTGAAACGCGCACCGCAAGCTCACGCAACAGTGTTCGATATGACCCAAGGCATGCTTGATGCAGGGCGTCTGCGGGCCGAGGCGGAGGATCTGGCCGATCATCTGGATTGGGTCTGCGGCGATGCGATGGCGCTGCCTTTCGCAGATAACTCCTTTGACGTTTACACGATCTCTTTCGGTATCCGGAATGTTACCCGTCCGCAGGAAGCCCTCAACGAAGCCTACCGCGTATTGCGTCCGGGGGGGCGGTTGATGGTGCTGGAGTTTTCGCAGATACCGAACCCCGCGCTGCAATGGGCCTATGACCGCTACTCTTTCAATGTCATCCCGCCAATGGGCAAGATCATCGCCAATGATGCAGACAGTTACCAGTATCTGGTGGAATCGATCCGCAAATTCCCCGATCAGGACACCTTCTTGCAGATGGTGAAGGATGCGGGGTTTGAAAATGCCAAGTACCGCAATCTGACCTTGGGCATCGCCGCGCTGCACAGCGGGTGGAAAATCTGACATGCGCGGACCTCATAATATCTGGCGGTTGATCCGCACCGGAGCCACGT
The DNA here is from genome assembly GCF_002860325.1 of Neptunicoccus cionae. Taxonomy (GTDB): domain Bacteria; phylum Pseudomonadota; class Alphaproteobacteria; order Rhodobacterales; family Rhodobacteraceae; genus Amylibacter; species Amylibacter lutimaris. The sequence goes on along the minus strand of NZ_PKOJ01000010.1, from coordinate 90,081 downwards.
TTGAACGCACCGGCGCGATGAAGATGGCGCTTGAAGCGGTGGATGCCCCCGCGCCTGTCCGATTTGCCGCGCGGGTGCTCGGCTGGCCGTTCAAATGGCTTGGCCTGAAAGGGGATCCGGCCCAGCCTCCGATGCTGCGGGCGATTACGGCGCTTGGTCCCGCCTACATCAAATTTGGCCAGTTAATGTCCACACGCCCCGATGTGGTCGGGGCGGAAATGGCGCGGGAATTGCAGGTCTTGCAGGACAAGATTGCGCCTTTCCCGATGGCAGAGGCCCGTGCCGAGATTGAATACGCACTTGGCGCCCCCGTCGAGCAGATTTTCTCGGAATTCTCCGAGCCGGTTGCAGCCGCGTCAATTGCACAGGTGCACCACGCGCGGTTGCAAGACACAGGGCAGGACGTTGCGGTGAAAATCCTGCGTCCCGGAATCGAGCGGGCCTTCCGTAAGGACATCGACGCTTTTCATTTTGCAGCGCAGATGATCGAACTGCTGTCCCCTTCCAGCCGCCGTTTGCATCCGACCGAGGTGATCAACCACTTTGAATCCGTCGTCAAAGGAGAGCTGGACCTGCGGATGGAGGCAAGTGCCGCCGATCAGTTCCATGCCAATACCGAAGGCGATGAAGGCTTCCGCGTGCCCCGTGTGGTCTGGCAGCACTCTGCCCGTTCTGTGATGACACTGGAATGGGTGGAAGGCATCGGGCTTAGCAATGTGGAGGCGCTGCGGAGTGCTGGTTACAACCTGCCTGCGCTGGGCGCACGGATTGTGCAGGTCTTTCTCAGCCACGCGCTGCGGGACGGGTTCTTTCATGCGGACATGCATCAGGGCAACCTGAAGGTGGGGCCGGATGGCGATCTTGTCGCGCTGGATTTCGGGATCATGGGGCAGATCGACGAATACACCCGCCGCGTTTATGCGGAGATCCTGATCGGTTTCATCCGCAAGGATTACCGCCGCGTGGCCGAAGTGCATTTCGAAGCGGGCTATGTGCCCGCCCATCAGGATGTAGAGGCGTTTGCCCTTGCCCTGCGGGCCGTAGGGGAGCCGATTTTCGGACAGGATGCCACCAAAATCTCCATGGCGCGGCTGCTGGGGCATTTGTTCGACGTGACCGAACGCTTTGGCATGGAAACCCGCACCGAACTGATCCTGTTGCAACGGACGATGGTTGTTGTGGAAGGGGTCGGGCGCTCTCTCGATCCGTCCCTTAATATCTGGGAAGTGGCCAAGCCGGTGGTTGAAACCTACATCACCGACAATCTGGGGCCAAAGGCGATCGTCCGCGATCTGGGCCGAACCATGCGCACCCTGTCCCGCTTCGGGCCGCAACTGCCGCAGCTGGTGGAAAATGCCTTGTTGCGGACCGCCGCCCCGCCGGAAACCCGCCGTCCGGTTTCGCGGTGGCGTCAGATGGCGTGGTTCGTGCTGGGCGGGGCCTTTGTGGCGATCCTTGTGGCGGCGCTGGACTAAACCGGATTTGCATTTGCGGCAGCCGCTTCACCTGTGCAACACTTGCAAGGGAATACCCAGCTTGCGGAGGATTGCAGATGAACTATCCGGTGAACATGGATGTCAAGCCAGAGGTTTCGGCGCATTTTGATGCGGAGTCCAACACGGTTAGCTACATCGTCAAAGATCCGGCCAGTGAGCATTGTGCCATTATCGACAGTGTTATGGACATTGATTACGCAGCAGGACGGATCACCTATGACCACGCCGATGCGCTGATTGCCGAAATCACCAGCCGCGGGCTGACGCTTGACTGGATAATCGAAACCCACGTCCACGCCGACCACCTGAGCGCGGCGCCTTATATACAAGAGAAGCTCGGCGGTAAGGTTGGTGTGGGTGAGAAGATCATGGAGGTGCAGGAAACCTTCGGGAAGATCTTCAACGAAGGCACCGCATTCCAGCGGGACGGGTCGCAGTTTGATGCGTTGTTCAGGGATGGGGATACCTACCAGATCGGCACTATGCAGGCTTTTGCCATCTACACCCCCGGCCACACCCCTGCCTGTATGGTGCATGTGATCGGCAATGCGACCTTCACGGGGGACACGTTGTTTATGCCGGACGGTGGCTCGGCACGGGCGGATTTTCCTGGCGGCGATGCAGGTCAGTTGTACGACAGTATCCAGAAAGTGCTGGCGCTGCCGGACGAGATGCGCCTGTTTATCTGTCATGATTACGGCCCCAACGGGCGGGACATCAAATGGGAAACCACCGTGGGCGAGGAGAAGATCCACAACATCCACGTAGGCGGCGGAAAAACCCGCGAGGAGTTCATCAAATTCCGCACCGAACGGGATGCGCAACTGGCGATGCCCAAGCTGATCATTCCGTCCCTGCAAGTGAACATGCGCGCAGGGGTCATGCCAACGGACGACGACGGGAACCCGGTGCTGAAGGTTCCGGTGAACGGATTGTAAGTTATTGTCACTCAATCTTTTTATCTATGTCGGGGCGGTGTTCGATATGTAGGCAAACTGCCTTATTTTCAGCCTGCAAATTAAAATAAACTCGTTGACTCAGGACAGACTGTTGACGCTAAGGTAGGCGATGGGTGGCGCCAAATCGTGGCCGTCCGGAAGAATACCGCTCCAGCAATTCAGCAGAGGCACAATGATTGAAATCTCCGGTCTGTCGAAAACCTTCGGGTTAGGCGCCAATGCTTTCACCGCCCTTGACGACATCAATGTAGAGATACGGCAGAACGAATTTTTCACGCTTCTTGGCCCCTCGGGTTGCGGTAAAACCACCTTGCTACGCTCCATTGCGGGATTTGTTGACCCAACCAGCGGATCGTTAACAATCGAAGGGCAGGATGTGCTGCCGCTGCCGCCTTATGCGCGGCCGGTAAACACGGTATTCCAGAATTACGCGCTGTTCCCGCATATGACTGTGGCCCAGAATATAGGGTTTGGTCTGGAGATGCAGGACCGTCCCAAAGCAGAGATCAAACAGGTCGTTGGCGAGATGCTGGAACTGGTGCAAATGGCCCCCATGGCCGACCGGATGACCAGCCAGATTTCCGGTGGGCAGCAACAGCGTGTGGCGCTGGCCCGGGCATTGGCCCCGAGACCGAAAGTCCTGCTGCTGGACGAGCCCCTGTCAGCGCTTGATTTCAAACTCCGCAAGGAAATGCAGATCGAACTGAAGCGTCTGCAATCGGAAACCGGCATCACCTTTGTATTTGTCACGCACGATCAGGAAGAAGCCCTGACGATGTCTGACCGGATCGCAGTGATGAGCTCGGGTCGGATATTACAGATCGGCGGGCCGAAAGACATTTATGACCATCCCGCCGAACGCTTCGTGGCGGATTTTATCGGGGATACAAATTTTCTGGAAGCAACGCTTCAGTCGGTTGCCGGAGAGGTCGCAACCGTGACACTTCCGTCCGGTAAAACTGTTGCGGCGCGGGCAGTACAGGGGGGCGGACAATCCGGTGCGGTCACGCTTGCAGTGCGCCCAGAACACGCGGTTCTGACCAAAGAGAGCGGCTTGCTCGACGGTGTTTTGGAAAACATCGTCTATTTTGGCACCGATACCCATTATCATATAACGCTCGACGGAGGCTCTGCCTTTGTGGTGCGCAAACAAAACCAGCCCAACACCGGCGAAGGTTTCGAAGTCGGTGATAAAGTTGGCGTGAGCTTTGAGGCCGGAGTCGGTCAGGTGCTGAGGGACTGATGACACAGGCATCCGACACCCAAGCCACCCGCCGCCGCTGGTTATTGCTTTCGCCAGCGCTTTTGATCCTCTTGTTTGCGGCCTCCGGTCCGCTGTTGATCGTCGTGCTTTATTCATTCCTGACACCGGGTGATTATGGCGGGGTCGTCTGGAAGTTCTCCACCGACGCATGGTTCAATGTGGTGGTGGAGCGTGACTTCTTTGATGACACGCTTTCCTTCTCGGATGCGCATCTTTCGATTTTCTGGCGTTCTGTGAAACTGTCGCTGATGACGACACTGGTCGCCTTTATTGTGGGCTTCCCGACTGCCTATTTCATTGCGACACGGCCCAAGGACAAGCGCGACATCTGGATGCTGCTGATCATGATCCCCTTCTGGACCAACCTGCTGATCCGCACCTTTGCGGTGATGGAGATCATCCGGAACGAAGGGGTGGTAAATTCTTTGTTGATCGGACTGGGAATAATCGACCAGCCGATCCAGATGTTGTTTACCGAATTTGCGATCACCTTGGGCATGTTCTATGTCTATCTGCCGCTGATGGTGCTGCCAATCTATGCCGCGATGGAGCGGTTCGACTTTTCATTGGTAGAGGCGGCTTATGACCTTTACGCTTCTCGCTGGCGGGTGCTGCGGCGGGTGATTTTTCCCATCGTGAAGCCCGGTGTGATAGCTGGTTCGATCCTTGTCTTTGTGCCCTCCCTTGGTGCCTATGTGACGCCGCGTGTGCTGGGCGGGGGAAAACAGTTGATGCTGGGCAACCTGATCGAACTGCAATTCGGGCAGGGGCGGAACTGGCCCCTTGGCGCGGCTCTGTCGATCACCCTGCTTGCTATCGTGATGGTTGCGCTGATTGTTTACGTGCGGGCCGCTGGCCGTGAGGAGATGTCTCATGGCTAAATCCCGAGCGTTTGATGTCCGCCGCCAGACCGGTTTCGTTCCTATTGCGCTGCTATGCTTTCTGGTACTCTACCTGCCGATCATCCTGCTGGTGGTCTATTCCTTTAATAAGGGTGAAAGCATAGCGATTTGGGAAGGGTTTTCGTGGCAATGGTACGTGAAGGCCTGGCAGAATGAAAAGGTACAGGATGCAACAATCCTGTCCCTGATTATCGCGACAAGCGCCTCTCTGATTGCCACCAGTGCAGCAGTGATGGCGGCGCTGGCGACAACGCGGACCAGAGGGTTTCGTGGCTATACCTTTGTCTTTGCTTTGATCAACCAGCCCTTGATGATCCCCGAAATTGTCACAGCGGTGGCGCTGCTGATCTTCTTTGCCATGATCAAAGTGGCTACGGGGTACACCGGACTGATGTACCTGATTATCGCCCACTCTGCCTTTTGTATCCCTTTTGCATATATGCCGATCCGCGCGCGGCTTCAGGGTATGGACCTGAACCTCGAACAGGCGGGGGCGGACCTGTACGGTACACCGTGGCGGGTCTTCCGCCGCGTGACGCTGCCACAGCTTTGGCCAGGTGTTCTGGCGGGCAGTATGCTGGCCTTTGTCATATCGCTGGACGATGTGGTGATTACCGAATTTGTGAAATCTGCGGGGCAGGATACTCTGCCGACCTATATGCTCGGTCAAATGCGCCGCGTAATTACACCGGAAGTCAACGCCATATCGACAGCTTTGCTCGCGATCTCAGTCGCTCTTGTGATCGCGTTCTACCTACTTTCCAAGGGCGGAACACAAACGAACAGGGAGTAACTGACATGAAAACGTTGGTAACGGCCATCGGGATTGCGGCTGCGCTGGGCGCGCCTGCCTTTGCAGATGGCGAGCTGAATATATACAACTGGGGCAACTATACGAACCCCGATCTGATCAAGAAGTTCGAAGAAGAAACCGGCATCAAGGTGACGGTCACGGATTACGACAGTAACGACACCGCGCTGGCCAAGGTGAAGGCCGGTGGTCACGGGTTCGATATCGTGGTTCCGTCAGGCACCTATGTGCCAATCTGGATTAACGAAGGGCTTTTGATGGAAGCCAAGCCCAATGAAATGGAAAACTTCAAGAACATGGACCCGCAGTGGGTTGATGTAGCGTTTGATCCGGGCCGGAATTACACCGTGCCGTGGCAATGGGGTACCGTAGGCGTTACGGTCAATACCTCGGTCTATGATGGCGATCCGAACACTTCGGCCATCGTTCTTGACCCGCCGGAAGAACTGAAAGGCAAGATCAACGTTGTTCCTGAAATGAATGACGTGATGGGCATGGCGATTAAATACGTTGGCGGCGAGCAATGCACCGCTGATAAGGATGTGCTCAAGAAAGTTCGTGATACACTGATGGCAGCGAAACCGCATTGGCTGTCGATTGATTACGGCGCGATTGAAAAATACGCAAAAGGCGACCTGTCTGCCGGTGTGAACTGGAACGGCGCGTCCTTCCGTGCCCGCCTGCAAAACGAGGACATCGTGTTCGGCTATCCACAGGAAGGCTTTCCCGTCTGGATGGATAACGTTGCCGTTCTTGCCGATGCGCAGAACCCTGACAACGCCAAAACGTTTATGAACTTTATCATGGCGCCCGAGAATGCGGCCCTGATTTCCGAATTTGCACGCTATGCAAACGGGATCAGCGGTTCTGAAGAGTTCATGCCAGCGGATATGGCGGATGCACCGGAAGTAAACATTCCGGCCGACCTGAAAGGCGCGGCTTATATTGCCGAAGTCTGCCCGCCTGAAGCCACCAAGATTTACACAAGAATCTGGACCGAACTGCAAAAGTAAAACATCTTTTCGGCGCATCCTGTGGTGGGGTGCGCCGTTTTTCCTGAAGGACCGAAAATATGGATCTGGTAATCCTGAATGGCCGCGTCATCACGTTTGACGGGCCGGACGCCGAAGCGCTGGCAATAAAGAACGGCATGATCGCCGCTGTGGGCAGCACTGCGGAAATCAAAGAGATCGCAGGCACCGCCCAAGTAATCGACGCGGAGGGTGGCACCGTGCTCCCCGGATTTATTGACAGCCATGTGCATCTGTTTCAGGGCGCAGCAGAACTGGATTACCTGAATCTCTATGGTGCTGAAGGCGTAGATGGGATTGCGGCAGCGGTGCGCCCCTATGCCGAATCCCGCCCCGATGATCCGCTCCTCTTTGCCAGCGCCATAGACTATCATGCGATGGGCGACCGCCCGATTACCCGTCAGGATCTGGATGCGGCGATGCCGGACCGCCCGTTTGCGGCTATGGCCTCGGACCATCACACGGTTTGGGCCAATACCAAGGCGCTGGAAATGGCAGGTCTGTTGCACGGCGCAGAGGTGGACGAAGGCTCTGAAGTGGTGATGGCTGAAGACGGCACCGCAGCCGGAGAACTGCGCGAGCCCGGAGCCTATAAAGCGGTACTGGATTGCACTGCGCTGGGCGGGCGGGAGATGCTCGGCCTGATGACCGGCGCAAATCCCGAGCCACCGGCAACTTCCAAGGAACGGGCCGTGGACAAGGCGGTGATGCTGCGCGGACTGGAGCATTGCGCCTCTCACGGGATTACCGGTCTGCATAATATGGATGGCAATTTTTATCAGCTCGAATTGCTGGCTGCACTGGAGGAGGACGGTGATCTCTTGTGCCGGACCGAAGTGCCGATGCACCTGAAACACACCGACCCGCTGGACAGGATCGCAGAAGCCGCAGAAATGCGCGCGGCTTATAAAGGTGATATGGTCTGGTCCTCTCGGGTCAAGATGTTCATGGACGGGGTGATCGACAGCCGCACTGCCTATATGTTGCAGCCCTATCCGAACACAGACAGTTGCAGTGCGCCGCTGTTTTCGCCCGAACATTTTGACGAGGCCTGTACCCGCATAGACGCGATGGGGCTGCAAATTGCAGTTCATGCCATCGGGGATGCTGCCGTGCGCCAGACACTTAACGGGTACGAGGCCGCGCGGCGTGCCAATGGCCCCCGTGACAGCCGCCACCGGATCGAACATATCGAAACCGTGCATCCCGACGATATACCGCGCTTTGCCGAACTTGGCGTTGTGGCGTCCATCCAGCCGTTACACTCGCCCCTTGGCGGGTTCTTTCCGCCTTATGAAAAAGGCTACCTTCTTCATGATTTCCAGTATGAACATGCCTTCGCATGGCAGACCATTCGCAACTCTGGCGCCAAGGTGATTTTCTCGACCGACTGGCCGGTGGTGCCGGTGGATGTCATGCCAACCATTCAGGGGGCAGTTGCAGGCGTGGATCTGCCCGATCACTGGCCCGACCAGCGCCAGACACTGCGGGATACATTGGCGTCCTACACCCGTGACAACGCTTGGGTGGAGTTCAACGAGAACCGCAAAGGCCGTTTGCGGGCCGGTATGATGGCTGATGTGGTGGTGATGGACACCGATCTGGAGAGTGTTGCGCCGGACCAGTTGGGTGCGGCCCGGCCGGTTGCAACCATTTGCGGTGGTCGGATCACCTATCGCGCGTGACAGGCAGGGCCGGCGCTATTCCACGGTTTCGACGGGACCGCCAGCCTTGACCCATGCTCCGAAACCACCTTCGATATGGGCAACAGGTTTCAATCCCATTTCTTGTGCAACCAGCGCACTGAGTGCAGACCGCCATGCGCTGGCGCAGTAAAAGACGTAGGTTTTTTCCTGATTGAAAACCTCTTTGTGATAGGGGCTGTCCGGATCAATCCAGAATTCCAGCATCCCGCGCGGACAGGAAAACGCGCCGGGAATTTTACCGCCCCGTTTCAGTTCGCGAAAGTCCCGCAGGTCCACCAATACGTGATCCGGGCTGTTCACCAGATCAAAGGCTTGAGTTGTCGGAATTGTTGTCACGCGGGTATTCGCTTCGGCGACCATATCCTTGACGTGTTTGGTAATGGTTTGGGGCATGGGAATTGCTTTCTGTTGCGCGGCAGTATGAAGGCCGGTTTCTATCGCAGATTAACCGGTGGCATGTCGCTGGCAAGCCCTGCCTTTACCGCTGTCTGACGCTGTTTCGAAAGCCGTTCAGCCTTGCGCTTCACTTTCCGCTCCCGCCACATTGCAAAAACGCCTGATCCGAAAATAATGGCCATACCGAGGATCGACCAACCGTCCGGTACATCTCCGAAGATGATCCAGCCGAGCGCAATAGCCCAAAGTAAAATGGAATAGCGGAACGGTGTGACGACCGCGACCTCGCCCACCCGCATGGTGGCAACGGAGCAGTAATACCCCACGAACAGGAAACAGGCGGCAAGGGCAAGAATGCCCAGTTCGGACGGGGATGTGGGCGCCCAACTCTGGCTGAAAATGACACCCGTTGCCCCTGTCAGCATGATGACCAGGGCGGCGACAAAGGCGACGAAAAGGCTTGAGACATTAACGCTTAGCTGGCGCGCAGAAATATCGCGCACCGTCACAAACGCCACGGCCAGCAACCCGAGCAGGGCATAAGCGTTGAAATCGGAGGTGCCGGGCCGGATGATAATCAGTACCCCGAGAAAACCTGCGAGGATCGCCAGTATCCGTTTTTTACCGATGGGTTCGGCCAGAAACACAACCGCAGCCAGTGTGATGGTCAGGGGCAGGATTTGCAGAATGGCCGTCACATTCGCCAGTGGCATATGGAACAGGGCGGTCAGAAAGCTGAGCGTCGCGCCGATCTCAGACAAAGAGCGCAGGGCGATCCAGCCTGAATCGCGGAACGACGGCGGCGATTGCAATGCCCCGCGCATGTAAGCGAAGACACCGATCAGCAGGGCGGCAAATATACCTCTCAGGAAAATCGCCTGAAACAGGCCCATGTCGCTGCCGCCGAATTTCAGCGCAGCATCATTCAGTGCAAACCCCGCCATTGCGGCCGTCATCAAGGCGGCGCCTTGCATGTTTTCCGAGAGTTTCATCGCGTTAACCTATGGGTAAGAAAGGACTTGGGGTTTTATCGGGCAGACCCTACCCGTAATAAAAATTCTTTCAAGCAACGAAATGTGTTAGGCTTTCAGGTACAGGTTTTGTCGTATGAGGCAGTCTTTGGATTTGGTGCAGCTTCGCAAAGCAGCCGGTCCTGAAGGTGCAGGATCAAGCTTTCGTGCAGATTAATTTTTAATGAACTCGAACTGGAGAATAATATGCCCAATTTTCTATTTGTATTTCATGGCGGCAAAATGCCCGACACCCCCGAAGAAGGCGCACGGGAGATGGAGGCCTGGCAGCAATGGTATGCCGACATGGGGGAGGCTGTGGTGGACGGCGGTGCACCCGTCGGCAAGAGTAAAACCGTGAGTGCGCAAGGGGTCGCGGATGATGGCGGATCGAATCCGGCATCCGGTTACACAATCGTTTCAGCGGACTCAATTGATGCAGCTGTGGAACTGGCAAAAGGCTGCCCCATCCTCAAACACGGTAATGTGGAAGTCGCCGGTTGTATCGATATGTAAATCGGGCGCGGAGGCGCCTTTAGGCAACGCCGAGGGACAAGAGCTGGATCAGGGTAACAACCCCGACCGGCTTGCCGTCTTCGATGACGAAAGCCGCTGAAATCTTGTTGCTTTGAAGGACGTGCAAGGCGCGTGCGCAAGATCTTTGCGGTTCCAGATGCACCGATCCGGGCGTCATAAGGGCGCTTGCGAGTTTCTCCCACATCGCCTCTTTCATGGAACCGGCGGAATTTGCCTCCAGATAGCGGCGGATGTCCCCGTCCGTGATCACCCCCTTAAGGGCGCCGCTTTCATCAAGTACACCGACGATGCCAAGGGTCTTGCGGGATATTTCCCCGAGCACTTCGATAATTGGCGCGTCCTCATGGACGGTCGGCAGGTCGGAGTCTTTGAACATTATGTCCCGAACCGGTGTCAATGCTGCACCAAGTTTGCCGCCCGGATGGAAATCGCGGAAACTCTCTTCCGAAAAGCCCTTCATCTTAAGCACGGTAACAGCCAGCGCATCGCCGATAGCGAGTTGCAGAAGGGTTGAGGTGGTCGGGGCGAGGTTGTGCGGACAAGCTTCAGGTGCTTTCGGAAGAACCAGCGCGGCATCGGCGGAGCGGGCCAGCGTGCTGTTCGCGCTGCCGGTTATGGCAATTACAGGAACGCCAAAGCGGCGGGTATACGCCAGCAAATCAGAAAGCTCGCGGGTTTCACCGGACCAACTTAGCAGCATCACCACATCGTCAGACTGGATCATGCCCAGATCGCCGTGGCTTGCTTCTACTGGATGGACGAAATAGGCCGGTGTACCCGTGGATGAAAAGGTCGCTGCAAGTTTGCGCCCGATCAGCCCGCTTTTCCCGACACCGGCAACGATCAAACGGCCTTTCATCGCGTAAAGCAGGTCAAGTGCCGCATCGAGCGCCGCAGCCAGTTCGGCAGACCCGAGCTGTTCGTCCAGCGCGCGTAATCCCACGAGGTTGGTCTGAATCGCGTCTTTGATTGATACCGCTTTGTCCATTGGTCCACCTGATCAGTCTTTGAAACTGTGGTTAGTGTGTATCAGTGTGGTGTACAACCCTCTGATCCCGTGCGACGAGCTTCTGAACGAAGTGTTTCTCTGCGGTAAAGTCATGGGGAACTTGAGCAGCCGTGCGACGACCGGAGAGGGACAGGCTGGTAAAAAAATCAAACCCGAACAGATGAATTTCCGAAGCCTCGGACCGCGCGACGAGGTCAATCAACATGATGCCCGTCGTTGGCGGAGCCTTAAGTTCATCTGCCATTCGGTCCCATTCTGTTTTGGGGTGTAGATAAAATCCTTTCGCATTTGCAAAGCGTGCCCGCAGGCGCTTGCGTTTCTTTGCCATCCACAACAGGCGGTCAGGCTTCCGTTCGTCTATAATCTCCTGTGGCACAGGCATACCAAGCGCCAGCCAGGAGGTACGCGTTCCATGACTTTCTGCCTGGGGCAGAGGCGCCGCGTGCATCCGGATTACCAGATCGCACCGGTCGATGTCCGGTCCGAAAGACTGATCGCTCAGGCTGCGGGCGTTGCCGACGATTGCCACGGTTTTCCCAGCCAAGTTTTCATGCAAAATATTAATTTTACATGAATGTTGCGCCAGAAAGGCCTCACCCAGAAAGATACGTTTTGATGCAAATGCAAGTTCACTGATCATTCAAGCCCGACCTTCTGTGCTATGTCATTGAAAAGCACTGTCGGATCCGCTGCCGACGGGTAAACCTTCTGGGCATTCGCAGCCATATCATCTCCCCGAGTGAAAGCATCTGTCAGGGCGGACGCCAGTTCGGTCTCTTTTGCCAGAATACAGCCTTCCGATTGGGCAAGCACCTCGTATTCCTGTTTGAAATTTGAATGAAACGGCCCGCTCACGATGGCACTGCCGGCCCGAAGCGGCTCGTAGGGGGTGTGTCCGCCGATGTCAGGCACCAGCGAGCCCCCGACAAGCGTAACCTTTGCAAGAGGATAGATGCGTTGCAGGCTCCCCAGAGAGTCCACAACAGTAACCTGTTCCGGAACAGGGTTTTCGCCGTAGATGCCCACCTCCAGATTTTGCTGCTGCGCGGTTCTGACGATACCCGGCACGCGGTTCGGGTGCCTTGGCACCAGTATTAATCGTAAATTAGGATTTTCTGACAATAGTGACTGAAACGCATCCAGAATCAACGGTTCCTCGCCCTCATGGGTTGAAGCAGCCAGTAAGGTATTTTCACGATCATACCGCGCGACCATGCGCGGATCAGGAGGAGGAAGTGACACCAGAGATTTGAAATTCGGGATAGTGCGAACACAGTCCCGCGGAACGCCCAGAGTTTCGAAGTTCTCTGCGGAGCGGGGATCCTGCGCGTAAATCTGTCTGAAGTGCATCAAGCCCATCGCGCGTGCTCCGAATACCGAAAGTTTTTCGGAAGATCGTTCGGAAAGGCGGGCATTTAACATAATGGAAGGAATGTTCTTCTTTGCCAGAGCAGCAAACCGGTTCGGCCAGATCTCGCCTTCTATGTTGATGAAACCCACAGGTTTCCAATGCTTCAGGAAGCGATTGATAATAAAAGGCACATCCAGCGGGGCTGATTGCAAAATGGTCGGCAAATCGGCCCAGCCGCGTGCTGCTGTTAGCGCGGCAGGATTGTTCGTTGTAATCAACAGGACATGCTCTGGAAAGTTGCGCGCAAGGAAGAGCAGAAACGGTTTGACTGAGGTAAGTTCGCCAAGCGATGCCGCGTGAAGCCAGATCAACGGCTTGTCAGGTGTCTGTTCCGTAGAAATGCCCAAGCGGTTTTTCGCAGTGTCTAAACTGCCGCGCCGGAGCAGGACTTGCAGCACCACCCAGAAAAGTAATGGTATCGTCGCGACATAGGTAAGGAGTTTAATCACAGCGTGCGGCACCGGTTTCTTCCAAGTCAGTTCTGGTCAGACAATACGGGCGAATGGAAAGGTGTTACAGGTTTTTCCAACGGCGATGCAACCAGTACCACTGTCCGGGATTGGCATGTATCCGCGCAGCTATCCGCGCATTGAACTCGGTCATCATCGTGGCTGGATCAGTGTGGGCGATCGGTTCTTCAAAAGTAATATGGATCGTTCGGCCGTCAGCATCGCGCAATCCAAAGGCAGGGACGAGTGGCAGATTGTATTTAAGTGCCAGCTCCGCAGGAGATGTGGTGGTTGAAGTCATATGGTCGAGAAAAGGAATTTTTTCAGCCCATTGTACATATTGATCCGCCAGAATTGCAAAGAATCCGCCTTTGCGGATGTGGCGCACCATCTGAAGCGTTCCGCTATTACTGCGTGGTACGATCGGTGCACCGCCCTCGCGAATGCCGCCCAGAAAATGCGGTTCATACCAAGGGTTCGAATTGGGACGGTACACAGCGCCGGTTTCAAGCCCTTCGGCTTTCAGATAGTGGCGGATCGCCTCCCACTGGCCGAAATGGCCCGACACGATCAAAGCGCCTTTGCCTTCTGCGTGGGCCTGATGGAGCGCTGCCAGCCCCGGCCCGTTTGCGATGAAACGGTCGGTTTTGCTGGCAAATTCCGCATTGTAGAGAATTTCGGTCAGGGTCCGTCCCATGTTACGCCCGACTGCCGATGCAATGCGGTTGCGTTCCGAACGGGGCATATCAGGGTAAACGCGGCAAAGCCCTTCCTCGACCCGTTTGCGGAACGGCGGCAGCCAGCGCACGGCAAAGCTGACAACCGCACCCGCCAATGCGCCGCGGGCGTCAAAAGGCAGCCGTTTCGAGATCGCCAGCAAAGCTGCAACGGGCAGGTACTGCAGGAAGTAGAACAGGGATTTCGGTTTTTCTGACGCCATGATACCGCGCCTTCTAATGGATGCAGGGGGGCTTGGGAATGGGCATTAAGCTGGATGGTTGCGGGTTGTTAAGCGTTTATCAACCTGTCAAAACTACAAGTGAACGAGCAGACGAAAAACAAATATGTTAGACCGACAGGCAAAAGCCCAGGATTTACTGGCGGAAATTTTCGGTTTTACCGCTTTCCGCGATGGCCAAAAGGAAGTGGTGGACGCGGTTCTCGCTGGTGAAAACGTGTTGGCGATCATGCCGACGGGGGGCGGAAAGTCCCTGTGCTTCCAGTTGCCAGCTCTTTGTCTGGACGGGGTCACAGTGGTCATTTCGCCATTGATTGCCCTTATGCGGGATCAGGTGCGCGCCCTGAATGCGGTGGGTGTCGGCGCAGGGTCGCTGACTTCGGGAAACAGTGAGGAAGAGACGGAGGAAGTTTTTCAGGCATTGGAAGACGGTGCCTTGAAACTGCTTTATATCGCGCCGGAGCGGTTGGCCAACCCCGGCACGGTGATGCTCCTGCGGAAGATCGGCACACGGTTAATCGCAGTTGATGAAGCCCATTGTGTAAGCCAGTGGGGCCATGATTTCCGTCCGGATTATCTGCGGATCGGGGCATTGCGCAAAGAACTGGGCGTGCCTCTGGCCGCGTTCACTGCAACCGCCGATGCCCAGTCGCGAGAGGAAATTGTAAACCGGTTGTTCGATGGTGAGACGCCCTCCACATTCCTGCGCGGATTTGACCGGCCTAACATTAACCTCGCGTTCCAGCCCAAGAACAGCCCGCGCCGCCAGTTGCTTGACTTTATTGGCGCACGCAAGGGGCAGTCGGGCATCGTGTATTGCTCGTCGCGCAACAAATGTGAGACACTTGCCACTGCCCTGCGGTCCGAAGGGCATTCGGCGTTGCACTATCACGCGGGAATGGAACGGGACGACCGCCGACTTGCCGAAACCCGTTTCCAGCGGGAAGACGGGTTGATCGTCGTCGCGACAGTGGCCTTTGGCATGGGCATCGACAAGCCAGACATCCGCTGGGTGGCACATGCGGATTTGCCCAAGTCGATGGAGTCCTATTATCAGGAGATCGGCCGTGCCGGTCGGGACGGGGCGCCTGCCGATACGTTAACCCTTTACGGTGCGGATGATGTCCGCCTGCGCCGCGCCCAGATTGACGAAGGACTTGCCCCGCCCGAACGCAAGGAAGCAGACCACGGGCGTTTGAACGCTCTGCTTGGGCTGGCCGAGGCGCGGCGCTGCCGCCGTCGCGTCCTTTTGCGTTATTTCGGAGACGAAATTGATGGTTGCGGCAATTGCGATCTTTGCGCCAATCCGCCGGAGGTTTTTGACGGGACAGATGCCGTGCGCAAGGCGCTTTCTGCGGTTTTGCGGACAGGAGAATCCTTTGGTGCGGGGCATCTGATCGATATCCTGCGCGGCGTTGCAACTGACAAGATCCGCCAGCGCGGCCATGATGCCTTGCCGACCTACGGTGTCGGGGCTGAATATGACAAGGCACAGTGGCAGGCCATTTTCCGTCAAATGATGGGGTATGATCTGATCCGGCCGGATATGGAACGGCACGGTGCGTTTCGCATGACACAGCGGGCACGGCCAATCCTGAAAGGTGAGGAAAGCATAGAATTGCGCCGCGATACGATCCAGCGTCAGAACCGCAGGACCAGCAAGGTACGCGCAATGGTTGCCGAAGAGGACGAACCGCTGCTTTCGGCGTTAAAGGCAAAGCGGCGTGCGCTGGCGGAGGCCATTCAGGCACCGGCATACGTGGTTTTTCCCGACGCCACTTTGATCAATATGGTTGAGGCACGGCCCCGCTCGCTTGACGAATTCTCAAGGATTGGGGGAGTGGGAGCCGTCAAACTGGAGCGATACGGCGCGGCTTTTCTTGAGGTGATTAACGGGGAAGCCGAACAGGTCCATCCCGCCAGACGCAAGCTCGCCGGACGGGAAGCCGGCGATTTGTTCGACCGTTTGCAAACGGCCCAGTTGCGCTTGGCACGAGGCGAAAGCGGTATGGATACCTACCTCAATTGCAGTAACGCGACCCTGTCAAAGATCGCGCAGGCCCGTCCGTCCGATCTGGCCGCGCTGGCCCGAATTTCTGGGGTTGGAGAGGTTAAGGCAGAACGGTTCGGCGCCGCCTTTCTGGATGAAATTCATTCAGAGAAAGCTGCTTAAACAGGCAGCCTTCGTTTATTCTGCCCCATCCCGTAAGGCTTGGTCAGAGTTCGGGATTTATTGGCCAATCGGGGTTGGTCTTCCGGCGTTTCTTCCTGTAATAGCGGCCCAACAAAATCTGGAGACCCGATATGTTGGCTGTGCTTTCCCCTGCAAAAAAGCTCAATTTTGACCGACCTGCAGAACCTATGCCGGAAACCTATCCGGCGTTTCAGGAAGATGCGAACCGGCTGGCTGCGATTGCGCAGAAGTTGAGCGTGAGTGATCTGCGCAGCCTGATGCACATCAGCGAGGATCTGGCGAAACTGAACAAGGCGCGGTTTGACGGTTTTTCTGCGCAATCCTCTGCGGAGAATGCAAAGCAGGCCATGTTTGCCTTCGCCGGTGACACCTATACCGGACTGGAAGCTGCCGGTTTTGATGAATCCGATTGCAGCTATGCGCAGGATCACTTGCGCATTCTGAGCGGGCTTTACGGTTTGCTGCGCCCTATGGATTTGATCCAGCCTTATCGTCTGGAAATGGGCAGCAGGCTCAAAAACGACGCGGGTGCTACGCTCTATGCCTATTGGGGTGAAAAGCTTTGTGGCGCACTGGATGAGGCTTCAGGTGGTGCGCCCGTGGTTAACCTTGCCAGTACCGAATATTTCAAAGCGGCGAAGGAAAAGAAGATGGTTTCGCCTGTAATCACCCCTTCGTTCAAAGAGGAACGCAACGGCGAACTGAAGATGATCGGCTTCTTTGCCAAACGTGCGCGCGGGGCGATGGCCCGTTATATCATCAAAAACCGTGTGGAAACGGTTGAGGGTTTGCAGGATTTTGATCTCGACGGGTATAAGTTCCAACCCGCGCTGTCGGATGAGAAAACACTTACCTTTACCCGCAGCGCAGGGTGAAACGGTTTGACGGGTGAGGTTGCTCCAGTTTCTGTAATGTCATGATAAGTGTGGTGTCAGCGGGGCTCTTTGCCTTATGCATGTCCCGGCGGTTCCACCATGGCGCGAGCAAAAAGCAGAAGGCTTCCTACGCCGCGACCTGCCAGTCAAACCAATGTCTGCGCTGATCTGTTTCCGGCAGGCTGGGTAAATTAACCCTGCTTCTACTTGTGGTAGTTGACTTTGAAGTGGAAAGGCAGGACAGAGTAGCCCATGTCTTTGTTGTATTCTAACCGGAATTATAGGCTGCTATTTTCAGCTTCTGCAATTTCAAATCTGGGGGACGGGGTTTCCGCGCTGGCCTTCCCCTGGCTGGCTACCTTGATCACGCGGGATCCGGTTCTTATCGGTTATGTCGCTTTTGCGACCCGCCTGCCTTGGCTTCTGTTTACCCTGCCTGCCGGTGTCATTACCGATCGGGGGGACCGTCAGCGCCTTATGGTGATGGCCGATCTGTTGCGGCTTTTGCTCACCTCGGGGGTGATTGCCCTGATCACCTTTCTGCCGGACCTGCCGCCGGATGATAAGGTGAACCTGTATATTCTGGCGCTCTGCGGTCTGGCCTTTCTGCTCGGCTCTGCCGAAGTGGTTCGGGATAACGCAGCACAAACTGCCCTGCCATCGGTGGTCGCGCCGGGCGATCTGGAGCGGGCGAACGGGCAGATCTGGAGCGTTGAGCAGATCATGGGCAGTTTCATTGGTCCGCCGCTGGCCGGCCTGCTGATCGCCTATGCGGTGCCTGCGCCTTTCGCGCTCGATGCAGTGACCTTTGCGGTTGCGGCCTGGGTGGTCTGGCTGATTGTGGTGCCGCCCCGTGCCATGCCTGCCAAACGCAGCATGTTTACAGAGGTTCTGGAGGGCTTCAGATGGTTGGTGCAGCACCCCAAGCTGATGCGTCTTGCCCTGATGCTGGGCGTTTCCAACATGCTGGCTGTGATGGCGCTGACCGTGCTGGTTCTCTTCTCTCAGGAAATTCTCGGGCTGAACGGCGTCGGCCACGGCTTCCTGCTGACGGCGGGAGCCGCTGGCGGTGTGGTCGGTGGTATTGTGTGTCCCGGCATCGCTGCGCGTTTCGGGGCAGAGCGCAGCTTGCAAGTTGTTCTTTTCCTGTTTCCGGTGATGTTCATTCTTATTTTTGCGACGTCCAATCCGTGGGTGGTCGCCTTTGCGCTGTTTATCGAAATGTTCGCTGCCCTGTTGTGGAATGTGGTGACGGTCTCCTATCGCCAGCGCTTGATTCCGGACGGGTTGTTGGGGCGGGTGAACAGCATTTACCGCTTCTTCGGCTGGGGCATGATGCCGGTCGGGGCGTTGCTGGCCGGCTGGGTGGTCTCGGTCGTTGAGCCGGAAATCGGGAGGGAGCTTGCTCTGCGCGCGCCCTATGCGCTGGCAAGCTGCATTGCCATTCTGCTTGCGGCTTACGGATTGCTGCGGCTGCGGCTCTGACGGGGGCGGCCTAGCCGAAATCCCCCTGACAAAACCATCCCCCTGATCGCATGCGTGTCTTGGTTTCGAACAGCCAGAGCCTTTCCCCCGTGCGGGTTTCCACCTGCCAGTAATCCCGTGTGCCGCTGCGCCAGTTGGGATCGTCCAGCCACCATTCGGGGGAAATCCTTTCGGGGCCGCTGGCGCTGCGGGTGTGAAATTCCCGCCGTCGCCAGCGAAAGCAGGGGGGCGGTGGCATCGGGCCGGTGGCGGGCGGAGCCGTCGTGGTCGGGGTGGTTTGTTCGTCGATAGGGGTGACAAGTTCCGGCGGGAAGAGCGTCACAGGCCGGTTCAGGTAGGTTTCGGGCCAGTTTCGGGCAGGTGCACAATAGGCTGCGGCCATGCGTGTTGCAGTCTTTTCGGGGATGTGGCTGTCTGCGGGATGCAGGCGGGTCAGACTGTCCAGCCCGATCCGCGCGCCAAGCCGCCCCAAAAGGTCGCTCGTCGTGTCGGTATTATCGCGGCGTTCACGGGCGGCGGCCACCGCATCTGCATGGCCTTTGTGCTGAATGTCGGACAGGGGTTCGGTCAGAAACGCCTCAAGCCGCAGGGTATCGATCCCGAAACCGGCCTCGATATCGGGCAGGCGCAGCAACAGCAGCGGGCGGATGCGGTCGGGATCGTGGTTCGGGCGGGCCAGCCCGATTTCGATGATCTGGACCGTGTGATCCGTTCGAAAACACCACAGCCGCACCTGTCGTGCCCCGCGTCCTGCCTTGCGCAGCTTTTCACAGAGCGGGGGCAGCAGTCGGTCAACGCCCGCAGTGATGTCATCCTGCAGGCCGATCGGGTCGGGCAGGGACAGGCGGGTGGCAAAGTGATGGGTCCGTTTCGCCGGAGAGACCGGTTCGGGATCCACCCCGAGCGCCTGATCCAGCCGCATCACCACATCGCGGCCAAAGCGACGCACAAGGGCGGCGCGGGGCAGGCCGATCAGATCCGCGATGATCCGCACCCCCAACCGGTTGAGATTGACGCAATCCTCCTTTGACAACCGCAGGGCGGCCACCGGCAGGCGGGAAATGGCGCTGCGGGTTTCACCGGGTGGTGCAATGCTCGGGGCGTCGGGATCAGCGGCAATCCGGCTTGGTGCAGGGCCGCCCTTTTCCCAGTTGCGCCGCTTGAAGGCGCGCGAGCGGGTGGCGCGGGCTTCCTGATCAATGGCATCGCCGGAACGGTGGGCAGTCGCAGACTGTCCGGCATAACGGGCCAATGCCCAGGCTGCACCCGGTGTATCGGCAATTCCGAACCGCCCTGTCAGACGCAGGCGGGCCAGATCCTGCGTGATGCTTTCCGCCATACCGTTTTCCCCGCCGAACAGATGGGCGCAACCGGTGATGTCCAGCAACAGGGAAGCCGGTGCCTCGCTGGCCACCCAAGGGGTGTATTTCCCTGCCCAGCGGCGCAATCCTGCCAGAAAGGCAGCCTCTTGCAGCGGGTTTTCCGGCGCGGTCAGCAGCTCGGGGCAAAAGGCCCGTGCATCCGAAAGGGATTGCCCCACCTGCAGTCCTTCGGCAGCCGCTTCGGGCGAAAGGCTGGAAAGCGACAGCGCATTGCCCTGTTGGGCCACAATTGCGAACGGGTGCAGCAACGCCCCACGGTGGTTGCGCAGCACCCTTTCGGCGGCAAGATGGGGAAACCAGACAGACAGGATTCGACGGATCGGCATGAGACTAACAGAGTTATGTTCCGGTTTTGTTCCTATCAAAATTCCAGCACGGGAGTCGAGATGATTCCTTTGGAAAGCCGTCAGGCGAAGGTTCAGGGAGAGGTGGATTCTACATAGTCGCGCAGCTTTGCCACGCTTGGTACGTGCAGGCTGCGTTTGACGCGCAACAGAACACCGGCGTTGCGCATCCGGCCCATTTCGCGGGCGACGCTTTCACGGGAGGAAAACACCACGGCGGCCAGTTCCGATTGGGTCGGGGGACGGTCGATCAGAACGGAATCCCCGTTGCCGGCCCGTTTTTCAACCAGATCAAGGATTGCATCCCGTAATCTTTCATCCGCGGATTTCGCGTTGAAATCGATCACCCGTTTTGACAGGCGGCGCAAATGCCCCACCAGCAACATCAGCAAAGTATAGCTGAGATCCGGATTTTTTTTCACAAGGCTTCTGAATTGTTCAGGAGAGATGCGGGCGACGATACTGTCCCGCTCTGCAATGGCATCGCTGGAGCGGGGGGCTTCGTCGAGGGCCGAGAACTCTCCGATGCAGTCGCCATTCGAAAAGGTCAGCAGCGATACCTCCCGTCCGGCATCCGTGTAAACGGTGGCGCGGATAGAGCCGTCGATGACGAAATAGACATCCATACTGTCCTTGTCGTCGGCGGATATCAGAAAGTGGCGGGCACGGTACATTTTGACCGTCCACAGGGACGACAGTTCGTTCCACGACTCATCGCTTAAGCGGCCCAAGAAAGACGTGCTTGGAAATGTCAGCTCGTTTCGCTGCATGGTTCTCCCCAGTATTCCCGACACTATGGCGCGGCTTTGGATTCGGGAATAGCACCCAAATGGTCAAAAACGTCTGAAAATTCAAAATTTGTCGCAATTGGACTTGCGAGTATGAAAATTATGGTGAAATTTTCATGTATAATTTCACACGCGGGGAATCATGCCGGATACGTCAGCACAGCTTTCTGCATCACTCGGGGCTGATTTGCGGGCCTTGCGCAAACTGCGCAATGTCACCCTGACCGCGCTGGCAGAGGCTTCGGGGAAATCCGTAGGCTGGCTTAGTCAGGTGGAACGGGATATTTCCCATCCTTCCATCGAAGAACTTAAAATCCTTGCGCAGGCGCTGGATGTGTCAGTTTCGCTGTTTTTCGGGCAGGCGCCGGCCATTGCGGGCGAAGAAGGTTACGTTGTGCGCAAGGGCGCCCGCCGCCGGATCGGCACCACGAACGACGGGCTGGTAGAGGAGTTGCTGTCCCCCGATCTGACCGATGATTTCGAAATGTTCCATTCCACATTCGAGGCTGGCGCGCAAATGGACCATTTCGAAAGCCGTCCCACGCAAGAGGTTGGCTATCTGATTTCGGGTCGGTTGCGGCTTTGGGTGGGGGCGCATCAGTTCGATCTGCAACCGGGCGACAGTTTCCGCATCCGTGGAGAACCCTACCGCTGGGCCAACCCTTGGGATCAGGATGCGGTGGCGGTCTGGGCCATTGCGCCGCCGGTGTATTAATGCGCGTTCAGGGGAGAAACAGATGAAAACCGGATCCTGCCTTTGTGGTGCTGTCACCTTTGAAGTCAGCGGGGATTTGCGCCCCTCGGTTGCCTGCCACTGCACCCAGTGCCGCAAAACCAGCGGCCACTACTGGAGCGCGACACAAGTGCCAAGCGACCGGTTGACCCTGACCAGAAGTGACGGTCTGCAATGGTATCAATCCTCGCCCACAGCGCGGCGCGGGTTTTGTTCGGTCTGCGGATCATCGCTGTTCTGGGAAATGGACGGCGAAGGGGCCACTTCCATCGGAACCGGCACCCTTGACGGGGACACCGGCCTGCATACGGAGAAACACATATTTGTGGCCGATAAAGGCGATTATTACGAGATTGCCGACGGTCTGCCTCAAAAGGAGCAGGGATGATGTGGGAGGTGCTTACCGGATTTGACCCTGCGGTGATGCTGGCCTTTATCGGGGCCGGTCTGTTGTTAAACCTCACCCCCGGCGCGGATTTCGTCTTTGTCTCGGCTTCCGGCATCTCGGGTGGGCCGCGCATCGGTATGGCGGCGGCGGTCGGGGTGAACATCGGGATCGCAGTGCATATTCTGATGGCAGCGGCGGGCTTGTCTGCCCTGCTGCTGGCCCATCCTGCCGCCTATAGCGCGATCCGATATGCGGGGGCGGCCTATCTGCTGGTGCTGGCGGTACAGGCATGGCGGGCCGACGGGGACGTGGGGCGGGGTCGCGCCGCGCAGAGCGTCACAGTCGCAATCCGGCGCGGCTTTGTGACCAACGTGTTGAACCCGAAAACCGCCCTTTTCATCTTTGCCTTCATCCCGCAATTCACCGATCCGGCAATCGGCCCGATCTGGATGCAGATCCTCGTGCTCGGGGCGGTGTTCCAGTTTTTCGGCTTAATTTTCTGTCTCTGCCTCGGCGCAGCGTCAGGTGCATTTTCGGCGGTCCTGCGCAAGCGGGTCGCAATCCTCAACAAGATAACAGCAATCCTGTTTGGCGGTCTCGCTGCCAGACTGGTGATCGACTAAGGAGTTCAACATGGCTGATTTTCCAACGACTGCACGGGTAGTCATCATCGGCGGCGGGGCGGTCGGGGCCTCCGCGCTTTACCATCTGGCCAAGGCAGGCTGGACCGATTGTGTCCTTCTGGAAAAGAACGAACTGACCGCCGGGTCTACATGGCATGCGGCGGGAAATATTCCGACGTTTTCCACCAGCTGGTCGATCATGAACATGCAGCGCTATTCCACCGAACTGTACCGCCGTTTGGGCGAAGAGGTGGATTACCCGATGAACTATAATGTCACCGGTTCTATCCGGCTGGCCCATTCCAAAGAGCGCATGCAGGAGTTCGAGCGGGCGGCAGGCATGGGGCGGTATCAGGGGATGGACATCACCATCGAAACCCCGAAAGAGGCGCAAGAGCGCTATCCCTTCCTTGAAATCCACGATCTCGAAGGGACGCTTTACGACCCCTATGACGGGGATATGGACCCGTCCCAACTGACACAGGCGCTGGCCAAAGGCGCGCGGGATATGGGGGCGCAAATCCTGCGGTTCACCCCCGCCACCGGCGTGCGCCGCGAAGGGGATGAATGGATCGTTGAAACCGAAAAGGGCGAAATCCGCTGCGAATTTGTGGTGAATGCCGCTGGCTATTACGCGCAGCGCGTGGGCGAGTGGTTCAAACCCTACGGCGGGCGCACCGTGCCCATGATGGTGATGAGCCACCAGTACATGCTGACCGAGGAAATTCCCGAGATCGAAGCCTTTACCAAGGAACACGGCAAACTGCCGCTGCTGCGGGACGTGGATACATCCTATTATTTGCGGCAGGAAAAAACCGGCTTGAACCTTGGCCCGTATGAACGCAACTGCAAGGCCCATTGGGTGACACCCGAAGATCCGATGCCCGAGGATTTCAGCTTCCAGCTATATCCCGACGATTTGGAGCGTCTGGAGTGGTACATGGAGGATGCCATGGCCCGCGTGCCGCTGCTGGGGCAGAGCGGGATCAACAAAGTCATCAACGGGCCGATCCCTTACGCACCGGACGGGTTGCCGTTGATCGGGCCGATGCCCGGTGTGAAAAACGCGTTTGAGGCCTGTGTCTTTACCTTTGGCATCGCCCAAGCGGGTGGTGCTGGCAAGGTACTGGCGGAGTGGATCACCGAAGGCGAAACCGAGTGGGATATGTGGGCTGTCGATCCGCGCCGCTATACCGATTACACCGACGAGGATTACTGCATCCAGAAAGGGATGGAGGTCTACGGCCACGAATACGCCATGCACTTCCCCCACCACGAATGGCCTGCCGGTCGGGACAAGAAACTGTCTCCGAACCACGACAAGGTTGTCGAACTCGGCGGTGTGATGGGTGCTTATAACGGATGGGAGCGGGCCAACTGGTTTGCAAAGGACGGGGATGACACATCCGAAGAAGCCACCCACACGTGGAACCGTCAGGGCCCGTGGACCCAGCGGGTAAAAGAGGAATGCGAAGCGGTGCGCGATCACTGCGGTGTGCTGGACCTGCCCGGATTCTCGCGGTTCTGGGTGCAGGGCGACGGGGCCGATGACTGGCTGCGGGGCTTTTGCACCGGCGGCATCCCCAAGGCGGGCCGGATGAACCTGATTTACGTTTCAGACAAACGCGGACGCATCCTGACAGAAATGTCCTGCATCCGGCTGGAAGAGAACAGTTTCGTTCTGATCACCGCTGCCACGGCCCAGTGGCACGACGGCGAATTGATCCGCAACTCCGTACCGGACGGCGTGACGGTTCGCGAAACCACCACCGAGCGGGATACGCTGATCGTGACCGGCCCGAAATCCCGTGAGGTACTGTCCGGAATTACCGACGCCGATCTGGAACAGGGTTGGCTGACACATCAATGGGCCACCGTTGCAGGGCAGAAGGCATTCCTGATCCGTGTGTCTTTTGCGGGGGAATTGGGCTGGGAAATCCACGCCGAAAATGCCGATATGCCGCCAATCTATCAGGCGGTTCTTGACGCAGGGGCCAAGCCCTTTGGTATGTATGCCCTGAACTCCTTGCGGATCGAAAAAGGCTATCGTGCTTGGAAAGGCGATCTGTCCACCGATTACACCCTTTTGGAAGGCGGGCTGGAACGCTTTGTGAAGCTCGACAAGCCGTTCGATTTCACCGGCAGGGCTGCAATCCAGAGCGAGAAACAGCAGGGCCGCAAAAAGGCTTTTGTCACCCTGATCGTGGACGCGGGAGAGGCGGATGCCCCCTATATGTCAACGCTCTGGCATGACGGGCAGGTTGTGGGTGAAACCACTTCGGGGGATTGGGGCTACCGCGTGAATGCCTCGGTTGCGCTGGGCATGGTGCGGGCGGATCTGGCCGAGCCGGGCACCGAACTGGAAGTGGAAATCTACGGAGAGCGGTTCAAAGCTGTGGTGCAGGAAGACGCGCCGCTTTGGGATCCGCAAAACGAACGTTTGCGCGCCTGACAGAAGGGAGATTGCGATGACGGTTACAATTCTGGACGGCGGCATGGGGCAGGAACTGCTGCGCCGCTCTGCCCATCCGGCCCATCCGATGTGGTCTGCAAAGGTGCTGATGGACGAACCTGAAATCGTGCAGGGACTGCACGAGGATTTCATCAGGGCCGGTGCGCAGGTGATCACGCTTAACAGCTATTCCGCAACACCGGAACGGCTGGCGCGGGATGGCAAACCGGACTGGTTCGAACCCTTGCAGAAGCGGGCGATTGCGCTGGCCAAAGCAGCGCGGGACGGGGTTGATCCTTCGGTGAAGATTGGCGGCTGCCTGCCGCCGTTGCGGGCGTCCTATCGTCCCGACCTGTCGCCGGATTTCGAAGACAACCTGCGCCGCTACCGCGAGATTGTGGCGGTGCAGAAGGATCATGTGGATCTGATCCAGTGCGAAACCATGTCGTCCATCGCCGAAGCATCGGCAGCCTGCACCGCAGCTGTGGAAACCGGCCTACCGGTGTGGCTCGGCCTGTCGGTGTCCGATGATTCCAGCAACACCCTGCGTTCGGGTGAACCGCTGGAACAGGCGCTCGACGCGGTGGCTGATCTTGGGGCGGCGGCGGTTCTGTTGAACTGCTCCATCCCTGAAGCGATCAGCGCGGCCCTGCCTTTGGTGGCACAACGGGGCCTGCGGTTCGGGGCTTACGCCAACGGCTTTACCTCTATCAAGGCCCTGCAGCCGGGCGGAACTGTGGACGGATTGCAGGCGCGAACAGATCTTGGCCCGCAGGAATACGCGGATTTCGCGGCGGACTGGATCGCGCTTGGTGCCACGATTATCGGCGGCTGCTGCGAGGTCGGACCGGATCACATTGCCGAACTCAGCCGGAGGTTTGCAGGATGAAACTGCCAAAATCCGCTGTAGAGACCATTGAAATGTGGCGGCTTGGCTTCGTGGCCACCGTAACGGCAGGCGGGCGGCCTAATGTGTCGCCCAAAGGAACATTCGTGGTGCTGGATGAACAGACCATTGCCTTCGGGGAAATCCGCTCGCCGCAGACCATTACCAACCTGACAAATATGCCGGAACTGGAAGTCAACTTTGTGGACCAGTTCACCCGCAAGGGCGTGCGCCTGCGTGGCGATGCGCAAATGGTGCGCCGTGGGACGGAGGAGTTCGACAGTCTGATCGGCCACTGGGAAGCCCTGTGGGGCGATTTGGCCGCACGGATTAATGTGATCGTGAAAATCCCTGTGTCCGAAGCCAAGCCGCTTAGCACGCCGCCCTATGACGACGGTGCAACCGAAGAAGACATGATCGCCACTTACAAGGCGAAATTTGCGGAGTTTTACCCATGAGCAATCTACCGGATCAGGCCCGCGTGGTCATTATCGGCGGCGGTGTGATCGGCTGCTCGGTCGCTTATCACCTGACCAAACTGGGCTGGAAAGACGTTGTCCTGCTGGAGCGCAAGCAATTGACCAGCGGCACCACATGGCATGCGGCAGGGTTGATTGCCCAGCTTCGCGCGACCGCAAACATGACAAAACTGGCGAAATATTCGCAGGAACTCTACGGCAATCTGGAAGCAGAAACAGGCGTGGCCACCGGCTTCAAACGCTGTGGTTCGATCACTGTTGCCCTGACCGACGAGCGGCGCGAGGAGATCTTCCGTCAGGCTAGCATGGCGCGGGCCTTCGGGGTTGAGGTTGAAGAAATCTCGCCTCAGGAAGTAAAAGCCAAATACGAACATCTCAACATTGACGACGTAAAGGCAGGGGTCTGGCTGCCGCTGGACGGGCAGGGCGATCCGGCCAATATCGCACTGGCACTGGCCAAAGGCGCGCGCAATCGCGGTGCGAAAGTGGTCGAGCGTACCAAAGTCACCGGAATGACCAAACAGGGCCGCAAGATCACCGGTGTGGACTGGGTGGCAGAGGATGGCAGCCACGGGCATATCAAAGCGGATATGGTGGTAAATTGTGGTGGCATGTGGGGGCATGAACTGGGTCGTATGGCTGGTGTGAATGTGCCGCTCCATGCCTGCGAACATTTCTATATCGTCACCGAGGCGATCCCCGGACTGACCCAGATGCCGGTGCTGCGGGTGCCGGATGAATGCGCCTATTACAAGGAAGACGCGGGGAAATATCTGCTCGGCGCGTTTGAGCCGAATTCCAAGCCTTGGGGCATGAACGGTATTCCCGACAATTTCGAGTTCGATCAATTGCCAGAGGATTTCGATCATTTCGAACCGATCCTTGAGGCCGCCTGTGCGCGCTTGCCGATGCTGGCCGAAGCGGGAATTCACACATTCTTTAACGGGCCCGAAAGCTTTACGCCCGATGATGCATATCATCTGGGGCTGGCACCGGAGATGGACAACGTCTGGGTCGCGGCGGGCTTTAACTCTATCGGTATCCAGTC
This sequence comes from Neptunicoccus cionae, assembly GCF_002860325.1. Lineage (GTDB taxonomy): Bacteria > Pseudomonadota > Alphaproteobacteria > Rhodobacterales > Rhodobacteraceae > Amylibacter > Amylibacter lutimaris. The sequence continues at coordinate 62,465 of NZ_PKOJ01000010.1, read as the reverse complement.
GGCGGGTGGCGCGGGCATGGCGCTGGCGCAATGGATGGACGAGGGGCAGAAACCGTTTGATCTGGGCGATGTGGACATCAGCCGGATGCAGCCGTTTCAGGGCAATAAGCACTACCTGTTTGAACGCTCCAAGGAAACGCTGGGGCTGCTCTATGCCGATCACTTCCCCTATCGTCAGAAGGCCACCGCGCGGGGCGTACGGCGCACGCCGTTCCACCATCACCTGCTGGAGAACGGCGCGGTTATGGGGGAAATTGCAGGTTGGGAACGGGCCAACTGGTTTGCGAATGAAGGGCAGAAGGCGGAGTATGAATATTCATGGAAGCGGCAGAACTGGTTTGAAAATTCCGCCGCCGAACACCGCGCCATCCGCGAAAACGTGGGCATGTATGATATGTCCTCCTTCGGGAAAATCCGTGTCGAGGGGCCGGATGCCGAGGCATTTCTGAACTTCGTCGGCGGTGGCGATTATTCGGTGCCGGTTGGCAAAATCGTCTACACCCAGTTCCTCAACAGTCGTGCGGGGATCGAAGCAGATGTAACTGTCACCCGCCTGTCCGAAACGGCCTATCTGGTGGTGACACCCGCGGCGACCCGACTGGCGGATCAGACGTGGATGGAACGTCACACCGGCGATTTCCGCGTCGTGATCACAGATGTGACAGCCGGCGAAGGTGTGCTGGCGGTCATGGGGCCGAACAGCCGTGCGCTTCTGGAAAAAGTCTCTCCCAACGACTTTTCCAACGCTGTGAATCCTTTTGGTACAGCGCAAGAAATCGAACTCGGCATGGGGCTGGCACGGGTGCACCGCGTCACCTACGTGGGAGAGCTCGGCTGGGAGGTCTATGTGTCTGCGGATATGGCAGGCCATGCTTTTGAAACGCTGCATGCGGCGGGTCAGGACATGGGGCTGAAGCTGTGCGGAATGCATATGATGGACAGTTGCCGCTTGGAAAAAGGCTTCCGGCATTTCGGGCATGACATCACCTGCGAGGATCACGTGCTGGAGGCGGGGCTGGGGTTTGCTGTGAAGACGTCCAAGCCCGATTTCATCGGTCGCGATGCGGTGCTGGCCAAGAAAGAGGCGGGGTTGAACGCTCGCATGGTGCAATTCCGCCTGAAAGACCCTGAACCGCTCCTTTACCATAACGAACCGATCATTCGGGACGGCGAAATCGTCGGCTTTCTGTCGTCGGGCAGCTACGGGCACACGCTTGGCGCGGCGATCGGGATGGGCTATGTGCCCTGCAAGGGCGAGACGCTGGACCAGCTTCTGGCATCCAGTTTCGAGATCGAAGTCGCCGGTGTACGTTTCGCGGCCGAGGCGCAAACCCGCCCTTGGTATGATCCGAAAGGCGAGCGGGCCAAGGCGTAACCGGATCACATCAGGCATCCCGCGAACGGGGTGCCTGACACATAGCTTCAGACGATCAGGTCGTCCGCCAGTGCATCCAGAGTGGTGTCTTTCACCGTCAGCACAGTGCGGGCGGGGAATTTTATCACCACGTCATCGCCCTGCTGACTGGCGCGGGCCAGAGCTTCTTCTACCGAGCCGAGCCCAAAGCCGGACAGGTCGATGCTGTCCTTGTCATTCTCGAAATCCAGAACGACATCCTTGCCGAAATCCGGTGCAAAAACAAAAACATCTGCGCCGCTGCCGCCTTCAAGCTTGTCCTTGCCACCGTCCCCCGACAGCCGGTCCTGGCCTGCCCCGCCGATCAGTTTGTCATGTCCACTGCCGCCAAACAGACGGTCTGCACCATTGCCGCCGTCAAGCTTGTCGCGCCCTCCAAGGCCAAACAGACGGTCATCGCCGCCGTTCCCTTTCAGCGTGTTTTTCCCATCCGTGCCGGTCAGCTTGTCACTGCCCTTATCCGAACCGTCCAGATTCTCGAAACCTGTGATGCTGTCCCCCTTCGCACCGCGCCCCGTGTCGCCCGTCAAAAGGTTCACCGTCACGCCACGGGCGGTTTCAAAGGAGAGGGTGTCAACGCCGTCACCACCGTCAAAGCTGTCTTTACCAGCACCTGCGAAGACGATGTCCTTGCCAGCACCCGCCTCCACAGTGTCATTACCAAAACCGTCATAAATCCGGTCGTTGCCTTCTTTAGTGCGGATCACATCATCACCGCCTCTGGCGATCACGATGTCATTGATATCCCGCCCCAAAAGCCACTCGCCGCCATTCGTTCCGGTCTGTTCCACCGCTTTGTATTTGCCGACCCAACGAGCCTCCAGATCGGCGGTGCCATAGACCAGTTGCGTGGCTTCAATGTCGAAAATACCAAGTGTTGTCGTCGAGCGGGAGCGGTCATAGGACATAACGGTGTAAAATCCGCTGTCATAAGCATCATCAATCACCGGTTCGCCTTCGAACGGGTGTTTTAACCCGATGGCATGGCCGATTTCGTGGATCAGAATCGAATACCCGCGAATGTCCGGTGCCATGGAACTTGCATCTGCCCGATAGAAATTGGCATTCATGAAGATATCGCCGCCCATATTGTGGTGGGTGTTCTCCAGAAGCCATTCCCCGTCCACGAACTCCGAGAAAGTATATTGCGGATAATACCCCCAGCCGGACACCTGATTGCCTACAGAGTTCAGATGCCCTGTCATATCGAACATCGCCATCTGGATATCGCCGCCGATCTTTTCAGGTACGCGCACAAAATCAATGCCCGAGGCATTCCCCCAAGTGGTCAGTGCCTGTTCAATGTGTGCGATGTGGCTTTCGGTAAAGCCTGCAAAGCCGGGCCGCTCGCCGGTGTCATAGGTATTCTGTTCCGCTGGAAAGCTGTAAGTCACAACAACGGGTGTGCCTAGCGGGGCTTCGATGTTCCAGCGCCGGTTTATGTCTGTGCCGAGAAGGGAAAGGACTTCGTCTGAAATTTCCATAATATTACCTCTCGGGCTGAAAAAGGCGGTGCACCTCCGGCACCTCGGTTCTTAAGTTATAGGGCAGTTGTCCTGCCTGTGTCACCTGTCATCGCTGCGACTGGTCAAGGTCAGCTCAGGGCTTTGCGGAACTCCAGAAAACGGGCGTCGGTCTGAACCTTTTGCATCATCGCTTCTTTCAGCGCACCGATTGATTTATACGGGCGCATGACCACCTCGAAGTTGATGATCTTCCCCTCATCATCCAGCGTCAGCAGGTCCACACCCACTGCGTCGAGCTCGCCGATCTTGCACTGGAACTCCAGCGCCCAGTCCTTGCAGTCCCCCATCACACGGCGGTATTTAAAATCCTCAAACACTTGCCCCACATGGCCGAGCACGGCGGCCACAGGTTCCTTGCCGGTCCATGTGGCGAAATAGGTGGGCGGGCGGAATTCCACCTGATCGGCCAGAATAGTTAACATTCCAGCCTCATCGCCCTTGCTGGCGATTTCCTTGAACTTCTCGATTGTCGGGTGCATGGGGGTCCTCCTCTGTTGCGGACAGCTTAGGGGGGCTGTGTTATTTCGGGCAAGGCTGACCTTGCGCAACTTCCCCTTTGGCCGCATCGGGTATATGGCGGGGCGATGAAACCGCCGTTCCTTTATCTTCCGCCCACCGACCCTGTAACGGTGCTCTATCGTGACGATGATCTGCTGTTTGTGGACAAACCTGCGGGCCTGTTGTCCGTACCCGGACGATTGCCGGAGCATAAGGACAGCCTGCTCAACCGGTTGCTCTCTGACGATCCCGAAGTGCGGCTGGTTCACCGGCTGGATATGGATACCTCTGGCGTGATGGTGTTTGCGCGGACAGCGGCGGCACAGCGGGTGTTGAACCGACAGTTTGAAACGCGAAAGGCAGCGAAAACCTATATCGCGGAAATCGGGGGCCACCCGCAGGAGGACAGCGGCACAGTTGACGCGCCCCTTATGAAGGACTGGCCGAACCGGCCGCTGCAAAAGATTGATCCGGCGGGGAAGCCTTCGCGCACGGACTGGCGGGTGTTGCGGCGTCTGGCGCACACAACGCTAGTAGAGTTGACACCCCTCACAGGGCGCAGCCACCAGTTGCGTCTGCACATGGCCTTTATGGGGCATGCGATTGTAGGCGACAGGTTTTATGCAGCGCCCGATCTGGCCGAAAGCAGCCCGCGTCTGCATCTTCATGCCTCTCAACTGACCTGTGATCTGCCCGGCAGCGGGGCGGCTTATACCGCGACGGCCCCTTGCACCTTTGCACGGGAAATCACGAACCCCTGACTTGATGCCGCGCCGTGGCGCAGGTAGGTCTGTGCGCAAAGGAGAAGACCCTATGACCCACGAACCGATTGATCCCGTAAAACTGACAGCTGACCTTGTGAAATGCGCTTCCGTAACCCCTGATGAAGGCGGCGCGCTGGTGCTGCTGGACAGGCTGCTGTCCGGTGCGGGGTTTACCTGTACGCGGGTGGATCGTGGTGGCGTGTCAAACCTGTTTGCCCGCTGGGGGCAGGGGGCGAACGGGCGGACTTTCGGATTTAACGGCCATACGGATGTGGTGCCTGTCGGGGATGTGGACGCCTGGACGGTTGATCCTTTCGGTGCGGAGATCAGGGACGGTATTCTCTACGGGCGCGGGGCAACGGATATGAAATCCGGCGTGGCCGCCTTTGCCGCCGCTGCGATTGATTTCGTGCGCAACAGCCCGCCGGACGGTTCCGTTGTGCTGGCGATTACTGGCGACGAAGAGGGCGATGCGCTGGACGGAACTACCGCGCTGCTGGACTGGATGGATGCACAGGGCGAACGGATCGACCATTGCCTTGTGGGGGAACCGACCTGCCCGAATGAAATGGGCGAAATGATGAAAATCGGGCGGCGCGGGTCCATGACTGCGTTTTTCACCGCAACCGGTGTGCAGGGCCATTCCGCCTATCCGCACCGCGCCAAAAACCCGCTGCCTGCCATGGCGCAACTGATGGCCACACTCGCCGCCCATACGCTGGATGAGGGAACAGATCATTTTGACCCGACCACCCTGGCCGTGACCACCATCGACACAGGCAATCCGGCCAATAATGTTATTCCGGCCCAATGCCGCGCAACGGTGAATATCCGGTTCAACGACACATGGACCTCGACCGCGCTGACCAACTGGCTGCAGCGCGAGATGGACGGGGTGGCGAGCCTGTTCGACATCTCTTTTGACATGCAGGTCAAAGTCTCCGGCGAGAGTTTCTTTACCCCTCCGGGAGAGTTATCCACGCTGATTGCCAAGTCTGTAAAAGCAGAAACAGGGGTGGAGCCTGTGATGTCCACCTCGGGCGGCACCTCGGATGCACGGTTCGTCAAAAGCCACTGTCCGGTAGTAGAATTCGGGCTGGTGGGTAAAACCATGCATCAAGTGGATGAACATGTCGAAGTGGCCCAGATCGAGCAGTTGAAATCCATCTATACCCGCATCCTGACGGACTATTTCGCCTGATGCTGCGTGTTGAAGTGACCGATGATCTGGACAGTTGTTTCGCCCTGCGCCGTAAGGTGTTCATGGACGAACAAGGCATTTCGGAAGCAGAAGAGTTTGACGGTAAGGACGCAACTGCCATTCATGTGCTGGCCCGCCAAGGGGATATACCGGCAGGATGCGCGCGGGTGCTTCCGTTCGGAACAACGGCGCGGATCGGGAGGGTTTGTGTCCTCCCTCAATTTCGGGGAAAGGCTGTCGGGATCGCTGTGCTTGAAGCTTGTCACGATGCCGCCCGCGCGACTGGTGCCACTCGGGTGATCCTGTCGGCACAGACGCGGGCGTTGTCGTTTTACGAGCGGCTCGGTTATGCGAGCTACGGCGATGTGTTCGACGATGCGGGGATCCCCCATTTGATGATGGAGCGGGGGCTGTGACGCCGCAACTTTACATAATGGTGAAAGAACCCCGACCGGGCCGTGTGAAAACGCGGCTGGGCGGGGATATCGGAACGATCCCAGCCACATGGTGGTTCCGCCATCAGACCCGCCGGTTAATTCGCCGCCTCTCTGCGGACCCGCGCTGGCAGACGGTGTTGGCGGTGTCTCCTGATCATGCAGGGGTGCACAGCCGCATCTGGCCGTCCCATCTGCCCCGTTTTGCCCAAGGGGGCGGCGATCTCGGGGACCGGATGGGCCGTGCCTTGCGCAGCCCTGTTCCGGGGCCGGTTCTGGTGATCGGGGCGGATATTCCGGGCATTACTCCGCGCCATATTGCCGATGCGTTCAAGGCGCTGGGCGATCATGATGCTGTGCTTGGTCCGGCGCCAGATGGCGGTTACTGGCTGGTGGGGTTGAAAAACGCCCGCCCTGCACCGCGCGAACTGTTCAAAGGCGTGCGCTGGAGCAGTGAACACGCCCGCGCCGATACCCTTGCAACCCTGCGCGGGCTGTCCTGTGCGATGGTGGCGGAATTGCAGGATGTGGACCGTGCCTCTGACCTTGCCACAGTCACTGCGCCATAGACCGCCGAGCAGCGTTTTGCCAATGACCTTTGCATTGCGCCGTGGTATCGCAGGGTATGAAACAACTACCTACAAAAGAACAAGTCCTTGAATGGATCAAGGACAACCCCGGCAAATCGAGCAAACGGGACGTGGCGCGGGCCTTTGGGATCAAAGGCAGCGACCGGATAGAACTTAAGCGGATTCTTAAGGACCTGACCGAAGAAGGTCATATCGAAAAGAAGAAACGCAATTACACAGGCGCGGGCGAATTGCCCCCTGTGTCCGTCATGATGGTGCTGCCACCGGATGAAAACGGCGATCTGTTTGCCAAGCCGCTGGAATGGGACGGAGAGGGCGATGGCCCCCGCGCGTTGATCATGGCCAAGAAGGGTGATCCGGCCCTTGGGGCCAATGATCAGGTGCTGTTGCGCCTGTCTCCGTCAAACGATCCTGATGTGAAATATGAGGGCCGTTTGATCCGGCGCATCGGGTCCGGTCCGCAGCGCATACTCGGGATTTACCGTGTCGGCTCTGAAGGCGGGCGGCTGGTTCCGGTGGACAAGAAAGCAGACCGTGAATTTATCGTGCCGGGGGCAGAGGCTGGCGGTGCCAAGGACGGCGAACTGGTCGAGGCCGAGCAGATAGGCAAGCAGCGCCACGCGGGGCTTGGAAAGGCGCGGATTGTCGAACGTCTCGGCGATCCCATGGCGCCCAAATCCATATCACTGATTGCGATTCACCAGCACGGCATTCCTGACCACTTCCCTGATGATGTGATTGCCGAAGCAGAAGCCGCCAAGCCGGTGGCGCTGGGCAAGCGCAAAGACCTGCGTCACCTGCCGCTGTTTACCATCGACCCGTCTGATGCACGGGACCATGACGACGCGATCTGTGCCATCCCTGATGACGACCCGAAGAATGAGGGCGGCCATGTGGTCTGGGTGGCGATTGCCGATGTGGCACATTACGTGCGCCCCGGTTCGCAACTGGACAAAGAGGCCCGCAAGCGGGGCAATTCCAGCTATTTTCCCGACCGTGTTGTGCCGATGCTGCCCGATGCGCTTTCGGGGGATCTGTGTTCGCTTCACGAAGGTGTGGACCGCGCCTGTATCGCTGTGCGGATTGTGCTGAACGCCAAGGGCCGCCGGTTGCACCACGAATTCCATCGCGGGCTGATGCGCTCCCCCGCGTCGCTGTCTTACGAGCAGGCGCAGGCCGCTTCAAAAGGCACCTATGACAGCGCGACAGAACCGCTGGCCGGACCGATCAACGACCTGTTCGCCGCCTATGCGAGTGCTACAAAGGCGCGCAACGAACGCCAGCCCCTGAACCTTGACCTGCCCGAACGCCAGATCGTTCTGTCGGATGAAGGCGTCGTCACAAGTGTCGCCTTCCGTGAAAGGTTCGATGCCCACAAGCTGGTTGAAGAATTCATGGTGACGGCCAATGTTTGTGCCGCAGAAACGCTGGAGCAGAAGCGCCAGCCGTTGTTGTACCGCGTGCACGAAGAACCTTCACCAGAGAAGCTGGAATCCCTGCGCGAAACTGCTGAAAGCGCGGGTTTGTCTTTGCCTAAAGGTCAGGTGCTGAAAACCTCCAACCTTAACAAACTGCTGGATGCGGCGGCGGGCACAGAGGATGCAGAGGTGATCAACCTGACTGTGCTGCGTTCCATGACACAGGCCTATTACGGCACGGATAATTTCGGGCATTTCGGTCTGAACCTGAAACGCTATGCGCATTTCACCTCTCCGATCCGGCGTTATGCCGATCTTCTGGTGCACCGCGCATTGATCTCGGCCCACGGCTGGGGCGATGACGGATTGCGTCCCGAGGATGTCGAAGGGCTGTCGGATACCGGCGACTGGATTTCCCAGACGGAACGGCGCTCCATGCTGGCGGAACGGGATACAACGGACCGCTACCTTGCGGCTTTCCTGTCCGAACGGGTCGGGAACGAGTTTTCAGGCCGCGTGTCTGGTATCGCGCGGTTCGGATTGTTCGTGAAGCTGGACGAAACCGGCGCAGACGGGATGATCCCTCTGTCCAATCTGGGTCGCGAATACTGGGTCTACGATCACGAAAACAAGTCCCTGAGGGGCGACCGCTCCGGTAGGGTGATCTCTGTCGGGATGCCCGCAACCGTGCGTCTGGCCGAAGCTGCGCCGATGACGGGTGGTCTGTTGCTGGAACTGATCGAAGTGGGCGGTAAGCCCATGCCCAAAGGCGAAAGCGGCCGCCGTGCACCCAGCAAGAAGCGCAAACTGGTCAAGGGGCGCAAGAAAAAGCGTTAGATCCGCTTGCCCCCTGACACCTGCCTAATGCGAGAGTATCAGCCGCAGGATCAGAGTGGTCGCCGCAAAAGCAGACAGACCGAGCGCATAGGGTCGTAGCGCCTTGCGCTCCATCCGTCTGGCCAGCGGCATGGAAGTGGACAGCCCCAGAACAATTGCGGGGATAAGGGACAGGGCAAAGACCAGATGCCGCCCTGTCACCAGTCCCTGCCACGCCAGTGCAAGCACCGATACGCACATGCCCCAGAAGAAGAACGCGTTCTGCATCGCGCGGGACCGTTTTGCAGGCTCGTGCTGGTACAACAGCGCCATTGGCGGCGCACCGACAGCCGTGATCGTGCCCATTAGTCCCGCAGCAATGCCCGCCAGTGTTAGCGACACAGGCGCAATCCGCACGCGGATACCCGACAGGCTGAGCGCGATGCCGGCCAGAACCACCAGTCCTGTCAGCCCTGCAATCATGTCCACATCCGTGATCTGCGCCGCCACCATTGCGGCCAGCACCGCGCCAAGCGCACGGCCAAAGAAACCGGGGATGATCTCGGCCTTGTTGATCGCGGAAATGTCCACCGCGGTAGAGGTCAGACCGACCGAGATTCCCAGCAGCAGCAAGCCTGCAGGCAAGAACTGCGGCGCCACCAGCGCAATCAGCGGCGCTGCGACAATGCCAAAGGCCTGTCCGGACAGGCGCTGTATGAACGACGATAATGTGACCGCACAAAAACATGCGAACCAAATGCCAAAGCTGATGTCGAGCACTGCAAAAAATTCAGTCATAGCAGGCGATCTCGATCAGGTTGCCGTCAGGGTCCCGCAAGTAAATAGAGGTCATCGGGCCTCGTGCTCCGGTACGGGGGACAGGCCCGTCCAGAAGCTCCACCTCGCAGTGCTGCAGATGCGCGATCCAGTCGTCGAGCGGCGCGTTGGTAAGCAAACACAGGTCGGCAGAGCCGCGCGCCGGTGTGCGGGCGTGGGGGGCAAAGGGCGCATCGGCCGGATGCAGGTTGATCTTGATGCTGCCAAAGGCCAATGCACTGCGGATGGTGCCGTCTGCCACGGTAAATCGCGCTTCTGTCATCCCTAGAACACGGGTATAAAAGGCAACGGTTTCGTCCATATCCCCGACCGTAAGAACCAGATGGTCCAAGCCTGTAAGTTCCGGTTTCGTCATGAAATATCCGCCGACTTAATAAATTCACCCCTTGCCTATACCCGCTCAATCGGGCGATGAACAGGTTATGAAAGCACTTGGTAGAACCGTTGAAATCTCCGATACGCTCGATCCGGCCCGCGCGGCTGCGATGAAGGCTACGCTGGATCTGGCTGGCCCTGTGCCGGAGGCGCGCGATCCTTTGCCGCCCTTCTGGCATTACGCCTATTTCTGGGAACCGCAACGCCCCGCTGATCTGGGACGTGACGGGCATCCCCGGACAGGGGATTTCATTCCCAATCTCGGTCTTCCACGGCGGATGTGGGCAGGGGGCGCGCTGGAGTTTCATACACCGATCCGGCTGGGCGAACCGGCAGTCAAACGGACCACTATTACAGATGTTCAGGAAAAGGACGCCCGCAGCGGCAAACTGGCGGTCGTGACGCTGGACCACAAGATCACCCAGTGGGGGGAGTTGTGCCTGTCAGAGACCCAGTCCCTGCTTTATCGGGAAGAAGCTGCACCAGATGCGCCCAAACCGGTGCCGCCGGTTGCGCCTACGGACGAAACCGTGAGCCAAAGCCGGAAATTCTCGCCCACTGATCTGTTCCGTTATTCCGCGCTGACATTTAACGGTCACCGTATCCATTACGACCGCGATTATGCAATGCAGGTCGAGGGCTATGCCGGGCTGGTGGTGCATGGACCGATCCTTGCCCAGATGCTGGTAAACCTCGCGCAGGGGATGTTGGGGGAGCTGTCCCGCTTTTCCTTCCGTGCGACAGCACCGCTGTTCGACTTTGAGGAAGCCACTTTTTGCGCCCGCCCGGAAGGCGACAACGGGCTGGCGCTTTGGGTGCGCGGATCGGACGGCCGTATGTGTATGAGCGCGAAAGCAGGCTAGGGTTTACCCGCCTGCCAGATGCCACTCTACTGTGAAACTTTCGGGGATCGAGTAGGGTTCGTCGCGGATCATTCGCGCCATGACCTCTCCAAGGCTGTGGGCAAGGCCAAAGCCGATTTTGAAGGCCCCTGATACCGTAAAGACCCGTTCCAGTTCCGGCAGTTTTCCAACCATCGGGTCGCGCCGTCGCGCCTTGGGGCGGATGCCGGCCCACCTTTGCAGCACCGGCGCATCGGCCAGCGCTGGCACCATCGCACGGGCCTGTGCGATTACCGCATCCAGCTTGCCGTCGGGTTCCGGATAGTCCCAGCTTGTCTCGGATGTGGAGCCGATCGCGACGGTGCCGTTGGCATGGGGGATCACATAAACCCCTCCGGCATAGACCTGAGGCTGTCCGGTCAGATCGGCATCAAGCAGGGCGGCCTGTCCCTTGACGCCGGTTGTCTCATGGATCGGCACATAGGGGTCCATCATGCGAAATCCTTCCGATCCGGCAGAGAGGATCACCGCATCCGATTTTACCCTGCCGAAGGCACCGCTAAAGCCGTCCGGATGCAAGCTCTCTACGCGGTGGTTTTCCAGAATTTTCACACCAAGGGTTTTGCAGGCCAGTGCAAGGGAACGGGCCGCCTGTGCGGGAAAGATGCGGGCTGAAAGTGTGTCATGGATAACGCCCAACGGGGCTACCTCTGGCGCGATGAATTCGGGGCAGGAGTGAAGCGTCCATTGGTACTTTCCCTGCCAAAGAGTGCGGGATTCTTCGGCGCGGGCTACGGCCAGTTCTTTTGCCCGTTCGGTCTGCAAGGGCTGTACGCGCCCGATCCGTCCATATCCTGAAAGCTGGCCGGACTTTTTATCCACTTCGGCCCAGAAATTCGCGGCACTGTGGAGCGATTCGAACTGGAACTGCTTTTTCGGTGTCCACTGATCAGGCACCAGCGGGGCAAGCGCCCCAACGATTCCGCCACTGGCGCCACAACCGACTTCTCCGGCTTCGTACACGGTGACCTCATCGCCCCGCAGCGCGCAGGCATATGCGCTGGCCAGTCCCCATATTCCCGCCCCCACAACACTCACCCGCATGCGCACACTCCTATCGTGCCTTTCTTTCGTCTGGCGCTTGACCTAAAGCAATCGGGTATGAGCGACCAGAATGAATATGCAGAGCTGAGCTGGCGGGACGGAAAAATTCCTGTCGCGACGCGGTTTGACGATCCCTATTTCTCTCTGGAGAACGGCATCGCCGAAACGGCCCATGTATTTCTTGCCGGTAACGGCCTGCCCGAAAGGTTCAAAGCAGGATTCCACATTGCCGAACTGGGTTTTGGCACAGGGTTAAACCTGCTGTGCGCGTGGAAGGCTTGGGAGGAGGCAGGTCACACGACGCCCTTGCGCTACACCAGTTTCGAAGCTTTCCCGATGGCCCCCGCAGACATCGCACAGGCGCAGGCCGCCTGGCCGGAACTGACTGAATATGCCACGCGATTTGCACAGCTTTGGGATCACGAAATTGGGCGGATTGAATACAAGACACTTCAGGCTGAAGTGGTTGCAGGGGATGCCCGTGCGACTCTGCCACGCTGGTCGGGAACCGCAGACGCGTGGTTTCTTGACGGGTTTTCTCCGGCCAAAAATCCGGAACTCTGGGGCGCGGATCTGATGGCAGAGGTGGCGCGGCATACGGTGCAGGGGGGCAGCTTTGCCACCTATACCGCTGCAGGCCATGTGCGTCGGGCCTTGGCATCGGGCGGGTTTACCGTCAAAAGGAGCAAAGGGTATGGCCGCAAGCGGCATATGACCCGAGGTTCCCTAGAATCCGGATAGACCAATGACCAAAGACAACCCGCGCGCCGGTATCTGGCTGATGATTGCTGCAACCTTTGTATTTGCAGCACAGGACGGCATTTCCCGTCATCTTGCGGATACATACAACGTCTTCATGATTGTTATGGTGCGCTACTGGTTCATCCTGTTGGTGCTTATGGGCGTGTCCCGTTATCGTAGCGGTAGCCTGTTCGGGGATGCGCGGACCACACAGCCGGTGCTGCAGTTCTTTCGCGGCTTTATTCTGGCTTTTGAAATCCTTGTCACGATCCTGTCCTTCACGCTGCTGGGCCTGATCGAGGCCCATGCCATTTTCGCCGTTTACCCGCTTTTGATTGCGGCCCTGTCCGGCCCTGTTCTGAAGGAAAAAGTCGGCTGGCGGCGCTGGGCGGCGATCGGGGTCGGCTTTGTCGGTATGCTGATTATCCTGCAACCGGGTGTGAAGGTGTTCTCGCCGCTTTCGCTCGTGTCTTTTGCCGGTGCGCTTCTGTTTGCGATCTATCATCTGATGACACGGATGGCCGCGGCCAAGGACAGTGCCGAGACCAGCTTTTTCTGGACTGCAATCAGCGGATTTATTGTGATGACGGCCATCGGTCCGTTCTTCTGGGAACCGATGTTGCCCGAAGATCAGATCTGGCTGGCGGTGCTTTGTGTGACAGGTGCGCTGGGCCATTATCTGCTGATCAAGTCTTATGAAATGGCACAGGCCAGTATCGTCCAGCCCTTTGCCTTCATGCAGCTTGTCTTTGTGTCGTTCATCGGCGTTCTGATCTTCGGAGAGCATCTGCCGTTTTCCACCGCAATCGGTGCGGCTGTTATTGTTGCGGCCGGTGTGTTCACGCTCTGGCGCGAGAACCGTGCGCGGCGCGCGGCGTTGCGGGCTAAAGCGCAGGCCGGGACCACCGGTACCTGATCACCTTCAACCGCCGACCAGATCCTTGCTAAGGCGCAGGGGTTTGGCTGTGCCGCTCAGCCGCATCCGGTAGACGAACAGCGCCTCGCTAACCCGCATCACATAATTGCGGGTTTCACGAAAGGGTATGTGCTCTATCCAGTCGATCTGGTCGATGTCCGGATCACGGGGATCGCCGTATTCCTCGATCCAGCGGTCGGCGCGGTGGGGGCCGGCGTTATAGGCGACAAAGGCAAGGATGTAAGACCCGTTGTAGCGTTCCAGCATGGAGGCAAGATACGCCGTGCCAAGCTGCGCATTATATCGCCAGTCGTCAGAGAGGCGGGATTTCGAATATTCGACTCCGATCTCCTTTGCCACCTGCTGTGCGGTGGCGGGCATGACCTGCATCAACCCGCGCGCGCCTACCGGGGAAACGGCTTCGGGGTTCAGCTCGCTCTCGCGGCGTGCAATGGCGAGCGCCAGTTCGGGGGCGACATCGCCGGAATGTTTGGCCAGTTCGGTCACAGGAAAATAGGCGCGGGGCAGGATGATACCCCGTTGTGCAGCCTCCTTGGCCACGGCCAGCGCCACATAGGGCCGGTCCAGCGACAGGGCCAGATCAGCCAGTTGTGCGGTTTGGTCTTCGGGCGCGGTTTCTGCCACATGGGAAAAGAACCAGCGCATGAGATACTGGCGGTCGATCGCATGGAGCAGCAGCCCCGCGCGCACCGGACCGGAGGCGGCAAGAGCGCTGTTCTCCCAATCCGTTGTTTCACCCAGACCTGTCAGCAGCGGGTCGGGATCGGCCGCGATCCTTTCCGCCGCCAGTTGTCCGTAAAAGCTGGTCTGGTGTTCAGCGCCCTGCCGGAAATAATCTGCCGCTTTGTCAAAATCGCCCAGTGCTTCTGCAGCGCGGCCCCGCCAGTAGCCCGCCCGCCCGAGACTGATCGGCGTGCGGACCGCATTAAAATGGTTCTCGAAATGGATAGCTGCCTGTTCTGGCGCGTCGAGTTTCTGCAAGGCGACATAGCCTGCAATCCATTCCAGATCCGCATAATCGCTGCCCTCGCTCAGCCCGTGCTGGCTGGCGAGCCAATAGGCCAGATCCGGATCACCCGCCCGCATGGCGCGGCGCGCATAGGTGCGGCGGCGGTTGCCCCATTCTTCGGCACGGCCCAGATTGGATACATCGGCAGATTGCTCGGCCAGAAGTTCTTCGGCGTCGTCCCAACGGTTTTTCTTTACGCGCCAGATAAATCGGTCATAGGCCAGTCCGCCGTGCAACTGTAATTCCTTTGGCACTTTGGCAATTGCTGCATCCACGCCGTCGGCTGTTTCCTGCAAGGCAATCCGCGCGAGCGCCAGATTCTGGTGTCCTTCCGGCACAAGCGGCATCATTCGCCGCGCTGCTGTAATGCGTCCCCGCCACAGCAACATATCCTGCCGCGCAATATGATGGGGCTCCAGTGTATCTTCATACTCTGACAGCAGGGCGGTTTCCAAAGTGGAGGACAGCGACAGGGTGGTCCATGCGCGGATCGCCTCGGCGCGGGCCTTGTCGGATTGTCCTGATCGTTCATAGGCACTGACAAGCCGCACCGCCCCAAGGCCTGTCTGGGGTTGTTCGGCAATGAAATAGGCGATTACCTCTTGCGGATCAGCGTCCGAGGGGATTTTTACTTCGCCCTTGGCGCGCAGGGATTTCAGACCCGGCCAGTCGGGATGCTCTGTCAGAAAAGCCACATAGTCCGACCATTTACCGTTGTCGCGCCGCAACCGTTGCCATTCCAGCAAATCCCGCGCAATCGGATCGCTGATACCGTTCATCAGATCGTCAAGCTGCTCCCATTTGCGCGCGGCAATCGCGGCAAGAGCCTGCTCTACACCGGTTGTGTCCACTGCGGTTGCAGGCTGGGACACCGCAGCACGCGGCGCGTTAAACGCCAGCAGCGAGACCGTCAGAATAATCAATAAACGCATACAACACCCCCAAAGATGCCTTAATGATAGCGTGTACCAACAGTATTTCACCCCTTTGGCGTTGCAATTCAATTTTTCGTCGTTCCGTTCTTTGAATTTCCCTGCTAATTGAACCCGACTCAATTCATCCCAACCGGAGGCCAAGCCCATGTTTAAAGGTTCCTATGTCGCGCTTATCACCCCGTTTTCGAACGGTAAGGTGGATGACAAGGCGCTTAAGGGCTTGGTCGAATGGCAGATTGCCGAAGGCACCCACGGTCTGGTTCCCGTAGGTACAACCGGCGAAAGCCCGACCCTGACACATGAAGAGCACGAGCATGTGATCAAGGTTGTAGTGGAAACCGCTGCTGGCCGTGTGCCGGTGATTGCCGGTGCCGGTTCGAATAACACCGACGAAGCCCTGCGGTTTACCCAATACGCCAAAGACATCGGCGCGGATGGTGCGCTGGTGGTGACGCCATACTACAACAAGCCGACGCAGCGCGGATTGATCGCCCATTTCGAAGCGGTGAACGAGGTTGGCTTGCCAATCGTGATCTACAACATCCCGCCGCGCAGCGTGGTGGATATGACACCGGAAACCATGGGCCAACTGGCAAAGCTGGACAATATTGTCGGGGTGAAAGATGCCACTGCCGATCTGTCCCGTGTCTGCGCGCAACGCATTCACTGTGGTACAGACTTTATCCAGATGTCCGGCGAAGATGCCACTGCCCACGGGTTTAACGCCCAAGGCGGCGTCGGCTGTATCTCGGTCACAGCGAACGTTGCACCCAAGCTTTGTGCGCAACTGCAAGAGGCCACCCTTGCGGGGGACTATGCCAAAGCGCTGGAGATTCAGGACAAGCTGATGCCGTTGCACAATGCTGTCTTTACAGAGCCGGGTCTTGTGGGTGCAAAATACGGTGTGTCCAAACTGGGCCGTTGCTCTGCAGAGGTGCGTCTGCCCCTGACGTCCTTGCTGCCAGAGACAGAGGCCAAAATGGACGCTGCCATGCGTTCGGCCGGTCTGATCGACTGATCCGGTCTGTCCGGCGCTGATGCGCAAGGCTTTTTTTTGAAATTGAACGGCGGGGGCGTGAAATGCTGCCGCCGTTTTCTGTTTGATGGATTGATACTTTGACTGCGATACAAAAAATCCGTGACGTTCATCTGATTTGCGGCTGCACAGGTGCAGGTAAATCCACTTATGCCTTCCGTCTGGCCAAAGACATCGGCGGCGTCCGTTTTGCCATAGATGAATGGATGGAGCGGCTGCACAATCAGGACAAACCCGAAGAACTGCGGTTCGAATGGTTTTACGAGAGGGTACAGCGGAACTGCCATCAGATGCGCAAAATGGCCGAGCAACTGGTGCCGCTGAGTGTGCCGGTGATTTTCGACTGCGGATTGACCAACAGTCTTGAGCGGGGCATTTTTGAAAACTGGGCAGAAGAGCATGGTTTTTCCACGCAATTACATTATGTAGATGTTCCAACCGAAATACGCTGGCAGCGGGTGTTGAAGCGCAACGCCGAACAGGCCGAGACCTTTCAGTTCGAGGTCACGAGAGAGATGTTCGACGGGATCAACGCCATGTGGGAAGCCCCGAGCGAAGAAGAAATGCACCGTTTACACGGTGTCAGGATAACAGACTGATGGCCGCAAAGAAGAAGAAAGCCGACCCGAACAACAAGCTCGTCGCGGAGAACCGCCGCGCGCGCTATGATTATGCCGTGGAGGATACGGTGGAATGCGGCATGGTCCTGCACGGTTCCGAGGTGAAATCCCTCCGGCTCGGCTCGGCCAATATTGCCGAAAGCTATGCATCAATCGAAGATGGGGAATTGTGGCTGGTGAACAGCGCAATCCAGCCCTACGCACAGGCCAAATCCTTCAACCACGAAGAACGCCGCCGCCGCAAGTTGCTCGCCTCCAAGCGGGAACTGGCGAAGATGTGGCAGAGCATCGGGCGGCAGGGGATGACCCTTGTTCCGCTCAAGCTCTATTTTAACGACAAGGGTCTGGCGAAACTGCTGATTGGTATCGCCAAGGGTAAACGCCTTGCCGACAAGCGCGAGACAGAGAAAAAGCGGGACTGGCAAAAGCAAAAGGCACGTCTGCTGCGGGACAACAGCTAGGCCCGAATGTGATCCAAAGTGTCAGGGGGGCAAATCTCCCCTTGGCAAAGCTTCGCGTGTGTTTTCTTATTAAACCCGACACTTGAAACCTGTTACAGGCAAGGATAATCCCGAGGGAACAGCGCAGAGGTATTTTAATGGCACAAAGCGATCAATCAACCATCGTATCAACCGACTGGTTGGCACAGCATCTGGATGCACCGGACCTGCGTATTCTGGATGCGACAGCCTATCTGCCCGGTGATCCCCGCGATGCACGGGCGAATTATGACGCTGCCCATATTCCCGGCGCGCGCTTTTTCGACATAGACGATGTGTCAGACAGCAATTCCGACCTTCCCCATATGGCACCGCCGACCGAAAAATTCATGTCCCGTATGCGTGCCCTTGGTGTTGGCGACGGGCACCGCGTGGTTGTTTATGACAGCGAAGGCCTGTTTTCGGCCGCCCGTGTCTGGTGGTTGTTCCGGCATATGGGACAGACGGATGTGGCCGTGCTGGACGGTGGCTTGCCAAAATGGATTGCCGAAGGCCACCCTACCGAAGACCTGCCCCCTGTAATCCGCGACCGTCACATGACTGCGCGGCGCGATGCAACACTGGTAAAGGACGTGACGCAGGTAGCGTTGGCCTCCAAGCTGGATCAGGCAGAAATTGTCGATGCCCGTGCCGCCGAACGCTTTCGCGGTGAAGTGGAAGAACCCCGCAAGGGCCTGCGTTCCGGTCATATTCCGAACTCTAAAAATGTACCGTTCAAAACCCTGCTGAACGAAGACAGCACCTTTAAATCACCCGACGAAATCCGCGCCGTCTTTACAGAAGCTGGCGTCGATCTGAACCGCCCCGTGATCACCACCTGCGGGTCCGGTGTGACAGCGGCTGTCCTGTCCCTTGCGCTGGAGATGATCGGCCATCGGGACCATTCGCTCTATGACGGCTCCTGGGCTGAATGGGGCAGTTACAACGACTTGAAAGTAGAACAGGGCTAAGGCCCGATTAAGGATACGACAATGCTCGAAAACCTGACGCAGCAACCGCCTGACAAGATTATCATGCTTAGCGGCATGTTCCGCGCCGACCCGCGCCCTGAAAAGATCGACCTTGGTGTCGGCGTCTACAAAGATGCCAACGGCAACACGCCGATTATGCGGGCAGTGAAAAAGGCTGAACAGTTGCTGTGGGACACAGAGACCACCAAAAGCTACACCGCGCTGATCGGGGATGGTGCCTTTCACAAGGTGATGGCCGATCTGGTGCTGGGCGATACGGTGGAGGCAGAGCGTCTGTCCTTTGCTCATGCGCCCGGTGGTACAGGTGCGATCCGCCAGATTCTGGAACTGATCAAAGTGGCTTCTCCGGATGCGACGGTGTGGATGTCCGATCCCACATGGCCGAACCACCCTGCGATGGTCAAAGGCGTTGGTATCCCGATGCGGACCTATCGCTATTTCGATGCGGATACCGGCGCAGTGAATTTCGACGGGATGATGGCTGATCTGGCAGAGGCCAAAGCCGGTGATGTTGTGATCCTGCACGGCTGCTGCCATAACCCGACCGGGGCAAACCTGAACGAAACCCAATGGCAACAGGTTGCGGATCTGCTGCTTGAAAAAGAAGCGGTCCCCTTTGTGGATATCGCCTATCAGGGCTTTGGTGACGGTTTGCAAAAAGATGCCTATGGCGTCCGGTTGCTGGCAGAAAAATGCCCCGAGGTTCTGATCTCGGCAAGCTGTTCGAAAAACTTCGGCATCTACCGCGAGCGCTGCGGTCTGGTGATTGCCATTTCGCGGAATTCCGAAAACGCCGGTCTGACACAGGGTATGCTGTCCAGCCTGAACCGTCTGAACTTCAGCTTTCCACCGGATCACGGCGCACGGCTGGTGACGATGGTGCTGAGCGATCCGGAACTGCGGGCCGACTGGGAGGCCGAACTGGAAGAGGTTCGCACCAGCATGTTGGGGCTGCGCAAGAAGCTGGCGGATGCGCTGCGCGAGGAAACCGGTTCCGACCGCTACGGCTTTATTGCTGAACATCGCGGCATGTTCTCCCGGCTTGGTCTGAGCGAAGAGCAGGTTGCAAAACTGCGCGAAGACCACGGTATCTACATGATCGGTGACAGCCGGTTCAACGTGGCCGGATTGTCCGAAGCCTCGATACCAAAGATCGCCAAGGCGGTTGTTGCTGTCGGCGGCTAGGCCCTAGGCGCCATAAAGTTTCTGGATGACCGCGCAGGCCCTGTCTGTGCGGTCTTCTTTTTGGGCTTCTGTCAGTTCGGGAATCACGCCTATCACCCGTTGGATCTGGGTGTCTCCGATGAGAACCATGAGAAACAAGCCCGCGATTTCATCAGAATTGCCGCGATGCAGCAATTTGCGATCCAACCCGACACGGACCAGACGTTCAACGAGTGGTGCAACGGTGTTTTTGCCTTCCCGCGCGATTGCTTCGCCCAAAGTTCCGGTGTGATATACATCACCTGCCGCGGCGCGGTTCAGCGCAATAGCACGGCGACTGGTGACAAGCTCCAGCAGCTGTGGCCCAAGCAGCCGCAATTCTTCGATCGTGTCGCCATCCTCTTGAATTGACTTCTCTAATTGTGTTTTTACCGCGGCTGCATTGGCTGCGACCAGACTGGCAAACAACGCCTGTTTGTTCCCGTACCAGCGATAAAGGGTCTCATTCGAACACCCCGCCTGCCGCGCGATGTCCAACATGGAAGCGCCTTTGTAACCCTTCTTTTCCAAAACATCGTAGGCGGCCTTTTCTATGCGGACGCGGCGTTCTTTTTGCTTCGCAGTTTCCATAGTTTCCTCACAAGCTTGACTGAGAACGTACAAAAGAGTACGAAAATAATCAATCCGTAAACTTATGTACATTTTAAGGTGGAATATGATGATAAAATTATTACAAACCGGTATTCTTTGGGTTGTTCTGCTGTTCGGTATTCTGGGCGGTTTTTTCTTTTCCTTTTCCTTCGTCACGATGCCGGGTCTGGACCTAATAAGCGGAGTAGCGGCGATCGAGGCGATGCAAGGCATTAACACGGCGGTCCGAAATGCCTACTTCTTTGTGCCATTCTTTCTGACACCGGTGTTCGCATTTGCTTTCGCAGGGGTTGCGGTTTTTACCGGTTGTCGCCGCGCGGCCTATTATCTGGGTGCAAGCGCAGTTCTGTATCTGGCGGGTGGTTTTGCCGTAACAGTGTTTTATCACATTCCGATGAATGAAGCTTTGGCCGTAGTCGACGGTCCGGTTTTGGGGGTAGGGGCATCAGAGGTGTGGAGGACTTATTCGCAGGACTGGACGCCGCTCAATACATTCCGCATGAGCGTGTGTCTGTTAGCGATGGTCCTTGCGGTATTGGCGCTTTACGAAACCAAAGCCTGAGCCGCCACGGCGTTCAGGACTTTCGGGGCCGGAACGTTTATCAGGCGTTCCGGCGTTAGTTCCGCCCCGCTGAGCAGCCAGTTTTCGACAATCCGCGAACCCATTGTGAAGCCGAGCCAGCGGGGATAGGCGCCTGCACCGGAAAACCACTCCGCGTGGTCGAACTTCGGGGACATCATCGTGCGTTGATCCGGCCAGAGTTTAACCAGCTCATCGTCGTCAAAGGCGCAATCCCACGGTTCACGCGGGGAATCGAACACAAGTCTCACGAATTGGGCGGCAAGTCCTTCGCTGACCATGGCGCCCCCCAGCGTGAAGCCGTAACCCGGTCCCGCTGCGCGCATGGCAAGATGGGCAGTGTTTACCATCTGCCGCTGCACCAGACCGCTTGTCAGCGTGCCGGCAAAATTTTCGTTATAGGGATCGAAGATCAGAGTGCAGAGGTTCGGGCGGCTTACATGGGCAGACATGCCTGTTTCCGGCGTCACGGTTTCATTGCCCCGCTCGATCAGCACGTCCATCTGTGAAGGGCGCACGAAGGGGGACATCAGCTGGTAGGCGTCACTGATCTGTCCTGTAATCCGGTCTTTCCACGCGCTCAGATCGCCCGTGGCATCCAGCCAATGTAAAGTCCAATTGCTCACGTTTCATTCCCAGCGCGGATGACAGTTGCCCTATCATAGTAGATCATATGGTCATGCCAAGTGCTCCGGCATGGCATTTCCCGGATTTCAATCTGTCCCTTGCCAAGCCAGCCCCGAGGGGGTATGCCCCGCCAGCCCCAATAAAGGGGAAAAAGTGTCCGCTACCTTTTCAAAACGGAGAAAAACATGTCTCGTGGCCTTATTCTTGGCGTTCTCGCCATGGCGGCAGTTGTCGTCGCTTCCAATATTCTTGTGCAATTCCTGTTCGGCAATTGGCTGACTTGGGGCGCATTTACCTATCCTCTGGCATTTCTTGTTACCGATCTGACCAACCGAGTGTATGGCGCCAAAGCCGCACGCAAAGTCGTGCTGGCCGGTTTTGCCGTAGGTATCCTTTGTTCCTTCATCGGAACGCAAATCATCGGAGAATTCGGGCCGCTGGTTACGCTTCGCATCGCTATCGCCTCCGGGACAGCGTTTCTTGTCGCACAACTTGTGGATGTATTCGTGTTTAACCGTCTGCGCGAGGGCGCATGGTGGCGGGCGCCGCTGGCCTCTACGCTGGTCGGGTCTTCGCTGGATACAGTTTTGTTCTTTACAATCGCCTTTGCCGGCAGCCTGACCTTCCTTGAACCTTCAAATGATGTGTCTTGGGCCGGTGAGATGTTGCCCTTGCTGGGGGTCGGTCCGGTTGCGCCGCTTTGGGTCAGCCTTGGGGTTGCCGACTGGTTCGTGAAGCTGTCGCTTGCCGTAATTGCGCTGATACCCTTCCGTTACCTTGCCGTAATGCTCACTGGTAAGAAGGCCAATATTTAGGCAGGAGCAAACCGTTTAACCACAAAATCTGGTTGAAGATGCAAAAAATGCTTTGTGTTTTCCAAAAGTCGTGGCACGATTCTAGTGCGGGGTTGAAAACAACCCACGCGTGAAACAATCAGAAAGGAGGTGCCAATGATTATTGGGAAACAGGAGCAGCTGGTTAAGGTTAAAAGCGAGGTGAGCGTTTAGAAGGCAGCCCTTCTATTCACACATCCGGTTTCAAGATTTTCCAATCTTGCTTGCCACCTCCAACTCTCGAGGAGAGCCCTGCCAGTGCTTCGGCAGGGCTCTTTCCGTTTCTAAGGCAGACGGATTTACAGATATTCCCGCAATTTGGAGCGCGCGCGGCTCATGCGGGACATGACGGTGCCAATCGGCAGTTCCAGTTGTTGCGCCATGTCCGAATAGGACAGGCCCGCTTCCACACGCAGACGCATGACTGTGCGGTATTCTTCGGGCAATCTGCCAATAGCGGCCAACGTCTGTGCGCAGGCAAGCGCCCCGTAGACATCAGCGTTTTCGTCCTCGGGGTCATGGTCTTCAATCGGCACATGGGAGGGCGCGCGGCCCTTTTTGCGGGTCTGGTCCAGAAACAGGTTCCGCAGGATCACGGCCATATAGCGGCGCGGATGCTCTACATCGGACAGGCAGGTGTCACGGCTCAGAACGTGTAGAACGACGTCCTGTACAAGATCTTCGGCCTGATCGCGGTTGCGGGTCAGGTGATGGGCGTAGACAAGAAGATCTTCAAGATGGTCAAACAGTTTATCGCGATTCATGCGAATGCTCCGGGTTGGTTTGCTACCCTTATTAGCTACGCTTTATTTTGGAAAAGTCGTTAGGTGGGTTCTCGCCCATGGCCAAATCCCGCCAATGGGCATTGGCCGTTTTCTGCCACCATGAATTGAGCTGTGGAATAAACAACCCGCCGAATTCGTCCTTGTCTGTAGAGAGCGCAATCCGCGCCTCTTATGACGAAAACGAACAGGAGTTATACCAATGCGTAAAACAACAATGACCTTCGCCGCCATCCTTGCCACTGCTTCCTTTGCACAAGCTGCGGATTTGGCCGAAATGGACACGAACGCCGATGGCGCCCTGAGCGTGGAAGAATTCACAGCTGGACATGAAGGTGTTGATCCGGCTGTCTTTACCGAAGTTGACACTAACGAGGATGGTCTGATTGATCCTTCGGAATATGAAGCTGCCACAGCAGAAGATGGCGTGCTGGCGAAAAGCTGATATCCCCTCCCTTGATGATCAGCAGAAAGGGTCGGTCCGGTTGGACCGGCCCTTTTCTTTGTTCAAGTGCGATCCCCGGATTTCCAAACCATCACCAGCCTGAGCCATTTTCCGCCGTTGCAAAACAATCAATGGAATAAAGAAGCCTTCGAAAACGTCTTGATCTGTAGAGCACGCAAGAAGCGTTGCTCCGGACTGAATAAATGGAGATTAAGATGCGTAAACTGACAATGACCCTTGCAGCTATCCTTGCTACGGCTTCGCTTGCGCAGGCCGCAGATCTGGCCGAACTGGACACAGATGCTGATGGTGTTCTGAGCATGGAAGAATTCGTTGCCGGACATGCAGAAGTCGATGCTGAAATTTTTGCTGACATTGATACAAATGAAGACGGAATGATCGACCCGTCCGAATATGAAGCCGCTACAGCTGAAGACGGTGTTCTGGCAAACAACTGATTGCACAAAAAAGGCCGGTCCTGATGGACCGGCCTATTTGAACTAAGTCGCCAGATATTAGCGAAGTGTTTCTTTCAAGTATTCAGAACGTGTCATGTGTTCGTCGGAGTGACCGTTCAAACGTTCAAATTCTGTGCCCGAGTTGCGGGATACATCTTCTTCTGTACCCGGAGTCACTGCCTTGTACCGCTCGTTAGATTGTACGGTTGCCGTTGTATCGTTCAGTTTTTGGTCTGGTGTCACTGAATCGTAGCGTGCATTGTCGTCAATCTTGACGTTGGTATCGTTCAGTTCGGTTTCCGGTGTAATAGCATCGTAACGTGCGTTGTCGTTATCTTGTGCATGTACGGCAGTTACCGATGCCATGATTGCTGCAGCTGCTGTTGTTGTAATAAGCGTTTTCATGTCTCATTCCTTTCGTTTCCGTCTTGCGATGGATTACATGTAGGAGCGGTTCTGCACTGCGACCACACACGGTTGTTATCAATAAAGTGATGTGGTTTCATGGAACGAAAGACGCGTGAATGCGTAGCGAAACAAAGGGCAGCGCGGCTTAAACAATGTACATCAACGATAGCATTACAATTGAGGAATGGGAACTCACCGAAAGCTTTCACCGGGCGTCGGGGCCCGGGGGGCAACATGTGAATAAAACCTCAAGCGCGGTGGAATTGCGCTTTGAGGCAGAACGGTCTCCGAACCTGACCGGCGCTGTGAAAGCGCGGCTGAAACGGCTGGCGGGGCGGCGCTGGACAAAGGATGGAGCGGTAATCGTCACATCGGAATCCCACCGCAGCCAGCAGATGAACCGCGATGACGCCCGCGAGAAACTGGCAGAACTGATCCGGAAAGCCACCGAAGTGCCCAAACGCCGGATCAAGACCCGCCCCACGCTTGGCAGTAAACGCCGCCGTCTGGAAGGCAAGAAGCAGCGGGGCGCGGTAAAAAAACTGCGTGGCAAGGTGGAAGAGTAACCCCCGAGGTTACACAACCACGTCCATCTCTGTCTGCTCGCCAACGCCGAAAACCCGTTTGTAACGCGCAATCTCATCGGCCGGTCCCATTGCCTTGCGGGGGTTGTCCGACAGTTTCACTGTCGGGCGCCCGTTGGCCGCAACCGCCTTACACACCAGCGAAAACGGCGCCAGCGCATCATCCGGTACCAGTCCGCGAAAGTCGTTGGTCAGCATGGTGCCCCAGCCAAATGCGACACGCACACGGCCGTTGAATTGGTTTGCCAGTTCGATGATCTTGTAATCGTCCAGCCCGTCAGAGAAGATAATCCGCTTTTCGCGGGGATCCTGCCCGCGGGATTTCCACCAGTTGATCGCCAGTTCTGCACCCGTGGCCGGATCGCCGCTGTCAATGCGGATACCGGTCCATTTGTCGAGCCATTCGGGCGCGCGCGCCAGAAACCCTTCGGTTCCGTAGGTGTCCGGCAGCATTATCAGCAGGTTGCTGTCGTGTTCGTCCTGCCAGTCCGCCAGAACCTGATAGGGGGCTTGCGCCAGTTCTTCGTCGCTATCAGCCAGCGCGGAATATACCATGGGCAATTCGTGGGCGTTGGTCCCGATCGCCTCAACCTCCCGGCGCATGGCGATCAGGCAGTTTGATGTACCTGTGAAACGTTCGCCCAATCCTTCGTGCATGGCCTGCACACACCAGTCCTGCCACATGAAAGAGTGCCGGCGCCGTGTGCCAAAATCTGCAACGTTCAGGTGTTCTACCTCGCGCAGTCGCTCGATCTTTTCCCACAGTTTGGTCATGGCGCGGGCATAAAGGACCTGCAACTCGAACTTGCCCATGCCCTTAAGCACCGCACGAGAGCGCAGTTCCATAAGGATGGACAGTGCAGAAATCTCCCAAAGCATGACTTCGGGCCATGACCCTTCAAAGGTCAGTTCATACTGTCCGTCCACTTTCTCTAGGTGATAAGGGGGCAGTTGCAGCTTTTCGAACCACTCCATAAAATCGGAACGGAACATCTGCCGCTTGCCGTAGAACATATTGCCCCGCAGCCAGGTGCTTTCCCCCCGTGAAAGCCGCAAGGAGCGGACATGGTCCAATTGCTCGCGCAATACGCCTTCGTCTACAATATCCGCGAGCCGGATGGTTTTGGTCCGGTTGATCAGACTGAAGGTGACTTGGGCGTCCGGTTTGTACCGGAATACCGATTGGCACATCAGCAGTTTGTAGAAATCCGTGTCGATCAGGGAGCGGACGATCGGGTCGATCTTCCATTTGTGGTTATAAACTCTGGTGGCGATATCGACCATAATACGGGCTCCGGTTGTCCGAACTGTGTTAAAACAGGGGTTTGGCAGCTTGTCCAGCCTGTCGGGGGTGTGTCGGGGTGGATGTCGGGCTGAAGCCCGACCTACTTGAGCAACACGCCGAGGCTGTCCATTTCTTCAAGTGCAACCGCAAGAGAGCCGTCCATATCGATGGCGCGGCAGGCGTCCTGAAGTACCGTAACCTGAAACCCGAGTTTCACGGCGTCGACTGCGGAAAAGCGGACGCAGAAATCTGTTGCCAGCCCGACCATCACCAGTTTTTTGACACCCCGCTCCCGCAGGTACCCTTCCAGTCCGGTCGGGGTTTTGTGGTCATTCTCGAAGAAGGCGGAATAGCTGTCGATTTTCGGATTATAGCCTTTGCGGATAATCAGGTCTGCCTTGTCTGTGTCCAATCCGCTTTTAAACGCTGCCCCTGCTGTGCCCTGCACACAGTGTCGTGGCCAGAGCACCTGAGGGCCATAGGGCATTTCCGTCATGCTGAAAGGGGCTGCGCCTTCGTGATTATCCGCAAACGAACTGTGATCCGCCGGATGCCAGTCCTGCGTGAGCACACGGACGGGATAATCGTCCTGCAGGGCATTCACAGTCTCGATAATCTGGTCTCCGCCTTCCACGGCAAGGCTCCCGCCCGGACAGAAATCATTCTGTATGTCGATCATAATCAAAGCGGTGCTTGTGGCCTGTAGCATGGCTGTCTCCCTGTTATCCCGAATTTATGTGGTGCGGCGGGCGCTTCGTCAACCGCGCTGCTTTGCCACTGGAATTTCCTGCCAGACAAGGCTATATGCGCGCCATGTCAAAGATCGTTGTCGCAGCCCTGTACCATTTCACCCGTTTTGAGGATTACAAATCCTTGCAAGCGCCGCTTCAGGCTGTCTGCGATGCGGGAGGCGTCAAAGGATCGCTGCTGCTGGCCTTTGAAGGGATCAACGGCACGATTGCCGGGCCACGGGCCGGAATTGACGCTGTGCTCGCCCACATTCGCAGCTTGCCGGGCTGCGCGGATTTTGAACACAAGGAAAGTTTTGCTTCGGAAATGCCTTTCCTGCGCATGAAGGTAAAACTGAAAAAAGAGATCGTCACAATGGGTCAGCCCGATGTGGACCCGACCGTTAATGTGGGAAACTACGTTGAAGCACAGGACTGGAACGATCTGATCACCTGCGACGATGTGGTGGTGATCGACACCCGCAACGATTACGAGGTCGCCATCGGCACGTTTGAAGGTGCCGTAGACCCGAAAACCAAATCCTTTGGCGAATTTCCTGCATGGTGGGAAGAAAACAAGGACCGCTTCCACAACAAGAAAGTGGCCATGTTTTGCACTGGCGGCATCCGCTGCGAGAAATCCACCAATTTCCTGCTGAACGAGGGCGTCGAGGACGTTTATCACCTCAAAGGCGGCATTCTGAAATATCTGGAAAATGTGCCGGAAGAGAACAGCACCTGGAACGGCGAATGCTTTGTTTTTGACAGCCGCGTATCCGTGAAACACGGGCTGGAAGAGGGTAAATACGAACTCTGCTATGCCTGCCGGATGCCTCTGGCGCCCGAAGATTTCGCGCGTCCCGAGTATGAAAAAGGCGTCTCCTGCCACCAGTGTATCGACAGCCACTCCGAAGAGCGTAAGGAACGCTTTCGCGAACGTCAGAAACAGGTGGCCCTAGCCGAAAAACGCGGCAAACAGCATATCGGTTCTTAACCCGCCACCGGCTTTAATGTTCTGAAAATACTCAGCCCGCCGCTGCAGAGGCGCGCAGCTTTAGCGGTATTTCCTTCACCGGCAGATGCACGATGGCGGAAAACGCGCCGACACCGACGCCCACCCACCAGACCATGTTGTAATTGCCATAAAGATCATAAAGGGCACCGCCCAGCCAGACGCCGAGAAAACCGCCAAGCTGGTGGCTGAAGAAGATGATCCCGTAGAGTGTTCCCATGTAACGCATCCCGTAGATATGACCCACCAGCCCCGAGGTCAGCGGCACGGTGGCCAGCCACAACAGCCCCATCAGAAAGCTGAACATCAGCACGGTCACGGGCGTAATGGGCGTCAGGATGAACCATGCGGCCAGCACGGTCCGGCCAATGTAGATATAGGTCAGCAGGTATTTCTTGCTCAGCCGTTTGCCCAGCAGACCCGCCGTAACCGTCCCGATGATATTGGCCAGCCCGATCACCCCGATGGATACCGCGCCGAGTGCAGAGGTGCTGGTAATCCCCATTCCGGCCAGAAGGCTGTCCTGTCCGATGGGGCCACACATCTCGGTCACGAATGCGGGAAAATGGGCGGTGATAAAGGCCAGTTGAAAGCCGCAGGAAAAGAACCCGAGAAAAATCAGCGAATAAGACGGGTCCTTGAAGGCTTTGAGCAGGATCTGGGACATGGTCTCTTCCAGTTCTGCGGTGTTGGCGGCTTCGGGTGCTCGCAGCATGGGCAACAGCAACAGAACCATCATGATGATCGCGGCAAAGATCACAAAAACCTGCGACCAGTTCATATAGGCCAGCAGGATCGCAGCCAGCGGCGGGCCGATCACTTGTCCCAAAGACCCTGCCGCCGTCCCGATGCCCAGCGTCAGAGAGCGGTTCTCGTCGCTGGCGGCCCGTCCGATGACCGCCAGAATGACGCCAAAGCCGGTGCCTGCAATACCAAAGCCGATGATGATCTCGTAAAGCTGGTGCGCGCCGGGAGTGGTGGCAGTGCTGCTGAGCAACAATCCCGCAGCATAGCAGAGCACGCCCAAGAAAATGGCTTTCCTGTCCCCGAATTTTTCAGCAATTGCGCCGAATATGGGCTGGCCGATGCCCCATGCAAGGTTCTGAATGGCAATGGCCATGGAAAACTCGGAACGGAGCCAGCCGAATTCCGTGGCAATTGGAATCTGGAAGACACCAAAACTGGCCCGCAGGGAAAATCCGGTCATCAGGATCAGACACCCGGCGATCAGGATCGGGGTAAACAGTGGTTGAGATTGTTGTTTCATCGGAATCCATACTGCGTTGCGCAGCCCGTGGCGTCTTGTTAGGGGTGACAGAGCAAAATCGACCAATCTGTGCAAGGGCAGAATTGTAATGGGCAGCATCACGGATATTTATAAAAAGCGGGTTTCCAGCGGTGCCCTGCACGAGGATCCGGCGCAACTCGCCGTGTTGAAACTGTTTGAGGATGTTGCGGCACGTCTGTCCTCTGGCACAGCGAAAAAAGGCCTGCGTGGCCTGTTTTCCAAGTCGGTTGAACCGGTGCGCGGGCTCTACCTCTATGGCGGGGTCGGGCGGGGCAAGTCCATGTTGATGGACCTGTTCTTTGACTCTCTGGAAGAGCCGAAAAAACGTCGCGTCCATTTTCATGCTTTCATGCAGGAAATCCACAACCTGATGCACGAAGCCCGCAAGAACGGTGTGGAAGATGCGATAGATCCGGTGGCAGCAGAGGTCATCAAATCCGCCCGTGTCCTGTGTTTTGACGAGATGCAAATTACCGACATTACGGATGCGATGATTGTTGGCCGCTTGTTTGAAAAGCTGTTCGAGGCCGGCGTTGTGATCGTAACCACATCAAACCGGCATCCTGACGATCTCTATAAAAACGGGCTGAACCGGAACCTGTTCCTGCCGTTTATCGAACTGATCAAACAGCGGATGGAAGTCTACAACCTCGACAGTGAGACGGACCATCGCCAGAACCGTCTGCAAGGCCACAAGACCTATTTTACGCCGATAGACAACGCGGCAGAAATGGCGATCCAGCGGGTCTGGACGGATGTGGCGGGCAGCAAGGCGGAGCCGTTGGTGCTGCACCACAAATCCCGTGAAATTCGCCTGCCTGCCTATCATAACGGTGTCGCCATGGCGACGTTTCGCGATCTTTGCGGCCAGCCGCTTGGTCCGGGAGATTACCTTGCTATCGTTGAGGCAATCCGCGTACTGATCCTCAAGGATATTCCAAGGTTGGGCCGTGCCAACAACAACGAGGCGAAAAGGTTTGTCACGCTGGTCGATGCCCTTTATGAGGCGCGAACCAAACTAATCGCCAGTGCAGCAACCATACCGGAAAAGCTCTACGAGGAGGGCGAGGGCGCATTCGAATTCGAACGTACCGCCAGTCGCCTGCGCGAAATGATGAGCGCGGACTGGGGTAAACCATAGTTCACGCAACCGTTTGATTGCTCTGTTCTGCTGATCAGGTAAAGTGTCCCTTGTTTGGGGGGCTCTGCGACCTGTGTCTTGTTAGTCGGCCACCGCCGCTTAAGGGATTCCCTGATGGAAAAAAGCCTGTTTCGATACATCTGGAAGTACTCCAAACGCAGTCAGTTGCTATTACTGGCGCTGACAATAATAACTTTTCCTGTCCTTTACATCAGTCTCGAACTGCCAAAGCGGATTATCAATGACGCGATTGGTGGCAGTGGCGAGGATATAACCTACTTCGGCTTTACCTTCACCCAGACCCAGTTTCTGATGATCCTGTGTTTCGGCTTTCTGATCGCGGTGCTGGCCAACGGATTGCTGAAAATGCGGCTTAACACCATGAAAGGTGTGCTTGCAGAGCGGCTTTTGCGCCGGTTCCGTTTCCAGCTTCTGACCCGAATGATGCGGTTTCCGCGCCCCTACTTCCGCCAGACAAGCCAGGGCGAACTGGTGGCGATGGTCACATCAGAAGCCGAGCCGATGGGCGGCCTTATGGGGGATATGATTTCCCAGCCGGTTTTTCAGGCAGGGCAGATGATCACCATTCTGGCCTTCCTCTTCGCCCAAAGCTTTTGGTTCGGGCTGGCCTCTGTGGCGCTGATCCCGCTGCAGGCGTGGCTGATTCCGAGACTGCAACGACAGATCAACCTGCTGAACAAATCCCGTATCGAAGAAGTGCGCCATCTGGCTTCCGACATCGGGGATACTGCTGCAGGTGTCAGTGACATTCGGACCAACGGGGGCTTGCGCTACCGTGCGGCGCAGTTCTCGGACCGGTTGGGAAAGCTGTTTGATATTCGTTTCGATATCTACCAGAAAAAATTCTTCATGAAGTTTCTGAACAACTTCATCAATCAGCTGACGCCGTTCTTTTTCTATTCGGTTGGCGGCTATCTGGCGATCAAAGGGCAGATCACTGTGGGCGCGCTGGTGGCAGCCCTTGCGGCCTATAAGGATTTATCATCCCCTTGGAAGGAACTGCTGACCTATTACAATCAGGTGCAGGATATGGGGCTGCGCTGGGAGATTGTAACGGAACGTTTTGCGCCGAAAACGCTGGTTGATGACAGCCTGTTTGAGGGCGAGCCCGACTCCATCCCGAGCCTGAAAGGCGATATCGAACTGAACGATGTTACGGTGCGCGATGACTCTGGTGATATTGTTCTGGAAGACATCAATCTGACCATTCCCAAAGGCGCGCGGGTGGCGATTCAGACAACCAACGAAACCGCCGCGCTGGCCTTTGCCGATCTTCTAACGCGGGAGGTTGTTCCGGCGCGGGGCAGGGTGCGGGTGGCCGGGCACGACCTGAACAGCCTGCATCAAACCGTCGTGGCAAACCGTATTGGCTATGCCAGCCCCGTCCCCCAGATTTTTCAGGGGACGATGGGGGATAATCTGCTGATGCCGTTCCGCCGGAAACCCTTGATTGACAGCGATGTACCACCCGAGATGTACCGCTGGCAGGAAGAGGCGCGCCGCGCAGGAAACAGTGACGATCCGCTTGGGGTGAACTGGCTTGATCCTGCGCTGGCGGGGTTCAAGAGCGAGGATGAGATCCGCGACTGGTGGTTCAATCTGGGCGAAGCTATGGGGATTGACGAGTTCATGGTTCGCCGCGCATTGCGTCACCGGCTTGATCCCGTAAATCAGAGCGAACTGGCCGAAAAGATTGTGGAACTGCGCCCCGAAATCGCCCGCCGACTGGAGCAGGCCGGGCTCGGGGATATTGTGCACCATTTCGATCCCAACAAATTTAACCCCGTGTCGCCACTGGGCAGCAACCTGCTTTATGCGGTGCCAACGCGGATGCTGACGCAGGAAAATCTTGCAGAGCAGAGCAAATTTTTCAGCATCCTGAAAAAGGAAAATATTGTAGATGAAGTGGCGGAGATGTCCGCCAGCCTGATCGAGGGGATTGCAACCACCTTTGGCGAAGATGCGACAGACCACCCGCTGTTCCGGCAATTGAATATGGAAGATGCGCTTTATCACAAGCTGCGCATGGTCACGAAAAAGCGACGTCGGCAAGGCAATGACGCGCTGACGCCGGAAGAGTTTGCCTTGATGCTGACCGTACCCTTTGCCTTTAGCGCCGAACAGATCGGGCCTGCCTTTAAGGAAAGCTTCAAGAAGCGGGTTCTTGATATCCGCATGCAGAATGCCGAGCATATGGTTGCCGAACTTGAAGGGTTGTTCGAAACCATCCACCCGAGCCGGTACATGCCGGTCATGTCAGTGCTCGGGAATGCAATCTTCGGGCGGATCTCGCGAATGGCCGGTGCCCGCGAACGGGAGGTTGAAGATCTTGTCGTCGAGGTGCTGAACGAACACGGATTGCGGCGTCTCGCGGCCCAATCAATCTATGATCTGGTCACGGGTCCGGGGGGCCAGAACCTGCCCCGGGTCTTCCGCGAGCGCATCGCGTTTAGCCGTGCCGGATTGAAGAAGCCTGATATTCTGATCCTTGGTAATGCGCTGGCAAGTCATGATTCCGCCAAACGGGCGCAAATGCGCGAGCGTATCGGCAAGTTGATGCCTGACACCACGAAGATTTTCATCGAGAACCATTTCTCCAACCCAGACCTTTACGACCTATATGTCGAGATCGTGGACGGGCGCATCGACGGTGTGCGGCGGGCCGAGGAACCGGCAGATGAAGACGCGAAGCAGGATCTTAAACGCAAGCTGCGGGTGGTGGCACAAACCGGTCTCTTCGCCAATCTCGACCAGAAACAGCAAAGACTACTCGCGTTTAGTGCGCAGTGGTTTCCGGCGAGGGCGGGACAGGTTATTTTTGCACGGGATCAGGCACCGGATGCGGCCTATCTCTGCGTGAAAGGCAAGGCAGGGCTTTACTGGGACATTGAAGGTGACGAAAACCGCTTGATATCCGAAATCGAACCGGGCCGCCTGATCGGAGATTTGGCCATCATTCTCAACGAAAAACGGGCGATGGACCTGATCGCGCTCGAGGAGTCGTTGTTCCTGCGGATCGGTGCGTCAGAGCTTCTGGCTGTGATAGAGAACGATACCAATGTTGCCACCAGCCTGCTGCGCACAGTGGCCGGTCACTTGATCGGTGCTGCGGAAAACGCCCGTGCGGCACGGGAGTTCGCGGTGAAAAAGGGGCTAGACCTGTCCGAACTGGACAAGACGTGATCCAGCAGGACATGTTGCAGTTTCAGGACAGGGACTCAGGCGCGGCTCATTCCAGCAAGCATCGCACCTAATGCCACGATGTGGATTAACATGATTGCCCGATCGTTCCAAAGTATGCCGACCAGAAACCAGCCAAGCACACCGGCGAGAAAGAGATAGAGGTTCCACGGTGTCCAGCCAAAACCAGTAGCCGTATAACCGAGTATCTGGATCACCGAGGCGCCCCACTTGATCAAGAAGGCTGCACGGTCGTGACCGGACCGCGAAGGCTGTGCAACCTGTCGTGGCCCATTGGCGTCGCTTGTGCAAAGTGGAACATGTGTCATGGCAATGACTTTCTCTGGTAACTGTTAGTATCGGTTTACTTTGTTGCCGGTGTCCGTTCACGCCAGAATTGATCTTTTGAGACTGTAGAAATACTATTGGCAGATGAGCAATCTTCCACCCTTGAACGCGCTGCGCGCTTTTGAAGCTGCCGGCCGGCATCTAAACTTTCGGGCTGCCGCAGAAGAGATGGGCGTGACCCAAGGCGCTGTGGCGCAGCAGGTGCGTTTGCTGGAGTCTCATCTCGGCGTTGCTGTGTTTGAGCGACAGTCCAAAGGTGTGGCTTTCACGGCGGCGGGGCGGGCCTATCACAACCGGATCGCCGCAGCCTTCGCCGAGTTGCGCGCCGCCACTGAAGTTCTGCGCCCTGAGCCCGGAAAGGTGCTGGTCAGCGTCACGCCGACCTTTGCCGCAAAATGGCTGATCCCGAACCTGCCCGAGTTTTCCAAAAGCCACCCCGAGATTGACCTGCGTGTACTTGCTACTGAAAAAACCTCCAGTTTCCATGGGGATGGCATAGATATTGCCGTGCGGCAGGCCAGCCCGCCTTTCGGTGCCGCGATAGAGGCTATAAGGCTTTTCAAACAACAGATTATTGCGGTGGCCGCCCCGTCTTTCGTCGCGGATATGACTGTGCCGTTTCGTGGGGACGCGCTGGCGCAGGCAGCAAAGCTGCACGATGCCCATGATCTTTGGCCGGAGTTTCTGGATCACCTCGGGGCAGCGGATAAATCCAAAAGAAGCTTGCGGATGAGCCAGACGGCCCTTGCGATTGACGCGGCTGTTTCAGGGCAGGGTGTTGCGCTCGTCAGCCGGTTCCTTGTGGAGCGGGAGCTTGCGAGTGGTGCTTTGGTTCAGGTGGTGCCGGATACGATGAATGGCGCGCAGGATTTCTATCTTCTGTCGCAACGCCGTCGGGCCGTTAATCCCGCAGTAGAGACAGTAAAGAACTGGCTTTGCTCCCGTGCCGAAGCTTAGCCAGAAGCAAAAACGCGCGGCAGGGTATGCCGCGCGTTTGAAGGCTTGTTGCAAATTTCCGGCTTAGCGAATGGCTTGGCGGAGGAATTTCAGAACTTCCTGATCCGCCTTACCTGTAGGCTGGCGTCCGGCACGGCGCTGCACATCACTGATTGCATCCAGAGTTTTAGGGCCGATGATCCCGTCAGGTTCGCCAATATCGTAGCCCGCCTTGATCAGCAGTTCCTGTACCTCCAGCTTTTCGGGCAGGCGCAATGCACCCGGACCACGGGGCCAGTCCCGTATAAATTCGCCGCCGCCGTTGATTTTGTCCGCTAGATGCCCCACCGCCATCGCGTAGGAATTGGCATTGTTGTAGCGCTTGATGACGAAGAAGTTTTTGAATACCGCAAAGGCCGGACCGTCTGCACCTGCAGGAAGCAGGATGGCTGCACTGCCGTAGTTCGGGATTTTCCCGCCCGACATTGTGCGCACGCCAAGTTCGGTCCAGCGGGCCGGCGTTGCTTTCACTTTCAAAGAGGCATTGCCATAGTTAAAGCCTCTGGGCAGCTGAACTTCGATGCCCCAAGGCTGCCCTTTGACCCAACCGTTGCGGCGCAGGTAATTTGCGGTGGATGCCAGCGCATCGGACGGATCGCGCTGGTCCCAGACATCCCGTTTGCCGTCGCCGGTGAAATCCACCGCCAGCGCGTCATAGCTGGTGGGGATGAACTGCGTATGACCCATTGCACCGGCCCAGCTGCCCATCATCCGGTTCGGGGTGATGTCGCCGTTTTGAATAATCTTCAAGGCAGTCAGGAGTTGCTGTTCTCCGAACTTCCGGCGGCGCCCTTCATAGGCAAGGGTGGCCAGCGCCTCGATGATATTGATATCGCCCATGTTCTCACCGTAGGAACTCTCGAGCCCCCAAATGGCAACAACCACGGACCATTCCACCCCGTAAGTGTTTTCGATCCGGCGCAGTTTGGATTTGTGCTTGCGCACCATCGCCTTGCCATTCTTGACCCGTTTCGGAGAAGTGGCGGTGTCCAGATAATCCCAGATCTCGCGTGAGAATTCTGCCTGTTTGCGGTCGGATGCGATGACCCGCGAATTCAGCCTAACGCCTTGAAACGCGCGGTCGTAAGTGCGCGATGAGATCCCGTTCGCCAGCGCGCGCGCCTTGAAACTGCGCACCCATTGTTCAAAGCCCGATTGTGTTTGCGCCATCAGGACCCCCTGATCCGGTTTGGCTGGTGGCGGCGGAGATGTCTCCACAGCGGCTCCGAAAGCCAGACTGGGAATAAACGCCAGTGCGGCCACAAATTTTAATCCGTATTTTAGCATGCGATGCTCCTGCTCTGATCGCCCTATTTTTTGCCAAGCATAACGGGGAAAACCCTTTTTCAAAAGAAGAATTACGCGCGATAGGGTGGTGGGCGATCTGTTGCCTCTTCAGACTCGATGGTGGCCAGCGCATCCCGCAACAGGCTTGTGCGATGTGGGCGGAAGGATTGATCGGTCAGGGACAGTTTCCGGATCCGGTCTACACGAAAAGCGCGAAAGTCCTGCCGGAGCTGGCATTTCGCCAGCAGCATCAAAGTCTGGTCCATAAAGATTATCGACAGGGGCCAGATTGTGCGTTCGGTCTGCGCGCCCTTGGCATCGCCGTAATGGATATGAATTGCCTGTTCATCGCGGGCGGCCTGTCGGATCGTGGCCACATCGACGGTGATCTCGGGGCGGCTGTGAAAGCGTTTTGCGCTCAGCACGCTGTTCTGCATCTGGCGTGACAGGCGGTCCGGCAGGCTCGCTGCCAGTTTGGCCAACGCGTTTCGGGCCGCATCCGCAAGGACCGGATCGCCGATTTCAATCACTTCGCGCAGTCCAAGCACCAGCGCTTCGGTTTCGTCCGTGTTGAACAGCATCGGCGGCATGGCTGTATCTTCGACCAGTGTGTAGCCAAAGCCCGCCGCCCCGTCGATGATCGCCCCCGCACGGCGCAGACTGTCCACGTCACGATAAACCGTGCGCAGCGATACACCAAGTTCGGCAGACAGTTGCGCCGCCTGCACCGGTGGGGGGAGCAGCCGTAAAAGCTGCATCAACTGGAGTATGCGTTCGGATTTTGCCATATTAATGGGATACTACATAATGCTGACAGAAGTTGACAGCAGGTCTGTGTTGGTATGGCGGAAAAAGGAATTCAACATGACCCGATTGCCCCCACCAGAGGTTCAGGCCGTCTACGACAGTTTTCCCGCAGTCGAGCGGGAGAAGTTAATGCTGGTACGGCAACTTATTCTGGACTGTGCCGCTTCGGTCGAGGCTGGCACCGTCACGGAAACCCTGCGTTGGGGGCAGCCGGCCTATCTGGTGAAACAGGGTAGCAGTCTACGGTTGGGGATTGGGAAAACGGGACTGGCCGCGATCTTCGCCCATTGCCAAAGCAGTATCATCAGCAATTTCGCCACGGCATTCGGAACGGATTTCGAACTGGACGGGAACCGCGCCGTCTATCTGGACCAGTTGGGGGCGGACGAGCTTGAGAAGCTGCGCTTTCTGATCCTGCACGGGTTGCAATATAAACGTGCGCCTAAAGCGCGTCTGACAGTTGCGCAGATGAACCTGCAAAAATGAAGCGTCAAGAAAGACGCTTCATTGATTCCGGGGAACGATTCCAAAATACAAGAGGGTGCAGTGCGTCGGTTCGGTGGGAACCTTTCATTCCCCGCCGTTCAGATGATCGCGCGCAGCTTGTCCATCAGCTTTTGTACCGCTTTGGTATAGCGTTCATCCTTTAACGTCCCATCTTCCTCGAAAGCACCTGCGGCCAGTGCTACGGCGACGGGGGGACCTTGCAGAACCATTGGCTGGAAGGGTGTCAAACACTGGCGTAGGGAGTTCTGTGTCATTACGCCGCCGGTCCGCCCGCCGGTGGCGGACATGATAGCCACAGGCGTGTTCCCCATTGGCATCGGTTTCACGCGGCTGACCCAATCCAGCGCATTTTTCAGCACTCCCGAGATGTTGCCATTGTATTCCGGCGTCGCAATCACAATCGCATCCGCGTCCTGCATTTGAGCATGGAGGGTCTGTACCGCAGCCGGAATACCTTCTGCGTCTTCCAGATCGCCGTCATAGAGCGGGAAGCGGATGTTGGCATAGGTCACTTCTGCAGGACCGAAGGCGTTAACAGCCAGATCCAACAGCTTCCGGTTCAGTGATCCGGCGCGCAAAGAGCCGCAAATGACAAGGAGTTTCGGGTCAGCCATGGTCTTTCCTTTTTTGTTTGCCCTCACATACGATGACAAACACATATGTCCAGCCTTTTTGCGCAAGCGACAGTTTGTTCACGGTTTTGCCTTATTACAACATTAACAGCCATATTGGCGCTGGTAATGGCTGTGTGATTGTACCATGCTGCCGTGCCGTTTATGGTATGGAAAACAAGAACCAAAGGTCTACAAAGGGACAGCATCGTGGCAGGCAAAGACTATCAAATTGCAGCATTGTGGATGGAAGGCAGTCTCAGCTTTCTGGAACAGTTGTGCCTGAAATCCTTTGTGGATGCAGGCCATCACGTGAAGCTTTACCACTATGGACCCTTGCGGAATGTACCCGATGGTATGGAGCTCGCCGATGCGGCTGAGGTTCTGCCCCGAACCGATTTTCTGGCCCATGCCCGCACAGGTTCACCTGCGCTGCACTCCGATCTGTTCCGCTACAAGATGCTCGAGCAGAACAAGGATACCATCTGGGCGGATACCGATGCCTATTGCATGAAGCGGTTTGAAACGCCGAACGGCCATTTCTACGGTTGGGAATCGGACAAACACATCAACGGTGGTGTGCTCGGCCTGCCGTCGGACAGTGAAACCCTGCGCGAATTGCTGGAGTTTACGGCGGATGAATTCGCAATTCCCACATGGTACGGTGATGACTACACCCGCGAACTGGAAGAAGCCCGCGATGCCGGTAATCCGGTCCACGCCTCCGAACAGCCCTGGGGTGTTTGGGGCCCCCATGCGGTGACGCATTTCCTGCACAAAACCGGCGAGGCAAAATACGCCCTGCCGCAGGAAGGGCTTTATCCTTTCACCTACAAAGACCGCCGGATGATGCTAAAGCGCAACTTTGACACCACACCTTATGTGACCGAAAACACCTATTCCATCCATCTATACGGCCGCCGGATGCGGGCCCGTCTGGTGGAAAAGGAAGGCGGCGAACCCCACCCAAAAAGCCTGCTGGGGCAGTTGATCAAAAAGCACGGTATCGACCCTGCGCAGGCACCGTTGCCGATGTCAAAGGCGCAACAGGCGGCAGCGAAAGCGCCCAAAGGTGCGAAAGTAAAATCGGAAGCCAAGGCCAAACCGGCAGAGAAACCCGCCAAGCCGAAGAAACCCGTAGCACCCGCTGCCTCCAAGGTGGCGCCGCTGGACCCTTCAGCGCGGGCGGGTATCGGGCAGGTTAATCTGACCGACATCGCCAATAAATACAGCACGGACAAAGGCTCTGCGAAACACCGCTACACGGAACTTTACCAGATGCTGTTCCTGCCCCTGCGCGGGCGCAAGCTGAACCTGCTGGAAATGGGGCTGCTGAACAGCGGGCCCGAACATGAAGTCGCGGCAGAGCGGATCACCAATGATGCCCCTTCCGTCCGCATGTGGCTGGAATATTTCCCGAAAGCGCAGGTTTACGGTCTGGATATTTCGGATTTCAGCTGGCTTGATGATCCGCGCTTTACCTATGTGAATTGCGATATGGACAGCCGTGAAAATATCAACGCTGCGGTCAAAGACCTGCCGCAGATGGATATTATCGTGGATGACGCCAGCCATGCGTCCCATCACCAGCAATTTGCGTTTCTGGAGCTGTTCCCGAAACTGGCGTCGGGCGGGTTTTACACCATCGAAAACCTGCGCTGGCAGCCCAAGCATATGGAAAAGCCGGGTTTCACCAAGACCGCCGATCTGTTCTACGGCTATCAGAAAGACGGCGCATTCAGCCATTCCGACGCTGTAATCGCGGACGAATTGAACGCCCTGAGGGAACATATTTCGGGATGTTTTATTTATCAGGTCGGTTTTAACAAATCCCGGAAAGACCAGTTGATGGTTGTCCAGAAACGGTAATTCCCATGTCTGAAGAAATCCAATCCGAAGAGATGGAACGGGAGGTCGAGCGGGGGATAATCCCCGACTGGTACCGTGACATCTATCCGGACGGAGAACGGGACGGCTTTTATGAAAAACTCGGCAGCCATTCCCTGTGCTATGTAGAGCGCAGCCTCGGGCAGCTTGTTATCACCTTCGACAATCTGGCAGAGGCCGGACATGACGGCTATGACCGTGAAGCTTGGGCCTCGGGGTTTTGCAATTATAACAACTGGTCCCATCTCGGGATTTTTGCGCAGGGGCCAAGCTGGTTTCGCGATGAACGGTTGATTGCCCGACTGGAAAAGCTGCGGGACGACGGGTTCTTTGCGCAGTTCAACTATGTCACGCTGGCAGGGGCCTCTATGGGGGGCTTTGGTGCACTGGTATTTTCCGCCCTTATACCCGGGGCGAACGTGATCGCCTTCAGCCCGCAATCCACCCTGATTGAAGATCTTGCCCCTTGGGAAAACCGCTACGCCAAGGGGAAGGAATACGACTGGTCCCTGCCTTACGCGGACGGGGCGGCGGGGTTGGAAGCCGCTGGCAAGGTCTATGTGATTTATGATCCTTACGAACCCACTGACAGCCAACATGCGGCCCGTTTGACGGGTGACAATGTTGTGCATCTGCGGGCCTACGGCTTTGGCCATCGCTCTGCCCTGTTTCTGCGCAGGCTTGGCGCGCTGAAACCCGTGATGGGGGAAGGTGTCATCGGCACGCTGGATGCCGAAGGCTTTGCCCGGATGATCCGCAATCGCGGGGCGGTGTATCTCTACAAGACACAGATGGAAAATTACATGCGGCGGCGGGGCCGCGATGTCTGGGTTCCCAAGTTGCAAAAAGCCTTTCGCAACCGGCGCAAGCGTCTGGAATCGGAGCAATCCACATGAGCGGTCTTCTCGGCGTTACCTGTCTGCGCAACGAGGGTCCATATGTGGTGGACTGGCTGGCCCATCATCTGGCTTCAGGGTTCGATCACATGCTGGTGCTGACCCATGATTGCGATGACGGGAGTGCGGAGCTGTTGCAGGCTCTGGCCGCTGACGGACGGATCACCCATTTGCCGTTCGACTATACCGCAGAGAAAACCGTGCAATGGCAGGCGCTGAACATTGCCAAAACCCATCCGCTGGTGAAATCTGCGGATTGGGTGATGTTCTTTGATTGCGACGAATATCTGAACCTGCCCGAACCTCATAAAAGCCTGAAAGACTTGGTGGCGACCCTGCCGGATGCCGAGGCGATTGCCTTTCCGTGGCGGCTGTTCGGGGCGGCGGGGCAGGAACGGTTTGACACTGCACCGGTGACAGAACGGTTTGTGCAGGCCGCGCCACGGGACATCCACTATCCACTGGCCAATCTTTACAAGACGCTATTCCGCCCGAAATCCTTTCGCCAGCTTGGGGTGCATCGCCCGCGCAACAAGAAAGACCGCGTGCCGCGCTGGTTTGTGTCCAGCGGCCAGCCCCTGCCCGAAGGGGTGGCGGCCAACGACAAGGCAATCTCGCTCTACGGTCTGTTAGACACCGATGCGCCGATTGCCTATCTGAACCACTATTCTGTGCGCTCGGCGCAGGAATTCATGCTCAAGGCGCAGCGGGGTCTGCCCAACCACATGGATCGCGCCATTGACCTGTCCTATTGGGCGGAACGGAATTTTAACACGGTAACGGACGACAGCATCGCGCGGATGGCCCCAATGACAACGCTGCAGCGCGACCAGCTCTGCGCCCTGCCTGATGTGGCGCGGCTTCACGCTGCTTGTGGTGCGGAACACCAGCGGCGGATTGACCGGATGCTTGAAGATCTGGACAATATCCGGCTGATCTGGCGGCTTGGCCTGCTGGCGGGCAGCACACCACCGCCACGGAGGCGGGCGCAGATTTATATCCAACACCAGATTAAAGCGATGCAATACAATGGGTAATCCCGCCGGAAACAAGTTGATCCAACGCAGCCTTGGCGTGGTTGAGGCTGAAGGGATTGTCCTGCTGGACGCGGTTTCGCAAATCCGCGATGGCAAACGCATCGTGCAGCTGTTCTTTCGCAGCGACGCAGACACGCTGCGGGTGTTTCCCGGCGAAGGGATGCGCGTTCTAGAAACCCGTAGCATCGGCGGGGCGATGTGGTGGACCTGCGAAGCAGAATCAAGCACGGGGCCGCTTAAGATGGTCTTTGCCGACACGCCGGTTGTGATTGATCCGGCACCGCAGGAAACGGAAATTTTTGGCCAGAAGAACTGCTTTGTGTCGATTCGCAACGGCGAAACCGC
Source organism: Neptunicoccus cionae (assembly GCF_002860325.1). Taxonomy (GTDB): domain Bacteria; phylum Pseudomonadota; class Alphaproteobacteria; order Rhodobacterales; family Rhodobacteraceae; genus Amylibacter; species Amylibacter lutimaris. Next base: position 19,989 of record NZ_PKOJ01000010.1, on the reverse strand, counting down.
CGGCGCGGTGCTGGACTGGCTGGCTTACCACGTCAACCACCACGGCTTGCAGGGGGCGGTTATACTGGATCGGGCTGCGCCAGGAACTGACAAGGGGTTTCTTCGCAAGCTGCGGGACGGGGTGAAGAACCTGCCACAGCCCTGCACTGTGCTGCTGCTTGACGGGGCAACGCCGCTTGGCCATCCTGATCGCCCTGCGGAATCCCATCCCTTCTGCGCACCTGATGCGCCTGGCAAGGACCGCATGGAAATCCCCCCGTCCGACCCTTGGGCAGCACCCCTGCGGGAGGTTCTGATCTACGAGCAAATCCGCAACCGTTTTCTGGGGGCGGCCCGTGCGGTTGCAAATATCGACGTTTATGATTTGATGGTCGAAGGCGAGGGGTCTGAGACCTTGTTTGATGCGGCGGTCGCGGCCCCTTCGGGCTGTATTCCACTGGCCGGACGGCATGTGTATCCGTGGCGCACCCGCAAGAACGCGCCCGCGACGTTCGGGGATCATATCTGTGTGCAATTTGATGCGCGAAAGCTGAAGCAGCGGTGGTGTATTGCGCCTGCGCAGGCCAGTGACAGCGCGATCTGGCGGCTTATCCGCGTGGGCAATGTGGCCACGGATGTAAAAGCCGTGCGCCTGTTCTATCGCTATATGTCCCTGCGCCACCCGACGCCATCTGTGGCAAAGATTGTCCCGAAATCCAGCCTCGTAGAACATAAACCCCTTATAGAACTGGCCCGCATACGCTTTGGCGCCAAGCCGGTTCGCATGCCCGAAATCAAGCCGGAGAAAGACGCCGGACGGGGCCGCGCGGCGATTGTCACTTGTATGAAGAATGAAGGTCCGTTCATTCTGGAGTGGCTGGCCTATCACCGCGCCATCGGGTTTGACGATTTTCTGGTCTATACCAACGATTGTACGGACGGAACCGACACCATGCTGGACCTGCTGCAAAAGCGCGGGCTGGTGCAGCATCGGGACAACCCGTTTAAGGAAAGCGGTTTGAAACCCCAGCACGCAGCCTTGCAAGCCGCCGAAAGCGAAGAGGTCATGCAAAAGGCGGGCTGGCTGGTCTGCATGGATGTGGACGAGTTCATCAACATCAAATGCGGGGACGGGACGCTTGATGCGCTGTTCAAGGCAGTGCCTGACGCCAATATGATCGCAATGACTTGGCGGTTGTTCGGCAATGCTGACGTGGACGAATACCGCGACGAGCTGATTACCGAACGGTTTGACCGCTGCGCACCGGAGTTTGCCAATAAGCCCCATCAGGCGTGGGGGTTCAAAACGCTCTACCAGAACGTTGGCCTGTTCAAAAAGATGGGGGTGCACCGCCCCAAAGGTCTGAACCCGCAGCTTTGGGAGCAGATCAACTGGGTCAACGGCTCTGGAAAACGGTTGCCCAAGGACATCTATCGCAATGCGTGGCGTTCCACGACGGACACTTACGGCTATGATCTGGTGTCGCTGAACCACTACGCCGTGCGCAGTGCCGAAAGCTTCTTGGTCAAACGGGACCGCGGGCGGGTAAACCATGTAGACCGAGATCAGGGGCTGGCCTATTGGTTCCGCATGAACAACAACGCCGAAGAGGAAACCTCGATCAAGCGGATGTTGCCCAAGCTGCGGGTGGAGTATGACAAGCTGCTGGCCGATCCCGAAATCGCGGCGATTCATGCGGAAGCTGTAAAACGGCACCGCGCCAAGATTGACGCGTTGCGCGAGACAGAGAAATATACCATCTTTTACAAGGAACTGACCGGCCCGCGCCTGCGTAAACTTTCAAGGCTCCATTCCCATTTCGGAGCAAATGTGTTTCTGAACGGACCAGATTGCGTGCCCGACGAGGTGGTCGCGAAAGGCCCTGAGGAGGAGTTCTTTTTCACCATTGAACGGGGCGAGACGAACCATTAACTTTTGCAGCTGAGGCCGCCGGACCCAGTGAACAGGAATATCCATTGGAACTTCGCATCTTATATGGCGCCCATCAAACTGCACAGGAACAGTTGCGGGCCCATCTGGAGCAGAACAGCGATCTGTTAGCAGAGCAGGGTATTATCATGCCCGCCGCAGAAATTGCCGAAGTCGCAGTGAATGCTGCGATCAAGGCTTTGCGCAAGGGCAATGCCGATGAAACCACAGCTGCAACGCTGATGGCCGAACTGTCCGGCGGTGTGGCCTGCAAGCGGCTTCTGGTCATCCGTCCGGCGATCAGCGGCTCGTGGATGCGTCCGACAAAAGAAGGCACGCTTTATCCACGCGGCAGTTCCACCGCCGTTCAACTGACCCGTCTGGTGGGGGCTGACAAGGTGCAGCTTTACTTTGCGACACGCAATCCGGCGAGTTTTCTGCCGGCCTGTTACAATCTGGTGGTGCAGGCCGATCCGAAACAGAGCTTTCAGGATTTCGCCTATCAGTCCGACCCTTCGGACCTGCGCTGGTCCGAATATCTGCACCGTGTACAGGGCAAGGAAAGCGAACTGCCCTTGACCGTCTGGTCCTACGAGGATTTCCCCTACATCTGGCGCAGCGTGGCACAGGCGTTTTCAGGCGTGGGCAACAAAGAGGATCTTGTGGCGGCAGAGGGCAACGCCCAGCCGGAAATGTCTCTGAAAGGGGCCATGCTGATGCAGGCGTATCTGGCAGAGCATCCGACCAGTGAAGAGCCTAAACTGCGCAAACTGGCGCATAAGTTTGAGGAAAAATTTCCGGCCAAGGCGGTTGATTTCGTGCCGGATGTCTGGCCGGTGGAGCTGGTAGAGGCGCTTTCAAACGCCTACGACGATGATAATTACTACATTGACCGGATGGAGAATATTCGCACCATCCGGCGCCCGGTTTATCCTGAAATGCTTTGAGCGATTGTTTCACGTAAAACGCTTGCCGTGAAACAGCCCCGTGAAACATAGGACGGCGTTAGTATTCCACGCCGATCTGCGCCTTGATACCAGAGCGGAACGGGTGTTTCACCAGTTCCATTTCCGTCACCAGATCAGCCAGTTCAATCAATTCTTCCTTGGCATTGCGTCCGGTCAGAACCACATGGGTCATTTCCGGTTTCTCGTTGGTAAGGAACTCCACCACTTCGTTCACATCGATATAGTCATAGCGCAAGGCGATGTTGATCTCGTCGAGCAGCACCATGTGATTGCTTTCGTCGCGGATCAGGGTCTTGGCCTGTTCCCAAGCGGCCTGCGCCATTTCCGTGTCGCGGGTCTTGTCCTGTGTTTCCCAGGTAAAGCCCTCGCCCATTGTGTGGAAAGAACAGATGTCGGTGAATTTTGACAGGATCAAATCCCGCTCGCCCGTGCTCATGCCGCCTTTGATGAACTGCACAACGCCGCATTTCATGTCATGGGCGATGCAGCGGAAGATCATCCCGAAAGCAGCCGAGGATTTCCCCTTGCCCTTGCCGGTGTGAACAATCACCAGACCCTTCTTTTCGGTCTTGGTGGCCATGATCTTGTCGCGGGCGGCCTTTTTCTTTGCCATTTTCATCGCGTGGCGTTCGGTATCTTCAGTCATTGCAGTTCCTCCTCAGCCCCCGGTCCAATCGGGGCGCAACCGGCACGGGTCCGGCGTGTCATTGCAGCATGATTGCCGCTTTTCCTGTCCCTGTACCATTGCACAGCGACAGGTTTAAAGCGTAGCGCGGCGGATTAGCGGGTCGGAACCGGCTCGTCCCCGCGATAGTCGTAAAAGCCGCGTTTGGATTTGCGACCTAGCCATCCGGCCTCAACGTATTTGGTCAGCAGCGGGCAGGGGCGGTATTTTGTGTCGGCCAGACCGTCATGCAGAACGTTCATAATCGCCAGACAGGTATCCAGCCCGATGAAATCCGCCAGTTCCAGCGGCCCCATAGGGTGATTGGCCCCGAGCTTCATCGACGTATCAATCGACTTCACGTTCCCGACGCCTTCGTACAGGGTGTAAATCGCTTCGTTGATCATCGGCATCAGGATGCGGTTCACGATAAAGGCAGGGAAGTCTTCGGCGGTGCTGCTGGTCTTGCCGATCTTGGCGACCACATCTTCCACAGCGCGGAAGGTTTCTTCGTCCGTGGCAATCCCGCGGATCAGTTCGACCAGTTGCATCACAGGCACCGGATTCATGAAGTGCAGACCCATGAATTGTTCGGGGCGGTCCGTGCGCGATGCCAGACGTGTGATGGAAATGGACGACGTGTTCGAGGTCAGGATGGTGTTCTTGCGCAGGTGCGGTAGAAGATCCTCGAAGATCGCCTGTTTGATGGCTTCCCGCTCTGTTGCGGCTTCGATCACCAGATCCACATCGCCACATTCCTGAAGCGTGCTGACGGGTGAGAGGTTTTTTAGCGTGCGGGCTTTGTCATCTTCGGTGATCAGGGAGCGGGCAATCGCACGGTCCAGGTTCTTGCTGATCGCGGCCATGCCTGCGTCCAGTGCCTCACGCGAGATGTCGTACAGGCGCACCTGATAACCGGCGAGTGCGAAAACATGGGCGATGCCGTTGCCCATCTGGCCTGCACCGATCACGCTGACTGTTTTGATTTCCATGAAGCTTCCTCTATGCTGCTGCGCAGCAATCTACACATTGCGCGGAAAGCTTCAAGCGATTGCTCAGCCGAAACCGGTGCCGCCCTCCAACTCGTGATGGGGGATCAGGCGGCTGTCGGCCACAGCGGCCTGCCGGTGAAAGACGATCGCCTGATAGGCGGGGTCAGTGACCATCTCCAGAAATGCGCCAAGCGTGGGATAACGGGCGATAAAGGCAATATCCCAGCTTTCATTGTCAGGCCCGATCAGCATTCCCTTCGGGCTGCCGCGCCAGATGATCTCTCCGCCAACGCGGGCAAAGATCGGGCCGCTCTCCGCACCGTAGGATTTATAGGCTTCTTCGCCTGTCGCTTTCCGCCCGTCCTTGTATTGCGCTTGTTCTCGCAGTTTCACGAGATTCAACATGCTGACAGGCTGGTCCCGTGGCAGGGATTTGAAGGCGTCGAACTGGGCGCGGGTCGGGTCGATATGCATGGCGGGCCTCTGTTGGTTCTGGCTGTTTGCCCCAGCCTAGCCGCGCCTGTTCGATCTGGGGAGAAAACGCCACGTCATCCCCGCGAACGAAAAAGCCCGCCACAGGGGCGGGCTTTTCCAAAACATTTGATACCGGATCAGAGCGCTTCTGTCAGCGCTGGCACAGCGTCGAAGAGGTCGGCCACAAGGCCGTAATCCGCAACCTGGAAGATCGGGGCTTCTTCGTCTTTGTTGATCGCAACGATCACTTTGGAGTCTTTCATCCCTGCAAGGTGCTGGATGGCGCCGGAGATACCGCAAGCGATATAAAGATCCGGTGCAACCACCTTACCTGTCTGACCAACCTGCCAGTCGTTCGGGGCATAGCCTGAATCCACCGCAGCGCGAGAGGCGCCAACAGCCGCACCGAGCTTGTCAGCCAGCGCTTCGATGATGGCAAAGCTTTCTTCGGAGCCAACACCACGACCACCGGACACGACGATCTTCGCAGATGTCAGGTCGGGGCGGTCGGATTCCTGAACCTTGTCTTCAACCCATTCGGACAGGTCGTTGCCGCCTGCTGCTGCGATGGTTTCAACAGAGGCAGAACCGCCGTCGCCAGCTGCATCAAAACCGGCGGTGCGGAAGGTGATAACCTTCTTTTCGTCGCCTGATTTTACAGTCTGGATCGCGTTGCCCGCATAGATCGGACGCTCGAATGTGTCAGCATCCACAACGCCGGTCACATCGGAAATCACCATTGCATCCAGCAGGGCCGCAACGCGGGGCAGGATATTTTTGGCGTCTGTTGTGGCAGGGGCTACGATGTGGCTGTAATCGCCAGCAAGGGAAACGATCAGATCGGCAGTGGCTTCGGCCAGACGGTGACCGTAGATCGCATCCTCGGCGCAAAGCACTTTGGACACGCCTGCGATTTTACCAGCTTCGGCAGCGGCATCCGCGCAGGTTGCGCCACAAGCCAGAACAGTTACTTCACCAAGAGACGTCGCCGCAGAAACTGCCTTGGCAGTCTGGTCCAGCGCAAGCTCGCCATCGTTGATTTCGGCAAGAAGAAGTACAGCCATTAGATAACCCCCGCTTCGTCTTTGAGTTTCGCAACCAGTTCGGCCACATCGGCAACCATCACACCAGCCGCGCGCGCAGCAGGTTCAGCGGTGCTGACAACAGTCAGACGAGGTGTCACATCCACGTCGTAATCAGCAGCTGTTTTCTCGTCCAGCGGCTTCTTCTTGGCTTTCATGATGTTTGGCAGGGACGCATAACGCGGCTCGTTCAAACGCAGGTCAACAGTAACAATCGCAGGCATCTTGATCTTGATGGTCTGCAGGCCGCCGTCTACTTCGCGGGTCACGGTGGCTTGGTCGCCATCAATGTCCAGCTCGGAAGCAAATGTGCCTTGGGACCAACCTGTCAGCGCAGCCAGCATCTGGCCTGTCGCGTTCATGTCGTTGTCGATCGCCTGTTTGCCTGCGAGAACCAGACCGGGCTGTTCTTCGTCGATCACGGCTTTCAGGATTTTTGCAACGGCCAGAGGCTCGATGTCTGTGTGAACATCATCCGCAGCCACAACCAGAATCGCGCGGTCTGCACCCATCGCCAGCGCTGTACGCAGGGTCTCTTGGGATTGCTTGACGCCGATGGAAACCGCTACGATTTCCTCTGCTTTGCCAGCCTCTTTCAGACGGATCGCTTCTTCTACAGCGATTTCGTCGAAAGGGTTCATGGACATTTTGACATTCGCCAGATCAACACCGCTGCCGTCCGCTTTCACGCGGACTTTCACGTTATAGTCGATCACGCGTTTGACAGGTACCAGTACCTTCATATGCGTTTCTCCTGTTTGTATTGCTCCGGGATTGGAGCAGGATTAAGAATCGTCCCGAATGGATTTACGAAAAACCTGTCAGTAACGATAGAGATAAATCGACGCGGCGGCCGCGTTTTACGCCAAGTTATTATGGCGAAAACGTTCCGTAACGCAGCGAAAACCACGGCCGGACCGTGGTATACACCGCTGCCTGCGGGTCCATTTTCTTCAAATATCCCCGCGCGGAGCGCTGTGAATTTCCTAGCGGTTCGCACCGGGCACCCATAAAATATCATCCGCACCGTTATTGTTCTCGACCCGTCCGGCCACAAAAAACCAGTCCGACAGACGGTTCAGATATTTTACCGCCGCAGGGTTCACGCTTTCGACGGTAGACAGTTCGACCGCCAGCCGCTCGGCCCGTCGCGACACGGTCCGGCACAGGTGCAGATGGGCTGCCAAAGCCGAGCCACCGGGCAGGATAAAGCTGCGCAGGGGCGAAAGGTCGCTGTTCATCCCGTCGATTTCGCGTTCCAGCCGGTCCACCTGTTCGTCATTGACCCGCAGGGGGGGGTATTCCGCATCCGCGTCTTTTTCCATTTCGGGGCGACACAAATCGGCACCGAGATCGAACAGATCATTCTGGATACGGGACAGGGCTTCGGCCAGATCACCGGTTGCGTGCAGGCGGGCCATGCCGACCGTGGCATTGGTTTCGTCGACGGTGCCATAGGCATTTACCCGTGCAGAGTGTTTTGCAACCCTTGCTCCGTTTCCAAGCGCTGTGTCCCCGCTGTCGCCTGTTCGGGTGTAAATCTTGTTTAGTACAACCATATCATCCCCCTGTTCCGCGCAGGATAACAAACAGCAGGATCAGGATGATAGCAATAGCCTGCGCAATAATCCGGTAGCGCATCAGCTTGTTGCCGTATTTGCGGTTGAAATCTCCGCCCGAAGTAAAGGATCCCAGTCCGATCATCAGCACGATGAACACGGCGAGGATCGCGAAGATTACGATGTAGTAAAAGACTGTCATAAGCAAAGGCCTCTCTTTGCTTTAGACATAATCGCTTCGGGCGCGGGGGCCACCGGTTTTTGCTACATGCGTCCAAATATCCCGTCGAGCGCACGGGTCGGCAGCAGACGCCGGAGTGCGCCGGCAGCATGGGTCGGCCATGTAACAAAGTAGCGAGGCTTGGGATTCGGGCTCTCAATCGCGTGGATCAGTTTCGCAGTCACAGCTTCGGGGCCGAGTTCGCCGCGATCCGGTTTGCTTCCTGTTTTCTTCAGCTTATCCAGCAACTCGATTTCATACTGATCACGTATTTCGCTGTTTTCCCAGTCGATCCAGCGCTCGAACTGTTTGATCGCGTTCTTGCGGAAATCGGTACGGATCGGTCCGGGTTCAATCAGGATTGTGCGGATGCCGGTCCCGTTCAGTTCCAGCCGCAGGGTATCCGTCATGCCCTCCAGAGCGAATTTTGTTGAATTGTAAGCTCCGCGATACCGCATCGCGGCGAAGCCGAGCACGGAAGAGCAGTTCACAATTCGCCCGTGTCCCTGTTTGCGCATCACGGGGATTACCTGTCGAATAAGATCAAAATGTCCGAAGAAATTTGCTTCAAAAATATGGCGTAACGCATCGCGGCTAAGATCTTCTACAGGGGCAGGGATGGCAAAAGCGCCATTGTTGAACAGGGCGTCCAGCGTTCCGCCGCTCTGGTCCAGGCAGGTTTGCAGGGCAGCGGTGATAGAGTCCTCGTCCGCGTAATCCAGCCGGAAGCTGTTCAGACCTTCGGATTGCAGCCTGTCACAATCCTCTTGTGCGCGGCATGTCGCGAAGACCTGCCAGCCCCTTTTGTGCAGGGTGTGCGCCGCATCGTAGCCGATCCCCGAAGAACAACCGGTGATGAGTATGGATCTGGAAGGCATGGGCAAAATCCTGCTTGAAGTCGAACAACCTTCCTTAACCGCGCGGGTCGGTTGGGTCCAGCGGGTCGGAAAAAATCTATGTTTTGTTATGTTTTTCTTGAAACAGGTCACAACTGCGCCATGTCAATCCCTAACCTGTCGGGTAGCGGGTTTTTGCTGAAACTGTTCTGGAAGGGGGACTCATGACACGTTTTTTTAACATCGTATTTATTGTGTGTTTGGCGGCGGTTTTTTACGTCCGGAGCGAAACACCGGAAACGCCGGTGGCTTCAGTGCAGGCAGCGAAAGCTTCCGGCGGTGCGGATGCCGAACTGGCGTCGATGGCTGAAGCAGAGGCTGTTTCACCCCTTGCAGCAGAAGAAGTGGCACGCGCTGCGAGGGACGCTGTTGCAGGCTCGGGCGATACAATGGTCCAAACTGCTGCTGCGAGTCCTGCGCCCCGTTCCAATGATGTCCGGTATATCATGGCCTCCAATCCCGCACGCACCCCGTTCACGGTGATGGCGGCAAGCTGGCAGCCCGCGCAAGCTGTTGCCAGCCCTGCCGTAGTGCAGGCAGCAGATACCCGAGCGGACAACCAGCCGGTGTTGGCTGCCGCATCTGCCGAAGCTGTTGTTCAGGCGGATAAAGAAATCGAAACCGTGATCGTGTCCGATCCTGTGAAGCCGTCAAAAGCCGTTGTGACTGTAGAAACAGAACAGCAGGGTGAAGCATCTGCAAGTGCTGCACCGCAAACCGAAGACTCAGCGGTAGAAACACCTGTGACAACAGAACAGGTGGCGGAGCCTGCGCCTGCCAAGCTGTGGAGCGTTTCCGGCAATGTGGTGAACGCCCGTTCCGGACCCGGCACCGGCAATGCAGTTCTGGACCAGCTCAAGCGTGGCGCGATCGTAGAGGATACCGGAGAGCGTGAGGGAAACTGGTCCCGCGTGATCGTTCAGGACAGCGGACTTGAGGTCTGGATGCACCGCGACTTTCTCAGCGAAGTTTCCTGACCCAGCAGCAGGCAGCGGATTCGCCCTGACAAGTAATTCGCGTCAAGATGAACTGTGATCTGGACGCGGATTCAACGGGGCTATATCACGATCTGCATGTCTGATACTTTTGATGATCCCGATTCAATTGCAAATGGTGGTGGCACTGCCGTAGAAACCCTGCGCCGTGCGATTGGCGACAGGTATCTGACCTACGCGCTGTCCACCATTATGCACCGCGCCCTGCCGGATGCCCGCGACGGGTTGAAACCTGTGCACCGCCGGATTCTCTATGCGATGAGCCGGTTGAAACTGGCCTCCAACGGCAAATATCTGAAATCTGCCAAGATCAGCGGCGACACGATGGGGGATTTCCATCCCCACGGCGATGCGGCGATCTATGATGCGATGGCCCGTCTGGCGCAGGATTTCAACGTCCGCTATCCGATGGTGGACGGTCAGGGCAACTTCGGGAACATCGACGGTGATAACCCTGCGGCGGCCCGTTACACCGAAGCGCGGATGACAGCCGTGGCCGAAGCCATGCTAGAAGGCATGGAAGAAAACGCCGTTGATTTTCGGGACAACTATGACGGCCGCCTGACCGAACCTTCGGTTCTGCCTGCCTCTTTCCCGAACCTTCTGGCCAACGGCTCTACCGGTATTGCGGTGGGGATGGCGACGAACATCCCGCCCCACAACATTGAGGAACTGTGTTCCGCCGCGATCCGTCTGGTGAAGGTGCCGGGCACAACGGATGAAAAACTGCTCGACTATGTGCCGGGTCCGGATTTCCCGACAGGTGGCGTATTGGTAGAGCCGCGCGAGAATATTGCGCAGGCCTATAAGACAGGGCGCGGCGCGTTTCGGGTGCGGGCGCGTTGGGAGAAAGAGGAACTGACGCGGGGCCAGTGGCAGATTGTTGTCACCGAAATTCCTTATCAGGTGGCAAAGTCCAAGCTGATCGAGAAGATCGCAGAACTGATCAACGCGAAGAAAATACCGATTCTGGCGGATGTGCGCGACGAAAGTGCGGATGACATCCGGCTGGTTCTGGAACCGCGCAGCAAGACTGTTGATCCGGTCGTTCTGATGGAAACCCTGTTCCGCCAGTCCGATCTGGAAACGCGGTTTTCCATGAACATGAACGTGCTGATTGACGGCCGCACCCCCAAAGTGTGCAGCCTGAAAGAAGTGTTGCGCGCTTTTGTAGACCACCGCCGCGATGTGTTGCTGCGCCGGTCGCAATTCCGGCTCGACAAGATCGAAAAGCGTTTGGAAGTGCTGGAAGGCTTTATTATTGCCTTCCTGAACCTCGACCGTGTGATCGACATCATCCGCTATGATGATGACCCCAAGGCCGCACTCTTGCTAGAGGACTGGTCCAAGGACCATCCCAAAGCCATGAGCGAGGCGGATTATATCGCGCCGTCCGATGTGATCGCACCGGACGCCGAACAACTGACCGAACCCCAGTCCGAAGCCATTCTGAACATGCGTCTGCGCAGCTTGCGCCGTCTGGAAGAAATGGAACTGCGCAAGGAGCGCGAGGAACTCTGGGCCGAACTGGATGCGCTCGAAAAACTGATCGGTTCGGAAGACCTGCAATGGGAGCGGATCGTCGAAGAGCTGAAAGAGACACGCACCCGCTTTGGCAAGAAGTCTCCGGGCGGGCAGCGTCGCACCTTGCTGGAGGATGCGCCGGAGTTTGAGGAAGTGCCGCTGGAAGCCATGATCGAGCGGGAGCCGATCACGGTGGTCTGTTCCGCGATGGGCTGGATCAGGGCGATGAAGGGGCATATCGACCTCAAGCAGGACCTGAAGTTCAAGGATGGAGACGAGGGCCGCTTCCTGTTCCATGCGGAAACCACGGACCGGCTTTTGCTGCTGGGCTCGAACGGACGGTTTTACACGCTCGGCTGTAATGCTCTGCCCGGGGGGCGCGGCATGGGGGAACCTGTGCGCCTGATGGTGGAACTGCCCAACGAGGTGGAAATGGTCACGATGTTCCTGCACAAACCGGGCCGCAAACTGCTGGTGGCCAGCAGTGCAGGCGACGGTTTTGTTGTGGCAGAGGATGATGTGATCGCACAGACCCGCACGGGGCGGCAGGTTCTGAATGTGCGCAACGACGTAAAGGCACTGGTCTGCACCCCTGTCGAAGGGGACCACGTGGCCTGTGTCGGTGAAAACCGCAAGGTTTTGGTCTTCCCTGTCAGCGAACTGCCCGAACTTGGCCGTGGCAAGGGTGTCCGCCTGCAAAAATACAAGGACGGCGGGCTGAGTGACGCCAAAACCTTCAATCTGGCCGAAGGTCTTAGCTGGCTTGATCCGGCAGGGCGCACCCGCACCCAGCTTGAACTGGACGAATGGATCGGCAAACGGGCAAGCGCTGGCCGCATGGCGCCGCGCGGGTTCCCGCGGGACAACAAGTTCACCGATTAAGATCAGAACAGCCGGCGCGGGATCACGTGCCGGTTGTTTGCCATCCTCGGATGACCGTGGAATACAGCTTTCCTGTTTCGCGCTGGCCGTGCATTATCCCCCAAAGCCAAAGATTTTCTGAAAGGCCATTATGAGCAGCGCAACGCCGAATGACCCGTTTTCCCGCCTGACAGCCCATGCGGACAGCCCGTCTGACGGACCGACTGATCCGCCCATGCAGGTGGATTATCGCGGGACACAGGGGCCGCTGTTCCGGCTTGGCCTGAAAACCGCCTTGTTAACGCTTGTGACGCTTGGCCTTTACCGCTTTTGGGCCAAAACCCGCGTGCGCAAATACTTCTGGTCGGCTACGGCACCGGGTGGTGATCCGATGGAATATACCGGCAACGGGCTGGAAAAACTTCTGGGCTTTCTGATCGCGGTGGCGTTTCTGGCGGTTTATCTGGGGCTGTTCCAACTGCTTTTGATGTTCGCGGGGCTGTCCCTGTTGTCCGGTTCGGGCAGCGGGCAGGATACGGCGCTGCAGATTGCGGCGAGTCAGGCCACGCTGGTGGCGGTCTTTCCCTTTATCTTTTATGCCCAGTACCGCGCACGTCGTTATATCCTGTCCCGCACCCGCTGGCGCGGGGTGCGGTTCGGGGTGGAACCGGCGGCTTGGGGCTATGTCTGGCGGGCCACGGGGCACTGGATTCTGACGATCCTGTCCCTTGGCCTTTTGCTGCCGCGTCAGACCTTCCTGCTGGAGAAATACAAGATCGACCGGACGTGGTACGGCAATGCGCGGTTTGAACAGCATGGCCGCTGGCAGAGCCTGTATCCCGCGATGAAACACTACTTCATAGCGGCGGCCGCGATGGCGATCCCTGCCTTGCTTGCCGCCTCCAGCGGCCAGCCGGTCTGGCTGGTGCTAACGTTTTTTGGCGCTTTGTGGTTCTACTATGCGGTCGTTTACTATTCGGTCGCGTCTTTCCGGATCATGGCGGAGACAAAGCGGCTCGGCAATACGGTGCAGTTCACGTCGACCCCGCGTGGCGCCAAAGTGTTCTGGACCTATGTTCTGGGCGGTCTTTTGTCGTCAACCTGTGCGGGGATGGTGTTCTCGGCCTTTTTCATCATAGCGGGGAATTTCCTTGGCTCTTCCGATTTGTTCGCAGTCGAAGACCTGACCGAATTCGACGGACTGGCAGACTTCGGGCTGGCCGAGGCGATCGGCATCTTCATGGTCTTTGTGGGCTATATCATGATGCTGGTGCTTTACGGGGTGTTTGCCCTGATCTTTGTGCGCCAACCCGTTCTGGAGCATTACGTGCAGGAGACGCAAATCCTGAACCCTGCCGCGCTGGACGACATTCAGCAACGCAGCCGTGACGAAATGGTCGAAGCCGAAGGCTTCGCAGATGCGCTGGATGTGGGCGCTGCGATCTAACAACGAAAGGGACGGTTGTGAAAACGGAAGAACCGGCCAAGGGTAAGTATTTCGATGGCGCATCGGCGCGTCAGCACCGTGTTCTGGTGCATCGCGACCATCTTCACGGAACCGAGGTTCTGGTGATCCGGCCCGAAAATGGCGCGGACATCATCTGGCCAGTGTCGGAGCTGCGCGAGGTCACGGATCAGGCGCGGGATGAAGGGATTGTCTTGCGGCAGGGACAGGACGGGATCGCCCGTCTGATCCTGCCCCATGGCCCTGCCGAAGAAATCATCCGCGCTATTGCGCCCAATCTGGGTAAGGTGAGAGTGTCCCGTTCCAAGTTCCGTCAGCTGGCCCTGTGGAGCTGCGGGGCCGTGGCGTCTGTGGTGATTATTATGGTTGTGATCCTGCCCTCTCTGGCCAACCAGCTAGCGACAATGATCCCGCCTGATAAAGAGGCCGCCCTGGGACGTACAGCGCTGGCCCAGATCAGTACATTTCTGGGGGGCGACGAAGCGGAAATGACCTGTGAAAGCCCTGAGGGATCAGACGCACTACGCAAGATGACTGCGCGGATCGTCGGGGAGGCAGAGGTGCCTTACGATTTGAAAGTGAAAGTGTTCGATCACGAGATGATAAACGCTTTTGCAGTGCCCGGTGGTCAGGTGGTGCTGTTTCGCGGATTAATCGATGCAGCCCAATCGCCCGAAGAGGTGGCGGGGGTTCTGGGACATGAAGTCGGCCATGTGGTAAACCGTGATCCGACACGGCTTATGCTGCGCTCTGCCGGATCGGTGGGGATACTTGGTATGGTGTTCGGTGATTTTGCCGGTGGCGCACTGGCGCTGGTGCTGGCGGAACAGATGATTTCGGCAAAATACTCTCAACAGGCGGAAACCGGTGCCGATGTGTTTGCCCACGAACGGTTGGCGGCGGCGGGGTTGCCTGCCAATTCTTTTGCGCAATTCTTTATCACCTTGCGAGAAGAACACGGCGATACAGCAGGTTTCATGTCCCATCTGGCGAGCCATCCGGACCTGCAAGGCCGCGCCGATGCGGCCCGTGCCGCTGATGCCATAGGCGACGGTCCGTTTACACCGGTTCTCAACCCGTCAGAATGGCGCGCTCTGCAAAACATTTGCGACTAGGCGCTGACTGTCTGTCGGGTGTGACTGGAGCCTTTGGCCCGGTTACCGGTCGGGAGGTGGAGGCAGAGCTTCCCGCAAGGCGCTTTCACGATTGCCGAGCGCCTTGGCAGCAGCCGTGAAATCCAGTTTGGGGCCGCCATTTGCTTCGAGTACCTCACCGAGTTTTTCAGGTGCAATCCCTAAGGATTTTGCAGCTTCTTCGAAGCCTGGCGGCAATCCTCGCTGGCCCTGTCCACCCCCTGGCGGGTCATGGCGGGTAATTACGGTTCCTTCGGGCGGATTGGCTCCGACCCCGACTTGTGCCGTTGTGCTGAAATTGTCTTGAGCCACAACACCTGCCAGACAAGGCGGCAGATTCGGAAAATCGGTGCTGGCGTGATAGTGATAGACCGGCTTTTCGGAATGGGCAGTTCTACCTGTGTGTCCGTTGCAGGCATCCAGCCCTTCGGGAGCACTTCCGTCAGCATCCTGACTGCCGTAAATGGAAAATCCGTCAAAAGCAAAGCCGAAACGGGCCGTAGGATCTTGGGTGAGTGCGCATTCGGCGTCCACGCCTTCGGTTTTGAAAGTGGTCTCGATATCGCTTGAGGCCGCGTGCCAATGATACCAGCCGCCAGGGTCGATATGTCCGCCGCAAGTATCGAGCGCTGGCATATGTCCGGTGTGGTGGACCGAAGGGGCGTCCGAGAAAACCGGCACGCCATTCAGGGCTATGCCGACTTTGCCCACGACCCCAAGCTGCATGGGCTTGTCTGCCATAACAGGGTCAGAGGGTAGTAGTGCGGTGATCCTGACGGTTTCATCCGGCGCGACATTGATGCAGGTATGTTCTTGCACCGGTTCAGCGACAGAGATGTCAGAGGTAAATACGTTGCCCGCGTCATCAAACATTTTATAGCCAAGTTCGGCCAGCATCTTCAGGTAGTCGCCATCAACACGGTAAAGCCCCGCGTTCTCGCCGTCCCAGTCCCAGATCCCGCCTTTCTGATCCAGCGTAGACGGGCAGAAGGGGCCGATTTCCAGATCGGCAGGTTTGTAATTCACAATGATCCGCGCACACTGGGCGCTGTCACCGTTCGCGAGTGTGCAATCCTGAATTTGTACCGGTTGGGTCAAACCTGAAAAATTGAGGTCTCCGCCATGATTGTGCGCGTCATGGGCATGAAGGGGCGTGGCCCCAACGATCAGCGCTGCAACAAGTTTTGCTGTGATACTTCGGGAGGGAGTCATCAATCGTCACGTCCGCTTTTTGGTATTCTCAAAGCTGGTACGTGCGGCTGCTCGCTTTCCGTCGCAATTTTTTTCAAATTTTTGCGAGCAGATAGGGCAGGGGGCGAATTTCGGGTTCGCCCCCGCCCATTGTATCTACCCGAGTGTGATGCGGTAGCGTGCAAACCCGTCTGGTCCGTCGCCGGCCTGTTCAAGCTGGACGCCCTTCACATCGGAAATCCGCTCCGCCCCTTTCGGGCCGGTGTCAAACAGGACGCTGGTGTTTTCAAGCGGCGCAAAACCCCAATTGCCATCGGCTGTCGGGTTGATGGTTCCCTGTTCCACGATGTAGCGCACGATCACATCGCGGTTGGTGTCCGGACCCTCAAAGACAATCGTATCGCCCATCGCACCCGGGAAAGCACCGCCGCCGCTGGCGCGATAATTGTTGGTGGCCACGATGAATTCCATATCATCCGTGACAGGTTTCCCCTGATACATGAGATCCACAATCCGGCTGGCTTCGGGATTGATCACCACCCCTTTCGCGTCGAATTTTGAAGGCTGGGACAGGTCGATTTTGTAGGTCACACCGTCCATCACATCAAAGTTGTAGGATGGAAATTCGGGGTTCAGCAGAACCTGATCCGCCTTTCCCGGTTCAACACGGTTGAACATACCGGCAGACCGTTCCAACCAGCCCCGCACCTGTGCGCCGTTCACCTTCACCGCGCGCACCGTGTTGGGGTACAGGTAAAGATCCGACACGTTCTTGATCGCGACATCGCCTTTTGGCACATCTGTGTAATACTCCGGTCCGCCCCGACCACCCGCCTTAAACGGGGCTGCGGCAGAGAGGATCGGCAGGGCTTCGTATTCGGTGCCCTTCATCATCTCGGTGATATACCAGGTCTGGGCCTGGGAAACGATCTGCACCGAAGGATCATCCGCCACCAGCGCAAAATAGGAATGCAACGGCGCATCGGTTTTCCCGACCGAGCGGCGTACATAGGCAAGCGTTGCATCATGTTCCGCCTGAACGCTGTTTTCCACCATGGCGACACTGTCCACCAGCGCCACCGTTTTGCGGTTTTCGTCCCGTTCGGAAATCGGGCGGGTTTCGGTGGAGGATGTGACCACCTGCCATTCGTTGCCGGATTTCTCCAGCATCAGGTCGATCACGCCAAGGTGCGATCCCCAGAAGCCGCCCATCGTTGCGGGTTTGCCGTGGATGGTGCCTTTGTCCGCGTCAACTGCGGCAAAGCCTGCGTATTTCTCGCTCGGGAAGACCAGATGGCTGTGACCTGTCATCAGCGCGTCGATCCCTTCCACTGCGGCCAGCGGCACAGAGGCGTTTTCCATGCCGTCAGTTTCCTGTGCCGCCCCGATGCCGGAATGGGACAGCGCGATGATAATATCGGCCCCTTTCTCTTTCATTTCCGGCACCCAGGCGCGGGCGGTTTCCAGAATATCGCGGGCCTGAACCTTGCCTTCCAGATGGCGGCGGTCCCAGTTCATGATCTGGGGCGGTACAAAGCCGATCAGCCCGATTTTTAGGCTGTGGGTTTCACCGGACCCGTCGGTGATTTCCTTGTCGAGGATCACATAGGGTTTCACCAGACCCTTGTCCGCACGGGGATTGGCGCCTTTTTCTGTCACCACATTGGCGCTGACCACAGGGAATTCAGCACCGGCAAGGGATTTCATGAGGAAGTCCAGACCGTAGTTGAACTCATGGTTGCCAAGGGTCGATGCCTCATATCCGAGCGTGTTCATCGCCGTGATGATCGGATGGGTGTCGCCCTCTTTCATGCCCCGCTCGTAGGCGATGTAATCTCCCATCGGGTTGCCTTGAAGAAAGTCACCGTTGTCAACCAGCATGGAGTTGGTGGATTCCGCGCGGATCGTGTCGATATGGGCGGCTGTGCGGGCCAGACCAACATTATCCGCCGGACGGTCGGCGTAATAGTCGTAAGGAAAGACGTGGACGTGCAGATCGGTGGTTTCCATGATCCGCAAATGGGCCTGATTGGCGGCCGCGTTGGCAGAGAAAGGATGCAGCGCCAGCAAGGCGGTGGAGGCCGCGCCGGCCCCTAGAAAACTGCGGCGATTCATCTGGGTAAAAGGTCGTGTCATGGTGTTACTCCCGTTGGCTGTTGGCAGGGTCCGACCGATAGGGGCCGGATATGCCGCGCACCTAGCACGAGGGTGTGACAGTCTTGTGAAACCCCCATAGCCAGGGCAAAGCGAATGCCAAAGCCTAGGACTCTTTCAGGTCTGAAACAAGAAAATCCGTGTCAGCTCTGCGGGGCGGCGGAGATGCGCAGCGGAACACCGCCTTCGGGGCGCAAGGTGACAACCAGCACAGGTTTCGGATCGCGCCCTTCCATGCGTTCGAAACGGAAGCGGGAAACCAGCGTGGACAGGATGATAGTGGCTTCGACCATCGCGAAATGGCTGCCGATACAGATGCGGGGGCCGTCGCCAAAGGGCAGCCAGCTATAGCGGTCGTGGCTGGCATCAGGGCCGAAACGCTCCGGTTTGAAAGCATCCGGCTCGTCCCAGAGCAATGTGTTGCGGTGCAGGGCATAGACCGGCAGCATCACTGTATCCTTGCGCCGGATTTCGCGGCCGCACAATGTGTCCGCAGCCTGCGCCGTGCGGGACAGGAAGGCCGCAGGGGGATAGAGCCGCAGTGTCTCTTTGATGACTTGCGTGCAATAGGGCATCCGTTCAGTATCGGCGCCAGTTGCGATCCGGCCCTGCAGTACAGATTGCGCCTCTGCCCGTAGCTTGTCCTGAACTTCGGGATCGAACGCGCAGAGGTAAAGCGCCCAGCTTAGGGTCAGGGCGGTCGTTTCATGGCCCGCTACGATAAAGGTCAGCAAATTGTCCCGCAATTCTGCGCTGTTCATCTGGCGGCCGGTTTCCGGATCAGATCCTTCGAGCAGCAGGTCCAGCAGGTCCGGCACAGGTTTGGGGCCACTGGCACGGCGGGCGTTGATGCTTTCGTCCGCGATGGATTTCATATTTCCGAGGGAATTCGGGCCAAAGATCCGTGACCAGCGCGGCACCCATGTCGGCACACCCAGCACATCAAATAGGGAGACCCGCGCGGTCTGGTCGATATAGGCATCAATCGCTTTGTGAACACCACTGCTGTCCATTGTGCCGGTGCCCGAAAAGGTGACATCGGAAATCACTTCAAATGTGGCGCGGACCATTTCGTCGAACACATCTGCCTGACCGCCACAGTTTTCAAGCCGCTGGCAAACCGCCTCTGCGCTGGCCGACATGATCGGCGCAAGGGCAGCGATGTTGCGATGGGAAAACACCGGTGCCGCAGCACGGCGCTGCCAGCGCCAGTGCGCTCCTTCCGCAATGAACAGGCTGTCGCCGATGGCAGGGCGCAGGATATTCTTGGTCACATCGGACTTCGGATAGACATCCAGCTTTTCCTTCAGGATGCGCCGGTTTGCTTCCGGGTCCATCACCATATGCCAGCGGATAATACCTGTCTTACCGGTGATGATCGGCTGTTTGGTGGCAATTTCGGGAATGATTTCGATCAGGTTCTCCCGCGCCTTGCGAAGGGTCTGTAAAATCCCCAACGGCTGTTTCACAAGTTCGACCTTGGGCGGCAGGGCAGGGGGGCGGGTTCCGTCAGGCATAATCAGGCTCCTATAGGCTTAGTATAGGCCAAACCGCCGCTGCTTCCAGAGGTTTGCTTGGACAGTTTCAGGGCAAAACCGGCGGGTTGACGGCGGGAACAGAGCTCGGGTACGGATTTCACCCTGACAGACTGGGGATGCGACGTGTTTTCCCCAATTTGACGGTTGATTTTTGTGTTCAGGCCAATTACCTGACAGCAAATCGGAATCGGGGTGCAGTCGCATCTCTACGGGTCTTGTGGTAAGGCCTATCACACTTGGCACTGTCGTGCCGCATGAAGACGGAGGCCATGATGGCAAAAGAGAAATTTGAACGCACGAAGCCGCATTGTAACATCGGTACAATCGGCCACGTTGACCACGGCAAGACGACTCTGACGGCTGC
>NZ_PKOJ01000001.1 GCF_002860325.1 Neptunicoccus cionae | reverse complement strand
TCGTAGCTTGCGTCACTGTCCGAATTTCGGGGGGTAGCTCATTGTGCAAGTTTATCCCGGTCGCCTATGAGGTTGAGTTCATCGTCGCCTAGGACGTAGATTCGGTCTGGGTTAAATAAGCCTGTCATGGGTTGTCCTTCAGTTACTTCGGTAACAACCCACTTGGATCAATTGTTTTGAATTAGAAATATGGGACAAATGGGACTAATCTAATCTGGATAAATCCCCCTTTTCTCCCTAGGACTAATCGCAATTAGTCCTCCTTTTGATGCTCCTCTTGCCAATTCCGCATAGCTTTATGGCTAGGTTTCTCTCCCGTTTCACGCTCTAGTTTGCGTGCAAGCTGCTCCCACGTTAACTTCCCCCTTTCAAATCCCATCGCTTCAAATGCAGACCTAGCAGCTTCCATTTTAGGACGCCCTACCCCCTTAGGCTTTCTTTCCACTTCCAACGCCGAATACACTTGCTTTCTTCCCAAAAGGTACTCCTGCCATTCATTTTGGTAAGTTTGTTCGTCCAAGCAAATAGACCAACCCGAATAGCTTTTCAGTATTGGCGCAACCTCAACTGCCATGCTGGTCTTTTTTGCCCAAGAAGGGATTGTATCTGCGACAATATAGGTATTCCGGATCACGTGATGGAATAATGTGTGATGATACAGCCCGAGCATTGGGTCGCGTTTTGCATAATCCTCCAATTCATTATACCTTGGATAAAAACGGGATAGCGCTTCATTGTCCCTCGCATCACCTTCCCACACTTTAAATCTTGATTGCTTCGTAAAACCAATCGGCTTTGTGTTTGGTGCCTCAAATTCCAGAGCGGCATCGCACAAAAGTGCGCTGTACATTCCAGTCGTGGAAAAAAGGCTAGGTTTACCGTCAGCCATTTTAATGAATAATTTCATGACCTCGCCTTCAGGCGATGCAACATGAATGCCTACTGCTGACAATGAGGCTAGGAAAATGTGCTCACAAATATCTAGCGGCGAGCCACGGCTGAATGCCGCTTGAAAGTTGGGCGCGTTGTACCCTTCAACGGCTCTGTCATATGTTTCCGTAAGCCTTATTGATAAAAACTCATGCCACAATTCTAACGCGGAACGATAGCCTACAGGACAGAACACTTAAGCCAGCCTCACGACTTTTCCCGTGCCGCCCGAAACAAAATTTGACCACCGCTCCATCAATGCCCGCCTTTTCTCCAACAAGTCCGACCGCGCATAGGCCCGTTCCACATCACTCCCGACCTTATGCGCCAGACTCATTTCTGCCACTTCGCGCGGTGCGTTGGCAACCTCGCTGGCCCAATCGCGGAAGGTGGAGCGGAAGCCGTGGACTGTGATACCCTCAATTTTCATGCGGCGTAACAGCATCAGCATGGCCATGTTGGACAGCGGCTTATGCCGTTTCAGGCCCTCAAACACTACTTTGCTCTCCAATGCCTTCAAAGGCTCCAGAATGGCCAGTATTTCATCTGTGAGCGGAACGCGGTGCTCCGTATGCGGTGAAATACTTGCAGTTCGAACGGCCCACAGTTGCACGTCAGGATGGGGCTTTAAAATTTGATTTAGCCCGGAGCTTTCCTGAAAACATTCTTATGGACGATCTGCCCGTTTTCAAAAACGAAGATATCAACGCCTTCTAGCGCGACCTTATCGCCGTTCGGATCAGTTGCGGTGTAGATCCAATTTGAAACAGCACGATTGTCACCCAGATTCTTGTGGAACAGGATTTCCCATTGGCTATCCGAAAATCTTTCGAACGTATCCGAGAATACTTTGCGAATGTTTTCCTTCCCCATAACGCGGGTGCCAGACGAGGTGGGACCAGACGCAGTGTCAAAAATTGCTTCTGGCGTGAAGTGATGCATCACCCCGTCGATATCGTGGTTGTTAAAAGCCTCGAATAGGCTGTGTAAGGCGCGCAAGTTCGGGTGGTTCAGCATTTTATTGTCGCTTTTGAATTGTTCGGGTTGGAATTTCCGTTTGACAGGCCGGACAGGTCATCCCTGTCTTGGCCTTGCCAGTCATCTTCTGCGTATAGTCCATCTAGAAATTGCAGGATTTCCCCAAACACGGTGCACGCAGGCGCTTTGGTCAAGCCATCCAGAGTTGCGGCATCAGCAGGATAGAAATGTCCGTAGTCAGGAACCACGCGCCAGATTGTCTGCCCGCCGCCACGCCGTAGAGTTTCGTGTTGTTTGGGTAAGGCTTTTCGGATGTAACCAAGATCGTTTTCTGCGCTGATCGCAAGCACCGGCAACAGAGCATTCCCCTCAAGGAGCCTGCGTTCAACCACGAAATCGGGAACATATGAAGAGAGGCTTATAACGCCCGCCGGATCAATCGCCTCTCCGAATGCGGCTGTTATCGCATTGCGTCCGCCTGCAGAAAACCCGCCCACTACGACCTTTCGCGGGTCAATGCCCAGCCGGCGTGACGCGCCGCAAACGTATCTGAAAGCGCTGGCCATATCATCAATCGCGGCTTCCTGAACGTCGCGCATCCGTTCAGGGGTTATAGGGTCCAGACCAAGAATATCCCGCACAACGCGTATCCGCTCCAGCGGGACATCCATATCTGCAAGGACTGGCGTCTGGCCGGGCCGGGGCTCTTCCTGTGCAAGTCGATAGTCTACGGAAAATGCTGCAAAGCCGTGGGTTGCCAGCATCCGGCAGTATTCCGCGATTGGCGTATTGCTTTTGCCGTCTTCTGTAACTGTATCATCCTGCCGCGACCCCCTGTGAAACGCCCCACCAAAGGCCAGGACCACAGCGGGAAGCCGGTCATATTCGCGCCCCGCTGGGCGGTACATATCCATTTGCAAGGGTCGCATTACATCTCCGCAAGCGGCGTGGGCGAATGTAATATCACGCTTGATAACGACAGTCTGTTCGGTTCTGGATGTCATAATCCACCCTTTCAATTGCGATTGGAATAAACGGGGGATCAAGCGACCGTTCGGGATGTTTTCAGCCCCGCCATGCGCATGACGAGCCACGCCAGAAGAATGCAAAGGGCAGACACACCCGCCAGACTACTATGGGATACGCCAATCAGACCGCCCCCCGGCAGCGCCAACAAAAAGCCGCCCAAAATCAGCAAAAGCCGCGCCACCCAATGTGTGAGCCGGTCATTTTCGAGACCGCCGACCCGATAGAAATATCCCTGCATCCCTTGGGCAATGAAGATCACGCCTATGACCGCAAAAAAGACTGACGCAAGCACCTCGGACCATGGGCCCTGTCCGATAAGGGCGGGATTCAATACAAAGAAAAACGGCACAATGTAGATCACTGAGCCCAGTCGCATGGCCTCCAGTGAAGTCTTCCATGCCGATCCCCCGGCCACGGAGGCCGCACAGAACGATCCAAGTGCAACCGGTGGCGTGATGAAAGAGATCATCGCCCAATAGATGATGAACATATGCACAGCGACCGGATTCAACCCCGTTTCAACCAGCGCCGGAGCCAGCGTTACCGCAAGGAAAATATAGGCCGCAGAGGATGTCATCCCTGTCCCAAGTATAAAGCAGGTGACCGCCCCGACCAGAAGCAGCGCAATCGGGCTGTCTCCGGCAAACCGGACCAGCTCATAGGCGAGCGTTCCGATCTTTCCGGTGAGTGACAAAGCACCGATAATCAAGCCCACGCCGGCGACCACAGCAGCGAGTTCCGCAAACAATCTGGCAGTCGCGCTTAGAAAGTCACCGAAACCCTTCAGGTTCATTCGGTTGTTTCTATCGAGCTGGTTGAGGAACAGCAGAAGAACTGTCGCATAAAACGGTGCTTGGGCTTCTTGCTGGAAATACAGCAGCATGACGATCAATAAAACCAGCACGAACACGAAATACCACCCCCGCTTGAGCACCTCTCCCACACGAGGCAGGTTTTGGGCCTTCAGCCCGCTCAGTCCGTTTCGCGCAGAATAGGCGTCAATTTGGACGAACAATGCCAGATAGTAGAGCGCCGAGGGTATCACCGCCGCTGCCACAACAGCCGAGTAGGGAATAGACAGCATGAAGGCCATCAGAAATGCGGCTGCGCCCATAATCGGTGGCATCAATGCCCCGCCAGTGGAGGCGCAAGCCTCTACGCCCGCAGCATAATTTGCGCGAAAGCCGACCTTCTTCATAGCCGGTATCGTCAACACTCCTGTGGTTAGAACATTGCTGACAACAGATCCGCTCAGAGAGCCCATCATCCCGCTTGCAATAACGGAAACCTTGGCGGGACCGCCCCTGTAATGACCAAGAAGTGCAAAGGCGAAATTGATGAAGAACTTGCCACCGCCTGTTGCTTGCAGGGCAACGCCGAACAGAAGATAGCCGATGATTAACTGGGCGAATACATCCGTTGGAAGCCCGATAAGTCCTTCTGTGCCAAAGACATGATAGGTGGCCGCGAAATCCCAAGGGTTGCGGGCTGTTTCTAGGAAACCGGGGGCCATCCAGCCGAACACCGGATACAGGGAGAATACAAAACAAACGACAAAAAGCATCGTGCCACCAGCCCTTCGGGTCGCCTCGAGCGCGATAAACCACGCGGCAAGCGCTGCAAGTTTTGCGGGAAACGGCGCAGCGTATTCCCACCCCTGATCCATGATCGTGCGGCTTCCCCATGCGAACCACGCGAACAGACAAAAGGTGACAAGCGCTAGGGCCATATCGACGATACCGACCCTGTTGTTAAACCGCTTGGACATTGGAAAAATGATAAAAACAAGGGGCAGCAGTACGGCCTGCAACGCATAGAAATACTGGCTCTCGAACGGTACGAAACCCGTCCAAGTGCCAATATTGAAGATGATGTACACCGAAAACAGCAGTGAAACAGATGCCGCGCTGATCAGCAGTCCGCGCCCCCAGGAAGAAAACGTCCGCCCCCGCACCTCTTCAACTTCGGCATCGTTTTGCGCGGATGTTTTGGAAGGGTCAAGTTGCATGGCATTATCCTCTGGGAGGTTGGAAATTCACGGCACGCAGCGGATGGCGCTGCGTGCTATTTCTGCGTGGATTAAAAGACGACCGGCATGTCTGCTTCGGTCAGCTTTTGCGCTCGGAACGTCATCCATGCGTCGGCGAAACCGTCTTCGTCCACGTCCTTGGCAAGAAACTCTTCCCAAGCAGATGCCAGAAGATCCTGCCGTTTCAGCAACATCTCGTTGTGGGAATCTTCTTCTGCGCCCCAAGCACCGGCCTCTTTGAAATAGCGGATAGAACCGGCATGATACGGCATCACCCACTTCAAAGCCTGACGATCCACCTGATAGCCGACCGACGCAGGCGCGGCGGTTTTGTATTTCTCATAGCTTTCAAAGACGGCTTTGGTAAACGCGTAGACTTCATCGGCCGTTTTGTCGCCGTACGTCACATAAATAGGATAAGGAAAGCCTGCGCCTTCAAAAGGCACTTTTCCGGTGACGTTGTTTTCAAGTTTTACACCCTGAGACACGATCCTTTTGTTAAAATAAGGCGCGATTTCGCGGAACCGGTCCCAAGCCGCTTCGTCGTCGTGGGGGAACGTTGGGTACTTCAACCCGTGGGGGGAGGCCGCGATCTGTTCTGGATAGGATCCGATTGTATTTCCGAAAACCGCATCCACACGGCCGGAAATAAGGCCTGAAATCATTTGTTTGTAGCCGGTGAACTCCACCCGTTCTACATCGTCCCACGTCAGTCCGGCAAAGGCCAGAAAACCGGTGGTATTGTATTCAACAGCCGGCGCTGCAACCACTGTGCCAACGCGCTTGCCCTTAAGGTCCGCCCATGTGTCGATTCCGGCGTCATCCGCCCAAAGCATGGTCAGCCCGTTGTCGCCTCCGGCATTGTTAAAGATGTTATAGACCCGCTGCGGCCCCCAATCGCGGGCTGCGAATACAGACGCCCCTTCCTGCGCAAAATAGGCAGCAATGGAACAGCCGCAATAATCGGCAATGCCGTCTCGTAGAGGGATCATCCGAGAGACATCGTTCTTCCCCGGTATAATTCTGATGCTGGTGCCAAAGTCTTCGCGCAGCGTGTTCCCGATCGCGAGGATCTGTGCATACCCCGCCGAAGATGTACCGTAGGCTGTTACGGTCATCTGACTTGGTAGTTCTAAATCCTGTGCGAACACGGAATGTCCGGACACGATCGCCGTCATTGCAAGTATTGGTGCATTTATCTTCATCTCTAACCTTCCTTCCTGTTGTCTTCTCTTGTCTGCAACATGAAAGAAAACGGTCTGACAGGAAAATTCAATTTTCCCATGCGTTTATAATTTTTTTGAATAGTATGTGGTAATGAACTGGAATCTTAAACTTATACAGACCTTCGTTTTAGTTGCGAAAGAAAGCAGCTTTAGCAAAGCAGCAAAGGCTATCGGTCGAACTCAGCCGGCAATAAGTAATCAAATTAGAGACTTGGAAGAACAGATCGGTTTCAGCCTGTTCGACAGATCATCCCGCGTCGTAAAGCTTACAGCCGAAGGCGAAGCGCTGCTCGAAGGAGCAGAGCGTGCGATCGGTGAACTTTCTATAGGGTTCATGAATGCAAAAAGAGTGGCGGACAAGCGTCAGGAGAATTTGCGCATTGCATGTCTGCCTACCCTGTCCGCCGGATATCTGCCCGATATCCTCGAATTTACAAGCGACAGACTGCCCCAAGTGAATATTTTGGTCAGGGAGTTGAACAACGAAGACCTTCTCGAAGCAGTCAGATCCCATGAAGTTGACTTCGGGATAGGGGTCAGGGTTCCGGCAGATGACTGTCATGTAAAAATGCTGGGGACTGACAAAATGGTCGCAATCGTATCTGAAAAAAATCCGTATTTCGGAGCGGCAGAGGTCAGCATGGAAGATATTTTAGATTTTCCGATACTCGTTCTGCCGCAAGCAACACCTACTATTTTGGCTTTTGAAAGCGTAAGCGTAAGAGCGAACAAGAAAGTCGAGGTCGTTCACCGGTTTGCCCAGCCTGAGACCTTAATGGCGATGGCATTGAAAAACGTTGGAGTGGCTATACTCCCCTTGTCTTACGTTGCCCGAAAACAAGACCCCCAACATATTCTCCACCTTACATCACCCGGATTGGAACGCCAACTAGCATTGATCTGGTGCAAGTCGCGGGTCGCTTCGACCGCAGCACTACAGGTGGCCGAGATTTGCACCTCTGCAATTTCGATTAGTCATTAATTGGTTTTTTCAGGACTTTTTTCTGAAACAAACCCACTCCAGCGCTCCATCAATTCTCGCCGCCGTTCTAATAAATCCGACCGCGCATAAGCCCGTTCCACATCACTCCCGACCTTATGCGCCAGACTCATTTCTGCCACTTCGCGCGGTGCGTTCGCAACCTCGCTGGCCCAATCGCGAAAGGTGGAGCGGAAACCGTGGACTGTAACGCCCTCTACCCCCATGCGGCGTAACAGCATCAGCATAGCCATGTTGGATAGCGGTTGGTGCCGTTTCTGGCCCTCAAACACCAATTTGCTTTTCAGCGCTGTCAAAGGCTCCAGAATGGCCAGCATTTCATCTGTGAGTGGGACGCGGTGTTCCGTGTCGGTTTTCATGCGAGAAGCTGGCACAGTCCACAGTCGCGCGTCAAAATCAATTTCTGCCCACTCCATCCCCAAAACTTCGCCCGTGCGGGATCCGGTCAGGCAGGTGAACATCAGCGCCTTCGCTGCCATTGCATCGCGGGTTTTCAAATCAGCGTAGAAGGCTGGCACGTCCTGCCAGCGCATCGCCGCGTGGTGCTTGGGTTTCTTTGTGACTTTGGGCAGGGCTTTGGCGTCATGGATTTCGGTTATTGGGTTTTCCCCCGACCGGAAGCCCTTGGACTTTGCCACGTCCAGAACCGTCTTTATGCGCTGGGCCAGCCGTTTGGCGGTTTCGTGTTTAACAGTCCAAATCGGGGAAAGGCACATCAAGGCTTCGGGCTGGCCTATAGCGTCCACAGGCATCCGCCCGATTTTGGGAAAGGCATAGTCGCGCAGGGTGTTCAGCCATTGCTGCCCGTGCTTGGCGTTCTTCCAAGTGGGCAAGCGTTCGATATGCACCAGCCGCGCCATTCCCTCAAAAGTCGGAATTTCGCGTTGGGCATTAAAGCGCGGGTTCAATCCCTGCTTTGCCATCCGGCGATATTCCAAGGCGCGTTCTCTGGCTTGGTGCAAGGTGACAATATCCGCGCCACCCAAACCAAAGTCTGTGCGCAGCGGTGCGCCCTTGCGGTTCTTCTGCCCTTTGACCGTGACCCGAACAATCCAACGCCGCGCCCCTGACGGGTCCACAACCAGATAAAGCCCGTTGCCATCCCCATGACGCCCGGTGCCAAGATTCTCCACCAGCTTCTTCGTCAGCTTGCCGTTCAGATAGGCCATGCGAAAAATACCACACTCTATACCACACAAGGAAAGAATACGGGCGCAATTGGAAAGAAGTCAACAAAACCGTGAAATGCGGATATAGCCAACGAAATAAGGGATAAACGCCATTTCTGGATATTGAGCAAAAGTCAGAAAAAGGGGTGGGTGGCGGACAGACAGGGATTCGAACCCTGGAGACGGTTCCCCGCCTACACACTTTCCAGGCGTGCGCCTTCGACCACTCGGCCACCTGTCCGTAAGGCGGGGTATTACCGATCTCGGCAGGGGCATGCAAGCCCTAAGGCGCGAAAAAATTCGGTAAATCCGGATTGTTCTGCAACTTGGGAATTTCGCCCTGTTTCAGACCGTATCAGAGGCGCTGCTGCCAGCGCCCCTTCCCCTGTCAGCGCCCCCGCCCCGTCAGCGTTGGCTGTTCTGCCAGTCCGGGTGAATCCACGGTTGCTGATTGGAAGCCGGCAGCGGGGTGCGGCCCAGGATGTGATCGCTGGCTTTTTCACCAACCATGATGGAGGGCGCGTTCAGATTGCCGTTCGGGATGCTCGGGAAGATGGAACTGTCGGCCACGCGCAGGCCGTCCACGCCGATCACACGGCATTCGGGATCGACAACAGCCATCGGATCGTCCGCCGCCCCCATCTTGCAGGTGCCACAGGGATGATAGGCGCTTTCTACGTGCTCCCTGATAAACCCGTTGAGTTCGTCATCCGACTGCACTGCCGCACCGGGCTGGATTTCGCCGCCGTTGAAAGGCTTGAAAGCGTCCTGAGCGAAAATCTCGCGGGTCAGGCGGATGCAGGTGCGGAAATCTTCCCAGTCCTGATCCTTGCTCATGTAATTGAACAGGATTTTCGGCGGTGTCGCGGGATCGGCACTGCCGAGCGTCACCGCCCCGCGGGAGGTAGAGCGCATCGGCCCCACATGGGCCTGAAAGCCGTGGCCTTCTGCGGCGGCTTTGCCGTCATACCGCACAGCCATCGGCAGAAAGTGATACTGGATGTCGGGATATTCGATCCCTGCGCGGGACCGGATAAAGGCAGCAGATTCAAACTGGTTGGACGCCCCCGGCCCCTTGCCGGTCAGCAACCATTTCGCCCCGACATAGCCCTTGCCGATCAGGTTCCAGTATTTGAACAGGGTGACAGGTTGCAGGCTTTTGACCTGAATATATAGTTCCAGGTGGTCCATCAGGTTCTGGCCCACACCGGCGCGGTCGGCCACAACGTCAATACCGTGTTCCCGCAGATGCGCCGCCGGCCCGATCCCCGAGCGCATCAGGAGCGCGGGCGAATTAAAGGCCGAGGCGGCAATGATAACTTCGCGGTTGGCCCGCAGGGTCGTGACCTTGCCGCCCTGAGTAATTTCCACCCCGACCGCGCGGCCCTGTTCTATCACCACGCGGTTGGCGTGCCCGTTGACCAGTTCGACGTTCGGGCGCTTTAGGGCCGGTTTCAGATAGGCATTGGCCGCGGACCAGCGTTGCCCCTTGTGGACCGTCTGGTCCATCGGGCCAAAGCCCTCTTGCTGGATGCCGTTGTAATCCTCTGTCACCGGATAACCGGCCTGCCGCCCCGCCTCGACAAAAGCGCGGTTCAGGGGGTTTTCGCGACTGCCCCGCTGGACATGCAACGGTCCGTTTGTGCCGCGCACTTCAGGGTCGCCACCGTGGCCGGAGGGGTCCCAGTTTTCCTGACGCTTGAAATAGGGCATCACATCCGCGCCGGACCAGCCTTGCGCGCCCTGCTCGGCCCATGTGTCATAGTCCCGTGCGTGCCCCCGCACATAGACCATCCCGTTGATAGAGGACGACCCCCCGATCACCTTGCCCCGAGGGGCCGCCAGCCTGCGGCCGCCAAGGTGGGGCTCGGGTTCGGACTGGTAGCCCCAGTCGTAACGGGACATGTTCATCGGATAACTGAGCGCTCCGGGCATCTGGATAAACGGTCCCCAGTCGGTGCCACCATATTCCACCACCAATACCTTGTGTTTGCCGTCTTCGGACAGACGATAGGCCATAGCGCAGCCGGCAGAACCGGCACCGATGATAATGTAATCTGCGTTCATAGCTTTCGCCTTTTGTTTGGACAGTGCCACAGGCAGTTGCGGACCTGCGCTGCGGTACTGGTGTTATTCGCCCCGCGGGTAGCGGGCGATGTCTTCGACCGTGTTCAGGTCCATATGGTTGCGCATGTACCGTTCGGAGGCTTTTTGCAGCGGCTGGTAATCCCACGGGTAATAGTCCCCGTTGCGCAGCGCCTCGTAGACGACCCAGCGACGGGCCTGACTTTCGCGGACCTGTGCGTCAAAGGCCGCCAGATCCCAGCGGGCTTCGGATTTGGCCCGCAGCGAATTGAGCGTACCCTGATGTGCGGCATCCCCCGCCAGATTGGTCAGCTCGTGGGGATCGTTTTCCAGATCGAACAACTGTTCGGGGTCAGGGGCGCAGCGGTTGTATTTCCATTTGCCATAACGCAGGGAGACAAGCGGCGCATAGGACGCCTCTGCGGCGTATTCCATCGCGACAGGGGCGGTGCGTTCGCCGCCCTGCCCCAGATACACAAGGCTCTCGCCTTCGGTCCAGGGTGCGACCTCTTCCATCGACACACCGGCGAGCGCTGCCAGTGTCGGGGCCACGTCGATATTGCTGACCGGATCGCGCACAAGCCCCGGCTCCATCTGCGGTGCGCTGATCATCAGGGGCACGCGGGAGGCGCCTTCAAAAAAGCTCATCTTGAACCACAGGCCCCGCTCCCCCAGCATATCGCCGTGGTCGGATACGAACAGGATAATCGCCTCCTGCCTAGTGCCTTCCAGTGCCTCCATCACCTCTCCGATCTTGTCATCAAGGTAGGAGATGTTGGCGAAATAGGCGCGGCGGGAGCGTTTGATGTCTTCCTCTTTGATGTCGAAACTGCGCCAGTCGTTGGCGTCAAAAATCCGTTTGGAATGGTTGTCGTGATCTTCGTAATCCATCGCCGGAACTGTGGGCAGCAGATGTTCGCAATCCTCATACAGATCCCAGTATTTCTTGCGGGCAACGTAGGGATCATGGGGATGGGTAAAGCTGACGGTCAGGCACCACGGGCGATCGTCCTTGCCCCTTGCCAGATCGTAGACCTTGCGGGTCGCGTTATAGGCGACCTCATCGTCATATTCCATCTGGTTGGAAATTTCGGCCACACCCGCCCCTGTGACCGACCCCATGTTGTGATACCACCAGTCGATCCGTTCCCCGGGTTTGCGGTAATCGGGGGTCCAGCCGAAATCCGCAGGATAAATATCTGTGGTCAGACGCTCCTCGAACCCGTGCATCTGGTCCGGCCCGACGAAATGCATCTTGCCCGACAGACAGGTCTGATAGCCTGCGCGGCGCAGGTGGTGGGCATAGGTTGGAATGTCAGAGGCAAACTCTGCCGCATTATCATAAACACGGGTTCGGCTTGGCAGTTGGCCGGACATAAAAGACGCCCGCCCCGGTGCGCAGAGCGGCGATGCAGTGTAAGCGTTTTTAAACCGTGTGGAGCGTGCCGCCAGTTTTTTGAGGTTCGGCGCGTGTAGCCAGTCCGCTGGTCCGTCGGGAAACAATGTCCCGTTCAACTGGTCGACCATAAAGATCAAAATGTTCGGTTTGGTCATGAAAGCCCCGTATTTGCACTGTGTTTGAGTTGCTGACGCAGGTATTCGTCAACCATCGCCATCACCTCGACGCGGGCCGGAGCCTTTTCCTGCAAGGCGTGGCGGATGTAAAAACCGTCAATCATCGCCGCCAGCCCTTGTGCGACATGGTTGGCCCGCGAACTGTCCATAAGCTGCGACAGGTTATAAACCAGATTGGAATGCAACCGCCTCCCGTACACTTCCAACAGCCTTTTGGCTTCGGGTACCGTACGGGCATAAACGTAAAAATTGAGCCATGCCGAAACCACTTCCTCGGCAAAATTCAGGGGATGGAAGCTGACCGCGATAATCGCGTCCAGCCGTTCTTTCGGACCTTCGACAAGCTGCAGTTCAGAGCGGATATGATCCCCGTAGGAGCGCAGGATATGGCGCATGGCAGCCACGAAAATCTGCTCTTTGCTTCCAAAATAATGGTGCGCAAGACCGCTCGACATGCCAGCCCGTTTGGCAATCTGACTAACCGTCACACTGAGTGAACCCGCCTGCCCGATCTCGGCAATCGTCGCATCAATCAACGCCTGACGGCGGACCGGTTCCATTCCAACTTTGGGCATAAAAGACTCAGTTTTGTTACCGTCTCAAATTGAAGGTTTTATATTGACTGGTCAATCAATAAAAATCTGTAAGAGATTGAAACTACGTCCGTCGGGAGCGCAAAAAGACGCACCCCCAACAAAGGTGTTCTGGGCAATTGGCTCTTGTCGGCAGCCACGGTAAAAGCCGTTTCGCACTGATTCACTAGAAGAAAGCAAGACCCATGAAATTAGGTTCGAAACTCCCCGAAGTCACTTTTCACATCCGCGTCCGCGATGAATCCATCGGCGGTGAAAACCCCTTCCGCTGGCAGGATCAGACCACTTCAGATCTGTTTGCGGGCAAGAACTGCCTTCTGATAGGCCTCCCCGGTGCGTTCACGCCCACATGCTCCACCCGCCAGCTTCCGTCCTATGACGAACTGGCTACAGAATTTGCAGAACTGGGCATCGACACCATCTATTGCGTGTCCGTAAACGACGCCTTTGTGATGTACCAATGGGGCAAAGCGCTGGGCTTGAAAAACATCGGCATGATCCCAGACGGTTCCGGCCACTTCACACGTCAGATCGGCATGCTCGTGAACAAGGACAATCTGGGCTTTGGGCACCGCTCCTGGCGCTATGCTGCTGTGGTTCGCGACGGTGTCGTTGACGGTTGGTTTGAAGAGGACGGACGTTGCGATAACGCGGCTGACGATCCTTACGACGTCTCCAAGCCTGAAACTGTACTGGAATGGCTGCGCGGGCAAACTGCTGAAAAAGCAGCCTGATCCGGCCTGAAATGCTTCACATCCGCCCGGGAACGGGCGGGTGCCTGCAGGGAACTGTCCCGCTTGCACCACACTGCCGGTGCTCTTTTTTCCCCGAAAAACACGCCAACCGCAGCTTAAATGTCACGCAAAGTGGCAGGCGCGCCCCTATGTGCTGCGCAAAGCAGCCTCATTCCTGACACATTTCTCCCTCATTTCTGAACGCCCGAATGGAATTGAAAACAACCTGATTTAACCAAGGGCTGAGACATGAATTTTCTGATTGGAATGGCGATCGGCGGTATGGTCGCATGGCTTGTCATAGCGGTGCTGGAAACCACATGGGACGACATCTTCCCCGAGCAGTAGCACACCTGCCCCAAACACCCCTACCCCATATAAAAACGCCTGCAGATCGAAATCCGCAGGCGTTCTGATTTGCGCGGGGCGGGCTTTCACCCGCCACCGGCCAGTTAGGAAATATTCGCCAGAAGCTGGTTCACACTGTCCTTGGCATCGCCGTACAGCATCCGTGTGTTCTCTTTAAAGAACAGCGGATTTTCGATGCCGGAATAGCCGGTCCCCTGCCCGCGTTTGGACACGATGACATTTTTGGCTTTCCAGACCTCCAGAACCGGCATCCCCGCGATAGGAGAGTTCGGATCTTCCTGCGCCGCAGGGTTCACGATGTCATTGGAGCCGATGATCATAACCACATCCGTTTCGGGGAAATCGTCATTGATCTCGTCCATCTCCAGCACAATATCGTAAGGCACCTTCGCCTCGGCCAACAGCACGTTCATGTGGCCGGGCAGACGCCCCGCAACAGGGTGGATACCGAACCGCACGTTCTTGCCTTTGGCCCGCAGACGGTTGGTCAGTTCGGACACGGCCTGCTGGGCTTGCGCCACTGCCATACCGTAGCCCGGCACGATGATCACAGAGTCCGCGTCATCCAGTTGCGCCGCCACAGTTGCCGCATCGGTTGCGATTTGTTCGCCCTCGACAGCCATTTGTTCTCCGGCAGGGCCGCCAAAGCCCCCAAGGATTACGCTGATGAAAGACCGGTTCATCGCCTTACACATGATGTAAGACAAGATCGCACCAGAGGAACCGACCAGCGCACCGACCACGATCAGAAGATCGTTGCCAAGGCTGAAACCGATCGCCGCCGCTGCCCAGCCGGAATAGCTGTTCAGCATGGAGACAACCACCGGCATATCCGCGCCGCCGATCCCCATGATCAGGTGATAGCCGATAAACAGTGCGGCCAGCGTCATGATGCCCAAAGGCAGGAAGCCACCTGTGTTGAAGTACCAGACCAGACAGATCAGAGACAGCAGCGCCGCCCCTGCGTTCAGCATATGACCGCCCGGCAGTTTCGTCGCTGCACTGCCCACACGACCCGCCAGTTTGCCATAGGCAATAACAGAACCTGTGAACGTCACCGCACCGATAAAGATGCCAAGAAACACTTCAACCCGAAGGATCGAAATCTCAAGCGCATCCTTTTTGGCCAGCAAGGCTGCAAAGCCTTCAAGGCTTTTCTTGGCGGTGTCATCCATCGCCAGCACGTTGCCAAGCTCGATATGGGCATTAAAGCCAACGAACACCGCTGCAAGGCCCACAAGAGAGTGCATCGCGGCAACCAGTTCGGGCATTTGCGTCATTTGCACGCGATTGGCCAGCTGCCAGCCAATCACACCGCCACCGGCGATCAACACCAGCGACAGCAGCCACAGCCCCGAACCGGGACCGACAAGCGTCGCAAAAACGGCTAGCGCCATCCCTGCAATACCATACCAGACAGCGCGTTTCGCGCTTTCCTGACCGGACAATCCGCCCAGTGACAGGATGAAGAGAACAGCCGCAACAACGTAAGCGGCGGTGGTAAATCCGAATTCCATAGTACCTTCCTCCGATTACGATTTCTGGAACATGGCGAGCATCCGCCGTGTCACCATGAAGCCGCCAAAGATGTTAATACCGGCCATAAAGACCGAGAGTGCCGCCAGCAGGATCACAAGGAAACTCCCCGATCCGATCTGCATCAACGCCCCCAGAATAATGATCGACGAGATCGCGTTCGTGACAGCCATCAACGGGGTATGCAGGCTGTGCGCGACCCCCCAGATGACCTGAAAGCCGACAAAGACGGCCAGAACAAACACGATAAAGTGCTGCATAAAGCTGGCAGGTGCCACCAGACCAACCCCGAGGATCAAGGCCCCGCCAATGGCAAGCAGTGTGACCTGATTGCGGGTCTCTGTGCGGAAAGCGGCAGCTTCTGCAGCCTTTTTCTCTTCTGCTGTCAGTTCCTTGACTTCGGCTTTGGGCTTTTGTGCCGCAATCGCCTTCACCTTGGGTGGCGGCGGCGGGAAAGTGATCTCTCCTTCAAAGGTCGCGGTTGCCCCGCGGATCACATCATCTTCCATGTTGTGATTGACCACACCGTCTTTCTCCGGTGTGAGGTCGGTCATCATATGGCGAATGTTGGTCGCATATAGGGTCGAGGATTGTGCCGCCATGCGCGACGGGAAATCGGTGTACCCCACGATTGTAACACCGTTTTCCGACACGATTTTCTCATCCGGAACTGTCAGGTCACAGTTGCCGCCCCGCTCTGCCGCGAGGTCAACCACAACGGAACCCGCCTTTTGCATGGCCACCATATCGGCAGTCCACAGTTTGGGCGCATCACGGCCCGGAATGAGCGCGGTGGTGATGACAATATCCATCTCCGGTGCCAGTTCGCGGAATTTTGCAAGCTGTGCCTCGCGGAACTCGGGGCTGGAAGGGGCAGCATAGCCACCGGTTTCAGCGCCATCCTTGGCATCTTCCTCGAATTCAAGGTACACAAACTCGGCACCCATGGATTCAATCTGCTCTGCCACTTCGGGGCGCACGTCAAAGGCGTATACCTGTGCGCCCAGCGATGTTGCCGCACCAATTGCAGCCAGACCGGCTACACCGGCGCCCACAACCAGAACTTTGGCAGGAGGTACCTTACCCGCAGCCGTCACCTGCCCGGTAAAGAAGCGTCCAAAGTTGTTGCCGGCTTCCATAACTGCGCGGTAACCCGCGATATTGGCCATAGAAGACAGGGCATCCATCTTTTGCGCCCGCGAGATACGGGGAACCATATCCATCGCAATAACATGGGCGCCTTTTTTATTTGCCGCGTCCATCAGTTCGGCGTTCTGGCCCGGATAGAAGAAGGAAATCAGCGTCTGGCCCTTGCGCAGACGTTTTATCTCGATCTCTTCAGGAGGCCGAACCTTGGCGATAATATCAGCCGATTTATACAGGGCTGCAGCGGTTTTCACCACTTCCACACCGGCTTCTTTGTAATCCTCGTCAGAGAAACGTGCTTTTTCGCCCGCCCCCGTCTCGATGACACATTCATAGCCAAGCTTTTGCAACTGGCGTGCAGAGTCCGGCGTCATTGCCACTCTGGCTTCGTTTTCGAAAATCTCTTTGGGAGTTCCGATGCGCATGACAAACCTCCTTTGTTCAAGCGTTGCGACCGGGCCTCCGCCCCGAACGGGCAAAACCGGCGCACATTTATACATCACCAAATTTGGATAACAGGATTCGGACCCGAGTACATGCGGCAATCTGCCCGAAAATCCTATAAATCGCCTTATTTTCTGCTCAAATAACAGGCGAATGCCGGATAAAGCAAAAAGGGAGAGGGCTGACGCAACGTCGCTGATTTTACGTTATCGTTAAAATTAATGGAAAGAAAACGCGGACAACCGGAAATATTGTTAGCCATCGAATCGCAGGCTCTGGATGGTTCCCCACAAAAAAGGGCCGCGGAGTGTCCCACGGCCCTGCTTCAATGTTCCGAAAATACTCGAAGCCTTACAGCTGCTCCATAATCTCGTCGGAGATTTCGAAGTTTGCTGTTACAGTCTGAACGTCATCATCGTCTTCCAGCGCGGAAATCAGACGCATCAGTTTTTCTGCGCCTTCCAGATCCAGTTCTGTCGTGGTGGTCGGCTTCCAGATTAGTTTGGAGGATTCAGATTCCCCGAGCTTTTCTTCAAGCGCGTTGCTGACTTCGTTGAGATCCGTGAACTCGCAGTAGATCTCGTGTCCGTCCTCTGTGCTTTCCACATCTTCGGCACCGGCTTCGATAGCAGCTTCAAATACTGTGTCCGCATCCCCGACCGAAGCAGGATAGGCCACCAGCCCCTTGCGCTCGAACATAAAGGAAACGGCACCTGTTTCGGCCAGATTGCCGCCGGATTTCGTGAATGTGGACCGCACGGTGGAGGCTGTCCGGTTCTTGTTATCGGTCATGGCTTCGACAATTACGGCGACACCAGCAGGGCCATAGCCCTCATAGCGGATTTCCTCGTAATTCTCGCCGTCTTGCGCCGACGCTTTGTTAATGGCCCGCTCAATCACGTCCTTAGGCACGGATTTGGCTTTGGCCTCTTTCACGGCCAGCCGCAGGCGCGGGTTTTTCTCGGGATCGGGATCGCCCATCTTGGCCGCAACAGTGATCTCTTTTGCCAGCTTTGAAAACAGCTTGGAGCGCACAGCGTCCTGACGTCCCTTGCGGTGCTGGATGTTTGCCCATTTGGAATGGCCTGCCATGTTTCCTCCGGCGTGTAATGTTCCTTTGGGCTGTCTATAAATGCTTGCCCGCAAGGGGGCAAGCGCCTCGAAAGCCGCATGTTCCCTGTATAGGAGCGCTACAACCGGCGTTACTGCGAAAGCCTGTTTCCCTTCCCGCGCATTCGGGCAATAAAGCGCCATATGGACTATACGCTTCTCCCCGCTCTGGCCGGTTTTGCCTTTGTTTCCTCGATCACCCCCGGGCCCAACAACCTGATGTTGATGGCTTCGGGGGCGAATTTCGGGTTCACCCGTTCCATTCCCCATATGTTGGGGATCGGCATCGGGTTTACCGTTATGATCCTTTTGGTCGGGCTGGGGCTGATCGGGCTGTTTGACCTGTTTCCGCTGTCCTATACGCTTCTGAAAATCTTCAGTATTGTTTACCTGACGTGGCTGGCGTGGAAAATCGCCAATGCTGCGCCGCCAAGTGCAGGAGAGTCCGGCGGCATTCCGATGACATTCCTGCAGGCTGCACTGTTCCAGTGGGTCAATCCCAAGGCGTGGTCCATGGCGCTGACCGCAATTACGGCTTATGCGCCGGAACGTACTGTGGGCTCTATAGTGATGGTTGGTCTGGTTTTTGGCATCATAAACCTGCCCTGTGTCAGCACATGGACCGTCATGGGCCAGCAGATCCGCCGCATCCTGAACCGGCCCCGCTGGTTGCGGGCGTTTAATATATTTATGGCTTTGCTGCTGGTTCTCTCTGCGCTGCCGGTGCTTTTGCTGAAGTGACAGGTTTGCGCTCCGCGCGGGGATATTTGTGGAAAATGGAACGATAGAGGATGACCGGCGGGCGATCGGGG
The DNA here is from genome assembly GCF_002860325.1 of Neptunicoccus cionae. Taxonomy (GTDB): domain Bacteria; phylum Pseudomonadota; class Alphaproteobacteria; order Rhodobacterales; family Rhodobacteraceae; genus Amylibacter; species Amylibacter lutimaris. The sequence goes on along the minus strand of NZ_PKOJ01000001.1, from coordinate 1,194,825 downwards.
ACTAAGTCTTGGGTATGACCACTGATCAAATCCTGCTTTTCGTCATCTTCATCTGTGTTTTCGGGCTGCTGCTTTGGGGCCGCTACCGTTATGATCTTGTCGCTTTCGGCGCCCTTCTGGTGGGGGTGCTGATCGGGGTGGTTCCCGCCAGCGAAGCATTTTCCGGCTTTGGCCATCCGGCGACGCTGGTGGTGGCACTGGTGCTGATCGTCTCAGCAGGGCTGGTCAATTCCGGCGCGGTGGGGTTGATCACGCGCGCGCTGGTGGACAGCTCCCGCGGGCTCGGCGCGCATATAGCGATCATGGGCAGCGTGGGGGCGGTTCTGTCCGCATTCATGAACAATGTTGCAGCCCTTGCCCTTTTGATGCCGGTCGATCTGCAAACCGCGAAAAAAGCCAAGAGAGCGGCGGGTCTGTCCCTGATGCCTCTCTCCTTCGCAACCATTCTCGGGGGCATGGTGACAATGATCGGCACGCCGCCCAACATTATCATCGCCACCATCCGCGAGGATTCGCTGGGAGAGGCCTTTCGGATGTTCGACTTTGCGCCTGTCGGTCTGGTGGCCGCGATCAGCGGGCTGCTTTTCGTTTCGACCATCGGTTGGCGCTTGATCCCGCAGGTGGAGGTAGACTCTCCTGTGGAAAAACTGCTCGACAATGCCAACTACATTGCAGAACTGACCGTGCCAGCCGACAGTGATCTGATTGGGAAAACCCCGTTTGATCTGTCCGAAGAAGCCGAAAAAGCAGACATCGCCATCATCGGTGTGATCCGCGAAGGACGGCGGCTTTACGGCAACGCGCGCTACCGCAAACTGCTGGCAGGCGACGCGCTGGTGTTAGAGGCGCGGCCCGAAGCGCTGGACGAATTCCGCAGTGCGGCGAAGTTGGATTTTGATCAGGAACGCCGTCAGGAGAAGGTCAAAGCCGCCGGTGAGGGACTGGCGCTGAGCGAAGTTGTTGTCACCGAACACAGCCGGATCGCGGGGAAGTCGTCGTTGGCGATCGGTTTGAACTGGCGGCAGAACACCATTTTGATGGGGATTTCGCGCAACGGTAAACCGATCCGCAGTCAGGTGCGCCGCACCATCATCCAGCCCGGTGATATCCTGTTGTTGCTGACCCCGAAAGAAACCCACAATCATGTAGTGGACTGGCTGGGCTGCCTGCCACTGGTGGAACGGGGTCTGCAGGTGACGCAGGATGAAAAGACCTGGCTCGCCATCGGGATATTCGCGGCCGCAGTTGTGGCAGCCTCCTTCGGGCTGGTCTACCTGCCCGTTGCGCTTGGCGTGGTGGTCGCCCTGTTCACCCTGACACGGATCGTGCCGATCAGCGAGGTTTACACCCATATCGAATGGCCCGTTGTGGTGCTGCTCGGCTCCATGATTCCGCTGGGGGTTGCGCTGGAAACCTCGGGCGGCACGGAACTGATTGCCAATTCCCTGATCGGGCTGACCGAAGGCATGCCCGCCTGGGTCATTCTGACCGTCCTGATGGTTGTAACCATGACCCTGTCGGATGTGCTGAACAACACGGCAACGACGATCGTGGCCGCCCCTGTGGGGATCAAAATGGCCGAAAGTCTCGGGGTCAGCCCCGACCCGTTTCTGATGGCCGTTGCGGTGGCGGCCTCTTGTGCCTTCCTCACACCGATCGGACATAAGAACAACACCCTGATCCTCGGCCCCGGCGGCTATCGCTTCGGGGATTACTGGCGCACGGGCCTGCCGCTGGAAATCCTGATCGTTGCGGTCAGCATTCCTGCAATCCTGGTGTTCTGGCCGCTTTGACGGGTTCGCCCCTACAGTTCCCAGAACAGCGGAATGAGCGCACTGGCGAGCAGACCGACCGTAATATTCAGCGGCACACCGATTTTAAGGAAGTCGGTAAAGGAATAGCCCCCCGGCCCGTAGACCAGTGTATTCGTCTGATAGCCGATCGGCGTGGCAAAGGATGCGCTCGCCGCGACCATGACAGCAATCACCAGCGGACGCGGATCAATCCCGAGCACTGTAGCCAGTGCAATTGCAATCGGCGTCACCACTACGGCCACCGCATTGTTGCTGACCAGTTCGGTCAGGACCGAGGTGAGCAGGTATATGGCCCAGATTACAAAGAATGGGGGAAGACCGTGCAGCATCGGGGCAACCCCGTTTGCCAGCAGCGCCACTGCGCCGGATTCCTGCAAGGCTGACCCGATCCCGAGCATGGCAAAGATCAGCGCCAGCAAACGGCCGTCAATCGAGCCGAAGGCCTCGTCCGCATCAATGCAGCGCAGCATCAGAACAACAGCAACCGCGACAACGGACAGCGCAAAGATCGGGGCAACACCAAGGGCAGAGAGGATCACCACACCGGCAAGCATGAGGATCACGATGGGCGCATAAGCACGGCGGAAAGGCCGCGCTTCGGGCATCGCCAGATCCACCAGCTCCATCTCCTGTGCCAGACGCTGGATGTCATTCGGGGCGCCTTCCAGCAGGATGGTATCGCCAACTTCCACTACAATATTCCCCACCTCGCGGCCAAGGTTCTGGTTCCGCCGGTGCACCGCCATCGGGTAAACCCCGAAGCGGCGCCGCAGGTTCAAAGAGGACAACCGCCGCCCGATCATCCGGCATCCCGGTGTAATCAGCGCCTCTACGGTGGTGGTTTCGCGGTGGGAAACCTTGTCAGCAAGGATCACTTCCTTGTTTTCCTTCAGGCCGAGAAGTTCGGTTATACGCGTGCGCAGCACAACGCGGTCCCCAGCCTCCAGAGTCACGTCGGGAAACTGGAAGCGCAGGGTATTGTCATTGCGCAGCACGTCGATCACGCGCCCCCCGTCCCGTTTGAAGGCATCCACCTGTAGCGGGTTCTCCCCGATGAGTGCGCTCTCCTCGGGAACAACCACTTCCGTGATGAACTTCATGTTGGTCTTGTCCCGCAACATCTCGGCCATCGTTTCACGTTCGGGCAGCAGGCGGGGGGCCATGATGCACAGATAAATCGCACCATAGATCGCAAGGATGACCGCCATCGGAGTAACTTCGAACAGGGAAAACGGCGCAAGCCCGTTGGCCCGTGCCACGCCGTCAACCAACAGGTTGGTCGAAGTACCGATCAGTGTCAGCATCCCGCCAAAAATTGCCATGTAGCTTAGCGGAATGAGAAGTTTGGAAGCTTTCACCTTCATCATTCGCGCCATCTGCAAAGCGACGGGTATCAGCACAACCACCACGGGGGTGTTGTTCATGAACGCACTGGCAAGCACCGTGAAGACGCCAAGTCCGGCCAATACGGTTTTAGGCCGGGTGGCCCCCACCGTTGTGACCCAATTTGACAGGCTGTAAAGCGCACCCGTCCGCACCAACGCACCGGACAGAATAAACATCGCCGCAATAGTCCAGGGGGCCGGGTTTGAGAAAACCTCTATGGCTGTCGCGTAGGGAAGTGCCCCGGTAAGCAACAGGAAAGCAACACCACCAATGGCAACCACTTCAGTGGGATAGGTTTCCCGCACGAAGAGGATGAACATGACCACGACAACCCCCAACGAAAGCCATGCGTGCCAGGCCTGCGGGATGAATTCTTCTAGCATATGTTAAGCCTTTAAACTGCTGCAAAGCAGTGTGACCGAAGGGGGCAATCCGCTCAAGCCTGTTCTTTGGGCAACGGACAAATGCCGCCGATCAGACAGGCACGGACTGGGACAGGGTTCCGCCTACGCGAATCTGGCATACTTTGGTGGCAGCACCGGTACGATCATCCGTTTCGACATAGACGCCGGACAGGGTCGCTTCGTCATTGGCAGGGGTGAAGCGCTCCTTGACCATTCCCGTCACAAACCGGCGCAGGGGTTCGGTTTTCTCCATCCCGATCACCGAATGATAATCGCCACACATACCCGCATCGGATTGAAAGGCAGTGCCTTTGGGCAGGATCATCGTATCGGAGGTTGGCACATGTGTATGTGTCCCCACCACCAGAGAGGCCCGACCGTCGAGCCAGTGACCCATGCCCATCTTTTCCGAGGTGGCTTCGGCGTGGAAATCCACAATCACCGCATCGGCCATCCCGCCCCGCGGCGCAGTCTTCAGCGCCTGATCCAGTGCGGAAAACGGGTCGGCAAAGGGTTTCTTCATGAACACCTGACCAAGCGCCTGCGCCACGAAAACCTTTCGCCCGTTCTGCGCCGTAAACAGCCTTGCGCCTTTACCAGGTGCCTGTGTTGCATAGTTCAGGGGGCGGATGATGCGGGGTTCCTGTTCGATGAAGGACAGCATTTCCTTCTGGTCGAAAGCATGATCCCCAAGGGTCAGGCAATCTGCCCCTGCATCCAGAAGCGCACGGGCATGGGCGGCGTTCAGCCCTGCCCCGCTGGTTGCATTCTCGCCGTTTACCACAACGAAATCCAGTTTCCAGTCGGACCGCAGACCCGCCAGCCGTTCCAATACGGCCCGGCGTCCCGCACGGCCCATAACATCGCCTAAAAAGAGTAGTTTCATAAGGCTATGCGATACTGCCAGTACACCGTAAGTGCAAATTAAAAACGCAGCACTTCGGACTCTGTTACAATGGCATCGAGCCGGTAATCTGTCGGCTCGACAGGCACTTCGCTGACGTGCTGGGCACTATAGGCGAAACCGATCCCGATTACTGGTTTTTCATTACGAAGCGCCTCGAACGTACGATCATAAAAGCCGCCTCCATAACCGAGTCGGTAGCCGCGGGAATCAAACGTCAGCAGCGGAGAGATTACCAGATCGGGCAGCAGACGATCTCCGTCCGCCGGTACTTTAGCCCCGAATGTGCCGTCCACCATTTTTGCATCCGGCGTCCATTCCACGAACACCAGCGGCCTGTCCGGACCTTCGATCACCGGCACACATATCCGCTTCCCCTGTTCGAACAAGGCGTTCATCGCAGCCGCCGGATCAATTTCCGTGCGCATGGCCATGTAGGCGGAAACAACACCCGCTTCGGGATAGCGGGCGATTTCATCCAGCAAGTTCCGGTTCGCGGCGTCATCAAGTCCGGTGTTATGGACGTTCGCCCGCGCCGCGAAGGCCGCTTTACGCGCCTTTGCCTTGATCTGTGAAATATCCATTGGCCCCTCGTTTCAATGTTCCCGAAATACTCTCGCCGAAGGCGCACGTCTGCACCAAAAACGAAAACCGGAAGGGAAAAAGCGGCGGGCCCACTAGACCGCAGGGCGGCACAACCGTGGAAGGATGGGTATTCCCGAGAGCCTGTACAAAACAGGTGGGCACCGGGTGCGATAGACCAGGGTCAGTCACAGAGCCAGCTCCCTCAAGAAACTTATCGGCCACTGGAATAGATCTTCAGCACGAGAAGGGCAGAACCCGCCTCCACACAACCTAGGTCTTCCGCAGCGGGGGGACAAGGGCCATCGGAAAATAAACCGGCAGGCGGCAATTCCGCGCCCTCTTGACGAAATGTTCACGTATTGTTCATACTGGCGCAATGGAATCGCTCCCCCCTCTTCAGGCCGGTCAGTTGATCGCCCGCGGCACAGCCCGCCACCTGCGCCAGCATGATTTCTTGTGCATTGAGGAATTCGTGCCGGTGTCCGGTTTGCGGGTGGACCTTATGGCCTTGGGGCCGAAATCAGAGCTTTGGGTAATCGAGTGTAAATCGAGCCGTGCGGATTTTATGGCGGACAGCAAATGGCAGGGTTATCTGGAGTGGTGCGATCGGTTTTTCTGGGCGGTGCCTCCGGATTTCCCCATTGAACTGTTGCCTCAGGAGACCGGCCTGATCATCGCAGACGCCTATGACGCCGAGATCATCCGCCCCGCCCCCGAAACCAAACTGGCGGCGGCGCGGCGCAAGAAGATGGTGCTGAAATTTGCCCGCAATGCAGCGGACCGTTTGCGCCGCTACGTGGACCCGAAACCGGGCCGGACTTTTACCTGAAACCTTTAAATATCCGACTTGTGGCAGAGCGTCAGGCTTGTCTTTGGCTTGGTCAAGGTAATAACTGGTGCGTCCGCTCCGATCCCGATCACCCTGTATTTATGAAGCTTCATATAAGAAGCTTGTTTATAGAAGCTTCATTTAAGAAGCTTCATACATGCAGTATGTTAATCCGGTTATCCATTTAGCTTCAATGGCTTACAAATTCTCACGAAGGCACTCAGGCATTTTCACCAGCCAGTTTACCTGAAAAGATACAGCCCCCCAGAAACGTTCCTTCCAGAGCGTTATACCCGTGATATCCGCCCCCGCCAAAGCCGCACACCTCTCCTGCGGCGTAAATCCCGTCGATCACCTGTCCCTGCCCGTCCAGCACCTGCGACTTCAGGTTGGTGTGCAGCCCCCCCAGCGACTTGCGGGTCAAAACGTTCAACCGAACTGCAATCAGCGGACCGGCTTCCGGGTCAAGGATCCGGTGCGGCTTTGCCGTCCGGATCAGTTTATCCCCAAGATACCCCCGCGCGCCGTGGATCGCTGTTATCTGCGCATCCTTGCTGAATTTATTCGCTATCTCGCGATCCCGCGCTTCGATCTGTCTGCGGATTTTGCGCCCGTCCAGCGGCACATCAGGGGTCAGCGCGTTCATACCGTCGATCAGGTCTTCCAGTGAATCCCGCACGACAAAATCCGCACCATGTTCCTTGAAGGCTTCAACCGGCGCTGTAGCCCCCTTGCCAAGGCGGGACTTCAGGACTTCCCGCCACCGCCCGGAGGTAAAATCGGGATTTTGCTCTGAACCGGATAACGCGAATTCTTTTTCGATGATCTTCTGGGTCAGGATAAACCAGCTGTGTTCATGACCGGTGGACAGGATCCGTTTCAGCGTGCCAAGCGTGTCAAACCCTGGTAAAAAAGGCGCCTCCATACGCTGCCCCAGCGCGTCAAACCACATGGAAGACGGGCCTGGAAGGATACGAATGCCATGATTGGGCCAGATCGGATCCCAATTCTGCACGCCCTCGCAATAGTGCCACATCCGGTCACCATTGATCAGGCCTGCTCCGGCTTCTTCGGCCAGCCGTTGCATCTGCCCGTCCACATAATCGGGCACACCGGCCACCATTTTCTGCGGCGGCGGGCCAAGCCTGTCCTGAGGCCAGTACCGGCGCACGGCGTCGTGGTCGCCGCCGATTCCACCACTTGTTATGACGATGCTCTCGGCACGGGCTGTGAAATCGCCCACAACCTTGCGCGATGTGGACACGCCTCGGGGCGCGTCTGTCGGTTCCAGAATCTCGCCGTTCAGCGTTTTCGCCTTCAGGTCAATGCCGCTGACACGGTGCCGGAAGCCAAAAGTGATTTGCCCCCTGCTCTGGGCCGCAAGACAGGCGTTTTCGAACGGCGCCACAACGCCGGGTCCGGTTCCCCACGTAAGATGGAACCGGGGCACAGAATTGCCATGCCCGTCAGCCTGTCCGCCGCCACGCTCGGCCCAGCCGACAACGGGAAACCAGCGCATTCCCAGACTGTAAAGCCACGGGCGCATCTCGCCAGCTGCGAAATCCAGATAAGCTTGGGCGAAAGCTTCGGGGTTAGCATCCTCCGGTCGGTCAAACCGGGCAGAGCCGTACCAGTCCTGTTCCGCCAGATCGCGGCTGTCGCGGATCTTCATCCGGCGCTGTTCGGGTGTATCAACCATAAACAATCCGCCAAGGGACCAAAAGGCCTGCCCCCCGATGGATTGCGCGCCTTCCTGATCCAGCACCAGCACCTTGCGCCCGCGCGCCGCCGCTTGAGAGGCAGCGACCAGTCCGGCCAGCCCGCTGCCAATCACGATCACATCCGTCTGATAGGTTTCGCCCATAAAATTCCTCCCGCTTCACAGCAGCCTAAAAGCAAGCTGTCTGTGAAGAAAGAAAAACCGAAAGCGCCCTAACGTCAGCTTGGTGTTCTTAGAAGCTGCGGTCAGACAAACTGGATGTCATCTACCAGTGCGTTCAAATCAGTAACGCCTTGTAACGTCAAAGTATCCGATCCAAACGTGAAGACCACGTCCGTTCCAACGACCGCCGCGTGATCATCGATCACCTCTTTTTTGGTCTTACTGCCGGACCAGAGGTCCTCATCAAGTCGCAGCTTCTCGCGCGCAAGGGCGTTGAAATCGGTGATCACGTCATCGCCGGATCCCTCCATAAAGACGAAGTGATCGTTTCCGTTCTGGCCGCTCATCGTATCATTACCGCTCCCACCATCCAGAACATCCCGACCGCCGCCACCCCTGAGCAGATCAACGCCAGAACCGCCTGAAAGGCTGTCACGCCCGCCGCCACCGGAAAGAAGGTCTGCCCCGCCACCGCCGCTCAGAGAGTCGCTTCCGCCGTTGCCGTCAAGTGTATCGCCGCCTCCGTTGCCCGTCAGTGTATCTTTGCCCTTGCCACCGCCCAGATAATCGCTCCCTCCTCCGCCGAACAACGCGTCAGAACCTTCCTCTCCCCACATGCTGTCTGCGCCACTGCCACCTTCAAGGCGATCATCCCCCAGAACACCGAACATCTGGTCCCTGCCAGCACCTCCGAAAAGCGCGTCATCGGAAAGCCCGCCATCAATAAAATCGTCACCGCCCTCGCCGAATACGGTGTCCCGACCGCTGCCGCCTTCCAGCGTGTCAGCGCCCTTTCCGCCACTGATGACATCCTTGCCGGTCCACCCGCCCAGAAAATCTCCGGCTTTGGTGCCCTCCATCCGGTCGTTTCCAGCGGTGCCGATTGTGGATACATCAAGCCGCTGCATATAGACGCCATTGCCGGATCCGTCCTGAAAATTGGACTGCCAGGTAACAATTACATCGCCGTCATCGCTAACGGCGATCTTGGGGTCCAACTGAGCATTTCCGGTGGTGGTATTGACCGGATATTCCACCTGAGACGGCGGGCCGACCGGTGTGCCATCTTCGGCATGGCGAACAATCGCGATATCGAGCGCAGTGCCATTACCTGTCGTGAATGCGGTCACAAAGCCGCCTTGTGGAAGAACGTGAACTTCGGGAAAATTCTGTGTGCCGGCTGTTACGGAATGGACCAGTCCCGTGTTTACCGTACTGCCGTCAGCTTCCAGTACGCGGTAATGCAGATCGTTGCCAAAGCTGCCCGGACTGACCCAAACCACCACGTAGCGGTTGTCCGGCAGGGCCACCAGATCAAATATCATATTGTTCTGGCTGCCAACACCTTCGGAGATATGAGCCAAGCTTGAAGGAACTTCCGCGCCTGTGTTGATAAACGTTTTGGCATAGACTTCCTGACCAGCGAAATAGGCTACGACAAACCCGCCGCCGCTGAGAGCGACAATCTGCGGTCGGGTTTCGTGAATACCCACCTCATCCGCGACAGTGATGTCGCTTCCCACAGGAGTTGAAGTGTTTGAAAAGTTCCTGAGGTAGATCCCTTGTTCGCTGACTGTGCCAATCTGCCCCTGGCTCTGGAACGCCGTGAAGACCGTTCCGCTGTTCAACTCTGCCGTATCCGCGTTGCGCTGACCGCCATCGGTCTTGTCATTGACGCGGAATTCTTCCCACTCCTTGATACCGTTAAACATAAACCGTTGCGCGTAAACGCCGACACTTGTTGTGCCGAGCGAGGCATCACTGGCCTCCCACGTAACGATAAAATCGTCGGATGCGAATTTTGTGATCTTGAAATTCGATGCAGACACAGTTTCGTTGAGTTGCAATTCCCCAACCGGTGAACTGCCGTCTTCTTCAACAATCCGGTACCAGATGTCTCCCCCCGCCCTCCAGACCACCATCGCCCGACCGTTATCGAGCGCTACGACTTGTGGATCGGACTGGTCCCCCGACGTCGTAACATTCATCCCGAGATCACCGGTCAGTTCAGTACCGTCTGCTGAGAAAAGCTTGGCAAACACCCCCAGTCCCGATCCATCCTGAAGGTTGGATTCCCACGTGACGATCGTGTTTCCGTTGGTCAGGGTTGTGACCTTGGCTTCGTGCTGGTTGGATGCTGTTTCGGTGTTGACCCGGGTTTCGACACCCAGATCGACAAAGCTTCTAATATATCCTCTTTGGGCAGGATATGCTGGCATGGCCTTAATCCTCCTTAAAAAATATCAACCAACATGAAGCAAAAATGGCAAAAAATCAATAAACTTGAACACTGCGGATCGCACAGTCGCCTTGCGGCGTCACGAGTTTCAGTAGAAGTTGATTTTTTTCAAAGTGTTGTGACAAACTAAAAACAGCGGCCCGAAAGCCGCTGTTCTGCTTATCTTCCCGCTTTGATTGCGGTGTATCAGATCACCACAACGTCCAGTGGGGGAAACCCGTTAAAGCCGATGCTGGCATAGGTTGAAGTATAAGCGCCGCAGTTGCGAATGATGAAACGGTCGCCGGATTTCAGACCCAGCGGCAGGTTCACAGGGCGTTTTTCGTACAATACGTCGGCACTGTCACAGCTTGGCCCTGCCAGAATACAGGGGCCTGTTTCCTCGCTGTCGCGGTCGGTCAGGAACTGGTAGCGGATCGCTTCGTCCATGGTTTCGGCCAGACCGGAGAATTTACCGATATCAAGGTAAACCCAGCGGTGCATGTCACTGTCGGATTTGCGCGATACCAGCAGCACTTCGGCGGCAATCATACCAGCCGCAGCAACCAGACCACGGCCCGGTTCGGCCATCAGGCGGGGTACAGCGCCAAAACGGGCACGGATCAGGTCCATCACACGGGCCGCATATGGGGTCGCTGCTTCGATTTCTTCACCGTAAAAGGCTGGAAAACCGCCACCGATGTTCAGCAACGACAGGTCGAACCCCTGCGCGCGTGCCATGTGCCAGATGCCTGCGATCTGGTCGAGTGTAGTGGTCCACATCTCTGCACGACGGGTTTGAGAACCAACATGGAAAGAGAACCCAACTGGATCCAGCCCCAGATCACGGGCATAGCCCAGCAGCGCCAGCGCCTTGTCACGGGCGCAGCCGAATTTGCGGGACAGCGGCCAGTCGGCCTCGGATGCGTCCACGATCAGACGGATGTATACCTGCACGCCGGGGGCATGTTCTGCAATTTTTTCAAGCTCTTCTTCCGCATCGGCCGCGAAGAGGCTGATGCCCGCGCCATAGGCGAAAGCAATGTCAGAGGCTTTCTTGACTGTGTTGCCAAAGGAAATCCGCGCAGGGTCTGCACCGTGGGACAGACACATTTCGATCTCGGCCCGCGAAGCCGCGTCAAAACCGGATCCAAGCTGCACCAGCCGCGCCAGAATAGCGTCAGCCGGATTTGCTTTGACAGCATAATGGATGTGCGCATCGCCAAGACCGGCGGCCAGTGCGTGATACTGGGCTTCGACCTGATCAATATCAAGAACAAGGGTCGGGCGCTCGAACCGCGCGGTGCGCAGGAAGGTTTCCAGACGCAATTGTCGGTGAACAGAAGGGGCAGTTACAGGTTTAGCGACCGCGAAGTCGGCGACAAAAGCATTCATGATGCATCTCCACTAGAACCGGCCATCTATGGCCGCTCATTTCCAAAGGAGACGTTACCGTCGCTACATAACCGTGCGGTCAGACCATCGTGCCAGAGGCGCGTGCGTTGGCGTCTTAAACGCGCATATGGGGCCAAAATTGAGTCTTGACAAGAAAAAATTTCAGCCAGCTTAACTTTTTTCTGCGCCTTCCTGACCACCCTCAACCAAGCCTTTGTATTAAATGAAAAAAGGGCTGCCCCATATGGGAAGCAGCCCTTTCAATCCGGTCCGTAACGGGTGTCTTCCCCTGTTACATTGTGCGTTCGACCATAAGTTTTTTGATCTCGCCAATCGCTTTGGCAGGGTTCAGACCCTTCGGGCAGGTCTGGGCACAGTTCATGATGGTGTGACAGCGATAGAGCTTGAATGGATCGTGCAGGTCGTCCAGACGCTCTCCGGTGGCTTCGTCACGGCTGTCGATGATCCAGCGGTAGGCGTGCAGCAATGCTGCCGGCCCGAGGTATTTGTCGCCGTTCCACCAGTAGCTCGGGCAGGATGCAGAGCAGGAGGCACACATCACGCATTCATACAAACCGTCAAGTTTCTTGCGGTCCTCGATGGACTGGCGCCATTCCTTCTGGGGACGGTTGGTCTTGGTTTCCAGCCATGGCATGATGCTGGCGTGCTGGGCATAGAAATGGGTCAGATCGGGGATCAGATCCTTTACAACCGGCATGTGGGGCAGCGGATAGATTTTGACCTCGCCCTTTACCTCGTCCAGACCATAGATACAGGCCAGCGTGTTGATCCCGTCAATGTTCATTGCACAGGATCCACAAATCCCTTCACGACAGGAGCGACGGAAGGTCAGGGTCGGGTCGATCTCGTTTTTGATCTTGATCAGCGCGTCCAGAATCATCGGGCCGCAGGTGTCCATATCAAGGTAATAGGTATCAACGCGCGGGTTCTCTCCGGTTTCCGGATCGAAGCGATAGATTTTGAACGCCCGCACATTGGTGGCGCCTTCCGGTTTTGGCCATGTTTTGCCAACAGTCATTCGGGAATTCTTGGGAAGGGTGAGTTCTACCATTTTATACGTCTTCCTAACTGCGCGTTCGATCTTCGCGTGCGTGTCGTTATTTTAACATTTTGGCTGGGAAGGGTTCCAGTCCGTCTTCATTGGTCTTGTTCAGGTCAGGTCTACTAGCCATAGGCCGGCAGGCTGGGAATGTCATCCGGCACAGGCGCGCTCTTGGCAGGGCGGTTGCGGAACTGGGCGCGGTAACAGTCTTTATAGTATTGGTTCACAGCATCCTGATCCGGAAGCACTGCCTGCAACCCGATCTGGATTCGCCCGGTCTCATCTGCAATCACCAGCGGCCGTCTGGCATAGTTTTTTGCTTGTTCGGTGCAATAGGCCTGAACCTGCGCCTGTTTCTCGGCTTTAGAAGCGTCCGGTGTCTGGTCCTGTGTTACCGGAGTACAAGCCATCCCCAGAGGAACGAGGGCTACCGCCCCAAAGAATCGCATCATTTTATCAGGTTCCTTAAAACTGTGGGAGCAGGATCGCGGTATTCCACCGGCGCGTCCGGATATTGCTTGGCATAAGCCCAGACACAGGCACGGTAGTCACTTTGTACACGATAGGGCGGCGGTTCGTCTCCAAACAATCCCCAGGGTTTCCGTCCGAACTTCACAGCCCGTTCGGTACAAACTTCGACAGCTTGCTCCAGCGTCATTTGCGCCTGACGGGCTATTGCCCCCTGCCCTGCGCCAAGGACCACACAAAGCAGACCGGCGGTCAGTGACTTTTTCATCCCGTTTCCCATACGATCAAGCATCCTGTCAGTCCCGCACCACGATACCCAGCGTTGCCGATCCCGAAATCCGCAAACCCGGTGCCACTTTGGGCTGCGGCGGATATTGGCCGGACTTTGCGTAAACGCAGGTCCGGTAGTGGCGGTTCAGCTTTTCACGGGACGGGGTATTCGCCCCGCCATCCGCAAGCTGGCGGCTGTAGCGCAAGGATTGCGTGTCACATTGTGCAATCGCGGCGCTCAGAGGTATCCGCTGGCGGGACTCCGCCATGCTGGCAAGTCCGAGGCTCAGGCAAAACCCGATCCCCAAACTGCGCAATACTGGATACCCTTTGCCCACCATATACTCCTAGTATACCCGCGCTTTAGGCGCGATTTTCTTGAGATCGATACCACCGTCCTTTTCAGAGGTCAGCGGATCGACGTGCACATTACGATAGGTCAGTTTCACTTCATTACCAGACACCCGCGCCAGCGTATGCTTGCGCCAGTTCTTGTCGTCACGATCCGGATAGTCCTCATGGGCATGCGCGCCACGGCTTTCCTTGCGGGCTTCGGCGCCGACAATCGTTGCCAGAGCGTTTGGCATCAGGTTGTCCAGTTCCAGCGTCTCCATCAGGTCGGAGTTCCAGATCAGCGAACGGTCGGTGACTTTGATGTCATCCATCTTGGCCGCAACCGCTTTCATCTTGTCCACACCTTCGGCCAGTGTTTTGTCGGTTCTGAACACCGCCGCATCCGCCTGCATGGTCTTTTGCATCTCAAGACGCAAATCCGCTGTCGGGATCGACCCGTTTGCATTGCGCATGGCATCAAAACGATCCATTGCCTTTTCAACCGAAGCCATGTTTAGCGGGCGGTTGCTTTCTTTCGGATCAACGATCTCACCCGCTTTGATAGCGGCAGCACGGCCAAAGACCACAAGGTCGATCAGGCTGTTAGAACCAAGACGGTTCGCCCCGTGAACAGACGCACAACCCGCCTCACCCACAGCCATCAGGCCGGGGAAAATCTTGTCGTGGTTGCGGCTGGTCGGGTCGAGCACTTCGCCCCAATAGTTGGTCGGGATACCGCCCATGTTGTAGTGTACGGTCGGCAGCACCGGAATCGGTTCTTTCGTCAGATCAACACCCGCAAAGATACGTGCGCTTTCCGAAATACCGGGCAGACGCTCGGCCAGGGCTTCGGGTGGCAGGTGGTTCAGGTGCAGGTGGATGTGATCCCCGTCCTTGCCGATCCCGCGCCCTTCGCGGATTTCCATAGTCATACAGCGGGACACAACATCGCGGCTGGCAAGGTCTTTATAGGTGGGCGCATAGCGCTCCATAAAACGTTCGCCTTCAGAGTTGGTCAGATAACCGCCCTCCCCCCGTGCGCCTTCGGTGATCAGACAGCCCGAGCCGTAGATGCCGGTCGGGTGGAACTGAACAAATTCCATATCCTGCAATGGCAGCCCCTGACGGGCCACCATACCACCGCCGTCACCTGTGCAGGTGTGCGCAGAGGTGGCGCTGAAATAAGCCCGACCGTAACCGCCCGTGGCCAGAACAACCATCTTGGCGTTGAAACGGTGGATGGTCCCGTCGTCCAGTTTCCAGGCCAGCAGCCCCTGACAGGAACCGTCTTCAGCCATGATCAGATCCAGCGCGAAATATTCGATAAAGAATTCCGCATTGTTCTTCAGCGACTGGCCGTAAAGCGTATGAAGGATGGCGTGGCCGGTGCGGTCAGCCGCAGCACAGGTGCGTTGCACCGGCGGGCCTTCGCCAAATTCGGTAGTGTGGCCGCCGAAGGGGCGCTGATAGATTTTACCCTCTTCGGTACGGGAAAACGGCACACCGTAGTGGTCCAGTTCGTACACCGCCTTGGGGGCTTCACGGGCGAGGTATTCCATCGCATCCGTATCACCCAGCCAGTCAGAGCCCTTAACAGTATCATAAAGATGCCACTGCCAGTTGTCCGGCCCCATGTTGGACAAGGAGGCTGCAATGCCGCCCTGCGCTGCAACCGTGTGGGAACGGGTCGGAAATACTTTGGTAACACAGGCTGTCTTCAAACCCTGTTCAGCCATGCCAAGCGTGGCACGCAGGCCTGCGCCGCCAGCGCCGACAACTACGACATCATAAGTGTGGTCTACATATTCATAAGCGGACATAAATTCGGTCTCCGATCAGCCGGCAAAGGCGATTTTGGCAACAGCAAAGGCACCAGCGGCCCCAAAGAAGTAACAGATCAGGCGGGTTGCAACCAAAGAGATTGTAAGTGTCGCCTTACCGTGGACATAGTCGAGCAGGATTTCCTTCAGCCCGTCAGCAAGGTGTTTGAACACCACCAGCAGGAACAGGATCACGACGATCGCCTTGAACGGGTTTTGGAAAGCCGCAACCACGGCACTGTGGTCCTCGCCGATCAGCGGACCGACAACCCAAAGAAACAGAAGCGTCAGCGGTACAAGAGCAACAGACAGAACGCGGCCGGAAAACCATTCGTGCACGCCCTCATTGGCGGCCCCGAGACCGATAACACGGCCAAGATCAGTTTTGTATGACATATCGTGCGCCCCTTAGATGAAACAGAACAGGCTGATGACGGTCAGCACAAAGCTGCCAATCACAACGCCCCATCCGGTGGAATTGACGGTTTTCAGCTCGTATCCGATGCCGAAATCCATCACCAGATGGCGCAACCCGCCAAGGAAGTGGAACCAAAGTGCCCAGAGAGACCCCACGAGAATCAACAGCCCCAACCAAGAGGTCAGGAACCCGTTAGCCATCTCGTAATATTCGGGGCCCGAGGCCGCGGCCATCAGCCACCACACAACCAGAATAGCGGCCAGCACCATGCCTGCCCCTGTAATCCGGTTCGCAATGGACACGAACATGGTAATGCTTAGACGATAGATGGATAGATGTGGGGATAGCGGGCGATTGCCACGGTTCACGTCTGCCATGAGGCACCTCTTGATCAGCTTGCTGGGGCTTTGTTAGCAAAGAATTCTGCAGAGTCATAGGGAAGCGCGCAATTATTTGCGCTTGTGCCGTGCGGTTTTTTGACCTTTTGCCACGGTTTTCGCGTTTTTGTGATCACAGCAATATTTTCGTGATCACAAACCCGACTCCCTGTGCCGCACGGTCGCGCATGCGCCTTCGGCGAGGATATTTGAAGAAAATGGAACCCTGCCGACTCTGTTACGACCGGCAGGGCTCTTTTTGGGGAAAATATCCAAATCCCGACCGTACCCCGTGCAGAGCCGGTGCGGGTCTTCAGGATGGCATCAGCGCCCAATAATCCAGATCAAGCAGCACGTCGGGACGGTACTTTCCATCTGTGTCGCGAAGTTCCATATCCGCGCTGTCGCCTTTGGTAGCAACCAACCGCAGGCGGATTGCGCTGGCCCCTTTTGCAGAGGTTTCGGATTTATCCAGCACCTCGGACCATGCACGGATTGTATCCCCTGACAGACAGGGGTTGGCATGGGCGCCTGCGTTGATCCCGGCGATCATCTGCGCATTGGCCAGACCGTTGAACGAAAGGGCGCGGGCCATGGAAATCACGTGACCGCCATAGATCAGCCGCGTACCATCCGGTCGGGCCGATGTATCGAAATGCACCTTGGCCGTGTTTTGCCACAGGCGCGTTGCGATCATATGTTCGGCTTCCTCGATCGTGACGCCATCCACATGGTTGATCTTCTCGCCCACCTTATAATCCGCAGCGCGGTGGGGTTCCCCCGCAAGGGCATAATCGTAAGCGCTGAAATCCAGCCCCTCCGGAATGGTCAGATCGTCCGCATCAATGACACTGCTCAGTTCAGGCAGGACGGTTTCGGGCGCTGCGGCATCCAGATCCCGTTTGCGCACCATCACCCAACGTTTGTAGTCGATTACAACCTCGTCGCGCTGGTTAAAGCCTTTGGAATGGACCCAGACAACACCGCTTTTGCCGTTGGAATTCTGCTTGAGCCCGATCACCTCGGATGTTGTGCGCAGTGTGTCGCCAGCATAGACCGGCTTCAGGAAATGCCCCTCTGCATAGCCAAGATTGGCCAGCGCATTCAGGGACACATCCGGCACGGTTTTGCCAAAAACAACGTGGAAGGCTGCCAGATCGTCCAGCGGCGCAGCGGGCAGACCGCTGGCGCGGGCAAATTCATCCGAAGAATAAAGCGCATGGCGGGCCGGATAGAGCGCGTGATACAGTGCGCGTTCCCCCCCAGAAATCGTGCGGGGCACAGCGTGCCGGATGGTTTCCCCGACAGTGTAATCTTCAAAAAAGCGGCCTGCGTTTGTCTTCACCATCTTACGCCTGCCCCAGTTTCATGTCCGGCGAGTATTCCTGATCGCTTTCTTTTGTGACGGCCTGCGCACAGCGCATCACGCCATTTGCGCCGTCAAACGCATAGGAGGGAGAGCCATGTAGCGACCAGCCTTTGGACAGGGCCTCGGTCACGCGGTGGCAGAATTGCGAGGTGTCATCCTCGGTGATCAGACGGTAAACAATCATGCGTAAGTTCCCAGAAACGGATTGTGGCCCAGTGCAATGTGAATGCCGGCAATGATGGCATAAAGCACGAGCGAGATGACAAACAGGCGGATGTCGCCCTTGATCGGTCCGGGTTCAGGCCGGGACCAGGTCGGTTCAGCGCGGTTGATGAGTATGATTTCGGCCACAGCCCAAAGCGCCATAGACCCGAACAGCACTACAGAGGCGTAATCGCCATTCACCAGAAGGTGGGCAAAGGACCAGACGATCACGCCCAGCAGCATCGGATGCCTGAACCAGCTGCGCATTTTTCCTTTGGAAGATCCGGCCCCCAGTAGCATCACGGCCGCAATCATCAGCAGATTATTCAGATGGCCCATACCTGCAATCGGTGCATAAACCGGATCATAGGGTTCGGCGCGATAGCCGATTACCATCAACGCAATGGAAATAACCAGCAGAACAGCAATTACCCCTTTCGCAGGCCCCTGCCCCATGGCGCGGTCCATCCCCGAACGTGCCTCCGGTGCGATCCGCTTGAAAAAATGAACCAGAATCCAGATGGCGATGCCAAGGTAAAGAAGCGTCATTGCGGGTGTCCCTCAGGTTTCACTGGCTGCGATGGCATCCGCTTTGGCCAACAGCGCGCGTGCGGTTACGATATGCAGATTCTCTACTATCTTGCCGTCCAGCACCGCAATGCCTTTTCCGCTTTCTTCCGCTTCCTTGAAGGCCGCCATCTGGCGTTTCGCCAGTTCGATCTCTGCTTCGGAGGGACGGTAGGCCGTGTTTGTAGGGGCAAGCTGGTCCGGGTGCAGGAGCGATTTTCCGTCAAACCCCATCAAGCGACCGTGGTCGAGCTCGACCTGCAAGCCTTCAACATCGCGGAAGGCGTTATAGACTCCATCTATACAGATCAGCCCGTAGGCCCGCGCGGCCAGCAAACACAGACCGATAGATGCCGCAAGCGCCGTGCGCGCCGGATCGGTCTGCGCGCCCAGATCCTTTATCAGATCGTTGGACCCAAGCACCATTCCCGCCATACGCGGCGCGGCGGCAATTTCGCGCGCGTTCAGCATGGACAGGGGTGTTTCCATCATCGCCCAGATCTTTGTGTGGGCGCAGTTCTCTGCCCCGTCCAGAATTTTCGCCAGTTTCTCGATGTCAGCCGCGCTGTAGACTTTGGGCAGCAGGATCGCTTCGGGACCGGCAGGCAGGACCGCATCCAGATCATCCATCGCCCATTCGGTTTCAAACCCGTTGATACGCACCAACAAGGCGCGGTTACCGTAATCCAGATCCCGCAGGGCGTCCGCCACATGGCCCCGCGCTTCGGCCTTGGCTTCTGGCGCGACTGCATCTTCGAGATCAAAGATAATGCCGTCTGTTGGCAGGGTCTGGGCTTTCTCAAGGGCACGGGTTTTGGAGCCCGGAATATAAAGAACAGAACGGTACGGGCGGTTTAATGGATCCATTTGGGCAGCTCCGGTCAGATGTTGCGTCGTTTTCCGCATCAGGATCAAGCACAGTTGACCGTCTGGCGCAACGGCTTGCGCAATAATAATACCCGAATGCGCCATTGTTACGCAGCATTCTTTCGCGCCCACCTTTAGCATTATCGAAAGACCGGCACGTTAACCATTAATTCTCTCTTTGGCTGGCAGACTGTTTGCACATCTTCACAGGGGTACGGGCTGGCCGGTTGGCCGCCGGATAACGGACCGGAAGCAGCCCTGTGATCACATCTGACCATTTTCGGGTCGTCGGCGTGGATCAACAAGAACAAGGCCGGTTTCGCCACCCCGTTGAAAGAACGGAGAACACATATGCAAAAGATCCTTTTCGCACTGTCGCTGGGGTTCCTCGGTGTCATTCTGGCCCATAGCGCAGCTCATTCCCAACCGGCCAGTTGCGCACAACGCCCGCAGGTGGTGGAACGGCTTGAAACCAAATATGGTGAAACGCGCCGCTCGGTCGGGCTGGCTTCCAACAGCGGCATCGTAGAGGTCTTTGCCAGTGAGCGAAGCGGCAGCTGGACGATCATAATCACCCTGCCAAACGGCATGACCTGTCTGGTCGCAGCCGGCGAATCCTATGAAGCAATAAGTGACGCTGCCCCTGATGGCGAAAAAGCCTGACAGGTGCATGACGCAGAGCCACTCCGGCCGGCGCCGGACGGCTCTGCCGGCTGGAATTGCCTAATTTCGAATCAAATGTATACAACGGCATGCAGGACACTCCCCCAACAGCCGCAAGCACCCTAGCCCTGCATTTACAGAATGTCCCTTGTAGATCAACACCTTACCCATCTACGTTAAGGATAACCCCGTCGAAGCAGCCCAAATGTGCCTTGCTCTGCCCCCCCATTGGCGGTAGCACACGGTCGAGTTTCACATCACACGGGAGTTTGAAACATGGCGAGAGCAAAGATTGCATTGATCGGCGCAGGCCAGATCGGCGGCACATTGGCCCACCTGGCAGCCCTTAAAGAGCTGGGCGACGTTGTCCTTTTCGACATTGCCGAAGGTATTCCACAAGGTAAGGCGCTCGATATCGCTGAAGCCGCACCGGTTGACGGCTACGACGCGGCCATGAGCGGCGCAAACGACTATGCAGATATCGCTGGCGCAGATGTGTGCATCGTAACAGCCGGTGTTGCCCGCAAACCCGGCATGAGCCGTGACGATCTGCTGGGCATCAACCTGAAAGTCATGAAATCCGTTGGCGAAGGCATCGCGAAACATGCACCGAACGCCTTTGTGATCTGCATCACCAACCCGCTGGACGCCATGGTTTGGGCGCTTCGCGAATTCTCTGGCCTGCCGAAAGAAAAAGTCTGCGGTATGGCAGGCATTCTGGACAGCGCCCGTTTCCGTCACTTCCTTGCTGACGAGTTCAAAGTGTCCGTTAAAGACGTAACTGCCTTCGTACTGGGCGGCCACGGCGACACGATGGTGCCGCTGACACGCTATTCCACCGTTGCGGGTATTCCATTGCCGGACATGGTGAAAATGGGTTGGACAACACAGGACAAACTGGATGCGATCGTACAGCGCACCCGTGACGGCGGTGCGGAAATCGTTGGCCTGCTGAAAACCGGTTCTGCCTTCTACGCACCTGCGGCATCGGCTATCGAAATGGCCGAAGCCTATCTGAAAGACCAGAAGCGCGTCCTGCCATGTGCAGCAAACGTCGAAGGTGCTTACGGGCTCGACGGTATGTATGTTGGCGTCCCGACCGTAATCGGCGCCGGTGGCATTGAAAAAGTCATCGAAATCGACATGAACAAGGAAGAAAAAGCCATGTTCGACAAATCCGTCGACGCGGTCAAAGGTCTGGTAGAAGCCTGTCAGGGGATCGACTCCTCTCTCGCCTAAGTTCTGCGAACACTAAAGAAAAAGCCCCGCACACTATTGCGGGGCTTTTTTTATGGAAGGTGCCTCCGGCAGGAGTATTTCGGGAACATTGAGGGGGGGGGGGTATTCCCCCCGGCCTTTTACTTTGTGCCGAACATCCGGTCTCCGGCGTCGCCGAGGCCCGGAACGATGTAGCCCTTCTCGTCCAGCCGCTCGTCCAGCGAAGCAGTCACAATTTGCACGTCGGGGTGGGCTTCTTTCATCCGGGCAACACCTTCAGGTGCCGCCAGAAGGCAGAGAAATTTGATGTTTTTCGCGCCGGATTCTTTCAACAGGTCAATCGCTGCCGCAGAGGAATTGCCAGTGGCGAGCATCGGGTCCACGGCGATAACCATACGCTCGTCCATACCTTCTGGTACTTTAAAATAGTACTGAACCGGCTCCAGTGTTTCTTCATCGCGGTAAAGCCCGACAAAGCCGACGCGGGCCGAAGGGATCAGTTCCAGAACCCCGTCCAGCAGACCGTTGCCCGCGCGCAGAATCGAAACCAGAGCTAGCTTCTTGCCGTCCAGCATCGGCGCGTCCATCGCACAAACCGGCGTCTCGATACGCTCGGATGTCATAGGCAGGTCACGTGTTACCTCATAGGCCAGCAAGTGGCTGATTTCACGCAACAATTGCCGGAACTGGTTGGAAGGCGTAGACGCGCGGCGCATCACCGAAAGTTTGTGTTGAACAAGGGGGTGGTCGACAATGGTGAGGTGGTTCATGACAGCTGCCTTTCGCGATTTGCCCCCTTTTCCCATTCTGCGCAAAGTTTCACAAACAAAAACCGCATCCATCGGAAAATCGAAAACTGTCAGTGGACGTTGACGCAGACGACACGCTTTGGCCTATCTACAAAAAAGTTGAGACGGAAGAGGTTCCCATGAAATCCACCACCCGCGTTGTTGTAATCGGCGGCGGCATTGCCGGTTGTTCGACTCTTTATCACCTGACCCAAGAAGGCTGGAGCGATGTCGTTCTGGTAGAGCGGGATGAACTGACATCCGGCACCACATGGCATTCGGCGGCGCAAGTGACGAACTTTGGCATGAACCAGACCATGATCGGGCTGAAAAGCCACTCCATCGCGCTGTATCAGGAATTGGCCAATGATCCGGATTATCCAATCAACTACCATCACGGGGATGGTGGTATCCGCCTTGCCAATACTCAGGCGCAGATGGACGGCTACGCCCATTTCCGGAGTGTTGCCAAAGGCATGGGCGTGGACTTCGAGATCATCGACGCAGAAGAGTGCGCCCGCCGTCATCCGCTGATTTCCACTGACAACCTGCTCGGCGGGCTGTGGGATCCGATGGACGGGGACATTGATCCGGCACAACTCTGTCAGGCGCTGGCGCGACGGGCGCGCAAGGCCGGTGCCGAGGTCTATCGCAACACGCCGGTGACAGGGTTGACCCAGCACAAGGATCACAGTTGGACCGTGCACACCGAGAAAGGCGATATCGATTGCGAAATCGTGGTGAACGCCTGCGGGTATCGCGTGAACGAAGTGGCGTCCATGATGGGGGTGCAGCATCCCGTGACCTCGATGGAGCACCAGTATTTCCTGACCGAGGAAATCCCCGCGATCAAAGAGGCCGGCCACAGGATGCCGCTGCTGCGCTGTCCGATCAGCGATTACTACTGCCGTCAGGAAAAGAACGGGCTGCTGGTCGGCTTTTACGAACAGGACTGCAAGACATGGGGTATGGAGGGGATCGACCCGAAATTCGTCAATGCGCTGTGTCCGGATGATCTGGACCGCGTGACAGATGTGCTGGAAGGCGCATTTGCTCGGATGCCAGCGCTGATGGAAACCGGAATCCACACGGTCGTGAACGGGCCGATCACCTATACGATCGACGGTGCGCCGCTAGTGGGGCCGATCCCGGACAAGCGCAACGCATTTTGCATTATCGGCCTGCGGGCCGGTATTGGCGAGGGCGGCGGCCACGGCTGGCTGCTCGCCCAGCAGATCGTGCATGGTGCGGCCTGCTATGACACATGGTGCATCGACCCGCGCCGCTTTACCGGCCATGCAAATGTGGAACTGACTGCATTGAAAGCAATTGAGGATTACCAGAACGAGTTCCGCTTCCATTTCCCCCATGAACACCGCCCCGCCGGCCGTCCTGCAAAGACTACGCCGCTGACCCCGATCCTCGCCAGCGAAGGCGCGGAGTTTACAGTGGTGAACGGATGGGAGCGGATGGACTATGTAAAGCCAACACCGGATTTCAAAGAGACCCACGGCTATCATTTCAATGAAACTTTTGATGTAGTCGCCGCCGAAGTCAAAGCCGTACAAACCAGCGTTGGCCTGACGGAAGTCAACGGATTCAACCGGTTCGAGCTTTCGGGCAATGATTTGCGGGCGTTTCTGGACCGGATGTTCTGCGGCAGGATCACTGCGAAGGCTGGGCGCGTCGGGCTCGGCTATCTGCTTGACCATCAAGGCAATGTGAAGGGCGAGGCAACCATTGCAAACCTGCCGGACGAACGGGTTTGGTACGGCTCTGCCGCCGCCTCCGAATATCACGATATGGACTGGCTGACCCAGAACATTGCCGAGGGAGAAGATGTTCAGATCCGCAGCCTGACCAACGAGCACACTATACTCGTTCTTGCAGGTCCCAAAGCACGGGATGTGCTTGGCGATGTGTCCCGCGGCGACTGGTCAGCCGAAGCCTTCCCATGGCTGTCAGTGCGCAGCGCTTTTATCGGTTTTGCCCCCGCAGTGGTGATGTCTGTCAGCTTTTCCGGCGAACTGGCCTATGAAATTCACGTTCCGAACGCCCAGCTTTACGCCGCCTATCTTGCGCTGCGCAAAGCGGGTGAACAACACGGGCTTACCCTGTTTGGCGCCCGAGCGGTGGACAGTATGCGGATGGAGAAAGGGTATCGCCACTGGAAAGCCGACCTGATCACCGAGTTCGACCCGATTGAATCTGCACTGGAACGCTTCGTAAATCTGAAGAAAGAAGACTTCATCGGAAAAGCTGCGGTAGAGGCACGTACAGCAACCGGCCCGCGCCGGAAATTCGTTACCCTGACGCTGGATTGCACCGATGCCCCTGCGCAACCCGGCGATAGTGTGATGCAGGGTGGCAAGGTCGTCGGTACCGTGACCTCAGCGGATTGGGGGCACCGGACCGGCAAGAACATCGCGATGGCGTTTATTAAACCGGATCTTACCGGCGCGCTGGAAGTGGAGGTGATTGGCAAACCGGTCGGCGCAACTATCGTTTCCGCCTGCCTTTACGATCCCGAAAACACCCTGCCACGCTCCTGACTGCTCTTTTTGGCGAAATATCCCCGCCGGAGGCATCGGACCCTCCGGCACCTCGAAACCCTTGCAATCCTGCGGCGCTTTCCCGTTTTCAACCGGCTCGACAGGGGAGCGATTACTTGTTCTTTGCCTTGTACTCGTCCAGCAGCGCAGCGATTTCCGCAGGGCTTTCACGTACATCGTAAGTAATCCCTCCACCCAGAACGATCAGTGCTCCGGTACCCGTCGCGCCTGTGATTGCCGCCTGCAGGCTGGTCACACCGACCATGATTGTTTTGCCGTTTTCCAGCGTCAAATTGATCATCTTGTCTGTCCTGTCCGTTTTTCCGACATAGAGCGTAAAGCGGACGTGCCGGTCAACCCCGACAGGGGCGCGAGTACGGTAGGACTCTGCAATTTGCCATTGAAATGCAGCCTGTCTGTCACACTCCTGCGATGTAACTGCGCTACAAGGGGGGCAGTTTTGATCGCAAGGCGGCCGAAGTCGCCACAGATCGAACGAGGCAGGATTTGTGAAAGTCTCAGTTTCAAGAGGAGGCCGGAGATGGACGGCATTGTAACAGTATCGGCAACAGGGGATCACCTGACGCTCCGCTTTCCGGATGGGGCGCAGCATCGTTTTCACGCAGTGTGGCTTCGTGACCATATTCCGGACTCTGCGAGCCAGCAAAGCCTTTGCGATGTTCCGGTTGATGTGCGCATCCAGTCAGCCAGAGCGCTGGACGGAGAAGTAAGAATTGACTTTGCACCGGACGGTCATTCCGCAACCTATTCTGTTCTCTGGTTAAAGCGTTATGCTTACGATGCCGATCAGGGAACCGGATTCCACCTGCCGGAAGAGGTTTTCACATGGGATAAATCATCCACCGATTTGCATCGCCATGCGCAACTGTCCGACAGGGAAAGAGCAATCCGCCTGAAGCATTTGGGCGTAGCTTTTGTGCAAGACGGCTGGAACGGCTCAACCGATGATCTGCCTTCGGCCGCGCCTGGAACTGTGCCTTATACCGCGCAACCCTATCTCGCCAGCCCGCCGCGCTACAGTGTGGTTCACCTGCCTGAAACCGCGACAAAACCGGCAACCCTCCGGCTTGTGGATGGATTCCGTCTGGCCGAAATGCAGCGGGACAAATCCCTTTCAGGGTTCAATCTGTTAACCAAATATCCGCTGCGCTATCGCGGAGAGCAAGAGCAAACACACGGTGCATCGGGCCCGCTGTTGCGGATCGCACCGGACGGGCAGCTCCGTTCCATCCGCTATGACAGTCGCCACATCGCTCCGGTGGTGGACGTTCCGTTCCCGAGACTCCTTCCTTTTTACACCGCTTACCGGCAATTCCTTGATCTGGCAGCACGCCCGGATTTTGCAGTTGAGATCACCTTGCAACCGGGGGAAGGCGTGTTGCTGGACAATCACCGCATCCTGCGCTCTCAGCAACCGGCGGAACAGGGCGCCAGTCCGCATCTGACAGAGTACCAGCTGGGCAAAAGCGATTTTAACGGACAGAACCCCGAACCGCAGAACTGGCTCCAAGCCGCCGAGTAACTGGATGACGGCCAGCAAGCTGACTGTAAGGGGATTGAACAACCCGAGTTAACGATACGCACTCTACGTTCCCCCCGAGGGTACAAGTGTGCATTAACATACATTTACCAATCGGAAACGAGATTAATTTGAATCGGGGTATTCCTTGCCTTTAGTGCAGTCGCCTGACTGTTTCCAGACCAAACCAGTTGGCGGGCGAATTCGAGCGGGCGGCGTTTAGGCAACCGTGGATCACCAAAGGAATGTTTACACCTATCACCGCGCAAGATTGGATACGAAATCAGCTACTTCATGGGCGTGAACTTCGGCTGCGCGGACGAGATTGTCGAAATGCCCGACCATCGTGGTGATGGTGTGGGTGGCGTTCAGCAGCAGGTAGATTTCTCCGGCGTAGATCGCCACGCGCTGATAGCCGAAGATGGTGTAGGGCATGGAAAATCGCGCACTACCGTCAAACAGGTACAAACGGAAACCCGGATAAAGTTCCCGCAGTAATTGTTCCATATGGTCAAGCTGGCCTTGCCGTTGGTCTCGCGCCAACCCCGACCAGATGCCGTGACCTGCTGCAAAACTTTGAAGGGTTTGCAACGGCATGGCGACTTCCATGTCAGTTTCCGGCAAGCGGGCATAGTCGCGGCGATAACCGTCCTGCAGCTCTTGCGTGGCTTCCTGCACCACAGTGGCGCGATGTTCGTATTGTGCAATCGGACCATCACGCAGCAAGTCCGGCAGCCCCGCCGGAACATAGCGGATTTTGGTGCCCCGCGCCTCCTCGTGCCACTTCACCAAAGGGGATCGGTCGAGACTATCGGCGCCGCCAGCGATCTCGAGCATGTCACGGGTTTCAGATGTGACCCCGCGATCTTCGGACAGCCCCAGAAGCCAGTCCACCGAAACCTGATGAGTGCGCGCCAGCGCGACCAGCGTGTCCGCACGGGGCAACCGCGCCCCTGCCCCGCCGAGCAGTTGCGACAGCGCCGACCGGTCGATCCCGAGCTCTGCTGCAAAGGCAGACTGGCGCAATCCGCTCTGGCGCTGGAGTTCGCCAAGCCGTGCGCGGAATATGTCTGATGTTTCCCTGCGGTCCATGATTACATTCAACAGGTTTGTTTACAAAATACAACAAAACTCTTTCTTTGTTACCATTCTCGCGTTGCCCGCTTCCTCGGCTCCGATTTAAATGGGGCAAAAACAAGAGGTTTCAGATGCCCACCAAATCTTCCCGACATAACGCCCGAATAGAATGGCAAACGCTTTGCCTGATCCTGCTCACCTACGGTCTATGGCTGTTTATCGGCGCAACAGTCTACCCGCTTTACCCGGCTACTGCGCTGTTTTTGCTCGCAATTCTTAATGCACTGCATTCGTCTGTGGTGCATGAGGCACTGCACGGCCACCCGACCCGAAGCCGCATTGTGAACGAACTGCTGGTGACAGTGAACCCCGGACTGATCTGGCCCTACCGCCGGTATCGCACCATGCACCTGCGCCATCACGCGGACGAGCGGTTGACCGATCCGTTCGATGATCCCGAAAGCTACTATCGCGCACAAGGATACTACGCAGGTTTGCCCCGATGGGTGCAGCGCGTCTTGGGCTGGTCCAACACATTACTCGGGCGATTGATCTTCGGGCCGCCTATGTCTGCCTTTGCCCTGATCGCAGGTGATCTCAAGGCGCTGCGGGAAAAAGAAAATGGCGTGGCAAAAGCGTGGGTTTTACACGGGCTCGGACTGATCCCCGTCCTGTTCTGCCTACACTTCGTTTTTCAGATTCCGTTGTGGCTGTATCTTGTGACAGCCTGCTGGGGCGGTGCGGCGCTTATTTCCCTGCGCACCTTTGCAGAGCACCAATGGCATGAAACGCCCGAAGGGCGCACCATCATCGTAGAGAGATCTCCGTTCAGTTTTTTGTTTCTGAACAACAACCTGCATCTTGTACACCACAAACACCCGACGGCACCATGGTATCAGTTGCCTGCACTTTATGCGCAGGACAAGGCGCGCTGGAACCAACTGAACCACGGGTATGTCTTTCCAAATTACTGGAAATTATTCCGAACCTATGCTCTGATAGCCAAAGAACCCGTCGTCCATCCCGCCTGGCACCGGAGCAAGGAGGCAGAGTGACCCGATACCGCGCAGCCCTACCAATGTACGATCTGCCTGAATTCAGGGCGGAAACGGATGCGCTCTGGCAGAACCTGCTGGCGGGGCTTCACAAACGGGGTGCGGATCTGTTGGTGGATTTCTACCGTCCCGGCACGGATCACGACGCGGATGAATTGCTGGCCCATCCCCGCCTGCTACTGTCCCAGACCTGCTGGGGACCGATCTCCTGTGGGGTTGCGCCGGATCTGCATATCCTTGCCCAGCCGGATTATTCCGATTGCACCGGTGGACAGGGGCCATTTTACCGTTCTGCTGTGATAGCGACCGGACAAGGCACAGACGCCTCTCCGCCCGAGGATCGCAAGGCAGCACTGCCGGTTGAAGCGCTTGGAGGCAAACGACTGGCATTCAACGATCGCGCCTCCCTATCGGGCTATTTGTCGATCACTGCGGACATGACCGCTGCCACCGGCCAGCGCAAGGCGTTTTACAGCCACGGCGAACACTCCGGCAGCCACCGCCATTCCGTGCAGATGGTGGCGGAGGGCAAGGCCGATATTGCCGCAATAGACTGCCGCAGTTGGGCCATGTTGCAAAGCTGCGAACCTGCCGCGAAACAGGTTCATGTGATCGGCTGGACGCAGGCGCGCAAAGGGCTGCCCTATGTGTGCAGCCCCAAGATCGCGCCGGAATTGCAGGAAATCCTGTCAGAGAGTTTGCAAGAACTCGGCGCTCACGCCGCCTGATTAGCTGCCCACCCGCAGACAGGTGGTTGAGCCTGTTGCATAAAGTTTTCCATTTTCCACGCCGCGCAATTCCGCATCAGCCACCCCTGTGGCCCGGCCGACGTGGCTCGCCACGCTGACCGCTTCAACCTCCATGCCTTCGGGCACGGGGCGGATGATATTCACCTTATATTCCAACGTGGTGTAAAGCTCGCCCTTCCCCGTTTTGGACATGATCGCACAGGCCATAGCACTGTCTAGGATTGCGCCGTACCAGCCGCCGTGGGTCGTGCCACCGGGATTAAACGCGGCGTATTGCGGAATACCACGAAACACAGCACGCCCGAATTCGACAGCTTCCAGCCGGAAATTCATCAATCCGGCGATTGGCGGTGCTGCGACCTCGCCCGCCAGTGTCTTTTGCAGGTATTCCAGCCCCGTCCATTCCAGTTGCTCCGGTCCGGGCAGATCGTCAGGGGTTTTCGCATATTTCAAATCGCGCATGGCAAAAGGCTCTCCGGTTGATTGTGATCAAACCGTAGAGCCTTGAGAACCAGTGCTTCAAGCGTTCAACCGCTCAGGCAGAGGCTTGCAGTTCCAAATGACGTGGCGTTCTTCCGATGGCGCGGCAGACATCTGCTGTCAGGGTCGGGTCATTCAACGTGTAGAAGTGCAATCCGTCCACACCCTCCCGCAGCAAGGTATCGCAAGCCTCGGTGCAGATGGCGGTTGCGAACAGGCGTTCTGTGTCTGCTGCGGCTGCATGGCGGAAGCCTTCCTCCATCCAGTAAGGGATCGGGATCGCGCAAGGCGCCGCAAACTTTTTGGTTTTCGCCCAGTTTTCAATCGGCAGAACCCCCGGAATGATCGGCTTGGTAATGCCTGCTGCCACGCAACGGTCACGGAAGCGCAGGAAATCTTCAACCTCGAAAAAGAACTGCGTGATAGCACGATCGGCACCCGCGTCGAATTTAGCTTTAAGATGGTCCACATCGGAAGTGTCGCTGGTGGCGTCAGGGTGGCGGTTCGGGTAGGCCCCGACCGCAATGTCAAATCCGCCCAGATCGGCAAGCGCCTTCACCAGTTCGACTGATCCGGAAAACCCGTCTTTTACAGGCTGGAAACCTGCTTCGGGATCAGAGGCATCCCCGCGCAGGGCGACCACGCGGCGCACGCCTTTGGCGGCATAGCCGCGGGCCACGGACAGGGTTTCTTCACGGGTGGCATCCACACAGGTCAGGTGCCCCGCAACGGGCATACCGTAGTTCTGGGCAATCACGCCCGCCGCAGAGCAGGTGAGATCCCGTGTCGAACCACCGGCGCCATACGTAATGGACACGAAATCGGGGTCGAAAACTTGCAGGGTTTCCACTGCAGACCACAGCCGAAAACTGGCCGCCAGAGATTTTGGCGGGAAAAATTCAAAGGAGAGATCGAATTCTTTGGTCATCACAGGTGCTTTCATTTGTGTTCCTCCTTAAGATAGGAGTTTGCAACTTGAAGCAAATTCATATTTCTAATAATAATAACGCGGATCATTCATGTAGGCTGTCATGTACCTCGAATTTCGCCATCTCCGTTCTATCCGCGCCATTCACCAACAAGGCGGGCTCGCCCGTGCAGCGGAGGTGCTGAACGTTACCCAATCCGCCCTTTCCCATCAAATCAAGGCGCTGGAAGAACAGGTCGGGATGGAGCTGTTCCTGCGCCGGTCCAAACCGCTGAAACTGTCCAAGGCCGGGCACAAGCTGCTGCAACTCGCGGATAAGGTTCTGCCCCAGATTGACGCGCTGGAACAGGATTTTGCAGAACTGATCACGGGAAAATCGGGGCGGATGCACATCGCGATTGAATGCCACGCCTGTTTTGAATGGCTGTTTCCGGTTCTGGAAGATTTCCGCAAAAGCTGGCCCAACGTAGACGTGGATATCCGTCCCGGTCTGGCGTTTGATGCCCTGCCTGCCCTGCAACGGGAAGAAGTCGATCTTGTGGTTTCAGCAGATCCGGAAACTATTGACGGCGTTGAGTTTATTCCCCTGTTTGACTATGCGCCCACTTTTGTCTGTGCGCGCTCACACCCGCTGGCTGCCAAGCCGTTTATAGAGGCCGAGGATTTCCGCGAAGAGGTTCTGATCACCTATCCGGTGGACAAATCCCGCCTTGATGCCTTTACCCAACTGCTGACACCGGCGCGGGTTGAACCCCGCTCCATCCGGCAGGTGGAACTGACTGCGGTAATCATGTTGCTGGTCGCTTCGGGACGCGGTGTCAGCGTGTTGCCTGACTGGGTTATTGCCGAGGAAAAATACGGACATGACTTTGTCGCCCGCCCGATAACAGAGCACGGGTTGAACCGCAGGCTTTATGCGGCAATCCGCACCAGCGAGGTGGACAACGCCTATATGCGGGATTTCGTGATGATCACGCGGGACAGGCAGGCCGATGCCAATAATACGCAAGTGGCCTGAAAAACGTCCGAATCCCCTTGGCAATAAGGAAACCAGCGCCTAAACAGCAAAATTCCACCACCAAGGATGCACCCCATGTCGCAAATGTCTGCCAATATGAACATTATGATCAAAGCCGCCCGCCGGGCCGGCCGGTCCCTGATGCGCGATTTCGGCGAGGTGGAACATCTTCAAGTCAGCGCCAAAGGTCCCGGAGACTTTGTGTCCCGCGCCGATCTAAAGGCAGAAGAAATCCTAAAGGAAGAGCTGACCGAGGCCCGCCCGAACTATGGCTGGATGGCCGAGGAAAGCAAGGTAATCGCCGGTGAGGATCCGACCCGCCGCTGGATCGTTGATCCGCTGGACGGCACCACCAACTTCCTGCACGGCCTGCCGCACTGGGCGATCTCCATCGCACTGGAACATAAGGGTGAAATCGTCGCTGCGGTTATTTTCAATCCTGCGGGCGAAGAACTGTTCGCGGCAGAAAAAGGGGCCGGTGCATGGCTCAATGACCGTCGCCTGCGTGTGTCTGGCCGCCGCGAGATGATCGAAATGATTTTCGCCACCGGCCTGCCCTTCGGTGGCCGTCCGGACCTGCCGGATACATTGCAGGATCTGGCCCGCATCCTTCCCGGATGTGCCGGTGTCCGTCGCTGGGGTGCAGCTGCGCTTGACCTCGCTTATGTGGCAGCCGGACGTTACGACGGCTTCTGGGAACGCCGCCTGAACGCATGGGATGTAGCCGCAGGCATACTGTTGGTGAAAGAGGCCGGTGGCTTCGTGCAAAGCATCAATCCCGAGGCCAACCCCGTAACGGATGGTTCTATCATCGCCGCCAACGATCAGGTGTTCGACCGTTTCGCCAAACTGGTACGCAACAACAAATAAGATGCGAAGCGGGGATTACCCCGCTTCCGGCAGGGTGACAATCGCGTCACCCGCTTGCATTTCGCCCTTCACCCGATCAAACCGCAGATAGGCAATGCCCTGTCCGCCGCTTTGGGTGTAAAGCGTGCCAGCCGCCTTGCCATCAATGTACAGGTCAGTCCCGACAGGCGCCGAGCCGTCCACATTTACCGTGGCCAGCCCCTTACGCAGCTCGGTTTTGTGCTTCATCCGCGCAGTCACTTCCTGCCCCACATAGCACCCCTTGCGGAAATCGACACCGTTAAGCCGCTCAAAACCGCATTCCAGAATGAATGACCCATCCGCAATCAGTTCAACATCTGTTTCCGGTACGCAATGGGCCACACGCAGAGCGTCCCAATCCACGGTGTCCGCTTCTTGTGGTGTTTCTGAATACATGCGCCAGCCAAGGGCTGGGTGGCGCGGGTCCGCCATTGCACCGTCTGGGAGCTCGCCGATCCCGCGATGCACGAAAAGACCGGCATCCGCGATCCCTACATCTGCCCGCAGCTTGTACATGCTCAACCGCTGCACCAACCCGTCAGCACGCCCCGCGTCCACATCCAGCAGGATGCTTTCGCCGTCTGCGGCCAGAAAGAAATCAAACAGGTATTTCCCCTGCGGCGTCAGCAATGCGGCATAGACAAGACCACTCTCTAGGCCCTTCAAGTCATTCGTCACCAGATCATTCAGGAATCGCGACCGGTCGGCCCCGGTAATACGCAATACGCGGCGTGTTTCCTCACTCATGGCATCACATCCTTCAATTTTATTCGCCCTTTGGCGGTTAACAGTTTATGTAGCCTGCGAACCCGACCGTGACCAGAACCATTCCGACACACCATGACTGCACCGATTACCGTTATCATCCCGACCCTGAATTCCGCCCATACACTGGGCCCGACACTGGCGAGCCTCTTTGACGGGGTGGCCGCAGGGCTCGTGCATCAGGTCATCTTTGCGGACGGCGGGTCCACGGACGGGACTGATCACATCGCGGAAGAGACCGGTGTCGACTTCCACCCTTCTGCC
Source organism: Neptunicoccus cionae (assembly GCF_002860325.1). Classification (GTDB taxonomy): domain Bacteria; phylum Pseudomonadota; class Alphaproteobacteria; order Rhodobacterales; family Rhodobacteraceae; genus Amylibacter; species Amylibacter lutimaris. Next base: position 1,161,664 of record NZ_PKOJ01000001.1, on the reverse strand, counting down.
CCAGGCCGTGGCATCCAGATGGCGGGTGCTGCGCGTACCGCCACAACCCAGTGGCTTTTGTTCCTGCACAGTGACACGGTGTTAAGCGAAGACTGGACATCCGCAGTCCGCTCCCATGTGGAATCCCGCACCGGTGCCGCATACTTCCGACTGCGCTTTGACAGTAGCGGCCCTGCCGCAACACTGGTAGCCGCCTGGGCGAATCTGCGCGCAAGCCTGTTCGGACTGCCCTATGGCGATCAGGGTTTGCTGCTGCCCGCCAGCCTTTACAGCAAGACCGGCGGCTTCCCCGAGATCCCGCTTATGGAAGATGTCGCGCTCGCCCGAAAATTACGCGGCCAGTTATCCGCACTTGATGCTACGGCAACGACAAGTGCCGTGAAATACCGCGAACAAGGCTGGCTGAAACGGGGCACGCGCAACCTGACCACCCTTGCGCTCTATTTTCTGGGCATGGCACCTGAAAAACTGGCACAGCGCTACGCGCGCCGCTGACCGTACCTTCTTCTGGCCCGAAATATCCCGGGGGGACTGCGCGCAGCGCAGGGGGGCAGCGCCCCCGCTCCGCACCTAAAGCGGGTTGTTCTGGTTGCCCATCCCGACAAAGCGGCTGACCATTTCCATCAGCCCCCGCTTGCGCTTGCGGGCAGCAAAAGAGCGGGGCCGCTTACGCTTGCCCCCTTCGGCTTTCATATCGAATTGAAGGTTGAACAGATCGGCGTAGATACCGCCCCGTTTCAACAATTCCTCATGGGTACCCTGATCCACGATGCGCCCCTGATCCATTACAACAATCTGGTCCGCATCAAGGATTGTGGCCAGACGATGCGCAATCACCAGCGTGGTTCGGCCTTTGGACAGGGCATCAAGCCCCTTGCGGATCGCAGCCTCGGATTCCGCATCCAGCGCAGAGGTCGGTTCGTCCAGCAGCAGGATCGGTGCATCCCGCAACATGGCACGCGCAATGGACAGGCGCTGGCGCTCGCCTCCGGAAAAACTGGATTTGGACGGGTCGATCCGCGTGTCATAGCCCTGTGGCAACGCGCTGATGAATTCATCCGCAGCGGCGGCTTTGGCGGCTTGGATACAGGCCTCCCGTGTCGCGCCTTCCCGCCCGAAACCGATGTTTTCCAGAACTGTGCCGGACAACAGCACACTGTCCTGACTGACGACTGAAATCTGGTTGCGCAGGGATGTGATCTGATGTTCTGTCAGGTCATGCCCGTCGATCAGGATATGGCCTTCGCTCGCGTCGAAAAGGCGCGGCAACAGATTGAAAATAGTTGATTTACCGGCACCTGAACGCCCGACGAATGCAAACGTCTTACCTGCCTCGATGTCCAGATTGATGTCATGCAATGCTGCATAGCCGTCAGGATAGGTGAAACCGACATTCCGGAATTCGATATGGCCTTCGGGCTTGCTGCCTTCCGGATAAGTGAAATCTCCGTCCGAAATATCATTCTTGGTGTCAAACAAAGCGTAGACACGCTCCAGTGCAGCCATGCCCTGCAGACCTACCGCATAGGCGCCGCCCAGTTTGCGAGCCGGATTTGTTGCAACGCCCAGCGCAGTGATCAACCCGATGAAACCGGCAAGATCAATCGCACCCGATTGCATACGCCAGGCCACCAGAAACAACAGCACAGCAATAGCAATACCGGCCAGGACCTCAATCATTGGCGTAATCAGGGCCTGCCATTTTACCAGTGAAATCCGCAAACCCACCAGCTTGTCGAACACATGGTTCGAGGTTTTCTTCAGCGATTCCTCCAACTGGTAGGTCCGCACCATGCGAATACCGGTCAACCCTTCGTTAACCGCTTCGGTCATATGCGCAATTTCGCTCTGGGTGCTTGCCGAAATACGCCGGATGCGTGCACCGGCGATGCCAATGGGTCCGAAAGCCAGTGCAAAGACCAGCACCAGCCCGATGGCCATAGCCCAGTCAATGGACAGCATGACGATGATTGCTGCAATCAGGGTCAGCACATCCCGCACCGACCCAAAAACCGTGATCGAAGCCTGCCGCACCAGTTCGATGTCCGCCGAAAAACGTGCCGCCAGTGCCGCCGGCGCCTCGGCCAGCAGATAGGCCAGATCCATGTAAACCAGCCGGTCATACATGAATTTCTGCATTTCCGCCTGTACGCGGCTTAGCACACGGTTTTGCACGACTTGTTGCAGGTAATGGGCGATGCCCTTGCTCAGCGTGAGCGCGACAATCCCTGCAGGCCCCCACCAGATCACCGAGGCATCCTTTACCTCGAGCGCGGAAATGACCCATTCCATAAATTTTGCATAGCCCGCTGTTGCCAGCGCAACGATCAGCATGAAAAACGTCGCCAAAAGCATTTTGGGCCAGTGGGGCGCCAGCCACTCCCGCCAGAGGCGGCCATAGGCGGCACGTGCATTCAACTGCGGTGTATCAGTTTCGCTCATAGAGACCTTTGCATGTTGCGGCCACTGGCCTGCGGGCCGACCTTGTACCATCTACACCCCTGCTGTCCATGCCCTGCTTGCATTGCCCGATTGTAGCGCGCTTGGCTGGGGGCAATTTGCTTTTGACCTTTCCCGAAGGCAGGAGTACGCCTTGTGCCGAATACTCCAATGGAAAGCTCTCTATATGTCGCTCAATTTCGGCCGCGCCCAACTCTCCATTCCCGGTCCTTCCGTCATCCCCGACCGAGTGCTGAACGCGATGCACCGCGCCTCCCCCAATATTTACGAAGGGGAGCTGATCGACATCACCGCCAGCCTTTACCCGGATCTCAAAGCCGTTGCGCGCACGAAACACCACGCTGCGATCTATATCGCCAACGGGCATGGCGCATGGGAAGCTGCACTGGCAAACACCTGTTCACGGGGGGACAAGATACTTGTACTGGTCACAGGTCGGTTCGGTCAGGGCTGGGCAGATGTGGCAGGTCGTACCGGCATCGAAGTGGAAACGATGGATTTCGGGATGCAGGACGCGGTTGATCCGCAACGTCTTTGCGACCGGTTGAAGGCGGACAACACTCACGAAATCAAGGGCATCCTAACAGTACAGACCGACACGGCTTCATCCGTGCAGAACGATATCCCCGCGATCCGCAAAGCCATTGACGACGCGGGACATCCGGCTCTGTTTTATGTGGATTGCATCGCCTCTCTCGGGTGCGACCGGCACGAAATGGACGACTGGGGCGTTGATGTGATGGTAACGGCCTGCCAGAAAGGTTTGATGACTCCCGCAGGCATGTCTTTCGTTTTTTTCAACGACAAAGCCGCTGCCGCTCAGGAACATGCGGATCTGGTGACTAACTACTGGGACTGGCATCCCCGTGCCAATCCCAAACAGTTTTACCAGCAGTTCGGGGGCACCGCCCCGACCCATCACCTTTTCGGATTGCGCGAGGCTCTGACTATGCTTGTGCATGAAGAAGGCATCGAACAGGCATGGAAGCGGCACGACACCAGCGCCCGTGCCGTTTGGGCCGCTGTTGAAACCTGGGGCTGTCTGCAACTGAACATCGCGGATCCTTCCAGACGATCTCGTGCCGTAACAACTGTACGGTCCCAAGGGGATGAATGCGGGCGCCTGCGCCACTGGTGCGAACATCAGGGCGGGCTGACATTGGGGATCGGGCTCGGCTTTGCGGAAAAAGGCCAGCCGGTTTGGGAACAGGTTTTGCGCGTCGCCCACATGGGGCATCTCAATCCGGTCATGCTGATGGGAGCCCTCGGGACCATGGACACCGGCCTGAAGGCCCTGGGCATTGCCCATGGCAGCGGCGCACTGGACGCGGCAAGCACGGTTCTTGCCAATCACAGTGCTGTCTGAACCCGGCTGGCACATAACCAAAGCGGAACGGCATCGCGCAACACCTGTGCGATGCCGCATTTAAAGGAAAAACCGCTACGTTCCTGCGCCTTTGCCCTAGACCTGCCCGTCAGAAGCAATACCCTTGGGGTAACACTGTTCCTGCAAAGGCAAGTATTCCATGAACACTCCGATTTCAAAGTTCGGCATTTCACAATCTGCCACCCGCGTTGAAGACATCCGCCTGCTGACAGGTCACGGACGCTATACCGATGACATTGCACCCGAAGGGGCGCTGCATATGTATGTGCTGCGCGCACAGATGGCCCACGCCAACCTGTCCGGCATTGACACGGCAGAGGCAAAATCCGCCCCCGGCGTGCGTGGGGTCTTTGTGGCCAGTGATCTGGAAGGCGTGATGGAAAATTCCATGAACGCTATTCCGGTCAAGAACCGCGATGGCAGTACGGCTGCAGTGCCACACCGCCCTGCCCTTGCCATTGATCGCGTGCGCTTTGTCGGGGAAGCCGTCGCCGTGGTTGTGGCGGACACCCTACAACAGGCCCGTGATGCGGCGGAAACGATCCTTGTGGACTATGACGATCTGCCCGCCACCACCGAACTGGAATTCGGCGGCCCCGAAATCCACCCCGAAGCGCCGGAAAACCTTGCCTATGACTGGGCCCACGGCGATGCGGAGGCCACCGAAGCTGCCTTCCAATCTGCGACCCATCGGGTAAAGCTGCGGGTCCATTCGAACCGTGTGATTGCCAATTCGATGGAGCCCCGCGCCTGTTACGCGGAAATGGAAGGCGACCGCCTGCACGTGTGTTTCTCCGGTCAGGGGGTCTGGGGGGTGAAACGTCATCTGGCGGGTTCTTTCAAGATGGCCCCGGAAGAAATCCGCGTCACCAACCCTGATGTGGGGGGCGGTTTCGGGATGAAGGTTCACGCCTATCCCGAATATTTGCTGGCGGCTTTCGCAGCCAAAACGCTGGGCCAGCCGGTCCGCTGGATGCCCGATCGCAGCGAATCCATGCTGACGGACAACGCCTGCCGCGATCTTTATTCCGATGCGGAAGCGGCCTTTGACGAAAACTACAAACTGGTGGCATTGCGGGTGAATGCTGTGTCCAATCTCGGCGCGTATAGCTCCGGTTTCGGGCAGAATATCCAGTCGGAACTGGCACTGAAAGTCTTCCCTGGTGTTTACGACGTGCAAACCGCCTATTTCGGGGTGCGCGGAATTTACACCAACACCACGCCCGTTGATGCCTATCGCGGCGCCGGACGGCCAGAGGCGATTTACGTGCTCGAACGGTTGTTCGACCATGCCGCACGCAGCTTCGGGCTGGATCCCTCCGACCTGCGCCGCCGGAACTTTATCCGTGCAGAGCAGATGCCCTATAAGACAGCTGCCGGAGAATTATACGACGTAGGCGATTTTGACCGCGTCCTGACACGGGCCGAAGCAGAAGCGGATGTTGCGGGATTTAGCGCCCGCCAGCAGGCCAGCGCGGCAGAGGGTAAATTGCGCGGGCTGGGGCTGTGTTTTTACATCGAAAGCATCCTTGGCGCGCCGCAGGAAACCACGCGGATCGAATTTGCCGATGACGGGCGGCTGAACCTTTATGTGGGCACTCAAAGCAACGGTCAGGGTCACGAAACGGCTTATACGCAACTGCTGTGCGAAAAGACCGGATGGGATCCGGCAAAGGTGCGCATCATTCAGGGCGACAGCGATGCCATTCCGACAGGCGGTGGAACGGGTGGATCACGCTCTGTCACGATGCAGGGCAATTCCATCTACAAAACCTCTGATCTGATGATCGACCGGCTGAAACCGCTGGCCAGTGACGAACTGGAAGTCCACCCGCAGGATGTGGCGTTCGAAAAAGGCGCGTTCACAATTATTGGCACTGACCGTCGCATCACCCTCCCCGAAGTGGTGGAAAAGGCGCGCGAGACCGGACAGCGGGACCTTCTGGACCACTCCATCGAATACGATCTGCCCGCCCGCAGCTATCCCAATGGCGCGCATTTCTGCGAAGTGGAGATCGACCCCCAGACCGGCCTGACAGAAGTGGTGAAATACACAATTGTCGATGACTTCGGTCTGCTGATCAATCCCATGCTGGCGGAAGGACAGGTCCATGGCGGCGTCGTACAGGGCATCGGACAGGCCATATCCGAACATGCGATTTATGATGAGACCGGACAGTTGCTGACGGGCAGTTTCATGGATTACGGCATGCCCCGTGCCCGTGATATTCCGCCGATGGCATTTCACACCGAGCTGGTACCCTCCACCGCCAATGAAATCGGTATGAAAGGCTGCGGAGAGGCCGGAACAGTTGGCGCAATGGCCGCTGTAATGAACGCAGTGCAGGATGCCCTGTGGGATCGCGGCATCAGGCAGGTGGATATGCCCGTTACCCCCCTGCGAATGTGGGAATGGCTGCAACAGGCGAAGTAGGCTGACGGAGCCTCGGAATATAAGGAAAGAGCCGGATTGAAAAAGGCAGAGGCAAACAACGAATGAGAGGCGACAACGGCACAGAAGGCCTTTGGGGCAAGCTGGTCGCGCGGCTGAAATCCACGCTGCGTTTCCCCCGCAGCGATGCGATGCCTGCCGCTCCTCTGCGCAAGCCGAAATCCCATATCTTGATTATCGACGGCACCCAAAGCCGCCTTCACGACGGCGAGGAAACCAATGCGGGACTGCTCTACAAGCTGTTAAAGGAAACCCATGATCCGCATACATCCACCCTGTGGTATCATCCGGGCATTCAGGGTCACGGTTTCCGTAACTGGGTCACGATTGCTTCGGGCTGGGGGATTAACCAGCTGATTTTTGACGGCTACGCCCAACTGGCCGCGCACTATCAGCCCGGTGACCGGATATACCTGTTCGGCTACTCCCGCGGGGCCTATGCGGTACGTTCTATTGCAGGGATGATCGGACGCGTGGGGCTGGTGCGGCAAACCAATGTCAACAAGGCCAACCTGCGCTTTGCCTTTCGCCTGTATGAATCCCAGTCAACCAGACAGGCCCGCGCCGCCTTTAAATCCATCCATTGCCATCCGGACACCCCCATCGAGATGATCGGAGTCTGGGATACGGTCAAGGCGCTTGGAATCCAGTACCCCCTGTTAACCTATCTTGCCCCCATGGCGACCGAATTTCACACCACGACGATCGGCGGTTCGGTCAAGGCGGGGTATCACGCACTGGCACTGGACGAAGACCGCCGCGCCTATGCCCCTGTGATGTGGGACACCGAACCGGGATGGTCGGGCCATCTGGAACAGGTCTGGTTTCGCGGGGCACACGGAGATGTGGGCGGGCACGTGTACCGCTATCCTTACGCGCGACCGCTGGCCAATATTCCGCTGGTGTGGATGTGTGAGAAAACCGAAGACCACGGACTCACCCTGCCTGAAGGGTGGAGAACCCGCTTCCCGACCGATCGCAACGCACAGGCAATGGGCGCACGCGCGGGCATCGGCAAGTTCTTCCTGCTCCGCGCGCCCCGCGAACTGGGCAAGAAACCAGGCGAGTCGATGCATATCTCTACCGGATCGGCACGCCCCCTCTCGCCCTATAGTGAAGCCGCAACAGCCAACGGTGCTTGACCCGATTTTCGCAATGTCTGCGTTGCAGCCCCTTGACGATTGTGGCACTACACGATTCAACTGTACGCAATTCCAGCATGAAGGCTTTGCCATGACCGATTTCTCAGCAGCCCGCACCACAATGGTGGACTGTCAGGTCCGCCCGTCCGATGTGACGAAATATCCGATCATTGATGCACTTCTGACGGTCGAGCGCGAGGAATTCGTGCCTACAGCAAAACGGGGCATCGCCTATATGGGCGAGCATATCGAACTTGCGCCGAATCGTGTTCTGCTGGACCCACGTACTTTTGCAAAAATGCTGGACGTAGCGAACATCCAGCCCAACGAGCTGGTTCTCGATCTGGGCTGCGGCTATGGCTACTCCAGCGCAGTGATCGCACGCATGGCAGAAGCTGTCGTCGCGGTTGAGCCGGACGAGAAAATGGCCTCCGAAGCTGCCGAACTGCTGTCAGGCAGCGGCGTGGATAACGTCATGGTGGAACAGGGCGAACTGACCGAAGGTGCGCCGAAACATGGTCCTTATTGCGTGATCATGCTGCAAGGCGCTGCCGAACAGATCCCCGCGGCCATCACCGACCAACTCAAACCGGGTGGCCGGATCATTGCGATCCGCCAGTCGGGCAACACCGGTCACTGCAAGATCGGACATAAACACGACCACGGTATCGACTGGCGCAATGCGTTTGACGCAACGGCTCCGGTCCTTCCAGGGTTCAACAAAGAGCAAGAATTCACCTTCGGTTAGGTGGAGGGGCATCTGCGTAGCAGACGCCAGAAACACAGGACAAAGCATGTTTGGACGCCTAAAACGTACCGGTATCGCTGTTGCGATCAGTCTCTCGGCCCTTCCCTCCCATGCGACGACCCTCGCTGACGCGCTGGCACAGGCCTATCAGACCAATCCCCAGTTGCTCGCTCAACAGGCAGCGCTCAGGGCGACAGATGAAGGTGTTATTTCGGCAAGGGCAAATCTGCTGCCCACCCTGTCCCAGACGCTGACTGTCAATCGTACCACCGACTACAACACACCCAAGGTGTCACCGTCCCCTCTATTGCCATCTCGCAACCCGACGACCTTCTGGAACCACAACACCCAACTGACCATTCAGCTGTTTGACGGCGGCGCTGACCGTCTTGGGGTCGAAGCTGCCCGTATGACAGTGCTGGCCGGACGGCAGGCCCTGCGAGAACTGGAACAGGTTATTCTGTTCAATACCGTGCAGGCTTTCATGAATGTGCGCCGCGACCAGCAGTTCGTGCGACTCGCCCGCAATAACGTGCGCGTGCTCGGTGAACAGGTGCGTGCCGCCAAGGACCGTTTTGCGGTGGGCGAAGTGACCCGTACCGATGTGGCACAGGCCGAGGCCCGCCTTGCAGCCGCCCGTTCCCAGCTTGAAACCAATCTGGGGAACCTGCGTTTCTCTGAAAGTGCTTATACCGCAGTGGTCGGCACACCGCCCCGCGACTTGCGCAACCCGCCGCCGGCGCCTGTATTGCCAAATTCTGCGGACAAGGCCGAAGCTGTGGCCCTGCGCAAACATCCCCGCATCATGCAAGCCCAGTTCAACGCCAAAGCCGCAGAACTGACCGCACAAGCCACCACCAAGAACCGCCATCCTACAATCAGCGGCCAGCTGGACTATGATTTCGGTGCAAGGGCCGGCGGGAACGAACTGAGCACAGACGAACTGAGCGCAAGCATTGTCGGACAATGGACCCTGTATCAGGGTGGCCGTCTGGACAGTAACCGTCGGCGTGATGTGGCGCTGCTACAGCAAGCGCTTTCAAATGTGCAGCAGTCCGGCTATCTGACCCGTCAGGGCCTGCGGGATGCTTACACCAACTGGCAGGTTGCCAGCGCTTCGATCCAGTCCAACCGTGAACAGGTGCGCGCCGCCCAAGTGGCATTTGACGGTGTCCGCGAAGAAGCAAAACTCGGCGCCCGCACCACGCTGGATGCGCTGGACGCAGAGCAGGAACTGCTTTCCGCGCGCTCCCAACTCGTGACCGCAATTCGCGACCAGTATGTGGCCCAATATCAGGTTCTCGCCGAGATGGGATTGCTCACCGCAGAACATCTCGGACTTGGCGTTCCGATCTACAATCCGGATGTGAACACCGCTGCATCCAATCACCAGCAACTGGGCATTCTGGGTGACAAGCGCATCAAACTTCTTGAAAAGCTGAAAAAAAGAAAGGGCGACTGACAGTTAGTCAGCAGTTGCCCGAATCCGCGTTCGCCAGTAAACTCCGTGCCGAGGCAAAAGGAGTGGATAAATGTCCGAAACAGGCAGAAAGATGGACGTCGAAGACGTCCTGTCGTCTATCCGCAGGCTCGTATCAGAAGAGGCGCGCAGCGCTCCGGACACGAAAAAACCTGCGGCATCCCATGAACCAACCGTTGCAGAAACGCGACAGGACAATGCCCCGAAAGGGCCTGACAAGCTGGTCCTGACTCCTTCTCTACGGGTGAGCGAGGCCCTTTCCCCGACACCTGTTGCAGCGGAAATCGAACAGCGCATCGCGGATATTGAATCCCTTGTGATGGCCGAAGCTGTGGAATCCTCAAAAGAAGAGATCGCCCGTGCCGTAGAAGTGCAGGACATGGACGATAACGACGATTACCACGACGATCCGGCGGCCCAGATGGCAGAGCTGGTCGGCGCGGCCCCGCAACGCCCGCAAACTGTCCCGCAATCCAGAGACAAAGCTGCACTGGAAGCTGCCGCCGACAACGCGATGGAACGGCTAGATTTGCCCAGACGGGACCATACCCGCAAGGAACCGCCGCTTTCGGCCAATCTTGCCGAAGCACCGCGACAGGCACCCGCGGATGAACCCGCAGCCGAACAACCCGCCCCGCTGCGGCCCCAGACCTCTACCGAAGAACCAGAGAATGCCCCCGTCAGCGAAATGATGGAGGGACTGGTCAGCTTTGATTTTGTTGAAGCCGAAGCCGGTGAAGAGGACGATCTGGACAGATTTGATTCCGATGTCGCTACGCAATCAGACGACATGCCGGACCAGCAGGCCAATTTCCCGACCGGTTCCGCTTTTGCGGCAAAGAGCGCAATGCCGGATGAACCCGTAAAGGCAGAGACAATCGTAGACCGCGCCGAACCAGCGCCTGAACAGGTTGCCGGGCGCGATGCTGCGCCAAGCCGTCCCCATGCGGACAGCGCCCTGTTTGACGAACCTGTCGACTATACCGAAGGGGAAGACGGTTTCCTTGACGAGGAAGCGCTGCGGGAAATGGTCTCGGATATGGTCCGCTCCGAGTTGCAAGGCGAATTGGGCGATCGTATCACCCGGAATGTCCGCAAACTGGTCCGGCGTGAAATCCACCGCGCTCTTGCCTCACGCGAGTTCGAATAAAACCAAAGGCACGGGGGCCCTTTTGCCTTGGCCCCCTGCCCTAACGGCGGGCTAATCCGGCTCTGCGATATCTGCCGCCAGCATCCAGATCATCTCCACATCCAGATGGGCCTCTATATGGTCCGCCAGCGCGTCCAGCGTTTGTTCCACCACATCCTCATAGACCAGATTGCCCGGCGTCACCCCCATCGTCGCGAGATAACCGCGCCGGAATTCATCCGCGATGAACAACCCGTGCACGTAACAGCCCCGAACCAACCCGTCCGCCGAAGTTGCCCCTTCTTCCCGTCCGTCGATTTCAAGCCAGGGGCGGCCGCAGTCCGGCCCTGATGTCTCTCCGATGTGGATTTCATAGCCGGAAACGCCCGACCCTGATCCGATATCACTGCCAACCACCGAGGCTAGCCGCTTGTGCTGGGTCATCAAGGTAGACACGTTCAGCAATCCCAGCCCCTGAACCTGCCCTGCCGGACCTTCGATGCCGTCGGGATCCATGATCGTGCGCCCCAGCATCTGATAGCCGCCACAAATGCCCAGCACTTGCTTGCCTCTCTCGACGTGGCTCATCAAATCGGCGTCCCAGCCCTGTTCACGCAGGAAGGCCAGATCTCCGATGGTGGACTTGCTTCCCGGTATCAGAACAAGATCCGCATCCCGAGGCAGTCTCTGGCCCGGCTCCACGATCACGACAGAAACACCCGGTTCCAGCTTCAGCGGATCGAGATCATCGAAATTGGCGATCCTCGAAAGCTTCGGAACGGCAATTTTGAACGCGCCCTCTCCGCCACTATCAATATCCGCAGCATCCTCGGCCGGCAGCTTCCCTGCGTCCTTGAACCACGGCAACACCCCGAGTCCGTGCCACCCCGTATGATCCACCGCGATTTGCAAGCCTTCGTCAAACAAAGTCGGATCGCCGCGGAATTTATTGATCAAAAAGCCCTTTATCAAGGCATTATCCTCTGCATCCAACAGCACATGGGTGCCCACCAATTGTGCCAGTACCCCGCCCCGATCAATGTCACCGGTCAGGATCACGGGAACATCTGCGGCCCGCGCGAACCCCATGTTGGCGATGTCCCCCTTGCGCAGGTTAACCTCCGCCGGACTGCCCGCCCCTTCCACCAGAACAAGATCCGCATGGGCGCAAAGCCGGTGAAAGCTCTCCAGCACCTTGGGCATTAATTGCGCCTTCATCTTTCCGTAATCTCTGGCCTTTAAAGTGGCGACACGCTTGCCCTGAACCACGACCTGCGCACCGGTTTCGGTTTCGGGCTTCAGAAGGACGGGATTCATATCGGTGTGGGGCTGCACATTACATGCCCGCGCCTGCAACGCCTGCGCACGGCCGATCTCTCCGCCGTCCATAGTGACAGCGGCATTGTTGCTCATGTTTTGGGGCTTGAAAGGCAACACCTTCAAACCGCGCCGCACAAAAGCGCGGCACAAACCGGCCACGATCATGGACTTACCGACGTTTGATCCAGCCCCCTGGATCATAATGGACTTCGCCATTGCTCACCCTATTGTCATCGTCACAGGCGAACACCTGCAACGCACCCGAAGCGTTTCTTGATCTGTCAAAACACACAAGGCACCGCCGCCCGAACCGGAGCACGGCAGTCCCGCAAACAGCCCTCATGTGGGATTAATAACAGATTGTAAAAGGTATTGCCTGTAGTTTTGGCACAGGTTTGTTCAAGGGGCGTCAAGAAAAAGGAAATGCGTCCAACCCGGCACCGTGTTTCGGACACATTCAACGCGCGCTCCCTCATTCCTGCCGCAATTGATCCCTCACGACAGCCGGATTTTAACAGACCCGGGGTAAATCCACCATTTCCAAGGCCGGTGCCGCACCGCTTTGATCCAAACTTACAGCATGTTTCAAAACCACGTTACAAAGCTGTCCTTCAATCACAAAACCGGACTGGACAACCCCCCAAAAAACCGCAATAAGGCCCCTGAACGAAGATAAAGGCAGGTGAACACACCACACACTTGCCCCGTTCCTAAGGCGAGTTGGCGGAGTGGTGACGCAGCGGATTGCAAATCCGTGTACACCGGTTCGATTCCGGTACTCGCCTCCATTTGTTTTCAATGACTTAGAGGATTTCTCGCTAGCACGAGAATCAAAGTCTAAACAAATGTCTAAACATTCTGTTTTTGTTCTGTTCGTTTTTGCTGCGCTTGAATCGCTCTGATCTTTTGGCGAACCTTCTTTGTATAATGTTGCACCATGGCCGGACTTTGCCCCGTGACAGATGCAACCAAGTCGTCGCCGCAGCCAGCCTCAACAAGTTCACAAGCAGCGTTATAGCGCCAACTATGAATATCATACTTAAGGGCACCAATCGCCTCTCTGACCTTTCTGACGGCCTGAGAAGCCCCACGATAGGACCAACGGTTCGTTCCGCGCTCATTGGTCAGGATAAAGACAGAATGACGGCTAGCCGCGTTGAGCGCCGCCTGAAGCTCTGGAAGAATAGGAACCCAAAGCTCCTTACTCGTTTTATTTTGCTTTACGACAAAGCCGCCTTCCTGAATATCAGACCAGCGCATTTCCAATACGTCGCCGATCCTTTGGCCAGTACCCACGCAAAGCTCCATCACAAGGCGTTCTCTAGTCCCTAGGGCGCATGTAGCCCGATAGACCTCAAGAAGCTCATAGGGCCAAGGTTCGCGCTCTGCTTTCTCAGTCTTAAATTCCTGAACACCCTTTGCTGGGTTTGTCTCACGCCAACCTAAATCGACGCAGTGCTCCATTAGAACGCGCAGGACACGCAAAGAGTAATTAGCAAAGTATATCTTTTCTGCGTTGGTATCCCGTAAACGGATAACATCCTTGCGCTTCATATTGGCCGGATTTGCATCGCCCATGATTGAAAGGAAGAATTCGAGGTACTTGTCATAATCGAGCGCCGTACGAGGCTTAAGCTTTCGGTAACGGGGCGACTTTCGATAATCAGAAACTAACGCCGCAAAGTTGCGGGAAGTAACCCGTTTAGGCTTTTCCTTGCCCGTAAGTATGTCGGCATATTCCATCCAGAATTCCGGCGTACCAAACTCATTCGCAAGCTTCACTGACGGCCAGCCGCGTCTTTGGAAATAGAGACCGTTTTTCTGTTTGTATATATGTTTCGGAAGCTCACGTTTTGCCATGGCGCATATCAATCCCCTCGAACTCGTCAAATTCTTGCTCTTTGGAAAGCACCAGTTCAATCTTTCTGCCCTCTATAGTGACACGACTGACTGTTTTTCCTTCTTTCTCAAATAAGTTAAGTAAGCTTAGCGCACGTTGTTCGATATTTGAAACTGACATTTTCAGCACCCAAACATGATCTGCGACTGTGAATTGCAGCAGGTAGGACATTCACAGGGCGGAAAAGAGGAGGTGATACGCCGCAAAAGCGGCTTGCTGGTGCTATTCACCCCGAGGTTTGGATTGATGATGGATCGGTAAACTTTTACCGGAATGAAACCATTCAATTGCCGAGAAGGAAACCGCGTGATTTTAGCGGCTTGCCCTAGCAAAGCGATTAATCTGTCCAATACCATAACCAGCCCCTTTCACGTTAAGTTTGCGCGTCCAGTGGGACGAATGGGAAAACCCATGCAAACGGTTCTAGGGGCGAAGTTAGGACAGGAGGAGCTATGGTTGCAAATCCGCCGATCACGGGCGGTGTCACTAAACGCATATACCAAACTGTAACAATTGAAATAATTCGTTACCGTTTTTTTAGCACTTGGTGACAATTGTTTATCCAAATCATCAAAGGCGGCCTTCTTTTTAACGCTTAGATAATCTGTTACGAATAGTACTTTGAGGTTCATCGACCAGAGCCAGAATTCACTGTTTAAGTGGTCTCCATTCCCTCTGATGATACTAAAGTCGCTTTTTCTATTTTAAAATCAACAGAGTGTCACAAAGTGCAATAGACTGACTAGGATAGTGGGTATGGTGGGGCCGCCTCCTGCCCCCTCCGATCCTTGCGTCTACGGGGGCATGATGCTTTTGTTTGAATGAACTATGCGAATTTTCATTTTTGATGTTTGGCGGACATACATTAGCCATTAATGAATACTCAAGATTTATTCAGCTTTAGGTAGCGTCTTTCGGCTTGGACTTATCTCAAACCCATCAGGTACTGGCTTGTACGGAAGGTTCGGTGATCTGTGGCTACTTTGAAATTGACGGAGACTTTCAACATCAATTTCGCCGATGACACAGTAGTCAGAAACGCCACCTTTCACCCTCAACAGATCTCTTTTCCAGTTATCTTTGTAGGGAGCGCGAATGCGGCTATCACCATACTGACGATCGTTACATTGAATAATATAGGCTGGGAGGTCTAACGCGGCAGATTCAACGAGTGCATTAAATGTCTCAGTATCCTGATTCCACTCGGGAACAAATAGAGCATCAATGTTACCCGACAATTCAGCACGATGAGATATATTTGTTAACTCACTACAAACTAATATGGCAAAACGAAATTTGCCATGCTGAATGATGGGGGGCGTTTCCCACTCCGTTTCAGGGGATAGCCTTAAGCCAGCTATTCTCTGTAGTTCTTGTTCCTCATGGAATGCGGGCCGCTGCTTGTCTTGGCGGTAGATCATAAACGAAGGAAAGCCTAATCCGTCGTGAGATAGTGCCGCCCATACTTGATTGCGCACAATTCCTTTACCAGCGTGCAAATATTCGACACCAGATAATAGTGAAATACGCCTACCATGCAGCTTGCGTGCAATCCGCAAAAACCAGTTTGCTGGCAATGACAGTTCGGGCAGAATGAGATAGCGGCAATCAGATGGTTCGGATAACAAGTGATCAATGAAATTATTGAGTCGAGTGTAACGATCAAAGTCATCGCCAGTCTTATTAACCACAGCTTTGACCCAACTATCGATACTAGTTTTCCAGCTAGATACCCCAATGCGGCATTTCATTGTAAGTGAGCTATCAGATACTTGTAGTACACCTTCATCATCAAAATACGGCATTCGGTCAGTTACAGTAAAACCACGCAATGAAAGTACAACTTTATTCAAATCTTCAAGTTCTTCACCCGAATAAAGTTCCCGCCTTAATAAAGAGAGCTCTGCGAGACTGAACGGTCTTGTTGCAAACAAAAATCCATTTGGAATTGCCTCGAATTTGAGCCATTTTGTAGATAAAATAGTTAGTCCGTCAATCACTGAGCTTGGAAGAAAAGGCAGAGTATCTTCGATAGGATGGATATTTTCCACCACAGGTAGACTTCGTATCGCTAATACCTCATTGGGAAGTGAAGCAAAACGGAAAGGCATGTGAGCCAAGTCATAGGAAAAGAGTCGTTGTTGGGCCGTTTTCATATCTTGAACTGTCAAATTAGGTTCCGATTGGAATAGTTCAATCCATTTTTTTTCAGCTCTTCGTGACAATTGCGAAGGGAATGCAGCTTTCACACTAGACCAAAAGGATTCTTTTAATTGCTGTGGCCACCCAAAAACTACTGAGATTTGATCTGTAACCGCAGAAACATCAGGACATGCCTTGATTGAAATTTCACAGGTACTAGCAATCAAATCACAAATTTGATCGATAGTGATCAACATTTTTTTCAATAAATCAAAGTCTTCACATGAAGTAGCCAAAGCTACAACACGAGGAAGATATATAGCTAAATCAAAAAATTGGGGGAGAACCAAAACATGCTGAATAAATGCGCCCAAGAACGCCTCACGGTGTTCTCTCCATGAATCTGGAAGTAGATCACGTTCAAAGGCCTCCATATCGCGCAATCTCATAGCAAATTCCGCACGGCGTATCGCCAGTGAATCGACTGTCCTAAGCCCGTCAGTAGCCTCTCCAGTAAGCTGTGCGGCGGAAAGCAAGTTTGCCCCTACGTCGCTTGCCGAACGAGGTATATGAGGCATTGAGCGCCACTCACTTGCTCTTTCTTGAATTTGCTGAGCAATCGAACCTAAAAGGGCTCTACCCTCATCGCCTGAAAGTAAAAATATCTTATTTTTCGAGTTTGAAAAACATACCCTACAATTCAAAACCTCCAAATAAGGTGGGCAATAAGTTACATCTCTATTTTTCTCGCCACCCCATTTAAGAAGACCCCGACTCTTATGGAATAACCACTCCCATACATCAGAGCTGGATTGAAAATTGGCGCCTTTTTCCATAACCAGCATTATGTCATCGACGTAGCGTCCATAATACAATGGCACAACCTCAGTTTCCATTGCTCGATCCAACTCAAACAAGGCAACGTTTGCAATAACAGCTGAGGCAGGAAGCCCTACTGGGAGACCCTTCTTTAATGGCGTTGCGTCTGCCCAAGCTTTTAAGGCGGAAACAAATAGTCGGTTTAACTTCGTTTGCCATTCATCTAACTGTACCCCCAATATCTTTTCAGTAAAACGAGTACTCAACATGAAACTGGCATCCAGTTCATGGTAAAAAGAATTCACATCCGCTGTAACTGCAACAACGTTTTTTTCAGCATCAAGCGCGTCCCGTATGGTATCAATGCCAGTATCACGCCAATCCCGAAAGGGTTTCAAATAAGGTTCGAAAGAACCTAAGGAAAGCTCGTTAATTTCTTGCCCATCTGTTGACCTCCGAAGGCGGTTTCCATATGCGCACACTGTCAACTTTTGATCAAATAAATGGCCTACTTCGATCATCCACAGTGAAGATAGGATGTGAAAATTCATGCTGCACTTCGACATCAATCGAAACTCAGCGGTTGGCTTTTCCACACCACTTGTTTGGTGAAAACGATTCTTCCACTTGTCTGATGGTGAAGAAAAATAGAGACTGTCAGAGTGATCTTCTTCTTTTTCCTGCGGAAGTTTAATTGCTTTGGGCACAAGCATCCATGAACCAACAAACTCTCTATGCTTCACCCACTCCTCGTTGTCACCATTGATCAAAGTGTACAATTCACGAAGATTTTGGTTAAGCGCATCCTCGTAATCAGCTATAAGTTCTAAGTCTGAGTGGGTAGAATAGTAGAGATCAACCTTGGCCTTACGAAAGGCCAGACCGAGATGTTCAATTCGTTCAAGGGAAATCATCAAATACCTTTATTGTAATGAAATTAAATTTGGAACTACCGATATCTTAGCCTTGTGGAAAGCTAATTATCCCTAGGCAATTTGAGGAAACTAACTTCGAACCGCATACGCAAAGACAATATCGATACCTTAAGAAGCCTCAATTGTTCAGTCTATCGAAAATCGACCACTGACTAAAACTCAATCAAAACAGTTAAGCAAAAATGCTCTAGACCTTACCTCTAATGGTAACTTTTAATCAACGAAATCTCCTAAACATTCTTGATATGTTCCAATCAAATTTCTACCATATCTAGGCAAAAAAACGCTTTGGATCAAATACATGCCTAGTCTTGCAAATCCGTGTACACCGGTTCGATTCCGGTACTCGCCTCCATTTACTTCCCCCCGCCAACTCCACGAACCTGTCATCGCCCCGGCTATTTACTGCAGTCTGGCGCTTTGTGGCTCTTGTGCCTGTTTGGGAACTCGTTCAGTATAAAATTATGAATTCCCAATGTAATTTGATTGTGTTCACCGATCTCGATGGCACTTTGATTGATCATCACAGTTACAGGTTTACGGCCGCTCTGCCGGCTATTGCCAGGATTAAGGCCGTTTCGGCCGGACTTGTGCTGGCAAGCAGCAAGACTGCGCCGGAGATATCGCGCTTGCGGGCCGAGATCGGCTGTGAGGACTGGCCGGCAATTGTGGAGAACGGGGCCGGCGTACTTCCCCCTTTTGTGGATGCGGTGCCGGATGACGGGGATTACCGGTCCATCAGGAATATTCTGGCTGCCCTGCCCGCTCAATTGCGCAGCTGTTTCCGTGGCTTCGGGGATGTCAGCACCGCGGAGATTGTGGAAATGACCGGCCTATCACCAGAAGCGGCCGCACTTGCGCAGACGCGCAGCTTTTCCGAACCCGGATTGTGGAGCGGTAGCGCTGTGGAACTGGATCGCTTTCTTGCAGCCCTGGCAGAGCACGGGGTCTCTGCCCAACAAGGCGGGCGATTTTTAACCTTGTCGTTTGGCACGAACAAAGTAGATCAAATGGCAAAGATCAATGAAACATACCGGCCCGCCCATACAATTGCGCTTGGGGATGCTCCGAACGATATTGCAATGCTGGAACATGCAGACCACGGGGTTATTATTGCAAACCCCTCGCGCCCGCCCTTGCCCGAGCTTGAACCCGAGGCTTCGGGGCGGATTACGCGCACCCTAGAGGCAGGGCCGGCTGGCTGGAATACAGCAGTGCTCGACCTGATTACGCAGCTTGGAATAAAATAGGAAAGTAAACATGTCCGACTTCCATCAGAACGGAAACATCACGACACTGCACAATCTTCGCGTCCGCGAGATCCGTGAAATGGAAGCAGAGCTGAACGCCTTTGCCACAACCCGCAAGATTGCACTGATCCTGCCCTGCCTTTACTCGGAGCTTGAGGGGGATGCGATGCCTCACATTCTTGAGGAGTTATCCAAAGTAAACTACCTCCATCGCATAATCATCGGTTTGGATGCCGCGAACGAGGCGCAGTTCCGCCATGCCAAAGAGTTTTTCCGCGGATTAAACCAGAACCATATCGTCATCTGGAATGACAGCCCCCGTATGCTGGCGCTGGGGGAACGGCTGAAGGAATTGGGACTTGCACCAAGCGAACAGGGCAAGGGCAAGAATGTGTGGTCTTCGCTCGGCTATCTGATCAGTTGTTCTGACAGTGCGGTGATGGCGATTCACGATTGCGATATTCTGACCTATGACAGGGAAATGCTGGCCCGTCTGGTCTATCCGGTTGCGAACCCTTCTTTCCCCTATCAGGTCGCCAAAGGCTATTACGCGCGGATCGGTGGCGGCAAGCTGAACGGACGTGTCTCCCGCCTGCTGGTCAGCCCGCTCCTGATTGCGTTGAACCGTGTGATCGGATCGCGGGATTACATCGATTACCTGCGCAGCTTCCGGTATCCGCTGTCCGGCGAATTCGCGATGCGTACGGCGATCCTTCCGGACTTGCGTATCCCGTCGGACTGGGGTCTGGAAATCGGCGTTTTATCCGAAGCCTGGCGCAATCTGGCCCCCAAAGCCGTCTGTCAGGTAGAAATTTCCGACGCGTATGATCACAAACATCAGGACCTCAGCCCTGATGAGGCAGGCGCAGGGCTGAACCGCATGTCGACGGATATCTGCAAGGCGATCTTTCGCAAGCTGGCCGCAGATGGAACAGTCTTTACCCCGAACGTGTTCCGCACGTTAAAAGCGACCTATTACCGTTCGGCGCTGGATTTGCTGGACGGCTATTGCAGCGAAGCCAAGATGAACGGACTTGATATTGACCGTCACTCCGAAGAGCGGTCGATCGAAATGTTTGCCGAAAACATCATGCGGGCGGGACAGGTGTTTCTGGACAATCCCCATGAAACCCCTTTCATCCCGACATGGAACCGTGTCCATGCAGCAGACCCGAGCTTTCTTGCGGATATGCACGCAGCAGCCAAGGCAGACGAGGCGGAGTATTAATCCCGCCCGTCTAGCGGCTAGAACCCGTCAGACGGCTGTGTAGTTTGTGATCCACCGGCACTGGTACGGCGCAAGCGTGACGTTTTCCTGATCCATATCGACCGTTTCACCGCTCAACAGGTCGACCCACTCGACATCCTCAATCAGGTTCATCGAAAGATGGGACAAGGACACGGTTTTATTGCTGACGTTATGCAGCGCGAAAATCGACTGGCGGCGGTCAAGGCTCTGGCGCCACACGCCGAACACGTGATCGCCGAGCGGCATGGTGAACTGGGTCGCATTGGGATGGAATGCCGGCTGCTTTGCGCGAATGCGCAGCCGCTCTGACAAGGCTGTCAGCACGCGGGACTGCGCCGAACTGGGATCGTCAAGACGGGCGTTCAATTCGGGATAGCCCCAACGATGGCGGTTGATCGCTCGGTTCATCCCGCGGTGCGCAACCTGTTTATGGTCATTCGGTGTTGCCAGCATCGAATGGATGTAAAACGCAGGAATGCCTTCCAGCGACATCGGAATTGTCTGGGTGCAGATGAAACGATCGAAGTGGTAGTCGTCCTTGCCCTCAAAGGTTTGCGATGTGGCTTCATAGTAGGTGGTGTTGATCTCATACGGGGCCTCTCCTCCATCGGGCAGAGAGCGCATGGATATAAGGCCACCGATGTCCCTGATCGTGTCAATCATGCGCGCCTGTTCTTCGTCTGGCAGAATCCCTTCGGCAGGACGCATGCCAATACCGTCGTGACTGGCCGTGAAATTCAGATAGGCACAGCCCATCGGCGCAGGGGGCATACCGCTTTGCCAGCGGCGCAGATAATGGGCAGAACCGGACATGACTGCGTGCAGGATCAACGGCGGCAAAGGAAAGTTGTAGATCGCGTGGGCTTCGTCGTGGTTGCCGAAATAGCTGAGGTTTTCGGCTTTGGGCACATTGGTTTCGGTCAGTAGAATAATTGTTTCTTCTGCATAATCACACAGCAACCGCATCAGTTTGATAATGGCATGAGTCTGGGGCAGATGGATGGAGGCGCTTCCTGCCTCTTTCCACAGGAAAGCCACCGCATCGAGCCGGATGATCTGCACGCCATTGTCCACATGCAATCGGATGATCCGAAGGAATTCCAGCAGAACTTCCGGATTACGGAAATCCAGATCGATCTGGTCGTGGCTGAAGGTGCACCAGACGTGACGCGGACCATTGACGGTTTCGATTTCCTGCAACAATGGTGTGGTTCGGGGCCGCACAACAGTGCTCAGGTCATCTTCGGGGCTTGCTTCAAAGAAGTAGCGGTCATATGGCGCCTGCCCTTGACGGTAACTGTTGAACCACTGGCCCTGACTGGACACATGGTTCAAAACAAGATCGGACATCAGAGAGAAGCTCTCTCCGATGCGGTTAATGTCAGCCCAGTCCCCGAGTTGCGGGTTCACCGCGCGAAAATCGGACACAGCAAAACCGTCGTCAGACGTATAGGGAAAGAACGGCAGGATATGGACGCCGTTCAGCACGCCTTTCATCCTGCGCAATAAGAAATCATATAGCAGGTCCAGCGGCTTGTGCGCACCGTCCACAATGGAGTTGCCATAGGTGATCAACAGGGCATCCTGCTCTGTCCACAGGTCATTGCTCGGAGCGCGGCCCTCGGGCCGTTGTGTGGATCCCTGCGGCCAGAAGGCTGCGATAATTTCCTGCGCCAGCACTTCACTGTCAGCGGCAGGATAAATCTGGTGGATGAAGGTATTCAGTTTGTTCTGGAAAATTTCTTTGTGGTCCATCCGCTCCGGCCTTGATCAACACTCTGCACTTACGTGGCTTCTTACCTTGAAAGCATAGTGACGCAGAAGGGGCTGGAAAGATCAAACTGATCCGGCAGACAGGCTTTGCCCTGTGTTGCGGCAGTTCTGCCCTCATTCGGGCACCCCCTGCCGACCGATTAGGCGTCCGGCAAGGGGAATTTAACGGTTTCAGCCTTCGCGGACCGCATCAATCATGCGTTTGACGTTGTCCGGATCTGCGTCCGGTGTGATCCCGTGACCAAGGTTGAAGATATGGGGCCCACCAGAGAAAGCTTTGACGATCCGCTTGGTTTCGGAGACCAGACGCGGGCCGCCTTCCACAAGAAGCCCCTGATCCAGATTGCCCTGAACACAAACAAAGGGTTGCAGGTTTTCTACCGCCCAAGCGGCGTCTGTTTCGCTGCCGATAGCCAGACCGTCTACCTCTGTGTGTTTCGCATAAGCGGCGTAACCGTCCGGTGTCGCTCCGCGCGGGAAACCGATGATGGCCAGATCGGGCCAGCGTTCACGCAGGCGGGAAACGATTTTGGCCGTGGGGCGGATGCAATATTTCGCATAAGACAACCCGTCGAGCGATCCGGCCCAGCTGTCAAACAGCTTCACCACTTCCGCGCCGGCCTCAACCTGTTTGGACAGGTAGTGGATCGTGGCTTCGGTGATCCGATCAATCAGCTTTTCAAACAAGGCTGTATCTTCTTTCATCAGCGCATGGGCCGGTCCCTGATCGGGCGTGCCCTGCCCTGCAGTCATATAGGTTGCTACGGTCCAGGGCGAACCTGCAAAACCGATCAGCGGAACCTCTGCTGGCAGGCTCTCACGCAGGTTGCGGATGGTTTGATAGATCGGCGACAGGGTTTCGTGAATATCCTCTGCCGGACCCAGCTTGGCGAAATCGGCTTTCGTTGTGACAGTCGACAGACGCGGACCTTCACCAGTGACAAACCACAAATCCGCCCCCAGCGCCTGCGGCACCAGCAGAATATCGGCGAACAGGATTGCAGCATCGAACCCGAACCGGCGGATCGGTTGCAGGGTCACTTCTGTGGCCAGATCAGGATTGTAACACAGGGACAGGAAATCACCCGCTTCGGCGCGTGTGGCCTTGTATTCGGGCAGGTAGCGGCCCGCCTGACGCATCATCCAGATCGGGGGCACTGGCAGGGTTTCTCCGCGCAATGCGCGCAACAGCAGCTTGTCTTCGGTTTTCATCGCGCAGCCTTTCGTGCAAACTCGGCCCGCTATATCCCGCCACCGCCTTCGGGGGAACCCGTCCGCGACATTTTCCCGTTTGCTTATAGGGGATCGCGGCCTTAAACCGCAACCTATGACCTATTCTGCTGATACACCGATGAACATTGGCACCAGAGGCTCTCCTCTGGCGCTGGCGCAAGCCTATGAAACCCGCGACAGGCTGATGGCCGCGCTGGACCTTCCCGAATCTGCTTTCAGGATTCATGCGATCAAAACCACGGGCGACCGCGTACAGGATCGCGCCCTGAGCGAGATCGGCGGCAAGGGTTTGTTTACAAAGGAAATCGAAGAAGCGATGCTGGACGGTACAATCGACATCGCAGTGCATTCCATGAAGGATATGCCTGTCGACCTGCCTGACGGTCTGGTGATCGACTGTATCCTGCCCCGTGAAGATGTGCGGGACGGATTCCTGTCCCCCAGTGTGACAGGGATCGCAGAACTGCCACACGGTGCGGTTGTCGGCACATCGTCCTTGCGGCGGCGCGCGCAATTGCAACACCGCAGGCCCGACCTTCAAGTGGTTGAATTTCGTGGCAACGTGCAAACACGGCTGCGGAAACTTTCCGAAGGGGTGGCGCAGGCAACCTTTCTGGCAATGGCCGGATTGAAACGGCTGGACATGCCAGCAGACACCGCCACACCGATTTCACCCGACGACATGCTGCCCGCCATCGCGCAGGGTGCCATCGGGATCGAACGGCGCAAGGATGACGAGTCCGCCGCCGCTGCGCTGGCCCTGATCAATGATGCCGACACACAAACCCGCCTGTTCGCGGAACGTGCCTTGCTGCGCGGGCTCGACGGATCCTGCCAGACGCCGATTGCGGGGCTGGCCCTGCTCGACGGCGACCGGATTACCCTGCGCGGTGAGGTATTGCGTCCCGACGGCAGCGAAAGCCTGACAGAGACCCTCTCTGGTGCGCGTACCGAAGCCGCAGAGATCGGGGCCGAGATGGCCTCCCGCCTGCGTCCCCGCATGGGAAACAATTTTTTCTGAAAACCGCGAACGGAGGCGCTTTACAATCGCGGCTCAAACCGCAATTGTGCGCCTCCAGTCAGCCGGTTGCGGGCGTGATGGAATGGTAGACATAACAGACTTAAAATCTGTGGGCCTTTGTGCCGTGGGGGTTCGAGTCCCCCCGCCCGCACCACCTTTTTTCTTAATAACCGACAGTGCAAACCTGAAACCCTGACGAATTGGTTCAAATTGCACGCGCTTTCGTTCTGCCGGTTCTGTAGCAGTAAACGTTTGTTAGTAATCGCGCGTCTAACCTCCTCTTAACCGCTGCGGACCGATGCCCGCATGTTCAACCCTGTTTGGCGAGAGGAACCATGCTTTTTGAGAGCGACCAGATTGTAGAACCGCCTTCACTTGTGGCTTCACCGGTCAAAAATAAGCGCGACCCCATCTGCGAGGAAGCGCATCAGTTTGATGTTTTCAAACAATCCTATCGCCAAACGGTTTTGCACCTGCCCGCTGGTATGGTTCTGGTTTCTGGCGAACAGGAACTTTTCAACCACGTAGATCCCAACGATTTCATGTGGACGGGCCACGGAGAGCGATCGGTTTCCAGAATGATCGTGTTTCAGCACCCTTTTTGCGGCACACCGGGGGTTTCATGCAGCCTGAGCAGTTTTGATTGTTCCAAGGCACAGAATTTGCGTTACCGGCTGGAGGTGGACAGAGCCGGCCAACAAGGCTTTCGCATCGCGATCCACACTTGGGGGGATACAAAAATAGCGCGCTGTACGATCCGCTGGCAGGCTCTTGGCGCTGGTTGATAAGGCGCTTGATGCGATGCCGCAAAATAATCAGGGTGATTAATCTGCTCGGAAAAACAGGGCGGCGCCAATGGCACCGCCCTTACTGATCAATTTAATATGAATTGCGGATCTGTGCTGATCAGGTGATCTTTTTGTCGTCTACAATGTCCATACTCGCCAAGCCGCTTTGCCCCAGCTCAACCGATGCAAAAGGCCCGCCCAATCTGGAATGGCCCACATCGGTTGGATCCATTGGCGGTGCATCTTTGAGGATTTCTTCCGCAAACACTTCCGCATTATCCTTCGGCTTATACCCCAAATGCCGCGCCTTTGTGTTGTCCACAGGTGCACGGTCATTGTTTGACACGCCGTAGATCACGCTCCACTCCACAACCGGTGTCTCAATGGCGCGGGTGACGAGTTGGATCAGATCGTCATAAGACAACCAAGTGCCCAACGCCCGTGCGCCGGTGACTTGTGCCGCCGAAAGAATCCGCAGGTGAACCGATTCCATCTGGCGTTTTTCCCAATACATCCGCCCCAGATCTTCGGTAAAGCATTTGGCCAGACCGTAAAAAGTGTCAGGACGATGAGGCGCATCCACGCCAATATTGTCGCGGGAATGATGCATCCCGACCGCGTGGATCGAACTTGCATATACGATGCGGCGCACACCGTGCCGGTAGCCGGCCTCCCAAACGTTGTAAGAACCCACAAAATTCGGCCCCCAAATCTCCTCAAAGGGAACTTCATCCACAATGGCGCCGAAATGGATGACCATATCGGCCCCTTCCATCAGCGGTTCCACGTCTTCAAATTTGGAAATATCAGCACGAACAAACCGCTCGTTGCCATAAAGATTGCCCACACCTTCAGCGATGTCCGTAGACACCAGTTCTTCGCACATCTTTGACAGCGGCTCTCGCAGATAAGACCCGAGCCGTCCCGCAGCACCCGTTAAAACCAGTTTTTTCAGCATGTTATCCTCGTAACTTTCATTCTTTTAGTCGGCTCATTCGCCACAACGGGCGAGTCGCGTTGCGGCGTCAGCGGTTTAAATCACCGCTTTTTCGTCAAAGCTTTCATTGTTTTCAATCCGGTCAAACCCGAAATGTGACAGATCGAGCGAGCGGTATTCCCCGTAGGTAATCAGTTCGGCCACGCCCCGCCCGAGTGCGGGGGATTGTTGCAAACCATGGCCGGAAAATCCGTTGGCAAATACAAAATTCCCGACGCGGGGGTGCCGCCCGACCACTGCATTCTGGTCCAGCGTGTTATAGGCGTAATGCCCCACCCAACTGTTCACCAGTTTGATCGCCTCGAACTGGGGAACGCGGTTGGCAATAGCAGGCCAGACCTTGTTTTCCCACAAACCGTGATCAGCAATAAAGTCATCCGGCGCGACAGCAATGTCATCTTCGGGTTCCGGCGGGCACCCGGCCATATAGTATTTCCCGTCGGTGCGGAAATGCACGCCGCTGGGATCAATCGTGAGCGGCAGATCGCGATCAAGCGGTTGTTCTGCGGCAAAGATGTAAGTGTAGCGTTTGCGCGGCTCTACCGGAAGGTCAATGCCCGCCATTGCCGCCGTCTGCGCTGCGCGCGGGCCGGATGCGTTCACAACGGTTCCGCAGGACACGACCTCCCCCGACTTCAGGGTCACGGATTCCACACGATCCCCTGCGACAGAACAGCCCAACGCGACCACCTCGTTTTCGATGTATTCGACGCCCCGCTCGCGACCGGATTTCTTCCACCAGTCAAACATTGTGCCGCCGTCGAAATAGCCTTCGTTCAGTCTGTTATGGTTCGCGGCAATGATATCGTCGAGTTGGTAAAACGGATATTCTGCCGCCAGTTCCGCCACAGACATATGCCGCGTTCCCGCGCCCTCTTGGGCTTGAAGACGTTGTACATCTTGCAATGTCTGTGCAAATTCCGGCGTATCGGCAAGGTAAAGATACCCGAAATTTTGCAGCACCAGATCAGGCACACGATCATCACCGCCCATGAATGCATTGAAATTATTCACAAATTCCGCACCAAACTGTGATACGTGAATATTTATGGCGCGACTGAATTGCTGCCGCATACAGCTGTTTGTGTGAACAGTCGAACAAAACTCATAGCTCGCATCCCGCTCTACCACCAGAATACGCCCGTCAAATCCTGACATTTCTGTCAGCCACCATGAAATAGAAGCGCCGTAGATCGCGCCGCCTACAATGACCACATCGTAAGAATCGTATTTTGGAGTTTTCGGATAGATGCCCGCAGCCATGCCAGTTCCCTTCCCTGTTCCGATTACAAAGGCGTAGCTTGGGGCTGGCAGTGACACAAGCCCAGACTATAGCTGTTCAAACCCGAAATAGTTTTCTAACGTCCCCACATGCACAAGACCTGGCTGTCATTTGTCCTTTTGTTGGCGCCCGCCGCCGCCTTTGCCCACGCTGGCCAGCAGGGTCTGGTGCTGCTGTTGCCCACTGAAATCTATATCGTTTCCGGTGGCTTGGTGGTTGCGGCAACCGTGGGACTCGCAGCGTTGATGGAACATGACAGCTTGCACCGCCTGTTCCGCGCCCGTCGCCTTTTCGCAGTGCCTGCCCCATGGTTTGCGGGTCCGAGCCTGATCTCTACTGGGATGTTTTTCGCCTTTGTCTGGCTCGGATTGTTCGGGCCTTACGATCCGCTCGACAATCTGATGACATTGGGGCTTTGGACTGTTGTCTGGATTGCACTGGTGGTCCTTTGCGGCCTGTTCGGCAATCTTTGGGCTTGGTTGAACCCGTGGAGTGGGCTTTTTCGCCTGCTCTCCGGTCCTGATCCGACTCCGCCATTCAAACTGCCAGACCGGTTAGGATGCTGGCCTGCGGTTCTGTTGCTGATGGCATTCAACGGGTTTGGCATCGCCAGTGTAAACGCCACTGATCCGCGGGTTCTGGCAATTCTTGCCAGCCTTTACTGGATGTTTACCTTCGTGATGATGATGCTCTTTGGCGCACAAAACTGGTTACAGCGTGGGGAGTTTCTGACTGTATTTATAGGATTGATCGCCAAAATCTCGCCCTTCAAAAGAGACTCCGCGCTTTACATCGGCACACCCGGCTGGCGTATCACAACGGCCGCTACCCCAAGTCTCTCACATGCAATTTTCGCGCTGCTCCTGCTTGGCACCGGAACTTTTGACGGTTTGAACGAGACCTTCTTTTGGCTGGTCCAACTTGGCGTAAACCCGCTGGAATTTCCGGGCAGATCGGCCATTGTAAAAGAAACCCTTAGCGGGTTAATCATCACAAATCTCTGTCTTTGTCTGCTTTTTTATCTCTGCGTGCGGATGACGGCGCCAAAGGGGCAAACCGGAAATCTGTTTCGCCAGCAAGCATTGACCATCCTGCCGATTGCGCTGGCCTATCACTTTGCCCATTTTTTACCCGGCTTTCTGGTGGACGCGCAGCACACGCTGGTTGCGCTGTCCAACCCGCTGGGCAAAGGGGCGGATTACCTTAATCTCGGCCCGTTTTTTGTGACCACCGGCTTTTTCAACACAACGGCCACTGTGCGGGTTATTTTTCTGTCCCAAGCAGCAGCAATTGTGATTGGCCATGTGCTAGCCATACTTCTGTCCCACCGCGTTGCAAGCAACTATTTTGCGACGAGACGCGCCATTCTGATCAGCCAGCTTCCCCTGTCCACCTTTATGGTCGGCTACACGATTTTGGGGCTATGGCTGCTGGCCACCGCGAAGGGAGCGTAAAAAAAATGTAGACAAATTGTTAGTGTACATACAGACTTGAAGAAAAAAGACTAACCCACCAACAGACGACTCGGAGGTTCCAATGAGTAAATTGATTAAGCCTACCCCTACGTTGACGCGCCGCACCCTGCTCGGAACAGCAGCCGCAGCGGCCGCCACCCCGCTGCTGGGCCGCTATGCCCAAGCGCAAAGTTCAGAGCCTATTCGCATCGGTTTTCAGGTGCACCGCACCGGCATCGGCGCATCCTACGGGCGCTGGTATGACCGTACCACCACCGCCGCCGTGAAGCGGATCAATGATATGGGCGGGATCAACGGCCGCCCTGTAGAGATCGTTGCTGAAGACGATGGCACCGACCCGAAACGGGGCGCCGAAGTGGTTGAAAAATTTGCCACCCAACACAATTGCGATATCGGGTTCGGGACGCTGTTCTCCCACGTAGTTTACGGTTCCGCCCCGCGTGCCGGCGAATTGAAACTGCCGTATTTCGTAGTTTCCGAAGGACACCATGTTGCCTCTGGGGCGTTGAACCGCTGGACCATGCAACCTGCGATCACAGATGTGAAATCACAGGTTCAGGCGATGGCACCATTTGTGGCCGACAATCTGGGCAAAAAAGTTACCATGATCTATCCGGATTTCGCCTTCGGTCATGATCACCGTGATTATTTCTCTGAAGCGATCGAAAAACAGGGTGGCGAAGTTGTAGCCAAGATCGCCATCCCGCCGAGCGAGACCTCCTTCACCAAATATTTCCCGAAAATCCCACGGGATACCGAAGTTATCTACCACGTAATGATCGGCCCCGCTGTTCTGACCTTTGTGAAGGAAATGGGCGAGTTCTTTGGCCCGTCGAAACCGGAAATCTTCGGCTTCCTCGACAGCCTTGAGGCCGTGGATATCAACTCCCCCGGCTTGGAGTTCCTTGAAGGCACTTATTTCTGGGAAGGTCATCCCCGCTATGCGCAAGCGGACCAGTCCAGCCATGACAAAATGTACCGCGAAGCTGTGGGCGTGGATGAAAACGGTGCGTCCGTGTCCGATCCCAAGGATGTTGCGACCTATTCCCATATGTTCGGCTGCTGGGAGACTCTCAACATCGTGAAACGCGGGATGGAGGCTGCCGATTACAAGAGCACAGCCGACCGGTCCAAGCTGATCGAGGCAATTGAGGAGATGTCCGATATGCCATTGTCGGATGATCATCCGCAGGGTGCGAAACGCTTTAATGGCAAAACCCACCAGACATTCGGCCACCAGTATATTTCCAAAGTGGACAGCGGAAAACTCGTTCTGGCGCATACATCTTCGATTGAAGATACGCTTTACGAGGACGAGGTGGATTACACCACACAAAGCTTCTGATCCACCGGAGCAGTCGGAAATTGGTAAGCCACCCTGCATTTTCATGCAGGGTGGCCCCCAAGGCATAACCGCCACATAACCGCTCAGTGGCGTGCCTTAACACTTGCATTCGGGACGGGGCATATACTGTGCCGCCCTTAGCCAAAGACGATCACCGCTTGTGCCGAAAGCCGCTAATGCCCCCAGTTTCATTCACTATTCATACAATCCGCGGGTTTCAGAATCTGTGCAATACCGCACTGTTTTGCAAACCTGTCGCCCCACCAATCACCACCTGCACGGGGACCTAGCCGATGGAATTTGGTCCCCACCTCCTTCTCGCCTCGCTTGAGGGCGCAACCACTGCCGCCGTGCTGGCGTTGACAGCCATGGGGCTGAGCATCGTTTTCGGGGTGATGCGGGTGGTGAACGTCGCTCACGGAGAGTTTTACATGGTTGGTGCCGTGCTCGCATGGTTCATCGCCACAAGCGTCGGGGCACACCCAGCACTCGGCTTTGTAGCGGCGCTTCTGATTGCGCCCCTGCTGGTAGGCTTTCTTGCAGCGGGGGTAGACAGGCTGATCCTGCGCCATATCAACTATGATCCGGAACGCACCATCGTTGCCACCATCGGCACGTTGTATATCCTGCAACAAACAACGCTGATGACATTCGGGCCGGATGCCCGCCCAGTGGAGCCGCCGTTCAATTCCCGCATCGCGTTGCCGTGGTTTGAATGGGGCGAGAACGGATTTGAATTTTACTTTCCGTGGGGGCTGTCGACCACATCTTACAAGCTGTTCGTGATTGCAGCCGCCGTTGTGATCCTGATTACCCTGTGGCTGGCCATCACCCGCACCAAGGCAGGGCTGGTGATGCGCGCCACACAACAGGACAGTGATATGGCCCAAGCCTTTGGTATCCCTGTCAAAACCGTCTATTCGGCCGTCTTCGGGCTGGGTGCGGGACTGGCAGCTATCGGCGCGGTTCTGGTGGTGCCGATCCAGCAGGCCTATTACCTGATGGGACATGATCCGCTGCTGCTGTCCTTTATTGTTGTGATTATCGGTGGGCTTGGTTCCCTGCCCGGTACCATCATCGCGGCCATTCTGATCGGGATGGCGGACGGGATTATTTCTGTCTTCTTCACGCCGACACTCGCCAAGATCTTCGCTACTCTGGTGGTTGCCATGGTGCTGGTGTTCCGTCCCAAAGGTCTGCTCGGGAAGTCCACATCATGAGCGATACAAGTAAATCTCACGGCTTGCATCTGGGGCTGATTTGCGTACTTGCGCTGGCCTATTTTGTGCTGCCCGCCTATCATTCGGGCAATCTGGCCAGTGTCATGGTCATCGCCATCTACGCGATGGGATACAACCTGCTTTTCGGCTACACAGGTCTGCTCTCCCTTGGCCATGCGCTGTTCTTTTCTGCCGGACTCTACGGGCTCGGGCTGATGATGCATCTGGCGGACTGGACGCCGCTGCCTGCCTTTGCCGCCGGTCTGATCGCCGCCCTTGTGGTTTCTGCCGTGATCGGGTTTCTGATCCTGCGCACCACAGGCGTTGCCTTTATGATCGTAACACTGATGTTCGCGCAGGCGGGTTATCTGACGATCCTCTACTTTGGCAAATACACCCGTGGAGACGAAGGCTTTGCTCTGCAACAGGCGAGCCGCCAGATTGCGGGCTATGATCTGACCGATCCGGGCGTGCGTTATTACTGTGCATTGGTGCTGTTCTCTGTCACGCTTCTGGGGCTGGCCTATATTATCCGCGCGCCATTCGGGCGGACATTGGTGGCCATTCGCGAAAACGAGGAACGTGCGCGGATGCTGGGCTATAACGTCACCGCGATCAAGCTGAAGGCGGTGATTGTGTCGGGTGTTGTTTCGGGCGCTTCGGGCGCGACCTACGCGCTGCTGTTCGGCTATGCGGGGGCCACATTTGCCACCGTACAATATTCGATTTTCCCCCTGCTCTGGGTGCTGGTCGGCGGGGCGGGCACAACTGTCGGCCCCTTTGTGGGCGCCTTGTTCATGTTCTATCTGATCGACTATGCCTCTGGCAAAACCGAGGCTTATCTGCTGGTGGTTGGTGTTACGCTGGTGCTGGTCACACTGTTTCTGCCCCATGGTATTGTGGGCACGATCCGAACCCGATTCCTGAGGTGGCTGCCATGATCCTGACGACACGCGGACTGACAAAAGCCTATGCCGGTGTGAAGGCCAATACGGATGTGGATTTCGATCTGCCCGCGGGCCAGACCCGCGCTATCATCGGGCCGAACGGGGCGGGGAAATCCACCTTTGTTGGCATGATTTGCGGGCGCATTCCGGCCACTCGTGGCACGGTGACGTTTGACGGGCAGGATGTGACCACCCTGCCCGCCCACAAGCGGATCGAGCGGGGCATGGCCTATACTTTCCAGATCACTTCGGTGTTTCCGGGGCTTCCGGTGCGCGAGAATGTTGCACTGGCCGCGCGGCGCGGGCTGGGCCGGAACAAGGCTGCGGTCCGGAATAAAACCGATGAGGTTCTGAGCCGCCTCAACATAAGCGACCGCGCCGACCAGATGGCTGGCGATTTATCTTATGGCCACCAGCGCATTCTGGAGATCGGCATGGGGCTGGCACAGGAACCACGCCTGTTCATCCTGGATGAACCCACCCAAGGGCTGGCGGAATCCGAAGTTGAGGATTTCAACACGCTGATCAAAACGCTGGATGCGGAAACCACAATCCTGTTGATCGAACACAATATGAACGTGGTGATGGAGGTGGCGGAGTACATCACTGTGCTGGATCAGGGAATGGTTCTGGCCAATGGCACGCCACAGGAAATCCGTGCCAATGCCGCCGTACAGGAAGCCTATCTTGGGAGCGGTCATGCTTGAACTTACACATATCCAGTCGGGCTATGGCCGTGTGCAGGTGCTGTTTGATGTCTCCCTCAGCGCGAAAGCGGGGGAAATCACCTGCATTATGGGCCGCAACGGAGCGGGCAAGACCACCACGTTGAAGGCGATCATGGGAATGTTGCCCCTTACAGCGGGTTCTGTGACGCTGGACGGTGTGAACCTGTCCGACCTGCCACCCCATGACGTACCAAAATCCGGAATCGCCTATGTTCCCCAAGGCCGGCGGCTGTTTTCCGAACTGACCGTGGCGCAAAATCTGGAGGTGGGGTTGCTCCACACCAAAGACAAAGCTGCCACACGTGAAGAAGTGCTGGATTTGTTCCCCCGCCTGCGCGAGCGGTTGAAACAACAGGCGGATACGCTTTCGGGGGGCGAACAGCAGATGCTTGCCATGGGGCGTGCGCTGTGTTTGCGCCCCAAAGTCCTGCTGCTGGACGAGCCGACAGAAGGGCTGCAACCCTCCATGATTGATTTGATCCGTGACGTGGTCTTGCAGATGAAATCCCGCAATCTGGCGGTTGTTCTGGTGGAGCAGCGCATTGATGCGGTTCTGAACATTGCCGATCAGGTGGTGTTCGTGGAAAACGGCCGCTCGCTGGAGACGACAGACACGGGTGCGCTGCGCGAAAACCCCGAAAAACTACACCACTACCTTGGCGTATAGAGGAGAGAGCCCATGGAAAAGACAGTGATCAAGAACATCGGATTAATGCTCTCCGGCCGGATCGAAGAGCCGATTCTGGACGCGGATTGCATCATCGCCATCGACGGCAAGATCAGCGAAATCGGCCGCGGTGCGGAAATGGACATAGAACAGGCCGACACGATGGTGGATGCCAATGGCGTCACGCTCGCCCCCGGTTTGATTGACAGCCATATCCACCCCGTTGTCGGGGATTATACCCCGCGTCAGCAGCAGTTGCACTGGATCGACAGCACCCTGCACGGCGGTGTCACCACGCTGATTTCGGCGGGCGAAGTGCATATGCCGGGGCGCCCCAAAGATGTGGTGGGGTTGAAGGCGATGGCGATCGCCGCCCAGCGCTGGTACGAAAACTTTCGTCCCTCCGGTATGAAAGTCCACGCCGGTGCGCCTGTGATCGAACACGGTATGGTGGAAGAGGATTTCAAGGAACTGGCCAGCGCCGGTGTCAAACTGCTGGGCGAAGTGGGGCTTGGCACCGTGAAGGATGGCAAGACCGCGCAGCAGATGGTGAGTTGGGCGCGCAAATACGGGATACAGTCCACTATCCACACCGGCGGGCCGTCTATTCCGGGTTCCGGTCTGATAGATGCCGATATGGTGCTGGAAACCGGCACGGATGTTGTCGGCCATATCAACGGGGGGCATTCCGCCCTGCCCGACGACCAGATCGTCTGCCTGTGCGAAAACTGCACCGCCGCACTGGAGATCGTGCATAACGGCAATGAACGGGCGGCTCTGCTGACGCTGAACACCGCGCGTGAGTTGGGCAAGCTGGATCAGGTGATCCTTGGCACGGACGGGCCCGCAGGATCGGGGGTGCAACCCCTTGGTATCATGCGGATGGTGGCAATGCTGTCCTCGCTCGGGAATGTGAAGGCAGAAACCGCCTTCTGTTTTGCCAATGGCAACACGGGGCGGCGGCGGGAGCTGGACACCGGCCTGATCGAAGTGGGCAAGGCTGCGGATTTCGTGCTGATGGATCAGGCGCAACATGCGCCCGGCAAGCATATTCTGGAAAGCATTGAACTGGGCAATCTGCCCGGTGTCGGGATGACGATCATTGACGGCAAGGTGACCTCGGGACGGTCCCGCAACACCCCGCCTGCGAACAGGTTGCCAGAGGTTATAAGCTGAAAATCCGTGCAGTCGGGGACGCGGACGCCGCTGACCGCCCGATCACCCTGCCCCCATGACGCGTCATATATGAAGCTTCATATTTGCAGGGTCATAATTAACCCTCTGTTAAGAAATCCTGCTAACTGGCTTCACGCCAGCCCTTCACCCCGCCGGACGGGATGCCGCCAGTTTCAGCACGTCCCAGTAATTCCGCCCGATCCGCATCTTATCGCCATAGCCCTTTTCCAGCATCAGCCGGTGCAACCGTGGCAGATGCCGACAGGGCACATGCATGATCAGGTGATGCTCCAGATGGTAATTCACCCAATACGGCGCCAGAAACAGCCGCATCAGCGGTCCCGCCTTGGTGGTGCGCACATTGCGCAGGGGATCGTCTGAAAACTCAACCACGCCATGTTCGGCAATATTGCGCACCCGCAGCACCAGTTGAAACCAAGTCAGCAGCGGCAGCGCCCAAAAGGCAAACCACCACCACCACGCGCCAACCGCCCACATCACCGAAAAAATCACGCCATTGGCGATCAGCGCACGCCCCAGCACCGGTCCGGAAAACGCCTGTGCGAGATCCTGACGGGACATGCCCTCCGCTTCGCCTGCCAGTTTGAAAGCCATCATGATCTGCTGGCTGCGCTGGCGAAATCCGGTCTGCCCCGTAATATCCCGCAACAGCTTGCGCCGCAGACTGGCCTTGGTCGTCGGAAAGGCGCGCGACAGGTTCAGGTCCGGGTCTTCTTCGGTCTGGGTGTGCTGGTGGTGCTTCAGATGATAGCGGCGGTATTCGAACATATCTGCAAGGATCGGCCGCCCGCAAAGCCACTCCCCCGCAAATTCGTTATACTTCCGCGTCTTGAACAGGGCCACATGGGCCGCTTCATGCATCAGGATTGCCAGCCCCAATTGGCGCGAACCGATCAGCATAACCGCCAGCACAAAGGTCAGAACATTGGGCCAGAGCGCAAACAACGCCAGCGCCAGTGCAATAACGCCCCAGCAATGCAACACCAGCCACGCGCCCCAAAGATCGGAACGGCCATTAAAGCTGCGGATTTCCTCTGTACTCAGATATGCACGACCCGGTGTCATGACGTCCTCCCGACTAGCGGGCACAACAACCGCTCTGGTTGCAGCCCCTCCCCGTCCAGATCACGTCAGACGCTTCAACATGTCCAGAAAAACCTTGCGTTCCGTATCGCTCAGGGGCGCCAGAGTTTCCTCTGTTACTTTTTCACCAAAGGCGTGAAGCTGGTCAATTACATCCTGCCCCTGCGCGCTGAGCGACACAACCGTGCGCCTTTTGTCACCGGGATCAGGGCTGAGTTGGATGAACCCTTTGGCTTTCAACCGCGTCACAACGCCCTTGATCGTGGCCACATCCATCGCCGTGCGTCGCCCCAACAGGTTCTGCGAACAGGCCCCCATTTCCCCGATCCGCACAAGGGCTGCAAATTGGGTCGGGGTCAGCCCGAGATCGGAGTGTTTGTTAAAGATCAGTGCATGCCGCTGGTTTGCCAGCCGCAGGATATAGCCTATCTGTTCGTCCAGACGATACGCCATTCAGCGCAACCCGTCCTTGCCTTCTGCCTGTTCGTGGGTAAGCCCGCCAACGCGCGGCAGCGGGCGCCCGCTGTCCGTCACCGCCACAGCCACAAGGATTTCATTGGCGCGGGGTGCATCATTCATCCGCACCTCTACCCCGTCGAAATGGCTGCGCACGTAAGCCGCATCCTTATGGCCCAGCGGCACGTCCAGATCCTGCCCCGGACCCCCCATTTTTTTCGACGAAGGCACCAGAGCCGCCCCTTTCTCAACCGCCTTGCGAAGCGGTGCACCCAGTTTGGGGTGCAGGATCGCAGCGGCGTGTTCCAGTTCACCGTTTTCGCCCACCATCGCGGACTTTCCATAGCTTTCCGCCTGCTCCGGTGTGATCCCAAGCGCCTGAACGCAGCGCTCTCCCAGCAGTCCACCCAGTTCAGCGCCAATGTCCATCAGCGGCGTCAGGTCTTCGGTATAACTGCCCGCGAAGGGATTTTCGATCACGGCAACAGCCACCGCCTTGCGCGTGGGTGGCGAAATCTCGCGGCCCATTTCCAGATGGGTTTCTTCCACCCAAACAGCGGTTTTTCTGATTTTCGCGCTCATCTCAACCCGTCCTTCCCTGTAATCTCGTCTGCGGCCAAACCACCGACCCGCGCATGAATGCGCGCGCCTGTGCTCATCACCAGAATGAAGGCCAACTCGTCGGCGCGGGGCGCATCATTCATACCGATTTCCATCGCGTCAAAATGGCTGCGCACGTAGGAAGCGTTGATATGGGTGATCGGCACGTCCAGCCGTGTCCCCGCCGCACCGACCTTTTTCGTCGATGGCACAATCGCCGCCGCATCTCCAAGCAGTTCGCGCATGGCATAGCCCCCCGGCGCATGCCAGAGCGCACCGTGTTCCAACTCTCCGGCGGTGCCCACGATAGAGCCCTTGCCATAGCCTTCAACAACTGAAGCATCCCCGCCCAAAAGCGCCAGCGCCTTTTGCGCCATCTCCAGCCCCAAAGGCTTCAGATTTTCCATAAATCCTGCGATATCAGCAACATAACTTCCCGCAAACGGATTTTTAATCACCGCTACAGCCGCGACACGGCGCAGGGGCACCTCCGGCTCGGGGCCGAATTCGTGATGGATTTCCTCCATCGTTGTCATAATCTTGCGAACCACTACGTCAGGCATGTGCCAGCTCCTCTATCCCGATCACACGGCTTTCCCCCTGCAACAGCAGGTAAGCCGCTTTTATGCGTCCTTGCGCCTGTAAATCCTGCGCAAGTCGCGCGCCATTTTCCAAGGCGCGCCTTTTGTCCTTCGCCCCCAAAGGGCCGCATCCCGTAACAACCATCCGGTCGCCCAGATCGCTGTCAGGGTCCAGCCGGTCTGCCCTCTCCCGCGTGATAGCGGGATGGTCCGGCAAATCAACCCTGTTGGCAATCAGTGTCGCTGCGGCATCCGCCACCGCCGCGCAGTCAGCCAGAACCGTCACGCTTTGGGCGATCCCAAGGGACAGGCTACGCCCGCCCTGCCCGCTGGTGGCAATCCCGCCAATCCCGTCACCCGAGCGCAGTGTCACATTGCCCAGCGCCGCTGCATCCAGTCCGGCAATACCCACGTTAAACGTTTGTCCTTTGGCCAAAAACACCGCGATGTCACCGCCGTTGTTCACATATGCCCGTTCAGGGCGTGTTTGCGTCCGGATCGCGGTTAAAACTTCATCTGCAACAGCCCCTGCCACCGCAGCCATGGGCGTGACGAAATCCCGATATCCCGCCGCCGCCCGCGCCATACGTTGTGCCACATGCCCGCGCGGCGCCACCGGCATCGGCTTGCGCAACAGGGGGAGTTCCGCGACAAGTTCTTCAAGGATCGTGGAAAAACGTGCTTCAGCGGCGGCAAACGCGGCTTCACGGTCACCGTCAACGCCGATGATCAGATCAATCGGCCCGTGCTGCAGGTGCAACCTGTCGGCGGAAATCCGTGCTGCGATCATTCTGCCGCCTCTGCGCCACCAATGCGGCGTTCCTTGCCGTCCAGCACCTCGTCAACCTTGCGAATCTCGGCTTCATACCCGCCCAAAGCAATATAATCGCTGCGACGCATGGTAAATTCGATCGGCGCGACAAGAGCGGGCGTCGGCACATAGCCAAAGGCGTTAGATGGCATTTGAGTCACATCGGCCATCACGGTGATGCCCCCACCCGGCCAGAGATAGGCCTCGGCGCCGCCTATCGTCACTTGTGTCAGCGTATCGCGCACGGATCGGGTCAACTTTACCGGATTTTCCGTGACCCCCGCCCGCAGGGATCCCCCTGCGCCGCCCATGAACAGCACCGAACAGACGGAAGGCTCGCAATTCTCGGCCACCCTTTCCGCACTGGCCCGCAACGCGGCGGGTGCTTCCGCAGGTTGGGGCACCAGATCCTTATCCAGCTCGAAATAGGCCCATTGTTCGCCAGTCGTCGAGATCATAAACAACCGCAATCCGGGCCATGCCACTTTGGGGTTCACGTTTTTGATTACTTTCAGCGGATCGGAAATATCGGTGCCGCCCCATCCCGTGCCCGGTTCGGCCACCTGAAAATACCGCCCCGGAGTAGAGCGGCGACCGACCACGCGGATGCCGCTCGGCGGGATGTCCAGCAGGACGCCGGCCTGATGTTCGGACAGTACACCGGTGATATGATCGTCCACCACAATCACCTCGTCTGCATGCCCCTTCCACTGGGCCGCAAACATGCCGATTGCGGCGGAACCACAGCCCACCCGCATCAGTCTTTCCTGCTCTCCGTTGATGATCGGCGCCTTACCTGCTTGTACAATTACAACAGAACCATCATCAATCTCCATCTCGACGGGCTCACAATTGCACAAAGCCAACAAAGCATCGCAAGTGACGCGGCCTTCCTTCTTCGACCCTCCGGTCAGGTGGTCCACCCCGCCAAGGGACAGCATCTTACTGCCATATTCGCTCGTCATCACATGACCGATGGGCTCTCCGTCCACGCGCACGATGGCCCGTTCCTCTCCTATGTGGCGGTCTGTGTCGATTTTCACCTTCACGCCGCAATAGCTGAAGATGCCTTCTGTCACGACCGTCACCATGTCCACGCCCCGCGTTTCCGCCGAGACGATAAACGGCGCAGGCTTGTAATCAGGATAGGTAGTGCCCGCACCAATAGCCGTCACAAACGGACGCGAACCTTGCACAATGTCCCCGTCCCATTCGGCCCCTTGCAGGAACGGCACAGCCGGACCGCCGTTTTCAATCACAGTCAACGGATCAAGCCTCACCAGTTCGCCGTCATGATTTGCATAACGGTCACAGGCACCGGAACGGCCTTCGGCGATGTAGCACAACACCGGACAGGCATCGCAGCGGATCTTCTCAACAGCAGCCCGTTCAGTCATGACGCGCCTCCTTCATTGCGGCTTTCAGACGGGAGGGCGTAACCGGAACCTGTCGCAATTGCACCCCTGCCGCGCGATTAATTGCGTTGATCAAGGCAGGTGCGGTGGGAATTAACACATGCTCTCCAAGCCCCTTGGCCCCATAAGGACCATGGGCGTCCGGTTCTTCGATAATCAGGGTTTCGATTGGCGGAATGTCTCCGATCGTCGGGATCAGATAGTCGTGCAGGTTTTCGGTACGTCCCGGGATAAACTCTTCCATCAGCGCCATGCCCAACCCTTGCGCAATCCCGCCGTGGACCTGCCCTTCTACCAACATCGGGTTCACCGCATGACCTACATCATGGGCCGCCACAAAGCGCACCGGATGCACAGTGCCATAGCGCATATCCACATCTACAACCGCCAGATGGGCGGCGTAACCGAATTGCGCGTAAGGCACGCCCTGTCCGTCTTTATCAAGCGGTTTGGTCGGTGGATCATAGGTTTCTTCGGCCCGCAGGACATAGCCTTCCGAGTCGCTTGCCAGACCGCCAAGGGCAACTTCGTGCCGCGCGGACCCGTCCCGCACGATCAGCGCACCTTCAGACGGTTCAATTACCGCCGCTGCGCTGTCAACATTGCACCGGCGCAGGATTTCCGCGCGAAGCGCCAGACCGGAGAGGCGTGCCGCATTTCCGGACACGAACGTCTGTCGCGAAGCACTGGTTTTGCCTGCGTCCGGCGTCACATCCGTGTCCGCACCGGTCAGGTGCAAGTGCTTCACATCCACCCCGAGCGCCTCTGCAAATATCTGGGAAATAACGGTATTTGCGCCCTGCCCGATGTCCATTGCCCCCTGATGCAACACTATCGTGCCGTCGCTGCGCACGCCCGACTTGATCGTCGAAGGGTTCGGCAAAGAGGTATTCCCGCAACCGTACCAGCCCGCCGCGATCCCGACGCCGCGGCGTAAGGGCCCGCCCTTTGCATTGAACGCCGCCGCTTCTGCCTTGGCCTTGGCCCAAGGTTCGCGCAGCGCTTTGAAACAGGCCTTGATCCCGACCCCCTGCTCAAACACTTGCCCGCAGACCGTTGGCGCACCATTTTCCAGCGCGTTCAGCTCGCGAAACTCCAGCGGGTCCATGTCCAGTTTGGCAGCGAGTTCGTCGAACAGAACCTCCTGCGCAATGGCAGCTTGTGGCACGCCAAAGCCGCGAAAAGCACCCGAAGGCGGGCAATGGGTATGTATACCCTTTGCCTCGGCGCGGTAATCGGCAATGCGATAGGGACCGGAGGCATGGACCGGTACGCGGTTGGCAACCGTCGGCCCCCAGCTTGCATAGGCGCCCGTATTGAACAGACCGTCAAAGCGGAAACCTTGCACGCGCCCCGTAGAATCCACACCAATGGTCAACTCGATGTCAGATGGATGGCGTTTTGTCGTGGATTGCATGGATTCCGCGCGGGAATAGGCCATGCGCACCGGACCGTTGATTTTCAACGCGGCCAGCGCGAGGTAAGGTTGCATCGAAATATCCAGCTTGGAGCCGAACCCGCCGCCCACAGCCGTGGGAACAATCCTGATCCTGTCACGATCAATTCCAAGAATTTCTTCCATAGAATCCAGATCCATAACCGGCGCTTGGGTGCAGCCGTGGATTTCCACCCGCCCGTCTGTCACTGTGGCGAACCCCGCTTCCGGTTCGATATAGGCGTGTTCCACAAAGCCTGTGCTGAAGCGGCCCGACACGCGCTGCGCCGCCCCGTTTAAAGCACGATCCGCATCGCCGCATTGGACAAATCCGCCGGTCATAACATTGCCACTGCGGCCCGAATGAAGCTGTGGCGCATCCGCTTCCATTGCAGGACCACAGTCCATTACGGCGGGTAACTCCTGCCATGTGACGGGAAAATCTGCCGGATCGAACCGTGCCATCAGTTCCGGTGTGCCAACAACCGCGGCCACGGCTTCACCTCGAAAACGGGTTTCAGCTACGGCAAACACCGGCTGGTCCGCAAAAGGCGGGATCACCCCGAAACAGTTACGCCCTTTAATGTCTTTCGCGCTCAGCACTGCCAGCACGCCCTCTGTGTGGGTGCGAAACCCTTCGAGATCGCCAAATTCAAAACGCGCCCGTGGATAGGGAGAGCGGATCACCTTTATTACCGGTGTGTCTGCGGGCGCGACATCGTCCCCGAAGGCTTCGCGCCCCTCTACCTTTGCCACACCGTCGAGCCGCCGGATTGATTTACCCATCCCACCGGACACAGGCAAAGGCCCCGCTCCGCCTGCCGCCGCCTCGGCCACAGCGTCAAGTATCTTGCGATAGCC
This sequence comes from Neptunicoccus cionae, assembly GCF_002860325.1. GTDB lineage: Bacteria > Pseudomonadota > Alphaproteobacteria > Rhodobacterales > Rhodobacteraceae > Amylibacter > Amylibacter lutimaris. The sequence continues at coordinate 1,119,336 of NZ_PKOJ01000001.1, read as the reverse complement.
TGTGCAGCGACACAACACGCCGCCAAGCGCATCTTCCACACTGCTGTTTTTATTTCGTAAATACGCAGTCGCAGACACCATCATACCCGGTGTACATATACCGCATTGGGCGGCGCCGTGATTTTGAAAGGCCTCTGCCAGTGCCCGGGTGTCTTGGTCGTACTGAACCAGACCGGACAGGGTTTCCACATGGCACCCGTCAGCCTGCGCTGTGGACATGAGACAGGCGCACACCGGCGCACCGTCCACCAGCACGGTACAGGCGCCGCAATCCCCTGCGTTACAGCCGATTTTCACATCCCGCTCCCCAAGACTTTCGCGCAAAGTTGCAGAAAGCCGTTCGCCAGCTGCAGGGCTGGACCGAACGGGTTTGTTGTTCAGGGTGAAGGCGATCCCTTCGGGGGCAGCATCTTTCATGTGCTCTCCAGACATCTTTCGATGGCTTCCTCTATCATCGGCGCGACGACCTCCAGACGGTATTCTGCTGACCCGCGCACATCATCAATCGGGGACAGCACAGAGAGGTGGTCCGGCGTGACCAGGCCCGCAACCTGCCTGCATCCTTGCAGTTCTGCCTCCAGTTCCGGCAGGCGCTGTGCCACTGGAGAACACGCCCCCACCGCCACCCGCGCGCGGGCGATTGCACCATCTTGAATTTCAATGAGCACAGCGACCATCGCAATGGAAATTACCAGATATTTGCGGCTGCCCAACTTGCTGAAGGCGCTGCGCGCCTGCCCAGCATCGGCAATATGTACTGCTGTCAGAATCTCTCCGGCTTGCAGGGTTGTTTTGCGCACACCAAGAATAAAATCTTCCAAGTGTAACAACCGCCTACCGGAAGCAGAGGTCAATTCGACCTTCGCCCCAAGCGTTAGCAACGGTGGAACACTATCCGCTGCCGGAGACGCATTGCACAGGTTTCCCGCGATGGTTCCGGCATTCTGTATCTGGATCGAGCCGACCTCTCTGGCGGCGGCTTTCAACCCGTCAAACGCCAGCGGAAGTTCTGCTTTCAGAATATCGCTCCAGCAGGTCGCACCACCAATGCGCCACCCTTCCGGCGTTCGGGTGATTCCGGTCATACCCTTTATCCGCGTCACGTCCAAAATCGGGCCTTCGGGCAGACGGTCGCCGTTCATCGGGAAAAAATCCGTGCCACCCGCCAGAATTCGCAGACCTTCTGTCTGCGCATCCTGCACAGCCTGATCCAGCGTTGTCGGTTGGAAGTACATGGGGCAGCACCTCTCGGCGGTTATTCGTTTGTACACTAATAAACAACCCAATCCCTGAGTCTGTCAACCAATAAACCGCAACGAAAAAGGGCTGCCCGATGGCAGCCCTTTCGCGCGTCTTTGAGGGTGGTTCAAAGACCCCATTTTTCCCGCGTCGCTTCAAAAAAGCCTTCGCCTTTTTTCAATTCGATCCAGTTATTCACATAGTTGATCCAGACCTGATCCGCTTGCGGCATGATCATTGCAATCGGCGTGCTCGACGGAGCTTCCACATTCTTGACCCGTGTCACCGGAAACTTGGCTTCCAGCGTGGACCCTTCGATGTTCGAAGTGATGAACACATCCGCGCGACCGGCGATAACCTCCTGAAACCCCCGCGCAGGTGCCTCAACGACTTTGATGTCTGCGTCCGGATACCAGTCACGCACCATCTTTTCAAACGACGTACCAAGAGTGGTCGCAACCTTCACATCCGCCTTGTTGATGCTGTCCGTCCCATCAAACCGGTCCGCTTTGTCCTTCGTAGTGAAGGGCACGATTTCTACCGCGATATAGCTGTCGGAAAATCCGGCAACCTTCATGCGCGCGGCAGAAATAGAAGCCGAGCCCGTCAGGTGGTATTTGCCCGCGACCACACCATTCACAAGCGTTTTCCAATCTGTGGGGACGAATTCCACCTCCACACCCAGATCTTTGGCCAGCTCGGTCATGATATCAATATCATATCCTTTGTAGCTGTTTGTTGCCGGATCTTTCAGCGTCATCGGGTTCCAATCCCCCGTTGTACCAACTTTCAACGTGCCGCTATCCAGTATTTCATTCAACGCGGATTGCGCTGAAGCACCGAAGGCCGCTCCAAGGCTCAAGAGGGCTGCGGTGATCCCGATTTTCCATAACTTCATCATGAATTTCCTTATGTCATCCCCGCACCATTTTGTGACGGGCTGCGTTTCATCGTTGAATAAGGGAATAATCCCCCGTTAAACTCAAGTGAATTCGTCCCCTCGGGGAAGTAACCCCCAATCAGGGAATGACGAGACACAATGTCTGACAACAAGATCGAAATGATCGGCGTGAACAAGTGGTTTGGCGACTTTCATGTGCTTAAAGACATCAATCTGACCGTTAAATCCGGGGAGCGTGTTGTGATTTGCGGGCCGTCGGGTTCCGGTAAATCCACTGTAGTGCGATGCATCAACCGGCTTGAGGAGCATCAAAGCGGCATCATCCGCGTGGATGGCATAGAGTTAACCAATGACAAAGCTGCCATCGCCACCATCCGCTCCGAAGTGGGTATGGTGTTCCAGCAATTCAATCTGTTTCCCCATCTCAGCGTGCTCGACAATCTGATCCTTGGCCCAATGAAAGCCCGTGGCCTGTCCCGTACAGAAGCCACCGATCGAGCAATGCACTATCTGGAGCGGGTGCGCATTCCCGAACAGGCAGACAAGCGCCCCTCACAGCTTTCGGGGGGGCAGCAACAACGGGTCGCGATCGCGCGCAGTCTGACAATGGAGCCAAAGGTCATGTTGTTTGACGAACCCACTTCGGCCCTTGATCCCGAGATGATCTCCGAAGTGCTGGACGTAATGGTTTCGCTGGCACAGGACGGAATGACCATGATCGTTGTAACGCACGAAATGGGCTTTGCACGTAAGGTTGCCGATCAGATGATCTTTATGGACAGCGGTGAAATTGTAGAGGCCGGTCCACCCGAACCGTTTTTCACTGCTCCTAAATCAGGGCGCTGTCAAAAGTTCCTCTCTCAGATACTTCAGCACTAGGGGGTGCCTTTGAAACTCCTTTCAGCCTTCCTCATCCTGCTCACACTTTCCGGCTGTGCCTCATCTGATGTGTGGGGCTGGTATGTTATTGATCCCACTACGAAATCCGGCTGGATCAATATCAAATTCCTGATAAACGGGATGGGAAACACCATCCTGATCTCTCTGATTGCCGCGTTTTTTTCCATTGCGCTCGGGCTGCTGGTGGCTCTGCCCGCCCTGTCCCATCGGCGTTGGCTTCGAATTGTTAACCGCATCTATGTAGAATTTGTACGTTCGATTCCATTGCTACCGATGTTGTTCTGGGTCTTTTACGGGCTGCCGATTATCTTCAAGTCCATGGGGCTGAATATCCCGATAGATCCTTTCTGGGGGGCTGTGATCACACTGGCCCTGTCAGACAGCGCCTTCACGGCCGAGATCTACCGTTCCGGCATACAATCCATCGCCCGCGGCCAGACCGAAGCGGCCCAGACTGTCGGGCTGAGCTATGCCCAGACCATGCGATATGTGATCCTGCCCCAAGCGATCAGGCGCATCCTTCCACCGCTGGCGAACCAGTTCATTTACATCGTTAAAATGTCGGCATTCGCCAGCGTCATTGGCATGCAGGAATTGACCCGCCGCGCCAACGAACTGGTGGTCAGCGAATATCGCCCGCTGGAACTCTACACATTTCTTATTCTGGAATATCTGGTGCTGGTTCTAATCATCAGCGCCGGTGTGCGCTGGCTGGAACGGCGCATGGGTGCGGACGAACGCAGTTAAGGAGAAAACGATGGATTGGGACGATTTTATGCAGGGCGCGCAGGCCGATATCGGGATGCTCTCCAAAGAGATTCCCGAAACTGTCGCCGGTTTCAACCAGATGGGCGCAGCGGCGAAAAAATCCGGCGCACTGCCAGAAAAGACAAAGGAAATTATGGCATTGGGAATTGCAATCACCACCCGCTGTGACAGTTGCATCGGCTTCCATGTGAAATCGCTTGTCCGGCTCGGGCTTACGCGGGAAGAACTATGCGAGGCTCTGGCAATGGCGACATACATGGGCGGAGGCCCGTCCTATGCCTATTCGGCCAAAGCGTTGAAAGCATATGACACGTTTTCAAAGTGAACTTACCTGACTGACAGGAACATTTCTTTTGCAAATCATACCACTGTAGATATTCCTGATAACAATGAAATTTGCGAGGCATCATGGCTGAAGTAGTAATTGCCGGAGCAGGCATCGTCGGGATTTCCACGGCGATCTGGCTGCAACGGGCGGGGCATTCCGTTACCATAGTTGACCGCGAAGGCCCTGCGGCGGGGACGTCCTATGGTAATGCAGGTGTGCTGGCTTCCGGTGCTATCGTGCCGGTGACGACTCCGGGCCTGTGGCGCAAGGCGCCTTTCATGGTACTGGACAAAAACAGCCCTCTGTTTTTGAAATGGTCCTATTTGCCTAAAATGATACCCTTTTTGTGGAAATTCATGCGCAATGCAACAGATGCCCATGTAACCGGCTTTGCTTCTGCTATGGCCGGTTTGCTGCATGACAGTGTGGACCAGCACCGCGCCCTTGCTGCGGGAACGGGTGCCGAAAAATTTATCACCGGAGAAGACTTCTGCTTTGGCTATCCCACCAAACAGAGTTTCGATGCTGATGCTTACGGCTGGAAACTCCGCAGAAACAACGGCGTGGTTTTTGAAGTTCAGTCGGGCGCTGAATTTGCCGGATATGACCCCCTTTACGCAGACAGTTTTGGCATTGTCGTGCGCTGTAAAAATCACGGTCGCATTAGCGATCCCGGAGCCTATATAAAGGCACTTGCCCGACATTTTGAAGAAGAAGGCGGCAAGATCATAATCGCACATGTGTCTGATGTGATCCGCGATGAAACCGGCCTGCGCGGCTTTGAAACCGATGCCGGAGAACTGCGCGGGGACCACGCAGTGCTGGCGCTTGGCGCATGGTCCAAACCGCTTGGCCGGAAGATGGGCCTTGAAATACCGCTTGAAAGTGAACGCGGGTATCATATCGAACTGGTTAATCCTTCCCACATGCCCAAAGCGCCGATGATGGTTGCAGCAGGAAAGTTCGTCATTACACCGATGGCAGGGCGCATCCGTTGCGCCGGAGTTGTGGAGTTTGGCGGTTTGACGAAGCCCCCCTCGGAAGCTCCGTTCAATTTGCTAAAGCGGCACATCCGCGACATCTTCCCCAAACTGACTTATGACCGGATGGACACCTGGATGGGCCATCGCCCGTCCACACCGGACAGCCTTCCCCTGATCGGCAGCACAGACGAAACAAACTCGGGATACGCCGCATTGGGCCACCAACACGTCGGGTTGACTGCGGGTCCGAAAACCGGCCGCATTGTTGCCGATTTGATCAGCGGACGAAAACCGAACATGGATCTCGCGCCTTTTTCCCCGGCCAGATATCGTTAAAACGGCGCAACTTGGTTTCCCTGTGTGAGGAACAGCAGAGCTGGATCAATGTATGAAAGCGGCCTCCCCAACTGAGCCTGTCCCGATATGCCCGATCGTTTCCAGAAGCCGCTTCCGGCTCAGCGGCTTGGCCAGAAAGCCGTCCATACCGGCCGCCGCACATTTTCTGCGATCCTCGCCCGAGGCATTGGCGGTTACCGCGACAATCGGACAGCGCCGTAATCCCCTGTCGGTTTCAATGGCGCGGATATCGCGGGTCGCATCAAGCCCGTTCTTGTTGGGCATGCTGATGTCCATCAGGATGCAATCATAGCGGTTGTCAGCATATTGCCGGACCGCCTGCACACCGTCATGTGCAAATTCCAGCGCGTGGCCCGCATTCTTCAGCATGGACTTGATCAACAGGCGGTTCGTACGGTTATCCTCCGCGACAAGCAGCCTTTTCTGCCGACAATTCTCTTGTCCCGCTTCCCCTGCGCAAGCCGCAACTACGGCAGGCGGGGCCTGAAGCGGCCCCAATGGCAGCGAAAGCCTGACAGTGCAACCTGCACTGGCGCCGGATTCGATGCTAATCTGTGCCCCGATCAAACGGGCAAGATCACGGGCGCTGGACAGGCCCAGCCCGGCCCCATCGAAGGGGCGGGTCATGGTGCTGTCTTCCTGTTCGAACACCTCAAATATACGCTGCAAATTCGCAGGTTCTATGCCAACGCCGGTGTCCTGAATGGCGATTTGCATACAATTGGCCGTATCCAAGGCGACCGAAACTGATATACCCCCGCTGACGGTGAACTTCACACTGTTGGACATAAGACGGCACAGAATGCGTCGCAGTATGACAGGGTCAGCGATCAGCGGGGCGCGCGCGGCGGGGGCGATCCCGACATGCAGGCTTAGCCCTTTTTCTTCCCGCTCCTGACGGTACGCATCGCTAACCTGTTGCAAAACTTCGTCAATTCTGAACTGCACCGGCGTATGTACGAGCTTTCCCGCTTCCAGATCGGCAACGACATTAATGTTTTCCACGATACCGGAAAGCCGTTTCGCAGAACTGTCCAGCATGGCCAGCGCAACTTCCCGTTCCCGACAGATATCTGCATCTTTCAAAAGTTCCACACCGCCGCATATTCCGTTGGCCGGTGTGCGCAACTCGTGGCTCATGCGGGACAGAAACTCGGTTTTTGCGGCGCCGGCGTCCTCGGCCCGCGCAAGCGCATCCAGCAAGACCTTCTCCTGCCGCACGGTCGCAGAGACATCCCGTTCAACGGCGATGTAACCGTCGACGGTTCCATCCTCGCCCAGAAACGGGGTCTGATGCGTTTCCATCCAGAATTCCCTGCCGGATTTGGTCTTGTTGCGGATGCGCGCGCTGGCAGGTTTCCCGTTGGATACCTTCTTCACCATCTTATCAATAACGCGCATATCCGTTTGCGGATGGTTCAGAAGCGCACCGATCGAACGCCCGATCGCCTCTTCCGCAGTGTAACCCGTCAGGGTAACGAAGCGCGCGTTAACCCAAGTAACCTTCCGCTCTTTATCCATAAGAACAATACTGTCGGACGCATGTTCAGCCACCAGCGCAAGGCGACCAGCCTCTTCGGATTTTACGATGAGGGCGCGCTCGGCCTCGCGGTTGCGGGCCCCTCTGTGGGTAAGATGGGAAAAAAGATAGGCAACGATCAGGATCATTGAAACGACCGCCGCCATTTCGGAAGCGATCATTTCTACCTTTGCAGTATCGTCAAGAACAGAATGAACCAGAATTATCGCACCAGCGAGCCCGAGCACATATAGCCTGACCTTATGAGACGGTGGATGGAAGCGGGCCATCAGCAAGGAATTCATGATGGCCCCGAAAAGATACGCCCAACTGAACATTCGCAGGCTTTCAGAATAGGTTCCAGCGATCACCATTCCAGCGCCAAGCCCCGCAACCTGAAGCAGGCTGACAAGCGTGACGCACAAGCTGACACGTATTCCCTCGAAATTCTTCCGACGTCGGATCCTCGCAAGGAGGAAATATTCCAGCATTTCCAGCGGGAAAACGACACTTCCGACCAATAGGGCATAAAGTGGAGAGATCAGGGCAGAAATTAAAGCACAACCGACCATCGCGAGTATAAGGCGGATCGGAAGGGCCGCGATACGCCCGCGAACGTACCGTCGCATCAGACCAGCCTCGGAAGAGGCTTCTTCGAACCGTTCCAGATCACTCAGAACTCGTGGTTCAACCTGCGAAATCGTTTCCTGTTTCAAAGCCTTGGCCCACCCATCCCGATTGGTACAGTAGGACGCTAGCTCTGTTTTCTTAACAATTTCTCTACCTGAACGGTTTTATCCGCCGTCCGCGACACCGGCCTCTGCAAAGGTTGCCATGCCGGAATGACAGGCAAGCGCTGTTTTTAAAACGCCGATTGCTACCGCAGCGCCGGAACCTTCGCCAAGCCGTAACCCCATGGAAAGTATCGGTTCCTTGGCGATTTCCCGCAAAGCCCTTGCGTGTCCTGCCTCCTCGGACTGATGTCCGGCCACAGCATGATCAAGCGCGCCCTTGCAGGCCGTTTCCAGACAAGCCGCCGCGGCTGTTGAAATAAATCCGTCAATTATTACGGGGATTTTATGAAAACGCGCCGCAGCGATTGAACCTGCCATGGCCGCCAGTTCACGTCCGCCCAGACAGCGCAGCGCCTCCAGACCGTTGCCTTTTGCCTGCGGATTGGCGGCCAGACCTTCGTCAACCACCTGCGCCTTGAGCGTCAATCCAGCATCATCCACGCCTGTGCCACGACCGACCCAATCGCTGGCACTGCCACCAAACAGGGCGGCGCAGATCGCCGCGCCGGAGGTGGTGTTCCCGATGCCCATTTCACCAGCCACAAACAGATCCGCCGCAGGATCCACCGCCTTCCAGCCAGTTGCAAGCGCCGCTACAACTTCGGCCTCGCTCATGGCGGGACCGGCGCTGAAATCCGCTGTAGGTGTATCAAGATCCAGCGCGATGACGTCGAGGCTTGCCCCGACAGAAGCGCAAATCTGGTTGATCGCCGCGCCGCCGTGTTGAAAATTCAGCACCATCTGGGCCGTCACCTCGGCCGGGAACGCCGAAACGCCGCGCGCGGCAACTCCGTGATTTCCTGCGAATACAACCACTTGGGGATTCTCGATCCGTGGCGCAGCCTCTCCGCGCCAGCCTGCATACCAGATTGCCAAATCTTCGAGTCGCCCCAAAGCACCCGGCGGTTTGGTGAGTTGGCCGTTCCGTTCCTGCGCGGCTTCAATGGCAGAGCCGTCCGGTGCACCAGCCTGTTCAAGAAGGGTTTGGAATTCAGCAAGGCTCGAAAAAGGTTGTGTCATAGATCTTTGGTTCCTGTTTACGCCCGTTCGCGGCGGAAGCTTTGTTGTCTGAAGCCGTGTTTACCCATAAATTCCCCTCTGTAACACCGGATTCGCGAAGGCCTACCCCCCATGAACGACATGCGTAGTACAGGTTTTGTGAAACCCGATCTCGATCCGGTGGACATCGCCGCAGCTTTCACCCTTCTGACGCGCATTCCCCTTCCCGTAAATCACCTCCGCGCCGGAGAGCGCGCGGCTCAGGCCGCTTGGGCCTATCCTGTGGTCGGGGCAGTGTTGGGATTGATAGCAGGCGCATTCGCCATAACCCTGCATTGGATCGGGGTTTCAACGGGGATCGCTGCGGCTTGCGGTCTGGGCGCGTTGATGCTGATGACGGGGGCTTTACACGAAGACGGTATTGCCGATTGCGCCGACGGGTTCGGGGGTGGAGCCACCCCTGCCCGCCGCTTGGAAATTATGAAAGACAGCCGTATCGGAGCCTTCGGTGCGGCAGCGTTAATCGTGGTCTTGCTGGCACGCTGGTCCGGCTATGGCACTGTAATCGAAGGAAACTGGCTGGCGGCATTTGTTGCCGCAGGTGCCATTAGCAGGCTGCCGATGGTACTGGTTATGTATGGCATGCCGCTGGCGCGAAGGAACGGGTTTGCGGCGACAGTTGGAATGGTCACCGCGCCGACGGCTATCGTTGCGGGTCTGCTGGCTCTGGTCATCGGGCTGCTATGTCTCGGCCTGTTGGCGATACCACTTATTCTGGTGGCAGTCCTGTCCTGTCTGCCGCTCTGCTGGCTGGCATGGCGGCGCATCGGGGGGTATAGCGGCGATGTGCTGGGCGGGTGCCAGCAAATCGCCGAGATCGCCGCACTGGCAGTTCTGAGCGCTGCTTTATAGTTAATCGCCGCTGGCCGCTTCCAGAGCGAGCGGGAATTGCAACTCGAACAACGACAGATCCGAAGGTGTTCCGACCGACAGGCGGATACAGCGGTTTTGCGGTGCCACGAAAGGCATCCGCACAAAGATATCCCGCGCAACCAGTTGATCCAGAACCGCCTTGGCAAAAGCTGCATCCTGTCCGCAATCAATCGCGACAAAGTTTGTGGCAGACGGCACCACGGACAGCCCCTGCTCTGCCGCGATTTTCTCGATCCGTTTCCGCCCCTGCGCCACGCTCTGGACAGTCTGTTGCAAATACCTCTGGTCTTGCACAGCAGCAAGCGCGCCTGCCTGACTGATCCGGCTCAGCCCGAAATGGTTGCGTATTTTGTTAAAACTGGTGATCAGATCCGCCTGCCCGATCCCGTAACCGATCCGTGCGCCAGCCATTCCGTAAGCCTTTGAAAAAGTGCGCATTCGGATCACATTGCGGTCTTCGGTATCCAGCGCAGGCGCGTGTCCTGCCGGGGCAAATTCGATATAGGCTTCGTCCAGTATGAACAGACAGTTGTCCGGAACCGCTTCAATCGCGGCCTGAATAACCTCGGCGCTGTGAACCGTTCCCATAGGATTGTCAGGATTGGAAAGGTAAACCAATCGCGCACCGACCTCAGCCGCCTTCTCTATCAACGCAACCGGATCTTCATAGTCCCCCTTAAACGGCACCGTCACCAGTTCCCCGCCAAAGCCGGCCACATGGTAGTTGAACGTCGGATAAGCCCCTGCCGAGGTTACAACCTTCACGCCGGGCTCAACAAACATCCGGGCGATATAGCCGAGCAGACCGTCAATTCCTTCACCAACGATGATATTCTCCGGCTCGATAAAGTGGAGCCTGCTCAGCGCCTGTTTCAACTCGTAGCTCTCGGCGTCGCCGTATTGCCATACCTCTCCTGCGGCTCTGGTCATGGCCGCGATCGCATGAGGGCTGGGGCCAAAAACGTTCTCATTCGCACCCAAACGCGCCGCAAAACTGCGGCCCCGCGCACGTTCCTGCGTTTCAGGCCCGACAAAAGGCACCGCTGACGGTAGGGTTTCTACCAGTTTTGTGTACATCGGGCCGGTCATGGCTGTCTCCTCGTCCGCAGTATTTTATCCTTGATACTCTTCAACACGATCACGGCTGAGCCTACAAGCCCAAGCGACCTGCCCGAAGGCTGCAAACCCGTGCAAGGTACTGTGATCGCATCACCCGCCTAGCAGATTCACGACAATCTGCTTCGTTAAAAAGCGGGATACCGGTTACCACAAAAAGCACACAATATACCGGTTATTGACGATCAACCCACGCGACCTACCTTATATAGTGTAAAAACTGTCACACAGGATGGCTGCCGATGAAACCGATAGAGTTGAAAGATTTCACAAACCGCGTGAATCGCGCGAAACGCGTGTTTCCCGTTCTCGATCTGCGCAAGCTAAATCTCATTCATGCCGCGCCGGTGGAAAACGATCAGGTTTTCCTGACACTGCGTCACGATCCAGCCACGGGAACACTGTTCCCAAGCCTTGGCCCGACGCACTGATCGTTTCGAAAAACGGCTCTTGCCCTTTGGGCTTTGGTTGCCTGTTTCTGCCTCACAGTCGCAACCCGCAGGCGTTCTTCGCCGCGCTGCCCAGACTGACCCCGGCCTTTGAGCCGGGGTATTTTTTGGGCGAAACGGATTAGCCGAGCGCGGCGACCCGATCAAAAGCCGCTTGTAGGGTATCCTGTTCCACACCTGCGGCTTCCAGACGGTCGCGGTTCTCGGCAACGACGGCTTCTGGCGCGTTGGCGACGAATTTTTCGTTCGCCAGCTTACCCTTCAACCCGCCAATTTCCTTGGCCAGCTTGTCGATTGCCTTTTGCAGACGGGCCTTTTCCTCTTCGATGTCAATAACATCGGCCAATGGCAGACAGAAGGAACCACCTTCCACCGGCAATGTCACAGCACCCTTGGGTGCTTCATCTGCCGCGGTCAGTTCGGAAATCCGCGCCAGACGCATGATCATGGGAAGGTTCCGGTCCAGCGCCGCCTTACCTGCATCATCCAGTGCCAGTTGTACCATCAGAATCTTCGCACCGGCATTTACACGCATTTCAGACCGGACAGAGCGTACCTGTTCAATCAGGCCGATCACCCAGTTCATTTCCCGATCTGCCTCTGCGTCGACCAGTTCCGCCCCATAGGTCGGCCAGTCTGCGTGGATCAGCATTTTCTGCCGCTCTGCAATATCGCCCCAAAGCTGTTCGGTGATGAACGGCATGATCGGGTGCAACAGGATCAGGCATTGATCCAGCGTCCATGAAAGGGTCGCTTTGGTTTCCGCCTTGGCAGCCTCGTCATCGCCCTGCAACAGGGGTTTTGACAATTCCACATACCAGTCACACACCTTGCCCCAGACGAAGGCGTAAAGCCCGTTGGCCGCGTCGTTAAACCGGTATTGTTCAAGCGCAGTATCAACGACTTCGCGCACTTTGGCAGTTTCGCCCACAATCCATTTGTTCAACGTTTGCTCGACCTTGGCGGGATCGAAATCAGGCTGTGGCGTGGCTTCGTTGAACTCTGCAAAGCGGGCCGCATTCCACAGTTTTGTGCCGAAATTCCGGTTGCCCTTCACGCGGTCCACCGACAGTTTCAGCGTACCGCCAAGGGCCGCCATAGAGGTCATGGTAAAGCGCAGCGCGTCTGCGCCAAATTCGTCGATCAGGTCCAGCGGGTCCACCACATTGCCGAGCGTTTTGGACATTTTCACGCCCTTCTCGTCCCGTACAAGTGCGTGCAAGTAGATGGTATCGAACGGAATTTCCTTTACCACCTCTAGCTGCATCATCATCATCCGCGCCACCCAGAAGAACAGGATGTCAAAGCCGGTGATCAGTGTCGAAGTCGGGAAGTACCGCTTCAGTTCCTCGGTGTCATTGGGCCAGCCGAGCGTCCCGATCGGCCAGAGACCGGAAGAAAACCACGTATCGAGCACGTCCGGATCGCGCCAGACCGGCACTGCTCCGGCCAGCCCGAGTGGACCGCCGAGACTCACGGTTTCGGGTTCTTCATCCACCAAGAGAACCGTACCGCCGTAGTATTCCATCGTCTGGTTGGTCAGATCGGATTCATTGGCCGCGCAAAATTCCTTCCAAGGTGCCTGCGGGATGATCTGGCCGTTTTCCATTCGCGGTCCGTACCAGACGGGGATCTGATGACCCCACCACAACTGGCGGGAAATACACCACGGCTCGATGTTTTCCATCCAGTGATAATACACCTTCTTGTCCCGCTCCGGCAGGATGCGGACAGTTCCGTCCTTAACCTTTTCCAGTGCCGGCACAGCCAGTTTGGCCGCGTCCACATACCACTGGTCGGTCAGCATCGGTTCCATCACCACTTTGGAGCGGTCACAGAAAGGTTGCATGATCTTCTTGTCTTCCACCTCGATCATCAGACCTTCGGCATCAATATCCGCGATCACCGCTTTGCGCGCCTCGAACCGGTCCATCCCGCGATAGGCGTCAGGCACCAGATTGATCTGCTCCACATCCGCCTCGGTGAACTCCGCCCCTTTGGCAAGTTCGCCGGCACGCTCTGCCGCCTGGGCGTAGGGCATACCATCGTCCCGCATCCGCGCCTTTGTGTCCATCAAACGGTACAACGGGATGTTGTTGCGCTTGGCCACGCCATAGTCGTTTGCATCATGGGCGCCGGTGATCTTAACCGCGCCAGACCCGAATTCGGGATCGGGATAGTCATCGGTGATGATCGGGATCAGACGGCGGTGCTCTTTCGGGCCAACCGGAATTTCGCAGAGCTTACCGACAATCGGCGCATAGCGTTCGTCTTTGGTGTGGACCGCAACCGCACCGTCGCCCAGCATGGTTTCAGGCCGCGTGGTCGCAATAGAAATATAGTCCCGCGTTTCGCGCAGGGTAACGTTGCCGTCTTCGTCTTTTTCAACGTATTCATAGGTTTCGCCGCCCGCCAGCGGGTATTTGAAGTGCCACATATGGCCGTCGATCTCTATGTTTTCAACTTCCAGATCGGAAATGGCGGTTTCAAAATGAGGGTCCCAGTTTACCAGCCGTTTGCCGCGATAAATCAAGCCCTTGTTATAGAGATCGACAAAGACTTTAAGCACCGCATCATGGAAATTCTTATCCATGGTAAAGGCGTTGCGTTCCCAATCTGCCGACGCGCCAAGGCGTTTTAGCTGGGAAATAATGGTGCCGCCCTTTTCGTCCTTCCACGCATGGACACGCTGCAAGAACGCATCGCGGCCCATTTCTGCGCGGGTCGGTCCCCCTTCGGCGGCAAGCTGTTTTTCAACCTGCAACTGGGTGGCGATCCCCGCATGGTCCTGTCCGGGCTGCCAGAGCGTATCGAAACCGCGCATCCGGTGCCAGCGGATCATAATATCCTGCAAAGTGTTGTTAAAGGCGTGGCCAACGTGCAGGGCGCCCGTCACATTGGGGGGCGGAATCATGATGGTGAAGGCTTCGTCGCGGGATTTGTTGGCTCCCGCGCGGAAGGCCCCTGCCTTTTCCCATTTTTCGAAAATTGCCGCCTCGGATTTGGCCGCATCAAAATTCTTTTCCATCGCCATAGGTTCAGTCCCGCCTAAAAGTCATCGCCACCTTCTAACCAGCCCGTGGCCAAAGGAAAACCCCAAGAAAGTGCTGTTTGCGCCTGTCAGTGCTGGGGTCAGAGCCGGAACAACCGCCCCGGTCCCGGCACATTACGCCCTGCCAGATGGGCCAGATGCCACGCCAGCGCAGAGTTGCTGGAAATCACCGGCTTGCCGATCCGCGCCTCGGCCTGTTCGATGATGTTGAACGCGCGCAGATTGGTGCAAGAGGCAAAGACCAGATCGCAATCCCCCTGTCCCAGTTCCTCAACCGCTGCCAGGACCGAAGATTCCGCGATCCGCGCCACCACTTTTTCGCGACCCTCTTCAAAGCTGGTAAAACCGGTGATGGCAAAACCGTTTTCTTCCAACAGCTTGCGCATCGCTGCCGAAACATCTGCCACATAGGGTGTCAGAAACCCGATCTTTTCCGCGCCAAGCGCACGGCAGGCGGCCATGACCGCCGTCATCGGGTTGGTCACCGGAACACCCGCATGGGAGGTGTGGACACAAGCAGCGACTCGGTCCTCCCCGATAATCGTCGCGCCAGAGGTACAGCCATAGCCGATCGCCCCGAAAGACACACCTTGTGGCAGAAGGGCCGCGCTTGCCGGCAAGTCCGCCTCCATTTGCGCCAGTGTTTCGGGGGTCACATCCGCCTGACTCGGCAAACGGCTGTGATAAACCGGCACTCTGGCCGGACCGAAAACACCGGACAGCTCCGGCTCCATCGTTTCATCGGTAGACAAGACAATCAGGCCCAGCGCCGCATTATCTCCGTATCCCTGATCCGTTTCAAACTGCTGTGCCATCTGCGCCCCTATTCTGTTGTGTCAGATCACCGGCAGCTCACGCGGTGCGCGCTGCGTCAGCAGCACGGGGGCGGAATTGGTGATCAGGATGTTTTCTTCGGCAACCATCATACGGGTTTCATCCAGCATTAGCGAGGGTTCCAGCGTCAGAACCATCCCCGCCTGCAATTCGGTGTGATCATGGGCCGCAATAGAAGGCCATTCCGTCAATTGCATCCCGAGCCCGTGGCCGAACCGCCCTACATCGGATCCGCCTTTCAGCACGCCCTGCATCGCCGCGAAGAGATCAGCCATCGTTTTTCCTGCGCGCGCCATATCAAATGCAGCTTCGGTGGCATCCCAAAGACGGGCATGGGCCGCGCGGGCAGCGTCATTGGCGGTGCCGATGGCGAAATTGCGGTCGAAATCGCAGAAATACCCCTTCAGGCTGGCCCCCGTGTCCAACATCAGAACATCCTCCTGCGCTAGTGGGGTTTCATCAGGCGGCGAGATCACATCCGTGTAGCCGCCAGGCCCAGCGCCGCCCACCAGATAGGGCGTTTCTTCGGCGCCCTCTTCCAGCAGGGCGATGCGAAAGCGGCGGAAAACTTCGGACAGGGCTGTGCCTGACTGCGCAAATTCCGGTACGCGGGCGAAGGCGCGGGAACCAATCTGGCAGATGTCTTTCAAAATCGCGATTTCCGCATCCGATTTCACCATCCGCAGGGATTTTATCAGCGGCGTACAATCCGCAAATTCTGCTTTCAGGGAAGTTTTAAGCGTTTGAAAATCAGTCAAAGGCATACGCAGACTGGATTCCTCGCCCATCGGCAGGCCGATTCTGCGGTATGGGATAAGCGCCTCGACCAGCAGGTTGATGCCTTCGTCAAATCCGCGCGGGCTGGGCCAACTGCGAATGTCGCTGACCCAAGTGCGCCCCATCAGGTCAGCACCGATGGCGGGAATGACGGCAACCGGCGCGCCGGATTGGGGCAGGATGACAAACCACGGGCGGGTCGGGCTCTGCCAGAACAGGCTACGAAATCCGGTGAAGTAACGAACCTCGGCCTCAGTGGTTAACAGGATCGCATCAAAATCTTCCGCTGCCATAAGGGTCTGGGCCCGCGCAAGGCGGGCCTCAAATTCGACAGCAGGAAAGTCAGTCATCCGCCGCACCTTCAGACAGGATCGCCAGCACCCGCGCCTGCGGGCCAAGCTGTGCGGCATCTGCCACAACACCTGCAAAGCCTGCACCGCCCGAGGGCGAGGTTTGAAGGCCAAAAGGTTCAAGCTGCTTTATTTTTTCCGCAACATCGCTGTCTTCCAGCGTCAGAAAACCGTCCGCATCCCGCGCCAGCGCCTTGAGTGCGAGATGTGAGGGTTCCTTACAGTCGAGTCGCCCCATATTGGATGCAGGCCCGTGGGTTTCAACAGGTTTTCCGGCGCGGATACTTTCCTGCAAAGCAGGAGCTGCAGTCGGTTCGACGACTGTAACCTGCACGTCATCGCCCCAGTGCTGGCGAAGGGATGCAGCAACTGCCGCGGCCAGACCGCCAACGCCCGCTTGCAAATAAATATGGGTCGGCGGCGCATCGTTTTCAGCATCATATTGTGCGAACATCTCTGCGCTCAGCGCAAGATACCCCTCCATTACATCCTTGCCGGAAGTGTCAGCTTCCCACGTACTATCCGACAAAAGCCGCCATCCGTTATCCTGCGCAGCTTTGGCGGCCGCAGCCATGCTCGCCTCATAATCGGCCCCTTCCACGACCACATCCGCCCCTTTATCCCGAAGACGCTGGGCAAACCCCGATGGCACGGTTTCCGCCAGATAAATAACGGAACGCGCCCCGAAAACTTTCGCCCCCGCAGCAACCGACAATCCGTGATTGCCCGCACTTGCGGTCACAAAAACCTGTCCTGTCAAAGCCTGGCTGGCAACTTGCGGGTCTGCCAAGGCATCTCCGGCCTTTTCATAGGCGGTCTTTGCAATAGAGAAGGCCGCGCCGAGGGCCTTGAAGCTGCCGAGCCCCATACGCCCACGTTCATCTTTTATGAACAGACTGCCAATGCCGAGCGTTTCCGCAAGTTCAGGTACCCCAACCAAAGGGGTGGCAGCATGAGCCGGACACAAGTTCAACAGCTTTAGCACAAGGTAATCATCAACAGTGATCTGACCTTCAGCCAAACCAGATTGCGGGGGCAGGCCCGCAGGCCGCCAGGGATTCGCGAGATATTTCATCCCTTAAACCTGCGCCGAAACAACCAAGACTGATAGTCCTAAAGCGGCATCACACGCCTGAAATGCCCCCCCTCCGGAGAGAGCATTTACGCCACATGTTCACGGTTGCGGATCAGCGGTGTGCTCTCGGACAGCTTGCGACGCAGTAATTCGAGCATCTGCCGCCCGCTTTTGTCGCTCTGTGCACCGGATTCGATCCGGCTGAAAAACACCCGGGCCTGTCGGGTCAGTTCCACGTCTCGGGCGGTCTGGCCGACGCTATCCACAAATTGTGCGCAATAACGTAATTTATGCCGGTCGTTTTCCGGCAGCGCGGTTTCCAGCAATTTGCGTATCCTGTCCAGATCATCAAACAACGCCTGCCGGTCCAGATCCGCCACGTCCTCGTCGCCCCGATCTGACACTTTTGTTCCGCTAACGCGCTCCATGCCGCTTGCTTTTAGTATTGCCACGATTTGGTCCTGAAATTTTGACAGGTTCTGGATCGGCTTACCAAGGAAACCCTGCGCCCCCGCCTTTTTCACCGCTTCCTGCACATGCGCGCTGTCATCCCCGCTTAGCGCGATTGTGATCTGGTTGGGTATTTTCCGACCGGCAACATCGCGTATCAGGTCAATTCCCGATCCGTCCGGCAATCCCAGATCGACAATAACGATGTCCGGTTTATAAAGCTTCAGGTGTTTGCAAGCGGATTTCACACTATCGACACGGCGCAACCGCGCCCCGCTGCGCAATGCCATCAACCGGACCGCTTCGGAACAGTACCTGCTGTCTTCAGCCAAGAGGATTGTCACCCCGACAAGGGGCCTGCTGCGCGCGAAATTGGCGGTGAAGGGATCAATATCATGTGGCATGTCTGCCCCCGGGCTGTTTCTGGAAACCTGCCTAATGGAACCTCAAATTTGCTAACAGTTCCCTAATAGACGTAAGGTTTTCATAAAACCTGCCTGCAGCGTGAACGGGTGCGCCCTTTGTCGCGTTGCCAAATCCGACCCTCCGCGCCATATCAGGCCTACGGGATTAGAGGAGATAATGATGATTGGACGTTTGAACCACGTGGCGATTGCCGTGCCGGATCTGGAAGCCGCATGCGCGCAATACCGCGATACGCTCGGGGCGAATGTGGGCGCACCTCAGGACGAACCGGATCACGGGGTTACCGTGGTGTTTATAGAACTCCCCAACACCAAGGTAGAATTGCTCTACCCGCTGGGTGAGAACTCTCCGATTCAGGGGTTTCTGGACAAGAACCCTGCCGGCGGCATTCATCACATCTGTTACGAAGTAGACGACATTCTGGCAGCACGGGACCGTCTGCAAGCAAGTGGTGCGCGGGTTCTGGGTAGCGGCGAACCTAAGATCGGGGCTCACGGCAAACCCGTCCTTTTCCTTCACCCCAAGGATTTTACCGGAACCCTTGTTGAACTGGAACAAGTCTAGATGACAATCGGCGCAGCTCTCGTACTTTATGCGGTGGTCTGGTTTATGACCCTGTTCATCGTCCTTCCGATAAAACTGAAGAGTCAGACGGAAGATGGTGCAGTTGTCAAAGGCACCCCGTCTTCCGCACCTGCAAATCCGCAGCTTGGTAAAAGAGCGCTGATTGTAACGGGTGTGTCGGTGGTGATCTGGCTGGGCCTGATGGGAATCATCGTTTCGGGCATCATTCCGTTGGAAACTTTTGATTTCTACAACGGAATTGAAAGCGGGCACTACTAACGCCCTGCTGTCTTTCACCAGTTAAACAATACCGTCGGCCTGTAATAATGTCAGGGCGGCGGCATGAAGCGAGGGATCACCGGCGGCAATAACCTGGCCACCGTTATAAGCCGGTTCACCGTGCCAGTCGGTTACGATTCCGCCAGCAGCTTCTATCACGGCCAAAGGCCCTTGGATGTCATAAGCGTTCAGCCCCGCCTCGATCACCAGATCCACCTGACCGGCAGCAAGCAGTCCGTAAGCGTAGCAATCTATACCATAACGGGTCAGTTTGACCCTATCCCGCACACGATTGAACGCGGCCTGTTCGTGCTGGGTCCCGATTTCGGGAAAGGTTGTGAACAGGATGGCATCCTGCAACCCTCCACAAGTGCGCGTCCCGAGCGCACGTTCCCCGGAAGGGTGCAGCCACTGTGCCTGCTTTGGTGTGCCAATGAACCGCTCCCCTGTAAACGGCTGGTCGATCATGCCAATAAGCGGGCCGCCCTCAGGACCGACAGCAATCAGAACGCCCCAAGTCGGGGTTCCCGAGATAAATCCCCGTGTTCCGTCAATCGGGTCCAGCACCCATGTCAGGCCGCTGGTGCCTTCATAGGCTGCAAACTCTTCGCCAAGAATACTGTCCTGCGGACGGTGCTGCGCCAGAATCTCGCGCATTTTCCGCTCGATCAGGCGGTCGGCCACAGTAACCGGATCAAAATCGCCATCCAGTTTGTTTTCGATGTCCTGCCCTGCCCCGCGAAAATACTGCAGTGCAATCGGCCGCGCCGCATCCGCCAGCAGATGAGCGACACGCAGCAGTTCGTCGTGGAGTGCGGAAGATAACGGGGCTGTCTCGGGCATAGGCGCGCTCGTCTGTTAAATAGTTGTCTTGGACAACTGCGCGTCTAGCCTGAAACGGACCGGTAATCCAGCCGGATGTCTCAGTTGGTGCTGAGAACCCGTGCGAGATCGAACAGCTTGCGGCGTTGGTTCTCGGGGATAGCATAGTAGGAACGCACCAACTCCAGCGCCTCTTTATCTGAAAGAAGGTCGCCTTGCTGTGCATCACCGGATGCTTGCATTTCCGCCTCGAGAATTTCTTCTGGTTTGTCGAAACCTTCGAAGAAGAAGCTGACAGGAACCTCCAGAGCTTCGGCAATATCCCAGAGCCGCGATGCGCTGATCCGGTTCATACCGGTCTCATACTTCTGGATTTGCTGGAACTTGATCCCAACCTTGTTGCCGAGCTGTTGCTGGGTCACGCCAAGCATCCATCGACGGTGCCGCACACGCTTTCCAACATGGATATCAACCGGATGTTTCATTCAAAAAGTCTCCACTGTCCTGTCTAACGACATGTTCCCGCAGCTGATCTTCATCTCTGACGACAGATGCGACTGATTTTCAAAATTTAATTTATTGTCTTTAACCTCGGGGCGACTCGTCCCACATACGCCCCTTGTACTTTCTTTTAACGTGCTAGACCGAATTGCATACAATCTAAAGATGATCGTTTAACATGTTCGCAGGTCTGGAAGCGAAAATGCAGATTTTTTTGCATTATGCAAAAACTTTTTCGCCGTTTCTTCCATTAAAAGTCTCAATTGTGCATTTATTCGGCGAAAATCCCCGTTTCCCCTCGTTGCGAACTTCGTTTAAACCACTGCACAGTTAAAGGAGGAACACCCGAATGCGTGCAATGCAAGTCACCCAACATGGAAGTCCGCTCGAACTACGGACGGTAGAAAAACCCGAGCCAGCCGACGGGCAGGTCCTGATCCGTGTCGCCGCCTGTGCGCTGAATTTCGGGGATCTGCTTCTGGTCAAAGGGACCTATCAGGAAAAACCGCAATTGCCCTTTACGCTCGGAATGGAGATTTCCGGAACGATTGATGCGGTCGGCCCGAATGTAAAAGGTTTGTCCGTGGGACAGAAGGTTATTTCCTACATCGGATTTGGCGGGATCGCCGAATTTGCCGCTGTGGATGCCGACATTTGTCTTCCCGTGCCAGACAGTATGCCAATGGTTGATGCGGCCGCGTTTCCGGTGGGATATGGCACCGCCCATCTGGCGCTGGATCACAGGGCGCGGATGCAACCGGGGGAACGGCTGCTGGTGCTTGGCGCATCCGGCGGCGTCGGCCTGACAGCGGTTGAACTGGGCAAGCTGATGGGAGCCGAGGTTATCGCGGTGGCACGCGGCGCAGATAAACTGAAGATCGCACAGGAAGCCGGTGCAGATCACCTGATTGCTTCTGACAGCGGCAATTTAAGAGAACAGGTAAAAGCTCTCGGCGGCGCGGATGTCGTCTATGATCCTGTGGGCGGCGATCTTTTTAAGGAAGCCTTGCGCGCCACGAACCCCGAAGGCCGCCTGATCCCACTCGGCTTCGCCTCGGGCGAGGTGCCACAAATTCCGGCCAACATCCTGCTGGTGAAAAACCTGACAGTGATCGGCTATTACTGGGGCGGATATTCCAAGACCAACCCTGCAGTGCTGAACGACAGCCTCGCAAAACTGCTGGAATGGTACGCGGACGGCAAAATCAAACCCCATGTCAGCCACACCCTGCCGATGGAACAGGCCAACGAGGGTCTGGAACTGCTGCGCACCCGCAAAGCGACCGGCAAGGTTGTCATCACGATTGATTAAGTGAAAAAGGGGGCACATGGACTGCCCCCTTTCTACTACTAGCATTTGCCTGCCGAACGCTCCTTTAGGGAGCCGTCATACTCAGACAGCAATCTGCATCCTTCGGGGCGGTTCCATAGAGCAGCAGTATTCCTCTCTGACCATTTCAGCCAGAAGCGGAGCCATTTCGTTGCGGCTGGCCGGAGCAATCATCATGTTGATCTGGAATTCCGGCAATTCGGGCAATGCGCCTTGCGGGACCGCCTCCAGATAAGGCGGGGCTGTCCCTTGTAACCGTGCCTGCACGCCAAGATCCGCACTTAAAGAGGCTTCCACAGTCATGGACGACATGGATTCCACGGCCATTTCCCAGGGAATCTGCGCCTCATCCAGAGATTTCAGGGCTATGGGGCGGAAAATACATTGGGACTCAAACGCGATCCGGAGCGGGCGTTCCTTCCATGTGGTCCCGCCCGGCGCGCCGTACCAGACAAGATCCAGACTGGCGAGACGGACGGAATCTTCTGCACCGCCGGTTTCTGTCGTCAGGATCACATCGCATTCCCCTGCTTCAAACTGGCGTTTCAGTTCGGACGTATAGCAGGACACCATCTTCACTTTCACCTTGGGATAGGCCGAAGCAAACCGTTTTAGAACCTTGGGGATGTGGGGATAGACGATGTCATGGGGCACGCCGAACACGATTTCGCCCTCAAATTTTTGATCGGTCATGCGGGACCAGACCTCGTCATTCAGCGCAAGCAGGCGCCGCCCGTAGCTGAGCAACACTTCCCCTTGTGCGGTCGGGGTCACACTCCGATTGGCGCGGTCGAGCAAGCTTTGTCCAAGCGATTCTTCGAGCCGTTTCAACTGCATGGAAACCGCTGATTGGGTCAGGTTGAGCTGCGCTGCCGCACGCGTAACACCGCCGGTGTCGGCCACCGCAACAAAACTGCGCAGAGCAGTTAAATCCAGATTTCGAGCCATATCAAATTCCCTGATGATTAAACCAACAAACATTCGTTTTAAAAATGGATACACCTATGGCAGTTATATATCAAGAAGTTTGATGCAAACCGGATTTGACATCCGAAATTGGAAAGGATAGCCTCATGACTTATACAGTTACCCCACTGCCCCGCATGACGAAACGCCCACGCGGTCTGTTCCGTCGCCTTGCGGACGCCTTTCATCTCCGCAGCCAGCGCCTTCGGTTAATGCAACTGACGGATCAGCAACTTGCCGACATCGGCCTTACCCGCGCTGATGCAGAAGCCGAGGCCCTCCGCAGCCTGTGGGACGCACCAAGCCATTGGAAAGGCTAATTCCCGCAACCATAGCGAAAATTGTGCTGCTTTAGGACTAACAGCACAATTTTCAACGGGTTTCTCTTGAAAAATCGCTCCATCCCACCGATATTCTTTGTAACCCTTCCGGACTTCCCGGAGGGATGTTCAACAGTTTTTCGAGGAGAAAACCAAAATGGCACAATACGAGACAGTCCGCCGCGCAGGTGTGGGTGTCGAAGCAACCCAGATCGACGCAGGGTTGCGCGCGCATATGAACAAAGTCTACGCCCTTATGGGTGTTGCAATGTTCATCACCGGCATCGTCGCCTATTTCGTCGGCACGGACTTCGCTCGCGCCGTCAACGGCGAAGCGACACTGATCTTCCCTGTGGCCATGCTTCAGGCCATGTTCACCAGCCCGATCAAATACGTCATCATGTTTGCTCCGCTGGCCGTGGTCTTCGGCTTTGGCGCGATGATTAACAAGATGTCACTGGGTACCGCACAAATGGTGTTCTGGGGCTTCTCCGCCCTGATGGGTCTGTCGATTTCCTGGATCTTCGCGGTTTACACCGGCTTTTCCATCGCACAGATCTTCTTTGTGACCGCGATCGCTTTCGCGTCCCTGTCCCTCTGGGGCTATACCACAAAGAAAGACATCTCCGGCTGGGGCAGCTTCCTGTTCATGGGTCTGATCGGCATTATCGTTGCAATGATCCTGAACATCTTCCTGCAGTCTCCTGCCATCATGTTCGCAATCAACGCGATCGGTGTGCTGATCTTTGCAGGTCTGACAGCTTATGACACGCAGAACATCAAGAACACCTACCTTGCTCACGCCCATCACGGCGACAACGAATGGCTTGGTAAATCCGCGATCATGGGCGCACTGGGTCTGTATCTGAACTTCCTCAACATGTTCATGATGCTGCTGGCCTTGTTCGGCAATCGCGAATAATCGCAGCCGACAGGATTGCTTACCGGATAACAGCCGGGGCCACTGGCCCCGGTTTTTTTATGAGTCATTAGCGAATACGCAAAGGGGCCGAACATGAAACTGGTCATTCTGACAGGCGCGGGAATATCCGCTGAAAGCGGCCTCGGCACCTTTCGCGATGCGGGCGGGCTGTGGGAAAAATACCCGATAGAACAGGTTGCCACCCCCGAGGGTTTCGCCGCCGATCCGGCCCTTGTGCACGAATTTTACAATGCCCGCCGCGCCAACTGTCAGTCCTCTGCCCCGAACGCTGCGCATGATGCGCTGGCGCGACTGGAAGGCGCACTCGGGGATGACTTGCTGATTGTGACGCAGAATGTGGACGATTTGCACGAACGTGCCGGCAGCAAGGCGGTCTGGCATATGCACGGCGCCCTGAACCGCGCTAGATGTGCCGCCTGCGAACAGACATGGGACGCTCCGGCAGAGATGCACCCCAATGACCCCTGCCCGAAGTGCAACACAGCGGCCACCCGTCCGGATGTGGTCTGGTTCGGGGAAATGCCCTATTTCATGGAAGATATTTACGACCGGCTGCATCGCGCAGACCTGTTTGTGTCTATCGGCACATCGGGCAACGTCTATCCCGCTGCCGGTTTCGTTCAGGAAGCCGCCGCCGCAGGCGCACGCACGCTGGAGTTGAACCTGGAACCCTCGCTTGGCGCATCGCTCTTTGATGAAAGCCGCACCGGTCCTGCCAGCCGGATCGTTCCGGAATGGGTGGACAGCCTTATAACGGGTTAAACCGTTACCCTATTGGGCACATCCTCACCCGCGAAAAAGGCCCGCAGGTTTTCTACCGCCATCAGCCCCATATCCGTGCGCACATCCAGCGCCGCCGTGCCCAGATGGGGCAGCAGCGACACGTTTTTCAGCTTGCGCAATGCCTCTGGCACCGTCGGCTCGTTTTCATAAACATCCAAACCAGCGCCACCGATGCTGCCCGATTGCAAGGCTGCGATCAAAGCCGCCTCGTCCACCACATCGCCCCGCGCCGTGTTCACCAGAATACCATGAGGCTTCATCGCCGCCAGTTCTGCCGCACCGATCATGTGCTGGTTCGCCGCTCCGCCCGGCACGGATAAAGACACGACATCCGCCGCCGCCATCACCTCGGCCACCGTACCAAGCTGACGGGCTGGCACACCACAATCGGCAACAGTCGAGCGGTTATAAAACACCACATCCATTCCAAAACCGAAGTGGCAGCGTTTGGCAATCGCCTTACCGATCCGTCCCGTGCCGATCACGCCAAGGGTTTTTCCGCTGACATGCAGGCCAAGATACTGGGTCGGATGCCAGCCCTGCCAGCTGCCATCCCGCACGGCGGCTTCGGCTTCGCTCGCCCGTCTAGCCGTCATCAACATCAGCAGTACTGCAATATCCGCCGTTGCATCGGTCACAGCGCCGGGCGTGTTTGAGACGACCATGCCAGCTGCCTCTGCCGCTGCTACGTCGATATGGTTATACCCCACTCCGAAATTCGCCAGAACACGGGCTCTCGCACCTTTACCCAGAACATCCGCACCCAGCGGGTCGCCCAGTGTCGGCAAAACCCCGTCATAGTTCCCCAAAACCGAAGCCATCTCACCCTTGTCGAGCGGCAGCGTCTCTTTGCGCACCGTCAACTCAAAATGCCGCGCCGCTTCTTCCAGAACCTTCTCCGGCAGAGGCCGTGTCACGAATACTCTTGGCAAGTCAGCCATCTTCAATGTTCCTCAAATACTCAAATTCCGAAAGATCGCAGCGCAGGTTACACTTAATGCAACCGCCCGCCTGCAGGCACAGTCTGGTCTGGCCGCACCAGAACGACTTCCCCATTGGCATCCGGCACGCCCAGCACCAAAACCTCGGACATCACCGGCCCTATCTGGCGCGGCGGGAAGTTCACTACCGCCATAACCTGCGTCCCGACCAGCGTTTCTGGGGTGTAATGAGCGGTGATCTGGGCCGAAGATTTCTTTTCCCCCAGTTCTCCACCAAAATCCACCCAGAGCTTGATGGCCGGTTTTCGGGCTTCGGGAAAGGGTTCGGCGCGGGTGATGACACCTACGCGCACGTCTACCTTTACGAAATCGTCAAAGCTGATGGTGTCGTCCTGATGATCGCTCATTTCGCCAACTCCCGGCTGCGGTCTGCGGCGGCTTTGACGCCCCGGCGCAGCAGGGGCGGAAAGCCGGTTTCCGCGTCCATCAGCACCTCAAGTGCGGCGGCTGTTGTCCCCGCGGGGGAGGTCACATTGCGCCGCAACTGTGCGGGATCTTCTTCGGCCTGCTCTGCCAGCGCCCCTGCACCAGCCACAGTGGCACGGGCCAGTTTCAATGACAGTTCAGCGCTCAGCCCTTCGGCCTCTCCTGCAGCGGCAAGCGTTTCGATCAGGTGGAACACATAGGCCGGACCAGAGCCGGACACAGCCGTTACTGCGTCCATCTGGCCCTCGTCCTCCAGCCGGACAGTCTGGCCGACTGCTTGCAGCAGATTTTCGGCCATCTGCATATCTGCTTCGGAAATATTTGCATTCCCGATTAATGCGGTAATCCCCTTTGACACCGCAGCGGGGGTGTTCGGCATTGCGCGGATGATCGGAGTTTTGTCCCCAAGAACCGCTTCAAAGGCGGCAATCGGTGTGCCTGCCGCAACAGAAATGAACACCGTGCTGCCGTTGCCCATCGCCTGCAAACGGGGCAAGGCTTCGCCCATCATTTGCGGCTTCACAGCGACGATACAAACCGCAGGCGCATTCGGCAAATCCGTGTTCACGCCCACACCGTCTGCCTGTAAGGCCTGCACCCAGTCCGAAGGGGACGGATCAAGGATGGAAACGGACGGCGGTTTTACCCCTTGGGACAACCAGCCCTGCAACATGGCAGAGCCCATTTTACCACAGCCCAGCAGCACTAGGCCGCCCTCATTTACGCGTTGTAAAGTCACGTTCTTTACCCTCTTAAAGTCCCGCCGATTCATGGCGGACCTTGAGGGATGCCCATAGGGAAATCAAGCCCGTCTCGCAGGCTTGTTCACTGCATCAGCTCTCAGGCGCGGCCGTAAGCTTCGGACATGGCAATATCCATTGCCCGCTCCACCGTTTCATCACCCCAGCAGATCAGCTGAAATGCCGGATAGAACCGCTCGCAGGCCATAACCGCTGCCGTGAGCATCTGGTCCACCTGCTCGGGTGCGGCTGAAACGCCCCCGCCCAGCATCAGGCCGTAACGGTAGACCATCAGTTGCTGTTCGTCCCAGAGCGAAAAAGACCCCGCCCAGCATTTGTCATTCGCCAAATTCATTGCCTGAAACAACGCCGGAAGTTTTTCCTCCGGCGGTGCCATCTCGAACGAACAGATCATTCGCAGAGTTTCATCATAGGCCGACCAGGCCAGTGTGATGGAATAGGTGCGCCACGCCCCTTCGATCGCCATGGCGATCTGGTCTTCGGCCACGCGGTCAAATGCCCAGTCGTAATGTTCGGCCAGTGTTTCGACCACATCAATTGGATGCATTTCGCCGCTATCAAGATATTGCTCTGTGCTTGTCATGCCTGTTGCCTTCTTGGTTGCCCACCCGATACGCGCCGCAACAAATTATAGGTGTTGGCGCTAGGTTTACGGATTATTCCCGCTGCCCTTACAAGATATGGTGTAAGCAATCCGGCTTCATGTAAAGAAAAAACTTGGAACCGCCCCCGTTCCATCCCCAGCTAATTCGGGCTTATCCACAGAAAAACGAAAAAACCCCCCGTTTTGACGCGGAGGGCTTTAACAGATTTTAACAATTATCAGGATTGCCGCACTGAAGCCGCGAATCCTATCCTGCGCTGGGGAGTTCGTAGACACCGCCATTCGCCTTGGACCATTCCAGCGGCGCATTCAGGAATGCCTCTACCTGATCCAGTGTTGCGTCATCGAAATTGCCCTGCGCACGCGCCACCTTCAGCACGTCCCACCAGGTTACCAGGTAGTGCAGCTTCAGGCCGTTCTCGGCCAGCATTTCGTGGGTGTTCTTGAAGATGTCATAGTAAAACACCACCAGCGTGTGATCACAGGTAGCACCCGCCTTGCGGATCGCTTCGGCAAAACGCAACTTGGAACCGCCGTCGGTGGTCAGATCCTCTACCAGCAGCACCCGCTGGCCTTCGGAAATGTCGCCCTCAATTTGCGCATCACGCCCGTAACCTTTTGGTTTCTTGCGTACATATTGCATCGGCAGGGCCATGCGCTCTGCGATCCATGCGGCGAAGGGAATGCCCGCAGTTTCACCGCCCGCAGCGGCGTCGAACTGTTCGAACCCCACATCGCGGTAGAGCGTTGCTACGGCAAAATCCATCAGCGCGCTGCGGATATGGGGATAGGAAATCAGTTTGCGGCAGTCGATATACACCGGAGAGGCCAGTCCGCTGGCAAAAGTGTAGGGTTCGTCCGCGCGAAAGTTAACTGCCTTGATTTCCAGCAGCATCTTGGCTGCCAGTTCGGCCATCGCGTCTTTGTCGATAAAACTGTTGGAAAACATGTGCAGCACTCCTTGGATCGCAAGTGACCCGCTCTTAGAACAAGACCGCCCGCAAGAAAAGCACAAGCCGCTGTTTGTCGGTAAAAAATGCACGGTTTGCCAGCATTAGACCGTGAAACCGGCAATCAGGCTCTGCTCCAACAGGATTGAGCCGGCCTGCAATCCCCGTTACACCGCCCGTATGAACAAGCTTATCTGGCACCCGAAAGCAGCGTTAACGGATTTTGACGGCGTCACCCTGACTGCGGCGCAGGCAGCGGCTGTACCAGCGACACGCCAAGGCAATCCTGCCGACCCAGCCCGTGCTATGGCAGGTTTCTTTCAGGCACTTGAAGCTGGTCTGTCTCCGGTCATCGGCCCGCCTGTGACCGCCCCCGATCTGGCAGGTCATTTTTTCACCCTGACAGGGGGCAGCAGTGGCCCGCCCAAGGTGATCCGGCGCAGCGCGTCAAGTTGGGGGTATTCCATTGCGGTGCTAGCCGGGCGGCTCGGCCTCGGACCGGATGCGCGGGTTGGAGTTTTCGGGGATCTCACCTATTCCCTCTCGCTCTATGCTGCTGTTGAGGCCCTGTGCTGCGGTGCGCATCTGCATTTCCTGCCGCGCAGCGGATTGGCTGCACGGGGCATCACCCATCTCTACGCCACCCCGACACAGTTGCGCCTGATCCGCCAGATCGCGCCAGATGTAACCCATGTCATCAGCGGTGGCGGTCCGTTTGATCCGGAAACCGCAGCGCATGTGGCAACGATTTTGCCCAATGCGCAAGTCTGGCGGTTTTACGGCGCCGCAGAGACCAGTTTCATCACTCTGGCCGACAGCTCTGCCCCCGCAAACGCGGTTGGTGCCGCCTTTCCGGGTGTTGATATAGAAATCCGCGATCCGAAGGGCCAGCCTTGTCAGAGCGGCGCAGAAGGTCTGGTCTGGGTGCGCAGCCCGATGCTGTTCACGGAATACGCCAGCGGGCAAAGCGGCAGTACGCAGGTCAAAGACGGATGGATCACTGTCGGGGAAATCGGCAGGTTAGGGTCGAACGGCTTTCTGTTTCTAACAGGGCGGCAGGATCGCATTCTTACAATTGCCGATACATCGGTATCGCTGGATCAACTGGAAATCGGCCTGATCACCGCTGGCGCAACGGCCGCTGCGGTTCTGCCCGTGCCTGATCCGCTGCGCGGTTATATCCTGCACGGATTTGTTGAGGGCGCGGCCCCCTGTCCGGCCGCACTGAAAACCCTGACCAACCTGCCCGAATTGCCCCGCCTTGCCTCTGGCAAACCGGATTACCGCGCTTTGGAGCGGTTGTTGCCATGAGCCAAGCCTTCATCATTGCCGGATACCGCAGCGCGGTCGCCCCCGAAAACGGCGCCTTTGCGCGGTTAGAACTGCACGAACTGGCGGCCCCTGTTCTGCAAGCCTGTCTTGCCGACTGCCCTTGCGATGTTGACGAAGTTATCCTGTCGAATGCGCTTTACGGAGGCGGTAATCCTGCACGGCTCGCCGCACTTGCTGCCGGCCTGCCGGAGACGGTGGCGGGCCTGTCCATCGACCGCCAATGTGCCGGCGGGCTTGATGCGATCCTGTTGGCAGCGCGTCTGGTGCAATCCGGTGCAGCACGTGCGGTGCTGGCCGGTGGCGCGGAAAGCCATTCCCGCCGCCCTGCCCGTTTACGCACTGATCCCGATGGCGGAGCACCGTCGGCTTACGACCGCCCCCCTTTCAGCCCTTGGCCGGAACGTGACCCCGACCTGCACGAAAGTGCAGCGCAACTTGCTAGGGATCTGGGAATCTCCCGCAGCGAACAGGACTGCTTTGCAGTGGAAAGCCATGCCAAGGCCCGCGCGGCGACCGAGCGACTGGGGCAGGAGATTGTAACACTGAACGGTTTGGACAGGGACGCCTTTACCCGCAAGCTATCAATTCGCACCGCAGAGCGTGCACCAAGTGTGACCGGCAGCCTCAGCGCGGCGAACACCGCCGTAAAGGCTGATGCGGCAGCATTTGTTCTGGTGGTAGATGAGAAGCTGGCCAGAGAAGTCACCCGTTTGAAGCCTGCGCGGGTTCTGGGTGGCGCCACACTGGGCGCAGCGCCGGAAACACCTGCTACAGCGCCAGTCGTTGCCATACAGCGCGCGCTCACACAGGCGGGTCTTGCCCCGGGCGCGCTGGCTTGTAGCGAGGTTATGGAGGCTTATGCCGTGCAGGCGATCGCTTGTCAGCGGGCAGCAGGGCTTGATCCGGACACAATGAACCGCGGTGGCGGCGCTTTGGCGCGGGGGCATCCCATCGGCGCGTCAGGCGCGATCAATGCAGTACGCCTGTTTCATGAATTGCAGCAAAGCGGTGGCACCGGCCTTGCCGCAATTGCGGCGGCGGGCGGGCTTGGAACCGCTTTGCTGTTGGAAGTCTAGATCAGGCGCGTGACATCACAGCGCGGGGACGTGCTTTGTAAACAGTGCCAGTGATGGCACCGGCAACAACGGCTTTGACCAGATCGCCCGGAATGAAGGGCAGCGCCGCTGTGGCAATCGCATCGGCCAGACCGGCCCCTGTCATCACCATATAATAAGGCACCGCAATAGCGTAGAGCGCGCCGATCCCGCCGATCACAGAGGCAACAGCTGCCACCACACCCACACGAGCACCGCGCAACCAGCGCATGACAAGTCCAGTCACAAAGGCCGCAACCGGAAAGCCGAAGAGAAAACCGGCCCAAGGCGTTGTAAACACGCCCAAACCACCACGTCCGCCCGCAAGAAGCGGCAGACCGAGCGCCACCAGCGCCAGAAACAGCAGCACCGCCAAAGCGCCTTTACGCGCACCCAGCACAGTCCCGCAGAGCATGATCCCCATGGATTGGGCAGTAATCGGAATACCGCTCATCAGGGTTACTTTCGGCAGTAGCCCGAGTGCAGCAATCAGTGCCCCAAAAACGGCAATATATACGATATTTCTTTCCATAGTCTTCCTCCTATTCGCGCAGACCGCCCCGCGCGCGCAGCGCCTCGGCAACCTGATCCGCATCATCCAGTGCCGACACCGCTAGGGGGGCAACAATTCGGGGTCCGACCCGACGCGCGGATCGCGCCCGCCAAGCCTCTGCCAGACGCGCGCCGCGCTGGCCTAGCACAGGGGTAAAGCGGATCACCAAAGCAAAAGCAAGTGCTATCCTTTCAGGCGGAAAACCAACCCTGCGTAAGGGCGAGAGCAGCCGGATGACCAGCTCCATCATGTCGCTAAGCTTGCTGGTCATGGTCACAAAATTCGCCGCGCTAAACAACAACAGCATTTTCAGAACAATAACCGCCCCCTGATGCAGACGCCCGACAAGGAGGTGGTAAACAAGAATAATCACCACAAACCACAGAACCGGACGCAACGCCCGTAGGCTCGCGCGGAATCCTGTACGCCCCAGACTGGTCCAACCCAGAACCACCAGCACAATCCCCGCTATCAGGGGGTCGAGCCGTTCAATCGGAAAGGTTACAAAAGTCAGAGCAAACAATATGGCCAGTTTCCAGCCAACAGGGATGCGATGGGCCCAGCTTTGCCGCTCCAGCGTCAGGCTCAACATGCGCCGCGATGCTCCATTTCTGATATGAAACCCGGCAGCACCTCTGCGGGTGCGCCATCTGACTCCACCCTGCCACCGTCGATCCAGATCACACGATCGTAGTCAGCCAGCAGCGCCGGATCATGGGTTATCATCACCAGCGATTGGGCCAGACCGTCCAACTGCCGGTGCAACTGCGCAGATGTGGGAATATCAAGCCCCGCATAGGGTTCGTCCAGCAGGATCACATCCGGCTCCATCGCCAGAACCGCCATCAGGCACAGAAAATGCCGCTGCCCGCCTGACAGGGTGTAACACTGCCGGTCCGCCCAATCCGCACGGTTCTGCTCTGCCAGAACGCGCAATGCGCGCGCATGTGCTTCTGCCTTTGATGCGCCAAGCTGGGTAAGCCCGAAAGCAATTTCCTCGGCCACGGTGGGAAACAGGATCTGGTGATCGGGGTTTTGAAAGATCACACCGATTCCCGCCAGCACCGCCTTACGGTCAGTGTAAACATCGCTGTCACCCAGTCGCACCTGTCCGCTGTCCGGCTTCACCAGCCCCGCCATCAAGCGCAGAAAGCTGGATTTGCCTGCTCCGTTCTGCCCGATAACCCCGATGCGACGCTCTGCCAGCACCAGAGAGGCCGGTCCGAAAACCTGCCGCCCGTCCAGTGTCAGGGATACATCGTCAAAGGTGATGCGGGCCACAGGTCAGGCCGCCAGCCGATCCGCCAGCACGCCCACTTCCGGCGCATCCGCAACCGGACCATAGAGCGCGAGCGACGGAACTCCGGACGCGCAAAGCCGTGCGGCATACTCCGCAACCCCCGCGCGATCCACACCGTCGATCTTGGCCACCACCTCGTCCAGTCCGGGCACACGGCCCCAGATCATCACCATCCGCGCCAGACGTTCACAGCGGGACGAAGGGCTTTCCAGCCCCATTAGCATCCCTGCCTTCATCTGCACACGGGCGCGGTTGACTTCGGCCTCGCCCATATCACCGGCGGCACGGCGCAGCTCGTCGATGCACAGGGTAGACAGGTCCGCCACATCCGAACCGCTGGTGCCGGCATAGATCGTCAGGGCGCCTGTATCGGCATAGGCGCCTGCCTGCGCGTAGATCGTGTAACACAGCCCGCGTTTTTCGCGGACCTCCTGAAACAGGCGGCTGGACATCCCACCACCAAGAGCGAGCGAAAACACCTGCGCGGTGTAGATTTCATCGTCCTTGTAGCTGGCTGTTTCAAATGCCAGTGCAAAATGCGCCTGCTCCAGATCTTTAACGACACGGTGTTCGCCGCCACGATAAAGCGCGGGTTGCAGCAGCACAGGTGCCCCGCCCCGTTCCATATGGCCAAAAGCTTCTTCTGCCAGTTTCACCAACTGGTCATGATCCACAGCCCCTGCTGCAGACAGAACCATCTGCTCTGGGCGGTATTGTTCTTTTACAAACGCCTGCAAATCTGCACGGGTGAAGGAGCGCACGCGCTCTTCAGGGCCGAGAATCGTGCGCCCGATGGGCTGGTCGGGATAGGACACCTCTTGCAGCCAGTCAAAGATCACATCATCCGGCGTGTCGAGCGACTGGCCGATTTCCTGCAGGATCACGCCCCGCTCGGTTTCCACCTCAGCCGGATCAAAGACAGAGTTCAACACAATGTCACTGATCACATCCATCGCCAGTGTCACATCGTTTTCCAGAACCCGCACATAATAGGCCGTCATCTCGCGGCTGGTGTAGGCGTTGATATACCCGCCCACATCCTCGATCGCTTCGGCAATCTGCAAGGCGTTACGTTTTTTTGTGCCCTTAAAGGCCATATGCTCCAGAAAATGGGCGATCCCGTTTTGCTCGGGCCGCTCGTGCCGTCCGCCCGCACCAACCCAGATGCCCAAAGAAGCTGATTTCAGCCCCGGCATATGTTCGGTAACAACGCGGAATCCGTTGGAGAGTGTGTGTATTTCTACGGTCAACCCGCAATCCTTTCTCGAATAACAGCCTCGACAGCTGCCAAATCGCCTGCGACCCGTGTCACGCGCTCGTCGCGTTCAAACAGGTCTGCCATACGTGGAGGCAGGGCCGGATGTTCGCCGCAAGCCGCCTCAACCGCTGCCGGAAACTTGGCAGGATGGGCGGTGGCAAGCGTGATCATCGGCACTTCGCCTTGCATTTCGTCCCCGATTTTCGCCCCGATGGCCGAATGGGGGCACAGTACTTCGCCGGTGCGCTGGTAAAAGTCCCTGATCGCAGCACTGGTTTCCTCTTCCGAAACGCGCCCTGAGTCAAATTCCTCCGCCATACGGCTCAACGCCCCTTGGGACAGTTTGAAAGACCCGACGTCTTTCAGTGCCTCGAACAGCTGGGCAACGGCCTCTCCTTCCCGATCATAAAGGTCAAATACTAACCGTTCGTAATTGGAGCTGACCTGAATATCCATGGAAGGGCTGATCGACGGCACAACACCTGTTTTCGCATGATCGCCCGATTGCAACGTGCGGTGCAGGATGTCGTTCTGGTTCGTCGCAATCACCAGCCGTTCAATCGGTAGCCCCATGCGTTTGGCCACATAGCCGGCAAAAATGTCACCGAAATTGCCTGTGGGCACCGTGAAAGAAATCTTCCGGTGAGGCGCGCCCAGCGACACGGCAGAGGTAAAGTAATACACCACCTGTGCCAGCACCCGCGCCCAATTGATGCTGTTCACACCGGCAAGCTGTACAGAATCGCGGAATTCGAAATCGTTGAACATATCCTTCAACAAGGCCTGACAGGTGTCAAAGTCACCATCCACCGCCAGCGCATGAACGTTGTCTTCAACCGGAGTGGTCATCTGGCGGCGCTGTACCTCGGATACGCGCCCATGGGGGTACATGATAAACACATCCACCGCGTCCAGCCCGCGAAAGGCTTCAATCGCGGCCGAGCCGGTGTCGCCACTGGTCGCCCCGACAATCGTCACCCGTTTGCCGGAACGTTTCAGCGCGGCTTCGAACATCTGGCCGATCAACTGCATCGCCACATCTTTGAACGCCAGCGTCGGGCCGTGGAATAGCTCCAGCAGATAGTGGTTGCTGTCCAGTTGCACCACAGGACAGCGGGCGTCATGCCCGAAACTGCTGTACGCCTTGGCGATGATCTCGCGGAATTCCGTGTCATCGAAGGTATCGCCCACGAAAGGCTTCATCACTTCAAAGGCCACATCCTCGTAAGATTTACCGGCAAAGCCCGCGATCTGGTCTTCGCTCAGGCTTGGCCAGCTTTCAGGCACATACAAGCCGCCATCGCGCGCCAGTCCTGTCAGCATCGCTTCTTCAAATGTCAGCTCGGGCGCCTGCCCGCGTGTGGAGATATATTTCATGCCAGCCTTGCCTAAACCGTTTTCTGCCTGATGCGCCACAACAGGTAAGCCGTCATCCCGAACCAGACAACCGCTAATGAAAACCATGTGATCGCGTATTCGCGGTGATCATTAGGGATATTCACCGAAACGGGCAACGGGGTTACGGCATCATAAGGCACCCAAGCGCCGTCTTTGCGGTATTCCGCTGCCTCAACCACTATCATAAAGGGTAGAACATCCAGCTTTTCCGCCAGCATCGGCAGATAGCGGGCGAACCAGATGTTCTTGTCCAGGTCGGGATCAGGTGTAAACGACTCATCATAATCATCGGGATTGAGGATATTCCCCACCACCCGAACCGGACCCGTAGGACGGGGCGCATCTTTCTCCGCCTCCGGTACAAACCCGAGATCAAGCATGAAGGCTTTATCGTTCCAGATCACCTCTTGCAGGATACGGAAACCGGCCCCCGTAAACTTCAGAGAGGTCAGCACATGGGCCTGTTTGTCCGTCAGCACCCCTTCAAAGGTTACACGGCGATAGTTGTCTTCCTCCAGCGGGCCGCTTTCGTGGAAATACGGCTCCAGCGGTGCCGCCGCCGCTGACTTGCGCGCCTCGATCTGGGCCAGACGGTCCTCTTTCCACGCAAGCCGGTCCAACTGCCAGAACCCCAGCCACAGCAAGGTAGCAACACCTGCAATACCGAACAGCAGGGGCAAAATCATTCGCGCGCTCATGCTTAAATGTTCTCCAAATACTCGTTTCCAACCGTCCGACATTTTCAAACGGCAAAGGCGCGAACCTTCCAGCCCGCGCCCTTTTATGTCTCGTATCCACTTAGCCCTGTCCGGTCTTCCGGCACCAGAGCATCAGGACAAGCCTCTGGTTATTGGCCCCAGATGTAGATGGCAGCAAAGAGGAACAGCCAGACCACATCCACAAAGTGCCAGTACCAGGCCGCAGCTTCAAAGCCGACGTGACGTTCCGGTGTGAAGTGACCCTTGTAGGCACGCACCAGACAAACCGCGAGGAAGATGGTCCCGATTACAACGTGGAAGCCATGGAAGCCTGTCGCCATGAAGAAGTTGGCGCCATAGATGTTGCCAGAGAAGCCGAATGCCGCGTGGCTGTATTCGTATGCTTGGAAGATCGTGAACAGGATCCCCAGCAGAACAGCACCCCAAAGCCCTTTTTTCAGGCCGTCACGGTCGTTCTCGTGGGCAATCGCGTGGTGTGCCCAAGTAGCCAGACAGCCGGAACACAGCAGGATCAGTGTGTTGATCAGTGGCAGGTGCCATGGATCGAAGGTTTCGATCCCTTGTGGCGGCCAGACGCCATCTACGATCGGAGACATTGGCCCCATCGGGTAGAGCGCGTGTTTGAAGAAAGACCAGAACCACGCCACGAAGAACATGACTTCGGACATGATGAACATGATCACGCCATAGCGCAGACCGATCACCACCACCGGTGTGTGATCCCCGACATGGGCCTCATCCACAACTTCGGACCACCATGCAAACATCACATAGAGCACCATCACAAGGCCGATCAGGAAGACCCAAGGGAAGGTGTGGTCGTTCATATAGAACACACCGCCAGCCAGCATGACGAAGGCGCCAAACGCGCCGGCCAGTGGCCAGATACTGGGGTTCAGAATGTGGTAGTCGTGGTTTTTTTCATGCGCCATGGTGGTTCGTCCCTATATTCGCATCTTGGGCTTTCCCGACGGGGCTGCGCTGCGGCCCTTCCGGAAATGCCGTTTTCAGGCATTGGTGTTGCTGGATAACGTGTTTGTGAGAGTGGTTCAACACAACAGGTTATCCCTAATTTACTGTTTTCGCGTCATCCACCGCAAGAGCAGCCTGCTCTTGTTCCGGCAGATCAGCCACGTGGAACGTATAGCTGAGCGTGATCGTTTTCGCGTATTTTGCCTCGCTGTCGTCCAGCATCTCGGGGTCGACAAAGAATGTGACCGGCATCATGACGGTTTCACCGGGTTGCAGAACCTGCATGGTGAAGCAGAAACACTCGATTTTGTTAAAATAGTTACCCGTTGCATAGGGGTAAACGTTATAGCTGGCCCGTCCCGCAACCGGTTTGTCGGTCGGGTTATGTGCTTCGTAGAATGCCAGACCGGTTTCCCCGATCCGCACTTCCATTTCATGCACGACAGGTTTGAAGGTCCAGGGCATGTCCCGTTCAAGGGACGCATCGAAGCGGATCTTCACGGTTTTGTCCAGAATGACATCGCTGTCAGCAACCGCCACATTGGTCACCCCGCCCCAGCCGGTCACGCGGCAGAACCAGTCATACAAAGGCACCGATGCAAACGACAGGCCCAGCATGAGAGCAACGATCGTGACCAGATTGAAGACCACTTTCTTGTTCTTGCCAGCGGGTTTTACCGGTTCGTCGCTCATTATTCAGCCTCCGTCGCCTTGAGTTCGGGATCGATGCTATAGCGGATCGTATGGTCGTAACCTTCCATACTGTTGCCGCCTGCCATCTTCACAATCGTGATCGCAAACACCAGCGCAACAAAGCCGCCCAGTACCGCGCCAAGCATCAGATTGGACCGTTTGCGACGGCCGTGAAGGGGATGTTCCTTACCCAGCGCCATATCAGAAAACCACCGGCAATTGGGGCATGAACGCGAAACCGCGCAGTGCTGCATCCACCAGAAGGGCCGCAAAATGTGCGAAAAGATAGACCAGCGACAGGCGGAAGAACTTGCGTTCGTCTGCGTATTTATCGGCCTCTGCGGCGCTGTCTTCCCGACGCCACAACCCGATTGCACCGCGCAGGAACAGTGCGTTCAGCACCAGCGTAACCGCCAGATAAACCGGACCGCCGATAGATGTAAACGCCGTGCCAAGTGCCACCAGCGCCAGCACTACAGTATAGCCCAGTATGTTATTACGGGTCACACGGGTGCCGTGTGTCACTGTCAGCATCGGCACACCGGCCTTTGTGTAATCGTCGTTCATGAACAGCGACAACGCCCAGAAATGCGGTGGTGTCCACACAAAGATCAGCGCGAACATCATTACGCTTTCGATGGATACCCCGCCTGTGGCCACAGCCCAGCCCACCATCGGAGGGAAAGCCCCCGCCGCACCGCCAATCACGATGTTTTGCGGGGTCGAGCGCTTCAGGAACATGGTATAGACAACGGCATAAAAGAAGATCGTAAAGGCCAGCAGCCCTGCAGCAAAGAAATTGGCAGTCAGCGCCAGCATCCCGACGGATAAAACAGACAGCCACAAGCCCATGATCATTGCATTTTTAGGCGTCACGCGCCCGTCCGGGACAGGGCGCTTTACGGTGCGTTTCATCACCGCATCAATATCCGCATCCCACCACATGTTCAGCGCACCAGAGGCCCCTGCCCCCAGTGCGATAAACAGAATGGAGGCAAAGCCGATGACAGGGTTTACCCCAACCGGCGCAACCAGCAGGCCAACAGCCGCAGTGAAGACCACCAGAGACATCACGCGCGGCTTCAGCAGCGCGAAATAGTCGTCGAACTGGGCATCCTGGCCATATTCATTCACGGTTGCATCGCTCATGGGGTGTTCCACTGGCTATGGGTTAACGGAGTCGGGATAGCGGGCAGCTTATTCGGCTGCCTGCGCGTCTTGGACCATCTGCATGTTCAGATCGGCAACTTTCACAGCGCTCGGCGTGCCGGCGTATTCTTCAATCGCCCCTTCCAGCCATGCGTCGTAATCCGCTTGGGAAACAGCTTTGACTGTGATGGGCATGTAAGAGTGGTCCTTACCGCAAAGCTCGGAACACTGACCGAAGTAAACGCCTTCCTTGCCTTCATCCACTTTGAACCAGAGCTGGGCAAGACGACCCGGAACCGCATCCTGTTTCACACCGAAGGCAGGAATGGTCCAGGAGTGGATCACATCCGCGCCGGTGACTTGTACAACGACAGTCTTGCCAGTCGGGATCACAACAGATGTGTCCGTGGCCAGCAGATACTCGTCGTCTTCAAAACCGTTTTCGGCCAGTTCTTCGCGGGGCAGCATGAAGCTGTCAAAGCCAAAGTCGTGGTCTACATATTCGTGTGTCCAGTACCACTGGTTGCCTGTTGCCTTGATGGTGATATCCGCTTCGGGGATCTCCTGCTGTTTGAACAGCAGTGTGAGGGATGGCGGGATGATCGCGATCAGGATCAGGATTGGCACAACGGTCCATGCGACTTCCAGAAGGGAGTTATGGGTGAATGTAGCAGGCACCTTGTTGCGCTTTTCATTGTAGCGGAACAGGCAGATCAGCAGCAGGACAGTCACGAAAATAGAGATGATCGTAATAATCCAGAGCAGGAATGTGTCCATCCAGATCACATCGCGCATAAGCTCTGTGGCCGGTTGTTGAAAGCCCATGCCGTCCTGATCCGGTTTGCCAAGGCTTGGCAGGTCCGGCAGTGCGTTTTGCGCCATCGCAGCGCCGGAGGCCATCAGACCGCCAAGAGTTACACCGATTTTCTTCAATGTGGCCACAGTTTGCATATGATCCAGTCCTATTCTGATCGGCCCAATCGCCGGTCGGGATTCGCACACCAATAGGCGCACCAGAATCCCCTGTTGTCTCCTGCGCCCTAAAAACAATATTACAGTCTAAAGGACAAGCGCTCTCTTTGCGGCATACCGCCGCTTGGGAGGCTGACCAGATCATAGAAGGAAATCCCGCTTTGGCCAAGGATCACGCCCCGTTTCGCCCGTTCGAAACCCAAATTGACGAAAATGCCGCACTCGCTGTGTTGAAATCCGCAACCGACGGGGCCGATGACGGAGAGATTTTTCTGGAGCGCAAACGTTCGGAAAATCTGGTTTTTGATGACAACCGCCTGAAAAACGCCAGTTACGATGCTTCCGAGGGCTTTGGCCTGCGCGCCGTCAAAGGCGAAACCACCGGTTACGCCCACTCCACCCAGATGACCGAGGCCGCGTTAAAACGCGCCGCCGAGACCGTCCGGCTCGCGGTTGGCGCGGGTGGTGCCACGCTGGCCCCGGCGCCGCAGGCCACCAACCAGCGGCTTTATACGGACAGTGATCCGATGGCCGACGCAGAGTTTTCGCTGAAAGTGGATACCCTGCGGGAGATTGATGCCTTTACGCGGGATCTGGACCCGCGGGTGGTACAGGTCTCGGCTTCGATGTCCGCCAGCCTTCAGGAAGTGGAAATCCTGCGCCCCGAAGGCATCCGCCTGCGGGATGTGCGCCCGATGACCCGACTGAACGTGTCGGTGATCGTGGATCAGAACGGACGCCGCGAAAGCGGATCGGCAGGAGGCGGCGGGCGCTATGGCCTGTCTGCCCTGATGGACCCTGCAAGCTGGAAGGCCACCGCAAAAGAGGCGTTACGCATCGCGCTGGTCAATCTGGACGCCGAAGCTGCGCCAGCCGGTAAATTTGACGTGGTGCTCGGGCCGGGCTGGCCCGGCATCCTGCTGCACGAAGCCATCGGCCACGGATTGGAAGGGGATTTCAACCGGAAGAAATCCTCGGCCTTTGCCGGGCTGATGGGGCAGAGGATTGCGGCCAAAGGCGTGACAGTGCTGGATGATGGCACCCTGCCCGACCGCCGTGGCTCTATCAGTTTTGACGATGAAGGCACCCAAAGCGGGCGCAATGTTTTGATCGAGGACGGTATCCTCGTCGGGTATATGCAAGACCGCCAGAACGCGCGGCTGATGGGGGTAGAACCGACAGGGAACGGGCGCAGGCAAAGCTACGCCCACGCGCCGATGCCCCGTATGACCAACACCTATATGCTGGGCGGCTCGATCAAACCCGGCGACATCGTGGCCGATCTGAAAGACGGTATTCACGCAGTCGGGTTCGGCGGCGGGCAGGTGGATATTACCAACGGGAAGTTCGTTTTTTCCTGTACCGAAGCTTACCGCGTGAAAAACGGTGTCGTCGGTGCGCCGGTCAAGGGCGCGACCTTGATCGGGGACGGGGCGACTGCCTTGAAGCATATCCGCGCAATCGGAGATGACATGGCGCTTGATCCGGGCATGGGAAATTGCGGCAAGGCCGGACAGTGGGTGCCTGTGGGTGTCGGCCAGCCCAGCCTGCTGATCGGCGGGTTGACCGTTGGTGGCAGCGCCGTTTAACGGCTTTGACCGAAATACATTGCAGGAGGGGGCTGCCGCCCCCTCGGCTGCGCCTCACCCCTGCGGATATTTATAGAAAATGGAACAGGGATTTTAACACTTCACAGGTTGTTAACCTTCAAGTGACAGCCTGAGCGTATGAACACCCCGAATGTGATTCCTTTAGACACGACAGGCAGGCACGACTGCTTGTGCCTGATCCGCAGCAGGCGGGTCGGGCCGGCCACGTTCTACCGTTTGCTCGACGAACACGAAACGCCTGCTGCCGCACTTGCCGCCCTGCCCGAACTTGCGGCAAAAGCCGGTGTCCCGGATTACGTCCCTTTCAGTCACAAGGCCGCCTATGACGAGATGGCCGCGGGCAGTGCAATGGGCTTGCGAATGGTCTGCGTAAACGAACAGGACTATCCCCCAGCCTTGCGCCAGATGCCCGATCCGCCGCCGGTTCTGTGGATGCAGGGCAACATGGTTCTATCAAAAAAGCCTGCGATAGCTATCGTCGGCGCGCGCAATGCCTCCAGCCTCGGAACCCGCATGGCGCGGTTACTCGCGCGGGAGTTGGGCGAAGCAGGCTATAGTATAGTGTCCGGCATGGCGCGCGGCATTGATGCGGCGGCTCATGATGCCTCCCTGCCGACCGGAACGCTCGCGGTGCAGGCGGGCGGTATAGATGTGATCTACCCGAAGGAAAATACCGGTTTGTTTGCGCAGGTTGCGAAGATCGGTCTTTGCCTTTCAGAGCAGCCGCTGGGGCTTGTACCACAGGCACGGCACTTCCCTCAGCGCAACCGGATAATAGCCGGGCTGGC
The DNA here is from genome assembly GCF_002860325.1 of Neptunicoccus cionae. Classification (GTDB taxonomy): domain Bacteria; phylum Pseudomonadota; class Alphaproteobacteria; order Rhodobacterales; family Rhodobacteraceae; genus Amylibacter; species Amylibacter lutimaris. The sequence continues at coordinate 1,076,998 of NZ_PKOJ01000001.1, read as the reverse complement.
CGAAGCGACGCTTGTAGTTGAGGGCGCGATGCGATCAGGTTCGCTGATCACTGCAAGGGATGCCGCTGATTTCGGGCGTGAGGTCATGGCTGTGCCGGGAAGCCCGCTTGACGCCCGCGCTGCAGGTTGCAATGCCCTGATCCGGGACGGTGCCTGCCTGATCCGCTCCGCACAGGATGTGATTGACGCGTTGCAAAAAATTGCACCGGCCAGCCCCGTTCAACAGGAACAGACGGTACAACCTCAACAACCACCCGAAAACCTCGGCAGGCGCATTCTCGAACGGCTCGGGCCAAATGCGGTTCCGGAAGATTGCCTGATACGCGATTTGGGGCTGACGGCGGCGCAGATCACTCCTGTCCTGACCAGTCTTGAACTGGAGGGCCGGATACTGCGCCATCCGGGCGGTTTTCTGGCTATCGCCGGCTAAGGGATTGTGCAGTTAATCGGCTCTCCCCGGCACAGTTAAAACCACAGCCCGCAAACCAAATGCGCGACCCCCATTGACAACCCTCCCCGCAACAACACATTTTCCGCACGCCTCAAATCGGGCAGCACCTACACTGATTCACAGGAAATAATATGCCAGTTGTCGTCGTCGAATCTCCGGCTAAGGCCAAGACAATAAACAAATATCTGGGCGACAACTTCACTGTTCTGGCGTCTTACGGACACGTGCGCGACCTGCCTCCCAAGGATGGTTCGGTGGACACGGACAACGATTTCGAGATGAAATGGGAGGTCGCCAGCGACAGCCAGAAACACATTCGCGCCATTGCCGAGGCCCTTAAAGGTGATGACGAACTGATCCTCGCGACTGACCCTGATCGCGAAGGAGAAGCGATCAGCTGGCATCTGGAAGAGGCGCTGAAAAAGCGTAAGGCGATCAAGAAATCCACCAAAGTGGAACGGGTTGTTTTCAACGCGATCACTAAGGATGCGGTGACAACGGCGATGAAAAACCCCCGTCAGGTGGACATGGAACTGGTAGAGGCCTATCTCGCCCGTCGTGCGCTGGATTACCTTGTAGGGTTCAACCTGTCTCCGGTGCTGTGGCGCAAGCTGCCCGGCGCGAAGTCTGCCGGACGGGTGCAATCCGTCTGTTTGCGTCTGATTGTAGAGCGCGAAATGGAAATCGAGGCGTTCAAGCCCCGCGAATACTGGACCGTCAAGGCGATCCTTTCCACCCCGCGCGGTCAGGAATTCGAGGCACGTCTGACGGTTCTGGGCGGCAAGAAGCTCGACAAATTTGACATCGAGACGTCCGAGGCAGCAGAAATCGCAGTTGCGGCGATCAATTCACGCGATCTGTCCGTCGCAAGCGTCGAGGCAAAACCCGCCAGCCGCTACCCCTCTCCGCCGTTCATGACATCTACCCTGCAACAGGAAGCCAGCCGCAAGTTCGGCATGGGGGCACGGGCCGCAATGTCCACGGCGCAACGGCTCTATGAAGCGGGTTATATCACCTATATGCGGACCGACGGCATTGATATGGCTCCCGAAGCCGTGACTGCCGCGCGCAAGACCATCGGCAGCTTGTTCGGGGATAAATACGTTCCAGAAAAACCCCGCGTTTACAAGAACAAAGCCAAGAACGCGCAGGAAGCCCACGAATGTATCCGCCCGACGGATATGGATGTGACCCCTGAAAGTCTGTCCCGTCTGGAAGCCGACCAGCGCAAGCTTTACGATCTGATCTGGAAACGCACCCTTGCCAGCCAGATGGAAGCAGCGCGCATGGAACGCACCGTGGTGGAAATCGCCTCTGCCGACGGTCAGGTTGGCCTGCGTGCCAACGGGCAGGTTGTGCTGTTTGACGGATTCCTCAAGGTTTATGAAGAAGGCCGCGATGATGTGGCCGACGGGCAGGTTGTGGATGACGATGACAAGCGTCTGCCACAGATTGCCCAAGGGGACGAGACCAAGAAATCCTCTGTCACACCCGAACAGCACCACACACAACCGCCGCCCCGTTACACCGAGGCGACACTGGTTAAGCGGATGGAAGAGCTCGGCATCGGGCGGCCCTCCACTTATGCCAGCATCGTAACCACGATCCAGACCCGCGAATATGTGCGCAAAGACAAGAACCGCCTGATCCCCGAGGATAAAGGGCGGTTGGTGATTGCCTTCCTAGAAAATTACTTCCGCCAGTATGTCGGGTATAATTTCACCGCGAAACTGGAAGACGAGCTGGACGATATTTCCGGCGGCCGCGAGGATTACAAGGCTGTTCTTTCCCGTTTCTGGCGGGATTTCTCGGCTGCGATTGCGGAAACCGCCGATCTGCGCATCACCGAGGTTCTGGAAAAGATTAACGAGGTTCTCGCGCCCCATTTGTTCCCCGCGAACGAGGACGGATCAGACCCGCGCATTTGTAAAGCCTGTGGCAACGGCAAATTGTCCATGCGTACTGCACGCTCCGGCGGGGCCTTTATCGGCTGTTCCAACTATCCGGAATGCCGCTACACCCGCCCGATCTCGGGCGAGGTCGAGGGCGGCGATATAGCCGGACCGGATGGCAAGCAGCTTGGCTTTGACGATGACGGCGAACCGATCACACTGCGTTCTGGCCGCTTTGGCCCCTATGTGCAGCGGGGCGAGACCACGGAAGAAGTCCCCAAACCGCCACGGGCCTCCATCCCTAAGGGCACGGATCTGAGCGCGGTTGACTTGAAACTGGCGCTGGACCTGTTGTCCCTGCCCCGCTTTGTCGGCACCCATCCGGAAGGCGGCGATATTACCGCTGCTATCGGGCGGTTCGGTCCTTATGTAATGTGGCAGATGCCGCTGGAAGAAGGCAAGAAAACCACGCGCAAGATTTATGCCAACATGAAAGACCCGACGGAAGTGTTTACCGTCGGGATGAACCGCGCGGTCGAGCTGATTGCCGAGAAAGCTGCCAAAGGCGGACGCGGAGCAGCTGCGGAACCGCTGAAGGAACTGGGCGAACATCCCGAACATGGCGGCGCGATCAATGTGATGGACGGGCGTTACGGGCCCTATGTAAAATGGGAAAAGGTTAACGCGACCCTGCCCAAGGAAATGGAGCCGACCCAGATCACACTGGAAGAAGCTGTTGCGCTTGTGGATGCGAAAGCGGCCACAAAAGGCAAGAAAAAGGCCGCGCCGAAGAAGAAGGCAGCGGCCAAGAAACCGGCAGCGAAGAAAACCGCGGCGAAAAAGCCAGCGGCCAAGAAGACCGCCGCGAAAAAGGCTGCCCCCAAGAAGGCCGCCGAAGACAAACCGGCTGAATAAACAAAAAAAGCCCTGCACTATTATGGTGCAGGGCTTTTTAAACCGATTTGACAGTGTGGTGTCCCTTTAATCGAGGTTACTCACCGCCGCGACAAACGCATCCCCGCGTTTTTCAAAGCTGGTGTATTGGTCAAAGCTGGCGCAAGCCGGTGCCAGCAGCACCACATCGCCGGCCTCTGCGTCTGCGGCGGCACGGGCGACGGCCTGCTCCATCGTGCCGCAGATTTCAAACGGCTGCCCGTCCAGTTGTCCGGCAAACTCTTCCGCTGCTTCTCCAATCAGATAGGCTTTGCGCAAGCGCTCGAACTGGGGCTTGAGCGCGGCAATACCACCCTCTTTGGCCTGCCCGCCCGCGATCCAGCGGATGTTTTTGAAAGCCATCAGCGCCTTTTCTGCTGCATCTGTATTGGTTGCCTTGCTGTCATTCACAAACAGCACGCCGTTACGTTCTGCGATGATCTGGCATCTGTGAGGGAGGCCACCATAGCTGGCCAGATGGGTTTCCACCACACGGGGAGCCAACCCGATGGACCGGCACGCCGCATAGGCAGCACAGGCGTTTTGATGGTTATGTGCGCCGGGCAGTCCGCGCATGTTGCGCAAATCGATCGACGCAACCTGCCGCCCTTTGCGCCATTCCGCGAGAAAACCTTTGCGGGCAAAGACCGACCAGTCGTCGCCTTGTAGTTTGCGCTCGGCGGAAATGCGGATCACAGGCTCTCCGCTGTTCTGGGTTTCGCGTAGTTGCGCTGCGAGATAGCGGCCTTCCAGTTCGTCCACACCGATGATGGAACGGTCCGGCCCACCGGCAGTGAACAACCGCGCTTTGGCTGCAAAATAGCCGCCCATCCCGCCGTGGCGGTCCAGATGGTCGGGGCTGAGATTCATGAAAATTGCGATATCCGGAGCCAGTGAACGGGCCAATTCGGTTTGATAACTGGACAATTCCAACACGGTGATCTGTCCGTCCGATGCCGGCTCCAGATCCAGAACACCCCGACCGATATTTCCGCCCATCTGCACGTCACGACCTGCTTCTTGCAGGATGTGGTGGATCAGCGCTGTGGTCGTGGACTTGCCATTGGACCCCGTCACACAAATCACCCGTGGCAAGGTTTCAAATCCGTCCCACTCCGGCGTGCCATAGCTACGAAAGAACAGGCCCACGTCATTATCGACAACGGCACCCATCTCCCATGCCTTCGCAATCACCGGATGTGGTGCAGGATAGAGATGGGGAATACCCGGCGATGTCACCAGACAGCTGATCCCTTCCCAATTGCGGTCTTTGCCAAGGTCCGCCACCAGAAACCCTTCGGCGCGGGCGCGGTCCTGTGCTGCTGAGTTGTCGTCCCAGCACACCGGAACGGCACCGCCTGCCACCAGCGCTCTTGCAGTGGCAAGACCGGAACGGCCCAAGCCCAAAACGCCGACAGAATGGCCTTCATATCCACGAACTGGAATCATCTCACGGTCCTCTAACGCAGCGCATTGGCTGCTATTTCTAGCTGGTTAATTCACAGGGACGGAGCCTGCCCCCCTTCAAAGCCGGTCTTTTAGCGGATTTTCAAGGTGGCCAGCCCGATCAGCGCGAGGATCAGGGAAATGATCCAGAAGCGGATCACAATTTGCGGCTCTGCCCAGCCCCGCTTTTCAAAATGGTGGTGGATCGGTGCCATCAGGAATACCCGTTTACCAGTGCGTTTGAAGTAGAGCACCTGAATAATCACCGACATTGCCTCAACCACGAACAATCCGCCGACAATCCCGAGCACGATCTCGTGCTTGATGCTGACCGCAATCGCGCCCAACGCGCCACCAAGGGCAAGTGACCCGGTATCGCCCATAAAGACCGCTGCAGGTGGTGCGTTATACCACAAAAAGCCGAGCCCGCCGCCAATCAGCGCGGAGGTAAAGATCAGCAATTCCCCCGTGCCCGGTACATAGTGCACGTCAAGATATTCGGTGAAGTCGGTCCGCCCGACCACATAGGCAATTACGCCCAAGGTCGCCGCGCAGATCATCACCGGCATAATCGCCAGACCGTCAAGCCCGTCCGTCAGGTTCACCGCGTTAGCGGCCCCCACAATGGTGATCATCGCAAACGGGAAGTAGAACAGCCCTACCCCGATCAGCGCATCCTTGAACACCGGTAGTGCGATTTGCCCTGACAGGGCTTCGGGATGCAGTGTGGCCACATAGACCGACGCAATCAGGGCAATCACAAAGCCCAACGCCAGACGGGCCTTGCTGGAAAACCCTGCGACCGTCTGTTTCGTGACTTTGAGGTAGTCATCCATAAAACCGATCAGTGCGAAACCGATGGTCACAAGCAAAACCGCCCAGACATAGCCATTATCACTGCGCGCCCACAGCAGGGTGCTAAGCGTCATCGTGCCAAGGATCAGCACACCGCCCATTGTCGGTGTACCGGCCTTTTCAAGCAGATGGCTTTCAGGACCGTCCTCACGGATCGGCTGGCCCTTCTTCTGGCGCAACTTAAGGTAGTTAATCAAAGGCTGCCCGAACAGGAAGCTGAGAATCAGCGCAGTGAAAAACGCCCCACCGGCCCGGAACGTGATATACCGGAACAGGTTAAAAAAGTCGCCACCATCACTGTACTGGCTTAGAAAATACAACATTAAACGCTACCGCCTTATTTTTCTGCTGTCTGGCCCAGCGCTTTGATCGCTGTTACAACCTGCCCTACTTTGGACCCTAGCGAGCCCTTTACCATAGCAACGTCGCCGGAATCCAGCAGCCTGTTCACCCGTGCAGCCATAAGGTCGGCCGTCTCGAAATGCTGACCGCGTTTGCGATCCGGCAGGGCATTATGCAGGGCAGCCATAAGCGGGCCGCTGGTATGGATCGTGTCAACGGATTCAACCGCGGGATGATCCGCCAGCCCGCTGTGGAACTCTTCTTCCTGCGGCCCCAGTTCCAGCATATCACCAAGCATTGCCACCCGCCGTCCGCCTTCAGGCTTGCTGTCGGCCAGTACGCTTAACGCTGCGGCCATAGATGTGGGGTTCGCATTATAGCTTTCGTCGATCAGTTCCAGCACGCCGCCGGTATCGCCGCGGGTTACGGTGAAGCGCTGGCCACGACCGCTGGGCGCATGCCACTGGGCCAGCGCCAGCATGGATCGGGCAGGATCGGCGCCCACGGCTTGCACTGCCCCCAGCACAGCCAAAGCGTTCATCGCCAGATGGTGGCCGGGCGCGCCGAGTTTGAACAGGATTTCCTGTCCGTCGAGCAACGCTTCTACCGTCGTCACTGTTTCGGTGGTACGGGCTGCAATCAGCCTGAGGTCCGCCCGATCGGTTTCGCCAAACAACCGCATGCGCACGCCTTTGGCTGCATCAAGCAGGATCGGAAGTGTGGGAATGTCTGCGTTCAGAACCGCCACGCCCTGCGGACCGAGCCCTTCAAAAATCTCGGCTTTTGCCTGTGCAATCTGGTCGACGCTATCAAACGCTGCCATGTGAACCGCCGCAACGGTGGTGATGACCGCCACATCAAGTTGCGCCATGCGGGACAGCGGGCCGATTTCGCCCGGATGGTTCATACCGATCTCGATCACGGCAAAATCCGTGTCCTGCGGCATCCGCGCCAGCGTCAGCGGCACGCCCCAATGATTGTTGAAGCTTCGCACGGCAGCGTGAACCTTGCCCTGCGGGGCAAGGGCAGAACGCAGCATCTCTTTGGTGCCGGTTTTGCCGACCGAGCCTGTTACACCGATCACTTTTGCAGCGGTGCGGGCGCGCGCCGCCTGCCCCAAAGCTTCAAGGGCCTTCAGCACATCCGGCACAACCAGCAGCGGCGCGTCTTCCGGTACGTTCTTTGGTCGATGGGTCACCAGCGCTGCTGCTGCACCGGCTTGCAGCGCTTGCGCAACAAAATCATGCCCGTCGCGAACGTCTTTCAGGGCAACAAACAGGTCGCCCTGTTCCAGCTCTCGCGTATCAATCGACACACCGTTCGCAACCCAATCGCAGTTGGTTTGCCCGCCCGTCGCGGCGGCCGCATCCTGACTTGTCCATAGATTTTTCATGCGCCCAACCCGTCCAGAGCGTGAACCGCTACGCTGGCCTGTTCTACATCGTCAAAGGGAAGCACATCGTCTCCGATGGTCTGTCCCGTTTCATGGCCCTTGCCTGCAATCAGCAGGGCATCGCCCGGTTGCAACGCGTCAACGCCTGCAAGAATGGCATGAGCGCGGTCGCCGATTTCTGTGGCTTCAGGGCATTCTGCCAGCACCATGCGCCGGATCAGGGCAGGATCTTCGCTGCGTGGATTGTCGTCCGTAACAAAAACAACATCGGCATTTTCCCGCGCCGCTGCCCCCATCAAAGGCCGTTTCGCGGTATCACGATCGCCGCCAGCGCCAAAGACGACGATCAACCGTCCGAGCACGTGGGGCCGCAACGCGCGGAGTGCGGTTTTCAGTGCATCCGGTGTATGGGCATAATCCACAAACACCGACGCGCCGTTGGCCCGTGTTGCGGCCAGTTGCATTCGGCCCGGAACAGTTTGCAGTTCCGGCAGACAACGGAAAACTTCGGCGCTTTGGGCCCCGCAGGCAATGGCAAGGGCCGCCGCTGTCAGAACATTTTGTGCCTGAAACCCGCCGATCAGGTTTAACCGCGCTGTGTGCACCGTGCCGTTCCAAGAAAACCGCACTTCCTGTCCGGTGGCATCAAATCGCCCCGACAGGATCTGCATGTCCCCCTGCCCCGTGCCAAGGGTTACAACATCCTGTCCACGCGCTGTTGCCATATCCACAAGGGTCGCGCCCTTGGGATCGTCAATATTGATGATAGCAGAGCCTTCGGGGGGAAGTACCCGTGCGAACAATCCGGCCTTGGCGTTGAAATAAGCCTCGAATGTCTCGTGATAGTCCAGATGGTCCTGCGTGAAATTGGTAAATGCCGCGGCCGTCAGCCAGACTCCGTCAAGGCGGCGCTGATCCAGCCCGTGGCTGGACGCCTCCATAGCGGCATGGGTAATGCCTTCACTATCAAGGGTTTTCAGCAGCTTGTGCAGGGTTACAGGCTCTGGCGTGGTGTGGCTCATCGGGGCGGTATAGGCCCCTTCTACCCCTGTTGTGCCAAAATTCACGCCTTGCAGGCCCAGAAGCTCCCATATCTGGCGGGTAAAATTTGCGACTGAAGTCTTCCCGTTGGTCCCTGTTACTGCCACCATGGTTGCAGGCTGTGCGCCATAAAAACGGGCCGCTGCCAGCGCCAGTGCGCGGCGCGGATCGTCAGAAACCACAACAGGTATAGAAATTTCGCCGACGTCTGCCAGCGCGATTTCATAGCCTTCGGCGTCGGTCAGAATAGCAGCCGCTCCCATACGCAGCGCGTATTGAACAAAGGCACCGCCATGCACCGCCGATCCGGGCATGGCGGCAAACAAATCGCCTGTTTTACAGGTACGGCTGTCCACACAAATGCCGCTGATGTCCGCATCCGTTTTTGTGCCGTGTTTCGCTGTCAGGCCCAGTTTTTGCAGGGTAATAATGGTCATGACAGCGTCTCCTCGTCCGGGGTCAGTTTCCTGACGCGGTGTATTGAAGATTTCCCGCAGACGCAACATTGGGGCGCAATCCCAGAACCGGCATGATCCGCGCAACCAGCTCTGCGGCAACGGGCACCACGGTCCAACCCGCTGTGCGGCGTTCTTCGCCGTGCGCCTTGATCGAAGGTTCGTCCAGTGTCACCACCATTACGTATTGCGGATCGCTTGCAGGAAAGACGCTGGCGAAGGTGGAAATCACCTTTTTCTTGTAATAGCCACCACCGGGTTTGGGTTTATCCGCACTGCCGGTCTTGCCAGCAACTTCATAGCCCTTAACCTCTCCGAAAGAGGCGGTGCCCCGTGTCACCACGGCGCGCAGCATCTTCACCAGCTTGGCAGACGTTTCTTCCGAAATAATCTGTTCGCGGTCCGAAGGGATACTGTCCCGTTTCAGCAGGGTTGGTGTTACCTTGTAACCGCCGTTGCCCATCACCGCATAAGCAGAGGCAAGATGCAGCGGGGTTGCTGCGATACCGTGACCGTAGGAAATCGTCATGGTGGACAGCTCCGACCAGCGTGGCGGCAGCAAGGGTTTGGCATTGCGTGCCTCTGGCAGTTCCACCGTCGCCACATCAAAGAAACCCAGCTTTTGCAGCATCTGCTGCTGCGCCTGAGTCCCGGCTGCCATGGCCATCCGTGCGGTGCCGATGTTGGAGGATTTGACGATAATATCAGTGACCGACAGCTCTTTACCATAGTCGTGGAAATCACGGATCTTGAACTTACCCCAACGCAGCGGGCCGCGGGTATCAATCATGGTGTTTTCATTGGCCAGCCCGTTTTCAAGGCTGATCCCTGCGGCAAATATCTTGAAAGTCGAGCCGAGTTCGTAGACGCCCTGACTGGCGCGGTTGAACAGCGGGCTGTCGGACTGGTCACCCGACGTCAGGACGCGGGGCCGGTCGTTCGGATCAAAGTCGGGCAAGGACGCCATCGACAGGATTTCCCCTGTGTGAATGTCCATCAGGATCGCCGCCGCGCCCTTGGCCCCCATCAGGTTCATCCCGCCCGCGAGAACTTCGCGCATGGCGGATTGGGCGGTCAGGTCGATTGACAGCTCCAGCGGCTGCCCTTCACGGGCCGGATCGCGGAGGGTTTCGTCAAAATACCGTTCCACGCCGGCAACACCGATCACCTCGGCGGCGTTCACACCTTCCTTGCCAAAGCTCGCACCGCCAAGGATATGGGCCGCAAGACGGCCGTTAGGGTACAAACGCATCTCTCGCGGGCCGAACAGCAGACCCGGCTCGCCCAGATCGTGAACAGCCTGTTGCTGTTCGGGACTGATTTTCTTCTTGATCCACAGGAACTTGCGCTTGCCGGTAAAGTCTTTGGTCAAACGTTCCAGATCAAGGTCCGGAAACACGCTGACCAGACCTTTGGCGGCCTCGACAGGGTCAACCATCAGGGGCGGCTGGGCATAAAGTGCTGTCGTCGCCAGATTTGTTGCCAGAACCTCGCCGTTGCGATCCACGATATCTGCCCGCTGGTTGGCGATCTGCGGGATGGAGGCTGCAGATACAGGTTCGGACGGTTGAGAGGCAGACAGGCTGCCCATCCGGAAGCCGACAGTCATGAAGGCTGCAAAGAAGAAGATACCCAGTATCAACAACCGGCTTTCCGCACGGCGGCGCATTTTCATCTGGGTTTTTACGTTACGAAGGGCCCGTTCGTGGGCCTCGATCATATCGGGATCTTCACCCTTTTCACGGGCATCCAGAACACGGGCGAGCGGGCGTAGCGGCGTTCTCATTACGGGAATTCCTTGTCCGGTCCGGGTGTCGGCACGCTGCTGACGGAAACCGGATTCACCAGTTCGTTCGCCTCGATTTCAACTTGCGGATAGGCCACGAGTTCGACTTCGGCGAAATGTTCGGGCATCAGGGGTACCAGCCCCAATTCACCAAAGTTCAGGTCAACCAGATCCCGCAGGCGGTTGGGACGGTTCAGATAGGCCCATTCCGCCTTGAGCACAGAAATTGTCTCCCGCTCATGGGCAATCTGGCGCTGCAACTCTGCCACGCGGCGCAAACTGGCCTGCGTGCGGTAGTTTTCCTTGTAGGCCCAATAAGCGACGCTGATCACCACGCCACAACAGATCATATAGAGAAATGTTTTCATTGACTTACACTCTTCAAACTTAATCGGGGCAAACCCAGCCCGCCATAATCCACATCCCCGACAGGGGCATCGGTGCGCCGTGCCAAACGCAGTTTTGCAGAACGGGAACGGGGGTTTGCCGCCAGTTCGTCCTTATCGGCTGTCACTGCCTTGCGTCCCATGACTTCGAAACGGGGCGCATCGGTTTGAGCTTCCGGAGCCCAGCGGTTACCTTTGGGGTTCAACCCGCCGCGTGCTGCCAGAAACCGCTTTACGATCCGGTCTTCAAGGGAATGAAAGGTCACAACAGCCAGAATACCGCCCTCGGCCAGAACCGACTCGGCAGCATAAAGCCCGCGCACCAGTTGCCCCAATTCATCGTTCACCGCGATACGCAGGGCCTGAAATGTACGGGTCGCAGGATGGGCCTGACCAGGCTTGCCTTTGGGCAGCGTGGATTCGATGACATCCACAAGCTGGAAGGTGGTTTTGATCGGCGCAGTCTTGCGCGCAGCCACAACCGCCTTTGCGATCCGGCGTGAGGCCCGTTCCTCGCCGTATTGAAAGAATATATCGGCCAGTTCTGCCTCGGAGGCACCATTAACCACGTCGGCGGCTGTTTCTCCGGACTGGCTCATCCGCATGTCGAGAGGCCCGTCCTTCTGGAAGGAAAAGCCGCGCTCTGCCTGATCGATCTGCATGGAAGAGACGCCGATATCAAGCACGACACCGTCCATTCCAGCGGGCACAAGGCTGTCCATATCCCCGAAAGTGCCGTCTACCAGATGCAACCTGTCACCGTAGGTGTCAGCCCAGGCTGCCGCCCGCTCGAAAACTTCAGGATCGCGGTCAATCGCATAGACCTCTTCAGCACCGGCATCGAGAAAGGCACGGGTATAGCCCCCGGCCCCGAAGGTGCCATCCACCCAGCGCCCCTGCATTGGCGCGACCGCTTTCAGAATAGGGGTCAGCAACACGGGAATATGCGGGGAAGCAGTAGGCTCGTCCTGTTGCATTTCCGCGATTACCCCTCTGCCGTTTCCATATCCAACAGGATCAGAGGATCAAAATCCTCGTCCTCTTCGTCCATCCAGTCTTCCAGTGCTGCCGCGTGTTCTTCATAGGCAGAAGGTTCCCAGATCTGGAAAGTGTCCCCTGTTGCAACAAACGTCGCCTCATTGGAAATGCCGATCTTGCTGCGCAGTTTCGGGGACAGTACCAAACGCCCTGTTTCATCCACGCTCATCTGCACCGACTGGCCAGAGAACATATGCTCCAGCGCACGACGGCGCTTGGACCCGCGGGGCAGTGCAGCGATCTTGTCGTCCACTTCCTCCATGGAGGTCATTGTGTAGCCTTCGATAAAATTGCGGGCCTTGCCGCCGTAGACCAGAACAAGATTGGGGTTCTGACCTTCTTCCCAATCCGGATCGCCTTCCTCCAGAACACGACGAAAGGCCGCAGGGATCGAAACCCTGCCCTTGGCGTCCACTTTATGGACACTCTCGCCTCTGAACCGTCGTGCCACGAAGGGCGCTCCTTCTGTCCGTTGCCCAAGAAAATCAGGGGCTTAAAATGATAACGGCGAACCAAGCTGCTGCCACTGCTTGATCCGCCGCCCTCGTCCCGATTATGGGCCGCCCGACTGTGGTGCCACCTTTGGGGGGTGTCTGCTCGCATTCCACGTCGGATCTCATGTTCGATGTAGCTGGGCGCCTGTATGAAACCTGGTTTGGTCTAGCGGGATCTTGATGTCCCTTTTTCGTTCCCAACCTCATCTTGCAGTTAGGTATTACATGGGAATTTATGGAAACCAAGCCCTTTTTGTGGGAACGCTTGGTCGGAACCAGAGAATACAGCTCCAAACCGCCACATTATCGACAAAATTGAGAGAGATTTTAGCCGTAGTAGTAATTCCCAGCAACTACACCACTATATCTGGTATGGGGGAAAAGTTCCAATTTTTTCCCATATGATCCCATGACACCACAGTTCACTTTAGAACATACTGAGAACATAGAGATATTGTGAAAATCTTTCGATTCGCAAACGCGATTCTCGATCCGAATCTGGAATTTACCCGTCTATATATTGCGAGCAGGTCAGTTCGTCCCATAAAGTACCATAATAGCCATATCGGCACCAAAGCAGGTCGCCCAAATCACGCTATTTGCCACGAAGATCCTGTGTGTGCTTAGGGAAGGTAGCGTTTCGCCTCGGCTCCGCGGCCAAGTGTCTGCAACACCTCAGCCAGCTTTTGGCGCAGCTGGGGGGCGCGGGGTTCAACCGCCAGCGCCTCTTTATAGGCCCGCGCAGACGACTCCAACGCCCCTTTTTCTTTTTGCAAGTCACCAATCAGCCGCCACGCAGGCCAAAGTGTGTGCCGTTCCTCAAGCGCCTGATGCGCCTGTGCCAAAGCCCCGTCATAATCCTTTAGATAGGCAAGGAGCAGCGCCAGATTGAACCGTTTGTCCGCCTGCCCCGGCCCTCCGTCAGCCACTTGCCGGAACAGACTTTGCGCGGCGTCGATATTCCCTAGCTTGGTATGCGCCGCCCCCATGAGACCCAGAACTTGGGGATGGCTGGGGCTATATCGCAACGCCCGCTCTCCTGCCTGTAGGGCTTGCGCGGGCATATCCCGTTGTAACAGGCTTTTAGACAGCTTTGCCCATGGGGTCGCCTGTGGAACGGATTGCGCGTTCAATGTGCGGCGCAAAGCATCCGAGGCACCCGAGTCTCGCCCCCCTGTATAATCCAGAATTCCCATGGTCTTGTAGATCAGCGCTTCGGAGGGGGACAGGTTCAGGGTTTTGTCATAAATCGAAACACCCCCGACGACCGCAGGCTCCTTGGCGATCCGTGCAGTCGGATCGTCTTGGGGCCGTGGAATCTGGATACGGTGATCAGTCATGGTGACTTCGATCACGTCCTGCGTACGGCGTTCGGGCATGTGACAACTGGTACAATCGGGATTATCGCCCAGCGCAGGGTGGTTTTTTTCGGCTGCCCTCAACAAAGGCAATCCTGCCGCAGTGGTTTCATGACAGGACAGACAGGCGTTGCGATAGTGTTCCGCCCGTTGTTCCGCAGGCAGTTTCACATGGGGGTCATGACAGTTCAAACAGCCAAGCTGCCCTTCGCTTTGAAGGAAACATTCGCTTTGTTCCAGCCGATAGGGATGGTGGTTGATGTCAAAACGGTCCTGCTTGGCGCGGGTCATATCCTCGATATCCAAAAATACCTTATAATCGGAAACCAATTCGCCAGGTCGAAAAGAATAAATCCCGCGCCCCATGCGCAAGGGCGACGGGATCGCCACGCTTGGTTGCATGTGGCAGCCGTAGCAAATGCTGTAAAGCTGGTCACGGGGCAGTTTTGCGGGTTGAACAATAGCGGCGTGGATTTCATCCAGCTCTGCTTCACCGGAAATGGCTATGGCCACGTGGTTTGCTCCTGGCCCATGGCAGCGCTGGCAACCGATCCCCTGTGGCAGATCCACAGGAAAGGTATCTGGCTGGCCTTCGTTATCGCTGCCAGCAGGCACGTCGGGAAAGGCATTGTGACAGGCCATGCAGCGCCGTTTCACTTCACGCAGCACCCCCGTCTGGTCAAAAAATTCAAATCCTGGTGCCATCGCCCATTTGCTGTCTTGCGTGTACCATGCCAGCGGCAACTGATACATCAACCCGTCGTTTGTGCGATACAGATACACCCGCGAGTGATGGCCGGATCCCAGAACCCAATCCACCTTTTGTTCAAAGCGGTTGATCTGCACCCCGTCAGGCGCGATCTGATAGCGGATGAACCAATAGTCTTCGCCGCGCAATTCCATTTCGTAATGACGGTCGGACGGGGCGTGATAGTAGTGATTGTTCTCAAAATCCTCGATCACCGTGGCGCGGCCGGGCTTGTGAAAACTTTTGCCCATCCCCACCTGCTTAAAGCTTTCGGCTTTGTCGGAATGACACATAGCGCAGGTGGCGTCGGGCACATAGCCTGCGGCCGCGCCAGCGGTAACGGTAATGTCAAATTCCGCCAGCAGGTCTTTGGTGGCCGGATCAACTGTTTGGGCAAAGGCGCTTGGGGCCGACAGCAACACGCAAAACACTTTTGCCAGTTTACGCAGAAACACCGCAGAACCCATGGATCACACCCTGTAAAATCGGTTGCTTTGAATGGGATCAGCCTAGGCCCGCGCCCTGCACACTGCAACCGGTGCATCGGACCCAGACGGGGATTATTTTCGCGGATGGCCTGTAAGCCGGATTTTGTCCCGGGGTTGCCCCCTTAGACGACCATTCATCTGGGCCTGCTGTCACCAACAGGCTCTTGCAACCAACCCGGACCTGCTAGGGCAAAAGCGGCCCCGGATGTTGCCATCCACGCGGTCCCTATTTGGTTTTGCTCCAGGCGGGGCTTGCCATGCCAATGATGTTACCACCACCGCGGTGGGCTCTTACCCCACCGTTTCACCGTTACCCGTGCACGCACGGGCAGTCTTTTCTCTGTGGCGCTTTCCCTCGGGTTGCCCCGGGCGGGCGTTACCCGCCGCCTCTGCTTTTTGGAGTCCGGACTTTCCTCACTAACGTGCAGCCGTCCAGCCATCCGCGAAGCCTTTCTCTACCGTCCCATGCCCCCCGAGGTCAACGGCCTGGCAAGGCCATTGCTGCGCGAGCCGCACAATTAGCCCTACATCCAGAGCATCAAGCGGGCCGGAATGGAACGGGCGGAACCGCAAGCGAAAGGCCGACAGGACGGTTTCCCAACTTTGTCGCGTATCATCCGCCGCACGGTAGCCAAAATAGAACGCCGCCGCACGAAAGGCCGACCAGTCCGCACAACACTGTGCGGGATGCGGCCAGATCGAAAGCCCCCGCGTTGCAAGATCCTTCCAATCAAAATAGGGGCCGGGATCAATTTTGCGACCGGGTGCCATATCGGAATGGCCGATAACACGTTCAGGCGGAATGTTGTGCCGTTCGAGTATGGAAGAAAGTAATTCCCGAAGCGCCACCATCTGTGGTTCGGGGAAATGCGGGGTATCACTGTCAGGGCCGCGATTGACGATTTCAATACCGATCGAATGGGAATTCACGTCCGTAACCCAGCCCCACTGTCCGGCCCCTGCATGCCATGCACGCTCTGATTCCGCCACGAGCTGCGTGACCGCGCCTGTTTCATCTATGACGTAATGGGCCGAAACCTCTGCTTCGGGGTCGCACAGCCGGTCAATCGCCGCCTGTGCTGTTTCCATTCCGGTGTAGTGGAGAACCACCATATCCGGCTCAAGACCGTGCCGCCGCGCGCTACAATTGACCGAGCTGCGGGTCGCGTATTGCATTAGCTCGGCAGAAGGTTGCGATAAAGGTCCGGGTTCCAGCCACAGGCGAAGCCGTCACCATCCGTGTCCAGATTATTGCGGTCCCGTTCCGGACCACCGGATTCAAGGAACCGGCGCTGTGCTGCGTCCGGATCGTTCCGGTAACGGCTACAGTTTGACATGTTGCTGCTGGAACGGTTGTAGGTGCGCACGCCCACAGCCTGCTTTTGCGAAATCGCATAGGCGGCAAGGTTCACATCATCGCGCCGCTGGGGCAACGGTTCCGGGTCGACCACAGTGTAAGACTGGCGCAAAGCGGCAAGTTTAGCTGCATCCGACGCAATGGATTCCTGTTCGACCACGGCTTCGAAGTCCTGAGTATTGGAAATGCCGCTTGGAAGATTCTCCGGGGCAGCCCCTCCTCCGTCAGCAGGAAGCTGAACTGTAGAAACACCACCCTCGGCAGTAGCCAAGCGCTGGTTTTCCGTCTGAAGCGCAACAGGATCCGGCGTAATATTATCGAAATACTGGTCCTGATCATTGGGGGACTGCGTTGTGCATCCCGCAACAAGACCTGCCGCCAAAACTGTAAATACCAAACTGCGCATCTTACTTTCCTTGTTTAAAACCCAGAAAACCTACCACCATTTTTCGGCCTTGGAAACAAAACCGGCGGATTGCTCCAGCGCGTAGGCAGTGTTCAGCATATCCGCTTCTTCCCAAGGCTTCCCGATCAGTTGCAGGCCAAGCGGCAGACCCTGTGAATCCAGTCCTGTCGGAACAGAAACACCGGGCAGGCCGGCAAGGTTCACCGTCACGGTGAAAACATCGTTGAGATACATTTTTACCGGATCCGCATCCGCCATTTCCCCCAGCCCGAAGGCCGCGGAAGGCGTTGCCGGAGTCAGGATCGCATCTACACCGCTGGCGTAGACATCTTCAAAGTCTTTCTTGATCAGCGTGCGCACCCGCTGGGCGCGGCGGTAATAGGCATCATAGAAACCTGCCGACAGCACATAGGCCCCGATCATGACACGGCGCTGCACCTCGGGGCCGAAGCCTTCGGCGCGGGTGCGGGCATACATTTCGTGGATGCCCTCGCCTTTTTGCAGCTTCGCGCGGTGGCCATAGCGCACCCCGTCGTAACGGGCGAGATTGGAGGAAGCCTCCGCAGGGGCCAGTACATAATAGGCCGGAAGCGCGTATTTTGTGTGCGGCAGGGATACGTCAACGATCTCGGCACCTGCATCGCGCAGCATATCCGCCCCGTCCGCCCAGAGCTTTTCGATCTCGGCGGGCATCCCGTCCAGACGGTACTCCTTTGGCAAACCGATCTTGCGACCGCGAATATCGCCTGTTAGCGCAGCTTCAAAGTCCGGCACGGCCATATCCGCACTGGTGCTGTCTTTGGCGTCGTGTCCGGCAATGGCATTCAAAAAAATTGCACTGTCGCGCACGGTTTTCGTCATCGGCCCTGCCTGATCCAAAGAGGAGGCAAAGGCGATGATGCCCCAGCGGGACACACGGCCATAGGTGGGTTTCACGCCGACGATACCGGTAAAAGCGGCGGGCTGGCGGATCGAACCACCTGTGTCGGTGCCAGTCGCAGCCAGACACAGATCGCCGGAAACAGCTGCAGCGGAACCGCCCGAAGACCCGCCCGGTGTCAGCGGTGCATCAGAACCTTGCCGCCGCCACGGATTGACTGCGGCACCATAAGCGCTGGTTTCATTGGACGACCCCATGGCAAATTCGTCCATGTTCAGTTTGCCCAGCATCACAGCACCGGAGTCCCACAGTTTGGTGGTCACGGTGCTTTCGTATTCAGGTTTGAACCCGGCCAAAATGTTGGAGGCTGCCTGACTTTCTACACCTTTGGTGCAGAACAGATCCTTGATCCCGAGCGGGATACCACACAGATCGGGTGCATCCCCTTGCCCCAACCGCGCATCAGCGGCTTTAGCCTGCTCCAGCGCCATTTCCGGTGTTTTCACGGAATAGGCGTTCAGCGCATCGGAACCCGCAACTGCGGCGTTACAGGCTTCGGTCAGTTCAACGGCAGAGATTTCCTTGCTGCGCAGCTTGTCGCGTGCATCCGCAATGGTCAGGGTGTTCAATCCGCTCATGTCTTACTCCACAACCTTAGGCACTGCGAAAAAGCCTTCCCGCGCATCCGGCGCGTTGGACAGAATCTTGTCTTGCTGATCCCCGTCCGTCACCACATCGGCGCGGCGTTTCAGACGCATTGGCGTGACAGAGGTCATCGGCTCTACACCGTCAACGTCCACTTCGTTCAATTGTTCCATAAAGCCGAGGATTCCATTCAATTCTCCGGCCAGCGCATCAAGCTGGTCTTCGGGAACTTCAATACGGGCCAGATGCGCCACTTTGCGCGCGGTGTCTTTATCAATGGACATCGGGGTCATCCACTTTCTGTGTCACGGATATTTCAGGGCGAACCTTTATCCCCGCACAAGGGCCAAGACAACCCGTCAATCCGTAGGCCGACAGTTCTTTGCCATATATGCCTTATAATAGTGCAGGCCGGAACTGGCGCTATCCCCGCCGACCGGCGAAAAACTCCCGCAGCAGGGCAGCAGAGGCCGTTTCCTGCAATCCGTCATAGATTTCGGGGCTGTGGTGGCACTGGGGGTGGTCAAAGATGCGCGGGCCCTGCGCCACACCGCCGGATTTCGGATCAGCAGCGCCATAGTATAGTCGCGCGATCCGGGCGTTAGAGATCGCAGCCGCGCACATGGGACAGGGTTCCAGCGTCACATACAGATCCGCCCCCACCAGCCTTTCGGATGTTTGGGCTGCGCAGGCTTCACGGATCACCAGCATTTCTGCATGGGCTGTCGGATCGTTCAATTCCCGTGTGCGGTTGCCGGCACTCGCGAGCACAACGCCATCCCGCACAAGAACCGCACCGACGGGAACCTCTCCGCGCACAGCAGCCGCCTGCGCCTCTTTCAGCGCCACATCCATATAAGACGTAAACTCCATTCCCCTGCCATAGCGTGACGGGTTCCCTTGGACAAGCACGCCGATCCGCCCTATAGCGGGGCCATGAGCAATGAAATCACAGCCGAAGGCGAGCGTATCGCCAAATTCCTGTCCCGCGCAGGTGTCGCATCCCGTCGTGACATCGAACGGATGATCGAGGCCGGCCGCATCACCCTGAACGGCGAGCCCCTGACCACTCCTGCGATCAAGGTCACAGAGAAAGACAGTATTCTTGTGGACGGCAAGCCGGTTGCCGAAAAACAGCCCCCGCGCCTTTGGCTATATAACAAGCCGACCGGACTGGTCACATCGGCAAAGGACGAAAAAGGGCGCAAGACCGTTTTTGACGATCTGCCCGAAACCCTGCCCCGCGTGATGTCTGTCGGGCGGTTAGACCTGAACTCCGAAGGTCTGTTGCTGCTGACCAACGACGGCGAGATCAAGCGCAAGCTGGAACTGCCCTCAACAGGGTGGGTCCGCAAATACCGCGTTCGGGTCAAAGGCACTCCCACGCCCGACATGATCGAGCCACTGCGCAAAGGGGTCACGGTTGACGGAGAGCGCTTCCAGCCGATGGAAATCAGCATCGACAAACAGCAGGGCGCTAACGCGTGGCTGACCATTGCCCTGCGCGAAGGCAAGAACCGCGAAATCCGCCGCGCAGTTGAAACGGTTGGCCTGACAGTGAACCGCCTGATCCGCACCTCTTACGGCCCGTTCCAGCTCAAGACGCTCGGCTCGGGTGAGGTAGAAGAGGTGCGCGCCAAGGTTCTTCGGGATCAACTGGGGCTGGAAACGCCTCCGGCCCACGCCAAGAAGAAAGACACCCGCCGCGTGTCCCGCACAGTCAAATCCGGAGGTGCGAAATCCGGCGGCGCGAGCAAGTCCGGCGGACCAAAATCCAGAGCCGCTAAATCAGGCAACAAAAACGCTCCGCGGAAACCGCAGCGTTAACCGGAACAAAACCCGGGTGCGGCACGCCCGACGGGCGGCGCTGCACCTGCGAATTATTCGCTGAGCGAAAGATTTCCGGCCATTTGCCGGCCGTCTACCCCGTCAACCATTTCAAATTCAATCGGCTGGTTGTTTTCCAGTGTCTGCAATCCAGACGCTTGAACCTGAGAAATATGTACAAAAATGTCTTTGCCACCACCTTCGGGTTCGATGAAACCGTAACCCTTGTCGGCGTTGAACCACTTGACCATGCCTTTGGCCATCGCTGTATTCCCTTCACATTCGCCCGCAACACTTTGCTGCGGTTTTCCCGCATCGCCGCAAAAGGCGCGTCTGAACATAAATTGCAGCCCATGAGCGCGAGTTTATGACGCCACGTCACTTCAGCTTAGCCCAAGCCGCGATTCCTGCAAAACATAAAAGAATAGGCGAATTCAGGTGGTTAAACGGGGTGTTCCCGCATCCGCTTCACCCCTGCCCCATCTTATGCCGATAAATTGCCAGACAGGGACAACGGGAACCAAGTGTTAGCAGGATCGTTATAGTCAGGATGCGCGATAGCTTGCCCTGTGCAGGTTGGTTGCGTTAAATGCACATAAAAACCAATTTACCTTCAGGGGACATACAGCCATGGCAGAACTGCTGACATTTGAGAATCTGGCCAATCTGGGGGTTCTCATCTTCCTTCAGGCCGTGCTCGGCTTTGATAACCTTCTCTATATTTCGATCGAGAGCCAACGGGCGCCCAAAGAATACCAGAAATCCGTACGGTTCTGGGGCATCATCATCGCAGTAGCGCTGCGGATCATCCTGTTGTTCACAATGATCCAGCTTATCGACGCCCTGAAAGATCCGTTCTACATCTTCGACTATCCGGGCATCATCACTGGCGGCGTTAACTTTTCGACCGTGGTCTTCATCTTTGGTGGGGTATTTATCATGTACACCGCCTTTAAAGAGATTACCCACATGCTTTCCGTGCACGAACTTGGTCATGAAGGCGGGACGAAGGATGCGAAATCGGCCCGTCAGGTCGTGATGCTTATCGTTATGATGAACCTTATCTTCAGCTTTGACTCAATCCTCTCGGCTCTCGCGATTACGGATGTTTTCCCTGTTCTGGCAATTGCGATTCTCAGCTCCGGTCTGGCAATGTTGCTGCTGGCAGACGGAGTGACGACGTTTTTGCAGAAGAACCGCATGTATGAGGTGCTCGGCCTGTTCATCCTGCTGATCGTAGGCGTGGTGCTTCTGGGTGAGGCGGGTCCTGCCGCCGCCCACGCCATGCATAACGACGATCTGCAAATCCGCATCTTCGGCTATGCTTTGTTGCCAATGTCCAAGACAACTTTCTACTTCTCGGTTGTGGTGCTGGTTTTGGTTGAAATCGTCCAAACCGGCTACCAGCGCAAACTGGCAGCAGAGCGTCAGAGGGGCGGACATTAAAGGGACGCCCGATCCGGCAGAACAGTGCCATTTCTTTGGGCATCAGGGGCAGTTTTCCGCCGATCAGGCGGTGCTGCCCCTGCTATCTTACGGAAAAACCAGCGCAAAAGCCTAGTAACCACGGCCCTGCCCTCATATATTAAAAAGACAGAGACTTAAGCGGGACCAACACCGTATTGACGGGGGAAAGATGTCTGCACCAACCTTGCAGTGGCTATCATATATCGTACTTTGTTTTGCGATCCTGACGGTATCCCTTGGCAGCTTGGGAAGCCTGTCCTGATGGCGCAGAAATTCGGTGGCGCCCACAGCCCCGCAGGAAGCCCGGACAATGCCGCCCCTGCGATGACCCCGTCCAATAAATTTCGTGGCCGCAAGGTGCACAAATCGGACATCCGTTCAAAACTGCTGTTTGCCCTGCCCCTGCCCCTGCTGTTCTCGGGCATCGGCGAAATGCGCGCCCAGAACGCGGGCGGGATGCTGGCGGAATTCGGGGCGCTGGCCATTTTACTGCTGGCAGCCTGGCTGTTGCGGGACGGTTTGCGCGCACAGCAAGCGTATGACAGCCGCAAGATCGCCCGCCCCCCTGCCATTCCGCGCAAGATGTTTGCCAGCGCCTTGACCGGTGTAGGCGTCTTTGTGGCGGCTGCTTTTGGGATGGGGGCCAGCCTGCCCGCGGCAATTGTTTATACACTCATCGCAGTTGCAGCCCATTCATTCAGTTTTGGCATTGATCCCCTGCGTAAAAAGGGCATGGAAGGCATGTCCGATTTCGAAACAGAGCGCGTCGCCAAAGCTGTCGACAAGGCTGAAACCCTGCTGTCCGAAATGGTTGCCGCTGCGCGGCGCATCGGGGATCGGGGCATCGAGCAGCGCGTAGACGCGTTGGCGGCTTCGGTGCGCGATATGTTCCGCACTGTGGAGGATGATCCCCGAGACTTGTCCGGCGCACGCAAGTTTTTAGGCGTTTACTTGCGCGGTGCGCGGGACGCGACCATCAAATATGCAGATCTCGCCAGCAAAACCAGCGATGCAGAGGCAAAGGCAAAATACGAATCCTTGCTTAGCGATCTGGAAGCCAGCTTTAATACCCAACGTGAAACGATGATGTTGGACAACCGCACCGATCTTGATGTGGAAATCGAAGTTCTGCGCGACCGACTGAAACAAGAAGGCCTGAAGGCCAGTTAACAGGAGACCCCCCTATGTCCAACATCCGCGATAAGGCAGAAAGCTCGTTGAAAGATGTGGAAGAAGTCAACGCCGTGGTCCTGCCCGAGCCCAGCAACGAGCTGATCGTCGTGTCCGATGTCACGCCGGACATGCAGAAATCCATCAAGTCGCGGATGGACGAAATCAACATGGACAACACCCAGTCCATCATTGAATTCGGTTCCAAGGCACAGGCAGAGTTGCAGGAAATCAGTCAGGAAATGCTGTCGGGCGTGCGCAACAAGGATGTCGGCCCTGCCGGTGAATCCCTGCGCAATATGGTCTCTTCCATCCGCGGGTTTTCCATCGACGAGTTGAACCCCAACCGAAAGTTATCCTGGTGGGAAAAGCTGCTGGGCCGTGCGGCCCCTGTCGCGAAATTCATGGCTAAATACGAAGATGTTCAGGGCCAGATCGACAAGATCACGGACGAGTTGCTGGAGCACGAACATGTGCTGCTAAAAGACATCAAATCGCTCGACAAACTTTATGGCAAAACGCTCGCATTTTATGACGAACTGGCGCTTTATATCGCTGCGGGTGAGGAAAAGCTGAAGGAACTGGATTCCAAAACCATTCCGGCGAAAGAGAAAGAGGTTGAGAAAGCCTCCAAGGACAAGGGTGTTCTGCGCGCACAAGAACTGCGCGATTTGCGCGCTGCACGGGATGATCTGGAACGCCGTGTCCACGACCTGAAACTGACCCGTCAGGTCACAATGCAGTCCCTGCCCTCTATCCGGCTGGTTCAGGAAAACGATAAATCTTTGGTAACAAAGATTAATTCCACACTGGTGAATACGGTGCCGCTTTGGGAAACCCAACTAGCGCAAGCAGTGACAATCCATCGTTCCCGCGAAGCTGCGGAAACCGTGCGACAGGCCAACGACCTGACCAACGAACTGCTGGAAAGCAACGCTGCCAACCTGCAACAGGCGAACCGCGAAGTGCGCAAGCAGATGGAACGGGGCGTGTTTGACATTGAAAGCATCAAGAAAGCCAACCAGTACCTGATCGACACGATCCAGGAGAGCCTGGCCATCGCGGATGAAGGCAAGGCCAAACGGGCCGAGGCGGAGAAAGAACTGGTTACAATGGAAGCAGAGCTGAAAAGTACCTTGGCTGCGGCCAAGGCAAAATCCACCGGAACCGGCGATACTATCGGCACCAGCACCGATTCTTAGGCGCAGGACAGGGCAAGCCATTCAGATATGAAACTATCGCGATTATTCCTACTGGCCGCCCTCTTCGGGGCAGGGTGCGACGTGGCAACAGCTCCGCCGCCGCCCGAACCTGCGCCCGTCCCGCAACCTAAACCGGCAGAGCCGGCGGTTTCCGAAGAAAGCAAACGGATCGCAGCCTATTACGCTTCGGTGCAGGCGCGGCTGCTGGCACAGGGTAAACTGCGGCAGGATTTCAATCCGCCGGATGCGCCGTTCAATGCCGACACTCTGGTGCGCAACTTTGAAAAAGTAGCGCTTTACGACGAATACACCAATCAGGAAGGCGTATTTATCGAAGAACAAACATCTTCCTACCTGCGACGCTGGCAAAAACCCGTGCGGATCGGGCTGCATTTCGGCAAATCCGTCACACCGGCCCAACGCCGCGAAGACCGCAAGTTCGTCAGCGCCTATGCCGCCCGTCTGGCGGGACTGACAGGTTTGAACATCCGGCTGACCAGCCTCAAGAACGCAAACTTTGTCATGCTGTTCCTGAACCGCGACGAACAGAAGGTCGAGCCGGGCAAGCTGGCAGCCGACGTGCCACAATTACTGCCTTCCATCGTGCGGGAAATCGAAACCAGTCCGCGTAATATTTTCTGCGTCGCCTATGCCCTGTCCAATGCGGATAACCCGACCGATTATTCCGGCGCGGTCATTCTGGTGAAGGCGGAACACAGTGACATCATGCGCAAATCCTGCATCGAAGAAGAAATGACCCAAGCGCTGGGTCTGGCCAATGACGATCCCACGGTGCGCCCTTCCATCTTCAACGACGACGAGGAATTCGCCCTTCTGACGCGCCACGATGAAATTCTGCTGAAAATGCTCTATGATCCCCGTCTGCGGGTCGGGATGACGCCAGAGCGCGCCCGCCCGTTGCTGCATGCTGTGGCGCAGGACGCATTGAAGCAAAGCCATATTTAACTGGAGACTGACCCATGGGTATTTTTGACTTTCTGACCGGAGAATTTATCGACGTCATCCACTGGACCGATGACACACAGGACACGATGGTCTGGCGGTTCGAACGGGAAGGCCATGAGATCAAATACGGTGCAAAGCTGACAGTACGCGAAGGTCAGGCGGCAGTGATGGTGCATGAAGGTCAACTAGCGGACGTGTTCCAGCCGGGGCTTTATATGCTTGAAACCAACAACATGCCAATCATGACCACCCTGCAATACTGGGATCACGGCTTTGAAAGCCCGTTCAAATCTGAAATCTATTTCATCAACACAACCCGTTTCACCGATCTGAAATGGGGTACCAAAAATCCTATCATTTGTCGTGACCCCGAATTCGGCCCCGTGCGGCTTCGTGCATATGGCACCTATGAAATCAAAGTAGCCGATCCCGCGCGGTTCATGTCTGAAATCGTCGGCACCGACGGTGAATTCACCATGGATGAAATCAGCTACCAGATCCGCAATATCATTACTTCGGAATTTTCCGCCGCGATCGCAGGCTCCGGTATTCCGGTTCTGGATATGGCTGCAAATACGCTTGATCTGGGCAAGCTGCTGGCCAAGAAGATTGCACCGGCACTGGCAGAATACGGTTTGGAACTTCCGGGACTTTACATCGAAAACATCTCGCTTCCCCCCAAAGTGGAAGAGGCTCTGGACAAGCGGACGTCCATGGGGCTGGCAGGCGATCTGGACCAGTTCATGAAATACTCTGCTGCTGAAGCCATGAGCAATCCGGCATCCGCAGCGGGCGGTTCCATGGCCGCTGGCATGGGGGCCGGAATGGGGCTCGCTATGGCCCAACAGATGCAGGCGCAACAGGCTGCAGCCGGCCCTTGGGGCGCACGTCCAGCTGCGGCCGCTGCACCCGCTGCCCCACCGCCCCCGCCAGTGGAAAAAGTCTGGCACACGGCCAGCAACGGACAGACAAGCGGGCCATATTCCCGTGCAACACTGGGCCGCATGGCTGCTGACGGTAGCCTGAGCCGCGACACCCATGTCTGGACAGCCGGACAGGACGGCTGGAAACGGGCCTCAGAGGTTATGGAACTGGCACAACTGTTTACGGTCATGCCGCCACCGCCACCCCCTGCAGATTAACCCGCTTATATAGAGACATCATGCCCCCCGCTCCTCCTACCGCACCGACAGAACACCGCTTTTCGTGCCATACCTGTGGCTCTGACATGCGGTATATGCCCGGCACCGGACAGTTGCTCTGTGACCACTGCGGCGCAACGGAGGAGATTACCCCGCCACAGTCCCGTTCAGCGATTAGCGAGCAGGATTTCCAACAGGCCCTGCGCGCCCAACTGCCCGCTGCCGAAACCGAAGAAATCCGCACAATCAGCTGTGAAAACTGCGGGGCGCAGGTAGAATTTGACAGCAAGACCCACGCCGCCGAATGTCCTTTCTGCGCGACACCGATTGTCACAGACACAGGCTCCCAGCGCCAGATCAAGCCCCGCGCACTGGTGCCCTTTGCCTTGACCGAACCAAAGGCACGGGAGCGGATGACAGAATGGCTCGGCTCTTTGTGGTTTGCACCCAACGGCTTGCAGGAATACGCCCGCAAGGGGCGCGCCATGCAGGGGATTTACATCCCTTACTGGACCTATGACGCAGACACGAAATCCCGCTACAGCGGGGCGCGGGGCGATGTCTATTACGTAACGCAACGGGTGCAGGTCAAACGCGACGGAAAGATGGTGACAGAGACCCGTCAGGTTCCCAAAACCCGCTGGACCCCGACAGCCGGGCGGGTGGCCCGTTTTTTTGATGACGTGTTGGTTCTTGGCTCGAAATCCTTGCCCAAAACCTACACCGACGCACTCGCACCTTGGGATTTGTCGCAACTGGAACCCTACGACCCGCAGTTCCTCGCGGGTTTTCGCGCAGAAAGCTACACTGTCAAGCTCGACGAAGGTTATGCAGAGGCGCGCGATTATATGGACAGGATGATCCTGCGGGACGTAAAGTTCGACATCGGCGGTGATAAACAGCGGGTGACGAGCGTGGACACCTCGGTTAGCGACGTGACATTCAAACACATCCTGCTGCCGGTCTGGCTGGCCGCCTACAAGTATCGTGGCACAACCTACCGGTTTGTCGTGAACGGACAAACCGGCACCGTGCGCGGAGAGCGGCCCTACTCCAAGGTCAAGATCGCCATTGCTGTCATCATCGGGCTGATAATCGCTGCGGCTGCCGGCGCCTATTTCGCAGCAAACGGCTGATCCGTGTTTCCGATCCGCGATCATAATCCGTCCCGCCGCACACCCTTCGTCACCTATATTCTTTTGGCCGCAAATATCCTCATCTTCGTTGCCTATTATCCGGCAGCCAGTGGCAATGAATATGCGCTTGCGGCTGTCTGGCAGGATTGGGCTACGATCCCGCGCAATGTAAGCTCGGGATCAGATCTCCATACGATCTTTACTTCTATGTTCCTGCACGGCGGCTGGATGCATCTGGCGGGGAACATGCTGTTCCTGTGGATTTTCGGCGACAATATGGAAGACGCCTTCGGCCATTTGAAGTTTCTCGGATTTTACCTGCTTTGCGGCGTCGCTGCCGATCTGTTGCAGGTTTTCGCCGACCCTTACGCGTTGGTTCCTGTGGTCGGGGCCTCCGGAGCGATAGCCGGAGTGCTTGGAGGATACCTTTTACTCTATCCCCGAGCGCGGGTAGATGTGGTGATCATCTTCATCATTTTCTTCAAAACCTTTGCGCTACGTGCATGGATCGTGCTCAGCGCTTGGCTGGCCCTGCAACTCTTTGGCGGTTTTGCAACACCAACGGATGGCGGCGGCGTTGCCTATTGGGCACATGTCGGCGGCTTCATTGCGGGCATTGCTCTTAGCCTGCCTTACTGGATTTCGCGGGGCGGTCCGCGGTTCTGGTCCGCCACGGAAGGGCACCCTCCCCATCCGCCGACACCGACACCACTTGTGCGCTCGCGCGTGCCTGTTGTGCGACGCAAACGCCGTTAGCCGGCAAGAGCTATCAACAAGAGATTCACACTCGCTCTGCTTTTTGCACCTTAATAGACCTGAACCCGAAGGAATCATGCGCGCATGAAAAAACGCCCTGCGCAGAACAGAGCGTTTTTCAATAAAGTCAAAAGCTTACGCTAGGTCAGCTTAGGCCGCTTTCGCAGCTTGCTGGCGCTCGCTTTCTTCACGGCTCAGCGCAACAGAGGTGCGAACACCCCGGTCAACGAATTCCATCATGCCTTTGACGCAGCGCTCTGTCGGTTCGATACCGGCGCACATCAGCACTTCACGGCCATCGCGAGAGCGGGCCCAACGGGCAATGGAATCCACGCCGTTTCCGTATTTCTTGTCGTCCGCAATGGCATCATCCAGAGCGGCGAGCACAACGGCAGCGAAAAGCTTCTGCGAGCGTTTTCCCTGATCGTTATTAATAGCAGTCTCATCAACGTAATCGAACATCACGTCCTCTTTACTTTTTTGTTTTACCGGCTGTTAACGCAATATGGCGTTTCTGTGACGATTCGATAGGCCCGCAAACGCAAGAGAGCCATGCAGCAAACACATACCTATCGAAGCGCATCCATCGCACCAATCACCACCGTACAGCGGGTTGAATTGCGCATTGGCACAATATATAGGGTTGAGGGTCCAAAAATCAACCGCGCAAAGGGTAAAATGCATGCCAAAAATCAATGGCAACGAGATCAAACCAGGAAACATCCTGGAACATAACGGCGGCCTGTGGATCGCGGTCAAAGTGGACCATGTGAAACCGGGCAAAGGCGGCGCGTTTGCCCAGGTAGAAATGAAGAACCTGCGGAACGGCTCGAAACTGAACGAACGCTTCCGCTCTGCCGATAAGGTAGAGAAAGTCCGGCTGGATCAGAAGGACCAGCAGTTTCTTTACGAGACGGACGGAATGCTGGTATTCATGGATATGGAAACCTACGAGCAGATCGAACTGCCCGCAGATATTCTGGGCGACCGGCGCCCCTTCCTTCAGGATGGTATGACAATCCAGATCGAATATTACGAAGCTGAAGCAATTTCCGCGGCCCTGCCCCAGAAAGTGACCTGCACGGTGGTAGAGACCGAACCAGCCGTGAAGGGCCAGACAGCAGCCAACAGCTTCAAACCTGCGGTTCTGGATAATGGCGTGCGCGTCATGGTGCCTCCCTTCGTCGGACAGGACGAAGCTATCGTCGTTAACACGGAAACGATGGAATACGCCGAACGGGCGTGAATCAGTTCCCGCATCGGGAATCTGCAATTTATGGTAGAGAAGAGGGTCCGGCATTCGGGCCCTTTTTCGTCTCTGGGTTGAAAATATGTATTGTTGTCAAAAACTTCACCGGTTTTTGACGAACTATTCACGGGATAGTTAACAAGATATAAGTTACTTTAAGTCAACGACGCGGTGTCGTTGTATTTGAGTACCTATACCTTTTCAAAGATAGGGGCAGCTCTCCCGGGGCTGCTCCTATTTCTTTGTGCGCCGCTCTCTTCTCTGATGCCAAAACGAAAAAAGCCGCGACGGATCGCGGCTTCTTTAACAAAAGAGATCGGATCAATTACTTGATCTTGCCTTCTTTGTACTCGACGTGCTTGCGCGCGACGGGGTCATATTTTTTCACGACCATTTTTTCAGTCATAGTGCGCGAATTTTTCTTGGTCACGTAGAAGTGGCCGGTGTCCGCTGTGGAATTCAGGCGGATTTTGATCGTGGTTGGCTTAGCCATCTGATATCTCCTCGGCAGGCAGCGCTGCGAAATCTCGAATTGGCCTTCTACACCACTCCTGCCCCCTGTCAACCCAATCGGGAGCAACAAGAGGAGGGAAATCCGGTTTTCTGTAAAACGGCGTGAAATTTACCGGAAATTGCCAGCAATTTGCCCCCATTTTACGGCCTCCCTTACGCTTCAGGCGGTTAAACAGGGATCGGTCTGTCAGAGTGACCTTTCCCCGACGAGCGACAGAATCGGATATTTTCAGGCCAGAAGAAGCAGGCCGTACAAATAAAAACGCTCCGGCCCGCGAGAACCAGAGCGCCTTTCAGAATGCGGCCTTCGGCCTGTATACCCGCACCGTGCACCATCCAAAGCACAGTTTGGTTAAAGAGAGTTTAAGCCATGCCGCCAGCAACGAGTCGGGCGGCAATTTTTGCATAGGCTTCAGCATGAGGCGAATCTGTAGCCGCAATCGGAGTGCCGCCATCGCCGGCAAGACGGATGTCGATGTTCAGCGGGATTTCTCCAAGGAACGGCAGGCCCAGTCGCTCCGCCTCTGATGCGGCACCACCGTGGCCGAAAAGATGTTCTTCATGGCCGCAATTCGGGCAGATATAGGTGGACATATTCTCGATCATGCCCAGCACGGGCGTTTTGGTCTTTTCAAACATGTTCAGCGCCTTGCGCGCATCTAGCAGTGCCACATCCTGCGGAGTAGAAACGACAATCGCCCCTGTCACCTTCGCCTTTTGCGCCAGAGTCAGTTGCACGTCCCCCGTTCCAGGTGGCAGGTCGACGATCAGAACGTCGAGTTCTCCCCACTCTACCTGCCCCAGCATCTGTTGCAGCGCCCCCATCAACATTGGCCCCCGCCAGACAACAGCCTGATCCTCTTCCAGCATCAAACCGATCGACATGATGGTCACGCCGTGATTTTTCAGTGGAATGATGGTTTTCCCATCCGGAGAGCTTGGCCGTTTGTTCACGCCCATCATTCGGGGTTGGGACGGGCCGTAGATATCTGCATCCAGCAGCCCCACACGCCGCCCCTGGCGCGCCAGCGCCACGGCGAGGTTGCTGGACACTGTGGATTTCCCGACGCCGCCCTTGCCCGATGCAATGGCCAGAATCCGGTCTACCCCTGCAACCGGTGCCTGATCTGCGCTTGGCTTGGGGTGGCCACCGATTTTAAGCTGAGGCGGCTCCTTGGATGGAGGCGCAGCTTGGGCCGGACCATGGGCCGTCAGCAGCACGGAAGCTTTTTCGACACCGTCCAGTCCTGACACGATCTTTTCCGCAGCCTGCCGCAGGGGTTCCATCGTCGGGCCCAGTTCAGGCGGCACTTCCAGCACGAAACGAACGGTTGTACCTTCAATCGAAAGCGCACGCACGTAATCGGCGCTGACAACATCGCGTCCGTCCTGAAGCTTCAGGGTTTTCAGCGCGTCGAGAATTTCTGCTTGTGTCGCGGCCATGGTGCTATTCCTCTGTTCTGCGGTTGCGCTTTCGCGCCATTCGACCTTAACTTGTCCATCACAGACAAAAGGGCAAGAGGCATCCGTCAAAAGCGGTGTTGGAAACGGCATGGATATACTTTCTACCGCAGTGTCGTTGATCCTGTCTGCCGACCGCGACCTGTTTGCGATTATAGCGCTGTCCTTGCAGGTCAGTCTGACGGCCACCTTGATCGCATCACTGGTTGCCATTCCTGCCGGCGCAGCACTGGCGATCCTGCGTTTTCCCGGGCGGAGGCTTTTGCTGGTGGTTTCCACCGCATTTATGGCGCTGCCTCCTGTCGTTGTCGGGCTGGCGGTCTATCTGCTTTTGTCCCGTTCCGGCCCTCTGGGGACGCTTGGACTGTTGTTCACACCAACGGCAATGGTCGTGGCACAAAGCATTCTGATCCTTCCAATTGTGTTATCGCTCACTCATCAGGCGGTAGAGCCTTTGCTGCGGGATTACGACAGGTTGTTCACCGCCCTTGATACACCGCGCCATTTGCAGGTCCGCACCCTGATCTGGGACGCCCGTTTTGCTGTAGCTGTGGCAGTTCTTGCCGGTTTCGGCCGGGCTTTGGCGGAAGTCGGGGCAGTGATTGTTGTTGGCGGAAACATTAACGGGCTGACCCGGGTCATGACCACCACGATTGCGCTGGAGACCTCCAAGGGCAATCTTACGCTGGCGCTGGCGCTCGGGCTGGTCCTGATCACCATCGCTTTCGCGGTCAACCTGTTGATCCACGCGGTTGCCAGACGGGGCGAGATTTACCAGATGGTGCGCAAATGATCCGGTTGCAGATTGATCGGGCAAGCCTCAGCTTTAAGGGCACACGCAGGCTCGGGCCTCTTGATCTTGATCTGGCACTGTCAGGAATCACAGCCGTGCTCGGGCCGAATGGCGCGGGCAAGTCCCTGTTCCTTGCCCTGTGCCACGGCACATTGAAACCGGATCGCGGGTCGGTGCGCTGGCAGGGGCAGCCCGCCCGGGACAGCCGCGCAAACCGTGGCGTCATGTTGCAATCCCCCGTGGTGCTGCGCCGCTCGGTCGCTGGAAATATCGAGTTTGCGTTACAGTCACGGGGGCTGCGAAAATCCCAGCGGCGGGAACGGGTCGAACAAGCTTTACGCACGGCGCGGCTGGAAGACCGCGCCCATGCGCCCGCCGCCACCCTATCGGGGGGTGAGTTGCGCCGGATGAGCTTTGCCCGCGCTCTTGTAACCGGCCCCGGTGCCCTGTTGCTGGACGAACCCTTTGCCGGGCTTGATCCCGCGGCCAGTCAGGTAATGGAAACGATGATTATCGAGGCAGCCAAGACCACGCCGGTCCTATTGTCCAATCATGACCTTGTCCAGACCCGCCGGATTGCTCGACGGGTTCTGTTCTTCTCCAAAGGGCAGATGCTGGAACAGGCCGATACCGCCACCTTTTTCACCGCACCGCAAAACGAGATGGCCCGGTCATTCCTTCAGAGCCAGTTGCTTTAATCAACGGGTGCCCCGCGCAGCGACAGCCATGCAGATTCTGCATAGCGGGGTTGAACAAACGGGTCTTTCCCATCTGGCGATCAAACCCTAGATAAGCCTCAACGCTTCGGTGAGCTTTGAAAACTTGCAGTTCCTCCCAATCCACGCAAGTGGGCAGTTTTCACAAGGCTCCCAAGCTGTCAGCCAGTATCGGCTGAACCAACGGATCGCCTTTTTCCTCCCTGTTGGGGCGATCCGAAGAATAACGGCGGTGCGCCCTCCCTCGCACCGCCGTTTATTTTTTGAAAAGACATCCATGCGTTTAACGCATAGCGGTTTTGACCAAATGCGGTCTTCTCCGAGGAGCCTGAATGATTAGGTTCCGCTCAAGAACACGAAACGAGATATACATAACGCCGGAAAGGATCTTCCAATGGCTTCGATCACTACGAATACAAACACACGTGACACATTCTTCGCAAACCTGCGCGCTTCTATTGCAGACGCTTTCCACGCAGCCGTTCAAATGCGCCAGTACCGCGCAACCGTGACACAGCTTTCCGCCCTGTCTACACGCGAACTGGACGATCTGGGCATTGCCCGTTGCGAAATCAAATACGTTGCCCGCACAGCGGTTTACGGCGTATAAAAACGCTCCCTCCCGAGGGAATTGAACAAAGGCGCTGCGGTCGATCCGCAGCGCCTTTTTGTTTGTCCGGATCAGAAAAAGCTTGTTTAAAACGGAATATCATCCGCACTGGTGACAAAGCTTGCGACGACTTTTTTCACGCCGGCCTTTTCGAAAGAGACTTCCAGTTTGTCCCCTTCGATCCCGGTTACCGCACCATAGCCGAATTTCTGGTGGAACACGCGGTCGCCAAGCTGATGAACCGAAACCGCCTTGCTGTCGATCACCAGCCCTTTGGCTTCACGCGGTTGCGATGTTCCACGTTGACTGGACCGCGCCTGCATCCGTTTCCAACCCGGTGAATTATAGGCATCCGCACGGCTGGCCTTGTCCATCAGGTCAGAGCCCTTGCTGACCCCGTCAAACGTCTGGCTGCTGGCAGCAGCACCGAAACCGCCCCCGTACAGACCGGGCGGTGTCAGCACATCAACGTGTTCTTCAGGCAATTCATCAATGAAGCGGCTTGGCAAAGAGGACTGCCACTGCCCGAACACCCGCCGGTTTGCGGCAAAGCTGATGGTACAGAATGCCTCGGCACGGGTGATTCCCACATAGGCAAGGCGGCGTTCTTCCTCTACCCCCTTGAGGCCGGTTTCATCCATAGAGCGTTGCGAAGGGAACAACCCGTCTTCCCAGCCGGGCAGAAACACCACAGGAAATTCCAGACCTTTGGCCGCGTGAAGGGTCATGATGCTGACCTTTTCCACGTCGTCTTCCTGTTCGTTTTCCATGATCAGGCTGACATGTTCCAGAAACCCTTGCAGGTTTTCGAACTCTTCCAGCGCCTTTACCAGTTCTTTGAGGTTTTCCAGTCGCCCCGGTGCTTCGGGCGTTTTGTCGTTGCGCCAGTGGTCGGTATAGCCCGATTCTTCGAGCATCTGCTCGGCAATTTCGATGTGGCTGGTCTTGTCCTCACGGATCAGGGCGGACCAGCGGTCGAACCCTTCGATAAGTTCACGCAAGGCGGCGCGGGCTTTCGCAGATAATCCGCCTTGGGAGACCACGATTCGCGCCCCTTCCAGCAGGCTGACACCGTTTTCACGGGCGGCCATCTGGATGATTTGCTGGGCCTTGTCCCCGATTCCCCGCTTGGGCGTGTTGACGATCCTCTCAAACGCGAGCGCATCGTCGGGGCTGACGGCCACGCGGAAATAAGCCATCGCATCGCGGATTTCCATCCGTTCATAGAATCGCGGACCACCAATTACGCGGTAAGGCAGACCAATGGTCAGGAAACGGTCTTCAAACGCGCGCATCTGATGGGAGGCACGCACGAGAATCGCCATGCTCTCGGGACTGATCGGATCATGCCCCCGTGTGCCACGCTGGAAATTCTCGATTTCCTCACCGATCCAGCGGGCCTCTTCCTCGCCGTCCCAATGGCCGATGAGGCGGACCTTCTCGCCCTCGGGCCGGTCGGTCCAGAGCGTTTTGCCAAGGCGGTTTTCATTGCCCGCGATCACACCGGAGGCCGCCCCCAGAATATGGGGCGTCGAACGATAGTTCTGTTCCAGCCGCACGGTCTTGGCGCCCGGAAAATCCTTCTCAAACCGCAGGATGTTGCCCACTTCCGCCCCGCGCCAGCCATAGATCGACTGGTCGTCATCCCCGACACAGCAGATGTTCTTATGCTCCGCCGCCAACAGGCGCAGCCACAGATATTGGGCTACGTTGGTATCCTGATATTCGTCCACCAGAATGTAGCGGAACCATTTCTGGTATTTGGCCAGCACATCGGGGTACTTCTGGAAGATTACCACCATATGCAGCAGCAGATCGCCGAAATCACAGGCGTTCAGCACCTTAAGGCGGTTTTGATAGGCCTCGTAGAGATCGCTGCCCTTGTTGTTAAAGGCCCCCGCTTCGGCGCCCGGAACCTTGTCCGGCGTGAGGGCACGGTTTTTCCAACCGTCAATCAACCCTGCCAGCATCCGGGCCGGCCAGCGTTTGTCATCAATGTGTTCGGCCTGAATGAGCTGTTTTAACAGACGGATCTGGTCGTCCGTATCCAGAATGGTAAAGTTGCTTTTCAACCCCACCAGTTCGGCATGGCGGCGCAGCAGTTTCACGCACAGACTGTGGAACGTACCAAGCCACGGCATGCCTTCGACCATTTCACCAAGCAGGCCGCCCACGCGGTTCTTCATTTCCCGCGCGGCCTTGTTGGTAAAGGTTACTGCCAGAATTTCATTCGGCTGCGCCCGCCCCGTGTGCATCAGATAGGCAATCCGCGCCGTCAGCGCCTTGGTCTTGCCGGTTCCCGCACCGGCCAGCATCAAAACCGGCCCGTCCAGCGTTTCGACAGCGTCCCTTTGTGCCGGATTCAACCCGTCCAGATAGGGCGCAGGACGTGCCGCCATGGCACGCTGCGACAAAGGAACTGCGGCGGCCGCCTCAAAGGCGTCTGATTCTTCCCAATTGCTCATTGAG
Source organism: Neptunicoccus cionae (assembly GCF_002860325.1). Taxonomy (GTDB): domain Bacteria; phylum Pseudomonadota; class Alphaproteobacteria; order Rhodobacterales; family Rhodobacteraceae; genus Amylibacter; species Amylibacter lutimaris. The sequence goes on along the minus strand of NZ_PKOJ01000001.1, from coordinate 1,041,127 downwards.
GTATCTTACTCCCATCCCTGCACAAGTTAAAGCGCGTGTTCACAAAATGTTCCACCCGAATATCAAAACAACCTTGAAAGATCTGCACAAAAATATCGCTTTTGTTGCACTGCAGCATTTTCCACGTTACCCATTTGTGACGAATTGTCAGAATTGACACAGGCCAGCCCGAAAAGGACCAAGCCCAGATGAAAAACTTCTCCAAAATCCTGATTGCCAACCGTGGTGAAATCGCCATTCGCATTATGCGTGCCGCCAATGAGATGGGAAAACGGACGGTGGCCGTTTATGCCGAGGAAGACAAGCTGGGGTTGCATCGGTTCAAGGCGGATGAAGCCTACAAAATCGGAGAAGGGCTTGGCCCCGTTGCCGCCTATTTGTCGATTGAGGAAATCATCCGCGTCGCCAAGATGAGCGGCGCTGATGCAATTCATCCGGGCTATGGGCTGCTGTCGGAAAACCCCGATTTTGTTGATGCCTGCACCGATGCGGGCATTACTTTCATCGGCCCCAAGGCGAAAACCATGCGTCAGCTTGGGGACAAGGCCAGCGCGCGGCGTGTTGCGATCGAGGCTGGCGTGCCGGTTGTTCCGGCCACCGAAGTGCTGCCCGACGACATGGATGAAGTCCATCGAATGGCCGCCGAAGTGGGTTATCCCTTCATGCTCAAGGCAAGCTGGGGCGGCGGCGGTCGCGGAATGCGGCCCATCATGTCTCCGGACGAACTGGAAGAAAAGGTGCTGGAAGGCCGCCGCGAGGCGGAAGCCGCCTTTGGCAACGGTGAAGGTTATCTTGAACGGCTCGTACAGCGTGCCCGCCACGTGGAGGTTCAGATCCTTGGCGACCAGCACGGCGAGATTTATCACTTGTGGGAGCGGGACTGCTCGGTCCAGCGGCGCAACCAGAAAGTGGTCGAACGTGCCCCTGCCCCCTATCTGTCGCAAGAACAGCGCGAGGAACTTTGCGCATTGGGCCGCAAGATTTGCGCCCATGTCGGCTATGAATGTGCCGGCACTGTCGAATTCCTGATGGATATGGATACGCAGGAGTTCTTCTTTATCGAGGTCAACCCCCGCGTGCAGGTGGAACATACCGTCACCGAAGAAGTCACCGGCATTGATATTGTGCGCAGCCAGATCAAGATTGCCGAGGGTGCGACACTTGCCGAAGCCACCGGTGTTGCCAGTCAGGCGGACGTGCAATTGCGCGGCCATGCCATGCAGTGCCGTGTGACAACCGAAGACCCGCAGAACAACTTTATCCCCGATTACGGCCGCATCACCGCCTATCGCGGCGCGACCGGCATGGGGATCCGTCTGGACGGCGGCACCGCCTATTCCGGCGCGGTCATCACCCGCTATTACGACTCCCTTCTTGAAAAAGTCACTGCATGGGCCCCGACCCCGACCGAGGCTATTGCCCGTATGGACCGCGCCCTGCGGGAGTTCCGTATTCGCGGTGTGTCTACAAACATTGCCTTTGTGGAAAACCTGCTGAAACATCCGACATTTCTGGACAACAGCTATACCACCAAATTCATCGACTCCACGCCCGAGCTGTTCCGGTTCAAAAAACGCCGTGACCGTGCGACGAAGATCCTGACCTATGTGGCCGACATAACCGTAAACGGTCATCCCGATGTGGAAGGCCGCCCTAAACCCGCGGCCACCGCCAAGGCACCCAAGCCCCCCGCGAACCGCGCGGATGCTCCGGCCTATGGCACCCGCAACCTGCTGGAAGATAAGGGCGCACAGGCCGTAGTGGACTGGCTCGGCGAACAAAAACAACTGCTGCTGACAGACACCACCATGCGCGACGGGCACCAGTCCCTGCTGGCGACGCGGATGCGCTCCCACGATATGATCGCGGTGGCCGAAGCCTATTCCCACAACCTGCCGCAACTGTTCAGCATGGAATGCTGGGGTGGTGCGACCTTTGACGTGGCCTACCGGTTCTTGCAGGAATGCCCGTGGCAGCGCCTGCGGGATCTGCGGGCCCGTATGCCCAACCTGATGACCCAAATGCTGCTACGGGCCAGCAATGGCGTGGGCTACACCAACTACCCCGATAATGTGGTGCAGGAATTTGTCCGTCAGGCCGCAGAAACCGGCGTTGATGTGTTCCGCGTGTTTGACAGCCTGAACTGGGTGGAAAACATGCGCGTTGCGATGGATGCCGTTGTAGAAAGCGGCAAAATCTGTGAGGCCACAATCTGTTACACCGGCGATATTCTGGATGCGGACCGCGCCAAGTATGATCTGAACTACTACGTCAATATGGGTAAGGAACTGAAAGCCGCAGGTGCCCATCTGATTGGCCTGAAAGACATGGCTGGCTTGCTGAAACCCGCAGCCGCCCGCGTTCTGGTCAAGGCGCTGAAGGAAGAGGTTGGCCTGCCGATCCATTTCCACACCCATGACACCTCTGGCATTGCCGGGGCCACAGTGCTCGCCGCGGCCGAAGCCGGTGTAGATGCGGTTGATGCAGCGATGGATGCGTTCTCCGGTGGCACCTCCCAGCCTTGTCTTGGCTCCATCGTAGAGGCCCTGCGCCACACCGACCGCGACACCGGACTGGACATCAAGGCCGTGCGCGAGATTTCGGATTACTGGGAAGGGGTTCGCGGCCAATACGCGGCCTTTGAATCCGGTCTGATGTCCCCCGCGTCCGAAGTCTACCTGCACGAAATGCCCGGCGGCCAGTTTACCAACCTCAAGGCACAGGCCCGTTCCTTGGGGCTAGAGGACCGCTGGCACGAGGTCGCCCAGACCTATGCGGATGTGAACCAGATGTTCGGTGATATTGTAAAGGTAACGCCCAGCTCCAAAGTGGTTGGGGATATGGCGCTGATGATGGTCAGCCAGAACCTGACCCGTGCCGAAGTAGAGAACCCCAAGACAGACGTGGCCTTTCCCGACAGTGTCGTCGATATGATGCGCGGCAACCTCGGCCAGCCTCCGGGGGGCTTTCCACCGAAACTGCAAGCCAAGATCCTGAAAGGCGACACCCCTGCCACCACCCGTCCGGGCGCACACATGCAGCCTGTTGATCTGGACGAGGTCCGTGCTGAACTTTCTGCCGAGCTGGAAGGCTACGAAGTGGACGGTGAGGACCTGAACGGCTATCTGATGTACCCCAAGGTCTTTCTGGATTACATGGGCCGCCACCGCACCTATGGCCCTGTGCGTACATTGCCCACTCGCACCTTCTTTTACGGGATGGAGCCGGGCGAACAGATCAGCGCAGAGATTGACCCGGGCAAGACGCTGGAAATCCGCCTCCAAGCTGTGGGTGAAACCGATGAAGGCGGCGAGGCGCGGGTGTTCTTTGAGCTGAACGGCCAGCCGCGCACCGTGCGTGTCACCGATCGCAAAGCGGCTGCAACTTCGGCCAAACGGGCCAAGGCCGAGGCCGGAAACCCTGCCCATATCGGCGCTCCGATGCCCGGTGTGATCTCTTCTGTGGTGGTGAGTGCTGGACAGGCGGTGAAATCGGGCGATATGTTGCTGACCATTGAAGCCATGAAAATGGAAACTGGTATTTACGCGGAAACGGACGGCACAATCAAAGCCGTTCATGCGCCAGCCGGATCGCAGGTTGACGCAAAAGATCTGTTAATCGAATTCGAGACCTGACCTTATGCACAAACTTCTGGCCTTCACCGACATTCATATGAAACCCGAAGGCCAGAAGATCATCGGACTTGATCCGTTTGAGCAATTCCAACGGGCGCTGGACCATGGATTGCGCCACCACCCAGACGCGGAGCGCATCATTTTGATGGGCGATCTTGCCGATACCGGCGCGCCGGAAGAATACGACCGCGTGCAACGCATCCTGCAGGATGTTTCCGTCCCCGTCACGCTGATGGCAGGCAACCACGATGTGCGGGACAATCTGGTTCAAAAGTTGCCACAGGCTGTTTGTGATGCTGCGGGTTTCCTCCAGACCAGCCACACCTACGGACCTGTGCGGGTTCTGACGCTCGACACGCTGTTCGGGCCCCCTGTGGTCTCCTACGCCCATTTCGGCGCTTATTGTGACCAGCGGTTTGATTGGCTGACAAGTCAGCTCTCAGAGGCGAAAGCGGCGGGGCAGCGGGTTGCCCTGTTTTCCCACCATCCGCCGTTTAGGGTGGGGTTCAAGGGAATGGACCAGATACGGATGCGCGATGATGCGCGGCTGCTGTCCGTACTGAAAGACTCGGGCGTTCCGGTGCATCTGATCTGTGGTCATATCCACCGCACGATTTCAGGACACTGGGACGGATTCGGCTTTTCCATGCTGAAGAGCACCTGCCACCAGATGCCTCTGGCGATTGATACCGCCGAAATGACACTGGGCACCACGGAACCTGCGGCTTACGGGGTTATCCTGCTGACAGATGACGGGATCATCGTGCATTCAGAAGACTTCGATCTGGTGCAGGAGACCTTGCACACCCACACAGAAACCCCTGTTTCCTAGCGTTTGCAGACAAGTGATCTTTTTTCGATTTTTTGTTCATTTTTCCCTTGTGCAGGGTCTCTGTTTCTCGCTATACGCTGCCACACGAAAGGGACGCGGGCGTAGCTCAGGGGTAGAGCATAACCTTGCCAAGGTTAGGGTCGTGAGTTCGAATCTCATCGCCCGCTCCAATTCGTAACCTGCTCCGGCAGGATGATACAAAGGCCGCCTTCGGGTGGCCTTTTGTGTTTTCGGTGTTCGACATTCTTTCCCCTTGTACAGGGTCCGGGTTTCTGGCTATACGCTGCCACACGAAAAGGACGCGGGCGTAGCTCAGGGGTAGAGCATAACCTTGCCAAGGTTAGGGTCGTGAGTTCGAATCTCATCGCCCGCTCCAATTCGTAGCCTGCTTCGGCAGGATGATACAAAGGCCGCCTTCGGGTGGCCTTTTGTGTTTCGGTGATGCGGTTAGGCAATTTCAGCACCGCATAACACACCACCAACTGTGAGTGCTAACGCCTGATGCAGCTATGCCGCATTCCATCCAATATCGCTTTCCAGATGCAAGCGTTGTCATAAATTGCTCCCGATATTAGTCTTTTTAAAGCAATAGGTTTCTGACCGCCGCCGCGGCGCATTTGGAGGTCAATGTTTTTCGAGAGGTTTGCCATGTCGAGATTGCTTCTGACCGAGCAGGAAATTGAAAGTTGGGACTTGGCGACCCTTTTGGAATATGGCCGCGAGGGTTTGCGCAGCTTTTCGGGCGATAAAGACGAACTCATTCAAAGGCGCGATGTACTGATCACGTCAAAGTTCGGAGATTTGAACCCTGTTCTGCGAGAGGTGGCCATGCTGTCTCTGGCTGCAGAGGACATGACCGCTGTGCACAAAATTGTCGGCTGGCTGGAAGACGCCGGTGATCCTGCAATGGGCTACTATGTCTATCAGGCGATGGCAGATTGTGGCGAAGCAGGTCAAGCTGAAGGGTTCCTGATCTCGGCCGCATCCCACGGCCACTTTCCTGCGCAACGTGTCCTGTCGGACCGTAAGGCCAAACAAAACGGAATCTTTTCGCCTTTCTTTTTCTGGGCAAGCAGGGTCGTCCATGCGTGGCGTGTCTATTTGGTCGCCCGACAAAACCCGAACGACCTGCGACTCAAATAGCGGACCTTTGCGCAATCTACGTGAACGTCCGTTTTTCCGTACAGCCGACTTCCAGCGCAGAACACCTTCGAAGATTCCTTCGCGTGCCATGACAGGACAAAGCTTCATCATTACTACGAGGCTCGGCACGGATTGCTTCAGGTAATGCTGAGGGCTGGTTCTTCGATGTCTCCTGCCCTTTCCGTTTAGAAAAGGCCGCCTGCGGGATCACAGACGGCCTTAATAGGTGTTAGAGCTGTTGTGGTACAGCGTCAGCCCGAGATCACCTTGGGCAGCCATGTCACGATCTGGGGGAACAGGAACAGGCAGGCAATCGCCACGATTTGAAGCAGGACAAATGGCAGGATGCCCTTGTAGATTGCGGAGGTTGGCAAACCGTCCGGCGCCACCCCGCGCAGGTAGAACAGCGCAAAGCCGAAGGGCGGGGTCAGGAAGGATGTTTGCAGGTTAACCCCCACAATCACACCCAGCCAAATCGGGTCCACGTCTAGTGCCAGCAGGATCGGAGCGGTGATCGGAATCACGATGAAGATAATTTCGAACGTGTCGAGGATGAAGCCGAGCACGAACATGATCGCCATCACTACCGCCACCGCCATCAGCGTTCCACCAGGCAGGTTCGACAGGAATTCGTGCACCAGATCGTCCCCGCCCATCAGACGGAACACAATCGAAAACACTGATGCACCCATCAGGATTACAAACACCATACTGGTAATCGTTGCCGCAGAAATCACTGTATCCTTCAGCACCGCAAACGACAGCCGCCAGCGTAGCGCCGCCAGCACCATCGCACCTACAGCCCCGACAGAGGCCGCTTCGGTCGGGGTGGCGATACCACCAAGGATGGACCCGAGCACTGCCATGATCAGCAGGAACGGCGGCACCAGCGCGACAAAGACCTCCCGCAAAAGGCCTCGCTTCTCTTCCTCGGAAACCGGCATCGCAGGGCAGCTTTGCGGGTCGGTAAAGGCTTTGAAGGCCACATAGGCCAGATACAGCCCGACCAGCAGCACACCGGGCAGCAGGGCTCCGGCAAAGAGATCGCCAACAGACACAGGAGTCGGTGCAAAATTGCCCTTGGCCATCTGCACCTGACTGTTAATGCCGGACAGCATATCGCCCATAAAGATCAGCACTGTAGAAGGTGGAATAATCTGTCCAAGCGTGCCGCTGGCACAGATCACTCCTGTCGCAAGTTTGGGATCATACCCCGCCCGCAGCATCGCTGGCAGGGAGATCAGCCCCATAGTCACCACAGTCGCCCCGACAACCCCAGTAGATGCCGCCAGCATGGCCCCAACGATCACCACCGAAAAGCCGAGACCGCCCCGCAGGGAGCCGAACAGCTTGCCCATTGTCAAAAGCAGTTGCTCCGCAATGTTGGAACGTTCCAGCATCACGCCCATAAAAATGAACAGCGGCACCGCCACCAGAACCTCGTTCGTCATGAAACCGATATAGCGGTTTGGCAAAGAACCGAAGTTACTGGGGTCAAACACCCCGAAAGCCATCCCCATCAAGCCGAACAGCAAAGAGACCCCTGCCAGCGTAAAAGCCACAGGAAATCCGAGCAGGAGAAAGCCGATAATGCCAAAAAACATCAGCCCCGAGAGGAGCTCGCCGATTAGTACTGGATCCATTGGATTTCTCTCTTACACGTCTGGGGTTTCGGCTGCGGCTGCGCCATAGCGGATCTGTGGCGGCACAAGTTCGGGCCGCCCGCCAAGCACGAGGATCGAGCGCACCACCATTGCCACCCCCTGAAGGGCCAGCAGGATTGCAAAACCGATGATAAAGCTCTTGAGGATGAACAGGCCGGGCATCCCGCCCACATTGGCCGAAGCTTCGTAATAGCCCCACGCCCGCGTCACAAAAGGCATACTGTAGGTGTAGACCACCCATGTGAAGGGCAGCAGAAACACGACAACCCCTGTCAGATCAATGATTGCCTTGGTGCGGATACTGGCTGGGCGATAGAAAATATCCACCCGCACATGATCATTCCGCAGCAGGGCAAATCCGGCCACCCCCGTAAACATCGCCCCGTTCAACCAGATATAGAGGTCCTGCATCCAGACGTAGCTGATCGCAAAAACATACCGCTGCACGACCACTGTAAAACAGACCAGAACGATGCCAAGGGACAGCCAAGCAAAGGCTTTCCCCAAACCGTTGTTTATATGGCAGATGATGCCCGCACAAAGCGCTAAGAATTGCATAAAGACGCCTCCTCTTTCGCTGCCTTTTCCCCGCTGGTGCAGGGTGATGCAAGAGCGAGAAGGCGTAAAAATACGGGTTTTGATGGAAAAACACTGCTTTTCTGTAAGAAGTCACGGCTCTGTGATACAACCTGCGCCACGGCCCCTTTCAGCAACGCTCCAAACGGAAAACACCCGCCGGGGGGCCCGGCGGGTGCTGTTCGGATCAAAAGGATCGCGCGGCGGTCAGGGACCACTGTCCCGCCAGCCGCGCAATCTTCTCCGTGATCAGATTTTAAAGTATTTTTCCCGCGCGTTTACGAAAGCCCCGTCGGTAGACTGGGAGCGCTGGCGCAGGATGTTGAGGGATTCGATGAAGCTCTCTGCTGTCCGTTTGACCAGCGCATCGTCGGAATCCCGCATACCCGCCATGATCTCGCTCGCAGCATCTGCACCGGCTTTCAGGATTTCTTCGGGGAACTGACGGATGTTCACACCATGCTCGTTAACCAGAGTTTGCAGCGCCCGTGGGTCATTGGCATAGAAGTCAGAAGCAAGCTGGTCGTATTCAGCCTGACAGACATCGCGCACGATGGCTTGCAGGTCTTCCGGCAGCGCTTGATACTTTTTCTTGTCCACAACCAGTTCGGTGGCCAGACCCGGCTCTGTGAAGCTCGGGAAATAGTAATTCTTCGCAACCTGATAGAAGCCGAGCGCCAGATCGTTGTAAGGACCAACGAATTCGGCTGCATCAAGTGTACCGGATTGAAGCGCTTGGAAAATTTCGCCAGCCGCCATGTTTGTAACGGTCGCGCCAAGTTTTTCCCAAACACGTCCGCCCAGACCCGGCGTGCGGAAACGCAGGCCGGAAACGGAATCAACGCCGGTCAGTTCGTTCTTGAACCAGCCACCCGCCTGTGTGCCGGTATCGCCGGACAGGAAGCCCTGAAGGCCGAACTGGTCGTAGATGTCGTCCCAGATTTCCTGACCGCCCATGTAACGGACCCAAGCTGTCAGTTCGCGGGAGGTCATACCGTAGGGTACACCGGTAAAGAAGGTCAGGGCCGGAGATTTGTTCTGCCAGTAGTAAGCCGCACCGTGGCTCATCTCTGCAGCGCCGTCGATGACCGCATCAAGGCTTTGAAGCGGTGGAACCAGTTCGCCAGCAGAATAGACCTTGATCGTCAGACGGCCCGCAGAAGCAGCGGTAATCCGATCTGCCAGACGCTGTGCGCTGACGCCGAGGCCCGGAAAGTTCTTTGGCCAGGTTGTGACCATGCGCCATGTGATGTTGCCCTGCGCAACTGCAGGCGCCGCCAGAGTCGAAGCCGCAGCCCCCACACCCAGCACACCGGCTTTAGAGATAAAAGAACGACGATCCATAAACGATCTCCTTTGGTATTGGATACGCACTGCGCAGTAGCCGACAAATGGTCTGGTCCTGCGCGTTACCGATTTTCGGGGTATTGGCAAAATTGGCCGCCATTGTCCATGCCAATAGCGTAGCCATACGAAGGGGCGCCGACGGGACGGTGCGTCACGCAGAATTCATCGCCTTGCCAGCGCCTTAACAGTAGCTTGCACAGCAATTGGCAGGTGTCAAAGCGGCGCCGTACGGCCCCGATTATTGTTGCAACACCGCGTTCACCTGTCTTGTTAAACTGACCGGATCTGTTTCCGCACTGGCGGCATCGTGGCCGAAATCCCGCGAAAGTTTTCGCGTAAAAGCAAGCAGTTTCGTCGTCGTTTCCCCCTCGGGGTCAAGATCAATCATCCCTGTCGGGCCGATGGCTGTCACACATAATTGCAAAGCGCCAGTATGGTCGAAAACCGGCGCTGCCACGGCGGAGACTCCGGGAATTGGCATGTCCTGCGTGATCGCATAGCCCGCATCTTTGGTTTCGGCCACAGACTTCTCATAGGCAGCTGCGTCTATCTCGAACAGGGCACGGCGGCGAAAATCCTCGTCCGCCATCTCACGGTCGATCACCGGTGCCGTCATGGTTTTCGGCAGGAAAGCCGCAAATACACGTCCGGTGGCGGTGACTGTCATGTTATACACCCCTCCCACCTGTACATTCGCATGGATCCGCGACGCAAATTCCTGAACATAAGTAATGGTCGGCCCCTGCGCCCCCCAAACAGCAACCGACACCATCAGCCCGAGACTGTCGGCCAGATCTGCCACCTGCGCTATCGTATCGCGATAGGCATTCTGTCCACGCAGGCGCGCCAATCCGATATGCAGCGCAAACGGTCCGAGTTGATAGGTTCCACGGGCTGTCTGCTCCACCATCTCCATAGCCCGAAAGCTGACCAGATAGGGATGAAGCTGTGCCGGAGCCACGTTCAACTGCTCTGCCAGATCCCGCAGTTTGATCGGCCCCTGCGCATTTGCCAATTCCCGCAGGATACGGCCCCCCGTTTCAATGGATTGCACCCCCCGCGAGGCAAGTTCGGTTCTGGCGGATTTGGGCATGATCGGGCCTTACGTAACAGAGCCGGTCAATACCGGCCAATTCCACTTTATTATACTTTAAACGCATAAATTCCAAAGGGTTTGCGACTGGATTCGCCTGCTTTCGGGATGTTGCGTTACGGCAATTTGAGCGGGAATCGGTCTTAAACGTCTCTGTGTTCCCTATTGGGAATTAGACTGCTCTGCGACAATCACCGGTCCCGCGATCGAAGCTCTGAAAACTCTTGCAGCAGATCCAGTAACTGCTCCATTTTTTCGGCACTGAAGCGTTTTTCAATTTCACTGTACATGTCGTTCGACGCCTCAAGGCAATCTGCCATCAGATCATGCGCCTTTTGCGTCGCTTTTACCCAGGAACGGCGCGAATCATGGGGGTCACGCCAGCGTTCAATCATTCCAATGTCTTCCAGCACCTGCAAAATACGTGTTACGCTTGGCATGTGCATTGCCGTGGCTTCCGCCAAGCTGCTGATATCAATACGATCTTTCTCGGCAACCACACGCATCACCCGCCATTGCTGTTCGGTAAAGCCGATTTCGGTCAGCTTCGGCCGCCAGTAGTGCAGCAAAGTATCCCGTGCGCGGGACAACAGTATTGGAAGTGTTCTGTTCATCGGCCTAAACCCAGCCAAGGCATTTCGATCTTGCATGATCGTCAAACCTTCTGTGAGGGCGCCAGCATCGTCCGTATTCAACAAATCGACGCAATAAGCCTTTCTGAATCAAAGGGCTGCACCGGAAAGACGCATAAAATCTTTGTTAGTTGAAAGGCGTGGAATACTATAAATGATAATCATTTCTTTGCAAAATGCAATGCTTTTCGGCTTTAAACGCCTTATTTTCTTGGCTCCATCGCCTGTCTCGCAACCGACGCCAAAAGCCACACACGCCAGAAAACCGCTGTAAATTATTTACAAATGCCCGACGACAGCTAGATTCCCACTATCAGTAAAGGGAACACTATGAAACGACGCGAATTTATAGCTGGAACAATTGCCGTTGGGACCTGCGCAGCAAGTCCGGTTTTTGCTTACGACAATACAATTGCGAACGAGCCGCCAATTCCGGACGTGCTTGCCCCACGGGTTGTGAACATCAAGGGCGGTGCACCCGGTGAAGTCCACGTGGTACCCGACCATTATTCGCTCTACCTGATGCTGGAAGATAACAAGGCAATCCGCTATTACGTAGGTGTTGGCCGCGATGCCCTTTACGAAAGCGGCAGTTTCTTTGTGGGCGCCAAGAAGAAATGGCCAAGCTGGACGCCAACGCCCGAAATGATCGAGCGTGATCCCAAATCCTACAAACAATTCGAAGACGGAATGCCGGGCGGGCCGAACAATCCGCTGGGAGCACGCGCGCTTTACCTGTTCTATCCGGGCCGCGGCGACAGCTTCCTGCGCATCCATGGCACCAACAAGCCTAAGACCATCGGGCTGGATGTCTCAAACGGCTGCGCCCGTCTGGTGAACGCCCATATGGTGGATCTTTACCAGCGCGTGCAAATGAAATCCAAAGTGGTGCTGCACCCCAAGGGGCTCTATCCGAAAAAGCCGATAGGGTCTGACGTCACGGGTTGAACCGCTGATAAGAAATAAAAAAAGGCGCGCGAGGTTTATACTTCGCGCGCCTTTTTTGTAACGTCTTCCGGATCAGCTTTCTTGCGGCAACACCCGAAGGCCCAATTCGCGGAGCTGTTCGTTTGTCGGCTCGGACGGTCCGCCCAGCATCAGGTCTTCGGCCCGCTGGTTCATCGGGAACATGATGACCTGACGGATGTTGTTTTCATCGGCCAGCAGCATCACCAGACGGTCGATCCCTGTGGCACAGCCCCCGTGGGGCGGTGCGCCATAAGTGAAGGCGTTGACCATACCGCCGAAACGTTTGTCCACTTCCTCTGCCGGATAGCCTGCAATTTCAAAGGCTTTGTACATGATTTCCGGCTTGTGGTTCCGGATCGCACCGGAGATCAGCTCGTAGCCGTTACAGGCCAGATCATATTGATAGCCAAGAATGTCCAGCGGGTCCTTATTCTCAAAATCCGCCATTCCGCCCTGCGGCATGGAGAACGGGTTGTGCGAGAAATCGATCTTGCCGGTTTCTTCGTCTTTTTCGTACATCGGGAAATCGACGATCCAGCAGAACTCGAATTTGTCCTTGTCTGTCAGACCCAGTTCTTCACCGATCACGTTACGCGCACGCCCCGCAACACCTTCAAAAGCACTTGGCTTACCGCCGAGGAAGAAGGCTGCGTCACCCACGCCAAGGCCTAGCTGCTGGCGGATGGCTTCGGTGCGTTCGGGGCCGATGTTCTTAGCCAGTGGCCCAGCCGCTTCCATGCCTTCGCCCTGATCGCGCCAGAAGATGTACCCCATGCCGGGCAGGCCTTCTTGCTGGGCGAATTTGTTCATGCGGTCGCAGAACTTGCGGCTGCCACCTGTCGGGGCCGGAATGGCGCGGACTTCGGTGCCCTCGTTTTCCAGCAGGGAGGCGAAAATCTTGAAACCGGAACCGGCGAAATGTTCGGACACCACCTGCATCTTGATCGGGTTGCGCAGGTCCGGCTTGTCCGAGCCGTACCACAGCGCTGCATCTTTGTAGCTGATCTGCGGCCACTCCTGATTGACAGGACGCCCGCCGCCGAATTCTTCCATCACCCCCTTCAGCACGGGTTCGATGGTGTCGAACACATCCTGCTGGCTGACGAAGGACATTTCCATATCCAACTGGTAAAAGTCGGTCGGGGACCGGTCGGCGCGGGGATCTTCATCGCGGAAACACGGCGCGATTTGGAAGTATTTGTCAAAACCGGCCACCATGATCAGCTGTTTGAACTGCTGGGGGGCTTGTGGCAGGGCGTAGAACTTGCCCGGATGCAGACGGCTTGGTACGAGGAAGTCGCGCGCCCCTTCAGGGCTGCTGGCGGTGATGATCGGGGTCTGGAATTCGTTGAACCCCTGCCCTTCCATACGACGCCGGATGGACGACACAACCTTTGAACGCAGCATGATGTTTTCGTGCAGGCTTTCACGGCGCAGGTCGATAAAGCGGTATTTCAGGCGGGTTTCCTCAGGGTATTCCTGATCCCCGAATACCGGCAGCGGCAGTTCGGCTGCCTCACCGAGCACTTCCAGATCACGGATGAACACTTCAACCTCGCCCGTGGGCAGCTTGGGATTCACCAGTTCGGGAGAGCGTGCCATAACGGTGCCATCAATACGGATCACCCATTCGGAGCGGACTTTTTCCACGTCCTTGAACACAGGGCTGTCGGGGTCGGCCAGAACCTGCGTGATGCCATAGTGGTCCCGCAGGTCGATAAACAGGATGCCGCCGTGATCGCGGACGCGGTGTACCCAGCCCGAGAGCCGCACGGTATCACCCACGTTCGACGCGTTTAGTTCGGAACAGGTGTGGCTGCGATAGGCGTGCATTTGGATATCCTTCAGGCGTCTTTGTACAGGGGTTAAATCACTCTGCGCATTGACCGCGTCAAAGCCCTGTTGTCAAGGGAACCTTGGGGTTTTGCCCTGAAATCCGCGCGAAACCTTGCAATTCCCGCCCATTCTGGCAATCCTGCCCCCATGTCGGAAAAAAGATCCTCAACAGAGCTTCTGGAAGGTGCCTACCAGATAGAGACGCCACAGGATTCCGTAGGTTATTACCAGGAATTCGCGGATCACTACGATACAGAATTCGCGCAAAAGCTGGGTTACGTTTATCCCCGCATCATTGCCGATCATTATCGCAGGGCTGCCACCCCTTTCGACCGGCCGGTTGCAGACATCGGTTGTGGCACCGGACTGGTGGCAGAAGCCCTGAACCTGCCTCGCGCCGAAATCGAAGGCTTTGACATTTCACCCGAAATGCTGGAGCGGGCACAGGGGAAGGCGCTCTATGGGGGGTTACATCAGGTGGATCTGACAAAGCCGCTTATCCCACCGACTGCCCCGTTCGGCGCGGTCGTTTCTGCGGGCACCTTTACCCACGGGCATCTGGGACCGGCGCCTCTGGAAAACCTGCTGGCCCTTGCGCAAAAAGATGCCCTGTTCTGTATCGGGGTCAATGCGCAGCATTACAAGGCGCGGGATTTCGGTGCATTCTTGGAAAAACTGCGCCGCTCTGGCCGGATCACAAGGCCGAAACTGGAAAGCGTGCCAATCTATTCCGATCCGGACAGCGCCCATGGCGCGGATACAGCGCAAGTGTTGATCTATCGCAAGCTGTAGCCTGGGTCAGACAATCTGCGCAGGGATCAGACCGCGCAGGGAATTTCCTACAAAAACCGGATTGTCTTGAAGGTCCGGCACCCTCAACACCGCCTCTTGCGCGCGGCCTGTTTCCAGCAGTTCCTGCCGCAATACGCCCGCCAGCAGACCGCAGGAGAGCGGCGGCGTCAGCAACTTACCGTCCCGTTCAACGAAAAGATTGGTAATGGTCCCTTCGCACAATTGCCCGTTTTCATTCAAAAACAACAGTTCGTCCACGGTATCAGGCATCGTCTCCCGAGCGGCATCATAGACCGCCCTGTTTGACGTTTTCACCTGCAACCACGGATCATCCGAGCGCAGCGCCACTTCGCTGATGCCGACCCGCCAGATCGTTGGCGGCGTTGTTGTCTCGCTGGTGCTGACACCGATACGCCCGTTCAGATCAATCGTCATACGCACCCGCGCAGGCAGCATATCCACAGAGGTGCCCAGACTGTGCAGCGCTTCTCCCCGATCAAAGGGAATTTCCAATTGCGCACAGGTGGCTTCGGCGCGGTCCATATGCAGGCCAAGCCGCACAAATCCGTCCTTGGGCGAATACCCCAGCGTTTCGATGACTACCAAACCGGCGGGAGCAAGGTCGCGTAACGTGCCTTCCATAGGGCTTCCTCATATTCGGACGGAGCGGTGCTGTCATAGACCACCCCGCCCCCTACATTCAGGCGCGCTGTACCATCTTTGACCAGCGACAGGGTGCGGATGGCCACGTTAAAGGCCGCCACACCATCCGGTGCGATCCAGCCGATAGAGCCACAATAAATGTCGCGCGGTCCCTGTTCCAGATCGTTGATTACTTCCATCGCGCGGATTTTCGGGGCTCCGGTAATGGAACCACAAGGAAACAGGGCGGAAAACAGGGAGAACAGGTCTACATCCTGCCGCATCTGCGCGGTGACAAGTGATGTCATCTGATGCACGGTGGCGTAGCTTTCAACGGTGAACAGCTCTGGCACTTTTACCGTGCCGAGTTCCGCGACGCGGCTGATGTCATTGCGCAAAAGATCGACGATCATCAGGTTCTCGGCCCGATTCTTTACGTCATTGCCCAGAAACGCTTTCAATTCCGCATCCTCGGCCTCTGTCTTGCCGCGCGGCACCGTGCCTTTCATCGGGCGGGTGGTAATCTGTCCGCTGTTATCTACGCGAAAGAACAGTTCGGGAGAGCGCGAGACAATAGCATCCCCGACCCCGAGATTGACAATCCCGCCGTAATTCACCGGCTGCACCCGCGCCAGAGCACCGTATAACCCTTCCGGCGTGCCAGACCATTTGGCCCGCATCGGAAAGGTCAGATTGGTTTGGTAGAAATCGCCCGAGCGGATGTATTCAGCCACCTGATCAAACGCCTGCCCGTAGGTCGCCCCGTCCCAGAGCGGTTCGGGCGCTGATAATCTGGCACGGGGTTCGTCATTGCGGGATTTTTCCAGCACAGCCGCGGTTGCGGCCTCATCCGGCCCGTCAAAGACCCCGAAACACAACAAGGGCGCACGGCGGTCCTGCGGCAGGCGTTCGGCCAGTTTGGGTTCCAGCACATAGCCGAGTTCGTAACTGGCGAAACCTGCCAGCCAGTAACCGGCGTCCTTGGCATTCTGAAGCGCTGCAAAGGCGGCGGGGATTTCTTGCGGATCACGGGCCACTATCAGGTCAAGTGGCCGCGCAAAGGCCTGCGCCCTGTTATCAGGGCCGAAATCCACGAGTATATAAGGCGCGTCAGTCATTCCACTGCCATAGCCCAAGGTGCGGGCTTTGGGAACAGGAACAAGCGACCTGTCAGGACACCAATCCGGTCTCTTCCAGCATCCCGCGCCGTTTGGCCTCGTAGTAGTAGCCGCGCGAGTACCATTTTACAGCCGTGCCGTGATCGCCATCAGACAGCAGCCAGGCCCCCCGCAGATATTTCACGGCGTATTTCAGGTTGGTATCTGCATCAAGAAGGTCTGACGGCTGGCCGCGAAACCCCATGGTGCGTGCGGTCTGTGGCAGGATTTGCATCAACCCGTAATAGGGACCGTTACGGGCATAGGGGCGGTGGGTGCTTTCCCGCACGATCTGGCGCTGTACCAGAGCAACCGGCACTTCATAATGACGGGCCCATTTTACGATCAGCGCCCGCAGTGCCGGTGTTTCGTTCGGATAAAGCGGTGCGGCATAGGCCTTTGAAACCTGCGCACGGGTCACGCCGGCATCACGCCCGCCTCCGCACCCTGCCAGACCGAATGCGATCAGACCAAGCGCTGCTCTTCTGGAAACCTTGTCCATAATTTCCTCTTGTACACGTCTCTAAAAACCCGAGTTGTGTACCATCCTGAGAAGATCGGAACAGACTTAAATCAAAGTACGAGCATGAACCCGCTCAGGCAGGTCGAGATGGGGAGTCGCGCAAAATTGCAGCAGGTGCAAATCTTCACCGACCATTTCGAATTTATGAACAGATGTATGGGCAATGCGCAGGAAAACTTCGGACTTGCGCCGGATGTCCAGATCAAGTGCAACCGCCATCAGGGTTGCGATCACTCCGGTCGAACTGACGACGATCACACGATCCTCCGCCCCCGCAATATCACGCACCGCCCCAAGTACACGACCACGGAAATCCGCATAGCTTTCCAGATCGTCCCCGACCTCTGCGCGGGACCACGCCCCGAGCACTTCGGCCACATGGGTCTGGAATTCCAGCTGGCTGGTGGGGGCGGCCAATCCGTGGGAGTTTTCCAGAACACCGGCCAAACCGAAATAATCCATTTCGTTCAGTCGTGCATCAGTCTGATAATCGACCCCGTCCAGCCCCATCGAAAGACCGGTTTGCATCTGACGGCGCATCTTGCCGGTTACAACGCGGTCAAAAGCGTGATCCGCACCCAGATATTCCCCCAGCCAGCGGGCCTGCTGATGCCCCAGATCCGACAGGTTGTCATAACTTGTTTCGTCTTTTGCCCCGGTCTGCGCCTGTCCGTGGCGCACCATGATAATCTCTGCCATTTTATCCTGCCAATTACTTATGCGGCTTCTTGCCAAATTAGCAGGGAATCCACAACCAATTCCCCTTGAACCGTCCGTCTTGTCCACTATAACCACGACAATTTGCAATCGCCCCCCGAATCCGCCGCGCATTTCTGCGCAGTGATGACGGGCGGGCCAAGCCTTGGGGCCGTCCATGCCAAAAAGAACCGATATCGACACCGTAATGATCATCGGAGCCGGGCCTATTATTATTGGTCAGGCCTGCGAGTTCGACTATTCCGGCGCACAAGCCTGTAAGGCACTGCGCGAGGAAGGCTATCGCGTTGTGCTCGTGAATTCCAACCCAGCAACCATCATGACCGACCCGAATATGGCGGACGCCACCTATATCGAGCCGATCACGCCAGAGGTTGTCGCCAAGATCATCGAGCGCGAGACCACAGCCCGCCCGAACGAGAAACTGGTGCTGCTGCCAACTATGGGCGGCCAGACTGGTTTGAACACCGCGCTGGCACTGGATGAGGACGGGACGCTTGAAAAGTTCGGCATCGAACTGATCGGCGCAGACCGCAAAGCCATTGAAATGGCGGAAGACCGCAAACTCTTCCGCGAGGCCATGGACCGTTTGGGTATCGAAAATCCCCGCGCCACAATCGCTGAAAGCATGGAAGAAGCGATGGCGGCAATTGACGAAGTCGGCCTGCCCGCGATTATCCGCCCCGCCTTTACCATGGGCGGCACCGGCGGTGGTATCGCCTATAACCGCAAGGACTATGAAGAAATCTGCGCCAGCGGTCTGGATGCCTCTCCGGTGAACCAGATCCTGATCGACGAAAGCCTGCTGGGCTGGAAGGAATACGAAATGGAAGTGGTCCGCGACAAAGCGGATAACGCCATTATCGTTTGTGCCATCGAAAACGTGGACCCGATGGGCGTGCACACAGGCGATTCCATCACCGTGGCCCCCGCCCTGACCTTGACGGACAAGGAATACCAGATGATGCGGACCCACAGCATCAACGTGCTGCGGGAAATCGGCGTGGAAACCGGTGGCTCCAACGTACAGTGGTCTGTAAACCCTGCGGATGGCCGTATGGTTGTTATCGAAATGAACCCGCGCGTATCCCGTTCCTCGGCGCTGGCCTCTAAGGCGACGGGCTTCCCGATCGCAAAGGTCGCGGCGAAACTGGCCGTCGGTTACACGCTGGACGAACTCGACAACGACATCACCAAGGTCACGCCGGCCTCTTTCGAGCCGACCATTGACTATGTCGTAACCAAGATCCCTCGGTTTGCCTTCGAAAAATTCCCGGGCGCCGAGGCCACGCTGACCACGGCAATGAAATCCGTTGGCGAAGTTATGTCCATCGGCCGCTCCATCCACGAAAGCATGCAAAAGGCGCTGACGTCGATGGAAACCGGGCTGACCGGCTTTGATGATATTGCCATTGACGGTTGTCCTCCGCTGAGCAGCTGCGTGCGCGAAGATGATCCGGATCAAAGTCTGCCGTTCATCCTCCGCGGTGCCAATGCGGACGATCAGACCGCCATCGACAAATCCGTAACCCGCGCGCTGGCCCTGCAAACCCCCGACCGGATGCGCACCATTGCACAGGCAATGCGCTATGGTTTCTCCGACGATGAAATCAACGAGATCACCAGCTTCGATCCTTGGTTCCTGCAACGCATCCGCGAAATCATCGCTATAGAAAAAGACATTCTTCTCAACGGCCTGCCCGAGAGCGCCAAAGAACTGCGCCGGCTGAAAATGTTCGGCTTTACCGACGCACGACTGGCCAAACTGACCGGTCAGAGCGAGCGGGACGTCCGGATCACCCGCACCAAACTCGGCGTAACAGCCGTCTTCAAACGCATCGATACTTGTGCTGCCGAATTCGAGGCGCAGACCCCTTATATGTACTCCACCTACGAAATGGATGCGATGGGCGAGGTCGAATGCGAAGCCCGCCCTACCGACCGCAAGAAAGTGGTCATTCTTGGCGGTGGTCCGAACCGGATCGGTCAGGGGATCGAGTTTGACTACTGCTGCTGTCACGCCTGTTATGCGCTGACGGATGCGGGTTACGAGACAATCATGGTCAACTGTAACCCTGAAACTGTCTCCACTGACTATGACACCTCGGACCGTCTGTATTTCGAACCGCTGACACTGGAACATGTTCTGGAAATCCTGCGGGTCGAACAGGAAAACGGCAGCCTGCACGGTGTGATTGTGCAGTTTGGCGGCCAGACGCCGCTGAAACTGGCGAATGCGCTGGAAGAAGAAGGCATTCCGATCCTCGGCACGACACCGGATGCGATCGATCTGGCCGAAGACCGCGAACGCTTCCAGAAGTTGCTGGAAGACCTGAAACTGAAGCAACCCCACAACGGGATTGCCAGCACCGCTGAAGAAGCCTTTGAAATTGCCAAGGACGTCGGCTTTCCGCTGGTGATCCGCCCTTCCTACGTACTGGGCGGGCGCGGCATGGAAATCGTGCGCGACCAACCCCATCTGGAGCGCTACATCAACGAAGCGGTTGAGGTCTCCGGTGACAGCCCTGTGCTGCTGGACAGCTACCTGTCCGGCGCGGTTGAGGTGGACGTGGATGCCCTGTGTGACGGGGAAACCGTACACGTGGCCGGCATCATGCAGCACATCGAGGAAGCGGGCGTACACTCCGGCGACAGCGCCTGTTCGCTGCCGCCCTACTCGCTCGGTCAGGATATCATTGACGAGCTGAAGCGCCAGTCCACCGCAATGGCGCTTGCGCTGAATGTTGTGGGCCTGATGAACGTGCAGTTCGCGATTAAAAACGGCGAGATCTTCATTCTGGAAGTGAACCCCCGTGCATCGCGGACCGTGCCTTTCGTGGCCAAGGCAGTGAACTCTCCGATTGCAGCTATTGCGGCGCGTATCATGGCCGGTGAAAAGCTTGGCGGTTTCGAGTTGAAAGACCCGCAAACCAAGCACTTCGCCGTGAAAGAGGCGGTACTGCCCTTTGCACGCTTCCCGGGTGTAGACACCCTGCTTGGCCCGGAGATGCGCTCTACCGGCGAGGTGATGGGGCTGGACAAGTCTTTTGACCGTGCCTTCCTCAAGGCGCAGATGGGCGCTGGTCACACCCTGCCGTCTGACGGAACCGTGTTCATTTCGATCAAGGATGAAGACAAAACCCCGCAGATGATCGAAGCGGCGCAAATTCTGAAAGAAGCCGGTTTCAACATTGTGGCAACACGTGGCACGGCGGCGTTTTTGAAAGAAGCCGGAATCGAATCCGAAGTGGTAAACAAGGTTTACGAGGGCCGTCCCAACGTGGTCGACCGCCTGCGCAATGGCGATATCAATCTTGTGTTCAATACAACCGAAGGTGCTGATTCCATTCAGGACAGCCGCGCGATTCGATCCGAGGCGCTTTATGGCAAGATTGTGTACAACACGACTGCCGCAGCAAGTTACGCAGCGGCCCGTGCGATACGCAACATCCGCGAAGGTGATTTGGAAGTCTCTCCGCTTCAAAACTACTAAACACCTGTAAAATAAAACTATTCACGCCTCGCGAAATTATCGCGGGGCGTGTTTTTTTATGGAAAAACCCAACCCTAAATAGAGTCACTTGCAATATTTCTGCCACATTTCGAACAAAATGCGCGCACATTTCAAAATTTGCAGGTAGTTTTGCATATATAGAACCGCTCAACGTAGGAGAGTATCATGCAAACCTCAGAAACCAGTGTTTCGATGATCAAAGATCTGTCGGAAATGCAAATCGCCCACGATATCCGCAGACAAGTCTTTGTGATCGAAGGAGAAGAATCGGAAGACGTGGAATTCGACGGCAACGATTTCTGCGCCGCCCATCTTTTGGCCTATTGGAAAGGCGAACCCGTCGGCACCATGCGTTTGAGAATTGTTTCGGGCAGTGAAGGCGGCACGATCATCTGGGAACGGATGGCTATTCTCAAGGATGCCCGCGAGCGCAACCCCTGGATCTTTAGAGCCTTGATGAACAGCGCCCGCCACTATACTGATATTATGGGGCTGAAAAACGTAATCGGAATCGTCGAGAACCCGAAGTTGATGCGGTTCTGGCAGATTTACGGTGGCAAAGAGACCGGAGAAGAGCCTTTGGAATTCCGCGGGCATACCTATCGTCCTATTCGTCTGACGATCCAGCGGGACGAGCCGCAGGAAGAACTGACACTGCGTCAGGCAATTATGGCGGTGCCCGAGGTCTTTGATGAAACAAGGAAGAATACGTGACAGTAAGCTTCGCCCTACTGATGGAGCGGCTGTGGCTGTCGGATAGTCCCGAGACCACTCGGGACATTATCCTCAGCCTCGGTTTTAACGGCCTGGTTTTCCAGCGCTGGTCGCCCGACTATATCGAGAACTGGGAGGGGCGGATTGCCGAGGGTTTTCTGGAGCACTACTACGGTGCCCAGCTCGATCAACACTGCCCCATCGCCAAAGCGATACACACGTGGTCCCGCAGTTACACCTTCCAACAGGCGCGGAACCAGCCAGGCGCGGACACCGAGAATGCACTCCGGGTAGAGAAGCTGTTCCAACAATTCGGGATGAAAGACGGGGTGGTCCTGCTGACAGGGCCGAACAACCTGCGGTCCTCTGTCATTCTGACAAGCTCCGGTCCGGTGCAAAAAGAATTCGAAATGTTTGGCGGGATGCTCTATTTTGCGGCTGACAAGCTCACACGGCAGTTGGGACCAGGCCACCCCCTGCTGACCCATGTCCCCCGCGAAAACCCGACTTTGTCCGATATGCAGACAAAGATCCTGCAAATGCAGATTGACCATCCGGAGCTGAGCAAGAACGAAATGGCGCTGGCGTTGGGGCTTTCCCCGAAAACGCTCCACGCGCACCACAAAAAGATCGCCAAGAAGAATGGCGTCACCACTTTTGCAGGTGCTGTAATTAAAAAATTGAAAGAGTCCTGATCCTTCCCGACCTACGCGGGATCTCAGGACGCAAAAACCCCGGCTGACTTTGCGGGCAGCCGGGGTTTCTTACTCATATACTCGATACAAACCGGATCACGTCCAGCGACAAACGCGACGGGGCGGCATTATCTGCCGCCCGAAACAGGATCAGGTGCAGGCTTTGATCAGGCCGACAATCTGGTTTTTGACAGCTTCGTTGGGGATCTGGTTGATCTGTGTTGCCAGTTCGATTGTACGTGTGGAAATCTCTTCAATCTCATGGCCTTCACCACCGTCAGCGCCATCAAAGAAATAGGAAACCTGAACACCCAGAGCTTGGGATACTTCCCAGAGGCGGCTGGCGCTGATGCGGTTGATGCCGCGTTCATATTTCTGAAGCTGCTGAAAGCTGATGCCCAGCATTTCGCTAAGCTTTTGCTGGCTGATACCGCGGGAAGCCCGTGTAAGGCGGATTTTTGTACCAACGTGAACGTCTACTGGATGAGGCATATTCGGCTCCTAAAACTGGGATCGCCCCTGTGGGGGTCACTCATAATGTTAAAGATTAGCCGAGGGTCGCTGCCGACGGAGCGCCGTTGTGATTGAGTTCACTTGGCGGTGTGTAACGACAGGTTTAAACTGAACGCCTCAAAAAATCAATAATTAATATGAAAATTTTGCAACCCAAGATAGTTATCCAAAAAGTTGTCGAACCACACTAAGGAGTCTCCTTGTGGTTGATTGAACTTAACCCCACGACACCCCCTATGCAAAACCGGCAATTGCAGCCCTCTCCAACGCTGCATCCGAAGCGCGCCATGCTCTGTGTCAATACTCTCAAAAGTATAGGATAGAGATTAGTCAAAAATCCTTTAAATACATGGGCTAAATGTAAAAACCCCTTATATTCAACAGGTTGAATAAAGGGGGTCGCGTACAACCCAAACTTCACCACCTTACGCAATGGTAAGGTTTCGACTTTCTCCACCTAGGATGAAGGACGGCGGCTGCACAATAAAATCGGCCCTGCGAATCCCCTTGTTTCGTGGCAAGATTGTGGCGCTGCCGTGGCGAAGCGATACTACCTAAAGGAGTTATTGATCACAATCCGGACACAGTTCGGTTTTCACTTTGGAAACAATCGCGCGGCTCCCCAAAAAAATAAAAATCTTTTGCGCCAAACCACCCCAGAGCCGGAAAAAAAGCGGGCCAAAACGAATCTCTTGAACCGCCCTGATCTGCGGGTAAAAGTCCGCCCATGGCAAAGCTCTACTTCCACTACTCGACCATGAACGCTGGCAAATCCACAGCGCTATTGCAGGCATCGCATAATTACCGCGAACGGGGAATGGAGACCTACCTCCTCACCGCACGCTTTGACGATCGTAGCGGGGTCGGAGAAATCGGTTCGCGGATCGGTATTTCCGCCAAAGCAGACGGGTTTGACGGTGAAAGCGATCTGTTCGAGATGATCGAAAAACGGATGAAGAGCAGTACACTTACCTGTGTTTTCATCGACGAGTCGCAATTCCTCTCTTACGAACAGGTCTGGCAACTGGCACGTGCTGTCGACGATCTGAATATTCCGGTGATGTGTTACGGCCTTCGGGTGGATTTTCTCGGCAAACTCTTTCCCGGATCGGCTGCTCTGCTGGCGATGGCCGATGAAATGCGTGAAGTGCGCACCATCTGCTTTTGCGGCAAGAAAGCGACGATGGTCGTGCGACAGGACGGCGATGGCAATGTCATCACCGAAGGTGCGCAGGTACAGATCGGCGGGAACGAAACCTATGTTTCCCTGTGCCGGCGCCACTGGAGGGAAGCCACCGGAGAGCGTTCGACTTACTAACCGGTCTGCGCTGCCAGTTTCACCACCCGATTCCTCTTGTCCCCAAAGCTCAGCGACTTCGTTCGCGAATTGCGCTGCGTCGATATACATCAGCCAAACGCAAAAAAACGACCCCGAACCATCGGAGCCGTTTGAAATTTTCAATCGCGAGGGCAGATGCCCTTAAGCGGCAGCAGTTGCCTTGGCGATTTCTTTCTTCACTTTCAGAGCGGCGTCCGAAAGTTCAGCGTCTTTGGCTTTGGCCATGAACGCATCCAGACCACCACGGTGATCAACAGTGCGCAGAGCAGCCGCAGAGATGCGGAATTTGAAAGACCGGCCCAATGTATCGCTGGTCAGCGTCACATCGTTCAGGTTTGGCAAAAACCGGCGACGGGTTCTGTTTTTGGCGTGGCTGACATTGTTGCCAGACATTGGGCCTTTGCTTGTAAACTCACAACGACGAGACATCGCGTATATCCTTACTCTCTTGTCGCGCGCCCGAAGTGGCCTGCGCTGACATTTGAAATTCGAGCCGCTTCTTTAGGCGTGATTGTCCGCCCCGTCAAGGGCAGCACGCGATCTAACAGCAGTTGGGTTCGTTTGGGGCTTTTACGCCCGAAATACAACCTTTATCCGCCCTGATTTACAGATTTTAATGCCAAAAGTACTTTTGCAGCGGCTGCATCAGGGCTCAGATCACCATTCGTGACCTTTTCACGCAGTTCGGACTGAAGATTCTGCAAGGCTTCGTCCTGATCCAGTTGCGCCAGAATGCCTCTGCGAATCTCGTCCTGAAACCAGATGTCCGCCTGACGGGCGCGATTCGCATCGAACGCGCCGTCGGACTTGCGCCACTCGGTCAGGGTTTGGATTTCGCTCCAGACCTGTTCCAGCCCTTCTTCCTCCAGCGCGGAAACCGTCATCGCTTTGGGAAAGCCTTGGGGGTCTTGAGGCCGCTTGCGCAGCAGGCGCAAAGCACCAGCGTAATCCGCGCAGGTGCGCACGGCTGTCGTTTTCAGATCCCCGTCCGCCTTGTTCACCAGAATAAGGTCGGCGATCTCCATGATCCCCCGCTTGACGCCTTGCAGTTCGTCGCCCCCCGCGGGGGCCAGCAGCAGCAGGAACAGGTCGGTCATGTCAGCAACCATAACTTCTGATTGCCCCACGCCCACGGTTTCGACCAGCACCACGTCAAAGCCGGCAGCTTCACAAAGTGTTATCGCCTCGCGGGTGCGCCGTGCGACACCGCCCAGCGCCGCGCTTGACGGGGAAGGCCTAATGAAAGCATTGGGATGGCGGGACAGATTGTCCATGCGGGTTTTATCCCCGAGGATGGACCCGCCAGAGCGTTTGGAGGACGGATCAACCGCAAGGACCGCGACCTTCAGCCCCTGCTCTACCAACATCATACCAAAGCTTTCGGTGAAGGTGGACTTCCCGACACCCGGTGTGCCGGACAAACCGATCCGCAGTGCCGAACGTCCCTTTTGTGTCAATCGGTCAATCAGCGTTACTGCTTTTGCGCGGTGATCCGCCCGAGTACTCTCTACAAGGGTGATCGCGCGGGCCAAAATCCGCCGATCCCCATTGAGGATTGCCTCAACCATTCCAGCATCAACTTCCATCATGTTGAAAACACTCCTGAATTATCGGTATGGGCGGGTTTTGGCGGATTTCCACCTAGAACACTGCCCCCGGTTTCCCCAAGTCTTAGTCAATCTTAAACCTGTGGGAAAGCCAGCCGCGGAAAAAACCAGCCGTCAAACACGAACCACTTCCAAACGAGCCTTTTGCAATGCGCCTGATCTTCTCGACCCTCGCCCTGCTTGGCACCGGCCTTGCGGCCTCTGCCGATGAAATAGACCAGACCTACGGGTTCTATGTGGCGGGGCTGAAGGCGGGAACCATACACATTACCGGTACAGTGCCTGCGATCGGAAGCGAAGGCAGTTATCTACTGAAAGGCACCCTTAGCCCGACCAGTATCATGCGACGCTTTCATGACGTAAGGTTTGACGGTCAGGTTGACGGGATCGTCACCCCGGACGGACGGTTGCACCCTGCCCGCTATGAAGGGTTCAGCCGCTCGGACACAAAGGAATCCGATGTGCAGCTTGTCTATGACGCTGGCAGGCCGCAGGTGGTACGCTACGCGCCGGAAAGATCACCGCAGCCTTTTGACATCATACCTGCGAAACAGAACGGGGCGATCGACCCGTTAAGTGCCGCATATCTGTTGTTTCAGGACCAGCCACTAGACACGCTTTGCGACAGAAGTTTTTCCCTGTTTGACGGGCGCAGGCTTTCACGTCTTGAAGTTGGCGCACCTGATGTGAATGCGGCAGAAGCTCTCTGTGAAGGTCGCTATACCCGTGTTGCGGGATTTTCGCCCGAAGATATAGAAGAACAGGTGACCTTTCCGTTCACCCTTGTATACACCAGAGGCGATGCTGACCTTTACTCACTCTCCTTCTTCAAGACCGACACAACCTTCGGCCCCGCCGAGGCGGCGCGAAAGTAAGCGGACATGACCCGCCTGCCGATTGAAGAGGCCCTGCCGGAACTGGCAAAGGCATTGCAGTCGCGCGGGCTGGCGGTTCTACAGGCCCCGCCCGGGGCCGGGAAAACCACACGGGTGCCCCTGTTCCTGCTGGAACGCGGACTGGTGGAGGGGCACATCCTGATGCTGGAACCCCGTCGCCTTGCTGCGCGGGCTGCGGCCGAACGTATGGCGCAAACACTGGGCGAGGACGTGGGGCAAACGGTCGGCTACCGCATGCGGGGTGACAGCAAGGTCGGTCCGCAGACGCGGATAGAGGTGATCACCGAGGGCATCCTGATGCGGGTGATCCAGAATGATCCCGAACTGGCCGGTGTCGGCTGCATCATCTTTGACGAATTTCACGAACGCAGCCTGCAAGCGGATACCGGACTGGCCTTTGCGCTGGAAATCCGCGAGGCCCTGCGCCCCGATCTGTTGCTGATCGCCATGTCCGCAACGCTTGACGCGGCACCTGTTGCGGCCCTTATGGGGGACGCACCGATGGTTACCTCTGCCGGACGCAGTTATCCGGTGGAAGCCCGTTACCTTTCGCAGCCCTGGAACCGTCCCAACCGGCGCGGGCCAAGATTTGAAGAAGCCGCCGCAGAATTGATCCTTCAGGCTGCCAGTGAAACAACAGGTGGTATTCTGGCGTTCCTGCCCGGTGAAGGGGAAATCCGGCGCGTGCAAAGCCTGCTTCAGGGCAAGCTGCCGCAAGCAAGCAACCTGCGCCCGCTTTATGGCGCCCTGCCCTTTGCCGAACAACGCCGCGCGGTGCTGCCCGATCAGGAGGGGCGCAAGATTGTGCTGGCGACCTCTATCGCGGAAACCTCTCTGACCATTCAGGATGTCTCGGTCGTAGTGGACGGCGGGCGGGCCCGCCGTGCGCGGTTTGACGCGGGCTCTGGCATGTCGCGTCTGGTGACTGAGCGTGTGACAAAGGCCGAAGCAACCCAGCGGCAGGGGCGAGCCGGTCGCGTAGAAGCAGGCATCTGTTACAAGCTTTGGACTAAAGGCGAAGAAGGCGGGTTTGCGCCTTATCCGCTGCCTGAAATTCTGTCTGCCGACATTACCAATCTGGTTCTGGAACTGGCCGCTTGGGGCACGAGCACCCCTGCGGATCTGCCATTTCTGGACCAGCCCCGCAGCAGCGATGTCGAACGTTCGCAAGAATTGTTGCGCGGGCTTGGTGCGCTTGATCCGGCAAACCGGATCACGGATCACGGCCGTGCCCTGTTGCGCCATCCGCTGCACGTGCGTCTAGCCCATATGCTGGAGCAGGGCGGGCCGGATGCGGCGCCGCTGGCCGCGCTTCTGGAAAACCGCGATCCCCTGCCCCGCACTGCGCCCAGCGATTTGTCCTTGCGCCTTGAAGCCATCCGCGATCCGCGCCGTTTCGCAGACGCCCATCCGTTTCAGGCCAATTCAGCCGCGGTAAAAGCCATCAAAGCCGAAGCCAAGCGCCTGAGAACCGGAACTGCAGCGTTTTCTGCGACCGAAACGCTCGCACTGGCTTATCCGGACCGGATCGGCTTGCGCCGCAAGGGAGATGCGCCGCGTTTTGTGCTGTCAGGCGGCAAGGGTGCGGTGTTTGATGAAGAAGATCCAACGGGTACAAACCGCCTGGCGGTTATCCCGTCTCTGGACGGGGACGGCCGAGAGGCCCGCGTCCGCATGGCACTGCCTTTGACACAGAGCGAACTGGCCGCCGTCTATGGCGACCAGTTCGAAACCCGCCACCTCTGTGAATGGTCCAAACGGGAGCGTCGCGTGCTTGCCCGCAAGCACCTGTGTTTCGGGGCCTTGGTGCTTGAGGACCAGAACTGGAAAGACTGCCCTGCAGATGCGTCGAACGCGGCGATGTGTGAGGGGGTTGCGGAACTCGGGCTCGGGTGTCTGCCGTGGAGCCAGCCCGCCACCCTGTTCCGCGCCCGTGCCGAATGGCTGCGCAATCAGGGGCATGAGATGCCGGACCTGTCGGACGAAGGTTTGCTGGCGCGATTGAACGACTGGCTCGAACCGCATCTGGGCGGGATTCGCACCCCCGACGGGCTACGCGGTCTGGACCTCCATTCGATCCTGCGCAACCAGCTGGATTGGGAGGCATTGCAGGTACTCGACCAGCTTGCGCCAGCCAGCATCACTGCACCGACGGGTACTAAGCTGCCGATTGATTACGGGGCGGCGCAACCAAAGGTCACTGTCCGCCTGCAAGAGCTGTTTGGCATGACGACCCACCCCACAGCCGGCCCCAAAAACATCCCATTGCTGATCGAACTGCTGTCACCGGCGCGGCGTGCTGTCCAGACAACAGCCGATCTGCCCGGATTCTGGAGAAGCTCTTATGCGGATGTGCGCAAGGATATGCGCGGGCGATATCCGCGGCATCCCTGGCCCGAAGACCCGACACAGGCGGAACCGACACGACGGGTGAAACCGCGGAGGTGAATTGTGGTCTCCAACGTCAGACTAAAAACCGCACACCATTGTTATTAAACCGATTAATCTGTTAACATACTGCATATATGAAGCTTCTTAAATGAAGCTTCATATATGACGCGTCTTGTAAGACGCTTCATATTTGCAGGGTCATCCCGCCACAATTGCAACGCTTCGCCCTGAACTGCCATTGCCTGCCAAAGCAGGCTGCTGCCGCTGCAAGACACCTTTTCGCGGCACCCCGCACTGGGGCGAAGTTGCAACAGGCCTGTGCTTTTGGCGCATCCCGCTGTGCCGAATCGCTTCCACTTCCGAAGGCTGTGGTATGAATTTGTCAAAAAAAGCCGGAGCAGTACCGTGACTCATATTGACCGCAAATTCTTGCGTCTGCGCAGAACTCCTGCGCCGCCTGCGCATTTTACACTGGTAGCCACCGCCAAGAACGAAGGCCCGTATCTGCTGGAATGGGTCGCTTACCACCGCTCTATCGGCTTTAACGACATCATCATTTTCCAGAACGATTCAGAAGACTACACAGGCAAGATTCTCGCCTGCCTCGATGAAATCGGTGCTGTGCGCTACCGCTACAATCAGGCCAAACGGGGCGGCCATCAGATCGCTGCTTACAACCGCAGCGTCCGCCATTCCGAATACCAATCCGCCGATTGGGCGATGGCGCTGGATCTGGACGAGTTTCTTGTGATTAAAACCGGCGATGGTACCCTGCCCGCTCTTCTGTCCGCCGCACCTAAATTCCACAGGATGCTGATCAACTGGAAACTGTTCGGCAGTTCCGGTGTCGAAACAATCCAGAGCGGGCTTGTTACAGATCGCTACTCGCTGGCCGAAAAGGACAGTTTTATCAGTAAATTCGTCCAGCCTTACAAGACCCTGTTCAAACGGGAGGCATTTCTGCGCCCGGGCGTTCACAAGCCGAGCAAGTTCCTGCTAGATGAAGAAATGATTACAGTGAACGGCTCCGGTCTAAGCGATAAAGCCTTTGAAATCCGCAACTTCCAGTCCACCGATCCGGGACTGCGCTGCCTTGCACAGGTGAACCATTATATCGTGAAGGACCCGCAGAGCTTTGTACTGAAATCTGCGAAGGGTAGTGCCCATCAGGCCAACCGCGACATCGGTGAAACCTATTGGGAGAAGCGGAACAAAAATCACGAACCAGACCACAGCATTCGCGCAAACCGCCCCCGTCTGATCCGTGAAATGAAGCGCCTGAACAACCTCTCCGGCGGGCGACTTCGCGCCCTGACCGATCAGGCGGTGGCGTATCACCGCGAGAAATTCGATGCGATGCGCAATGACCCTGATCTGGCCAAGCTCTATGACTTCTGTGCGACCCGCAGCGGGGTAACGCCCCCTGAACCGCGCCGGATTTCGAACTTCCCGATAAAAGGCGTGCGCCTGACCACCGGTGTGAAGAAAACAGATTATGGCGGGTTCAGGATACTTGATATCAACCGGTCCCGCGCCTCCTGATCCGGTCTCAAGCTGCGTCAGGCACCCTTTTCCGCAGGGGACGGTTCGCCCGCTGACCGGCCCATACCGCCCCAAGCACGACAACCGCGCCTGCAAATTGAACAGGCGTGAGCGATTGACCGAGCCAGCCCCACCCGAGCACTACAGCGGTTACCGGACTCATCATACCCAGCATCGAAACAGCGCCCGGCTCCAACCGTGCCACACCGCGAAACCACAAGGCATATGTCGCCGCAGCCCCCACGAGCCCGAGCCACGCCAGACCAGCAAGGTTTGTTGCCGTCAAAGGCGGCAGGGGTGGCTCGACCAACAGGGCCACAGGCAGCAGGATCAAGCCGCCTGCCGTCAATTGCCATGCAGTAAAGCTGAGCGCTGAAACCGGTGGCTGCCATTTACGGCTGAGCACTGTTCCTGCCGCCATTGACGCAGCACCGCCCAGCCCGGCGGCCACACCTATCGGATCAAGGCTGGCATCAGGACCGATCAGCAGCAGCCCAACGCCAGCAACACCCGCCGCCGCAGCCGCTACAGCGCCGCTTTGAACCGGTGTTCCCAGCCATCCCCGCGCCATCAGGATCACCATCATGGCCTGTAACGCCCCGAGTGTGGCTGCCACCCCACCCGGCAAGCGATAGGCCGCAACAAACAGAAGCACCCAGAAGAGTGAAAAATTCAGGCTCCCGAGCAGAAAGCTCCGCCCGAGCCAGTCGCGCGATGGCAGACAACGGGTCAAGACCAGCAGCAGCAGCCCTGCGGGCAGGGCGCGCAGCACCGCCAGTGTGACGGGATACCCTGCAGGCATGGCCTCGGTCGTGACAAGATAGGTGCTGCCCCAGATCGCAGGGGCAAGGGCGGTCAGTAAAATATCTGCAGTTCGTGACATGGGAAACTTCCTCTTTAAAAAAGGGAACCGGCCAGTGACAAAAGCCGGATCGGGCGTCTGCCATCTGGCCGGTGGAAAGGCAGGGGCGCCCGTTCGGAACCGTCAGGCTGCGGCCTGATCAACCGCGCCCGCTGCCAGTCTTGCGGCAATTTCAGCCACATGGGCGCCTTGAAAACGGGCTCCGGCAAGATCGGTCTCTGTCGGGCTGCGCGACCCGTCTGCCCCTGCAATCGTGCCTGCGCCGTAAGGGGCACCGCCAACGATTTCTGTGGCTGTCGTCTGGCCTTCAAAACTGTAGGGCATACCCGCAATCAGCATAC
Organism: Neptunicoccus cionae; assembly: GCF_002860325.1. Classification (GTDB taxonomy): domain Bacteria; phylum Pseudomonadota; class Alphaproteobacteria; order Rhodobacterales; family Rhodobacteraceae; genus Amylibacter; species Amylibacter lutimaris. Next base: position 1,009,155 of record NZ_PKOJ01000001.1, on the reverse strand, counting down.
CGAAGTGCTGGAGCGGAATTTGCGAGGACAGGAGTGTGGCCTCATGCCCGCCGTGCTGTGAACCGGTGGAGGTAAAGACACCGGCCACCTTCCCAACAAGCGCATTGCGCGCCCACAGCCCCCCCGCCTGATCCAGAAAGGATTTCATTTGTCCGGCCATCATTCCGAATAACGTCGGTGTACCAAACAGGATGGCGTCATAGTTTTCCAGATCTGCGGGGCTGGCCAGCGGGGTGTCGTCTGCCACAAAACCGGCCTTCTTGCGCACGGCTTCGGGGACGGTTTCAGGCACGCGGCGCAGGTCAACGCGAGTGCCCGCGACGCTGCGGGCACCTTCGGCCTCTGCCTCGGCCAATGCGCGGACGTGGCCATAGCTGGAATAGTAAAGAACAAGAACTCGGGTCATGGTATCCTCATGGGGCAAAAGTTTCATTGCCTTGAAAATGGCCAAAGGACCGTGCGGGATTAACCGCCTCCCTGTCACTTCATAGTTTACGCCCGTTGAAGAATGTCACGGTGTAAGGGCCTTACGCAGGATATCCAGAAAGGCTGTGACCCGCGCATCCATACCCAACCGCGACGTGGTGATCGCGAAAATTTCCGGTGCGGGCAGTTCCCAATCCGGCAGCACCCGAACAAGCGCGCCGCTGCTTTCTGCATCGCGGGACACAAAATCGGGCAAGGTGCCGATCCCGTACCCCGAGGCCAGTAAATCCCGCAACACAAGGCTGTTTCCCACCCGCACCGCCGGAGACACCTCGATCCGCTGGTTAGCACTGCCATTCCGTAAGTCCCAGTTTGTCAGATGATCCGCTAAAAGGAACCCGACCACCCTGTGAGCGGCAATATCAGCAGGGCTTTGCGGAACGCCGGCTTTTTCCAGATAGGACGGCGCCGCAAAAATCCGTTGCCGCGTGGTCCCGATCTTGCGGGCGACAAGTGCCGAATCCGGCATGGCAGAGCGGATCCGGATCGACACATCAAAACCGCCTTCCACCATATCCACCACCCTGTCATCGAGAGACAGGGTCAGTTCCAGATCGGGGTAAGCCGCCAGAAACTCCGGCAGGAAAGGCGCGATTACCGTCTGCCCGAACGAACTGGAAGCATTCACTCGCAGATGCCCCTGCACCGCACCTGCTCCTTCGCGAATACGGTTTTCTACACCGCTGACAGCGTTCAGGATGCCTGAGGCTTCGTCGTAATACAGCCGCCCCGCGTCCGTCAGCGCCATGGACCTCGTGGTGCGTGTTAACAAAGTGCAGCCAAGGCTTTCTTCCAGAAGTTTGACTTCACGGCTTAACAGCGCAGGGGACACCCCAAGATCCTCTGCCGCACGGGCAAAACTGCCCCGCTCCACAATGCGGCGGAAGGCTTGCATGACCGATAGTTTGTCCAACGTTCAGTACCCTGTCTTGTTCGCGGCCAGTCTATACCAGAATCCGCAGGCAGGTAATGGTCGATCAGGGGGTGACAGGGCGGCGGTGTTCACGGGCGGCCAGACCGCAGACCACGATAATCGCGGCCCCGATCAATTCGCGTAAGGTGGGCATTTCTGCAAAGAGGAAATATCCGATGGCCAGCGCAAAAAACAGCCGGATGTAGGGAAAGGTTGCAAGGGCCGAAACCTCGCCATAGCGATAGGCTTCAACCGTGAACAACATCCCGAGCGTGCCAAGCAGACCTGCCGTTACAAGGATCGCAAGATCGGGAAGGGTAACACCGGTCCAGCCTGTCACGGCACCGGGCAAGGTTCCTGCCGTAGCAACAAGGCCGATCCAGAACATGATTGTTGCGGTGTGCTCGGTGCGGGCCAGAACCCTGTTTTGAAAGATCAGTACCGCCGCCGCCAGCGCAGAGCCAAGCCCCAGAAGCACGCCGGTTTCCAGCACCAACCCGCTTACCCCGCTGGCAAGGATTACGCCGAAGAAACCGAACCCCGTGGTCAGTTTGCGCAACATGTTTATCTTTTCGCCCAACAGCAGCGGCGCCAGACCAACGACAAATAAAGAGGTCGTAAACGTTAGGGTCGAAGCCAGCGCAAGGTCAAGCTTTTGGAAGCTCGCATAGTAGAGCCACCAGCAAACAAGGCTTGTCAGCCCCCGCAGGACCAGCTTGCCCCAGCGCGACGAACCATAAAGCGCGGGGCTTTTCCAGCCGATCCAGAGCGCCACAATCACAAGCTGGCACAGCGAGCGGAAAAAGATGATCTGCGCGAAAGGAACCTCTGGCGAAAGGAACCGAAGAACAGTGACATCAGCCGTGTACAATCCGGCCGCCGCCACAAGCAGGGTCGCGCCGTATCTGTTGTTTACCTCTGCCGGACCGGTCACTTGCGTCGGTACGCGGCAAAGTCCGCAGGGGACAGTTTTGCAATCTCTCGCAGGATTTGCACCCAGGACGCCAGCCCGTCAGGGATCGACGAAAGGCGGAAGAATTCATTCGGCGCGTGAAAGTTTTCATCCGACAATGCAAAAGAGAACATCACCGTATCAAGCCCCAGAATACGCGAGACAATCTCGGTCAGCGGCAGGGATGCCCCAATGCGTACCTTCAGCGGCGTCTCGCCCGAGGTATGTTTCAACGCGGCAACGGCTGCTGCCAGCAAGGGATGGTCCGCGGGCACCGCATAAGCCCCGCCCTGCCCGCGTTCTCCGATGATTTCCAGTGTCGCTTCGGGCGGCAGGCGGTGGCGCAAATGGTTGATCACCGCCTCTTTTGCCTTCTGGGGATCCTGTCCGGGCACCAGCCGCATGGTCAGCTTGGCAAAAGCTTCGTTCGGGATCACCGTTTTGGACCCCGCCCCGATGTAACCGCCCCACATGCCGTTCACATCCAGTGTCGGCCGCATCCACAACCGTTCCAGACTGTTATAGCCCGCCTCACCGCTGGGCCGCGCACCGATCGCTCCGAATGTCGCCTTTTCATCAAAAGGAATCGCAGCGATTTCCGCGCGCTCTGCCTCTGTCGGCTCTGCCACCCCGTCATAGAACCCCTCCGCCGCGATATGCCCGTTTTCGTCATGCAGGCTTGCGATCAACGACGACAGTACATGTAGCGGGTTGGCAACAATCCCGCCATAACGGCCCGAATGCAGGTCTTGCGCGGCGGTTTGCACCCGCACCTCGAACCCTGTGTTCCCGCGCGACCCGACATTCAGCGCCACCAGATCAGGCCGCCACCGGGCCCCGTCCGCTGAGAGCACCGCATCCGCGGCCAGCAATTCACAGTGGGTTTCCAGAATGCCGGGCAGTGAAGGCGAACCTGTTTCCTCTTCCCCTTCGATCAGCAATTTGACGTTCACCGGCAGCTTGCCTTCGACTTTGATGAAGGCCGCAAGGGATTCGAGCGCGATCAGCATCGGCGCCTTGTCATCGGAAATCCCGCGCCCGAACAGGCGGCCGTCCCGCTCTACCGCTTCAAAAGGCGGCGTGTCCCATTTTTCCAGCGGATCCGCAGGCTGCACATCATAATGGGCATAGACCAGTATCACCGGCTTTCCGGGCGCGTCCATACGTTCGCCGTAAAGCGCCGGCTCTCCGCTGCCGTCCGGCGGCGTCAGCCTTTGCATGTTCTCGAAACCCATATCCGACAGCTGGGATTCGATCAGCTTGCGGGCGTCTTCCATACCCTGTGCCATCGCCGGATCAGCCCCGACCGAAGGACAGGCAACAAGCGTTTTCAGGGTTTCGATCAAGCGTGGCTCTTGCTCCAGAGCACGGGAAACAACTGGGTCTGTCATAGGTCTTCTCTTCAGGTTACGCCGCCATCAACGCTCAGGATCTGGCCTGTGATCCATCCCGCCTCTGATCCGGTCAGAAAGGCGGCGGCGGCGGCAATATCTTCGGGAGTGCCAAGTTTGCGGGTGTGAATCCGGTTAACCAGTTGTGCCTGTCCCTCTGGCCCGAAAGCTTCCCACTGGCGTTGTGTGGCAGGATTGGACAGGATGAAACCGGGTGCGATGGAATTCACCGTGATCCCGTGCTGGCCGAGTTCAAGGCTAAGCTGTTTAGTCAGCCCGACCAGAGCATGTTTGGCGGCAGTATAGGCGTGAATGCCTGTCAGGCTCGGGCGCAATCCGGCACCTGAACTGATCGTGACGATCCGTCCCCAGCCCGCGGTTTTCATGGCCGGAACAAGGGCTTGTGAAAGGTAAAGCGTGGCATCAACGTTGACTGCGAAAATCCGGTGCCAGTTTTCAGGCTGCACCTCTTCCAGCGGCGTGCCCACCTGATTGCACACGCCCCCTGCCGCATTCACCAGAATGTCCGGCGCGCCATGTTCGGCGGTGATCTGCTGCACCATCTGCTGCACGGATGCGGTGTCGGTCAGATCGGCAGCAACAGCAGGCAGACCCAGTTGCTCTGCCGCTCGGGTTAACCCCTCACCGGCCAGATCGGTCACAACAACCTTGGCACCTTCAGCGGCCAGACGGGCGGCAATCGCCGCGCCGATACCACCGACGACCCCGGTAACAAGTGCAATACGTCCGCTCATGCCAGCACCTTGGTCAGTTCGTGGAAGGTTTCTTGCGACATCTCGCGCCGTCCGTCTTCAATATCGTGGATCAGTTCCACCAGACGCCGCAGTAAAGGTGTGTCAATTCCGTGCTTCGCGGCGATTTCAGCCACCGCGCCCACTTGCGGGTCCACTTCTGTCTTGCGTTTGCGCACCGCCAGATCACGGTAAATCCCCGTATGGGTCTTGGCGGTTTTGGAGTTGAAATCCGCAAGATCCGACAGGCTTTTGAGCGCGGCAGCATCACCGGCACCCGGCATGAAAGCTGCCGGTTCGAACCCGTTAAAGGGTTTGGGATCGACCCCTTCAGCCACGGCTGTTTGCATGACTTCCCGTGCCAGCCCCATCAGTGCCGGTCCCCGCGCGGGATCTGCGAAATTTTCGGTCATACTGTCAGGCGTCAGAGCGGTTGCAAACAACATGGCCCCGTAGCCGAGCTTGCCCCAGAGATAGGCCCAGATGTCATCGCTCAGCACGGCATCCGGTTCGAAAATCTGCAAGAGCTCGAACATCTCTTGCGTGCGCGGACGGATGCTGTTGTCGATCTCCCCGACCACCACTGCCCCGCGGTTGCCAAACAGGATGCGCCCTGCCCCGATCCAGTCCGCACCGTAGTTTACAAAAGCACCCATCGTGCGCTCCGGCCCGACGTGCCGCGCGATTGTGTGTTCGTTCAACCCGTTCTGCGCAGACAGGACGTAACCGTCCGCCGTCAGATGCGGTTTCAACTGCTCCAGCGCAGCTTCGCTTGCCTGTGCTTTAACAGCCAGAACAATGCGGCTGTAGGTGCCTTGCAATTGCTCCGGCGTTACACATGGCACAACTTGCGTAAAGGTCTCGACCGGCCCTTCGATTGACAGACCCGTAGTGGCGCAGGCCGTCACATGTTCAGGCACGATATCGACCATAAGCACCGGCACACCCGCCCGCGCCCAATAGGCCCCCAGAATGCCACCGATTGCCCCGGCGCCCCAGATCAGAACCGGTTCAGTCATTTTTGCCAAGCTCCGGCCATGGCCCTTCCAGCGCAGCGCGCGTTTCAGCAACGCCAACATCCCAGATCGCCTGCATCTCATCATCAGGGCGCTGCCAGCGTCCCCCAAAGGAACCATCGCCCAGCATCTCGCGGACTTGCGCAGGTGGTGCAGCTTTCATCAGCGCCATATCCACACCCTGCTTTTCCCCTTCCGGTGCCGCCGCATGGGCGAGTCGGGTCCACGGGAAGTTTTCCATCCAGTTGGCATGAGAGCCTGACGGATCGGTTTCCTGTATTTTCGCCCATGTCTGGGGCGCATTCCACCAGTTGTGGAACTTGATCGAAATATCGCCGTATTCCGAAAGCAATTCCTGCGCCAGCGCACCGACCGGATTGTTACCACCGTGCCCGTTCACAATCAGGATCTGGCGAAAACCGGAGCGGCGCAAAGAAGCCACAATATCGCGCACAACCGCCATCAGGGTTTCCACCCGAAGGCAGATCGTTCCCGGATAGGCATTAAAGTAAGGAGCCAAGCCGTAGGGCATCACCGGAAACACCGGAATTTCCAGAGGCGCCGCCGCGTCTGTGGCGACCTTCTCTGCGAGAATCATATCCACGCAAAGGGAAAGCTGTGCGTGTTGCTCCGTCGATCCGATCGGCAGGATACAGCGCGGATCTCTGGCGGCGGCCGCCTCGACATCGCGCCAGTTCATATCGGCAACATTCATTGCGTCTCTCCTTTGGTATTTCTGGTGGAGCCCTTTGCTCCGGCTTGGGGCAGATCATCCGCCCAGTCCTCTGCCCCGACAACGACTTTGGACATCAATTCGAACAGGATCTGGCGCTCCCCTTTGGACAGGGGAGTCAGCATTCTTTCTTCATAGGATTCGAACACGGGCACGGTTTCGTTGAACAGCTTCCAGCCTTTTTCAGACAGGCGCAGTGCCTGCCTGCGACCGCCACCCGGTGCCTTGCTGCGTTCCTCCAGCAGCCCCATAAGCTCCAGCCGCTTGACCGCGCGGCTCAGGGTATTTTTGGGAAAACCGGACGTGCGCGATATATCCCGCGCGCTACCACCATTGGCCAAGGCCAGTGAATAGATCACGACGTACTCATGCCGCTTCAACCCGTATGTGTCCTGAATCCATGAATAAAGCGGCGTGTTATACAGCAGCGCGAGATAGTTGATCCGGAAGGTAAACGGGCACGGGTTCTCCCACAACTTTGCCTCAAGCATGTCCGGCAGATCATCCAAATCCTGTGCGGATTCAGAAGTGCCAATCTTTTGTTCAGAAGCGCCGCTTGCAGCTGACATAATACAATCAATCCCTCAATGCACATAACTAAGTTCCAAATTGAACTTGACTACGATGATAACTCACCACATTGTGGGATTACAAGTTCCAAATGGAACACCGTTTCAAATAATTCTTCGGATGGGGCACGACGCAGCCATCCTCCAACGGGAAGGGAAAATGATGAAGTATACAAAGTTCCTTGCACCACTTGCCGTCACGATTGGGCTGACTGCGGCTGCCGCCGCATCAGCGCAAACACTGACAATGGGTGTGCGCGGCGGACCGGAATCAATGGATCCGCATTTCTCCGCACTTGGATCGCACGCGGAAGCGGCCAAGCATATTTTTGACACGCTAGTCTGGTCGGGCACCGACCTGCAAATCGAACCGGGTCTGGCTACAAGCTGGAAACCCGTGGACGAGGACACATGGGAGTTCAAACTGCGCGAAGGCGTGAAGTTCCATGACGGTTCGGACTTTGATGCAGAAGACGTTAAATTCTCGATCGAACGTATTCCTGTTGTCACCGGCCCGACAACGACCGCCATCTATGTGCGCCGTGTTGCCGGTGTCGACATCATCGACCCTCACACAATCCACATTCACACAGACGGTCAGGCAGCGACCCTGCCAAACGATTTCATCCGCCTGTTCATTGTCTCTTCCGAGGCTGCGGCGGATTATTCCACCCCCGAAACCGCAGCAGAAGGCTTCAATTCCGGTGCGGCAACGATCGGAACCGGCCCTTACAAATACGTAAGCTGGGAGCCAAAGGGCGATCTTGTACTAGAACGCAACGACGACTACTGGCGTGGCAAAGGCGCATGGGAAAAAGTGATCCGCAAGGAAATCCCTAACGACAGTTCCCGTCTGGCTGCACTGAAAGCCGGTCAGGTTGATGTGATCAACTATGTATCTTCCGTGGATTATCTCGCGCTTGAGCGTGATTCGAGCGTCGATGCGATCAAGGGTGACAGTGTTTATGTGATGAACCTGCAACTGGACCAGCGTGAGAAGACGCCTCTGGTACGGGCCAAAGACGGTTCGGAACTGGCAGAAAACCCGCTGCGCGATCTGAAAGTCCGTCAGGCCATCGACTATGCAATTGACCGTGAGACCATGGTTGAAATCGTGCTGGAAGGTCTTGGGAAACCGGCCAACCAAATGATGCCTCCAGGGTTCTTCGGCTCCAGCGAAGACATCCCGATGCCGGAATACAATCCTGCCAAAGCAAAAGAACTGCTGGCTGAAGCAGGCTATGCGGACGGGTTCGAGGTTGATCTCTACTGCACAAGCGACCGCCTTCCAGGCGACGGCGCAATCTGTCAGGGCCTTGGCCAGATGCTGACCCAAGTGGGCATCGACACCAACGTCAACGCAGTTTCCAAGACCGTGTATTTCCCTGCCCAGTCCCGTCTGGAATACTCCATGTTCATGAACGGTTGGGGCACACTGACAGGCGAGGCATCCTACACATTGGGCGGTCTGGCACACTCCAACAATCCTGAGGTAAAGCTGGGAGCGTTCAACCGCATCGCCTACAAGAATGACGATGTGGATCGTCTTCTGCAAACCGGCGCAACCATGATGGACGAGGACGAACGCCGCGCAACCTACGAAGAAGCAATGGAAAAGGTTATGGCCGACAAAGCCTATATCTCTCTGGTGCAACTTCAGACCGTCTGGGGCGCCAAAGCGGGTTCGGTGGAATTCACCCCACGCTTTGACGAAGACACACTGGCGTTCTTTATCAAACCTGCGAATTAATCGTCTCGTTTAACACAGGGCCGGGCAGCAGAGATGCCGCCCGGCCTTTGCTTGGCCCAAAGGGAGCACCCATGCTCGGCTTCATCATCCAACGTTTTTTGCAGGCCGTCGTTGTCATGGCTGTTATGTCGGTCATCGTATTCTGCGGTGTGTATGCCATCGGCAACCCTATCGACATTGTCATTCCGCCAGAGGCCACACAGGAAATCCGCGAAGCTGCGATCCGGCGGCTTGGCCTCGACCTTCCTTTGTACAAACAATACTTCATCTTCATGGGCAATCTGCTGCAAGGCGATCTGGGCCGGTCGTTTGTCTATAACGTACCCGTTCTTGAACTGATCGGCGGCCGCCTGCCCGCAACGCTGGAACTGGTCCTGATCTCTGTCATTTCGGCCACGGTTCTGGGCGTCAGCCTTGGCGTTTATGCAGGCTATCGTCCCGAAAGCTGGATTTCCAAAACCATCATGGGGGTTTCGGTGCTCGGGTTTTCGGTGCCCTCTTTCTGGGTTGGCCTGATCCTGATCCTGTTCTTTGCCGTTCACCTTGGATGGCTGCCCGCTGGTGGACGCGGTGAAACCGTAGAAATCTGGGGCGTGGCGTGGTCTTTCCCGACGCTTGACGGGTTGTCCCATATCGTGCTGCCAGCGGTAAATCTGGCGCTGTTCAAGCTGGCCATGATGATCCGACTGGCCCGTGCCGGAACCCGCGAGATCATGCTGACCGACACCATCAAATTCGCCCGCGCTGCGGGTATTTCCGAAGGCACAATCCTGCGCCGCCACCTGTTGAAACTGATCTCGATCCCGATCCTGACGGTCTTTGGTCTCGAACTCGGCTCGACACTGGCCTTTGCGGTTGTGACGGAAACGATCTTTTCATGGCCCGGTGTGGGCAAGCTGATCATCGACAGTATCGGCGTTCTGGACCGCCCTGTCATGGTGGCCTACCTGATCCTTGTGGCGTTCCTCTTTGTTACCATCAACTTTGTGATTGATCTGGTCTTTGCCCTGATTGATCCGCGCGTGCGTCAAGGGGCGACATCATGAAGAACAATAGCACCCCCTTAAGCCGCTTCTGGGCAGAGTTCCGCGAGAATAAAGTCGCAGTCGTCGCACTGGTTGTTGTGATCCTGATGATGCTGCTGGCACTGTTTGCCGCCTTTGTGTCGCCGCAGAACCCCTATGACATGGCCAACCTGTCCCTGATGGACAGCCGCCGCCCCCCCGGTTTTGTCGGCTCTGGCGGTTATACCCACCTGCTGGGCACTGATCCGCAAGGACGTGACCTGTTGTCGGCAATTTTCTATGGCCTGCGTATTTCGATCCAGATCGGCCTTGCTGCTGGTATTGTATCGCTCAGTCTCGGGACGACGCTTGGCATCCTTGCTGCTTATATCGGCGGGCGGGTTGAAACGCTGATCATGCGGGCTGTCGATCTGCAACTGTCGTTTCCGGCTATCCTGCTGGCACTGGTGATCGTTGCGCTGCTCGGTCAGGGCAAGGCACAGCTGATCGGGGCGCTGGTCGCTGCGCAATACGCTTACTTCGCCCGCACCGCCTATGGCGCGGCCAAGGCGGAGCGCGGCAAGGACTACATCGAAGCAGCCCTTGCAACACCGATGAGCGGCCGTCTGGTGGTGTTGCGCCACCTGCTGCCCAACTGCACCCCGCCGCTGATCGTTGTGGCCACCGTGCAGATTGCCAATTCCATCTCGCTGGAGGCAACACTCAGCTTTCTGGGGCTGGGGCTGCCCGTTACGGAACCCTCGCTCGGGATGCTGATCTCCAACGGCTTCCCCTACATGATGAGCGGCCGTTACTGGATTTCCTTCTACCCCGGCGTTGCCCTGATCATCCTGATTGTCGCGATCAACCTTGTTGGCGACCAGATCCGCGACCAATTCAACCCGAGGCTTCGCAAATGAGTGATCCCGTACTTAGCGTTAAAGACCTGAAAACCCATTTCTTCACCCGTGCCGGTGTGGTGAAAGCAGTGGACGGGATTTCCTTCGATCTGGCCGAAGGCGAGATCATGGGACTGGTCGGAGAAAGCGGATCGGGCAAGACCGTTACCGGATTTTCCCTGCTGGGGCTGGTAGATGCACCGGGGCGGATCGTGAGCGGTTCGGTCAAACTGAAAGGCACCGAACTGACGACCCTCTCCGCTGCCGAATTGCGCAGCCTGCGCGGGCATGACATCTCAATGATCTTTCAGGATCCGATAGCCACGCTGAACCCGATGTTAACCATTGGACAGCAGATGCGCATGGCGATTGATGCCCACGAACGGCTTGGTGCACGGGCAGCCGAGGCGCGTGCAGCAGAGTTGCTGACACAGGTGGGCATCCCGTCGGCAAAGGAACGGCTTCGGGCCTATCCCCATGAGTTTTCCGGCGGGATGCGCCAGCGTGTTGCCATTGCCATTGCGCTATTGCACCGCCCTGCCGTGATTGTTGCGGACGAGCCGACAACCGCGCTTGATGTCTCGATACAGGCACAAATCCTGTTCCAGATGCGCGATCTGGCCCGTGAAACAGGAACGGCGATGGTGTGGATCAGCCACGATCTGGCAGTGGTCTCCAGTCTCGCCAGCAAACTGGCAGTAATGTACGCGGGCCGTATCGTGGAACAGGGGCCGACGGCGACCCTGCTGCGCGATCCCCGCCACCCCTATACGGCAGGGCTGATCGCCTCCCTGCCGGCAATGGCAGCCCCGGGCACTCCGTTGACGCAGATACCCGGCACGACACCGTCTCTGCTCTCCCTGCCCGAGGGCTGCCCCTTTGCACCCCGTTGTGACCGCGCTACGGACACGTGCAAGACAGATCCGGACATGACCCACCAAGACAATCGCGGCTGGCGCTGTTTCCACCCAGTTACCCGTACAGCAGAGGTTCCCGCATGAGCAGTTTTCTCAGCATCGACAATGTCTCCCGCTTGTTCGGTCCGAACCTGACAACCGGCGAAAAGATCGCCGCGAAGCTTGGCAGCAAGGTGGAAACCCGCTCTGTGCGGGCGGTCTCAGATGTGTCCCTGTCTATCCGCAAAGGCGAGACTTTGGGGCTGGTTGGTGAATCCGGCTGCGGGAAATCCACGCTTGGCCGTTTGATTGCAGGTATCCTCCCCCCGACGACCGGCAGCGTCACAATTGACGGCAAGCCGGTGATGGAAAACGGCACCAAGGTAACAACCCGCGTGCAAACCGTCTTTCAAGATCCGTTTGCCAGCCTTGATCCCCGTATGAAGGTGGGCGACACCGTGGCCGAAGGCCCGATCGCCCACGGGCTGACCACCAAGGGCGCGGCCCGCGAGTATGTCGCCGGATGGTTTGAACGGGTCGGGCTTGATCCGGTCTGGGCAGACCGTTATCCGCACCAGTTTTCCGGTGGCCAGCGACAGCGCATTGCCATCGCCCGCGCACTGGCCATGCAACCCGATGTACTGATCTGTGATGAACCCGTCGCATCGCTGGATGTGTCAATTCAGGCGCAGATAATAAACCTGTTTCTGGAACTGACCCACGATCTGGAACTGACTTGTGTCTTCATCAGCCACGATCTGTCCGTAGTACAACACGTCAGCGACCGCGTGGCGGTCATGTATCTGGGGCGGATCGTAGAATTGGGGCCTGTCGCCGAGGTCTTCGGAACCCCGGCCCACCCCTATACGTCCGCGCTGTTCGGAAGTGTGCCGAAACTGGTACTTGATGCGGACGAACTGGTACATTTCGAGACGATCGAGGGCGAAGTCCCTTCCCCCCTGTCGCCACCGTCGGGCTGTTATTATCATCCGCGCTGCCCGCTGGCGAGCGAGCAGTGCAGCGCGCAGCAACCCGCCACGCAACCCGTAGCAGAGCTGCGCGCCGTTGCCTGCCATCACTTTGAAAAGCAGCTTGCGAAAGCCACTGCCTGAACAGAAAGCCCCCGCGATGCCACAAGCCTTTTCGACTGCCGATCTGTTTGATGCACACCCCGATCTTCTGCAAACCTGCGACGTTCAGTTTCGGTCGTTCGGAAAGCACATGTGTTTTTCCGGTGACTGCGTCACCGTCGCGGTGTTCGAAGACCATCGCCCCGTATTGGAAATCCTTGAAACCAAGGGCGAGGGCCGCGTTCTGGTTGTTGACGGTAAAGGCTCTCTGCGGGTCGGTGTGTTGGGCGACAGGCTTGCGGATATAGCTGCAAACAACGGCTGGGCCGGCATCGTGATCAACGGCGCAGTAAGAGACAGCAGTGGCATAGATGCGCTGGAAATCGGGGTGAAAGCCCTTGGCACCACGGCGCGGCGCGGACCCGCGCCAAATCCCTCCAGCAGCGGTATCCCTGTCGTGATCGGGGGCGCTACTGTCATATCCGGGAACTGGATTTACGCAGACCGCGACTGTGTTATCGTCGCGCCCCACGCATTGAACATTGCCTAAAGCGCAAGATCCGCCATCAGAGCATCCTTGCTGTAATCAGCCTTACCAGCGCTGCGTTTAACGCGCCCCTGTTCCATCACGACAAAAGTATCGGCAATGCGATAGGCAAAATCCGCGTTTTGTTCCACCAGAACAATCGCCATTTCCCCCTGCCCCCGCAGGGTTTCCAGCGCGTCCCCGATTTGCTGGATCACATTGGGCTGGATGCCTTCTGTCGGCTCGTCCAGCAGCAGCACCTTTGGCTTGGTGATCAGCGCGCGGGCAATAGCAAGCTGCTGTTGCTGTCCACCTGACAGATCCCCCCCACGGCGCTTTTGCATGTCCTTGAGTACGGGAAACAGATCAAAGATGAAGTCGGGAATACTATGATCCGCCTTAGGCAGGCAGGCAAATCCGGTCTCAAGGTTTTCCAGCACTGTCATCATGGGAAACACTTCGCGGCCTTGGGGTACATAGGCGATACCCGCATGGGCTGCCTGAAATGCGGAACTGAGCGTTACCGCTTCTCCGGCGACGGCCACAGATCCGCCGCCCAGCGGATGGCGGCCTGAAACAGCTTTCAACAGGCTGGTTTTCCCGACCCCGTTGTTGCCCATCACCGCCGTAATCTGCCCGACTTCGGCCCGCAGACAGACATCAAAGAGGATCTGGCTCTGACCGTATTTCAGCGTAACATCTTGCACATCAAGCATGGGACCGTCCCAAATAAACATCAATTACCGTCTGGTCGGAAGTCACATGATCCAAGCTTCCCTCGGCCAGTACAGAGCCTTCGTGAAGTACCGTCACCTTACAGTTCAAACGGCGCACAAATTCCATATCGTGTTCCACCACCACAACAGCGCGGGTCTTGGCAGCCTCTCGCAGAATATCGGTGGTTTTTTCCCGTTCCTCCGGCGTCATGCCCGCAGCGGGTTCATCCACCAGCATCAAGCGGGGCTCCTGCGCCAGCAGCATCCCGATTTCCAGCCATTGTTTTTGCCCGTGGCTCAGCTCTCCGGCGCTGCGGGTCAGACTATCGGCCAGTCCGATTTGCTCTGCCACCGCCTCGATCCTTGCCCCGTTTGCCTTGGTCTTCTTGTGCATCAACACCGAAAACGGCCCGCGGGGTGTCTTCAGCGCCATCGCAAGATTCTGCCGCACGGTCTGGGCCTCGAACACGGTGGGTTTCTGAAACTTGCGCCCGATCCCCTCCCGCGCGATCTGGCTTTCGGACATGCCAAGCAGCGAAATGTTCCGCTCTCCCCAGATCACCGTGCCTTCATCCGGTTTGGTCTTGCCGGTAACAATATCCATAAAGGTGGTCTTGCCCGCCCCGTTCGGCCCGATGATCGCGCGTAATTCCGTCGGGGCGAAGTTGATCGACAGGTTATTAATGGCACGAAACCCGTCAAAGGTAACGCTGACGCCATTCACTTCCAGCAGCATGCTCATGAGGGTTTCCTCACCAGATAGTCAAACAGCCCGCCAATACCCTTGGGGAAGTACAAGGTCACGGCGACGAACGACATGCCCAGCAGCACCAGCCACCAGTCGGTCCATTGTATCGTGTAGAAACCCAGATTGACGTTCGGCGCGCCACCCCCTGTGAACCAGCTGGATAGAAGAGAGACGAACACCGCGCCGATCACCGCACCATACAGCCGCCCCCGCCCGCCAATCGCGACCCAGACTGCCAGATAGATCGACGCGATTGGTGCGACTTCTCCCGGGTTGATAATACCGGCCTGCGGGTAATAAAGCGCGCCGGCAATGCCAGCGGCGACAGCAGTGGTGGTGAAGATGAACAGTTTGTAGCTTTCCACGTGATAGCCCAGAAACCGGACGCGGGCCTCGTTGTCGCGGATGCCCTGCACGATGCTGCCCATCTTTCCCGACACAATCCACGCAAAGCCGATATAGGCCGCGCCCAGCGCAAAGGCAGATGCGATAAAGAAAGCAATCGACACCTTGGCCTGCGAAGTTTCCTCGAACCCCGGAATGTTTTGCAGACCGGACAGGCCGTTGTTACCGCGCAGACCGCTGTCGTTCTGAAACAGGTACAATGCCAGCGCGAGGGTCATCGCCTGCGTCAGGATCGACAGGTAAACCCCCGTCACGCGGCTGCGGAAAGCCAGCCAGCCGAACACCAGCGCCAGCAATCCCGGCACAAGAACTACCATCAGCAGCTGCACAAAAAGGTTGTCCGCGAAGGCCCAGATCAGCGGAAATTCGGAACTGCCAACCACGCCGAATATCTGGTTGCCAATCGCATCGGAAATCTCGGCAGGTGTGGGCGGAAGTGGCTGGCTCGCAAGGCTTGTCATCACAATGCCTTCAGTGCGCGCATACATAAGCCACATGCCGATGGCATAGCCGCCGATGCCGAAAAAGGCGAAATGCCCGAGCGAGAGAATTCCGCAGTAGCCCCAGACCACATCCATGGCGATGGCAACCAGCGAAAGACACAGGGTCTTGCCCAACGTTTTTACGAAAGACGTAGAGATCAGCCCCACGCCGGTCACTTCGGACAAAAGTGTAACCACGATGGTAAAGACCGCAAGCAGAGCGATGAAGATCAGAACTGATGGATTTTGGGACAAAAAGGTTTTGCGCATGGTTTAATCCGCCGCAGCACGACCCTTGAGGGCAACAATGCCCTTGGGACGGAATTGAATGAAAAGGATGATGAACAGGATCATATAGGTTTGCGCGGCCAGCGTGTTTGACGGGTTCAGCCACTCGATCCCTTTTTGTAGGAACCCGATCAGCGATGCCCCCGCCAGCGTACCCCAGACATTGCCAACGCCGCCTACAACCACTGTCATAAAGCTTTGGACGATGTAATCCGCGCCCATCTCCGAGGTAACTTTGGCATACAGCCCGATCGCTACCCCTGCGATGCCTGCAATGCCGGAACCCAACCCGAAGGTCATCATATTGATCCGGTCGGGATTGATCCCCATGGATGCCGCCATTCCGGGGTTCTGGGTCACAGCCCGCACTTCCAGCCCCAGCCGTGTGCGTTTCAGCACGAACAGGATCACCATCAGGAACAGAAGCGCCAACACAAAGATCGCGATACGGATATAGCTGATTGCAATCACGTCATTAAACACCAGCGCCCCGTCAAGCCACTCGGGCGAGGTCAGCGGCCGTGCCTGTGTGCCAAAGATGTTCTTAGCCAGTTGCTGTAAAGCAATGGAAATCCCGAAAGTCGCCAGAAGGGTCTCTAGCGGGCGGTGGTACAGATGCCGGATCACCAGCCGCTCCATCGCTACCCCTGCGGCAAAGGTTATGGCGAAAGCCAGCGGCAGCGCGATGATGATCGACACAGTATAATCGGGCACGAACTGCTGCACGACATAGCCCGTATAAGCCCCCATCATAATGAACTCGCCATGGGCCATATTGATAACCCCCATCACACCGAAAGTAATGGCAAGGCCAATCGCTGCGAGAAAGTAGATCGAGGCGAGCGAGAGCGCATCAAGACCGAGATCCACTGTCTGACTGAGCGCCACACTGGTTTCGATCCCGTTCAGGGCCGCGCGCGCAGCGTCTGTTACAGAAGGATCGGATTCAACATATTCCAGATAGAACTTATGGGCGGCGACGGCCTCCGTCCGGGCGGCCTCACTGACACGGGGCGGAACCAGCCCGTCTTCTGCAAGCCGGTCATAGGCTCTTGCCCGCGTAACATCACTGCCAAGCTCGGATACCGGAACGCCACCAACGCTCCCGCCGTCCATATGGGCCAGCAGAGCATCGCGGATTGCAACCTTGCTGACAGGCGCAGGCGCAAGGTTCTCTGCCACCAGACGGCTATAGGCGTCTTCCGGCGAAATATCCTCTCCGATGGTCAGAACCTTTGCTAGGTTCCCCTCTTCCGGCAAGGTTTCGGACACGGCGGAATTTGTGGCCAGAATGGTGTTGAGCACCGCACGGGTATCTACTGAAAGATCTCCTGACAGTTCCTCGATCGCAGCGATCCGGTCCTGCGGTGTTTCGCCGAATGTTGCCACCAGCATACCGGCGAGACGTTGTTTCACCCTTTTAAGGTTTGCGTCCGTTTCGCCTGCGACAGAGGCTTGCAGCGGGCCAAGCTGGCTTGCATCCATGCTGCGGGCGATCGCATCAACGGCGGCCTGCCGTTTGATAATATCGGGATCGGAAAGCTGGAACTGTACCAGAGCATCCCCGATGGCGCGACGCACCCCGCCATTGGGACGAACCTTTTGCAGGTCTTGGTCTCCTGCAGCGATCATCTCGCCACTGTCGAGATCCAGTAATTGCACTTCACCGGCGGTTTCCGTGCTGCGAAAGAACAGCCCGTCGCTCTCCCGCTGAACAATCTCACGGTCGCGCCAAGCCTCCAGAAAGGGCAGCGCCTGAGGCAATCCGCTTGCAACCAGATCATCCAGAACCACGCTGACACTGCTGCGGGACGGTTTTGCCACCTCGGCTGCATGGGTTTGCAAAATATCCTGCAGCGATTGGGCAAAGAGGGATGAGGACAGCAGCAGCCAGAAGGACACAGCCAGTGAGAACAGACGGAACATGGAAAGGGAGCCGATCTTTTGGGTCACAAGTCATCAGGGGCGCAGGACAGTCCTGCGCCCCCGGACACGATGCTTAGTAGTTGGATGTCAGCTGAACACAGGTCTTGGTTTCTGTGTTGTACATGCCGCAGCCAAGCTCTTTCCAGTCAGAGGTCAGAACCGCAGATTCTGGCAGGAAGTCGGTCCAGGCATCGCCCGGCACTTCTTCGGTCTGGCTTACAATGTCAAACTGACCCTCGGCAGTGATCTCGCCAATCAGAACAGGTTTGGCCAGATGGTGGTTTGGCAACATTACAGCCGTGCCGCCTGTCAGGTTCGGGAATTCCTGTCCGTACATCGCTTCGCGCACGGCATCTACATCCGTCGTGCCGGCCTGTTTGACAGCGTTCACCCACATGTTGAAGCCGATATAGTGGGCCTCCATCGGATCATTGGTCACACGGTCTTCGCCCATCTTGGCCTTCCACGCAGCAACCCATTTTTCATTCGCTTCTGATTCCGCAGACTGGAAGTAGTTCCAAGCTGCCAGATGCCCCACCAGATCAGACGTATCCAGACCGGAGAGTTCTTCTTCCCCGACCGAGAAAGCAACAACCGGCAGATCGTCCGCAGACACGCCCGCTGCGGCCAGTTCCTTGTAGAAACCGATGTTTGCGTCGCCGTTAATGGTTGAGATCACGCCAACCTGTTTGCCGTCTGCACCCAGTGCAACCACATCAGCCACAATCGTGGCCCAGTCGGAATGACCGAAAGGCGTGTAGTTCACAAAGATGTCTTCTTCTGCGATGCCTTTGGACTTCAGGTAGGATTCAAGGATGTTGTTCGTTGTGCGCGGGTAAACATAATCTGTCCCAAGCAGCGCAAATTTTTCAACGCCGAGTTCTTCGAGGAAATAATCGGTAGCCGGAATTGCCTGCTGGTTCGGCGCTGCACCAGTGTAGAAGACGTTTTTGGAACTTTCTTCACCTTCGTATTGAACCGGATAGAACATCAGACCGTTCAGCTCTTCCAGAACCGGAAGTGCGGATTTGCGGCTGACCGAAGTCCAGCTGCCGAAAATCACATCGACTTCATTTACGGTCAGCAACTCGCGCGCTTTTTCCGCAAACAGCGGCCAGTCGGAAGCAGGATCGACCACGACAGTTTCAATCTGGCAATCCAGCAAACCGCCCGCTGCATTCTGGGTTTCAACCAGCAATTCCATTGTGTCTTTGAGAGTCGTTTCGGAAATCGCCATTGTACCGGACAAGGAGTGCAGGACACCGACTTTGATCGGATCAGCACATTCAGCAGCGGCCAGTGTCGTAGAACCGAGCAAGGCAGCAAGAACCACCCCGGAAGTTTTGTAAGTCATCAAAATAAATTCCCCGTTTTCGCCGCGGGTCGCTGCAAAGGTGCTCGCGCCCCTTTCCAACGGTGGACCAACTTAATAGGCTGGACCCGCAACAGTTGTGTTGTGGTCGTGTGGCGGGAAAAATCTGCCAGGATAGCCCGTCACGCGACGCCCGAGACATTCGGGCAACAACAGCACATGCTGCGGCGCAGAAAATGGCTAGAAATTAATCCAACCCGAAACCCGAGCAGACCCTTTTGCCCAATTATTTCGCAAGAGACCGGTCCGCTGCTTAATAACCCGACAGTTTAAGAGTCATTTCTGCATCCAAAGCCAGCGCAACCAGACCGTCCTACGCCGCGTGAAGCCGGAAAACTTGGCCTCTATTTTTGTGGAATCATCCATTTTCATGGACTGAAAGCCCCATCAAGCGCAGGTAAAACACCACTATGATCCACATTTTGACGGCATTCGGCACATCAACAGAAACTGGTAGCGCAACCTGATCGAGAGCGACCATGCCTCGATGAGCCCCTACGGGGATACTGCATGATGTGACCCGGTTGCAGCACCCAGCGCGGACGCGGTTCCAGTGGCAGTTGCGCCGAATCCGTAGAAGACCAAGCAGTCCTCCCCTTCCACGGCCTCGGGTGACTCCAATAATTTACTTGATGTATAGCAAGCATGTTCCTACCTATTCCGGCACATGCTTAATGAGGACGGTCCAGAATGGTTTACCAAGCGAAGTCTCGGCTCGAGGTCAAAAACCTGTTGAATTTCCCATATGGCGACCATGTTCCGCCCATCGGGGACGGTTCCACCGTCGAGGTGTCGGAGAACCTGCTTTGGGCGCGGATGCCGGTTGGTGGTGGATTGGGGTCGGTCAACATCTGGCTTTTCCGCCATGAAGGGACTTGGAGCATTATTGATACGGGCATCGATTCCCCTGAAACCGTCGCCGCTTGGGATGAGATTTTCGCCACCACCATTAAACCGCAAAATGTGGGCCGTTTGGTTCTGACACACGGGCACCCTGATCACGGTGGTTTGGCCGGGTGGATTAGCGGGCGGTGTGGTGCGCCTGTTTTGATCACTTTGGAGGAAGAGAGAGAACTTGTCGAACTGGCCAAGGGCATGTCGCCGGAGCGCGATGCGCGACAGGTGGCCTTCTTTCGCGCGGCTGGCGGCAGTGATGTTTTAGTCGAGGCAAATATGCAGCTACAACGTTCCTATAGCGGGCTTGTCCGCACGCCACCAGCGGAGTTTGAGCGTATTGCGGCAGGTGACATACTGACGTTGGGGGGGGACGCATGGCAGGTCGTCATAGGCTCCGGCCATTCGCCGGAACACGCCTGCCTCTATAATGAAAAACGAAAACTGTTCATTGCCGGCGATCAGGTCCTACCGAAGATCACACCTAACGTTTCGGTCCGCGCGCGCAATCCCGAAGCTGACCCGATGACGCATTGGCTGAGCAGTCTGGCACGGATTAAATCAGAGATACCGGATGACGTGTTGGTGCTGCCATCCCATGGCGATCCCTATCGCGGCTTGCACGCGCGCATTGACACGCTGATCAAAGGTCACGAGCAAGACCTGAAGAATGCGCTCGCGGAGATTCAGGAGCCCAAACGGGTCATTGACCTTTTTCAAGTTCTGTTCAACTGCAAGGTAACGGAAAGCATTTATGGCCTTGCCGCCGGCGAGGCTTTGGCCAACCTGCATTGTCTACGCACGCGCGGTGAGGCCGTGCGCGAGATTGATGCCGATGGCGTCGCGTGGTGGCGGGCGACTTGAAATCGCCCGATCACCTTACGTGTTCCAATAGGGTCTATTTCGTCAGGACATGCGCATAGCAGACCGCGCCGACCCCCACCATATGGGCCAGTCCGGTCTTGGCGTTCCTATGCTGTCGCTCGCCTGCCTCGCCGCGAAGCTGACGGGTGATCTCGCCCACCTGCCCGATCCCGGTCGGGCCGACAGGATGGCCCATCGCAAGAAGTCCCCCTGACGGGCTGACGGCACAGCGACCGCCAATATCCCAAGCACCTTCTTTCAGCATCGGCACATAGTGGCCCGGCTTGCATATTCCGATAGCCTCGGCGTAAAGCAATTCTTCAACCGAAAAGGCATCATGTACTTCCAGAATATCCAGATCCTTCGCGTTGATCTGGGCCTGGGCTATGGCAAGGCGCATGATATCGGCTGTAAGGGCTGTGTCGGGGTTCAGGTTGTTACCCGCCCGTTCGCTGCCAGCGGCGGAGGATGCGATCCGCACAGCGCGGCCCATATCCAGCCCCAAACGCTTGATACCTTCTTCCGAAGCAAGAATAACCGCTGCACCGCCCTCACCGATAGGTGTGCATTGCAATGCAGTGATGGAGCCCGAGATCGGTCGGCTCATCACCTCTTCGATGGTGCGGACTTTCTGACGTTGGGCATTGATATTCTTTGCACCGTTCGCGTGATTTTTCACCGCAACAAGCGCCATATCCTCGGGGGTTACGCCGTGTTTGTGCGCGTATTCATCCGTTAGCAGGGCGAAGTGGGTAAATGGAAGGATACTGTCTTCCGCCAGATTCGGCACTCCGGTGCTCGCGCGGTAGACCTCCGGTTGTTCCCGTTTGTCGACGCCAACTGCCAGCACAACATCGCTGATGCCCGAAGCGATTTCCATACACGCATGGCGAACGGCAGCCGACCCCGAGGCGGAAGCGTTTTCGATATGAACGATCGGGCGTCCGCTATCACCGAGATGGCGCAGCATCGGGCGGCCAACTGCCATGCCCAAAAGGGCATGCGCCACATAGGAAGACTCGACGTCCTCCCACGTCACGCCTGCATCCGACAATGCTTCGCGAACCGCGGTCAGACCGAGCTGGACGTAACTGGTTTCACTGCTGCGCTGATACGGATGAAAGCCGATACCGACGACGTAAACAGGGCGGAGATCTCCGATAAGTTTGGCCATGTTCGTATCCTCAATCCAGCGCCGGGGTGAAGCGCAAGTCGTACTCACCACGGTTCGGGCGCGTTTCGAGGGTAAGCTTCGCCACCATCGTCATACCCGGCGTCAATGCAGCATCTGCCGGTGCATCCAGAAGGCTTCGCAGTATGGCGCCATCTTCGGTTTGGATAGAGCCCACAACGAAGGGTTCTTTATATTCCGTGCCAACCGGCATATGCACCAGCGCCGATGCGATCAGCGTCCCGCGACCGGTAAGCGTCTTTGGCGCAAGTTCGGTCGATCCACATTCCTCACAGCCATAGTTCTGCATTGGAAAAAATATGGCGCCACAGCTTTTACACGTGCCGCCGATCAAAGCAGGACTTGAAGGTAGTGCTTCTGTCCCTTCCTGCTGAAACAATGCCGTTGTAGAATTGGTCATCTCGAATTCGCCTCCCTAACGATGGCCACAAGTGTTAAATACTTGCTTGCTAAATGACAAGTATTTAAAAGGCCGACGTTAGCGCCCGATAGCCCCTGTCAGATGTGCCACGCACACATCAAGCGACAATCACTGGATCATTCAGCGCTTAATGATTTTTTCAGATTTTGGATGAACGCTTCACCCAATTTGACGTTTTCATAATCGGGGTCAAGAACAGCAAAACCGAGCTGCCCCCGCAGGAAGGCATAAATGATCCCGGCCTGAAGGTCGGAATCGACATCTTTGCGAATTGTTCCGTTTTCAATGCCCAGTTCGATTTCCTGCTTCAGAACGGAAAGTGCCTGATTGTGCAGTTTGGTCATGGTCTGCTTCAAACTGTCTTCAAGCTGGGCATGGGTGAATAGGAATGTAAGCGCTTTGACCCGTTCAAGCTTGGAAGACACAAGGTAATGGCGGATCAAGCTGGCGATTCGTTTAAGACCGTGTTCGCGCACTTCCAGCTTTGCTGCATCAACGTAGAATTCGTTGACAACATATTCTGCGACCCTGTTCTGTAGCTCTATCTTGGACCCGAAATAATGCCCCGGCAGACCACGGCTATACCCCGCCCGATCGCCGACTTCTGCAAGTGAAAATCCGTCAAATCCTTTCATCGCGACCAATTCCGTTGCAGCCACTATCAATTTTTCTTCCGCCTCTTCGCGGCGTTCCGCTTGAGTCCTGCGTTTCTTAGTTTTTACGGCTGTCGCCATCGGTCAATCCAGTTCTTGTCTGTGTAAGTGCAGATCCAAGATACTGCCTGTATTCATGCAGGCCATGTATCCTTTCAAGGCAGCACATTTTTTATAGTATGCAATTGTTTATTGGCCGTCCAGCCAATGACCGGCACGACAGGTTGTCACCATAGGCATCGCCACAGCAGCGCAATTTATCCCCCCACCTGATGATACCCCTTGACGGATTGCAACCCGCCACAATAATACTTGCTTGACGAACAGCAAGTAAGTGAGCCTGACTCGGGGAGGATCGAGTCAGTTGAACAGCGCAAGGGAGGATTTGCGATGAGCACACCTGTAAGCTCGACCTGTACAATGGGGGAATTATTTGATCGCGCGATACGGCGCTTTGGCGACAGACCCGCGATCGTCGACGGTAAAAGCAAACTGACGTACCGCCAGCTGGGCGCCAGAATTTCACAGTATAAATCTGCTTTTGCGGCGCTCGGCCTCAAGAACGGCGATGCCGTGGGGATGCTCGTAACGAACACCATCGAAGCCTATTGCGTGATGGCTGCCTCAATCTGCATGGGAGTGCGATATACTGCGTTGCACCCGATGGGCAGCCTTGATGACCACTTGTTCATCATCGGCGACTCTGAAATCGACCTGCTCGTTGTTGAGTCGACAGCTTATGCCGCACGGATCGAACCGCTTTCAAAAGCGTGCAAGATCGCGACTCTGGGGCCGTTGGAAGGTCACACTGACATCAGTGCCCTTGCCGACGAACAAACGCCCGGCGACCTGTCCCCGACACTTGATCCATCGCAGATTGTCTGTGTTGTTTATACAGGCGGAACGACCGGAATGCCCAAGGGCACCATTCACCGTCATCCATCCTTTGTGAATAGTGTTCAAACTGTCTTGGGCGAATACGAATGGCCGGCAGAGACCCGGATGCTGATCGTTGCTCCCATTTCTCATGCGGCAGGTTTGCTGGTGCTTCCTGTGTTGCTTAAGGGCGGGATGGTCGTCATGGCCAACGGCTTCACCCCGACAGGCTTCCAGTCAACGATTCTTGAACACAAGATCACAGCGACCTTTGTTGTGCCGACGATGATCTACGCTCTTTTGGATCATCCTGATGTCGTCGCTGAAAAGATGTCCTCGTTGGAACTGGTCATCTACGGTGCCTCGCCCATTTCGCCGTCCCGTCTTGAGCAGGCGCTCAAATTTTTCGGTTCGGTATTTATGCAAGGATACGCGCAAACCGAAGTGCCGTTGCAGATCACCATCCTGCGCCGCGAAGACCACGATCCTGCGCGGCCAGAATTGCTGGCGTCCTGTGGACACCCGACTGCGTCCGTTCAAACCGCGATTCTTGATGAAAATGATCAACCTGTCGCTCGCGGGGAAATCGGAGAACTGTGCATTCGCAGCCAGTTGGTGATGGAAGGGTATTGGAAGCGTCCTGAAGAGACTGCCGAAGCCTTCCGCTCGGGCTGGCTGCACACCGGCGATATGGCGCGCGAGGATGACGAAGGGTACCTCTATCTGGTTGATCGCAAGAAAGACATAATAATTTCCGGCGGCTTCAACGTCTATCCGCGTGAGGTTGAGGATACCCTGTCAAGCCACCCTGATATTGCCAACGTTGCCGTCGTGGGATTGCCACATGACAAGTGGGGCGAGGCGGTCACTGCTGTTGTTGTGCAGCGCGAGGGTTGCACAATTGACCACGCTGCACTGGCAGATTTCGTCAAAGAAAAGAAGGGTCCAATCTATGCGCCCAAGGCCATCCATGTTGTAGACGCGATCCCGCTTACAGCGATTGGAAAACCTGATCGCAAAGCCGTTCGCGCCCTGCTGAGCCAATGACGTTTATCTGTTCGAAGTCGGAAGCAGCAGCTTGCGAGTTGGCAATACTGGAGGTGCAACAATGACTTATATCAAGACTTCAACGGTCGATCATACGCTGATCATCACGCTTGACCGGCCCGATGCACGCAATGCTTTCAACCTCGCCATGTCCGAGGAGATGGAGGCAATCATCGACCGCTATGAGGACGATATCAATCTGCGCTGCGCCATCATTCAGGCGAATGGTCCTACATTCTCGGCCGGTCAAGACCTCATCGCGGCAGCAAAGGGTGAACGCTCGGTCACGAAGGGACGCGGTGGTTTCGGAATCATGAGCCGCCCGCCCAAGAAACCCCTTGTCGCGGCGGTCGAAGGTCAGGCGCTTGCAGGCGGGATGGAATTGACGCTGTGCTGTGACATGGTCGTGGCGTCAACCAGCGCGGTGTTCGGGTTGGCCGAGGCAAAGCGCGGACTGGTCGCAATCGGCGGGGGCTGCTTCCGCCTGCCCCACCGCATCCCCCATAACATCGCGATGGAAATGATCATTACGGCCGAGCCGCGCTCCGCCCAAGACATGCACAGCTTTGGCTATGTAAACAAACTGGTGGAACCGGGCAAAGCCCTTGAGGGTGCGATGGAGTACGCGACCCTGGTCACGCGCAATGGTCCGCTCGCCACCGTGGCATCCAAAGAAATTGCCTACCGCTCTGCCACCGAACAGTGGCGTGACGAGGACGGCTGGCGGATTCAGGAAGACATCATCAAGCCGGTGCTGGCTTCTGACGATCTGATGGAAGGCCTCGCCGCCTTTGCCGAAAAACGCGACCCCGTCTGGAAAGGAAAATAACCATGAATACACTTAAAGGAAAAGTAGCGGTTGTGACCGGTGGTGCGCAAGGCATCGGATACGCCATCACAAAGAAGCTGGTGAGTGAAGGTGCCAAAGTCGTGTTTGCCGACGTCGATGCCGAAGCGTCCGCGAAGGTCGAACAGGAACTGGGTTCCAACGCCAAGGCGCATGTCGGTGATCTGCTCGACCCCGAGGCGCCCAAGGCACTGATTGGCACTGCTGTCGATGCGTTCGGCGGCGTGGATATCGTGGTCAACAATGCCGGATACCACTGGGACGCGATGTTCCACAAAATGAGTGAAAAGCAATGGCAGGCCATGCTCGACATTCATATGACAGTGCCCTTCCGCGTGCTTCAGGCGGCTGCACCCGTCATGTTCGCTGCCGCCGCCGAAGACGCCAAAGCAGGCCGCGAAGTCATGCGAAAGGTCGTCAATGTATCCTCGCTTGCCGCGTCTTTTGGCAACATCGGCGCGTCCAATTACTCTGCGGCCAAGGCCGGCATGATCGGGCTCACCAAATCGCTTGCCAAGGAATGGGGTCCGCGCAAGATCTGTGTGAACTCTGCAGCATTCGGTGTGATCCAGACCCGCCTTGGCCTGCCCCAAAGCGAACAGAACCAGATTAAAGTCGGTGGCGAAGAGGTCAGCTTGGGCGTCCCGGTCAGAACCTTGCAGGCGATGGGCATCGACCATGAGACAAAAACTGAAGACGTATACAAGCCGCGTGAGATCAAGCAGATCCCACTAGGGCGGGCGGGCCACATCGACGAGGCAGCGGGTCTCGTCTACTTCCTGTGTTCCCCTCTATCCGATTATGTCACCGGTCAGGTAATGTCTGCAAGTGGTGGTTCCGGTGGCGGGATGTCCTGATACTTTAACCCGTTGAGCGAGGGGGGTGATCTCCCACCAAGTCGGAGAAATATCCGTGCTCCGTCACCCGAGGGTTTAGTCGGGATACATCCGAGCAAAATCCGCCTTCGAACAAACTTCACATTCAGTCGCAAGTTAATGCGTTGCACTTGTCCAAGTTAATCTAAGGAACCCAACATGAAACTCATGCAGGAAAAAGACCTTCAATCCGAGTTGGAAATCGACGCTAGAATGCAGGGCCTTAATAGCCGCTATGACTTCGCGCCTTCATGTACAAATCTGGAGAATCCGGAAGGAAAACCGGAAACCGCGCATACTAGGAAAATGCTGAAAAAGATGGCGGGTGTGGAGCCGGTTTACGATCCGGCTTACGCAAAGTAACTGGCCATGATGAATTGGACTGGTGACCCGTTGTCCGACAAGGCTGTGTTGTCGATCCGGCGGGGCGGGCGTAATCCCCATGAAATCACTGCAAAGTTCCTCGAAGGCGGAATTGATGCTGTGGAAAATCCGCCCGAAGAACTGGTTCAGATTTGGAAAGAGGTTTCTGAAGATCCGGAATGGCTGGATTGGGAGAAACTGGAGCGCGGCGCCAAGGTGTTCCGCCGGTTTGGTGTATTCGCTTACCAGTTCGCAGGGACAATTTCGATTGACGGGTACCGGTCGAACAACATCAGTCGGACTTTGATGTCGACAGGTCAATACAGCGATAAGACCGCATTCAAGCGGTTCCTGCTCACTTGCAACTTCTGGATGCAGGTCTCTGAAGAGGGTGGCATGCGCCTGCACGGTGAGGGCTGGAAAGTGGCTCTGCGCATCAGGTTGCTACATACTCTGATCCGCCGGGCTGTATACGGCAGCGATCGCTGGGATGAAAAAGAACTGGGCATGCCAATCAATCAGCTGGGCCTTTTGGCAGCACCTGTCCTTGGATCGGCAGCAATGGGCATTTTCACGCGGGCTTTGGGCTATCGTACGACTGATGCCGAAATCGAGGACATGAACCATCTTTGGCGCTATATCTGCCATATCATGGGGTATCAGGGAGAAGCCAAATTTCCTGAAACAGTTGAAGAATCTGTAAAAGCCCTTTTCCATCTCAGCTGTATCAGCGTGAAGACCGACGATGACGACGGTATCCGCTTGGGACAATCCTACATCGACAGCTTCACACCACCCGACGATCTTCGGGGCTGGACCAAAGTCAAACGGTGGGCCGAGCATAAAGTGAACATTGCCCATCTGATGATGTTCGTGCCACCGGAATCCCGCGCGTTGCTGAATGTTCCAAATTCCCGTTTCTGGACGCTCGCCTATTTCATGACACATGCGCCGAAAATGTTCATTCAGGATACACGCCGTAAAAAGAGTAAATCCTACGCCGAAAAGTTGGACCGGCGTATGACAGAACAACGCAGAACGTGGGTGAAACGCCAGCTGAGCGAAGCGGGTTTGGTCTATCGGCCTCAATCCAAATTCTAGGCACGCACGATTCAATCCGTCGGCGCGGAGTTGTATTTCAAGCAGGGCTGCAGGGGATAAACCCGCATTTTCTTCATGCGCGCCACTGGTAAGGCGGCGTCCACAAGTCCGATATTCGTAAAATTTTACGATATTGCAGCAACTTAAGACCTGACACTTTCCTGTTCACAAACCGGGAGCCGGACCAATAATATACTTGCTTTCCAACAAGCAACATTTAAACTCTGTTGAGGAGAAGTCGCGCGGATCACCGGGAGGTTGGTGGGCCCAAGCGACACTGAGGAGGAAATCGGGAAAATTCTACTATCGCTCGCCAGCCGTATCTGCGGCGACGGGCCGGCCACCCGCGCTGTGTCTTCATCACAGCGATGGCCAATCAAAACGAAGGAGGATCGTTATGTACCTGAAGAAAACTATTGCCATTACAGTCGCGTCTTTTGCGCTCAGCGCGAGCATCGCGTCGGCGCGTGAAGTCACTTATGCACATTTCCTGCCTGCTACGGGTACCATCAGGGATGCAACTGTTGATTACTTTACACGCGTGTCCGAAGCGACCGGTGGCGAGCTTACATTCAAGACATTCTGGGCGGGCGCCATGGGCGGACCTGTGGAAATGATGGACAGCATCGGCAGTCAGGTGATTGATGCAGGCGGTATTGTTGATGCCTATATCCGGGCCAACATTCCCACTGCCGCGATGTTTGCCGATTTCGGTCAGCCAGTATCGTCCTACGCCGATATGCTGGCCTACTCGGCTGCCGTAACCGAACAGCAGCTGCTTGGCTGTCCGGAATGCACAGCAGAATATGAAAACAATAACGTCAAACTGCTCGCAACGACAGCTACGGCACCCTACTACATCATGTGCAAACCCGAAGTGACGTCGACAGCCGACATGGAAGGCAAAAAAGTGCGTGCCGTTGGCACCGCCGGACCTTTGATGAAGCAGATGGGTGCAGTTCCCGTATCCGTCACCACTGCGGAAATGTACGAGGCCATGCAGCGTGGTCAGGCCGATTGCACCGCCGGCTCCGCCGCTTGGCTGGATGACTACAAACTTGGCGAATTCGTAAAATCCATGATCGACGAACCGATCAACGATTACATCAGCTCGGGCAATATCCTGTTCAACCTTGATGTGTGGAACGGCTTTACCGATGCGCAACGCGCCAGCCTTATCGCCGAGCTTCCTTCCTTCATAGCAGAGATCAATTTTGAAGGGCTTGCTGACGCGGACAAAGCGATTGAAGCCGCAAAAGCCAACGGCATGCAACTTGTCGAACCCGATGCTGAATTCCAGACGATCATAACCGATTTCCGGAACGGTACATGGGATCACGCCATTAAGACAGCAGAAGGCTCAGGGGTGACCGTTGCCGGTCGTGTAGCAGAAGACTTTCAGGCGCTGGTTGAAAAATGGAGCGGGATCGTTGCGGAAATCGGCATGGATCAGGACGCCTATACAGAAGCATTGAGTCGGGAAATCTACTCTAAGCTGCCAAACTGACACCTGACAAAAATGCGGGCGATCAGAACGGTTGCCCGCACCTTTCGAATTTCAGCGGGGCATTTCACGACCCTGCTCGACCATTTCGACGCCACGTTTCAGAATTGGAGCAACAATGAACAGGTTGGTTCACTATGCGAATTGGGTAGCGAGAATCCCAGCGATGTTTGCCGCGCTTCTCATCGGTGCGATGATGCTTTTGGTGGCTTCAGACGTCGTTCTCAAATACCTCTTCAATGCGCCCGTTCCCATGACTTTAGAACTTGTCGCTGCGTACTTCATGCCCGCGATTTGTTTTCTGACTCTTGGCAATGTGACCCGCACGGAATCCCACCTGGAGGTGGAGCTGTTCACCCAGACCATGACGGGGCGGCCTCTGGCAGCAATCAAGCTTTTCGGCTGCCTTTTCGGGATTATCTACGGGCTGTACATGATCGAACTGGCAATTGCCCAAGCCATGAAAATGACGGCCAGAGGTGAATACTGGGAGGCAGCGACCATCCGTATGCCCGTCTGGCCTGCCCGGTGGTTTTTCCCAGCAGGAATTGCGCTGATGATCTTGTGGCTGTTCCTGCTCGCTGTTTCACATATTGCCGTTGTGCTGACTGGCCGGTCCCCCATCGTGGGTGAGATTCCGGAATTGAACGAGACCAAACATTCTGCGGGACCCAATCATGACTGATCTTGCCATTGGCGGCGGCGCCCTTGTTGCCATCCTCATCCTGCTCTCCTTGCGTGTTCCCATCGCGTTCGTTCTGGGCGGGGTCTCATTCGTTGGCATCATCCTTGTTCGGGGATGGAATGCAGCGCTCAATATGCTCGGCACTCTGCCGCACAGTTTTGCCTCGTCGTGGGAGCTTTCTGCCGTGCCGATGTTCCTGCTCATGGGCGCGGCGGCGTTCCAGACCGGCCTGACACAAAGCCTCTATTCAGCCGCGAGACTCTGGCTGAACAAGCTGCCCAGCGGACTGGCGGTTGCGACCAATTTCACCGCCGCAGGATTTGCCGCAGCCTCTGGATCTTCGGTGGCAACATCGGCTGCTGTCGGACGGTTGGCGATTCCGGAGATGCTGAAGTACGGCTATGACAAGGGTCTCGCCACCGGCACCGTCGCGGCGTCCGGAACGCTGGGCGCGGTCTATACGCTGATGATCATTTTGCGCTGTATGAAGTCACCCGAACTTGCGCCGAAAATGACGGAACAGGTTACCCTGAAAGAGAAGATGCAGGCGCTGGCTGCCGTCTGGCCAATGCCGGTTCTGGTTCTGGCCGTCATTGGCTCCATCTACTCCGGCATCGCCACACCGACCGAAGCAGGCGCGGTTGGGGCCGTAATGGCTTTCGTCATCGGGGCCGCCAAGGGAAAGCTGACCTGGGCAGTCCTGTGGCGCAGCATGGACGACACGATGAACACAACCGCTTCGCTGTTCTTCCTCGCCATCGGTGCCGTGATCCTGACGCGCTTTCTGGCCATTGCCGGCGTCCCTACATTCATCGCGGAAGTGGTGTCTGACTTGGGCCTCGGACCCATTCAACTGGTCATTGCCATGGCCATCGTGTTCCTACTGCTGGGCATGTTCCTTGACCCCATCGGGGTCATGCTCGTGACGCTTCCGATCTTCCTGCCCGCGTTTGAAGCCGCCGATCTCAACCTGATCTGGATCGGTGTCATCGTTGTCAAGATGATCGAGATCGGCCTGCTGACACCGCCGGTCGGAATAAACGTCTATGTGGTAAAACAGGTCGCAGGGGAAAGCGTGCCGCTATCGACTGTGTTCAGAGGCGTAAGCTGGTTCCTCGCCTGCGAAGTGTTCATCATGGTGCTGCTCGTTGCTGTTCCGGCATTGTCGCTGTGGTTGCCAGCCTACATGGGTCATTAAGACCCGACAATCCGCATAAATCTTTTGCAGCAGGTCTGGTTTCAGACCTGCTGAAGTGGTCCGGCAAATCTGTATAGAAAAACTGGAGCACTTCAGTGGATTATTCATCAATGCATAGCAAGCAACGCAGGCTAATGTACTATTTTAGAAACAAGTCGCCCTCCTGAAGGGTTGGGTTCCTATTTTAAAAGGCTATTAAAATAAATATTATAATGCGTGATGATGTCGCTATTGGCATCGAAGGCCAAAGTGACATGCACCCCTTGTTTTTTACTAGTAGTCGGGTCGAATTCGGCTATCCCAAATTCAGAAAGGAGGCTAAATGGCGAAAGTTTCCGATTTTTTTCGATATTCCAATAAGATGAAACAAACCCACGCGATCCACCACTAGGATTATAGTGCGTAATAAAACCTTCTTGCTCAAGTTTTCTTGAGACTTTTTCCGTGTCTTTGAAGTGTGCAGCCGTTTGAAATAAGCACACATAGGCCTGCTCCTGCGTTCTCATTCTCTTCCAGTCTACGCGCTCACTGTTATTTAGAAGGCATGACCGGTAATCTGGAAACTTTCGAAAGGCGCGCGCATACCTAAAGCGCTGCATAAGCTTATTATTTCTATCGGAAGTGGGACGTTCGTTCTGAATAAATTTATAATCGACTTCTTGCTCGACCTTACTAACAAACTTGGCAAGCGTATGGGTAGTCAACGCGCTCCAGTTTCTCACGACGGAGATTGAAGCCAGAACCAGTGCAAGCAGCAGCAATACCTGGATTGTTCTTCTTAAAACTTCCTTTAAGAAGCCGAAAATATTCATATAAACGAACCTACAAACTCAACCTATGACTGCATATTGAAGATGAGCCTTTTCCGTGTCGAGGCTTTTTCACGAGCATCCACGAAGCTGCGCTGCAAAAACCTGCACGGCGCTTGAGGTTAAAAGCGGTCAATCTAACCGCCCCACTCTGCCGCTTATATCTACGCCCAGTAAGTTTCAAAATCACGATCAGGGGCGTAAGGTGTCCAGTTTCAAGCGCCCGCATCTTGACCCGCGAAGCCTACATATTTTTCGGAATAAGGAGATGGAACGGATGGTGCCGCTGAAGGGACTTGAACCCCCGACCCATCGCTTACGAAGCGATTGCTCTACCAGCTGAGCTACAGCGGCTTTCCGATTTATTCATCTGCCTTGAAAATTCGGGTTTTGCAAGCCTTTTGGCAGTGTAATTGTGGTCAAACCGGACCGCGTCCAGCCCCGCATGCAACACGCTGCAACGAAAAAACCGGACGACCTGCTGGCCATCCGGTTTGAAAAATTTATGTTGGACGGGCACCCCTGCCCACGACGCTTTTCGCGTGGGGCGGAAGGTTCCCGTAAGCACGTTTAGTTGTCCGAGGTGGCAACAGCTTTGACGCCTTTTACGGCCAGTTTACCAGCGCCCACGGCACCTTTGACGGCTGTTTTGGTTACGAAACCGGCGGTTGCGCCTGTGGCATCGGCCACCTGATTGGTCGAACATGCGGACACGGCAACAGCGGAACCCAGTACAGCGGCAATCATCAATTTTTTCATCTTTTCATCCTTCCAGATCTCATGTCGCGTGGTTGTCAAAACCGGTTCACACGAACCTTCGCCAGGGGAGCGACCTTTCCCCAATCTAAGCCAGGCAAATTAGTGTGCCGCCCGTTTTGACTTGTTGATGAAGATATACACCCTAGCCTTACCAGCGCATAACGAATAAGAATTATAGTTCAGACGCGTATTGCTTATGGATGGACCGATGGACATCACCCTTATCAAGACATTTCTGGAAGTTGCGAATTCCGGTTCCTTTGTAGCGGCTTGCGACAGGCTATTCGTGACCCAATCGGCCGTAAGCCTGCGCATCCAGCGGCTGGAGGACAGCCTGGGACATCCGCTGTTCCACAGATCCAAAGCCGGTGCGATCCTGACACCGGCTGGTGAACAGTTTGAACGCTATGCCCTCAGCCTGTTGAAGCTGTGGGAGGAAGCCCGACAGCAGATCGCCATTCCCGAAGGATACAGCCGTGCGATCAGCATCGGGGCGCAGTATTCCCTGTGGCCCAGACTCGGGTTCCGATGGCTCGACGTCATGCAGACCGCAATGCCCGAACTCAGCGTTCATGCGGAACTGGGCATGGCCGATCGTATCACCCGCTTTCTGGTGGAAGGCATGGTGCAGGCCGCACTCCTATATACGCCCCAACTACGCCCCGGGCTGATTGTCGAGCCTGCCCTTGAGGACGAATTGATCCTCGTCGCCTCTTATCCGGATGCGACTGTGGACAAGCAGCAAGATTATGTCGCCGTGGATTGGGGACCGGAATTCACCCATGCGCTCGCGATCAACCTTCCCCATCTGACGGATTCGGGGCGTTCCATGGCGCTGGGGGCGTTGGCCATGGAGTATGTGGTCAACCGGCACGCCACAGCCTATTTGCCCGCCCGCTCCGTCAGACGGCATGTGAACGCGGGAAAGTTGCATATTGTGGCGGACGCGCCACGGTTTCACTACCCCTCATGGGTGGTGTACCGCGACGATCTGGATGCGGATATTGCGGAGCTTGCCCGCTCGACGCTGGCAGAAGTGGTGCAAGCCGTTGATAAAGAACAGGAAGATCTGATCACCCAGATTGAAACGATGGAAGATTACCACACAGAGCAAACGCCGGAAATATCAAACGAGTAATACTCGTTTTATACATCATTATTACGAATTTAACTTATACGATTGGGTTCCTTATATCTCAATCCAGCAGAGATGCTCCCGATCAATGGCAATGATGCCTGATGACGGATCACCTTATTGGGAAGGAATGACCCATGAACAAATTCGTAAGCCTGGCCACTGTTTCCGCGCTGGCCCTGATGGTCGCGGTTCCTGCCGTTGCACAACAAAAAATCACCGGTATCGAAGCGCTGAACGACCAGATCGATGACATCACAGATGACGCAAAAGACGATCTGGACAATCAAAATGACTCCGAGCGCTTTGGCCCGAACGGCGTTGCACAAGGCTGGCGCGGCTCTTTCGCCCTGTCTGCCTCCGGTACATCCGGCAACACTGACACTGGCGAAGTTTCCGGCGCAGGCCGTCTGACCTTTGGTGCAGGCGACTGGAACCACCTGATCGGCTTTGCAGTTGAATACGGTGAAGCCAATGGTACCAAAAGCGAAGAGAAAATCTTCGGTACCTATGAAGGCAGCCGCTACTTTACGCCTAAATGGTACGGTTTCGGGCTCGCACGGGTTCAATACGACGGGTATCTGACAAACGCAGCCGGTGTACCTTTTGCCGGTGACGAAACAGACGCGTTTCTGGGCTTTGGTGCCGGCTACCGTATCCTGAACAGCGACAACCACACATGGCGTGTGCAGGCTGGACCGGGTGTACGCTACTTTGAATCCGTGAACGGCAACTCTGACACAGAAGTCGGCTTCATTGCCTCGTCGCGCTACTACTATGCGTTCAACGACACAGTGTCGTTCACCATGGACACCGATATTCTGGGGTCTGACGTGAACACGATCCTGTCCAACGACGCAGGCATCAACTTCAAGATGTCCGACAACATGTCGACCCGTGTGAGCTATCGCACCGACCACAACACAGATCCGACAGCGGGCCTGAAATCTACCGATAACACTCTGGGCTTGTCTCTGGTGATCGGCTTGTAACGAAGACTACTACAGTCGCAGGGCGGTCAGTCCCTCGTGCGTCCTGCGACGCCTCAACAAAAAAGAGGATGAGGTAACCATCCTTTTTTTTTGCCCTACGTGCCCGCGAACGGGCGAAACCGGAGGGTACAGGAAATCCGCTTCCCCTTCCCTGCGCCTTGGCCTAAACCGTAGCTATGAATCTTATAGCTTTGCGTTCCCCCGAATTCCGTCTTTATTTCATAGGTGCCGTGGCAAATGTGAATGCCATGTGGATTGCAAGGATTATTCTGGGATGGCTGGCTTGGGATTTAACCCACAGCGCACAATTTGTCGGGATTGTTGCAGCGTGTTCGCTGGTCCCCACACTTGTCGGCGGGCCGTTTTTTGGCGTGATGGTAGATCGCGCGGACGTACGTAAGGCGGCCTATTGCACGAATATCTCGATGATATTGTGTATAGGTGCCCTGTTATCACTTCAGGCCAGCGGGATGATCTCTCATATCAGTCTGGTTCTGGTTTCTCTGGCTATTGGTACAGTGACCGCAGCCCATCATCCGGTGCGGCTGTCGCTTGGCCCGCGTCTGGTAGAAAAGGAACATGTGTCTTCTGTGGTGGCCCTGTCAGCGCTCAACTTCAACCTTGCACGGCTGATCAGTCCCGCTGTCGGGGGTATACTGATTGACGCTGTCGGGATAACAATTGCCCTGATTATTACTGTCGTTATGTTCTTTCCCAACCTTGCAGTCTTATTTCGCCTGCACCCGCGTGCCCTTGAAAAACACGGCGCGGAAAGGTTTACTACAGCGATGGCCACAGGGTTGCGCTACATCCGGCAGCGTCGGGTGATCGTAGTGATCCTTCTGTCCACAACTGTCTTTTCCATTGCCTTGCGCGGTGTGCTGGAAGTGCTGCCCATTGTGGCTGACGGTGCCTTCGGTCGGGGGGCTGTCGGGCTCGGGCAGCTCGGGTCTGCTGTGGGGGGCGGTGCGCTTTGTTCGGCCGTCTATAAAACGCTGCACCGCAGCAGCCGTCCCGCCAATACAGACGCGCTCTCGCCATTTAACCTCGGCGTTGCGATTGCCGGACTGGTCGCGATCGGCCTTATTGGAAACACGCAGAGCTGGGCATTGGCCTTGGTCTGTGCAGCTGTACTCGGGGCGAGCGGCACCTATTTCGGTGTAACAATGCAATCCCTGATCCAGACGGATCTGCCGGACGATATGCGCGGGCGGGTCATGTCAATCTGGGTGGTTGTCGGGCTCGGCGCTACCGCGCTCGGGGCATTTCTGCTCGGAGCGCTCGCCGATATTATCGGACTGCCCCTGTCCAGTGCCGGTATGGCCGTGTTCGGGTTTATCACCCTGATGTCCCTGTCGCGCTATATCCACCGGGATGCAACGTAACAAGGCGAGCGGCAGACCGGCGCAACACACCAGCCTGCCAGGCAAAAATTGCGATCAGACAGGCACCAGCGTCACTTCACCTGCTGTAAGGCCCGCGCCACCGCTGACAACCGCAACAGCCGCACCATTCACAAGAACAGTTGCGCCGGACCCGTCTTCAAGGTCCTCGACCTCGACCAGAGGCACACCTGCGTCTGCATCGTAGTCGATGAAGATCGAATCCTCACCCGCTACAAAGTCCTTGATGACAGCGGCAGTCTCAATGTCTTCACGCACATCGATTGCAAAACCGTCATTCCCGTCACCGCCAGTCGCGCTATCGCCGTTCTGAAGGATCATAAGGTCATCACCGTCACCGCCATACAGATCATCAGCAGCGCCGTCGTTCAGCACCAGATCGAAACCCGTCACACCGGATTCTGCAGCGGCGAGATCAAAGCCAGCGCCGGTGATCAGGTCGTTTCCGGCGCCGCCATAGATTTCATCCTTACCGCCCTCTCCGTACAGAACATCGGAACCATCCGCACCGAGCATGAAGTCTGCTCCGGCACCGCCCAAAAGGTCATCGTCACCGATGCCGCCGCGCAGTTCATCTTCGCCAAAGCCGCCGTATAGGGTATCATTGCCAGCGTTGCCATTCACGACATCATCGCCCGCACCGCCAGACAGTTCGTCCCAGCCATTATCGCCGGAAATAGCGTCATTGCCATCGCCACCGCTGATCAGATCGGCATGTTCACCGCCAAAGAGCGTGTCATTTTCTGTACCACCGGAAATGTCGTCCTTGCCGTCGCCACCATAGACCAGATCATTGCCCTGCCCGCCGGTGATCAGATCATCGCCAGCTCCGCCATAGCCGATGTCGCGGTATTCGCCCATGCGCAGTGTATCGGCGCCATCGTTGCCATAGAGCACATCACGTCCCCAACCGCCGTCGATTGAGTCATCTCCAGCCCCGCCAGTGACAAGATCGTCACCTGTTCCGGCCAGAACCTCATCGTTGCCGCCCAGCATGTCTGCCGTGTCGTCACCGCCGTTCAGGATTGCCAGTTCGTCCGCATCCGTGCCTTCGAATTCGTTATCCTCGTCATCGCCGATGTATTTCGTCGGCCCTTCGACTGTCGGCTTTTCCGTGCTGTTATTGTTGTCGTCATCGTCATCGCGGACTTCATCAATACCCCAGATAACGGCGCCGAGCCCCACCAAAGACAATAAAACAATCTCGATCATAGCTAATTATTCTCCCAATCGCCAAAACCGGCGGTGTACACACTCTGTTGACCTGTGACCGCAAGCAGATGCAATCACTCAAAAGGTTAACAAGTTTTAACCTAAAGGAACACAAATTCGACACATTTCTGCCGCTTTGCTACCAAAAATCAATTGAAGAGGCGTCTACTGTTTCCCGGATCCAGACAATGCCCCGCCAGTTAGCACATTGTTTTCAATACAAGTCTGAGGCTCCGAATCAATCGCACCCGCACAAAAAAGAAGGGGAGCTACTGCTCCCCTCGAGTCGTTTATTCAGGCTATTGATTTTCCGCTCGATCGGTTGCCTGCGCCTGAAGCCTTAGGGGGACAGCGCACCGTCCCCCGGTTCGAATATCCTAGCTACATCCCGAGGTTGCACCGCAGGTGTTGCACTTCATACAGGTGCCGTTGCGCACCAGAGTGTAGTTGCCGCAATCCCCGCAGGCATCCCCCTCATAGCCCTGCATCTTGGCCTTGGCCCGGTCATCCATCTGAAGCGGAGCCGCCGCAACCGCTGCCGGTGCAACCGGTGCCGCAGCCGTTTGTTCAGCAAAGCCACCAGCAAGGGGTACTTCCGTACGCACAGAACCGAACAGACCGGTCTGACTTCCCTGAAGCACCATCAGTTCCTGCGGCATCCGGTGCCGGTGATAGCCCGGAGACACAACCTGTTTCAGCATGGCAACCGCATCATCCGAAGCCGGACGCACGTTGCTTGCACCCTCTTCCACGCCACGGCCCAGATCGTCGAATGTGGTGCCTTGCGGTTTCACATGGGCCAGATCGGTGCGGTCCAGATAGGACACGGCCAGTTCGCGGAAGATATAATCCAGAATGGAGGTCGCATTCTTGATGCTATCATTGCCTTGCACCATGCCAGCCGGTTCAAAGCGGGTGAAGGTGAAGGCATCGACAAATTCATCCAGCGGCACGCCATACTGCAGACCAACCGACACCGCGATGGCAAAGTTGTTCATCATGGCGCGGAAGCCCGCCCCTTCCTTGTGCATGTCGATGAAAATCTCGCCCAGATTGCCGTCTTCATATTCACCCGTGCGCAGATAAACCTTATGCCCGCCAACGGTGGCTTTCTGGGTGTAGCCCTTGCGCCGTTCAGGCAGTTTTGCCCGTGCCTGTGCCACTTCCTTGATGATCACTTTTTCAACGATTTTCTCGGCCAGAACCTGTGCGCGTTCCCCTGCGGGGGCTTCGGCCAGTGTTTCTTCCAGATCCTCGTCATCTTCGATCAATGCTGCGGACAGCGGCTGGCTCAGCTTGGAACCGTCACGATAAAGCGCATTCGCCTTCACACCCAGCGACCAGCTCAGCTCGTAGGCTTTCTGGCAATCCTCGATTGTCGCATCGTTCGGCATGTTGATTGTCTTGGAGATCGCGCCGGAGATAAACGACTGCGCGGCGGCCATCATGGTGATGTGGCTGTTCACTGACAGATAGCGCTTGCCGATCTTGCCACAGGGGTTGGCGCAGTCAAAGACGGACAGATGTTCGTCTTTCAGGAATGGCGCGCCTTCCAGCGTCATCGTCCCGCAAACGTGGTTGTTGGCCGCTTCGATCTGTTTCTTGCTAAAGCCGAGGTGGGTCAGCAGATCAAAGGACGGATCATTCAACTGTGCCTCCGGGATGCCAAGCGTGCCCGAGCAGAACTCGGTGCCCAGCGTCCACTGGTTAAACACGAAACGGATGTCAAAGGCTGTCGGCAGCGCCGCCTCTACCTTTTTGAGTTCTTCGGGGCCAAAGCCGTGACCTGTCAGAGAGGTGTGATTGATGTCCGGTGCATTGCCCATCGTGCCATGCCCCACAGCGTAAGAGACAATCTCTTCCACTTGCGATGTGGTATAGCCCAGTTTGACAAGCGCCGCAGGCACTGATTGGTTGATGATCTTGAAGTAACCGCCACCGGCCAGCTTCTTGAATTTAACCAGCGCAAAGTCCGGCTCGATCCCTGTCGTATCACAATCCATCACCAGACCGATTGTACCGGTGGGCGCGATCACAGAAACCTGCGCGTTGCGGTAGCCGTGTTTTTCGCCAAGCGTGACAGCTTCTTCCCAAACGGTTTTCGAAAGTGCCGACAGTTCTTCATCAGGGCAGTTGGCGTGATCCAAGGGAACCGGTTTTACATCCAGCCCTTCATAGCCGTCTGTTAACCCTTGGGCCGCACGGGCGTGGTTGCGCATGACGCGCAGCATGTGATCGGCGTTTTTGGCGTGGCCGGGGAAAGCCCCGAGCTCTTTGGCCATTTCCGCAGATGTGGCATAGGCAACACCGGTCATGATCGCGGTCAGCGCACCACACATGGCGCGGCCTTCGTCGGAGTCATAGGAATAGCCCATGTTCATCAGCAGACCGCCGATATTGGCATATCCCAGACCCAGCGTGCGGAACTTGTAGGACAGTTCGGCAATTTCCTTGGACGGGAACTGTGCCATCAGAACACTGATTTCCAGTGTCATCGTCCACAGGCGGGAGGCGTGCATGTAAGACGCGGCATCAAATTTGCCATCCGTATAGAACTTCAACAGGTTCATAGAGGCAAGGTTACAGGCGGTGTCGTCGAGGAACATATACTCCGAACAGGGGTTCGAGCCGCGGATCGGACCGTCTGACGGGCATGTGTGCCACTGGTTGATTGTATCGTGATACTGAACGCCCGGATCGGCACAGGCCCAAGCTGCATGCCCGATGTCTTCCCAGAGTTCCCGTGCGCTGACGGTTTCAGCCACTTCGCCGTCCGTGCGACGCAGCAGTTCCCAAGGCTGGTCGTTTTCAACAGCTTTCAGGAAGGCGTTGGTAACGCGGACCGAGTTGTTAGAGTTCTGGCCGGCAACGGTGCCGTAGGCTTCGCTGTCCCAGTCAGTGTCATATGTGGGGAATTCAATGCTCTCGAAACCCTGCCGTGCGTATTGCAGCACGCGGTTGATATAGGTTTCGGGAATGCGGGCTTTCTTGGCGGATTTGATCGCGCCTTTCAGACCGGCGTTGGCTTTGGGGTCAAACGCGCCCTCTTCAGAGCCGTCCCAGGCACGGATCGCGCCGAAAATCTCGTTCAGCTTGTCTTCGTGCATTTTGGAACCGGCCACCAGAGAGGCCACTTTCTGTTCCTCGCGCACTTTCCAGTTAATGAAATCTTTAATGTCTGGGTGATCCATATCGCAGATCACCATTTTGGCCGCACGGCGTGTCGTGCCGCCCGATTTGATTGCGCCGGCGGCTCTATCCCCGATCTTCAGAAAGGACATAAGTCCCGAGGATTTGCCGCCGCCGCCCAGTGGCTCATTCGCACTTCGCAGGGAGGAGAAGTTGGTACCCGTGCCAGAGCCGTATTTGAACAGCCGCGCTTCACGGACCCAAAGATCCATGATCCCGCCCTCGTTCACCAGATCGTCTGATACAGACTGGATAAAACAAGCGTGGGGTTGCGGATGTTCATAGGCTGACTTCGACTTGGTCAGCTTGCCGGTCTTGTAATCTACGTAATGGTGCCCCTGGCTTGGACCATCAATGCCATAGGCCCAGTGCAGACCGGTGTT
This sequence comes from Neptunicoccus cionae, assembly GCF_002860325.1. Classification (GTDB taxonomy): domain Bacteria; phylum Pseudomonadota; class Alphaproteobacteria; order Rhodobacterales; family Rhodobacteraceae; genus Amylibacter; species Amylibacter lutimaris. The sequence goes on along the minus strand of NZ_PKOJ01000001.1, from coordinate 967,859 downwards.
AAACCATTGTGGAGAGTTTGGTGCGGCCATCTGATTGGCCAGCATGAAGCGCATTTCGTCATAATAGGCACGCGCATCCGATTCCGTGTCGAACATGCCGCCCTTCCAGCCCCAATAGGCCCAAGCGCCCGCAAGCCGGTCAAAGACCTGCTTTGCTGATGTTTCCCCGTCATAACCGCCAGCGCTTTTCGCAGGCGCATCGCCCGTCGGAACAGAGCGCCACAGAAACTCGGGAACGCCTTTTTCCTTCACCTTTTCCAGCTTGGCTGCAACACCCGCCTTGCGGAAATACTTCTGTGCGATCACATCCGCCGCCACCTGGCTCCAGTTCTGGGGAACTTCCACTGCGTCCAGTGCAAAGACAACGGTCCCGTCAGGGTTCCGGATTTCCGAAGTTGTCGTATGGAACGCGATGTCCGCGTAAGCATCCTGGTTTTCTTTGGTGAATCGACGGTCGATCTTCATTTCTGCCCCTAAGCGTATCTTGTCGTTAAAACGTAATCGGAAAGGCAAAGGCCCTCCCCAAATGTCTCTGCTACCGATTACTGCACAAATTAAGTCCCTATGACGCGCCACAAAATGTAGTGGTGTCCTCGGAACCTCCACACAAACTGTACGATGCTCGGGAGTCCGTCAACCAAACTTTTTCGAAATTTGCGGGATATTTATGTTGACTGTGCAGTTGGTGATTCACCGCTGTTACGCTCCTGAATCAATGCTTCGCACGCGCCCTTGGATAACCGCGCCGGAACAAAGGAAAAATCAGAATCCCGTTCGCAGGCACCGGCTGGTTCGACGCGGAATCAACTCTGAGGCGAAAATACCACAAGAGATGACACCCAAGACAAACGGATATGCGAATACTGTTTCAAGTCACACGGTAACGTAACGCCAGTTCCATTCCCGGTCAGCTACAACGCCATCGCGACAGATCGAATCCGACCGGGCGAAAAAGACAGCAGAATGCAAAATCCCGACCGCCAGAGATATCTCCGGCGGGTCACGACAATAGGTAATGTTAGGGATTTTACTGGTCGGGGCGGCGAGATTCGAACTCACGACCCCCTGTACCCAAAACAGGTGCGCTACCAGACTGCGCCACGCCCCGATCCAGTGAGATGCGATTTACACTGGCCTATCAGGATTGAAAACCCCAAAAATGAAGTGTTTTGGATTCAGTTTCAATTACAGGGCCAGATCGGGTCTGTTTCGGCAAAAGCAGGGTGACGCATCTCTGCCCCGACAGGCAGACCAAGCTTGGTTGACAAGCCACCGTTCACCTCAAGCACAGCAAGGATATCGTCGCCTCCGGGAATGCTTTCCAAGCTGCCGGGTACGGCATTTTCATGGATGTTCTGCACAACACCGTGACGGTCCAGAAAAATCATGTCGAGCGGAATAAGCGTGTTTTTCATCCAGAAGGAAACGCTTAGCGGTTTTTCATAGATAAAAAGCATCCCGCCATATCGGGGCAGGGATTCGCGAAACATCAAACCGCGCGCGCGATCTTCGAATGTTTCGGCAATTTCAACGTTGAACCGGACAGAGCCACCATCCCAGCGCAAATCCACAGCATCCCGTTCGCACGCGGCCTGTGCTGCGCCTGCTGCGCATAAAAATACAATGAGAGCAGCTTTAAGCGTCCTGTGTCGCTTCGTAATCCCACGCGCGCACTTCGATGGCCATGCGTCCGCGCGGCCCCTGAGCGGTGCGCACACAAATTGCTTCACCCTGCGCCAGTTCTGCCAATCCATAAGCCCTTAACACCTCCATATGGACAAACACATCCTCTGTGCTGCCAAAGAGGTTAACAAATCCAAAGCCTTTTACTTTGTCAAACCACTTTACCCGTGAAGGGGTCAAAGGTTCGTCAGATTGCAGGCTGGACAGATCAATCCCCAGTTCCGGCACGCCGCGCAAAACCACAGAGCTTTCGGCTTCAGGCAAATCCAGTTGCAGGATTTCTACCGCCTGCAAGCCCCGTGCGCTTTCTGCAACTTCAACATTGATCCGCGTGCCCTCTACTACAGAGCTGTGACCGTGATTACGCAAAACATTCGCATGCAACAGAATATCGCGCCCGCCTTCATCATCGGTAATGAAACCAAAGCCTTTGGTGCTATCGAACCATTTCACGCTGCCGGTTTTAATCAAGATTATTCACTCCACCTTCTGTTGAGCATTGTACGCCATGGTGGTTCAAACTCAAGAAAATAAGACCTTCCGGCCCCTCTTCCAAGTTCACCCTCTCAACAGAATTCCCCCTATTTTTGTATTTCGCCTTTAAAAGTTGACCCATCAAGGATTAAGTCGGCTTACGGCCCATTGTGTTTCTTTTTGTGACTTCCGCCACACGAAGCGGTCGTGCAACCGGTCGGCACCGTCGCACCAGAATTCTATCTCTACAGGTGTAATCCTGAAACCACCCCAAAACGGGGGGCGCTCAGGATTATCGCCCAGCTTTTCAGTCAGCTCTGCTGCCCTATTTACCAAAGTCTGGCGATTGTCCAGTGGCGAAGACTGGTCACTTGCCCAAGCCCCGATCCGGCTAAAGACTGAACGGCTCTGGAAATAGGTGTCTGATTCCGCTTCCGAAACTGTGGAAACAGTACCCCGCACACGGATCTGCCGACGCAGGCTTTTCCAGTGCATCACGAAAGCAGCTTTGCCCGAACTGTTCAACTCGGCCGCTTTGGCGCTGGTGTAGTTGGTAAAAAATACGAAACAGTCCGACTGGATTTCTTTCAAAAGCACCATGCGGACATTGGGCAATCCGGTTTCATCCACAGTTGCAAGCGCCACCGCATTCGGATCATTTGCTTCGGTCTCGCCAGCTTCTGACAACCAGTTGCGTGCGATCTCAAACGGGTCATCTCCTGCGAATAGCCCCTGCCGGTCCGACGATAAATCGTTGGGTTTCATGTAATCATAGCCTGTCTTTTCGTGCCGTTCCCGGTCGGCTTGCTCACCCCACAATATTTTTACTTGCAAAGCAAGTGCCTGAATCCCCAAAGATTCGCCCCCGCCTGTAAAAATGTGACAGCGCTTTTCAGGAAAAGACACCCACGCGCACCACAGTCTGACAAGTGTCTGAAACCCCAGACTTGCGGCTGGGCCAGCCATGGATTAAATGTGGTTGACCGCAATACCTGCAAGGAACAAGGCAATGACTTCTGGAATAATGCAAGGCAAACGGGGCCTGATCATGGGCGTCGCAAACGACAAATCAATTGCATGGGGCATTGCGAAAGCCTGCCACGAACAAGGCGCAGAACTGGCCTTCTCTTATCAGGGCGAAGCCCTTGGCAAACGGGTCAAACCGCTGGCGGAAAGTGTCGGCTCTGATATGGTGCTGGAATGTGATGTGACCAACGGGGCGTCTATGGATGCGCTGTTCACCACGCTTCAGGATAAATGGGGCCAACTGGATTTCGTCGTTCACGCGATCGGCTTTTCCGACAAAAACGAATTGCGGGGCCGCTATGTAGACACAAGCGCCGAGAATTTCCGCATGACGATGGATATTTCCGTCTATTCCTTCACCGCCGTTGCCCAGCGCGCCGAACAACTGATGCCCGATGGTGGTGCCCTGTTGACGCTGACGTATTACGGCGCGGAAATGGTTATGCCCCACTACAATGTTATGGGGATTGCCAAGGCTGGTCTGGAAGCATCGGTCAAATATCTGGCGATGGACCTTGGCCCGAAGAATATCCGCGTTAATGCGCTGTCGGCAGGTCCGATTAAAACGCTGGCGGCCTCTGGCATCGGTGATTTCCGCTACATCCTGAAATGGAACGAGTTGAACTCCCCGCTGCGCCGCAATGTGACAACCGACGATGTGGGCAAATCCGGCATGTATCTGTGTTCCGATCTGGCCTCGGGTGTAACGGGTGAAAACCACCACGTTGACGCGGGCTATCACGTCGTTGGCATGAAGGCCGAAGACGCACCGGATATTGATGTAGTCACCGGGCGCAAGTAACCCGCGCCCCCAACCCAAACAACACAGGCGTTTCGATTGTTGCTAGGCTTCAATCGAAACGCCTAAAAGTAAATTAAACCTCGTCGAACCCCTGATAGAACCGGTTCCACGTAGGCGAAATCAGTATTTCATTCACACAGACATGGGCAGGCATCTCTGCCACGTAGCGCACGGTTTCGGCCAGATCATCCACCTGTAACATACGATCCATTTCTTTCTGCGAGGGCGGCACGGGGCGGTCTTTGAGAATGTCAGTGGCAATTTCTCCGGGCATAATCACTGTAGAACGGATACCGTTCCCGCCCTCTTCACAGTTGATTGTCTCGCTCAACGCAACGACAGCGTGTTTGGTCGCAGTATAGGCGGCGCCCGTCAGACGCCCGACATGTCGGCCGGCCCAACTGGATACGATCATCACCAGACCGTCACCGCGCGCGCGCATCTGCGGGAGAACAGCATGAATCGGATAATAGACACCGTTCAGATTGACATTGACCACCTTGTCCCAATCGCCGCTCCCAAGTTTGTCGAGAGACCGGTTCGGCACATTCAATCCGGCACTGGCGAGCAGAATATCCACACGACCGATGTCAGCGGCGGCCTGTTCGACCGCCCCGGCATCTGCCATGTCCAGCGCTACGGCGCTGGCCTTACCGCCCTTGCCTGTGATCTGTTCGACCACTTCTTCGAGCTTGTTGGCACGGCGACCGGACACGATCACTTCTGCGCCCCGTTCGGCCAGTAACAAGGCCGATCCGGCGCCGATTCCGGTTCCACCGCCAGTGATCCAGACCCGTTTTCCCGCAATTGATGACATGACACTTCCTCCTGCTAAACGTTCCATTTGCAGGATGGGCAGACCCGTGGAGAAAGTAAAATTCTATTCCGCCGAACCCTACGTCAGTTAGATCCGCCAAGCTTTGTGCAAGCAGTCTTTGCCAGATCGGTAATCCGCTCCCAATCACCGCCTGTCACAGCATCTTTGGGCGCAACCCAGCTTCCACCGACACAAACCACGTTTGGCAGTTTCAGATAACTGCCTGCATTGTCCAGCGACACACCGCCGGTAGGACAGAATGTAATCTGTGGCAGGGGTGACGCCAAAGAGCCGAGCGCTTTGGCCCCGCCTGCGGCCTCTGCAGGAAAGAATTTCTGCGTGGTATAGCCCCGCTCCAAAAGGCGCATAGCTTCGGTTGCAGTGGCAGCCCCGGCCAGAAGCGGCAGCCCTTCCGCTTCGCAAGCGTCAATCAACGCATCTGTAGCCCCGGGAGAGACACCGAATTTGGCACCGGCAACTTTGGCGTTTTTCACGTCTTGTGCGGTCAGCAGAGTACCTGCACCCACGATTCCGCCTTCGACCTCGGCCATGGCTGCAATCACATCAAGCGCGGCTTTGGTACGCAGCGTGACTTCCAGAACAGGCAGCCCCCCCGTCACCAGTGCCTGACCGAGTGCGGCGGCTGTGTCCGCAGATTCCACCAGCAGCACAGGAATAACCGGCGCGGTTTTGCAAATCTCAAGCGTCTGCGCACTCGCGGTTTTTGCGTCTATTGTCATGGCTCACGCCTCCTCGAAGTTAAATACAGTTGCCCCGTCGCGGGCCGCGCCGACATTCTGGCGGAAAGCGGCGAACAGTTCCCGCCCGAGACCAACCTCGTTGCTGCCAAGGTCAGGATGGGTGATCGCCCGTTCAAAGATGCTGACGTCTTGCGCATCAAGATGACCATTCTCTGCATCAACCGTCACAATATCACCATCCGCCAGATAGGCCAGCGGCCCGCCGTCCAGCGCTTCGGGGCTGACGTGAATGGCCGCAGGCACTTTGCCCGACGCACCAGACATGCGCCCGTCACTGACCAGCGCCACCTTTATGCCTCGATCCTGAAGCACCGACAGGCAAGGCGTAAGCCCGTGCAGTTCCGGCATACCGTTGGCTTTCGGCCCCTGATAGCGCACCACGACAACCACGTCAGAGGTAAACTCACCGGCGCGGAAGGCCGCCAGCACGGCTTCTTGCGTGTGGAACACCCGTACGGGCGCCGTCAGCACACGGCGTTCCGGTGCAACGGCAGAAGTTTTCATTACGCCCCGTCCCAGATTGCCCGACAGGTTGGACAGACCGCCCGTTGCTTGGAAAGGTTCTTTTGTGCTCGCGATGATCTTGTCATTCAAAGAGGCTTTCGCCCCGTCCTGCCAGCTCAGCACGCCGTCCACCAGCTTGGGTTCTTTGGTATAGCGTTCCAGCCCCTGCCCCATCACCGTCAGCGTATCATCATGCAGCAATCCCGCATTCAGCAGTTCGCTGATGACCAGCCCAAGGCCACCCGCCGCATGGAAATGGTTCACATCGGCCAGACCGTTGGGATAAATTCGCGTCAGCAGCGGCACCACTTGGGACAGATCGGCAAAATCTTCCCAGTCGAGCACAATGCCGGAAGCCCGCGCCATGGCGATCAGGTGGATCAGCAGATTGGTAGAGCCGCCCGTCGCCATAAGCCCCACAATCCCGTTCACATAGGCTTTCTCATCCAGCACATGGGACACAGGCGTGTAGGCGTTGCCAAGGTCGCTCAGCCCGAGGGCAATGCGTGTTCCTTCGCTTGTCAGGGCTTCGCGCAGCGGTGTGTTTGGGGCGACAAAGCTGGAACCGGGCAGGTGTAGCCCCATAAATTCCATCAACATCTGGTTTGTGTTGGCTGTACCGTAAAAGGTACAGGTGCCTGCGCTGTGGTAGCTGGCCATCTCTGCCGCCATCAGCGCATCGCGGTCGCATTTACCTTCGGCAAACTCCTTGCGCACCCGTGCCTTGTCGTCATTGGCCAGACCGCTTGGCATCGGACCCGCCGGCAGGAATACAGCCGGAATATGCCCGAAGCGTGCAGCAGCGATCACCAGACCGGGAACGATCTTGTCACACACCCCGAGGTAGATCGAACTGTCAAAAACGTTATGGGACAGGCCAATCGCCGCGGACATGGCTATCGCATCGCGGGAAAACAGAGACAGTTCCATTCCCGTCTGTCCTTGGGTGATTCCGTCACACATGGCTGGCACACCGGCAGCAACCTGCGCAGTACCCCCGGCTGCCCGCGCCGTGTCCTTGATCAGATCGGGATAGGCCTGAAACGGCTGATGCGCCGAAAGCATATCGTTATAGGCAGTAATGATCCCGATATTCGGACCGCGCTTTTCCACCATAACCGCCTGATCCTGCCCCATCGCTGCATAGGCATGGGCCTGATTGCCGCAAGACAAATGCGCACGTTTCGGACCCTCGGAGCGGGCTTGCTCCATCTGGCGCAAATACGCCGCGCGGCTGCGTTCGGATTTTTTCGCGATCCGTGATGTGACCTCTGTCAAAGTGCCTATGACCGACATGGGTGCCTCCCTCTCTCGTCTCAAAAGGTATTTGTTAAACTTACGTTAGCGATAACGTAGAGCAACCGGCCCTATAAAACAAGCCACAAAACTCGCCCTTTCCAAAGGATCATGCGCCATAGTATCAATCATGCACAACAGTCAGAAAAAATGAGTCTCTTGCCCATGTCAGAAAACCGTCTCCCGCACGAAAAAGGATTTCACATCTCCTGGGACCAGATCCATCGGGACAGTCGCGCACTGGCATGGCGGCTGGACGGCCACGGGCCGGACGATGGCGCATGGCGCGCGGTTGTCGCGATTACACGGGGCGGCATGGCCCCTGCCATGATCGCAGCGCGGGAACTGGACATTCGCACAGTGGATACGATTTCAATCAAATCCTACGACCACCAATCACAATCCGATGCACGAGTCCTGAAGAAGCCCGACGACGAACTGATGGGCGACGGCACCGGCATCCTGATCATCGACGATCTGGTAGACAGCGGCAAAACGCTAGAAGTGGTCCGCAAATTGTACCCGAACGCCCATTTTGCAACCGTTTACGCAAAACCCAAAGGGCGCCCGCAGGTGGATACATTCATCACCGAGGTATCGCAGGACACCTGGATTTTCTTCCCTTGGGATATGGCGCTGCAATATGTTGAACCCTATCGGGGCAACTGAATGGCGCGCAAATCCAATACGCTCGCGCCTGAAACGCTGGCGGCCCAAGCCCTGCGCCATATAGACCCTGCCTCTGGCAGCGTGGTTCCGCCCATGGTGGCCGCATCGACCTTTGCGCGGGATGAAAATTACGACCTGCGCGAAGGCTATATCTATGCCCGCTACGGCAGCCCGACCACGGCCCACGCCGAAGAAATCATCGCTACACTGGAAGGCGCGGAAGAAAGCCTGCTGCTGAATTCAGGCATGTCGGCATCCGTGGCAGTGGTCGAAGCTCTGCCTCCGAATGCCCATGTTGTGGCCCAGTCGATGATGTATCACGTCGGCTTGCAATGGCTGGACCGTCAGGCCCGGCGCGGCGTCATCCGCAAGGATCTGTTCCCCGCCGGCGATCTTGACGCGCTGAAAGCCGCACTGGTACCGGGTGAAACCAAACTGGTCTGGATCGAAACCCCCGCAAACGGCGACTGGTCGATCACGGACATCGCCGCCGCTGCCGAACTCGCCCATAGTGTTGGCGCTGTTCTGATGGTGGACAGCACGGCAGCACCGCCCTGCACCACAAAGCCGCTGGATCTGGGGGCGGATATTTCCTTCCACTCGGCAACCAAATACATGGGCGGCCATTCCGACTTCACCGCAGGGGTTCTGTCAGCCCGAAAGGATATGCCGCTCTGGGATGAAATCCGGCAGGTGCGCAGCTTTCAGGGCACCATCCTGCCCGCATTCGAATCCTGGCTGCTGATCCGCAGCCTGCGCAGCCTCCACATCCGCTATGAGGCCTGCAGCCGCAACGCGATGGCCTTTGCAAAGCATTTTGCAGCCCATAAAGACGTGGAGACCGTTCTCTACCCCGGCCTGCCCGATCATCCGGGCCATGATGTCGCCGCGCGGCAGATGAAAAACGGTTTTGGCGGGATGATGTCGGTCTGCGTGAAAGGCAGTGCCCACCGCGCCCTGGAGATGGCAAAGAAGACCAAAGTGTTTATCCCCGCCACATCGCTTGGCGGCGTTGAAAGCCTGATAGAACACCGCCGCACTGTCGCCGGTGCCGACAGCGGCATCCCTGAAAACCTGCTGCGCATTTCGATCGGCATCGAACATATCGACGACTTGATCGCCGATTTTGAACAGGCGCTCGCCGCTACTGCTTAACCCCGTTAACCGGCGCCCCCACAAACCGATGGGCGCCTTGACCCAAGAAGGAACTATCCATGTCAGAAATCACGCGCGCCCACGGAAACGGCCGGATGAGCCAGCTCGTCACGCACGGCGATACCATTTACCTTGCCGGACAGGTCGGCACTGCTGGCGCATCGGTAACACAGCAGACGCAGGACATTCTGAACCAGATCGACACCCTGCTGGCAGAGGCCGGTTCGGACAAGACCAAAATCCTGCAAGCCATCATCTGGCTGGACGACATGGCCGATTTTGCCGAAATGAACGCGGTTTGGGATGCTTGGGTGCCCCAAGGCAACGAACCTGCCCGCGCCGCCGGTTCTGCACATCTGGCAACGCCGGAATATAAAGTGGAAATCATCATCACAGCGGCAAAGTAACCACCGCCAAACAAGCGTGCCTTCCGCCTCCGCGCGGGCGGCACACGTCCCCTCAGACGGCCTTTCGCGCCCGCAACGCGGCTGAGATTGTCCCGTCGTCGAGGTAATCCAGCTCTCCGCCAATGGGCACGCCCTGCGCCAGCGATGTCACGGAAACCCCCGCATCTTCCAGTTGTTCCGCGATGTAATGGGCCGTCGTCTGCCCGTCTACTGTCGCGTTCAGGGCAAGGATCACCTCGGTGATTTCCTCATCCAGCACACGGCGGATCAGGGCGGGGATTCGCAATTCTTCCGGCCCGACCCCGTCCAATGCGGACAAAGACCCGCCAAGCACGTGATAACGCCCTTTGAACACGCCGGAACGGTCCATCGCCCAAAGATCAGCCACATCCTCGACAACGCAAATCTGCCCGTTGGCACGGCGGGTATCCTCGCAGATATCACAGCGGTCCCGCGTGCCGATATTGCCACAGACAAGACACTCCCGCGCCGTGGCGGCTACCGCGAACATGGCATCCGCCAGCGGGGTCAGCAGCAAGGCCCGTTTCTTGATCAGGTGCAACACGGCACGACGGGCCGAACGGGGCCCCATGCCGGGCAGTTTCGCCATCAGGGCGATCAGCCCGTCAATGTCCTGGTTCTTACTGTCCAAGCCCGTCTCCATTTTCGTCAAATATCCCCCGCGGAGCGATCCCGAACCAGCCGGAATCGCGCCCTGTCGGGGGATGGACCACCCGACCGGATCAGAAGGGCAGTTTCATACCTTCGGGCAGGTTCAACCCTTCGGTGACTTTGCCCATTTCCGCCTGCGCGGTTTCCGCAGCGCGGGCCTGACCGTCTTTGATCGCCGCAACGATCAGATCCTCAACCACTTCCTTGTCATCAGCAACAAACAGGCTCGGGTCGATATTGATGCCTTTGACATCGCCCTTGGCCGTCACGGTAACTTTCACCATACCGGCGCCAGCTTCACCCTCGACGGTGATCTCTTCCAACTTGGCCTGTGCCTCGGCCATCTTGCCTTGCATTTCCTGCGCCTGTTTCATGATCTTGGCCATGTCGCCAAGTCCGCCTAAACCCTTCAGCATTGCTTTACTCCTGCAAATTCGATCCGCTTCTCAATACCCTGCATCGCTGCGCGTCACAAGATAAGCTCTCAGGTAAGACGTTTGCAGGTGGTTCAACCCCGTGCATGCAGGTTTCGCACAAAACGCGCGGCCCAGATCATCGCTGCAGTGCCCGCCAGAACCGCCGCCAGCGCCTGTCCGTAGACCACACCCGGGGCGGCCAGCCATTTGCCCATCAATACGCAGCACGGAAAGATCAGCACCCCGTCCCGCAGCCAGTTGCAAGCAGTGGAATAAATCGGGCGGCCCAGATTGTTAAAGGCCGCGTTCGAGACGAAAAGTGCGCCGGTGAACATATACCCCCCCGCCCCGATCAGCATAAAGGCCATCAGCACTTCGGCCGCAGTTCCTTCCAGCCCGAACAGATATGCTACCGGATGGCGCAGCAGGGCAAGGATACTCCAGCTTACAAGCGTATAGAGCGCACAGAACTTCAGCGCGTCCCGATAGGCCTGTTGGACACGGTCAAATTGCCCAGCCCCGTAATTCTGCCCGATAATGCCGCCGATTGCCCCGGAGAGCGAGAATATCCCGCCAAAGGCTAGCACGGCCAGACGGCTGACCACCGCCCAGCCCGCAACTGCAGCATCGCCGTAGACGCTGATCACTTTGGTCAGGATGTAATTCCCGAACGGCGTGGACAATTGGGTCATCACTGCCGGAACAGCAATCATAAGAAAGGGGCGCAACAACTGGCGCATCACGGTGCGGTTGACCGGCCCGACCATGTCGTAGACGCGGATCACAAACCAGACAGACAGGGCCGCCGACAACCCGCGCGAGATGACGATCCCCCAAGCGGCCCCTTCAAACCCCATATCAAGCCCGATGATCAGCACCGGATCAATCACCATTGCCATCAGCCCTGCGGACATGGTTACAGCCATAGACCGCACCGCATCCCCGATAGAGCGCAGCACGGCCGACCCCACCATGCCCAGCGCCATGAACGGCAGGCTCGGCACGCTGATCGACAAAAAGCGTGCTGCATCCGCCTGTGTCTGCCCTTCGGCCCCCGCAAAGGCGAGGATTTCAAACCGGAACACCAGAACCAGCGTCGCCATGAGCATCTGAAAGACAAAGGTAAATATGGCCGCACTGGTGGTCTGCTGGCGGGCTAGCTCGGTTTTGCCCTGCCCGATGGATTTGGACACCAGCGCCATGCTGGCAATCATCAACCCGATGCCGGTCGAGATGGTGAAGAACTGGATGGTCCACGCAAAGCCGAGTGCTGCTACCAACCCCTGATCGCCAAGCGTGCTGACCCAGAAAAGGGTGGCCACATCCACAAGGAACATGAATACCAGCCCGAGCGAACCTGTCAGTGTCATGACCACGACATGGCGCATGATAGATCCGGTCAGAAAGCGTGCCTTCTTGTCCGGCTCTTCTGCCGGCACATCGGTTTCGGTTCCTGACATGCTATTCGGCAGCCTCCGCAGGCAGAACAGTTCGTGCAAAGACGGTTTCATACCCCATGCGCGGATGGCGCGGAATCATCAGGGACAGGATCAGCGACAACACCGCCACAGAAGCGGCAAAGATGAACACGGCGGCTGGCGACAACAGCCACAAATAGCCCAGCATCGCGGGCAAGAGCACCGCGCCGATGTGATTGATTGTAAAGGCAACCGCCGCTGTAGGCGCAATATCGGACGGGTGGGCGATCTTTTGGAAGTAGGTTTTCTGCGCAAAGGCCAGCGCAAAGAACAGATGGTCGATCACGTAAAGGGCCGCAGCAACCAGAACGCCCCAACCGAACATATAGATGCCCCCGTAGGCACAAAACACAAGGATCAGCCCGACATATTCAAAAGCAAGCGCATTGCGTTCTCCGACGCGGGACACAAACCGCCCCATCAGCGGTGCAAAGATCATGTTGGCCACATAGTTGATCAGGAAAAGCGCCGTGACCTCATGCACTTCAAACCCGAACCGTTCCACCATCATAAAGGCGGCAAAGACCATAAAGATCTGCCGCCGCGCCCCTGCCGCCGCCTGAAGGCTGTAATACAGCCAGTACCGTTTCCGCAGGATCATCTTGTTGTGTTGTTTATGGGGTGCCTCGAACGTGGGGTAGGCGAACCAGCAGAACGCCGTCAGCACTACGGCCACGCCGCCTCCAATCATGTAGATGGTATTGTAATCCCAGCCCAGCACCTTCCAGACTAGCACGATCGAGCCATAAGCAATCAAAGAGGCCGCAGAGCCGAAAGCCACCATCCAGCCGAGCACTTGGGGCGCACGTTCCTTGCTGATCCATTGCAGTTCCAAGGACATCTTGACGGTTTCATAGTAGTGGAACCCGATAGAGCCGATCATTGTTGTCACCATCAGCCCCAGAAAGCTGGGGAACCACGCGGTTACAGCGACGGCGATTCCCAGCGCCAGAAGCGATACCACCGCCAGCATCTGTTCGCGCACGAACCAAAGAACATAAATCACGCCAATGGCGAGAAACCCCGGAATTTCCCGAATCGAATGCAGCCAGCCGATTTTTGATCCGTCGAAATGCGCCACTTCGATTACGAAATTATTCAGCAGCGCCAACCACGTAGAAAAGGCCAGCGGCATGACAAAGGCCATAAGCCCCAGCAGGACGACGGGCCGTCGCCAAAGCGGGAGTTCATGGGCGTCTGCGATTTTCACGGCTGTGCTGTGCATGGGTAAATCCTCTCCCAACCGTGCGGAAGGGACCAGAAATTCGTCCATGCCAAAACGGTTCTGCATCTCCAATGACGGGAAATCACGGATAAATCCAGACCAAAAGCCTCTGGAACCCGAATTACGCGGGGACGATTACGCCTGCTTCCAGTCGCACCATCCGGTCCATCCGCGCGGCCAGTTCCAGATTATGGGTGGCGATCAACGCTGCCATACCCGAGGCCCGCACCAGTTCCATCAGCGCTGCGAACACCGTGTCCGAGGTGTTGGGATCAAGGTTGCCTGTCGGTTCATCCGCCAGCAGAACCCGTGGCCTGTTGGCCAGCGCACGGCAAAAGGCAACACGTTGCTGCTCCCCGCCGGACAGCTCTCCCGGACGGTGGCTGGCGCGGTCTTTCAACCCGACTCGGTCCAGCAGTTCCTGCGCGTGTTTTTCCGCCTCGGACTTTGAAACCCCGTTCGCCAGTTGCGGCAGGACTACGTTTTCCAGTCCGGTAAATTCCTGCAACAAGTGATGGAACTGGTAGACAAACCCCACGTCCTGCCGGCGCAACCGCGTGCGGGCACGATCCCCTCCACCGACAAGCTTGCCCCCGATCTTCACTTCGCCGGTGTCCGGTGTATCAAGCAACCCTGCGATGTGAAGCAATGTGGATTTACCGGCCCCGGACGGGGCAACCATCGCCACCACTTCGCCTTCGGCCAGTTCCAGATCAACGCCGTTCAGCACGCGCACTTCGGTAGGTTTACCAAGATTGTACCCCTTGGTGATCCCGCTCAACTCAAGTGCCTTATTCATAGCGCAACGCCTCTACACATAGGCAAACCCGTTTGCCTGATCCGATCAGTGGGTGGCATTCCAGCCGTTTCACGCGAGACTTGTTATTCATAGCGCAGCGCCTCAACCGGGTTCATGCGGGCGGCGCGGCGGGCGGGGAAATAAGTCGCCCCGAATGCCAGCCCGAGGGAGAGGATCACAGCACTTGCGACATCACCGAATTGCAGTTCCGCCGGAAGTGTAGACAACATGCGCACTGAAGGATCCCAGACGCCGCCGCCGGCAACCAGATTAACAAAGTTGAAGATCGGGTCGATATAGATCGAAAACAGACACCCGAGAATCACCCCGAGGATCGTACCCACCACACCGATTGAAGCGCCGCAAATGAAGAACACCCGCAGGATCGACCCTTGGGTCAGCCCCATCGTGCGCAAGATACCCACATCGCGCCCCTTGTTTTTAACCAGCATGATAAGGCCGGACACGATATTCATCGAGGCGATCAACACCAGAATGGACAGGATAATAAACATGATGTTGTCCTCCATCTCCAGCGCCCGCAGGAAGCCGCCGCTGGCGTTTTTCCATGTCCAGACCAGTGTATTTTCACCGGCAGCAGCCATAAGTGGCTCTACCATCCGGCCGATATCGTCGGGGTTTTCGACCTGCACTTCAAATTCGTCCACCACTCCGTCGCGGTTGAAATAAATCTGCGCCTCGCTCATCGGCATATAGACGCGGGTGCGGTCGATGTCATAGCGCCCCACCCCGAAGATATAGACCACTTCATAGGCGCTGACCCGAGGGCTGGTGCCAAAGGCGGTTTTGATCCCGTCCGGTGAAATCAGCGTGATCTTGTCCCCGAGCGCAAGATCCAGTTCCCGTGCGATGCCAAGCCCGATGGCAACACCTTTGTTAAAATTCTCAAGATTGCCCAGTTGGGTTTCAGGGTTTACGACAAGGGGGATTGTCTTGATGTCCTCGAACCGTTCTCCAAAGACTTCGACTCCGGTGTTGCGCCCGTTGGCCGAAGCCATGACCTGCCCTTTCACAACAGGGGCCGCCCGCACAACACCCTCCACCGCGCGCAGGTTCTCTGCAATCGGGTCGAAATCCGCAAAAGTGCGCACAGTACGGTTGTTCTCATCCAGATGGGGCGAGACATAGACCGTGGCATGGGCATTCGCGCCAAGGATCGTATTGGTGAATTCGGTGCGGAACCCGCTGCGCACCGCCATTGTCGCGATCAGCGCGAATACTGCCAGTGTAATCCCGATCAGGGAAATCCAGGTCATCACAGACACGCCACCTTCGCGGCGTTTGGCCCGCAGGTAGCGCCACGCGATCAGCCACTCGAAAGGAGCGAAGGGAGGTGTTGTTCTCATGGTGTTACCTCTGACAGCGGGCGCTTGCGGCGGCCAAACAAAAGCCCCAAGCCACGCAAAAGGCCGAAGCCTGCAAGAAATCCGCCCATAGCGAAAATAAATCCGTCAATGGTAAGGGGTAAGGCAGGCCGGTAATCCTGCCATGCGCGGGTTGCAATCCCCTGATCCGAGAAGCGGGTCACATTGGCCAGTCGATCAAACGGCCCGGCCCCCTCCAGAACCGCCAGATCCCCTTCCAACCGTTCCAGACGGGCGAAAGTGCCCGTCATGTCCCGTTGCCGCGCCTTCTGGAAGGCATTGCCGGTCATGGAGTCGAGCGCCTGCTGACGTGTCAGCCCGACGCTCTGCGCGCTTTTGTCGAAATCCGCTGCAACCAGACGCAGTTCATCCACGGCACCGCCGAGACGCTGCACATATTGCTGCGTGTATTCAGGGAATTGCGATGCGGCGACCAAAAGGATCACCCCACCTCCCAAGTTTAATATCTGCCCCATGGGACCGCCTGTATCAAGCGCCCGCGTAAATATCCTTTACCCGTGCCACTGCTTCTGCCGGTGTCATTTCCGTGCTTTCCCCCGTCTTACGCGAGGTGAGTTCGACGACACCATTTTTCAAACCTCTGGGGCCTACTGTAATACGCCAAGGCAAACCAATCAAATCCATTGTTGCGAATTTGCCCCCTGCCCGTTCTTTACGGTCGTCATAAAGGGGTTCGAGACCAGCAGCAGTAAACTCTTTGTAAAGGGATTCACAGGCCGTATCGGCCTCTTCGTCACCCTGTTTCAGGTTCACGATGCCCACGTGATAGGGCGTAACGCCTTCGGGCCAGATGATGCCTTTGTCGTCATGGCTTGCCTCGATGATCGCACCAAGCAGACGGGACACGCCGATCCCGTGGCTTCCCATATGAACCGCAACAGGTTTGCCATCCGGACCCTGAACCTTGGCGTTCATCGCATCGGAGTATTTGGTGCCGAAGTAGAAAATCTGCCCCACTTCGATCCCCCGCGCGGTGCGGCGGCGTTCTTCGGGAACCTCGTTGAACAAGGCTTCATCGTGGGTTTCATCGGTGCGGGCGTATTTGGTGGTGAATTCTTCCATGATGGACTGGCACTGCGCCACATCATCGAAATCAATCTCGCGGTCGCCAAAGGTCAGATCGGTGACTGCGCTGT
The DNA here is from genome assembly GCF_002860325.1 of Neptunicoccus cionae. GTDB lineage: Bacteria > Pseudomonadota > Alphaproteobacteria > Rhodobacterales > Rhodobacteraceae > Amylibacter > Amylibacter lutimaris. The sequence continues at coordinate 951,133 of NZ_PKOJ01000001.1, read as the reverse complement.
CATAGAACACCTCGGATTCGCCGGTTTCCGCCAGCACGAGGAACTCGTGCGTGTCATCGCCCCCGATCGGGCCGGAATCTGCGCGCATCGGAATGGCTTGCAGGCCCATGCGTTCATAGGTGCGCAGGTAGCTGACCAGATGGCGGTTGTATGCGTGCAGCGCGTCTTCTTTGGTCAGGTCAAAGTTATACCCGTCCTTCATATAAAACTCGCGGCCCCGCATCACCCCGAAGCGCGGACGGCGTTCGTCGCGGAACTTCCACTGGATCTGATAGAGCGTCAGGGGCAGGTCTTTGTAGCTGCTGACATGAGAGCGGAAAATATCGGTGATCAGTTCTTCCGCGGTCGGCGTAAACAGCATATCACGGTCGTGACGGTCCTTGATGCGCAGCATTTCTTCGCCATAGTCATCATACCGACCGCTTTCCCGCCACAGATCCGCAGACTGGATGGTTGGCATCAGCATCGGCATATGGCCGGCTTTGGCCTGTTCTTCGTGCACAATATCCTCGATCTTGCGCAAAACCTTGTAGCCCATGGGCAACCACGAATAAATCCCGGCGCTGGATTGTTTGATCATACCGGCCCGCAGCATCAGGCGGTGGCTGACAATCGCGGCTTCGGCCGGGTCTTCTTTCAGAACAGGCAGGAAATAACGGGACATACGCATGGGATAGGCTCCAACTTATCTTTGGCTATTGCTCTAGGCGAAACTGCAATGGGGTGCAACATGCGCTGCATCTGCCGCAGCAGGTCAGGTCCTTGCGCCGCTACCCTGAATTGAATCGTTGCCAGAATGCCGGCCACTGCTTACAGTTTCCCCATTTATTATGGTTTTTATCGGGGTCTTCATGGAATTTTCAGCAAAGGCACTATTTTTCTGCCTGTCACTCTTTCTGGCAGGCTGTGGCGGCATCGACAGAGCTATCTATGCACCGCCCCAAGCCAGCCACGACCAGATGCAACCCATCGGCTTTCCTGATGTGCGCTATTTCGGCGACACAGCGCCCGAAAGTCTGGATAACGAGGTAGACACCTTTGCCCAGCGGCTGCGGGCTGTGCGGCGTGAGGGAGACGGCCTGCACATCCTTGCCTTGTCGGGCGGCGGGCCGAACGGCGCTTTTGGTGCCGGTGTCATGAAAGGCTGGACCGCATCGGGCACCCGTCCCGAATTTGACATCGTCACGGGCATATCCACCGGATCGATAATTGCACCCTTCGCGTTTCTTGGTCCCGAATATGACGATCAGATTGGCGAGTTTTACAAAACCGCCAGAACAGACGCGCTTGTGCACAAACGCTTTCTCGCCGGCATTTTTGGCGGAGGCTCGCTTTATTCAACAGCGCCTTTGAAACGGGTGATCGACTCGGTCGTTACCCCCGAATTTGTCAGCGCGCTGGCGGATGAATACGCACGGGGGAGGTTGCTGCTGATCGGCACCACAAATATGGACGCAGAACGTCCCGTGATCTGGAACGTCACCGAAATTGCCAGTTACCGCAGCGAAGAAGCCCGCGCCCTGATCCGCGATGTGATCCTTGCCTCTGCCTCTATCCCGATCATGTTCACGCCGGTCCGCTTTAACGTGACCGATGGTACCGAGGAATTTACCGAACTACACGCAGATGGCGGGCTGACACAGGAAATCTTCACCTATTCGCCGGAACTGCCTGTGCGCAGCTACTTGCGCCGTGCAGGACTGGCCCATCGGGACAACCGCGTCTGGGTGATACACAACAACCTGATCAATCCTGTGTACCAGCCCCAGAAAACCGGATTGCGCCACATCGGAGAGCGCACCCTCTCTACCCTTATCAAAAGCCAGAGCGTCGGGGATTTGCAACGGATCGCCGCCCTTGCGCGACGCGACGGGTTTTCGCTGCGGGCGATGATCATGCCCGCCCGTTTCACCGATAAATCCCGCGAGTTATTCGATCCGGTATACATGAGCCGCCTCTACGCTGTGGGCGAGGCAATGGGCCGCCAGCCAAACGCTTGGGGACGCAAACTCGAAAGTCTGTTCGAGCGAGATAAACGGGAAGGTGAAGCCGCCATTGCAGCGATCAATGCCGCGCAAGAGCAGTTGTTACAGAAACAGCAATTCCAGAGCGAGTAACTAAACCCTGCGAGCGTTTCGGCGCATGCCGTTGATCTGCGCCCAGACGACCGCGGCAAAAATCAGCACGCCCCCCGTCAGGGACGCAGCGGGGGGTGTTTCGGACAGGATCAGAAACGCGAGTACAGGGGCCAGCGGCGTTTCCAACGCGCCGATCAACGCCACCTCGGCAGCCGGAATGCGCCGTGCCCCTTCCAGCATCAAAACGGATGCCGCCGCGAACACCGCCCCGAAGGCGACAAGAATCCACCGCTCGCTGACAATCACTTCGGCGGGATCGGTAAAAACATATGCTACAGGGACCAGCAGGGCAGCGGACAAAGCAGCAGGCAGGGCCGCCGGTGTTTCCGGCCAGCGCCGATAGATAAGAAAGGATGCCGACATCATCAGGGTCATCCAGAAGGCCAGAAAATCCCCGACAAGACCGCCCCGCTGCAAACTGCCCCACGCCATGATCCCGACCCCTGCTGCCGTGGCAAGACTTGCGAATACCACCCTTTGGCTCGGCCGCTCCCGCAGCAATACCCATGCCAGACCTGCAGTCACAAAGGGGGCAGTGGCCCAGATCAAAGCAACATTCGCAACGCTCGACAGTTTGAACGCAGGAATGAAAGCCGCCGTGCCAGAGGCCATCAACAGGGTCGCAACCCAGGCAGGCGCCTGCATCCTGCGCCATTCCGCCCGCAACCCGCGCCGCAGGACAAGATAGCCAAGGGTAAATCCTGTAGCCGCCAGTCCGCGCCAGAAAATTACGCTCCACGCATCTGCATCGACTCCCCGCGTGAAAATGCCCGCACTCGCCCAGATCAGCGCAGACACTGTGACAAGGGCTACGCCGAAAGTGTAATGCCGGTCCATCATTTCAAATTTCTCCTGTTCCGCCCTTTCATCCCACAACACTGCTGACATGTATCTGTCAGCAGTGTTGTGCTAGAAGCTGGCAAAGACAGGAAACCGCCATGGCCCGATCCAGCCGAATGTTTGAAATCATCCAGTTGCTGCGCACCGCCCGTGCGCCGCTGACAGCACAACATCTGGCCCGTGCGCTGGAAGTAACACCGCGCACGGTGTACCGCGATGTCGCCAGCCTGCAAGCCATGCGGGTCCCAATAGAAGGCGCGGCAGGCATCGGTTATATCATGCGATCGGGTTTTGACCTGCCGCCGCTAAACTTTGACATCGAAGAGGCCGAAGCGATTACCGTCGGGCTGTCGATGATCGCCCGCACAGGCGACAAGGCCTTGGGGCGCGCTGCCGCGCGGGCTGCGGCAAAGATTTCCCAAGCGACTCCGCTAAGCGAAACGCTCCTGTCATCGACATGGGGGGCGCAAGCCCCCAACGGTATCGACCTCTCCGAGATCCGTCGCGCCATTCGCGACGAGGAAAAGCTGCGTATCGAATATCTGGACAGTGATAACGCGCTGTCAGAACGGGTCATCCTGCCGTTGTCGATCATCTATTATGCCGAAGCAATCGTATTGCCCGCCTGGTGTGAATTGCGGCATGACTTCAGGCACTTCCGCGCCGACAGGCTGCAGGGCCAGCCCCGCCCCTGTGGCAGCTTCACCGGCCGTTCCGAGGCCCTGCGACGGCAATGGGCCGCGGAACACAAGGGCGATCTCTAGATTCGAACGGTTGCATCAGGTCAGGGTCAGCCGGCCTTCACAACCCATGGATTGCGCCAGTTCCCCGAGCCGCGTCTGCACCACTTCACCGCCAAAGGCGGCAATGGCAGGGGGAAGTTGCAATTCCAACACCCCCTCGGACTGCACCAGTTTCGCACGACGCAGCACGCTCCGGTCTCCGCCCGCCAGTGACGCGCCCAGCCGCATGGCCTGACCGATCACCTGTGCGCCGGTGTGCTGCTCGTCGTTCAGCAAGGGACGCAGGGCCTTGTATTTGTCGAGCTTCCCGCTCTTGCGGTAGCGGTGCAAAAGCGCCATCGCCAGAAGTACACGCCCGGGATGGTCAAGCCCGCCAAGATTGCCCCGCGAGGCATTGTCAAAACATTCTTCGGCGCGGGAACTCGGGTCGGAACGCCAGCTGACATCATGCAACAAGGCTGCCGCCAGAGTGATACGCTCCCAACGCACCGGATCGGGCAGCAGAGGCAGTATCCAGTGGGCGAGTTCTGTTCCGAAACCCGGAAACCGGGCGGAAGTGCGTTCGCTGAACAGGCAGGCTTCAATCAGGGGATCGCGGGCACGCAGGTCTTCAGGCATCTGTTCGTAAAGCATCCCTTCACGCAGCCCGTAGCTGGAGATTGCAACCTCCTTGGGGTCAAACACATCCACCAGATGCCGCAGCACACGGGCGGCCATCGGCACCAGCATCAACCGGTCCACACTTGTGCTCGACAGGGCACGGAATTCATCCAGCGTCGCGGTTTCGATCCAGTCCAGCGTTTCCGCCAGCCGCGCGCGGGAGAGTTTGTATTCGTGAAGCACCTGCAAGGGATAGTCCCGCCGCGCCATATCCAGCTTTGCAATGGCACGATAAGAGCCACCTACCAGAAACAGAGTGGGGTAATCTTTGGGCAAAGTCTTGCGCAACCCGTGCAAAGTATCGCGGATATGCGTGTCCAGATCCCCCTCCACACCGGCCAGCCGCAGCGGTGCAAGGGAAGAGGTCAGCCGCTCCCCGATATCCCCGTCGTTCAGTTCAACCAGTTCCATCGACGCGCCGCCAATATCACTCACCAGACCATCAGCCCCGGGCCATCCCAACAGGACACCCTGCGCAGAAAGGCGAGCCTCTTCGACGCCGCTGGCCACGGAAACCTCTATCCCAGTCTTTTCCAGAACTTCGGTGCAAAAAGCGGGACCGTCCTCTGCCTCGCGCACGGCGGCGGTGGCGACGGCGGTCAGGGATTGAACCTTAAAGCTTTTGGCAAGGGCAGCAAACCGGATCATAGCAGACAGCGCGCGTGCGCGTCCCTCGGGATTCAACCGTCCGGTCTCGGACATGCCCTTACCAAGGCCACACATAACCTTTTCGTTATAAAAATACGCCGGAGACCGTGCAGCACCGTCAAACACCACCATACGGACAGAGTTCGAGCCCACGTCAATCACGCCGACCCGTTCCAGTGCTGCGAATTTAGTTGTGATCTTCAAGCCGTGCCCCCCTGCTGGCTGCTGTCCTGTTCCCTTGACTTGTTTCAGGCATCATCACTGTGCATAAGTTCAGGCACATCCTTGGCTCCGACCGAACCGCGCCCCGACAGCGAAGGGTTTTCCATGAAGAACCTGTGGCAGTTGAACCGCTTTTCACCATCCTCTTCAACTTCCCGAATATAGCTTCCGTCCGGTTGCAACACCCACGAATTGACTTGATCCGCCATATTCGCCGCCATGATCTGGCTCATAATCTGGGCGTGGACGGTCTTGTTGGTGATTTCTACCAGCGATTCCACGCGATGATTGAGATTGCGCCCCATCCAGTCCGCCGAGGACATGAAAACCCGTGCGCGTTTGTCGGGCAATCCATAACCGTTGCCAAAACAGACTATACGGGAATGTTCCAAAAACCGCCCGACAATGGATTTGACCCGCACATTTTCGGACAATCCCTTGATACCCGGCCGCAAGCCGCAAATCCCGCGAACCACCAGATCAATTTTCACACCGGCTTGGCTGGCGGCATACAGTGCATCAATCACATCCCCGTCGATTAGCGCATTCATCTTGGCCCAGATCACACCCGGCTTGCCGGATTTCACCGCTTCGATCTCGTTGTGGATCATCGCAAGAAGATCACGTTTCAAAAACATCGGAGAGACTGAAAGTTGTTGCAGGCCTTCGGGTTCGACATAGCCGGAAATAAAGTTGAACACTTTGGTCGCGTCATGGCCCAACTGCTTGTCACAGGTGAAAAAGGACAGGTCTGTGTAGAACCGAGCGGTGATCGGATGATAGTTGCCGGTGCCAAAGTGGGTATAGGTAACCAACTCCGCCCCTTCACGCCGCACCACGGTCGAAAGTTTCGCATGGGTCTTAAGGTCGAGAAACCCGTAGACCACGTGCGCCCCCGCCCTTTCCAGCCTGCGGGATTGCCGGATATTGGCGGCTTCGTCGAAACGGGCCTTAAGTTCCACAAGCGCCGTGACGGACTTGCCTTCTTCCGCAGCCTCGCAAAGCGCCTCGACAATCGAGCTTTCGTTGGAGGTCCGGTAAAGCGTTTGTTTGATTGCGACAACTGCGGGATCGCGGGCAGCCTGACGCAGAAACTCGACCACGATGTCAAAAGTTTCGTAAGGGTGATGCAAGAGCATGTCCTTCTGGCGGATCGCTGCGAAGATATTACCTTCAAAGTCCTGCACCCGTTCCGGCACGCGGGGTTTGAATTCCGGCCACTGCAAATCCTTGCGACTGTCCAGAATCAGCGCCCCCAGATCGGAGACCCCAAGCAGACCGTCCACCTCTATTGCTTCATCCGCCGTCAGGCCCAGCGCGCCAAAAATAACTGTTCGCAAGGCCGCAGGTGCATCTGCCGAGATGGTCATGCGGATCACCTCGCCGCGGCGTCGCCGCTTCAGTGCGATTTCGAACTCGCGCAGCAGGTCTTCGGCCTCGTCTTCCAGTTCCAGATCACTGTCGCGCAACAGGCGGAACGCACAGTATCCGTCCACCGTATACCCCGGAAACAACTGGTCGATGAATTTCAGCAGCACTTCTTCCAGCATAATCATCCGCTGTGTTCCACCCGGACCGTCTGGCAGCGGAATGAACCGCTGCACCTGCGCCGGAATAGGCAAAAGCGACTGCAACACCCGTTTGTCCTTCTTCCGCTTGAGCTGCAGCGCCAGCGTCAGGCCGGTGTTGGGAATGAAAGGAAAAGGATGCGCCGGATCAATCGCAAGGGGCGTCAGGATCGGGAAAATCTGGTCCACAAACACCTGTTTGAGATACTCGCGATCCGCGTCATCCAGTTCAGAGCGGACCAGAATATCGATCCCGACCTTTTCCATTTCCGCGATCAGCGTGACCCAGACTTCCTGCTGGACATGCATGAGATGGCGCGCTTCCGCGTCGATCTGCACCAGTTGTTCCTTGGGTGTGCGACCGTCCAGCGCCGGCGTCTCTATGCCGTTGCGTTCCAGTTCCCGCAGGCCCGCCACCCGCACGGAATAAAATTCATCCAGATTGGTGCCGGAGATCGACAGCATTCTAACCCGTTCCAGCAGCGGCAGGCGGGGATTTTGTGCTTCTTCCAGCACGCGCCAGTTGAATTGCAGCCAGCTGAGTTCGCGGTTGAAAAAACGGTCGGTGCTTTCCTTGTCCAGCAGCGGCAGGTCAAGAGGTTCCGGCGCGGGGTTGCGCAGGAAATCTGCTTGCACCCTCCGTTCGACAGGCTGTTCCTGCAAGCTGCCATCCATCAGTTCATCTCCTCTAACCGGCGCAGTGTCTCCGTCACCATGCGGGGACCAACCGGCCGTTTTCGTTGTAGTGATACGCGATCCAGTTCTCCGACGAGCGCACGGATACCTGCAAAGGACCGCTCTGCGCGACGCAGGATCACATCGACGACACCCGGCTCCATCAAAAGCTGGCGGTCTGCACAAAGCTTCAGCAGAACTGCCGCCAGTAGCGTATCGTCTGGTGCGCCAAGCTGAACAAGCTGGCTGCCCTCGATCCGGCTGGCGAGATCTGGCAGGGTAATCCCCCAACTGCGCGGCACGCCGCGACCCGTCATCAAAAGGGGATACCCCCCCTGTGCCATCAGGTTATGAAGGTGGAACAATGCGGCTTCCTGCGTGCGGTCTCCGGCAATTGCGTGCAGGTTTTCGACACACAAAGCCCCCCGCGCCAGCGTTGCCGCATCCTTGACATCCCGCGCCTGCACCACTTTCGCGCTGGCAATATCAGCCCAGATCCTGCCCAGATGGGACTTGCCCGATCCTTCCGGCCCGCTCAACACCAGTTTGCCGAGCGGCCAGTGGCGCCAGTCCTCAATCGCTGCCACGGCCAGACTGTTGGCCGGCGAGGTGAAGAAATCGTCTCGCCCGAATGCCGTTACCACCGGCAGGTCAAAGACCAGTTGCTCAGCCATCGGCCTGCTCCTCGTCAGCCAGCCCTTTGTAAAGGCGCCCGTCCAGATACTGACCAACCCCGAAACGGAAGAACACACCAAGGCAGGCCGCAACGGGCACCGCGATCAACATACCCGTAAAGCCCATGAAAGACCCGAAGGCGGAAAGCGCGAACATCAGCCACACCGGATGCAGCCCGACAGAACGCCCCACCAATTTGGGTGTCAGGAAATTACCCTCGATCATCTGGCCCGCAATAAAGATCGCAAGCACGGCTGCAATCCAGATCGGCGTGTCCCAGAACTGGAACAGCGCCAGCCCGATGGACAGCGCCCCGCCAATGATCGACCCCACATAAGGAATAAACGTCAGCAAGCCTGCGATCAGCCCCACCACAATGCCGAACTGCAAACCGACCGCCATCAAGGCGACAGCGTAAAACGTGCCGAGAATGGCGCAGACCGTCAGTTGCCCGCGCACGAACCCCGCCAGTACATTATCCACCTGCCGCGCCAGATAGCGTACCGTTTCCAGATGGTCGCGGGGCACCCAACTGTCGATGGTGGCAACCATACGGTCCCAGTCCAGAAGCATGTAAAAGGCCACCACAGGCGCAACCACGATGAAAATCGCGACATCCACAATGGTAAAGGCCGATGCCAGCACTGCATTGGCCAGTTCCCCGCCTTTTGACCGGATGAACTCCACCAGCGTGCCAAGCCCCTGACGCACAGCAGAGGTTTCGTCAAAGAACTCGGGAAAACGTGTCGAAATGAATTTCTGAAACTGCGAGACATATTCCGGCAGGGCCGTCACGAAGGCCGCGGTCTGCTTCACCAGTAGCGGGCCGAGCACGATGACCAGCAACAGAATCACCAGCATCGCCGTCAGCGTGATCAAAGTTGTCGCCAGCGCCCGCGAGGCCCCCGCCCGCTCCAGCCGGTCTGCAACTGGATCAAGAAAATAGGCAATGGTCATTCCGGTAATAAAAGGCAGCAGGACATTGCCCAGCAACCACATGGCCACCAGTACCAGCACCAGTCCTATTCCCCAGTACCGCACCTGCTCATTTGCACTTAACGCCATGTAAGCTCCACCAAATTCCGAAAACCGTTTTAACCCAAGACTGTAACAATAACAATTCACCCGCCACGGGTCTTGCGCAAGGGTCCATACACAGGATAGCCCTTATAAGGAACAATCAAAGGCCCTGTTATGCCCAAAACCCGTGTTGCTCTTGAAATCGGCCATGGAACTTCCCTGCGCCGCGCCGATTATACCGCTGCCGCCCGCCGTGCGATTCAAAATGCGCTCTGGCGCAATTCCCTGACTGTGGCCCCTGCTCTCGGCTTTCCGAAAGAAGCCATGATCGTGGATGTGGATATCGCCGTACAGAAACCGGATCAGGTGGACACTGACGCACTGACCGACATGTTCCCCTATGGCCAGATCGCTATCACGGCCTCCCACGGCGGCCTTGATATTGCCAAACCGGATGGTGCGGGGATCACCGTCATCGCCAATGCTGCTATTGTTGTTTCTTTTGATATGGAGCGGGCATGACACAGGACACCCCGACTACCGACAGCCGCATCATTCTGGAAACCGGCATTGGCACGGACCTTTATGGCAAAGATTATACCAAAGCCGCGATCCGCGCCGTGAATGACGCGATCCGCCATTCCTCGCTTACACTCTTTAGCGAATTGGGACTGGATCATCAGGACATGACTGTTGCGGTCACAATCGGCGTGCAGGAACCGGATCAACTGGACAGGGATCGGGTCGCCGCAGAACTGCCCCGCGGCAAGGCGACAGTCAAAGTTGTGAAAGGCGGGCAGAATATTCCATCCCCTGACGGCAGCACTGCCAGCGTCATCGCCACCGCCGCGATAGAGGCCTATTACCCGATCAACACGGCCGACTGGAAACTGAGCAAGGCCGACTGACCTCCGCTCTTTTTGGTTGAAATATCCCCGCGCGGAGCGCTAGGAATCCCGACTTGCGGTCAAACAAACTGCTCGCGGATCAGGCGTTCTTCCAGACCGTGCCCCGGATCGAACAGCAGGCGGTGGGTGATTTCAGGTGCGATGGCAATTTCCACCCATTCAACTTCCCGCGCCTCATTCCCGTCAGCCACAGCCTGCACAGGTCGTTTTTCCATCTCCAACACTTCAAAGCGCACTTTTGCTTTCATAGGCAGCAGTGCTCCGCGCCAGCGGCGGGGGCGGAAGGCGGCCATTGCCGTCAGGGCGAGGATCTCCGCACCAATCGGCAGAATCGGACCGTGTGCCGAATAGTTATAGGCGGTCGAGCCGGCAGGTGTTGCCAGCAGCGCACCGTCGCATACCAGTTCGGGCAGCCGCTCCCTGCCGTCCACAAGGATTCGCAGCTTTGCAGCCTGCGGACCATGGCGAAACAGGGACACCTCGTTAATAGCCAGAGCCTCGATTTCTGTGCCGTCCACACAATGGGCCCGCATTCTGAGAGGGTGAATCACGGCCTCTTCGGCTTCCGCCAGCCGGTCCGTCAGCCCTTCCGGCGCAAAAGTATTCATCAAAAAGCCGACTGTACCGCGATTCATACCATAGACAGGTGCGCGCAGACCTTGGGTCTGGTGTAATACAGACAACATGAAGCCGTCCCCGCCGAGTGCCACAATCAGATCCGCCTGCACCGGTGGCACATCCCCGTAACGCTTTACCAGCACGGCACGCGCTTCTTGTGCAGTCTCTACCTGACTGGCAAGAAAACAAATTTTCTTATACTGCATCAAAGCGCCCCGTGTGGTCCTGCATTGGTCGTCCGGACAGTTTCACCGTCCATCGGGTCCGGCGCAAGGGAAATCCCCAGCCTGCCGCAGGGTTATCTCTGGAAGAAAAAGGCGAAAAACGACTATTGCGCGACAGTTTGCGCCTTTTCTTTTGGGGCAAATGCCCGTACTTGCGTCCGCAATTGGCAGTCACACGTCGCATATGGATCAGCCAGAGCACAGCGCGTGGACTACCCGTACCGCATCGGCAAGACCAACAAAGGATCATCCCCTATGACAACCGTCCGCGACGCTGGATTTTTTACTGAATCCCTTTCCACCCGTGATCCCGAACTGTTCGGTGCAATCACTGACGAGCTCGGCCGCCAGCGGGACGAGATCGAACTGATCGCTTCTGAAAACATCGTCTCTAAAGCGGTGATGGAAGCGCAGGGTTCGGTGATGACGAACAAATACGCAGAAGGTTATCCCGGTCGCCGGTACTACGGCGGTTGCCAGTATGTAGACGTTGCGGAAAACCTTGCCATTGACCGCGCCAAGCAGCTGTTCGGCTGCGAATTCGCCAATGTGCAACCCAACTCCGGCAGCCAGGCGAACCAAGGCGTGTTTCAGGCGCTGCTGACACCGGGTGACACGATCCTTGGCATGTCCCTTGATGCGGGTGGCCACCTGACACACGGTGCCAAACCGAACCAGTCCGGCAAATGGTTCAACGCCATCCAGTACGGCGTGCGCAAACAGGACAACCTGCTGGATTACGATCAGGTGCAATCCCTTGCGGATGAACACAAACCCAAAATGATCATCGCCGGTGGTTCTGCCATTCCGCGCCAGATCGACTTTGCCAAAATGCGCGAGATTGCGGACAGCGTTGGCGCCTATCTGATGGTCGATATGGCCCATTTCGCCGGTCTGGTCGCCGGCGGCGAGCATCCTTCCCCCTTCCCACATGCGCATGTAGCAACAACAACAACCCACAAAACCCTGCGCGGCCCGCGCGGAGGCATGATCCTGACCAATGACGAGACAATCGCGAAGAAGGTCAACTCTGCCATCTTCCCCGGCATTCAGGGTGGCCCGCTGATGCACGTTATCGCCGGTAAGGCCGTCGCCTTTGGTGAGGCCCTTCGCCCCGAGTTCAAAAGCTATCAAAAGCAGGTCGTCGCCAATGCCAAGGCGCTGGCAGACCAGTTGATGAAGGGCGGGCTTGATATCGTTACAGGCGGCACTGACACCCATGTGATGCTGGTGGACCTGCGCCCCAAAGGCGTGACAGGCAACATCACCGACAAGGCGCTGGGCCGTGCCCATATCACCGCAAACAAGAACGGTATCCCGTTTGACCCTGAAAAGCCGACAGTGACCTCCGGCATCCGCCTTGGCACACCTGCCGGAACCACTCGCGGCTTCGGGGAAGCCGAATTCCGCGAGATCGGGGATATGATCATTGAAGTTGTGGACGGGCTGGCCGCGAATGGCGAAGACGGCAATGCAGAGGTTGAAGCCGCTGTACGCGCCAAGGTTGCCGATCTGTGCAAACGCTTCCCGCTTTACGACGATCTCTAAGGTTCAATCGCCCTCAAGCGATACCCGCATGTCAAAGCCGCCCCTTTATCGGGGGCGGCTTTTTTGTGTGACGGCGGATTAACCGCGCCCCAGCATCTTGTTGTATTTGGACAGGAACAAATCCTTACCTTTCAACGCGCGAGTCAGGAAACTACCTGCCGTAAAGAGAACCAGATAGGAATTGCCTTTCTGCGGGCCAAGCGGGACCAGAAACGGTGCTTTATCCCAAGGTTTATAAGGGGGCGTATCTTCTACAGCTTTCCCGTCCATCAGCGACACCAGAGTTTTTTCCAGCCACGGGGCCTGCCTGCTGGCACCGACCACTGTCATCGCATCACCGGTTTCGGCAACGTCACCGGCGGCAAACACATTAGGCAACTCTGAAGGGCGAAGCCAAGCGTCTGTTTCAATACGACGGGAATTCCCCTTCGAAGCGCCTGGAAGTGTTTCCAGTATATCCGTTGCGGCCCGCGACCCGATCACAGGAAAGATCAAATCTGCACTGATCCGCTGTCCGTTGCTCAACTCAAGTGTTCCGGAATAAGGCTCGGTTGTACTTTCGAGGTTTTTGACTTGCGCCCCGAAGACAGTTTTCACACCCGCTTTTGACAGTTTTGATGTAAGCTCGGCCCCGAGTTTTTGCGGCATTTGCGGGAAGAGCGATGGTTCAGCAGAAACTAGTGTAACGTCTTTCTCCGGCATAAAATGGGCAATCTCTCCGGCCAATTCGGTGCCAACGGCCCCTGCCCCCACTATTGCGACGCTTTTCGCAGCCTTGAGCATATTGTGCCCCCGCGCATTATCCGCCCTAAAGGCTTCGATACTGTCGGATTTCGGCTTGAAGGGCACCGCATTGGAAGATCCGGTCGCAACGACAATATAATCCGCTGGTACCTCTTGCCCGTTTTCCAGCGTTACGCCATTTGCGTCGATGCTTGTCGCCCGTGCTTTTATCACACGACCGTTCTTCAAAAGCCCGTCATATGGAATCAGGGCCTGATCCAGAAGCTCTGGAACAACTACGGCACGGATCAGTGCCGGTGTATGGGCAAAATGGCTGCGCGGCTCGATCAATGTGACTTCGGCTTTGCTGTCCAGCCCCTTTGCCAGTTGCACGCCGAGATAGCCGCCGCCGACGATAACAATACGTTGAGACATTCTGAGATTCCCGATACTTGTTTTTGTTGCACTCTTGCTTCTTTAAGAGCACAGTTGAAAACGAAAAACAATGGACAATGATCCATGGTTTGATGTTTACGGAGAAAAACGATGCGTATAGGCGAACTTGCTGAAAAAACCGGTGTGAGCCGGGACACGATCCGGTTCTACGAACGCAACGGGCTTATTTCTTCGTCCGTCAGCGACAGCACCACAAACAATTACCGCGAATACAAAGACGATTGCGTTGTAATACTGAAGTTCTATGCCGGAGCAAGAGAAGCCGGCATGTCAATTGCTGACCTTCGTTCGATTATGGAATCCACCGCAGACAGTTGTGATCCAGAAGTTGGACGGCGGGTGATTCAAAGCAAGATTAGCGAACTGAAGGAACGGGCAGGCCAGATCGAAAACGTGATCCGGTTTCTCGAGAAGGTTAAAAACGGAGCAAATTAAGGCAATCCTGTCAGACTGTTTCGTTTCCCAGCGCCATCCCCCAAGCTGAAGGCAGACAAGTACCGTTCTTGCTGGCCTGCGCCTTGCACGCGGCTACAGATTTCCCTATCGTCCTGCCTATTCAGATTGGCGCCACCAGCTGGTTGCGCATTGATCCAAGGACTTTTTTTATGTCTGACGCCCAGTTCGAAGTAATTGTTGCCGTTGTCTGTGCGGATATTTCCGGCAGCACAGCTTTGTACGATCAGGTGGGCAATCTGGAGGCCCGCGCCCAGATCGATGATTGCCTGCGTATTCTCAGAGATGTGATCAGCGAACACGGGGGCGAGTTCATCCATTCCCGCGGGGACGATGTGCTGTGCATTTTCGAAGACCCGAACAACGCGCTCCAGACCATGCAGGACATGTTGGCGCGCACGCGGGACGGTGCGCTCTCGGTACATATCGGGCTGGATTTTGGCCCAGCCATCCGCACGCGGGACGATATTTTCGGCGATTGCGTGAATGTTGCTGCTCGTCTGACCGGGCTTGCCAACCCGAATGAATCCCTGTGCAGCCGCGCCTTTTTCAAAGCGATCAAACAAGGTGGGCGCGACGAACTGCATTATTTTGACAGCCGCAAGTTGCGGGGCAAGGCCCGTGCTGAAAACATCTACCGCTATGCTGATGTAACTGTAGACAGCAACACACAGGTGTCTTTCGGGTCTGCTCCGAATACGGACCTGCCCCGTGCCAGAAGTGACGGCACCAAGGAACTTTCAGCTCTGATCGCCTTTGACGGCAAGGTCGCGGAATGTACGCAGGACCGCGAGGTCACGGTCGGACGGGCCGACACCTGCGATCTTATCCTGCCGCGCCAGTGGGTGTCACGTCGCCATATCATCATTGAAATGCGCAAGGATCATGCCTACTTACGGGATGTCAGCTCGAACGGCACCTATGTCTGCCTGCCCGGACAGGACCCGATCCTTTTGCGCCGTGAAACCATGGCGCTCCCGGGTAAATGCACGTTGTCGCCAACCAAACACCCCGAGGCCGAGGATGCCCTTTCTGTGACTTGCCAATTGCACCATATGGCCCAGCTTAAACCGGCATAGGCACCTCCCGCCCCGTCACCCAACAAAGGACGTTTCATTGCTTCGCTTTATCGTCACCGTCTTCCTGTTTCTTCTGCCCGTTTCCGCCACCGCCCAAGAGGTTATTCCCCTCAAGAACATCGGCGGCTTGCATTCTGCCTATGTGGTGCCACGCAATGATTTTAACCGTGTGGATGTGCAGGTTCTGGTGCTCTCGGGCAGTTATGACGACGATGAAGTCGCCGGCACCGCGCATTTTCTGGAACATCTCGCAGCGTTTTCTGCCGATACTTATGTGCTGCGCCAGCCGCGCGAACGGGATCTCTTTGCAAAAACATCCGCTGTGGCGACGATCTACACCAACTCGGGGCACCCGGCAGAAATCGACCGGCTGATGAAACTGTCCCGCGCCTTACTTGACACGCCAAAGCTGCCCGAAGACTTCCTGCAAAGCGAAAAGCAGATTGTCGAGCGGGAAACCTACCTGCGGGAGCGCCAGTACCCGACCCGCTGGCTGCGGCGCAAGGCCTTGCAGAACCTTTACGGCTCCACCCGCGGGCGGGCAAATGACATCATCGCGGATGTCCCCAAACTGAGCCTTGAAGCGGCGCTGGACTTTCACGCGAAACACTATGTGCCCTCCAATATTATGCTGATCATTTCGGGGAACATTCCGCCTGAACTGGCGGAAAAGAAGGTGGCGGAGTACTTCGGTGATACCGAAGCCTCGACCCCGCCGGAAAAATGGTGGCTGGACGAAAAACCGCAACCCGGTCTGCGCAAAATCGAACGGCTGACGTCCAACCGGCTGTACGATGACACGCTGGTCTACGCCAAATTCGTCGAATATCCGGTCGAAGACACCAGCATCGACCTGCAAGGGGAGTTCTTCATCGGCGTGTCCATCTTTGAAAGCCGCATCCGCAAGGCGCTGATTTTCGACAGTTTCGATTATCAATCGGTCAACACCAGCTTCTTTCTGGCCAAGAACGGCGATATGGAAATGGTTTCCTTTCTGGTGCCCATGCCCGGCGTGTCTTTTGAAGATGCGCTGGAGACGTTTGAAACCACAATCGCCGGATTGCTGGACACCCCGCCAAGCGCGCAGGAAATCGAAACCGCACGCAAGCGCAACGCTGCCCATGCCAGTTCTGCTGCCCGTCGGCCCGATGATTTTTTGGCATTTTTGGAGAATGTCGGCTCCGACGGGTTGCCCCCGATTTCCCCCGGCACCTATGCCAGCCTGATCGAAGAAACCACCGATGCAGAGGTTCTGGAGTTTCTTGAGAACCTGATTGCTCCCGCTCCGATGTCCGCTGTATTCGCGCAAAAGGAAGATTGAGATGATGTTACGCTTCCTGACCTTGTGCATTGTGACCCTGTTGTTGCCGCTTATGGCCAGAGCCGAGCTGGTCGCAGCATCCTCTGACCCGAAGATCGCGCAACTGACCCCGATGCGTAACGGCCTGTCAGCCGTCACATTTGTCTGGGCCATTCCCGATTTCGCAATGAACCGCGTGCTCGCGCTCAATGCCGGGTTATCTACAGCGATCAGCGCGGGAACCACGGACCTCTCCCCTTTCGAGGCAGAAACCTACCGCGAGGTGAACGGCATTTCGCTGGGTATTTCCACACAAGATTCTGACATCCTTCTCACAATGACCGCCCCACATGCAGTCTTTGCGGACGCGCTGATCCATCTGAACGCGCTTCTGGCCAATCCCGCCTTTTCCAAGGAATGGTATAAACGCCAGTCACTGTTGCTGACTCCTGTCAAAGCCACCAAAAACCGGCGACCCGACCATGTGATCAATGTTATTTCCGATTATGTGCGTTTCCCTGTTGAATCAGACGGGGTTGACACGACAGACACGGAATTTGCCTTCGGCATGCCCCGCCAGATCATTATCCGCACCACGGAACGGGACCCCTCCCCGTTGATCCAGAGCGCCATTAACGGTTTGCCCCTGCGCAATGCTGACGTTGAACCGACAAACAAACCGGACCGGCCCGTGGACCTGCCCAAAGGCATCATTTTCGCGCCTGATCCAGACGGAGAGGAAACCCTGATCCTCGCCGTTCACCACAGCATTTTCGAAAATGCAGAGCAGCAGATCAACGCCAACCTGCTACTGGATTACATGGGGGCCTATCAGGGTTCGGAAATGTTCCGTATCATCCGGCAGGAAATGCGGGCCGCCTATGATCCGGCGTCGGATTTCCACCAGATCGCCCGTAATCAGGCGCTGCTGGCGCTGAGTGCGACGGTCTCCACGCCGGATTGGCCCGCGGTTCTGGAAACCATCCGCACAATCTATGAAACCACCCGCGCCGGCGACGTCGGGGCGCAGGGGCTGGCCAACAACCAGCGACGTTTGCGGAGCGGTTTCGAATACAGGTTTGCCACCAATCCTTCATGGTCCGCCATGCAGTTTTTGTTCGAATATCCCGATGGCACCACCGGTGAAGTCAAAATACCCCTGTTTAGTGCCCTTGTGCAGGCAAAATTGGAAACCATCGCCGCAAAGGGCAAAGAGAGCCTGCCGCCTTTCTCGGATTATCTGGTCCTGCTGATCGGCGGCACCCTGCCACCGTACACCGAGATGCAGGAACAGAACGGCTATTGCGAACTCCCCCTGTCAGAGCCCCTGCGCTACTGTCTTGAAAAATTGCAGGACTAGAGCCCGACCACGCGGCGCACCATTGCGACATAAGTCTGGACCACTGCCTCGCGGTCCAGTCGCCCGCCTTCGCGATACCATGTGTTGACCCCCGTCAGCATGGCAAGAACTGCAAGGGTCGTCAGTTTGGGATCACCCAGACCTTCTCCGCCGCAGGCCACCAGAATATCCTCCAGGACCTGCTCGTATTCCGCTCGCATCGCTTCGATCTGTGCGAAGTTCTCCGCCGTCAGGTTGCGGAGCTCCATATAGGAAATAAACACCGCATCGGCGCGATCCAGATGGTGCAGAATGTGAAACCGCACAAAACTGTCCAGCCGCGACAGCGGCTCCGAACCGGCGTCCACCGCTGCCCAAGTGCTCAGAAGCTCTTCCATATGCACCTGCATCAGCTCGAACAGCAGGCTCTGTTTGTCCGGCGTATAGCGATAGAGCGCACCCGCCTGCACACCTACTTCGGCTGCAATCTGGCGCATGGAAACGGCTGCAAACCCGTGTTGCGCAAACAGCCGCAACGCCGCAGCCCGTACCAGTGGTCCGGTTTTCTGTGAACTGGAGCCGGATGTCCGCGCCATATTCCTGTCCCTGCCTTTGCTATCAGTAACCTGTCTTCCCCAAGAGAAATGAACGCCTGTTTAATTGCAAGCCCAAAGGAAGCGTTCGCGTACCATTGCCCTGTCTTCCGGATTTACATAAACTCCGGCCAGCACAAATGCGGAGCCTTCCTTGATGCGCCTGATCCTGTTCCTGACCGTCGCGCTTGCACTGGCGGCCTGTTCAATTAAATCGAACCGGCCCGATTACCAGTACCCCGAAGGGTCCGATGCCTCTGGCGCTGACTGGCCGGAACTGGCTGTAACATCAGAACTGGCGGCCGCCGGAGAAGGCGTAAGCGCCGCTGCGGAAGAAAATCAGACCGCGACCGAAAGACTTGCAGCCCGCGCCCGTGCCCTGCGCGCCCGCGCCGCCCGTCTGAAACGGGACGCAGCCAATTGAGTCCTCTGACTGGCCGGATCGGATTGCACCCTATGCCCCCTTGGGATAACAGAGGGCGAAACCCGAAGTATTCATCCGTTTTTCAAAGGTAGATCCCATGTCCACCACACTCCGTCTCGGCATTGCCGGACTAGGAACCGTTGGTTCCGGCGTCATCAAGATTGTTCAGCAGAATGCGGCCCTTCTGACGGCACGCTCGGGCTGCACAATCGAAGTGACAGCGGTCAGTGCCCGCTCCCGCGGGAAAGACCGTGGTGTGGATCTCTCCGGTTATGCCTGGGAAGACGATCCGACCAAACTGGCGCAACGGGACGATGTGGATGTCTACGTTGAACTGATGGGCGGCGAAGACGGCCCCGCCAAAGCTTCGGTAGAAGCTGCTCTGGCGGCAGGCAAACACGTCGTCACCGCCAACAAGGCGCTTCTCGCCCATCACGGCCACGCTCTTGCCTCTGCGGCAGAGAAAAACGGATTGAACCTGCGCTTCGAAGCCGCTGTTGCCGGTGGTATTCCGGTGATTAAGGCCCTGACCGAAGGCCTTGCCGGCAACAACATCACCCGCATCATGGGTGTGATGAACGGAACCTGTAATTACATCCTGACCCGGATGGAAAATGCCGGCCTGCCCTATGAGGACGTGTTCGAAGAGGCCAACCAACTCGGTTATCTGGAAGCGGACCCGAACCTTGATGTAGGCGGGATTGATGCGGCGCATAAACTCGTGCTGCTCTCCTCAATCGCTTATGGCACACAGGTCGATTTCAAAGCGGCACAACTGCAAGGCATCGGCGAGATTTCCATCGACGATATCCGCGCCGCCAGCGACATGGGGTACCGGATCAAACTGCTGGGTCTTAGCCAGATGACAGAGCACGGGCTGGAACAAACCATGCAGCCCTGTCTTGTGCCCTACAACTCGCCGCTGGGCCAGCTTGAGGGCGGCACCAACATGATCGTGATCGAAGGCGACAGCGTCGGCCAGATCGTGCTGCGCGGCGCCGGTGCCGGCGAAGGCCCGACCGCCAGCGCCGTGATGGGCGACGTGATGGATATTGCGCGGGGCCTTACCCTGCCTGTCTTTGGCATTCCTGCGGCACAACTGGTGGACACACCTTCGGCCCAGTCCCAAGCGCCGTCGGCCTATTACATCCGCACCAGCCTGCGGGATGCGCCAGGTGTGCTCGCCAACATCGCCCGCGCGCTTGGAGATGCCAATGTCTCTATCGACCGGCTGCGCCAGCAGAACCACGAAGGGGACAGTGCGCCTGTGCTGATCGTCACCCACCCTTGCAAGCCTTCCGACGTGGCAGCCGCCATAGAGGGTATAAAGGCCACTGGCGATGCCACAAGCGATCCGATCGCGCTCAAGATCGTAGAAGTTTAAGAAAACAGCGCAGCCGGAACCTGAGCTTCCGGCTTCCATTTTCTGGAAATATCCAAAGAAAAACCCCGCAGCCTTCACTGCGGGGTTTTTCGTGTCTTAGTGCCAGAGGCAGAACCCTAAATGCGTTCCGCCCGCCGTCAGATTAGTGCAGCTTTTCGCCCACATCCTTGATGGAAGCGTCGATCAGCGCGCCTGCGTCTTTAGCAGTCATGCCTTTCGCGATCACGTCGCTGGCTGCAGCTACAGCTACAGCGATAGCACGATCCCGCACGTCCTTGATCGCGGCAGCCTGAGCCGATGCGATCTGGTCCTCGGCGCCTTGCAGACGACGTGCGATAGAGACTTTGATGTCTTCTTTCGCCTGTTCGGCAGCGCGGTTTGCTTCGGCTTTGGCAGTTTCGATGATGTGCTCGGCCTGTTCGGACACTTCCTTTTGCTTGCGCTCGTAAGTGGCCAGAATGCTCTGGGCTTCTTCACGCAGGGCACGGGCTTCGTCCAGTTCAGACTGGATGTCAGTCGCACGCTTGTCCAGCAGACCGGCAACCTTCGCAGGAACCTTCAGATAAACCAGAACCGCAATGAAGATCACAAATGCGATTGTGACCACAAAGTCGGTGTTGGCCATGCTGAAGAATGGACCACTGGCGGCAAACGCCGGAGCGGACGACAGGGCGAGGGCTGCGAGAGTGTTGAGAATTTTCATAGTCTTCACCCTTTCAACCGTGCAGAAACAGCTGCTTTGACCGCTGCCTTATCCGCTGCTGCCGGCATAACCTTGGCAACGATGGCTTCGGCTGTGTCATTCGCAACTTCTTCGATCGCGCTCATCGCGGAGTCACGGATCTCTTTGATCGCAGCTTCGGACTCTGCTGATTTCGCAGCAATTTCCGCATCTGCTTTCGCCATTGCCACATCCACATCTTTCTGGATTTCGGCACGGGTCGCTTCGACGATAGCCTGCGCTTCGGCACGGGCATCCACCAGTGCTTTGTTATACGCAGCCTCTGCCTCGACAGCTTTGGCTTTCATTTGCTCGGCTTTGTCCAGATCGCTCTGGATGGCGCCATGCCGTTCCGCAAGAACCGAAGCGATACGCGGAAGCGCAACGCGGCTCATAACGAAATAGATAACGACCAGAGTAACCAGCAACCAGAAAATCTGGTTCGGAAAAGTCGAGAAGTCCAGCTGCGGCATACCCTGGGCATGCTCGGTTGCAGCTCCGTTTGTTTCAGTTGCCATGGCAACCTCCGTTCAGCTTAAGAACCAAAGGGCGGGCCGAATGGCCCAACCCTTACGTACTTCGGTTCGGTTGGCTTAAACGGCAAACATCAGCAGCAGCGCAACGAGGAACGAGAAGATCCCCAGAGCTTCGGCAAACGCGATACCAATGAACATGGTCGCTGTTTGGCCAGCAGCCGCAGCAGGGTTACGCAGAGCGCCGGACAGGTAGTTGCCAACAACGTTGCCCACACCGATGGCTGCGCCACCCATGCCAACACTTGCCAAGCCTGCGCCAAGGAATGCACCCATTTGTGCCAGATCGCCTTCGATTGCCATTTTTTTTCTCCTTA
The DNA here is from genome assembly GCF_002860325.1 of Neptunicoccus cionae. Classification (GTDB taxonomy): domain Bacteria; phylum Pseudomonadota; class Alphaproteobacteria; order Rhodobacterales; family Rhodobacteraceae; genus Amylibacter; species Amylibacter lutimaris. The sequence goes on along the minus strand of NZ_PKOJ01000001.1, from coordinate 929,324 downwards.
AGATTCTAATGACGTAGATAGTTTACTCGGACTTAGTGCGACGGATGCAGAGCATCTTTGAGGTATACACAAGTCAGAATGGTGAACACGTAAGCCTGAATACAGACCACGAGCGTTTCCAGCGCATAGATCGCAACGATCGCGCCAATTGCAGCAGGGGAGATGAAGGTCACAACAGCGAACCCTGCAAAAACTTTGATAACAGCGTGTCCCGCCATCATGTTCCCGGCCAGACGAATGGAGTGGCTGACGGGACGCACGAAGTAAGAGATCACTTCGATCAGTGCCAGGATGGGACGCAGCGCCAGAGGTGCGGCAGAAACCCAGAACAGGGACAAAAAGGCTGTGCCGTTTTTCACGAAACCCAGAACCGTAACAGCGACAAACACGATCAAGGCCAGCGTTGCAGTCACAGCGATGTGGCTGGTTGTGGTGAAGGACGCCGGCAGCAGGCCGACAACGTTTGCCACAAGGATGAAAATGAACAGCGAGAAGATATACGGGAAATACTTCAGACCGTCCTTGCCGGTGATGTCTTCAACCATTTTGTAGATGAACACATAGATCACTTCGGCGATGGACTGGCTGCGGCTTGGCACAATCGCGCGGCCCCGTGTGCCCAGAACCATCAGAGCGATGGCACAAAGAACCGTAATCCCCAGCCACAAGGTGGCATTGGTGATTGTGAACATGCCGATATCGCCGTGGCCACCGCCAAACAGCGGCTTGACCAGAAACTGGTCCATTGGATGAATGGCGAGCTCAAGCTCCTGTTCGACTGCATCACTTTCAATTGCCACGGTCTCGTGTCCTCTTTTCGGGCGGGAACCCTATGGTCCCGAATTAATTGTCGTGCGTTTCCGCGTTCTTTTTCGTGATCTCTTCGGCGGATCGCATCATTGCACGCACCCCACCGGCGAAACCCAGCATCGTAAATATGACCAGAAATACCGGCATGGTGCCAAACGCACGATCCAATCCGTATCCCAGCCCGAAACCCAGCAGCAAACCCACTACCAGCTCCGTAACCATCCGCCATCCGGCTTGCGCCTGGCTCAGGTGATGCTCTTGCGCGGGGGCAGGCTCGATTGCCTTCCTCTTTGCCTGAAGCTTCTCCTCAAGGGCGTTCAACCTGTTGGGGTCAGGGCTATCTGACATACGCCGAGCCTCCTTCATCCATGGTCAAAACGCCGCTTTGGACAGTTGCGCGGAAAATAGCAGGGGTTCACACAGAGTCAACGGGAATAGCATTTACCAAGCTATTGATCAGAAACAGTTTTCTAGGATGTCGCAGGGGCGGCTGTTACACAAAGAACGGATTCAGCGCCTTTTCGCTTATTCAACGTTTTGGTTGAATAACAGATTACGGCCTAACGGGTACGCCAGGCTTCGCTCTCTGAAAGCATCCAGTCCCGAAACACTTTCACGGCCCTGCGCCGTGCGGCGGTGGCGTTCGTCAGCAGATAATACCCCCCCGATTGCACCCCCACATCCGAAAGTTTGATCAGCCTTCCGGCTTCTACCTCGACCGAGGTCAGTTCCGCCGACATCAGGATTGCCCCCAGTCCTGAAATCGCCGCTTCGATCCCAAGCACCGCATCCAGCGGCGTGGACAGGTTCAGCGGCCTGTCCGGCACGACGCCAGCCGCGCGGAACCACATCGGCCAGAGCAATCCGGTATGTTCCTGTATCAGATGCTGACGCGCCAGCAGCGCAAGATCCAGATTATCCGGGTCGAGATCGGCAAAACCCGGTTTGGCGTAAGGGTAAACCGGCGCACGGCTGATTTCATCATAGGCCGATACATCCACACCCTCACTGACATAGCGCAGCGCAATATCGCAATCGTGGTTGGCAACATTGGCCAGCCGGTCGGTGACGGTCAGGGTGATCCGCACGTCAGGGTGCAGCGCAGCGAACCGTCCCATTCGCGGAATCAGCCATTTCTGCGCAATGGAAGGTTCGCAACTCAGGATCACCTGCCCTGCCGGTATATCGGTCAATCCGTCTGTGGCCTCGGAAATCGTGTCCAGCGCAGGCCCGATGCGTTCCAGATACCATTGGCCGTTCGGGGTCAGTTCAACCCCGCGAGCCACCGCCCGGAACAGCGCCACATCGAGCCGCTTTTCAAGCCCGCGCACATGGCGGCTGATGGCGGAATGGGACACGTTCAGTTCCTGCGCCGCGCGCGTAAAACTGTTCAGCCGCGCCGCAGATTCAAAGGCACGCAGGGCATTCAGAGGGGGAAGAGTTCGAGCCATAGCGGACACGTGACTTTTTTGCACAGTACCTGTCAAGTAAAGCCGTTTGTGCGAGCGGCGTAAAGTCCCCAGATTAGACCCAACGCAACCGATTGACCCGAAAGGGGATGAAAATGGCCCTTATTGAAACACACCCGTCACGCAAGCTCCGCGCAGCCCTGCAAAGCACTCCGGATGCCCTGCGCGGCAAGCTGGCTATCCTCGACGTGCTACCGGTCGTCCGGCGCTTTCGCGCTGCTGCAACCGAAGCGCGCCGGTTGCACCGTCTCCGCCAGATGCCAGAGCATCTGCTACGGGATATCGGCTTGAACGACGGTGATATAGCACAACTTCGCCCGACCGCGTTCACTTCGACGATGGATGATTCCGACAGCCTGCGTTTAAGGTAACACGGCATCCTTTGCGGGCGGTGCGACAAGTCCCCGTTGCATCGCCCCGCAAACCGCACCGATTGCCAGAATAACCGCGGCCGCCACCAGCCCGTAGCCGATATCGTCAAACGCATCCCCGATCAGCCCCGCCGCATAGGGGCCGATACACTGGCCTGTCGCAAACATAACAGTATAGACACTCATCAATCGGCCCCAGGTGTCGGGCGGATTGTTCTGCCGGATAAAGCTCGTCACAGACGTGGGCGGCATAAAGACCGTCAATCCGAACAGCGCCGACGACACAAGCAGCCCTGCGAGCGTCGGGAACACCACCGGCAACAGGATCGCCACCGCGACACAGCCGTTGGTCAGCGCCAACGGCACTCCGGACTGGAACCGCCCGATTACGCCGCGCCAGATAAAGGACGACAGAAGCGTTCCAACGCCCACAATCGACCAGACGGCTGATACCATCCACGGCCCAGCGCCAAGACTGCGCATCCATGCGCTCAGGAAGGTCAGATAGACGATATACCCCACAGCAAACATAAAATAGCCCGCGATTTCGAACCCCATACTGCGCAGTGGCGGCGCGGGTGCATCAGTGCCCCTGCGCACAGGTGTATTCAATTGCCGCGCGGCCCAGAGAGACAAAGGCGTCATCAGAACGCTGGCCACCCCCATGGACAACCACGCAAGCGGCCATGAACCGGCCCCCTGAAAGGCAAACAGCGGCGGAAAAGTAACCGCAGCAAGCACCATGCCAAGCCCGCCCCCGCCGAACGTCAGGGCAATTGCCATCGCATTGCGGCGCTGGTCCGCGCCAAACAGATTGGACGCCAACGCCCCTGCGGCAATGAAGACCGGAGCTGCAAATACGCCACTGGCAAAACGCCAGAAGGACAACACCCAGAAGTCCCGTGTCAGCCCGCTGGCCACAAGGGTAAGGGTGGTCAGCACCACACCCCATGCAAACAGACGTTCCTGTGCAAAGCGGCGAAACAGCCCGACGGACACAACGGCGCTGAGAAGATAGCCCAGCGCATTGGCCGTGTTGATCCATCCCGCCTGTGCAAACCCCCATCCCAGATCGTCCTGCATCGAGGGCAGGATCAGGCCATATGCAAACCGCGCAAAGCCACTGGTGATACAGACCCCAAAAGCGAGACCCGCCAAAATCCAGAGCGCTTGCGCCCCGCTGTACTTCTGATCCTGCATCCGCGCTCTCCCTGTCGCCGCGCTTTTTACCGCTCCTGACGGAAGCGGGTTCCCCTGCGCGGTGGCTTTGACACACCGCCGGCAAAACATTGCGCGGTGGTCATCCATTCCGCTGCGACGTCGCCGTGTGCGTGCAGGTCCGTGTCCTTCCAGTTGCGCGTCTGTGTGACCGTCTGCGCAAAACCGAGTGCTGATCCCGTGATAATATTATCCGAGAGATCCTCGCCAAAGGTCCAAACCTCCCCGCTTGGCGCGGTGAGCTTCAGGCAGGGCATTGTAACCGGTACCGGCTTGCCCCGAACGGTAAAGCTCCAACCGAAGGTGTTCACCCCAAGCACCACTATATTGCGGATGCGGTCTGTTTCCTGACGCTCCACCCCCAAAAGATCAAAAACCTCATGCCCGTGGGCCCATGTCTCCATCTGCCGCGCCGTGATACTGGATCGCGCGCTCATGCTTGGACCCGCCCAGCGGACACGGGTCTTGGGGTCGGCACCTGCATAGGCATCTGCCAGAACATCACAACCCTTGCGCCAGGCATCGAACAACGCCTTGCCTTTCAGCCCGTCCAGCCAGGGATATTGCGCTTCTACCATTGTGTCGCCCTTGGCCATCCGCGCCGCGATCTCTCCAAAAAACGCATCAAACGCATCCCCGTCTTTCAAGGACAGTTCCGCTGCGTGGTTGAACATGTGCAAATGGCCAAGCACATCATCTATCGTCCAGCCTTTGAACTGCGTCGGCTTGAAATACGCGTCTTCGGGGAGAGGGGTTAATACCTCTGCGAGGGCCACGCTTTCCGCGCGAAAATCTTCTGCTTGTTGCATGGGAAACGGCTCCTTGGGATCGCCACTAGGTTTGCGCCGCGTCATGCGGACTGTCCAGAGCGGTTACGCGGCTTTTCTGCGCTCGGGTCATTCAGGACAATTACCCCGCCATAACCAGCGGCAGGAGCTTGTCGCGCTGACTTGCCTCCATCGGCGTCGGTTTGTGCCCGTCTGAAGTCACATGGACGTGTACGAAACGCCCGTCTGCCGCAGCTTCTTGCGCACCGTCACGGAACAGTCCAATCTGCCAGACCACAGACGACCCGCCCAAACGTTCGATGCGCAGTCCTGCCTGAATCGTCTCCGGAAACATCAGATCACCATGATAACGGCACCCGGTTTCCGCCACGATAAAGGCAGTCTCTGTCCCAAATGTCAGCAGCCCCTGCTCAATCAACCAGCCATTCACGGCTGTATCAAAAAGCTGGTAGTGCACCGCATTGTTCATATGGCCGTAAAGGTCATTGTCATTCCAGCGGGTCTGCACCGGACGGAACAGGGAATATTCGGACCGCAAGCTCGGGGGGATACGCGCCATCTGACTGACCTTTACCTTACACCAGTTTACTGCGCCGGACCGTTACGGACTCTCCCGCAGGGCGGGACGCGCATTTCCCGTCAGTGTCCCTGCAACGGGCTGCTCATGCAAGCCTCCAAAGCCGCCGGAACACTACGTCACAGCGGCTTTACAACGTCCTGCAAAGCGGGTTCACTCTGTTCGAATTAAATGGGAGCGGGCCTCGCCCGGAGGAAACATGATTGAAAAAGCACTTGAAATCCAGACGTCGAAAATTGGCACGGAAACCGGCGTTTCCGACTGGGTCACAATCGAACAGGAACGGATTGATACCTTCGCCGAGGTGACGGAAGACCCGCAGTGGATTCACACTGATCCGGAACGCGCAGCGAAAGAAACCCCTTTCGGCGGCTCTATCGCACACGGATTCCTGACGCTGTCGATGGCCTCAAAATTTGCAATCGACACTGCAGAAGATCTGCCCGGTCAGGTGATGGGCATCAACTATGGCCTGAACAAGGTGCGGTTTCTCAACCCAGTCTGCGCCGGAGACCAGATCCGCGGGCGGTTTGTGCTGAAATCCGTGACCCAGAAATCCCCGACGCAGCTACTGTCGGAAAACACGCTGACCATTGAAATCAAGGGCAAGGACACCCCCGCCCTCATCGCCCAATGGCTGGGTATGGCGGTTTTTGAAGCCTGAACACAGTAACACACACCGCCACCGGCCAAACCCCGCCGGTGGCGCAGCTGTATCGTTTGCCTTTAGGCGCGATCTTACCTACCGTTGGGCAAGCGTATTCAGACAGGCCGCGCCAATGCCCCCGATAGATCCGACCCTGCACAACAGCCTAGAGCGTTTCTTAACCGCGCAAGCACCGGTCTATGACGCAGTGCTCTCCGAATTGCGGGCAGGGCGCAAGAAAACCCACTGGATGTGGTTCATCTTCCCCCAGTTGCGCGGCTTGGGCCGCAGCACCACAGCCGATTACTTCGGACTGAAAGACATTGCCGAGGCCCGTTCCTATCTCGCACATGAAACGCTCGGCGCACGTCTGCGCCAGTGCAGCGGCATCCTGCTGACCACGGGGGACAAAACCGCCTATCAGGTGTTCGGCTCCCCTGATGATCTGAAGCTTTGTTCCTGCATGACCCTGTTTGCCTCTCTGGCTGAACCCAACTCCCCTTTTGATGAAGTTCTGCGCAAATATTTCCCGAACCAGCCCCCTGCCCCCGTTGCATCGGGCGGATAAGCGCCGGAAATCCGGCAAACCGGCTCTTTTTGGGTCAAATATCCAATCCTGACGCCGCCAAAACCCTTTTCCTTGCGGATAAAAAACCCCTATACCGCAAAAATGAGCCAGAACCCTCCCAGCCTCCGCCCCGACCTTGCCCCGCAAGCCCGTTTCTCTGATGCCCCGCGCGACGGCCAGCCGAAAATCGGCATGGTCAGCCTTGGGTGCCCGAAAGCACTGGTGGATTCCGAACGCATCCTGACAAGGCTGCGGGCCGAAGGCTATGCCATTTCGCCGGATTACGCCGGTGCGGAAGCGGTGATCGTGAACACCTGCGGCTTTCTGGATTCTGCCAAAGCCGAGAGCCTTGAAGCCATCGGCGAGGCTTTGAACGAGAACGGCAAGGTGATCGTGACCGGCTGTCTGGGTGCAGAGGAAGACTACATCCGTGGCACCCACCCGAGCGTGCTTGCCGTGACGGGCCCGCATCAGTACGAACAGGTGCTGGACGCCGTACATACCGCCGTTCCGCCCCAGCCCGATCCGTTTATCGACCTGCTGCCTGCGCAAAATGTGTCACTGACGCCGCGCCACTACAGCTATCTGAAGATCTCCGAAGGCTGCAATCACAAGTGCAAGTTCTGCATCATTCCGGACATGCGGGGGCGGCTGGCCTCCCGTCCGGCCCATGCGGTGCTGCGCGAAGCGGAAAAGCTGGTGGATGCGGGCGTGAAAGAACTGCTGGTGATCTCGCAGGATACATCCGCCTACGGGCTGGACCGCCGCCACGATATGAACCCGTGGAAAGACGGCGAGGTCCGGTCCCATATCACCGATCTGACCCGCGAATTAGGGCAACTCGGCGCATGGGTGCGGCTGCACTATGTCTATCCCTACCCGTTCGTACGCGATCTGATCCCGATCATGGCAGATCCGGCCAACGGCGTGCTGCCCTATCTGGACATTCCGTTCCAGCATTCCCATCCTGATGTGCTAAAACGCATGGCCCGCCCTGCGGCGAGCGCAAAAACGCTGGATGAAATTGCAGCGTGGCGCGCCACCTGCCCGGACATCACCCTTCGGTCGACCTTTATCGTCGGCTACCCCGGTGAAACCGAGGCCGAGTTCCAGCACCTGCTGGACTGGCTGGACGAAGCGCAACTGGATCGGGTCGGCTGCTTCCAGTACGAAAACGTGGACGGCGCACGGTCCAATGCGCTGCCGGATCATGTGCCGGATGAGGTGAAACAGGACCGCTGGAACCGTTTCATGGAGAAATCCCAAGCAATCTCCGAGGCCAAGCTGGAAGCCAAAGTCGGCAAAACGATGCAAGTCATCGTGGACAGCGTGGAAGACGACGGCGCCACCTGCCGCACCATGGCCGATGCACCCGAGATCGACGGCAACCTGTTCATCGACGAAGGGTTCGAGGGACTAAGCGCGGGTGATATCGTGGCGGTCGAAGTGGACGAAGCGAGTGAGTATGACTTGTGGGGGAAGATCTTGTGAAATCCGGTTGGGTCTATGCTTTATACTCACATCAATCGCCTTTGATCAAAATAGGATTAACGACCACTTCGCCCGCAAAACGAATTAGTGAAATAAATTCTAGTAAAAATTACGACCCGTTAGGCCCTTGGTTACAGCTTGATGTACGACAAGTCAAAGATACCCGCGGCATTGAAACAGCTTTACATAGGCAGTTGAATCAATTTTCTCACAAAGGCGTTCCTACAGCATCCGAACTTTTTGAAATCTCGCCGAAACAAGCAAGAGATGCGCTCTCTCAAATTCCAGCCTCCGAACTCCTTGCACCTTTGCCAATTACAAATTTAAATCTGGAACCCGATTTCGTTGCCTATCTGATTGCACTCTTCAAAAATTCCGGTATTGAGAATTTTCGCGACATTCAAGAGAGTTGGACGTTCTCGCTCTTCCCAAAGACCGACGGCGGCAGGTTTTTCACCTTGAACATCGATAAACACGAAGTCGCATTTAGCCGCCCAATCACAAGTGAAGCGTCTCTCGTTCACCATGAAATTGTTGTTGACCACATGGTCCTGAAAGACTGGCGTTTGAAAAACTGGGTCAAAGAGCGCGGTGGTTTCATCGAAAGTACGAAATATGTTTCCAGCTGGGGCAATTCCAGTACATTAGTTTTTCAATCCACATTTGATCATGCACGCACGCTATTTGAATTGCCTGGCTTTCGTCGAGCATTGATTGCTTACTGGTACGAAGCCTTGTTGCGGATGCAAGATAGGGGAACTCGCAGCTTCTTTGCAAAAAACCATAATTATAATGCCGTTAGCGAAATTTTTAGACATATGTCCGAAGCTAACTCCTTTCGAGCAAGATTAGAGAGGTAGAGATTGAGCCCCGCGTCCGACCTCGCGTGGGCGCGTTCCACTTTACTCACCTCAAGAACGACCGTTGCAAAGCGCCCTCCCGAGGGGGAGGTCGGGCGCGGGGCGTCCTTCCTGACGCCCTCTTCTCGCAAAGTGCTCTACCCCAAACAAAAAAGGGGCGCCCCTTGGCACCCCTTTCCTACTCGTTACTCTTTAACCTTTAACACTACGCGCCTTTAGTGGCGGGCAAGAAAATCGTCCACTTCGCGCTCGGCTTGCTCTTTGGTCTTGCCGTATTTGGCTTGCAGCTTGCCTTCCAGTGCGCGGCGGTCGCCGTTTACCTCTGCAACTTCATCGTCGGTCAGATCGCCCCATTCGGACTGGATCTTACCGGAATATTCTTTCCACTTACCTTTAACTTGGTCCCAATTCATAACGGTTCCTTTCTTTGTAAATGTGTCTGCCCAGATCATTGCGCAGACATCGGTTGCTCTGCCAATGGAACGCGCCGGATCGGGAAAGAGTTCCGGCGGTTTCGCAAAACGCCGGAAAAAAGTCGCAAAAAACTGCATCATCCGGCGGCTGTCCGTGCAACACTGTGCCAAGACTTCACACAAGAAACAGGATTTTCGTTTTGACCCCGACAGAGACCGCCCTCGCAGAGACCTTCGAAGCCACCTCCGCCAGCTTTGGCGGACGCCTGCAAGCCGCCCGCGAAGCCAAAGGACTGACCGTTCAGGGACTGAGCGAAAAGCTTGGTGTGCAGCCCGAGACCATTGAACAATGGGAAAGTGACGAGGATTCGCCCCGTTCCAATCGCATTTCAATGCTCGCGGGACTTCTGAACGTCTCTATCATCTGGCTGATCACCGGCGAAAGTAACGGAACCAGCAATATCGAAGACAGCTATGACCGTCCTGTTGCAATCAATGATGCACTGGGGGAAATTGCGCAATTGAAAGAGACACTTGCCGGTGCTCTGGAGAAACTGGAACAGCTAGAAACCCGCTTGCAGGATGCGAACTAGTCGGCATAACACCCCGGAACCGGCATTTCACGGCTCACATACACGTGAATGACTCGAATCTTTTGCGAATCCGCCCTATCTGCTAGGAGAGCGTGAAACCAATGAGAAGAGTTCGAGCTATGACACAACAAAACCGCCGCACATTCATCACGGCCGCACTGGCCACGTTGAGCGCGCCTTCTTTGCTGCGTGCGCAGAATTCCCCGGCTGTGAACCCTCTGGTACATCGGAACGTATCGGGTTTCATGGCGCAGGATTGGCAGGACCATTTCAGCGCTTTGGACCGCGTCTCCATTCTGTGCGATACCAATTCCCGTTCCCTGCACTACTGGAATCCGGTGGGCAATGACTACCGCATTTACCCGACATCCGTTCCCCAAAGCAACGAGTTGACCAAACGCGGGTATACCAGTGTGGTGCGCAAGAAAGTCGGACCCACATGGACGCCGACCGCCAATATGCGCAAACGGGACCCGAGCCTGCCTGCCTTTATGCCAGCCGGTGAAGGCAACCCGCTGGGCACACATGCCATGTATCTGAGCTGGCCTGCCTATCTGATCCACGGCACCCATGATACCCGCAAGATCGGGCGCCAGTCCTCTTCCGGCTGCATCGGCCTGTTCAACTATATGATCGAGGAACTTTTCGAGATCACACCGGTTGGTGCACAGGTCCGCGTCATCTGATTTTAACCTGTCTTAAGGTTCACAGCGTCATTGCCCGACAGCCCCGCGGCGGCTAGGCTGCGGGAATGACGTTGTATCGTACTATCGTATTTCTTCTGGCCGCCTTTTACTGGCTGGAATTGTTCCGCCATATCGATCCCGCCGCGTTCGGCTGGCAATTCCGCTTTCTCACCATCTGGACCCTGACAGCCAACCTTATCGTAGCCGGTCAGATGCTGCGCCTGAGTCTCGGGCGCACCACCGCCCGTTGGGAGAGTTTTGTCTCTCTGGTTGTTGTGATGAACATGGCTGTGTTGGTGCAATACTGGCGGCTTTACTTTCTTGATCCGGCCAATGTGACAACCGGTGACGGGCCGGTCTGGTGGAAGGAATACTATCTGCATCTGGGCGGGGCCGTATTAATGTGGATCGACGCCTTTTTCCTGCTGGGCGTGTTTTCACGGCTGCGCCCTGTGTTTGTTGCCGTCCTTGTCCTCGGGGTTGTCTATCCGCTCTGGCTGGAACTTTTTGTACATCCGCTGAACGACGCGCCTGTCGGGACTGTAACAGCCGGACTACCCTATCCGTTTCTCAACGACCTGGAATTGGGCGGCAGGCTGATGTTCTATGCTTTCGTGACAGCCGCCAATATCGTCTTCGTCTTTGTGGGATGGGGGGTTGCGCGCGCGGTCGACGCTATCCGGCAGCGCTGACGCCTGTGCGAGCTTCAACATAAGCGCGCACACAGGTTTGCACATGACGGAACCGGTCGCCGCCCAGATGTACACCGCCGTACCATCGGGTGACGACGATTACCTCTCCGATTATGTTGTCGCGCTCCAGCATACGCAGGATTACCATGCCGGCCCCGCTCTCGCCGTCATCGTTTTTGATCTGAGTACCATCCGGCAGAATCACCGCCCATGTGTTATGGGTAGCCTTCGCAAATTTTTTTTTCCGGCAGAGCGTTTTAACAAATTTGGTCGCGCTGTCGCGGTCTTGGACCACGCCTCCGGTCACGGCATATTTGGAACCGCGGTCTGTTAGCACATTTTCGATTTGTATCATTGCCGCTTTGGTTCCTGAAGGTTACGCTGAAAACATGTTTACCATTGAACACGATTTTGACGCCACCATCGTTACCCTGATCGACGACGGCGAACGCCCGTTGCAGGATGACATCACCATCGCCGCCTTCGCAAGTGTGGTGACAGTAGAACAGTATAATCCGGATACGGACCGGACTGACAAGATTACCCTGTCAATGGCGCAGCTGCGCGATCTTCAGGCGGCGCTGGACCTGCCGGAAGGCAGCTACCGGTTTGCCGAAAAAGAATAAACGCCCCTGTTCCGCGCGAAGCAATTCTTCCTTGCCCGGGCAACACCGGAAGAATTTACCATGCTTCCTGCTTGGATTTGCCTGCTTGTCCGGTTCTGAACACCCTGCATTTACGAAGCTTCATATTTGCAGGGTCATAACCGGGTTTCGCCTTTGTTTTCAAATGGCCTTTCCGTTCCTTCATTTCTACGGCACAGGAATTTCCCCAACGACTGCGTAAAACCTGATAACGTTAACCCTGCTGCGGAAATTGGCCGCTTCTTGCATACTGCTGCGACGCAGCGTAAACACGTTTCAATTGCAACGAGGAGTCCCCAATGGGTAAGATATACAACTCCGCAGCAGAGGCGCTTGACGGCCTTCTGTTCGACGGAATGCTCATCGCGGCAGGCGGCTTTGGCCTGTGCGGTATCCCTGAAAACCTGATCAGCGCCATTAAAGACGCTGGCACCAAAGACCTGACCGTCGCCTCCAACAACGCAGGCGTCGACAATTTCGGCCTTGGCGTGCTGTTGCAAACCCGTCAGGTGAAAAAAATGATCTCCTCTTATGTGGGTGAAAACGACGAATTCATGCGCCAGTATCTTTCCGGAGAGCTGGAACTGGAATTCAACCCCCAAGGCACACTTGCCGAGCGTATGCGCGCTGCAGGCTGCGGCATCCCCGGCTTTTACACCAAAACCGGCGTGGGCACCGTCATCGCCGAGGGCAAGGAAGTGAAGAACTTTAACGGACAGGATTACATCCTCGAAGAAGGCATTTTTGCAGACCTGTCCATCGTCAAGGCGTGGAAAGCCGATGACACCGGCAATCTGGTGTTCCGCAAGACAGCGCGCAACTTCAACCCGCCGGCAGCCATGTGCGGCAAGGTCTGTGTAGTAGAAGTCGAAGAAATCGTTCCGCGCGGCTCTATTGATCCCGATCACATCCACCTGCCCGGCATCTATGTGCATCGCATCATTCAGGGCGAGCACGAAAAACGTATTGAACAGCGCACTGTGCGCCAGCGCGAGGAGGCTTGAACCATGGCTTGGGACAGAAACCAGATGGCCGAACGGGCCGCACAGGAACTGCAAGACGGCTGGTATGTGAACCTCGGTATCGGCATTCCGACACTCGTGGCGAACTATGTGGGTGACAAGGACATCACGCTGCAATCTGAAAACGGCATGCTGGGCATGGGCCCATTTCCGTTTGAAGGCGAAGAAGACCCCGATCTGATCAACGCAGGCAAGCAGACAATCACCGAATTGTCGCGCACCGCCTATTTTGACAGCGCTACATCCTTTGGCATGATCCGCGGCGGCAAAATCGCAGCGGCGATCCTTGGCGCGATGGAAGTGGCCGAAAACGGCGATCTTGCGAACTGGATGATTCCGGGCAAGCTGGTCAAAGGCATGGGCGGCGCGATGGATCTGGTGGCCGGTGTTGGCAAAGTGATCGTCATTATGGATCACGCCAACAAGAAGGGCGAAAGCAAGCTGCTGAAGGAATGTACCCTGCCCCTAACAGGCAAGGGCGTTGTGGATCGCATCATCACCAATCTGGGAGTGTTTGACGTGGTCGAAGGCGGCCTGAAACTGGTTGAGATGGCCGATGGTGTCACCCGCGAGGAAATCGACTCTCTGACCGAGGCTACTCTGATCAACTGATCCACAGATCTTCGAAAGACTCTTTAAAGGCCCCGACCCTGTTCGGGGCCTTTTGCTTTGCCACTGCAATCACCACAAATATGCAACAGTCGTGACCCTTGCGCGCCACACTCTGGCCCAAATCCGGCGCTATCTGATAGCCAACGCGGCACAAAGACAGACCGCCCGAGGCAGAGACAATGACACCCGCAATGAACGGCGCGCATCCATATCGCTCCACCCTGATCGTTCTGGCGATTTTCCTGGGGTGCGGTGTGCTGGCCTTTGCCACCGCCTCCGGAGAAGACATCTGGCATCAGATCACCCTCTTGTCCCTGACGCAAATCGGTATCTTGTTGGCCCTTTCCCTTATCAACTACACCTTCCGCGCCTTTCGCTGGTTTCTTTACGGCCGCGCGCTCGGGCTGGACCTCGGGGTTTTACAGGTGTTGCGGCATTATCTGGGCGGCTTTGCCCTCACCATGACGCCGGGACGGCTGGGAGAACTGGTGCGGGTGCGCTGGATCAACCGTGAAACCGGCGCCAGTGTTGAACGCACTGCGCCTCTGGTGCTGGTTGACCGTGCGGCTGATCTCGCCTCCTCCGGCCTGCTGCTGGCGGCTGCGATGCTGGTTATGGCCGGTGGCATCAGTGGTGGCATCCCCGTTGCCATTGTCGCAATCCTCGCCGCCATAATTGCGACGCGCCCTGCCCTGTTCCGCTGGTGCGTAACCACATTATACAAGCTGATCGGACGCAAGCCGCGTCTGTTCGCCCGCGCCCGCCGCGCGGCGCTTTCGCTGAAACCGTTTTCCCAACCCGCCATTGCGCTGCCCGCCTTCGCACTGGGCTTTCTGGGTTGGTTCGCAGAAGGGTATGCCTTTTACCTTCTGCTTGACTGGATGGGCGCAAGCCTGCCTGTATGGACCTGTGTCGGCATCTTTGTCTTTGCCATGATGACCGGCGGCGCCACCGGATTGCCCGGCGGCGTTGGCGGTGCAGAAGCCGCCATGCTCGCGCTATTGTCCTTGCAAGGGGTTCCGCTGGAAATCGCCCTGCCTGCTACTGCCATTATCCGCATCACGACGCTCTGGTTTGCAATCGGGCTGGGTGTACTGATCTTCCCGATTGCCGAAACCGCTGCCGCACGGAGGCCACATGCGCTGGAAAACCGTTGAACTGACCGGCTGGGGCCGTGTTTTATCCGGAAAGGCCGAACTGGCCCGCCCAGAAAAACCCGCCGCCCTGTCGGGGATATTCGCAGACACGCCCGCCCCTGCCATCGGTGCGCAACGCTCCTACGGGGATGCGGCGGTGAACAGCGACGGGCGCGCCGTCGACATGACGCGGCTGGACCGCTTTATCAGCTTTGATGGGGACACTGGTATCCTGCATGCCGAAGCGGGCTGTTCCATTACCGATATGCTCGACACATTCGCCCCCAAAGGCTGGATGCCCGCGGTAATGCCGGGAACCGGATTTGCCACGCTCGGCGGTTGTATCGCCAACGATGTCCACGGCAAGAACCATCACAAGGTGGGCACCTTCGGCCAGCATGTTCTGGAAATCGAACTGGCAGGAGCGGATGGCAACCCCACAACTGTGACACCCGAAGGCGATCCCGCCCTGTTTAAAGCGACAATCGGCGGGCTGGGCCAAACGGGTGCGATCCTGTCGGCCAAAATCCGGATGATCCCCTGCTCGTCCCGTCTGATACAGGTAGACGAACGCCGCGCGGCAAATCTGGCAGAGTTCATGGAGATGCTCAAAGCCTCGGACGCGACTTATTGTGTTGGCTGGATTGACGGCACCGCCAATGGCCAGAGCCTTGGACGGGGTATTCTGGAAGAGGCCGAACTGACCAGTTCCAACATGGCCCCGAAGCTGCGCAAGCCGCGCAAGGTGCCGTTCAATGCCCCGAAATTTGCGCTGTCCCCACCGACAGTACGGCTGTTCAACCGCATGTATTTCAACCGCATCCCGAAACAGGGGCGCGGCGTGTTGCGCAGCCTCAAGGATTTTTTCTTCCCGCTCGACAAAATCCACGACTGGAACAAGCTCTATGGCAAGCGCGGCTTCCACCAGTTCCAATGCGTTCTGCCCGATAAAATCGCCGAACGCACCCTGCGCGATATGCTGCGCCTGATCGCAGATGCGGGGCTTGCCTCGCCGCTGGCGGTTCTGAAACGCACAGGTCCGGGGCGGGCCGGTTCGCTCTCCTTCCCGATGGAAGGATTCACGCTGGCGCTGGACTTTCCCAATAGCGAAAAATCCCGTGCGCTGGTGGCCCAGTTAAACACACTGGCCGCAGAAGCCGGAGGCCGCATTTATTTCGCCAAAGACAGTCTGGCTACCGCGGCGCAGGCCCGTCAGATGTATCCCGAACTGGCAGAATGGCAGAAAACCGTTGAGGCAGCCGATCCGGACGGCGTTTTCCAAACCGATCTTGTCCGCCGCCTGAAATTGAGGACCCCCGCATGAGCCAGACATGGATAATACTCGGCGCCGGTTCGGCTATGGGCCGCGCTTTCGCCCGCAAAGTTGCCACTGAAGGCGCGCATCTGGTGCTTGCCGCGCGGGATCAGGATGATCTGGATCGCACCGCTGCGGATTGTCTTGCAAGGGGCGCGGCTTCGGCGGCATCTGTCCTGTTTGACGTGCGCAAACCCGAAAGTTTCGCACCGATCTATGACGCCGCTAAAGCCAATGACGGCATCATTAACGCGGCTGTTTTCGTCGGCTCTATGGCGCCGCAAGGGGATGTGGACGCAGACCCGAATACGGGCGATCTGACCATTCAGGACAGTTTCACCGGCCCTGTCAACTTCCTGCACGGGCTTGCCCCGATCATGGAAGAGCGAAAGGGCGGTACTGTCCTTGGCATCGGGTCGGTTGCGGGGGATCGCGGCCGGATCGGCAACTACACCTACGGCGCGGCCAAGGCCGGTTTTCACACCTACCTGTCCGGCCTGCGCAACCGTCTGAACCGCAGCGGCGGGCATGTTGTCACCGTAAAACCGGGGTTTGTGGACACTGCGATGACATGGGGAATTGAAGGCATGTTCCTAGTGGCCAGTCCCGAAGAAATTGCCAAGGATCTTTGGACCGCCCATGAAAAGCGCAAGAATACGCTCTACACGCCGTTTTTCTGGCGCTACATCATGGCGATTATCAAATCCATCCCCGAGCCGATTTTTAAAAAGCTTTCTGTCTGACAATGTACCGGATCTGTGCAGCTTTGCTGGCTAGCCGACTTCGTCTTGACATTCCAGCGCGGCCTCAAGCCCAACATAGCTCCCGTCCAGATCGATGGACATAACCTCACCCTCTTCGGAATAGAGTGTCATTGTATATCGCTTGGCAATATCCCAAAGGAAATCAGCATTCGTAAAGGCAATATCCGCGCCCGGAATATTTTCCAGATAGATACCTACCGCCTCGCCGTCATAAACCTGCCCGTCGAGGGAAAAAGAGATCGGATAAATAGCGTCTTCCTCGATATCGCCCCACGCGTCGTTAAAGACGGTCACATATGCGCCGCCTTCGAGCCGGTCGAATCCGATCCGCACCACAGAGCCGTCATTGTACTCTGCCTGAATCAGACATCCGTCCCCCAGCGAGGGATCGATCAGGACTTCCCAGCCGCCAGCGGTCCCCCAAAGCTCCAGTTGTTGCGCTTGTGCATGTGGCGCGATCCCAAGCACCAAGCCGAAGACCATAGTTAATCCGTATTTCAAAGCCAGCCCTCCCGTTGCAGTTTCTATGAGGGCAAGTGTACCACAAAAACCGCTTCAGATCGGAAATTTCATCCGGCTGCGACAGGTACACGGAGCCTCGCAACGGGTTTGAGCCTTCAGCGTCTGGTTCCTTGTGAGAGTGCTCAGGCGAAATCGCCAGCGGCGTAGAACAGGATCAGCACCGTTACTGCGATGATTGCGATGCCGGATTTATCCCGCATGGCGAAAACAATCGGGTCATAATCCTGCTTCCCCTGCCAGCCGAGCAGCACCATACGGATCTGCCACAACGCAAGGGGAATGATCGCAAGGCGCAGCATCCAGATATCCTGATACAGCATCTTTGCCGTTCCGCTAAATGTGTACATCAGGAACACCAAAAGCGAGAAGAACACGCCAAGACCTGCCACATTCACCAGATCCTCGCGGTCCGATTTGCGATAGCCCCGTCCGGGCACCTTGCCATCCGATTTCGCAAGGGTCAGTTCGGTCAGGCGCTTCACACACCCAAGGGCAAGGAAGGTCGGGAAGATGAAACCGACCAGCCAACCAGAGGCCGCAACCTGCGCGGCAAGCCCGCCAGCGATCACCCGCAGGGTATAAAGGGCCGCAAGGGTGGCAATATCGACCCAGCGCATTTTCTTCAGCTTTAAAGAGTAAGACAGGGACAAAAGCATATAGAGCGCAATCACCCCCAGGAGCGCCCAGCCGAGGATAAACCCGACCCCAAGCGCAAACACTCCGAGCGCAAAGCTCATCAACATGGCATCGGGAATGCGCGCATTACCAGAGGCTAGCGGGCGGAACTGTTTTTTGGGGTGCTGGCGGTCTGCTTCCAGATCCAGCAGGTCATTTACGATATAGATTGAAGAAGCAGCAGCCGAAAAAGCAGCGATCGCCAGTATTACCCGCATGATCGACAGCGGATCAAGGGAATGGGCGGCTATCAGCGGCAGAAACAGCAGCGCGTTCTTGACCCATTGATGGGGCCGCAACCCCATAGCGAGGGACCGGCGGGACCAGGACTTCCTGACCTGCACGACGTCCACCCCGTCCTCTTTCAACTGTCGCACCACTGATGGGTGGCGCCCGACAACAATCGCTTCGCCAGCGGATTTCCAGACTTTGAAGTCGAGCTTCTGATCTCCGGCATAGGCGTATTGCCCCTCGCCGAAACGGGCATTCAGAGCGGCCGCCTTGGCTTCCCCTTTCAGGTTCACTTCTCCGTCCGAACCGATGTGATCCCCTTCTACCCCGTGGTGTTCGGCAAGCCGTTGCACAAGGGTCGCGTCACTGGCAGAAGCAAAAATCACCTCCCGCCCGTCGGCACGGGCTTCTTCCATATAGGCCTTGATATCGGGATTGACCGGCAACAACTCGACGTTCACATCCGCAAGCTCGGTAATCTCGCGCTTCAGACGGGCACGGTCATTAAAGTGGCGGAAAACGGTCTTTATTGTTTTCAGGGGCTGTTTGCCCATCGCAAGCCAGAACCCCTCAAACAGCATATCTGTTTTCAGGAAGGTGCCGTCGATATCTACGGCAAGCGGTCTTTTATTGGTCATTTACTGGCTCTTGTTTTGAAGACGCATCCGTCTGTCACATATTTGGGCGGCGTCATACACAAGCTGCGGGCGACTTGCCATGCTGCGACCACTTTGGGCACATAGGCACGGGTTTCGGGATAGGGTGGCACGCCAAGATGCTTTTTCACGGCATTTTCGCCGGCGTTGTAACCTGCAAGCGCAAGAAGCGGGTCACGGTCGAATTCGTCCAACAACCAGTCCAGATAGGCCGAGCCACCCTTGATATTCTGGGCCGGATCGGTGCTGTCCGTTACATTGAAACGTGCGGCGGTGTCAGGAATAAGCTGCATCAGCCCCACAGCCCCTGCCCCGCTGACCGCATCGGCACGTCCGGCTGATTCCACACCGATTACAGCCAGTACGAATGCTGGCGATACATTCTTGCCCAAAGTCGCAAGCAGGATATTGCCACCATATTTATCTGCCAGCGATTGCATGTGCCCGATATTGGGCGACAGGCGTGCGGAATGTCCGGGATTCTTGTTCAGGCTTTGCAGCGCTTTTTCCAGCCGTCCGGAAGCCGCTGCTGTAATCAGTGGCGAATTTTCGTCCCAGAACCAATCCTGCAGGTCTGTCGGTTTTACAGCTGCAACCGCAACGCCTGCTTTATCCGCGGCAGCCCCTGCCTTCTGGTTTTCCATCTTTTCGCGGTGGAGACGTTTATAATAGTCTTCTTCAGGCGTGATCTGCACGTTAATGCGCTTGCCCGAGGTCTTGCCGGGAACGCCCACCTTCTTGAACGTGATGCCTTGTGCGCTTGCTGTCGGGGCGAGTGCTCCGGCAAGACTGATTGCTCCGGCCAAACACACCGCTTTGAATGCGGGAATACCTGTCACTGCTCTGCTCTTTTGATTTTGTTTTCCTAGGAATCGCAAAAAAGCAGCCGCAAAGCTAGAAGATTGTGTGTTTTAACTGTGGCTTTTTTGTCGAAAAGTCCTTCCCACCCTGCAAAAAACCGCCGGTTCCAGAAAAAATTTCACAAGTAAAGTATCGTAAAATAAGGGAATTTCGACTTACTGCGACAAAAAGTGAAAATCCTATAAATTCGAAGTTTATGCGCCAAACTGTGGTCACATTTCCCAGTATAAATAGCTTCATAGACACGACGGGCCGAGCATTGACGAGAACGCTCTCCCAATTAGCCGGGTCTAAGAGAAAAACTTAAATGTGACCTTGGAGGGTTCAAAAATGAAACTGTTTAAATTTGCAAAAGACGAAGACGGCGCTGTAACTGTAGACTGGGTTGTTCTGACAGCTGCACTGGTTCTGGTTGGTGGCGTTGTTGTGACAGCGATCCGCGGCGGCATGGAAGATCTGGCCTCCGACATCAACACTCAGCTGTCCGCGACTTCCGTATCGTAAGCTGACTGATGCTGTAGCGAAGGGCCGGCGGCCCTTCGCTCTCCACCGCGCCAGGCGGCAGCAAAACAAAAAGATTTGTATGCCGCGAACGATCATTGATCGGGTCGCGCTTTTTTTTGGTGGAACAGTTCAGATGTTCACGGAGTGCGCCAAACGATACTCCTGAACAACAGCTTGAAAGGCCGCTTGCACATAATCGCGCGCTGCCACAGGTCGCAACTCAACCGATTAAATGAGTTCAATCGAGTAATCAGATACAAGAAGAGCGGGTGAAGAAAATGCGTATGGTTTTTGCATTAGTGCTAATTATGGGGGTCGCCATAGCAGGTGGCGCCGTTTACATGGCGATGGAGCGTTTCAATCAATATGAAGCGGCTCTCGCACAGAAGAACACGCCGACAATCCAGAAGATCGACCTGAAGACAGTCTATGTCGCAGCGAACGAACTTGAATACGGCAAACCGCTGACAGAAGAAGATGTTAAAGCGGTGGAATTTCCAGTGGCAGCCGTTCCGGAAAACTCCTTTTCCGAACTGGAAGCTCTGATGGGTAGCGGAGAAGACGACGGCGAATTCCGTACCGTGCTACAGGCAATGGTTCCGGGCGAGGCTATTCTGGCTTCCAAAGTGACCCGCCTCGGCGAAGATGCGGGCGTGTCGTCCCGTCTGAAAAAGGGGATGCGCGCCTTTGCAATCCGCGTTGATGTGGCCTCCGGTGTATCCGGCTTCCTGCGCCCCGGCGACAAGGTTGATGTCTACTGGACCGGTACGACGGAAAAAGAAACCGTGACGAAACTGATCCTGAACGGCTTGGAACTGATCGCAATCGACCAGCAGGCCGATGCAACCCGAAACCGCCCGACCGTGGCACGCACAGTGACCGTCGCCGCCAATGTGAAAACCATTGCGGCACTGGTTCAGGCCCAATCCACCGGGAAGCTGCTGCTGTCCCTGCGCGGCATCGATGACGAAACCACCTCCGAGCAGATCGAGATCACCAAGGACGATCTACTTGGCCGCGAAGAGATCAAGTTGGTCGAAAAAGAGGTCTGCACCATCAAAACCCGCCGTGGTGCCGAAGTGATCGAAATCCCGATCCCCTGCTCCAACTGATCCCGCAAACACTCGATTGCAACAGACAGACGGGCGCTTCGGCGCCCGTTTTGCTATGAGATCAAGGATAAAACTGTGACACTGTTGCCCCGTTTCAACATACACTGGCCCTTACAAAATATTGAATCTTGATAATAAAACCCATTTGACGCAGTGTGCTCGGTAATAATCGGGCAGCAAAGACCCGGATCAAAGCAGTAGTGGTTCAGAGAGGCAGGATCACATGAGTATTAAAAACCTGTTAACAGCAGGCCTGTTGGGCATATGCACAACCGGCTTCGTCGCACCACCGGCAGCAGCGCAGAACGTGCTGAAAATCATGCGTGGCGCGACCACAAGTAGTATTAAAGTATCGGTAAACCGTGCCATCGTCATGGAATCCGACCAGCCCTTCGCAGAACTATCAGTGGCCAATCCGGGTATCGCAGACATTGCGACACTGTCGGATAGGACCATTTATGTTCTGGGGAAATCCCCTGGCCGAACGACTCTGACCCTGCTGGCCGCAGACGGCAAGCTGATTACCAACGTAGATGTGCACGTCTCCCCTGATCTGGCGGAATTTAAAGAGCGGCTTCGGGAAATTCTTCCCCGTGAGCCGATCGAAGTGCGCACAGCCAACGACGGTATCGTCCTTTCGGGCCGCGTTTCGGGCAAACAGAGACTGGCACGGGCGCTGGATCTGGCAGAACGCTATGCCCCTGAACGCGTCACCAACCTGATGACAGTCGGCGGCTCGCAACAGGTTATGTTGAAAGTCCGCTTTGCAGAAATGCAACGCAGTGTTGCCAAAAACCTTTCCGCCAGTATCGGCGTCGATATTACAGGTGGCAGCCCGGTTGCCCAAATCGGCACCGGTTCGCTGTTGCAAACTCCGACCACCACAGGGGTTGGCGTTGCCACAACAGGTCAACAGGGCGCCTTCTCTCTGGGCTTCTCCTCGGGTGATCTGGCAATCAACCTGATGCTGGAAGCACTGGAAACCAAGGGTCTGGTCCGCACACTGGCCGAACCGAACCTTGTGGCCATTTCCGGCAACGAAGCCAGCTTCCTTGCAGGTGGTGAATTCCCTGTTCCCGTTGCTGACGGCGACGGCATCACAATCGAATACAAACCCTTTGGTATTGAACTGAAATTCAAGCCCATCGTGGTGGACGGCGACCTGATCAACCTGACGATTGAAAGCGCGGTTTCCGAACTGGACCCGACTCAATCCGTTACGGTCAGCGGCTCTGTCATTCCGGCGTTTTCCAAACGCGAGGCAACCACTGTTGTAGAGATGCGCGACGGTCAGAGCATGTCCATCGCAGGCCTGCTGCAGGACAACTTTACCGACGCCGCGTCTCAAGTGCCGTGGCTTGGTGATGTGCCGATCCTTGGCGCCCTGTTCCGCAGTGCCAATTATTCCCGCGACCAAAGTGAGCTGGTTGTGATCGTAACGCCACACCTTGTAACGCCCGTGGACGGAGACAGCCTCAGCCTGCCGACCGACCGTGTGAAGATCCCGAACGAGAGCGAACTGTTCCTCTTGGGGAATGTCACTGGCAACCGCAAAGGTAACAACGTGAAACGCGCCACAGGTTCCGTGTCCTCTCAGGACTTCACCGGTTCTTACGGCTATGTGATGGAGTAAGACAGATGAAAACTGTATCAATCACCTCCTCCGCCGTTGTGGCTCTCCTGCTCGCCGGTTGTTCGGTCAGCGACAACTCTTTCGCCTATCTGGGGCCGGAAGCTGGGGCCGAGATCAACGATGCCAATCTGGGCGTTTCAACGGCTCATAACGTTGCAATCCTGTCGGGCCAACTTGGCACGATGGCGGCCAATCTGACGCGCAAATTCGCTGCTGAAGCACCGGCACAGATCAATTTTTCCTTTAACTCCGCTGCTTTGGACGCAACCGCCCAAAGCCAGCTGCGTCGTCAGGCCGAATGGATCAAAGCCCACCCACAAATCGTGTTCCGCGTTTACGGGCACACAGACAAGGTTGGCTCAAATGCCTATAACCGCCGTCTAGGCAAACAGCGCGCTGTTGCAGCCGTAAACTATCTTGTCAGTCAAGGCGTCGACCGGCGCAAGGTTCAGGCTGTTGCGTCCTTCGGGGAAACCCGGCCTGTTGTCCTCACGGAAGGGCCCAGCCGCGCGAACCGTCGCACTGTGACGGAGGTCTACGGCTTCGCCCGCAAAGGGCGTGCTTCGGATCTGGATGGCAAATATGCTAAATACGTCTACGATCAGTACATTTCGACGACTTACACGACTGAAGACACTACAGAATAACAATTTTCAGCTACTCAGGTGCGGGCAGCGTTTTCATTAAAATTGCCCGCATCAAACAAAATATTACCACAATTTTAAAGTATTTCCTATGTGAAGAATGGGCGCATTATGCGCTTTAAATACAAGCGGGAAAAAATCCCGCATTGGGGTGGACCGAGGTAATGAGCGCCGAAACAGAACATAAGAATGCGGATAAAGTGATCGCCTGCGCTATCGCACGCGACATTGAAGCGTTCGATCTTCTGATTGAAGATATGGAGACCGAATTCGACGAGAATTGGGGCGCCCTGACGTTTGAGGCTGCCGAAGCAGCATTGAATTCCGAAATCGGTAAGGATCTGAAACTTGTTACCATCGCGGTAGACAAGGAAGACGAAAACGATCTTACGCCCGTTGCAAATGCGATCCGCGCTGCCAGCGACAAGGGCATCAAGGTCATCCTGATCCCCAACGAGCTGAACACTGTTGCACTACACCAGTTGATGCGTATGGGCTGCGATGATTTCGCCCCCTACCCGCTTCCCGAAGGGGCGTTGCACGACGCAATAGAACGCATTTCCAATGTTCCCGCTCCGCAGCCTGTCGCTGCCCCCGGCGCTGCTATGCCTCCGGCTGACACAACGCGCAGCGGAATCGTTTTGCCGGTCTACGGACTTGGCGGCGGTGTCGGCGCGACGACTTTCGCAGCCAATCTGGCCTGGGAGCTTCAGAAAATTAGTGAAAAAGAGAATAAAAAAGTTTGTATTCTCGATTTCGATTTCCAGTACGGTGCAGTCTCTACCTATCTGGACGTGCCCCGCTCTGAAGCTGTGTTCGAGTTTCTTTCAGACGCTGCTGCAACAGACGCGACAGGGCTGCAACAGGCTATGGCGGCTTATAAGGACCGGCTCGATGTGCTGTCCTCGCCAATTGACGCCTTGCCGCTGGAATTCGTGGAGCCGGACGGCATCCAGAATATTCTGACACTTGCAAAATCCAGCTATGACTTTGTTATCGTAGATGTTCCGCAAGCATTGGTCAGCTGGTCCGAAACAGTTCTGGAAGAGGCACAACTGTATTTCGCTGTGCTTGAACTCGACATGCGCTGCGCCCAGAATGCCCTGCGCTTTGTCCGGACACTCAAGGCCGAAGACCTGCCATTCGAAAAGGTCCAGTTCGCCCTGAACCGCGCCCCGAAATTTACCGACATGTCTGGTAAACAGCGGGTTAAACGCATGGGAGAGAGTCTGGAAATCGATTTCCGGTATCACTTGCCCGACGGAGGCAAGGCGGTGTCAAATGCAGGGGATGAAGGCGTCCCGCTGGCAGAGATTGCCGCAAAAAATCCGCTCCGTAAGGAAATATTCAAGATCGCCAAGACATTATCCGAACTCGTAAGAGACGACACCCAATAACGGGGAGTACAAGATGTTCAAGAGATACAAGAAGCCCGACGCCAAACCGGCACCGACAGCCCCGAGCGCAGCACCCGAAGCGGTTGTTGCGCCACAGGCGCCTGCTCCGGAGCCCGTTGCAGCCAAAGCGCCGCCCAAGGCGGTGCCTGCTACCAAAGCAAAATCGGACAACCTTACCCGTGAAGAACGCCGCGCCCAGAAACTTATGGACGTGCGTCTGGACATGCACACCCGACTGCTGGAGAACCTGAACCTCGGCGCGATCGAGAGCGCTTCTGAAGCGGACCTGCGCCGCGAGATCGCAGCGATCTGCGCGGATGGCCTCCAGGAAATGGGGCTGGTTTTATCAAAAGAGGAACGTACCAACCTCAATAACGAAATGTACGACGAGGTCACTGGGCTCGGGCCATTGGAACCGTTGCTGAAAGACGATGACATCGCCGATATCCTGATCAACGGCCCGAAGCAGATCTTTATCGAGAAAAAGGGTAAGCTGTCCCTGTCCCGTGTGGTTTTCCGCGACGACAAACACCTGCTGCGGGTGATCGACAAGATCGTTTCGGCTGTGGGACGTCGTGTTGATGAATCCAACCCTTATGTTGATGCGCGTTTGCAGGATGGTTCCCGCTTTAACGCCATGGTCCCCCCAATCGCCATTGACGGAGCCTTGGTCTCCATCCGGAAGTTCAAAAAGGACAAGCTGGGCATCGACGATCTGGTGAAATTCGGGGCCTTCACCGACGAAATGGCCGCCTATTTGCAAGCAGCTGTGGCCTGTCGTCTGAACATCATCGTTTCAGGCGGTACAGGTTCGGGTAAAACCACAACCCTGAACGCTTTGTCGAGCTTTATCGCCAATGACGAACGTGTTGCCACGATCGAGGATACGGCGGAACTCCAGTTGCAACAACAACACCTTGCGCGAATGGAAACACGCCCGCCAAACGTTGAGGGCAAAGGTGAGGTTGACGCCCGCGCCTGTCTGAAAAACGCCCTGCGGATGCGTCCGGACCGGATCATCGTGGGCGAGACCCGCGGCGATGAGGTGATCGACATGCTTCAGGCGATGAACACCGGTCACGACGGCTCCATGACCACAATCCACGCCAACTCTGCGCGGGACGCGGTTGCCCGTCTCGAGAACATGATCGCCATGACCGGCGTTGAAATGCCTCTGCGTGCCATGCGCTCCCAGATCGCTTCGGCGGTAAACCTGATCGTGCAGGCCAAACGTCTTCAGGACGGTTCCCGCCGGATGGTTTCCATCACGGAAGTCGCCGGTATGGAAGGCGATGTGATCTCGTTGCAGGAAATCTTCAAATACGAAATCGAAGGCACCGGAAAAGACGGCAAGCTGATCGGGGATTTCACGCCGACCGGCTTGCGCTCTCTCTATTCGGACCGCTTCAAACAGTGGGGCTATGACCTGCCCTCCAGCATTTATTCTCCGCGCCGCCAGACCGCCGCGCAATAAGGAACCGTAACCATGGGTACACAGGCAGTTATCTATCTTCTGATCTTCGTCGGCGTTGTTCTGATCGTCGAGGGCATCTACCTTGTGACCTTTGGAAAATCCATCAAACTGAACAGCCGCGTGAACCGTCGACTGGCGCTGATGGAAACCGGCAAGGCACAAGAAGAGGTGTTCGAGGCGCTGCGCAAGGAGCGCGACCAGCATCTTTCCGGCCTGAAACTGCCAATCATGTCCATTCTCAGCCACAAGGCGCAGCAGGCCAACATAGCCTTTTCGCCGACTGCCTTGATTATGGTGATGATACTGGTTGCCGCGCTCAGCTTTGGCGGCCTCACCTATTTCACCGAAACCGGTCTGGTTTTGCGCTGCATTCTCTCTGTTCTGATCGGGGGCGGCGGTGTTTATTTCTGGCTTAGCGGTAAGGCGAAAAAACGCATGGCTGCCTTTGAAGAACAACTGCCGGATGCGGTTGACCTTATTGTACGCTCCCTGCGCGTGGGCCACCCCTTTTCCAACGCAATCAACATCGTAGCTACAGAAATGCCCGATCCGATCGGATCCGAGTTTGGCATGATCGTTGATGAAACTGCTTATGGCGCCGATATTGCCGCTGCCTTGAACAACATGGCAGAGCGGATTGACGTACCCGACCTGCGCTTTCTGACCGTTGCTGTGGCTATTCAGGCCAAAGCGGGCGGTAATCTGGCCGAAGTTCTTGACGGGCTGTCCAAAGTGATCCGTTCGCGGTTCAAACTGTTCCGTCGCGTAAATGCCATCACCGCCGAGGCAAAATGGTCCGGCATGTTCCTCTCCGGCTTCCCCCTTGCCGCGCTCGGTGGTGTGAACGTGATGAACCCCACGTATTATGATGCCGTTAAGCCCACTGAATACTACATGCCCGCAGCGATTGCCGTGTTTGTCATGCTTGCCATTAACGTTTTGGTTATGCGTCACATGGTAAACATTAAGGTATAGGAGCCGTCAGATGCTTGAACAGTTCAACTTATACCTTGAAGAAATCTTGGGGCCAGCGGGCCCTTTCATCGCCATGGGCGTGCTTGGCATTTTCTGTATCGTAATGACATTGCCCTTCCTGCTGACCAAAAAGGAGGACCCGTTTGACCGGCTGGCCGGATCTGCGGTGCGCAACCCGAGCCCGAAACGGGGCTCCGGGGACCAACCCAAGCTGGAACTACGGGAAAAACAGAAGGGGCCGAACCTCGACAAGTTTGCCGCTTATCTCGAACCGCAGGACCAACAGGAATTTTCGGACCGGCGGCTCAAGCTGATCCAGGCCGGTTACCGGACTAAAGGCGCTGTGCGGACCTTCCACTTTCTGCAACTTGTGCTCGGGTTGGCGGGGCTGCTGCTGGGCACAATTTACACGTTCCTGCTGACAAGCGGCACATCCGATCTGAAATGGCTTGCAATCCAGACCCTTGGTCCGGGTTTTGTCGGTTACTACGCCCCGATTTACTGGGTCGAAAAGCGCCGCGGCACCCGTCAGGAAGAAATCCTGAACGGCTTCCCCGATTCGCTCGACCTCATGCTGGTTTGTATCGAGGCGGGCCAGTCGCTTGATCAGGCGGTGCAACGTGTCGCCAAGGAAATCGCCCCGTCGGCCCCTGCCCTTTCTGAAGAATTCACCATCGTAGCGAACGAAATGCGCGCCGGTAAGGAACGCCCGGTAGTCCTGCGCGACATGGCGGAACGTTGTGACTGTCAGGACATTTCCGCCTTTGTGACTGTGATGATCCAATCGGCCACCTTCGGCACATCCCTTGGCGAAGCCTTGCGGGTATACGCCTCTGAAATGCGGGACAAACGTGTGACCCGCGCCGAAGAAAAGGCCAACAAGCTGCCAACAAAAATGACGCTCTGCACCATGATGTTCACGGTGCCTCCTCTTCTTGTAATTATGGTGGGACCTTCGGTCTTTGATATCTATGTTCACATGGTTCAAAAATAATCCGGCCGCGCTGGCAGCGGCATTCGCGACTGTTGCCCTTGGCGCCTGCTCTGGAAGTCAGACAGTGAACTCCCGTTCGCTCGCAGTGGTGCACGAAGGGTTGAAGGCGCCGGCGGGAACGGAAAAAGTGACCGAAGCAGTGGACGGGCTGACTGTCGGGCACCGTCTTATGGCCTCAAAAGAATATGAACTTGCACTGAAAGCTTATACGCGCGCAGCGGCTGAAAAGGGGCTGAATGCCGATGTGCTGAGCGCCCTTGGCTCTGCCAACATGCACCTGGGCCGTTTGCACCACGCCAATGAACTCTTGCAACTCGCTGTGAAAAAAGACCCCGATTTCGTTCCGGCATGGAACAATCTGGGCGTCGTTTTGATGTCTCAGGGTGAATATGCCGAGGCAAAGCGTGTCTTTCAGCTCGCATATGGGCTTGATAACGGCAGTTCCGAAGAAATTCGCAAGAATTTGACCAAAGTTATCGCAATTATGGATAACACGGAGTATTCTTCTCCTAATACTAATAATGACTTCGAGTTGGTGAGGCGGGGCAACGGAAAATACCTGCTGCTATCCACATCAAACTCGGGCTAAAACGAGCAGTACAGGAACAGACCCATGGGCAATCCACTAATGGGCACACTCGCAATCGCCGGCTTGCTGGCACTTGGCGCATGTGCAGACAATGGCGACGCATCAAAAGCGGCAGATCTTGATCCTACAAGCGTCGTAGATGCAACCGACCTGAACGATATTATGCTGACGGTCGCCGATCCGAACGAAGCCGTCGAATATTTCCGCAGTTCCCTGACCAAAGATCCCGAGCGGACAGAGTTCCGGCGCGGTCTGGCCCAGTCCCTGATCCGTGCCAAACGCGCGGCAGAAGCGGTACCGGTATTCGAAAAACTGGTGGAGTCTGAAGATGGCACCGATCAGGACCGGATTGATCTGGCTGATGCACTGATCCGGACAAACGACTGGAAAGGCGCAGAAGCCCAGTTAAATCAGGTCCCCCCTACGGTAGAAACCTACAAGCGTTACCGTCTGGAAGCGATGATCGCAGACAGCCAGAAGAAATGGAAGAAAGCGGACAGCTTTTATGAAATTGCAACTGGCCTGACGACAAAACCCTCTAACGTAATGAACAACTGGGGCTATTCGAAAATGGCCCGCGGGGATTACAAGGGTGCGGAAAAGCTGTTCGTGCAAGCGATCACCTATGACCGCAAATTGTTTACCGCCAAGAACAATCTGGTGCTCGCCCGCGCTGCGCAGAAAAACTATGCGTTGCCCGTCGTCCCGATGAGCGAGACTGAAAAGGCGCAGATGCTCTATACTGCTGGCCTGTCCGCGGTAAAACAGGGCGATACAGACATTGGCCGCGGGCTTCTGGAAGACGCAATCGACACGCACCCCCGCCATTTTGAAGAGGCGGTCCGCAGTCTGGAAGCACTGACACGCACAATTAAAAGCTGATGGAAAAACTTTTGGACCCGACAGTGGTTCTTCTGCTGATCGCCCTGCCCTTTTGCATTTGGGCCGCGATCAGCGACCTGCGGTACATGAAAATCTATAATAAGACCACCTTGGGGCTGTTTCTGGCCTTTGCTGTGGTCGGCCTGCTGATCTTCCCGCTTGATCTATATGCCCTGCGCATTGCTCAGGCCGCGCTCATGCTGGCCGTTGGCTTTTTGTTAACGGCTTTCGGCTATATGGGCGGAGGCGACAGCAAGTTTATCGCGGCAATGGCGCCGTTCATCGCACTCGGGGACGCGACAATGTTCCTGATGCTGCTTGCCGCCTTGTCACTGCTGACTGTTGCATTGCATCGCGGGATCGGCGCAATCGGTTCGTTGAAACCTTATCTTGCGGGTTGGAAATCCTGGCAGGTGGGCGGAAAATTTCCCTACGGCGTCACACTCAGCGCGTCCCTCGCCTGTTACCTGATTTTGCAGGCTGGCATAGTCTCCTGACCCTCAATTCCGCTCCAGTAAGATAAACAGTTCGTTCCGCTCCACTTCTTTGAAGTTTAAAGCCGGATCCTGAGCAATTGCATTCAGGATCATCCGGCGCACCCCCTGCCCCATAGGACAGAGCGGCACCACCAGATACTCTGCCTGCGCAAAGCCCGCCGCGCCTCCGTAATACCAAGGTGCGCCCCCTTTCAATGGTGCGATTTCGGAAAACAGCCACAGCCCGTTCACCCAATCCGCATAAAGCACTTGAGCCCCTCCGGTTTGAGGAAGCCGGTCCAGTCGCTTCCCGGTCTCAATCAGATCGGACAAAAGGCCCGTAATTTTCTGACAGGATGGCAGGGTTTCACCGTTCAACAGGGTTGCCGCAGTGGTCTCTCCTGACAGCCCGTCAAAGGGGCGCTCTACCCGCACATCTGCGGCGGCGGCACTGCGAAACCGCAAGTCACCCTGCCCCGCGCCTTTCATTGCTGCGGCAAACCGATCAGGCTTCAGGCTGTTGTGAATCAAAAGGGACTGCACTTGGGTCATCAGCAACGGCGCACCCAACGCAAACAAAAGCACCGCGACGCTTTGCAGTGCCCGTTGCAACGGCCATCCGAACCGGTTGTAAAGCGTGATATCTTTGGCAAACACCATAAGGACCAGCCCCGCAGGCACCAGCCAGTGCGGATCGTTCTGCCAGTTCTGGTGGGTGATCAACACCCACCCCGCTGCCAGTACCAACAGAACCAAGGCCTCACCCGACTTTCGCGCTTGCCGCAGCAATAGAACAGCAACGAGAATGGCCAGATTACCCACAACCTGTGAGGGCGCGAGCAACATCAACGGCAGCGCGGCCCCCGGCTGGCCCCGTGCTCCGGATTTTGCCACATAGAGCAGATCCGCAACATACCCTTGCCAGTGTGCCACCAGTCCGTAGGGAAATGTCACAGTCCCCATCACGATCAACGACCAAACTACGCTCCAAACCAGCGTCTTCCATTGCCCCCGCACCAGTAAGGCAACGATCAGGGCCGGCAGAAGAAAAACCGCAAAAGGCGCTTTGGTCAGAGTGAGAAAAGCCACCCCGCCCCCAAGGACAAGCGCCTCGGCCCAAATCGCCTTTACAGACGACGAGCGCGGAGGAAGTACCGCCAAAACAACCAGCAATGCTGACACCGCCCAACACCAGTTATTGTAATACATGGAAACGGTAACTGTGGGTTCCACACCACCATGCACCATCGCCAGAAGCTGCACCAAAAACACCCCGCCAAAGGCCAGCGCGCCCGCAGGTGAAAACCTTGTAATCCCGACAAAATAGACTGCCGGCAGACAGACCAGCCCGATCAGGACGGGCGCATAGGCAAAGGCCGCGCCCAGACCGGACCCGGCATTCATCAACCAGACCACCGGTAAAAACGCCGTCACGCCGAGCGGGGTCAGAAAATCCTGATGGGGCAACTCTCCGTCCTGCATCCGCAACACGATTTGCGCCATATGGATCGCGTCACCATCAAAGCTGAGGATCAAAACCGCGCCATCGTTCACCCGTAGCATGGCAAACACTGCAAGCAGTCCGATCAGGAACAAGGCGTACCAAATCCAGAATAAATTTCGCACCATTGCCCCCGGGCTGTTGCCTGTTTCAGACAAGTTAAATCAAACCGCACCGATCCGCAAAATCAAATACAGTTTTTGTTTACCCGTTCCGGCTAGACAGGGTACGCTCGGCCCATAAAAAACATAAGCAGTGGTGTTGATATGAACATGCAGGCGCGCACTTTGCATCCGCCCAAAATTCCGATGTCCGTGGCGGCAACGGGGCTTAATCCCGTGTTCGCGCGGGACATTCTGATCAAGACAATGTTCCGCAAGAACGTCTCGACCCCGGGTGACGTGGAAAAGACACTCTGCTGCTCCACTCCTGTGGCACTTGAGCTGATTGAAATGGCCCGCAGCCAGAACATGCTTGAAGTAACGGGTAAATCCGGGACCGAGCTGCGCTACCAGATGTCCGAAAGCGGCAAATCGCGCGCGCTTGATGCGCTGGCCCAATCCGAATATTTCGGCGCCCTGCCAATCCCGCTTAACGATTACCGAGAACAGGTTAAACTGCAATCCGTAGCGGACGTGGGTATCACTCAGGAAGCGCTTGAAAATTCTATGGGCCATCTGATCATTCCTGACGGTTTGCTCACCCAACTCGGCCCTGCGGTAAATTCCGGAAAATCTATCCTCATGTACGGACCGCCCGGCAATGGGAAATCCTCTATTTCCAATGGGATAAGGGATGCATTGGGGGATAAGATTTTTGTTCCCAAAGTTCTGGAATATTCCGGTCAGGTGATCTCGGTTTACGATCCGATCGTGCACGGTCATGCACAAGAAAGCGCCGCTGATCCGAATTCGCTGCGGCGGACGGGTATGCAGTTCGATAACCGCTATGTGCTATGCAACCGGCCTTCGGTCATTACCGGCGGCGAACTGACGCTCAGCATGTTGGAACTGAACTACAACTCCAATTCCAAGACCTATCAGGCCCCGCTCCAGCTCAAGGCGACGGGCGGCGTTTTCATCGTGGATGACCTTGGCCGTCAGGCGGAACCGCCCCAGGCTCTGATCAACCGCTGGATTGTTCCCATGGAGGGCGGGGAGGATATCCTGTCCCTGCAATCGGGCGAAAAATTCCTTGTTCCTTTTGATACGCTGGTGATTTTCTCAACCAACTTCCACCCTGCGGAAATCTTTGACGGCGCGGCGCTGCGCCGGATTTACTACAAGGTGCTGGTGGACCGTCCGACCCGTGACCAGATGATCCAGATTTATGCACTGGTCAGCAAGGCGATGAAAATGCCGCTGGATGAACAGGTGCTGATCCACCTGTTCTCCAAGCTGTATCCGCAAGTGGACAACACCTATGCGGCGTATCACGCACCGTTTCTTTTTACACAGATGAAATCCATCTGTGATTACGAAGGTCGCCCCTATAAAATGGCGATTGATCTGGTGGAACGGGCATGGGCCAACCTGTTCGTGGCGGAATCCGTTGTCGAACACTGATCATACAGCAGCAGACTTGAAAACCGTCGTCGCAGGCTGTGGCCGCATGGGCGAACCCATGCTTGCCGCGCTTTGCGCCGCCGGTTTTGATGCAACCGGCTTTGATGTGCGCGATCCCTCCCACTACGGGCCCGACAACCGGACCATCACGGACGATCCGGAAAAATTGCCCTCCGATACCAAAATCCTGATCAGCGTCGTGCGCGACATAGCCCAAACCGAGGCTCTTCTCTTCACCGATCAGTCCCTGCTGGACCGCTTGCCTGAACTGACCCATGTGGTGATTTCTTCCACCTTATCCCCACGCTATATCAGCGCCCTAAAGGACCGCATTTCCTGCACGGTTATCGACGCCCCGATGTCGGGCGCCGCAATTGCCGCGCAAGAAGCCCGCCTTTCTTTCATGCTCGGCGGTAGCGACAGCGATATTGACTACCTCATGCCCTTGTTTTCCGCGATGGGCGCCCATTTCCACCATATGGGCGATACTGGCGCTGGTATGGCAGCGAAAGTATTAAACAACCTGCTCGCAGCGACCAACACCGCCACCACGCGGCTGGTGCTGGACTGGGCAGATGCGGCACAGATTGATGAAAAGAAACTGCTCGACCTGATCCACACATCGTCGGGCCAGAACTGGCTGGCTTCTGGGTTTGAGGAAATCGAATTTGCCCGCGACGGCTTTGCAGATGACAACACTATCGGCATCCTGAAAAAGGATGTGGAAAGCGCACTGGATGCTGCTCCACCCGGTGCTGACACCACGCTCCCCGAAACCGTGATCCGCCACATTCGCGCGCTGAAACCACGCTCGCGCTGACAGCACTTCTTCTGGCCTGCAATATCCGCGGGGGTCAGGGGGCAGCCAGCCCCCTTTCCAACCCAGCAAGGCCGCGCTACCTCTAGTGAATGAACACCCTTCCGCCGAACTTCCAGGACTGGTTTGCGACCCGTGGCTGGCACATCCATCCCCACCAGCAGCAGCTTCTGGATCGCGCCGGAGCACCTGCAGCCCTGCTGATAGCCCCGACCGGAGGCGGCAAGACACTGGCCGGTTTCCTGCCGAGCCTGATCGACCTTTCCACCGACCCGAAGGACGGACTGCATACGCTTTACGTCTCGCCGCTCAAGGCGCTGGCTGCGGATATCCGGCGCAACTTGCAAACCCCGATCGATGCGCTTGACCTGCCGATAAGAGTAGAGGATCGCACAGGCGACACGTCACAAACCAAACGAAAACGGCAACGGGCCGATCCGCCGCATATTCTGCTGACCACACCGGAATCCCTCGCCATTTTACTGTCCTATCCGGATGCCCCGAAGATTTTTGCAGGTTTACAACGGGTTGTGGTGGATGAGATTCACGCTCTGGCCGAAAGCAAGCGGGGCGACCAGTTGATGTTGTGCCTGTCACGTTTGCAAAGCCTTTGCCCTGACATGCGGCGGGTTGGTCTGTCTGCAACTGTGGAAGATCCCCCTGCACTTGGCAGATTTCTGGCCCCCTACCCACGCCCCTGCGAGATCATCACCGCCGATCCCGGCCCTGCCCCCGATATCACCATTCTGCGCAGCGATACCCCGCCCCCTTGGGCCGGAGCGGGGGCGGTTTACGCAGTGAAGGATGTGCTTGAATTGGTGGAAGGGGCCAATACCACGCTGATTTTTATCAACACCCGTGCGCAGGCAGAAATCTTTTTCCGCGCGCTCTGGACTGCCAATGACAACGCCCTTCCTATCGCCCTGCACCACGGATCACTTGCACGCGAAGCACGCGACAAAGTCGAGGCGGCAATGGTGGCAGGCAGCCTGCGGGCCGTGGTGTGTACCGGCACCCTTGATCTCGGGATCGACTGGGGCGATGTGGATCTGGTGATACAGGTGGGCGCACCCAAGAATATAAAACGTCTGGTTCAACGGATCGGGCGGTCAAACCACCGTTACAACGCCCCCTCCCGTGCGGTGATTGTACCTGCCAACCGCTTCGAGGTCCTCGAAGCGCAAGCAGCTCTGGAAGCCGTGCGCGAGAACACTCTGGACGGGGAACCCCGTGCAAGGGGCCCTCGGGATGTGGTGTGTCAGCATATCCTTCTGCGGGCCTGCGCCGGTCCCTTTGATGCTGAAGCGCTCTATCAAGAGATCACACAAGCAGGCCCCTATTCAGACTTGAGCCGAACCAATTTTGAAGACTGTCTGGAATTCTGCGCCACCGGCGGCTATGCACTCAGGGCTTATGATCGATGGCAACGGCTGATGCAAAACGCGGAAGGGCTTTGGCAATTGCGTGATCCGCGCAGCGCACAGAGCATACGGATGAATGTCGGCACGATTGTGGACACAGAAACGTTAAACGTGCGCTGGCGCGGACGCGGCGGTGCCCCTTTGGGCGAAATCGAAGAAGGTTTCGCCGCTACACTGGTCGAAGGCGATACCTTTCTGATTGGCGGGCAGGTGGTGCGGTATGAAGGCTTGCGCGAAATGACCGTGCAGGTCACCAAAGGACGCAAGGAACCCCGCATCGCGACTTTTGCCGGCACCAAGTTTGCCACCTCCACGTTGCTGTCTACCCGCGTGATTGCGCTGTTGAACAGCGCAGACTGGTCGGCCTTGCCGGAACACACCCGAAGCTGGCTGGAGATGCAACAAGAGGTTTCATCGCTGCCCAAACCCGGACGGATGTTGGTTGAAAGCTACTGGCGTGACACTCGGGCCTATACCTGTTTTTACGGGTTCGCAGGACGTAACGCGCTGCAAACGCTGGGGCTTCTGGTTACGAAGCGGATGGAGCTGGCCGGTTTGCATCCGATCGGATTTGTGGCCACCGATTACGCCCTGTTGATCTGGGGGCTGGATGCGGTTGAAGATCCTGCTGCGCTGCTTTCACCTGATGACCTGCGTGAC
This sequence comes from Neptunicoccus cionae, assembly GCF_002860325.1. GTDB lineage: Bacteria > Pseudomonadota > Alphaproteobacteria > Rhodobacterales > Rhodobacteraceae > Amylibacter > Amylibacter lutimaris. The sequence goes on along the minus strand of NZ_PKOJ01000001.1, from coordinate 893,060 downwards.
GGGCTGGAAGGATGGCTCGCCAACAATGCGGTGATGAAGCGCAGTTTTCGCAACGTTGCAACGATTGCGGGGCTTATTGTAAAAAATCTGCCCGGCAAGCGTAAAACCGGCCGGCAGGCCACGTTTTCCTCGGATATTCTCTACGACACATTGCTAAAATATGATCCGGACCATCTGTTATTGCAGATCACCCGCGCAGAAGCGATGGGGGGATTGGTGGATTTCGGCCGGATCGAAGAAATGCTGACCCGTGTGCAGGGCCGGATCGACCATGTTAAAGCCCCGCATGTCACCCCCCTTAGCGCTCCGATGCTGCTGGAGGTGGGAAAAGTGCCGATTTACGGTGCAGCGATGGATCGTGCCGCGGCGATTGAAGCCGCAGAATTGATGCGAGAGGCCGGATTGGCGTGAATTGACTTGATTTCCTGCGCAAGGAGTAGCATGACGCCGCGATGCACGGCTATTCATTCACATTGGACCGGATCACCCTGACAGCTCTCGCCTCCGGCCTGCTCTGGTGGCAGGAGCGACGCCTGCTTTGTGTATCCGATCTTCACCTTGGCAAATCCGACCGGATCGCCCGACGGGGCGGCGCGCTTTTGCCTCCCTATGAAAACCGCGAGACCCTGAACCGGCTGGCACAAGCGATAGATGCGCTTGATCCGCTCAGCGTGATCTGCCTCGGCGACAGTTTTGACGATGATGCAGGGCAGGACGCACTGGAGCCTGAAGACCACGCCCAGCTTACCACGCTGATGGCGGGACGACGCTGGATATGGCTTCAAGGCAACCACGATCCGGGGCCGGTGGCGCTTGGGGGCACCCATATGGCAGAGTTCAAAACCGGCCCGCTGGTGTTCCGCCATATCGCCCAATCCGGCGCGCAAGGCGAAATTTCCGGCCACTACCACCCCAAGGCAAGCCTCAGGTCCAAAGCAGGCCGCATGTCGCGCCCCTGTTTCCTGATTGACCAAAGCCGCGTTATCCTACCTGCCTTCGGGGCTTATACCGGCGGACTGCGCTGTTGCGATCCGGTATTTGCGCCTTTGATGTCTGGAAAGGCGCTGGCTGTCTTGACGGGATCACAAGCACTGCCGGTCCCGATGGAAAAGGCCAGAGAACCGCAACTTGAGGCTTGATGCGAACAAAGCGCGCTCTATCTGACGTGAACCGGTGCGATTGGGCCGGTCGGACGGCTGGACTGTAACCGGGTAAATGTAATCGAGTATCAGTGCGCGAAATACGCGCGAGCCGTTCTGAAAAGTAATTGTCTAAGGGCGCGGCGTCGGGGTGTTGAACGACGCCGCGCTTTTCTTTTGAATTGTCGTGTCAGGCGGTCAGCCCTTCCGGCTCGTCCAGACCGTTGGCACGACAGCAGGCTGTAACCGTATTGGCCAGCAGGCAGGCAATAGTCATCGGACCCACACCACCGGGAACAGGTGTGATCGCGCCGGCTTTTGCCGCGGCGGATGCAAAGTCCACATCACCGACAAGCTTTGTCTTGCCTTCTTTTTCGGGATGGGGAATCCGGTTGATGCCTACGTCGATCACAGTTGCCCCCTCTTTGATCCACTCTCCGGTCACCATTTCGGGCCGCCCTACAGCGGCCACAACGATGTCAGCGGTACGGCAAAGTGCTTCGATGTTCTTGGTGCGGGAATGGGCGATTGTGACTGTGCAGCTGTCTTTCAACAGCAGGTTCGCCATCGGCTTACCCACGATGTTGGAGCGGCCGACAACTACGGCATTCAGCCCCGACAGGCTGCCGTGGTGGTCGCGCAACATCATCAGACAGCCAAGCGGTGTGCAGGGCACCATGGACTTCTGTCCGGTGCTCAGTAGGCCGACATTGGAAATATGAAAGCCGTCCACATCTTTTTCCGGCACGATCGAGTTGATCACCAATTCCTCGTCCAAGTGGTCAGGCAAAGGAAGCTGGCACAGGATGCCGTGGACCGCCGGATCTTCGTTCAACTGGGTAATAAGCGCCAGAAGATCTTCCTCGGATGTGTCTGCAGGCAACTTGTGTTCGTAAGAGTTCATGCCCACTTCCAGCGTAGATTTGCCTTTGTTGCGCACATAAACCTCAGAGGCCGGATCTTCGCCAACCAGCACCACAGCAAGGCCCGGCGTGACATTGTGATCAGTCTTCAACCGCGTCACATGTTCAGCCACTTTGGCCCGCACGGAGGCTGCGAACTCTTTGCCGTCAATAATTTTCCCAGTCACTTTATGACCTTTCTCTGTCTCTCGAATAGCCTGACCGGAGGCAAAGCCCCCGGCCGGACATGGTGATTATGCCATCGCTATAACAGGCAGGTCCTGATCAGAACAGTCCTTCGATCTGGCCTGCTTCGTTCAGGTGGATGTTCTCCGCACTGGGGACACGGGGGAGGCCCGGCATCGTCATGATTTCACCGCAGACGACAACAACAAAACCCGCGCCCGCGCTTAGCCGCACCTCACGCACAGGAACCGAATGTCCGGTTGGTGCACCGCGCAGGTTCGGGTCGGTCGAGAAGGAATATTGCGTTTTCGCCATACAGACCGGCAAGTCGCCATAGCCCTGTTCCTCCCACAGCCGCAGCTGATCACGGATTTTCTTATCCGCAAGGACCTCATCCGCACGGTAGATCCGCTTGGCGATAGTTTCGATCTTTTCGAACAGGGGCATTTCGTCGGGATAAAGCGGGGCGAACTGGGAAGCGCCGCTTTCGGCGATCTGTGCCACGCGGGTTGCCAGCGCTTCGGAGCCTTTGGAGCCGAATTCCCAATGCTGGGACACAATCGCCTCGGAACCCTGCGCAGCCACATAATCCTTCACCGCCTGCACCTCGGCATCCGTGTCGGTGACAAAATGGTTAATGGCCACAACAACAGGCACACCAAAACCTTTGAGGTTACTGATATGACGGCCAAGGTTCGGACAGCCGGCCTTTACCGCATCCACATTCTCTGCCCCAAGGTCGGCCTTGGCGATGCCGCCGTTCATCTTCATTGCGCGTACCGTGGCCACCAGCACAACGCAATCCGGTGCCAGACCAGCCTTACGGCATTTGATGTTGAGGAATTTCTCAGCCCCGAGATCCGCCCCGAAGCCTGCTTCCGTCACCACGAAATCCGCAAGTTTCAGCGCTGTTGTCGTGGCCATAACGGAATTACAGCCATGGGCGATATTTGCAAAAGGTCCGCCATGCACGAAGGCCGGATTGTTTTCCAGTGTCTGCACCAGATTGGGCTGCATCGCGTCTTTCAACAGTACAGTCATCGCACCGTCCGCCTTGATATCGCGGCAGTAAACAGGGGTGCGGTCGCGACGGTAGGCAACGATCATATTGCCCAGCCGTTCTTGCAGATCCGTCAGATTGCGCGCCAGACACAGGATCGCCATCACTTCGGAGGCGACCGTGATGTCAAATCCTGCTTCACGCGGGAAACCGTTCGCAACACCGCCCAAAGAAGCCGTGATCTGCCGCAGGGCACGGTCGTTCATATCCACAACGCGGCGCCAGACCACGCGGCGCACATCGATTTCAAGATCGTTGCCCCAATAGATATGGTTGTCGATCATAGCGGACAGCAGGGAATGGGCAGAGGTGATCGCATGGAAGTCCCCTGTAAAGTGCAGGTTCATGTCTTCCATGGGCACGATTTGGGCATACCCGCCGCCCGCCGCGCCACCTTTCATCCCGAAGTTCGGGCCGAGGGACGCCTCACGGATACAAACGCAGGCGTTCTTGCCAATCCGGTTCAGCCCGTCGCCCAACCCGACGGTAGTTGTGGTTTTGCCTTCGCCCGCCGGGGTCGGGTTGATGGCCGTTACCAGCACCAGCTTGCCGTTCTTGCGGTCTTGCACGGAATCGATAAAGGACTGGCTGACCTTGGCTTTGTCATGGCCGAACGGAAGCAAGTCATCCGTGCCGATGCCCAATTTCGCGCCGATCTCCTGGATCGGTAGTTTCGACGCCTCCCGCGCGATTTCGATGTCGGTCTTGTAAGCCATTTTCACTCTTCCCTGTGTCTGGTGGTCTTGCAGTGTCACATCGGTAATTAATGCCGAAAAACACGCCCTCTAACCCAGAGCAAATACGACACAATCCCACCCGTAATCGCCGCCTGTGTTGATTCACGCTGACCCAAGGGCAGTTTTAATGCCTTCCACGCTGTGTCAGGCCTCCGGAGCCCATTGACGCTGGTCAGGAATGTGCAGGGTAAAGCGGTCCCCAACCCGCAGTACCCCTTCCCGCTCCACCCAGGCGGTCACGCCGCGCCTGTTTGTGGCCGCAGTCTTGAACAGCTTGCCTTTTCCCGGATGGCGCGGTTCCAGTTCTTCTTTTCCGGGAAAAATGCAGGGACGGTTTTCCATATCCACAACAAGAGTTGTGCCCTCTTCGGTTTGCAAACGCGAAGAAGGAGGGATGAAGGTGAAATCCGGAAGGCCGCGCACCATGATGCTGGCCCCAAGCCATGCCGGATCAATGCTATCCAGTCCGATTTCTGCAGCAATCAGATCAAGTTCTTCGGCACTGACGATGGAAAACTGGCGTGCATTGCGGATTTCCGTGCCTCTTGGATGCTGGGATAAAACGCGAGAGCAAGACGGACGGGTGAGGCCCGCGTGGCATTCGCCTTCTACACCTGCGAAACTGGCAAATACTTCGCTGTGGGAATCCGAGGCCAGAGCCGCTTCACGGTCCGGCACCACGCCAAGGTAGACGATCTCGCAGCTGTAGGTCGTGGGTTTCAATGCCGGCATGGGGCTTCTTCCTTAACAGTTTGTTACGGGTCCACACCCTCTGGCGTGGTTCGTGGCAAGTTAGACCCCAGACCGGACCAAAAGAAAAGACCCGCGCGGGGCGCGGGCCTTTTACAGGATCAATATCGGTGATTACTGAAACGAACGGATCGTTACACAGGATCGGGTTCCATATCCCCTTTGGGTGTGTTCTTCGGCTTCTTCGTTTTCGGAACAGCAGCCACACTGGGGGAGTTTCCACCGGTGTCTGTGTCATCGTCATCATCCGAACCACGGTTCAACGGTTCGCCAGCGATGACTTTCTTGATTTCAGCCCCGGTGAGGGTTTCGTATTCCAAGAGACCTTGCGCCATGTTTTCCAACTGGTCCGCATGTTCTGTCAGAATCTGCTTGGCCCGTTCATAGCCTTCGTCCACCAGCTTGCGCACTTCTGCGTCGATGATTTCCTGTGTGTCAGGGCCAGCGTTTACACCGCCGCCCTGCGGACCGAGGTAAGTGTCCTGACGGTTCGCATAGTCGATATTGCCAAGCTTGTCAGACATGCCGAACTGCGTAACCATCGCCCGCGCAATTCGCGTGACCTGCTGGATATCAGAAGATGCACCGGAGGTCACATTCTCTTCGCCAAAGATCAGTTCTTCCGCAACCTTACCACCCATCGCCATCGCAATCTGCGACTTATATTTGGTCTTGGTCACAGACAACTGATCCCGTTCCGGCAGGGACAATACCAGACCCAGCGCACGGCCGCGCGGAATGATTGTCGCTTTGTGGATCGGATCGTGCTGGGGCACATTCAGACCGACAATAGCGTGTCCTGCTTCGTGATAGGCGGTCAGCTTTTTCTCATCCTCGGACATCACCATAGAACGGCGCTCAGCACCCATCATGACCTTGTCTTTGGCGTTTTCGAAATCTTCCATCGTCAGATAGCGTTTGCCGGTCCGTGCAGCCATCAAGGCGGATTCGTTCACGAGGTTCGCCAGATCCGCACCTGAAAATCCGGGAGTACCACGGGCGATGATGCGCAGATCCACATCCGGCCCGAGCGGAGTCTTGCGGGCATGTACCTCAAGAATCTTCTTGCGGCCATTGATGTCGGGGTTTGGCACCTGAACCTGACGGTCAAACCGGCCCGGACGCAGCAGCGCAGGGTCCAGAACGTCTGGTCGGTTGGTTGCCGCCAGAAGGATCACACCTTCGTTGGCTTCAAAACCGTCCATTTCAACCAGCAACTGGTTCAGTGTTTGCTCGCGCTCGTCATTGCCACCGCCGTAACCGGCGCCACGGTGGCGGCCGACCGCATCGATTTCATCGATGAAGACAATGCAAGGCGCGTTTTTCTTTGCCTGTTCGAACATGTCGCGGACGCGGGATGCACCCACACCCACAAACATTTCCACAAAATCGGAACCGGAGATGGTGAAGAAAGGTACGCCAGCCTCCCCCGCGATGGCACGGGCCAAAAGGGTTTTACCAGTACCGGGAGGACCGACAAGCAGCGCCCCTTTGGGAATTTTACCACCAAGGCGGCTGAATTTTTGCGGGTCACGCAGGAATTCGACAATCTCTTCCAGTTCGTCTTTGGCTTCGTCGATACCGGCCACATCATCAAAAGTGATCCGCCCGTGACGTTCATTCAACAGTTTAGCCTTGGACTTCCCGAAACCCATTGCGCCGCCACGTCCGCCGCCCTGCATCCGGTTCATAAAGAAAATCCAGACCCCGATCAGCACCAAGAACGGCAGCCACAAGGACATCGCAGAAAGGAAACCGGATTGTTCCTGCGCCTTGACGTTCACATTCACGCCCGCGTCGATCATCTGATCGGTCAGCTTGTCGGATTCCATCGCCGCGCGGGGCTGGATCGTCTGGAAGCGGGAACCATCCTTGTTCACGATAGTGATCAATTCACCATCCATCTGAACTTCGGACACATTCCCCTTTTCAACGGACTGGATAAATTCGGAATAAGTGATCTGATTCTCGTTGCCAGCGCTTTGTCCGTTGCTGAACATGTTGAAGAGGGCAACGATCAGCAGAAACAGCACGACCCAAAAAGCCAGATTTTTGGTATTTCCCAAGGCGGTTCTCCTTAAGGCACTTTACGTGCCGAGTATTTAATAAAGTGTTACGTGAAACATAGGTTTCCGCGGGGTAGTTTCAATGCGTCACAATGGTTGCATAAAAACTTTCTGTTCCATTCCGCAGCCAACACTTGCAGTCAGGGTTATTATCGACAAAGGGCGCCGACTTCAATTCGTTATTATACCATAAAGACGGAGAGGCGAGGATAGCATTTCTGCTTTCGGCAGTTTCACGCCATTCCGGCCGCTGGATTATCCCGTCTTTCCCCAAAGGACGCCACACTCCGCTGGCTGGTTCACACTTAAAGCGCCCGTCAAACGCACAGGTTTCCCCATGGCTTGCAGGCACCGCAGCAACCTCCCGCGTGATTTCGCTCCCACCGGCTCCGAACGGCGCGATAAGGCAGCCCGACAGGCTGTGCGACCGGCGTTCCAGACAGGCTGTCAAAGCCCGTTTCAACGCTTTGAAGCGTGGGCGGTACGGCGCGCCAGAGACCCAGCGCAGACAGTGGGCAAGGATGCGTAATCGGATTTCTTCAGGCTCATTCGAAAGGGCTTCGGCATCAAGCCGGACCGAGCCAATTGCACGGGGGGTCGCGATACGCAGCAGGGCAGCTTTGCTTGCCGTTTCCAATGCAGTGCGGGCCGGTTGCAGACGGGTCGCAGTATCGGCCAGAACCTCGACGCCCAACCCCAGTTCTTCCAGCAATGTGAGAGCCTTACGCATTCTCACCCGATCAAAACGGGTATCCTCGTTGCTCGGATCTTCCACCCACTCTAACTGCCGTTCCCGCAGGACATTGCGCAAGGCCTCGCGGCGCACCTCAAGCACCGGCCGCACCCACAAGGCTCCGTCTTTCATCCTTTGCGGCAGGATGCCCGACAATCCGTCCACACCACTGCCCCGCTTCAGCCGCAACAACAGGGTCTCTGCCTGATCGTCTTTTGTATGTCCTGTAGCGACAGCTGTGATCCCCTGTTGCCGCGCCCAATCTGCAATCAATCGCTGCCGCGCCTGTCGCGCATTGTCCTGCAAGTTGCCCCGTTCGGGATGGTCCTGCCACAAGAGCGTTTTATGGGGAACGCCGAGGTCTGCGCACAATTGCGCCACAGACCGGGCTTCCGCATCAGAGCCATTCCGCAAGCCGTGGTCCACTGTCACCGCAGAAATGTGTCGGCCTGTCTGATCTGCCCAATCCACCATCAGAACAAGCAGGGCAAGCGAATCGCCACCACCCGAAACAGCCACCCCAAGCGGCCCTTCCGGCACGGTTTCCATGTATTGATAAAACGCAGGCGTCATAGCTTGCGCCGACGGGTCAGGAACACCCTATGGCGCTGCGACTGGCCTGCGCTTCCCCGAGAATAGAAGCGGCCGGATAGCGGATCGGCACCTCTGCCAGCATCAGACAAGCCTCTTCTTGCTGGCCCAGTTCCTTGAGGCTCAGACCCAACCGGTAAAGCGCTTCCGGTGCTTTGGTGCCTTGAGGCGCGCCGCTGAAACTCTCCAGAAAACTGCGCGCTGCGCCGTCCCAGTTGTTTTGCGCAGCCAGAGCCGCACCTTTCCAGTAATAGGCTTCGCCGGTCAGCGGCCCTCCGGGAAAGTTGGAAATCAACGTATCAAATTGTGCGGCTGCACTGGCATAGTCCTGCGCTTCATAAGCAGCCATGGCACGCTGGAACGTATTCTGTTCGGTACTTGTGGTCCCGCTTGTCCCGCCCGTCTGAACACCGCCACCGGTTGGAACCGGCGCACGCGGACGGGTCGACACCTTGCCGCCCAAAGGAGCGGTCCGGTCCAGCGAGGAAACATCGCAGTTTGCCTCCATCTCGCACAAACGGAATTCAAGATCACCGATCCGGTTTGTACCGTCACTGACGATACTTTCGATCCAGAACTGCTTTTCCTCGATTGCGCCGGTCAGTCGCCGCATTTCGGCTTCCAGTGCATCAATCCGTTGAAGGGCCGGAGCATTGCTGCTGCTTTGGGTTGCGGCTCCGGTGGTAGAGAGTTCCCGCTTCATGGAAACAATATCGGCGTAGAGAAACTCCAGTTCCTGCCGGATATCCGCCAGCGTTTCGCCATCCTGCGCTTGCGCGCCCAGAGGCGTCAGAACCGCCGCTACCAAGATTGCCCGCAAAATCCGCATCTTCAATGTTCCCCAAATACTCTTGAACGCGCCGCCTGCGGGGCCCGCAAACGGCGCAGGTTCCTCTTTGACCTAGCTGGTCAGTCCGGTCGCCACCAGTGTCACCGCGCGACGGTTTTTGGACCAGCATTCTTCGTTCGAGCAGATCGCCAGCGGCCGTTCCTTGCCGTAGGTCACCGTGTCGATCCGGCTTTCAGCAACACCGCGGCTGACAAGATAATCCCGGACAGAGTTTGCCCGACGGGCGCCCAGCGCAAGGTTGTATTCCCGTGTACCGGTCTCATCCGCATGGCCCTCGATCGTTACCGAGTAAGTGCTGTTTTGCTGTAGCCAGTTTGCCTGCCCATCCAGTGTCTGCATCGCCACTGGCGTCAGGGTATGCTGGTCTACCAGAAACAGCACCCGATCCCCGATGGTCTGGTTGAAGTAAGCCACCGAAGAGGGATCATTCACCCCACCCACACCGGCTCCGTTCGCATTCGCGCCGCTGTATCCGGTGTCATCGCCGGTCTTGGGGCGCATGTCACAGGCTGCAAGCGCGGTCACACAGGCCAGCATCAGGCCGATTTTTGTCATTTTCATCTGCTCATCCTTTCGTTCATCAGCGTCTCGGGCGCTTTGGAACTGCGTTAAATTCACTGCATCTATAGCAGTTCTTCTACCTTATGGGAAATGCCGTGTCACCTACTCCAGCAGTCCGGACCAGGCCGGATCGGAGGCAAAGGTGGGTGTTGTAATCTTACGCAGGTTCTGGCCCGTCACATCCATAGAGTAGAGCGCAGGGGCACCGCTTTCCCCTTGGGTTTCGCGAAAAAACATAATGACACGCCCGTTCGGAGACCATGTCGGCCCCTCATCAAGGAACGATCCGGTCAGCAGTTTTTCCTGGCTGCCATCTGTGCGCATCACACCAATGTGAAAGCGGCCGCCGCTGATATTGGTGAAGGCGATCAGATCACCGCGCGGAGACCAGACCGGCGTGCCGTATCGTCCGGGCCCGAAACTGATCCGCTTCGCCTCACCGCCGTTGGCGGGCATAACATAGATTTGCTGCCCGCCGCCCCGATCGCTTTCAAACACGATCTGGCTGCCGTCAGGACTAAAGCTTGGCGCGGTTTCAATGGCAGGAGAATTTGTCAGCTGGGTTTTCTGTCCGGTGGCAATATCAAACGTGTAAATATCCGAGTTGCCCCCGTTGCTGAGCGACATAATGACCTTGCGACCATCAGGGCTGAAACGGGGCGCAAAGGTCATGTCCTGACCGGCAGCGTCAAGGGCGCGCCGGGACAATGTATCCACATTCATCAGGAAGACCTGCGGCACACCGGTTTCATAGGTGGTATAGATAATTTCCCGCGCATTTGGTGAAAAACGCGGCGCGAGAACAATATCCTCGCTTCCGGTCAGATAACGCACATTGGCCCCGTCATAATCCATAACAGCAACCCGCTTTTTACGGTCGTTCTTGGGGCCTTCTTCAGCAATATAGGCCACGCGACTGTCAAAATAGGGGTCTTCACCGGTCAGGCGGCTGTAGATCACATCAGCGACCTTATGGCTCATCCGGCGCCAGCTCTGGCTGCTGGCCGCAAATTGCACGCCTTCCAGTTGCTCTTGCCCGAAGACATCAAACAGACGGAATTTAACAACCATCTGGTTGTTTTCGGTCAGGCTTACCGCCCCTGTCACCAGAGCCTGCGCATTGATCGCCTTCCAGTCTGAGAATTGGGCCGGTGCGTTGAAATTGGAGATGGTGCCGATATGGGCGCTGGCCGGAATGGCACGGAACAAACCCGTATTCACCAGATCGGCGGTTACAACATCCGTCAGTTGCTGGGCAAAGGACTGCGCGCCGGCGTTTTCTGCCACAAAGGTGGGGATCGCAATCGGCATCGGTTCGATCACACCTTCGGTAATCTCGATCCGCAGCGGCCCGTCACTTTGGGCCTGCCCCTGAAGCGGAGCTATTACCGCTGCTGCCAGTATACAGAGCTTCAAAAACTGTTTCATTATCTCACCGCCATGTTTTGGGGGTTAAAGACGACTTCGATTTGCCGCCATTGTTCGTATTTGTCTTGGGGCAGGCTGTAAGGCGCACAACGGATCAGGGCCCGCCGTCCTGCCTCATAGGCCTGCTGAACCAAACCCTGCGGAGTGCCGGATGGTTCAATCAATTTCGGATTTCCTACCAGTTTACCATCTTGCGACAGCTCAACCGACAGGGTCACAACCAGATCTGCAGCACCCTGCACACCAACCGGCGGCGCCCAGCATTGCTGCACGGCCAGCACCAAAGCCCCTTTTTCACGCCCTGTCAGGGGCGGTCCGCTCGGCTTGGCTGCGGCCTCTGCTGCGGCTTCGGCAGCGGCGGCTTTGACCGCCTCTTCAATGGCACGGGCTTGTGCTTCCTTAGCTGCCTTGTCTGCTGCTGCCTTATCGGTTGCCGCCTGTCTGGCCTGTTCCTGCTCTGCTGCCTTGCGGGCTGCATCCTTGGCAGCCTGCGCACGGGCGACAATATCCGAGGGCCGGCCTTTGGGCCGTGCGGATTTCACCGGAGCAGCCGAATTCGGGTCCTGCTCTGCTTCGGTCACGATCTCGGTCGTGCTTTCCTTTGGTGCAACTTCTTCTTTTGTCTCTTCGGGCTCGGCCGCTTCTTCGCTTGGTGTGGTGGACTCCACAGCTTCCGCGCCGGTTTGTGCATCTGTTGGCGGCTCGGGCGAGACCTTATTGTCGATTCGCGGTGCCGGGCGGGGTTTCGGCCGCAGCAACGCCAGACGGTCCGGCGAAACCTGACCGCTTGTGTCTGTATCGGAAACCTGAGCGTCCGGCGTAACGACTGTGTTGCCGGTTGCCTCCTGCGCTTGCTCTGCGGTCTCGGTGCTTTCCACTGCTGGCTCCGGTGGAGTTTCCACTACCGGCTCTGGGGGCGTGTCCGGCTCTGCCGCCTCTGCAAGATCAGGAGCTTCAGGCGGTGTATCGGTCTCTGGCGGTGTCTGGTTGTCCTGAACCGGCGGCTCTTCGACCGGTGTTTCCACTTGCGGCGCGTCCACTGTTTGCGACGGTTCTTCCTGTGGCGAAGGCAGGGACTGTGAAGGTTCGTCCAGCTGCGGGGACGGCGCGCTGGACATCAGACCGTCGAATTCCGCGCTCGTGATGATCGACACTTCGGAAATCTGGATTGCCTTGCTTTCGTCACTGTCAAACAGCGGGCCACCAAAGGCGGCCAGCCCCAACAGGATGCCATGCATTCCGATTGATATTTTGGTGCCGGTCTCCACGGAACGCCCCTACTGCTCCGCCGGGGCGTCGGTCCCGTCCAGACGCGGACCACCCGCATCCGTGACCAGCCCGATATTGCGGAACCCGCCTGCATTCAGCGCGCCCATGATTTCCATAACGCTGGCATAGGGCACCGCCCCGTCCGCGCGCAGGAACACTTTGTCGTCCTGACGCTCCGCTGCAATAGCCCGCATCTTGGCCACCAGATCGGCGCGATTGATTTCAGTGTTTTGCAGCATCAGCGTTCCATCCGCCGCAATCGCCAGCGCCAGAGGCTCTTCCTCCTCGGTCGGCAGGGGTTGTGCCGCAGTCTTGGGCAATTCGATCGGCACGCCAACGGTCAGCAACGGGGCAGCCACCATGAAAATGATCAGCAGTACCAGCATCACATCCACAAAGGGTGTCACGTTGATTTCCGCCATCGGCTTGCTTTTTCCGTGGCTGCGACGGCCCTTGCGACCGCCTCCGCCACCTCTGTCTACAACACCGGCCCCCATGATCAGCTATCCAACTGACGGGACAGGATTGTAGCGAACTCATCGGCGAAGCTGTCGAAACCGCTGATGATCCGGTCGGAATCCGTGCTCAGCTTGTTGTAAAAGATAACAGCTGGAATCGCAGCCAACAGGCCGAGCGCAGTTGCCACCAGCGCCTCTGCAATACCGGGCGCCACAACGGCGAGGTTGGTGTTCTGCTGGATCGCGATTTCCTCAAAGGCGTTCTTGATCCCCCAAACCGTACCGAACAAACCCACAAACGGGGCAATCGCGCCCACGGTTGCCAGAAAGGTCAGCCCGTTGTTCAGTTTCTCGCTCTCACGGTTGATGGCCACATCCATACTGCGATCAATCCGTGCCTGTGCACCGGCAATCAGATTGCCGTCACTGCGGTGGGAGCGCCGCCACTCCACCATACCGGCCGCAAAAATCCGTTCAGCTGCGCCGGAAGGCTCCGGCCCGAGCCGGTCAAACAACTCGTCCAGCGGATCACCCGACCAGAAGGCCCGATCGAATTTTTCCGATTCCCGACGGGCAATCCGGTAGTTGATGAACTTCTGGATAATGATCCCCCAGCTCCAGATGCTGGCAAAGATCAGGATCAGCATCACAAGCTTCACCGTGAGAGTTGCGCGAAGGAACAGCGCAAGCATCGAGAAGTCGACCTCCTGCACTGCGGCGAGTGTTTCAGTTTCCATGTGTCCGCCCGACTATGTTACGTCTTACATCCAAGACTGCCTGATGCCGCTGTTTGCCAACGGCGTGATTGTTGCAGTAAACATAATCAGGCGGCACGGAAAAAACCATATTTCATTGCAGGGTCGGCAGTGAAATGTACGTTACAGTCCCAGTTTTGCGCGAATTTCTGCCGGCAAACGCACAACGCGGCCCGCAGCATTCATGCAAATCACTGTAATTTTTGAGGAAAACAGCTTCTCCTCGCCCCGCATGACATCCTGCTCGAACAGCAGCTTGGCGCCGGACAATTGTTGCAGTTTTGTAGCAATGGTCAGGGCATCATCCAGTTTGGCAGGCCGCAGATAGGTCGCATCCACGTGTCGCACGGCAAAGACCAGCCCTTCCCCCTCTTTCAGGGCCATCTGGTCAAGCCCCGCCTCGCGCACCATGGTAGAGCGCGCTCGCTCGATAAACTTGAGATAATTGGCATAATAGACAATGCCGGCCAGATCCGTGTCCTCGTAATACACGCGGACCGGAAACTCATGCACCATCTTCGATATCCTGCACTAGTTTCGTTGCACGGGCCGACAGGCGCAGCGCGTGGCTCGGGTCTTCTGTAGCAGCGGGCATCATCGGATCATAGGCCGCACGGACGATGGCGGCATACTCCGGTTTTACGATGCACATATTGTTGCTTTTAATAATAGCGATGGGCGATTCCTCTGCAAAGGCCCCCTCTCCCCATGTCAGCAGGGACTGAAACGTCTCGCTGGTGCCAAGGGTTTGCAGCGACATCGCTTCGGTCGCCGCATCCACACGGATAAGCACAATGCAAAGCTGCACAGCCCCGTCCCTGTCAAATCCGAAAGACCGGTAGCGGCTCGCCCCCTGCTCCTCAAGCGAGGCCATCAGCCGGTCGAAATTCGGCAACAGCTTGTCCAGATTGGGCACTGCGGCCAGTTCGGACCAGCTCCGGCAAAAGAACCACATAAAGTTCGCGCCAAGTTCGGGATCGGTTTCCGCCAACACACCGCCGGTGATCCCTACCGTCTGGGCGATCGCCTCTTTCAGATGGGGCAAACTCTCGTCACCCACACCAAAGACGACAGGCGCCAGCGGCCTGCCCCAGCGGGCAAAGCGATAGGTGGTATCAGCGGCGGTAAACAAAGGGGCGGGGTTTTGCGTGATCGTGCTCATGCCAGCCCTTCTAGCGGATTCGAAATCCGGCTGCACCCTTCAATGTTCGCCAAATACTCACCCCCGAAATCCGCGCCGGCCCTAGCCGTCGAACAGCTCGCCCTGGGGTCCGCGCTTGGGCGCGTCCAGCCCCAGATGAGCCCATGCTTTAGCCGCCAGCATCCGGCCACGAGGCGTGCGCTGGATCAGACCCTGCTGCAACAGATAAGGTTCAATCACCTCTTCAATGGCATCCCGCGCCTCGCTCAGCGCGGCGCACATGGTTTCCACCCCGACCGGCCCGCCGGCAAAATTCTCGGCAATCATCCGCAAATAGCGCCGGTCCGCATTATCAAGCCCCAGATGATCCACTCCGAGCCGCGTCAACGACCGGTCCGCCAGTTGCTGCGTCACCGTTCCGTCACTCTCCACAACCGCAAAATCCACCACGCGGCGCAACAACCGCCCTGCGATGCGCGGCGTGCCTCGGGCGCGGCGGGCAATTTCCATCGCCCCGTCCGGCGTGGATTTCGCTCCCATCAGCCGTGCGCCGCGCTCCACAATGGAACACAGTTCCGGCACGGTATAAAATTCCAGCCGTGTCGGAATGCCGAACCTGTCCCGCAGGGGCGTTGTCAGAAGACCAAGTCGCGTCGTCGCCCCCACCAGCGTAAAGGGTTGTAAATCAATCCGAACAGTTCGCGCTGCCGGACCTTCCCCGATCACCAGATCCAGTTCAAAATCTTCCAGTGCAGGATAGAGCACTTCCTCCACCACGGGATTCAGCCGGTGGATCTCGTCAATGAACAACACATCCCGCGCATCCAAATTGGTCAGAATCGCCGCCAGATCGCCCGCTTTTGCCAGAACCGGCCCGCTGGTCATGCGAAAGTTCACGCCCAACTCGCGGCTGACAATCTGGGCAAGCGTGGTCTTGCCCAATCCGGGCGGACCATAAAACAATGTATGATCCATCGCCTGCCCGCGCATCTTGGCGCTTTCGATAAAGACCTTCAGGTTGGCCCGCGCTTCCGCCTGCCCCGTAAACTCGTCAAGCGTTTGGGGCCGCAACGCGCGGTCCATATCTTCGGGACGCGCATCAGGGCGCAGGGTTGGATCAGGCTCGCTCACAAAATCCACCAATCAAATACAGACATCATTTCAATGTTCCCCAAATACTCCCGCCGGAGGCACTCTTTTCCAACCGGCCTGCGTAACACGCGACTTAGGCTTTCGGTGCCAGCAACCGCAAGGCTGCCTTTATCAACGCACCGCTGTCCGCTTCGGGGGCATCACCGCCCGCCTGCGCGACTGCCATTGCGGCATCCCCGTGGCCGTAACCAAGGTTAACCAACGCCGAGAGCGCATCCGCCTGCGCGCCAGCAGAGGCTGCGCCTGCAGAGACGGCCGCAACTGGTGCAGCGGGTGCGTTTTTCGCCACTGGGGCTTCAATCACCACGGAATCATCAGCCTGCACCTGCTCGGACCCTTGCGCGCCCATGGCGATCACACTGGCCGCCTTGTCCTTCAGTTCCACGACAATGCGCTGTGCCAGCTTCGGCCCGACACCGGGCGCTGCCTTGACTGCGGCCACATCTCCAAGGGTGATCGCGCGGCTGACGCCCTCTACCCCCAGCGTTCCGGCGATTGCCAGTCCTACTTTGGCCCCAACCCCCTGCACACTGGTTAACAACCGGTGCCACTCCTTTTCCGCCAGCGTCAGAAAGCCGAAAAGTTGCAGATTGTCCTCGCGCACCAGAAGGTCTGTATAAAGAGCCACGACACCGCCCTTGGGAGGTACCGCCGTCAGGGTGCGTTCTGAACAATAGACCAGATAACCGACCCCCTGAACATCCACCAGAATGTGATCTGCTGCCTTATAGTCTACCCGACCTGTAATCTTGCCGATCATGCGGCCCCCTTTCGCGTCTCCGCTTTGGCCAGTGCCGCGTCGAGCCGCCCTGAAAACTGTGCGTGATGGGCGTGGCACAGGGCAATAGCCAGCGCATCCGCCGCATCCGGCCCGACCGGATCTACCCCGCCAAGCTGCATCTTCACCATATGAAGTACCTGCTTCTTATCCGCATGGCCGACACCGACCACGACCTTCTTCACTGCATTGGGCGCATATTCTGCCACCTCCAGCCCGAATTGCGCGGGAACCAGCAAACAGATCCCCCGCGCCTGACCCAGCTTCAGTGTTCCGGCACCGTCCTTGTTCACGAATGTATTTTCAACAGCCGAGGTCGTCGGCTGGTGGCGCCGGATCACATCCTCAAGCTGGCTGTGCAGGCTCAGCAACCGCTGTGCCAGTGGTCCGCCTGTGGTGGACTTGCAGATACCGTTGGCCACATGGGACACCCGTGTCCCTGCCACATCCACGATCCCCCAACCCAGATTGCGTAAGCCCGGATCAATCCCGATAACGCGCATAGCTGCCCTGCCTTGTCGCTGCTCTTGTTGTTATTTTCGCCAGTCGTAGCACGAAACGAGAACATCCGCCAAGCAGAATACGCGGGACACCGGAGAGATGATTCGCCTCCACTTTGCCCGCGCAGAACCCGCTGTGCGCTTTCGGGTGATGAAAAGTCGGTTTTGAACACCGCCCTGAAAAGCGACCTGTTGCCGGAAAGCCACGAAATCGGGCCCTGCGATGCGAACCGAAAAACATAGCAGAACTGTTACAAAACGGGGGGCGTTTCCACCTGTTCTAAAAACGACATTTTCCCGCAAAAACCAGCCCGATTCCGGCCTTCGTAATTCAAAAGCGACATCGCGATTCAGCTATGCAAAACAGGCAGTTCAGCTATGCGATTTTGACATTTGAATGCGCAGAAAACCCAACCTATCTGGGGCTCAAACGAACCGACGCGCTGCGTCATTCACTCATAAGGAAAGTTATCATGGCCCTGGCTCCCAACACATACGTGGCTCCTTTTGGTGCCATTGCAACACACACTGTGGTTGCACGTCTCGAAGCAGCATTTTCTGCATTCGTAGAGTGGAACACAAAGCGCAAAACCGTCAAAATCCTGTCCCAGCTGTCCGATCGTGAACTGAACGACATCGGCCTGATCCGTGGCGATCTTGACAACATCCCGACACGCTTCTGAGCGTAGGAACAAGGCAGCGCAATTTCCTCCCTGTTGTGCGCTGCCTTCCAGCGGCTTAGATGCCGTAACTGAAAAAGACCGCTGCCCTCCCTCAGCGGTCTTTTTTGCGTCCGGGGGGGTGCTGGCAACAAAAAAAGGGCGCACCCGATACTGGGCCGCCCTTCTAACAGGTCATGTGTGAACCGGCTTAAAGAAAGTTGCCTTCCACATAGTTGATTATCGGATCGCGGCGAAGCAGTTTCGCTGCAATCCTGGATCCGTCGGTACCAGAGGCAAGCTGTGCGACTTTGGCTTCATATCCCTGCGGGCCAAGTTCCTTTATCATCACGACCTTGGTGACAGTGACAGTGCCATAAAGCAGCACCATACACAGGGCCGTTCTTGCCAGAGGAATGTGAATCTTGCGGCGGGGGCGCCGCTGCCACTTGCGCCAGATTGTTGGATTGAAGTCCGGATCAACGCGGGCAATGCGCTTTTGAAAGGTTTTTAGATCCTCGGTCATGATACTCTTACCCCAAATACAGGCCAGCTACAGGTTACAAAACACACAGTCCAAAATACACTGGCTGAGTGTCGTGCAGTCTGCACCCCGTGCCCTTACACATTCGCAAATACACACGAACCAAATACTTTAATCGACGGGAAATCCGAGACTGTTTTGCCTCATCCGCGGCGATGCAAACTGCTTAGACAAAACTAGGCGTGAATTGGGGCAAAATCTGGGCAGATTAAGGCCGCTTTTGTAAACAGAGCGTTGACCATTCCCCAACAGTAAGATGGTCCACCAGATCAAAACCCTGAGCGTTATAGGCCGCTTTTACATCTTCGGCCTGTTCGTTCAGGATACCGGAGAGGATCACATATCCGTCTGCCTCACAGCTTTCCCCCATGTCCGGGGCCAAGGCAATTAGCGGCCCTTTCAATATGTTAGCAAATATTAGATCATAAGGAGCCTTTTCCCGCAGACGTGCGTGATCAAAGCCGGCGCATGTGACAATTTCCACACGACCGTCCAGATCGTTACAGGCTACGTTGGCTGCCGCCGTGTCTGTAGCGACTTCGTCGATGTCGCTCGCCAGCACGATTCCCTGCCATATTTTGGCAGCCGCCATCGCCAGAACAGCGGTGCCGCATCCCACATCCACCACATTTTTGCCCCGAAACCCTTTGGTGTCGAGATCATGAAGCGCCTGCAAGCACCCCTGCGTTGTACCGTGGTGGCCGGTACCAAAGGCCATTGCCGCCTCAATCAGCAAGGGCACACAATCCTGCGGCACCTGATCGGCGTCGTGGCTGCCGTAAAGGAAAAACCGTCCTGCACGGATCGGGGCCAGTTCGCGGCGCACATGGGCAACCCAATCGGTTTCCGGCAGTTCGGAAATAGCAAAGGGTTTCGCATCATGGGCCGCAGCAAGCAGGGACAGGGCAATATCGTCAGGTTGTTCGATGAAATAGGCGCCGACTTCCCATGTGCCGGAGCCGTCTTCCACTTCGAAGACGCCAACGCCGGTAGGTTCGGGGATCAGATCTTCACATGCCTCGGCGAGAGCTTCGGCGCGGGATTTGTCTCTGAGTGTGGTCAGGGCGGTAAATGTCGGCATTTTGCAGGCTCCAATCGTTGTGTTCCGATTAGGTAAGTGCAGGCGCATCGTCAAGCGTCATGCCCGAATGGCCTGCAAATCAGGCACTTCCGCCTGAACAGAAAAGACCGGACACAGTTTACTGCATCCGGTCTTTATCATTTCCAGTTAATATAGTCTCGGTGGTCAGGCACCGACGCCAATCGGACAGGTCACACCTGTTCCACCGATCCCGCAATAGCCCGCCGGATTTTTTGCCAGATACTGCTGGTGGTAATCCTCGGCATAATAGAATGTCGGCGCGGGCAGGATTTCGGTTGTGATCATCCCGAAGCCCTTTTCCCGCAATCTTGGCTGGAACGCCTCGCGGGAAGCCTCGGCCAATGCCTGCTGTTCCTCCGAGAACGTATAGATGCCGCTGCGATACTGGGTGCCCCGATCGTTCCCCTGCGCCATGCCCTGTGTCGGGTCGTGCCCTTCCCAGAATACTGTCAGCAGTTGTTCGTAGCTGATCACCGAAGGATCATAGATCACGCGCACAACTTCATTGTGGCCGGTCTGACCGGTGCATACTTCTTCGTAAGTGGCGTTCGGGGTCGATCCCCCTGCATAACCCACCATTGTGGACCAGACTCCATCAAGCTTCCAGAACAGGCGCTCCACACCCCAGAAACAACCCATGCCAAAGATTGCTTCCTCGAACCCGTCGGGGATCGGCCCTTTCAGCGGACGACCGTTTACAAAGTGCATTTCCGCAGTCGGCAGTTCATTCGCACGGCCCGGCAGGCAATCGGCAGGGGCAGGAATCGTAGTAGGTTTAGATGAAAACAGCATGGCAAATCTCCTCATGGGTTATAGCCAAGATAGTTGTGTGCAGGCGGAAATTCCAGCCGCCTGCACAGCCCCGTGATAATGCTCAGGCGTTTTCGGCCGGTTCCAGCTTGTCCTGTGTGCGGGTTTCAAAGTCCGACGCATCGTGGCGTTCGCGCAATTGTTCTTCCAGTGGACCAAAAGCCCGGTTCACCATGCGCCCCCGCTGAACGGCCGGACGGGCGGCAATAGCCTTTTGCCAGCGCTGGACGTTTTTATAGCTGTCTACCTGCAGGAATTCGCCCGCTTCGTAAATCTTGCCCTGCGCCAGCACACCGTACCACGCCCAGTTTGCCATATCCGCGATGGAATACTCGGCGCCGCCCAGATACTCGGACTCGCCCAGACGACGATCCAGAACATCCAGCTGCCGCTTCACTTCCATTGCGAAGCGGTTGATCGGGTATTCGAATTTTTCAGGTGCATAAGCATAGAAATGGCCAAAACCGCCACCGAGATAAGGCGCAGAGCCCATCTGCCAGAACAGCCATGACAGAGTTTCGGTCCGCGCTGCCGGATCGGTTGGCAGGAACGCCCCGAATTTTTCGGCCAGATACAGCAGGATCGCACCGCTTTCGAACACGCGCGTGGGTGTTTCAGTGGAATGATCCATCAGCGCCGGAATTTTGGAATTCGGGTTCACATCGACAAAACCACTGCCGAACTGGTCGCCATCGCCGATATTGATCAGCCACGCATCATATTCCGCACCAGTGTGGCCGGCTGCGAGCAGTTCTTCCAGCATGACCGTAACTTTTACCCCATTGGGTGTCGCCAGAGAGTAGAGCTGCAGGGGATGTTTCCCGACTTGCAGTTCCTTGTCATGGGTTGGCCCTGCGATCGGGCGGTTGATATTGGCAAACTTGCCGCCGCTTTCGGAATCCCATTCCCAGACTTTTGGCGGTACATATTCTTCAGACATAGTCACTTCCTTCAATTTCATGTTGGCGCTGAACCTAGTGTGACCCTTGGAGGAGAGCAAAGCCCAATTCCGCAGTGCAAGGTTTTGTGAACAAATTACCCTGCGGCGAGGGGCTGGGCGCGTTCCACAATTCGGGCGAGAACCGAAGCGCCCGTCGGGCTGGCCTCGTCGTTGAAATCGTATTTCGTGTGATGCAGATAGGCGCTGTCGCCGTTCCCTATATAGAAGTAGGCTCCGGGTACCTCTTCCAGCATATAAGAAAAATCCTCTGCGCCCATTGTCGGGGCGATGGCACGTGCAACACGGGTTTCCCCGACAACTTCGGCAGCGACATCGCAGGCAAAGTTGGTCTTTTCCGGACCGTTGATGGTGGCCGGATAGCCGTAGTTGTAATCAAGCCTTGCCGTTCCGCCCATCATCTCTGCAGTGCTGTGTATTATCGCTTTCATCCGTTCCACCACCAGCGCCTGCACATCCTTGTCGAATGTGCGCACAGTACCGGCCAGCATGGCTGTTTCGGGCACAACGTTATGGGTGGTTCCGGAATGGATCTGCGTCAGGGACAGCACCACTGTTTTGATCGGATCAACGTTGCGGGTCACGATGGACTGCAGGTTCTGGTACATATTCACTGCGATCATCACCGGATCGACAGATTCATGGGGGCTTGCCGCATGGCCGCCCGCGCCGGTGATATGGATTTCAAAGTCATCTGCGGCTGCAAGCAAGGGTCCGGTGCAGGTTTCTATGTTGCCGATCGGGGATTTGGGCAGGGAATGCTGCCCGTAGACCTGTGAAATATTGAACCGGTCTATCAGACCGTCTTCCACCATGAACCGCGCACCACCGGAGCCTTCTTCGCCGGGTTGGAAGATAAGCGCCACGCGCCCCGAAAACTTGCGGGTTTCAGCCAGATAACGGGCTGCGCCAAGCAGCATAGTGGTGTGCCCGTCATGACCACAGGCGTGCATCATGCCCTCAACCGTGCTGGCATAGGGCAGTCCGGTTTCCTCTGGCATGGGCAGCGCGTCCATATCCGCCCGCAGCCCGATGGTCGGCCCGTCGCCCTGCCCGTTGATGATTCCGACAACGCCACTGACGCCGATTTTTTCATGGATTTCATCGACGCCAAAGGCGCGCAGCTTTTCTGCAACAAACGCGGCGGTCTGGTGACAGTCCATGTCCAGTTCGGGATGGGCATGCAGATGCTGGCGCCATTCCTTCATGTCTTCAAAATATTCTGCAATGCGGTTGATCACGGCCATGGATTCTGGTCTCCTTTTGGGCGGACTATCAGGAACCCCGAAGCATGAGTAAAGACCAATCCGCCTCCCAATCCCTTTGTCTTGATCCGAACGGCGGCCTTCCGCGTCTGCTGGAAATCATGGCCCGTCTGCGTGACCCTGAAACGGGGTGCCCTTGGGACATCGAACAGGATTATGGCTCTATCGCGCCCTATACCATCGAAGAAGCCTATGAAGTTGCTGACGCCATCGCGCTCGGGGATATGACAGAGCTGGAGGGGGAGCTGGGCGATCTGCTGTTGCAGGTGGTCTATTATACCCAGATGGGGGCGGAGGACGGGCATTTTACCTTTGAATCCGTCACCAAAAAGATTGCCGACAAGATGATCCACCGGCACCCCCATGTGTTCGGCGATGAAAGCCGTGACAAATCCGCAGCGCAGCAAACCGCCGACTGGGAAAAGATCAAAGCGGCGGAACGGGCGGACAAAGGACAGACCAAGACCCGCACGCTGGACGGGATCGCAGGCAATCTGCCGGCGCTGACCCGTGCGGTAAAGCTGCAAAAACGTGCCGCGCGTGTGGGGTTTGACTGGCCGGAGACGACTCAGGTGCTCGACAAAATTACCGAAGAAGCGCGCGAACTGGTCGAAGCGGTGGACACCCTTCCCCGCGACAAACAGGTCGAAGAATTCGGGGATTTAATGTTCGTCATGGCCAATCTGGCGCGGCACCTGCAAATTGATCCCGAAGAGGCGCTGCGCAGCGCCAACCGCAAGTTCACCCGCCGGTTCGAATATATCGAGGACGCGCTGGAAGACGCAGGCAAGACGCCACAGGACTCTGATCTGGATGAAATGGACGGACTGTGGAATGCGGCCAAGGCAGCAGAGCGCGCAGGAACTTAGAACAGCCGCGCAAAGAACACCGCGCTCATGCTGAGGCCGACAAGAATGACAATGGCGCGCACCACGGCTTTGGGCAGGATTCGCGCGACCGGCGCACCGGCATATCCCCCGATAGTCGCCGCCACCATCATCACAATGGCTTGGGGCCACTCTACCAGCCCGCTGATCGCAAAGGCAGCCACCGAGATTGCGGAAAGTGCAAAAGACAGTCCGTTTTTCAGCCCGTTCATCTCGTGAATGTTGGTCATCCCCCAAAGCGAGAATAACGCCAGCAGCACAATCCCCAGACCGCCGTTGAAATATCCGCCATAGATGCTGACCAGAAACAGTCCTGCCGCACCGAAAGGTGTCACCGCGCGGGCCTTGCGGGCGGCCCAGTCGCGGATGGCATCCCCGAACCAGAAAGCCAGCGTCGCAACAAGCAGCAGGAAGGGCACAACAACGGCGAAAGCCTCGTTTGAGGAAACCACCAGCAGCAGCGCCCCGACCAAGCCACCAGCCAGTGTGATCACCGTCAACCGTACCATCTGACGCCGGTTAAATGCCTTTAACTCATCCTTGAAGCCAACTGCACCTGCCAGATACCCCGGAAACACCGCCACCGCTGAAGTTGCATTGGCAACAACAGGAGGAACGCCGGTAAAGGCCAGTGCCGGAAACGTCAGAAATGTGCCACCACCGGCTATGGTGTTCAGGACGCCAGCCCCGAAGGCTGCAATGATAAGGAGGATATAATCAGTCATGGCGCATGCTTAGCCCCAAATCAGGCAGCGCACCACAAAAATTGCCTCAAAATTGTGCAGTACAGGTGCGGCAAATAAATTCTGACCAATTCAGTCACCCATTGACCCGACTATTTTAGTCGTATTAAGAGAGGGCGACCGAAACTTACACAGGATTCGCACCTATGAGATTTATCAGCGCCATCGCAGCCGCCGCTGCCACTTTGACAAGCGCCCCCGCATTCGCCGACGTTACCGTCTATTCTTATCGCCAGCCTGAACTGGTTTCGCCTCTGCTGGACGCGTTCACCAAGGAAACCGGTGTTGAGACGAACCTCGTGTTCCTGAACAAAGGTATGATCGAAAAACTGCAAGCTGAGGGCGACCGCTCTCCTGCAGATCTGGTGATGACTGTTGATATTTCTCGTCTGCAAGCGCTGGTAGATGCAGGCGTGACACAGCCGGTCCACTCGGACACGCTGGATGCGAACATCCCTGCAGAATTCCGCCACGCGAACGGCGAATGGTTCGGCCTGACATCCCGTGCGCGGATCGTCTATGCCTCCAAGGATCGGGTAAAAGACGGTGAAATCACCACTTACGAAGATCTGGCCTCCGACAAATGGGAAGGCCGAATCTGTATCCGCTCCGGCACCAACGCCTATAACCTTGCGCTGATCTCTGCGATGATTGCCCATCACGGTGAAGAAGAGACCAAAACATGGCTGGAAGGCATCAAATCCAATCTGGCGCGCAAACCTTCGGGCAATGACCGCGGTCAGGTAAAAGCGATCCACGCCGGTGAATGTGATATTTCGCTCGGCAACACCTATTACATGCAGAAGATGCTGGAAGAGCCCGAGCAAAAAGCATGGGCCGAATCCGTGCGCATCGTTTTCCCGAAATTTGAAGACGGTGGTACTCACGTGAACCTGTCCGGTGTCGCGCTGACCAAAGCAGCTCCGAACAAGGAAGAAGCAATCAAGCTGATGGAATGGCTTTCTTCTGACACAGCACAGGAAATCTACGCCCAAGTGAACGGGGAATACCCGTTGAAAGAGGGTACTGAAGCTTCCGATCTGGTGAAAAGCTGGGGCAGCTTCACTCCGGACGACAAACCGCTGGACGAAATCGCAAAGCTGCGTCCGACTTCTTTGAAGTTGGTCGAAACGGTTGATTTCGACGGCTAAGCCCGCACGATACCGACAACAGTTGGAAAGCGTCCCTTTTTATTAAGGGGCGCTTTTTCTTTTTCCGCGCCTGCGGGCAAGCTCGCGGTATAGCGCAGGAGGTGAAACACCGATCTGCTCCGCCACTGTGATCCACTCCCCTTTGGATGGTTCACCGTAAAAACCCAGCCATGCGTCCAGCCGGTCTGCAACACGGCGCAGCCGCAGGATTTCAATCCTTGCCCGCAAGACCTGCACTTCTCTCGCATGTGTTTCGATCAGGCTCAGTGCGATTGCGCGGCTGTCACCTAGCGAAGTCAAAAAATCACTACGCTTCACACAGGCGACAGTCGCGTCGGATCGCACAACTGCATCACAATGATATTTGTCAGAAAACAACGATGCCTCTGCGAGCGCCATACCACCAGTGGCCGTATGGAGGGTAAGAAAGCCGCCGTCGGCCGTCGAACGTTCAAGGGCTACAGTGCCTGACCGAACCAGATACATATTCTGAACAGGGTCATCGCGACGGAAAACCACTGCCCCGCGGGCCATATCACGCAGGGGGGCGCCTTCAAAAAGATGCATCCATTCAGACATGATATAGATCATACAGGTAATTCACGCAGTTCGGATAGACTGCTGGGGCAACTACGCGAGGAAAGTGAACATGCGGATGAAAATGATACTTGCAACAATTGCGTGGGTCGGCGGCGCTACATTCACTTTGGCGCAGACAGATCATTCCGGTCATACCGGTGATATGAACCATTCTTTGAGTACAGACAGCAGCCCCAACACCCGCACACAATTATCCGAGCCCGGACAGGGCGCCTTTGCAGCTCTCTCTGAGATTGTGCGCGTTCTGGAGTCTGATCCGGATACCGACTGGTCCAAAGTTGATCTGGCAGGCGTCAGGGCACATTTGGTCGATATGGACCGGTTGATCTCTGAAGCCATTGTTACAGAAACCAGTTTGGAGGATGGGATTCACGCCTCTGCAACGGGTAATGCAGAAACGATCGCCGCGCTCCGGCGCATGGTGCCCGCCCACGCGGCAGAGCTTGCCCGAGACGACCGATGGTCGATCACGGTGGATCAAGGGAATGATGGTATCGAATTGCGCGTGACAGCCGATCATCCCGCTACCATTGCACGGATCAAAGGGCTCGGCTTCTTCGGGCTGATGGCAAGTCAGGATCACCATCGCGCCCATCACCTGATGCTGGCATTGGGTCAAAACGCCCATAATCCTTGATCGCCAGCACGCCTGAAAGCGCCCTGCCGCGAAATCGACGAGGGATTTCCTAACTGTATCGTTTTTCGTAAAGGGGCGCTTTTTCTTTTCGGGTGGCTGCTCTAAAGCTATGGCATGACACGTAAAATCATAATTGACACAGACCCGGGACAGGATGATGCGGTTGCCATCCTGCTCGCGCTCGCCAGTCCCGAGCTGGAAGTTCTGGGGATCACAGCAGTGGCAGGGAATGTTCCTCTTGCGCTGACCGAACTCAATACACGCAAAATCGTGGAACTGGCCGGACGACCCGATATTCCGGTGTTTGCAGGTTGCGATGCACCGCTGGACCGTCCGCTGGTCACTGCCGAGCATGTCCACGGGCGCACAGGGCTGGACGGGCCGACCCTGCCCGAGCCCCAGATCCCCTTGCAGGACAAACACGGGGTGGATTTCATCATCGATACCTTGCGGGGCACAAAAGAGGTCACGCTCTGTCCGCTGGGACCGCTGACAAATATCGCAGCCGCCCTGACGCAGGCGCCCGAGATCAAAGACAACATCCGCGAGATCGTTTTGATGGGGGGCGGCTTCTTTGAAGGGGGCAACATCACGCCTGCTGCAGAATTCAACATCTATGTGGACCCGACCGCGGCCGATATTGTACTGCGCTCCGGCGTTCCGGTTACAATGCTGCCGCTTGACTGCACTCATCAGGCGTTAACGACCGCGCCGCGCGTTGCAGCCTTTCGCGCCTTGCCCAACCGCGCCGGCCCTGTCGTGGCGGAGCTGACAGATTTCTTCGAGCGTTACGACAAGGAGAAATACGGCTCAGACGGTGCACCGCTGCATGATCCATGCGTGATCGCCTATCTTCTGCGCCCTGATCTGTTTCACAGCCGCCTGATCAATGTCGAGGTGGAAACCATTTCTAAACTGACCCTCGGGGCTATTGTTGCGGACTGGTGGCGGGTAACCGACCGTCCGGCAAATGTGAACTACGTAAAAGATGTAGACGCCGACGGTTTTTTTGAACTGCTTGTCGAACGGATCGGCACGCTCTGATTACAGGTTCTGAGCAGGGAGCGCCTGCTCAGAACGACTGTTTGCGCGGTTTATGGTTGATCAACACAATTCCCGCGCTCACCAGAACAAGAGCGGCCACGATCCAGATCGTGATCGTTTCTCCCAGCATCAACCATCCCAGCAAAACGCCAAAGAGCGGCGCGAGAAAACCGAAACTGGCCATTTCAGACGCGGGGTATTTCGACAGCACCCAGAACCATGTGGAAAAGCCGAATCCCACCACTACAACCGACTGGAATGCCAGCACGCCCCAGTGAAGCGGTTGCAGGTCACGGATCTGGTCCCCGATCAGGAAGGCGGCAGGGATCAATACAATGGCCGAAACCACAAGCTGGTAGAGCAGCTGCATCTCTGGCACAGAGCGGTTGAGCGGGGTGACGCGGGCAACAATCCCGATACAGGCCCAGATCATCGCCCCTGCAATGCAGAATATATCACCGAGCAGCTCGTTCTCGCCGCCTTCACGTCCCCACATTGCCACAACCACACCGCTGACCGCCACCACAAGCCCGATGACCTTGTTGCGGGTCAGGCTTTCTTCGCGGATCATGAAATGGGCGCCGAGGGTCATCCAGACCGGCATGGTGTAAAAGAGAACGGACACCCGCGCGACAGAGGAATAGTCCAGCGCAAGGAACAGCATCAGGAATTCCAGTGCGAACAGAATACCGGTGAATATCCCCCAACCAAAGCTTCCATCCCGAAGGCTAAGCCTGCGGCGCAGCAACAATGCGAGTATAAGGACCGGAAGCACCGCCATTGCGCTGCGCAATCCGGCCTGCAGCGCGGGGTGCATTCCTTGCGCAACGATCTTGACCAGCACCTGATTGAGCCCGAGCAACAGCGAGACGCCGACCAGCAGGCTGGCGCCGAGTGCATCGACACGATCTTTCTTTTCCACGTGAACCCTCCCCGCGATAAATCCCTCGCGTCAGGAGGCACCTCATCACGCTCTGAGTCGCTTGGCAATTCGCAAAGGACACGAATCTTTTTCAAGAGCCCGTTACGGGTGAAAACGTCCCGTCACTTACTGTGATCACAAAACCCCAGGCCCTTCGTGCAAACCTTGCGCAAATAACTGGCAGAGCAGTTCAGGTTTGCACCGTGGCGGCGCAATCATAGTCCAACAGCCTTATTTTCAAGGAAAAGTGCCTTTCCATTTGTGCATACCCCCTTTGCGCAGAGATGCGTTGTATCCAAGTGGGGGAATTCATATTGTTGCATTGCAGCAAGAAATTCTGCGCTGCAGCAAAACGAAGGAAAGTCGAAATGTCGATCTCTAGCACACACAATGGCACAGCACTCGGCGACCTGAAAATTAAGTTCGCCTCTGCGTTTCAAAAAACCGCCGAGAGCTGGAACACGTACCGCCGCAAACGTCAGGCGTACGCAACAACTTTTGCCGAGCTTGCAGGCCTCTCTGCCCGCGATCTCGCAGACCTCGGGTTTTCCCGTGGTGACATCAGACGGGTCGCTCGCGAAGCGGCAGAAATGGTATAAAACAATGAAAACGATCACATACGAAAACATCTCTGAATCCGGCCTTGCAGCCGTACGGACACGCGCCTTTGAAGCAATCGCTTCCGGTTTCAGCGTTCTGAAAGCGCGGGCATCCGCGTCCCTGCAAAGCGTACAAACTGCCCGGATGATCTCTGCCCTTCAAGGCATGAGCAACGAGCAACTGGAACAAATCGGCGTGAAACGCGCTGACATTCCAGCCTACGCACACCAGTTGGTTGTAGAAGAGAACTAATACCTGCCTTTCAGGTGCATGATACAAAACGGTCGTTCCTCCCAGATCCCGTTTCGTAAAGACACCGGTCCCTCTATCCTCCTCCCAGAGGGGCCGGCGTCAAAATACAACCGAATACCCGGCGGTCGTTCCTCCCAGATCCCGTTAGGTAAAGATGCCGGTCCCTCTATCCTCCTCCCAGAGGGGCCGGCGTCAAAAATACAACCGAATACCCGGCGGTCGTTCCTCCCAGATCCCGTTTGGTAAAGATGCCGGTCCCTCTATCCTCCTCCCAGAGGGGCCGGCGTCAAAAATACAACCGAATACCCGGCGGTCGTTCCTCCCAGATCCCGTTTGGTAAAGATGCCGGTCCCTCTATCCTCCTCCCAGAGGGGCCGGCGTCAAAAATACAACCGAATACCCGGCGGTCGTTCCTCCCAGATCCCGTTTGGTAAAGATGCCGGTCCCTCTATCCTCCTCCCAGAGGGGCCGGCGTCAAAAATACAACCGAATACCCGGCGGTCGTTCCTCCCAGATCCCGTTTGGTAAAGATGCCGGTCCCTCTATCCTCCTCCCAGAGGGGCCGGCGTCACCTCCCACCTTCTTTTTTCGTTGTCCCGGACCGTTGCGTTAATATCTTTCGCCAGCGCACCAGCGATGCTACATGCATTCACACAAACAACGGGAACAGGCGCCATGAACGAACTTCAGATTGCATCCTTGCTGATCGTCCTTGCAGGGGTGTTCGGCGCCATAAACTATCTGTTCTTCAAACTTCCGTCGGCCATTGGCATCATGATCGTCGCCCTGCTGGCGTCTCTTGCGATTATGGGAGTGGACGCGATCTATCCTGCGCTGGAAATCCGCGACACGGTGCGCAGCTTTGTGATCGATCTGGAGTTTTCCACAGCGCTGCTTGAGGGCATGCTGGGTCTGCTGCTCTTTGCTGGCGCGCTTCATGTCAAGATCGGCGACTTGCGGCAGCAGGCTTGGGTGGTTGTGTTGATGGCAACCATCGGCGTCGGCCTGTCCACAGCGATTGTCGGAGGAGCCGTTACGTTGGCGCTCGGGGTGCCTTTGATGATCGCGCTGGTGTTTGGCGCGCTGATTTCCCCCACTGATCCGGTGGCGGTTTTGGGCGTGTTGCGCGCCGCCAACCTGCGTAAGGAACTGGAAACCAAAATCGCCGGAGAAAGCCTGTTCAACGATGGTGTGGCTTATGTGGTTTTTCTGATCCTTGTCGGTCTGGCCTTTCCAAGCGGCCATGACACCCATGCGGCCAGCTTCACCGGAGCCTTCATGCTGTTTGGGCAGGAAGCCTTTGGCGGTGCAGCACTTGGCGGCATACTCGGCTATCTGACCTTTGCAGTGATGCGCCGGATTGACGATTACCCGTTGGAGGTTCTGCTCTCTCTCGGGTTGGCCTTTGGCGGCTATCAACTGGCAACCTACTTCCATCTCTCCGGCCCGATTTTCGCAGTTGTCGCCGGGCTGTTTATCGGGGATGTCGGCGTCAAATACGGAATGAGCGAAGAGACCCGCAAGTATCTCGATGCCTTCTGGTCCTTGATCGACGAAATCCTGAACGCAATCCTGTTCCTTCTGATCGGTGTCGAGGTCTTTGCTGTTGCGTTCAATATGGATGCGCTCTGGGCCGGTTTGCTTGCCATTTGTGTCGCTCTGGTTGCGCGGCTGGTGGCTGTCTCCGTACCGGTCCTGATGCTTAAACCGTTCAAGACC
Source organism: Neptunicoccus cionae (assembly GCF_002860325.1). Classification (GTDB taxonomy): domain Bacteria; phylum Pseudomonadota; class Alphaproteobacteria; order Rhodobacterales; family Rhodobacteraceae; genus Amylibacter; species Amylibacter lutimaris. Next base: position 862,111 of record NZ_PKOJ01000001.1, on the reverse strand, counting down.
TTCCCCCGCGATGTGATCCCGATTATGACATGGGGCGGACTGAAAGGCGGGATTTCCGTGGCGTTGGTGCTGACACTACCGGATACGGAATGGAAGCCGCTGCTGCTGTCGATGACATATATGGTGGTGCTGTTTAGTATCATCATTCAAGGCCTGACAATCGCACCATTGGCCCGTCGTCTGGGCCGCACACCGGAGCTTCTGTAAACCGGAGCGCTGTCAGGCAGCGATATGCGACACAAGAATAGACGCGCCCATAAGGATTAGCGCCACGCCGGCACAGGTGCCGGCGGCGCGGCCGAACCGTTTCCCCAGTAAATGGCCCAGCATAACACCTGCTGTTGATGCAACAGTCGTTGTAAGACCGATTGCAATGGCGACCAGCACAATATTGACGTTCAACAGCGCAAGCGTAATCCCGACCACCATTGCATCCAGTGACGTGCCAATCGCAGACAGCACCACTGCCCCGCGGCTGCGCGGCAAATCCGTTACCGAACCATCGCAAGCAGTCGGATACCACGACTGGAAAGCCATACGCGCGCCAACACCACCCAGCAGCACGAAGGCAACCCAGTGATCGATCGCCGCGACATAGCTGACCGCCGCCAATCCTATGACCCAACCGATCAACGGTGTCGCCATTTCCACCAGCCCGAAGATCATGCCTGTCTGCACAGCCGCAGCGAAACCGCGCCGGTTCGCAGCAGCCCCCTGTCCGAGCGAAACCACAAAAGCATCTATCGAAAGGCCGACAGCCAGTAATCCCAGTGCAAAAGGTGTCATGGATAGCTCCGAATTGGCTCAGGCAGCCCCAATGGAGGGATTCTATTTTTTTGTCAACAATATCAATTGCATATGAGAATGAAACGCAACTACATCTGGCCTGTCCGGCTTTCGCCGGATGTGCGAAACCCGCCCTTTTTTAAGCTGCTGCGAACGTTAACAGGGTTGCACCAAACGCCATGGCCGCTAAAACGCCACACAACAAGAGGGACTCGGCCATGACACCACCCACAATCATTCAGCGTTGCGAGGCTGCAGGCCTGCGCATGACGGAGCAGCGCCGTGTGATTGCCCGTGTCTTGCAAAACAGCGAAGACCATCCCGATGTGGAAGAACTCTATGCCCGCGCCTCTGCTGTGGATGGCGGGATTTCTATCGCAACCGTTTACCGCACCGTAAAACTGTTCGAGGAATCGGGCATACTGGAGCGGCTGGAATTCGGTGATGGACGTGCCCGCTATGAGGATGCAGAACGGGACCACCACGACCATCTGATCGACCTGCATTCCGGTGAGGTGATAGAGTTTGTAGATCCGGAGATCGAAGAACTGCAGGAGCGGATTGCAGCCAAGCTCGGCTATGATCTGCGCGGCCACAAAATGGAACTTTACGGCGTCCCCCGCGATACTGGGAAAGAGCGGTCGAAAAAGTGATTTCCGCCCCCCATAGCGACACGTTGCGCGCAATCCTGATGATGATCCTGTCGATGGCGGCCTTTGCTGCGACGGATATGTTTGTCAAACTGTCCTCTGTCACGCTCCCCCCGTCTCAGGTGATGTTTTTAATGGGGATCGGCGGCACGTTGCTGTTCGGATTACTGACAAAGGCCAGCGGCACGCCGGTTCTGTCTCGGCGTATCCTGCATCCGGCGATCCTCAGTCGCGGCGTAGCGGAAATCGTTGCGGCCTGCGGTTTTCTGATGGCACTTACCATCCTGCCGTTCTCTACCGCTTCTTCCATCCTGCAAGTCACCCCGCTGCTGGTCACGCTTGGCGCGGCCCTGTTCCTGCGGGAATCTGTAAGCTGGCGGCGCTGGAGCGCGATCCTCGTGGGGATGAGCGGCGTTCTGATCATTCTCAATCCCTTCGCAGAAACAACTGAAGCGCACCCTGCCCTGTTCTCCACGGGCTCCCTTCTTGCGATTATCGGTGTGTTCGGCCTAGCTGGGCGCGATCTGTCCACGCGATTTATCCCGAAGGATGTGCCTAACCTGCAAGCCTCGACATGGGGCTTCTTCACTGTGGTAATTGCCGGAGTGATCCTGTCGCTATTCGGTGCACCCTGGCAAGTGCCGGATCTGCTGACTTCGGGCTATGTCTGCGGCCTGATCGCTTTCTCGGGGATCGGTTACTTCGCGATCACCTCGGCCATGCGCATCGGGGATATCTCTGCTGTGGCACCGTTCCGCTATTCCCGTATCATCTTTGCCTTCGCCCTCTCAGTTATCGTCTTTGACGAGGTACTGACCCTTCAAACCCTGTTTGGTGCCGCTGTTATCGTGGCAGCCGGACTCTATGTCTGGCTGCGTGAACGCAGGCTGGCACACACTATTCCCCCTGAAACCGTAGCGGCATAAGCCACATGCCCTGTTAACCGAACGAACTGAAAAGAGGAATTTGACATGACCGCAATTATCGAAATCACCGGACGCGAGATCCTCGACAGTCGGGGCAACCCGACAGTCGAAGTAGACATCCTGCTGGAAGACGGCACTTGGGGCCGCGCTGCCGTACCTTCGGGTGCCTCCACCGGTGCCCATGAAGCGGTTGAACTGCGCGACGGCGACAAAAGCCGCTATCTCGGCAAGGGCGTTCTGAAAGCAGTAGAAGCCGTGAACGGTGAAATTGCCGAGGCCCTGCTGGGTGTGGATGCCACCCGCCAGCTGGTCATCGACAACATTATGATCGATCTGGACGGCACCGAAAACAAATCCCGCCTTGGCGCAAACGCCATTCTGGGTGTTTCAATGGCCGTGGCCAAAGCTGCTGCACAGACATTGAACCAGTCGCTCTATCGTTATATCGGCGGCACATCCTCGCGCTGGTTGCCTGTTCCGATGATGAACATCATCAACGGCGGCGAACATGCGGACAACCCGATCGACATTCAGGAATTCATGATCATGCCTGTATCCGCTCCCAACGTGCGTGAAGCCATCCGCATGGGCGCAGAAGTGTTCCATACCCTGAAGAAAGAGCTGTCCGCAGCGGGCCACAACACAGGTGTCGGCGATGAAGGCGGTTTCGCCCCGAACCTGAATTCCACAACAGACGCTCTGGATTTCATCATGAAATCCGTCGAAAAAGCCGGCTACAAACCGGGTGAGGATATCTACCTTGCGCTGGATTGTGCGGCATCGGAATATTACGAAGACGGCCTTTACAACTTCAAAGGCGAAGGCAAGAAACTGTCTTCCGGTGAAAACGCGGACTACCTTGAAAATCTGGTAAACCAGTACCCGATCATCTCTATCGAGGACGGTATGCACGAAGACGATTGGGACGGCTGGAAAACCCTGACCGACAAAATCGGCGACCGCTGCCAACTGGTGGGCGACGACCTGTTCGTCACCAACACCAAACGTCTGGCCCGTGGTATTGATGAAGGCTGCGCCAACTCGATCCTTGTGAAAGTAAACCAGATCGGCACGCTGACCGAAACGCTGGAAGCTGTGGATATGGCTACACGTAACGGATTTACATCTGTGATGTCCCACCGTTCCGGTGAAACCGAAGATGCCACAATCGCCGACCTCGCAGTGGCAACGAACTGTGGTCAGATCAAAACCGGTTCTCTTGCCCGTTCCGACCGGCTCGCGAAATACAACCAGCTGATCCGCATCGAAGAAATGTTGGGCGATGTAGCGCAATACGCAGGGAAATCCGTCCTGCGCGGCTAAGCCTCTCCCCTATTGCAAACAGAAAGAACCGGGCGCGTGCGTCCGGTTTTTTTACGACGCGGGGTCTGCTTCTTCGGCAATCCGGCGCTGGAAATGTGCCATTTTGGTCTCGGAACCGCGCTTGGGCACTGCGGCTCTTGCTAAATTGCTGGACGACAGGCTACGCAGGCGATAAGACACCCGTCACAAGTCCAAAGGTGCAGTCATGGCCGATCCAGAACATCCCCAGATTTACCTTATCACCCCCCCGCAGTTCGAGCTTTCCGCCTTCTCGGCAGAACTGAGCCGGATGCTTGACGGTTTCGAGATTGCCTGCGTGCGTCTGCGCTGTGCCTCCGAAGCGGCAGAGGATATCGGCCGCGCGGCTGATAACCTGCGAGAGGTGTGCCATGCCCGTGATGTGCCGCTGGTAGTCGAAAATCACGGTAAGATTGCTTCCGTTCACGGTTTGGACGGGGTGCATCTGACCGATGGTCCAAGGCAGGTCCGCGACATGCGCAAATTGCTCGGCGACGACGCGATTGTCGGCAGTTTCTGCGAAAACTCCCGTCACACCGGCATGGCCGCCGGCGAGGCTGGCGCGGATTATATTTCCTTTGGCCCACTGGCTGAAAACCCGCTGTCTGTATCCGACCCGGTGGATTTGGATACCTTCGAGTGGTGGTCTGAAATGATCGAACTGCCCGTTGTTGCCGAAGGAGCGATTTCTCTGGAAATGGCTGCAAAGCTGGCTCCGGTCACGGATTTCTTTGCCTTCGGCCCCGAACTCTGGACCGCGAAGGACAGGCCGGATACCGCACTCAAAGCCTATCTAGAGCGGATCCTGTAAGCCGCTGCGCACGGCTGCCTCACAACGCCGTGCCAGATCCTTGCGACAATCCACGGAAGCCGCCTGTACCGGCGCGTGGAATACAACTTCAATCCGCCCCTGATGCTTTTGCGCCAGTATGCGAAACAGGTCCGGTGCAAAGGCTGTATCACCCCACCAGCCGTAAAATCGGGGATCCTCCCCTTTTGGCGCGATATAGTTCAGCGTAACAGGCTGCACCCAGAGCCGCTCTCTCAAGTCCGGTTCCATAAAGGCCGCAAACAGGGTGGAGCGGAACGGCAACACCCTTTGGCCGTCCGTGCTGGTGCCTTCCGGGAAGAACAACAACCGGTGTCCCTGCGCGATATAGTCCAGCACCAGGCTCCGGTGCCTTGCCGCATGGCTCGTGCGGCGTTCAATGAAAATTGTGCCGACCGAACGGGCAATAACACCGATCAGCGGCCAGTGCTGCACCTCGGCCTTGGCCACGAACAGCACCTCCTGCACAGCGTTCAACGTGAAGATATCAAGCCATGAACAATGGTTTGCAACCACCGCGCCCCCGTACGGCATTGGCGTGCCGGTACAGATCACCGGCAAGCCGATTACCCGCAATACCGCCCGACAGGCGAACCGGACAATACCCTGTGCAGCAGAGGCAAATCCAAGCACGCGCAGCAGAACCATCGGTCCCATCAAACCGAAGATAATCACCGCCATCGCCGAAACCCGCAAAATGCAGCGCAGCCAGCCCATAACCCCGAAAGGCTTTACAAGAGGGCGACTGCCGTCATCCCAAGTGGTCATGCCGCCCGCCCTTGCAATAGTTGAGCCCGTTGTTTGGCGGGAATATTCTGCTGATCGAGTACAAGACAAACGTCAATTGTGTTGAAATCCCGATCCACATAGGCCCCTTCTCCGACCCAGCCGCCCAGCCGGATATAGCTTTTGATCAGGGCCGGTATCTGGCGCACGGCAGCCACACGGTCTATTTCCGTGGCCGCCTTCAAGTTCATCTTCACGCGGGACTGCGCCTTTGCGGTCACCCGCAACTCCGGCGGTGCAAGGTGGGTGTGGTGAAGATAGGATAGACCGTCCTTGTAAACTTCCGGATCTGTACCGACAAAGGACGCCACGCCAAACAACAGTTCAATCCGGTTCCCAATCACATAATCCGCCACCCCCTGCCACAGAAGATGCAGGGCAATACCATTGCGGTAGACCGGATCGATACAACTGCGTCCCAGTTCCACAGCAGGGCGTCCGGAGCGGATGATCGGGCCGAGATCATATTCCTGCGCCCCGTAGAACCCTTGCCCTCGCTCTGCTGTTTCGCTGCGCATCAGACGGTAAGCTCCGACCACATTGTTGTCGTGATCCTCGATGCGGGTGTCGATCAGAAGAAGGTGGTCGAAATACGGATCAAAGGCGTCAGCCTCGCGGTTTACGGTATCGCCGCTGAAAGCCGGACGGGCGCCCATTTCCTCCACAAACACACGATAGCGCAGACGTTGCGCCGCTGCGAGCTCCTGTTCTGTCTCTGCCAGTTTCAACGTAAATTGTGAGGTATTCACGATCATCCGTGGCTCTCCCTACCGGTTAGGAAACTGTTAACCAATCCGGCATATTATTTCCAATCAGACTGCAACTCAGGAATAAAACTTGAAAACTCAACTAAAAGTAGCATACTTATTTTACAGCACGCCAGCTACACTGGCTCCAGGGCCACATGGTCGCCATTAACTACAATTTTGCCGACCTCTTCGAAGTTGACGGTTATTTTGCCGTCTATAACAGATTGAACCTGCCCCAGCCCCCATTCGGGATGCTCCGGGCTGCGCACCAACTGTCCGGGTGTGAGAAATTCAATCATGGAAAGCCTTTTGTTAAGCCTGTTGGTGATGCCTATGTATGATACTTCCGATGACATTACAGCCCTAATCAGCGCCAGAATCTGCCACGATCTTGCCAGCCCGCTTGGTGCGATTGCCAATGGTGTGGAACTTCTCGAGCTTTCTGGGGTGGCTGAAATTCCCGAAGCTGTCCTTCTCGCCGATAGTGTAAATTGCGCCACAGCGCGGATGGCTTTCATCCGTGTGGCATATGGTTTTGCCAACAGCCGTTCTTTGATGGCACCGTCACAGGCCCAACAACTGCTTTCGGGAAATTTTGCCGACCGCAAGATAAACATTCAATGGCGGGTTTCTCAGGACATCCCCAAACCACTCGCCAAACTGTTGTTTTTACTGCTGCAATGCTGCGAAACCGCCCTACCCTACGGGGGGGAAATCCAGCTTCACCGGAGAGGGGATGTCTATGACCTGCATACCAACGCTAAGGAGGTCCGGCACGAACCGGACCTTTGGGCCTGTTTTACCACCGATGCAGCGCGTCCGGCACTGACATCCGCATTGGTGCACTTCGAACTGGCCCGTCTACAGGCTGCCAAACTCGGGCGGGACGTTCGCGTGCGGTTCAGCGACACCACACTGGACATGACCATTCAGTAGTACCGCTGACAGATCACCCGACCTCGACCAGCACCAACCCTTTGCGGAAACGACGCATGTTCGCCTGATAGCCTTCGGCGGATTTGGTCAGCATTGCTTGGGCAGCGGCATCCAGTTCCCGCACGATCTTTCCCGGCGCACCCATAACCAAAGAATTGTCCGGAATGACTTTATTTTCTGTAATCAGCGCATTGGCACCGATCAGGCAGTTCTTGCCGATCACTGCACCGTTCAAAACAGTCGCCCCCATACCGATCAGGGAGTTGTCCCCGATGGTACATCCGTGCAGCATCGCCTTGTGCCCGATGGTGCAGTTTTTACCGATTGTCAGAGGATAGCCGATATCCGTATGCAGGACCGAATTTTCCTGAATGTTGGAACCTTCGCCCAACAGAATTAGTTCATTGTCACCGCGTAACACAGCCCCGAACCAAACTGATGCGCCGGTTTCAATTCGGACACGGCCCATCAACTGGGCGCTTGGCGCGATCCAGTAGTCTCCGTCCGGCGCCAGCTCCGGTGCGATTCCGTCCAATTCGTAAATCATAACATTGCCTCGCATTCTGCATTCAACTTGCGCACCCGCTCTACCAGGCCAGGTTGTCGGTCCCGCCGCAACCGTTCCGCCGTCACAATAGAGCGCAACTGGGTCTCGCAGGCTTCCAGATCCTCATTCACCAGCACGTAATCGTATTCCGGCCAGTGGCTGATCTCGTCCCGTGCTTTCGCCATCCGGTTGTTAACCACTTCCGCACTGTCCTGCCCGCGCGAATTCAGGCGGCTTTCCAGCTCTGCGATAGAAGGGGGCAGCAGGAAGATAGACACCACATTGTCCCGCAGGCTGGAGGCGCGAATCTGCTGGCCACCCTGCCAGTCCACGTCGAACAACACATCCTGACCCATCGCAACTGCCGCCGCGACAGGGGCAAGCGGAGAGCCGTAGTGATTGCCGAAAACCTCGGCGTGTTCCAGCATTTCGCCATCGGCGACCATGCGCAGGAATTCCTCTTTGGATTTGAAATAGTAATCCTTTCCTTCCACCTCTTGCGGACGCATCGGGCGGGTGGTGGCAGAGACCGAAAAGTCAATCGCCGGGTCCTTGGCCAGAAGCCGTTTGGCCAGAGTGGATTTACCCGCGCCCGACGGCGATGAGATGATGATCAAAAGCCCGGATCGTATCTGTTCAGACATGGTTACTCCACATTTTGCACCTGCTCGCGCATCTGGTCGATTACAGCTTTCAGGTCAAGCCCGATCCCCGTCAGATCGGTGTAATTGGCCTTTGAACACAGGGTATTGGCTTCGCGGTTGAATTCCTGCGTCAGGAAATCGAATTTACGCCCGATGGGACCTTGCTGCGCCAGCAATTCGCGCGCCGCAGATACATGGGCCTGCAACCGGTCCAGTTCCTCTGAAACATCGGCTTTCACGGCAAGCAAGGCGAGCTCCTGTTCCAGACGCTGTTCATCCACTGCATCCGTGGTGCCCAGAACACGGGCGAGGTTCATTCGCATGGTTTCCGCCACGTGATCCCGCCGCCCGTCGAGCACTTCAGCAGCCTGAGCGCACAGGCCGTCTATCTGTTCAATCTGCTGGGCCAGCACTTCTGCCAGAGCCTCGCCTTCAGCGGCCCGCGCCTTTGCAAAATCTGACAAGGCAGATTCAAAATCCTTTTTCACCGGATCATTAAGTGTACTGAGAGGATCGGCCTCGGCCTCTAGGGCGCCAAAAACACCAGGCAACGCAAGAACCGCTGCAATATCAAGCGGCGCGACCTCTACTTTGGCTTCGTGAGTTGCAATTCTGGCAGCTTCAAGAGCTCGCTCCAACCCTTCCGCATTCAGCTGTGCAACGCGGGCGGAACTGTTGCGTTTCACCCGCAGCCCCACGGTTATCGTACCGCGCTTGCAAATCGCGGCAATCTGTTTTCGGGCGAGTGCTTCAAGTCCGTCAAAACCCTCGGCAAGCCGCATCCGCACGTCCAGCCCCCGCCCGTTTACACTGCGAATTTCCCACGCCCAGGAAACTGCGCCACTACTGCCATTGGCCGATGCGAAGGCCGTCATAGAATTAACCATATAAGAAAATTTGCCTCACTTTTGAATCGATTGTGTGCCAGATAGTCGGCGAAGGGACTGTTAAAAAATCCTTATCAAAATACACTAGGGTTCTCAACAAATGCATGGCAACTGCGCCGGAGTGACGTATGCGATACCATTTTTCGAAGGGTGAAAGGGGCGAAGCGGACGTGGTGCACCTGACCCGAAAATCCGCAGATTTGTGCCATCCGGTCATTCGCGAAGTCTTCAACTACTGGGAAGGATTGCGGCGGGGTCGCCTTGCCCCGCTACGTTCGGAACTTGATCCGCAAAAGCTATGCAATGTTATCGATCAGATCTTTGTGCTGGAATATGAAAACCCGCTGGATATCAGGTTCCGGCTTGCCGGCATGGACTTGTGCAACATGCTTGGCATGGAACTCCGGGGTATGCCTGCACGGGCCCTGTTCAACATCGGCCACCGCGACGAGTTGGGCCGAGTGCTCGATGATATGGTCACTACCCCTAAAATCATCGAGCTGGTTTTGAAAACCCAACCCCACAAGACGCCGGTTTTGAATGCCCGCATGCTTTTATTGCCCATGCAAGCGGGGAAAAGACAATATTCACGGATTTTGGGTTGTCTCGTGTCCGACGATCCACCGCTTCAGGCTCCGGTGCGGTTCGACATTGCCGCAATAAGGACGACCCGCATTGTAAGTGCGATGCCCCCGGCGCAACCACACCTGCGCAACCGCACCGGCACCGCCCCTTCAGGGTCCGGCAGATTGCACGAACTGCAAGAACCAGCCCTCCGGTTCAAAGGCCTTTACCGGCCCAAAGCAGGCGGCAAGGCTGTCACCTGCCGACCTGTGGCAGGAAAACCCAGCCTGTATCTGGTCAAGGACACGTAAGCAGCTTGTTGCACCAACCCTGTCTCAAAATAAAAACGCGGCACCGAAGCGCCGCGTTTCTCTGTTCTTTCTGAAGAGTGCTGTATCAGACGGCCTGACGCTGCGCCTCGACACGCTGTTCCAGCTCTCCTGCAACCAGAAACGCCAGTTCCAGCGCTTGTGATGCGTTCAGTCGTGGATCGCATGCAGTGTGGTAGCGGTCGGACAGATCCTCGTCAGTTACCGCGCGCACGCCACCGGTGCATTCGGTAACATCCTTACCAGTCATTTCAAAATGCACACCACCCGGAACCGATCCTTCGGCTTTATGAATGCCGAAGAACTCCTGCACTTCGCGCAGGATACTATCGAACGGACGGGTCTTATAGCCGGAAGACGATTTGATCGTATTGCCGTGCATCGGATCACAGGACCAAACCACATTGGCTCCCTCCTCACGTACTGTCTTAATCAAGCGAGGCAGGTGATCCCCTACAGAACCGGCGCCGAAACGGGCAATCAGGGTCAAACGCCCTGCTTCGTTTTCTGGGTTCAACTTGGCCATAAGGACCTTCAGATCCTCAGCCGTTGTTGTCGGACCGCATTTCAGGCCAATGGGGTTTTGCACGCCCCGGCAGAATTCCACATGAGCGCCATCCGGCTGACGGGTCCTGTCGCCGATCCAGATCATGTGACCGGAACCTGCCACGGGCAGGCCGCTGGTGGAATCAATCCGGCACAACGCTTCTTCGTATTCCAGCAACAGCGCTTCGTGGCTGGTGTAGAAATTCACCGTATGCAGCGAAGATGTATTGTCAGATGTCACACCTGCCGCTGTCATGAAATCCAGACTGTCGGAAATCCGGTTGGCGAGTTGTGTGTATTTTTCGGCCGCCCCTGCCGCATTGGCGAAGCCGAGGTTCCATTCGTGCACACGGTGGATATCCGCGAAACCGCCCATGGAAAACGCGCGCAGCAGGTTCAATGACGCAGCAGCCTGTGTGTAGGCTTGCAACATACGGTCCGGATTCGGAATACGGGCTTCCGCTGTGAAATCAATATCGTTGATGATGTCACCACGGTAGGAAGGCAGTTCTACGCCGTTAATGGTTTCCGTACCCGCAGAACGGGGCTTCGCAAACTGGCCGGCAACGCGGCCCACTTTGACAACCGGAACCTTGGCACCATAGGTCAGCACCACCGCCATTTGCAGCATGACTTTGTAAGTGTCGCGCAACATGTCGGCGTTGAATTCCGCAAAGCTTTCGGCGCAGTCGCCCCCTTGCAGCAGAAACGCTTCGCCGCGGGAAACGGCCGCCAGCTTCGCTTTCAGCGCACGGGCTTCACCCGCAAAAACCAGCGGCGGATAGCTGGACAACCGGGTCTCCACTGCTTGCAGTGCAGCCGCGTCGGTATAGTCCGGCATCTGAATCCGCTCTTTGGAACGCCAGTCAGATTTTTTCCAAGCCGAAGTCATCGGGTCTCTCCTTGGTGGGGTATCGGGAGTCCGGTCATACAGCAGCGCCCCCCCTTTGGCCAGAACTCCATCTGCGGTATCAGCCGTGATTGGCGCTTTTTGACGGTCTGAAAAAGGGTTACAACGATAACGTTAACCCCTTGTGACAAATCTGCAAAAACCTACAAGTTGACCCCGACACTAACTGCCCGAGTGATTCGGCCCATCAAACGTTGCTGCCATGCCCTCTGCCAAACCACCCCCAGCCGAAACCAAAACCCGCAAATACGTCTTTCTGCTGCTCGACAAATTCTCGCTGGTGCCGTTTTCCACGGCGTTGGATTCCCTGCGCATCGCCAACCGGTTTGACAAACGCCTGCGCTACAGCTGGCGTATCATGACAGAGGATGGCGGGCCTGTTGCCTGTTCCAACGGCACTAGGATAATGCCGGATTCCGGATTGGAAGACATAGCGCGGGAAGATACCGTGATGATTTGCGGCGGGCTGGAGATCGACCGGACGTCCACTAAACCGGTCATGAACTGGCTACGGCGTGAGGCGCGCAAGGGCGTGTCCATTGGCGGGCTGTGCACCGGAGCGCATACGATGGCGAAGGCCGGATTGCTTGACGGGAAGAAGTGCACGATCCACTGGGAAAACTATGATAGTTTCACAGAGGAGTTTGACGAGGTAGAGCTGTTCAAATCGGTCTATATGATCGACGGCAACCGGTTCACATCTGCCGGCGGAACATCTTCGCTCGACCTGATGTTAAAGCTGATGGCAACCCGCGACGGCGAGGATATCGCGAATTGGGTGGCCGACCAGTGTCTGCACACGAACATCCGCAGCGAAAGGGACGAACAGCGCCTGTCGATCCCGACCCGCATCGGCGTGCGTCATCCAAAACTGTCCACCGTGATCCAGATGATGGAAAGCAACATAGAAGAGCCGGTCAGCCCTTCCGTTCTCGCGCAGGATGTGGGCATGTCCACTCGCCAGCTGGAGCGTCTGTTCAGCCGCTACCTTAGCCGCTCGCCCAAACGGTACTATATGGAATTGCGGCTGCAAAAGGCGCGCAACCTGCTGATGCAGACAGAAATGTCGGTCATCAACGTGGCACTGGCCTGCGGCTTTGCATCGCCGTCGCATTTTTCAAAATGCTACCGTGCGCAATATGATACCACGCCCTATCGCGAACGCGGCTCGCAGGCGTCGCGCAATCCGGATCTAAAACCTATCGACTGATCCGGAACAACCCGCCGCGATCCACGCTCAGAAACCAGATCGATCCGTCGGGCGCCTGACGGATATCCCGCACCCGACCGGTTTCGCGGGACTGTAGCTGTTCACCGGCAGAAAGTTTCGCGCCGGAGCGGTCCAGCCGCGCTATATGGTCAAACTTGAGCGATCCAACAAATATATCGCCTTTCCATTCCGGAAACATCTGCCCCGAATAGATCATCATTCCCGATGGCGCGATGGATGGGTCCCAATAAAACGCCGGTTGCTCCATCCCTGCCTTTGCGGTGCCCTCGCCGATCTTGCCGCCGGAATAATGTTCTCCGTAGGAAATCACCGGCCATCCGTAATTGGCGCCTTTTTTGACCCGGTTGACCTCATCCCCGCCTTTTGCGCCATGTTCCACTACCCAAAGCTGCCCCGAACTGTCGAGCGCGGCACCCTGTGCATTGCGGTGGCCATAGGACCAGATTTCCGGCAGGGCCCCGCTGGTGCCAGTGAACGGGTTTGATTTCGGCACACCACCACTGCGGGCAACACGAATGACAGAACCGTTGTGCATCGAGAGATCCTGTGCCAGCGGACGGTTACCCCGCTCTCCGACTGTGACGAAGAGTGAACCATCGTCAGCTTCGACCACGCGCGATCCAAAATGCCGCCCCCCACGGTTCCCCGGTTTCATTTCAAACAACTCCCGCAAGTTTGAAAGTTTTGCGGCTTGCGCATCAAATTGCGCCACCGCCAGCGCGGTGCCTGCCCCGCCTGACTGGGATTTCGCATAGGTCAGAAACAGCTCTTTGCTGTCTTCAAAATCCCGTGCAAGCACCACGTCCAGCAACCCGCCCTGCCCTTTGGCATAGACTTTCGGAACACCTGAAACGCGGGTTTTGCCCCCATTCGCGTCGAACAGCCAAAGCCGTCCCTTACGCTCTGTCACCAGAAACTGCCCGTCAGGAAGAATCGCCACTGCCCAAGGCTCGTCCAACCCTTTGGCAAGCTGTGTCACCTGCAAGGAACCAAGCGAGGATTCCACTGTTTGCGCCAGCGCACCAGTGGAAGAAAAGCAAAGCATTACGGCCATTAACATCATTTTCATTACAAAAATCCCTTTTCGGCTTTCACTATATTACTTACGGCAGAATCGGCGTGGGACAAGGGTGCCATTTGACCGTTGGTACAGCAAGGATACCCTTGCATTTGGCACCGTAGCCACTAGTGTTCGTGCCTATTATTCATGCAGGGAGAGAACACATGAAAAAACTACTGCTCGCATCCGCCGCCACAGTTGCGCTGGCCGGATCCGCCTTCGCCGAAGCCCACGGGGACGTCAAACTGGGCGTAATCCTCGGCTTCACCGGCCCGATTGAATCGCTCACACCCGCAATGGCTGCCGGTGCGGAACAGGCGATGTCCGAAGTGTCCGAATCCGGCAAGTTCATGGGCGGCAAGTCCATCACGCCGGTCCGTGCAGACAGCACCTGCGTTGACTCTGCCGCTGCCAGTGCAGCCGCAGAACGCTTGATCACATCTGACGGTGTGTCCGGCATTGTCGGTGCAGACTGTTCCGGTGTGACCACAGCGATCCTGACCAACGTTGCTGTTGCAAACGGCATGGTCATGATTTCTCCGTCCGCGACATCTCCGGCGCTGTCCGACGTTGAAGACAACGGTCTTTTCTTCCGCACTTCCCCGTCTGACGCCCGTCAGGGTCAGGTGATGACAGAAGTGATCATGGACCGCGATATCAAATCCGTTGCGATCACCTACACCAACAACGACTACGGCAAAGGTCTTGCCGATGCATTCCAGTCTTCCTTTGAAGCAGCTGGCGGCACTGTAACCATCTCTGCCGCGCACGAAGACGGCAAGGCTGACTATTCCGCCGAGGTTGGCGCGCTTGCGGCTGCCGGTGGTGATGTTCTGGTTGTTGTCGGCTACCTCGACCAAGGTGGTAAAGGCGTGATCGAAGGCTCGCTTGACTCCGGTGCCTTTGACACATTCGTTCTGTCCGACGGTATGGTTGGCGACAGCCTGCCACAAGCCATCGGCTCAGACCTGAACGGCTCTTTCGGTCAGGCTCCGGGTACAGACAGCGAAGGTGCTGCAATGCTGAACGATCTGATGGCCGATGTGGACGCATCCGCGCCATATGTTGCGGAATCCTATGACGCCGCAGCCCTGATCGCACTGGCAATGCAAGCCGCAGATTCCACCGATCCTTCTGTTTACAAAGAAAAGATCATGGACGTTGCTAACGCACCGGGCGAAAAAATCATGCCGGGTGAACTGGGCAAGGCGCTGGAAATCATCGCAAACGGTGGCGATGTTGACTATGTCGGCGGTTCCAACGTGGAACTGATCGGCGCAGGCGAAAGCGCTGGCAGCTACCGCGAGATCGAGATCAAGGACGGCGCACTGTCCACGGTCGGCTTCCGCTAATCGCTCATTGACACGTTTAAGCAGCCCGCAATCCACTTGCGGGCTGCTTTTTTTAGATCGGCTCACACACCATGATCAAAGTTGAAAATCTGGCGAAGCGGTTTGGCGGTTTTTATGCCGTAAACGGCGCCTCGCTCGAAATCGCCAAAGGCTCCATCACGGGGCTGATCGGCCCGAATGGCGCGGGCAAAACCACACTCTTTAACGTGATTGCAGGGGTTCACAAACCCAGCGCCGGACGGGTTCTGCTGGACGGAGAGGACATCACAGGACTCCCCCCTCACTCCCTGTTCGACCGCGGCCTGCTGCGCACCTTCCAGATCGCCCATGAGTTTTCCACCATGACCGTGCGCGAGAACCTGATGATGGTTCCCCCCGATCAGGCGGGCGAACGTCTTTGGGACGCATGGTTCAAGCCGGGCCTTGTGCGCAGTCAGGAAGCCGAAATCCGCAAGAAAGCGGATGAGGTTATCGAATTTCTGGAAATTTCCCATGTGGCAGACGAACTGGCGGGCAATCTGTCAGGTGGTCAGAAGAAGCTGCTGGAACTGGGCCGGACCATGATGGTCGATGCCAAGATCGTTTTTCTGGATGAAGTGGGCGCCGGTGTGAACCGTACACTGCTCAACACCATTGGGGATGCCATCCTGCGCCTGAACAAGGAGCGGGGGTATACCTTCTGTATGATCGAACATGACATGGATTTCATCGGTCGCCTGTGTGATCCGGTGATCGTTATGGCCGAAGGCACCGTGCTCGCCGAAGGTACTATTGACGAAATCAAGGCCAACGAGCAGGTGATAGAAGCCTATCTCGGCACCGGCCTGAAGAACAAGCCGCAGGTGAGCGCATGAGCTATCTTTCAGCCAGCAACATGACCGGCGGCTATGGCCGCGGCGCGGACATCCTGCACGATTGCACAATTGAGGCCGCAGAGGGCGAAATCGCCGTCATCGTCGGACCCAACGGTGCGGGCAAATCCACCGCGATGAAAGCCGTCTTCGGAATGCTGAACCTGCGTGAAGGCAGCGTTACACTGGATGGTGAGGATATTACCCATCTGACACCGCAGGACCGTGTGGCCAAAGGCATGGCCTTTGTGCCCCAGACCTCCAACGTGTTTCCGTCCATGAGCGTGGAAGAGAACCTCGAAATGGGGGCTTTCCTGCGCCGTGACAATATCAACGGCACGATGGAACAAGTCTACGAACTGTTTCCCATCCTGAAGGAAAAGCGCCGCCAGAACGCCGGCGAACTGTCCGGCGGGCAACGCCAGCAGGTCGCCGTGGGCCGTGCCCTGATGACCCAGCCCAAACTGCTGATGCTGGATGAACCCACTGCGGGGGTCTCTCCGATTGTGATGGACGAATTGTTCGACCGTATCATCGAAGTAGCCCGCACCGGAATTTCAATCCTGATGGTGGAACAAAATGCCCGTCAGGCACTGAACATCGCCGACAAAGGGTATGTTCTGGTTCAGGGTCGCAACCGGTTTACCGACACCGGCGAGGCGCTGATGAATGATCCCGAAGTCCGCAAGAGCTTTTTGGGGGGATGATGCAAAGCACTTTCCCGCCCCGCCCTGCGGATCGCCCTCTCTTTTCCGGAACCACGGTGACGCCCGTTCCTTCCGCCAGCCATCAGAAAGCCTTGTTATGGAACTCCTGAACGCCTTTATCCTATTGTCGAATTTCGTGCTGGTGCCCGCAATCGCCTATGGCTCCCAACTTGCGCTCGGAGCGCTCGGGGTCACGCTGATTTACGGTATCCTGCGCTTTTCCAACTTCGCCCACGGCGACACAATGGCCTTTGGTGCCATGGTCACGATCCTGTTTACATGGTGGTTCCAGTCCATGGGGATCAGCATTGATCCACTGCCGACCGCCCTACTGGCCCTGCCTTTCGGCATCCTGTTCTGCATCGGCTTCGTACTGGCAACAGACCGGATCGTCTATCGCTTCTACCGCCGTCAAAAGGCCGCGCCGGTTATCTTCCTGATCGCCTCTATGGGTGTGATGTTCGTAACCAACGGCATTGTCCGGTTTATCATCGGCCCGAACGACCAGCAGTTCGCCGACGGCGAGCGGTTCATCGTCAAGGCCCGCACCTTCAAACAGATGACCGGATTGGAAGAAGGCCTGTCCTTCAAAGTCTCTCAGGGGATAACCGTCGTAACCGCCATTCTGGTGGTGATCGCGCTGTTCTGGTTCCTGAACCGGACCCGCACCGGCAAATCCATGCGCGCCTATTCCGATAACGAAGATCTGGCGCTGCTGTCAGGCATCAACCCTGACAAGGTGGTTATGGTCGCGTGGATCATCGCGGCAACGCTGGCCACCATCGCCGGTACGCTTTACGGGCTGGATAAATCCTTCAAGCCCTTCACCTATCTACAACTGCTGCTGCCGATCTTTGCAGCGGCGATTGTCGGCGGACTTGGCTCGCCGATCGGCGCGATTGCAGGGGGATTTGTGATCGCCTTTTCGGAAATAATGGTCACCTATGCCTACAAAAAATTCATCGCCTATCTGGTCCCCGAAAGCTGGGAGCCTGATACGCTGGTGCAACTATTGTCCACGGACTACAAATTCGCGGTCAGCTTCATGATCCTTCTGCTGGTGCTGCTGTTCCGTCCCACAGGTATTTTTGCGGGGAAATCGGTATGATTGTTACTCTTCTCGGACTCGCCTGTTTTGCTCTTCTGGTGGTCTCCCTTACCCCCCGTCTGGTGGGGATGGCACCGCTGCCGGACCGGATCAGGAATGTATCGCTGTTTGCGATCATGGCGCTGTTGATCGTCATTGTCGGCATGATCCAGAGCTGGAACGTCGCGCTGGCGTTGCTGAACCTTTGCCTGATCTCTTCGATCATGGCGCTCGGGGTGAATATCCAGTGGGGCTATGCCGGCCTTCTTAACGTGGGGATTATGGGGTTTGCCGCCCTTGGCGGGGTTGCTGCCGTTCTGATCTCTGCCGATCCTGTGGCCGACGCTTGGGCCGCCGGAGCCTTGGGGATTTTCGTGTCGTTTGTTCTGGCCGTGGTCACGGTCATGGCCGCGATATACACCTACCGCAATATGGCCCCGTCCATGGCCCGCAATCTGGCTCTGTTTGCTATTATCGTCATCGGTCTGATCGTGATCCGCTATTTCTTTGGTCCGGCCCGTGACGCGATTGAAGATGTGAACCCTGCCTCCGAAGGTTATCTCGGCGGGCTGGGACTGCCGATTATTCTGGCGTGGCCCGTCGGGGGCATCTTTGCCGGACTAGCCGCATGGGTGATCGGCAAAACAGCCCTTGGCTTGCGCTCGGATTATCTGGCGATTGCAACGCTTGGCATTGCCGAAATCATCGTAGCGATCATCAAGCATGAAGACTGGCTGACTCGGGGCGTCAAAAACGTTTCCGGCCTGCCACGACCCGTGCCTTACGAGATCGACCTGCAACAGTCCCAATGGTTTGTGGATCTGGCCACCCGTCTGGGGCAGGATCCGGCGCTGTCTTCTTCGGTCTTTGTCAAACTCTGCTATGCGGTCCTGTTTACAATCGTACTGTTGGCGGTGCTTTGGCTCTCGGAGCGGGCGCTTAACTCCCCGTGGGGACGCATGATGCGGGCGATCCGTGACAACGAAGTCTCGGCCAATGCGATGGGCAAGGACGTGGTGGCACGCCACCTTCAGGTATTTGTGCTCGGCTCTATCGTTGTGGGGATTGCAGGCGCGATGCTGACCACGCTCGACGGGCAACTGACCCCCGGTGCCTACCAGCCGCTGCGCTTTACCTTCCTGATCTGGGTCATGGTGATCCTAGGCGGTTCCGGAAACAACTGGGGCGCGGTTCTGGGTGGTTTTGTGGTCTGGTTCTTCTGGATTCAGGCAGAACCGATCGGATCGTGGCTGATGGAAACGATCACATCAGGCATGGCCGAAGACAGCGCCTTGCGGATCCACCTGCTGAACTCCACAGCCCATATGCGCCTGATGACCATGGGGCTTATCCTGCTTCTGGTCCTGCGGTTCAGCCCGCGCGGGTTGATCCCCGAAAAGTAAACGGCATACCCTGCCGCCAGAGGGCTGTCACGGCCCTCTGGCACACCGCTGGCGATCACGACAAAACCTGTCGCAAACCGGTTTGCGAAATACGACAAACCCGTCCAGCCTGATCCCGTCCAATGCGCGGGAATCACATTATGAAAACCACCACTCGGGTCTGTGTTATCGGCGGCGGCGTTGTCGGCTGCTCGGTGCTCTATCATCTCACCAAACTTGGCTGGTCCGATGTGATGCTTCTGGAACGCTCGGAACTCACTTCCGGCTCTACGTGGCATGCGGCAGGCGGTTTTCATACGCTGAACGGCGATACCAATATGGCGGCGCTGCAAGGCTATACCATCCGGCTTTACAAGGAACTGGAGGCGTTGACCGGCATGTCCTGCGGGTTGCACCACGTAGGTGGCGTGACACTGGCCGACACGCCGGAGCGGATGGATATGCTGCTGGCAGAGCGGGCAAAGCACCGCTACATGGGGCTTGAAACCGAAATCGTCACACCGGACGAAATCGCCCGCATTGCCCCTGTAACCAACACCAAAGGCGTGATCGGCGGGCTCTATGATCCGCTTGACGGACATCTTGATCCTTCAGGCACTACACACGCTTACGCCAAAGCTGCACGCATGGGCGGCGCAACGATTGAGACCCATTGTATGGTGCGCGAAACCAACCAACGGGCCGACGGAACGTGGGATGTAGTGACGGATAAGGGCACCATCCACGCCGAACATATCGTCAATGCCGCCGGTCTCTGGGCGCGGGAAGTGGGCGCGATGGCAGGGGTCTATCTGCCGCTGCACCCGATGGAACACCAGTATCTTGTGACCGAAACAATCCCGATGATCTCGGACATAATCGACAGCGGCGCAGAGCATCCCCATGTGATGGATCCCTCCGGCGAAAGCTATCTGCGGCAGGAAGGCCGTGGCCTGTGTATCGGCTTTTACGAACAACCCTGCCGTCCCTGGGCCGTCGACGGAACATCCTGGGATTTCGGTCATGAACTGCTGCCCGATGATTTCGACAAGATCGAGGACAGCATCGCCTTTGCCTATAAACGCTTTCCGGTGCTGGAAACCGCTGGCGTCAAATCGGTGATCCACGGCCCTTTCACCTTTGCCCCTGACGGCAACCCGCTGGTTGGCCCGATCACTAAACTGCGCAACTACTGGTCCGCCTGCGGTGTTATGGCCGGGTTTTCCCAAGGCGGCGGTGTCGGCCTGATGCTGGCGCAATGGATGGTGGAGGGTGAAACCGAAAGGGACGTTTACGCCATGGACGTTGCCCGCTTCGGGGACTGGATCACACCGGGATACACAAGGCCCAAAGTGGTTGAAAACTACCAGAAACGCTTTTCCGTGTCCTACCCGAACGAAGAACTTCCCGCGGGGCGGCCGTTCCAGACCACGCCAGCCTATGGTATCTGGGATCAGCAAAACGCCGTTTTCGGGGCGCAATTCGGGATGGAAGTCGTCAACTACTTCGCGCCCGAAGGCGAACCGCGTTTTGAAACGCCAAGCTTCCGGCGATCCAACGCATGGGATGCCACCGCCGCAGAGGTAAAAGCCGTGCGCGAGGCGGTTGGCATTAACGAAATCCATAACTTCGGCAAATACATCGTGTCCGGCAAGGATGCCCGCCGCTGGCTTGACCGGATCATGGCAGGGCGCATCCCGAAACAGGGGCGCATCGCCCTGACGCCGATGCTGTCTCACAAAGGCAAATTGCTCGGGGATTTTACCGTAACCTGCCTGTCGGAAACCCGCTTTCAACTGACGGCGAGCTTCGGAATGCAATCCATTCACATGCGCTGGTTCCTGCAACATCTTTCGGGCGATGTGCGAGTCGAAAACGTCTCGACCCGCCGGATCGGTTTCCAGATCGCCGGTCCGAACGCGCGGGACCTGCTGGCCCGCTGCACCCGCGAGGATGTCTCGAACACGGCGTTCCGTTTCATGGATGCAAAACACCTCTCCGTTGGCCTCTGCGATGCGCTAGTGCAAAGGGTCAGCTATACCGGAGACCTTGGGTATGAAATTTATGTGGACGCAGAGAACCAGCGCGCGCTTTACCAAACCCTTGCAGCCGCTGGCGCAGACCTCGGGCTGAAACCCTTTGGGATGCGGGCGATGATGTCTCTGCGACTGGACCGCTTTTTCGGCTCGTGGAACGCGGAATTTTCGCCAGACTACACCCCCGCCGAAACCGGCATGGACCGTTTTGTCAGCTATGACAAAGCCACAGATTTCATTGGCAAACAGGCAGCACTGGCCGAACGTGCAGCCGGTCCCGCTCGCAAACCCTGCACCTTTGAGGTGGACGCACTGGATGCGGATGTAAACGCCTACGAGCCGATCTGGCTCGACGGGGAAGTCGTCGGCTTTTGCACCTCGGGCGGTTATTCCCACCATGCGCAGAAATCCGTCGCCTTCGGTTTTGTGCCAAGTGACAGGATCACAGACGACCTTCAGGTGGAAATTGAAATCCTCGGCCAGATGCGCCCCGCGAAACGGATCACTACACAGTTGTTCGATCCCGAAATGGCCAGAATGCGCGGATGAGCTCCATTTTCTGAAAATATCCGCGCCGCAGGCAATCCTACCCGACCCGCACGATATGCCCTGTCTTCGGGTCGGCGCGCCCTTCGGCCAGATCGGCAAAAGGCTGCAAGGCAGCCTCCAGACCTTCATGGGTCTCCAGCGTCAACCAACGCGCTGCATCAACCACTATTTGCGCGGTGGCTTCTGTAATCTTACTCTCAATCACGCCCTTGCCCCAATCCGCCTTGCGCTTGGCGATCTGGGCAGGCGCAAAGAAGAATTGAGGTTTGGGGCCAGCCAACCCTTCGGGTTTTGCAAACTGGTCCCAGTGGCTCAGCCCAACGGCGCTGGAATGTTTCAGCACCCCGTCAAGCCGCGCATGCAGTGCCTGTTTGACCGTCGCGTTGCCCGCCATATCCACGTAGACGGAAGCCACCCGTTCCAGCTGGCCGACCTCGTCGTAGGTCAAGACTTCGTCGCAGAATCCAAGTTCGCTTACGAATTTTGCATTGCCTGAACCGGTCAGTCCAACCACTTTGTAAGGCCGGCCAGCCTGTTCCGCCAGAAAGGCGCAAAGCCCGAGACCGGTCTTAGAGGAGGCCGAGCCGACAATGATCTGTTGCGCGCCGAACCATTCGTTATCCGACAACCAGTCAAACAACAGATAGGAGGTGGCAATCAGGGGCTGCATCAGCGCCTGATAAGCATCGGAGGATGCCGCCGGGCCCACGCGGGAATAAAGATTGTATACCTCCGGCAAACCGTCCCGATGGGGCGCCGCGTCCCGCACCGCACTGCGCCCGTGGGCGACAGGATCAATCACCAGTTCGGTTGCCATCGGATAAAACCCGTACAACCGTTCGCCAACTTGCAGAACATCCGATCGGCTCTTAACGACGCGGGCAAAGCCCCAGACCGGAACCAGCCCCTGCCCGTCCTGCTCAACCGGAAAGAATTTCCAGTAACCGATTTCAAAGCCCGTGGCCGCATAGGTCACGTTGTTGGCGGTCAGCGCAAAACTCTCGATCGCAAGACGCACCTGCCCTTCGTCGAGCGGTGCGGCTGCGCATTGGTCCTGCTTTTGTCGGGTAATGGCTCTCTGGTCGGTCAGAACACGGGTGACTGCGGGCATGGGTAAGGCTCCTCCTGTGGATGCCTTACCCTGCACGCTGGAAGAAGGCCTGTTAAGCCTTCTTTGTAGGTTTCGCGGCGTCAGTCTTACCCAGTTTTTCGGGCATTTTCTTCGCCGGTTTCGCTGCTGCCTCTGCTTTGGGGGCCTGCGCGGCTTTGGCCGGCGCTTCGGGCACATCGTTGTGCTTGTCGATAAAGTTCAGCACCGCAGGGCGGATGTCATTGCGCCACGCGCTGCCGCTGAAGATACCGTAGTGACCGGCATCAGGTGCTAGGAATGTCTCCTGCATGTCCTCTGGAAGATCCGGCAGCAGATCCAACGCCGCGAGGCATTGTCCCGGAGCAGAAATATCATCGCGCCCACCTTCGACAATCTTCACGGCAGTTTTTGTGATCTTGCTTATGTCCACAAGCTTGCCGTCCACCTTGAACACATTCCGCGCCACTTCGCGGCGTTTGAAGATGCGATCTACAGTCGACAGATAGAATTCCGCAGGCATATCCATCACGGCCAGATATTCATCATAGAACTTGTTGTGACGATCCAGATCTGCAGCTTCTCCACGGGCCACAGCGCCGATCTGGTCTGCAAAGGCTTTGGCGTGGGTTTGCGCGTTCATCGCAATGAAAGAGGAAAGCTGTACAGCACCCGGATAAACCTTGCGCCCGACACCGGCAAAAGCAAAGCCGACAGGTGTAATAACGCTGTGTTCCAACTGCCCCATTGTCACGCGGTTGCCAAAATCCGTCACCTCTGTCGGGTTGGCATCCGGATCAACCGGCCCACCGATCAGAGTCAGGGTGCGGGGCTGCGGGGCGGTTTCGTCTTCGGCCAGCATCGCAGTTGCTACCAAAGTCAGGGGGACCGGCTGGCAAACAGCGATAACATGAATGTTCTCGCCCAGATGCCGCAGCATTTTTACCACGTATTTGGTGTAATCCTCTACGTCAAATTTTCCGGCTGACAGGGGTACATCCCGCGCGTTCTTCCATTCCGTGACATAGACATCACAGTTTGGCAGCAGGCTGGCCACTGTTTTGCGGCACAAAGTTGCATAATGCCCTGACATCGGTGCTACCAGAAGCACGCGGCGGTTTACCGGGCGATCCCGTTCGGCGGTAAAGTGGATCAGGTTGCAGAACGGCAGTTCAAGTTCGATCTGCTTTGTCACAGGATAGTCGGAATCCGCCGACACAACGCTGTCGATCCCCCAGGACGGTTTTGTTGCCACCTTCTCAAAGGTGCGTTCCGTGACTTCGCCCCATGCGGAGAAAAGCGCGGGAAGCGGACTCATGGTTACGGAGAAGGCAGGATTCTGCCAGAAGGCCTTGGTCGTTGCACCCACCCAAGCACTGCTTTGGCGCATGCTTTCGCTCATGTCATAAATGGTCACAGTCTGAACCTTTTGTTGTCTCTTTGCCTGCATGTTGCGTAAAGTGATGAGTGAATACTAGTGCAATCCTCACTAATGGAGGTTTAATTATGACTGACCAAACGTCACCTGACGCAGAGATTTTAGAGCAGAATTTAAACAAAATTAACGACTTAACCAAGAGAATGATGGCTGCGCTAGCGGATCGAAAAAGTCACAGTCCAAACCTCGAAACCCCCGATCACCAGTTCTATGCTAAGGCTGCAGCAGCCTATTTTGCTGAAATGATGAGCGATCCGAGCCGTATCATAGAGGCGCAAGTCGGCTATTGGACCGAGAGTTTGAAGAATTGGTCAGAGATTCAGCAACAAATGGCCGGGAATGTCGAAGAAAAGGACAGCGAACCTACGAAGGACAAGCGCTTCAAGCACGAGAATTGGGAAAAGAACCCCTATTTCAAGATGATCAAGCAACAGTATCTGCTGTCTTCCAAAACCATTGAAACCATCACCAAGGACATGTCCCATCTGCCGGAACGGGAGCGCGAGAAGGTTAATTTCTTTGCCAAACAGGTGGTGGACATGTTCGCGCCCACCAATTTTCTGGCCTCCAATCCGGATGCACTGGAGCGGGCGATGGAAACCAACGGCCAGTCTCTTGTAGACGGATTGCAGAACTTTGTTGCCGATCTGGAAAGCAACCAGCAGGGGATCGCCGTGCGTCTGGCCGATCCGGACGCCTTTGTCGTGGGCAAGGATATCGCCACAACACCGGGTTCCGTGGTATTCCAGAACCGCATGTTCCAGCTGATACAATACAGCCCGAGCACCACCAAGGTTTACAAGAAGCCCCTTCTGATCCTGCCGCCGTGGATTAACAAGTACTAT
Organism: Neptunicoccus cionae; assembly: GCF_002860325.1. Classification (GTDB taxonomy): domain Bacteria; phylum Pseudomonadota; class Alphaproteobacteria; order Rhodobacterales; family Rhodobacteraceae; genus Amylibacter; species Amylibacter lutimaris. The sequence goes on along the minus strand of NZ_PKOJ01000001.1, from coordinate 837,056 downwards.
ATCCTCGATCTGCGACCCGAAAACAGCCTGATCAAATATGCAGTTGATCAGGGCCATACTGTTTTTGTTGTTTCATGGGTCAATCCGGATGCCAGCTACGCGGATTGCGGATTTGACACCTATCTCGAAGAAGGCCTGCTGGTCGCGCTCGACAAGGTACTGGAGATCACCAGACAGAAAACTGCGAATGTGGCGGGATATTGCATCGGCGGCACCCTCCTCGCCTGTGCAATGGCCTATCTGACAGCCATTGGTGAGGATCAAAAGGTCAACAAGGCCACGTTCTTTACCACAATGACGGATTTCAAGAACCCTGGCGAGTTGGGAAACTTTCTGGAACCCGGCTTTCTGAAAGGGATACAGGCGCAGGTCGAGGAAACCGGCTATCTGGAAAGTTATTTCATGTCCCGCGCCTTCAGTTTCCTGCGGGCGCGTGATCTGGTCTATGCCCCTGCTGTACGTTCTTACATGATGGGAGAGGCCCCACCCGCCTTTGATCTGCTGCAATGGAATGCCGACAGCACCAACCTGCCCGGGCGTATGGCGGTGGAGTATCTGCAAAAGCTTTATGTTGATAACGAGCTTGTCGAAGGAAAATTCGAACTGCTGGGGGAAAAGATCCGTCTGGCCCAGATCAAACGGCCGATTTTTGCAGTGTCTACGATTCAGGATCACATCGCGCCTTGGGCGAGCACATTTCGCGGTCTTACCAAAACGGGCGGGGAACGCACCTTTCTCCTGTCCGAAAGCGGGCATATTGCCGGAATCGTTAATCCCGCGTCCAAAGATAAATACGGACACTGGTACAACCCTGATCCCCCCCGCGATCCGGAGTTCTGGCTGGAGAATGCGACTTACGTAAAGGAATCATGGTGGCACCGCTGGTCCGAGTGGCTGGCAAAAGACGAAGAAAAAACCACACCGGCCCGTAAGCTGGGCAATAAAAATAACCCTGAAATCGAACCTGCACCCGGAAGTTATGTCCTGAAACCAGGGATTTAAGAGATTTATTCTGCACTGCAGCATTATTTTGTTGAAATGCCGCAGCGCAGCATCTATATCTTTCTCACAGGCAGCGATCATGCTGGCTCCGAAATTCCGATCAAAGGATCAAACCCGATGGCAAACCAAGACTTCGACTTCGCAAAAGCAACTGAAGAATTCTTCGCTGCTTTCAAAATTGACACAAAAACGTTTGACGACGCGACTAAGAATGTTGCCGAATTCAACGTAAAAATGGGCAAGATTGCGCTGGCAGCTGCTAAGAAAAATGCAGAACTGACCAACACATGGACAGCCGAAACACTGAAATCTTTCGAAGCTGCGAACAAGGTTCAAAAAGACCCTTCCGCATACACGACTGTTGCTTCTGATTTCGCATCTGCTCAGGCACAGTCCCTGCCAGAGAAACTGGCTGCTTACGCTGAAGTTGCAAAAGCTGCCCAACTGGAAGCTGTTGAACTGTTCGTTGCCGCTGGCAAAGACATTCAGGCTGAAGTTGCTGCTGCGACCAAAGACGTCACAGCCAAAGCGAAAGCTGCCTAAGCTTTTACCGCGGGTTCCGACCTCCCACGGAAACTGCACAATAAGGGGTACCGTCTGCCGGTGCCCCTTTTTTACGTTTGGTTTCCCCCTTTGAATACGCAATGAACTGCGCTACGGTGCAGCATTACCGCGCATTTCGGGGAAACCATGACCAACACGATTTTGATCAATCGCTATGCAAGCCGCCGGCTGTATAACACGCAGACCAGCGAATATGTGACGCTTGATGAAATCGCGGAACTGATCAAACAGGGCAACGATGTCGAGATCAAGGATCGCAAAACAGGCGAGGATCTGACCCGTCAGTTTTTGCTGCAGATCATCACCGAACAAGAAAGCAAGGGCGAAAATGTCCTACCTGTCAATGTGTTGACTGGCCTTGTGCGCTCTTACAGCACAGCCGCCCAAGGCGTACTACCGGATTTCCTGTCCAAATCCTATGAGATGTTTTCCGAACAGCAGGCCGCCATGATGGAACGGATTCCTGGCATCGGTTCCGGTATCGGCTCTGGCACCAACTGGCAGAAGCAGCAGGCGGAATTGATGCAATCCATGATGGCCGCATGGATGCCGCAACTGCAAAACAGCACCGCTGCATCGCAAAAAGAAGCCGAGGCCAAACCCGATCCGAAAACCGAAGCGGACGAAGAACTTTCTGCTGTGAAACAACAACTGGCAGAGCTGATGAAAAAAGTTGAAGGACTTTAAGACCCTCCCATGAAACTGAACGTATACCTTGCCGGCGAAATTCACACGTCCTGGCGTGAAGAAATCATTGCCGAATGTGCAGCCCAGAAGCTGGACATCACCTTTACTGCACCGGTCACAGACCACGGTGCATCGGATGATTGCGGCGTTGAAATTCTGGGTGCGGAAGAAAACAAGTTCTGGCACGACAGCAAGGGCGCGAACCTGAATTCCATCCGCACCCGCAAGGCGATCAAGGATGCGGATGTGGTTGTTGTGCGCTTTGGTGAAAAATACCGCCAGTGGAACGCTGCCTTTGATGCAGGTTTTGCCCATGCGCTCGGCAAATCCCTGATTGTGCTGCAAATGGACGAACACCAGCACGCACTGAAGGAAGTTGATGCCGCCGCGCAAGCTGTCTGTTCCACCCCGTCACAGGTGGCGAAATGCCTGTCCTACGTCCTGACAGGCAAGCTCGGCTGATATGCGTTGTTTGTTGCAACGGGTCCGGAAGGGCTCGGTTTCGGTAGACGGTGAGGTTATCGGGGAAACCGGACCGGGCCTTGTGATCCTTGCCTGCGCGATGCAGGGGGATACCGAAGCCAACGTGCACGGGATGGCCAAGAAAATCGGTGCCTTGCGCATCTTCAAGGATGATGAGGGCCGGATGAACCGCTCCCTTCTGGATACCGGAGGCAGCGTTCTGGTCGTCAGCCAGTTCACACTTGCCGCGGACACCAAAAGCGGCAACCGTCCCGGTTTTTCCGCAGCCGCCCCGCCCGATCAGGGCGAACGGCTGTATGAACTGCTGTGCACCACACTTTCGGATATGGGGATCACCGTTGGCAAAGGGCGGTTCGGGGCCGATATGCAGGTGGCTCTGGTCAACGACGGTCCGGTGACGATCTGGCTGGAAAAATAGCCTGACCTAGCCAATCAAATCCGCAATTTTCCGCGCCACAGCATCCCCGTCAAACCCCGGTTTCAACCCGATGCAGACCAGTCCGATGGGGGAGTCTTCGGGCGCAGCTTCACTGCTCCAGCGGCGTGATACGGATTGCACCGCGTGGATGGCCCCGTCTGCGTCCCGCACAAAGCCTTTTGCACGTACCAGATCCAATTCCTCTGATGCGAGAAGATGGCCCAGCGCTGCCGGATCACACGGGCGATCCATTGGCAAACTGACAGAGTCAAAACCGCTGGTGTCATGCCGTGCGCCGCTGTCGCGGTTGCGCCCGACAAAGCTTTGCAACAGAACTTCCGGCGGCAAGGCACCATGCTCTGCCATCAAAAGCTGCGCGTCTTTGGCGTAGGACCGCGCGAAAGACGCGCTGTCTGCGCGGGTTTTGTCGTTGACCAGATCCACCTTGTTCAGCACCACAATATCCGCATCGGCAAGCTGCCGTGTCACGGTATCGCCCATGTATTTATGGTTGGCATTGGCCCGCAGGGTCTCTGCGTCCGCCACGATCACGACACCGTCCATGCTATAGCCCTGCATCAACCCGACAGACCCCGCAATCGCACCGGGCAGCGCCACGCCAGACGCCTCCAGGATCACATGAACCGGTGCAGGATCCAGCTTGCGCAGGTCGGTCAGGGCCGCCGCCATATCCGAGCCATAGGAACAGCAGACACAGCCCCCCGCGATGGAAATAATGTCGTCTTCCTGTGCAACGATCAGGTCTTCGTCGATCGGCAGCGCGCCGAACTCATTGACCAACACCGCCAGCCGTAGCCCGTCCGCATTGCGCAGCAGATGATTGACGAGCGAGGTTTTCCCCGCCCCCAGATAGCCGCCGATCACTGTTACCGGAAGCGGCTTTATCACAGGTCCGCCGCCGCAAAGACGCGTCCGCCCTGTACAGTGCCCCAGACTTTCACATCTTTCAGTTCCGCCGGATCAACTGCTGTGGGATCATCTTCCAGCACAGCGAAATCCGCCTTCTTGCCAATCTCGATGGAACCGACCTCACCATCCAGCTTCAGCGTATAGGCCGCGCCGATGGTGATCGCATAAAGCGCTTCCGCAACAGAGATTTTCTCCCCCTCGCCCTGCACCCTGCCGGATGCTGTCAGCCGGTTCACCGCACACCAAGCCGTGAACAGCGGGCCAAGTGGCGTCACCGGCGCATCCGAATGGATCGCCATTGGAACGCCGGTATCCAGCGCGGTGCGGCAGGCATTCATGCGCAGCGCACGTTCCGGTCCGACGGTCAGGTTATAGTGTTCGTCACCCCAGTAAAAATGGTGGTTGGCAAACAGATTCACGCACATGCCAAGCTGCTTCATCTTGCGAAACTGCGCGGCATCCGCAAGCTGGCAATGTTGCAAAGTATAGCGATGATCCGGCGATGGATGGTTGCGCAGCGCTTCTTCCATGGTTTCCAGAACCAGTTCGGTGGCCTGATCCCCGTTTGTATGGGTATGGATGTGCAGGTCGTTTTCCAGCGCAAGGTTCAGGATTTGCGACAGGTGGTCGGGCGTGATGTACCACAATCCGTTGTCCGCCCCGTTGTGATAGCCGGGCCAGCGCAGACGGGCGGAGAACCCCTGAATGGACCCGTCCGCCACAACCTTGATCATCCCCATCCGCAACTGATCGGTTGATTTCCCTTTAAGTTCTTTTGCATGGGCAATCAGTTCCTCGGGCGTTGATCCCATGAAATGGCGCAGCGGGACGATACGGCTCGGGAAGTCTGGTTCGGATGTCACATCCAGCATCATCTCGACGGATTCATCATTCAGACGGGCAGCAAGATCGGTGATTGTGGTCGTTCCGGTGCGCACGCACAGTTTGCCAAAGTCCCGCAGGCCTTCTGCATCACAGCCCAGTACTTCACGGTCAAAGCCAACATGTTCGCCCACAGGCATATAGGCATCCGGCCCGCGCAACTCCCCCGTCGGATAGCCGTCAGGCCCAAGCGGAATGCCCGGATGGTTGATGCCGGTTTTCATCAGTCCGGCAAGTTCCAGCCCCTTTGTGTTCACGTTCATGATGTGTCCGGACGCATGGAGAACGCCAATCGCGCGAGTCGAAGAAACAGAATCCAGATCGGCACGGCTGACCAGTGCGTTATCCATATAGATCGGGTCAAGTTGCCAGCCCGGCAGCGGTGTATCCGGATCTTCCAGTTTGGCTTCGGCCTCTTTGAAGCGTTCCAGCATGGCATCAATTGTCTTCACACCTTCCCAGACCTTGCCGTTCGGATCCATCCGGTCAAAGAAGCCGCAATAAACATTGCGCCACATGGTGCCTTCCATCGTGTGGGCGTGCCCTTCTACAAAGCCGGGCATCAGCACTTTGTCCGCGAACCTTTCGTCCAGAGTGTAATCGCCCCAGACCGCCAGTTCCTCCAGGCTGCCCGCCCCGAGCACCCGCCCTTCGCGGACAGCGACGTGGCTTACCTCGGGCTGGTTCGGATTCATGGTAATAATCTTGCGTGCGGAATAAATTGTGGTCTGTGACATAAAGAGGGTCCCGATCTGGCTGTTTGGAAAAAGACTACGGCGGGACTTCCCATTGGAAAAATAGTTTTATGAGGCGATAAACCTCAATAAAACCGTGGAAGCTTTCTACAGGATGACGCGGTGCTCCTGCTGCCCGGCTACTGCCGATGGGATGGCGAAGGTCTGCCCTTCCGAGGGTCCGTCCAATCCGTCAGCCGCAGAGGTCACAAACAGCGTTTTAAGGTCGTCGCCACCAAAGGCAGGGCAGGATATTTGCGCAGCCGGAAACTCTACCGATTCCATAAATTTCCCGTTGGCATCATAACGGGCCACGCGGTGCGCGCCCCATTGAGCGTTCCACAAGCAGCCCTCGCCATCCACCACGGAACCGTCAGGATTAAGCTCATCCGCACGCAAATCGAGAAACAGCTCCGGCGCGCCGACCGGCCAGCCCTGTGCGTCGAGCGCAACCTGCATGATACGCCGGCCGCGCGTATCGGTAAAATAGGCACGATCTCCGCTCGGGGCGAAGCAGATGGAATTGCTGATGGTGATCCTGTCAAACAACTGGCGCAATTCTCCGCGATAATACCGATAGATCGCACCGGCGTAGCTCTGGGCTTTTTTACCCATGGTCCCGATCCAGAAGCCACCCTGCGGATCCGCCCGACCGTCATTGGAACGTGTCAAAGGGTTGTCTGCCTCCAGCCCGACGATATCCGTGACGGCCTGCGTGTTAAGGTCGAAAGTGAACAGGGCCGTTTCCCCCGCTACGAACAAAGTGTCCGCATCCACCCAACCCGCAGCCGAGACATGGCCGCTGAAGGACCACTCCTCTCCACTGTCACAAAGCAGTTTCTGTCCGAGGATATCGAACCAGAACAATTGCTTGCGCAACGGATGCCATAGCGGGCCCTCGCCCAGAATACATTGGCGGGAATCATGGAGTGTTACGGGCATGGGCTGGCTCCTGTCTTTAGCCGCCTTACTGTTGCCTGCACACACATCTGCGTCAACGGGGGAATTTAAGGCTGCCTCGGCTAGTCTTTTGTGGCGGTCAGTGCCTCATAAGCAGCCAGCAACCCTTCACGAACGAGCGGGGCCGCATCAAGCACCGGCGCTTGCAAACCTTGCAAAGACAGGGCGCGGGCGTAAATCCTCCCGATGTCCGGTGCCGCCAGTATAGTGAGGTTCTGCCCCAGCCAGTATGGGCGGGTTGCAGCAAGCTCCATGCCAATCAGCAAACCGGACAGGCGTGCGCGGGCGGCTTCCGGAGAGCCACTTGAAAGTTGCGCCTCCGCTTGCAGGCTGAAGAGTTTGGCGGCCACGGATTCAGGGCGTGAAATAGCTTCGCTGACCCCGTTTTCAAAGGCGGAATCATCCCAGCCGCCAATCGCGACAGCATTCCGCAAGATCGACTGTCTGGCCAATAAAGCGTAGAGTTCTCCGGTCAGGAAGGTCTGGAAAGAAACCACTTCCTCTGCGCTGATATGGACCCATTTGGAATGGGTGCCGGGCATGACCAGAACGCCGTCGAACTTTGGGTTGGATTGCAGGAACCCTGCGATTTGTGTTTCCTCGCCCCGCATGAGATCCGGCGCAGGGCTGGTCTGGCTTAAACCCGGCACAATGGTGACCCTGATGCGGGGATCATTGGTCTTCGCGCTTACAAAGGCTTCAGCCGATTGCGGGGCGCAGGGGACAGCCTGAAACGGAGCTTCCGCCCATCCACCGGCAGTGCCGACCATGCCGGAGCAGAGAACCGGCGTGGTTTTTGCATCACTTAAAAAATCCTCGATCATGGCGAGCAGGGTTGGTTCAAACCCTTCGCGCGTCAACTTTTCCATTCCCTGATCGGCACTGCGCTCTGCCAGCAGGTTTCCCCCCGCCCCCAACACCCAGACCCGCAGGTTGGTCAGCCCCCAGTCAACTGCGATCCATTCGGTCTTTTCCTGCAAGGACATCAGCCTGTCACCACCACGCCGCCGTCCACCACCAGCGCCTGACCCGTCATCATCCGGCTGGCTTTGGAGGCCAGAAACAGCGTGGCGTCCACAATGTCATCGGCCACGAGATGTTCTTTCAGGCATTGCTTTTCCAGATGCGCCGCCAGCCCTTCGGGTGTGGCCCAAAGTTCCATCTGCCTGTCTGTCAGAACCCAACCGGGCATCAGCGCATTTACGCGGATGTTGTGCGGGCCGAGTTCGCGCGCCAGTCCGCGGGTCAGACCGGTAATCCCCGCCTTTGCGGCCACGTAACCCGGATAATCCCCGTTCCCCATCATGTAGGACACAGAGGAAAAGTTGATGATTGACCCGCCGCCGGCGTCTTTCATGCCTTCTACGGCAGCCTGCGCAGTGAACACATGGGGGCGCAGGTTCACCGACTGCCCCATGTCCCAGCTTTCCGGCGTAATGTCGGCCAAATGGTGGCGGTTGTCGTTGGCCGCATTGTTCACCACGACATCAAACGCGCCGTTCACACTGGCTGCCTGTGCCATTGCCTCTTTCAGCGCCGGAATATTGGTGATGTCGCACTGGATGAATACGGGTTTGCTGCCGTATTTCGATCCCATTTTCGCAGCAAATTCGCTGGCGTCCGAGCGCTGTACAAAAGCAACCTTTGCCCCTTGTTGCAAAAAGCCTTCTGTCAGGCTTGCACCGATACCTGACCCGCCGCCGGTGATGAAAACGCTTTTGTCTTTCAGGTCATGGAATGTGACAGTATCGCTCATTGGGGGCTCCTTCAGTGTCCGGGGCCGACAGCTCGGCCCTTCTGAAATTCTGTTTACTCTCTTTAGTCACTGCCCGTCGGGATCGCAATCTCTAGCGGTTTCAGCCATCAGCGCCTTCAGGGTGCGCGGCAGCGCCAGTACTTCGGCCATATCGTTACGATAGGCAGCCACTATGTTTTCCTGCGCAAAGGAATCGCGGATCTCGACCCGTTTCAAAGGCAAACCGTCATAGCTGTGATCCGACAGGGGCGCAGTATAGCTTATCCCCACACCTTCCCCATTGGCAGCGAAAGAACGCATAACTTCAAGCGAGGCGACCCTGTGGGCCACGCGGGGCCGCACGCCTTCCTGTGCAAAAAGCGCAAGCATATGACGCACCGAAAGGCCTTCATCAAACAGGATCAGATCCCGCTTTGCGAGTTGTTTCAACGACACGGATTCCTGCGCCGCAAGCGGATCGTCCGCAGCCACAAAAGCGCCGGGGGCAACGGTGGAAAGCTTGTGGCGGGTGAACCGGGCATCAAGCCCGAGGTCATAGGTAATCGCAAGATCCAGCTGTCCTTCGGCCATACCTGCGGCCAGTGTTTCGAAATCCGCCACGAGTGGATGAAATTCGACATCCCTGAACTCTGCCCGCAAGCGTTTCAGGGCGGGAGCCAGCCAGACCGGTGCGAGATCGGAAAAGCACCCGATCCGCAGCTTTTGAGGTGGTTTGCTAAAATCCGCTCGGGGGTTTTCAAGCTGCGCTGCGCGGGTGAGTAACGCTTCTGCCTCTGCCAGAAAACCTTTCGCAAAACCGGTGGGACGGATCGGAGCACCCTTGCGCCGGATGAACAACGCCCTGCCAAGGTGCGTCTCGACCGTGGATACCGCAACGGACAGGGCAGGCTGGGAAATATTCAGCATCTGGGCCGCCGCGCTCATGCTGCCGGCTTTTGAGACGGCAACCACATATTCATACTGTCTAAGCGTGAGGTATAACATTGGCCTATATGTAAATTAGGTAATTATGATTTGAAACTATGCCATGAAAAGGCCATCCCTGTCATCAAACAAGGAGACAAAAATGCCCCATCCCCTGATTACCCAAGACCATATCGACACCTACCAACGGGACGGCGTGGTCCTGATCAAAGGACTGTTTGCCGATCACGTTGAAACCCTGCGCGACGGGGTTGAGGTGAACATGAAAGAGCCCGGACCTTATGCTGCCGAAAACCTGAAAGACGGGGACACCGGCCGGTTTTTTGACGATTACTGCAACTGGACGCGAATCCCCCAATTTGAAGAGGTGATCCGCAATTCCTCTGCGGCAGCGGTGGCGGCGGATTTGATGCAATCGGATTCTGTGCAGGTCTTCCACGACCACGTTCTGGTGAAAGAGCCCGGTACTTCCAAGCCGACACCCTGGCATCAGGATGCACCCTATTATTTTGTCGAAGGCCAGCAAACCATCAGCTTCTGGTCGCCGCTTGATCCCGTAACCGATGCTTCGCTGCGGTGTGTTGCCGGAAGCCATCTATGGGAAAAGCAGGTTCTGCCGACACGTTGGCTGAACGAAGATAACTTCTACCCCGACAGTGATGCTTACATGCCCGTCCCTGATCCGGATGCTGAAGGAATGAAGATCACCGAATGGGCAATGGAACCGGGTGATGCGGTGGCATTCAACTACGGCATCCTGCACGGGGCGCGGGCCAATGTGTCCGACCGGCGCCGCCGCGCGTTTTCCCTGCGGCTGGTGGGCGATGATGCGCGTTATGTGGAGCGCCCTGGGCCGACTTCTCCGCCATTTCCGGGGCATGACATGACAGCGGGACAAAAATTGCGGGAAGACTGGTTTCCGGTCATCTACCAGCGCTGAACGGGGAAACCTGTATTTCCGAAAAACCTATCCTATTGATAGATTTAGGATTTCCGAATTATCACCCTGCAAATATGAAGCGTCATACAAGACGCTTCATATATGAAGCTTCAAGATTAACCATTTGTTAGGAAATTAACCCGCTTCAGCCCCGTTCGGCCGCAGCGCGGGTCAAACGGTCATTGATCGCCAGACCCAGACCCTTCAGCGGCACCGGAGCCACCGCGATGCTACGCCCGTTTTGTCGCGCCAGCCCGTCCGCCTGACGCAACATATCAAACAGATTGGCCGCCGCTTCTGCCAGATCACCCGCTTCGGACAGATTCAGATCAGCCCCTGCCCCGTTGCCAAAACCGATGAGCACCTCATCCGCCCGATGCTCTGTTGCGTTGATCCGGACCTTCGCATCCGGCGCATAGTGGGATGCCAACTGGCCGGGAGACTTCGGCGTATCAGGGTCTTCGGGACGGGCCACGGTCTGGCCCAGTACCGCCTCGATATCCTCTAAAGTCACGCCGCCCGCCCGCAACAGCGCGACCTCCTCGCCCACATAAAGGATGGTGGACTCCAGCCCCACATCACAGTCGCCGCCCTCTAGCACTCCGTCGATTTTTCCTTCCAGACCGTCGAGCACATGAGACATCCGCGTCGGGCTGATCCCGCCGGACGGGTTCGCCGAAGGGGCTGCCACCGGTCCGCCAAAGGCGGCCAGCAGCGCCCGCGCCCCTTCATGGGCAGGCACACGGATTGCCACGGTATCAAGTCCAGCAGTCACCAGAGACGACAATCCCGCCCCTTCGCGCACGGGGACAACAAGGCTGAGCGGACCGGGCCAGAAGGCCTCTGCCAGTTTGCGCGCAAGAGGGGAGAATACGCCAAACCGCTCTGCCGCGGCGAGATCGGGAAGGTGGATAATCAGCGGATTGAAGGACGGCCGTCCTTTTGCTGCATAGACCCCTGCAACGGCAGTTCCGTTACAGGCATCCGCGCCAAGGCCGTAGACGGTCTCTGTTGCAAAGGCCAGCAACCCGCCGCGCCGCAGGATACCGGCGGCCTGTTCAACTTGGTGGCTCTCGAAACGCTCTGTCTGCATACCTGTTCTCATCCTGCTCCGGCCTTTGAAAGGCCCCACAATGACGTTGTGTTCCAGTTGTCGTGACGCAAAGGGCAGTTTAGGTTGCCCCGAAACCGCCGTTACCGTGCGTTTACCCGAATGACTTCGTAATGCCAGCCTGCGCCGCAAAGGACAAGACCATATGCCCTACACCGCCCCGACAGACGAACACCTCCACCTCTTGCGCAATGTGCTCGGGTATGACCGCATCAGCAGCACCGAGAAGTTCGAGGATGCCGGCGACGACATGATTGCGGCGATTCTGTCCGAGGCTGGCAAAATGGCGCAGGATGTGCTTGCGCCACTGCAACGGCCCGGCGATCTGGAACCGGCCCATCTGGAAAACGGCGTGGTGCGCACCGCGCCCGGTTTCCACGATGGCTACAAGGCGATTGCCGAGGGCGGCTGGGTCGGTGCGGCGGCAGATCCCGAACACGGCGGCATGGGCTTGCCGCTGACGATCACCACACTGGTCGGTGAAATGATGGCCTCTGCCTGTCTGTCGCTGTCGCTGAACCCGCTGATGACCCAAGGCCAGATCGAAGCGCTGGAGGCGCATGGCTCTGATGCGATCAAGGCGCTTTACCTGCCCAAACTGATTTCCGGTGAGTGGACCGGCACGATGAACCTGACCGAACCGCAGGCCGGTTCGGATGTGGGGGCGTTACGCTCCAAGGCGGTGGATAACGGCGATGGCACCTTCGCCATCAGCGGCCAGAAGATTTACATCAGCTGGGGCGATCACGATTTCGGCGGCAATGTCTGCCACCTTGTACTGGCCCGCCTGCCCGACGGCGTTCCCGGCACCAAAGGAATTTCCCTGTTCATCGTTCCTAAATTCATCCCCGATGCAGACGGCAATCTGGGCGAGGCCAACAGCCTGCGGGTTGTGTCATTGGAGCACAAGCTCGGGCTGCACGGCTCCCCTACCGCTGTGATGGAATTTGATGGCGCTACCGGCTGGATGGTCGGACCGCCCCACGGTGGTATGGCCGCGATGTTCACAATGATGAACAACGCGCGTCTGGGGGTCGGGACCGAAGGGCTCGGCGTAGCAGAAGCGGCCTATCAGAAGGCTCTGGAATTCGCGCTGGAACGCAAACAGGGCAAGACCCCTGTGGACGGCGGCACAGGCACCATTGCGGATCATGCAGATGTGCGCCGGATGCTGCTGACCATGAAGGCGCAAACAGCTGTGGCCCGTGCGATCATCCTTGATACCGCCATAAGCACTGATCTGTTCAACGCCACACAAGACGCGAGCTTCAAGGCCCGCGCTGCCTTCCTGACCCCAATTGCCAAAGCCTTTGGCACGGATACGGGATCAGAGGTTGCGGACCTTGGCATTCAGGTGCACGGCGGCATGGGCTTTGTCGAGGAAACCGGCGCGGCACAATTTTCCCGCGATGTCCGTGTGACCCGCATCTACGAAGGCACCAACGGCATTCAGGCAATGGATCTGGTGGGCCGCAAGCTGATGGACGGGGGTGACGCTGCATTTGCCATGTTAGACGAAATCGCAGCAACTGCGAAAGGGAACGAGGCGCTCGCCAAAGCAGAGACCACCCTGCGCGAAACCACCAAGGCGCTGCTTGCATCAGATATAAACGCACGCTTTGCGGGGGCAACGTCCTTCCTGCGGGCCTTTGCCATTACCCTAGGCGGCCACTACCTGACACGGGGAGCGGACACGGAAAACCGCCGTGCGCTTAACGCCTTCTACACCGCCCATTTCCTGCCACAGGTCGACGCGCTCTGCGCGGCAGCCACCGCGGGTGATGCACTGCTTTACGCTTTAGACACAGACGCATTGGCGGGTTAATCTTTTGAAAAATATCCACTTTCCCTTTGAAACCCCGCCCGCTGAAGGCGAAGCGATAGACATTGCGCCCGGCATCAAATGGCTGCGCCTGCCGCTGCCGATGAAACTGGATCACGTCAATGTCTACGCGCTGGACGATGGTGACGGCTGGTGCATTGTCGACACCGGCTTTTATTCCAAACGGATGGTGTCCACATGGGAAAAAATCGTGTCGGAGACGCTTGGCGACAAACCGGTTACCCGCGTCTTGATAACGCACCACCATCCCGATCACGTAGGCATGGCGGGCTGGCTGCAAACCCATCATCAGGCCGAACTGATCTCTACCCGCACCAGCTGGCTGTTCGCACGGATGCTCTTGCTGGATGCGCAGGACACGCCGCCCCCTGAAACCATAGCATTTTACGAAAGCGCGGATATGGAACCGCGCCTGCTTGAAGAGCGCCGGACCCAGAAACCGTTCAACTATGCGGACATCGTTCACCCGATGCCGCTCGGCTTCCGGCGCATTCAGGAAGGCGACACGCTGACGATTGGCACGCGCACCTTTGATGTGCGGGTTGGTAACGGCCACGCACCGGAGCACGCAACTCTCTGGTCCCGCGACGACAATATCGTCATTGCCGGCGACCAGATCCTGCCGGGTATTTCCCCCAACCTTGGCGTCTATGCCACAGAGCCGGAAGCTGATCCGGTGCAGGGCTGGCTGGAGGCTTGTGAAAGATTCGCTGAAATTGCCAGCGAGGATCATTTCGTGCTCCCCGGCCACAAGCTGCCGTTTACCGGTCTGCCCGCACGTATGCGCCAGTTGATTGACAACCACCATCACGCGCTTGAACGGCTCGTCAAGCACCTTGAAACCCCCGCCACTGCGTCCCAATGTTTCCTTCCCTTGTTCAAACGCAAGATCGGTGATGGCGAATACGGGCTGGCGCTGGTTGAATCTATTGCCCATTTGAACCATCTTCATCAGCAAGGCAAAATTACCCGCACCCGCAATACCGCCGGCGCATGGGTTTATCAGGCTGCCTGAGGGGGGCATATGGACAATAAGATCAAAACCACCGCAGAGGCGCTGGAAAGCTCCGCCCTGTGGGAGCTTTATTCCGCACAAGTGGATCGGGACGGGCAGACCAAAACCGAAAATCAGGTCGTTTCCAGCGGTGAAGGCGGGCAGAAGTCCCGCCCCAAATCCGAAGCCGAATGGGCCTATGAGCGCATCGTCATGTATATCCAGAAATTCGAGGAAACGCTCGATTCAGATCAGGAAGTTGGCATGGGCTTTGTCGGTGGCGATGTAGGCACATTGCGCATTCAGGGCATGGGATTCTTCGCCCCTGACCTGATCACCTTTTACGGAGCAGCACCGAACGGGTCCAAAACCCAACTGGTTCAGCACGTCAGCCAGTTGAATGTCATGCTTGTGGCCGCCCCGAAAGAGGACGAACAGGCCGAACCGCAACGGATCGGCTTCCGTCTGGCGGCAAAACTGAACGAAAAATGGGACGAACCCGTTCTCTGAGCGTAAACGCGGCAAACTGACAATTGCATTGTCAGGAATTTTCGGTCAAAACCTCTGCCAACCACGGGATTAGAAAGGGCACCATCATGGCCAACCACGAACATGGTAAAATGAACATCGAAGCGCAGGAAGCAGCCTTTGAAGGCTTTATTCGCTGGAGCATCCGCGTGTCGGTTTTTTCCATCGGCGTTCTGATTTTCCTCGCGCTTTTTAATTCCTAATTTCAAGGGGCGCCGGAAAAGCCGGACCGCCAAACAGGTTTAATGAACTTTTTCCGCGTCCTCCTTCTCGTTTTACTGTCGATCACTGTTTCCGCTTGTGGCGGGAAATCCGTTTGGGCGCCTGACGCCGAAGTGGAAAAACGCCGCTATGTCAGCCCGGATGATCCCTATCTGATGCTGAAGACCATGATCAACAACCGCACCGGTTCTGGCGGTCATGCGGCATTGGTTATTAATGCCAGCGAAACAGTGATGTATGATCCGGCGGGCCGCTGGTCCCATCCGCTGGGGCCGGAACGCAATGACGTTGTTTACGGCATGTTCCCCGAACTGGAAGAGAATTACGACAACTGGCACGCCCGCGTGACGCATCATGTTGTGAACCAGAAAATCTATGTCAGCCGCGCAGTGGCCGAGAAAGCCTTTACTCTGGCCAAAGCTGCCGGTCCCTCTCTTGATGCGCAATGTACGCTGAATGTCTCGGGACTGCTGATGCAGCTTGAAGGATTCGAAGCAATCCGGCGCACCTATTTCCCAGCCAAGCTGATGCGCAATTTTGCAGAATTGCCCGGTGTGACAACCACGAAAGTCTATGAGACTGACGAAGGCCGCAACTAAAGCCTAGCAAGGACGAGGCGCTTATTACAGCGCCTGACGGCTCAAATGGCACCTGGCCGGCGTTATCACTCCGGATACACGACACTCTGCCGCGATAGCAGATTTATGCAGCCTTCTTGGCCTTGTCGGCCTTTGCTGTGCGCACAAAGAAAACCCCTCCGGACTTGGGTCCGCAGGGGTTTTCTTTTTTCAGTTCGCTACGTGCTTCAGGAACCCGGCGCAATCGGCAGACAGGTCTGGTTGCGGGCCCGCAATCTTGCACAAGCAAGATTGGCTTCGGCCTGATTCAACCCGACAAAACGGGCGCGGTACTTCTTGTAGCCATTGACCGTCGCGTAGTCGATCCGCCGTTCGGACCCGTCAAGCGACTGCAATTCCCGCAGGGCGGTTTGCAAAAGGGCCTTTTCAGCCTGATGGCGGGAAGAGAAGGCCCCGACCTGCACACCCCAATAATGGTTTCCGGCCGTTGAGACACGGCTGACAACCCGCAAGGGTTGCTCGGCCTGCGCTGCCGCTGCAATAGAGGTAAGCTTGCCGCTGCTGGCTTTCACAACGCCATTGGCCTGTGCCTCTCGGTTTGCTGCCTTGACGGCTGCTTCGATCGCTTCCAGCTGTGCTTCGGCCACCAGTGTTGTGGTGGTTGTCGTGGGCGCTGTGCGCAGCTTGGGCCGCGGGCTGGTTGTTACCGCACCGGAGTTTGCCACACGGATACGTTTGGCTTGGACACCCAGATCCACTTTTGGCGGTTTACGCACTGCAACGCGTTCTTTGGAGCGTTTGAACCCCATATCAAGCAGCTCAGCCACGCGGGCATTGCGCCAGGCTGTCGTGCGCCCGCCAAACACAGTGGCGATCACCCGTTTGTTGCCCCGCTCGGCAGAGGCCACAAGGTTGAAACCCGCTGCATTTGTGAAACCGGTTTTGATTCCGTCGGCCCCCTTGTAGGCGCTCAGGAACTTGCGGTTCGTATTGGGGACGTTACGGATGCCTGCGTGGGTCGATTGACGGGAGAAGAGATTGTAATACTGGGGGAAATCATAAAACAGCCGCCGCCCCAACAGGGTCATGTCACGTGCCGTGGACAGGTGGCCCGACTCTGTCAGACCATGGGCGTTTTTGAAGGTAGAGTTCTTCATACCGATGGCTTTGGCGGTATGGTTCATCATTTTTGCAAATTCCGCTTCGGATCCGGCAACGGCCTCTCCAAGGGCCGTAGCGGCGTCATTCGCTGATTTTACCGCAGCCGCGCGGATCAGATAACGCAGGGCAATCTTTTGTCCTGCCCGCAGACCCAGTTTGCTTGGCGGTTCGCTGGCGGCATGGCGGGAAATCGTGATCTCCTTGTCCAGACTGATCACACCCCGCTCCACCGCGTCGAACACAATATAAAGGGTCATCATTTTGGTGAGCGATGCAGGATGCAATCTTGCATCTGCATTACGCGAGTGCAGAACCTCTCCGGTTCTGGCATCCACAACCATTGCTGCATAAGGCGCAGCCTGCGCCACGTTTGCACCAAAGGTCACAACGATAAGAAAATAGAGGGCACATAGCGCCCGTACTGCTACTGCGATTCGCATCGGTTCTCCGACGTCCTGTATTGCTGCCTGCCTCGTCGCCATTTTCGGCGTGTTGATTGAATTTAGGCTAGCACAAAGCCATTCGTGTGAGAAACCTTTTCTTTTTCCGTAGTTTAGCGGTGTCTGCAACGCAACAGTCTACAACATGGCGGGAAGAGAGGGAGTTCAACCACTAGGTGTAGTGGCATGTCGAAACACCATTGGCATTATTTGCAAATACCCGCACCAACCGCACTTGGAACGCGTCCGAACCGTGGCGGAATCACCCTTCCGGATTCGGCTCTTTTTTCTTTGGCCCGAAACGCTATATAGTGGGGAGCAATGCAAACAACCCAGACCAATCTCATGACTTCAAGACTGACAATACGCGCGCAGAACGACGGGTCTGATTCGGATATCGGAGATCAGGACGGCGATACCGCACTGGCCACCAAACCCAAATCCAAAACCGCGCGTCCACCGATGTACAAAGTGATGCTGCTGAACGATGACTACACCCCGATGGAGTTCGTCGTACATGTGTTGGAACGGTTCTTCGGAATCGGCCATGCAGGGGCGATCGAACTTATGCTGACGGTCCACAAGAAGGGGCTGGCAGTGGTCGGCGTGTTCAGCCACGAGATTGCAGAAACCAAAGTGATGCAGGTGATGGAATGTGCACGCCAGCACGAACACCCGCTGCAATGCACAATGGAAAAAGAATAGCTGTCAAAGACTGGCGCTTGACGCCGCGTTTACCGCGCAGACCTGCGCGCTTTGGAAAAGGAACAGGCGCACCGCGCCGGATCACATGAGCACCGTCAACCGCCTTATGCTGCCCTTCGATGAAGGGACAATCGCCCTGCCCGAATCCGGACAGATTATCGTTCTTCGCGCAAAGACAGAAGGTTACGGGGATTTTCCCAAAGACCGGCTGTCCTGCGTTCAAGGGTTCTACCCCACCTTTCAGTTCCTTCAGACCTCTGGCTATCAGACAACCACCGAAATTCCTGACACCGCCGCAATGGCCATCGTCCACCTGACCAAAGCCAAGGACGAGAACCGTGCTTTGTTGGCGCGGGCCTATGACGCGCTGGAGGAAGGCGGCACGCTGGTTGTGGACGGGGCCAAGACCGAAGGCGTCGAGAGCCTGATGAAAGCCGCCAAGAAACTGCATACGGTAGAAGGGCAACTGTCCAAAGCCCACGGCAAAGTGTTCTGGCTGACAAAAACCACACAAGACAATCCTTTCTCTGACTGGGCCTCCGCACTCAGCCCTTCCCCGAACAAGGACGGTTACATGACCGCCGCTGGCGTGTTTTCTGCGGAAGGCATCGATCAGGGCTCGGCAGAACTTGCCCCTGTCATCGCAGGTAAACTGAAAGGCCGTGTTGCGGATCTTGGGGCTGGCTGGGGCTGGCTGGCGCAGCAGGCTCTTGAAAGCAATCCGGCGATTGAAAGTCTGGACCTGATAGAGGCGGAGCATCTGGCGTTGCACTGCGCAGAACTCAACCTCAACGATCCCCGCGCGCGGTTTGTCTGGGGCGATGCACGGGAAGTAACCGCAAAGCGCAGCTATGACGCTGTGATCAGCAACCCGCCCTTTCATACTGGGCGCAAGGCAGAACCTGCCCTGGGCCGCGCTTTCATCGCTGCAGCCCGTGACATGCTGAAACCTGCGGGGCATCTCTACCTCGTGGCGAACCGGCAACTGGCTTACGAGGCTACCCTGAACGAGTGTTTCGGCCGCGTAGACGTTGTGAACCAGTCGAGCCGGTATAAAATCATTCACGCCCGAAAACCCAAGTAACCTACCGGCTCTTTTGCTAGACTGGCAAAGGTCGAATCAAGAAAAGGTGTCCGAAACATGAGTTTTTCGCTTGAGGGAAAGACCGCGATCATCACCGGAGCAGCCAACGGGATCGGACTGGAAATAGCACGGCACTTTTCCGATCACGGGGCAAACGTCATGCTGGTGGATATGGACGAGGAAAAGCTTGCCAGCGAAGCGGAATCTATTGTCGGGGACGGGGCGAATGTGCGCAGTTTTTCGGGCGATTTACGTGAAAAGCTGACCGTCGCCAACCTGCTGTCCGCAACGATCGACGCGTTTGACAGCATCGACATCCTTGTGAACGCCAGCCGTCAGGTCCTGCCCTCCAATCCGCTGGATGAAAGCGAAGACCATTTCGAGGAATTGTTCCAACAAAACGTGCTGGCCAATCTTCGGGTGACACAAGCGGTGGCAAAACGGATGATTGCACAAGCCAAGGACAAACCCGAAGCCAATTCCATCGGTGCTGTGGTCAACCTCAGCTCTATCGCGGCGGATCGCACCCATGCGGGGCTTCTGGGGTATTCGGTGGCCTGTGCCGCGCTCAACCAGATGACCCGATCGCTGGCAGTGTCCTTTGCCGACCAGCGCATTCGTGTGAACGCTATCG
Source organism: Neptunicoccus cionae (assembly GCF_002860325.1). Lineage (GTDB taxonomy): Bacteria > Pseudomonadota > Alphaproteobacteria > Rhodobacterales > Rhodobacteraceae > Amylibacter > Amylibacter lutimaris. The sequence continues at coordinate 817,476 of NZ_PKOJ01000001.1, read as the reverse complement.
CCATCGGCTCGGTCATGAGCGCGAGCCTGCAAGCGCGCCTGAAACAAGACCCGGAAATGCGCAGTGCGACCCTTGCAACAACGCCTCTGGGCCGGATAGCCGAAGCCCGTGAAGTGGCAGAGACCGCGCAGTTCCTGTCTACGGATGCATCAGGCTTCATTACCGGCCAGATTGTAACCATCGACGGGGGCCGTTCCCTGATCGACCCTTTAGAAACCGCTGCGCATTAGGCAAAAAATCCCACAGGTTTACCGCTTTGACAAAGCCAAGCTTCAATTAAATTCATCCAGGATTGAATTAAATTTGATCTGCATGGGCGCGTTCGCCGTACCCCTTACAGAGCCGCAAACATCTGCGGCTCCTAAAATGGAGGTTTACGCATGAAACGCAATCTTATCTCAATGGCATTCGGGGCAACTCTTTTGTCCGGCGCAGCTTTTGCAGAAGCCCACGGCGGCCTGATGGTGGCCGGCTCAGATCAGGACGTGTCCGGTGGGACAGTCACGGCAGAAAAGATCGTCGCCGGCGCGAATGGCTGGCTCGTGGTGCATCGCACCGATGACAGTGGCAAACCCGGTCCGGTTGTGGGTCATGCCCCGCTGAAGGAAGGCGAAAACATGGACGTTAGCGCCATTCTGACAGAGCCGGTGAACAGCGGCGACAAGCTGATGCTTATGTTGCACGCTGAAGATGGCGGCATGAAGACCGGCGTTTTCGAATACACGCTCGGCGCCAAGGAAGACGGTCCGGTAAAAGTGGACGACAAACTGGTTATGTCTGTCGTTTCCGCCAAATAACACTAACCCCCTGGCACCTGCGGCGGTCTTCGGGCTGCCGCAGGGCTATCTGCGGCCTGCGACGCGCTTTGCCGAAGGCCTGCTGCCCACCCGGCCTTCACGCACAGCTACATAGACACCCGAACCTGCAATCAGAATGATCCCCGCCCAAGTGGTGCCGGTCGGCCATTCCTGCCAGATAACAATCCCCCAGAAAACGGCCAGCAGCAGGGCGGAATATTCGAACGGCGCAACAATCGCTGCGTTAGTTCCACGATAGGCTTGCGCAATCAGATAGCCGGCACAGGCGCTGATGCCACCAAGGGCCAGCATGATCAGGCCATCCTTCAAATCCGGCCAGCGCCATGCCCTCAAGAAGAACTCCAGCGCGTCATTGTCACTGCCTGCAAACCGCCCGTCGCCGAGCCCGATTGCCAGCCCACCCGACACCATCAGAAATGTAAGCTGGATGTAAACCGACATGGTTGAAGCCCGCTCTGACATGCCTGTGTAACGGGTAAGCACCTGCAAACCGGCATAGGCCGCCGCCGCCAGAACCGGCAACAGCGCCACAACGGTAAATCCCGCACCTGTCGGCTTTACGACCAGCATAACGCCTGCAAGACCGACTGCCACCGCAAGCCAGCGCCGCAGGCCTACTGGTTCCCCCAAAAACAGCGCGGAAAGCCCGGTGATAAAGAGGGGGGCTACGAAGAAGATCGCCGAAGCATCGGCCAGCGGCATTGCTGCAATTCCCGCGAAAAAGGCCGAATTCGTGATCACAACACAAAAGCCCCGCACCACGTGAATCCACGGGCGTTTGGCCCGCAGCGCAGACCAGCCGCCGTCCAGTGGTACAATGAACAGAACTGTCAAAAGCAGGGCCACCATTGCACGCAGGAAAACGATCTGGTGCAACGGGTAGCCGCCGCTCAGAAATTTTATCGAAAGATCGTTCAGGGAAAAGAAAACCGCCGCGCCCAAGGCGCAAGAGATTCCGAACGCTACACTGCGCTGTGCACTTTCCATGGGCACGGTACTCCGGATTTTGGAAACACCCGACGAAAGTACGGGTTTGGGGCACGCTAAGGCGGTCACATCCGGAAGGCCAGAGCAAATCTCGACGATAAGTTGTATCTCCTGCCCCGCATCAAACAAAAAACCCGGCACAGGGCCGGGTTGATTGTTTTAACGATGTGACAGGACTTACGCGTCGTCTTCGTCGTCGTCCTCACCACCACCTTTGGGCAGGTTGAACAGACTGTCAGCATCCATAACCGGATCGTCTTTCTTTTCGTCCTCGTCCGAGCCGGACAGGGAGAAGGTTTCAAGACCCGACATATTGGACGGCAGACGCGGTTCGTCATCCATTTGCAAGGACTGCTCTGTGGACACCAGTTTCAGACGCTCTTCATCAGAGATGGCTGTACCGTCTTTCGCTGCTTTTGCAGCCGCCTTGGCAACAGCTTTGTCCAGTTCGAGCTGTTTACACAGACCAAGAGCCACCGGATCAATCGGAGCGATATTCGCGATGTTCCAGTGTGTCCGGTCACGCAAAGCCTGAATGGTCGGCTTGGTTGTGCCAACCAGTTTGGAGATCTGCCCGTCGGACAGTTCGGGGTGAAACTTCACCAGCCAGAGGATCGCAGCAGGACGGTCCTGACGCTTGGACAGCGGGGTATAGCGCGGACCACGGCGCTTTTCCTCACCGTCGGCGGCAGGGTTATGCTTTAGCTTCAGTTTGTGGCGGGGGTTGTTTTCCGCCATGTCAATCTCTGCCTGGGTCAACTGGTTGTTGGCAATCGGATCAAACCCTTTGATGCCCTGGGCCACTTCCCCGTCGGCAATGCCGTTCACCTCAAGTTCGTGCAGCCCGCAGAAATCCGCGATCTGTTTGAAGCTCAACGTTGTATTGTCCACCAGCCAGACAGCGGTGGCCTTAGCCATAATCGGAAGCGCCATATCTCTTTCCTCCAAATAAACCTCTCCCGCGCCGAGAAATCGGTTGCTCGGGTCGGGACCGTCGCGAATTGCCGTTTCAGGTGGGGAATTCCCAGCCTATATAGACAAGGATAGCACAAAGGAAAAGGCCAAATGATCCGTATTCTGTTGACCCTTCTTTCGATCACCGCATCAACCGCAGGTGTGAGTCGCGCCGAAGGCGAACGGCCCGGCGCTTTCGATTACTATGTCATGGCGCTGTCCTGGTCGCCAAACTGGTGTGAGCTGGAAGGGGATGCCCGCAATTCGCCACAATGTGCGCCACAAAGAAAACACGGCTGGGTGCTTCACGGGCTTTGGCCTCAAAAAGAGCGGGGCTGGCCCTCCTTCTGCCGCACAAATTCACGCGCTCCAAGCCGCGCGATGACAGGTGCCATGGCCGATATCATGGGGACCGGAGGTCTGGCATGGCACCAGTGGAAGAAACACGGCACCTGCTCGGGTCTGAGTGCGGAAGATTATTATGCTTTATCCAGAGTGGCTTATGGCCGTGTGAACCGTCCCGAAGTTCTGCGCAAACTGGACAAGACCATCGCCCTGCCCGCCCGCGTGATCGAAGATGCTTTTCTGGAATCCAACCCCGAACTGCAGGCCGATCAGATTACTGTGACCTGCAAAAGCAACCATATCCAAGAGGTGCGTATCTGCCTGACACGAGACTTGACCCCCCGCCGCTGCGGCGTGGATGTCTTGCGCGATTGCACCGCCACAAAGGCGGTTCTGAACCCGATCAGATAAGGCAGGTCAGTCACCAAATCATCAAACTACCCCCCAAATCCAGCCGCAAAGCTGCCCACATTCACCAATAATTTACCATGAATACGCTTTAACGCACTCATGCAGAAACGGTGATGACATGCTGGCATTTATATTGGCACACGTAGCAAACGCCCTGATGTTTGTAGCCCTGCTCGGTGCGTCGCTGGTCATCGGAAACGACGATACACCAAAGGCTCCGGCGTCTGTGAACGCACCCGAAGCACAGGACAGCAAGGCGCTGGTCCCGAGCGATCTGTCCGCCGACAGCCCGATCCGGCAGAATACCCCTGTGGCACCACTGTTGATCGAAGCGCAGGCCGTCCAGATACCGGCCGAAACCGCGCAGGGTCCAGCGGCGGAATCTCTGGCGGATGACGACGCCGTGTATGGCAGCAGCGGCGATGATATGCTGTGGGGCTCCAGCGATGCAGAAACGCTATCTGCCAAATCCGACAATGATATCCTGCTGCTTGGCGCGGAGGATCAAGTAGAAGATGCAGAACACTTTGCCCCTGCCCTGTCCAACCTTGAGACCATCGAGATTGCCGGCTTTGATCCGGCTGAAGACCAGCTTCAGATCGAATACGACGCCATAACAGATCCGCAAAGCGGCGCAGCACTTCCGGTGGAACTTTCGGTGAACCTTTCAAAAGACGGACAAAGTGCGGATATTGCGATTAACGACATGGTTGTCGCAAAACTCGCCGGTGTTCAGGGGATCACGCCCTCTCATATTCAACTGGTCGCCCGCTAGAACCGGCGCATCCACCGTTGGCATAAACACAAAAAGCCGGAGGCAATCCCTCCGGCTTTTGCATTTACAAGGTTTAATGGTCTCAGACCGTCAGGACGATCTTGCCGATATGGGTAGACCCTTCCATTCGCGCATGCGCGGCGGCAGCTTCGGCCAGCGGATAGGTGCTGTCCATTACCGGCGCGATTGTGCCGGCGGTCAGCATCGGCCAGATGTTCTCTTCCAACGCCCGAGCGATTTCCGCCTTTGCCCCGTCGCTCTGCGGACGCAGGGTAGACCCCGTGATCGTCAGGCGCTTCACCATCACTTGCGCGAAGTTCAACTCGCAAACCGGTGCTTCCAGAAACGCGATCTGGACCAGCCGCCCGTCAAGCGCCAGCGCCTTGATGTTGCGCGGAATATAGCTGCCGCCCACCATATCAAGGATCAGGTCGATGCCAGCGCCGTTAGTTACCTCTTTCATCACCTCGACGAAGTCTTCTTCCTTGTAGTTGATCGCCCGCTCCGCGCCGAGTTCCACGCATTTTGCGCATTTCTCGGCAGAACCGGCTGTGGCAAACACCCGCGCGCCTGCCTTAACGGCAAGCTGGATCGCGGTCGTGCCTATGCCGCTGGAACCGCCGTGGACCAGAAACACCTCGCCCGCTTTCAGGCCACCACGCATGAAGACGTTGGAATACACTGTGAAGTATGTCTCACACAGCGCCGCTGCCTGTACCATATCCAGCCCCGCAGGCACCGGCAGTGCGTGATCGGCAGGGGTGGTCACATATTCCGCATAACCGCCACCGGGCAGAAGGGCACAAACACTATCCCCCACGGCCCAGCGCGTCACACCTTCCCCCACGGCCGCCACCGTGCCGGAACACTCCAGCCCCGGCAGATCTGACGCTCCGGGAGGTGGCGCGTATTTGCCAGCCCGTTGCAACGCATCCGGACGGTTCACACCAGCAGCGGCCACCTGAATCAGGATTTCCCCGTGGCGCGGCGCAGGCACTTCGCGGGTTGCCGGTTTGAGAACTTCCGGCGCACCGGCCTGCGTGATTTCGACAACGTTCATCTGGGTCATAGGGGCATACTTTCATAGTTTGAATGGGCAAAATCCCAATAAAGTTCTCGGGCGCGCATTGCGACGGGAGAGGTCGCAAACTCCCGCGTATCCAGTCGTGTCACCGGCATCACCTTAGAGGCATTGCCGGTCAGGAAAATCTCGTCGGCCTCGCGGAAATCGTCAACGGTGAGGGAAACTTCCTGCACGTCATACCCGTCGTTACGCAGCAGCGCGATAACACGGCGCCGCGTAATGCCGTTCAGAAAGGTGCCGTTGTGACGCGGAGTCTGTACCACACCGTCGCGCAGCATGAACACGTTGGTCGATGCAGTCTCCGCAACATTGTCTTCCAGATCAAGCGAGAGGGCGTTTTTGAAGCCCCGCTTTCGGGCTTCTGTCAGGATACGGGCATTGTTGGGATAAAGACAGGCCGCCTTGGCCTCTGTCAAAGCGGTGTCCTGTCGGGGCCTCCTGAACGGGCTGACCGTGACCGGCAAATCACCGGGTTCGGACATCGGCAGGGTTTCAAGGCAAATGGCAAAAGCCGTGCTTTCAGGATCGGCATCCAGCAGCGCCGGAGAAGCCTCGCGGCTCCACATCATCGGGCGCAAATACAGGGCTTCTTCGGTATCCATCATGGCGATCCCGTCGCGGATCAACCCCGCGATCGTATCGCCGTCCACCGGCGCCTCCATGCCCATCGCTTCGGCTGATGTCACAACGCGGGCCGCGTGGTGGTCCAGATCCGGCGTCACGCCGTCAAAGAAACGTGCGCCATCGAACACCATTGTCCCCTGCCACGCACCGTGATCTGCTGCGCCAATCACCGGCGTGTGCCCTTCGTGCCAGTCTCCGTTAAAATAGGTCAGCTGTCGCTTGCCAAGTGCCATTGTTTTTCCTCTTTTTGGGAAAGTCTTTCATACTCCGGCAACGAAGTGCAATCAGATAGCAGATGCAAGGCCCATTTAACGCCCCGACGTTGCGGCGCCGGTCAGGACTTGGGTGCTACATATCCGGGCAGGTCGCTCTGAACCGCGGTATCCGGCGCCTTAACCAGATCGAGAAGACGACCCGGCCCAGCCATGAACGCCTTTGACAAGGGATTTTCCCGCAGCTTGGCTTTGGTTGTTTCAATCTTCATCACATCCGCGATGCGCCGGTCGATAAAGTCCGAGGTCGCGGCAGACTCCTCGCTGGTGTCACCAAGCCAGAACAGAACCGCACTGGAATAGACTGCCGAGAGCATTGCCCGTTTGCTGTACCAGTTCACATCCCGCGAGGAATCGCCAAGTGCGTCCCAGATCGCGCTGGAGGTTTCCCAGATCAGTCCGGCCCCTTCGGCAGCGTGATGGGGCAGCGCAAACAAGGCAGAGCCACGGCGCACCAGTTCGCGGTCGGCGGCATCCAGACGCGCGCGCAAGGCAAGGGCCACCCGCTCCGAGTAGCGCATAGCCGCAAGATCGGCCTCGTCCATAGCCGCAAGCATCTCACGGTCGCCCTGCCGGTGATAGGCCACCGCCAGATCGAGCCCCTTTCGCGGGCAGGCCTGTGCAGCCAGCCCAGCATCTACTCCGCTTTCCGCCACAGCGGCCGCAAAGGTAGCATCTGACCAGCCGTCAAAAACAACATGGGGAACAGCCGCTTCCAACAGTTTGGCGCGGGTTTCTGCAATATGGTCGGCTTCGGTTTTCTGTGTCTTGGTCATACTTTACAAATAGGCTGCCCGCCGTCGAAAGCAAAGTCCGGATCGCCAGCGCGACGTATTATCCCCGTATTTGAGCAATTTCTGCTAGAATGCCCCCAATAGGCAAAACAATTTTATTTCAGCGTTTAGGAATTTTCCAATGTCCCATTATCTAAGTTTCGAACTCGATACGCCACTATACACAACCGCCCCACCCGACCAGCCGATTTCAATACTGGTTGCCGCGCCGTCACCGGACGGCACGGATGCAGACGGCAGGCTGGTCGGGGGCGAAGGCGCGGACGTGTTCTCTTTCTTTCGGACCAAAAAGAGACGACTATGGATTTTGAGGATGATGTGGACACAATCGCAATCCTCTCAATCGGCTCAGGCGGAGGCCGCGCGGAAGTGCGCGCCTTTTTGAACGATTACGCCCATGTAGACGGGGACGACATTGTCATTGATCACCTCTCCACCATCAGGATCAAGAACTTCACAGACATAGAAGCACTCATCAACGACATAGATTGCTGCTCTCTTGCGTGACGGGGCATGGCAAACTGCTTCGCGCACTGGACAAATCAAGAATCCGCGTCTATAAGGCGCCTTCCTGCACTTCTGCAAACTCAAACCTAGAAAGGTGGTGACACCACATGCAGGTATCGGTACGCGACAACAACGTCGATCAGGCGCTCCGCGCTCTGAAGAAAAAACTGCAACGCGAAGGCGTTTTCCGTGAGATGAAGCTTCGGCAGCATTACGAAAAACCTTCCGTTAAGAAAGCCCGTGAAAAGGCCGAGGCAGTTCGCCGTGCACGCAAGCTGGCGCGCAAAAAGCTTCAGCGCGAAGGCATGCTCTAAGCACTACGCTTCAGACCGAAAAAAGTCATTAAACCCCCGGATCCGTTCGGGGGTTTTGCTTTTTTAGAGGGCACACAACGCTGCCCGGGTCCATTTTCTGCAAATATCCAAATTTCGACAGTTCAGCACAAACTGATGGCGGCAAGTGTCAGGCGCGCCCGCCCTCCATCGAAAGAACCCGCGGGTCAATTCCAATCCGTTTCATTGCTGCGGCCCATTTGCCTTCATGATCCGCGGAAAACACCAGCGACGCATCAGCATCGCAAATCAGCCAGCCGTTTTCTCGGATTTCACCTTCTAGCTGGCCCGGCCCCCAGCCAGCATAGCCCAGCGCCAGCAGGCAACTTTGCGGTCCGAAACCTTGGGAGATGTCTTCGAGAATATCCAAAGTCGCGGTCATGCCGAATTCTTCGTTCACAGTCAGGGTCGAGTCTTCCGATCCGTAATCCCGTGAATGCAGTACAAAGCCGCGCCCGTGTTCAACGGGACCGCCGTAATGTACGTCAATACCTTCAATCGGCCGGTCTGCCTTGATGTCAAGCTGGTCCAGAAGGTCGGCAAATTTCAGATCCGCAGCGGGTTTATTCACGATCAACCCCATCGCTCCGCTGTCGGAATGGGCGCAGATGTAGATAACGGAGCGGTCAAATCTGGGGTCGCCCATGGAAGGCATCGCCACCAGCAACCGTCCGTCCAGATGCCGTGCCTCGGATGAATATTCTGCCATTTCGACTATTTCTCCAGTGTTTCGCAGGCGCAGCCCCATTGCCGAACAGCGCGCCTCTGATCCGGCATGTGAATTGCCACACAAGAGACAATCCGCAGCCGGTGCTGTTCATTCTCTTAAGATGCGCCCGATTGTTCGGGGTTTCAAGACTGACCAGCAGAGATGTCACGAGCCTCTCGCTGATTTGTGACTTTCGCTTTGCAGTTTGCCCCCATATTCTTTGCACAACAAAACGGATACCGACCAACCCATGATACGAAGCTGTCTGACCGCCCTTGGCCTTGCACTGGGCCTGCCTGCCGCGCTTTCTGCGCAGGAGTATAATATTCAGGGCGTGGCCCGTCTGGATATCCTGCCCGGCTATGAAACATCGTCGGGACATATGATAGCTGCGCGTATCCAGCTTGCTCCGGGCTGGAAGACCTACTGGCGCGCACCGGGCAGCAACGGAATCCCGCCCGCCTTTGACTGGGGCGGCTCTGAAAACCTCAAGGATGTCGCCTTCCACTGGCCCGAACCATACGTCTTTATGAAAGATGGCGAGCGGACCATCGGCTATGAGCAGGAACTCGTGCTGCCCATCAGCATTACACCCCAACAGTCCGGCGCTCCGGTCTCTCTGAAAGGAGAGGTTCTGTTCGGGGTGTGCGAAGACGTCTGCATTCCCGTGAAGGCACGATTTTCAATGGACGTGGCTGGCAGCGATGCGGGCAGCACCAAGGTCATAAAGGCGGCCTTGCGCAAACAACCGGCCAGTGGCGCGTCCCGCGGGATTGCTCCGGTTTCTTGCGACATCACCCCGATTAAAGGCGGGTTTCGCATCAGCACCACGCTACGGGGCAACAAGCCTCTGCCTTCGGCCAGTTTTCCGGTGATAGAGTTTCCCGGCACCGATGTGTGGATCGAGCAGAAAGACAGCCGGATCGAGGGCAATACCCTCACTGCCAGCGCTAATCTCTTCGCTTATGGCAGTACACCTTTGATGATGCAGCGCAGCAGTGTCAAAGTCACACTATTGGGCGGACCCCGCGCAGTAGAATTGCGCGGGTGTCCCTCTTAAAAATTCCTCGCAAATGCGCCGCAATCAGGCCGCTTGCGGCAAAGGAGGCGGACCATAGGCGTTCGCCTCCTGATCGCCTTCCGTGATGTACCAGTAGAGCAAAACAAGCATCCCGATTCCGGTTAGGGCCAGCAGCAACCACCACCCCGTGCGGCCATGATCATGCAGACGACGCACCGCGACAAAAATGCTCGGCAGCAGGGTTGCAAGCGACCACAACGGGTTCAGCGCAACGATACCAAGTACGCTGTCGATGATGGTTGTAATGATGCTTATGATCAGGGTGAACAACGTCCACCACCAGAATTCAGAACGCAGAGCCCGCCCGTTCCAATCCACATATTTACTGAATACGGTTTTCACCGCCGTTGAAAAATCCATTGCACTGTCCCTTATCGGTTTTAATAGGTTCAACCTTAGGGGTATTGCAGGGCACCGCAAGAATTTTCAGTGTCAGGATTTCTTGCCGATTTTCGGTTCGGTCCCAGCCAGCAGACGGCTTATATTGGCACGGTGCCCCCAGAAGATCAGCGCGCCGAGCACGACAATAAGAACAATCCCTTGCCCGTATCCCAGCATCAGCGCCCAGACCGGAGTGACGAGCGCACTGGCCAGTGCACTGGCCGAAGAAATTCGCAGCAATACAGCCGCCGCCAGCCAGCTTGCACAGGCGGCAAGCCCCACAGGGAAGGACAATGCCAGCAGCAGGCCAAGGTATGTCGCCACGCCCTTGCCTCCCTTGAAGCCCAGCCAGACCGGAAACAGATGCCCCAGAAATGCGGCGAGTCCGGCCAGTTGTGCCGCCCCCTCGCCCGCCACAGCACGGGCGATCAGCACGGCAACCGCCCCTTTTCCCGCGTCAAATACCAGAGTCAGGAAAGCCGCTTTCTTGTTGCCAGTGCGCAGAACATTGGTCGCGCCGATATTGCCGGACCCGATGTCTCGCAGGTTGCCCAGCCCCATCACCCGCGCCATCACCATGCCGAAAGGCACAGAACCAAGCAGATAGCCACCGACAACCAGCAGCAGCGTTACAAAATCAAAGGTCAGTTCGGGCATCAGTGCCTCCTCAAAATGCGCCGGTACCCGCAATCAGTCGCGGTTGTATACCTTTGCGCCCCCCACAAAAGTCGCCAGAACGGCCCCCTGCATCCGGCGTTCATCATAGGGCGTATTCTTGCAGCGGGACAGCATTTTGAACCGGTCCATCACAAAGGGTTTGTCCGGATCGAACAATACCAGATCCGCAGGCGCACCTGCGGCAAGCCTTCCGCTGTCCAGCCCCATCACCTTGGCAGGGTTCAGCGACAACGCCCGCCACAGGGTCGGCAGGTCCATATGGCCGGCGTGAACCAGCGACATTGCGGCAGGAAGGATAGTTTCCAGCCCGACCGCCCCGCTGGCAGCTTCCTCGAACGGCAGGCGTTTGCTTTCTTCGTCCTGCGGCGTGTGCTGGGAACAGATCACGTCGATCAAACCTCTTGCAACGGCCTGCGCCATGGCAATGCGGTCATCTTCATGGCGTAAGGGCGGCTTCAACTTGAAAAAGGTGCGATAGCCGTCAATGTCCAGTTCGTTCAATGTCAGGTGGTGGATGGACACCCCCGCCGTGACCCGCAAACCGGCGGCTTTGGCCCGCTCCAGCACCGGCAGGGAAACGGCGGTTGAAAGCTGGTCAACGTGATAGCGCACGCCGGTCATTTCCACCAAGGCCATGTCCCGTTCCAACTGGATTCGTTCAGCCATCGGCGACACCGCGGGCAGGCCGAGCTTGCTGGCAAAAGGACCGGAGGTGGCGCAGGCCCCGTCCGACATCACCGGTTCCTGCGCATGGCCGATCACCAGAGCGCCCATCGCCTTGGCATAGCTTAGGCACCGGCCGAAAATCTTGTTGTTGCGGTTGACGGCATCACCGTCACTAAAGGCAACCGCCCCCGCATCCAGCAAAAAGCCGATTTCGGCCATTTCCTTGCCAGCACGGTCTTTGGTCAGCGCCGCCATAGGCAAGACGTTGACCTTGGACACATCCCGCGCACGGCGCAGGGCGAATTGCAGGGTTTCGGGGCTGTCCACGGCAGGTTCCGTATCAGAGCGCACGATCATCGTCGTGACCCCGCCCGCAGCAGCGGCCTCTCCGGCGGTGCGGAAGCTTTCCTTGTGCCGCTCCCCGGGTTCGCAAACCTTGACGCCAATATCAATGATACCGGGCGCAAGGCATTTGCCGTTGCAGTCAATAGTCTCATCCGCTTCTAGCAGCGCATCGCCATCCGGAATGATCCGGCTGATCCTACCGTCTTCGATCAGGACAGAGCCGCGAAATTCACTGGCGGTTTCAGGGTCGATCAGGCGGGCATTTGTTAACAGAGTGGTCATTACGTCACCTCACCACAGAAAGGGGGCGTGCAACCGCACGGCCCGCGCCCGACCTCCCCCAAGGGAGGGCGCGTATGCCACGTTCCGGCAGCAACAACCGGAGCGGTGAAATCTACGGCAGGTGCAGTCCCGATCGAAAGCGCGCCCACCCGAGGTCGGGCGCTGGCCTGTGTCGTCATGTCCATCACACCATCACCCCAACATTCCGCTTCGCCTCACGGCGGGCTCTTACCAGCAGTTCCATTGCGGCCATGCGCACCGCGACGCCCATTTCCACCTGCTCCTGAATGACCGAACGGTTCAGGTCGTCCGCAATCTCTCCGTCGATTTCAACGCCACGGTTCATCGGGCCGGGGTGCATTACAATGGCATCGTCCTTGGCGTGGCTCAGCTTCTCGGCAGTCAGCCCCCAGCGGTGGTAATATTCGCGGGTGGAGGGAATAAACGCGCCGTCCATCCGTTCCCGTTGCAGGCGTAGCATCATCACCACATCAACGCCTTCCAGACCCTCGGCCATGTCGTCAAACACCTCGACGCCGAACTGGTCAATGCCGCTTGGCAAAAGGGTTACAGGGGCGATCAGGCGAATGCGGCTTTCCATTTTGTTGAGCATGAAAATATTGCTGCGTGCCACGCGGCTGTGGGCAATATCACCGCAAATCGCCACGCTCAACCGGTGCAGGCGACCTTTGGCGCGGCGGATCGTCAGCGCATCCAGCAGCGCCTGTGTCGGGTGTTCGTGCCGCCCGTCACCTGCGTTCAGAACCGCACAATTGACCTTCTCGCTCAGCAGATCAACCGCGCCGGAATGGGGGTGGCGCACCACAAGCAGATCGGGGTTCATAGCATTCAGGGTCAGCGCCGTATCAATCAGCGTTTCGCCTTTTTTAATCGAACTGGCCCCCATCACCATATTCATTACATCCGCCCCGAGCCGCTTTCCGGCGATTTCAAAGCTGGATTGTGTGCGGGTGGAGTTTTCAAAGAACATGTTAATTTGCGTCATCCCCGCCAGCGTATCCACATGTTTGTGGGGCTGCCGGTTCAGTTCGACATATTGTTCCGCAAGATCGAGAATGGAAACGATGTCGTCGCGGGAAAGATGCTCTATCCCCAAAAGGTGCTGGGCGGTGAACGTCATGGCCGACCTCTTTGCTGACTTCGCCGCGTTATAGGCGGGTGGCAAATGCGAAACAAGGGATTTACGACTCCACTCCGGCTTTGATAGCTTGTGTCCTGACAACAGGATCCCCCATGACCGACTCCGCCAGCTATTTCGCCGACCTCCACGCCCTTGACTGGCAAATCGACCTTGGCGCCGACGAGGCGATTCAGGACACGCCCGTCAACCGCTATGAAACGGTAGTCACCCCGGCACGGGGCGCTGTGCCAAAGACCGGACCCAACAGTAATATCAAACCGGTAGACGTCATGCCGGTGATCCCGCAGATCAAGGAAACCGGCGCGGATATTGCCCGTATCATGGCGGGGCGCTGCAACAGCCTTGCGGACCTGCGGGATGCGCTGGCGGTGTTCGAACATTGCACGATCAAGAAAGGTGCGCGCAATCTGGTGCTGTCAGAGGGCCACCCGAACGCGCGGGTCATGATTATCGGCGAGGCGCCGAGCCGTGACGAGGACCGCTCCGGTGCGCCGTTCATCGGGGAATCGGGCAAGCTGCTGGACCGGATGTTTGCCGCCATCGGCCTGTCGCGCAAGGGCGAGGACCCGTCTGATGCGCTTTACCTGACCAACCTGCTGCCGTGGCGCGTGCCGCAAAACCGAGACCCGAACGCTGAAGAAATCGCCATGATGCTGCCCTTTCTGGAACGGCATATCGCGCTGGTTGATCCTGATATTATCGTGCCGCTGGGCAATATTCCCTGTAAGGCCCTGCTTGGGAAAACAGGCATCACCCGCCTGCGCGGCACTTGGGCCGAAGCGTTCGGCAAGCCGGTTTTGCCAATGTTCCACCCCGCCGCCCTGTTCCGTGATCCGCTGAAAAAGCGGGACTGCTGGGCCGATCTGCTGGATATAAAAGCAAGGCTGTCCCAATGAGAATACTCGCGTTTTCCGATCTTCACGCCAATCAGGAACACGCGGATGCACTGGTCGCGGCAAGTGCGTCGGCGGATCTGGTGATTGCCGCAGGTGATTTCTGCAACTTTCACAAGGGACTGGAACAGGCCGTTGCAATGCTGGAACCGATCCCTTGCCCGATCATCGCCGTACCGGGCAACCACGAAACCGCCGATGCGCTCTGTGCCGTGGCGCCGCCCCGCATGACCGTGCTGCACGGCCAGTCCCATGCCATTGGAACACTGGATATATTCGGAATCGGCTATGGCATCCCTCTCTCGCCGTTCACCGACTGGTCCGTTGATCTGACCGAAGCCCAAGCCTCCGAAATGCTGGAAAACTGTCATCAGGCAGACATCATCGTAAGCCACTCGCCCCCGATCAATCTGGGGGACCGGACCTCGCAAGGGCAGCATGTGGGATCAGCCGCCCTGCGCGAAGCCATCGAACGGTTGAAGCCGAAATTCTTTTTCTGTGGCCACATCCACGAAAGCTGGGGCACCGCCGGTACAATCGGTGATACGGAAGTTTACAACCTCGGGCCAAGCATCAACTGGTTTGACATCTGAACCGCCACAAAAAAAGAGACCATCCATGAGCGACCGCCAATTCATCCCGATCCGCATCGCAGTGCTGACAGTTTCAGACACGCGCACTCTGGCGGATGACAAATCCGGGCAGACTCTTGTGGACCGCTTAACCGGCGACAAGCACATTCTCGCCGACCGCAAAATCCTTCCGGACGAGCGGTTCATGATTGCTGATCAGTTGCGGGCATGGTGTGACGATCCCGAAGTGGATGCCGTGATTTCAACCGGCGGCACCGGACTAACGGGGCGCGATGTCACGGTAGAGGCGCACCGCGATGTCTACGAAAAGGAAATTGACGCGTTCTCTACGTATTTCACCATGATCTCGGCTGATAAAATCGGCACCTCCGCCATCCAGTCCCGCGCCTGCGGCGGTGTAGCGAACGGCACCTATCTGTTTGCGCTGCCCGGCTCTCCCGGGGCGTGCAAGGACGGATGGGACGGCATTCTGCGACACCAGCTCGACTATCGCCACATGCCGTGTAATTTCGTGGAAATCATGCCCCGCCTGACCGAAGACCAGCGCCGCAAATGAGCGGCGGGTTCACCACGCTCGGCGAGTGGTCTGAAACAACAGGCACCGCAGCGGGAATCATTCTGATTGACCAGCACGACCGGCTGTTGATGCAGTTGCGCGATATAAACGAGCGCACAGCAGGGCCCGGATTATGGAGCATTTTCGGCGGACATGTGGAAACCGGAGAAACGCTTCAAGCGGCCGCAATACGCGAATTTGCCGAAGAAACCGGATTGTCCGTTCCCGAAAACAGGTTGGTTCCGCTGGCCCGTGCCGTGTCCCTGTTTGGCACCGGTCTTTACGCCTTCACGTTGCAGATGCAGATCGATCCAAAGGACATCCGGCTTGGCGAAGGTGCGGGATTTGCCTTTCTGACCCGATTACAGATAGAAAATCTGCCGCTGATGCCGGCTGCCGGACGGATCATTGCCCATTATTTTGCCCTGTCAGATGCCTCCCGTTGATTTTTTTCGGATTTGAGCGACTGAATACTAAGTACTTCACGTATAATAAGCGGATAATTCTGTCGCCTGCGGGCCTTCTTTAAGGGATATCGATGCGTTTTGTGACCCGAAGCCTGATTGGCTTGTTTCTCCTGACCTTGACGGTAGCGTTGCTGGCGCTGGCGGGAAACAGCCTTGTCTCTGCGCTGAAGGACCGAAACAGCGGTGGATTTGCCGGTCGGCAAGCCCGCGAGCGGGTTTTTACCGTGGAAGTTGCAGAACTGGCTCTTGGCAGCCACGCCCCTGAAATCCGCACCTTTGGCGAAGTAATCTCGGGCCGCACGCTGGAATTGCGCGCTGCTGCTGGCGGAGAACTGGTACAACTGTCTGAAAACTTCCGCGAAGGTGGCAGGGTCAGCGAAGGAGAGATCCTGTTCCAAACCGATCCGGCCAATGCGCGATCAAAACTGCTGCTGGCCGAAAACGAACTGGTTGAGACACAGGCAGATCTGCTGGACGCACGCCGAAACCTGACGTTAGCCGAAGACGAACTTGCTGCCGCGCAATCCCAGTTGGATCTGCGCAAAAAAGCCTTTGAACGACAGACATCGCTCAGCACCCGCGGATTAGGCACAGACACGGCAATGGAAACCGCAGAACTGGCAGTTTCGGCAGCGGAACAGGCGCTGCTGGCCAAACGCCTGTCACTGGCTAATGCGCAGGCCACGATCGCGCGTACCGTAACCCTGCTCGGTCGGCGCAAGATCAATCGCGACGAAGCCGAACGTATTCTGGAGGAAACCACCGTTCGCGCCGAGTTCGATGGTGTGCTGACCGGGGTGAGTGCGGTGCTCGGGCGGCTGGTTAATGCAAACGAGCAACTGGGTAGCCTGATAGATCCTGAAGCACTGGAAGTGTCCTTCAGGGTTTCGGCAAAAGAATATCGTGCCCTGATTTCAGGAAACAACGGGCTTGATCAGGCAGAGGTACTTGTTACCGGCCCGAACGGCGAAACGCTCTCGGGCCGCATAGACCGTGTCTCGGCAGCCGTCGCCGAAGGGACCACCGGCCGCGAGTTGTTTGCCAAATTGAACGGGGCGGCAAACCTCGGCATCCAGCCGGGCGATTTTGTTACCGTCGTGCTGCGCGAACCACCACTGCAAAATGTGGCGAAAATTCCTGCAACCGCAGCCACGACCGGAGGCGCTGTTCTCCTGCTCGACGATGAAAACCGTTTGGAAGAAGCCACTGTCTCAATTCTGCGCAAACAGGGTGATGATCTGATCGTGCGCCCTGACGGGCTGGAGGGGCGCCAGATTGTCCTGACCCGCGCCCCGCAACTGGGTGCCGGCATTCGGGTAGAACCACGCAGTGCCGGCGCGCAGGCCGCAAAAGCCCCTGCCGCTGCGAAACCGGAAGAGACCGTAGAAATCTCCGAGGAAGAACGGGCCAGACTGATTGCTTTTGTCACCGGAAACAACCGCATCCCCGAAGCGCGCAAAACCGCGATGCTGGAAACCCTGCGCCAGCCCCGTGTGCCCAAAGCCATGCTGGATCGGATCACGCAGCGGATGGGCGGCTAGATCATGGCGATGCGGCAGCTCCCCCCTGCGGCTGGCGGTGTGCTAAGCTATTTCACCCGACACCGGACCGCAGCAAACCTGCTCCTTGTATTGATGCTGGTGATTGGTCTTGGCTCTGTCACACAAATCCGCTCGCAATTTTTCCCCGATGTCATCGTGGACAGCATCTCTGTCTCTGTTGCATGGGACGGCGCAGGCCCCGAAGATGTCGACAATGGCATCGTTTCGGTTTTGGAACCCGCGCTTTTGTCTCTTGAAGGAATAGAAAGCACGAGCAGTTCCGCCACCCAAGGCAGCGCAAGGCTGACGCTGGAATTCGAACCGAATTGGGATATGGCGCGGGCCGCCGACGATGTGAAGTCCGCCGTGGACAGTGTAACCAATCTGCCAGAAGGCGCGGACGAACCCGTTATCCGGCGTGGCGCATGGCGGGACCGCGTCACCGATGTGGTGATTTCCGGCCCTGTTTCACCCGACCAGTTGGGGCGCTTTGCAGATGAATTTGTCGCCCGCCTGTTTCGCGCAGGCGTTACGCGCACCACCATTCGCGGAGTCGCGGCACCGGAGATCACAGTAAACGCGCCGGAACTTTCGTTGATCCGAAATGACGTCACCCTTGCCGAAATCGCTGCGGCAATTGCCGAAGAAGCCGAGACCGATCCCGCAGGCGATGTGGCCGGCGGCGCTGCACGGGTGCGCACCGGCATCGAAAAACGCAGCCCCGAACAGGTTCAGGATATCGTTGTGCGCTCCAACCGCGACGGCTCCAAACTGCGGGTCGGCGACGTGGCAGAAATCGAAGTTAAGGGCGTAACGCGGGACCGCAGCTATTACGTCGGAGACTTTCCTGCCGTATCAATCCGCGTTGACCGCGCCGATCAGGGCGATGCGATCCAGATGCAGCGACAGGTACAACAGATCGCGCAGGAGATGCAGCTTACCCTGCCCGAAGGCGTTACGGTTGAGCTGATCCGGACCCGCGCACAAGCGATTACCGACCGGCTGAACATCCTAGTAGACAACGGTCTGGTGGGGCTCGGGCTGGTTATTCTGTTGCTGTTCCTCTTCCTGAATGCCCGCACCGCCTTCTGGGTGGCGGCCGGTATTCCCGTGGCGATGTTCGCCGCCATCGCGCTGATGTTTGCCTTCGGGTTGACCATCAACATGGTCTCTCTCTTCGGCTTGATTATTACCCTCGGGATCGTTGTCGATGACGCCATCGTGGTGGGGGAACACGCGGATTTTCGGGCTAGGCACCTTGGAGAACATCCGGTGGAAGCTTCGGAAAATGCGGCAATACGCATGTCCGCACCGGTCTTCTCGGCGACCGTTACGACGGTTATCGCCTTCTTCGCGCTGACAGCCGTGGGCGGGCGGTTTGGCACGTTGATTGCCGATATTCCCTTCACGGTGATTGTGGTGCTGTTGGCCTCTCTGGTGGAGTGCTTTGTTATCCTGCCCCACCACATGTCCCACGCGCTCGCTGCGATTGACCAGAAACGCTGGTACGACTGGCCTTCAACCACGTTCAACAAGGGGTTTGACTGGTTCCGTCAAACAGTTTTTCGCCGGTTCGTTTCCCTTGTCCTGACCCTGCGCTATCCGGTTCTGGCGGGCGTTATTGTACTGCTGGCCCTGCAATCCGCGCTCTTCCTGACGGGGGAAGTGCGCTGGCGCTTTTTCAATGCGCCGGAGCAGGCATCGATTTCTGGCAATGTGGCAATGGTATCCGGTGCCACCCGCGCTGATACGCTGGAAATGGTACGCGAATTGCAGCGTGCGGTGCGGGATACCGCAGCCGAATACGAAAAAGAATACGGCATAAACCCTGTCACTTACGTGCTGGCAGAAGTGGGTGGCAATACGGGGCGCGGTCTGGCTGGGTCTGATACCAAAGATGCAGACCAGCTCGGCTCTATTGCGGTAGAGCTGATTGATGCGGACAGCCGCCCCTATACCTCTTTTGAACTGGTGGCAGCGATCCAGCAGAACGTTCGGGAGCACCCGCTTGTAGAAACCGTCAGCTTTCGCGGCTGGCGCTCTGGTCCGGGTGGAGACAGCCTCGACATCCAGATTTACGGGGCTGATGCCGATACGCTGAAACAGGCCTCGCAAGCTTTGAAAGCAGCTGTGGTGCAATATCCCGAAGTCTCGGCGGTGGAGGACAACCTCGCCTACGACAAGGAAGAACTGGTGCTGGAGCTGACCCCGCAGGGGCAGACGCTGGGCTTTACCATTGATGCCATCGGGCGGGAGCTGCGCAACCGCCTGAACGGGATCGAGGCCGCCAGTTTCCCAGTTGGCGTGCGCACCGGAGAAATCACCGTGCGCCTGCCGGAATCCGAACTGACGGCGGATTTTCTGGACCGCACAAGGCTGCGCACCCCGAGTGGTACCTACGTGCCCCTGTCCGATGTGGTCAGCGTAGATACGAGCATCGGGTTTTCCACGGTACGACGGGAAAACGGGATCAGGCTGATCAATGTCACCGGTGACATATCCGAAGACGATCCCGCCCGCGCGGCCTTTGTCGAAAACCAGATCCGCGAAGTCATCATGCCCGCCATCGCGGCTGATCTCGGGGTGGAGTGGCGCATGGGCGGGCTGGCAGAGCAGGAGCAGGAGTTCCTGTCGGATGCGATGCTTGGCTTTGGTCTTTGTCTGCTCGGAATTTACCTGACGCTGACATGGATATTTGCAAGCTGGACGCGGCCATTGGTGGTGATGGCTGTCATTCCTTTCGGTCTGATCGGGACAATCTACGGCCATTATGTCTGGGGCGTATCCCTGTCCATGTTCTCGGTCGTCGGGCTGATCGGCATGTCGGGGATCATCATAAACGACAGTATTGTACTGGTCTCTACCGTGGATCAATATTCCCGCAATCGCGGTCTGGTGCCTGCAATCATTGACGCCGCCGTAGACCGTCTGCGCCCCGTCCTGCTGACCACGCTCACCACAGTTCTGGGACTGGTGCCGCTGCTGTACGAAGGGTCGCGGCAGGCGGAATTCCTGAAGCCGACGGTGATCACGCTTTGCTACGGTCTGGGCGTTGGGCTGTTTCTGGTTCTGTTGGTGGTGCCGTCGCTGTTGGTGGTGCAACAGGATGTGGGACGGCTGTTCAAATCCTACCGCCGCGCTGGGTTCGGGCGCCACCGCGCGCGGGGGCAGCGCATCATCCTTCTCGGGGCCAGTCTTGTTAGTGTTGCGCTGCTGACTGCGACGATCGGCTTGCAAATCGCAACAGGTGCAACGGCGGCGTGGATACCGTCCCTGCTGGCACGTTTGAACCTTTCAAACCTGACCGCGTTACCGGAAAGCCTGCTGTCCCTTACGGTGCTGCTGACCGGATTGATCCTCACTCTGCTGGCCGCCTTTGGCGCAAGTCTGGTTTTGAAACAGCGCAGCCGGCAGGGTTAAATCAATAAGTTCAGGCGTCCCGCAACCACACTTCCGGCTCAGCACGTTCTGACATGAAGCCATTCACAGGATGGGCCGTGTCAGGCAGTCCGATGGCCAGACCCGCGAACAGCATTTCTTCCGCCGGAGCAGAGACAAAATCCGACACGAATTTATGCTGTGTGCACCACGCCTCCTGCGGACAGGAACCGAGCCCTGCTTCCTCCAGCAGGAGCATGACTGTAGCAAGATACCCGCCAAGATCGCTCCACTGGGCCGCGCCCATGTCCCGATCCACGAAAAGAAACGCCGCTACCGGCGCCCCGAAAAACTGGAAGTTGTTGGCAAACCATTCCAGCCGCTTCTGTTTGTTCTCTCGCGGGATGCCCAGTCGGGCATACATGGTTTCCCCGACGCCAAACCGCTGACTGCGGTAGGGTTCCTTCATCGGGGAAGGATAAACCGGATACTCCGGTGCATCGACTAAACCCTTCGCCGAACGTTCAGCCATCTGCGCTTTGAAATCCGCCATGCGGTCGCCATGCAACAGATAGAGCCGCCACGGCTGCACGTTCCCGCCCGATGCGGCGCGGGCTGCCTTGACAAGGACTTCGCGCACCAGATCGGGATCGACCGGCTGCTCCAGAAACGCGCGGCAGGAGCGGCGTTGTGCTACGGCTTGTGAAACATTCATGAGCTTACGTCTTCCACTGCGTCCAAAATCAGTTGCAGGCAGGCAATGTCGGAAAACCGGTGATCTGCCCCCTTTACGAAGGTCAGTCTGATATCCCCGCCGGTTGCGTGGTCCAGAATGCGCAGCGGCACGGACATTGCCACATCCGTATCTGCCGTACCATGCAGCAGGCGCACCGGAAACGGCAGGTTCAGCGGGTCGCGCAGAACCAGATGGTTGCGCCCGTCCTCAATCAGTTTACGGGTGATAACGTAAGGCCCGTCATCGTATTCACTGGGCAGTTCCACCCGCCCCCGTTCAATCAATGCCGTGCGCTGCGCCCCGTCGAACCCCGCCCACATGCTGTCTTCGGTGAAGTCCGGTGCAGCGGCAATGCCCACCAGCCCCTTGATCCGCTCGGGTTGTGCGCGGGCCACCAGCAAAGACATCCAGCCGCCCATTGAACTGCCGACAAGAACCTGAGGCCCTTCTGTCAACTGGTCCAGAACCGCCAGCGCATCCGCCGACCAGTCCCCTATGCATCCGTCTGTAAACGCCTCGGAGCTTTCGCCGTGACCGGAATAGTCAAACCGCAGGAACGCCCGCCCCCGTGCTTTCGCCCAGTCTTCCAGATAAACGGCTTTGGTGCCTTCCATATCGGACTTGAAACCGCCCAGAAACACGATCCCCGGTCCGGTCCCAGCCGTCTTGTGGTAGGCAATGCGCCGTCCGTTTGCTTCCAGATAATCAACCATTTAAATCTCCTGCCATTGTCCCGGTTCTAACCCGTCGAGCGTCCAGTCGCCAACGGAATAGCGGATCAGACGCAGCGTCGGATGACCGACGGCTGCTGTCATGCGCCGCACCTGCCGGTTGCGTCCTTCCCGAATGGTCAGGGAAATCCAGCAATCCGGCACGGATTTGCGGAAACGGACCGGCGGGTCACGGGTCCACAGGCCCGCAGGTTCTGCCATCCGCTCGCACTCTGCCGGGGCGGTTAGGCCATCTTTCAGGGTGACACCCTTGCGCAGGGCCGCAAGGGCCGCGTCATCGGGTTCGCGCTCGACCTGCACCCAGTAGGTTTTCGGCGCTATGAACTTCGGCGATGCGATACGGTTTTGCAGCTTTCCGTCATCTGTAAGGACCAAAAGCCCCTCGCTGTCCCGATCCAGCCGACCCGCAGCATAGACACCGGGCTTGTTAATGAACTCTGCCAGACTGCGATGCCCCCCTTCAGAGGTAAACTGCGACAGCACGTTGAAGGGTTTGTTGAAAAGGATCGTGGTCATGCGGCTTGCCTGTTGCTTTGACGCGGGGCCATCTGTCTGCTGCACTACACAACAGAGCCTTGGGTTCGTGTCTTGCCAAACTAGTGCATGAAGCTGCAAGCACGTGCAACCGTCTGAAAGACAATTCCAAATCTTGACAAGGACGCAGGGAATCTCCAGAACCGCGGCAACATAACCGCAACCGGGCGTTTCGTAGGCGCCAAAATGATGGAGGAGCCGACAAATGGCCGACATTACCCTTACCCTTCCCGATGGCGCAGAGCGCGTTTACCCCGCAGGGATCACCGGCGCAGAAGTGGCCGCGGATATATCCAAATCCCTGTCCAAAGCCGCGTTTTCCTGCTCCGTAAACGGCGAACACCGCGACCTGTCCCGCAGTATCGACGAAGACGCAGACTTCGCGATTTACACCATCAAGGACGATGCTCAGGCGCTTGAACTGATCCGCCACGACTGCGCCCATATCATGGCCCGCGCCGTGCAGGAAATCTGGCCTGATGTAAAAGTCACCATCGGCCCTGTGATCAAAGACGGCTGGTATTACGATTTCGACCGCGAAGAGCCTTTCACCCCCGAAGACCTCGGCGCGATTGAAAAGAAAATGCGCGAGATCATCAACAAACGCGAGCCTGTGACCACAGAAGTCTGGGACCGCGACCGCGCTGTCCAGTTCTACAAGGACAATAACGAACCCTATAAGGTTGAACTGATCGATGCCATTCCGGGTGATGAACCCTTGCGCATGTACTGGCACGGGGACTGGCAGGATCTTTGCCGTGGTCCGCACCTGCAACACACCGGTCAGGTTCCGGGTGACAGTTTCAAGCTGATGTCGGTGGCAGGGGCCTACTGGCGCGGGGATTCCAACAACGCCATGCTGCAACGCATCTATGGCGTGGCTTTCAAGAACAAGAATGACCTGAAAGCCCATCTTCTGATGCTGGAAGAGGCCGCGAAACGGGACCACCGCAAGCTGGGCCGCGAAATGGACCTGTTCCACATGCAGGAAGAGGCACCGGGCCAGATTTTCTGGCACCCGAACGGCTGGAAAATCTACACCGCACTGCAAGACTACATGCGCCGGATGCAGGACAAGAACGGCTATGTAGAGGTGAACACCCCTCAGGTGGTGGACCGCAAGCTCTGGGAAGCCTCGGGTCACTGGGAAAAGTATCAGGAAAACATGTTCATCGTCGAAGTGGATGAAGAACACGCCCGCGAAAAAGCGGTCAACGCCCTGAAGCCGATGAACTGCCCGTGCCACGTGCAGATTTTCAATCAGGGCCTGAAATCCTATCGCGACCTGCCGCTGCGCATGGCGGAGTTCGGTTCCTGCAACCGCTACGAACCGTCCGGCGCCTTGCACGGCATCATGCGGGTGCGCGGCTTTACGCAGGATGACGGTCACATCTTCTGTGCCGAAGACCAGATCGAATCTGAGACCGCAATCTATATCGAGTTTCTGTCCAAGGTTTACAAAGACCTCGGATTTGAAAGCTTCAAGGTGAAATTCTCGGATCGTCCCGAAACGCGCTCAGGCTCGGACGAGGTTTGGGACAAGGCGGAAGAAGCGCTGTTGTCTGCCACCCGTAAGGCAGGGATCGAGCCGGAACTGAACCCCGGTGAAGGTGCTTTCTACGGCCCTAAACTGGAATTCGTTCTGACCGACGCCATCGGGCGTGACTGGCAGTGCGGCACCCATCAGGTGGATTTTGTGCTTCCCGAGCGGCTGGACGCCACCTTTATCGGGCAGGACGGTAACAAACACCGCCCTGTGATGCTGCACCGCGCGACCCTTGGTTCGTTTGAACGGTTCATCGGTATCCTGATCGAATCCCACGCAGGCAAGCTGCCGTTCTGGCTGGCCCCGCGTCAGGTTGTTGTGGCGTCGATTATTTCAGACGCGAATGATTACGTCCACGAAGTGGTTGCCGCGTTGCGCGCTACAGGCGTGCGCGCCGAGGCGGATATCCGCAACGAAAAGATCAACTACAAAGTCCGTGAACATTCCCTTGGCAAGGTTCCGGTGATCCTTGCGATCGGCATGAAGGAAGTCGAGGAGCGCACGGTTTCTGTACGCCGACTGGGGGAAAAGCAAACCTCGGTTCAGGCGCTGGACGCAGTGCTGTCAGACCTCTCGGCCGAGGCTACACCTCCGGACATGCGCTAGGTCAGGATGCTGACCGCCGCACCAAAGTTGAACACGGAACGGCTGATCCTGCGAGCACATCGCTTGCAGGATTACGCAGACTCTGCGGCGATGTGGGCTGACCCGAAGGTCAGCAAATACATCTTGCCCGAACCGGCCACCCCTGCCGAAAGCTGGTCCCGCTTTCTGCGCTACGCCGGACACTGGCAGATGTTGGGGTTCGGATATTGGTGCGTGACGACCCACGACGAACGTTTTGTCGGTGAAATCGGCTTTGCCAACTACAAGCGGGACATCCGCCCTGCACTTGGCGACACCCCCGAAGCAGGCTGGGTGCTCGCACCCTGGGCGCAGGGGCAAGGCTTTGCCCGCGAAGCCATGAACGCGGCACTCGATTGGGCCGATACCCGTTTTGACCAAACTGTCGCGATTTTTCATCCGGCACATGATGTCTCGCAGAAACTGGCAGAGCGACTCGGATACAGAAAATCGCACACGGCCCACTATATGGGCGGCGATACGATTGTTATGCAGCGCCCCAACCCGAAGTGACCTAAAGGAAGCGCGACCTTTTCGTCACAAATCTGTTGCATTTATCACAAAGCCGCGGCATCCGCCCCGCCAGCACGCCGCATTTCTGCCCGAATCCGCCAGCAGGCTGAACCTGCTAGCGCCCCGCAGAGTGGCGCGTCATTTCAGAGGCAGAGCAAATGGCATCCCAGTACCACCCCACAGAAAATCCGCGCAAACAACCGCATGAAGACACATGCACCAACGCACCGGACCCGCATGTCCTGCGCACATCCCAAACCCTGCGGGCCAAAGCCGAAGTACTCCCGTCGCGACCGGACGAAAAGGAACAGGCCCCCCGTAAAGGTGCCCTGTTCAACGTCCTACAGGCCCGCTACGGCTGAACCCACGCACGCCAACCACCGATCTGTTGACTCGCCACACGCGCACTAAGCCACAGGGACAGGCCCAAGCCTGAAACCACGGCAACCGCGATACCAAACCATACGCCCCATGTGCCAAGGTCCAGAACCCGCACAAACAGCCAGCTGAAGCAGAATACTGCCAACCCTTGCCGGTAAATCCCGACCCAAAGCGTATAAACCGGCTTTTGCAGCGCCTGCAGAAACGAATTCATCGCGAACAGTACGATGTAAACCGGAAGGATGAACCCGTCCACGCGCAGATATTGCGCGCCGATGCGGATCACTTCAGGATCGTCACTGAACACTGCAACGGCATAGGGTGCAGCCACCCACAGTACCACCGATCCGCAAAACATCAGCACAATCCCTGCCTTGCAGCAGAACCACAATGCCTCTCGCACACGGTCGAAATTCCCTGCCCCGAAGTTCTGCGCCACAATCGGCAACAAGGCCCCCGTTAACCCGAAGCCGGGCAAAAGGACAAGCTGTTCCACCCGCAGCCCGATGCCATATGCCGCCACCGCAGCCCCGCCAAAACCCTTGAGGAAATACTGCACGACAAAACCAGCGAGCATCATGACAATCATGGTGAAACTGGTCGGCAGCGCCTGTTGCGTGATCTGGTTGATCCATTTGGCGCGGGGCCGGAACACCGCTGTTTGCTTGTGTGCCATCACATCCGAGGTAAACACACGGTAAAGGATAAACACCATCACCCCCGTCTGACTGACCGCAGTGGACAGGGCAATTCCGTTAAATCCGATGCCGTCGATGACGCCGGGAATGCCGAAGATAAACAGAGGGTTCAGCCCGAGGTTCACAAAAAAAGAGGCGATCTGCGCGTGCTGCATGGATTTCATATCACCCTGCGCCCCGAGGATGCCATTTGCACTGAAAGCCACCAGAAAGCTTGGCGCAGCGAATAGCAGGACCTGCAAATAGGACTGTCCGGCCGCGCGGTAGGCACCCGGTTCAGAGACAATCGCCAGCATATAAGGCATCGCAATAAAGCCAACCACTGCCAGAACAGCCGAGGCCAGTATGGAATAGGTGATCCCCTGACAGGCAATCCGTTTGGCCTGCCCGCCCCGCTTTTCCCCCAGCGCCTTACCCACCAGCGCATTCAGCGCTGCATTCAGCCCGAAGCCGAAGGCGATCATGACAAAGAACACCTGAAAGGAAATCGCCAGTCCGGCCTGCGCATCAGTGGAGATCATACCGGCGTAAAACGTATCCACCACATTATAAAGTGTCGTGAACACCATACCGATGGCCATTGGCACTGCCAATGTCCGGAAATGACCGGAAACCGGCCCTGTCGTCAGGTCACGGGATTGGGACATTTCACGCTCCTTGATGTATCCCGACCAGCGGTCGCACGGTTCCGCCCCCCTGTCGAGCATCAATCCACCTTGACGTGAAGCCGGACTCGCGGCATCACGCGCCCATGCTTATCTATAAAATCTTCCGCTCCGATGAATGGGCCGCGATGCAGGCCGCAGGCGAAACGCTGGGTGCGCCGGTGGATCTGGCCGACGGCTTTGTTCATTTCTCCACCCGTGAACAGGCCCGCGAAACCGCCGCCCGCCATTTTGCGGGGGAAACCGGCCTCTGGCTGATTGCCGCAGATACAGAAGCGATGGAAAAACTGGAATGGGAAACCTCCCGCGGCGGGGCGAAATTCCCCCACCTCTACGCGCCGTTCCGCATAGACCATGTCGCTTGGGCCGAAGAACTGCCCCTTGGCGCGGACGGTCATGACTTTCCGGTGAAGATGACATGACACTGGCAGAGCGTCTGGCACTGGCGGCCATGTACCGGATTGACCCCGAAACCGGCCACGGGCTCGCCATCAAGGCGTTGCAACTGGGTCTAACGCCGAAATCCGGCCCTGTCACCTCTCCGCGCCTGCAAACCTCGCTGGCCGGCTTGTCCCTGCCCAACCCGATCGGGCTGGCGGCCGGATTTGACAAGAACGCCACCGCCGTTGCACCGCTGCTGCAATCGGGCTTCGGCTTTATCGAAGTGGGCGCAGCCACCCCAAAACCGCAAAGCGGCAATGACAAACCCCGCCTGTTCCGCCTGCGCGAAGACGCCGCTGCCATCAACCGTTTCGGCTTTAACAACGACGGGGCCGAAGCGATCGCCAACCGGCTTGCACAGCGCAGCGACAGCGGCATCGCCGGTCTGAACCTTGGCGCCAATAAAACGACAGAGGATAAGGCCGCCGATTTCTGCAAGGTGCTGGAACGCTGTGCACCCTATATCGACTTTGCGACTGTGAATGTCTCTTCGCCCAACACCGAGAAACTGCGGGACTTGCAGGGCAAAGCGGCCCTTGCCTCGCTGCTGTCTGACGTGATGCAAACCCGCGCCGCGCTGGAGCGTCCCCTGCCGGTTTTCCTCAAGATCGCGCCTGATCTTAACAGCGCGGATCTCGAAGACATCGCGGAAGTCGCTACATCCAGCGGCATCAGCGGGATCATCGCCACCAACACAACGCTGTCCCGAGAAGGCCTGCGCAGCGCGGATCGGGATCAGCAAGGCGGACTTTCGGGTCAACCCCTGTTTGAACGTTCCACCCGCATACTGGCACAGCTTGGCCATTTGACCGGCGACAAAATCCCGCTGATCGGCGTCGGTGGTGTTTCCAATGCAGAACAAGCCTATGCCAAAATCCGCGCCGGCGCCTCTGCCGTGCAACTCTATACGGCGCTTGTTTACGGGGGATTGTCCCTTGCTTCCCAAATCGCGCGGGATCTTGACCGGTTGCTTGAACAGGACGGTTTCGCAAGCGTCGCCGATGCAGTGGGCACTCAACAGGAGAAATGGTTATGAGCGTTACAATCTGGCACAATCCGAGATGTTCCAAATCCCGCCAGACGCTGGAACTGTTGACAGAGGCCGGTCACGCCCCCGAAATTATCCGCTATCTCGAAACGCCGCCAAGCGAGTCAGAGCTTGAAAACGCACTGGCCTTGCTGGGCCTCCCTGCGATTGACCTGATGCGCAGCGGCGAGAAACGCTTTCGCGAACTCGGCCTGACCAAGACGGGCGACGAAGCAACGCTGATCGCGGCCATGGCAGAAAACCCGATCCTGATCGAACGCCCCGTGGTCTTTGCCAACAACCGCGCCGCCATTGGCCGCCCGCCGGAAGCTGTCTTGGGCCTGTTCAGCTAGCCCACAAACTTCAATGTTCCCAAAATACTCTTAAGCCGCGCTGTTAACTGCCCGCATCCCTCTCCAGAGCCGGATACCGGATAGCAAGGGTCACGCCGCGGGCGACAAAGAAAATCAGCAGGCTGGCCCAAAGCCCGTGGTTTCCAAACGGGCCAAGCAGCAACCAGACCGACATCAGATAGATCGCAAAAGACACCACCATCATATTGCGCATGTCGCGGCTTCGGGTCGCCCCGATAAAGATGCCATCCAGCATCCATGACGGGCCGCCCAGAAACGGTGCCAGCACCATCCAAAACAGATACTCCCGCGCCTCTGCCTGCACCGCAGGCGCTTTAGCCATCAGATCAATCAGCCAGCCGCCCCAGACTGCGAAGAATACCGACAGGATAACAATCACGATCGCAGCCCAAAAGCTGGTCAGCGCCACGCTGCGCCGCAGGGACGTGCGGTCCTTCGCGCCCAGCGCCTGCCCGATCAGCGCTTCAGCGGCAAAGGCAAACCCGTCCATGCCGTGGGATGTGATGAACAGGAACTGGATCAGCACCTGATTTGCCGCCAGCGTTGTGTCATCAAAAGAGGACCCCAAAAACAGGAATGACACAAAGCCGATCTGCAACAGCACCGAGCGGATCATAATGTCCGAATTCACCAAGGCCATGCGCCGCAGGATCACGCGATCAAACACCACTGCCCAGTTGCGCCAGTAATCACCGGAAAATCCGTCACGCACCAGCCACAGGCCAAGCATCAGCCCGCTGGCTTCGGCAATGACAGTCGCAATTGCCACACCCTCTACGCCCCAGCCCAGTTGCAGAACGAACAGCAGGTCCAGCAGGATGTTCACTCCGTTCATCCAGATCTGCAAAACAAGTACTGCCTTGGTGCGTTCATGGGCGATCAGCCAGCCGGTTAGCCCGTAAATAGCAATGGCAGCAGGGGCGCTCCAGACCCGAATGGCAAGATACCCCTGCGCCAGCCCCTCCACCTCGGGCGAGGCCGGCGCGATCAGAAAGGCCGCAGAAAAGACCGGCACCTGAAACAGGATGAACCCGACGCCCGCCAGCAGGCCGATCATCAGGCTACGCACCAAAAGGGCGCAGACCTCCCCCCGATCCCGCGCGCCGATGGCTTGCGCGGTCAGTCCAGCTGTTCCCATCCGCAAAAAGCCGAAAATCCAGTAGATCGCCGTGAGGATGATTGCCCCGATCCCGACCGCACCAATCGGGGCGGCCAGCCCCATCTGCCCCACAACGCCGGTGTCCACCGCCCCGAGGATCGGAACCGTGGCATTGGAAATCACAATAGGCACCGCCACATTCAAAACCCGGCGGTGGGTCAGACGCATCCTGCCTTCCGCCTGAGTGTGGGGGGGAAGCGGCTCAGCCAACCGTGTCGAGCCGTGGCATCAGGAAATGCCCCGTTGCCTGCGCAAACAGGCGGGCACGATTGTCCTGCCATGCCTCTACGTGCACACTGGCGTAGCGTCGACCGGAGCGGTTGACCCGCGCACGGGCATAACAATCCCTTGGCAGGCCGGAGCGCAGGTAATCTACTGTAAAGTCGATGGTCTTGGGCAGCCGAAGATAACCCGAAGCTGTCACGTTATCCGCATCCAGCTTGTCGTCTTCCATCGCGGTCCATGCCCGTTGCCAAGCCAGTTCGATCAGCGCGGCAGTCTCAAGAAAAGATGCGGTAGCCCCGCCATGAATGGCCGGAATCGCCGGATTGCCGATCAACTTCTCTTCGAACTGCATAACAGCTGTCAGTTCATCGCCGCGCCGGTCAAAAGTAATGTTAAGGAACTTGATGTAGGGAATGCTGTCCACCAGCGCTGCAAGCACACCGTCCCGACGCTGTTTGACCGCCTGTAAAGATTCCGGCTTGTTCATGCTGCTGCTCCGCTTTTGTCCGCCGCCTTGCCCTTGCCGGCCTTTCTGCTTTTACTGAATACGAAGGCCCCTGTCGCAGTCGCAACCGGATTTTCGGGATCGTCCTCGTAAGCAATGGCGCGGACGAACGCGACTGTGCTCGTTGCCTTATAAACGTGGGCCTTGGCGAAGATACGCTCTCCGGGTTTGGCAGACCGCATATAGTCCATACGCAGATCAATCGTTGCTGTCGGGCTGACACATTCTGGGTGCAGGTTCACGGCAAAGCCACAACACGTGTCCATCAGCGCGGAAACCGCGCCTCCGTGGACCACACCAGTTTCGGGATCGCCGACAATCTGGGGATCATAGGGCATGGACATCACCGCTTCCGAGATGCCTGCCTCGTCAATCCGCATATCAAGAGCATGGCAGAACGGCAGCGCTGACATAAATTTCTTCGCTACAGCCACCCGTTGGCGGAGTTCTTCTTCGGTCATCGGTCTGTGCGTCCCTTCCTGAAACGAAAACCCCGAGCGATATTCGCCGGAATATCTCTCTTGGTTACGTCACTGATATTTAACTTGCAATTCACTTCACAAGTCCTAATTTTTCAACCTAGGACACAGCATAACAGCTGCAACGGCAGTTGTAGCACAGCGCCACCCGGCTACAATGCTCTTGCGGTTCCAACCCTTGCAGACTTTCGGGATGTGATGTTTTCCACGAAAAAGCTGAACCCATCGGCCGCATTTGCAAGCTATATAAATCCGGCAATTCCTGCGTTTGGTGTGGACCGCAGTTTACTTTTTTCACGTCGCAAGTCCCCTGACTCAACCCGTTTTGCAGTGCGGAACAGGGTTTCGTATTGCAAACCTCCCCTGGTTTGGTAAATTTCGCCCAAATCTTCCTGGGAGGAATGAACAGTATGCCGGGCGACCGCTTGAACCTGAAGGAGATGTGCGCGAAATTCGATGTGACCACGCGTACGCTCCGTTATTATGAATACATCGAACTGATTTTCCCTGAAAAAGAGGGCCGTACCCGTTTTTACGGCCCAACCGAATTTGCCCGCATGGAGCTGATTCTGCGGGGCAAACGCTGGGGCTTCAGTCTTGAAGAAATCCGCCAGTGGCTGGAGATGTACGACAAGGAAAACCAGCAGAACCAGTTGGAAGCGCTTATGGAGATGGCCGATCGCCAGCTTGTAGAACTGGAAGAGCGTTATGCCCAACTGGCTGTAACACTGGACGAACTGCGAGAATTGCGCGCGCGCACCGAAGAGCGCCTTCAAAACGCCCGTATCACCGGCAAAGCCAGCTGAATACCTGTGGCAACCTGCGGGAATTTGCCGGTTTCCATAAAAATTGACCCGTAAAGGTTGAAGTAACGCTGCGTCTCTTTACGTAAACGTAATGCACAATCCGAGATTTTGTGTTACGTTTACGTTCACGTAAGCATCACGATTCAACTTTGAACCCGAGGTCAATCATGTCTGAACCCCGTAAGACTATTCGCCAGATGTGCGAAGAATATGATGTAACCCCGCGTACTTTGCGGTTTTACGAATCAAAAGAACTCTTGTCCCCGCTCCGCGACGGACAAAAACGCCTCTATGGCAAAAGATCCCAAGCTCGCCTGAAACTGATCCTTCAGGGCAAGCGATTCGGCTTTTCACTGGAAGAAATCCGCCAGTTGCTCGATCTCTACTATATCGGCGACCAACAGCGCACCCAGCTGACAGAAACCTATGAACTGGCACAAGAGCGTCTGGCTGCCATGAAGCAGCAGCGCGACGAGTTGAACCAGACCATCGCAGAATTCGAGAAACAGCTCGAATGGGGCGCTGACTTCATAGCCAAAACATTCGCGCAGGAAGCCGCAGAGTAAACCTGCGCAACCTGCACCCCTACCATTCAATTCCAAAGACCAAGGAACACGCTAATGCCAACCTATACCGCGCCCACCAAAGACATGGCCTTTGTCCTGCATGACGTTCTTGACGTCGCGAACGAAAAAATTCCCGGTTACGAAGACCTGACGCCTGACTTTACCTCCGCCGTTCTGGAAGAAGCCGGCAAGATCACCGGCGAGGTTATCGCGCCGTTGAACGTTGTGGGCGACAAGGAAGGCTGCAAGCTGGAAAACGGTGTGGTGCGCACCCCCACCGGCTTTAAAGCTGCATTTGACCAGTTCCGCGAAGGCGGCTGGACCGGCATTGCCTCTGACGAGAAATACGGCGGACAAGGTATGCCTTACCTGCTGGGGATGGCTGTGTCTGAAATGGTTTCTTCTGCAAACCAGGCCTTCGGGATGTACTCCGGTCTGACCAACGGCGCATATGCTGCGATCCACGCCCATGGCACGGATGAACAAAAAGAAACCTACCTGCCGAAAATGGTGTCCTGCGAATGGACCGGCACCATGAACCTGACAGAATCCCACTGCGGCACCGATCTCGGCCTGATGCGCACGAAAGCGGATCCGCAAGAGGACGGTTCTTACAAGATCACCGGCCAGAAGATCTTCATCTCCTCGGGCGAGCACGACATGTCCGATAACATCATCCATCTGGTTCTGGCGAAAATCGCTGGCGGGCCGGAAGGCATCAAGGGCGTGTCCCTGTTCATCGTGCCCAAATTCATGGTCAACGAAGACGGGTCTTTGGGGGATCGCAACGGTGTTGCTGTCGGCTCTATCGAGGAAAAGATGGGCATCCACGGGAATTCGACCTGTGTAATGAACTATGACGGGGCTACCGGTTACCTGCTTGGCACCGAACACAAAGGTATGCGTGCCATGTTCACCATGATGAACCATGCGCGTCTGGGTGTGGCGATGCAGGGGCTGGCGCAGGCGGAAGCGGCTTATCAGAACGCGGTGATCTACGCCAAGGACCGCCTGCAAGGCCGCGCTGTGACCGGCGTTGAAAACCCTGACGGACCGGCTGATCCGCTGATCGTGCACCCCGACGTGCGCCGCAGCCTGATGGATCAGAAATCCTTCGTCGAAGGCGCCCGTGCATTTGTTTACTGGGGCGCAATGATGATCGACCGCGCCGAGGAAAACGGCGACAAAGACGCTGACGGACTGATCTCCCTGCTGACTCCGGTTCTGAAAGGGTTCCTGACCGACAAGGGCTATGACATGACAGTTCAGGCCCAGCAGATTTACGGCGGTCACGGTTATATCGAAGAATGGGGCATGTCCCAGTTCACCCGCGATGCCCGTATTGCCATGATCTATGAAGGCGCGAACGGCGTTCAGGCGCTGGATCTGGTGGGCCGCAAGCTGGCACAGGATGGCGGCAAACACGTCATGGCCTTCTTTGACATGGTGAAAACCTTCATTTCCGAGAATAAGGAAAACGAAGCGATTGCCGATTTCATTGCACCGCTCAAACAGGCCTCCAAGGATCTGCAAACTGCCGGTATGTTCTTTATGCAGGAAGGCATGAAAAACCCGAACGCGGCGCTCTCCGGTTCTTCGGACTTTATGCACCTGTTCGGCCATGTCTGCATGGGGCTGATGTGGGCGCGTATGGCAAAAGCCGCAACGTCTGCACTTGACGCTGGCACCGATGATCCAGAGTTCTACAAGAACAAGCTCATCACGGGTCGTTACTATATGCAGCGCCAGCTGCCTGCCACTGGCATGCACCTTGCGCGGATCCAGTCCGGCGCAGAAAACGTGATGGGTTTGGACGCGGAAGCGTTCTGAGCAACACATTGAAGATTCGGGTGGCATCACTGCCACCCTCTCACGTTAAGGGAGAGAGACCATGACCATCCCCAACCTGTCGTCTGAATGGATGACGGACGAGCACAAGATGCTCGAAGAGATGACAACCCAGTTTATCGAGACCGAATGGGCGCCAAAGTTCGAAAAATGGCGCAAACAAGGTGAAATGGATCGTGAAACCTGGCAACAGGCCGGTGAACTCGGCCTGCTTTGCCCTTCTATCCCGGAAGAATACGGCGGGGCCGGTGGCGATTTCGGCCATGAAGCGGTGATCCTGATGGCCGGTTCGCGTCAGAACCTTGCAAGCTGGGGCCACGGCATCCATTCGGGCATTGTTGGCCACTACATCCTGCATTGCGGTACGGAAGAGCAGAAGAAACGCTGGCTGCCCAAGCTGGTTTCCGGCGAGCTGGTCGGCGCACTTGCCATGACCGAGCCTTCCGGCGGGTCCGATGTGCAGGCGATCAAAACCAAGGCGATCAAGGATGGCAACAGCTATAAACTGAACGGCCAGAAGACCTTTATTACCAACGGCCAGCACGCGAATCTTATCCTTGTGGCAGCCAAAACCGACCCGAGCCAAGGGGCCAAGGGCACATCCCTGATGGTTCTGGAAACAGACGGGGCCGAAGGTTTCCAGCGCGGCCGCAATCTGGACAAGATCGGCATGAAAGCCGCTGATACGTCAGAGCTGTTTTTCGACAACGTGGAAATTCCGCCAGAGAACCTGCTGGGCGGCGAAGAAGGCCGCGGCTTCTACCAAATGATGCAGCAGCTTCCCCAAGAACGTTTGATCATCGGCTGTGGCGCGGTTGGCGCAATGGAAGGTGCGGTGGCGAAAACCATCGAGTACTGTAAAGAACGCCAAGCCTTTGGCGGACCTCTGACCCAGTTCCAGAACACCCGTTTCAAACTGGTGGAATGTGCAACCAAAACACAGGTGGCACGGGCCTATCTCGACACGCTGATCGCTGCCCACCTGCGCGGCGAACTGACTGTGGAACAGGCGGCTATGTCGAAATACTGGCTGACCGACACCCAAGGCGAAGTTCTAGACGAATGTCTGCAATTGCACGGCGGTTACGGCTTTATGTCGGAATATGCTGTAGCAGAAATGTACACTGACGCCCGCGTACAGCGTATTTACGGCGGCACCAACGAGATCATGAAAGAACTGGCGAGTCGTTCGCTCTGATAACAGCACTGCTCCGGCCCTTGGGGCCGGAGCTTCCCGAATTGCGCGGCCGGGGGAAGCCCCCCAGCCGTAAACTCTTAAAAAGGACGGAACATGGCTGATATGAAACTCTACTGTATGGGCGAAAGCGGAAACGCCTATAAATGCGCCCTCCCGCTTGAACTTGCCGGCCTCAACTGGGAACCGGTCTGGGTCGATTTCTTTAACGGCGAAACCCGTACCCCCGAATTCCGCAAGGACATTTCGGTTATGGGCGAGGTTCCTGTGCTGGTACATGGCGATGTCAAACTGACGCAATCCGGCGTCATTCAAAGCTACATCAGTGAATTGACCGGAAAATTCGAAGGCGAAACCGCCCAGGAAAAACGCGAAGTGCTGCGCTGGGTGCTTTGGGACAATCACAAGATGTCCTCTATGGCCGGCATGACCCGTTTCCTCATGAACTTCCTGCCGGAAGACAAACGCCCGCAAGAAGTCATCGGCTTCAATCTCGGCCGCCTGAAGGCAGCTTACGGCGTTCTCGACGCAGCCCTTGAAGGCCGCGACTGGCTGGTGGGCAACGGTCCGACCCACGCCGATTTCTCGTGCTGCGGCTATCTTTTCTACCCTGAAAACTTCGGCTTTGACCGGAATGAATGGGCCAATATCAACCGCTGGCTTGGCAATATCGAAGGATTGGAGGGCTACAAGACGCCTTACGATCTGATGCCTCGCTCGGCTGCCTAAACCGAACAACCAACTTAAGGGACCATACACATGACCCACGATGCTTATATCTATGACACTGTCCGCTCTCCGCGGGGCAAAGGTAAAAAAGACGGCTCCTTGCACGAAGTCTCTGCCGTGCGTCTGTCCGCCGAAGTCCTGAACCAGCTTCAGGCCCGTACCGGCTTTGACAGCAAGGATGTAGACGATCTGATTTGGGGCAACGTGTCCCAGGTCGGGGAACAGGGCGGCTGTCTGGCCCGCTCTGCCGTGCTCTACTCCGATCTGGACGAAAGCGTTGCCGGTGTGTCTGTAAACCGCTTCTGCGCCTCCGGTCTGGAAGCCGTTAACATGGCCGCCGGTCAGGTGATGGGCGGCATGGGCAATGCCTATATCGCCGGTGGTGTAGAATCCATGTCCCGCGTACCGATGGGTTCGGACGGTGGCGCGATTGCCGTTGATCCCACACTGGCCATGAAAGCCTATTTCGTACCGCAAGGCATATCCTCGGACATTATCGCCACCAAATACGGCTTCAGCCGTGACATGTGTGACGAATACGCCGTGGAATCCCAGAAGCGTGCGGCACAGGCGCAAAAGGATGGCCGGTTTGACAAATCCATCTTCGGAATCACAGACCAGAACGGTTTGGAAATCCTCGGCCACGACGAAATGGTGCGCGGCGAAACCAACATGCAAACGCTCGGCGCTCTGAACCCGTCGTTCAAAGCGCAGGGCGAAGTCATGCCCGGTTTTGATGCCATTGCCCTGCTGAAATATCCGGAGCTGGAAAAGATCAACCACGTGCACCACGCGGGCAACTCTTCGGGTATTGCTGACGGCGCGGCCGCGGTTCTGATCGGCAACAAGGAATTCGGTGAAAGAAACGGGTTGAAACCCCGTGCACGGATCAAGGCGACTGCCAAAATCGGCACCGACCCGACCATCATGCTGACCGGTCCTGTTCCTGTCACCGAACGGATTCTGGAACGCACAGGTATGAACATCGGTGACATCGACCTGTTCGAAGTGA
This sequence comes from Neptunicoccus cionae, assembly GCF_002860325.1. Lineage (GTDB taxonomy): Bacteria > Pseudomonadota > Alphaproteobacteria > Rhodobacterales > Rhodobacteraceae > Amylibacter > Amylibacter lutimaris. Next base: position 780,047 of record NZ_PKOJ01000001.1, on the reverse strand, counting down.
ACGAAGCTTTCGCCTCTGTGGTGCTGCGGTTCCAACACTACTTCAACGTGGATCACGCCAAGCTGAACGTGAACGGCGGCGCAATCGCTATGGGCCACCCGCTCGGCGCGACCGGCGCTGTGATCCTTGGCACGTTGCTGGACGAAATGGAACGCTCTGACAAGGAAACCGGTCTGGCCACATTGTGCATCGGCTCCGGCATGGGTGCAGCCACCATACTCGAGCGCGTTTGATCGCGTCCCGAAACAGACACAGATAGAGAAAACACATGACAGATTTTCACTACAAACTCGACGACGACGGCATTGCCATCATCACATGGGACTGCCCCGACAAATCCATGAACGTCATGTCCGAAACCGGCTTTGCCGAGTTGAACGGCCATATCGACACGGTTCTGGGCGATGATGCGATCAAAGGCGCGATCATCACCTCCGGCAAGGACAGCTTCGCCGCCGGCATGGACCTGACGGTTCTGGCGGAATGGAAGGAAAAGGGCGGCGACAATCCGGCCCGCGCGCTGATGGACGGCGTGATGCAGGGCCATGAGGTGATGCGCAAAATCGAACGCGCAGGCATGGATCCGAAAACCAACAAGGGCGGCAAACCGATTGTGGCCGCGATGCCCGGCACCGGTCTTGGCATCGGTCTGGAAATCCCGCTGGCTTGCCACCGCATCTTTGTGGCGGATAACCCCAAGGCGAAAATCGGCCTGCCCGAAATCATGGTCGGCATCTTTCCGGGCGGTGGTGGTACCACCCGTCTGGTGCGCAAACTGGGCGTGATGAACGCTTCTTCCTTCCTGCTGGAAGGTAAAACCGTCGCGCCAGCCAAAGCCAAAGCTGCCGGCCTGATCGACGAGGTTGTGCCTGCGGACGAACTGATTTCTTCCGCCAAGGCATGGATTGAATCCGCCACAGACGCCGATCTGGTGAAACCGTGGGATGCCAAAGGCTATAAGATGCCGGGCGGCACCCCTTACCACCCCGCCGGTTTCATGACGTATGTCGGTGCAACCGCGATGGTCCACGGCAAGACCCAAGGCGCCTTCCCTGCAGCCAAAGCCATGCTCGCCGCCGTCTATGAAGGTGCATTGGTCCCGTTTGACCAAGCGATCCGGATTGAGGCCCGCTGGTTTACCAACATCCTGCTGAACCCCTCCTCCAGCGCCATGATCAACAGCTTGTTCATCAACAAGGGTGCTTTGGAAAAAGGTGCTGTGCGTCCCAAAGGCATTCCCGACCAGTCCGTCAAGAAAATCGGCGTTCTGGGCGCTGGCATGATGGGCGCAGGTATCGCACTGGTTTCTGCTCTGGCCGGGATCGAAGTGGTTCTGATCGATCAGAGTCAGGAAGCCGCCGACAAGGGCAAAGCCTATTCCGAAGCCCATGCCGACAAGGGTATCGCGCGGAAGAAATCCACGCCCGAAAAGAAAGAAAAACTGCTTTCTCTGATTACTGCAACCACCGATCTTGAAGCGCTCAAAGGCTGTGACCTGATCGTTGAAGCAGTGTTCGAGGATGTGGGCGTGAAAGCGGAAATGACCAAAAAGGTAGAGGCTATCGTGGGCGAGGATTGCATCTTTGCCACCAACACCTCCACCCTGCCGATCACGCAACTGGCCAAAGCTTCTGTACGCCCAGACCAGTTCATCGGCATCCACTTCTTCTCTCCCGTGGACAAGATGCTGCTGGTGGAAATCATCAAAGGCAAGGAAACCGGTGATCGCGCTGTGGCCAAGTCGCTCGACTTTGTGCGCCAGATCCGCAAAACGCCGATCGTGGTCAACGACGAGCGTTTCTTCTACGCAAACCGCTGCATCATCCCTTATGGTGCCGAAGCAAACCGGATGGTGGCCGAAGGGGTGGAACCTGCCCTGATCGAAAACGCCGCCAAGCAACTGGGCTTCCCGCTCGGTCCGCTTCAACTCGGGGATGAGACCTCGATTGATCTGGCAGAAAAGATCATGCGCGCGACCAAAGCTGCCCTTGGCAACGCCTATCCAGCCTCAAACGGCGATGATGTAGTGCAAAAGCTGTTCGACATGGGCCGTCTGGGACGCAAAACCAAAGCCGGTTTTTACGAATACGACGAAAAGGGTAAACGCACCGGCCTGTGGAAGGGCCTTGGCGATCACTTCCCTGTTGCAGAAGACCAGCCCAGCCTGACAGACGTGCAACACCGTCTGGCAATGGCACAGGTTCTTGAGGCGGTTCGTGCGCTGGAAGAAGGTGTGCTGGAAGACATCCGCGAAGGCGATGTGGGGGCGATCCTCGGCTGGGGCTTCATGCCCTGGTCCGGCGGTCCGTTCTCGTGGCTTGATATCCTCGGCTCGCAAAAAGCCGTCGACATCTGCGAAGACCTCGCCGCCCGTTACGGCGACCGGTTCACCCCCCCTGCCCTGCTGAAGGAAATGGCCAAAAACGGCGAGAGCTTTTACGGTCGCTTCGGGGCAGAGTCCAAAGCCGCCTAAGCGCATAGCAGCAGGCCAAAAAGAAAGCCCCGCAGCAACCTGCGGGGCTTTTTTAATTGTTACAGCCGCCTTCTTCTGGCGAAAAATATCCCGGGGTCAGGGGCAGCGCCCCTGAATAAAGCTCGCCGGTTACTTTTGCAGGGCGACCCGCTTGTTCGGCTTTTCACGCCAAAGAACCAACAATCCGCCGCCGATGATCAGCAGGACACCGGGGAAGATCTTGTCAAACGGCGCTTCGCCAAAAACAAGCCAGCCCATGGTGAAAGCAGAAATCAGTCCGAAGTAGTTGAACGGCGCCAGCAGGCTCGGCTCTGCCATACGTACGGAAACCAGCATACAGATCACGCCGCAGCCCCCCAAAAGGGCCATGATGGTGATCTGGATTGCATCCTGCATATTGTCGATCCCCGCAAATCCGGTGGTGGCCAGCACAACGATCACATTTACAACAGCCGCCGCCACGGCCGAATACAGATACAACAGGGCGTTTGACACTGAAGTATCCACCAACCGTACCGTTACCATCGACAAGGCATAGCAGAAGGCCGCGGCAAGAGGCAGCAGAGCGTACAGGTTAAAGCTGTCTCCCGTGGGCCGCACGATCCAGACCGCCCCCGCAAAACCCAGAACAACCGCAACAGACCGCCAGATCCCCACCCGCTCGCCCAGCAAGGGAATCGACAGTAGGACCACGAACAGGGACATGGTGTAACCAAGTGCCGCGACCAGTGCGAATTCTGCCTGACCGAGCGCGATGTACCAGAACAGCTGCGCCAGTGTCACCATCAGCCCGCGCCCGAAAGCCAGTTTCCACTGGGGGATCATCAGACCGCGGGGATGAGTGCGCAATTCGCCACTCCAGAGCATCAGGATAATCGCAGGTATCATGCCGATCACATTGCGATAGGCTGACAGTTCCAGCGCACTGTATCGGGGCAGAAGTGTCTTGATGAACACTGACATCCCGTCGAGAAACACAATCCCGAGCAACAGCACCAGAAGTGCGCGCACCAGATTGGAGCGGAAGAACCCGCTCACCAAGCGGCCCTCCTATTCCAGACCTTTTTCGCGGAACAGCTTGCCCAGATCGGCTTCGGGACGGGCGCCGATGTGGCTGATAATCTCGCCCGCAGCAATACAGCCCATGCGTCCGCAGGTCAGCATGTCACGTCCGTTGACCAGCCCGTGCAGGAAACCGGCGGCGAAAAGATCACCTGCGCCCGTTACATCCACGACTTTTGCCGCCTCGGCGGGGGCTTCGGTACGCTCACCGTCTTTGACAATAATCGCCCCTTTGGCACCCACAGTGCAGGCCACAATGCTCACGCGCTCTGCCGCTTGGGCGATGCTTTCGTCCAGCGTATCCGCCGGATACATCGCCGCCATTTCGTGCTCGTTGCAGAACAGCAGGTCGATATGATCGCGGATCATGTCGCGGAAAGCCTGATGGTGGCGGTCGACGCAGAACGGATCGGAGAGCGTGAAGGAAACCTTGCCACCGGTACTTTTGCAGGCTTCGATTGCCTTGGCGAAGGCCGCTTTGCTTTCGGACCCGTCAAACCGGTAACCTTCAAGATAAATCCATTCGGCTTCTGCCATCATATCCGTGTCGATGTCATCCGGCCCCAGATGCTCGGACACACCAAGGTAGGTGTTCAGCGACCGTTCGCTGTCCGGTGTTACCAGAACCATGCACCGGCCCGTTTCATGGGTTTCGGATTTGGGCGAACGGGGCACGTCGTAATCGGCCCCCTGCGCGCGCATGTCATGGGCAAAAATATCGCCCAACTGGTCATCCTTTACCTTACCCACATAGGCCGTCCGCCCGCCAAGTGCCGCAATCCCTGCGATCGTATTGGCCGCAGAACCGCCGGAAATTTCCGTTGCCGGCCCCATCATGCCGTAAAGCTCGGCCGCGCGGTCCGTGTCGATCAGTTGCATGATACCTTTTTCCACGCCGTTGTCAGAGAGGAAGCTGTCGTCACAACTTGCCAGAACATCGACGAGCGCGTTGCCGATGCCGACAACCTGATATTTCTTAGTCACGTGGTTTTCTCCTCAAACGGACATAGATCTTCGATAATGCAATTTGCACAAACGGGTTTACGGGCCTTGCAGATATACCGCCCGTGCAGAATCATCCAGTGATGGGCGTGCTGTTGGAACTCGGCGGGGATGTGATCCTCGATCGCCCGTTCCACCGCCACAACATCCTTACCCGGTGCGACGCCGGTGCGGTTGCCGAAGCGGAAAATATGGGTGTCCACCGCCTGTGTCGGCTGTTTGAACCACATGTTCAGCACCACATTGGCGGTCTTGCGTCCCACACCCGGCAGGCTCTCTAGCGCGGCACGGCTGCTGGGCACCACGCCGCCATAGTCATCCACCAGAAGCTGACTGAGTTTTATTACGTTTTTCGCCTTCTGGCGGAACAGGCCGATGGTCTTGATATGCTCGGTCACACCCTCCAGCCCAAGCGCGAGCATCTTTTCCGGCGTATCCGCCACAGCAAACAGCCCGCGCGTGGCTTTGTTCACCCCTGCGTCGGTTGCCTGCGCCGAAAGTGCGACCGCAACCACAAGCGTATAGGCGTTGGTATGTTCCAACTCGCCTTTGGGTTCCGGCTCGCTGTCGCGGAACCGGTCAAATATCTTATAAATCGTGTGGTAGTCTAACTGTTTGGCCATGGCGTTGTTTCTGGCACGCGGAACGGAAAATGGAAAGCCGGAACGCGTTTAACGCAGCTGTCAGATCCACCCTGACCGGATGCAGGAGCCGGAATACAGATCACAACTTCGACAGCATTTCGTAAAATTGTTACTTAACTCTTGAAAGCATTGCTCACCTCCTTATTTACCCCACAACTCTTATAGTTCCACCAGCAGAGTTACCGGCGGGTGGAGGATACCTTCTAAGGATAATAATATGTCGGCTCTTACTGCTGTCATCCTGACAACTTTTCTGACCACCCCGATTGTACAGGTCTCTCATGACCGTATCATCGAAACCGCGCGCGAAACCGCAAGTCATCACCAGTCTGCGCATCTACGGCAGTACGAATTTTCCGGTGCGACAGACATCGGCATTGATGACGCTGCACTGAACGATTTTGTATCCCGCGCGAACCTGCGGTATCAGGGCCACAGATAAGCCAATCCGCCACGGACGGATCCGGAGGGCAGACCCTGCACGCAGCCTTTGAAACCCTTCTGAAACTGTCACTTTCTCCGCTTCTGATCTGGCAAGGTCTTGGCGTGCGCAAGCACGCACTGATACTGCCCGAAGCCGGCGGGGAACGCGCCGGTCGCGTAGGCACCGGCACCCCGCTCCGCCTTTTGGTGCTGGGGGACAGCTCTGCCGCCGGAGTCGGCGTGGAAACGCAGGATCAGGCGCTGAGCGGACAACTCGCCCGCGCCCTTTCTGCGGATTATGCACTGGACTGGACCCTTGTTGCAAAGACAGGCGCAACCACCGCCAGCACGCTGGAACGTGTGCAACGGCTCGACCCTGCAACATACGATGTGGTCGTTCTGGCCATCGGCGTGAATGATGTGACCCGCTCTGTCCCCTTGCGTCGCTGGCTGGCCATGCACGGCACACTCCTTTCTGTGCTGCGCACGAAATTCGGCGCAAAGCGGATCTATACGACACCCCTTCCACCGATGGGCCGGTTTCCCGTTCTGCCCCAACCGCTGCGCCATGTGATCGGACTGACCGCGACACGCTATGATGTCGCTATGGCCGGTTTTCTAAGTGACCACCCTGACGTGACCCGCCTGCATCTGGACCTGCCAATGGATCCGACGCTGATGGCCAGTGACGGCTTTCATCCCGGCGCCGAGGTCTACCGCATTTGGGCCGAACATGTCGCCGCCGCCATCCGCGCCGATTTTCCACCGCAAGCCCGCGAAGGCACCAATGCGCAAGAAACGGGTGGCAAATAAGTCCCGCCGGCGGCATCCTGTTGCCATGACTCAGCAAACCTATCATCACGCCGTCATCGCCCGCGCGATAGACTATATCGACAGCACCAAGGAGACACAGCCAAGGCTGGAGCAGGTGGCCGAAGCCGTTGGACTGTCCCCGACGCACTTCCAGCGGGTGTTTTCCCAATGGGTCGGCGTTTCTCCGAAACGCTACCAGCAATACCTGACGCTCGATCATGCAAAATCCCTGCTTCAAAACCGGTTCACCCTGCTGGATACAGCGTTGGAAACCGGATTGTCGGGTACAGGGCGGCTGCACGACCTGTTCCTGACATGGGAAGCGATGAGTCCGGGCGAATATGCAGCCAAAGGCAAAGGTCTGGAGATCCGCTGGGGCTGGTTTGACAGCCCGTTCGGGGAAATGATCGTTGCTGCCACCCAGCGCGGCATATGCGGCATGGGATTTACGGCAGAGTTCGGGCGTGACTGGTCTTTAGCCGATACGCAGGGGCGCTGGCCCGAAGCGACATTCGTTCAGGATGAAGTCTTCCTGCAACCGGCCGTGAACCAAATATTGGGCGGCGATACCGCGCAACTGCATCTGATCGGCGCACCTTTCCAGATCAAAGTCTGGGAGGCATTGCTGAATGTGCCAACCGGTCATGTGACCACCTATTCCGAAATCGCAAAAGCAATCGGCAACCCCAAAGCCGTGCGGGCCGTGGGAACCGCTGTCGGGCGCAATCCGGTAAGCTGGCTGATCCCCTGCCACCGCGCCCTTCGAAAATCAGGGGCTCTTGGCGGGTATCACTGGGGCCTTCCTGTCAAACGTGCCCTGCTTGCATGGGAAGGGGCGCGCGCTGATGCCAGCGAAACCCCGTCCGGCTCCCGGGCGGAGGATCACGCCGACCCAGCTTTTGCGCAGGAATCCGCCTGAGCAAAAAACGAAAACTGCCTCCAGCCTTGAAACTTTGCCCGACCCGACCATTTTATGGCGCGTACATGCAATCAAGAAAGGCCAGTACAATGGCATTGACCAAAACCGTTTCCGCCGCCGTTATCGCGGTATTCGCTCTGGCAGCCTGCGATGAAGCCACCAACCCTGACTACCGCAAAACCCGTAACGGGGCTGCGATCGGGGCTGCAGTTGGCGCCGCAAGCCAGATTATCGCTGGCAATTCCGAAGGTTCCATCGTGAAAGGCGCCGTTGTCGGAGCCGCTGTTGGTGGCGTGTTCGGGGCTATCCTCGACCAGCAGGAAAAAGACCTGCGTCAGGACCTTGCCGGTTCCGGTGCAACCATCACCAACACTGGCAGCGAACTGATCGTGACCCTGCCCGAAGCCATCACCTTTGACACGGACAGCACCTATGTGCGCCCGTCCCTGCAAGACGATCTGCGTGCGCTTGCCAGCAACCTACAACGCTATCCCGACAGCACGGTTGACGTGATTGGCCACACCGACAGCGTAGGCGATGCGAACTACAACCAGAACCTGTCCACACGCCGCGCTCAATCTGTTGCGAGCATCCTCACAGGCAGTGGCGTCAGCTCCAGCCGTATCCGTGCTTATGGCCGTGGCGAGACACAATTCATCGCCAACAACGACACCGCAACGGGCCGCGCAGCGAACCGTCGCGTAGAAGTTGTGATCCGTCCGACCAACTGATACGTATCAGATTAATACGACACCGCAACAAGCAGCGCCGCCTTGTAATTTCAGGGCGGCGCTGTGCGTTTCAAGGGTCATGATCACAACCGTCGTTGCAACGGTCAGACCAGTTTTTCGTTAAAGAACCCGATCGTGCGATCCCAAGCCAGAGCAGCCATTTCCGCATCATACCGCGGCGTGCTGTCATTGTGAAAACCGTGGTTCGCGTCCTCGTAGAAGTACGCTACATACTCTTTGTTATGGGCTTTCAGGGCCGCTTCATAGGCTGGCCAGCCCGCGTTCACCCGTTCGTCCAGGGCACCGTGTTGCAACATTAGGGGCGCTTGAATCTTGGGTACATCCTCCGCATTGGGCTGGCGTCCGTAAAACGGCACAGAAGCGGCCATTTCCGGATAGGCCACAGCCAGTGCGTTACACACACCGCCTCCGTAACAAAAGCCCACAGCGCCGACCTTGCCGGTGCTGGCTTCATGGTTCAGCAAATGTTCGAAACCTGCGAAGAAATCGTTCATCAGTTTGGTGCGATCTACAGTCGCCTGTAACGCCTTGCCCTCGGCGTCATTTCCCGGATACCCCCCGACAGAGCTGAGCCCGTCCGGTGCAAACGCCAGAAACCCTGCCTTGGCCACCCGCCGCGCCACATCCTTGATATAAGGGTTCAGGCCGCGGTTTTCGTGGATCACCAGAACCGCCGGAAGCTTTCCTGTCGCCCCTGAAGGTTTCACAAGATAGCCTTCGATCTCTCCGTTACCCAAAGCAGAGTCATAGGTTTCGTAGCTGGCGATAATATCCGGATCATTGAAAGACACCTGTTCCGCCAATGCGTAGTCGGGGCTGAGCATATCCAGCAGCATTCCCGCCGTCACAGCGCCTGCTGTGAATTTGCCGGCCTTCTCCAAAAACTCTCTTTTGGACATCATGCCGTGGGCATAATAATCGTATAGATCAAGCAATCTCTGATCAAAATCCTTCGCACTCATCCGTTTCATTGTTCTCTCCTGTTCATGGTCAACATCCCTCTCAACGGGGAGTTTAACCCGATCAACCCTTGATGGCGCAAACTGAAAGCCGGAAGAAGCGATCACTTTCCCGCCAACACAGCAGGAAGGTCCAAGCCTTGCCGAGAGTCCGGTCGTGATCCTATACTCCGCCAACTATCCCTATGGAGCCTTGCATGCCGTTTCAGAAAATCCAGCCGGAGCGCATTGCCGATACTGTTGTCCGTCAGATCGAACAGTTGATCCTGCGCGGCATTTTGCGCCCCGGAGAGCGGCTCCCGTCCGAGCGTGACCTTTCGGACCGGCTCGGCGTGTCCCGCCCCTCCATCCGCGAAGCAATTGCCGATCTGGTGGAACGGGGATTGCTGGCAACCCGTGCCGGATCCGGAATCTATGTGGCCGACGTGCTTGGCTCTGCCTTCTCCGAACCGCTGATCAAGCTGTTTTCCACCCACGAAGAAGCGCTTTTCGACTACATCACCTTCCGCCGCGATCTGGAAGGACTGGCGGCAGATCGGGCCGCCCGACTGGGCAGTGATACGGATCACAAGGTGATCTCCACCCTGTTTGCCAAAATGGAAAGCGCCCATAACAAACGCAATCCCGCAGAAGAAGCCGCACTGGATGCCGAATTTCACATGGCAATCGTCGAGGCGAGCCATAACGTGTTCATGTTGCACATGATGCGGTCCATGTTCGAGATGTTGCGGGCCGGCGTGTTTTACAATCGTAAAGTCATGTTCAAGGTCCGCACCACCCGCGAAGCCCTGCTCGACCAGCACCGCACAATTCATGATGCTATCCTGTCCCGCGACCCTGATGCGGCGCGGCGGGCGGTAGAGGATCATCTGGGATTCGTCGAAAGCTGCATGCATCAGGATCGCAAGGCCCGAAGCAACGAAGAAATCGCCCGATTACGTTTCGCACAGGAACTGGACCGCCGGTAAGCCCGCCTGCACCGATCCTCAAGGGGGATTTTAGTTGTATCGGCGGACTTTTTGCGGCATTTGGGCGCTAACGTCGATTAACTTTCAGGACCGTATTTCATGACCGACACCACAGACTTTGCCGATCGAATGCTCTCACTGGGTTTGGCCCGTGTATCCGAAGCTGCTGCGATTGCCAGTGCGAAACTCATCGGGCGCGGTGACGAAAAAGCTGCCGATCAGGCCGCAGTCAATGCCATGCGCGAACAGCTTAACATGCTGGACATCGCCGGTGTGGTTGTCATCGGTGAAGGCGAGCGGGACGAAGCCCCTATGCTGTTCATCGGCGAAGAAGTGGGCACCGGCAACGGCCCGGGCGTGGATATCGCACTTGATCCGCTGGAAGGCACAACGCTGACAGCCAAAGACATGCCGAACGCGCTGACCGTGATCGCAATGGGACCGCGCGGCTCCATGCTGCACGCACCGGATGTCTATATGGACAAACTTGCCATCGGCCCCGGCTATCCCGTGGACACGGTTACTTTCGCGATGTCTCCGGCAGAGCGGGTGCGCAATCTTGCAAAAGCAAAAGGCTGTGAGCCTGACCAGATTACCGTCTGCGTTCTGGAGCGTCCGCGCCACGAAGAAATGATCGCGGAACTGCGCGAAACCGGCTGTGCGATCCGCCTGATCACCGACGGTGATGTAGCTGGCGTGATCCATTGCGCCGAAGCCGCCAAAACCGGCATCGACATGTACATGGGCTCCGGCGGTGCACCCGAAGGCGTTCTGGCCGCTGCGGCCCTGAAATGTATGGGCGGACAGTTCTACGGCCGTCTGACCTTCCGCAACGACGACGAGCGTGGCCGAGCCACCCGCGCCGGCATCACCGATTTCGACCGGATCTACACCCGCGACGAACTGGTAACTGCCGATGTTATCTTCGCGGCAACCGGCGTAACAGACGGTTCCATTCTGGACGGTGCCACCAAAGACGGTAACTTCATGGAAACGGAAACCATCCTGATGCGGTCCAAAACCGGCTCTGTACGCCGGATCAAGTACCGCCAGAACAACAACTGATCGGAACGGTATGGCGCGCAAAATCGGATTCTCCAAACCGGATACAGAGGCAAAGAAATCCATTGCCGAAAGCTATCTGGACGAGTTCCGCCAGCGCCATAACCATTCACTTTCGCCCGATCCGAATGGGAAACCACAGAAACGCAAGCGCAACTGGTTTGTGATTGCGTTTCTTGCTTTCTGGCTGACCTGCTGGAGCGCCGGTATCCTGTTGGTCGCTTCTATCCTGCGGGACGGAAACGGCGATTTCTTCCTGTTCATCTGGCTCGTCGCAGCCGTTTTCGGCTGGGGTCTGGCCGTTTTTGCCCTGATGAAACAGATGAAGGGCAAACCTGTTTCCAAAGGCAAACATGACTGATTTTTTAGGGGTGTCCCGTTCCGCAACAGGCCGCCGCTGGGTCGGCCTTTCCTCTGATGCCGACCGGCAGGCGCAGGCCATTGCGCAACAAACCGGCTTGCCTGCCACGCTGTCCCGCACACTGGCACGGCTGGGCGTCCTGCCGGAAAATGCCACCGCCTATCTCTCCCCGGCGCTGCGGGATCTGATGCCGGACCCGTCAATCTTTCGCGATATGGACTCCGCCGCCGCACGCATCATGCTGGCGATTTCAAAACGCGAGCGCATCGCCATTTTTGCCGATTACGATGTGGACGGCGGCAGTTCCGCGGCCCTGCTGATCGACTACCTGCGCCAGATGGGGCTGACAGCCACGCTTTATGTGCCCGACCGCATCGACGAAGGCTATGGCCCGAACGAACCGGCGATGGCGGATCTTGCCAGCCGTCATAACCTGATCATCTGCGTGGATTGCGGTACGCTTTCCCACGATGCCATCGCCGCAGCAAAGGGCTGCGAAGTCATCGTACTCGATCACCACATGGGCGGCGAGACCCTGCCCCCCGCGCTCGCAGTGGTGAATCCGAACCGGCAGGATGAAGACAACGACTTTGGCAATCTTTGCGCCGCCGGTGTCGTCTTTCTGACGCTTGTGGCTGTGAACCGCCTGCTGCGTGCCGAAGGGCAGAATACGCCCGACCTAATGGCGCTGCTCGATCTGGTGGCGCTGGCCACCGTGGCCGATGTCGCCCCGCTGACCGGATTGAACCGCGCTTTGGTTCGGCAGGGGTTGGTAATCATGGGGCGGCGCAATCGCGTCGGCCTCGCCGCCCTGTCGGATGCCGCACGGCTGACGACGGCGCCCAACAGCTATCACCTCGGTTTTGCCCTCGGGCCGCGTATCAATGCCGGCGGGCGGATCGGCAGGGCAGATCTCGGGGCACGGCTGCTGTCCACCGATGACCCCCATGAAGCCGAAGCCATTGCCGACCAGCTCTCACAACTCAACGACGACCGCCGCGAAATAGAGGCTCAGGTCCGCCTGCAAGCCATGGAACAGGCCGAGGCCCGCGGATTTGATGCGCCACTGGTCTGGGCGGCACAGGAAGGATGGCACCCCGGAGTGGTCGGCATCGTCGCCGCCCGCCTGAAAGAAGCCACCAACCGCCCCACCGTGGTGATCGGCTTTGAAAACGGTGAAGGCAAAGGGTCGGGCCGCTCGGTGACGGGAATCGATCTCGGCTCGGCCATTGCCACCTGCACCCGCGAAGGGCTGCTGCTGAAAGGGGGCGGTCATAAGATGGCGGCCGGACTGACGGTCAGCGCGGAAAACCTGGAACCGGCCATGGAACGGTTGGCAGAACTGCTGGACAAACAGGGCGCCAGCAGCATTGGCCCCAAAGACCTGATGCTCGACGGGTCGGTCATGCCAAGCGCGATTACAACCGAACTGGTGGAACAACTGGAACAGGCCGGACCGTTTGGCGCGGGTGCCCCTGCCCCCCGTTTCGCCCTGCCCGCCCAGCGTATCGCCTTTGCAAAACGGGCCGGTGAAAACCACCTGCGCCTGACCGCACAGGATTCGGGCGGCGCACGAATCGACGCCATCTGCTTTGGCGCTTTCGACAGCGCAATCGGCCCGATGCTAGAGGATAATCGAGGCAAATTATTCCATCTTGCAGGCCGTCTGGAGATCGACGAATGGGGTGGACGCAAGAAGGCCAAGCTCAGATTGGAAGATGCGGCACCCGCAGAATAAAAAAGTGCAAAATTGTCAAAAAAACCTCTTGCGGCCCCAGAGCCTAATGACTAAAAGCGCCCTCACAGAAGCTGCGGTCCCTTCGTCTATCGGTTAGGACGTCAGGTTTTCAACCTGAAAAGAGGGGTTCGATTCCCCTAGGGACTGCCACTTCTGTCGAAACCCTCCTGAAAAATGCACAGCAGACATAGTCCGGCAAAACAGCCGCACGGCGCGAAAACGTCGCCCGTCAGCACGATACGTTCAGGCGGTTCAACGTTCCCCAAATACTCCTGCCGGAGGCACTCCCCCGCTACGCTATTCTTCTTCGGCAACCCCGAACCTGGCACCTTTGGTCAGGGGGAAGCCGCGCAGGAAATCTTCCGGTTCCATGACCCCTTTGCCCGCTCTTTGCAGCTTTAGCAAATCAACCGCGCCCTCTCCGCAGGCCACGCGCAGCGCGTCATTCAACATTTCTCCGGCTGCGCCTTGCCCATGATCTGCAACCCGACTGAGAAGCAGCTTTACCCGCTGCCCCTCTGCCATGCTCCATGCACCGGGAAACGGCGAGAGACCGCGAATCTGGCGATCCACTTCGACAGCGGGGCGGGACCAGTCCACGGCGGCTTCGGCTTTGTCGATCTTGGCGGCATAGGTCACGCCTTCTTCGGGCTGGGGCACGGCCTGCACCGAGACTTCATCAGCCAGAACCGTCAAAATCGCATCCCGCCCCATCAGGCTCAACCGGTCGTGCAGGAGGGCTGTTGTGTCCTGATCGGAAATATCCGTGCGCGCGGTCAGCAGGACAGGGCCGGTATCAAGCCCCGCTTCCATCTGCATCACACAGACGCCGGTTTCCGCATCCCCTGCAAGAATTGCGCGGTGGATCGGTGCGGCGCCGCGCCAGCGGGGCAGCAGGCTGGCGTGGATGTTCAGGCAGCCTTTGGCCGGTGCATCCAGCAGCGCTTGCGGCAGGATCAGCCCGTAAGCCACCACCACAGCCACATCCGCATCGAGCGCGGCGAAAGCATCGCGGTCCGCCTGATTCTTGAAGTTCACCGGATGGCGCACCGGCAAGCCCAGCGCCTCGGCCGTTTTTTGCACCGGCGAGGGCCGGTCCTTTTTACCACGGCCCGCAGGTCGGGGGGGCTGGCAGTAAACGGCGCAAACCTCATGACCCGCGTCCACGATACCCTGCAGGATCGGCACGGAAAAATCAGGTGTTCCCATAAAGACGACACGCATCATGCACGCCCTTTCTTCAGCGCCAGCTTGCGCGCTTTGGCCACCAGCATCTTGCGTTTGACCGCGCTGAGGTTATCGAAATACATCTTGCCGTTAAGATGGTCGATCTGGTGCTGCACACTGGTCGCCCAAAGCCCCACAAGATCCTTGCGCTGCTTCACGCCCGTCTCATCCAGATAGGTCACTGTCACCCCACGGGGCCGTGCAATCTTGGCCGACACGCCGGGCAAATTGGGCGAGGCTTCGGTGTATTCCCGCAGTTTCACACTGGCGTCGATGATTTCGGGGTTGGCCATCCGCAGCGGCTTGTCTCCGGCTTCGGAGGCGTCCACCACGGCAAGCCGCCGCATAACGCCGATCTGACAGGCCGCCAGCCCGACACCGGGCATGGCGTACATGCTGTCGAGCATGTCATCCCAGATGGCGCGGACTTCATCATCTACCGCTTCCACCGGATCGCAAGCTGTGCGCAGCCGTTGATCGGGCCAAGGAACGAACGGGCGTACTGTCATGGTGTTTCCTTTTGATAATCGAGCACAAGCTGCCCCTCCAGATGATCCGCTTCATGCTGGATCACAACGGCGGCATCACCGGTAAACTCTTGCTGGTGATGCGCCCCTGTCACATCTTGCCAGTCGAGCCTGATCCTTGCGGGACGCGTGACCTCTACCGGCATATCGGGGATGGAAAGACATTGCTCGGCCACGGTACGGCTTTCAGGGCCAAGCGGCGTTACAACCGGGTTAACGCAGACGAAAGGGTTTTGCTCCGCCGCTTTCCAATCTGCATCAAACACAAAAATCCGCCGCAGATCACCAACCTGCGGCGCTGCCAGTCCGCGCCCCTCGGCAGCGTACATGGTGTGCAGCATATCCCCGGACAGCCGCGCCAGCGCATCGTCGAAAACCTCTACCGCAGAACACACCTGCCGCAAGACGGGATCAGGATGCATCACAATCGGCAAAAGCTTCATCCGCGCGCCCGCTCTTTCTTTAGCTTCAACATTTTCTTGGTGATCATCGAGCGTTTCAGCCCACTGAGGTAATCAATGAACAGCTTGCCATTCAGATGGTCCAGCTCATGCTGTGCACAGGTGGCCCATAGCCCGTCGAACTCCCGTTCCTGCTGTTCGCCCTGAAGGTCCAGAAACTGCATCACCGCACGGGCGGGGCGTTCCACGTCTTCGTACATTTCGGGGATGGAAAGACAGCCCTCGTTGTAGACACTGGTCTCCTCGCTGGTCCAGACAACCGCTGGATTGATCAGAACCAACGGTTCGGGCTCTTCATCCTTACCGGTGCAATCCATCACGAACACCCGCTGCAAGGCACCCACCTGTGGCGCGGCGAGACCGACACCGGGGGCGTCATACATGGTTTCCAGCATATCGCGGGCCAGCGCCTGCACCTCGGGCGTCACCGCCTCTATAGCGGGGCAGACCTTCTTGAGGTGCGGATCGGGGTGTATCAGGATTTCTTTTACAGACATGCCCGCCATTTAGGATAATCCCGACGCCCTTGCAAGCACCCGTAAAAACCGCTTGCACCTGCTGGGCCAGTTCGTAGCATCCGCCTCAGATCAATATACAGGAATACCGAAGACATGAGCTTTGACGACATAATCGACCGTACAGGTACCAAATGCGCAAAATGGGATGCGATGGAATCCATCTACGGGGTTTCGCCCGAAGACGGCCTGCCCATGTGGGTGGCTGACATGGATTTCCGCTCCCCCGACTGCATTATTCAGGCGGCGCAGGAGCTGACGGACCACGGGGTATTCGGTTACCGTTCGGATTATACGGATTATCACAACGCGATCATCTGGTGGATGAAGAACCGCCACGGCTGGGATGTGAAGGCAGAGGAAATCTTTACCACTTTCGGGCTGGTGAATGCGGTGGGCATGTGCCTGCACGCCTATACCCAACCCGATGACGAAGTTGTCCTCTTTACACCGGTCTATCATGCCTTTGCCAAAGTGATCAAAAACGCCGGTCGCAAGGTGAAGGAATGCCTGCTGGTGGAACAGGATGGCACTTACGAAATGGATTTTGCCGCCTATGACGCCCAGATGACCGGCGCGGAAAAGATGCTGATCCTCTGTTCCCCCCATAATCCCAGCGGTCGGGTCTGGAGCAGGGAAGATCTGCAAGCCATTGCCGATTTTGCCAAACGGCACGACCTGCTTATCATCTCGGATGAAATCCACCACGATATTGTCTATCCGGGTCATACGCACCTGCCGATGCCCGTCGCTGTGCCCGAGTGCATCGACCGGCTGATCATGCTGACCGCTCCCTCCAAAACTTTCAATGTGGCAGGCAACCACGCGGGGAACGTCATCATTCACGACCCCAAGCTGCGCGCCGCGTTTTCGGCGGCTATGATGGGGCTGGGGGTTTCCCCGACCATCTATGGTACGGCCATGACAACCGCGGCCTATTCCCCTGAAGGGGCCGCTTGGGTGGATGATCTGGTGTCATATCTTGCTGAAAATGCACGGATATTCGATGAAGGCATCAACAGCATTCCGGGCCTTTCTTCCATGCGCCTCCAAGGGACTTACCTTGCATGGGTGGATTTCGCGAACACCGGCATGAATATGACAGAGGTCAAAGATCGTGTGCATAACACCGCGAAAATTGCACCAAATGAAGGCACAACCTTCGGCTCGGGGGGCGAAACCTTCTTGCGCTTCAACCTCGGTACGCCCCGCGCCAACGTAGAAGAGGCTGTTGCCCGTATGAAAAAGGCATTTGCCGACCTGCAATAACCTCGGTGTCAGGCTCTTTTTGGGGGAAATATCCAAAACTGCGCTGCGGCAAGGGGCTTCGGCTCCGAACATTGGAAAATGCCGCAGCGCAGCACTTGCGGGGCTTCGCGCAATAATCTACCAATCAGACAACCTGAATCGAAACATCATTACCCAAAGGATGCCCCTATGAGCTTCAAAGTCCAACCCGCCCCGCCAGCCCGCCCCAACCGCTGCCAGCTTTTCGCACCGGGTTCCCGTCCTGCGATCTTTGAAAAGGCGGCCGCTTCGGATGCGGATGTGATCAATCTGGATCTGGAAGACAGCGTTTCTCCCGCGGATAAAGCCGAAGCCCGCAAGAATGTGATCGAGGCGATCAACACGATTGACTGGGGCAACAAAACCCTCTCCATCCGCATCAACGGTCTGGATACCGAATTCTGGTACAAGGATGTTGTAGACATTCTTGAAAACGCCGGTGACCGGATCGATCAGATCATGATCCCCAAAGTGGGCAACGCGGGCGATATCTACGCCGTTGACGCTCTTGTCACATCTGTCGAAATGGCCAAAGGCCGCAAGAAGCCCATCCAGTTTGAAGTGATCATCGAAACCGCAGCCGGTCTTGCCCATGTGGAAGAAATCGCCGCTGCCTCACCCCGTATGGCGGCCATGTCGCTGGGCGCTGCGGATTACGCGGCGTCCATGGGCATGCAGACCACAGGCATCGGCGGCACACAGGAAAACTATTACATGGTAGAAAACGCCAATGGCGATGCGCCCCGCGCCACCCATCTTGGCGATCCCTGGCACGCTGTAACTGTCGCTATCGTGTCCGCCTGTCGCACCCACGGCCTGCTGCCGGTGGACGGTCCTTTCGGCGATTTCTCGGACGAGGAAGGCTTTAACGCACAGGCCCGCCGCTCTGCCACACTCGGCATGGTCGGGAAATGGGCAATCCATCCGAAACAGGTCGCCCTTGCCAATGCCGTCTTCACCCCTTCCGAAGCCCAAATTACCGAGGCCCGCGAAATTCTTGAAGCTATGGAAGAAGCAGAAAAATCCGGACAGGGCGCTGCTGTTTACAAAGGCCGTCTGGTGGATCTGGCCTCTATCCGTCAGGCGCAAGTCATCGTAAAACAGGCCGAAATGATCGGCTAACCGGCAGACGGGCGGGACAGGCGCCCGCCCGCTTCCAAAGGACACGGCATGCAAGACACCCCTAATGCAGAACAGGCGGACTTCTGGACCGACGGGGCCGGCCGTGACTGGATTACTTTTGAAGTGCAACTGGACGCGCTGTTTGGCGGGGTGAATCAGGCGCTGTTGCAGACAGCAGCACCAGTTAGCGGGCAGATGATGCTTGATGTCGGCTGCGGCACTGGCGCCACTTCTCGGGAATTTGCAAAGGCGGTTGGCCCGAACGGCCAGGTGCAGGGCCTTGATATTTCGACAACAATGCTGGAACAGGCGCGCATAACCGCTAAAGCCATCGGGCTGGAAAATGTGACTTTTGTTCGGGCGGATGCCCAGACCGAACCGCTGCCTGAAAACCGCTTCGATCATATCATCTCGCGCTTTGGCGTGATGTTTTTCGACGATCCCGTCGCCGCCTTCAAAAACATTTTTAAAAGCCTCAACCACGGCGGCAATCTCACGATGGCCTGCTGGGGGCCGTTCAAGGAAAACCCGTGGTTCACCTTGCCGCGGCGCGCTGCTACCGACCTGCTGGGAAATCCGCCCCCGATGAACCCGCGTGACCCCGGTCCCTTTGCCTTTGCAGACACAGATTACGTTCTGAGCATTCTGAAAGACGCGGGCTTTGCAGTCGGGAAAGCCACAACCAAAGATATTCCCCTCACCCTGCAAGGTTCCGCTGCGGATGCAGCAGAGCTGTCCTCCTACATCGGGCCCGCCAACAGCGTCATCCGCGCACAAGGCGGTACTGCAAAGGATAATGTCAAGATTGTGGAGGCAACGAAAATCAAACTGGAACAGTACAGTCGGGAGGGAACCGTCACCGTACCCTCGAAAATCCACATCTATACGGCGCACAAAGAAACCTGAAGCCCCGTTTCAACGCTCCCGAAATACTCCCGCCGGAGGCGCCCAGCCTATTGCTTCATTTGCTCTTCTGCCGCACGCAGGGCCTTGCGGAAACTCGGGCCGCCACGGGTATTGAGGACGGCGCGGGTGTAGTGTGCCACCAAATGGGGGCGGTTCTTTTCCAGCAGCCGGTTCAGCATTTCCTTTTGATAGCGGTGGTTGTGCAGTCTGGCCCGCATCAGGCGGTAGAAAGCGGCTGTTGTCAGCGTTCCCTCTACGCAACCGAGCACGACCTGTTTCAGCACGCCCATCTGCTGCCACAGGGAGGCAATCCGGTGCCCCATGAAGCGGCATTTATACTTGCGCACGTTCTCTCCCTGAAAAAGGGCAGCATGCATCGCGTCGAGGCTCGCCTGCGGATCGTAGAAAAGATGTACCTGCTTGGCCTGCAAGGATTCGACCGGCCCATAGCCATAACGCGATGAAAAATCCCGTGCCCATGCCTTGCGATAGCGGGTTTCCCAGGAGGCGACATCACGGCTGAGCGTGGCCTGGGGCGACAACAGGATCACGGTTGATCCGGGGGCGGCGGCGTTAAACACGCTGGCCGCGTAGGCGCCCATGGAGGCACCGTAGAACAGCACATTGTCAAACTGTTTGAAGAATCCCTCATCCCGCAACCGGTCGAAGAAATCGAACACGGCCTCATCGCGGTACCATGTCCAGCCGTGGGCCATCATCCCGAGCATGGACCAGCCCTGCCCTGTCACAAAATTATACCCCCAAGGCATCCGGTGCTCCGCGTCTTTGGCCACATCGTCGAGGTTCTCGAATGTGACGAACAGGGTCTTTCCCCCCTGTCCTTCCCCTTGCACAAACAATGCAGAATGCTGATCCCCGAGTTCTTCGAAGAACCCTTGCTCACCGCCAACACTGGCGAGATGGTTCTGCAGGTCAATCTGGGTTGGTTTGTTCATAGGGCGAGCACCGTTTGTATCTGGCGGCTTTTGACGGATTCATACATCTCGAGGTCGGCGGCAAAGGCCCGCTCGATATTGCGCCGGTCCTTGCGGGTCAGCCCTGCGACCAGTTCCCTGCTGGAGGTTTTATGGCCCAAAGACTTGCGCGTGTCCTGCACCATCGGCTGCGCTTTGCCAAAACAGGCCGAAACAATTTCGCTCAGGGCAGGTTCAAGATCATCCGTCGTACCTACCACGTCGTAGTTGATCAGCCCCCAGGAGATTTCTTTGCTCTGGGGGCGCCAGTGGCGATCCACGTCGAGCGCTTCGGGGTTGTGTGCCAGCACATCGAGAAAGGCCGACAGGCTCAGGTCTTCGTCCTTTGGCCGCCCGAGTTTATCCATCAGCTTGTGCTTTTTCGCACCCTGCCCTGCCACTTTGTCTGCCCAGGCACTGACGGTGCGGCTGACCGGTTCGCGCACCGCCGTGAACCGGAACACGTCAGGGGATTGCAGCGCATCCAAGGCACGGTCCAGCGACAGCGTCCGCTTGCCCGCGTGGATCACATCCATCGGCGGTTTATGCACGTTCTGCATGGATATATCGCGGCTGTCGCCTTTTTCAGCCAGCAGATGAGCCATCAGCGTGGCGATCACTGTGGTGCAGGCAGCCTTGTGGTTTTTCATGTAGACAAAATTGCGCCCCACCGGTTGGAACGCGGGCATATAGACGGTTTGCAAAAAGTGCCGTTCATGGAGATAGTTGTCCAGAATCCCGTCCTTGAACGCCATATACCACTCTCCCTTACCGGTCTTGTCCCTTGCCTCCACAGCGCAAAACCGCGCCGGAGCAGGGCAGTTCTGCTTGTCTGCTATCGGGATTACAGCAATTCCCGCGATGGTGGAAGTGGGAATGACTTACAGGCAGCAGCGGGATCGCAGGCTGCGGCGCTAGTTAGGGGGCGCGTCGTCATCCAGCAGGATGCGCGCCGCGCTGCCATCGGGATCGTCATATTGCGCATTGCGCACGGTCCATAAAAATCCGATCAGTCCAACCCCGCCAAGGATCAGCGACACAGGGATGAGAACAACCAGAACATTCATTTCACCAACCTCACGCGCATTGCATTTGCCAGCACGGTCAATGACGATGCAGACATGGCCAGCGCCGCAAGCAAAGGTGTTGCCAGTCCGGCGAGGGCGATTGGAATTGCTATCAGATTATAGCCCGCAGCAATCGCGAAATTCTGCCGCGACAGTTTAACAGAGGACCCCGCCACCGCCAGTGCCAGCGGGATGTTTGCCAGATCCTGACGCAGGATCACAATATCCGCGGCATTGCGTGAGGCATCAAGGGCCGAAGACGGTGCCATTGAAGCATGCGCGGATGCGAGCGCAGCCGTATCGTTCAACCCATCCCCCACCATCAGCACCTTGTAGCCCCTGTCTTCCAGACCTTTCAGTCTTTCCAGTTTCTCTTCGGCCCGCACGCCCGCCTGAATATCAAGCACCCCGAGCTGACGGGCGATGTCCACGGCAGCCTCCCGCCGGTCGCCTGTCAGGATGTGCACTGGCACACCGGCATTTTGCAGGGCGGAGACAGCGGATCTTGCCCCCTCTCGCAAGGTTTCCGTGGTTTCAATCTTGCGCGCTTCAGTGTCGCCGATCCGCAATCCGGTGCCGGTAAAATCCGCACCGAGCCAGTCCGCCCGCCCCAGTTGCACGCGATCCCGTCCGAAGTACCCCTGCACACCTGCGCCCTTGATCTCTTCAATTCCTGTAAGCGGTGCCGGTTTCATCTGCGGCCCCAAGGTTTCGGTGATGGCCTTGCTGACAGGATGATCCGAGGCCTGCGCAAGGCCCAGTAAGATAGCCTGTTCCACAGCGCTTAGGCCCGAGCCTGCAACATCAAATCCCGGACGGGTCAATGTACCGGTTTTGTCGAAAACAGCCAGATCCACCTCTGCCAGCCGCTCCAGCGCTGTGGCGTGACGAACCAGCAGCCCCTTGGAAAACAGCCTTCCGATCGCTCCTGTAGACACTGCAGGAACGGCCAGGCCAAGCGCACAGGGGCATGTGATGATCAGCACGGCCACGGCAATATTCAACGCCAGACGCACATCGTGGCTTGCCGCCAGCCACCCTAGAAACGCCAGCAACGCCAGCAGATGCACGGCGGGGGCGTAAATCTGCGCCGCCCGCGCCGCCAGCGACGTGTAACTGTTGCGCCCCGATTCCGCCAGTTCGACCATCGCGGCCACACGGCGCAGGGTTGTGTCTTCGCCAACAGCAGTGGCGCGCAGGGTCAGTGGCGCACCGAGATTGACCACGCCCGCTTGCAAGGCTGCGCCGGCACGTACCTCCACCTCTTCGGATTCTCCGGTCAGGAAGGACCGGTCCATCTGCGCTGTCGGGGATAAAAGGTCTCCATCCACCGGCACACGCATCCCGCTTGCTACAAGCACGTGATCCCCTACAGCAAGATCGGCTACCGCACGGCTTTCAGCCTGCCCGTTTACCATCACGCTTGCCCTGTGGACTTCCAGCGCAGAGAGTTCACGCGCAGCGGAACGGGCAGCCCCACGAGTCTTATGTTCCAGAAACTTGCCGATCAGCAGAAAGAAGGTCAGCGACAGGGCCGCGTCGAAATAGGCATGTGCCCCGCTCTGACGTGCTTCGAATATGGACATGCCCACCGCCAGAACAATCGCCAGAGAAATCGGCACATCCATATTCAGTCTGCGATGCCGCAGCGCCGACCACGCACTTTTAAAAAACGGCTGGCCGGAAAAAGCCACTACCGGTACAGCAATAGTGGCCGAAATCAGATGGAAAAGGTCCCGCGTGGCATCCGCCGCTCCGGACCAGACCGCCACAGACAAAAGCATCACGTTCATCATGGCAAAACCGGCCACTGCCAGACGCAGCAGAAGGGCACGGCCCGCAGGGTCTGCTTCCGCGCCCAGCGCCTCTTGATCAAGGGGATTTGCTTCAAATCCCAGACCGGCAAGATGCTCTTTAATCTGTGCCTCGCCAACGCCATCGTCCGCCTCGACACTCAGCCGTTTCAGCGACAGGTTCACTCGCGCATCCCGAATTCCCGGCACTGTTCGAAGGCCCTGTTCGATCTTGGCAATACAGGCAGCGCAATGCACGCCCGGCACCGAAAACCGCAGGTTTGCTCTTAACTTTCTGGCCACCTCTTCCGAGGCCAGCGTGGCAGAAATACACCCCGGACACGGGGATGCGGAAAAGGCAGTGCTCATTGTACGACCCTTACGATGATGCGCTGCTGGAACAGCGTGCCATCCAGTGCGCGGGCCTTCAGGCGCAGGTTCCAGTTGCCCGCACCGGCCTTGACCGGCGCAATATAGGCCCCGTTCCGGCGGCGGAATTCCAGTTCCTGATCCTGCGCCACGCTGGTGGCGCGCCCGAAAGTGGCCTGTTCGATCAGCGCGGAGACTGGCGTACCATCCTGCGTAATATTCAGCGTCACAAACCCGTCTTCTACAAAAGCCCCGACATCCCAACCCAGCGCTACCTGCGCGTCACGATCGGCGTCAAAGCTCTGGCTTGCCACGTATGAGTTTTTAACCTCAAGTCCCGGAAAACTGTGGACGGCATTATAAGCCAACACCAGATTGACTCCGATAATCACCGAAAACGCCAGCGCGAAAGACCCGAAAACGTGCCATCCTGTAATCTGCTTCACCATATCACTCTGCCTTTCCGTTAAAAGTCGTCGCTTGGGACGCCCGTGTGCCTGTGGCGGTATCCTCAACCCAGATACGAATATCACTGCGGGCCAACGTTGCGGCCGGATCGAGGCGCGGCGCGGTGACATAAACCCGCTGCATAAAAGTCTTGTCCGCCGGGACAAGAATGCTGCGCCCTTCTTCGTGCCCTTCCAGTTGCAATTGAACCCCAGTTTCGGCGGTAACAGACAGCCGGAACACCCTCGCCTCGGCGTGTTTGTTGCGCATCCGCACGTCGTAGATGTTGCGGATGCTGCCATCTGAAAGCGTCACATAAGTCGGGTTGCGCAAGGGAGACACTGCCAGTTCGATGTCCGAACGCATGAACAGCGCGTAGATCAGGCCGATCCCGACAAGCGACCAAAGCGCCGTATAGAACAGCGTTCTGGGGCGCAGGATATGTTTCCATACCGGCTTGGGCGCGGCTCCGGCACGCTCTGCCGGCTCGTCAGACAGCGCGAGATAATCAATCAGCCCGCGCGGCTTGCCAATTTTGTCCATTACATCGTCGCAGGCGTCGATACAAAGCGCACAGGTGATACATTCCATTTGCTGCCCGTCGCGGATATCGATTCCCATCGGGCAAACGTTGACGCAGGCCATACAGTCAATGCAATCCCCGCGCGGCGCGGCATCCGCCGCCTGTGCCGCCTTGCGATGCTTGCCACGGGGCTCCCCCCGCCAGCCACGGTAGGCCACAGTGATCGTGTCAGGGTCCATCATCGCCGCCTGAATGCGAGGCCACGGGCACATATAGATACAGACCTGTTCCCTCAGGAAACCGCCAAAGATGAATGTGGTGGCCGTCAGGACAGCAATCGTAGCGTAAGCGATCGGATGGGCATCAAAGCGCAGAAGATCCCGCGCCAGAGTCGGGGCATCTGTGAAATAAAACACCCAAGCCCCACCGGTGGCCATCGCTATTCCCAACCAGATTGCCCATTTGGTCAACCGCAGCCGCCATTTGTGGAAATCCCACTTTGCCTTCCACAATCGCACCCGCGCATTGCGGTCTCCTTCGACCCAACGCTCCACCAGAATGAACAAATCGGTCCAGACCGTCTGCGGGCAGGTATATCCACACCACACCCGCCCAAGCGCCGAAGTGAAGAGGAAAAGCCCCAGCCCTGCCATCACCAGAAGCCCGGCGACAAAGTAAAATTCGTGCGGCCAGATTTCGATCCAGAAAAAGTAGAACCGCCGCCCCGCCATATCCAGCAGCACCGCCTGATCCGGCAGGTTCGGACCGCGATCCCAGCGTATCCACGGCATAAGATAGTAAATCCCCAGCGTAACCAGCATGATCCACCATTTCAGACGGCGGAATTTGCCCGAAACCTTGCGGGGAAACACGGGCTCTTGCGCCGCGTAGAGAGGGGGAGGCGTGGTTTGGGTCATGGTATCAATCCTGTTCGCAGCCTCGTCTTAGCGCACGGGAATCAGCTGCGCCTTGATATGGATCAAAAAGACCCCCGAAACGGCTTGTTTGCGAACAGGGCTGTTTCGGGGGAACGACACCGCCGTAGGGGAGGCAGCGCCGTATTCTAGAAGTCGATGGCGAGCTTGTTACTCGCCACCTCCAAGACCATGGACATAGGCAGATACAGCCCGCACATCCGCTTCGATCAGCCGTTGGCCCCAAGCAGGCATAATGCCGAACCGGGAATAAGTGATGGTTTGGATCAGGGTCTCCCGGTCACCACCATATAGCCAGATCGCATCCGCCAGATTAGGCGCACCCTGCTCGCGGTCGCCACGACCCGTATCACCATGGCAGGCCGCGCATTGCTCCGCAAACAGCTCCTGACCGCTGGCGGCAAGTTCAGGTTCAGCATCGTCATTGGACAGCGAGTACACATATTCCGCAGCTGCACGGATCTGCTCTTTTTCCAACAGTTCACCAAAGGCTGGCATTTCGGAATAACGGGCCTCGTCGTCGATATCATTGCGGATGCCGTGGCGCACAGTGAAGGTGATTTCATCCATACTGCCGCCCCAAAGCCAGTCATCGTCCAGCAGGTTCGGATAGCCCTTAAATCCGGCCGCACCAGAGCCGTGACACTGGGAACACTGCGCTTTGAACACAGCGCCACCGCGGGCCACTGCATAACGCAGCAGTTCGGGGTCTTCGGGCAGGCGGTCCATCTCGGCGGCCAGCAACTGTTCCACCAGCGCGCCGTTCTGTGCGTCATGGCTTTCTATCTCGCGGGCCACATCCGCCCGAGTGGACCAGCCGAGAACCCCCGTCGTCGCGCCGGAAATCAACGGCCATGCAGGAAAGGCGATGGTATAGGCAATGCCCCAGACAATTGTTGCGTACAGGGTCCAGAGCCACCATCGGGGCATCGGGTTGTTCAACTCCTCAATGCCATCCCAATTGTGACCGGTGGTTTCAACGCCGGTGACTTCATCCACGTTTTTTTCAGTATGGTCAGACATCAGTTTGTCCTCTTGATACAATCAGGGCAATTGCCCGCACAGCCGCGCAGGGCAGCATTGGATTGGTTCACCCGTGGCGCGACGGGTGACTGGGACTCCCGCAAGGGTATCCGGCTGGCGTCCTCGTGCATCTTCCGGCTTCCGGGGCGGAACAGAAACAGGATCGCGCCGAGGAAGAAGCAGAACATCGCAAGTAAAAACCAGCTGTCAGCCAGTTCGCGCAGGAAAGAATAGGTATCCATAGCGCCCTCCTATCGGCTTGCGTCAGGGGTGAAGGTGGAAAAGTCGACCATGGTCCCGAGCACCTGAAGATAGGCCACCAGCGCATCCATCTCTGTCAGCTCTTTCTGGCCGTCGAAATTGGCGACGGCAGCACCGGGATACCGTTCCAGCATGGCGTCGTAATCACTGTCAGGGTTGGCCTGCGCATAAAAATCCGCCACTGCGTTATCCAGCATGTCATCGTCATAGGGCACCCCCACAAGGCGGTGGGTATTCAATAGCGCCTTGATCTGGGTTGCCTCGATGCGGGTCTCTGCCAGAAACTCGTATTTCGGCATGATCGATTCCGGCACAACCGACTGCGGATCTTTCAGGTGCTCCACGTGCCATGCGTCAGAATAGCGCCCGCCCACGCGGGCCACATCCGGTCCGGTCCGTTTGGACCCCCACTGGAACGGGTGGTCGTACATCGACTCTGCGGCCAGCGAATAATGCCCGTAGCGTTCCACTTCATCGCGCATCGGACGGATCATCTGGCTGTGACAGAGGTAGCAGCCCTCTCGCACGTAGATGTCGCGCCCTGTCAGCTCCAGCGGGGAATAGGGGCGCACGCCCTCTACTTCCTCAATGGTGTTTTCCAGCCAGAACAGCGGCGCAATTTCCACGATCCCGCCGATTGAGACCACCAGAAGGGAGCTGACCAGCAGCAGGGTCGGACTTTTTTCAAGAATTGCATGTTTGTCGAGAAAGGCCATTTTCCGGACTCCTTATTCTGCTGCGACGGTCGGACTGGTGCCAGTGGTACCCGCCTTCGCCGTTTTCGGGCCGCGGATGGTCATCCACATGTTCCAGATCATGATCAGCGCGCCGGCAAGGAACATCACCCCGCCCAAGCCCCGCACCACATACATCGGGAATTTCGCGGCTACGGTGTCTGCGAAAGAGTTCACAAGGAAACCCTGATCATCCACTTCGCGCCACATCAGGCCTTCCATGATGCCAGTCACCCACATGGATGCGGCGTAAAGGACGATGCCGATGGTCGCCAACCAAAAGTGCCAGTTGATCGCGCTCATGGAATACATCTTGTCACGCCCCCACAGTCGGGGTGTCAGGAAGTAGAGACAGGCGAAGGTGATCATGCCGTTCCAGCCCAAAGCACCGGAGTGGACGTGACCGATGGTCCAGTCGGTATAGTGGGAAAGGGAGTTCACCGCGCGGATCGACATCATCGGACCTTCAAAGGTGGACATGCCATAAAAACCGAGAGACAGAACAAACATCCGCAGGATCGGATCGGTGCGCAGCTTGTCCCAAGCGCCTTGCAGGGTCATCAGACCGTTGATCATCCCCCCCCAGCTGGGCATCCACAGGATGATCGAAAACACCATCCCAAGGGTCGAAGCCCAGTCCGGCAATGCTGTGTAATGCAAATGGTGCGGCCCGGCCCAGATATAAAGGAAGATCAGCGCCCAGAAGTGAATGATCGACAGTTTATAGCTGTAGACCGGACGGCCTGCCTGTTTGGGCACGAAGTAATACATCATACCAAGAAAACCCGCCGTCAGGAAAAAACCGACCGCGTTGTGGCCGTACCACCACTGGGTCATCGCATCCTGCACACCGGCAAAGACTTGCACGGATTTACTGCCCCAGATGGACACCGGGATGGACAGGTTATTGATCACATGCAGCATGGCCACGGTGATGATGAAGGCAAGGTAGAACCAGTTCGCCACATAGATGTGGCGCTCGCGCCGCTTGAAGATCGTGCCAAGGAACACAGCAAGATAGGCGAGCCAGACAATCGTCAGCCAGATATCTACATACCATTCAGGCTCCGCGTATTCTTTGGATTGGGTGGACCCCAGCAGATAACCGGTTGCAGCCAGCACGATGAACAATTGATAGCCCCAGAACACAAACCAAGCGAGGTTTCCGCCCCAAAGCCGCGTCGCGCCTGTGCGCTGGACCACATAAAAAGAGGTCGCGATCAGGCCGTTGCCGCCAAAGGCAAAAATCACCGCAGATGTGTGAAGGGGCCGCAACCGGCCAAAATTGGCAAAGGGTTGGCCCCAGTCAAAGTTCAACTCGGGAAAGGCCAGTTGGAACGCGATGAACGTCCCCACCACAAATCCGGCAATCCCCCAGAACGCCGTCGCAATCACGCCAGCGCGGATCACCCCGTCGTCATAACCTGTCGGCACAGGCTTCGCCTTTTGCGGCTCCCCCGCGTGACGGATCACCCAAACAAACATGCAAAGCGCGATCACCATGATCAACACCGCATGTAATTGATACGCCGGATCCTGCGCCCAATTCGCGCCCATTGCCGCGAAAAGCGCAACTCCGGCCAGTAGAAAAGCCTTGATATAGTCCATCTGACACCTCGAAAATGACGAGCACTGCCAAGGCAGACACTCCTGTTCGCAAGTGTAGGGGTAGACGGGTTGGCGGAACGATTCCTTGATCTGGGTCAAGTTTGGCCGAAAAGGCACCGAATTCCACGGTGGTCAAATGCGGGGAAGATCAGTTCGGACTGTCGTCCCCTGATAGATCGTAGAGAGCCTGCGGATTGAGGACCTCAAAATTACGGCGGTCTTTGAACTGGATGATACCTTGTGATTTCAGCGCCGAGAGCTGACGGCTGACCGTTTCCAGAGTCAGACCAAGGTAATTGGCAATTTCCTCACGGCTTAACGGTAGGGTCAGCGCGTCATTTTGCGCCGTTTCCTCTTCCAGACTGCTGCGCCGGATCAACATATCAATGAACGTCGCGATCTTTTCGCGGGCCGTCTTGCGCCCCAACAGTAGCATCCAGTCCCGCGCGGCATCCAGTTCGTCCAGCGCGATTTCGACCAGCCGTTCGGACAAATGGGGCGTTACCAGCAACAGGTTTTCAAAAGGTTTGCGATCAAAGCAACAAAGGGTCACATCCGAGGCGGCGATCACGTCAAATTCGACACGCTCCCGTCCGGGCCGACCAATAAAATCTGACGGCAACAACAACCCGACCATCTGGGTGCGCCCGTCCTCCAGCGTCTTGCCAAGGGTCGCGACACCGCTGACAACCGAAGCCACAAAATCCATCGCTTCACCCCGCCACAGGATCTGCCCTCCGGCCTTGAAACTGCGGTACACTTTGATCTTTTCAAGGATATCCAGCTCTGCCCCCTCGCAACGGGAGCATACAGCACGATGCCGGATCGGGCATTCGCCGCATTTGATATTGGAGAGCACAGGAGCATTCATATCGCCCAGACCACCGCAGATTGTTAAAAGAAGCAACAAATTAATACAGGAAAGGGCCAAGAAGATATGCTGGCAGAACGCCGCACTAGGGGTACAAAGTGACACAGGCGCGACGGCCCGCCCCTTGCAAACCTGCCCGCAATAGCCCAAAGGATCGCAAAACGTGGAAGGGAAACATGACACAGCTTATTCCCGCTTGGGACAACGGTGTTCTGACAGCATTGGACAAACTGGATGTACACCGGCGCGGGCTGAAACATCCTGCGATTTCCGTGTTCCTACTGGCGGGCGATAAAACGCTGATCCAGCAAAGGGCGGCGCAAAAGTACCA
The DNA here is from genome assembly GCF_002860325.1 of Neptunicoccus cionae. GTDB lineage: Bacteria > Pseudomonadota > Alphaproteobacteria > Rhodobacterales > Rhodobacteraceae > Amylibacter > Amylibacter lutimaris. Next base: position 749,890 of record NZ_PKOJ01000001.1, on the reverse strand, counting down.
CACGCCAAACCTGTGGGCCAATACGGTCTGCACCCATCCCCATTGGGAAGAACCGAGTCTGGCCTGTGCCACCCGGCGCCTTGACGAAGAACTTGGCATCAGCGGCTGTGACCTGCAGTTCGGGCAGACCGTAGAATACCGCGCGGATGTGGGCGGTGGTCTGACCGAGCACGAGGTCGTGGATATCTATATCGCGCGGGTGAAAGAGGACATAGCAATGGCCCTGAACCCTGATGAGGTACAGGCCGTGCGTTGGATCGACTTTGATACGCTGGCACAGGAAATAAAAGCAGCGCCGGAAGAGTTCACGCCGTGGCTGCGGGTTTATATGCGGGATCATCGGGACTGGATCACCGCTGCGACCTAAGCGTACTTTGTTAACTTTTCCGCTCAAGCTTACGAAAGCAAAAGCCGGCTGCCAATGGCTTGGCGCGCTGGGCCGATGTCATTTCCTGACACGCCAGGCCACTGATAAATATACGAAAACCGCTTTAACATACTGCATTTATGAAGCTTCATATAAGACGCTTCATAAATGAAGCTTCATGGTTAGGTATCTGGAGACCTTTGTTAATAAAGCCGCCGTTTCAGCAGCCTTTATAAAGGCCCTACGTCCCGCCCTCCCCGTCACCCGCGCACAAAAAAACCGCGCCGCAGGTTTCCCTACGGCGCGGCCTGTTTTGGACAGAAACGTCAACTTATTTCAGCGCTGCGTCTGTAATGTCCAGTGTGTACGCCCCTTCGGGCTCTTTCGTGATCACAGGATCGGAACCGGCTGTCAGCAGGCTGTCCACGGTCCGGCGGTAGTCGGCTTCGTCCAGTGCGCCGTTTGATCCGGCAGTCAGCTTGGCCACCTCGGACATCATCCGCTTCTGGTGCTTCTCGGTCTGCGCGCCGGTCGCATCATTGTCCAGAACGATCATTGCGGCTTCGTCAGGGTTTTCCTCGGCATATTTCCAGCCTTTCATGGACGCCCGCACAAAACGGACCATCTTGTCCTTGAACGCCTCGTCCTTCAGGTTTTCGCCCAGAACATACATCCCGTCTTCCAGCGTCGCCACGCCCTGATCTTCGTATTTGAACACGACCAGCTCTTCAGGTGTCAGACCCGCATCGATGATTTGCCAGTATTCGTTATAGGTCATTGTAGACACGCAAGCAGCCTGCTTCTGCAAAAGCGGATCAACATTGAACCCCTGCTTGAGAACCGTCACCCCACCGTCGGACCCGTCTGTTTTCAGACCGAGTTTGCTCATCCAGCTCAGGAAGGGATATTCGTTACCAAAGAACCAGACGCCCAAGGTCTTGCCCGGAAAATCATCCGGAGAGGACACACCTGCATCCTTGCGGCAGGTCAGCATCATGCCGGAAGATTTGAACGGCTGGGCAATATTGACCAGATCCAGACCCTTTTCGCGGGAGGCCAGCGCGGAGGGCATCCAGTCCAGAACGACATCGGCGCCACCACCGGCAATCACCTGTGCAGGGGCAATATCCGGACCGCCCGGTTTGATGGTGACATTCAGGTCTTCTTCTTCATAAAACCCTTTGTCCTGCGCCACGTAATATCCGGCGAACTGGGCCTGTGTGACCCATTTCAGTTGCAGCGTCACATCATCCGCTGCTTGCGCGAAAGACGCACCCAGCGCCATCGCACCTGCAAGTGCTGTGGTTACCAATTTCTTCATTTTCTTACTCTCCTTGTTGATTCGTTTTTAATTTTTCTACCCTCTCTGCGAAGGGTGCCAGAAGGTGACGCCTTTTTCCAGCAGCGCCACCAACCCGTAAAAGGCCGAACCTGCAATCGCCGCCACGGCAATCTCGGCCCAGACCATATCCAGTGCCAACCGACCAACTTCGGTCGAAATCCTAAATCCCATTCCTTTGATCGGCGAACCGAAGAACTCGGCCACAATGGCACCGATCAGAGCCAGCGTTGTCGCGATTTTCAGGCCGTTAAAGATAAAGGGCATTGCCGCAGGCAAACGCAGTTTCATCAGGGCTTGAGGATAGCTCGCCGCGTAAGTCCGCATCAGATCCCGCTGCATGGCGTCAGAAGCCTGCAACCCCTGTACTGTGTTTACCAGCACCGGGAAGAACACCATCGCCACAACCACCGCCGCTTTGGACTGCCAGTCAAACCCGAACCACATTACCATGATCGGGGCCAGCCCGATAATCGGCAGCGCGGCCACAAAATTTCCAACCGGCAGCAAGCCACGTTGCAAGAAGGGGCTGCGGTCCACAGCAACAGCGACAAGAAAAGCCGCCCCACATCCGATGATATACCCGCTCAGGGCTCCTTTTACGAAGGTCTGGAAGAAATCTTCCCACAACAATGGCAGGTTCTGCGAAAACGTCACTGCAATGGCCGAAGGGGGTGGCAAAAGGACGGGGCTAATTCCAAATCCCCGTACAATACCCTCCCACAGCAAAAGCAGGGTAATCCCGAACAAGGCGGGTACAGCAAAGGCGTTAAAGCGGTTCGGCTTCTGCGCTGTGAGGATAATGTTCACCCGCCACGCCGCGATCCAGAAAACCAGTACAAATACGATCCAGATCATTGCGCCATCCCCATCCGTTTCAATGTCACCCGTTGCAACAAACCGATACTGGCCACCATCAGTGCCGCCAGCGTCGCCGCAGCAATAAGCGCAGACCAGATTTGTACCGTCTGGCCGTAATAACTGCCCACCAGCATCCGCGCTCCAAGTCCGCCGTCCTGCGACAACGACAGTTCAGCCACGACCGCACCAATCAAACTGGCTGCAATCCCTACCTTGAGAGAGGCAAAGAGATAAGGGGCCGAAGCCGGAAGCCGCAACTTCCAAAAGGTCTGCCCGCGTGACGCATTCCAAGTGCGCATCTGGTCCATCTGCATGTGATCGGGCGACCGCAGCCCCTTCACCATGCCAACCACCACAGGGAAGAAGGAAAGATACATGGAAATCACGCCTTTGGCGATCAGGTCATCTACCTGCGCACTGGCCAGAACCACCACGATCATCGGCGCAATCGCCAGAATGGGAATGGTCTGGCTGGCAATGATCCACGGCATGACCGATTTATCCATCGCGCGGTTGTGCACGATGCCAATGGCCAGCAAAATACCGAGCCCGGTGCCAAACACAAAGCCCAGCACTGTAGAAGACAGGGTGATCCAGCCGTGATAGATCAGCGAGCGTTTGCTGAATGCCCGCCCCCGCTGCACCATTGCACCTGTGGTCTTCCACAACTCTGCCCCCACCTGATGAGGCGGCGGCAGACGCGGCTTCTCCTGTGTCATTGTATCCTTGACCATCTCGCCGAAGGACAGTTCGACACCCGCCCGTTGCGCCTTGTCATAGGCCCAGTTTTTGTTGAGCATCACAGCCCCGCCATACCAGAGCGCAAAAAGCGCCAGCACGACCGTGAGAATAGGAAGAACGTTACGCATGGCAAATACCCTCCCGCTTCAATGTTCCGCCAAATACTCCCGCCGGAGGCGTACCGCGATATGCGTCACGCCAGTTTAGTTTGAGTATTTTAAGAACATTGAAACCATTTCTGTCGCAGACTGGCCGTGCGGCACAGGCTGGAGAGCCGATGGCCGTGAACGTTGAAGCCGCTTTACCCTCCCAATAGGGCAAAAGTGTCAAACCCGCAGGGGCGTGCGCAAAGAGAGGTCGGGCGCCCCTGTCAGCGGCGGGTAAGGCTCTTGAAAACAGGCTCTTACCCATCCGCATGCCCTTCTCTCAGCCCGTCGCGCACACGATGGGCAATTTCGATAAACTCCGGCGTATCGCGGATTTCAAGCGGGCGTTCTTTTGGAAGTGTGCTGTCGATGACATCGGCAATCCGGCCCGGACGCGGGGACATGACTACAATTTTTGTCGAGAGATAAACCGCCTCGGGGATGGAATGGGTCACGAAACCGATGGTTTTTTCCGTGCGCGCCCAAAGCGCAAGAAGCTGTTCGTTCAGATGGTCCCGCACAATTTCATCAAGCGCCCCGAAAGGTTCGTCCATCAGCAAAATATCCGCATCAAAGGCCAGTGCGCGGGCAATAGAGGCCCGTTGTTGCATCCCGCCGGACAATTGCCACGGAAACTTGCGATCAAATCCGTCGAGTTCCACCAGTTCGAGCACCTGCTGCACCCGTTTGGCCTGATCCTCTTTAGAATACCCCATGATTTCCAGTGGCAGGCGAATATTGCCACCGATTGTGCGCCACGGGTACAGCCCAGCCGCCTGAAACACATAACCATAAGCCCGCGACTTGCGTGCTTCGCGCGGGGTGACACCATTGACCGTGATTTCGCCGCCCGTCGGGGTCTCCAGATCGGCCATGCAGCGCAGAAAGGTGGTTTTCCCGCAGCCTGAAGGCCCGATGAAGGAGACAAATTCACCTTTGGCGATATCAAGATTGATATCCTTGAGCGCATGGACCGGTCCGTCGTTGGTCTCAAACGTGAGGCTGAGGTTTTTTGCCGAAATTACAGTGTCGTTCATTCCCTGCTTTCTGTTTTTTTCAAGTGGGCCGATCCCAGAGTTTAGGCTCTGATATTTCGACCGAATTCCCTGCCGGATCTCTGACGTAGATGGATCTTGCGCCGTTTGGCCATTGGAAATCCGCTTCAATGGCAATATTCAATTTCGACAGATGTGCAGCCCAGCGGTCCATGTCTGCGCCGCTGGCACGAAAACACATGTGGCCCTGCCCTTCTGCGCCGTGGGTTGGCACGGGCAGACTGCCAGACGCCAGTTTTGTGGCTTCGGGGTTGAAGATCAGCAACATGCCCGGCCCGCAGCCGAAAAATACATGGCGTCCTTCCACCCGAAGCACTTCTTCCAGTCCGAAGACATCGCTGTAGAACGTGGCAGCCGCATCCAGATCGCGGGCATAAAGCGCGGTTTCCAGAATTGCATCGGGGGTCATGGTCGCGCTCCCGAACGAAGCTGCACCGGCCCGTATGCCTTAAGATCAGAAAAACGGGCGCGGCTCATGTCTTAAATCCCTGCCGGAATGTTCATCGGATCCCGCTCGATCTTGCGGGGCGAATTCAGTTCCTTCCACTTGGACAGGGCCGTATGGGCCGATGGGAAAGCCGGACGCGGCACGAAACGGCCCCGACCCGGCTGCGGCTGGGAGTTCTTGCCCCAAGCCCAGATCACATCCCCACGGCTGAGCGTGTAGCGGGCGTTGGCAGTGACCTCGAACCCCTCAAAGACGTTGTAATCCAGCACGGAATGATGGTTGCTGGGCGAGATCGTTTTGGAAATTTTCGGATCCCAGACAACAATATCCGCATCTGCCCCTTCAACAATCGCGCCCTTCTTGGGATAGATGTTCAGGATCTTGGCCACATTGGTCGAGGTGGCCGCAACAAATTCCTGCGGTGTCAGACGCCCTGTTTCCACCCCTTCAGTCCAAAGCACGGCAAGACGCTCTTCCAGCCCGTTGGACCCGTTCGGGATGATCCGGAAATCGTCCCGCCCTGCCCGTTTCTGTTCGGTGTTAAAGGCGGCGTGATCAGTCGCGACCACTTGCAGTGATCCGGCCTGCAGTCCGGCCCAGAGGCTGTCCTGATGTTTCTTGTTGCGGAAGGGCGGTGACATCACGCGGCGGGCGGCGTGGTCCCAGTCCTTGTTGAAATATTCGCTCTCGTCCAGTGTCAGGAACTGGATCAGCGGCTCTCCGTAAACGCGCATACCTTTCTGGCGGGCGCGGCGGATCGCTTCGTGGGCCTGCTCGCAAGACACATGCACAATATAGAGCGGCACGCCTGCTGCATCGGCAATGGTAATCGCGCGGTTGGCGGCTTCGCCTTCCAGTTCGGGCGGACGGGAATAGGCGTGCCCTTCGGGGCCGGTGATCCCCTCGTTCATGTATTTCTCTTGCAGGATCGCCACCAGATCGCCGTTTTCCGCATGGACCATCGGCAGCGCGCCCAGTTCCTTGCAACGCTGGAAAGAGGCGAACATCTCGTCGTCCTCGATCATCAGCGCGCCTTTGTAGGCCATAAAGTGTTTGAAGGAGTTCACGCCCATGTCCACGGCGGTTTTCATCTCTTCAAATATCTGCTCGTTCCAGCCTGTTACCGCCATGTGATAGCCGATGTCGGAACAGATCTGCGGTGCCGATTTACGGTGCCATTCCTTGATCCCGTTGACGATGGAGCCGTCTTCACCGGGCAGGCAGAAATCCACCAGCATGGTGGTACCCCCCGCAGCAGCGGCCCAAGTGCCGGATTCAAAGGTTTCTGCGGCGGTGGTGCCCATGAAAGGCATTTCCAAATGGGTATGCGGATCAATCCCGCCCGGAATGACATAGGCGCCTTCGGCGTCGATGTATTCATCGCCCTTCAGGTCCTCACCGATTTGCTTGATCGTTTCCCCTTCGATCAGAACATCCGCTTTCCAAGCCCGATCCGCCGTGCAAACCGTGCCGCCTTTGATGACTTTCGTTGTCATTTTTTTTCTCCCTGTTTTTCCGCACCGTATCGGCCCTTGGCTGGAGCCATATGCAGATCGGCATCGGATCGAGTCCCGTTACTTTCTGCCATTGCGGATTGCTTTCTTCGTTTCGTCAATCTTCCCCTCTTCGGCTCCCTCACCGCGAGGCTATCGGTTTGGGCGTTTCAGCCCTGAACTTCCGCGGTCTCCAGCACCGCGTGCATCAGCACATCCGCGCCAGCCGCAGCCCATTCCTTGGAAATCTCTTCCGCTTCGTTATGGCTCAGCCCGTCCACACAGGGGCACATCACCATCGCGGTCGGGGCCATGCGGTTGATCCAGCAGGCATCATGCCCTGCACCGGAGACGATGTTGCGGTGGGAATAGCCGAGCCGTTCCGCCGCATTGCGCACAGCTGTGACGCAGCCTTCGTCAAATTCCACCGGATCAAAGCCGCCGACTTTTTCAAATGCCACACCAAGGCCCATATCATCGGCAATCTTTTGCGCCTCGGCTTTGAAACGGGTCTCCATATCTTCGATCACGTCAAGCTGGGGCGAGCGGAAATCAACCGTGAACACCACCTTGCCCGGAATCACATTGCGCGAGTTGGGGTAAACGTCGATATGTCCCGCTGCGCCCACGGCATCGGGTTTATGGGACCAAGCTATTTCTTCCACCTTTTCCAGCATCCGCGCCATGCCAAGCCCTGCGTTCTTGCGCATGGGCATCGGGGTGCTGCCGGTATGGGCGTCCTTGCCTGTCACAGTGACTTGCGTCCAAGACAGACCCTGCCCGTGGGTGACAACGCCGATGTCCTTGCCCTCTGCTTCCAGAATCGGCCCCTGTTCTATGTGCAACTCGAAGAATGCGTGCATCTTGCGTTCGCCCACAGGCTCGTCGCCCTTCCAACCGATCCGCTCCAACTCATCCCCGAACTTCAGACCTTCGGCGTCTTCGCGGTCGTAAGCCCATTCTTGCGTGTGCATTCCGGCAAAAACGCCGGAGGCCAGCATCGCTGGGGCAAAACGTGTGCCTTCCTCATTGGTCCAGTTTGTCACCACAATCGGATGCTTCGTCTTTACGCCCAGATCATTCATCGAGCGCAGGATTTCCAAACCGCCGAGCACCCCGAGAATACCATCGTATTTTCCACCCGTGGGCTGGGTATCAAGGTGCGATCCCACATAAACCGGCAGCGCGTCAGGATCAGTGCCTTCATAGCGCGCGAACATATTGCCCATCGTGTCGAGCCCCATGCTGCAGCCTGCCGCTTCGCACCATTTCTGGAACAGGGCGCGCCCTTCGCCATCTTCATCGGTCAGGGTTTGCCGGTTGTTCCCGCCCGCAACGCCAGGCCCGATTTTGGCCATCTCCATCAGGCTGTCCCACAGCCGATCGGCGTTAATCCGGAGGTTGCTAGCTGGTGCCGCCATGAGTCTTCTCCCTGTCATGCATCTTGCGCTGGTCTTTTTCTGACCATATGGTCAAGACTATGGATGCACCCTGACCATTCGGTCAAGAAATTTCTGAAAGTGCTTTGAATGAACCCAGATACTGCCCCTGCCCGCAAACAAAATAAGCGCCGCGAAAAAGAAGTGGTTATTTTGCAGGCAGCAGAGAAAGTCTTTGCGGAGGAAGGGTTTGGCGGCGCAACCATGCAACTAATTGCAGATGCGGCGCAGCTGCCCAAAGCCAATGTGCACTATTATTTTTCAACAAAAGAAGAACTTTACCGGCAGGTGGTTTCCAACATTTTTGACGTCTGGCTGCAAGCCGCTGGCAGCTTTGAAGAATCCGACGGCCCAGCCGAAGGGATCGGTGCCTATATCGACGCCAAAATGGAGATCAGCCGCACCCGTCCCGCAGGTTCGAAAGTATGGGCCTCTGAAGTGATGCACGGCGCGCCGATCATTCAGGATTACCTCGAAACCACACTGGTAGAATGGACCAACTCCCGCATTCAGGCGATAGATGCCTGGATCGCTGCGGGGTTGATGGACCCGATCAGCCCGCGACACCTGCTTTACATGATCTGGGCAACGACACAGCATTACGCCGATTTCGGCCACCAGATACAGACCCTGAACCGCAATACTCCCCTTTCCGAAAGTGAATGGAATGCGGCAAAGGAATCCGTCAAAAAAATTATTTTGAAGGGGATCGGGGTCTCTTCCTGACCTTTAGGTTCCGTCCCAAGACACAAGGCACCAGACTATGGCACGCGCAGCTTCCACCAAAGGCAACACCCGAATCCAGCGCCAGAAAACCAAACAGATCCTCGATGCAGCGCTAGAGGTCTTTTCCACCTACGGCTTTCGCGGTTCCACGATTGACCAGATCGCAGCGCAGGCGGGTCTGTCCAAGCCCAATATCCTGTATTATTTCGACGGCAAGGAAGCGATCCACGGTGTGCTGCTGGACCGTTTGCTGCACACATGGCTGGAACCGCTGGAACATCTGGGCGAAAGCGATAATCCGGTAGATGAAATCTGCGCCTATGTGACCCGCAAGCTGGAAATGTCGCGGGATTATCCCCGTGAAAGCCGCCTGTTTGCCAACGAAATCCTGCAAGGCGCGCCCAATATACTTGCAGATCTGCAAGGGCCGCTCAAATCCCTCACGGATGAAAAATGCCGTCTGATCCAAAGCTGGATCGACGAAGGCAAGATCGCGCCCCTTGATCCGCACCACCTGATTTTCTCCATCTGGTCAACCACCCAGCATTATGCGGATTTCGATGTGCAGGTGCAGGCCGTTCTCGGAGAATCAGGCGCGGACCGGTTTGCCACCGCGCAAACCCATCTCGACCGTCTGTTTCGCAGCATGCTGACGCCGCGCGCGGATCATGACATCTAAGGCAAAAGCCTTCCTGCGCGACCACTGGCAATTGTTGCTGCTGGTGGCGCTGGTCTTTGCTTTCTGGCGCACACCTGTTTTGCTGCCCTTGCGATTGCTGACCGTTTTCTTCCACGAATCCGCTCATGCCGCTGCGACGATCCTCACCGGTGGCACGGTCGTAGAGTTCGCAATCAACGCCAATGAATCCGGCCATGTTCACAGCCGGGGCGGCAGCCGTTTCATTACCCTGTCCGCCGGATACCTCGGGTCCCTGTTGATCGGGGCGGCGCTGTTCCTGCTGGCGGTGCGCACCAATTGGGACCGCTGGAGCCTTGGCACACTCGGCGCGATCATCGCCTGCATTACCCTCCTTTACGTGCGCAGCCTGTTCGCGCTGGCCTTCGGTTTTGGCACAGCCGCAGCCCTTCTCGCGGTTGCATACTGGCTGCGCCCCTCCTTCAGCGACTTCCTGTTGCGCCTGATCGGGGCCACCAGCTTGATCTATGTGCCTTACGATATTTTCGCAGACACGATCCGCGGCGCTGCGGCCCGTTCGGACGCACGTATGCTGGCCGAGGAATTTGGCGGTGCGACAGTCCTGTGGGGCGCGCTCTGGCTCGCGATCAGTCTCTGGTGCATTTTCCTCGTGTTCCGCTACGCCTTGCGCAGCCCCAGCAACATCGCCCTGACAAAATAAAACGGGGCGCCAAGGCACCCCGCTTCAATGTTCCGATAAATACTCGATCCTTACTCGGCAGCAACAACGCTCGGGTTGTTGGGATGTGTGGTCCAGTCGCCATGCTCGCCCGACACAACCTGCCCCGTGCGTTCATCCACCATTCCGGGTTCCAGTGTTTCCATGGTGATGCAGCCTTCCACGGGACAGACATTCACGCAGAGATTACAGGCCACGCATTCGTCGTCCATTACCTCGAACACGCGATCCGCCGACATGGAAATCGCCTGATGGGAGGTGTCTTCGCAGGCCGCATAGCAGCGGCCGCATTTGATGCAGTCGTCCTGACTGATCCGTGCCTTGGTCACATGGTTCAGGTTCAGATGCTGCCAGTCGCGCACGTTCGGAACCGCACGGCCGACAAAATCGTCGATGCTGCTATGGCCCTTTTCGTCCATCCACTGGCCAAGGCCGCTGATCATTTCCTGCACCACCTTGAACCCGTAGGTCATCGCCGCGGTACAGACCTGCACATTGCCACAACCAAGTGACATGAACTCTGCCGCATCGCGCCATGTGGTGATGCCGCCGATGCCGGACATAGGCAGACCGGCGGTTTCAGGGCTGCGGGCGATTTCCGCGACCATATTCATTGCGATCGGCTTCACCGCCGGACCGCAATACCCGCCATGAGAGCCCTTGCCGTCAATGGTGGGTTCCGGCGCGAAACTGTCCAGATTTACGCTGGTGATCGAATTGATCGTGTTGATCAGGCTGACCGCGTCCGCCCCGCCCCGCTTCGCTGCCTGTGCGGGATAGCGCACATCGGTGATATTAGGTGTCAGTTTCACGATGACCGGCATACGTGTGTTCTGCTTGCACCAGCGTGTGACCATTTCGATATATTCCGGCACCTGCCCCACGGCGGACCCCATACCCCGTTCGGCCATGCCGTGCGGGCAGCCAAAGTTTAGCTCGATCCCGTCAGCGCCGGTTTCTTCCACCACCGGCAGGATGGCTTTCCACGCCTCTTCCTCGCAGGGTACCATAAGGGACACCACCAGCGCACGGTCGGGATAGTCCCGCTTCACCGCCTTGATTTCCCGCAGGTTCTGCTGCAGGGGCCGGTCGGTGATCAACTCGATGTTGTTCAGGCCCAGCAAGCGCCGGTCCGCCCCAAATATCGCGCCATAGCGGGGACCGTTTACATTGACCACCGGCGGGCCTTCTTCGCCCAAAGTCTTCCAGACCACACCACCCCAGCCCGCTTCATAGGCGCGGCGGACGTTGTATTCCTTGTCGGTCGGCGGGGCAGAGGCCAGCCAGAACGGGTTCGGGGATTTAATGCCTACAAATTCGCTTCTCAGATCAGCCATTGTTACGCTCCCTTTCCCATAAGTGTTGCGTGAATATCCATTGCCGCATCGCGGCCCTCGGCCACGGCGGTCACGGTCAGGTCGTCGCCGCCGCTGGCACAGTCGCCCCCAGCCCAGACGCCGGTCACAGAAGTACGACCCGTTTCGGAAACCGCAATCTTGCCCCGCTCAACCGTCAGACCTGCATCTGTGGTCAGGGTCTGGCCAATGGCCTTAAACACCTGATCCGCAGGAATCTCGAAGGTCTCGCCAGTCGGGGTCAATTCTCCGCCTGCACTGGTGGTGCGGGCAAATTCCACGCCCCTCACCTTGCCGTTGCCCAAAACACGGACAGGCTGTGCGTTGAATTCGATCCGCACGCCATGGCTGGTGGCCAGCACCTGTTCGAACTCCGAGGCACCCATCGCGGATTTGTCGCGGCGATAGGCTACTGTCACATCCTGTGCGCCCAGCAGCTTGGATTGCACAGCAGCGTCAATGGCTGTCATCCCGCCACCGATCACCACCACGCGGCGGCCTACCGGCAGTTTGGTCAGATCATCGGCCTGTCGCAGTTCCGCGATGAAATCCACCGCATCGCGCACGCCCTCTTTGTCTTCACCTTCGGCCCGCAGCGCATTCACGCCGCCAAGACCAACCCCGAGGAACACTGCATCATACTGGCCTTGCAAGGTTTCCAGCGTGATGCTCTCTCCCAGCTTCTGTTCGTAGCGGATTTCGATGCCACCGATTTGCAGCAGCCAGTCCACTTCGGCCTGTGCGAAACCTTCGACAGATTTATAGGCCGCAATCCCGTATTCGTTCAGACCGCCCCCTTTAGGGCGTGCGTCAAACATCACCACATCATGGCCCAGCATCGCCAGACGGTGCGCGGCAGACAGACCGGCCGGGCCTGCACCGACAACCGCAACGGATTTTCCGGTCGGGGCGGCGCGGGTGAATGGATGCTTGCCCTGCGCCATCACCTTGTCGGTGGCATAACGCTGCAACTGACCGATCAGAACCGGCTTGCCTTCGGCGACCTCGCGCACGCAGACCTCTTCACACAGGGTTTCTGTCGGACAGACCCGCGCGCACATTCCTCCCAAAATGTTTTGCTCGAAGATTGTCTCGGCAGCGGATTCCGCAGTGCCGGTTGCGATCTGGCGGATGAACAACGGAATATCAATCGACGTTGGACAGGCCGTCTGGCAGGGCGCATCATAGCAGAAATAACAGCGGTCCGCCGCCACCAGTGCTTCGTGATCGTCAAGTGGCGGATGCAAGTCGCTGAAATTGTCCGCCACGGCGTCCGCGCTGATGCGGCCCGCTACAATTCCATCCGTATGTGGAGAGTTTCCCATGCCTAGTCCCTGTTAAAACTTCGGTAGACTCAAACCCTTGCACAGGTCTTTTTATTTATCAATTGGTAAAATTTTCAAGAAATGCTGAAAAAACGGGCAGCGCCCGCGCCCTGCCCGTTTTATAGTCGCGATATTAAATTGTTATATTTCAGATCCTTACAAGATCATACTCGGTGTTTCAGCCGCATATGGGCCATGATCTGACCATGGTCGGAGGCCAGTTTGTTGTAGGGGGCCTCTGCATGGCTGCCGTCTGTCAGGTGATCGTTAAAGACGGAAAAATACTCCATCCCGCCAATCGCATTGGGGTTGTCAGGGTTGAAATGGCGGGACATCAGGATCTGGTCGATGCTTTCAAATACGCCGCCAAAGGCCGAAGTATAGACCATATCCCGCAGGGATTTACGCACGAACAGCTTCTCTGCACTGGTCAGGCGCACAGATTCAATCGCTTCGGTGATCTGGATGTTTTCTTCATCCGTGTAGCGGTCGTTCCGCCGCTCTGCATCATGACGGCGCATCCACGCATAATTCTTGAAGGGCCGCTCTCCGGTGATCACCGCAGATGACACTGCATGATCGCCATCATTCATATCACCCAGCACAAACACCGGATGATCCGCCTTCAACTCTGCCACGATCATTTCCCGCAGCACCGCAGCCTCGGCGGTCCGGCGCAACATGGATCGCAACTCACCCAAGGCACGACCTACCGGATCATAGTTCAGCAGGTTGGCTTCGGGCGCAAAGGGTGCACCTTCGGGACGGATAAACTCTCCCAGTTTGGATTTCAGATGGCAGTTGAACACAGTAATGACCTGCCCGTTCACCGGAATGCGCGCCTTGATCACAGGGCGGGACAGTTTTGTCAGCGTATATTGCCCCGCCTCTCCGCCGCCGATGTGGGGAAAGTCGATCGTCAGGGGAACCGGTAGTTCCTGCACGATCTGGGGTTCGTCATCAAACCCGAAACGGGACAGCATAGCCAGGCCGGGGCGGCGATTGCCCGGCTCTCCGTTGAACACATTGGGGGCAAAGAAAATGCTGTTGCTGTCGTAACCTTCGTATTTCAGCTTTTTGAAGATCGCCTTGCGGTGATACCGCTTGTCGCGGCTCGGGATCACATCCGCATTGGCCGCAGCGCCCCTTTCGTTGGTTTCCCGAACAACGGCCGACAGGGACGCGCGGTCAAAGATTTCCTGAAACCCGACAATATCCGCATTCATGGTCAGCAGCTGATCTGCCAACCAATCCTCTTTCCACGCATATTCTTCCGGCGTGTAGCTTTCAAAGCGGTAATACTCCTGATCCGGCCCGATCAGGTTTTTCACATTGAAACTGGCAATGGTAAAATCATTCGCGGGATCAGGATAACGCATCAGATGTCTCCGAATTTCGAAAGAGCCATTTCAAACACCTCTTTGTCTACATTTCCGCCCGTGGCGACAGCAATCACCGCGTCTCCGTCAATTTCATCGCCGTGGAACAGTGCAGCGGCAAGCCCCGCAGCGCCACCCGGCTCCAGCACGATGCGCAAACGGTGAAAGGCCAGAGCCATTGCGTGCAGACATTCATCCTCTGTCACAACCATTCCCGGCCCGGCTAGGCGGTTCAGGATAGGAAAGGTCAGAAGACCCGGTGTCGGGGTAATGATCGCGTCGCACAAAGAACCGGAAAGGCGCTTGTTTACGACCGGACGTCCCGCCCGCAGGGAATGGGCGTAGTCGTCGAAATCCTGCGGCTCACAGGTGCGCACCCGAAGCAGTTCGGCATATTCCTTCAGTGCAAGAGCAATCCCCGATGCCAGACCGCCACCGCCAGCCGGAACAAGCACCTCGGCATCGCGCACTTTCAGGTCTTTGGCCTGAAACACAATCTCTATTCCGGTGCTGCCTTGTCCTGCAATCACCTCGGGATCGTCATAGGGTTTGATCAGGGTCAGCGCCCCGTCAGCATTGGCTTTCTCCGCCGCTTCTTCGCGGCTTCCGGTTTCGCGGTCGTAGAAAACAACTTTCGCGCCCAGCGCCTTAGTGTTCTCAATTTTGATTTTGGGCGCATCCGACGGCATAACGATCACCGCCTTGATTTTATGCTGTGCAGCAGCCAGTGCCACACCCTGGGCGTGGTTTCCCGAAGAATAGGCGATTACCCCGTTTTTCCGCACATCTTTTGGCAGGGCGGAAATGGCGGACCAAGCGCCGCGGAATTTGAACGATCCGGTGTGTTGCAGGCATTCCGCCTTTACCAGCACCCGCCGACCTGCGATCTCATCCAGAAACGGCGAGGTCAGCATCGGCGTGCGCCGTGCATGGCCCTTTAGACGTTTTTCGGCGGCTTTTAGCATTTGAATCGTAGACATCGGCATTCCGTTCTTAGATGGGAGGGATTTTGGCCTTTCTACGGGGGATTTACACAGTTTGAAACGGCTAGTTTTTGGCGGCGATTTCGGGAATCGTTGTCAGATCGGCCAAAACCTGCTGCGGAGTCCACGGCATCCGGTCCACAGGCTCTCCCGCACGGTTCACCCAAGTGGTGTAAAACCCGTAGCCCGTGGCACAGGCCGCGTCCCAGCCGTTGGAGGACACAAACAACACCTGTTCCGGCGTAGTGCCGAACCGCTTGCCGACCAGATCATAGACCGATTTATGGGGCTTGAAGATGCCGACAGTTTCCACAGACAGCACATCATCCAGAAGATCGCCGATCCCTGCAGATTGCACCGCACCATCCAGCATTTTTGGTGATCCGTTGGACAGGATCGCCGTGTTCAGCCCCGCCTCTTTCAACTGTGCCAGCATGGCAGGCACTTCGGGATAGGCCGCCAGCTCCCAGTACAGTTGCAACAGGCGTTCGCGCAGTTCGCTGTCCCCTTGCAGGTTGTTATTCTCCAGCGCCCAGTCCAGCCCGTTTTGGGTTACATCCCAGAAATCTCCGTGGGCATCCGCCACAGCGCGCAGCCAAGTATATTGAAGTTGCTTCAGCCGCCAGTCATTGGCCAGCTTCTGCCAGCATCCCGCCAGTGCTTCGCGTCCGGCCTCCCCCGCTGCTGTGCGGGCGGCGGCGGACACGTCAAACAGGGTTCCATAGGCGTCGAAGATGGCAGTCGTGATGGTCATTAAGTTTCTCCTCTTTGCACCAGACTGGCATTTTGATCCCGTGGGGGGAAACGGTTTTTGGCAGACTGATAGGCTTGTGATAAACTATCCCATCACCCCTGCAAAAGGGCCATAATCGGAGGACACCATGACTCAAGACACTGCAACCAATCGCCACGGAGACATCGTCTGGTCCGAATTGCATCTGCGCGATATGGAGGCTCAAAAAGCGTTCTACTCGGCCGTGGCAGGATGGACGTTTGACAGCAAGCCGTTGGCCGACGGCAGCGGTGACTATGTTGTTGCGATGCAGGACGGACGTCCCATTGCGGGGTTTCTGGACATGGGCACGATGCCTCATCTAGACGGCGTACCGACCCACTGGCTGACCTATATCGGCGTGGAAGATGTGGACAAATCAGTCGCCGCCGTGGTTGCATCCGGCGGCACTTTGCACCGCCCGGTGTTTGATATTCCCGATGTAGGGCGCGTGGCGGTGATCACCGATGCAGGTGGGGCGAAACTTGCCCTGATGACGCAAGCGTCGTAAGCCCCTAGCATCGCCAGGGGCTCAAATAGCCTACAGGTTTTCCGGCTGGGCCATGCCAATCACATGATAGCCGCCATCAACATGGATGATCTCACCGGAAGTATAGGCGCCTGCGTCAGAGGCGAGGTAGACGGCGGTGCCGCCCACCGCCTCCAAAGTTGCATTAGAACGCAGAGGCGCGTTGGCCTCGGTCGCGCGGTAGGTTTTACGCGCACCACCAATCGCAGCGCCGGCCAGCGTGCGCATCGGACCCGGAGAGATCGCATTCACACGGATGCCGTCCGGTCCCAGATCATTCGCCAGATAGCGCACAGCACTTTCCAGCGCGGCTTTGGCAACACCCATCACATTGTAGTTCGGCATCACAGTTGTAGAGCCTTGGAACGTCAGGGTCAGGATCGTCCCGCCCGCCGTCATCAGCGGCGCAGCCCGCTTGGACAGATCAAT
This sequence comes from Neptunicoccus cionae, assembly GCF_002860325.1. Lineage (GTDB taxonomy): Bacteria > Pseudomonadota > Alphaproteobacteria > Rhodobacterales > Rhodobacteraceae > Amylibacter > Amylibacter lutimaris. Next base: position 733,127 of record NZ_PKOJ01000001.1, on the reverse strand, counting down.
CAGCGAAAAGCAGGAAATTTCCATCGAATTGGCGAAATTCGCCCGTGTGGTGTTGATGAACCGGCCGGTCAGTTCGTCCTTGTCGGAATAGGCAACCGCATGGACCAGAAAATCGAATGTGCCCCATTTTTCCTTCAGCGTTGCGAACAGCGCATCCAGTGAAGCTTCATCCGTGACATCGGCCTGCACCACAAAATCAGAGCCAACAGATTCAGCCAGCGGGATCACCCGCCGGCCAAGATTTTCTGCCTGATAGGTAAAGGCAAGCTCGGCCCCTGCTTCGGCTGCGGCTTTGGCGATGCCCCAAGCGATGGATTTGTCGTTGGCAACCCCGATAACGAGACCGCGTTTTCCTTGAAGTGGACCGCTCATGCGCTGGCTCCTAACACTCTCAGTTTTTATACTTGCTCAGCAGAATAGAGCCGTTGGTGCCGCCAAACCCGAAAGAGTTTGTCATCACCGTATCCAGCCCCGCGTTCTCCACCAGTTCGGTCGCGATTTCACCGGGATTGATGGCCGGATCGAGGTTCACCACATTGATGGACGGTGTGATGAAATCATGCTCCAGCATCAGCAGGCAGAAGATGGCTTCCATCGCGCCGGTCGCACCCTGTGCGTGACCTGTCATTGATTTGGTGGAACTGATCGGCGGTGTGCTGCCTTCGCCAAAGACACGGCGCACGGCTTCAACCTCGCCCACGTCCCCCACAGGTGTGGATGTGCCGTGTGCATTGATGTAGCTGACCTTGCGCCCTTCTGGCAGGGTGCTGACAGCCAGTTGCATGGCCCGCTCTCCACCTTCACCGGAGGGGGCAACCATGTCGTGCCCGTCGGATGTGGCGCCAAAGCCTGTGACCTCGGCATAGATTTTCGCACCGCGCGCGATGGCATGGTCCATGTCCTCCAGCACGACCATACCGCCGCCGCCGCCGATCACGAACCCGTCGCGGTCCGCGTCAAACGCACGAGAGGCCAGTTCCGGCGTATCGTTATACTTGGAGGACATCGCCCCCATCGCATCGAACAGACAGGACAGGGTCCAGTCCAGTTCCTCGCCACCGCCTGCAAACATAATGTCCTGTTTGCCCATCATGATTTGTTCGGATGCCGATCCGATACAATGCAGCGATGTGGAACAGGCCGAGGTGATCGAATAGTTGATCCCCTTGATCTTGAACGCCGTGGCAAGGTTCGCAGAAACAGTAGAGCCCATACATTTTGGCACAGCAAAAGGCCCGATCCGTTTCGGAGAGCCTTTTTCCAGAACCGTCTGGTGCGCCGTGAACATGGCCGAGGTGGACGGTCCGCCCGAACCGGCGATCAGACCGGTGCGGATGTTGGAGATTGCGTCTTCGTCCAGACCCGCATCGGCAATCGCCTGTTGCAAGGCGATATGGGCATAGGCCGAACCCGGTCCCATAAAGCGCAGGGTACGCTTGTCGATGTGCTCTGCCACATCGATGTCGACCTTGCCGTGAACCTGACTGCGAAAGCCCCGTTCGGCGTATTCAGGGGCGGCGACGATACCCGACTTCCCCGCTTTGAGAGAGGCCGTGACCTCTTCTGCGTTATTCCCGATAGAGGAAACGATACCCAGCCCTGTGACTACTACGCGACGCATGGTGCTCTCCTGTTTCTTAATGTCTTTGGTGTCGGCAGATCAGGCGTCTGACAGGCCGACTTTCATATCTGTGACCGTGTAAATCGGCTCGCCATCGGCGAAAACCTTACCATTTGCCACGCCAACCTTGATCTTGCGGTCGATCACCCGCGTGAAATCCACATGATAGGTCAGCATCTTGCGATCCGGTTTGACCATGCCTGTCAGCTTGACCTCACCAACGCCAAGCGCCATGCCGCGCCCCAGCATACCGCGCCAGCCCAGATTGAAGCCGGTCAATTGCCATAGACCATCCAGACCGAGACACCCCGGCATGATCGGATTTCCCGGAAAGTGGCAGTCAAAGAACCAGAGATCAGGTTTTATGTCGAATTCGGCAACCACATGGCCCTTGCCATGTTCTCCGCCATCAGCCGAGATTTCTGTGATCCGGTCCATCATCAGCATTGGAGGGAGGGGTAATTGCGCATTGCCCGGTCCGAACATTTCCCCGCGGGCACATGCCAGCAAGTCTTCGTATCCAAAGCTGGTGGGTCGATCTGTCATAAAGGGCCTGTCTCCGATAGTTTTTCGTTGTCGTAACCGTGGTATTACCATTGTGCGCTCAAGGCTGGCAATAGGCCACCGTTCCCGCCATATAAGCCAAATCAGCCGCCGTAAAAGGCCCGTTTTCCTTTTGCGTTTGAATTGGCGGCGTTTTAGGGGCATATTCCCTGAAAATCTATGGATTTATCCAGAGGCAGTTATGCAAGACACTACACCAACCGATACAAGCGAAAGCTTGGGCAGGGCGTGGCTTTTGAGCGCGGACGTGCGTCCGACCAAGCAACGGCTGGCTCTGGCCGAGTTGCTGGTAGGCGACGGTCGCAACCGTCACGTCACCGCCGAGAGCCTTTACGGCTCGGCCTCGGAAAACGGGGCGCAGGTTTCTCTGGCAACGGTTTATAACACGCTGCGCACCTTTTGCGATGCGGGGCTGATGAACGAGATTACCGTAGACGGCCACCGCTCCTACTTTGATACCCGCGTGGACGAACACCCCCATTACTACTGGGAAGAAAACGGCAGCGTCACCGATGCTCCTAAAAGTGCTGTGGCCTTTGCCAAGGAACCCGAAGCCCCTGAAGGCATGTCCATCGCACGTGTCGATGTCGTGATCCGCCTGACAAAAGACACCTGATCCGGTCCGCTCAGGCCGGACGCAAGTTCTGTGCCGTCAAGTAACGGCCAAGCAGGATGCGCCTTGATAGGTAGTTAGAACCACTGCCCCGGCTCCATCAGACCCAAGTCCATCAGCTGTTGCGAATTCCAACGGAACTTCTGTGACTTGGCCCATGCAAAGCTGTTCACCTCAAAGGTGGATCCGGGGTTTGACTTCAGATATTTGGCCGTGCGGAACGAACAGATCGCAATCGTAACGGAATGATGCCACGGGCATTGATAGGTGTTGTATTCCTCATCATTGAACATCTGGTCCTCGTCCATCTGCAATCCCGGCTTGGCACAGAACAGCGCAACGCGGTCGATACGGCGTTTGGCCCAAGGCAGATGTTCCTCGAACCTCCACTTCAGCCCGCCGTAGATGGACAATTGCCGCTCCATCACCTTTCCGTCTTTCCAGCGGTTCAATGCATAGTAACCCGACGCATCCAGATGGGCATCCTCCAGCGAGTAACCGTAAGGATTATTATCAAGATCGGCTGCATAAAGATCGACCACATAGGTGAAGGCTGAACTGCGGCGTTCCTCGGAAATGAAGGTTATCAATTCGTTGATGGAACGGGTCTCGCAAAAAGGGAAATGCAGATATTCACCGTTGTAGCAATAGTACAGCCAACGCCCGTCCAGTGCAGCGATGGCTTTGTTGACAGCAGACACCAGCGTTTCCTGAGTAGCCGGATCATTCTCCACATGATGGCACAGCTCGACGCAATCCGAAGGCAGCACCGTATCCTTTTGGGCCAGCAGGATGATATTCTCGAACCCGATCCGCGCATGGTGGCGGAGCGTGGCACCCAGACCGATCTCATCCTCGGCAAATACCAATGCGACCGGCCCTTTCAAGAGCGCTCCCGCCTGTTTCTTGAGGAAAGTATCCAGCGATTCTGCCTTCATAAAAACCCTGCCTGCTACCTGAATCCCGCCTTCATTCAACGAACCGGCGTTTGCGGTGCAAAATGCCGCAAACGACAGATAACCGCAAGCCTGACCGGCCGCTTGGCGCAAACCGCATTGGCTGCCTTCTTCCTTGAAATGTCTCTTGCCCCGCCTAGCTTCAATACGAAAGTGTCCAACGCTGGCCAGCAATCAGGCTAGCCCGTCTAAGGCTGGAAGGTTCAAACATGAAGCAAACTGTGGAACGTATGGATTCGGATATGATGACGCACACTACGCGGATCGTGTCCGCCTATCTGCAAGGGAACAAGGTCGATCTGGATCAGATCGCCACAGTTATGGACGTGGTTCATCAAAAAGTGACCCAGATCTATCAGAACAGCCATGGCCATGCGAATGACACCATGCCCGCCGTACCCGTCGAAGACAGCGTAACTCCTGATCACATTATCTGTCTGGAAGATGGCAAGGCGTTCAAAATGCTGAAAAAACATCTCAAGTCCAAATACGATCTCTCGCCCGAGGAATATCGCGCAAAATGGGGGCTGCCGACGGACTACCCCATGGTAGCACCAAATTACGCCGCCAAGCGGCAGGAACTTGCCAAGGCCAGTGGGCTGGGGCGGAACCGCTGAGCGAAGGCGCTTTGACCGCTAACCGTTGCCGATCGCCCGTTTTGCGTGTAGAGCCTGCGATCTGACGGGGATTTGCCCCCAATCAATCGGTGCGTGTTATGTCTGAACCCAAGAAGCTCTTTGTCAAAACCTACGGCTGCCAGATGAATGTCTATGACAGCGAACGGATGGTCTCGGCCCTAGGCGGGCAAGGATATGTAGAGACAGACACGCCCGAAGGGGCGGACATGATCCTTCTCAACACCTGCCACATTCGGGAAAAGGCCGCGGAAAAGATTTACTCCGAACTGGGGCGCTACAAACCGTTCAAGGCCGCAAATCCCGATCTGAAAATCGGGGTGGCCGGTTGTGTGGCACAGGCCGAAGGCGAGGAAATCATCCGCCGCCAGCCGATGGTCGATCTGGTTGTGGGGCCGCAGGCCTACCACCGCCTGCCGGAAATGGAAGCCAAGATCGGGCAGGTCAAAGCGCAGGTTGATACGGAATTTCCGGCAGAAGACAAATTCGACCATCTGCCCCGTGGCCCCAAAGCGCGCCGCGCGCCTTCCGCCTTTCTGACGGTTCAGGAAGGCTGTGACAAATTCTGTGCGTTTTGCGTCGTGCCTTACACACGCGGGGCGGAAGTCTCCCGTTCGGTGGAACAAATCCTTGCGGAAGCCCGTGATCTGGTGGAACGCGGCGTGGTAGAGATCAATCTGCTTGGCCAGAACGTCAACGCCTACCACGGCACCCATGACGGGCGCGAATGGGGCTTGGCACAGCTGATCCGCGAACTGGCCAAAATCGACGAATTAAAGCGCATCCGCTTTACCACCAGCCACCCCAACGACATGGATGATGACCTGATTGCCGCCCATGGCGATTGTGAAAAGCTGATGCCTTACTTGCACCTGCCGGTTCAGGCGGGCAGCGACCGGGTTCTAAAGGCGATGAACCGCAAACATACTGCCGCAGAATATCTGGCGCTGATCGAACGCATCCGCGCCGCACGGCCTGACATCGCGCTTTCCGGCGACTTTATCGTTGGCTTTCCGGGTGAAACCGAAGAGGATTTTCAGGCGACACTCGATCTGTGCCGTGAAGTGCGCTATGGTCAGGCCTATTCCTTCAAATACTCTCCCCGCCCGGGCACACCTGCCGCAGATCGCTCTCATGTAGACGAAGCAGAAAAAAACGACCGTCTTGCACGGCTACAGGCACTGCTGAGCGAACATCAGGCAGATTTCCAGAATTCGATGGTTGGCAAAACCCTACCTGTTCTGCTGGAAAAACCGGGCCGCAATCCGGGGCAGATGATCGGCAAGTCCGAATTTCTTCATGCCGTCCATATGGATGCGTCTCCTGATCAAGTGGGTAAAATCGTACAGGCCAAGGTCTTGTGGTCGGAACGCAACTCTCTCGCTGCAGAGTTGGTTTGACGCTGTAGATCGGCTGATTAAACACGTTCTGTGATCAAAGAGGATTAATGGGCATGTTTTGTTTCCAAAACTAAACCTAGTGGTTCTCATTTTTTTCTTCACAATTTATAGAAATTTGTTACCCTTACCCACAATAGGGAGAATTGCGTCATTTTGAGCGCGATCCGGCTTTTATATTCGTTGGAAGTGAAGGGAAATTGCAGTGTTTAACCGATCTGTAAAAATAGTTGTTGCAGCAGTCGGGTGTCTTGTGTTTGCGGGATCGGCCTTTGCCGACGAAGTTGTGGTTCGCAAATCCACCCAAGCCACCGGCGAAAGATACGTACCAGGCGTCTGGGTTGATCCGGACGGCTGCGAGCACTGGGTCATGGACGACGGTGTTGAAGGGTATATGACCCCGCACGTCACACGGGACGGGATTCCGGTCTGTCGTCGTGGCAACCCTTGCGCCGTGATGAACACCGACCAGCTTTTCGCAGTGGACCGCTATGCTATCAGCGCTGCGGGCCGGAACCGTCTGGCGCAATTCTTCAAGGAAGCAACAGCAACATCTTTCATCATTGACGGCCACACCGACAGCGATGCCAGCGATGCGTACAACATGCGCCTGTCTGAAAACCGCGCCCGCGCCGTTGCCAAAGTTGCGACCCAAGTCGGGAAACGGGCCCAGATCCGCTGGTACGGTGAACGTGTTCCGGTTGCGTCCAACAGAACCGCAGCGGGTAAAAAGCAGAACCGCCGCGTTGAAATCACCTGCGTGCGCTGAGGAAGGTTAGGACTATGACAATCAAGACGAGCATTCTTATTCTCGGCGCCGCTGTTGCTCTGGCGGCCTGTGACAAGCAGAACAAAACAGTGGACCGGGGCTTTGACTCCCACCCTGTCAGCGAACTGAACGCCGGCATCTGGGTTGACCCGCGAGGGTGTGACCACTGGATTATCGACGACGGCGTAGAGGGTTATCTCTCTGCGCGTCTCGACAAATACGGCAAACCTGTCTGTTCCGGCATTGCCGAACCGGGCATGGCTGTGGGCGATTTCAAAAAAGGGTCCGACCCGATTTAAGCGTCACACGACAGAACACACCAAAGACCAGCCTTCGGGCTGGTCTTTTTCGTTGGGCGCGCAGTTGAAGTGTTCAGGATTCGTGGCGGTCCAGGAGCGCACGGCCCAAGAGTTTGGCGGCATCCAAGGCGCGTGGACCCTGCAAGGACCAGACCTGGGTCAGCCCCTCAATAAGTACAAGAAGTTCGATACCTTTTTCGGGTATCCCGCAGGCAACTGCTGCTTTTTTGGCAACCTCGGCCTTGTGGCCCTCCAAAAGGTCGCGCAAGGGCAGGCTGGCCGGATAAGCGGCCACTGCGGCGTGAAAAAGACAACCGTGCGAAGTCTCTGACACCATCCACTCCCCAACCCTTGACAGGATAGTGTCAAGCGCTTCACCGGATTCCTGCGGTAAATCTGTAAACACGCGCTCAAGATACCGTTGGTGTCGGTGTTCTAAGGCTGCCAGCACCATTTGGGAGCGGGAAGGCGTATATTTGTAAAGGGTGCGCAGGCTTACGCCTGCGGCATCCCGCAAGTCTTCCACGCTCGGCTCTGCGAAGCCACGGCGCGCAAATGCACGCTCCAGCCCTGCAGAAATTTTGACCATCATATCTGACATGGTTGACGATGTAGAAGGTTTCCTCTACCCGCGCAAGTAGAGCAACCATTCTACATCGGAGTACTGCCCCCATGGCTATCCCTGAAACAATGAAAGCTGTCGTCCTGACAGGCCACGGCGGATTGGATAAACTGGAATGGCGCGAAGATGTGCCGGTCCCGAATGCCGGCGCGGGCGAGGTACTGATCCGTGTCGGCGCATCAGCGGTGAACAACACGGACGTGAACACCCGCACCGGCTGGTATTCAAAATCCGTTCGCGGCGATACCGGCTCTGCGGCCACCACAGGCTATGACGGTGCATCGGACGCTGATGGTGGCTGGTCGGGGGCGCTGGAGTTCCCGCGCATTCAGGGCGCAGACTGCTGCGGCGAAATCATCGCCGTGGGGGAAGACGTTGACCCTTCGCGGATCGGAGAGCGCGTTCTTGTCCGCCCCATGTACCACCCAAAAGGTGCAGCACCGGATTCGCTCGTGACGTTCGGATCTGAAAGGGATGGCGTTTTTGCCGAATACACTACTGTCGGTTCGGAAAATGCAGTTAAGATCGATAGCTCGTTAAACGATACGGACCTCGCTTCTTTTCCCTGTGCCTTCTCTACCGCCGAAGGGATGATCCAGCGTGCCGGAGTTGGCGCGGAACGGGTGCTTGTCACAGGCGCATCCGGCGGGGTGGGTTCTGCCGCGGTACAGCTTGCAAAACGGCGCGGCGCTCATGTAACAGCCATCACAAGCGCATCCAAAACAGCAGCCCTGAAAGCGCTTGGCGCAGATGCCACGCTGCTGCGCGACGAAGCTTTTGGCTCCGACTCTTTTGATGTGGTGCTCGATCTGGTGGGCGGCACCCGCTGGCCCGAATTGCTGGATACTCTGGCACCACATGGCCGTTATGTGACGTCCGGTGCAATTGCCGGACCGATTGTCGAGTTGGACCTGCGCACCCTTTATCTAAAGGATCTGACGCTCATCGGCAGCACACGGCAGGATCCCCGCGTGTTCAATGACCTTGTCAGCTATATTGAAGCAGGGAAAATCCGGCCTGTCGTTGCCGAAACCTATACCCTGCGGGAATTGCCCGCTGCGCAGGAAGCCTTCCTTGAAAAATCACATATGGGCAAAATTGCGATTTCGATTTCCGGATAGTCCCGAACCCGAACTTCCCCTTTTGCAGAGTACAGGTGTTTTTTTTAGCACGATCACAGCCGGTTTTTATCCATCCACTGGCCGAGCGTTTTCAACTGCGCTGCAAAACCTTCGATATCCGTGCCATTCAGGCTGTTAAAAACCTTAAAAAGGTCCGGACCGATATTCTGATAGATTGCCCCGAGCAGCCTGTCAGCCTCTGGCGTCGGACGCACCAGTTTCGAGCGTTTGTCGCTTGGGTGTGCCACGATTTCCACAAGTCCGAGGTTCTGGAACTTGCTGATGGTTTTCGTAACCGCCGGTTGCTCGACTTCCACCGCCGCAGCGATTTGGGAAATACTGTGCTCTCCCTCCAGTCGCTGTCTCGTCAGGTGATGCAGGATACTGAACTGTCCGGGCGTCAACCCGTGGGGTGCCAGCAATTCCCCCATACGGGTATTGAACAGCTTGCTGACAATAGAGAGCCATGTCGCACATTCCGCAACAATAGGGCCAGTTAACTCCGCCACGAGAGAATCCTCTTGAAATTATATTCCGCAGAATGTACATACATTCCAAGGAATACAAATGGAGATATCATGTTTCGTTCTTTTAGTCGCATTACCGGCCTGCCCTTGCCCGCACACGGGGCTTTGGCTGTCTTTTCAATTTTTTGGTTCCAGTGGACGAAAGGGAAACTTGATGCCAGCTATGCTGCTTCAAAGCATCCGGTCGATTACATGACCGGACAGACCTCCTTCAGCGGGGAGACTATCAAGGGCTATTACGCCATTATGTCCGAGGCGGGCACACTGGATATCTACACAAGAACACAGCTGATTGATTTTGCATTCATCCTCGGGTTTCTGGGAATCGGCCTGTTTGTCTGCACCCTGCTGGCACGGCTCGGCAGAGAAGGAAGTCTCGGGCGGAAGGCGGGTGTGCTGGCCGGACTATCCTTTGTGCTTGGTGGCATCAGCGACATGATCGAAAACGGATGGTCCTTCGTCATGCTTGTAAACCCGACAGGGTTTGCAGATTGGCTGGCCTTGCCCTATTCGGCCTTCGCAGTACTGAAATTCGGGCTGATCACAGCCGGTATGGCCCTGCTGTTGATATCCGTTCTCACGTCGGCCACAGGCCGGGTGCTGGGCAAAGCGAACATCGGCTAACAGGGGCTTGCATCACCTTCCCGAGAGGCCATCGCATTTTCTTGTGAATTTCCGCCTATAAGGAGAATTGACCCTTGCGGTGGACGGTGGGTTTTTGCACCATGTAGCTAATAGGTTCACGCTTTGACTTAGGAGACTTCTTTGGCGACAACCGCCCCGATGGTGCCGGACATTTCGGCCGGCGACCCCGAAAGCAATCTGATTTTCCCTGACAACCGCCTGCTGATTGATCTTTGCGGCGAATTTGACAAGAACCTCACCCAAATCGAATCCGCCCTTGGCGTGCAAATCATCCGTCGTGGCAACGAACTGGATGTGCACGGCGAAACCGATGCGGTGTTTCGTTCGCGGGAGGCCCTGCAAATGCTTTACCAGCGGCTGGAACAGGGCCGCGACGTGGAAGCGGGTGACATTGATGCCGCGATCCGTATGGGTCGGGCAGAGCAGAACACGGGAAACCGTGCAGGCGATCAGAAAGAGATGTTTCCGGGAGGCGGCTACGAAATCCGCACCCGCAAGAAAACAGTCGAACCCCGCACCGTTACACAGCGGGCCTATGTGCAGAACCTTTTCAAGAACGAACTTGTATTCGGTTTGGGACCGGCGGGCACGGGCAAGACCTATCTCGCGGTGGCGGCTGGTGTTTCCATGTTCATTGAAGGCCATGTGGATCGTATTCTTCTCAGCCGTCCGGCGGTAGAAGCAGGCGAGCGTCTGGGTTTTCTGCCCGGCGACATGAAGGACAAGGTCGATCCCTACATGCAGCCGCTTTATGATGCGCTGAACGATTTCCTGCCAGCCAAACAGGTGGCCAAACTGATCGAAGAAAAACGGATTGAAATTGCCCCGCTTGCGTTCATGCGTGGCCGCACCCTGTCCAATTCCTTTATCGTGCTGGACGAAGCGCAAAATGCCACGACCATGCAGATGAAAATGTTCCTGACGCGCATGGGTGAAGGCAGCCATATGGCGATCACCGGTGACACCACACAGGTTGACCTGCCCCGCGGCGTCCCGAGCGGACTGGTCGAGGCGGAAAGGGTGTTGCAAGGCGTCAAGGGTGTCGGAATGACCAAGTTCAAGGCCGAAGACGTGGTTCGTCACCCGATGGTGGCACGGATCATCCAAGCCTATGACAAACACGCCAAGACCGGCGGCTGACCCGTGCCCGCAAGTATTGATGTCCTGATAGAGGACGAACGCTGGAACGACGTGCCGCTCACCCGTTTATGCAACCGTGCGATCGGTGCGGTTTTTGCCGAGCGCGGGCTGTCAGGCAAGGGTTACGAGGTTTCGGTGCTCGCCTGTGATGATGCACGGATCGCCGAACTGAACGCGGAATTTCGCGGCAAACCGGCCCCGACCAATGTTCTGTCATGGCCTGCGTTTGAACTCGCTCCGCTGGTTGAAGGCGACGAGCCCGCCCCCCCGCCTGACATTCTGACCAACCCGATGGACAGCGAACTGGGCGACATTGCCGTGTCTTATGACACCTGCCTGAAAGAAGCCGAGGCCGGAAAACTTGAATTTGAAGACCACCTGACCCATCTGTTGGCACATTCGTGTCTGCATTTACTTGGTTTCGATCATGAAACCGATGCAGATGCAGCACGGATGGAAGGTTTGGAGACGAAGATACTTGCATCTTTGGGCATTGCAGACCCATATTAACCCCGCGCCGCTTTTCAGGCGCGTTTTTCGGATAGGAGCCATGGGCGACACAATCGACGGATCTTCTGGGGCAGCGCCTGGCGCGCAGTCCGAGGATCAGGACCAGACAGGCGGCTTTTTCAAGCGCCTCTTTTCCGGGACAAAATCCCCGGACCTTATTGAAACACCGGAAACACTGGAACAATCCAACCTGCCCACGGGTGATTTGCGCAACTTGCAATTCATGCGGCTGGAAGATGTTGCCGTGCCCCGTGCGGATGTGACCGCCGTTTCCCAGGACATCGAGCTGAACGAGCTTGTAAAGGTGTTCAAGGAAAGCGGTTATTCACGGTTGCCGGTCTATAAGGACCAGCTCGACAATCCTGTCGGCTTTATCCACCTGAAAGATTTCGCCCTGAAATACGGGTTTAACGGTACCGGCAGGGATTTTGCGATCAAACCGATGCTGCGACCGTTGCTCTTCGCTCCACCCTCAATGGCCATCGGTGTGTTGTTGCAGAAAATGCAGGCAGACCGGATTCACATGGCTCTCGTCATCGACGAGTATGGCGGGGTAGATGGACTGTTAACGATCGAGGATCTGGTGGAAACCGTGCTCGGGGAAATCGTCGACGAACATGACACCGAAGAGGATGTCATGTGGGCAGAGGAAAAACCCGGCGTCTATCTTGCGCAGTCCCGCGCTTCCCTGTCGGAGTTCGAACAGATGCTCGATATGGGATCTCTTGCAGATGATGACGGCGAGGAAATCGATACGCTTGGCGGCCTTGTTTTCATGCTGACGGGCCGCGTTCCGGCAAAAGGGGAAATCATCCCCCACCCGAGCGGCATCGAATTCGAGATCATCGATGCAGATCCCCGCCGGATCAAACGCCTGCGTGTGACCCGCGACCCTGCACGTGTCTAAACCCTTGGGCAAGTGGCAGTCTCAGGCGCTGATCCTGTGTGCCGGGCTGTTGCTGGCCTTGGGGCAGGCCCCGTTTTCCTTCCCGATTGGTGTCGTTGTCGGGTTGCCCGTACTGGGGGGCTTATTGCTGCGCACACCAAACTGGCTCTCGGGCTTCCGGCTCGGCTGGCTGGCGGGTACAGCGTATTTTGCGGGCTCCATGTTCTGGATTGTGGAACCTTTCTTTGTCGAGCCCGAAGTTTACGGCTGGATGGCCCCGTTCGCCCTGCTGTTTCTGGCGGTGGGTTTGGGGCTGTTCTGGGGGCTCGGATTTGGTGTCGCCGCACAATTCACCGGAAAGGCGCGACTTATGGCGCTGGTAGCGAGCCTGACGCTGGCAGAATTCCTGCGCGCCCATGTATTCACCGGCTTTCCCTGGGGCTTGCTGGCCTATGTGTGGTCGGATACGCCAGTGTTCCAACTTCTCGCCTTTGTGGGTCCACATGGTCTGGGAATGCTGACGCTTGCCATTGGCGTGCTGCCCTTATTGTGGTCGAACCGCTGGCTTCGGGGCGCAACTCTGGTCGGTGCGCTGCTGGCCGTCTGGGGAATTGGCGCGGCGCGGCTGCCGGATGATCCGGTCCCTCTTCGCGATGTTACCCTGCGGCTGGTACAACCCAACGCAGAACAACGCCTGAAATGGCACCCCGATCACGTGGCCCGCTTCTTCCAGCGCAGCCTGTCCCTGTCCGCCGGATTTAACGCGCCGGTGGATGTGGTGATCTGGCCCGAAACCGCCCTGCCCTTTGCCTACGGCGAACACCCGCGCGGCATGGAAATGGTGCGCGCCGCCGTGCAGGACACACAGTTCATTGGCGGCATCCAGCGCCCTGACGGGCTGGAGCTTTATAACACGCTGATCCATCTGGACAGAAATGGTGATGTAGCCGCGACCTATGACAAGCATCACCTTGTTCCCTTTGGCGAATATGTGCCAATGGCCGATATTGCTGCAAAGTTCGGCATCTATGGCTTGGCTGCAAAAGATGGCACCGGCTTTGCCTCAGGTGACGGTGCGCGCGTGATCGACCTGCCGGGCCTGCCACCCTACCTGCCCATGATATGCTACGAAGCAATCTTTCCGGGTTATGCCCAAGTGCAGGGTCAGCGTCCTGAATGGCTACTTCACATCACCAATGATGCTTGGTTTGGCAGCTTTTCCGGCCCCTACCAACATCTTGTCCAGGCCCGCGCCCGTGCGGTGGAACAGGGGCTGCCACTGGCCCGCGCTGCCAATACCGGCGTTTCTGCCATGATCGATCCTTACGGACAGGTGTTACAGGCGCTGGCGCTCAATACAGACGGCTTTGCTGACGTGAGACTGACAGAACCGCTTGCGCCGACGCTTTACAGCCGGTTCGGAGAGCGACTTTGGATCGCACTGGCACTTTTGTTGCTAGCCGGCGCTGCGCTGAAACGCCCCCGCGCACAAGAACGTGAATCCTCTAATAGGCATTGACCTCCTCAACGCCCCCCCATAGACCTTTTGGAATGAATGTCACAACGGCTTCCTGACGTGGCAAATTCTTTCAAACTGGAGCACTACATGTCCCGAAATAACTACCTTTTTACCTCGGAGTCCGTTTCCGAGGGCCATCCCGATAAAATTTGTGACCGTATTTCAGATGCAATTCTCGACGCTCTGCTGAGCGAGGAAGAAATGGCCCGTGTGGCCTGTGAAACTTTTGCGACCACCAACCGCGTTGTCATCGGCGGTGAGGTCGGGCTGGCTTCCAAGGATAAACTTGCCGGGGTCATGGAAAGCGTTGACGGTATCGTGCGCGACTGTGTGAAGAAGATCGGCTATGAACAAGACGGCTTTCACTGGGAAACCGTTGAGATCGACAATCTGCTGCACGAACAATCCGCCCATATCGCCCAAGGTGTCGACAAAGACGGCGCAGGTGATCAGGGTATCATGTTCGGCTATGCCTGTTCGGAAACCCCCGAACTCATGCCTGCGCCGATTCACTACAGCCACGCAGTTCTGCGCGATCTGGCAGAAGCACGCCACTCTGGCGCCACCCCGCAACTTGGTCCGGACGCGAAATCCCAACTCTCCGTGAAATACGTAGATGGCAAACCTGTCGGCGTAACCTCCATCGTGCTCTCGACCCAGCATCTCGATGACTCCATGTCTTCGGCGGATGTGCGCGATGTAGTTGAACCCTATATCCGCAAAACCCTGCCAGACGGGTGGATTTCACCTGAAACGGAATGGCACGTAAACCCGACAGGAAAATTTGTCATTGGCGGGCCGGACGGGGATGCGGGCCTGACAGGACGCAAGATCATTGTAGACACCTATGGCGGCGCAGCGCCGCACGGTGGCGGCGCGTTTTCAGGCAAAGACCCGACCAAGGTAGACCGTTCTGCGGCCTATGCTGCGCGCTATCTGGCGAAAAACGTGGTTGCTGCGGGTCTTGCGAAACGCTGTACCCTGCAACTGTCATACGCTATCGGCGTTGCCAAACCGCTGTCGATCTATTGTGACACCCACGGCACCGGCGAAGTACCCGAAGCTGAAATCGAAAAGGCTGTGGCACAGGCAATGGACCTGACACCGCGGGGCATTATCGAGCATCTGCAACTGCGCCGCCCGATTTACCAGCGCACGGCTGCTTACGGCCACTTCGGCCGCGCCGCGACCGAAGACGGCGGTTTCAGCTGGGAGCGCACCGACCTGACCGACGCTCTGAAAAGCGCCGTTTAAACCGCGACTTCGCAGCCTTCGGGCAACAGAAGCAAAAGACAGGCTCCGGATTGCGTCCGGAGCCTTTTTGTTTTATCGCCCCTCCCATGAGAGAAAAACACGTATCCGGCGCCCCGTGGCGCAACTTCTACGGGCGCACCAAGGGCAAGGGCCTGCACCAGTCCCACGAACGCTATCTGGCGGAAGATCTGGAGGGGCTGGCCCCGAAAGGTGTGACATGGGAAGAAAACCCCGACCGTACACCGCTGGACCTGAAAGCCCTGTTCGGCGCGCGTCCGGTCTGGCTGGAAGTCGGCTTTGGCGGTGGCGAGCACGTGGTGCATCAGGCCGCCAGCAATCCCGATGTGGGGATCATCGGTTGCGAACCTTACATCAATGGCGTTGCCACCCTGCTGGGCAAGATCCGCAAGGCCGGTGTGACCAATCTGGCGGTGCATCCCGGTGATGCGCGAGACATGATGGACGTGTTGCCCGAAGGCTCGATCGAGCGGGCCTTTCTGCTCTATCCCGATCCGTGGCCGAAGAAACGCCACCACCGCCGCCGCTTTGTGACACCGGAACATCTGGACCCTCTCGCAAAATGCCTGAAGTCCGGTGCGATTTTCCGCGTTGCCACGGATATTCCCGATTATGTGCGCCAGACGATGGAGCAAATGATGAACCGGGACGATTTCGAGTGGCTGGCCGAAGGTCCGGAGGACTGGCGCAAACCGTGGTCGGACTGGATTTCCACCCGCTACGAACAAAAAGCCCTGCGCGAAGGCCGCACGCCCCATTACATGACCTTCCGCAAACTCTGACAGTGGCGCAAAGCCGGCCCTGCGGCTTTTGCGCTTTGCCGGTTTCCAATTCTAGACCTTGTATCCACTGTGCGATATAGGCTGGAAAAAGAACTCACAAAGGTGATCCGCATGTCAGGCCACGGCGCCCCAATCCCGATGACATCCCGCAAGTCAGGCCCCCTGAAAGGGTCTGCTGTTATTCCCGGTGACAAATCCGTGTCCCACCGGTCGTTTATCCTCGGGGCGCTTTCGGTGGGAGAGACCAAGATAACCGGCCTGCTGGAAGGTCAGGATGTTCTGGACACAGGCAAGGCGATGGCAGCTTTCGGGGCGGAAGTAACGCGCACCGGCGAACAGGCGTGGTCTGTGCATGGTGTCGGCGTTGGCGGGTTTGCCGAACCGGATGACGTGATTGATTGCGGCAATGCAGGGACCGGTGTGCGGCTGATCATGGGGGCCATGGCCACCACTCCGATCAATGCCACCTTTACCGGCGATGCCAGCCTGCGGTCCCGTCCGATGGGCCGGATCACCGAGCCGCTGTCCCTGTTCGGTGCGCAGGCGGTCGGGCGTCAGAACGGCTTTCTGCCACTGACACTGGTGGGCGCAAAAAATCCGGTTCCGGTGCGCTATACCAGCCCCCATGCCTCGGCACAGATCAAATCCGCGGTGCTGCTGGCAGGCCTGAACACGCCGGGCGAGACAGTTTTGATCGAAAAAGAGGCGACCCGCGACCACTCGGAACGGATGCTGCGCGGCTTTGGCGCACAGATCGAAACAGTAAAAACGGACGAGGGGTATGAGATCACTCTTCAGGGCCAGCCGGAACTAAAGGCGCAGACAATTGCTGTGCCACGCGATCCGAGTTCTGCCGCCTTTCCAGTCTGCGCGGCGCTGATCGTCGAAGGATCAGAGGTGCTATTGCCCAATATCGGGCTGAACCCGACCCGTGCAGGGCTGCTGGATACACTGGTGGAAATGGGTGCGGACATTGCCTTTGAAAACCGCCGCGAAGAAGGCGGAGAACCCGTGGCAGACCTGCGGGTGAAAGCCTCCGGTCTTACAGGCATCGAAGTCCCCCCTGCCCGCGCGCCCAGCATGATCGACGAATACCCGATCCTGTCTGTCGTGGCAGCCTTTGCCAAGGGCAAGACCGTTATGCGCGGTATTGCCGAACTGCGTGTCAAGGAATGCGACCGCATTGACGCAATGGCCCGCGGGCTGGAAGCCATGGGTGTCACGGTGGAAGAGGGGCCGGACTATATGATCGTTCACGGGATGGAAGGCGACGTGCCGGGTGGTGGAACCGCCAAAACATTCCTGGATCACCGGATCGCCATGTCCTTTCTGTGTCTCGGAATGGCCAGCGCCAAACCGGTTTGCATTGACGACGGGGGCGCGATTGCAACAAGCTTCCCGATTTTTGAAGATTTGATGAACAATCTCGGGGCGGCGATTTCACGCGACTGACTGAACCGATCGGGATCGCGGCTTGCTAAAGTGGGGCCGCGTGATCTACTCAGGTAGAAAAGGGATGTGTTATGAGCTTTATCGTGGCAATCGACGGCCCTGCTGCGGCAGGTAAGGGAACGGTCTCCAAGGCGGTTGCCGCCCATTTCGGCTTTGCGCATCTGGACACGGGCCTGCTCTATCGCGCTGTCGGACGCGCCGCACTCGCGAGCATCGGACCCTCCCTTGATCCCGAACGGGTAATCGAACTGTCCAAAGAGTTGAAACCCGAAGATCTGGAACGTACCGATCTGCGCACTGCTGCGGTCGCTCAAGCCGCCAGCAAGGTGGCTGCAATTCCCGAAGTGCGGCAAAACCTTGTGGCGTTCCAGCGGGAGTTCGCAAATCGCACCGGCGGCGCTGTTCTGGATGGGCGCGACATTGGCACGGTTATCTGCCCCGATGCGGATGTGAAGCTTTTCGTAACCGCCAGCACCGAACGCCGCGCCGAACGGCGATTCAAAGAACTGGAAGAACGGGGCGAGGATACCAGCTATGAAGGTGTTCTGGCAGATGTAATCGCACGGGACAAACGGGACAGCGAGCGGGAATCTGCGCCGCTGGTTGCATCGGAAGATGCGCATCTTCTGGACACCTCGGACATGAGCATCGCAGAGGCCGTGGCCGAAGCAATCGCCGTTATCGACGCCAAACGCTAATCTGCGATCGGGCCGGTTTCTACTGGCAATCGTTTGCCGCCCAGGCCTTAAGATGCAACTTCAACGCTCCCCCATAGGGATGCTGTTTTTTCAACGCATCCTGCGCGGCTTCAGGTAAATACCGTTTTGCCTGATCGCAAAGATCCGCCCGTTGCCACTGGTGACAGGTGGAACAGGCTTTGCCTTTCCACAGTTGTTCAGGAAGGCCTTCAATTGGTGGAAAAAGGGGGGAGCCTTCAATAAGTTGCTCCAGCGTAAGCCCCTCTACATCCGGCCCGCCCGAAGTCAGAGGTGTGGAAAACACCACCGGTGGCGCCGGTTCCTCAACCACTTGTGCATCAGCCGGCTCCGGTTCGGCTTCTTCTTGCTCCGATATCGGTTCTTGCGCAGGGGTATCGCCGCCGACGATCTCAAGGGCGGCGTATTTCTGAATGTCTGCAACCGGTGCCGGTTTGAGAGTTGGCTCTACCGACAGGGCCGCAAAAACAGCACCGGATGACAGGGTCAGTCCCAGCGCCACAACGAAACCAGTTATTCTCATTCAGTCGCACCCTTAATCACGCGAAATTCGATTCGGCGGTTTTTCCAGCGTCCCTTGGAGGTGCTGTTGTCTGCTTTTGGCTGGCTCTCGCCGTAACCCGCACTCGTGAGATTTTCCGCCGGTACGCCCTTGTCCACCAGATTGCGTAACACCGAAGCTGCGCGACGTTCCGAAAGGCGCATATTCGCCGCATCCGACCCCACGCTATCGGTGTGCCCGCCTACCTCAACCACCATGTCAGGGCAGCGTTTTACGATGTCTGCAATGCTGACAAGGAAGGGTTCGCTTTTGCCGTCAAGTCGCGCCGAGCCCGACTTGAAATAGGTGTTGTTCGAGCGGGACAGAATCTCGAACCGCCCGATGCAGGCTTCGGCAGAAAAATTCCCCGTCGGTTCCAGCGCAACCTGGGCCGGTTGTTCCGGTTCCGTCTGGCTTTCAGGCTCGTTTGCAGGCGCAGTGGTCCCCTGAACCTCGTTTCTGGCGAATACGAAGTCGAAGGTGACAGTAGCCGAAGGGATGATATCCACATTCGCAGCATCTTCCAGCTTCTCCACACCGCCCATCAGATTGAAATCCGATGCAGCAACGGAAATAGGCGTCTTGGTGGCAACTGAAACCAGATCATCACTTATCAACGTCACAACTACATCTGCTGTCGCCTCTTTTTGCACGCCGTGCAAATCAAGCGAATAAGGCAGCGACAGGGTCTTGCGCCGCACCGTAGGCAAGTCGGACAGTTGCGCCGGATCAAGCCGCGCCGTGATGACTGCTTCTGGATACTGGAAGCTTTCAAAGAAAAGGAACCGCATCCGCACGTTACGCAAGTCAATCTTGGTATCCACGCTTTCCAGCATAACAGTCACTGTGGCATCACCGGTTTCCGCAATGGTCCCCGTAAAGGTCGCAAAACTGCTGCTTTCAACTGTGGTCTGGTTCTTGACTGACTGGAAATCCAGTGAAGACTGGTCGTTCTTCAAGGTCCAGCCGCCTGCGAATGGATCTGTCTGTGCTTGCGCGGGAAGAACTGCCGCACAGAAAGCGGCGGTTGCAATGATTGCACGCAGCCTGTTTCCGAATAAAGAGATGCCCATGGCGAAAACCCTACGAATTGGACTAAAATTGAACTTATTTGGGTATTAATTACAGAAACCCTACGTCAGATTGCGTTTTAACACAACGGTTTGAAAAGGTCGGGCCTTTCACGCCCCGTCACTTTAATCATGGTATTCTGTAGCAGCGCACAAGGGGCGAAACCCTGCTGCACAAGGGGATTGGGCCGCTTTTCCCTTGTAGAACGGACAAATCTCATCTATAGCGCGGGCAATCACGACAAGTGGTGGCGGATACAACGCCGACGGGAAGAGCAGGGCTGGACTTACTCCGGCCCTTTGTGTGTTTGAGCAATTCCCGTTTCGCTGAACGTGAGAAACGAAACCCAAAGACCCGTGGGACCAACCGCGCGGCCAGTAAAATGACGCAAAAAGGAAACGCATATATGAGCGCTAACGCGACAATGGAAGACTTTGAAGCCCTCTTGGCTGAGAGCTTTGAAATTGACACTCCGGACGAAGGTTCGGTTGTTAAAGGGACTGTTCTGGCAATTGAAGCCGGTCAGGCCATCATCGACATCGGCTACAAAATGGAAGGCCGTGTTGATCTTAAAGAATTTGCAGCGCCGGGCCAGGCTCCTGAAATCGAAGTCGGCGACAGCGTAGAGGTTTACCTCGAGCGCGTTGAAAACGCCCGCGGCGAAGCTGTTATTTCCCGTGACAAAGCCCGTCGCGAAGAAGCTTGGGACCGTCTGGAAAAAGCCTACGAAGCAGAAGAGCGTGTCGAAGGCGCAATCTTTGGCCGCGTCAAAGGTGGTTTCACTGTGGATCTGGGCGGCGCTGTTGCGTTCCTGCCAGGCTCCCAAGTGGACGTACGCCCTGTACGCGATGCCGGCCCTCTGATGGGTATGGCGCAGCCGTTCCAAATCCTGAAAATGGACCGTCGTCGTGGCAACATCGTTGTTTCCCGTCGCGCCATTCTCGAAGAGTCCCGTGCTGAACAGCGTGCGGAAATCGTTGGCAACCTGTCCGAAGGCGAAACCGTTGACGGTGTCGTCAAGAACATCACCGAATACGGTGCGTTCGTTGATCTGGGCGGCGTAGACGGTCTGCTGCACGTCACAGACATGGCTTGGCGTCGTGTGAACCACCCGTCCGAGATCCTGACAATCGGCGAAACCATCAAGGTTCAGGTTATCAAGATCAACAAAGAGACACACCGTATCTCTTTGGGCATGAAGCAACTGCAAGACGATCCTTGGGGCGACGTGGAAGCACGCTACCCGCTGGAATCCGTACACAAGGGCCGCGTTACAAACATCACCGACTACGGTGCATTTGTAGAGCTGGAAGCCGGTGTCGAAGGTCTGGTGCACGTGTCCGAAATGTCTTGGACCAAGAAAAACGTACACCCGGGCAAAATCGTGTCCACTTCGCAAGAAGTAGACGTGATGGTTCTGGAAATCGACAGCGTAAAACGTCGTGTATCCCTTGGCCTGAAACAAACTCAGGGCAACCCGTGGGAGAACTTCGAGACTGCATTCCCAATCGGCACAGAAGTTGAAGGTGAAGTTAAGAACATCACTGAATTCGGTCTGTTTGTCGGTCTGGAAGGCGACATCGATGGCATGGTTCACCTGTCCGATCTGGATTGGGACCGTTCCGGTGAAGAAGCCATGGCTGACTACTCCAAAGGCGATATCGTCAAGGCTGTTGTCACCGACATCGACGCCGAGAAAGAGCGTATCTCCCTGTCGATCAAAGCCCTGGACGGTGATCCGTTCGCAGATGCAACAGCCGGCGTTAAGCGCGGTGCTGTGGTAACTGTGACCGTGACCTCCATCGAGGACGGCGGCATCGAGGTTGAGTATGATGGCATGAAATCCTTCATCCGTCGTTCCGACCTGTCCCGTGATCGTGCAGAGCAACGCCCGGAGCGTTTCAGCGTTGGCGACAAGGTAGACGCACGCGTTACCAACATCGACAAATCTTCCCGTCGCCTTGGTCTGTCGATCAAAGCACGCGAGATCGCAGAAGAGAAAGAAGCAGTACAACAGTACGGTTCTTCTGACTCCGGCGCGTCTCTCGGGGATATCCTCGGTGCGGCTCTGAAGGGCCAGGACGACTGATAAGAGAGTTTCACGTTGGGAACTGAAATGACTGGTTTTGAACGTGATTTCTACGAGGAGCGGCGCCGTAAGTGGCGCCGCTCTGCTTTCTGGCGCGGTGTCTTTGCCACGCTCGGGCTACTGGGCGCCCTGATCGTTCTTTCGGTCTGGCTATTCGGCACACCCCGTTTTTCCAATCATATCGCGCATGTGGATCTCTCCGGCGTGATTTACGATGACCCGCTGATGGATGAAGCTCTACGCATGGTAGAGGAAACCGACAGCGTGAAAGCCCTAATCCTGACCATAAGCAGTCCGGGCGGCACCACAGTCGGCTCCGAGGCGTTGTTCGAGCGGCTCCGTAAAATTGCAGAGATCAAACCCGTGGTTTCGGTCCTTGGCGAAGTGGCCGCTTCGGGCGGCTATATCGCAGCACTTGGCAGCGATTACATCATAGCACGCGGGAATACCGTCACCGGTTCGATCGGCGTCATTATGGAATACCCCGATGTGACAGACCTGATGGCTACGCTGGGCATCAATATGCAGACCATCCGCTCTTCCGAGCTAAAGGCAGACCTCACTCCTTACCGCAAAGCCAGCGCCGAAGGGCTTGCTGCGGAACAAAAGCTGATCGACGAAAGCTATCAATGGTTTCGCGGATTGGTTGAAGAGCGCCGCAACCTGACAGGAGCAGCGCTGGATCAGGTGGCAGACGGACGGGTTTTTACCGGCCGTGTTGCACTGCAACTGGGCCTGATCGACGCCATCGGCGGCTTTGACGAAGCCGAGGATTACATTGATTCGCTCGATTCGGTTGAGGCTGGCCTTCCGGTTGATCCCTACACTCCGGACTATCAGGAGAGTGGATTTTTGGCTCCGGTCGGAAAATTTCTCGCCAAAAACGGCATGTTAGAGCGATTTTCAACACAATCAGGGCCACGGCTCTATTCCATCGCAAAGTAAATTCTGTAAAGTCGTACCCAAGCAGAGCCGCAAAAAGGCCGCACCTTTTGGGAGGACTGAAGTCTATGATACGTTCCGAATTAGTAGATAAAATTGCAGAAGCGAACCCGCACCTCTACCAGCGGGACGTCGAACGCATCGTGTCTACAGTGTTCAACGAAATCATCGAGGCACTTGCCAACGGCGACCGTGTGGAACTGCGCGGGTTTGGCGCTTTTTCCGTCAAAAAACGGGACGCTCGGATTGGCCGCAACCCCCGCACCGGAGAATCCGTGCAGGTGGAAGAGAAACACGTTCCCTTCTTCAAAACCGGCAAATTGCTGCGCGACCGTCTGAACGGCGGCTGATGCCTTTCGTCGCGTGTGCGGCGGGTCTTCTCAGGCTATAAAGCGATAAAGTCAGGTTGCATTTATTCCTGTTGGGATTAGGTGTGTCCTATTGCAGGAGTATTGACCCATGATGCGTTACATCCGTTATCTTTTTCTTGCCGTCATCGGCGTTTGTCTGATTGTGGTGGCGCTCGCCAACCGTACCCCCGTGACCTTGCGGGTGATGCCAGAAGAACTGGCCTCTGTCTTTCAACTTTCCGGTAGCATCACCCTTCCCCTGTTTCTCGTCATTTTTATGGGGATCGTCGTTGGCTTGCTGATCGGTTTTGTCTGGGAATGGATGCGGGAATTTAAATACCGCAATGATCTGTCCAAAAAGGGCAAGGAACTGCACCGTCTGGAACGGGAAAACAAGGTTCTCAAGGCGAAATCCGGCGAAGGCACGGATGATGTGCTTGCCCTGATCGAGTAACAACCATGCCAGTTAAAATTTGCGGGATTACCACGCGCGAATCTCTGGACGCTGTTGCCTCTGCCGGCGCGGCCTATGTCGGCTTTGTCTTTTTTGCGAAATCTCCGCGAAATGTTGACATTCCCACCGCGCGCGAACTCGCTCTCGCAGTGCCTGAAGGGGTGTGCAAAGTGGCCCTGACGGTGAACGCAACGGACGCCGAACTCGATGCCATCCTTGCAGAGGTGCCCATCGACATGCTGCAACTTCATGGCAGGGAAACTCCGGAGCGCGTTACAGAGGTCAAAGCCCGCTACGGCCTGCCTGTGATGAAGGCCGTGGGCGTGGCCGATGCCGATGACCTGCCTGCCCTGAATGAATATGCCCGCGTAGCCGATCAGTTGCTGGTGGATGCCAAGCCCCCCAAAACCGCCGATCTGCCGGGGGGCAACGGGCTGTCCTTTGACTGGTCTCTGATTGCAGGGCGCCGCTGGGCTGTGCCTTGGATGCTGGCCGGAGGTCTTAACCCTGAAAACGTCGCGCTGGCGATGCAAATGACAGGTGCGCGTCAGGTAGATGTATCGAGCGGCGTCGAATCCACGCCCGGCGTCAAAGACAGCGCGAAAATCGCGGCGTTTTGCAAGGCAGCCTCGGCCTGATCCCGACCCTTTCGGTTTTTTGACCTCTCCTGACCCGATCCTGTGCTAGTCTCAGGGGCGGAGGAGTGAGATCATGGAAACCCTGCGCACAACCCTACTTGTTGGCACCACCAAAGGCGTCTTTCTGGCATCCGGCGAAGAGTCTCGCAGCGGATGGCGGATCAGCGGTCCGTTTTGTGACGGGTGGCCCATTAACCATGTAATCGGAGATCCGGCCACAGGCACGCTCTGGGCCGGGGGTGGTGGTGACTTTTTCGGCGCAGGAGTCTGGCGGTCTGACGATCTGGGCGACACATGGGGTCTAACCCGTCTGTCCCGCGGGTCGATGGATGACTGGGCCGCCAACGATCCTGATTTCGCCGCAGCGATCGGCTGGAGCGATGCCCCCCTGCCCTTCGGAAATGATTTCACACAGGTCTGGTCTCTCGCGCTGGCGGGGGACAGGCTTTATGCCGGGACCAAACCGGCGAACCTGCTGCAAAGCACGGATCGCGGCGAAAGCTGGACACGGGTTGAAAGCCTGACCGATCATCCTTCGGCGGCAGACTGGAATCCCGGTGCGGCGGGCCTGACGCTGCACACCATCCTGTCCGATCCGGCCAATCCGCAAAAGCTCTGGGTCGGCATTTCTGCAGCAGGTGTCTTTGCGTCAGAGGACGGCGGCCAAAGCTGGGAGCGGCGCAATCGCATGTCCAACGCGCAGGCCTGCCCACAGCATGACCACCCCGCCGCCCCGCGGGACGGAGAAACCGGCCATTGCGTCCACAACATCATGCGTGCCACCGGCGATGCAGACCTGCTTTACCAGCAGAACCATCACGGGGTCTGGCGCTCTGCGGACGGGGGGCGCAGTTGGGACGATATTACCGGCGGCCTGCCCTCTACTTTCGGATTTCCTGTGCGCGTGCATCCGCGCGACGGGCAGACCCTATGGACCATTCCGCTAAACGGAGACAGCGCCGGACGGTATCCGCCCGATGCGGCGGCGGCGGTTTGGCGGTCTCGTGACGGTGGGGAAAGCTGGCAGGCCCTGCGCAACGGGCTGCCACAGGAAGGCTGCTTCTTCACCGTACTGCGGCAAGCCATGGGCGGCGATAGCAACGATCCGGCTGGCGTTTATTTCGGCACCAACAGCGGGTCGGTTTTTGCAAGTCTGGACGAAGGCGAAAGCTGGGAAGAGGTTGTGCGCCATCTGCCGACAATTCTGGCGCTTGAGGTGCTGGAACACCGCTGATTCCGCAGGGATCGCCCCGAAAAAACCGCCTCCTTTCAGGGCAGGGTTTACCTGACGCGGGAGTCGGGCTAGATCACGTGCGACCCAAGGAGAACCCTGATGAACGATTTGCTCAATTCCTTTATGTCCGGCCCTGACGAAAACGGCCGGTTCGGTGATTTCGGCGGACGGTTTGTATCTGAAACCCTGATGCCGCTGATCCTCGATCTGGAAGCCGAATATGAAAAAGCAAAGGTTGATCCGGATTTCTGGGCCGAGATGGATTATCTGTGGAAACACTATGTTGGGCGTCCCAGCCCGCTCTATTTTGCCAGCCGGATCACCGAAGAACTGGGCGGCGCGAAAGTCTATTTCAAACGGGATGAACTGAACCACACCGGCGCCCATAAGATTAACAACGTGCTGGGGCAGATCCTGCTGGCGCGGCGCATGGGCAAGACGCGGATCATCGCGGAAACCGGCGCGGGGCAACACGGGGTGGCCACAGCCACCGTTTGTGCCAAATTCGGTTTGAAATGCGTGGTCTACATGGGTGCCCACGATGTAGAACGTCAGGCCCCCAACGTGTTCCGCATGAAGCTGCTCGGCGCTGAAGTGGTGCCTGTGACCTCCGGTCGTGGCACGCTGAAGGACGCCATGAACGATGCCCTGCGCGACTGGGTGACCTATGTGGACGAAACCTTCTATTGCATCGGCACCGTGGCCGGTCCGCACCCCTACCCCGCCATGGTACGCGATTTCCAAAGCATCATCGGCAAGGAAGTGCGCGAACAACTGGCAGAGCATGAAGGCGAAGGTGCGCTGCCCGACAGCGTGATTGCGGCCATCGGCGGCGGTTCTAACGCGATGGGCCTGTTCTTTCCGTTTCTGGACGATAAATCCGTACGCATCATCGGTGTCGAAGCCGGTGGCAAGGGTGTGAACGACAATATGGAACACTGTGCCTCCCTGCTGGGCGGCAAACCGGGTGTTCTGCACGGCAACCGTACCTATCTGTTGCAGGACGATGCAGGCCAGATCCTCGAAGGCTATTCGATCTCTGCCGGATTGGACTATCCCGGGATCGGGCCGGAACACAGCTGGCTGCATGACACAGGCCGCGCCGAATATGTAAGCGTAACCGATGCAGAGGCGCTGGAAGCGTTCCAGTTCTCCTGCCGCACAGAAGGTATCATTCCGGCGCTCGAACCTTCCCACGCGCTGGCCCATGTGCGCAAACTGGCCCCGACCCTGCCTAAAGACCACATCATGGTCATGAATATGTGCGGACGTGGAGACAAAGACATCTTCACCGTCGCCCGCCACCTTGGCTGGGATATGGACAGCGAATAAAACCGGCACCTGCGGGGCATGCCCCCGCAGGTCCTGACATGTGCAGCCTTGACCGCTCCGATTTTCCCCCCACATATTTATTATAACTGTTTTTATGACCGAAGAGGCTGCCATGTCCCTGATGAACCTTTTGCAGAATGCCCAGAACGGACAGGGGCTGTCGCAGCTTGCCAGTCAATTCGGCATGAACGAGAGTCAGGCACAGCAACTGTCCGAATTACTTGCACCGACGATCGGTCAGGCTGCCAAGGAAAAGGCGGAAAGCGGAGGGATGCAAGACCTGTTGTCCTCGCTCCACGGCGAACAGCAACGCAGCTACTTCGAAGATGCCTCCCAAGCCGCAGCGCCGACTGGACAGGCACAGGGCATGGCGTTTCTGGAAACCCTGATGGGCGGGCATCAGGCCCCAAAAGAGATTGCTTCGGAAGCGGCAGAGCGCACGGGAATCGATCTGGCCACAGTGATGCAATTCCTGCCCGCACTGGCAGCGATGCTGCAAGGCGGATTGCAAAAAGAGATGCCAGACAACACTATCGAGAACCTGATGGGCCGGTTTTCCGGCGCAGATGACAGCGGCGGCATCATGGGCATGGTCGGCGGGTTTCTGGGCGGTGGTACGGATGGCAAGGGACCGGACCTCGGCCATTTGTCCAAATTACTGGACGCAGACGGGGACGGCTCGCCGATGAATGACATTCTCGGCAAGTTCATGCGCTAGTCCGCGAATTCGATCAGATCCCAAAGCGTGCCATAGAGATCCTTGAACACGGCGACAGTGCCATACTCCATCACCGCCGGATCACGGGTGAACTCTACTCCGCGGGTCAGATAGAGTTTGTAATCCCGCCAGAAATCATCGGTTTGCAGAAACAAAAACACGCGTCCGCCCGCCTGATTTCCGACAAAAGCGCGCTGTGTATCGTCGCTCGCCTTTGCTAGAATCAGCGAGGCTGAGTTCTCCCCTTTTGGACGAACGACCACCCAGCGCTTGTCCTGTTCCGGCTGGTAGCTGTCCGCGACCAGTTCGAACCCCAGAACATCCACGTAAAAGGCGATAGCCTCGTCATAATCCTGAACGACCAGCGCAGTATGGGCCAAACGTTGCGACACAAGCCTTCTCCTTCGGGCGGTTGAGATGCCAGTTTCACACTGCCGTTGTGGAAAAAACAAGTGCGGAAAGACTGTTCCGCCTGCAACGAAAAAGCCCGGCATATAGCCGGGCTTTGGTCGTGTCAGACTGTGTTTGGTATCAGGCAGGATCAAGCGTTACGAAACTGTCCGCCATAAGATCCTCTACTCCCATAACATCAATGCGCATGTCACCTTTGCCGTCGCCATTCACATCGACAATCAGAATGGAATTTCCGCTGCCGTCGTTCGTTGCCTGAACTTCGGCGCCGGTGCCAGAGAACTTCGCATCCCCGATGAACTCCGTCCCGAAGGCAGAGAAATCAAGGAAATCGACTCCCTGTTCGAAATCCATAATCGTATCGGAAAACTTGCCTTTGCCGCTGTCTTTGGCGTGGTTAAAGATGAACTGGTCAGCTTCGGTTCCACCGTAAAGCACATCCTTACCGGACCCGCCAACGATGAAATCATTGCCTGCGCCGCCCTTGATGGTATCCTTACCGGAATTGCCGCCGAGAATGTCATTCCCGTCGCCGCCTTCGATCCGGTCCTTACCGGACCCGCCTCGGATGATGTCGTTATCGGCTCCGCCATACAGCTTGTCATGTCCGCCATCGCCGTCGATCTGGTCGTCGCCAGCGCCACCGTCTATGGTGTCTCTACCTTTTCCGCCGCTAAGGATGTCATTGCCTTCGTCGCCGTTAATAATGTCTGCGCCGCTGCCCCCGTCGATGTCATCGGCATCAGCTCCACCAAACATTTCGTCATCACCACCTCTACCAATGATCTTATCGTTACCTTCATTCCCATGCAAGATATCCGCGTCGCCACCACCGTCTATCCGATCATTGCCTTCGCCCCCGGCAAGATAATCCCGATTGCCACGACCAAACAATTTATCATCGCCAGCGTCGACGAACACAATGTCGCTGTTCGATGAGCCCTTGAATGTGACTTCTCCATCGTAAGTCATCCCCTCCAAAAGCCTTATCCCTTGACTTGCGCCAATACCATTTACCTCAAGTGGACCATCGGACAGCAGTGCGCTCAAACCGCTGGGATCATACGCTTCGCTCGCTTCGATCGCCTCCTCCATCCTCTTGATCTCAGATAGTAACTCTGACAAGGACCACATTAAATCCGTTCCTCTGGCATACACCTCGCCATCTATTTTCAACGTGATGGAATGAACTGTACCTGCTGAAGCCATGGCGCCGGAGCCCGTTGTGGAAAATCCCTCTCCCGCTAACACAGCTTCCAAATTATCTCTCTGGTAAATAATTTTGGTGTCGGTAACTGAGGAGATCTCTGCACCGGCAACACCATGCGCGAATATGCTATAAATGGACCCACCATTAAGTTTGAATTCCATCGAACTTCCCTCTTTAAATCAATGCTGCTGCACTATCGTGCGCAGCCTCCCATTAGTTTACCTAGAGTAAAGAGAGGGGGAAATCGGGCTATTTTGTGGTAAAATTGCATTATACATGCGTTCATAAGTCGAAATACGTTGCCAGACTGCAAGAATTTCACCCTGAAATTGTAAATTTTCTCTCAATACCCGCGCAGATTTAGTCGCGGCTAGCATGCATGCTCGGTCAACGCAGCGCGGCATGTGATAATTTTTTCTTGTATAAGTCATGCGTCAAAAGCCCGGCGCGGGGCCGGGCTTTCGGGTGTCTAAAAACGGTCCGGTATCAGGCAGGATCAAGCGTTAC
The DNA here is from genome assembly GCF_002860325.1 of Neptunicoccus cionae. Classification (GTDB taxonomy): domain Bacteria; phylum Pseudomonadota; class Alphaproteobacteria; order Rhodobacterales; family Rhodobacteraceae; genus Amylibacter; species Amylibacter lutimaris. The sequence continues at coordinate 703,584 of NZ_PKOJ01000001.1, read as the reverse complement.
GAAACTGTCCGCCATAAGATCCTCTACTCCCATTACATCAATGCGCATGTCGCCTTTGCCATCGCCATTTACATCGACAATCAGAATGGAATTTCCGCTGCCGTCGTTCGTTGCCTGAACTTCGGCGCCGGTGCCAGAGAACTTCGCATCCCCGATGAACTCCGCCCCGAAGGCAGAAAAATCAAGGAAATCGACACCCTGTTCGAAATCCATAATCGTATCAGAAAACTTGCCTTTGCCGCTGTCTTTGGCGTGGTTAAAGATGAACTGGTCGGCTTCGGTTCCACCGTAAAGCACGTCCTTACCGGACCCGCCAACGATGAAATCATTGCCTGCGCCGCCCTTGATGGTATCCTTACCGGAATTGCCGCCGAGAATGTCATTCCCGTCGCCGCCTTCGATCCGGTCCTTACCGGACCCGCCTCGGATGATGTCGTTATCGGCTCCGCCATACAGCTTGTCATGTCCGCCATCGCCGTCGATCTGGTCGTCGCCAGCGCCACCGTCAACACTATCATGGCCTTTACCAGCAGAGATTATGTCGTTGCCGTTGCCACCCTCGATTTCGTCCTTGCCGCCGCCGCCGAAGATCTGATCGTCATCATCGCCACCCGAAATGTAATCTTTGCCACCGTCTCCGTTCAGCGTATCATCGCCGGAACCGCCGTAGATCGCATCATGTCCGGTGTTGCCGCTCACGTTATCGTTGCCGGAACCGCCGCCCAGTTCGTCATTACCGGCGCCGCCTTCTACTGTATCATCGCCGGCACCACCGTCCAAACTGTCCCGTCCGCTCCGGCCCGAGAGTTCATCATCGCCGTCACCGGAAGTCATCATATCGTTGTGGGAAGAGCCTCTGAAGACAACGCCGCCGTCCAGTTCCAACTCCGTCGGCAGCTTAAACGCATCACTTGCACCGACTGCATTGATGTTCAGGACGTCTCCGGACAACAACGCGTTGATGCCGGTATAATCATCAACATCAATGGCAAGCAGCGCGGGAAGCAGAGCAGACATGGCCCAACTCAGGTCCGTGAAACGGGCTATGACAGCGCCGCCTTGCTTGTAGGTTACACCTGTCACAGTGCCGGTGTCCCCGGGCAGCCCCGAAACGCCCGCCGTGAATCCGCTACCAACCATTACAGTTTCCGAACTGGCGGTTGAAAAGACGACCTTGCTGTCGACAATTGTCGAAAACGCCCCTGTTTCGGTGAAGGGTGCGCTGAAAAATCCGGGATCACCGCCGTTATATCTGAGGTCCATTTAATAATTCCTTTTGCTTAAGATTTTTTTTAGTGCCGCTACTGCGCTCACGTCCGATTAGTCAGTAAATAGTAGCATAAAAATTGTGCATCATACGAAGAATCGTGAACCGGATGAAAAATGCTACCAAGGGTGGAACAGATGCCAAACGGAAAGACGCCGCCATTTGGGATGGCAGCGTCTGTTTTAGATTAGAAATTTCTGACCAAGTCTATCCGTTCACACGGATATTGGCATTGCTCGGGTCGTAGGGGCTGTCCTCAACCACCTCTGCGTTCCACAGTTCACCCAGCATCCGCACCTGCAGCTTCTGCCCGACCACAGCGAGTTCGGGCGGAACATAGCCCATGCCGATCTGCTTTTCGAAATGCACCGAATAGCCGCCCGAAGTCAGCCGCCCGATCTTTTTACCATCCAGCAACAGTGCTTCGCGTCCCCAAGGATCGGCATCGTCGGGTCCGTCGATCAGGACGGTAACACATTTTGCGCGGATGCCCTTGGCCTCCATCGCGGCCTTGCCGTTGAACTCTTTAGTCAGGTCGATAAAGCGGGGCAGATCGGCCTCGGCGGGGGTGGCATCGCGGCCCAGTTCGTTACCGAATGCGCGATAGGATTTTTCCTGCCGCAGCCAGTTTTGCGCCCGTGCGCCCACCAGCTTCAGCCCGTGTTCCTTGCCTGCCTCAAGGATCAGATCCCACAGGTAGTTCTGCATCTCGATCGGGTGGTGCAATTCCCAGCCCAATTCGCCAGTATAGGCCACACGGATCGCATTCACAGGACACATGCCCAATTCGATCTGCTGTGCAGACAGCCAAGGGAACCGCTTGTTGGACAGGGCGGTATCAGGATCGGCGTCCTTGATGATCTTTTTTAGAACATCGCGGGATTTCGGACCGGCAATGGCAAAGACACCCCATTGGCTGGTGACATTCTGAATTTCGATATAGCCAAACTCGCCCGCTTTATCCTCGGCCGCTTTGCGCAGGAAATCCGCGTCATAATCCGTCCACGCACCGGCAGAGACCAGATAATAGGAATCCTCTCCATTGCGAACGATGGTATATTCGGTGCGGGTGGTGCCTGCATCGGTCAGCGCATAGGTCAGGTTGATGCGGCCGATCTTGGGCAGTTTGTTACAAGTGAACCAATCCAGAAACGCGGTCGCGCCCGGCCCTTTGACCACATGTTTGGTAAAGGCTGTGGCATCAATCAGCCCGACACCTTCGCGGATGGCTTTGGCTTCTTCCACCGCGTATTTCCACCACGTTCCACGGCGGAAAGATCGCCCGTCATGGTCAAAATTATCCGGCGCATCCAGCGGCCCGTAGTAATTCGGACGTTCCCAGCCGTTCACAAAGCCGAACTGTGCGCCCAGCGCCTTTTGGCGGTCATAGGCAGGGGCCGTGCGCAGCGGACGTGCGGCGGGGCGTTCCTCGTCGGGGTGGTGCAGGATGTAAACGTGATCGTAACATTCCTCGTTCTTGCGGGCGGCGAACTCGGTTGTCATCCAAGAGCCGTAGCGTTTCGGGTCGAGCGATGCCATGTCGATCTCGGCCTCGCCTTCGACCATCATCTGCGCCATGTAATAACCCGTACCACCCGCCGCAGTGATCCCGAAGGAAAAGCCTTCGGCCAGCCACATATTGCGCAGACCAGGTGCCGGACCAACCAGCGGGTTGCCATCCGGCGTATAGCAGATCGGGCCGTTGAAATCGTCTTTCAGGCCGGAATTTTCACAGGACGGAAGGCGGTGGATCATCGCCATGTACTGGTCTTCGATCCTTTCCAGATCGAGCTGGAACAGATCGGCGCGGAAACTGTCGGGCACGCCATATTCAAACCGCGCCGGAGCGTTCTTTTCATAGACGCCCAGAATCCAGCCGCCCCGTTCTTCCCGCACATAGGATTGCGCATCTGCATCGCGGATAACTGGGTGTTCAGGATTGCCTGCCGCGCGGTAGGCTTGAAGCGCCGGATCAACGTCGGTGACGATAAACTGGTGTTCCACAGGGATTGCGGGGATCTTGATCCCCAGCAGCTTGGCCGTGCGCTGTGCGTGGTTACCTGTTGCTGTAACCACATGTTCGGCGTGAATTTCAAAGGTTTCCTCTGAGGGCACCAGATTGCCGCCCACTTCGACCATCACTGTACCGCGCACGATCCATTCGGTGCCTGTCCATTCATAACTGTCCACCTGACGCTTGCGGATGATCTCTACGCCGCGCTGCCGTGCGCCTTTGGCCATAGCCATCGTAACATCCGCCGGATTGATGTAACCGTCGGTCGGGTGGTAGATCGCCCCTTCCAGATCTTCGGTGCGGATCAGCGGCCAGCGTTCCTTGATCTGCGCGGGGGTCAGCTTTTCAAACGGCACGCCAACGGATTCCGCCGTGGTCCCGTAAAGCATATATTCATCCATCCGCTCTTTGGTCTGGGCCATGCGCAGGTTACCGACCACAGAAAATCCGGCGTTCAATCCGGTTTCTTCTTCCAGTGTTTTGTAGAATTTTACGGAATAATCGTGAATATGAGTTGTCGCATAGGACATATTGAACAGCGGCAACAGTCCCGCCGCGTGCCATGTAGACCCTGACGTCAGTTCATCCCGCTCCAGCAGAACAACGTCTTTCCAACCTGCCTTGGCAAGATGGTACGCAATCGAGGCCCCGACAGCGCCGCCGCCGACAACACAGGCTTTTACGTGGGTTTTCATAGCACGACTCTCTTTTTGGCGATAAGTTGCAATCAGATAGCCAAAAAATTCGCGTCCGTTCCACTGTCAATCGACAGGGGCTGTGGCGAAAACGACATGGAGGGTGGAATGCCTTTGGATCGAAGTGCTTTTGAGCGTCAGGCGGCATGGTGCAGGCAGTTGGGATCGAAGTTTACCTCTGAACTGCTATTGGCCCTGCTGGAAGCCCTGGATACCAGCACCGCAACTGGCCGCAATGTAATCAACTGGCCAGGACAATCCGGTCCGCTAAAGGATGTGGTTCCTCTCCGGCTCAGCGGTGCGCTCCACGCGATGGTGCTGTCGGGGCAAAGCCCGAGCCTTGCCCCGCTCTACCCGCCAAACCCCGAGCCCGACAGAGCCAAACTGAAAGGCGCGGTTTCCGAAACACTGCGCAGTTGCGATGCGCAAATCCTCGACTTCCTGCAATTCGCACCTCAAACCAACGAGGTCGCCCGCGCCAGCCTGTTGATGGCGGGCCTGGCGGTGGTCGGGTCGCAAACGGGGCGACCCCTGAGTGTTTACGAAATCGGCAGTTCGGGAGGACTGAACCTTAATCTGGATCGGTTTTCCCACCAGATGGGGTCGGCGCATTTGGGTGATCCCAATTCGGAATTGCAACTGCGACCGGATTGGAAGGGCACCGCTCCGAAGCACATGCCGGAAATCGTGGCGCGGCGTGGATGCGATTTGAATCCGATCAACGTGCAGGACCCTGATCAGGCCCTGCGGCTGCTGGCCTATATCTGGCCGGACCAGCCCGAGCGTCTGGCCCGAACCCGCGCGGCAATCGCGCTGGCGCGGCAATTCCCGCCACAGATTGATGCAGCCGATGCGGGGGCATGGATTGAAGATATGTGCCGCGCCCCTGCCCCACACGGCAAGTCCCGCGTCGTAATGCACTCCATCACGTGGCAGTATCTGCCCGAAACGACACAGCAACAGATTACCGACGCGATGGAGACAGCAGGCAACAAAGCCACACTTGAAACACCACTTGCGTGGTTATCCTTTGAGCTGAACGATCAGGGAAAGGCTCAACTAAGCCTACGGCTGTGGCCACAGCATACGGAGCCCCGTGTGCTTGCTGATGCCAACCCCCATGTGCAGCAGGTCTGCTGGCACGGATTGAACGGCAAACAGCAGGGCTGATTGACTATTCAGAGGTGCTGCATCTTTTGGCACCGCCACCCGTGGAACAGGAGGCCACAAAAGTGCCAACTTTTTTGAAGCGGCTTTCACCGGGTTCATAGCTGCGCGACTTCGTCATCTCTGCCCCGCCGCTAAGCAAAGCGCCCAAAAGTTTCTTGGGTCCGCCAGAGGGCGCTTCCGCCTCCGATGCCACGTCGTCGGAAGAGGGCTCCAGATCAGCGTATACCGCTGCTCCGGTTTTTCGTTCCACCTGAAACGGGGATTGCGCAGGATCATGGTTGCTCTGAACCGCTGGTGCCTGAGAATACACAGAAGCCCCGGCGAGCATGTACCCGCCGACACCGATTGTAAGGCAAAGCCCTGCCAGCCCTATAATTATTGGTTTTTTCATTTTCCCGCATACCAAATCGATTCCACATCCCGAAATTAGGATTCGAAATGGGCCAAACTGTGACAGCCGGCGCGGAAGGCACAGGGTTTTTGCGACCTTCGTGCCACAAACGCGCATCAGTTGCACAAGGGCGTTCCTACGCTGTCGCGCGCATATGATCTGCAAGCTCTGGAAACCTTTGATCAAGGCGCATAAGGTCGGCTTCAAATGTTTTCAGGAGCCTCTGACATGCCCACGCAAAACCCGTTTCTCACCGATTGGTCCGGTCCCTTCGCCCTGCCCCCGTTTGCGCAAATCAGCGATGATGATTTCGCACCGGCCTTTGAAGAGGCCTTCAAACAGTCCCGCGCAACGATCAATGCAATTGCCGACAATCCCGAACCACCCAGCTTTGCCAATACCATTGACGCGCTGGAACAGGCGGACGGGTTGATGGATAAGGTCGCGGGCGTGTTTTTCAATCTGACAGGTGCTGACAGCAATCCCGCACGGGAAGCCTTGCAGCGCGATCTTGCCCCGCGCTTTGCCACGTTCAATTCGGAAACCATGATGAACGAAGCCCTGTTTGCGCGGGTGGATCAGCTTTTCAAAAACAGGGACACCCTTGGCCTTAGCGCGGAACAGGCGCGGGTGCTGGACCTGTACCATCGTATGTTCGTACGCGCCGGTGCACAGCTGGAAGGAGCCGCCAAAGCCCGCCTGCCCGAAGTGACCAAACGTCTGGCGGAGCTGGGCACGGCCTTTTCCCAGAACCTTCTTGCGGACGAGCGGGAGTGGTTCATGGAACTGGGCGAGACCGAACTGGACGGGCTGCCTGAATTCCTGAAGGCGGCGGCAAAATCCGCAGCGCAGGAACGGGGGCTTAAGGGCTATGTCATCACCCTGTCCCGTTCCCTGATCGTGCCGTTCCTGCAATTTTCAGCGCGTCGTGACCTGCGTGAAAAGGCTTATATTGCATGGGGCAAGCGGGGCGAAAATGGCGGCAAGACCGACAATATCGACATCGTCCGCGAAACCCTTGCGCTGCGTCAGGAACGGGCGAACCTGCTGGGCTATGACACGTTCGCGGATTTCAAGCTGGAACCGGAAATGGCCAAGACGCCCGATGCGGTGCGCGAATTGCTGATGGCGGTTTGGGAACCGGCGAAGGCTGCTGCCAACGCGGATGCAGCGCGGCTAACGGAGATGATGCACAACGACGGCGTGAATGGTGATCTGGAACCGTGGGACTGGCGCTATTACGCAGAAAAACTGCGGGCGGCAGAATATGATCTGGATGAGGCGGAACTGAAGCCTTACTTCCAGCTGGACCAGATGATCGAAGCGGCGTTTGACACGGCCAACCGGCTGTTCGGGCTGACCTTTCATGCCCTTGACGTGCCGCTCTACCACAAAGACGCCCGTGCATGGGAAGTACGCAAAGGCGACCGGCATATGGCGGTGTTTATCGGGGATTATTTTGCCCGCTCTTCCAAACGCTCCGGCGCGTGGTGTTCGCGCTTTCGGGCACAGTCCAATCTGGATGCGGCTATCCGCCCTGTCACCGTGAATGTCTGCAACTTCGCCAAAGCCCCCGAGGGTGAGCCGAACCTGCTGACCTTTGATGATGCCCGCACCCTGTTCCATGAATTCGGCCATGCGCTGCACTCGATGCTGTCGGACGTGCATTACCCCATGATCTCGGGGACCTCTGTGGCGCGGGATTTTGTCGAACTGCCAAGCCAGCTTTACGAACACTGGCTGTCGGTGCCCGAGGTGCTGGAAAAATACGCGCGCCACGCAGACACCGGCGCGCCGATCCCGAAAGAACTGCTGGATAAGCTGCTCGCCGCCGAGAATTTCGATATGGGGTTTGCCACGGTCGAATATACCGCCTCGGCACTGGTGGATCTGGCGTTCCATTCCGGCACGCCGCCGATTGATCCGCTGGCCCGTCAGAGCGAAATCCTGAAGGAACTGGACATGCCTGCGGCGATCCGGATGCGTCACGCCACCCCCCATTTCGCCCATGTCTTTTCCGGTGACGGCTATTCTTCGGGTTATTACAGCTACATGTGGTCCGAGGTCATGGACGCAGATGCATTTGCCGCGTTTGAAGAAACCGGCGATCCGTTCAACCCAGAACTGGCAGCCAAACTGCATGACAACATCTATTCAGCCGGTGGCAAGGCAGAAGGTGCTGACCTTTACACCGCATTCCGTGGTAGCCTGCCAAAAGTGGATGCACTGCTAAAGGGACGCGGGTTGGATACTGCGGCCTGAAAACCGCAAAACTTTGAGGAGATCCTATGAAAGCTGCATTTTATACCGAACAGGGCGCGGCTGCCGATGTCTTGCAGATCGGGGACCAGCCGACCCCAAAACCCGCCGCAGGGGAGGTTCTGGTACGTCTGGCGGCCTCGGGGGCAAATCCGTCTGATGTTAAATCCCGCGCCGGTTCGCGCCCGATGGCCTATCCGCTGATTATCCCCCACTCGGACGGAGCCGGCGAAATCGAGACCGTGGGCGAAGGCGTTGATCCTGCGCGGATCGGCCAGAGGGTCTGGATCTGGAACGGCCAGTGGCAACGCCCCCTTGGCACATGCGCCGAATATATTGCCCTGCCGTCCGAACAGGCGGTCTATCTGCCCGACGATACGCCCTTTGACGCGGGCACCTGCCTTGGCATACCCGCGCTGACCGCCTATCGCACGGTGTTCGCGGACGGACCTGTTGAAGGAAAGAAAGTTCTGGTCTCCGGCGGGGCGGGAACAGTGGCCCGCTATGCCATCCAGATGGCAAAAACCGGCGGAGCAGAGGTTATCACCACGGTGTCCAGCGCGGAAAAGGCCGACTATGTCCGCGCTGCCGGTGCCGATCATGTGGTGAACTACCGTGACAAGGATGCAGCAACGCAGATACTGGACCTCACTGGCGGCACCCACCGTGCGATTGAGCTGGAGTTTGGCCTGAATGCGCAACTGCTGACCGAAGTCATGCGCCCGAACGGAACCATTGCCGCCTATGGCTCTGCCGGTGATCCGGCGCCGCAACTGCCGTTTATGCCGATGATGTTCAAGGATCTGACCCTGCGCATGATCCTTGTTTACATCCTGACACCACAAGCCCGCCGCGAGGCCCTTGAAGGAGTGACTGCAATGCTGGAATCCGGGCTGCTTACACATTCTGTCGCCGCCAGCTATCCGCTCGATCAGAGCGTCACGGCACACGAACGGGTGGAGCAGGCGGACAAGATGGGATCAGTTGTTGTAACGATCTAAGCGGATCAGTCGCGGATCTCGTCGGGGAACACCCCCCAGAGATCGGATTTTTTGGCCCAGCCCTTGGCCCCTTGAGCACTGATCTCGCAGAAATCAGCCTCACAACTGCCAAGCCGGGCCAAGGCGCCGCGCTCTGCGATTGCGCGGGTTGCAGCCGCGTCATTTGGTGTCAGATACAGACGGGCATTGTCTTCCTGAACGATGACATAACGCGCGCCCGAAAGCAGGGAATAGTGCATCCACCCGCCCTGCCCTTCGGCATCCTGAACCCGCCGCCAATGGCCGTATTCCGCAACGATTTGCAAGGGAAGGTTTTCGTGTTTGAACACCCAGTCCACGCGATGGGTCAAAGAGGGTCCGCGCCGCACGTTACCTTCGGCCGATTTCATAGACACAAACCTAGGAAGCGGCAGGTTTGTCACCGGACCGCGCTTGCCAGCGGCAAAGGCAACGCTGTTGCCCATTCCTGCAACAAGAAGAACCCCGAGAACCAATATCGTGAAAGCTGCCCGCGCCATCGTCATTCGCCCACCGTCTTTTGCATCGCCATCGTGTCTAGTGTCGTCTTGCAAAATCTTTTGCCTCTGTCGGGGTCTTTGATCTTGCCCCATTAGGTAATTCCTTGGCAGAATGGAAAAAACAAATCCAGAGTTGGTTCTATCTAATGCCCTCAAGTAAGTTAAGTGTTGTTGTTACGCGACGGTTACCTGCCACAGTCGAAAAGCGTCTGTCAGAACTGTTCGATGTAAAATTGAACGAAACCGATACCCCGCTCAGCCGCGATCAGTTGACCGCTGCGCTGCGCACTGCTGATGTGCTTGTGCCTACACTGAACGATACGATTGATGCGGGGATGCTGGCGCAGGCCGGTGACAATCTGCGGCTGATCGCGAATTACGGTTCCGGTGTGGACCATATTGATGTGGCCACCGCCCGCCAACGTGGCATTCTGGTCTCCAACACGCCGGGTGTTCTGGCGGATGACACAGCGGATATGACCATGGCGCTTATGCTGGCGGTGATGCGCAGGTTCCGCGAAGGCTCCAGCCATCTGCAATCCGGGGACTGGCAGGGCTGGTCGCCCTCCGCCTTTCTGGGCGCACGTCTGGGTGGCAAACGGCTCGGCATTCTGGGCATGGGACAGGTTGGATCGGCTGTGGCCCGCCGCGCCAATGCCTTTGGCATGCAGGTTTTCTATCACAACCGCAAACGGGTGCACAAAGACGCGGAAACCGCGCTCAATGCAACCTATTGCGAGAGCCTTGACCAGATGCTGGCACGGATGGACGTGGTCTCGATCAATTGCCCGCACACGCCGAGCACCTTTCACCTGTTAAATGCACGACGCATGAAACTGATGAAGCCGAGCGCGATTGTCATCAACACCTCCCGCGGGGAAGTGGTAGATGAAAACGCGCTGACCCGTATGCTTCGGGCCGGCGAACTGGCCGGTGCGGGGCTGGATGTGTTCGAGCATGGCAATGAAATCAATCCGCGCCTGCGCGAACTGAACAACGTCATGCTGCTGCCTCATATGGCTTCTGCCACAGAGGAAGCCCGCGTTGAGATGGGTGAAAAAGTTATCATCAACATCAAAACCTTTGCGGACGGCCACCGTCCACCGGATCAGGTTGTGCCAAGCATGCTCTGATCCGCGTTACGCGCGACACCGATCCCGAAAGGACAGGCGATGGACATCACCCGCAGTGCAAGCCGGCCAACACGCAAGGCCCCCTCCGACTGGTTCACCGGCGATGTCTGGCAAGACCCGATCGTAGAAGCTCCGGAACCTGCAAGACTGCGTGCCTTGAAAGTCTACTTTGCACCGGGGGCGCGTACCGCATGGCACACCCATCCGCTCGGCCAGACGATCTACATCACATCCGGCACCGGACTGGTGGGCTTGCGTGGCCAGCCCCCCCGAACCGTTCGCACAGGCGACACAGTGTTTTTCGCCCCGAACGAGGAGCACTGGCACGGCGCCGCCCCTGATACTGCAATGGAACATATCGCCATGCAGGAAGCACAGGACGGTCGGGTAGCTGACTGGCTGGAACAGGTCAGCGACGGGGATTACACCCGCGCGCCGGACTGATCTTTCCGCCGGATCAAAGCTTTCTGAGTATATCGCCCTTACGCACGACACCGTCCTGCACAATGCTGCACAAGGCACCGCGCAGGCGGTGTTTTACGTTTTCCGGCTTGTTGATCCAGTCAAAGCTCTCGCGGCCGTGACGCACCTTCCATTTGGCGCAGGCTGTATTGAAAACGTCTGACACTTCCAGAATGGCCGTCCCTGCTTGCAAACGCGTACCCGCAGGCAGGTTTTCCTCGCCCAGATCCATATCCGCAATCATCGTATCACCCGGATAGACCACTTCATCGCGGTCGCGCCAGCACAGGTCCAACACCCGCTTTTGCAGGATAGAGACCTGAATGCGCGGATCGGGTGAACCATCCTCAAGCTTCATCCAGGGATATTTCATCCAGCGTTCGTTTTCGATCCCTGTGGCCACACGCAATTCGAGTGCGTCGCGGAAATCCCGTTGTCCGAAGTCGGGACGGTGGCACAACACCTCAATCGCTGCTTCTTTCGGTGCAGCAAGGACATGGGGCAATGCCGCATCACATTCGACAAGGGTTACATGGGCCATTTCAGATTCCTTTACAGACAGCGCAACCATCACACCGTTCAATTCGTATCTTGCGGCTTTCGCCATAAAGCGCATCAAAAATCAACATGGAGCCGCGCAAAACCTGCCCTGCTCCGGTGATTTCCTTGATTGTTTCTGCCGCCATCATCGACCCGATGATACCGGGCAAAGCCCCGACCACGCCAGCTTCGGCGCAGCTGGGGGCCAGTCCGTCCGCAGGCTCTTCGGGAAACAGGCAGGCATAACAAGGGTCGCCATGTGCCGGATCGAACACGGTGACCTGACCTTCCCACTGGCCAATCGCACCGGAGACAAGCGGCACCCCTGCTGCAACGCAGGCCTTGTTCACCAGCGCACGGGTGGCAAAGGAATCGGTGCCATCCAGCACCAGATCGAATTCCGTCACCAGTTCCGCGCCTTCTTCCGCGCTAAAACGCCGGTTGTAGGGCAAAACCTCGACAAACGGGTTCAACCCCTTCAGACGGCTTTGCGCCGCAAAGACCTTGGCCGCGCCCAGATCATCCTCGGAAAACAAGACCTGTCTTTGCAGGTTGGACAGGGAGACGATGTCATCGTCAATCACCCCGATGGTGCCAACTCCGGCAGCCGCCAGATATTGCAGCACCGGTGCGCCCAGACCACCAGCACCGACCACCAGCACGCGCGCCTTGCGCAGTTTGCGCTGACCCGGTCCGCCAATTTCACGCAGCACAATATGGCGCGCGTATCGGTCCAGTTCTGTCTCGCTCAGCTTGTCGGTTTTTTTCGCAGGTTCCACGCGATCCTCCGCCCGTTGCTTCAATGCTTTGATGCCAAAGCTGTAAAACCCGACAACAGCAACAAGCGCCAGTAAAATCAACCAGTTCGTGACCGACCCGCCTGTTGCCACCCGCAGTGCGGAACCGGATGGCAAGGTCAGCTGCACCAGCAGCACAAAGGCCAGACCGATTACAACCACAGCCCCCTGCGCCCCGCGCGAGGCCCCAAGCAGGCGCAAAACAAAAGCAGCGCCTGCGATCAGGATCAGCGTTAAAATCATCAGCCCTGACCAGTAGAACCGAAGCCGCCGGACCCGCGTTCGGTTTCATTAAGCGCGCTTGTCAAATCCCAGCCCACCTGCATCACCGGTGCAAAGACGATCTGTGCGATCCGGTCGCCGTGGTTAACCGTAAATGTAGTGTCCCCGAGGTTGATCAGAATAACCCCCAGTGGCCCGCGGTAATCACTGTCGATGGTGCCGGGCGCATTGGCGACTGTCAGACCGTGTTTTAGTGCCAGCCCCGAGCGGGGACGCACCTGCGCCTCAAACCCGCGTGGAATTTCAAGCGCCAGCCCTGTGGGAACCAAAGCGCGGGTCTGCGGCGCAATTTCAACCGAACCCCGATCTGCCAGATTCGCCCGCAGGTCCATGCCCGCCGCGCCATCTGTTTCATAAGCCGGTAGCGGGATGGTTTCATCCGCGCCTTCCAGATAGGTAATTTTCACCGCGAGATCAGCCACCAATCACCTCTGCTATTTTTGCTGCCAGACGGTCTGCCACCGCCTGTTTTCCCATACGAGGCCAGCTTTCGGACCCGTCCTTGTGTATCAGGGTCACCGCGTTTTCAGAGCCTCCCATGATACCGGTTTCCGGCGACACGTCATTGGCCACGATCCAGTCACAACCCTTACGCTGCCGTTTCGCTGTCGCGTGATTGATGACATCGTCAGTCTCTGCTGCAAACCCGACAACAAGGGTCGGGCGGCCTTCCGTCTTCTGGCTGACAGTTGCCAGAATGTCCGGGTTTTCAGCGAATTCCAGAACCGGCAAAGCGCCGCTGCCGTCCTTTTTAATCTTGCTGTCAGAAGCGCTCGCCACCCGCCAGTCTGCCACAGCCGCCGCAAACACAGCCGCGTCCGCAGGCAGGCCTTTTTCGACAGCAGCCAACATCTGCGCTGCCGTTTCAACCCGCACCACATCCACACCTTCCGGCATCGGATGATCCGCAGGGCCCGATACAAATGTCACCCTTGCGCCAAGCCCCGCCAGCGCCTGCGCTATCGCCGTGCCCTGAGCCCCGCTGGACCGGTTCGCGATGTAGCGCACCGGATCAATCGGCTCGTGGGTTGGACCACTCGTCACCAGAATATGTTTGCCCCGCAGCGGCCCGTCCAGCAGCGCATCCTCGACCGCTTCAATGATCTGGGGCACCTCTGCCATCCGGCCCGGCCCGTATTCACCACAGGCCATATTGCCGCTGTCCGGCCCGACGACCAGCACGCCGTCCTGTTTCAAAGTCTCCAGATTGCGCTGGGTCGCCGCGTGATCCCACATGCGTACATTCATGGCCGGCGCAATCAGAACCCGCTTGTCCGTCGCCATTAGCAATGTGCTCGCCAGATCGCCGGCCACGCCATGGGCCATTTTGGCCATCAGATCTGCCGTAGCCGGTGCAACCACCACCAGATCGGCGGAACGGGACAATTGGATATGGCCCATCTCGGCTTCATCCGTCAGGTCGAACAGCTCGCGGTACACTTTCGAACCGGCCAGCGCCGAAACTGACAGCGGCGTAACAAATTCTTCCGCCGCTTTGGTCATCACAGGCACAACCCGCGCGCCGCGCTCCTGCAACCGCCGGATCAGATCAAGGCTCTTGTAGGCCGCGATCCCGCCGCCGATGACCAGTAACACCCTGCGCCCGTTCAACATCGCACTCTCCCGTTTGCTCTGGCACAAGACTTATCCAGCTTCGCAGGCAAAGCAAAGGGCGGTTCCGGCTTTTGCCAGTACCGCCCTCTTTTTGGGTCAAATATCCATATCCGGCACCACCGCCAGAAATGTTACATCAGTTCAGCCATCATCTCTGCAGAATTGCCTGTGTTTTTTTCCAGCAGCTTTTTCAACTTGCCGAGAGCCGCTGATTCCACCTGCCGGATACGCTCTTTGGACAGGCCAAGCTCGTCGCCAATGGACCCCAGCGTGCGGGGGTCTTCTACCAGCAGGCGTTGCGCCAGAATATAGCGTTCCCGCTCGTTCAGACCTTCCATTGCGGTGGTCAGCCAGTTACGAAGCTGGCCGAGATCGTGATTACGCTCCACCACTTCGGCAGCCTGCGGGCCTTCATCCGCCAAAGTGTCCTGCCACTCGCGGCCCTCATCCTCGGCAGATTGCTGGGCGTTCAGGGAAAAATCCGAACCCGACAACCGGCCCTGCATCATTTCTACATCGCGCAGCGGCACACCGATTTCCTGTGCGATCATCTCGGACAGTTGATGCCCGTCCAACTCTTCACCGGCAGCGCTCGCCTCGCGCTCCAATGTGGCCTGAACCCGCTTGAGGTTGAAGAACAGCGCCTTCTGGCTGCTGGTGGAACCGGTACGCACCATGGACCAGTTGCGCATGACGTAATCCTGAATCGCAGCCTTGATCCACCACTGTGCGTAGGTGGAAAACCGTACGCCACGGTCCGGATCGAACTTGTCAGCCGCCTTCATAAGGCCGACGCCTGCTTCTTGGATAAGATCCTGCGTATTTGCGCCATACCGGCGGAATTTGGAAGCCATGGAAATGGCCAGCCGCATATAGGCATTAATCAGACGGTGCAGGGCTTTCTCGTCCCGATTGTCGCGCCAGGCACGGGCCAGTGCGATTTCGGTATCGGCGTCCAGCAACTCGGCTTTCATGGCCTGACGGCGGAAGTCGTGGTTGGTAATGTCATCAAGAGGCATGATCGGGTCTCCTCGTCCATTCTGCACTTGAGCTTGTTGAAGCTTGCTCTCATTATACTACGTCTGAACCCCCGAAAGCGTTCACATTGGAGTGCAATTATTTTTACTTTTCCTAAATTTTCCTTGATTTTGGGTGGCGTTGCCTCAGGTAAATCGCGGTTTGCGGAAAGCCTTGTGCGGCTGGCTAACCGCCCCCGCACCTACATTGCCACCGCGCAGGCTTTCGACAGCGAAATGGAAGAAAAAATCAAGCAACATCAGATGGATCGCGGTCCTGACTGGTCAACAATAGAAGCCCCGATTGCGGTGCCGGAGGCCTTGGCCAAAGTCGATGATACCCAAGTGGTTTTGATCGATTGCATGACTTTATGGTTATCGAATTTAATTTTGTCCGAAAATTGCCCGGAAGACCCTTCTGCGCCACTTTTAAGCGTTGTCAAATCCAGTAATTTCCCGATTGTTACAGTCTCTAACGAAGTCGGACACAGTGTCATTCCCGATACAAAGCTCGGCCGACGGTTCCAGAAGGATCAGGGCAGGCTCAACGCGAAACTGGCAGCAGAGGCGGATCTGGTGGTGATGGTGACAGCTGGAATTCCAAAGGTGTTAAAGGGTCGGCTACCGGCAAATCTGACATGAGCCGCTTCTGGTTTATCCGACACGGGCCAACCCATCGCGACGGGCTGATCGGCTGGACAGATGCACCCGCCGACCTGTCCGATCTTG
The DNA here is from genome assembly GCF_002860325.1 of Neptunicoccus cionae. Lineage (GTDB taxonomy): Bacteria > Pseudomonadota > Alphaproteobacteria > Rhodobacterales > Rhodobacteraceae > Amylibacter > Amylibacter lutimaris. Next base: position 687,696 of record NZ_PKOJ01000001.1, on the reverse strand, counting down.
AAGCCCTTGACCGGCTGAACACTTACCTGCCACAGGATGCAGTGGTGGTTTCTTCCGATTTGATTCGCTGCGTCGCCACGGCCGATGCACTTGCGACAGGGCGCAAGCGATTGCCCAGCGATCCCGATCTGCGGGAACTCCATTTTGGTGACTGGGAAGACCGTACCTTCAAACAGGTGGCGCAAACCCATGCCGAACTGTCCCGCGCCTATTGGTCCGATCCCGGACCCCACGCCCCCCCGAACGGCGAAAGCTGGGACGCTGCAGCCGCCCGCGTCAGCCGCGGGGTGGACAGGCTGCGGGATGCACATCCTGACACCGACATCATCGTTGTCGCCCACTTCGGTGCGATCCTGACACAAGTTCAACGCGCAGCCGGTATGAGCGCCAAGGCCGCGCTGTCCTTCAAGATCGACAATCTGTCGGTTACCCGGCTTGAGCACATGGGCACCGCATGGCGGGTTCTTGGTGTCAATCACACTGTGTGACGTGCGCCATCACAAAACACGATTTGCGTTTTCACCAGCGCAACCGATACTGCGTCTATGAAATACGAACTCGCCATAGCCGATAAAACCTATTCCAGCTGGTCCCTCAGGGGCTGGCTCCTCTTTGAAAAATTCGGGATACCTGTTTCCTGCCGCTCGGCGCGCATGTATCAGCCGGAATTTCACCAGATGTTGGAAGACTTCAAACCGGCCCGCCTTGTGCCCGCAATGAAATTTGATGGCGTTGTGGTGAATGACACGCTGGCGATGGCCGAAACGCTCGCAGAACAGAACCCTGATAAGGATATGTGGCCTGCCGATCCCGAAGCCCGCGCGCTCGCGCGGTCGGTCACAGCAGAAATGCATGCCTCTTTCACCGCTTTGCGAGGGGCTTGCACGATGAACTTGCGGCGGTTCTATCCCGGTTTTTCGCCAACCGAAGATGTGCTGAAGGATGTGGCACGGATGGTCGAATTGTGGGAGCTATGCCGCAGCCGGTTCGGTCAGGACGGACCCTGGTTGTTCGGCGAGTATTCCATCGCAGATGCTTTCTACGCCCCCGCAGCCAGCCGGTTTGTCACCTATAACCTGCCCCGCAGCGGGATTGCAGAAGCATATATAGACGCCCACCTTTCCGAACCCGCCTTCCGGCGCTGGCGGGCCATGGGGATCGCGCAAAACTATATCCAGCCCGGTTACGATAAGGATCTGCCCGAGGGCACATGGCCGGGTCCGAAGCCACTGGCAGCGCAGGCCGTTGATGCAGGACCATCCGAAAACGCCAGTTGCCCCTATTCGGGGAAGCCGGTGACTGATTATCTCGAACTGGAAGGGCGTGTATTCGGATTTTGCAACTCTTTCTGCCGAGACAAAACAGTTGCCGATCCGCAGGCTTGGGATGCTTTCATGGATATTTACTAAAAATAAACTTCTCCCTCTGTAGTGTTAACCATTCCGGTTGGATTGACAGGGGGCTGGATGATAGCGCGCGCCTACACAGTAGCCTTCAACGGGGTAGAAGCCCGTCTTGTAGAGGTGCAATGTTCCCTTACAGCGGGCCTGCCGGCGTTCCAGATTGTCGGCCTGCCGGACAAAGCCGTTTCCGAGGCCCGCGAAAGGGTGCGGGCGGCTTTGAACAGTCTGGCCCTTGCGCTGCCCGCAAAACGGATCACCATTAACCTGTCTCCGGCGGACCTTCCGAAAGTCGGGTCACACTTTGATCTGCCAATCGCGTTGGCTGTCATGGCGGCAATGGATGTGATCCCGCGCGAAGAGACCGCCCGACAAGTCGCGCTCGGGGAGCTATCCCTTGATGGCAAGCTCATTCCGGTCATCGGGGCGTTGCCGTCTGCTCTGGCAGCAGCGCAGGCTGGCTGCAATCTTGTGTGTCCGGCAGAATGCGGATCGGAGGCCGCTTGGGTTGGCGCGGTTCAGGTGATAGCGCCTGCAACACTTCTTGAATGCATGAACCATTTTCGGGGACGCGCGATACTCGCCCCTGCGCAACCGGGAGAGGTTGCAATTGCGCCGCAGACCAAAGACCTCAGGGATGTAAAAGGTCAGGAACGCGCAAAAAGGGCGCTGGAAATCGCTGCGGCGGGGCGCCACCATCTGTTTTTTGTAGGCGCGCCCGGATCGGGGAAATCCATGATGGCCGCACGTCTGCCCGGCCTGTTGCCCCCGCTGGAACCGGAAGAAGCGCTGGAAACCTCGATGATCCACTCCCTGGCCGGATTGTTGTCTTCCGGCGGTATTTCCAAGGCCCGCCCGTTTCGCGATCCCCACCACACGGCTTCCATGGCGGCGATTGTCGGAGGCGGGCGCGGTGCCAAACCCGGAGAGATTTCGCTCGCTCATAACGGTGTTCTGTTCCTCGACGAACTCCCCGAATTTTCGAGACAGGTCCTTGAAACCCTGCGCCAGCCGCTGGAAACAGGCACGGTCATGGTTGCACGGGCCAACAATCATGTCACCTACCCCTGCCGATTTATGCTCGTCTCTGCCGCAAACCCCTGCCGCTGCGGCTATCTGGCCGATGCGTCGCGGGCCTGTGCACGGGTACCCCTCTGCGGGGAGGATTATCTTGGTAAGATTTCAGGACCTTTGATGGACCGCTTTGACCTACGTGTAGATGTCCCGCCCGTAACGATGAGCGACCTTAACATGTCCCAAAACACTGAATCTTCAAAGACGATTGCAGCGCGGGTGGCAGAAGCCAGGGCGCGACAAGGCAAACGTTTTCAGGACCACAAAGACCTGCGTCAGAACGCCGATGCAGAAGGGAAGGTTTTGACAGAAATCGCTACACCGGATCGCGAGGGACACGCGATACTTGAAAAGGCAGCCGAGCGTTTCAATCTGTCAGCCCGCGGCTATCACCGCGTTCTGCGGGTCGCCCGAACCATTGCCGATCTGGATCAATCGGATACAGTCCGACAGCCACATGTGGCGGAGGCTATCAGCTATCGTTTGATGTCAGCCGTGCCTTGAGAAAAGCGCTCACATCATCAAGTGCAGCGCGGGCCTCTGGGAAATGCCCCCGCATGATATGGAAAACATGGAATGCGTTGGGCCAGCTGCGCACGAGAACCTCATGTCCTTTTGACACAAGTTTGCGTTGCATCTCCAACGTATCATCCCGCAGGATTTCACCGCTGCTGTGATGTAACAGAATTGGCGGACAGCTTTCGAAAGCTGCATGGACAGGAGAAGCGCAGTCCTGTCCACAGTCCTGATGCCCCAGGTACATCGCGCCAAGCTCGTCAAACCGCTCGGCACAGAGAAGAACCTCGCTTTTTGCGTTTTCCTTCAAGCTGTCATATCCGCCTTTTAAATTCACAACAGGGCTGATTGCAAAAGCACAAAGCGGCATTTCTCTCTTTTTGTCGGAGAGATGCGCGAGCAGGGACAAAACGAGATTGCCCCCGGCGCTGTCCCCCCCCAGCATGATCTGGTCAGGCCGCAGTCCCCGTGCCAGCAGGCCGTCGTATACCGCCACCACATCATCGAAGCCGGCAGGAAACGGGTTCTCCGGCGCCAACCGATAACGCGGGATAACCGCCTCGACACCGACAGCACCCGCTATATCCGCGACCATGTGTTTGTGGGTATCCGGACTGCCCACGATAAAGCCGCCGCCGTGGAGGTACAACAAAACCTCGGGCCGTCTGACAGGTCCGGCAGAGGCCCACAATACCGGAATTTTACCAATCTTACCGTTACGGTAATCCGCACCAGCAGGGTGGAGATGCATGCGGCGGGCATGTTTTTCAAATGCCTCGCGTGCCTCTACCGGGTTGGTAACACGCTGCACCCAAGGCTTTATCACCAGTCTTGTAAAGAAACTGTAAAGACGCAGGCGCAGAGAGGTCATTTTCGGGTTTTCTCCTCGATCGCTTCCCAGATCATTTCCGCAACATTGATATTATCAAAGCGTTCCAGCTCTTGGATTCCGGTGGGCGACGTCAGGTTGATTTCGGTCAGATTACCACCGATCACGTCAATGCCCACGAAAATCTGGCCTTTTTCCCGTAACAGGGGGCCGATGGCGGCGCAAATTTCCCTGTCGCGCGGGCTCAGACCGATTTTTTCGGGGCGCCCGCCCACATGCATGTTCGAACGGGTCTCTCCTTTGGCCGGAACGCGGTTGATCGCCCCTACAGGTTCACCGTTCACAAGGATGACGCGCTTGTCACCCGCAGCGACGTCGGGCAGGAACTTTTGGGCGATCAGTGGCTCCTGGTTAATGGTCGTGAACAGTTCATGGAGCGAATTCAGATTGCGATCGCCGGGCTCAAGGCGGAAAACTCCGGCCCCACCATTGCCGTAAAGCGGCTTGAGGATAATGTCACCGTGCCGTTCCTTGAATGCTTTCAAAGTATTCAGATCGCGGGCAATCGTTGTCGGCGGTGTAAGCTCGGGGAATTGCAGAACCAGCAGCTTTTCCGGATAATTGCGAACCCAGCGCGGATCATTCACCACCAGTGTTTCGGGATGCAGCATATCCAGAATATGAGTGGTGGTAATATACCCCATATCAAACGGCGGGTCCTGTCGCAGCCAGACCACATCCCAATCGGCAAGATCGACGGTTTCTTCGGGTTGCAGCGTCACGTGATTGCCCACTTCGCGGCGCAGCTCCATCCGGTGCCCCCGTGCTGTTACACGTCCTTCGTCAAAAGCCAGCTTGTCCGGAGTATAGAAAAACAGCTCGTGCCCGCGGGCTTGTGCCTCTTCGGCGATCCGGAAGCTGCTGTCTGCATTAATATCGACGTCCCCGATGGGGTCCATTTGGAAGGCGACCTTCAAACTCATAATTTTGTTCTTTCCAGAGAGCAGCACCGCTGCACAAATTGCGTTCATAAATACATGACGCAGTGCGGCACGGGTTTCAATAACCCGCGCCCATCTATTGAAAAGAAGAATTGAAAAGGCTGCGGTGCAAAAGATCCTGACGGATTAAATTTCAGGCAGCCAGAAGGGCACCAGGCAAAACTTTAATCCGGCCTGCGCTGTCCACCAATGCCGCATCAAAGCGGCAGTCCACATCAAGGTGTCCGGCTTTTTCCGCCAGATAGTGCAAGGCACAATTGCGAATGCGTTTTTGCTGGCGCGCGGTTATCCTGTGAACGGCTGTATCGAAAGTTTCACTTGCTTTCACTTCGATGAAATACAGCTTTTCTTTATGGCGTGCGACCAGATCGATTTCGCCTTCTTTTGATTTCCAGCGGCGGTCTACAATTTCAAAGCCGTTGCGTTCGTAGGCTTGCGCGACTTGACCTTCTGCCGCCTGCCCTTTCAAAAAGGATAATCTGCCGTTTGCTTCGCGATCCATGTGGCCCCCGTAACTGTTACAGGGCCTGTTTTATTCGTAAGACGTTAAAAGGTTATGAATCTTCCTTCAGTTCCAAAGCTCTTTGGTAAATTTCCTTTCGGGGCAAACCGAAAGTTTCAGCCACTTCGCTGGCAGCGTCCTTGACGCGCAAATGTGTCAACGCAGCTTTTATTGCGGTATCGACATCATCCTGAACCACTTCCTTTTCCAGTGGTGGGCCCAAGACGATAACGACCTCTCCCTTAACCGACTCGCGGCTTGAGACCTCTTCCGCCAGTTCCCCCAGCGTGCCACGGCAGGTTTCTTCAAATTTTTTGGTCAGTTCCCGGCAAAACGCCGCCGGACGGTCATTGCCGAAAACCGAACACATATCCCGCAGGCTTGCGGCAGCGCGTTTCGGCGATTCGTAAAACACCAGCGTGGCGCTGATTTGCGAAAACTCCGTAAAAAATTTCTTGCGTGCCGAAGTTTTATTGGGGGCGAAACCGGCAAAAAAGAACCGGTCCGTCGGTTGTCCTGCAACGCAAAGTGCCGCCAGAAGGGCCGAGGCACCGGGCGCGGCATAGACCGGCAGGTCCTGTGCGATCACCGCACGGGCAAGATCGAATCCGGGATCAGCCACCATCGGTGTTCCGGCATCCGACACATATGCGACAGACGCCCCGTCCTTCAGCGCTTTGAGCAACTGGGGGCGCATTTGCGCGCCGTTATGATCGTGATAGGCCAGCAGCCGCCGGTCCCCGAGCTTGACGCCATGGATATCCAGAAGCCGGCGGGTATTGCGCGTATCTTCCGCCGCCAGTACATCCGCATTTGCCAGAATATCGAGCGCCCGCAGCGTTATATCCCGCGCCGCGCCAATCGGTGTTGCTACCAGATGGAGCCCTGCCGCAATTTTCCCAGCATGCATCTGCCTAATTCCACTTCTTTGTTGAACAGGCGTTGCTTTCCCACCGCCCAGCACTTAGTTTTTCCCGTATATTACGCTGCTTAGACCAGCCATGTCACGAAGGGGGACTGTTGTGTTTCATAAGATCCGGAAAATCGGCCTTAAGACGGCCGGACTTGTAACAGCCGCCGCTGTTCTCTGGGGGTGTACCGAGGTTGGAGGCGGTTCGCAAGGACCCCGCGTAAACACCAATAAACCCGTTGTGGTCGGCATTCTGGTCCCCTCCGGTTCGGGGAACCAGCAGCAGGAAGCTCTCGCCGGAAGTCTGGTTGCTGCCGCGAAAATGGCTGTTGCCGAAATGGGTGATGTGCAGATCGATTTGCGGGTTTATCCGACTGCCGGTGATTCAAACAGGGCTGCAGCCGCTGCCCAGCGCGCGGCCAGTGAAGGCGCAAAGATCCTTGTTGGCCCCCTGTTTGCACAGGCCGCAAACGCAGCCGGCACAGCGGTGGCGTCACAAGGCATCAACGTTCTGAGCTTTTCCAACAACCCCGATATCGCAGGCGGAAATGTCTTCATTCTTGGCGACACATTTGCAAACACGGCTGACCGTGTTGTCGGCTATGCCGCACGCAAGGGCCAGCGCAGCGTAGCCGCACTGGTTCGGGCCGATGCAGCCGGTGACGTGGCCGCCGCGGCGGTTCAAACCGCTGCAAGAAACAACGGCGCGAGTTTCGTCGGTGTGGCAAAATACGAATTGACCAGCGAAAGTGCAATTGCAGCAGTTTCGGCCACCAAATCCCTGATCGAGCGGACGGGGGCAACAGCGCTCGTACTTGATGCCGATGCAGCAGGTGCCCTGCCCGTGTTCGCCCAAATGCTGCCGGAAAAAGGTGTCACCTCGGCATCGACGCAGTTTATCGGCCTGACCCGCTGGGACCAGACCGCACCGGCGGTGCGCAGCAGCGCAGGGCTGCAAGGATCGCTTTTCGCGCTGAACGATACCAGCGCCACAAGTTCGTTTAACCAGCGCTATGCAGCCGCAAATGGCTCCAACCCGCATCTTCTGGCGGGCAAGGCTTATGACGCCATGCGCGCTGTCGGCACCCTGCTGCAAACCGGATCGTCCGATGCACTGACCCGCAAAAAACTAACCCGCAATACCGGTTTCCAGGGCGCCAACGGCATTTTCCGCCTGCGTCCGGACGGAACCAACCAGCGTGCGCTGGCGGTTGCTACATTCCAGGAAGGTAACGTTGTCGTTCTTGATCCAGCACCAAGGAGCTTTGGTGGCTCAGGCTCCTGATATTAATACCAGTCAAACCAATACAAGTGGTCCCGGTGCGTTGATATGCGAACCGGGACTGCTTTTTGACGGTCCCGCCATACGTGCAGAAATCGCGGAGGCGCTGTCTGCCTGCGCCGACAATTACGCAAAACGCACTGCAATCAGCACGGTTCTCGACCGGGTGAACACCCAAGCCCGGGAACAGATCAAAACCGCCTATCTGAAGACCCCCTTCAAAACCAGCCGCACGATCCGGTCGTATACTTACGTGACGGACCAGTTGATCAGGACGGCCGTGGATATGGTGCAGATGTATTTGCACCCCCTGCCCAATCCCACACGCTCCGAACGCATTTCCATTGTCGCGGTAGGCGGTTACGGGCGGGGTGAAATGGCGCCGTTCTCAGATGTGGACCTGCTGTTCCTGACCCCCTACAAACTGACCCCTTGGGGCGAAAGTGTCGTGGAAAGCACGCTTTATATCCTCTGGGATCTCAAGTTGAAGATCGGCCATGCAACCCGCACGGTGGATGAGTGTATCCGGCTGGCCGCCAGTGACCTGACAATCCGCACCGCCCTGCTGGAATCCCGTTTCCTGTACGGCGATGAAACTCTGGCCGAAAAGCTGGACAACCTGCTTTGGAAAAACCTGTTTAAATCGACAGGCCCCGAATTTGTGGCTCTCAAACTGGAAGAACGGGAAGCCCGCCACAAAAAGCAGGGTGCGACGCGTTTCCTGCTGGAGCCTAATGTTAAAGAGGGCAAAGGCGGATTGCGGGATCTCCAGACACTGTACTGGATAACCAAATACCTCAGCGGGGCGAAACTGCCTTCCGAAATGATCTACGCGGGCTATTTCACCACCACAGAATACGCCAGTTTCGATCAAGCCGAGAACTTCCTGTGGACCGTGCGCTGCCATCTTCATCTGGTGGTCGGGCGCGCGGCCGAGCTGCTGACTTTTGACAGTCAGGTCGCAATAGCAGCGGCGCTAGGCTACAAGGACACCGAAGGACTACGCGGGGTGGAAGCCTTCATGCAGGAGTATTTCACCCATGCCACCCATGTGGGGGATCTGACCCGCATCTTCCTGACGGCGCTGGAAGCCCAACATGTGAAACAACAGCCCTCGTTCGGGGCGCGGTTGCTCAGGGCGATGCCTTGGCGCAGCGACTCCCTTGAAGCGCCCGAAGGCTACAAGATTGTCCACGGCAGATTGTCCATTGCAGACGAGGAATCCTTTCTGGCGGATCCGATCAACTTTTTGCGGATATTCGAACACGGTCTGGATACGGACATTCTGATTCATCCGGATGCCATGCGCCTGATCGTAGCCAATCTGGAACTGATCACCAACAAGCTGCGCACCAACCCCGAAGCACAAAAACTCTTCCTGTCGCTGTTGCTGGACTACGGCAATCCGGAGCGGGCTTTGCGGCGGATGAACGAACTTGGTGTGCTGGGCGCATTCATCCCAGAATTCCAGCGCATCGTCTGCCTGATGCAGTTCAACATGTATCACCATTACACGGTGGACGAACACACCATTCAGTGTATTTCCCATCTCGCGCAGATTGAAAAAGGCGAATTGAAAGAAAGCCTTCCGGTCGCCTCTAGCATTCTGGAAGACGGGGTCGATCGCAAGGTCCTTTATGTGGCCCTGTTGTTGCACGACATTGGCAAGGGCCTGCCCGAAGACCATTCGATCGCGGGTGCGCGTCTGGCGCGTACTATCTGCCCGCAGCTTGGTTTGTCAGAGGGGGAAACCGATACAGTGGTATGGTTGGTTCGCCACCACCTGCTGCTATCGGATGTGGCCCAGAAACGGGATCTTTCGGACCCTAAAACTGTGCGCGATTTTGCCAAGGAAGTGAAAACCACCGCACGGTTGAACCTTTTGACGGTTCTGACGGTCTGTGACATCCGTGGCGTTGGACCGGGCACATGGAACAACTGGAAGGCGCAGTTGATCCGTGACCTGCACCGCTACACCAAGCTTGCGCTGCAAGAGGGCTTCAACAAGGTTCTGGAACTACAATCCTCGACCGAGGCCAAGGACGCTCTGCGCGCCGCGCTTCCCAAGATGGGGCGTAAGGCGCTCGAGGCCGAATTGGCACGTCACTATCCCGCTTACTGGCAGGGACTGGATACAGAGACCCACAAAATTTTCGCCAAACTTATGCAAAAGGCGAGCACCACCGAAGTCATGACCGACATCAAGGCGGATAAGGATCATGACGCGACCCGCGCCTGCTTTGTCCTGCAGGACCATCCGGGCATCTTCTCGCGGCTTGCAGGGGCGCTGGCACTGGTCGGGGCGAATGTGGTCGACGCGCGGACCTATACGTCCTCTGACGGCTATGCCACTGCAGTATTCTGGATTCAGGATTCCAGAGGAAAACCTTATGAAAAATCCCGCCTGACGCGCCTGCGCTCCATGATCAACAAAACGCTCAAAGGTGAAGTGATTGCTAAGGATGCGTTGAAGTCCCATGACAAGATTAAAAAGCGGGAACGGGATTTTGTTGTACCGACGGTAATCTCGTTCGATAACAAAGGGTCGGAACTCTACACCATCATCGAGGTAGACACCCGCGACAGACCCGGATTGTTGTACGATCTGACCCGCACCCTGTCTGACAACAACATCTACATTGCCAGCGCCGTGATCGCCACTTATGGGGAACAGGCAGTGGATGTATTTTACGTGAAAGACATGTTCGGATTGAAATTACACAGCGCGGCCAAGCGCAAAAAGATCGAAGATGCGCTCTGCGCTGCCATCAAAACCGGCGCCGTGGGGGCGCTCGCGTGACACTGGCAGCAAAGCCGCGGAGCATCCGCCTGCTGGCCGGTTTCTTTACCGTCAGCAGCTGGACACTTGCCAGCCGCATTATGGGATTCATCCGTGACATCCTGATCGCCGCTTTTTTCGGTGCCGGCCCCGTAGCCGAAGCCTTTCAGGTGGCATTTGCCCTGCCCAATATGTTCCGCCGGTTCTTTGCGGAGGGCGCCTTTAACATGGCCTTTGTGCCGATGTTCTCCAAGAAGCTGGAATCCGGTGAAGACGCGCGCCAGTTTGCCCAGAACGCAATGGCGGGCCTTGCAACTGTCCTGATCGGCCTTACCCTGATCGCCCAACTGTTCATGCCGTGGTTCGTTCTGGCCATGGCCAGCGGCTTTGCTGGCGATGAACGTTTCGATCTGGCCACGGATTTTGCCCGCATCTGCTTTCCCTACATCCTGTTCATCTCTCTTGCGGCCCTGCTGTCCGGCGTTCTAAATTCCATGGGGCGCTTTGCGGCGGCGGCGGCGGCACCTGTGGTGCTGAATATCATCCTGATCAGCGCGATGGCCGCCACTTGGGCGCTGGGTGGCAATGTCGCCCTTGCGCTCGCATGGGGGGTGCCTGTGGCCGGGGTGGCACAACTGGCTCTGGTGTGGATTGCCGCTTCCCGTGCGGGTATCCGCCTGATGCCGCAACTGCCCCGCTTTACCCCTGAAATCCGCCGGCTCGCCATGATCGCAGCGCCCGCCGCGCTTGCCGGAGGCGTCGTGCAGGTCAACCTGCTGGTGGGCCGTCAGGTCGCCAGCTATTTTGACGGCGCGATTCAATGGTTGGCCGTGGCCGACCGCCTCTACCAACTTCCGCTCGGCGTGGTTGGCATTGCAATCGGCGTTGTGCTGCTGCCGGATCTGTCGCGCAAGTTGCAATCCGCAGACGAAGCGGGCGGCCGCCATGCCTTCAACCGCGCGACCGAATTCGCACTGGCACTGACCCTGCCTGCCGCCGTTGGCTTGCTGGTGGTGCCCGAAGCTGTTGTTTCCGTCCTGTTCGAACGGGGCGCTTTCACAGGCGAAGATGCACGAAACACGGCTCTGGCCCTGTCGATCTATGCCTTCGGCCTGCCCGCTTTTGTGCTGCAAAAAGTCTTCCAACCGCTCTATTTCGCCCGTGAAAACACCAAAACCCCGTTCTATTTCGCACTGGTCTCAATGGTGCTGAACGCAGCGCTGGCGATCGGGCTCTCGGCCCAGTTCGGCTATCTGGCCGCTGCGATCGGCACGACCCTCTCTTCTGTAGCGCTGGCGGTGATGCTCTATTTCGGCACCCGCCGCATGGGGCTCGCGGCTGCCTTCGATGACCGCCTGTTGCGCGCCCTGCCCCGTATGCTGGCGGCTTGCATCATTATGGGTCTGTTTACTTACGGTCTGGAATGGCTTTTGGCAGACTGGCTGGTCACGGACGGGTTGCGCTACCTTGCTCTTGCCCTGCTGGTTTTCGGTGGCACGGGAGTCTATTTCGCCGCCTGCCTGATGCTCGGCGCCTTTACCAAACAAGGGCTACGCAACGTGGTCCGGCGGTAAACCGGAACCGGCAGCGGCTCTTTTTGGGTCAAATATCCATATCCCGACCGCGCCGCATCCGGTCCCGCCAATAGGTCAGCCCTGCCCCCGCAACCGGACGCAGTGCGGCACAGATTCCAAAGCCGATAAAGAAGCCCGCGACCCGCTCGAACCAGTCGTGACCGCCAAACAGGATTGAAAATACCGCAAGCAATACGCCAAGCGCGGCGATCAGGCGGAAAGCCCGCAGACCGTTTTGCCCCGCTGCCCGCTGTTCGGTGAACAGGATCCAGCTGAGCGCGCCGATCAACCCGTAAGACGCCGCCCCGGCCCCGAGCATGGCCATTGTTCGCCCCATAACGATTGCCTGCGCCAGTGCTGCCAGTATCCCGCTACCAAAAAAGATCGCCAAAAACGCCAGCCAGTGCACACGCTCCGCGACGAATTTCCCGAGGGCGAGGATGAACACGACGCTGAACAGCGTGGCGACAAAATTGGCGTGAACAAACATGTAGCTGACAAATCGCACCATCAGTTCCGGCGGATACTGTCCCGTGTCCCACATCAGATAGACCGCCGCATTGGAGAACCCGAACTGGTCCGCAATCATGATGCGCCACGCCGCTCCGGTGGCGCCGCCGATGATGCCTGCTTCCCCCAGTTGGAAGATTGCTTCAACCGCAGCGATGAGAACAACCAGCAGGGTTACAACGGGCGGCAGGGGGTTGATCGGGGCGTTGTGCCCTTCGGCGTCATACATCTAAAGGCTCCATCGCTTGACGATACCCGCCCATATAGCGATAACCCCTCCATCAACACCAGACGGAGTTTTCGCAATGGGCGAGACAATACACACACCGCGCGTCTTTTCCGGCATCCAGCCATCGGGAAACCTGACGCTTGGAAACTATCTCGGCGCGCTGAAACGCTTTGTCGAGATGCAGGAATCCGGCATCGAAACCGTTTACTGCATGGTCGACATGCATGCCATTACCGTCTGGCAAGACCCGGCCGACCTGCGCCACAACACCCGCGAGGTGGCGGCGGCCTATATCGCCTGCGGTCTGGATCCGGCGAAATCCATTCTGTTCAACCAGTCCCAAGTCCCCGCCCACGCGCAATTGGCGTGGATCTTCAACTGCGTCGCGCGCATCGGCTGGATGAACCGCATGACCCAGTTCAAGGACAAAGCGGGCAAGAACGCTGAAAAATCTTCGCTGGGGTTGCTGGCCTACCCCGCACTGATGGCAGCGGATATCCTGATCTATCAGGCGACCCATGTGCCTGTGGGCGAGGACCAGAAACAGCATCTCGAACTGGCCCGCGACATCGCTGCCAAGTTCAACCACGATTACGACACGGATTTCTTCCCTGCGCCCGAACCCCTGATCGAGGGCGAGGCCACCCGCGTCATGTCCCTGCGCGATGGCACCAAGAAAATGTCGAAATCCGACCCATCGGATCAAAGCCGCATCACCTTACGCGATGATGCCGACACAATCGCCAAGAAAATCCGCAAGGCCAAAACCGACCCGGAGCCGCTGCCAGACTCCCTAAAGGAACTGGAAGGCCGCCCGGAGGCCCGCAATCTGGTTAACATCTATGCCGCCCTGTCAGGCCGGACGGCCGAAAGCGTGATCACCGAATTTGCCGGACAACAGTTCGGCCAGTTCAAACCCGCGCTGGCCGATCTTGCTGTGGATCATCTGGCACCGATCACGCAGGAAATGAACCGTCTTATGTCCGATCCCGCTGAAATCGACCGGATTCTTGGCAACGGCGCAGACCGCGCTGCTGCTATCGCGGAACCGATCCTGGATAAAACATATGATATTGTAGGCATGGTGCGGTCCCGCTAGGCCACCCTGCTTTCGGTTGACGCGCAGAGCCTGCGCCATAAGATGCCCCTGAAAGCGGGGGCATCTTTTTTATGGCCATCTGGAACCGGAAATCCGTGCTGACAGAAGCAATCGCCGACTGGCAGGCGCGCGGCTTGCTGGACAAGGCGACAGCCCAACAGCTTGACGCTGACGTGCAGCAGCGCGCGGGCGGGACGTCCTTCCGGCAGGTTCTGGTGCTTCTGGCCGTGGTCTGCCTCGGCTTTGCCGCGATGAGCTTTGTCGCCGCCAACTGGGACGGCTTAGGCCGTCTGACGCGGGTGCTCCTGATCCTTGGCGCGATGTGGGCCTTCTGGGGCGGGTCACTTTATTTGTCGATGCGGGGCTATCACAAGACCGCGCAGTCCTGCACGCTTGGCGCCTGTGCCATGTTCGGCGCAGGGATCATGCTGATCAGCCAGATCTACCACATTCAGGGCAGCCCGAAAGATGCCACGTGGCTCTGGGCCATGGGAACACTGCTGGCTGCGGCACTGACCCTTTCCGTTCCGGCTCTGGTGCTGTCGCTCGCGCTGTTGTTGATTTGGGTATCTGTGCCCCCGAATATTTTTTCCAGCAACCCGCCGCTTCATTTCGACTTTCCGCTTTATCTGTTCGCTGCTGCCGCGCTGGCCTATGCCGTGCGCAGCCGGTTTGCAGCGCATCTGATCGTGCTATCTGCATGCCTGTGGTACATGCTAAGCGCCCTGACCCTCGTAGATCAGGGATCACTGGTGATGCTCAACATCGGGCTTTGCCTTGCTTTTGCGCTCCTCTCGACAGCACTCTGGTCTGATCGCAATCGCAGATTGCTGCGCGGGTTCGAGCCGGCGATAACCCTTTACGTAATCGCATTTCTCTCGGTGACCCTTTTTTCATGGCATATGATCGCCCGTCATGACAGCGCGCTGATTGCGCACGGGCTTATTACGCCCGCCTACCTCTTGCCAGCTTTGGGAAGTCTCGGGCTTTGCTGGGCCACAGGCATTATCGCAGTGCGGGCGGCCCATCCGAATGCCTATGATCTCATCGTCACTCCGATGTTTGCCACGCTGACATTCGCCCTGCTGTTAATCTCGCCCGACCATGCGCTCATGGCGCAACTGTTGATGGTGGGGGGCGCGGTCTGGGTGATCCGCATGGGCTGGCGCATCGAATACCGCCAGCTTGCAATACTCGGTTTCTTCCTGTTCGCCGCCGCACTGCTGACCACCTATTTCGAAACAATTGGCACGTTGATCGCGACAAGTGTCTTCTACCTTGGGGTCGGCGTGCTGCTGCTTCTGGGTGTGTTCATCATCCCGCGCCTGTCCCGCAGCAAAGGAGACCACTCATGAGCCGTTTCCTGATCGCAGGCACCATTCTCGCAGCCCTTCTGCAAACTGGCGTACTGGCAAAAATCATCACCGACCGTGCGGCTGCCCTGCAATCAGGGCAGGAGGTGTTGCTGGAGACCGGATTTATCGACCCGCGAGACCTGTTTCGAGGCCACTACGCTGTGTTGAACTTGCAGATCAGCCGGATAGACCGAAGTGACGTGACGCTCCACGGAAGTTTCACGTGGAACGATCCGGTTTACGTAGCGCTTGATACCGCCGGACCATTTGCTGTCCCCGTCAGCCTGCATGATGCTTATCCAACGGATTTTGGCGGACCGGTGATCAAGGGCAACGCCCTGTTCACCTCTGACAGCGATAATCAAACCTTGCGAATCGATTTTCCCTTTGACCGGTTTTTCGCGCCGCACGATCGGGCGCTCGAACTCGAAAACCTTCGGCGAGAGCAAAAACTGGGCGTAATTCTTGCCTTGATGAAAGATGGTACCGGCATGATCAAAGGACTGACCATTGAGGGTGAGAAACTTTACGAGGCGCCACTTTATTAAACTGCGCTGTCAGCAGGCTGGCAAAGCCTCAGCCCTCTGGCGCGCCGAGATAGGCAACCGGCGCATTATCCGCCTGTTCAAAATCCAGAACACGGCCCTCTGTCACACGGGACAAACGTTTGTATTCATAGACCATCTCTGCCCCTTCCTGCGCGGAACAGACGATGAGGCACTCGTGTAACAAGCGGGCACCATTGCAGAATTCTACAGTTCCCCGCAGATGTGGCGCATCAACGGACAAGGCAAAGCCACCGTCCCAACTGCGCAGCACGGGATAAACGTCATCACCAACGACAACACGCAGCCGCGCAGTACGTTCCAGTTCCTGATTGCGGGCGCGGCGCAACCCTTCTAGAACTTCGGGTGACATATGAACGTCCATAAAGAATCCCTCCTGATTACCTACAGTGTGGTGGTTTATTATGCATTTTCAATGAATTTAATGAGGCGGAATTGCGAAACTGTCCTGTTTTGCAACGCAGCCTTGCGGAAATCGACCTTTACAGACAAGCCCCAACCGCGTAGCTGCGGCACGAACCTCCCTGCCGCGCGTGACCGCTCTTCGGGGCCTATCCCGAAAAGAACTGACCTATGAAACAAGCTCTCTCCGACGCGCTATCCGAGCGCGGTTATGAAACACTCACTCCCGTCCAGACCGCTGTGACCGATCCCGATCTGGGTAATTCCGACCTTCTGGTCTCGGCTCAGACGGGCTCTGGCAAGACAGTCGGCTTTGGCCTCGCGCTTGGCCCGACCCTGCTGGAAGACGACGAAACCTTCGGTCCTGCGGGCAAGCCGCTGGCGCTGGTGATTGCCCCGACACGCGAACTCGCCATGCAGGTGATGCGCGAACTGACATGGCTGTATGGCAAGGCCAATGCAATCGTGACCTCTTGTGTGGGGGGCATGGACATGCGCGACGAACGCCGTGCGCTTGGTCGTGGTGCCCATGTGGTTGTAGCCACTCCGGGGCGTCTGCGCGATCACATCATGCGCGGCTCCATCGACCTGTCCGGCCTGCGGGCTGTTGTACTGGATGAAGCAGACGAAATGCTTGATCTGGGGTTCCGCGAGGATTTGGAATTCATTCTCGAAGCCTCCCCCAAATCCCGCCGCACGCTTCTGTTCTCGGCCACGGTTTCCGGCAGCATCGCCAAACTGGCGAAAACCTACCAGAATGATGCGGTGCGCGTGTCTACTATCGGTGAACGCCAGCAGCATTCGGACATCGAATACCACCTGATGAGCGTGGCCAACCGCGACGATGAAAAAGCCATCATCAACGTGCTGCGCTATTACGAAGCCCCCGGTGCGCTGGTCTTCTGCAACACCCGCGCCACCGTGAACCGTCTGACCACCCGTCTGTCGAACCGCGGCTTTTCCGTGGTCTCCCTGTCGGGCGAGCTGTCCCAGAACGAGCGCACCCACGCCCTGCAAGCCATGCGCGACGGACGTGCCCGCGTTTGTGTGGCGACGGATGTGGCTGCGCGGGGCATCGACCTGCCAAACCTTGATTTGGTGATCCATGCGGACCTGCCCTCCAACAGCGAAACCCTGCTGCACCGTTCTGGTCGCACAGGGCGTGCAGGGCGTAAGGGCGTTTCGATCCTGATCGCCAACCCCAAGGCCCTGCGCAAGGCGGCACGTCTGCTCAGCACAGCCAAGCTAACTGCGGAACAAGGCCCCGCCCCCTCAGCCGAAGCCGTGATGGCGCAGGATGAAGCCCGTATGCTGGCGGACGAGGCATGGCACACGCCCGTTGGAGAAAAAGAATCCGAAGCGGTTGCAAACCTGCTGGAGCTGCACAGCCCCGAACAGGTTGCTGCGGCCTATCTGCGGCTTTACCGGTCGCGCCAGACGGCCCCCGAGGAACTGGGCGAACCCCAACCGTTTGACCCGCGCGATGCCAAAGCCGCCTTCGGACCGTCGGTATGGTTCTCCGTCGTCGGAGGCCAGAATGCCGGTGTCGAAGTGCGCCGCTTCCTGCCGAAATTGTGCAAAGTCGGCGGCATTACCAAGGACGACATCGGTGCGATCCGCGTCCAGCACAATGAAACGCTGGTGGAAATCCGCAAGGGCAGCGTCGAGGGTTTCTTGAAATCAGTCGGCCCGAAAATGGAATTCGATCGGGACTCTCCGATCACCCAAATCGACGCGCCAAGCGCCGCGCAGCGTGGCCCAAAGCCGAAATTCAAGCCAAAGACGTCTTCTGCGCCAATTGACTGGAACGACGATCCGGCGCCGCGCCGCAAAAAGCCCAAAGCACCGTCTAGTAAGGATAAAGGCAAGCCGAAGTTCAAGAAACGCGCCCGCCCCGAAGACAGCCGCCCCGAAGGTGTGGTGACGCCGCTGAAAAAGAAAGGCGGCAAGAATCTTGCCCCCGCAGTGGGAAAGGCCAACAGCAAGAAGAACAAGGCCCGACGCGCGGCCTCGAAGAACCCTTCGAACTGACGTTAGGTTCAAATCTTCCAGAAGACAAAAAACAGCCGGTGTCCCCAAAGACACCGGCTGTTAACGTTTTCGCCCTATGACTGGGGTCAGGTGTTGTTCGGCTCCACCAGATCAACGCCTGTCACCGGACGCAAAACATGGGGTTTTGATGGATCATACAGCGCGGAATCAACAAAATCATGGCTCTCTGCCAGTGCAGGACCCACCATGATCAGCGCAGTGCGGGTAATCTTGGCCTTGCGCACTTTCATGCGGATGTCTGACAAGGTGCCGCGAATGATTTCCTGATCGGGCCAGCCCACACGATAGCCGACCACCACGGGGCAATCTTCGCCGTAATGGGGCACCAGCTGCCGTTCGATTTCACGCATATTGCGCACGGCCAAATGGATCGCCAGCGTAGCCCCCGTGCGACCGAAGTTCTCCAGCGTCTCGCCCGCTGGCATGGATGTGGATTGCATGGACATGCGGGTCAGCACGATGGATTGCGCGATTTCCGGAATGGTCAGTTCCTGCCCGATAGTCGCCGCCATTGCCGCGTATGCTGGCACACCGGGAATGATTTCAAAGGGGATGTTATCCGCCCGCAACCGTCGGATCTGTTCGGCAATGGCCCCGTAAAGGGACGGATCACCGGAATGGACCCGCGCCACATCCTCGCCCCGCTCATGGGCGGCTTTGATCTCGGCGTGGGTATCGTCCAGCGTCATCACGGCCGTGTCCATCACCTTTGCCCCGACGGGCGCACAGGCCACCACAGCCTCTGGCACCAGCGAACCGGCATAAAGGCAAACCGGACAGGACTCTATCTGCGCTTTGGCTTTGACCGTGATCAGATCGGGATCACCCGGTCCGGCCCCAATAAAATAAACTGTCATCGTGTTATCCTCTCTGCGCCGTTCAGGACGCCAGATCTCCGTCAATCTTGCGGGCATAACCGCGCGGTGTATACATGCGCGGCCCCTCGCCCAGTTGCGCCAGTCTGGAATGGCTCGACCCGACCAGAACCACCGTCAGCATGTCCACCTCGTCCACTTCCAACTCGGACAGTTTGCGATAGCGGACGTGTTCTTCGGGACGGCCAAGGCTGGAAGCCAGCATCACAGGCGTATCCGCTGGGCGGTGTTGCAACAGAATATCCCGCGCCTCGGCCAGAAGGGTCCGGCGGCGCATGGAAACGGGATTGTAAAAGGCGATCACGAAATCCCCTTCCGCCGCCGCTTTCAACCGCTTCACGATATCTTCGCGCGGGGTCAGCAGATCCGACAGGGAAATCGCGCAGAAATCATGGCCCAAAGGCGCACCGGCGCGGGCCGCAGCCCCTTGCAAGGCGCTGACACCGGGTGTGGATACGACCTCCACACGATGGGCCGCGTCGGACACGCCCATTTCGTCGGGGCCACGGTCCAGCAGTTCAAACACCAGCGCACCCATCGCGTAAATCCCCGCATCACCGGAACAGATCAGCGCGACATTCTTACCCTTACCGGCCTGTTCCAACGCATAGCGGCAGCGGTCTTCCTCCCCGCCAAGCGGGAAGTCGGAGCGTTCCTTGCCATGTGCCAAAGCGCCGAGCAGGTCGATATACAGCCCGTAGCCCACCAGTTCTTCGGCTTCTGCCACCAGTGCACTTGCCTCCGGCGTGCGCCAGCTGTGTTGCCCCGGACCGATCCCGATAATCGACAGCTTGCCGCGGGACCGGCCTGTAAATTCTGTAATCGGCGCTTCGGAGCGTACCAGTGCACAGGTGGCATTCGCGGTCTTCTGTTTTTCAACCGCCAGCACAGCTGCATCCCCGCCGAGCGCCAGCGCCGCGCCTTCGGAGACGCCGTGACAGCCGACCTCGTCAAACACCACTGCAGACGGATTGGCCAGACGGGGCGTCTGCGCCTCCAGTTCGGCGGCCGTGAACACGCGGAAGGGCACGCCCAGACGGGCGGCTGTTTCGATCATCGCAGGTTCATCCCCCTTCAGATCGAGCGAACCAACACAGGCAACCGCCCCTGCCGCGATGTTATTCTCCGCCAGCGTTTTTTGCACCAGCGCCCAGATTTCCTCTACGTCACAGCCCCGTGCACAGCCAAGCCCCAGCGCAAACCGTTGCGGGTGATAAACCAGCCGCGTGCCGTCCCCTTCCATCGGGGCCTCTGTGGTGGTCAGTGTAACTGCGCCGGTTTCCACCGTTTCGACACCCCAGATATTTTCCCCCTCGACCCGCACGCCACCGCCTGACAGCATCAACGCCATCGCGGCCTTAGCATCCTGTGGATTGTCCAGACGCCAGCCCAGCGGCGGCTCGTCCAGCGCGACCCCCATCGCCACATCGCCCGCCGTTGTTACAGCGGCATGGGCGGAGAGACCCTCGGCGATCTGACGGGCCAGACGGTTCGCGCCGCGATGTCCGCCCAGCAGCGGGATCACCGTGGATCCGTCATCCGGCACAGCCAGCAAGGGCGGTTCGGTTTTCTTGTCACTGACCAGCGGCGCAACGGCACGCACCAGAATACCGGCAGCGCAGACCCCCACCACAGGCGTTCCACTGGCGAAAAGCACGCGCACATGCTCCAGCGCATTGGCGAAATAGGCATCCGCCTGATCCACGCGCCCTTCGCGCCCGTGTACCGCAGCACCCAGAATTTCCGCTACACGGCGGGCCGTGGCCTCGCCCGAGCGGGACAAACAAACAACTACCGGATTAACCATCCATCAAACCTTATCACTGGGCAGACCGCGGCCCGCCATCATCGTCACAACCAAGGATCCTCGCCCTTGGTCACCAATATCATCGAGAAGTAAGGCGCCGTTTCCGGAGCCCTTTCCAAGGGCATCGCCTTTTGTTCCGGCAGGGTCGCCCGTTCTACGTAGCCCGCATGTTCCATCAGCCCGAGCCGGTCCAGCACGCGGCGGATCTTCGGCAGATGCCGCCCGACCTTCATCACCGCAACCGCTTGGGCCGCCGCAATCCGCTGCTCCATCGCGGTTTCTTCCATCGGGCCGGGAATAATCGTCAGCACCTCGTTTCGCGCCGTCAGGGGCGCGCGCAGGGCAGCGGCGCAGGCCGTCACGCTTGTGACACCGGGCACGACTTCGACCTCGAATTCATCCGACAGACGGGAAAACAGATACATGAACGACCCGTAAAAGAACGGGTCCCCTTCGCACAGAACCACAACGGTTTTGCCCGCCCGAAGAGAGGCCGCCAGTTCTGCCGCACCGGCATCATAGGCCACTTGCGCCGGTTCCCGCTTCACCGACATGGGGATGGAAATCGAGATTTCCTCTACCCCGTCGGGGATCACACCGGCGGCAATGGCACGGGCAAAGCTCGCCCCGCCTTCAAGGCTCGGGTAAGCCACAACATCCGCCGCGCCGATCAGCCGCGCAGCCTTCAGGGTCATCAGTTCGGGATCGCCCGGACCAAGCCCCACACCGTAGAGTTTGCCGTTCATCGCTTGATCAGGCTCCACTGTGTCACCGGCATCAAGGGACGCCATCCGGTCAGGCCGGTGTCCGGCCCGCCGATGGGTTCGGCGCGGTTCACGTTCAGTTTCACAAGCTGCCCGCCGTATTCCTTGTGCAAGGACAGCAACAGGGACTCGCTCTCCAGCGTGACCGCATTGCAGACCAGCCGCCCGAGCGGGCGCAGCGCCTGCCAGCAGGTCTCGAACGTTTCACGGGACAGGCCACCGCCGATAAATATCGCATCGGGGGCTTTCAACCCGTCCAGTGCTGCGGGAACCGTGCCTTCGACCAGTTCCAGACGAGGTGCGCCCAGCGCGGCAGCGTTTTGCGCCGCAAACAGGCGGCGGTCCGCACGGGGTTCGATACCGATGGCATGGCTGAACCGTGCCGCCCGCATCCATTCCACCGCGACAGACCCGCAACCGCAGCCTACATCCCACAACAAGGCCCCGCGCATCGGCATCAACTTGGCCAGTGTCACGGCGCGGATTTCCTGTTTGGTCATGGTGCCATCATGCTGGAACAACTCATCGGACAGACCGGGCACGCGGGGGATCAGCGCGGCGTCTTCCGCAGCCACACAGTCCACGGCCAGCGTGTTGAAGGCGGGCACAACATGGTTCCAGCTTTCGGCCAGCCCTTCGAAACGTTCTTCGTCCTTGCCCCCCATGGCAGCCAGCACAGTCATCTGCGATTTTCCATAGCCCCGCTCGGTCAGGAATTTTGCGATCTGTGCCGGAGTTTCTGCACCCGTGGTCAGGATCAGCAACCGCTGGTCCGGCTGGATGAAGGCAATCATTTGTTCTACCGGGCGGCCGTGGACCGTCAGGGTTTCCACATCCGGCATGGACCAGCCCATGCGTGCGGCGGCCAGTTGAAAGGCACTAAGCTGCGGGTGATAGGTGATTTCGCGCGGCGGTATGGACCGTCCGATCCGCGCACCAACCGAATACCAAAGCGGGTCGCCCGTGGCGAGAACCACAACCCGTTTACCCTTATAGCCCTGCAACGTGTCGATCAGGGCATCAAAGGGCGAAGGCCATGCCACCCGCTCTGCACGAATGTTGTCGGAAAGCGAATGATGACGATCGCCCCCAATGATGACTTCAGCCGCTTCCACCATAGCGCGGGCGGTGGGGACAAGCCCGTCCAGACCGTCTTCACCAATGCCGACAATATGTAACCAAGGGGTCATTGTTTTTCCTCTACCAGTCCGGCGGCCAGCGCGTTCACTGCCGAAGACGCCATCGCAGAGCCGCCCTTGCGGCCGCGCAGGGCGACGAAATCACAGCCCCGCGCACGTGCCGCCAGTTCGGCCTTGCTCTCGGCGGCGCCAACAAATCCGACAGGAAAGCCAAGGATACAGGCCGGTTTCGGCCAACCCTGATCCAGCAGTTCCAGCAGATGAAACAAGGCCGTCGGCGCATTGCCGATGGCCACGACCGCGCCTTCGATATGGTCGCGCCACAGCTCCACCGCAGCCGCGGAGCGTGTGTTACCGATGCGCTGTGCCAGATCAGGCACAGTCGGATCGTTGAGTGTGACAATCACGTCATTATCCGCCGGAAGGTAGCGCCGGATGATGCCAGCGCCGACCATTTCGCAATCGCACAGTACCGGCGCACCGGCCCGCAGCGCATCGCGTCCTGCCGCAAAAGCCTGCGGAGAATAGGCCAGACGGTCCGCAATTTCCACCATCCCGCAAGAGTGGATAAGACGGATCACCATCGGGCGCATTTCCTCGGGAAAACGATCCAGATTGGCCTCGGCCCGCACGGTGGCAAAGGACTGGGCGTAAATCTCGGCCGGCACCCTCTCATACGGGAGAGGGCGCGGCGGCTTTGCTCCGTTTCTCATTTCCGGCGTGCACTTTCAGGGCCAAGCGGGTGTTTGGCATGGGGGTAGACGGGATGAACGTGATCATGATGATGGTCGTGGCTATGTCCGTGATCATGACCGTGGTGGTGATGCCCGTGATCGTGATGATGGTCATGGTCGTGATCATGAGAATGACTGTGATCGTGATGATGTTGGTGATGGTCCAGATCCAGACGACACTCCCCCGTGCACCAGTCGCCACACAATCCGCAATCAGACACATTGGACCCCGGCGCCTGCGCGCCCTGCCCTTCAACGTGGTGATGATGGCTTTCCTGAATCGCACCGACCTCGGCTTCGAACCCGATAATCTGCGCGCGGTATTTGCACAGAACACAGGTGGGCGGTGGCACTTCTGACAGGGCGGGATGATCCGCGCCCATCGCGGCGCGGCGGGCTTCGACGGGGATGACCCGCGTATCGCCGCCATCCATCGCCAGCACCTGCGTGCGGTACTGGCAGATGCCACAATTCGGCACCGGCGTGCTGCCAAGCTGTTCTTTCACACGGTCCGCGAAGGTTTCCAGAACCAGCGGGTGATCGTTCAGATACCCCGCTTTAACGAACTGGATTTCGGGATATTTCGCGGCGCATTTGTCCGTGAACCCGTAAATCCGGTCAATCAGGATGCCCGTGAACAGGAAATAGGGGAACACAATGACCCGCTTGTAGCCAAGGCGGCTGACATGATCGAGACAGGGCTCCACCAGCGGGAAGGTCACGCCGGAATAGCCCACTTCGCACCAGCCAAAGCCCATGCCTTCCCAAAGCATCCGCGCGATTTTGGACACGTTGGAATTGGCATCAGGATCAGAGGCCCCGCGCCCGATCACCACAAGAGCGGTTTCTTCCAGAGGCAGTTCGCCGTGTTCCGCGTTAGCCGCATCCACGGCCTCTTGTATCCGCGCACCGGCGGCTGCAATCATCTTGGGATCAACCCCGAGTTCGCGCCCGTAAGATACGTCTATCCCGTTCTTGACGGCATAGGTGTTCAGAACCGTAGGAATGTCGTTTTTGGAGTGCATCGCGGCAAACAACATGCCAGGCACCGCCAGAATGCGGTCACAGCCAGCATCCCGCAGTTTGTCCAGCCCGACGCGGATCACCGGGTTTGCAAACTCCAGATAGCCGTATTCCACCTGCCAGTCCGGCAGAAGCGCGGGCAGTTTTTCTGCCAGCACCGAGAATTCGTCCACTGCCGATTGGCTGCGCGACCCGTGTCCGCAAATCATGACGCCGATTTTCTTTGTCATGGGTTCAGGCCTCTTGCGGGGCTTCGTCTGCCTCGGCTTTTTCTGCTTCGGAAGTCTTGTCTTTCTTGCGCCCCTTCAGGATGTTCCAACCCGCGATAGCGACTGCCGCTCCGATCGCACCGGCTGCAACCCAATGGTCGTGGGACGCCAGTTCGCCCACATGCCCTACATGGGCATTCGCCCCTGTTGCGGCCAGAATTGCTGTCAAAAATACCGAATAACGCATCGCGGTCCCTTCCTTTTATCCAACGGAAAGGCCGCCACGGGATGTAGCGTTCTAACGATCTCGTCTTTGGCCCCCTATTTGGGTCAGCCCCCGACGATACACCTTTCCGGCCCCTGTGGGGCATCGTTGGGCAAGGTATAAGCAGCCCGCCCCCCCCGCGCAACGGGATTCGCGGCAGAACAGGTGCAGGAAACGCCACGGAGCAGCGACAATGTATGAGGTTGGCAAAGAAAAACCCCGCTGCACAGTCAGGCGCAACGGGGATTGTTCATGTCTTGATCCGGATCAGCTGTACCAGTTGCCCATCTTCACCTGAACCGCATCGTTCAGCAGTTTTGCAAAGGCTTCGGGGTCCTGTGTCCCGCCGTCCCGCCCGTGGTAATGGTACGGGTAAACGTATTTCGGCTGGAACTCCGACACAGCTGAAGCTGCTGCTTCCACATCCATAGTAAAGGGCAGGTTCATACAGACAAATGCAACGTCGATGTCTTTCAATGCGCGCATTTCGGGGATGTCTTCGGTATCGCCCGAAATATAAACACGCAGCCCGTCAATCACCAGAACATAGCCGTTGTCGCGTCCCTGCGGGTGGAAATTCAACCGTTCTTCAGTGGTGTTATAGGCAGGAATGGCATCAATCGACATGCCGTTGAATTCACCCGAATCGCCATTAGCCATCTGGCTCGCCTTGGCTTTCAACTCTTCCGGCAGCTGGTTGTAAACTTCCGGATTGGTGATCAGTTTGGTACCGTCCGCCACCAGACCATTCAGCGTATCTACATTAAAATGGTCGCCGTGATGATGGGTCAGCAAGATCAGATCCGGCTTTGGGAAATCAGCATATTGCGCCACGTCGCCAACCGGATCGACATGGATCGTGCCAACAGGTGTCAGCAACACCATAGAAGCGTGGGCAATCGCATTCACGGAAACAGTACCGGAATCCGTTGCAAATTCATTGCCGGCATGGGCTGCAGCCCCGACAACATAAGGTAAAAAGACGACGCCTGTTGCGGCAGCGCCTGTCT
The DNA here is from genome assembly GCF_002860325.1 of Neptunicoccus cionae. GTDB lineage: Bacteria > Pseudomonadota > Alphaproteobacteria > Rhodobacterales > Rhodobacteraceae > Amylibacter > Amylibacter lutimaris. The sequence goes on along the minus strand of NZ_PKOJ01000001.1, from coordinate 661,790 downwards.
TCAAGAAACTTCTGCGGGAATAGGTCATTGGGTTTACTCAACCTCCTTGTTGGTAATGCCGCAGATATATCGTGATCGGTCGGGCGCGTAAAAAATTTCTGTTCCACCTCACGCAACAGTGAAAACCGTGGTCTTTAACAGACATCACTGCAAGAGCAGGCTAATCTGCACTGAAAGCGAGAGGAGCATGACGTCATGGGTCAATTGATTGACGGGAACTGGAAAACCGAAAAGCTGGTAGATGGCGGCAAAGACGGCAAATTTGTGCGCAAGGATTCCGGCTTTCGCAACTGGATCACGGCTGATGGCAGTGCCGGTCCCAGTGGTGAAGGCGGCTTTCCCGCCGAAAGCGGGCGATACCACCTCTATGTCTCGCTTGCCTGCCCTTGGGCCCACCGTGCACTAATATTTCGCAAACTTAAAGGCTTAGAGGATCACATCTCCGTCGATGTCGTCCATCCCGATATGCTTGAAAACGGCTGGACCTTTCAAACGGACGGCGGTCCGGCGCAGGGCGACAGCCTTTTCGGGAACAGTTATCTTTATCAGATTTACCAAAAATCCGACCCGAACGCGACCACCCGCGTAACCGTGCCTGTCTTGTGGGACAAAAAGCAAAACTGCATCGTTTCAAACGAAAGCTCCGAAATCATCCGCATGTTCAACTCTGCTTTTGACGGCATCACCGGCAACACGGAAGATTACTGGCCGGCGGACCTGCGAGACGCCATTGAAGAGGTAAATTCACGGATTTACACAACGCTGAACAACGGTGTTTACAAAGCGGGCTTTGCCAGCAGCCAGAACGCTTATGACAGCGCAATTCATCCGCTATTCGATACGCTCGACTGGCTTGAAAACCACCTTGCGACCCACCGCTACCTGATGGGCGATCGCCTGACAGAAGCCGACTGGCGTTTGTTCACCACGCTCGTGCGGTTTGATGCGGTCTATCACACCCACTTTAAATGCAACCGCAACCGGATCACGGATATGCCTAACCTCTGGGCCTATGCGCGGGAGTTGTTTCAACGGCCCGGCGTCGAACAAACGGTGCATTTCGGACACATCGTTCGGCACTATCACTACAGTCAGAACAATGTGAATCCGTTCCGGATCATACCGATCAACCCCTCACCGGACTGGCACAAAGCGCACAAACGAGGAACATAATTTCGCCCCAGAGTGATGCCAGCCTGTATCTGCACAACCGGAGACAGGTTATGACGTATCTAGGGCGGTTCGCCGCGACATGTTTAATAACCCTCACCCCCGTGAGCCTTGGGGCAAGCGGGCTGACACCATTGACAGACCGGACCGATATCCTCGGCTGGGAGGCAGTGGGGCGCATAGACATCGGCGGACAAGGCTATTGCACGGGTGTGCTTGTCGCGAGCGATCTGGTCCTGACCGCAGCCCATTGCGTATTTGATCAGAGCACAAACCGGTTGCATGAAGCGAGCGCATTCACTTTCGCGGCAGGCTATCAAGACGGCACCTCTATCGAGACCCGCGCCGTGCAACAGGTTGTGGCCCATGCCAATTACAGAGCAGCCCTCGGGCCGATCACCTCTAACATCCGCCATGACGTGGCCCTGCTGAAACTGGCTGCTCCGATTTCCACTTTCACAGCGGCCCCTTTCGCCATCCATTCCGGAATTGCCCCTGGCAATTCGGTTAGCGTGGTTTCATACGGCAAGGGGCGGGATGACGTGATGTCATGGCAGAAACAATGCGATGTACTGGCGCGCGGTGCTGGACTTATTGCCTTCAACTGCGATGTGACCTTCGGATCATCCGGCGCACCTGTTTTTGTAAAAGAAGGCAACCGCGCAAGGATCGTGTCTCTCGTATCGTCGGGACGCAATGCGGACGGAGATATCGTGGCTTTCGGAATGGACCTGCCAGCGAACATTGCCCATCTCAAACGTGCCTTGCGTGTGCTGCCCCGCTACGCAACCACAGGCACGAGCGCTCCGCAGCCGACACAGATCAAGCGGATTACCGTAGGATCCGGCCGAACAACCACGGGTGCAAAATTTGTGAGAAGCGGAAACTGACATTCCCCCGCAAACAGCGGTCGCGCTACTCGCCGCCGATCCGCCCGTAATGATCCACCAGCGCCGCGAGATCGTCGGGCTGGACAGGTGTATGCAGATACCCCCGCGCGTTCGGGATCAGATCAAAAATCATACCGTCCGAAAAGAAACTTTTAGCGGTCACAACAATGATCGCCACACTGGGATTCCGGTAAGTCGCCAGATCACTAATCGCCAGAACGCTCGTGTTTTCCATTCCCACGTCAAGAACCAGCACATCGAAAGGTTCAAATCGCAGCGCATCAATCGCAGATTTTTCGTCGAGACACAGGCGCGTGATTCCGCCCTGCCGCTCCAGATGGCGGCACCACAGGCGGCCAAGTTCCGCCACGGCTTCTACAACGAGAATGTTCATCACGCACCCGAATTTACCCAATTTTAAGGGTCTGCTCTATTTGTTAATAATGTTTTAATTTTCCCCACCTTAACCGTTATCAATTGTGTTTTCGCTCTTTAGATGGTGAAACGAGCGGAAACACGCTGAAAGACTGCTATGACGACCACAATTACCATTTGCGAAACCTGCAAACGTGAAGGCTGGAACGCCGAAACCCACTCTCAAACGGACGGAGAACTTCTGGCCGAGGCGGTGGAAGCCGCCGCAAAAGGAGCCAGCGACGTAAAGACACGCCGCCACGCCTGCCTGATGGGCTGCAACCACGGCTGCAACATCGCCATTCAGGCGGAAGGCAAGCTGACTTACGTTATGGGGCGGTTTGAGCCGGGTACAGAAGCTGCCGAAGGCATAGTCGAATACGCCCAAAAACATGCCGCCAGCGAAAAGGGGCAAGTGCCGTTTCGCGAGTGGCCCAAGGCGGTCAAAGGCCACTTTGTGTCGCGCATCCCTACCCTGCCAGAGTCTGAATGACGCCGCCGGATCAAAAACGGGACCACGGCGGCGGGCTTGATGATGCCATCGCCCGTTTTGGCGGCGTGCGGACGGATTGGGTGGACCTGTCCACCGGTATCAACCCCGTTCCATACCCCCTGCCACAGATTCCGGCCCGTTTCTGGCAGGCCCTGCCCGACAGTCAGGACCAGAGCGACCTGCTGGGCGCCGCAAGACAGTTCTGGAACGTGCCTCAGGGGGCGGCCATTGCTGCAGCATCCGGCGTTTCTGCCCTGATCGCCGCCCTGCCGCGGCTCGCCCCTGCCAGCGGCGTCGGCATCGCGCGCCCGACTTACAACGAACATGCCGCCAGTTTTGCGGCATTCGGCTGGGCAGTAGGCGACTCCCCCGCAGAGGCCAATGTTTATGTTCACCCGAACAATCCCGACGGACGGCTCTGGGATCGGGGCACTTTGCTCGACCAGCACCGGTCCCTCACAATCATCGACGAAAGCTTTTGCGATATCAGCCCTGCCGTCAGTCATATGGACCTTGCGGATCGCGAGGGATTCGTCGTCCTGAAAGGTCTGGGCAAGTTCTGGGGGCTGGCGGGGGTACGGCTCGGCTTTGCGATGGCGCGTCCCGAAACCATTGCCAAACTGGAACAGATGCTTGGTCCTTGGGCGATTTCCGGTCCGGCCCAGCACATCGGCTTGCATGCCCTGTCAAACGGCGAGTGGGCCGATACAACCCGCATCCGGTTGCAGCAGGACGCCGCACGGCTGGATACCATCGCAACCGGTGCCGGATATGAGAACCCCCGTGGCACCAGCCTGTTCAGACTTTACGATGTCGAAGATGCTGAGGCAGCTTTCGACCAACTGGCCAAGGGGCGCATCCTTTCACGGATTTTCCCGTATTCCAAAACGCTGATCCGTCTCGGCTTGCCCGGAACGCAGGCCGCTTGGACCCAACTGCAAAAGGTCCTGGAGTAAACGATGAGTATCTTCCTGATGGTTCTGCTGGCATTGGTGCTGGATTTCTTTTTGGGGGAGCCGGAAAAAATCTGGGACCGCTACCCCCACCCCGCCACACTGATGGGGCGGCTTGTGAACAGTCTGGATGAATATTTAAACCGTGGTTCTGCACGGCGGATTAAAGGCTTTGTTGCTGTCGCCGTACTGGTTCTGATTGCCGGAGCAATCGGGCTGGTTTTTGAACTGTTAAACAACTTCGACTATCTCGGCGTGGCGGTGAACCTGCTTGAAGTTGTTATTGCGGCAGTTCTCATCGCCCACAAGAGCCTGATTGACCACGTGCGCGATGTGGCAGCCGCCCTGCAAAAGGGATTGCCACAGGGACGGAACGCCGTATCGATGATCGTAGGACGGGATACCGGCGCCATGCGGGAAAGCGAAGTCTCCCGCGCTGCCATTGAAAGCGCCGCCGAAAACTTTTCCGACGGTGTTGTCGCGCCGGTGTTCTGGTTCCTGATCCTCGGTCTGCCCGGCATCCTGATCTACAAAATCGTCAACACCGCCGATAGTATGATCGGCTACAAGAACGAAGAATATGCCGAATTCGGCTTTGCTGCCGCCAAACTGGATGACATCCTGAACTGGCTGCCCGCACGGATCACTGCCGTGCTGATCTGTTTCGCCCATTTTGACCGCGCCGCCCTTGATGTGGTGTTCGAGGACGCAGATATGCACCGCTCCCCGAACGCCGGATGGCCCGAAGCGGCCATGGCCGGTGTGCTGGATGTATCGCTTGCCGGACCGCGCAGTTATGACGGCGAGATGACCAATGACCTGTTCGTGAACGAGCGGGGCAAACGGGACCTCAGCAGCACGGATATTCTTGATGCCGTGCGCGCCCTGAACCGCAGCTGGTTCGCCATGACAGGCTTTTTCGCCCTTCTCGCCCTGATTTTCTGGTTGCTGTAATCACCCTGCGACTCAAATGAGGTTGAACCTTTCGTCCGCTTACGTTATCGCTAACGAAACTGCGAAAACGCCCCGTTCGGGCGAAACTTTTGGGATCGGAGAAGCACTATGACTGTTAAAGTAGGAATTAACGGCTTTGGCCGGATCGGCCGCAACATCCTGCGCGCCATCGTAGAGAGCGGCCGCAAGGACATCGAGGTCGTCGCTATCAACGACCTCACACCGGTTGATAACTCTGCCTATCTCTTCAAATACGACAGTGTGCACAAGATTTTCGAAGGCGAGGTCAAACACACGGAGAACTCTCTTGATGTAGGCTATGGCCCGATCCCTGTAAGCGCCCTGCGCGATCCTGCAGAGCTGGACTGGGGCCATGTGGATATTGCACTGGAATGCACAGGTCTGTTCAAGGACAAGGAGAAGGCCGAGAAATACCTGCAAGCCGGTGCCAAGCGTGTTCTGGTATCCGCACCGGGCAAGAACGCCGACAAGACGATCGTTTATGGTGTGAACGACGACACGCTGACAGGCGAAGACATCATCGTGTCCAACGGGTCCTGCACAACCAACTGTCTTGCCCCGCTGGCGAAGGTTCTGCACGACACCTTCGGGATTGAAGACGGATTGGTGACAACCGTTCACGCCTATACCGGAAGCCAACCGACACTGGATCGCGGCTCCAGCAACTGGGAACGGGGCCGTGCGGCGGCGCTTTCGATGGTGCCAACATCTACCGGCGCGGCCAAAGCGCTGGGTCTGGTTCTGCCAGAACTGGACGGTAAGCTGGACGGCGTAGCCATCCGTGTACCGACCCCGAATGTGTCCTGCGTCGATTTCAAATTCAACACTACCAAGGAAATGACCATCGAAGCGATCAATGCAGCGCTGCAAGACGCGGCTGATGGCCCGATGAAAGGCGTTTTGGGTATGGAAACCCTGCCGCTCGTGTCAATTGACCTGAACCACGACCCGCGTTCTTCGGTGGTGGCAACATCAGAGACACAAGTTCAGGGCCGCATGGGCCGTGTACTGAGCTGGTATGACAACGAATGGGGTTTCTCCAACCGCATGGCCGATACCGCTGTTGCGATGGGCAAATTCCTGTAAGGACGTTCCGGCGATCAAAAAAGGCTTCAAGACACTGCTGCCTTGAAGCTTCATTTAAGAAGCGTGATATATGAAGCGTCTTGCAAGACGCTTCATATTTGCAGGGTGATAAGTAACTCTCTGTTAATCTTTAGCCTCGGTTGGCTGCCCCTGTTCCCCGATCAGAAAACCGGCTTCTGCCATCAAACGGTTTGAAGCAGGTTCAATCGCCTGTTCCAGCACTTTCGTGATCTCACCAGCGTCCATTCCGTCCAGATCTTCGGCCCGCAACTGCGGCAGGAACTCCACAACAGCCAACCCCGGCTTGCGGTAAATCCCGTGGCGCGGCCAGAACACGCCCACATTGGTCGCAGCGGGCACAACAGGTTGCCCTGTCTGCTGGTGCAGCACCGCAGCACCCACCTTGTAGGGCAAATGCGCCCCTGCCGCTACGCGGGTGCCTTGGGGGAAGATAATCAACTGGCCGGGAAGTTGCGCTCCGGATTTCACATCCGCCACCATCTGCTTGATCGCCGCGCCGCGCTTGCCCCGCTCCACCGGCACGCAGCCGATTTTCAGCGCGAACCAGCCCAAAATCGGCGCCCATTTCAGCACAGCCTTCATAATGAACTTGGGCCGCGGGACCGCAGAAACAATCAGGATGATGTCAAAGAAGCTTTGATGTTTCGAGGCGACCAGCACCTCGTCGCTCGGCACTTCTCCGCGCACTTCGGATTTCAGCCCGACCATCCAGCTGGCCGTCCATCGCACCCAGCGACAGTAACTGCGCACCGCCCAGTAGGAATTTTCCCGTTTGATCATTGTCATCGGAATGAAGAACAGAGCCATGACGAACATGGCCAGATACATTTGTCCGATAAACAGCAAGGAGCGGAGCCATTGGATTGCATACATCAGCTTAACCTCGACAGAGCGCGAAAGGCGGCCAAACGAGTCGCCCAGAAAGCAACAACTGCGGCGATGACCGGCACGATTAGTGGCAGGAACCAATGCCAGCCGACAAATCCGAGACCGGTCAGGAAGGCACCTTCTTCCGCCGGAGCTGGCATAAATGCAACACCGATCATGGCCAGCGCCGTCCCAATCGCAGCCCCGATCAGCGCGCGCAGGGTGAAGCGGCGCACAAAGGCGCGGGCGATATAAACGTCCCGCGCGCCGATCAACCGCAGCACCCCGATCACCTGCCCGTTTGCAGCCAGCGCGGATTGGGCCGCCAGTGTAATCATCGCCGCCATAGAGCCTGCGATCAGCATGATCGACACCAGCCCCAGCAACCGCAGCCGCGTAGCGGCATCGACCAGCGGCTTGCGCCAGCGGGTGTGATCATCCAGAACCGCGCCCGGTGCTTCTGCGCTCAGCCGCAGTTTCAGTCCGGCCATATCCGGCCCTTTGCCCTCTTCCAGAACCTCGATCAATCGGGGCACCGGCAATGTGTCGAGCGGCAGGTCCGGACCGAACCAGGGCTCCAGCAGTTTGCGTTGTTCCGCATCCGACATCACCCGCGCGCTGGCAATTCCCGGTGTGGTGCGCAGAACCTCCAGCACCGCTTCGGATTGTGCGGCCAACTGGCCTTCCGGGGCGGCGATGCGGATGGTCGAGGTCCGCGCCAGTTCCGCATCCCACCGATCCGCCAGCCGTCCTGTCGCCAGTGACAGGGCCAGTGCAAACACCGTCAGAAAAGCCATCGCACCCGCGGTGAAGGATGTCAGCCGCGAAGTAAAGCCGCTTGGCGGAACCACGCGGTCTGCATTGGTGTCACCGCTGAAAACCTCAAATATACTGCGCAAACGATCCATTACAAATCAGCTCCGGCCAGTTGCAGTTTGGTGTTGTTGATCCGCAAAACCCGCGCCGAGACTTCGGATTTCGTGTTGCGGATCAGATTGAGATCGTGGGTCGCGATCAGGATCGTCTTACCCATCCGGTTCAACTCTACCAGCAGTGCTATCAATCTCTGCGCCATTTCCCAATCTACATTTCCGGTCGGTTCGTCCGCAAGGATCAGGTCCGGCGACATGATAATTGCGCGGGCCAGCGCAGCCCGCTGCCGCTCGCCGCCGGACAGTTCCGGCGGCAGGGCATCGCCCCTCTCGCTCAGCCCGACCCAGCTCAGAAGATCGTCGACATTCCCCTGATCCACTTCGGACTCCCGTCCTGAAACAGCCAGTGGCAACGTCAGGTTGTCCCTCACACTGATATGATCGAGAAACTGGCAATTCTGGTGGACGACACCAATGCGCCGCCGCACACGTGCCACATCATCCCGTGTCATTGCCCGCACGTCCTGCTCGAAAATGCGGACCATTCCGGTTGTGGGCATAAGGGCCTGATAGCATAGATTCAGCAGGGTCGTTTTTCCCGATCCTGAAGGCCCGGTCAGGAAGTGAAACGATCCGGGGGACAATCGCAGGGTCATATCGCTGAGAATATCACGCCCACCATAGTTAAAACCCGCGTTTTTCAGCTCTATCACTCTGTGCCTCGTTTACTGTTCGACAGTCTGTTTTGTCGGTTTTCGCTCATACCGCCCATACATGCAATGTTTACAAATTTGAACAGATACTTGGAATGAAAGGGTTCCACGGCTAAAACTAGTAAAAACGCTGATTCGCGGGCTGGCGGTTGGCAGAAAAAAATAAGCGAGGGTGCCATGCGTATAGTATGCCCAAGATGCGTCGCGCAGTACGAGGTAGATGAAGCAGCGATCCCGGAGTCCGGGCGCGAGGTTCAGTGCGCCAATTGTGATAATATCTGGTTTCAAGACTATATAGAAATGTTGCCCGATCGTGCCTCCGACAGCGTCGAGGAATACGAGGACAAGGGCGTCTTTGACAATCTGGACGATCTCCCCGAACTCAACTTCAGGTCAAAACGCGCGCAATCCGCAGGGACCACTGCGCAAGACACAGTTACAGCGGAAAGCGCCGACGCCCCTGAAACGGCATCAGCTGCCCCGGCTGAAGATAGCGCCGCCACTTCAGCACCGCGCTATTCCGCAAGCGAAGACGATTACGACGACGATGACTATGATGATGATGCACCTTCACCAAACCTGCGTGCCGCCCCTGTCACCGAAGATGTTCTCAATGTTCTGAGATCGGAAGCGGCTTTTTCCTCTGCCTCGGCAGCGCGGGATAAACTGGATGCGGCCACGGCGGATGCCATTGACGGAGACGGTGAGGAACGGAAAATCGCTGTCGACCGCGCACTGACCGAAAACGATGAGCAGGCAGCTGAACCAGACGACAGCGTGCTTGAGACAGAAGAACTGGGCGCGGCGGATTTTGCGGAAGAAGTACCCCGGAGAGACGACGACGCGGATGAACCTGTGCAAGAGTCCGCAGACGCCGGTTCTGAGCTAACTGCGGCAGAGGAAGACACCCCTGACGAGGACGACGATCTTGGCTTTGCGGGCCTGACAGAGTTTCTCGACGCTCATGCTGGTGACAGCAACGACGACGCCAGCGACAAGGACACATTGCAGCCCGATCCGTCGGGACCCGAACCGGCAGAAGCCACCGATGCAGAGGCAGAGGATGAGGGCGTCGATTCCGATTTTGATCCACTCGCCGACCTGGAAGCCATTCGCAGCCAGCTTGAAACCATCGGCGCCAGCCGCGCTGCCGAGGCGGATCAGGAACCGGATACAGAAACGGAGGGAGAGGAGGAACAGTACACCCCGATCCTGCCATCTGACGACCCTCTGCCCGACGATACAGCCGAAGAGTTACGAAACCCTTACGCCCAAGACGATTCTCTGGACACAGAGGATGACGTCACCGAAGATTTGTCTCTGGCGGATTTGGACGAAGAGGATTCCCCTTCGGACATGCTTGCGGCCCTTAGAATCGACGAAGACGATGAAGAGGACGACGATCTCGACTTCGACGACATGGAAGAGGATCGTGCGCGTCATGCCTATCGCGCCGATGCAGCCGCGTCGGCCGCAAAGGATGAAGCTGATGAAGAAGACGCCTTGGACGACGACACCCCGAAAGGAGGGGTTGCCGCCGCTGCTATTATGGGGCTGTCACGGCCAAAAGCGAAAACCGGTCGCGCCCGTGCGCGGGTAAAACAGGGCTTCGGGCTGGATGAGGACGCAGATGCATCCGACATGTCCCCGCTGGAAGAGAACGCACCGGACCTGACCGACGAAACGGACTCCAACCAATCGGGCCGCAAGTCCCTGCTTCCGGATGTGGACGAACTGGACGCATCCCTGCGCAGTGATGGCGGGGAGCCCCGCCGCCGCGACCGCGAAATGCGCGAAGCCCATGAGGACCAACTGGCGCGTAGTAAATCAGGCGGCTTCAGACGTGCATTCGTCTGGACAGTCTTCGTCTTTGCAATCCTCATTGCGCTCTACCTGCTCCACCCGCTGATAGTCGCGGGTATGCCGGCAGCAGCAGTCGTGCTTGACCCCTACGCATCGGCCATAGACAGCCTGCGTCTGTTGATAGAACGGCGGATCGGCGGCTAACCCGCCGACCACTGCTACCCTACAGTGCGTTTGTGAAAATACGGTTAAGAAAAATCGGCCTAGAAGCGGTCTAGCAGCCGCTTCAGATAGTCCAGCTCTAGTGCAGGGCGATTACGTTCACCGGAGCGTTTACGGATTTCGTCCATAACCTCACGCGAGCGGCGATACTGCTCCTCGCTTGGCACCAGCTTTTCGTTGCTGCCGACCCGACCGGTTTCCGACAAAGGACGACCCAAAGGATCGCGAGCGTTCTGGTCTCCCTGCCCGGGCTGGGAACCCTGCTGGCCAGATTGACCGGATTGTGCCTGCCGCTGGGATTCCCCAAGCTGGCGCATTCCTTCACGCAGCGCTTCAAGCGCGTTGGCTTGATTGTCGAGCGCACCGGCAGAGTTACCGTCTTCGAGATTTCCCTCGGCCTCGCCCATCTGGCGTTCGGCTTCTTCAAGGCTGCGCTCGAATTCCTCGCCGCCGTTGACACCGTTGCGGTTCAATTCGCGGCGTTGCTGGTCCAGCATATCCCGCAACGCTCTTTGCCGTTCCGCAAGCTGCCCCGGTCCTGCACCCTGCCCTTGGTCGCGTCCGCGTTGACCCTGACCCTGCTGCTGTCCGTTTTGCTGCCCCTGACCGTTTTGCTGACCCTCTTGCTGCCCTTGCTGCTGGCCCTGCCGGTCACCATCCTGCAAAGGCGGATCCTGTGATTCCTGCAATTCGCGCCGGTTCCGGTCATATTCTTCCTGCAATTCGCGATAGGTGTCGTCCGCCAGATCCTGCTGTTCACGCAGCGTATCTCCTAGCCCCTCCATCGCCTGCTGGTTCTGACCGCCTTGCCCCCCGCTCTGGCCTTCGGTAACGCGCATGTTTTCCATCATCTGCTGAAGCTGTTCCATCAGCTCTTGCGCCTCGGCCATGCGACCCTGCTCCATCAACTCCTGAATGCGGTCCAAGAGTTGCTGCAACTGATCCTGGGACATTTCGCGGGTCTGGCCGTTTTCCGCCTGCTGGTTTTGCTGGCCGTCCTTACGCTGCTCTTCGGCCAACTGCCGCATGTAATCATTGGTGGCCTGACGCAACTCATCCATCAACTGCTGGATTTCATCCTGTGTCGCCCCGTTTTTCATGGCTTCGGACAGGCGTTCCTGTGCGCGTTTCAAACGTTCCCGCGCGTCGGCAAGATCACCGTCTTCAATCAGCAGGGCAGCCTTCCACAGCATGGCGGCAACCTCGTCCCGCACTGTATCACTAAGTCGATCGTCACCTGCGTATTCCATCCGGCGCATGGCCGTGCGGATCATCAGATAGGCCTTTTCCCCCCGCCGCTCGAACGCGACTTCGGGGCGATGGGTGATCGCCTTCAGAACCTGAACAATCCGCTTTTTATTGTCCCTGTTCCACAGCAGATCACGGCGCTGTTCGGCAACGGCAGCGGCCATCGTGTCAAAGAAACGCTTCCCCGGCATCGGCCCAATGTCAGGAATCACGGATCCGGTCTGGCCCAGAGCATCTTCCACAGTCATGACGATCTTTACGGGAAGACCTGCCCAAGGGTGCTCTGCCAAATCCTCGACAAGTGTCTCTTCGAAGGAGGCCGTTTTGCGTGTGAAAGGTAAAGGAAGTTCCAGCGTCAGCATCTCGCGCGGCTCGGGATCAAGCACCAGACCGTAGCGCCGGTCAACGGCATCAAGCGCCAGTTCGATGGTCACAGTCCCCCCTTCAACACCGTAATCATCCCGCGCTTCGAACGGCAGCTTCAGTGCACCCTGCACCGTGCGACTGATCTCATCCGTCAGGGCAACTTGCGGGTCTTCATCCGCGATCATGGCAATATCCCAGCCCGCATCCGGCCCCTGCGGCGGCACAATCGAAAGCCTGCCGGATTTGCGCACATCAAGGGTGGTTTCCGCAAAGCCTGTCTCGCCAGCGCTCAACACTGTATCGCCGCCGGCACTGACCGTTTCGCTAAGTGCTGCGCCTTCAGTGTCTCCATACACCCGCAAGGTAATCCGCGTGCCCTCTGGCAGCGAAAGTGTCTCTCCGCTTGCGACGTCATTCAAATATACAGCAGGTTTTCCGGTATAGGCCGGTGGCTCTGCCCAACCTTCCCAGCTTGGGCCGGTGGCGATCAATGCCCCTTCGTCAGTCAGGCTTTGCACCAGAGATTGCACCGGATCCGTTCGCCCGAACAGAGCAGCCGCCGCAAAAACGAACACCGCAATCAGACGTAACGCCCAAGGATCGCGGCGGGACAGGCGGACATGGGGTTGAGCGGCTTTCGCCCCGCGCGCCTGATCCGCCATTCGCTGCAAATGCCGCGCCCAGAGATAACGTGCCGCCGGATCGCTGGCCCCTACAGCCATAGAATCATCCAGAGATTGTAGCGGACGGCCCGGCATTCTTGCATCGATCCGCGCCTTGGCATCCGCCAAAGTCGGCCAGTTAAACCCACGCGCCCCGCGCACAAGGAACCAAAGCCAAAACACTGCCGCTATGGCCATACCACCCAGCAATACCGGTCTGTCCAGTGTCAGCAACAGCCCAAGACGCCCCAAAGCCACGACGAAAAGTGTCAGCGTTATCAGGGGCCAAAAGCAAATCATCCCCCGTTCCAGCAAAAGCGCCGCACGGGTTAAACGCAACCGCCACGTCAAGGCGCGCATGGCCTTGCGTGTCAGTTTGTCAACGTCGATCTCGTAATCTGCCATCCAGACCCTTCAGCCGCCTTCCGCGGTAGAGGTGGGCAGGCTCAGTCCTGCATCCACTCTGGTAGCTTATCCCGATTTAACATTTCGTCAAACGTCGGACGGGGCCGGATGACAGCATATTGATCGCCATTCACCAGAACTTCGGGAATCATCGGGCGGGAATTGTATTCCGACGACATTACCGCGCCATATGCGCCGGCGGATCGGAATGCGATCATATCGCCATCTTCCAGATGGGGCATAGGACGCTGTTTGGTGAATGTATCCCCCGATTCGCAAATCGGCCCGACAATATCCACCGGTGTTTGTTCCGCCCCTGCAGCAGGTTCCAGAACCGGAACAATGTCGTGATGGGCTTCATACATGGCCGGACGGATCAGATCGTTCATTGCAGCATCGACAATCAGGAAATCGCGCCCCTCGCCGTTCTTTCGGAAAATAACAGAGGACACCATTAGCCCTGCATTCCCCGCAATCAGCCGACCCGGTTCGATCTCGATCTCGCATCCCAGATGCCCGACTGTTTCACGCACAACGTTTCCGTAATCCATCGGCAACGGCGGCGCGGCGTTGGAGCGTTCATAAGGAATACCAAGCCCGCCCCCCAGATCGAGGCGGGAAATCTCGTGCCCGTCAGCACGCAACAGCTCTGTCAGTTCCGCAACCTTCTGAAAGGCATCGCGGTAAGGCGACAGGTCCACAAGCTGGCTGCCGATGTGCACATCAATCCCGATGACCTTCACGCCGGGCAACCCTGCGGCCAGTTTGTAAACCTCGCGGGCCCGTGCAATCGGGATGCCGAACTTGTTGTCTGACATGCCTGTTGCGATCTTCGGATGGGTTTTCGCATCCACATCGGGATTTACCCGCACGGTAATCGGAGCGACCACACCCATTTCCGATGCCACTTTGGACAGAAGGCACAATTCCGGCTCGCTTTCGACGTTGAACTGGCGGATACCTCCGGCCAGCACCGTTTCCATCTCGGCCCGCGTCTTGCCGACACCGGAAAAGACAATCCGGTCTCCGGGAACTCCGGCTGCTTTGGCGCGCAGATACTCCCCGACAGACACCACATCCATGCCAGCGCCCATATCGCCCAGCAGTTTCAGCACCGCCAGATTGGAGTTCGCCTTCATCGCATAGCACACCAGATGGGGCATACCGGCGAGCGCCTCGTCAAAAACTGTAAAGTGCCGCGCAAGTGTCGCGCTGGAATAGACATAGAACGGCGTTCCGACAGAAGCCGCGATCTCCGTCAGCGGCACGTCTTCCGCGTGCAAAACCCCGTTGCGATACAAAAAATGGTCCATGGTGCAGTCCTTACTTCAAGCCCGCCCCGCATAAACCGAAACGGAGGGCCAAACCACCCTTGTTTTACAGGCTGGTCCTACGGATCAAGTGACGGAGCGGGCCCGCAAAAACAGATAAAGCGGCAGGCCACAGCTGACTCCGATGCCAAAGGTGGCGGGCAGACAAAGCGCGAGCACCCAATAATCCTTGCGCTGGTAAACCTCGGCACACATCCAGACCACCAGCGCCGCCGCCGATACAGTCAGATCCCAGACCAGCCCTGAAGATGCCGCGTTTGCGTGCCACGCATCCACCATCCCCATAATGTCAAAGCCGTTTTCCCCGAACCATTGCAGGAAATACCGCATCGGCAGAATGGTGCCCGCAACGGTCAGAGCCAGATAAATCATACGCAAGCCCGACATAACCGGCCCCTTCCGTTTAGGATTCGGCAACGCTGACAGGCACGGGATCATCCTTGATCCCGCAAGCAGAGACGCCGAAAGCGACTGTCAGACAGAGCAGTAAAATCCGCATTATTTGATCCTTTCACGCCAGGCTGCGATCTGTTTTCGTACCTGTGCAGGGGCTGTGCCGCCGAAACTGACGCGGCTTGCCACAGAATTCTGCACTCCGAGCACGCCGAACACTTCCTGTGTAATCTTGTCGTGCACCGATCGCATGTCTTCCAGCGACAGATCCGGCAGGTCGCACCCGCGATCTTCGGCCATTTTAACCAAGGCGCCTGTCACGTGATGGGCATCACGGAACGGCATACCGAGCGCACGCACCAGCCAGTCCGCCAGATCGGTCGCGGTGGAAAACCCGCTGGCCGCGGCGACCTCGAGACTGTCTGCATTGGGGCGCATATCCGCCACCATCCCCGTCATCGCCGCCAGCGCCAGCATCAGGCTGTCTGCCGCGTCAAAAACCTGTTCCTTGTCTTCCTGCATGTCCTTGGAATAGGCCAGTGGCAGCCCCTTCATCACAGTCAGCAGACCGATCAGGCTGCCATTGATCCGGCCGACCTTGGCGCGGATCAGTTCTGCCGCGTCGGGGTTCTTCTTTTGCGGCATGATGCTTGATCCGGTGGAAAACCTGTCCGACAGCACCACGAAACGGAACTGGGCCGACGACCAGATCACCAGTTCTTCAGCAAAGCGGCTGAGGTGTGTGGCGCAGATCGAAGCGGATGACAGGAATTCCAGCGCGAAATCCCGGTCGCTGACCGCATCCAGACTATTCGCGCTTGGACGGTCAAAGCCCAGCGCCTCTGCCGTTGCATGGCGATCAATCGGAAAGGACGTGCCGGCCAGCGCCGCAGCACCCAAAGGCGATTCATTCATCCGTGCCCGCGCGTCGATCATACGGCTTTTGTCCCGCGCAAACATCTCTACATAGGCCATCATGTGATGAGCCCAAGTGACAGGCTGTGCCACCTGCAAATGGGTGAAACCGGGCATCACCATATCCGCGCCCGCCTCTGCCTGATCCAGCAACGCTGCGATCAGCGCGTCCAGACCGGAAATCGCCGCATCAAACTGGTCCCGAACCCAGAGTTTGAAGTCCGTTGCTACCTGATCGTTCCGGCTGCGCCCCGTGTGCAGGCGTCCGGCCGGTTCACCGATGATCTCCTTCAGGCGGGATTCCACATTCATGTGGATATCCTCAAGGGCAGCGGAATATTCAAACGTTCCGCCTTCAATTTCTGACAAGACCGTGAGCAGGCCTTCCCTGATCGCCTTTGCATCACTATCAGTAATGATGCCCTGTTGGGCGAGCATTGCCGCATGGGCGCGGGACCCTTCGATATCCTGCCGCGCCATTCGTTTGTCAAAACCGATGGAAGCGTTTATCGCTTCCATAATGGCATCGGGACCACTGGCAAAACGCCCGCCCCACATGGCATTGGAAGTTTTCGTGGAGGATGATTTTTTGTCTGACATGATGAATGCGCCCGAAGTTAACACGATAGGAAGAGGCCTGACATGACCCTGAAAAAAGCTTTCGCTGCCGCAGTGCTATACGCCGCCGGGGCAACAATCGCAAATCCTGTCTTGGCCGAAGCCCCCAATATAGCCACCCTGACTGAAATGCGCGGTGGCGATATGAAAAAACTTGCGTTTTCGGCTGAACCGGTTGCGCGCATCGACACTCCTTTTCAGGATGAAGATGGCACAACAGTTACGTTTGAAGATTTCGAAGGCAAATATCTTCTGGTAAATTTCTGGGCCACATGGTGTGCCCCCTGCCGCCATGAAATGCCAACCCTCGACGCATTGCAGGACGCCTATGGCGGTGATGATTTTCAGGTGGTGACAATCGCGACCGGTCACAATCCGCTACCTGCCATTCACAGTTTCTTTGAAGAAGCCGGCGTCACCAACATTGAAATTTACCGCGATCCAAAGCAGAAGCTGGCGCGCGAGATGACAGTATTCGGCCTGCCAATGACAATGATCCTTAACCCGCAAGGGCAGGAAATAGCCCGCCTGCGTGGTGATGCGGATTGGTTCAGCCCGGAAGCCCAAGAGATTGTTAAGGCCTTGATCACTTCAAACACAAAGTAGTCCGGCGCGCGGCACATTTTTATTTGCTATCGCTCCATTGGAACCTCTCCTGTCGCTGTGGTCGTCCGGTTGAGGTATTCTGCAATCTGCTCCAGATGCTTCTGAACCAGAGGTTTGTTAAGGTACTGCTTCACCACCGAGAATTGGGAGGCCCGTGCCGCATCTCTGGGGTCCAGAGATGTTGTGAGCATAACGACCAGCATCCGCGTGAAGCTGTCGCCCAACTCCTCTGTCGCAGCGGCGAGAAACTCGAACCCGTCCATACGGGGCATGTTGATATCCAGCAAAATGGCATCAACCAATGCCCGATCTTTCTGCCGCAGATGCACCAGAGCTTCCTCGGCAGACAGAAACTGTAGCACCTGCCCCACCAAACCCGACCTTTTAATAATCCTGCGGTAGATCATCTGGTCTACTTTATTGTCATCCACCACCATAAGGTTTCGTATGGCCGGATTGTGATCCTTCGAAATAAAACGGTGTTTCTCATACGTCATAACCCTCTCCTTAAATCTTTGTTTGCTATAGCAATTCCTTCTATTCCGCTGCCGAATCCAATCTTTCCACGCCTAGGTCTGGGACTGCGGCAGTTCGACAGTAAAGCAGGAACCGGCCCCCAGATCCGACTCCACAGTGATACGCCCGCCGTGGTTCATCACAATCCGCCGGCACAGGGCGAGCCCCAGACCGTTGCCTGCAATCTGTTCAGACCGGTGCAAACGGGTGAAAATTGTAAAAATCTTTTCGAAATCTTCGCGGCCTATCCCGACCCCTTGATCAGCGACCTTCAGGATCACACGATTGTCTTCGGTCGTTTCTCCGCTAAGGGTAATCCGGTTCCCAGATCCCGAGCGGGAGAATTTGGCTGCGTTGGTTAACAAATTGGAAAGAAGCAGCCGCATCTGCTCTTTGTGGGCAATCAATTGCGGCAAAGGTTGCAAATCCACCACCACATTGGCGGCACGAAGCTGTTCATCCAGCTCTTCTAGTATTCCTTCTGCAAGGGATTGCAGCGAAACCGGCACAAATTCGACCACTTCACCGATAATGCTCGTATAGCGGAGCAATTCTTCGATGAAGATTTGCATTCTTTTGATTGACTCTCCTGCCAGTGCCACAAGGTGCTGGCCGTCCTGTGAGAGGTTTTCGCCTTCCGCTTCCTGCAATTCGCCGAGCAGCATCCCGACGGTGTTAACCGGCGATTTCAAATCGTGGCTAACAGCATAAGCAAAGTCGCGCAGTTCGCTGTTTGCCGCGTCCAGTTCCCGTCCGGTTTCGTGGCGCCGCCGCACCGCTGTGATTTCGTTGTGCACCCCGAACATGCGAATGGCCTTGCCTTCATCATTCCGTATGGCGCGACCCCGACAACGCACCCAGATCGTCGACCCGTCGCTATGCCTGTAGCGCACCAGTTGATCATACGGATGCGTAGGATCCGCGCAGTGAAGTTCGAAATTAACCAATGCGATTTTCAGGTCATCCTGATTGACTATATCCTGCCATTCGGCGGGATTATGGGATTTGGTTGCCGGATCAATTCCGAAAAGCCGCCAGAATTCGGGGCTCATCCACTCCTGGTCCGGTCGCTCCAGATCCCAGTACCAGACGCCATCCAGAGACGCCTGTTGCACGAAGCTCCACATTTCTGGATTCGTGCTCATCTGGTGATCAAGTTCGGTTTTTAAATAGTGTTCCGCCATTCTTTCCTGCAATTTACCCGCCCAAACACATTGTTGGGTCGCTTGCATTCAGAATGCCGGTAGACTTCTTAAAAAAGCGTTTCCAAACTTGCGGAACGCCTTTGGTCTGTAAAAGTTTAAGAACTTTCCAGGGTCGTTTAGCGCGCCAGTTTCTTTACGGCTTCGTGCCTGTGGCAGGTTATGAGATGATCATTGATCAGCCCTGTTGCCTCCATCCAGGCATACACAATCGTTGGTCCACAAAATTTGAAGCCAAGTTTTTTCAAATCTTTCGAAATCTTCAGGGAAAGATAGGATGAAGGCGGCACTTCTGCCATCGTCTCAAACCGGTTAACCAGCGGGCGCCCGTCCACATAATCCCACATCATGGGAGCGAACCCCTTCCCTTCTTCAAGCTCCAACCAGGCTTGCGCGCCGGTAATGGCGGCCTCGATCTTGCCCCGGTGCCGGATAATCCCGGCGTCGCCAAGCAGCCGCTGGACATCCGCCTCTCCGAAACTGGCAACCTTTTCGGGATCGAAACCGGCAAAAGCTGCACGAAATGCTTCCCGTTTTTTGAGAATCGTCAACCAGCTCAGCCCCGCCTGAAAACCGTCTAGCACCAGTTTTTCCCACAAGGCGCGGCTGTCATATTCGGGAACACCCCATTCTTCATCATGATAATTTACGTAAATTGGTAAAGAACCACACCAGTCACATCGGGTTTCAGACATAATTGCGCATAACTTTCAGATGCTTGTGAAATTATAAAGAAGTTAACACAATTTAGAACAAAATGTGAACCTTAACTTCATATTAGAATTTTGCCCGCAAGTTCGGTTCCAGGCTTTACTGAAATCGGAGGTTTGCCGCGTGACACATTTATACGGGCCAGATTTGAACGAGCCCCACCGGAAGGGCGCGGCACGTGATGCCCGCTCCGCGCTCGGCGCGACGATCGAAATGGTGCGGGCTGCTATTAAAGGCAGGAATGTGATGCTGGCATACCAGCCCATCGTGCACAGCAAAAATCCGACGCGCCCTGCCTACTACGAAGGTCTTATTCGCGTGTTGGACGCCAAGCGCAGGATCATCCCCGCCAGCGACTTTATCGGCGCGATTGAAACCATGGAAACCGGCCGCATTTTGGACTGCCTGTCGCTGGAGCTTGGCCTTCAGGCTCTGGCAGAAGAGCCGAGCCTGCGGCTGGCGATTAACATGTCTGCCCGCTCCATCGGGTATCCGCGCTGGATGGAAACCCTGAACCGCGGGCTCGCGCTGGATAAAACTGTTGCCGAGCGGCTCATTCTCGAAGTGACAGAAAGTTCGGCCATGCTCATGCCCGACATTGTAAACGTGTTTATGGGTGATCTGCACAGGCGCGGCATTTCCTTTGCCCTCGACGATTTTGGCGCAGGCTTCACAGCGTTCCGTTTTTTCCGCGATTTCCAGTTTGATATCGTCAAAATCGACGGCCAGTTCATCCGCGACATTCATAAAGATGCTGACAATCAGGTACTGACAGCAGCCCTGATCGCCATCGCCCACCAATTTGACATGTTCACTGTCGCAGAATGTGTGGAGAAGAAAGAGGAACTTGCCTACTTGCAGGAAGCTGGCATTGATTGCCTGCAAGGCTATTTGCTGGGGCGGCCCGAAACCGTTCCGGTTTGGAAAGAAGACGAAACCTCTATCGAGGGCTATCTTTAATCCGGTCAGTGCCCCGAAAGAACACTGGCCAGGGCACAATTCAAGGTCAGACGACAATTCTGTATTTCTGTTTTTTGCTCACTTATGCCGCGACGCCAGAGTCGTAATGCGACATGATTCCCCTTGCGTGAACGATTTCCGGTTTCTACCAATTGGTTAACACATCTGGGATGAAACCCTGTATAATTAGGAATGAAACCGGCTGCGCACTTTGTTGCCGAGCGTTTTACAAGAGGAAAAACAATGACCAACGTAGTAATTGCATCTGCCGCTCGTACGGCTGTCGGCTCTTTTCTGGGGAGCTTTGCGAATACCCCCGCACACGATCTTGGCGCGACTGTCATCAAAGCGGTACTGGACCGGGCTGGCGTCGATGCCGCTGATGTATCCGAAACCATACTCGGGCAGGTTCTGACAGCAGGTCAGGGTCAGAATCCCGCCCGTCAGGCCCATATTAACGCCGGTCTGCCGCAGGAATCGGCTGCGTGGGGTATCAATCAGGTGTGCGGTTCCGGATTGCGCGCCGTGGCTCTCGCAGCACAACATATCCAGCTTGGCGATGCAGGGATCGTGGTTGCCGGCGGTCAGGAAAGCATGTCCCTGTCGCCCCATGTTGCGAACCTGCGGGCCGGCCAGAAAATGGGCGATATGAAATTTATCGACTCCATGATCAAGGATGGTTTGTGGGACGCGTTCAACGGGTATCACATGGGGAACACTGCCGAGAATGTTGCGAATCAATGGCAGATCAGCCGTGACATGCAGGACGAATTTGCCGTTGCTTCGCAAAACAAGGCGGAAGCCGCGCAAAAAGCTGGCAAGTTCGAAGATGAGATTACCCCGTTTGTGGTCAAAACGCGTAAAGGGGAAACCACCGTTGACTCTGATGAATACATCCGCCACGGCGCCACTATGGACGCCATGCAAAAGCTGCGCCCCGCCTTTGATCGGGACGGGACCGTTACAGCAGCCAACGCATCCGGCCTGAATGACGGCGCGGCAGCAACCCTGTTAATGTCTGCTGATGAAGCCGAACGGCGCGGTATCGAGCCACTGGCGCGCATCGTATCTTACGCAACTGCAGGGCTTGATCCGGCGATCATGGGCGTGGGGCCGGTCTATGCCTCCCGCAAGGCGCTCGACAAGGCAGGGTGGAGCGTATCCGATCTGGATCTGGTGGAAGCCAACGAAGCTTTCGCAGCACAAGCCTGCGCTGTGAACAAGGATATGGGGTGGGATCCAGCAATCGTTAATGTGAATGGCGGCGCAATTGCAATCGGGCACCCAATTGGCGCTTCGGGGTGCCGCGTGTTGAATACACTGCTGTTCGAAATGAAACGACGCGATGCAAAGCGGGGTCTCGCCACCCTGTGTATCGGCGGCGGTATGGGCGTTGCCATGTGCGTAGAGCGTTCATAAACCAACGGCCCTGCCCAACGGCGGGGCCTTAATACATGTCAGGGAGAGAAAAATAATGGCAAGAGTTGCATTGGTCACAGGGGGGTCGCGCGGCATTGGCGCGGCCATTGCAAAACACCTTAAAGCGGAAGGATACTCCGTCGCGGCAAGTTACGCCGGCAATGAAGAGGCAGCCGCCGCCTTCACAGAAGAAACCGGTATTCCTACCTACAAGTGGTCTGTTGCAGATTACGATGAGTGCGTCGAGGGTATTGCAAAAGTCGAAGCGGATTTGGGACCCGTCGACATTCTGGTGAATAATGCCGGCATCACGCGGGATGCCCCGTTCCACAAGATGACCCGTGAACAATGGAGCGAGGTCATGGACACAAACCTGTCCGGCGTTTTCAATATGACCCATCCGCTGTGGAACGGAATGCGCGAACGCAAATTCGGCCGTATCATTAACATCTCTTCCATCAACGGGCAAAAGGGCCAGTTTGCCCAAGCAAACTACTCTGCAGCCAAAGCAGGGGATATCGGCTTTACCAAAGCTCTCGCACAAGAAGGTGCGCGTGCCGGTATAACTGTAAATGTTATTTGTCCGGGTTATGTCGCCACCGATATGGTTATGGCTGTGCCGGAAAAGGTTCGTGACAGCATTATCGCCACGATTCCGGTAGGACGATTGGGCGAACCGGAGGACATCGCCCGTTGCGTGGCCTTCCTTGCCTCTGACGATGCAGGATTTGTGACAGGTTCCACCCTTACGGCCAACGGCGGCCAGTACATGACCTGATCTTCTTCCCTTTGACGGGACATTAAAAAAGGGCCGCTCTTGGAAGCGGCCCTTTTCATTTAACGCCTTATCAGGTCGACAGGCGGGTGATTTCTTCTTTTAGACGGAGTTTTTCTTTTTTGAGGCTCGCGATCTCCAGATCATCCGTTCCGGGTCGCCGTTGAAACGTTTCGACTCTTTGTGAGAGTTCTTCGTGTTTTCTTTTGAGTTCGGAAATATGGGAACTCATGCTCATGGTACACCTCCGTTTTGGTTTAGCCCCCCCATAGCAGCACAAGTTCTGCTGCCTGTCACCAAAATGTTTCAAGGGATTTGAATATAGCAAATGCTTGCTAATTGCCCGAACCCAATAAACCACCAAAGGTTGAGTCAAAATTACCAATGTTTCGGCTAGGATAGCTCACGCCATTCGCAGGCGGCTATACGGATGGACAGGAAAAAAGGGTGGCATTTTTTTTCTGCTATGCGCTGCAAAAACACCCGAATAACGCGAATCAACCCCGCTCGAAGCCCTTGCCGAGACGCAAAATGCCTTCTGCTTCGGGGCTATAATCGGGCTGGCCTTGCACGTGTTCATCACCTGAATGCACCACAAAAGGCGAAAGCAACCGCAACGGTCCGCGTGCGGCTTTGGTTGCACGCACCAATACACGTTTCGCCGGCTTATTTTTACGGGCAGTAACGGGCAGAATCGTAATATCACCTGCCCGCCCTGATAACCCCGCAAGGATTTCGCCAAGCTGTTCACTCAGGTGGACCATAGAAAAGACACCACCCGCCCTCAGCCGCCGGAGCCCCGCATCAATCCAGATGCCTGTGCTGTTGTCATTCACAAACGCCAGAGACTTACCGCCATCCTGCGGCTTGCTTACGCTGCCCTCGGGAAAGAACGGCGGGTTGGCCAGAACGTGATCAAAGCTCTGTTCCTTCAGATTAGCGGGCATTCTGGTCAGATCCCCCTCCACAACCTGAAGGGGAATCCCGTTGATCTCTACATTCTGCCGGGCCAGTGCGGCATAATCTGCCTGAAGCTCCAATCCCGTCTGCGACAGCCCTTCGATACGGGCACCGAGACACAGGCTCGCGACCCCAACGCCACAGCCGAGTTCAAGGACGCTTTCCCCGCTTTTCGCAGGAACCCAAGCAGCAAGAAAAACCGGATCTGTTGCTGCGCGGTACCCGTTCTGCGGCTGGCGAATCTGCAACCGCCCTCCCAAGAAACCGTCGACCGTCACATGAGGTTCAGGATCGGTCATATCCGGTCCGGCAATTCGATTTCATTATCCTGTAAGATAGCCCGCGCCCGAAAATAGTGTTCGTCCGCGACCATAACACGCCTTGGCATAACACCGATGGAGCCTTCTAATATGCTCATATGGACGTCGAGATCAAAGCACTCTATATCCTCGGCACGCAACAATGCGTGGGTAAAGGCCACAATGGTCGGGTCGTTCGTGCGCAACAATTCTTTCATGGCAATGGCATACGGCCTTTCGCTATGGGATGTCGAGCCAAAGGGAATGAATAAACGGTGAACAACGTAAGCCCCCTTAAACCACATGAACAACTCGCGGCTGTACTGGCCGATGATATGGCATTGGTGAATGATCAAATCCGCACCCGAATGGCTTCAAAACATGCGCCGCGCATTCCCGAGGTGACGGCCCATCTAGTCGAAGCCGGCGGCAAACGCTTGCGCCCGATGCTAACGCTCGCAGCCGCGCGTCTGTGTGGCTATGAGGGACCGTATCACATTCATCTGGCGGCTACGGTGGAGTTCATCCATACCGCAACCCTGCTGCATGATGATGTAGTGGACGAAAGCGCCAAACGGCGTGGCCGCCCCACAGCAAACCTGCTTTGGGACAACAAGTCTTCGGTTCTGGTCGGGGATTACCTGTTTTCCCGTTCGTTCCAATTGATGGTGGAAACCGGCAACCTGCGGGTTCTGGACATCCTTGCGAATGCTTCGGCGACCATCGCCGAAGGAGAGGTCTTACAACTGACCGCTGCAAGCAACCTCGCCACAGATGAGGCGGTTTACCTGCAAGTGGTGCGGGGCAAAACCGCCGCGCTGTTCTCTGCTGCGACGCAAGTGGGCGGCGTGATTGCCCAAGCCGATGAAACTGTAACGCAGGCGCTTTATGATTATGGCGACGCGCTTGGGATCAGCTTCCAGATCGTGGATGACCTGCTGGATTACGGCGGGGCAGCGGCCAGTCTGGGCAAAAACACGGGCGATGATTTCCGTGAACGCAAATTGACCCTTCCCGTGATCAAGGCAATTGCCAAAGCAGACGCGCAGGAGCGGGACTTCTGGAAGCGTACCATTGAAAAGGGCAATCAACGGGAGGGTGATCTGGAACACGCAATGGCACTTCTGGAAAAGCACAATGCGATGCATGACACCCGTCAGGACGCGCTAAGCTGGGCAGGCAAGGCCCGCTCAGCACTGGAAGCATTGCCCGATAGTGATCTGCGGAATCTGCTGATGGACCTGTCCGACTACGTCGTCAGCCGCGTCGTTTGAACCCACCAATCCGGATGCCGTGCTGACAGACGCTCAGCCGCGTCCTGTGCGGCATTGACGCTGTCATAAAGACCAAAGCAGGTCGCCCCCGATCCGGACATCCGGCACAGCGCTGGCGACGTTTGCTCAAGCGCGGCCAAAACGTCTGCAATCACAGGTGACTGGGCAATTGCCGGCGCTTCCAAATCGTTGCGCTGTTGTGCCAGCCAATTGATCCACCCCTTATCGGGTCCATCCGTAACCGGCGGGTTGTTTTTATCTTTCAGGGCTTTGAACACTACCGGAGTGGATACAGACACATCGGGGTTCACCAGTACAATTGCGTGTTCGCGATCCAGTTGCAGTGGTTCTATGACCTCTCCGATACCACGCATGCGCAATGGTTGTCCGGCCACGCAGATCGGAACATCTGCGCCCAGAGACAACTGTATTTCGGGATCAGGCAGCGGCAGGCCCCAAAGCTCGGAAAAACCCGCCAATGCGGCCGCTGCATCAGCCGACCCTCCGCCGATCCCCGAGGCAACCGGGAGTTTTTTTTCCAGATTGACCGCAGCCCCCTGCCCTGTCTTGCTCTTGAAACAACGGGCGGCTTGCAGGATCAGATTGTCCTCTGCCCCGCTCAACCCTCCCCCGAAGGGCCCTGAAATTGACAGGGAAACAGACTCGGCCGGAGCGAAGGTCAGGACATCACCGTAGTCGGCAAAAGCCACCACACTATCAAGCAGATGGTAACCGTCTTCCCGCTGTCCGGTCACATGCAGGCAAAGATTGATCTTCGCCCGCGCAACCCGTTCAATTACCATTGCCGGAAGCTGTCTTTGCGACTGTGCCTTCTTCTTCCAGAACCGCATCCAGCCCGATTTCCAGCTTGCGCCGGATGCGCACTGCGTCTTTTTCTTCGGGTTCAAGTGACAGGGCACGGCTCCACTGGAATTCCGCCTCGCGCTTGCGATTCACCTTCCAGTAAACATCGCCAAGATGGTCATTGATGATCGGGTCGTTAGAAACCAGTTCCACCGCCCGCTCCATCGGTCCGACGGCTTCTTCGTATTTGCCGACGCGATACAACACCCAGCCCAGACTGTCCGTGATGTAACCGTCATCCGGACGGGCCTTGACCGCCCGTTCAATCATGTCCTGCGCTTCGTCCAGCTTCAGGTTTGCCTCTACCAGCGAATAACCGAGATAGTTCAACACCAGCGGCTGATCGGGGCTGAGTTCCAAGGCACGGCGGAAGTCGGTCTCGGCCTGTTCCCACTGGCCTTCCCGTTCATAGCAGATGCCCCGCGCGTAAAACAGGAACCAGTGGTTCGGTGCCGGATCGGGGATCATTCCGACCGCGGTATCATAGGCTTGCGCCGCTGCAGCGTAATCTTCTTGCCCGCGCAGAACATCCCCGAGAGAGATATGCACCCGCGGCACATCGCCAAAGGTGCGGGTCATATTACGCAGCACCTCGATTGCGGCATCAGCCTTGCCCGCATCCACCAGTGCATCCGCACGGCCAAGCTCTGCATTCAGAAACATCGGATCGTCCTGCGCTACGCTGGCATAGGTTTTGGAAGCCAGTTCGAACTGGTCCTGATCCTGAAGAATCTCCGCAGTAAGCAGGATCGCTTCGGTGTAGCCCGGACGCAGGTATTCTGCCAGTCGGGCATAAACGAGCGCATAGCGTTCGTCCTGTTCCCGCTCCAGCACGCTGGCCAGTGTCAGAAACACCTCTGCCGCCCCCTGAGAAGCCTCGGTGATGAAATCGTAATTCACAATACCCTGTTCGGCGATCCGGTCGCGCAAATCAGAAACGCCCTGATCGGATGTGCCGCGCAGCGCCCCGTCCAGCAGGGCCAGTGCTTCGTCCTTTCGGTCAAGCTGCGTCATAATCTGGGCATGGGCAATCAGGCTGCCACGGTTCAGACGCAGGTTGCCGTCTTCATCTCCGGTCAGGATTTTATCAGCGGTTGCAAAATCCCCCACGGCCGCCAGCGCCAGCGCTTTATGGTACTGGCCGAACAACCGCATCGCGGGCGGGTTGCGCATACCGTCGAACCGCTTCACCGCAACTTTCATTTGCCCGTCGCCAAGTGCGACCCATCCCGAAAGCAGCCCCGTCAGAAGCGGGCTGAAAATTTCCGCGCTGTCATCCAGAATGGCTTCGGCCTCGGAGAAATCCCCTTCGCGGATGGATTGCGCCATAACCACCAGATCGGCAAGTTGACTCGCGAACTGGCCGGACTGGATCTTGCGTGCAATAGCGATAGAGCGCTGCACGTCCCCTTTCGCCACGTAGGATAGCAAGGCATTTTGCAACAGGTAGGGATTGCCCGGATCACGGGCGAGAGCCTCGGAATAAAACCGCGCGGCCTGTTCGTAGTTGTTGTCCCGATTCGCCTGATTACCGGCCAGATAGGCGCCGGCCAGTCCTTGGGCTTTCGGGGCTTGGGGCAAGGAAAGAGACACCCCGAGCGCTGCTACAAACCCGAATGCCATTGCAAGTTTTCTGCTTTTGCCTGCCACGTCTAATCCAACCTCTGCCTGATTTTCTCAAAACCTAGCCCCAGAGCCGCGGCTTGACAATGAAACTCCGGCGAAATCTCATCACATCTTCGCTTATTCCGGCGCAAATCGGGGCGGAAACGAAAAACCCCGGCACAGTGGCCGGGGTTTGACGTATCACATATTCGGGTAGTTCGGACCTTCGCCGCCTTGGGGCGTGACCCATTTGATATTCTGGCTCGGGTCTTTGATGTCGCAGGTCTTACAATGCACACAGTTCTGGGCATTGATCTGGAAGCGCGGGTTTGTCCCGTCATCGTCCCGCAGCACCTCGTACACACCGGCAGGGCAGTAGCGTTGCGCCGGTTCCGCATAAAGCGGCAGGTTCACGTCGATCGGAATGCTCGGGTCCAGCAGTTTCAGGTGACAGGGTTGCTCTTCAGCGTGGTTGGTGGCCGAAAAGCTGACATTGGTCAGGCGATCAAAGCTGATCTTGCCATCCGGCTTCGGATAGTCGATCGGCTTGTGCTTGTCGGCTTTCTCGGTTGCCTCGGCATCGGATTTACCGTGCTTCCATGTGCCGAACGGGTTGATGTTCATCAGGCTTGCGGCCCACATGTCGATCCCGCCCAGTGCCAGTGAAGCGACCAAACCATATTTAGACCACATCGGCTTGACGTTGCGCACTTTCTTCAGGTCACGGGCAATCGGACCTGTGCGCACATCGTTTTCATATTCGCTCAGTTCGTCGCTTTCGCGGCCTGCCTTGATCGCAGCGACCGCAGCTTCGGCAGCGGCCTTACCCGACAGCATCGCGTTGTGGTTGCCCTTGATGCGCGGCACGTTCACCATACCAGCGGAACAGCCGAGCAGCGCGCCACCCGGGAAGACCAGCTTGGGCAGGGACTGCCAGCCGCCTTCGGTGATCGCCCGTGCGCCATAGGCCACACGTTTGCCACCTTCCAACAACTGCTTGATTTCAGGGTGCTGCTTAAAGCGCTGGAATTCCATGTAGGGGAACAGATGCGGGTTCTTGTAGTTCAGGTGAACCACGAAACCGATAAAGATCTGGTTGTTCTCTGCGTGATACAGGAAAGAACCACCGCCCGCATTGCCACCGAGCGGCCAACCCATCGTGTGGGTTACAGTGCCTTCTTGGTGTTTCGCAGGATCAATCTCCCAGATTTCCTTCATGCCAAGACCGTATTTCTGGGGCTCGGAATCTTTGGCAAGGTCGAATTTCGCGATCAGTTCTTTGGACAAGGAACCGCGCACCCCTTCGGAGAACAGCACATATTTGCCGTGCAACTCCATACCCGGTTCATAGCTCGGGCCTTGTGTGCCATCAGGGTTCAGGCCGAATTCACCCGCAACCACACCTTTGACCTCGCCGTTTTCACCGTAAACGACCTGAGAACACGCCATACCGGGGAAAATTTCGACGCCCAGTTCTTCGGCCTGTTCCGCCATCCAGCGGCAGACGTTGCCCATGGATACGATGTAATTGCCATGGTTGTTCAGCAGCGGTGGCATCGGGAAGTTCGGGATACGCAGGCTTCCGGCTTCGCCAAGAACAAGAAAGTTGTCGGTTTTCACCGGCACGTTCAGCGGTGCACCCTTTTTCTTCCAGTCAGGGATCAGCGCATCCAGTCCGCAAGGATCCAGAACCGCGCCCGACAGGATATGTGCGCCCACTTCAGAGCCTTTTTCCAGAACAACCACGTCCAGATCAGGATCCAGTTGTTTGATACGGATCGCTGCGGACAGGCCAGCAGGCCCGGCCCCGACGATCACGACATCATATGGCATCGACTCGCGTTCAATCTCGGACATAGTTTGGTCTCCCGTTTTCGCGCCCTTAAGCAAAAAATATCTGCGCCCTTCTAAAGACATTGCAGCGCATGAGCAATATTGAAAGCTTTACCACACGTTCAAAGCAATAAAACGTCGCAGCGGATCGGCTGCGATCGGCTTTTGCCTGAAAAACTGGCGTCTTATGAGGGTAATGGCCCCTTGCAGTGCAAGGCTTCCAATTCTAAGGTCTGTTTTCGGAAAAGTTGAGTGGACAGGCCAAATGGAAAAAATCCCGATGACACCCCGCGGTTACAATGCCGCACAAGTGGAACTGAAACAGCTCAAGTCTGTGGAACGGCCCGCCGTCATCAAGGCAATTGCCGAAGCACGCGAGCATGGCGATCTGTCGGAGAACGCGGAATACCACGCGGCCCGCGAACAGCAGAGCCATATCGAGGGCCGGATCAAGGAACTAGAGGGCCTGATCGGCCTTGCGGATGTCATTGACGTCTCCAAACTTTCGGGCACCATCAAGTTTGGCGCGACTGTAGAACTGTTCGACGAAGACACCGAACAGGAAAAAACCTACCAGATCGTCGGCGAAAGCGAAGCGGACATCGACAATAACCTGCTCAACATAAAGTCCCCGATTGCGCGGGCCTTGATCGGTAAAGAGGAAGGTGACAGTGTTGAGGTGCGCACCCCGGGTGGTACCAAGAACTACGAAGTGGTGAGCGTGAAGTTCATTTAGGTCACAAAGGCCAGCGCCATGTCCAGAAACAATACCCCGACCGCCCCTGCTTCGCCTGAAAACAGCGGCGCGGAAACACGGATCGCGCTTGCCCTGACCATGTTCTGGTTGCTGGCCAGTGCGCTTTATGTGTTCGGCGTGCCCGGCGCGCTGACACAAATCACCACCAATATCCTGACGCTGATGATCGCTTTCATCGCAATGTTCTTTCCGGTGATCGTGATCTGGACCGTGGCCTATGTGTCCAACGCCCTGCGCGGAATGCGGGCGGAAACCAACGTGCTGCGTTCTTCTATGGACCAGATCAGAACTGTTCTGGCCGACCGTCCCGCCGAGGACGAGAGCCGCAACGTCAAGATGCAGGAGCAATTGAACGAGATTGCCGCCCTTACACAGCAAACCGACAAACGGCTGAACGAACTGGCGACGAGCGCCCTGATCTCTCCACCTGAACCGGTCGGTCCCCGCACCGACGCGGCAGCATTGGCGGAAAAGCAGCATGAAGATGACGATTTCAGTCAAACTTCGCTGCCGCTGCAAACACCTTCCGGCCCCGAGCGGATGCCAATCACCGTGTCGGAATTCATCAAGGCCCTGAACTTTCCGGATAATGCCGAAGACAAGGAAGGCTTCCGCGTGTTGCGCCGCGCCTTTGAGGAACGGGAACTCGGGAAACTGCTTCAGGCGTCACAGGACGTGTTGACGCTGCTGTCTCAGGACGGCATCTATATGGATGACCTGACACCTGACAAACCGCTACCTGCGGTCTGGCGCCGCTTTGCCAGCGGCCAGCGCGGGCTGACCGTTTCCGCCCTTGGGGGTATTCGGGACCGTTCTGCCCTGACCCTTGCAAAAACGCGGCTGAAGAACGATCCAGTGTTCCGCGATGCAGCGCATCACTTCCTGCGCAAGTTCGACCAGATCCTGATCGAATTCGAACAGACCGCCGAAGATCACGAACTGCTGGAAATGTCCCAGACCCGCACCGCCCGCGCGTTCATGCTGCTGGGTCGTGTTGCAGGGTCTTTCGACTAGACCAGCATCTGTTGTCAGAGCCCGAACGCCCCGTAGGGATAGAAGGTCACCGGATCGCCTTGCGCAATATCCTGCGGCCCATCACCTAGCTCCACCAGCCCTTCGGCCCAGCTTAACCCTGAGATACGGCCCGACCCTTCGGAGTGATACACCTCGGCCCGCCCGTCGCGAATCCGTGCCCGCAGATACTCGCGCCGTCCGGCTTTCTTCGACTTGGCGAATGCAGCCGGAATAGGAAACCCCTGTGGTGAAAGCCATCCGGCCCCCGCCAGCACCCCGAGCGCAGGGCGCGCAAACACCAGCGTACAGACCAGCGCGGCAACGGGATTTCCGGGCAGGCCAAAAACCGGCACCCCATCCCAAAGCGCCAGCGCCAGCGGACGGCCCGGCTTCATCGCGATACGCCAGTTCTGCAACCTCCCCTGCGCCTTTAGAACCGCCGAAACATGGTCTTCATCCCCTGCCGATGCGCCGCCACTGGTGATAATCGCATCCGCCTGCGCAGCGCCCAGATCGAAAGCCGCGCGGACCGTTTCAGGGTCATCCCGCACATGGCCAAGGTCTACCGGATCATACCCCCAACACTGTAACAGATGCAGCAGCATCGGACGGTTAGCGTCATAAATCTGCGCGTCCCTTGCAGGGCCGGCGACAATGTCCAGAACCTCATCCCCTGTGGACAGAACCGCGACCCGAAGGCGGCGGCGCACCGGAATCTCTGCCACGCCGACCGATGCCAGAAGCGCCAGGTCTTGCGGTAAAAGACAGCGTCCGGCCTTTAGAACAGCCGCACCTTCGGCCACGTCCTCTCCGGCCTTGCGGGTGTTTGCGCCGCGCCGCAGACCGCTGCGAAAAGCAATGCGGTCCGATTCAATGCTGCAATCCTCCTCCAGAACTACCGTATCCACACCTTCCGGCAACCGCGCGCCTGTCAGGATGCGCACGACTTGCCCGGCAGGCAGGACGCCGTCAAACGGCGCCCCCGCC
Organism: Neptunicoccus cionae; assembly: GCF_002860325.1. Classification (GTDB taxonomy): domain Bacteria; phylum Pseudomonadota; class Alphaproteobacteria; order Rhodobacterales; family Rhodobacteraceae; genus Amylibacter; species Amylibacter lutimaris. The sequence goes on along the minus strand of NZ_PKOJ01000001.1, from coordinate 629,591 downwards.
GCAGCGCGTCCCTGTGAGAGCGGCATCGTACAAATCTCGCCTTCGGGAAGTCCGGCATGGGCCAGTCCGTAGCCGTCTACAGCTGAATTGGCATAGGGCGGACTGGAACGGTTCGCGTTAACATCCTCTGCCAGCATACGCCCGCCTGCTTGGGCTAATGGGACGGTTTCTACCTTTGTCACAGCGTGGAGCCGGTCCCGCAACTGCGCCAGCGCTGTGTCAACCGGCGTCCAGTCCACACCGGGAGGCATGGCGAAACAATCGTCTTTCAATGGCGGAGGCTGCATCACAAACCCACCTTTCCAAGGATAAAATCGGCAATCCCGTCTGTGTCATCCAGATCAAGCAGCGGACAGGCCACATCCGGTTTCGCATCACTTGCCACAGCCACGATTGTCGGGTCATTCGGCGCCAGTAGCGACTTTCCGGTCTCGTTCCGGTGACATTCCAGTTTGGCATGGTCTACGGTCTTGAAACCTTCCACCAGAACCAAATCAACGGGAGAGAGTTTTGTCAGTAATTCTCGCAATGGCGGTTCAGGAGCGTCCCGCAGCTCGTGCATCAGGGCCCAGCGGGTTCCCGAACATAGCAACACTTCCTGCGCTCCGGATTCGCGGTGGCGAAAACTGTCACGCCCCTCTTGATCGACATCGAAATTGTGATGCGCATGTTTCACCGTCGAAATCACCAGCCCCCGCGCGGTGAAATTGGCGACGAGCCGTTCAACCAGACTGGTCTTGCCGGTATTTTTCCAGCCGGTGATGCCGAACACTTTCACAGATCGAACTCCGCTATCATTGCTTCGGCCTTTTTCAAATCTTCTGGTGTGTTCACATTGAAGAAGGGGTCATAGGGTGTCGCGGCGAACTCCACCGGTGCACAGCCGCGCGGTTCGGTCCATTGCACCACCTTGCGCACACCGCCTTGCAAGGCGCTACGCAGGTCTTCCCGCGCGTCTACCCACCAAAGCCCGAATGTCGGATGCCGCGCCATGCCCCGTTCAGGATCAGGTGTAACAGCCATTGCCAGATCGCTGCCCGCTTGTTGAAGACGTGCAACCAGATCGCGCGGGAAAAAAGGCGTGTCTGCCGCCACAGTTACGATATGGCTGGCGCCCTGTCCGGCTGCCCAGTCCATCCCGGCGAGCACACCGGCAAGTGGTCCCGCATACCCCGTCACACTGTCCGCCTGCACCGGCAGGCCCAAGCCTTCAAAACGGTCGGGATCACCGTTGGCATTCAAAATCACCGTGTTGAGCTGGCGCTGCAACCGCACACGCACACGGCCAAGCAGAGACACGCCATTCAGCGTGATCAATCCCTTGTCGCCGCCGCCCATGCGGGTCGCCTGACCGCCGGCCAATATAACCCCGACCGGCTCATTCATGGTCAGACCTCCGTTTGCCTTTGTCGTCTGTCACATGATCAGGATCGGCATCCCAGATCATCCGGTCCGCCCCGCTGAGGCACATGAAACGTTTACCGCGCATCCGCCCGATCAGCGTCAAGCCAACCTGCTGTGCAATTTCCACACCCCAAGCAGTAAAGCCGGACCGGGACACCAGAACAGGGATTCCCATCAACGCGCATTTGATAACCATTTCCGATGTCAGTCGCCCTGTCGTGTACATGATCTTGTCGCCGCCATCGACCTGTTCGGACAGCATCCAACCGGCGATCTTGTCCACAGCATTATGCCGCCCCACGTCTTCCATATATACCAGCGGGCGGTCTTTCTGACACAAAACCGTCCCGTGAATCGCCCCTGCCGCAAGATACAGGCTCGGCGTCTGGTTAATCTTACGCGCCAATGTGTAAAGCCAGCTTGTCCGCAGTTCCGCCTTTGGCAGTTCTACCTGATCAAGCCCTTCCATCATGTCACCGAAAACGGTGCCAACCGCGCAACCGCTGGTGCGGGTCTTCTTTTTCAGTTTCTCTTCGTAGATCGTGCTTCCATCGGTGCGCACAACCACGGTTTCCAGTTCATCGTCGTAGTCAACGCCAAGCACAGTCTCCCCCGCTGCAAGCATCCCCTGATTGCGCAGAAATCCGAGCGCGAGATAAGCCGGATGGTCACCAATGGTCATTGCCGTAACAATTTCCTGTCCGTTCAGGAAAATCGTCAGCGGGCGTTCTTCTACCACTGGTATCTCCTGCATCGCCCCCCTATGGTCACGGCCAGAGACCACGCGCGTCAACCCATCACCCGTATTGTTGGGCGGGATCACATAATTTGAACTGTTTTCAATCATCTAGCATTTGCCACTTGGAAGAAACTCACATACTCGTTGCACAGTAACATCATGACTTCAGAACAAACCATATCCAAATCCGCCTTCTGGGAAGGCTATCGCGACTGCGCCCCGTTTATTTTGGTTGCAGCGCCCTTCGGGCTTATGTTCGGAGTGGCCGCAACCGAACTTGGCCTGTCCCTGATCCAGACAATGACGATGACCGTTCTGGTGATCGCAGGGGCTGCGCAGTTTACCGCTTTGATCCTGATAGAAGAACACGCGCCGACCCTGATCATTCTGGCCACCGCACTGGCGGTGAACCTGCGTATGGCGATGTATTCTGCCGCTCTTGTCCCCTATCTGGGCAAGGCAAGGGGAAGGACGAAACTATTGCTGGCCTATTTCAACGTGGACCAGACCTTCGGCGTGGCCAGCGTCCGGCTTCCTCTTGAAACGCAATGGACTGTTGCGCAACGCTCTGCCTATTTCATCGGTGGTGGCCTTGCGATTACACCCTTCTGGATTTTATCCACTTATCTGGGCGCTGCTTTCGGGGCAGCGATTCCGCCGGAATTTTCGCTCGATTTTGCGATGCCGATCTGTTTCATCGCCATTATCGCCCCTGCCTTGCGCACCCTGCCCCATGTGCTGGCGGCTGTGACATCGGTGGTTGCGGCACTGGCCCTTAGCTGGATACCCTTTTCCCTTGGTCTATTGATCGCCGCGGCCATCGCGATGGTAGTGGGCGCGCAAGCCGAACTCTGGCTGGAGCGGCGCAAGTCATGACCCTTGATCAAACACAAATCTGGATCGTGATCGCGGGTATGGCCTTTGGCACCTTCTTTATCCGCTGGTCGTTTCTCGGACTGCTCGGGGACCGCGAACTGCCCCAGTGGGCACTACGCCACCTGCGCTATACCGCCGTTGCCATCCTGCCCGGACTGATCGCACCGCTGATCCTGTGGCCCTCCGGCACCGGAGGAGAACCTGACCCTGCACGGTTGCTGGCGGCTTTGATGGCCTTTGCCATGGGCATGTGGCGCAAATCCGCGCTCTGGGCAATCTTCAGCGGATTGATCACCCTTTACGCGGTGCAGTACCTGCTGGGCTAAAGCGGTAAGGCCGTGGTTTTGAACACGGTACGCAGGGCAAAACTGGACTGCAACTGCGCCACACCGGGAAGCCGCGCCAGATGCTGGCGGTGTATACGTGCATAGTCATCCGTGTCCGCTGCAACCACCTTCAGCAGATAATCTGCCGTACCCGCCATCAAATGACACTCCAGCACATCGGGCACGCGCGCGACCTCGCGCTCGAACGCGGCAAGTGTCTCGTCCGACTGGCCTTGCAGGGAAATTTCTACAAAGACCGTCGTCCGCCGTCCGACAGCCCGTGGATCAAGCATGGCAACATAGTTGCGGATCACGCCTTCGGATTCCAGCCGCTGCACCCGCCTGTGGCAGGCAGAGGCCGAAAGGTTAATCTTGTCTGCCAGCTCGGAATTGGACATCCGGCCGCTCTTTTGCAGGGCCGTCAGGATTCGACGGTCTATTTCGTCAAGTTTCACAGAGTTCGAAGCTTTCTTGATTTTAGGGACGCTAGGCGGAATATTATTCGAAAAATTGCAATTTGAACACAACAGATTGAATCGCATGTGTTGCAAGAAATGCTTAACAATTGGGCAAATCAGCACCGCACAGAGGAGGATCACCATGCTTATCGGTTGCCCCAAAGAAATCAAAAACCAGGAATATCGTGTGGGGGTCACACCCTCTGCCGCCCTCGAAGCTATTTCGCACGGCCATTCTGTTATCGTCGAAACCAACGCCGGACTCGGCGCCGGTTTTCCGGACGAAGCCTATATCGAAGTCGGCGCGGAAATCGTGGGTACCGCCGCAGAAATCTTCTCCCGCGCAGAAATGGTCGTGAAAGTCAAAGAACCCCAGCCGGTTGAGCGCAAACAATTACGCGAAGGCCAGATTCTCTATACCTACCTGCACCTCGCTCCCGACCCAGCGCAAACGAAAGATCTGCTCGACAGTGGAGTGACCGCTATCGCTTATGAAACCGTGACCGACAATCGGGGCGGATTGCCCCTTCTGGCCCCTATGTCAGAAGTCGCAGGTCGTCTGGCGCCACAGACAGGGTCTTGGGCGTTGCAAAAAGCCAATGGCGGCAGCGGCGTTCTGCTGGGCGGCGTGCCCGGTGTGCGCCCCGCGAATGTTGCGATTATAGGGGGCGGCGTTGTGGGCACGGCTGCGGCCCGCGTAGCCGTGGGAATGGGCGCGAATGTCACTGTGCTTGACCGTTCGGTTCCACGTCTGTCCTATCTGGATGACGTATTCATGGGCCGCCTGACAACACAATATTCCGACCAGGGCGCTATGGCTGAACTGCTGCCGCGCATGGATATGGTGATCGGCGCGGTGCTTATTCCCGGCGCCGCCGCACCAAAACTGATCAGCCGCGAACAGCTTGGCCTGATGAAACCGGGTTCGGTTCTGGTGGATGTGGCGATTGATCAGGGCGGGTGCTTTGAAACCTCTAAGGCGACCACCCACGACGAGCCGATTTATGAAGTGGACGGGATCGTGCATTACTGCGTGGCCAACATGCCCGGTGCTGTAGCACGGACTTCGACCATTGCGCTTGGAAACGCCACTGTGCCCCATATGCTGGCACTGGCTGACAAGGGCTGGCGTCAAGCCTGCGAGGACGACGAGAACCTGATGAACGGGCTGAACACCCATGCAGGCAAACTGACCTATTATGCCGTTGGCAAGGCTTTGGGGATTGATGTGATCTCTCCGAAAGTGGCCATAAAATCATAAACCTGCCCAATAAAAAACCCGCCACACCGGCGGGTTTTTCCGTTTTACGGTCTGGCTAAGGTTACTTGGCCGCCAGAGAATCGCGGATTTCCAGCAAGACCTCCAGTTCGGACGGTCCCGCAGGTGCGGCTTCTTCCGCTGGCATCTCGTCCTTCTTCGCGGCAGCTTCCTTCACTTTATTCACAGTGCGCACAAGCTGAAACACGACGAAGGCGATGATCAGGAAATTGATTACGGCCATCATAAAGGAACCGTAAGCAAAGACGGCCGCTCCGGCCTCGCGCGCTTCGGCGAGACTTTCATATGTGCCGTCACCACTCAGAACGATAAACTGGTTGGTAAAGTCGACACCGCCGGTGAACAACCCGATAAAAGGGTTGATCAAATCGTCCACCATGGACTTTACGATAGCGGTGAAAGCCGCCCCGATAATAATCCCGACAGCCATATCCATGACATTGCCGCGGGCAATAAAGTTTCTGAATTCTTTTAACATACCGTCCCCGTTTGTTTTTTTCGGTGATACCCCAACGCAGGGACACTATCTTCCAAAACCATAAGAAAAGACAAGTATTTCTATCAACAAAAAGCCCGAACACTGGTCCGGGCCTTTCAGAGTACTTTGAAGATGTCGCCGGTTAACCCCGCAGGACACCGCCGGTAGCCTTGCTGACTTTCTCGATAATCTTGGCAGAAACCGCCTCAATATCCTTGTCGGTCAGAGTCGCGTCCTTTGGTTGCAGGCGCACTGTAATCGCAACGGATTTTTTGCCTTCTCCCATTTGTGCCTCTGCCTTTGCACCGCTGAACAAATCGAACACGGAAGCATCGGAAATCAACGCCTTATCCGCACCTTTGGCAGCATTCAGCAGCGTCAGAACCTCTACTTTCTCATCCACAACGAAAGCAAAGTCCCGATCAACGGCCTGCAAATCCGAGAAGCTCAGCGCTGTGCGGGTGGTTCCCTTCTTTTTCGGAAACGGCGGTTTGGCGATATGAACGGCGAAAGCTACCGCCGGACCTTTTACACCCATCGCGTTCAGCACTTTGGGGTGAATTTCTCCGAAACCCGCCAGCACATTTTTCGGGCCAAGTGACAGTTTTCCAGAACGGCCCGGATGCCACCAGTTGTTCGCGCCCCGCAGCACCATCAACTTGTCAGGCGCACTGATAGCAGACAGCACAGCTTCGGCATCGGCCTTGGCATCATATGTATCTACGGCACGGCGGGCACCGAAAGGATCACGCGGGCCGGTGTGCCCAACGAGCAAACCTGTCGCCAGCACTTCCTGCTCTTCCGGCTCACCGCCGTGGAACACAGGTCCGACTTCAAACAAAGCCATATCTGCGATGCCGCGGGCCTGATTACGGGCCGCCGCCGCCAGCAGGCCGGGCAGCAAAGAGGGGCGCATATGGCTGAGATCCGCGCTGATCGGGTTGCCCAGCATCACCGCGTCAGATCCGCCGCCAAACAGCTCGGCACTGGCCTTGTCGATGAAGGAATAGGTCACGCATTCATTATAGCCAAGCGCTGCAACAGTGCGACGCGCCAGTGCTTCGCGCTTTTGCATCGGTGTCAGGATCGGTTTTTGCACCCCGACGGCACGCCGCATCGGTTTCGGCTCCAGTTTGGTCAGAGACGCAATCCGTGCCACTTCCTCCACCAGATCCGCAGAGCCGAGCACATCGGGACGCCATGTTGGCGGCGTCACCTGATCGCCGTTAACCTCAAAGCCGAGCGCCTGCAATGTGGACACCTGGGTTTCAGCAGGAATTTCCATCCCGACCAGAGACTGCACGCGATCCGTGTCGAGCTTGTACTGGCGGGACACATCAGGCACCGCACCTGCAACGATAACGTCAGAGGCTTCCCCGCCGCAGTGGTCGAGGATCATTTTAACCGCATGATCCAGCCCGTCTGGTGTGAAGGCAGGATCAACACCCCGCTCGAACCGGTAACGCGCATCGGAATTGATCTTCAGCTTGCGACCGGCGATGGCGATTTCCGTCGGTGTCCAATAGGCGCTTTCCACAAAGACATTGACCGTATCCTCGGTGCAGCCAGTCTCCGCGCCCCCCATGATACCGGCGATGCTTTCCGGCCCGTTATCATCGGAGATCACCATCATTCCGGCGCTCAGGCTGTATTCCTTGTCATCAAGGGCGGTGATCTTCTCACCGCCAGAAGCGCGGTGCACCCGCAGGTTGCCTGCAACCTTATCCGCATCAAACACGTGCAGCGGCCGGTTATGGTCCATGGTGAAAAAGTTGGTCACATCCACCAGCATGGAAATCGGGCGCAGCCCCACAGCTTTCAGAAGGGATTGCAGCCATGCCGGAGACGGGCCGTTTTTGACACCTTTGATCAGGCGGCCATAAAACACCGGACAGCCCGACAGTGTGTCATCGTCAATGGACACAGACACAGGGCTGGCAAAGCTGCCGTTGATTTCCGGTGTCGGAACCGGCTTGAGCGTGCCGAGCCCCCGCGCCGCCAGATCCCGCGCAATGCCCCGCACACCCAGCGCATCGGGACGGTTAGGAGTAATCGCAATTTCAATTACCGGATCGATTTTTTCCGGCTGGTTCTCCGCCAGCCAGTCAACGAATTTAGAACCGACAGCGGGCTCCCCTGACAGTTCAATGATCCCGTCATGCTCCTCGGACAGCTCCAGCTCCCGCTCGGAGGCCATCATCCCGAAGCTTTCCACGCCACGAATCTTGCCAACGCCAATGGTGGTATCGATCCCCGGCACATACATGCCCGGCTTACACAGAACCACGCGGATACCCGCCCGCGCATTTGGCGCACCACAGATGATCTGTTGCACACCATCGTCGGTTTCCACCTGACAGACCCGCAGCTTGTCCGCGTCCGGATGCTTCTCCGCCTCTTTCACGTAAGCGACGGTAAAATCCTTCAGCTTGTCCAGCGGGTTTACGACATCTTCCACTTCCAATCCCAAATCGGTCAGCGCGTAAAGGATGTCATCCAAAGATGCATCTGTGTCCAAGTGATGCTTTAGCCAAGACAGTGTGAATTTCATCGGTTCGTGTCCATTAACTCGTGTACCGCGTCCGAATATCCCAAAGCCCCTCAAAATAAAAGGCCGAACGTCGTAGGCGACCGCGCAGTGTCGCAATTATGAAACCAAATGGTATTGCAATTTATGAAACCTTTTGGTACTACATTAGAAATAACTCAGGACAGGCACGTGCAAACCCATCAAACCATTAACCCTCAATCCACTTTCCGCGCTTTGGCAGATCCCACAAGACGGGAGATCCTTCTGCTGCTTCGGAGTAAAGACCTGTCTATCGCAGAGGTCGCTGGGAATTTTGATATGACCCGCGCAGCCGTCAAAAAACACCTTCGGGTTCTCCAAGAGGGGAACCTTATTTCAGTCACCCCGCAAGGGCGCGAACGCATCAATCACCTTGAACCGGCTGCATTGAAGGCCGTTTCTGACTGGGTCTCCTTCTTCGATGAACTTTGGGATGCCCGCCTCACCGCGCTTTCAAGCGCAATTGACAAAGAATGGAATTCTAAATGACAACCTTGGAAAAAACAGTGTTCTTCGCCGCGCCCCCTGCTGTGGTCTGGACCTATCTGACAGACGCAAAAAAACTTGGAACATGGTATCATCCGGCAGCCAGTGACCTTGAAGCGGGCAGCGACTACCAACTTTTGACAACAGCAGATGACGGCAGCAAGACACCCCTGATAACCGGCCGCGTGCTAGAAATGGATGCGCCAAACCGCCTTGTGACCACTTTTGTGATCGGCCCGTTCGAGGGGCGTGAAACAACCCTGACTTGGACTCTGAGCGAAACCGCAGGTGGAACAAGGTTGCATTTGGAGCACGCAGGCATCAAGGCAGCCGCGGGCGATGCCGCGTTACCGTTGTTTCAAGCGCTTGATAAAGGATGGGACGAGCATTTCGCCAAGATGCGTGAAATGGCAATCGCCGAGAGTTAGAGACCAATCAAACCAAATGAAGGCCGCGTATCCGGTGGGATACGCGGCCTTCATTATGTCTTAGCGGTTCACGCCAGCATGAATGCTCGGCTGGTCAAGGCAGGAAAACCCGTAGTGGCGCAGCCAGCGCAGATCACTGTCAAAGAAGGCACGCAAGTCCGGAATGCCGTATTTCAGCATCGCCAGACGGTCGATCCCCATGCCAAAGGCAAAGCCCTGCCATTGATCGGGGTCCACCCCCGCAGAGCGCAGCACATGGGGGTGCACCATGCCGGAACCGAGCACTTCCATCCAGCCGTCACCTTCGCCAATGCGCAACTGACCGTCCACCCAGGAACACTGGATGTCCACCTCGGCAGAAGGCTCTGTGAAGGGGAAATGGGACGCACGGAAGCGGGTCTTGATCCCGTCAAGATCAAAGAAAGCGGCAAAGAATTCTTCCAGAACCCATTTCAGGTTCGCCATAGAGATGTCCTTGTCGATCGCCAGACCTTCGATCTGGTGGAACATCGGCGTATGGGTCTGGTCATAGTCCGCACGGTACACACGGCCCGGCGCGATGATGCGACAGGGCACACCGTGCTTCTCCATGTGGCGAATCTGCACAGGGCTGGTGTGCGTACGCAACACATGGGGCGGACGTTCGTCGCTTTCATCGCGGTGCATATAGAACGTATCATGCTCCTGACGGGCAGGATGCTCCGGCGCGATGTTCAGCGCATCAAAGTTATACCAGTCGCTTTCGATCTGCGGCCCTTCGGCCACGGAGAACCCGAGATCGGCAAAAATCGCGGTTATTTCTTCGGTGACTTGGGAAACAGGGTGAATTGTGCCTTCGCGGCGCGGACGGCCCGACAGGGACACATCAATCCATTCAGCTTGCAACCGCTCGTTCAGGGCTGCATCTTCCAGCGCTTCTTTCTTGGCCGCCAGCGCGGAGTTGATTTCATTCTTCAGCGCGTTCAGTGCCGGACCGGCCACCTGCCGCTCTTCCGGAGTCATCTTGCCCAACTCGCGCATTTTCAGGGACACTTCGCCCTTTTTGCCTACAGCAGCCAGACGCAGTTCTTCCAGCGCGGAATCATCCGCAGCCTCTGCTATCCCGCCAAGATATTTCGCCTTAACAGCGTCCAAACCGTCCATCGACTGTATCCTTCAAACATTCGCCGCATGGCTACCATATCGCCGGTTTTTTGCAACCCGACAGGCACCATCCATTTTCTTCAAATATCCCCGCCGGAGGCCCCGAAACAGCCAGCCCTTCAGGGCTGGCGGCAAGAAAAAAGCCCCACACCAGAGGTGCAGGGCTTTTGAATTCTCAAAACCGAATGGCAGCTTAGGCCATTGCACCTTTGGCTTGATCAACAATCGCGTTAAACGCTTCAGGTTCGTGAACGGCCAGATCAGCCAGAACCTTACGGTCAACTTCGATGCCTGCCAGGGACAGACCGTTGATAAACTTCGAGTATGTCAAAGCTTCGTCATGGGCACGAACGGCAGCGTTGATGCGCTGGATCCACAATGCGCGGAAATTCCGTTTCCGGTTTTTCCGGTCGCGGGTCGCGTATTGGTTCGCCTTGTCGACAGCCTGTGTCGCGGTGCGGAACGCTGTGGAACGACGGCCGTAATAGCCTTTTGCCGCTTTGATAACTTTACGATGACGGGCGTGGGACGCTGCGCCCCCTTTTACACGTGACATGGTTCAGATCTCCTTAGCGCGCGTATGGCATGTATGATTTCACGATATTCTCGTCCGCCTTGCACAATGTGGTTGTCCCACGTGCGTTACGGATGAATTTACGCGAACGTTTGATCATGCCGTGGCGTTTGCCAGCCTGAGCAGCCAGAACGCGGCCAGAGGCCGTCACTTTGAAGCGCTTCTTGGCGCTTGATTTGGTCTTCATCTTGGGCATTTCCGTCTCCAGTCTAGAAGTTGGTCGGACACGCGACTCGGCAGCCCTCCGGCCGGACGCGCAGTAGAAGCTGGCTTTTAGGCGCGGCTGCCCCCTATTGCAAGGGCAAAGATCACCGGAATATGCAGGTTTTGCCTATTTCCACTCTGCAATCAGCCGGTACACCGCTGCGGGCAGGTCCGAAGGGTTCATCTCCCACCCCGAAAGCAGCCAGCCCCAGACCAGCAGCCCCACCCCCATCAGAAAGGCAATAATGCCAAACAGGGGTGAACGCCGCTCTACCATCGCATTGGTTATCCCAACAAGGCTGAGAATAACCAGAACCGCACCACCGACGAGTTGGTAATCATAAGGCATTTGGAACGGCTCCGCGTCGTTAGTTAGTCATCTTCGCTACCGAAGATAAGCTTCTCCTGCACCGGCGCAACCCGCAGAATATTGGTAGAGCCAGGCTGGTTGAACGGCACGCCCGCTGTCACCACGATCCTGTCGGTGTCTTTGGCAAAATTATAGTTCCGCGCCGCCCGTGCCGCACTGACCACCGCCATTTTGAAGCGCCCGACTTCGCTCGTTTCAACGCAATGCAATCCCCAGACAAGCGTCAGCTTCCGTGCGGTATTCACCAGCGGGGTAAGGGCAAGGATCGGAACTTGCGGACGTTCGCGCGCAGCCAGCATAGCTGTCGTACCGGAATGGGTGAAGCAACAGATCGCTTTAATATCGGTGGTCTCGGCCACCTCCCGCGCCGCTACGGTAATCGCCTCGGCAACGGAATTCCGCGACGCAGTGCGCGACGCTTCCAGAATCTGGCGGAAGGTCGGATCGACCTCTACTTCCTCGGCCACACTGCTCATGGTGCGGACAGCTTCCACCGGATAGGCGCCGGCAGCGGATTCTGCGGACAACATCACCGCGTCGGCCCCTTCATAGATCGCCGCCGCCACATCCGAGACTTCGGCCCGTGTCGGCAGAGGCGCCTCGATCATGCTTTCCATCATCTGTGTCGCCACAATCACCGGCTTGCCCGCCGTGCGGCAGCGGCGCACCAGACGTTTCTGGATCGGTGGCACCTGACTGACCGGAAGTTCAACCCCGAGATCACCGCGCGCGACCATGATTCCGTCGCTGACTTCTAGAATGGCATCAAAGGACTTTACTGCGGCAGGCTTTTCAATTTTGGAAATCAAAGAAGCCCTTCCGGCAGCCAGTTCCCGCGCCTCCAGAACATCTTCGGGGCGCTGCACAAAGGACAGCGCCAGCCAGTCCACACCTAACTCGCACACGAACTCCAGATCGGCACGGTCTTTTTCCGACAGCGCAGCCAGTGGCAGCACCACATCGGGCACGTTCACCCCTTTGCGGTTGGAAATCTGCCCGCCCACAACCACCTTACAGGTGGCGTGATCCGCGCCGCATTCAGTAACTTCCAGACGGATCTTGCCGTCATTCACCAACAGGGTGGAGCCAACCTCAAGCGCTTCGAAAATCTCTGTATGAGGCAGGCAGACGCGATTTGCATCCCCCGGCGTTTCATCCAGATCAAACCGGAAGGAAGCCCCCTCTTCCAGCATCTCGCCGTCATCGTTTGCAAAGACACCGCAACGCAGCTTCGGACCCTGCAAATCGGCCAGAATGCCGATGGGGCGGCCAAGGTCACGCTCGATATCGCGGATGGTCTGGTGTTTCTCGCGGATTTCCTCATGGGAGCCGTGGCTCATGTTCAGGCGGAATACGTCTGCTCCGGCCTCGAACAATGCCCGGATCATGTCATAAGTCTCTGATGCAGGGCCCAGAGTGGCCACGATTTTTACGCTTCTCATCCGTCGCATTGGTGTATCCTTTTTCTTTGCGCATCTTCTATAGCAGGTTGTCACAGGATGTCTGCCCAAAACCTCATGGCAAATCGAACCCTGTGCTCTGGTTCTTTCTCCCGCTTGCGCGTATTTCTGGCCGTATCTCGGTAACAGGCATCTGTATATGAAATATTTCCCTTTTGTAACAAGCGGCGAAAACCGCCCGGCCAATATAATCATCCTGTGCGATCACGCAGCAAATACAGTTCCCACGGAAATAGCCGGAGGAGATCTCGGGCTGCCCGCCGAAGACATGAACCGCCACATTGCCTATGATATAGGCGCAGCCGGCGTGTCCGAACATCTGGGGCGGATGCTGGATGCACCGGTAATCTGCTCCAATTTCTCCCGTCTGGTGATAGACCCGAACCGCGGCGCGGATGATCCGACCCTATTGATGCGGCTTTATGACGGCACACTGATCCCGGCAAACCGCTATGCGGATGCAGAGGAACTGGAAAAGCGTATGGCCCTATGCCACCGCCCCTATCACTCCGAAGTTGCCCGTCTGGTCCGCCAGAAGGACCGTCCGGTGCTGATCTCGGTCCACAGTTTCACGCCACAACTGCGCGGGCGCCCGCCCCGCCCGTGGGAAATTGGCGTGCTCTCCAACGATGACCGCCGCCTGTCCGAGCATCTGCTGGCAGAACTCGCCCGAGACACCAGCGTCACCACCGGTGACAATGTTCCCTATACCGGCTATCTGACGGGGGATACGATGGACCAGCACGCCTTACAAAACGGCCTGTTCCACACTCTGCTGGAACTGCGGCAGGATCTCATCGCCACGCCGGAAGGGCAGGAAAAATGGGCAAGCTACCTTGTTCCCCACCTGCAAGCCGCCATATCCCGACTGTAACAACCAAAGGACTTGTGAAATGGACGCCCAAACCAAGATCGAACTTGAAGCCGCCGCTTTCCGCCGCCTGCAACAGCACCTGATGCAGGACCGTACCGACGTGCAAAACATCGACATGATGAATCTTGCCGGTTTCTGCCGCAACTGCCTGTCCCGCTGGTATCAGGAAGCTGCAAACGAAAAGGGCATCGAGATGGACAAGGCCCAAGCCCGCGAAACCTTTTACGGCATGCCCTTTGAAGACTGGAAAGACAAGTACCAGACAGAAGCCAGCGATCAGCAGAAAGCTGCTTTCAAAGACAGCCACGGCTGAAACGGAAACGAGCGCCTGACATTCAGGCGCTCGTCCGGTCGGGGCTTCAATGTTCCCCAAATACTCAGGAGCCGGCGGTGGTGATCAGATCGCCCGCTTGCGGCTCTCGTCCACATAGATTTCCCGCAGCCGTTTGGATACAGAACCCGGCTTGCCATCCCCGATCACAGCACCGTCCACCTTGACAACCGGCATCACAAAAGTAGAGGCCGAGGAGATAAACGCCTCATCCGCATCGCGGGCCTCGTCCGGTGTAAAGTTGCGCTCTTCGATTTCCATCTGCGCTTCGGCGGCATATTTCAGAAGCGACGCGCGGGTGATCCCGTGCAGGATGTCATTGGACAGCCCCCGTGTGATGATCTTGTTGCCTTTGACGATATAGGCATTATTCGAAGATCCTTCGGTCACGAAACCGTCTTCCACCAGCCACGCATCATCAGCACCAGCCGCTTTCGCCATCATCTTGCACATGGACGGATACAACAGTTGCACCGTCTTGATATCGCGGCGGCCCCAGCGGATGTCATCGGCAAAGATCACCGAAATCCCGTTTTCCGCAGCAGGCGTATCGAGCAGCGGTTTGGACTGTGTGAACAGAACCAGCGTCGGCTTTGCGTCTTTGGGGAAAACGAAATCCCGATCCGCCGCACCGCGGGTGATTTGCAGGTAGACGCCGCCCTGTTCCACATTATTCCGCTTTACCAGTTCGCGGTGAATGTCCAGCAGGTCGTCAAAACCTTCCGGCTTGTCCATGTCCAGCTCTGACAAAGACCGCTCCAGCCGCTTCAGGTGGCCTTCAAATTCCAGAAGCTTGCCATCCAGAACGGACGTAACTTCATACACACCGTCGGCCATCAGAAAGCCACGGTCAAATACCGAGACTTTAGCCTCTTCTTCCGGCAGATATTCCCCGTTCAGGTAAACAATACGGCTCATGGTCTTTCTATCCCCATAGTGCGGCTGAAGGTGGATAGACCCCAGCCTCGTCAAATTTCAAAGGTTCCTCGCGGTCTTGCGCCAGAAGCAGGGGACCGTCAAGATCAGTTACCGCCGCGCCCTGCGCTACGATTGTCGCTGGCGCCATCGCAAGGGACGATCCGACCATACAGCCCACCATCACCTTATAGCCCGCCGCAAGGGATGCTTCGCGCAGGCGCAATGCTTCAGTCAGACCACCGGTTTTATCCAGCTTGATATTCGCCATGTCATATTTCCCAGCCAGATGGGACAGGGACGCGCTGTCATGACAGCTTTCATCCGCACAAACAGGCAGGACACGTTGCAGTTCCAGCAAAGCATCGTCTTCACCGGCGGGCAGCGGTTGTTCCACCATTTCCACACCAAGACGCACCAGAACAGGGGCAAGCGTCTTATAAAGGTCGGGCGTCCAGCCTTCGTTTGCATCCACAATAATACGGGCGTCCTTGGCACCGCGACGCACCGCTTCGATGCGGGCCACGTCTTCCTCGCCGCCGCCCAGTTTGGTTTTCAGCAACGGGCGGAACGCATTCTCTGCCGCCTGCTTCTCCATTTCTGCAGGGCTGGCAAGCGACAGGGTATAGGCGGTGATTTCCGGTTTCGGCGCGGGCAGTCCGGCCAGTTCCCAGACCCGTTTTCCGGCGGTCTTGGCCTCCAGATCCCAAAGCGCACAGTCTACTGCGTTCCGCGCAGCACCGGCTGGTAGCATGTCAAGCAGGCCTTCGCGGTCGATTTCACCGGACAGGCTGTTGATCTGGTCGGTCACAGACTCCAGCGTTTCGCCGTAGCGGGCATAGGGCACACATTCGCCCCAGCCTGTCACCCCGTCCTGCGTCACCCGCACTGTCAGCACTTTGGCCTCGGTCCGGGAGCCCCGCGCGATGGTAAACACCTGCGCGAGTTTGAAGACATCGGGGGTAACTGTAATTTGCACGGAGTCGTCCTTTCGTACCGGTTCCGAACATTGCCCGGAACCGTTTCGGATAGTGTTGCAACAGGCCCGGCACAAATGGACGGACCGTCAGAATTCGGCTTTAAACTGCGTCCAGCGCATCCACCAGACGACCGGCACCATGGCGGAAAGGATCAACCGTTGGCAAGCCCATCTCGGCTTCGACCTGTTGCAGGTAGGCATTGGCTTCGTCTTCGGACATATGCTGCGTGTTGACCGAAATGCCGACAACCTTACAGGCAGGATTGGCCACTTGCGCCAGCGGCAGGGCTGTGTCGCGCAGGGTTGACAGGCTCGGCTGTTGATATTCCGGCAGACCGCGCATGTGGGTGCGGGTCGGTTCGTGGCACAGAATCAGCGCATCAGGCTGGCCGCCATGCACCAGCGCCATGGTCACACCGGAATAGGACACATGGAACAGCGAACCCTGTCCTTCAATCAGATCCCAGTGATCGTCATCGTTGTCAGGGGTCAGATATTCCACCGAACCGGCCATGAAATCGGCAATTACAGCGTCCAGTGGTACACCGCTGCCTGTGATCAGGATGCCAGTCTGGCCGGTCGCACGGAAGGTGGCTTTCATGCCACGCTCCAGCATTTCCCGCTCCATCGCGATGCCTGTGTACATTTTGCCAACCGAACAGTCTGTCCCGACAGCCAGAACCCGCTTACCGCTGCGCTTCTTGCCGTTTGCGATCGGGTATTGCACAGACGGAATCCGCACATCGTGCAGGGTCCGGCCATTGGCCTTGGCCGCGGCTACCAGATCAGGTTCGTCCCGCAGCAGATTGTGCAGACCGCTGGCAATATCCATGCCTTTGTTCAGCGCCTCTACCAGTACTTCCTTCCATGCGGCAGAGATCACCCCGCCACGGTTCGCCACGCCGATCACCAGCGTTTTACAACCGGCGGCGACAGCCTCGTCAATGGTCATGTCCGGCATGCCCATGTCGGCTTTGCAGCCTTCCATACGATACTGGCCGAGCGACGCATCGGGACGCCAGTCCTTGATACCTTGTGCAACCTTCGCAGCAAGACCATCGGGCGCATCGCCCAGGAACAACAAATACGGCGTCTCAATCATAGCGGTTTCCTTCGAATCTATAGGGCAGTGTTTAACCGGAACTTAACCGAGGGCTGGAGGAATTACTTTGACCATTGCACCACCGACGTCGCGTCTTTTGGGATATTATTCGATTTATTTTGACTAGAGCCGAAGAATATTCGAAGTGTTCGCATTCACGCGCGGCATTGTCATGGTAGAAACAACAAAACAGAGCAATCCGGAGCGGCGTGGGGTTTCACCCGTCTCCGCGGGGCAACCAGACACGAAAAGCCGCGCCTTTTTCCGAATTTTCAACCAGTTCCAGTTTGCCGCCGTGCCCTGCCACCAGTTCTTCAGAGATGGCAAGACCCAAGCCAGTACCACCCTTGCGCACATTACCCTCAAACGGCTTGAAGATATTGTCGAGCGCCTTTTCCGGAAGGCCCGGACCAGTATCGCGCACGTGGATTTCCCAGCCGTCCGGCTGCTCCCGTCCTTCAATCTCAATCCGCCCGCCAGAGGCCGTTTCCATCGCCTGACGGGCATTGCGTACAAGGTTGCTGACCACGCGGTAGATCTGTTCTTCGTCCGCGATCACCTCCATCCCGAGAGCAGGCAGGGCGACGATCTCAACTGTCCCGTTCCCGATCGCCAGTGTCTCGGCTTCGACCACGTCTTCCAGCAGATGATCCATCGCAAAGGGACGCCGGTTCGGCGCAACTTCCTGCGCCTTGCCATAGGTCAGCGTGCTTTCACAGAGGTTCACCGCGCGGGAAAGACTGTTCAGCAGCTTCGGCGCGATCTTCTGAACTCCGGGATCCTGGCTGTTCTCCATCCGGTCAGCCAGAAGCTGTGTCGTCGTCAGGATATTCCGCAGGTCATGGCTGATTTTGGAAACCGCGCCGCCCAGCGCGGCGAGCCTTTCTTTCTGGCGCAGCGACTGGCTGAGCTGGATTTCCATCCCCTGCAGCGCTGTTTCCGCTTCAAAAAGTTCGGCTACGGTCGCTTTGGGTTGGATAATGCGGCGGCTGTCTTCGGGCGCATCCCCATAATTCTTGATCTGTCGCACCAGACGCTCCATCGGACGCACCATAAAGCGGCGCACTGCAAGAAACAAAAGCCCGGCAGTCACAATTGAAATCACCGCTGAAAGCAGCAATATCCGGCGTCCGTAATCCCATAGCGCGGCCCGCAACGGGGCTTCATCCATCGCTGCTTCGATCAAAAGGCCAGCGCCTTTCACTGGCGCCCCCATCACGCGGATGACACGCTCTTCCGGCTCCAGCATGGTGGCAAAAGCATCGCGGATCAGGGTCAGTGCAGTGGCGTCCCGCAGATCATAGGTCTCGTCCACCATCGCCGTCATGGGCGAACTAAGGATCAGTTCGCGCATCTGGTTACGGCGTAGAACAATGTTTAATACGCCAGCATTTTCCAGCAATTCCGCTTCCAGTTCCGGCTCCACCATATCATTGGCCGTTGCCAGCAAGGACAATGATGCGATCTGGGAGCGTTCAAGACGCTCTTGCAAGTAGTCCACACGAAATCGCGCAACAGAGGGTACAAAGATCAGCACTTCGGCCAGCATGACGAATATAATCGTCAGCAGAAGAAATCGTCCGGAGAGTGATCTTAGGAACATCCTGACCCCTGAACATGTATCTGGAAAACAGACCCGCCGTATAAGATACGCACGTCGCCTTTTACCAGATCAAAAACGCTGTACAAAGCGGACAAAGCGTTTCACCCAGATATTGTCAAAGAGTCGCGGGGTGAAATAGGCACCAGCCGCCCTTTTGTTCACTTCTCCCAGTGTCGGATAGGGGGAAACCATCGCGGCCACGGCCCCCATCTTCAGCTTGTTTGCAATGGCAAGCGCCCATATCTGGATCAGCTCACCGGCTTGCGCACCGGCAATAGAAGCGCCGACGGGGCGCCCCTTTACAACCATAACCTTCACCAGCCCGCGTGTTTTCAGCTCGGCCCTTGCACGATCGTTCTCGGCGAAATCGAACCGGACCACCTCAAGCTTGTCACCATGTTCCTTGCGCGCCTGTGCCTCTGTCAGGCCGACCTGTGCCAGCTCCGGATCGGTATAGGTAGCCCAGGGGATGTGGCCGGTTTTGGCTTTGGATGGCAGACCGAACAGCGCCGAGCGGATGATTACACCGGCGTGGTAATTGGCAACATGGGTAAACTGCAGCCCTCCTGCGACATCGCCGATCGCATAAATGCGTTTGTTCGTTGTCTTCAGACTTTCATCTACCTTTACCCCACCCTTGGCAGGCTCCACACCCGCCGCTTCCAGATTAAGCCGGTCCACGTTGGGTTTCCGCCCTACTGCCATCAAAAGATGCGAACCTGTAAACTGTTTCCCATCGCCGGTTTGGACGGTAATTGTCCCATCTGCACTGCTGATCTTCTCGGCTTGGGCACCTTCGATCACCTCAACCCCTTCAGCGCGAATATTCTCCAGTACAATCGCGGCCATCTCCGGGTCATCCTTGCCCAGCGCCTTGTCGCCCTCGATCACAGTCACCGCACAGCCAAGCCGCCGGTGCGCCTGCGCCAGTTCCATTCCGATCGGGCCACCGCCGATAATGATCAGATGCTCTGGTTTATCCCGTAGATCAAAAATGGTTTCATTGGAGAAATAAGGCACATCCTCCAATCCCGGAATCGGTGGAACCAACGGCGACGAACCGGTCGCAATGACAAAGCGGCGCGCTTTGATGAGCGTATCACCAGCCCGCAGCTCTGTCTCTGAAACAAAACTCCCGTACTCTTTGATAACAGTCACGCCCAATCGCTCGAACCGCTCCACACTGTCATGTGGTTCTATCCCTGCGATCACACGGTGTACGTGATCCTTGGCCGCAGCAAAATCGACCTTTGCTTCGGCCACACCCACACCAAACGGGGCACCGGTGTTAAAAGCATGCGCATGTTTGCCAGCGGCAATCAGCGCTTTGGAGGGTACGCAGCCATAATTCAGACAGTCACCGCCCATCTTGTGCCCTTCAACCAGCACAACATCCGCGCCCATTTGCACAGCACCTGCCGCCACGGACAATCCGCCGGAACCACCGCCAATGACGCATAGATCGACTTCTATTCGTGTCTCTTTTGTTCCAACGGGTGCCATCACGCTACATCCTTCTTCTTAACAAATCGTTTCAGCACAATCGGCAAGGCCGCCAGTGCGCAAAGCCCCAGAATCGGCCCGAGAATATGCGGCTCAAAGACAATCCCCAGATCAGGCGAGTCGCCCCTTGCGAATACAGCACCTAGGCCGGAACCGACGGAAGTATAGACAACGGATCCCGGCATGATCCCGAAAAACGTTGTTACAATAAAGTTTCGCAGTCCCACCCCAAGAAACGCCGGCGCAAGATTCGCAAGAAAGAACGGGATGACCGGCACCAGCCTCATCAACAGCAGATAACTGACTTCGTTCTCACGTAATCCTGCTTCCATGCGGTTGATCAGCCCGGGGCGATCCTGCAACCGCGCATGCAGCGCATCACCCAGCCCTGTTTTAGCTGCCAGAAAAATTGCCGTCGCCCCGAGTGTGGCACCGATCACACAAAACAATGCACCCGGGAATATACCAAAAAGAAACCCGCCCGTCAGCGTCATCACTGCCGCCCCCGGGAGGGAGAAAGCCACCACGGCCACGTAAACCGCAATAAAACCGAGCGCCGCGAGCAGATAGTTCGCATCGCGCCACGCCAGCAAAGTCTCGCGGTGGTCCCGCAACGCATCAAAACTGAGCACATCGCGCAGGGTAAAGAACCCCACCAGTGCCACCAGCGCGATTCCGACAAGTGGCCAAATCCGCCCTGTGGTAACAGTTCTTTCACTCATTTCCTGTAAACTTTCCGACTTGAGACACACGGGCAGATTTGCCCTTTGCATCCTATCTGCTGTACTGCGTCGTCCAAAGATACCCCGCTCACAGGTCGTTGATCACTCGTTAACAAATGTTTCAGTTTTCTGGACCTTCGCGTGGCAATGCTGTAAATTGTTACCTGTGGCACACGTCGACGAAAGCACGCCGGACAAGCGCTACCGAATACTGCGAAGAAAATAATGCAGATTTTTTCTGCTCTTGCGAATTGACTTACCAATCCCCACGCCCTAGAAGCCAACTCTCGAATAGACTGGCCCTCGAATCTCTATGGATTTGGGCTACCCGATCAGGAGAACCGAAATGAAACGCACATACCAGCCGAGCAATCTCGTTCGCAAACGGCGCCACGGCTTCCGCTCGCGCATGGCCACAAAAGCAGGCCGCAAAATCCTGAACCGTCGTCGGGCACAGGGCCGCAAAGACCTGTCCGCATAAGACAGCCGGTTCTTAAGTTTTGACACCGCCGGAGGCGCCACAGGGCAACCGCAAGGATGCCGGTGAAACGCTACCGGCGGTTTCCGTTTGCGCGGATTCCCGATCTGTGTCGGTGATGAAGACGCGCAAACAGTATCTGGCCTGCAATAACAAGCGGCGACAGGGCACTCCTGCCTTCCTGTTGCAAGCGCGCAATCGCAACGATGGCGACTCCACGATTAATGTCGGGTTCACCTGCTCCAAAAAAGTGGGCAACGCCGTCGCGCGCAACCGTGCCAAACGCCGCCTGAGAGAGGTCGCGCGTCTGATTCTACCCGAACACGGACTTGCCGGATGGGACTATGTGCTGATCGGGCGCAAGGACGTCACCGCCACGCGGGAATTCAGCAAGCTGCTGGCGGACCTCAAATACGCCCTGAACAAGGTTGCTCCCTGAGCCGCTCTTTTTGGTTGAAATATCCAATCCGGCGACCGCCACATGCCACAGCATCTCTGGCGGGATGGTCCGCCGCGTGCTACGCCTCCCCCATGACACCCTTTGCCCGAATACTGTCCCTGCCAGTGCACGCCTACCGCAAGACGTTTTCCTCTTACGTCGGGTTCAGCTGCCGCTACCAGCCGACCTGTTCTGCCTATGCACTGGAAGCACTGGAAAAACACGGTGGCCTCAAAGGCAGCTGGCTTGCATTGCGACGCATCGGGCGGTGTCATCCGCTGGGCGGCTCCGGCATCGACAATGTGCCGGATTGAACGTTTCCCGCACGACCCGCTAAAAAGTCTTTTGCAATAACGTCAGGCTTTGCTATGCCACGAGTAAGGGCGATGGCGTCGTCCCACACGCGACAGCGTGCTTCTCAAACCTGTTCTGAACGCCGGAACAAGTTGCAGGAGCAAAATAGCGGCTCCTGTCAAAGGAGACTCAGATGAACCAGCACACCACCCCGACCCGTCCGGAATTTTTCACCTTCGCCAATGGCGAAAAGGCCCCGTTGCCCTTCGCGCAATCCGAATACGATGCCCGCCTTGCAGGGCTACGCCGTATCATGGCTGAAATGGAACTAGATGCGGTTATCCTTACGTCAATGCACGGAATAGCCTATTACTCCGGCTTCCTTTATTGCGCATTCGGCCGGCCCTACGCCTGTGTTGTGACGCAAAACTCTGCCACAACCGTTTCTGCCAATATCGACGGCGGGCAGCCCGCCCGCCGTTCGGCCTGTGACAACCTTGTCTATACAGACTGGAAACGGGACAATTACTGGCGCGCGGTGAAATCTTGTGCGCAGGGTGCAAAACGTATCGGCATTGAAGGCGATCACCTGACTCTGGCGCAGACAGACAAGCTGCGGTCCTTCTTCGAGGTAGATCACATGGCGGATATCGCGCCCGCATCCATGGCACAGCGGATGATCAAATCGCCCGCCGAAATTGCCCTGATTCGCGAAGGCGCTCGCGTTGCAGACCATGGCGGCTTTGCGATCCGCGATGCCATCAAGCTCGGTGCGTCCGAAATTGAAATCGCGATGGCAGGCCGGGACGCTATGGAACTGGAAATCGCGCGGTCCTTTCCGGATTCCGAAATCCGCGACACATGGGTGTGGTTCCAGTCCGGTCTGAACACGGACGGCGCCCATAACCCTGTGACCACGCGGCAGTTACAAAAAGGCGATATCCTGTCCCTGAACACCTTTCCGATGATCAGCGCCTATTACACCGCGCTGGAACGCACCCTGTTCATCGGAGAGCCGGATGACGCATCCCTGAAACTGTGGCAGGCCAATGTGGACGCCCATGAACTGGGCCTGTCCCTGATCAAGCCCGGTGCGACCTGTTCAGGCATCTGCGCCGAGATCAACGAACTCTTTGCGTCGCGCGATTTATTGCAATACCGCTCTTTCGGGTATGGCCATTCCTTTGGCGTGCTGTCCCATTATTATGGGCGCGAAGCCGGACTGGAACTTCGCGAGGATATCGACACCGTGCTGACTGAAGGCATGGTTGTGTCGATGGAACCGATGCTGACCATTCCCGAAGGCACTCCGGGGGCCGGTGGCTACCGTGAACACGATATTCTTGTGGTCGGGGCGGATGGCTCGGAAAACATTACGAAATTCCCTTACGGACCAGAGCACAACATCATCGCTGCCTAAACGCGTTTCCCACCCCTGACAGCGGCCTAGTCTTTCAGCTTGGGCCGCTGTTTTATTTTTGCTGCGATCATTTCAAAGATCATGAATAGCATTATAAGTGCCGGCAGGATCGACACTCCGGAAAACCCTTTGGCATCCGGTCCGAAATCCTTCTGGATTTCCTTCACCAGCGTGCCGAGCCCTTGGGGCGCCTTTCGCAGTTCCTTGAACCGGCGCGCCGAGGTATCAACAAGTATCTTGAGGTTCTTTTCAGGATCTTTCCCCGCCAGTTTCGCGGCCTTCTCCAGATTGACCGCCAGCTTCAGAAGCTGGCCCATCACGCCGTCCATCCAGTCCACATAGGCCTGACTCTGCGGGTTCAGCTTGCCATAAACCGCAGAGCCCTGAAGTTGCGTCAGGGCGGAGTATTTCCCCATAAAGGCCGTAACTTTCTTTCGGGCCGACAGGATCTTTGCCTTGTCGAGTTTTTCCAGCTTAACGTCAAAAGCCGCTGGCGACACTTCTTTCGCCAGATTCCGAAGCGCCTTGTCAGCCTCCATCACTGCTTTGCGCACTTTCATATCAACTGCTGAAACATCACCCATGATCCGGTCTCCTGTTCTGGAACCAGCATATGGTCAATTCCCGCTCAGCGCGGTGATTTTTGACACGGTTTTAGAAAAGACGGAGAAGCGGGCTCGGACAAATGCCCGAACCCCCAAGCGAAAACCGGATCCGACAGGATGCCCCCTACAACGTTGACACCCCGATTACCGGATACTGGTGGCGCGGCCTGATCAAAGACCTGTGGCCGCAGACCCTTCGCATTCAACTTCCCAGGCACCCCACCCACAGGAGCACCTGCAAACAATACGCGGTACAGGGCAAAATGGTTCACCGCTTGTTTTTATTTTTTTCTAAGGGTATCTCCGCGACATGCTAGATACACCCACAGACATCCATCCTTTGTTTTATGGCGCTCCGTCCACGACGGAGTATAAAAAGCTGCGCAAGCGGATCATTCGCCAAACCCGCGAAGCGGTTGAGGATTTCGGGATGGTGGAACGGGGCGCAAAATGGCTGGTCTGTCTGTCCGGTGGCAAGGACAGTTATACCTTGCTGGCCGCGCTGACAGAACTGAAATGGCGCGGGATGCTGCCTGTAGAAATCCTCGCCTGTAATCTGGATCAGGGCCAGCCGAATTTTCCGGCCACCGTCCTGCCGGAATTTCTGGAAAAGATGGGCGTGCCCCACCGGATCGAATATCAGGACACCTATTCCATCGTGAAGGACAAGGTCCCTGCCGGGCGCACCTATTGTGCCATGTGCTCGCGGTTGCGGCGTGGCAATCTCTACCGGATTGCACGGGAAGAAGGCTGCTCGGCTGTGGTGCTCGGCCATCACCGCGACGATATCCTTGAAACTTTCATGATGAACCTGTTCCACGGCGGACGTCTGGCAACCATGCCGCCCAAGCTGCTGAACGAGGAAGGCGATCTCTTTGTGTATCGTCCGCTTGCCTATGTTGCGGAAGAGGATTGCGAGAAATTTTCCCGCGCGATGAACTATCCGATCATCCCCTGCGACCTGTGCGGTTCTCAGGACGGATTGCAACGCCAGCAGGTGAAACAAATCCTCGACGGTTGGGAGAAAAACAGCCCCGGCCGTCGTCAGGTGATGTTCCGCAGCCTGATGAATGCCCGCCCCAGCCACTTGTTGGACCCGAAACTGTTTGATTTCGTGGGACTGTCACGGAGCGGCGACGGGGCCGACGAAGCACAGGACACACAGGGCAAAGCAGGCGATACACCGCCGATCCTTTCATAATCACAACTTGCAGCGGCACCGCTGTTTGATAACCTGTGACTATGAAAATATCCCTGAGACACCTCGCCTACTTCCGTGCATTGTGCACCCACGGCCATTTCGGCCATGCTGCTGATGCGGCAAATGTCTCACAGCCTGCGCTGTCGGTAAAAATTCAGGAGCTTGAGGAAATACTTCAGGCCCCTTTGATCGACCGGACTGTCCGCCCGTTCCGCCCCACGCCATACGGCCATCGCATACTGGAGCAGGCCAACCGTATCCTTCTGGAAGTGGAGGCGCTGGAAGATTCAGCCCGCCAGCAACGCGGAGTGGAGGGGCCGTTCACGCTCGGCATTATTCCCACCGTTGCCCCCTACCTGCTGCCCGCAGCCATTCCGCTGATCCACGCCCGTCTGCCCGCGCTCGATCTGCAAATCCGCGAGGGCACAACGGATGAGGTGCTTGAAGAACTGGATCAGGGAAAGCTGGACGCCTGCATCATCGCAACCGAAGTCCAATCCCCCCAGTGGCATCAAAGCGAACTGTTTGCAGACCGCTTTCTTCTGGCGATCGAAGCCGGACAGGCCGCCGAACTGGGACTAAAGGACGGACAGATCGCCCTGTCCGACATTGCCCCGTTAAAGCTGTTGTTGCTGTCGGAAGGCCATTGCCTGCGGGATCAGGCCAAGAGCTTTTGTCAATATGCTACGCAAGAAACACTGAACCAGATCGGCGCCAGCAGCCTCCAAACGCTCGCCGGACTGGCCGCAGCGGGCTATGGCGCAACGCTGATCCCAGAAATCGCCTTTGAAGACACGCGGGCCAAAGGTCCGCTGGCCGTGTTGCGCATTGCCACCCCCGAACCGGAACGGACCATTTCCTTCGTCAGCAAGAGTCATATGGAAAAGACGATGGACAGTAGCGCGCTTGAACAAATATTTGCAGAAGCAGGCCGGCAGAAAACAAAAGAAACCCGTGAAATTCTGGCCAGCAGGTAATCTTTGTCGCGGGGCGAATCCCTGCGCTTTGCCTTTCAAGCTGACTTTGATCCTGCTTTAACGCGCGGCTTTGATCCCGCCCCGTTTATTGAAAGACCCCACCACTTCCCTGCCCTAAGCTGCTCTTTCGTCAACACATTCGGCCCCCGCTAACGCCTTGTGCATCAGACAGTCTGCGCCCAAACGCAGCAATACAGCCCTTATCCCTTGACCTTTGCCTGTCAAATCTATTGAACCGCCTCAAACATTTCCAAACGTTTTCAAGGCAGATCATGGACGATCAAAACAAGAATCTTCTCCTTGCAACCGGTCTGAGCATGCTCGTGATCCTCGGGTGGTTCGCCCTGTTCCCACCGCAAGAGCCGGTTCCGGTAGAGCCGACAAGCACAGAGACCACGGCGCAAGGCATTGCGACCGCACCGAACGCAGAGGTCGCAACCGGCGTTCCGACAGTGGATGGACAGCCCGCAGACAGCCGCACCGCAGCGCTGGGCAAGACCGCCCGCGTCCAGATCAAAACCAGCCGCGTCGAAGGGTCTTTGTCCCTGATCGGCGGTCGTTTTGATGATCTGCGCTTGCTGGATTACAACGTTGAACTGAACGACCCGTCCGAGAAAGTGACCCTGCTGTCCCCTGCCGGCGGCCCGAACGCCTATTATGCGCTTTACGGTTGGGCCCCTGCGGGCGGACTGGACTTCGCCGATGTACCGGGGGCCAACACCCCGTGGGAAGTGGAATCCGGCGATGTGCTGACCACACAATCCCCTGTCACCCTGAAGTGGGACAACGGCAAGGGACTGATCTTCCGCCGCACCATCTCGATCGACCAGGACTATATGTTCTCGGTCAAACAGGGCGTGGAAAACACTACTGGTGCAGATGTCCGGATGCAGCCCTACGGCATTGTTGCCCGTGAAGGAGAGCCGGAAACCATCGGTTTCTACATCCTGCACGAAGGCGTTGTACGTGCTTCTGACGGCGAAATTCAGGAAATCGACTATGACGACATGCCCGATCTGGATGCAGACGGCTCTGAGGGTGGTAATGTTGACAAGGTCAAAGTCGCCAGCGACGGCTGGATCGGTTTCACCGACAAATACTGGATGACGACGCTGGTGCCTGCACCGGGTTCGCCCTTCACCTCTGTTGCGAAATACACGCCGTCAAATGACGTCTATCAAACCGATATGCGCCAGCCCACCATGACCATTGCCGCCGGAACAACTGCGGAAACGACATCCTCGATGTTTGCGGGTGCGAAGGAATGGGCGACGATCAAGAAATATCAGGACGAGCAAGGCGTCAAACAGTTCGTGGATTCCATCGACTGGGGCATGTTCTTCTTCCTGACCAAACCGATTTTCCAAGTACTGCACTGGCTGAACGCCCAGATCGGCAATATGGGCTGGGCCATCATCGGTCTGACCCTTGTGATTAAGGCGATCCTCTTCCCGCTGGCTTATAAATCCTATGCCTCTATGGCGCGGATGAAAGAGCTTCAGCCGGAAATGGAAAAGCTGAAAGAACGCGCCGGCGACGACCGCCAGAAGATGCAGCAAGAGATGATGAAGCTCTACAAAGAGAAGAAGGTAAACCCCGCTGCGGGCTGTCTGCCGATCCTCTTGCAGATCCCGATCTTCTTCTCGCTGTATAAGGTGATCTTTGTGACCATCGAACTGCGCCACGCGCCGTTCATCGGCTGGATCGAAGACCTCTCCGCTCCGGACTCGACCTCTATCCTGAACCTCTTCGGCCTGCTGCCTTGGTCCGCACCTGACCCCGCATCCTTCTTTGCGATCTTCTCCATCGGTGTCTTCCCGATCCTGATGGGCGTGACCATGTGGCTGCAACAAAAGCTGAATCCGGCCCCAACTGACAAGACACAGGCGCAGATCTTTGCGTGGATGCCTTGGGTGTTCATGTTCATGCTCGGCCAGTTTGCCAGCGGTCTGGTGGTCTACTGGGTTGCCAACAACACGATCACCTTTATCCAGCAATACTCCATCATGCGTCTGCAAGGGGTGAAGCCGGATATCTTCGGTAACATCATTGGCGGTTTCAAACGCAAGAAAGCGCAGGAAAAATGATCACGGTCACAGAGCTTTACCGCCACCCCGTGAAAGCGCACGGACGGGAAGCTCTGTGTGCTGTGACCCTGCACGCTGGCAAAACCATGCCAATGGATCGTGTCTGGGCCGTGGCCCACGAGATGAGCAAATTCAACGATGCGGCCCCGGAGTGGGCCCATTGTGTTAACTTCTCCCGCGGGGCCAAAGCCCCCGAACTGATGGCCGTTTCGGTAAAAACCGACGAGGCCACCAACACCCTGACGTTCAGCCACCCCGACCTGCCAGATCTGTCGATCAATCCTGACATTCCCGCGCAGGCCGCCCGACTGGTGGAATGGACCAAACCGATCATGCCGGCCGACCGCGCCGCGTCCGACAGGATCGTGCGGGCACCGGATCGGGGAATGACCGACACCGCCTTCCCGTCTATTTCGATCAATTCGCGGGCCTCCCTGCGGGCTGTTTCCGAAAAGGCCGGACGGGATGTTTCCCCGCTGCGCTGGCGCGGGAATATCTGGATCGACGGACTGGAACCTTGGGCCGAATTTGACTGGATCGGGCGCGAAGTTCAGATCGGCACCACCCGTCTGGCCATCCGCGAACGTATCACCCGCTGCCCTGCCACTTCCGCCAATCCGCAAACCGGAGAGCGCGATCTGGACACGCTGACGATCCTGACCGAAGGATGGGGTCACAAAGACTTCGGCATATACGGCGAAGTAATCGAAACCGGCGACGTAAAACTCGGCGACAAGCTGGAACTGCTCTGATGGATATGCAATTCACACTGGCCGAAAGACCCGATGCGGAGGCTCTGGAAAAGGGCCGTCTGCTTTTTGCGGGCAACACCGATTTCCTTAAAGGCGTGGTCGCCATGTCCGGCCTGCCAGATCCCGACCGGATCGAGGTCTGCTTTGCAGGCCGTTCAAACGTGGGGAAATCCTCGCTGATCAATGCGCTGACCGGACGCAAGGCGCTGGCCCGCACATCGAACACGCCGGGGCGCACGCAGGAAATCAACTTTTTCACAATGGGGCCGGAACACTATCTTGTTGACGTGCCGGGCTATGGTTTCGCCAACGCGCCTGTGGCAGTGGTTGAGAAATGGCAACGCCTGCTGAAATCCTACCTCTCGGGGCGCCCGTCCCTGCGCCGCGTTTTCCTACTGATCGATTCGCGCCACGGACCCAAGAAGGTTGATCTCGAAATCATGGATCTGCTGTCCAAATCCGCTGTTACCTTTCAGGTTGTCATGACCAAATGCGACAAGCTGCGCGCCGAGGAACTGGACAAGGTGATCGACCGTACGATCGAGGCGATCCGCAAATACCCCGCCGCCTATCCCGAACTGGTGAAAACCAGCTCTGCCAAGGGGGAAGGCGTGGAAACCCTGCGCGCGATTGTCGCCGGGATCGTTTGATTGTGGCGACAGCCACCCACACACTTTACATGTCCGAACTGCGCCGTGTCTGGGCCGGTCAGAAGGACTCCGCCCATGATCTGGCCCATGTAAAGCGGGTCTGGCACAACTGCCAGACCATTGCGCAGGCCGAAGGCGCCGATCTGCGGGTGTTACATCCGGCTGCGCTGTTTCACGACATCATCAATCCGCCGAAATCCTCCCCGAAACGGGCGGAGGCGTCTTATCTTTCAGCAAATTACGCCGCACAATATCTCAAGACCACCCGTTATCCTGCTGCATTGCTGGAGAATGTGCACCATTCGATTCACGCACACAGCTATTCCGCCAACATCCGCCCCAAAACGCTGGAAGCACAGGTGCTTCAGGATGCGGACAGGCTCGACGCGTTGGGTGCCATCGGTATCGCGCGCTGCTTTGCGGTATCGGGCCAGTTGGGACGCACGCTGTTTCATCCGACCGATCCGATGGCCAAACAACGGGAACTTGACGAAAGCACCTATGCGCTCGACCATTTCCAGACCAAACTGTTCGGAATCGCTGAAACCCTGTGCACCCCGACGGCCCGCGCAATGGCAGCAGAGCGGGTGAATTTCATGCAGTCGTTTTGCGCTACCCTGACCGGCGAAGCCTGCTAGAGCGCAGCGTTTCGGGGGCCGAAACCACAAATAATTTGCACCTCCCCCCCGAAACATGGCACCCATCCGTTAAGGAACAGGGTGGAATATGGCACAATCGACACTGGTAATCGGCGCGGGCATTATCGGCAGCGCCATGGCATGGCAACTGGCAGAGTCCGGTTGCACGGTCACACTTGTTGATCCTTCCGATACCGGCGGCGCAGCCAGCGGCATGTCGCTCGGCTGGACCAACGCAACTTACGAAAATCCGCGGTTTTACTATGAATTACGCCGGTTTTCGATGGAGCGGTGGGATGCGCTGAAGGCCACCTACCCCGACCTGCCCTACCGGCAGAACGGAACGCTTTACACCAGCTTTTACGGTACCCCGCTGCAAACCGTATACGACGAACACACGCCTTGGGGCTATCCGATGACTTGGGTCAGCGCAGCGCAGATGGCAGAGCTGGAACCCCATCTTGCCGTCCGCCCCGAACGGGGATTGGTTTGCCCTGTAGAGGGCCATGTCGCCCCCCATGAGGCGGCTATCTTCTTTCGTGGGCTGGCGCTTGGCGCCGGAGCGCAGTTCAAAAAGACCCGCGCCCTATCAGTTCTGCGCGAGGGAGACAAAATTATCGGGGTCCGTACAGAAAACGAGAATCTGCTGGCAGATACCACGGTGTTGGCGGCAGGCCGACACGCGGACACGCTTGCACGGACGGTTGATGTAGAACTCCCCATGACGGCCCCGCCCGGTCTGCTGATCCATACAAAGCCCGCGCCTTCGCTGATCAACCGGACGATCCTGACAGAAGACCTTCATATGGCGCAATGGCCGGACGGAACGATCACCGCAGGCGGGGATTTTGGCGGCGGTGCGGTCAACGATGATCCGGACACCGGTGCGCAAATCCTGTTCGAGCGTTTGCAAAAGGCACTCAGCAACGGCGCAGCGCTGCAATATTCACACCATACTGTTGGCTTGCGCCCGACGCCGCAAGACGGCTTTCCCGTAATAGGCAGTCCGCTGCAAGGGCTTTACCTGACCGTTATGCATTCCGGCGCAACACTGGCACCTGCTGTCGGGGCGCTGGCCACAGATGAAATCACGACAGGGCAGCGCCATGCCCTGCTCGATCCGTTTCACCCGAACCGCTTTGCAAACACATGGAACGTAGAATGCGTCTGAACAACAAAATCGCCCTTATCTTCGGCGGTGGACAAGCCCCTTCCGACAGTCCGACTGCGCCGATGGGCAATGGACGCGCTACCGCGCTCACCTTTGCGCGGGAAGGCGCAAAAGTGATGGTTGCTGATCGTTCTATCGAAGCGGCCCGCGCCGTGGCAGAAGAGATCACCGCCGCAGGAGGCACCGCACAGGCAATTGCCTGCGATGTGCTGGAAGAAGCCCAGATAAAGGACACGATTGCCCGGACTGTCGCGCTGTGGGGCAGGCTCGACATTCTTCACAACAACGTCGGTCTGTCGATTGAAGCAGGCGATGCCCCGATTACCGAAATTGACGCCGACGCTTTTGACCACATCATGCGGTTGAACCTGCGGGCCATGGTGCTGGCTGCCAAACACGCCCTGCCTGTGATGCGCAGCCAGAATAGCGGCGTAATCATTAATATTTCCTCAATCGCGGCAACGGAAACCTACCCTTGGGTCGGTTATAAGGCCTCCAAAGCGGCAATTCTTGCGCTGACCGAACAGCAGGCGATCCAGAATGCGGAATATGGCATCCGCGCCGTTGCCATCCAGCCCGGCATGATCGACACAGTTATGGCGGTGGACGCCCGTGCCAAAGCTTGGGATCGCAGCCGCGCCGATGTGGCGGCAGAACGGGCTGCCCGCGTGCCGATGAAACGTCAGGGGACCGCGCAGGACGTGGCCAATGCCGCGCTGTTTCTGGCCTCTGACGAAGCGGGGTTTGTTTCGGGAATAAGCTTGCGGGTAGACGGGGCGTCCGGCTGCCGGATCGGGTAGGTTCGACTAGTCAAGTGTAACCCGAACCCCTTGGGAAACTCCTGTCGCATCGATAACCGATAGCAACAGAAACCCCGCGCCGGGCGCGTCCAGGACCACCTGCCGCTCGAAATGCCCGACAGCCACAGGCACACCGTTTGCAAGCCAGGTAAACGGCGGCACTCCCCTATCCACTTTGGCGACAAGCTCGGGGTCCGCGCCAAGTGTCAGCCGCGCTCCGTCGGGCGGGAACGTAATTCTCGGCCCTGCATGCCTTCCGATCTGCCCACGCGGGCGAAAGCTTTGCAGGGTTTGGGGCAAGGCTTCTGTCGTCACCGTCAGTGCGGCAGCAGGCGGAGGTGGCAACGGATCAGCCGCAGGCTTCACAGCCGAAAAAACGTCAAACAGAAGAGGTGCTGCCAGTCCGGCGCCCAGCTCGCCCGGCATGGCAGCCCCGTCGGCCCGTCCAAGCCAGATTCCCACGGTGTGGCGCCCGTCAAAACCGATCGCCCAGACGTCACGATGCCCGTAGGACGTCCCCGTCTTATATGCAATTTCACCCTGCCGCGCCGAAACCGGCGCCGGCACACCGCGTAAAATATCCCCGACATACCAGGCTGCCACCTTGCCCAGCACCAAGGGACGCGCCGCCGAACCAGTATCGCCCCCTGCCCGCCACGTCAGGTCTACAGGTGCTCCGCCCCGAGCGATTGAACCGAAAATGGCCACCAGATCCTGCAAGCGCAATCCAACCCCGCCAAGCCCGACCGCGAGCCCTGCAGGGCGTCCGTTCGGTAGAACCGGTTTCGCCCCCGCACGGCGCATCCGCGCCATCAGCACCCCCGGGCCCACCGCTTCCAGCAGGCTGACGGCGGGAATGTTCAGGGACATCTGTAACGCTTTGCGGACCCGCAGTTCTCCATGAAACTGTTTGTCGAAATTCTGCGGTGCATAGCTGCCAAACCGCACCGGCCTATCCGCGATGACGGTTTCGGGGTGGGCCACCCCCTGCTCGAAGGCCAGTCCGTAGATCAGCGGCTTTAAGGTGGACCCGGGGGAGCGGACTGCAAGCGTCATATCGACAAATCCCTGACGTCTGGCATCCAGATAATCAGGGGAGCCCACGGAAGCGATCACCTCGCCGCTTTGATGGTTGAGGACCATAATCGCACCGGACAATGCACTGTGTCGCCCCTGTACCCGTGCGCGCAACAACGCTTCCGCTTTGAGTTGGACATCGCGCTCCAGCGTCAGCCGGTGCCGCCTGCGATCGGGTGCCTGTGCAACCATCCGCTCTGCCAGATGGGGGGCGAGCGCCTCGAACCGGTACCTTTGCTTCGGGACCGGCTCCCGCAGGGCGGCAGACACCGTATCCGGATCAAGTACTCCGGCCGAAAGCCCCCGCGCAAGGACCCTGTCACGGGCCGAAACCGCGTTGGCGATATGGCGGTCCGGTCTGCGCCGTTCGGGGGATTGGGGCAAAGCGACCAGAAGAGCCGCCTCTGCTTCGGTCAGGCGGATTGGTTCCTTGCGGAAGTAGCTGAGCGAAGCGGCCCGCACGCCTTCCAGATTGCCACCAAACGGAGCGAGATGCAGATAGAGTTGCAGGATGTCGTCTTTGCCCAGCTTTTCTTCAAGCGCCCATGCCAGACGTATCTGGCGCAGTTTGCCGCGCCATGATCCGGTTCCGCTTTCCTCAAGAAGACGGGCCACCTGCATGGTGAGTGTTGATCCGCCGGAAACAACACCTCCGCTGGTGATGGCTTGTCCGATTGCGCGCAGGGCCGCCAGTGTATCCACACCGTTATGCTTGTAAAACCGTTTGTCTTCAAAGGCGACCAACTGGTTCAGATAGTTAGGCGATACTTCCCCAAGCTCTACCGGCATCCGCCACCTTCCGTCATCAACGGTAAAGGCGCGGAGCAAACGACCTTGCCGGTCCTCCACGACCACGGAAACTTCCGGTGCAAGAGTGGGCAGCTCTGTTCTCGCCACCCAAACCGCGAGCCCCCTCTGGGCGCCAAGCACGAGGACCGCGAGCACACCAAGGCAGACAAACAGGCGGCGCAAGCGCATCTACCGGCCCGCCACAGTCACACGTCCTGTTGCAGTGCGGGCGCGAAAATCGGGACGATACATATCCTCTACCAGTGCGGCGGGGTGGTGAAAGCTGCCTGGTGAGACAGCCCGCACCATATAGGCAAGCTGGAACGGCTGGCGTCCGGACCAATCCACAGCGCCAATGAAACGATCCGTCCGGAACTCTGCAAAACGCGTATCTGCATTCAGGTCCAGCCAGTCCAGCGCCTTGATATCCCCGCCCGAAATCAGGTTCGGGTTGTCAATCTCCAGCCCTGCCGGCAGGGGATCATCGACGATCAATCGCGCCTCCTGATCCCGAAGGGGTGTGATCCGCAACACGGCGACGAAACGGTCGTTCTGGCGAACCTGATCCAGTGAAACCGGCTCCCCTTCTGCCGTGAAATACATCCGCTCGATTTTATAACCGTTGCCGCCAGCGGGTTCCGGTTCAGAGGGCACGCCAAACACGGTTACGACCGCAAGCGTATCCTGCGCCCCCCCATTTTCCAGCCGGACCCCCGCCTGTAAATCAGTGCCCGACAGGCTGCGGACAAGGGGCGCGGACATCGGTGCATCGTTCAGCAGCAGCCCGTCGGCGCTGCCGTCCTCTACCAGCGCACGCACCGCCATCAAAGACCACATATTCTCCTGCGTTGATTGGCGGGCCACAGGCGCGCGGCTGATCGTTTCCGCCAGAGCCGTTCGGTCCAGCGCATCGGAATTTGCATCAATTGCAAGAGTCAGGACCGCAGCTGAATCCCGCAGTACCGATCCGTAATCCACGCGATAGCCGTCGCCGGTTTCCTGTTGCGCCAGACGTGCTCCGGCGCGGCGGAACATGGCATCTGCACGGCTCTGATCCCCGTACGATGCAAGCGCTGCTCCCAGTTGGGCTTGTGCCAGAGGGGTGGCGAATGCCCCTGCACGGGTATCCGCATAATAGCGTAAATCCCCGATGGCCGCGTATCCTTCGCGGGCCAGAACCATCAGCGCATAGGCGACATCCTCGCCACCCTGTTCAAAATCCGCAGCGTAATTGACACGGTTGCGCAGGTTGTCGAGCGCTTGTTCGAAGGCCAGATCAGGGACCGCATAGCCCTGCAAGCGTGCGCGGCTCAGAAAATCGGTAACGTAACTGTCGAGCCAGAGATCCCCTGATGCCGGACGCCACATCCCGAACGCACCGTTGCTGCCCTGATTGCTCAGCACATTCGCGATGGCTTGGTTGATCCGCTCTGTCACCTGTTGCTTGCCGCCAAGGCCGAGCGCTTCTGACAATTGATCGAAATAAAGCAGCGGCATAGCTTTGGAAGTGATCTGTTCGGTGCAGCCGTAGGGATACCGGTCCAATGCCGTCAACAATCCGGGCGCATCGAACCGCGCCAACGGCCCTACAGCAAGTGTTGCGTGAACCGTGTCTGCGTGCAATCCGGCAAGCGTATTACTGTCCAGCGTCAACGCACGGGAAGATTGCAAGTTGATACGGGTCTGGCGCGCGATCGGGGGATCATTCCATTGCACCCCCATCGTGATCGCCTTGCGCAACGTCTTGCCGTCCGGCGTGTTTAGTGTGACCTCAATCTCGGATGTGCCCGTCCCTTGCGCAGAAAGCGGAATATTCAGGCTGGTTTTCTGTCCTTCCTCAAGCGTAACAACCTGCTTCAGCGGCCCGCCGAGCGCCAGTGCAGCACCGCTGTTCAAAGCCAACTCGAATCGACCGGCGGGGCCGGACGCAT
This sequence comes from Neptunicoccus cionae, assembly GCF_002860325.1. Classification (GTDB taxonomy): domain Bacteria; phylum Pseudomonadota; class Alphaproteobacteria; order Rhodobacterales; family Rhodobacteraceae; genus Amylibacter; species Amylibacter lutimaris. Next base: position 593,459 of record NZ_PKOJ01000001.1, on the reverse strand, counting down.
GGGTTAGTTCCAGCCGCGCGCGGCTAAGGTCGCCCGGCGTCAGAAAGCGGGGCGCATGGAGGGTAAGGACCACCGGATCCCGCACCAGAACATCCTGCTCTGCATGGCCGACAGCCGTTTGCGACCAAGCTACAGCCATCAATCGCACGGTTCCGTTAAAATCAGGTAAATCGAAGCGGTGCCGCACCATGCCATCAGAATCCGCAGTCAAAGCACCGGAAAACTGCGCCAGCACTGCCTCGGCGGGTGGCGGGCCCTGAAGCCCCGCCTGCGCCTGATTATCCCCGCCGGAACGCAAACGCCCTGCTGCTCCGGTTCCTGAAATCAGGCGGCCGTAAACATCCCGCAGCTCCACCCCCAGCTTGCGCTGGCCAAAGTAATGATCATCCGGTGCCGGAGAGGTAAATCCGGTCAGGTTCAGAACTCCAACGTCGACAGCAGCTATGGTGACATACCCGGTTTCTCCGGCTGGCAGACCGTCCAGTTGCAAGGCTACATCCAATGGTCCGCGCGGATCAGCTTCAGGCGAACTGACGAATTGCGCCTTCAACAGCCTTTGTGCCGGATCAACCGGTGCATAGGCCAGACCGAGTGCTCTGGACGGGGTTTGCCCCTCTTCCATCGGACGCAGCACCGATGCGGTGACATAAGCCCCCGCACCCCAGTCTTCGGTCACATCAAAAGCGATCTCGTTCTCTCCTTTTGAAACCGGAACCGCACGGGTTTCAATCAGACGGTCCGTTAGCACGGAAACTTGCGCCACACCGTCAAAGCGGGCGTTCATACGCAGCGTGGCTGTTTCGCCAACGGCGTATTTCGATCGATCCATCGCCACATCCAGAAGATCCGGAGTGTCATCACTGTTGCCACTGGCATACCATCCGGCATTGAACCGCAGGGAACTCGCTGCGTATGGGGCGGCTTTATGGGTGACTTTCAACTCGTAAGCCCCCCACTCCACACCGGCAGCAATCTGTGCGCCGCCATCTGACGGAATATCAACGGTTCCCACCGCGATTCGTTCCCGTCTGGTAATCGGTTCGTAGTTCCAGCTGCCGTATTGTTGGTACCACTGATAACGGGTGTGAAGCCGGTTCAACTCCCAGCTTACAGACTCCATTCCGGTCGCAGTGCCATCTGCCCCGACAGCCACAAGCTGAAAACCGGCCTCGGCCCCTTCGCCAAGCGTCCCGTCAAACAGGGGTTTAATTCCGAGCATCGCCCGTCCTGGCAGCACAGGCGCCGACACTCTCCGCTCTACAGGGCGGCCGGAGCCGTCCCGCAGCCGGATATGGGCGGTCATTTCCAGCGGCTTTGCCACATCATCCACAGCAGGCAGGTTAAGCGTCAGACTCCGCTTGCCTGTTGCGTCCGTTTGCCCTGCACCGCTGATGGTTTCGTATCGTGTGCTGAACACGTCATCCACAGATCCGAACACAAAGCCCGGAAACCCGTCCAGACTCCGCGCGGCAGAGAGTTTCACCTCCCCTTCGATATCCAGCCCTGCCCCGACAGCACCAAACAGGTAGCGCGCATCAATGCTTAGTTCGGGGCGGTCTGTCACAAGGTACGGACCGGCGCCCAGCGCCAGATCGAAATCAATTTTCTCGGGGACAAAGTCTTCAACAAGAATACGCTGTTCCAGCAGGGCTGGGGCATCCCGATCGGTAAAGGCCTGCAATTTCCAACTGCCCCGCGCTGCATTCGCGGGCAGATCGAAAGATGTAACAGCCCCGCCAGCGCCCGCAGCACGTGCAAGTTTGCGGCTGTGGCGCACGCCGTCAGGGCGGATCAGATCCAGTGTGACCGGCACGCCGTTCAGCGCCTCTACTTTGTGATTGCGCGCCAGAAGCGTGGTATGAACCACGGCTCCGGGACGGTAGGCACCACGGTCTGTGGCCAGGAATACGTCAATCGGAGGGGGTGCCGGCCGGCCCTCAACCCCGCGATCGGACAGGTCGTATTCTGCTGCCGCCTGATCCAGAAAGGCATAATCCCCCTCCGGCGTTTCGACCGTCACCAGCGCAGGGGCGCTTCCGCCTGTACCCAGCGCAAGCCCGCTGTCAAAACGGGCATGACCTGCACCATCTGTTGTTGTCTCGGCCAGAACCACATTGGCCTTGCTGACCAGCCGAACCGTGGCACCGCCAATCGGTTCCGCGCTGTTCAGTGATCGGGCAAACACATGCAGCCCGACATTTCCCTTCAACGAAGAAATACCAATGTCCGAGACGATAAACCACTGCGCTGCAACGGTATCCTCATCTTCGCGCAAGGCCCCTGGCACCCGCGCCGTCATTGTGTAGACGCCCGGCTCGAAATCGCCAAGCGCGTCGCCTATGGGCAGGGCTGTGACCACTTCGCGGTTCAATTCCGGCGTGATATCCGCAGACCCGCTCCAGACTTCCTGCCCCAGTTCATTGGCAACAAAATCCAGATCCCAACGTGAAACCGGCTTGGAGAACATGCCTTCCTGCAGGCTTCGCAGAAGATTCCGGTCGCCGACGCGGTAAATTTTGACGTCGACCTTTTCAAGGTTGACCGTTGTGAGCGGCACACTGGCTCCGTCACGTTTGGGCAGCAGATAGCTGCGCCCTGCGAACCGCGCAACCGGATCGCGGTCCTGAACATAAACGTTCATTTCGACTGTTTTTTGCAAAACCTCGCCGTTTGCCGCCGGCAGCCCCTGCCGGAAGGCAATACGGTGGGTCTGGCCATGGCTGACACCTTCGATACACAATTGATGTCCGTCCGCTTCGGCCACCAGTCCTTGCGCATCGGTGCGTATAAAATCGGAATATTCGACAGTGCCTTTCACCAGTTCTTCAGAAAATTCTGCACAGACACGCGGCGCAGCGGCGTTGTGATCTACCGTGTGATCCAGAATGCGAAAGCCATACAGATTGATCGCACGGTCAAGCGCCTCTTCCGTTTCCTGTCGCGGCGAGATGGATTGGGCGAGACGCAAAACCGGAATCATCTGGCGCCCTTGCCCGTCCGCTTCCAAACCATGGGCCAGCTCTTGCAGCGCGTTGACCTGTTGGGGCGCTTCGCGCGCGCGCAGGAAACCGTTGATCGCGCCTGCGGTCCGGATTTCACCAATCAATCTGCGCTGGTTACCTGTGTTCGCCTTGGCCTGATTGGCAAGTCGCGCAGCTTCTATCCATACTTCTGCGCGATCTGCGTCATTCGCGGCAGCAAGAGAAAGCTCCAAGGCGCGGACCAGACGGCCCTCTGCTTCGACCTTGCGGGCCTCAGCAACGAGCGCATCATATGACCAGCCATTCGTCGGGTACCACGTTCCGTTGCGCCCCGCGATGTTGCTTGCGTTTTTAAGGTAGGATTCCGGTAAGAATTCGAGTTTCTGCGCCTGAGCGTCGGCGAATTGCAAACCATCCGTCGCAACCTCGTGCACCTCAGCCGAAGTTGCGCCTTCAAACACGCTTTTCTCTCCAATGGCAGATTTGGGGAAGCAGGCGGATGAGGTCCGGTTATAGGTAAAGGCCTTACAATTGGGATCGGCAAGACAGGCAGCAACACAGTCTTTGAATGTAACATCGAAGATGTTGCGAATATCAGAACCGTAAAAATCGGTCTTTTCCGAAAGCTCGATCCGACGTTCGGGAATCGCGTGCCCCACAGTTTGCGCTGGCGCTGCTAGGGGGGTGACAATCCCCGACAGAATAGCCCAAACCCAAAGCCCTTTAGCCTTTTGAAATGCCATTGCACCGCTCCAAATACATAAAATCTGATTAAATCATGACAGAGCCTGCCGTTTTTCGCAAATCACACTGGCAATTGTTATCAAGTATTTTTGCGTTCCCGATTCCGGTCAGACATCCGCATCCCAAAAAGCGGCACCACGATCAAACAAGCCCACGGAACGGGCTTGATTCACCCTGCGCCGGCAGTTTCAGGCAATCTCCGTGTGAGGGTAAGGCGGTTCTTCTCTCCCGCCCGTTCGAATGCCACCTCATCTGTAAGGGACCGTATCAGGTTCCAGCCGAAACCGCCTTCGGGTAGTTCTTCGAACGCGAATTTCTCAACATCCATTTTCGTTTCCGGCGGTGGGCCATCGAATTTGCGCCCCCCATCCGTGATCTGTACCTGTAGCTTGCCCGGACGCAGGGACACAAGAATGCGGATTTCACCATCTTCTGCGTAGAGATAGGCGTGTTCAACAACATTGTTCAGCGCCTCTGCAGTGACAAGCTCCACCTCCTCCACAAAATTGCGATTGATTTTATGCGTCCCGAGCCAATCGGTGATGCGGCCCAGAACGGGAGACACTTCTGACTGGACACTTCGAATGGCGACTTGCAGACTCAACTCGTGAACTCTGGCAACCCGTCGACCTGTCTCTGGCGAACCGGTCATCCCGCCACTTTCCTGCAAGAGCAAAGCGCGGCATCGACTGTATCATGCAAGCGAAAGATTTTATCCATCCGCGTCAGGGCAAATACCTTCGCAACGATCGGGGTCAAACCGGCCAGCTCCAGCGATTTTGCCTGCCCCATTTGTTTCAGTACAGTTACGATTGCCCCCAATCCGGAGCTGTCCATGAAGCTGATTTTCGACATATCAAGCAAGATATGATCCGCGCCCTTATCGGAAATATCCCTTAACGCTTCTTTAAAGCGGACCGATTGCGCGGCATCAAGCCGGGGCCCGCACAGCCGCACCACGGTTATTCCATCCACGTTCCGGACTTCAACTTCCATATGTTTTCCAATCTCAAGAGCGGTTTCCGGCGCCGTAGCGCTGTACTTTGGATTGAACATTCCAGAAAAATCCTACCAAAACCTTTCAGAGCTAAACCGCATTTAGAAAACTGTTATCATTTTTAGCTAAACCCCCGGCACATCGCCCCCTGTCACGCAAATTCCAGCCCGCCAGCCTTTGCAAGACAGGATACATGACCATCTGGTCAATTTTCTCTTGAACCAAAGCGCGAGCGGTGAAACACTAGGACATGAAAACACACTTCCCTGCATGGCCCGACGTCGCCCCCCAACTCATTGCTACCGCTGCCGGACGTGAACCGGCGGATACGGTTATCAAGGGCGGTATCTGGGTTAACGTCCACACCCGCGAACTTTTGCCCGATCATGACATTGCGATCCGCGACGGGCGCATCGCGTTTTGCGGGCCGGATGCCAGCCACTGCATCGGGGAGTCGACAAAGATTATCGAAGCCAACGGCCGTTATATCATGCCGGGCCTGTGCGACGGGCATATGCATATCGAAAGCGGTATGCTGACAGTTTCCCGCTTTACCGAGGCGGTGATTCCCCACGGCACAACAACCATGTTTGTAGATCCGCACGAAGTTGCCAACGTGCTCGGCATGGATGGCGTGCGGCATATGCACGACGAGGCACTGGCCCAGCCGATCAACGTTTTCGTACAAATGCCGTCCTGCGCGCCATCCGCACCCGGCCTTGAAACCACAGGTACCGAACTCGGGCCCGAAGATGTGGCCGAAGCGATGAGCTGGCCGAATATTATCGGTCTGGGCGAAATGATGAACTTTCCCGGTGTGATCCACGGTGATCCCAAGATGCTGGGCGAAATTGCTGCCACACAACGGGCAGGGAAAACCGTGGGCGGGCATTATGCGTCCCCCGATCTCGGGCCGGATTTCGCGGCTTATGTGGCGGGCGGCCCTGCAGATGATCACGAAGGCACCTGCGAGGCGGACGCCATTGCCCGTGTCCGTCAGGGCATGCGCTCCATGATGCGGCTCGGTTCGGCATGGTATGACGTGGAAACGCAAATTACGGCAGTGACGGAAAAGGGACTCGACCCGCGCAACTTTATTCTGTGCACCGATGACAGCCACTCCGGTACTTTGGTGAATGACGGCCACATGAACCGCGTTGTGCGCCATGCCATCGAATGCGGCTGTGATCCCGTGGTCGCATTGCAAATGGCCACAATCAACACGGCCACCCATTTCGGGCTGGAACGGGATATCGGCTCTGTCACGCCGGGGCGGCGGGCGGATATTATCCTGACCTCGGACCTGAAAACCCTGCCGATCGAACTGGTCATGGCCCGCGGTGAAATCGTGGCAGAGAATGGCGAAAATATCGTCGATCCAACGGCCTACGCCTGGCCGGCGGACACGCGGCAAACGGTGCATCTGGGCAAATCCCTTGGCGCGGACGATTTCAGCATTTCAGGTCCGGAGGGAGCGAATACTGTCACGGCAAGAGTCATCGGCGTTGTGGAAAATCAGGCTCCGACAAAGGCACTGACAACAGAGCTTGCCGTTGATGACGGCAGGGTTAACGGTGACCCCGCACAGGATGTCTGCCAGATCGCACTGGTAGAACGGCACCGCGCAACAGGGGGCGTTACCAACGGTTTCGTGTCGGGTTTCAACTATACCGGCAAGATGGCTATGGCCTCGACCGTGGCCCATGACAGCCACCATATGATTGTTGTTGGCACGGACCGCGAGAATATGGCGCTTGCAGCCAACCGTCTGGGTGAAGTGGGCGGCGGCATCTGTGTCTTCAAGGATGGCGTCGAAATCGCAATGGTCGAACTGCCCATCGCCGGCCTGATGTCGGACCGCCCCGCACAAGAAGTGGCCAAAGCGGCCGACCGGATGGTTGCTGCGATGGCGGAATGTGGCTGCACTGTGAACAATGCCTATATGCAGCACTCTCTTCTGGCGCTGGTGGTGATACCGGAATTGCGGATTTCGGATCTGGGGCTGGTTGATGTCGTCAAATTCGAGATGACGCCACTATTTGTCGAATAACGCCGCACTCCAGTGGCAAATGCCCGCCTGAACAAAGAATAACAAGAAACGAGACGAGCTGAATATGCATAGTAAAACACCGATACTGACCAACCTGATTATACCGGAAACCCCCAAAGCCGAGACCTTTACCTCGGCCGCAGAGGCCGTTGCCGCGATTGAACGGCTTTACACGATTGCGACGGATTTTCTGTGTGCGCAGTTCTCGGAGTATCACGCGGGCACCCCGCCCAAAGGCCATTATCGCGCTTATTACCCGCAGCTTTCCATCACTACATCCACATACACCCAAGTAGACAGTCGCCTGTCGTTTGGTCATGTAGGGGAGCCCGGAACCTATACAACCACACTGACGCGACCCAAACTGTTCGGCAATTACCTGCGCCAGCAGATCGAGCTTTTGCTGGAAAACCACGAAGTTCCGGTCACAGTGTCCGTTTCGGATGTGCCAATTCCGCTGCACTTTGCCCTGACCGAAGAATTGCGTCTGGCCGAAGGTCAGGTTCGCGCCGACGCCCGCCCGCTGCGGGATATTTTTGATGTACCGGATTTGAAGACAACCAATGACGACATCGCCAACGGGGATGCGGAACCGGATGCAGATGGTATCCGGCCACTGGCTACATTTACAGCGCAACGGATCGACTATTCCCTTGCCCGTCTGGCCCATTACACCGCCACCGACCCCGAGCATTTCCAGAACCACATCCTGTTTACCAACTACGGGTTTTACATGGATGAGTTCGTCACCTTCGGGATGCAGGCCATTCAGGATCCCGACAGCGGCTACACCGAATTTGTGGCCTCGGGAAACTCCATCGCAACAGCGGAAAATCCCCATGTGGATTCCGCGTTCCGCCAGCCGCAGATGCCCACTTACCACCTGAAACGGGCGGACGGGTCCGGCATTACACTGGTAAATATCGGCGTCGGGCCGTCCAATGCAAAAACTGCGACTGATCATATCGCCGTTTTAAGGCCCCACGCATGGGTGATGCTTGGCCATTGCGCCGGACTGAGAAACTCCCAAAGCCTCGGGGATTATGTGCTTGCCCATGCCTATGTGCGAGAGGATAGCGTTCTGGACAACGACCTGCCAATCTGGGTGCCGGTGCCGGCTCTGGCGGAAATCCAGATCGCATTGGAACAGGCTGTTGCAGATGTCACGGAACTGGAAGGCTACGCCCTGAAACGGGTGATGCGGACCGGCACTGTGGCCAGCGTTGACAACCGCAACTGGGAGTTGAGAGAGCAATCCGGCCCCGTGCAAAGACTGTCCCAATCCCGGGCTATTGCCCTTGATATGGAGAGCGCCACAATCGCGGCAAACGGCTTCCGCTTCCGCGTCCCCTACGGCACTTTGCTGTGCGTATCGGACAAGCCCCTGCACGGAGAGCTCAAACTTCCGGGCATGGCATCCGAATTCTATCGCACACAGGTCACACGCCATCTGCTCATCGGAATCCGCGCCATGGAGTCACTTCGCGACATGCCGCTGGAACGCCTGCATTCGCGCAAATTACGCAGCTTTGACGAGACAGCCTTCCTCTAACAACCGTTGAACCGTGTTGGTTTTATATCAGAAATGCCCGCCGTTTAGCCGACGACCGGCGGGCACCGGCCAAAATGGGGGCTAATTCGCGAAAAACCCATAAAAATAGGCGTTTTTCAGCCTTTTCGTCGGTCTCTATCATTGTGTTGAACCGCAATATCTTGTTAAATGCCGCAGGACACCCACTACGGGGCCCGACGCCGGGCATGTCGTAAGATCAATGAGGAGCAGTCACGTGACGCAAAAACCTATGACCAAAACACAGCTCGTTGCCGCACTGGCCGAAGCAACAGATTCTGACAAGAAAACAGCAAACGAATTTCTCGAGGCGCTGGCTTCCGTCATCACCAAAGAAGTTGCAGCCGGTGGCGCCGCAACCATCCCAGGTCTTGGCAAATTCGCTTGTCGTGCCCGTCCGGAGCGCATGGTTCGCAACCCTGCCACTGGCGAGCAAATGAAGAAAGACGCTGACCGCGTGGCAAAAGTGACCATTGCAAAAGCTCTGAAAGACGTAATCAACGCCTGATTGCGAAGACAGTTTGAAATTGGGCCGTCTGTTCGCAGTCGGCCTTTTTTCTTGCCCGACTGATGTGATGATATAAGCTGACATCTCTCAAATTGACTATTTGAAAGAATATTATGGCTGTCGGCGATTACGGATACCACTACCTGAATGGAAAAGAGATCGCGGCTGATCCTGATCAACCGCAGATCACGTTGCCGGCAAGCCGTGAAAACGACTTTGGCATTACCAGCTACATCTACAGCTACATGGAACGACCCATTCTTGAAGTCACTGGTGGCGACAAGGCGGACCGGTTTACCGGTGACACTGCAAACATCTATGGCGGACGCGGCGGCGATACATTCCTCAGCAGCGGCACGGGCTTTGACGAAACTTACAGTCGCGCAAATGTCCTGAAAGGTCAGGGCGGCGCGGATATATTCTATGACACCTATGGTTCCACCGATTACTATGGCGGCGCGCAGGGAGATTCTTTTACCAATGCCCGCCTGCTGACGAACAGCGATGAAGGAGATGTGGACCGCGTGTTTATGGGGCGCGGTGCGGATCAGGCCGAAATAACCTTTGGTGATACATACGGCCCAGACGGACACCATTGGGAGGACCGCAGCCTGCATTTGGACGGGGGCAAGGGGCAGGACCGCCTGTTTCTGAACACCATTCAGGTCAGTCTTCAGCTGACCAACGCGAAAACACTGGATTTTCGCGAAGTGAACGCCGGTACCATGACCATTGCCAATGCGAGCTTCACCGATTTTGAAGCTTTTACCCTTAACATCGGCGCACGCTCTGTCACCAAAATGCACGGCGCGCGGCTGGACGATTCACTTATCTGGCTTGATAGCAGCAAGAGCCGCGATCAGGATTTGACCATTCACGGCCATAACGGTGATGATTTTATCGTGGGCAGCTATCAGAACGAAGACGACTTCATCTTCGGTGGCAAGGGGGACGACGTTATCACAGGGGCCGGCGGTCAGGGGCGCGGTTGGACGGACCATCTGTTCGGCGGTTCAGGGAATGACACGATCTTTTCCGCCGGTATTGGAGTGCTCGGGGCTGGCAGCATAGTCTCCACCGGCGGAGGCGGGGCGGATATCTTTGCAGTGTCCCACGGTCAGAACATCGAATATTTCACGCGGATCACCGATTTCAAGCAAGGTACGGACAGTATCGGACTCGATTTTACCGGCTCCTATGTGCTGAACAGCGATGATCCCCGTGCAGCAGTAAAAGCCCTGTCCGACACCAAAGTTGTGGTGGAAAAAGACGACGCCGAAGCCCTGCGATTTACACTGGAATTCCTGTCGATCTACGACACGGTTGAAACCGAAGAGTTTTCCTACCTGCATAAAACGGGGGTGCTGCGGTTCTACAACGGTTCCGGCTGGGAAAAAGTCGCGGTGATCGAAGGTGCGCCCGAATTGACACTGGATGATTTTGCCTATTTCGACTGGGCATAAATCGCCCGTTACGGCATTTCAAATCTGCCCTTCCCTTTCGCTCCACCTTCGGGCAAGCCTTTGGCACGACAGCATGAAGGACGGTTGAGTGGACATTAAAGCTATTGTTATGGGGCTCGTGTTCGCCCTGATCTGGTCGAGCGCCTTCACGTCAGCCCGGATTATCGTCCTGCAAGCTCCCCCCCTTACCATCTCGGCGCTTCGCTTTTTGCTGGCAGGACTGCTCTGCATGGGGATTGCCTATCTTATGGGGCAGCGCATCCGGCTGGACCGCCGCAATTGGGGCGCCGTTGCGATCTTTGGCATCTGCCAGAACGCGCTTTATCTGGGGCTGTTTTTCATGGCCATGCAACGGATCGAAGCTTCGCTTGCTTCGATCATCGCCTCTGCCGTTCCGCTGATCGTCGGTCTTGTCTCTGCCTTGCAAGGCGAACGGGTCGGCTGGCTTGGCTGGGCGGGACTGTTCACGGGATTTGCCGGAGTCGCTCTCATCATGGGGGCGAGGCTTTCGGGAGGTGTTGATCTTTTTGGTATTCTACTGTGCCTGATCGGCGTGACAGCCCTTGCCATCGCGACACTGGCAGTGCGGGCGACCTCTTCCAAGGGGAACGTTCTGATGGTGGTCGGAGTCCAGATGATGATCGGCAGTGCAGCACTGGCCATTCCGGCCCTGTTGCTGGAACAGCAGAGCTTCACGTGGACCGGTTCGTTGGCGGGGGCCTTTGCCTATACAGTCGTGATGCCCGGCATTGTGGCGACGATCATCTGGTTCCTGCTGGTGGAACGTATCGGTGCAACGCGGGCCAGCACGTTCCACTTTCTCAATCCGTTTTTCGGTGTTCTGATTGCAGCGCTGATCCTGAACGAAACCCTAAGCCGTACAGATGTTATTGGCGTTGTGATCGTCATGGCCGGCATTCTGGCTGTCCAGTCGTCGCGCGCCGGGGCCCGCCCTGCCGGTTGATCAGACTTTTCTGAAAATCGACATCTGGTCCAGCGGCATTGGTGCCTTGATGTCGGTGTATTCGACCATGTGCAGTTTCAGCCGATCGTCTGCCGGAGTCGCGTAATAGGTCACCTCGCAAGAAGCACAGGCATTGTCGTTGATATCATAGAACTGTTTTTCAAGCGAGATACTGATGCCGTCTGCCTGATGACGGTGCGCGCTGATCTGTCGGGTATCCGTGCGCACAATGCCTGCCAGTTCAAGCGTAGAACGGTATTCGGCAAGCAGCACGCGAAAGGCTTCTTCGGTTTTTATCACCGAGACCCTGTCCTTTACGAAGATCGGCAGGGGAAAGACGAAGTTGCGGGATACAAGGGCATCGTGGCCATCCAAATGACGGTTCGCCATATATTTGAAAAAAGAAGTGTACCCCATGGCAGGCAACAACCTCCAAGTTGAAAGGTGATAATAAAAAGGTGGTGATGTAGCCAAACGGCTACGCGTATGGCTAAAGCCTGAAAGGCAGGCAGTGGCTGGCGTGTGTTGCGGGGTACATAAGCCAGTTTTCTCATGACGCAATGGGAAATTTGGACCAGATGGTAAATTTCCCCGTCAGGATCGCCATTATATCTCTTTTTAGTTGTATTGTGTTGCAAAAATTCAACTACACCAACGGGAGACGACTAGCCGATCGCGCCGCGGTTCTCCCCGATTTGCCCGCGATGCAGCAGAACATGGTCCAGAATCACACAGGCCATCATTGCTTCGCCAACAGGAACCGCCCTGATGCCCACGCACGGGTCATGGCGTCCCTTGGTGATGATTTCTGCCGGTTGCCCCGATTTGGTAATGGTCTGGCGCGGTTTCAGAATCGAAGAGGTCGGCTTCACCGCGAAACGGCACACCAGATCCTGCCCTGTCGAGATGCCGCCAAGAACACCTCCCGCATGGTTTGAAGAATAGACAGGCTTACCGTCGTTCCCCATGAAAATCTCGTCCGCATTGTCTTCGCCAGTCAGTTCGGCTGCCGCCATGCCCGCACCGATTTCAACGCCTTTCACAGCGTTGATCGACATCATCGCAGTGGCAATATCCGTATCGATCTTGCCGTAGACCGGCGCGCCCAATCCGGCTGGTGCTCCTTTGGCAATCACCTCGATCACGGCGCCTACAGAGTTTCCGGATTTGCGCAATTCGTCGAGATAGGCAGCCCAATCCTCCGCGGCCCGCGCATCAGGCGTCCAGAAGGGATTTTGCGAAATCTGGTCCCAATCCCATGACTCACGGTCAATTTTATGGGGGCCCATCTGTACCATACAGCCAGTGATTTCCAAATCCGGAACCAGCATCTTCAACGCTTCGCGCGCAACGCCGCCCGCGGCAACCCGCGCTGCGGTTTCCCGTGCGCTGGACCGTCCGCCGCCGCGATAGTCGCGGATGCCGTATTTCTGCCAGTACGTAATATCTGCATGGCCCGGACGGAATTTCTCCATAATGTCGGAGTAATCCTTGCTGCGCTGGTCCTTGTTACGGATCATCAGCTGGATCGGTGTTCCCGTTGTCTGCCCTTCAAATACCCCGGAGAGGATTTCCACCGCGTCCGGTTCCCGCCGTTGGGTGGTGTATTTGTTTTGCCCCGGTTTGCGCAGATCAAGCCAGTGCTGCAACATTTCAGCGGTAAGCGGGACGCCCGGAGGGCAACCGTCAACCGTCGCCCCGAGTGCAGGGCCGTGGCTTTCACCCCAGGTGGTTACAGTGAACAAACGTCCGAAGGAATTGATCGACATAGGCTTTCTCCTTGTGAAAACCTGATAGTTGAACCCCGCTCCCTAGAAAACCCCTTTGTGTCCGACCAGCAGGTTTAATCACAATCTCCATAGTAAAACAGGCCGCGCCGGACAGCGGGCCTGTTACGAATTTTAACATCTGTCGCCAGAGCCGGATTCAGGCCAGCACTTGGGAAATCAACAGGATACCAGCGCCCGAGAACAGCAGGCCTGCCAGAATACCCATAGCCGGCGTGTTCATCTGCCCGAGCAGGAAAGAGCGCGGGCGGGTGGGTTTCAAAGCCGGAGTTTCGGTGGTTTTTTCTGCCTGCATCTCCTGACGAACTTCAAGCACCCGCACCCGCCGCTCTTTAGCGGATTTGCGCGGGCGACGCATTTGCACATTGATCGGCCCATCGGCTTTGGCCGCGACACGAGCCAAAGCCGTCATCTCTGCATCCATTTCCAGAGAAATTTCCATCTGTTCGGCATCAACCTCCAGATTTTTTGCGACAGAGACCTCTTCCAGATCGAATTCGGTTTCGACCTCGGGTGTCCAATTTCCGGTTCCTGTCTCTTTCTCCTGTGCGCCGACAGCTTCTCCCGTGTCAAACGCCGATGAAATAATCTTGAAACGTGTATCGTCAGCTTCCGGTGTTTCCAGTTTGAAATGCTCCGGAGTTTCATCCTTTGGTTCCGCGGTTTCCACAGGAATCGCATCTTCGATCACTGTCCGCAGAATGCCGAGATCGAAAACAGCGTCTTCGGGTTCGTCTGCTGCGGCCTCAACTTCATCGTTGTCGCTTTCGTCCTCGATCGCGAACTGCTGTAACTTGAGAATGCCTTCATCGACCGTCTCAACATCATCATCCATTTCCGGATCGGTGTGCGCTTCTGTGGCTTCATCCAGACCGGCATCAAAGCCGTCCTCATCGCCGTCGCCTTCATGCACAGCGATTGTGTCGTTCATCCAGTGCAGCACAACAAAAGCCCCGTCCGGCGCAATGCCTTCGTCGTAATTCTTGTCGACAGAGGGCTGCGCAAGCACATCATCCGTGTCGAGTTCCGCGCTGCTATAGGTTTTCTCAATCCCGTCGGTTACGCGCACCAGAAAAACTGCATGAGCTTCCTTGTCTTCGAACAGGGTGCCTTCCACTTTCAATTCGTCTTCTTCAAACTCGAATCCGGCCGTGCGGAAGATACCTCGCACTCGCGTGTCGGCAGATCGCAGCGCGGTGACCGTCAGCGGGCTTCGGAAGCGCGCCACCTTGTTTTCCATTTTGCGGTCCAGATCCGTCAGCATCTCCTGCATAACCGGGCCGGATGGCGCTTTATCAGAGTTGATCGTAAAAACATCAAATTCGTAATTCAGTGCCATTGCCTGCGTTCCTCATGCTCAAATACGCTACTTAACTTTCGCTAAAGCTAGCCGCACATTTGGTCAGAACTTTGTCTCAAATTTGATTTTGTAGGGACTATCCACAGGCGAAACCGCAGCGCGCCACCGATCCGCTTGCTTTTTGGCCCTGCGCTGTTACACCTGAAGCAACCTCGGGGGGGCCGTTTACCCGGCCTGAGATACGCAATCGCGTGACCCGTTGAACCTGAACCGGATCATACCGGCGGAGGGAAGGTGCGGTGAATTTCCCTGATCCTGCCAACCGTCTGTAGCTTGAAAGGATTTAAGAAATGTTTTCTCCTCTACGCGCTGCATTTATCGGCTGCATCACATCAATCGGCCTGTCTGCAACTCTTGCTGGCATCGCGCACGCACAGGACAAGCCTGTCCTGACCGTTTACACCTACGACAGCTTTGTCACGGATTGGGGACCGGGGCCCCAAGTTGAAAAAGCCTTCGAGGCAACTTGTGATTGCGACTTGCAACTAATCAATGCCGGCGATGGCGCAGCCCTTTTGTCCCGCCTGCAACTGGAAGGCGCGCGCAGTGATGCTGACGTGGTTCTCGGGCTCGACACCAATCTTACGGCACGCGCCAAAGCTACCGGTCTCTTCGCGAAACTTTCGCCTGCGCCATCCGGTCTTGACCTGCCTGTAGAGTGGAGCGACGACACGTTTGCACCTTACGATTGGGGCTATTTCGCCTTTGTTTATGACAATACCAAACTGAAAGACGTGCCCGGCAGTTTCAAAGAACTGATCGAAGCAGACGAAAACCTGAAGATCGTCATTCAGGACCCCCGATCCTCCACTCCGGGCTTGGGGCTTTTGATGTGGGTCCAAGCGGCCTACCCGAACAAATCCGCACACATTTGGGAATCTCTTGCACCGCGCATCCTTACCGTCACCAAGGGCTGGTCCGAAGCCTATGGCATGTTTCTGGAAGGAGAAGCGGATATGGTGCTAAGCTACACCACCTCCCCAGCCTACCACATCATCGCAGAAGAAGATCACACCAAATCAGCAGCTTCTTTTGAAGAGGGCCATTACATGCAGATCGAAGTGGCCGGAAAGCTTGCAGCGACAGACCAACCGGAACTGGCCGACCAGTTCCTGAACTTCATGACGACCGATGCCTTCCAGTCGATCATTCCGACAACAAACTGGATGTATCCTGCAAAATTTCCTGACGCCGGCCTGCCCGAGGGATTTGAACAGTTGATCACCCCCGAAGACAGCCTGATCTTCAGCGATGCCGAAGTGGAAGCAATCAGAGAGGACGCATTGGCCGAATGGCTGACCGCGCTCAGCCAGTAGTTCCGGGCCGCAAGGGGCTTCTGTCCCGCCCGTCCCTGTTCAAAACGCTTGCAGGCAGCGCCGCCCTACTGGTGGTGCTGCTTTTGACGATTGGAACCGTGGTTGCCGTAGCTTCACAGGCAACTGCGGGGCGCGGCTTCACTCTGGCGGATTGGGCTGCAATCCGTTTTACCGTAATTCAGGCTCTTCTTTCGGCAACGTTAAGCGTCGCCCTTGCCATTCCCACCGCACGCGCTCTGGCAAGGCGCAGGTTTTGGGGCCGTCAGGTCATGGTGGCCCTGCTCGGTGCACCCTTCATTCTGCCGGCCATTGTAGCGGTTCTCGGGATTGTTTCGATCTGGGGACGCTCCGGCCTGATTTCCGGCGGATTGACAGCACTGGGGCTGGCGCCGCTCAATATTTACGGGTTCAGCGGCGTTGTTCTGGCCCATGTATTCTTCAACCTGCCCCTTGCAACCCGACTGATCCTGCAAGGTTGGATGACGATACCCGCAGAACATTTCCGGCTTGCGGCAGAGCTCGGTTTTACCAGCAGGGACGTGAACCGCCAGTTGGAGCGCCCGATGCTGCGCGCCGCTGTGCCAGGTGCCTTTCTGCTGGTCTTCCTGCTGTGCCTGACCAGTTTTGCTGTGGCCCTGTCCCTCGGCGGCGGCCCGCGCGCAACGACGATTGAACTTGCCATCTATCAGGCGCTACGGTTTGACTTCGACCTGTCCAAGGCAGCACTTCTGTCCATCCTGCAATTCGCGCTCTGTACTGCCACAGCCGGAGCGACGCTGGCGCTGGCAAAGCCCACAGCCTTCTCCATCGGGCTGGACCACCCGCCAGCGCGCTGGGATGGCACCGAACCCGGAACGCGGGTTTTTGATACGGTTCTCCTGCTGACGGTTGCGCTGTTCCTTTTCGCACCGCTCGGATCGGTTGTCCTGCGCGGACTGCCCCCGATGTTCTCTCTTCCGCCACAGATCTGGCCTGCCCTGTTGAACTCCTTGCTGATCACCATCCCCGCCGCACTGCTGGCCACCGTGCTGGCGCTGGCGCTGGCAGCACTGATCACCGATATGGCCCGCCGCAGCAAAGCTGCCGCCCTGCTGGAAGCTATCGGCTTTCTCGCTCTGGCCGCATCGCCATTTGTCATCGGCACGGGACTGTTCGTTCTGCTCAACCCAGTAATCGACCCGTTTAAGCTCGCCCTGCCGATCACCATTGCAGTCAATGCCACCATGTCGCTGCCCTTTGCCCTGCGCATCCTTTTGCCCGCGCTGCAACGGGCAGAGGATCACTACGGGCGGCTGGGTGCTTCTCTGGGCATGACCGGTCTTACCCTGTTCCGTATCGCCATCTGGCCACGGATCAAACGGGCCGCAGGCTTTGCAGCCGGACTGTCGGCGGCACTCTCTATGGGGGATCTCGGCGTGATCGCGCTGTTTGCCCCGCCGGATTTTGCCACATTGCCCCTGACCATGTACCGTCTTATGGCAGCCTATCAGATGGAAGCCGCAGCCGGTGCTGCACTGCTGCTCGTAGGCACATCTCTCGCCCTGTTCTGGGCCTTTGATCGCGGAGGTCGCCTTGACCATCACATTCGATAAGCTGCGCCTGACGCAGGGGGAGTTTACCCTCAGCGCCGATCTTGAGATTGAAGAAGGGCATAAAATTGCCCTGCTCGGACCGTCAGGCGGAGGGAAATCCACCCTGCTATCTGCTCTGGCCGGTTTCAAAACACCCGAAACCGGTCGTATTCTGTGGCGGGGTGAAGACATCACCGGCACCCACCCGGCCCAGCGGCCTGTCACCCTGCTGTTTCAGGACCACAACCTGTTTCCCCATCTGTCAGTCGCGCAGAACATCGGTCTCGGATTGCGCCCCGATCTCAGGCTTTCAGAGGCGGAACACACAACGGTTGAACGGGCGCTGGCACGGGTCGGACTGGAAGCGCAGGGTGCCAAACGGCCTGCGGAACTCTCTGGTGGACAACAGCAAAGGGTCGCCATCGCCCGTGCGCTGCTGCGGGACAAGCCGGTTCTCATGCTGGACGAGCCTTTCGCAGCCCTTGGCCCCGCGCTCAAGCTGGAGATGCTCGAACTCGTCGCCGAGATCACAGAGGCAGCCAGAGCAACACTGCTCATGGTTACACACCAGCCCGAGGACGCGATTCACATCAGCGACCAGACCTTGCTTATCGCAGAGGGCGAGGCCCACCCACCTGTTGACACGAAGACCCTGATGGCCAACCCGCCCGAGGTTCTGCAACGCTATCTCGGCCGTCCGCCCTCTTGACAGGACCAGCGCCGCAGGATTTTAGAGACAGACCTGATCCATTCTGCAAGGCCGTCCCGAGATGACACATAAAAGGCCGCTCATCGGCATCCTGACCGAAGGGCGCACCGACGTAGAAGCGGTGGAAAACTACTACGACGATTACTACAGCACCCCTGCCCTTTACGTTGATGCCGTGCGTCGCGCGGGCGGGATCGCAATGCTGCTGCCCTCTGGCGAACCCCATTACGCGGACTGGTTGCGTGTTCTGGACGGAGTCATCTTTACCGGCGGCACCGATATGGACCCTAAATATTACAAAGGGAATCCGGAGCATCCGAACCAGCTTAAAGCATCAACGGAACGGGATGAAACCGAACTGGCCCTTCTGAAAGTCATACAGACGCGAAAGGACATACCGGTCCTTTTCATCTGTCGGGGGATGCAAGTGCTGAACGTTGCGCTTGGCGGGGATCTTCTCCAGCATATTCCCGACCTTCATCCCGGCGACATTCACCGCAACGCAGATGGCGGGTGGACCCGCCAACCGGTCGCCGTTGATCCGGACTCGAAACTGGCACAAGTGATGGATTGCACCGAGGTCGACACGTTTTCCGGCCACCATCAGGCGATCAACCGCGTGGCCCCTGCGCTACGCGCTGTGGCCCACGCACCGGATGGTATTGTCGAAGGGCTGGAAGATCCGAACCACCCGTTCTTTCTTGCTGTGCAGTGGCATCCCGAACTTTCGGCAGAAACAGATAAGAGCCAGCAAAACCTGTTTGACGCCCTAATCCGCGCCGCAACAAAACCCTGAACGCAACCAATGCTCTTTTTGGGGCAAATATCCTCGGGGGTCCGGGGGCAGAATGCCCCCGTGCGCCAAAGGGTTAATGCGGAACGGAAGACGAAAACAGATTGATCACCAGCACGCCGCAGACAATCAAGGAAATCCCGACAAAACCGGCTGTGTCGATCCTGTCCCCGAACAAAAGCGCACCCGCTACTGTCACGACCGCAACACCGGCACCGGACCAGACCGCATAGGCCAGCCCGACCGGAAAACTCCGCAGGACGATTGCAAGAAAATAGAAAGAGACCGCGTATCCCACCGCTGTCAGACCCACAAAAGGCAGTTTGCTCAACCCGTCAGAGGCTTTCAGGGACACAGTACCAATCACTTCGGCGCCGATGGCCAGCAGCAGATAAACCCAAGTCATGGCATATTCCTTTTGTTCATTTGTCTTAATGCTTCACTGACAGCCATTCCCGCGCTCATTGCCACGTTCAGGCTGCGTGCCTGCCCTGTCATCGGCAGTTTCACCCGCGCCTGTGCAAAATCATGCACGTCCTGCGGCACGCCCGCACTTTCCCGCCCCATCAGGATCGTATCGCCCGGTTGAAAAGAAAATTCCCAAAGCGACTGTTCCGCCCGTGTCGTCATCAACACAATCCGCCCGTCCCGCGGGGCCTTTGCAAAGCTGTCCCAACTGTCGTGGCGGGTCAGATCGGCAATATCCGCATAATCCATCGCAGAGCGTTTCAAGGCCTTGATCGACAGGGGAAAACCGCAGGGTTCGATAATATCCAGTGGCACGCCGAAACAGGCCGACAGGCGGATCATGGCGCCCAGATTGGGGGCGATATCGGGTTGGTAAGCGGCAAGTCTCATGGTTCTGCGATAGGGTAAATCCGCAATGAAGGGAATAGGGCGATTTACGGCGCGAATTGTTTAACCCCGCAGCGCCTTTCGGGTCAGGTAAATTTGCGGAACAGTTTGGTCTGGTCGAACATATCCTCCAGCCGTTCGGTCCGGTCTTTGGTCTGCGCCCAGTTCTGGTCCTGAATGGCAGCAATCACCGTTTCAACCAACAGCAGAGTTGTCGCCGCAGAATCCCATGCAGAGGGAACTACGATTCGACTGCTGAAACAGATATCGGCCAGATGATGCACCGGAGAGCGCCACTGGTCGGTAAAAAGGATAATCTTGGCACCTTTCGTATGAGCCATCTCTGCGAGTTTCAGCGTGTTGTTTTCATAGCGGCGGTTGTCAAAGATCACAAAAACATCGCCCTCTTTCACGTCCAGCAGGTAGTGGGGCCATGTATTGGATGTGGACTGGATATGTGTCACCGCTGCGCGGATCACCTGTGCATGCAGGAACAGATACTCCGCCATTGTATGGGTAATCCGCCCGCCAACGATATAAAGGGCGCGGTCCGGATCTCCGATCAACCCGCAGGCCGCATCAAAATCATCCGGGTCGATCTGTCCAAGCGTGTGGCGGATATTATCGATCACCGCATCGGTAAAACGGTTCAGCACATGCCCCGATGGCGCGCCTTCTGCCCAAGTATCATGCTTGGCAATCGGGTTCTTTGCCTTGGCTTTCAACTCCTCGCGCAGCTCGGTCTGGAACTCCGGATAGCCCTTGAACCCCAGTTTCTGCACCATGCGCGCCACGGTTGGCGCCGAGACATTGGCGTCCTTGGCCAGTGTCGCCAGCGGGCCAAGCCCCGAGGCCGGATAGTTTTCCAGAATCGAATGGGCCAACTGGCGCTCGGCTCGGGTCAGCCTGTCCAGCTCCCGTTGGATGCGGTCGGAAATAGTAGGCTGGTTTTCTGGCATGGGGTCTCGTTTGACGACTAAAATTACAACGTTGCGGCTTCTGTTCTTTTTGTAACACAATTCTGTTGACATATTCCCCGATGCGCAAGAAGTTTAACCGGAACAGGGAAAATAGTTTCAATGACTGCCACCAATGCAGAAGACGTTGTAGAGGTTCTGAACCCCGCGGGCGCATCGCCTGTCGTGTTGGTTTGCGAACACGCATCATCTTTTATTCCGCCCGAGTTGCAGGATCTCGGACTCGCGAAAGCTGACCGGCTCAGCCATGCGGCATGGGATCCGGGCGCACTGGCTGTTGCAAGGCGGATGGCAGAAAGGCTCGATGCAAAACTGGTGGCCAGCAAGGTGTCCCGCCTTGTTTACGATTGCAACCGCCCTCCCAGCGCACCGGACGCAATGCCGGCCCGCAGCGAACTGGTGGTGGTTCCCGGTAACGCCGAACTGGATGATGCGGCCCGTCAGGCACGCGCAGACACCTACTACCACCCCTTCCGAAAGGCACTTGCCGACACTATCAAGACAACAGCTGCGAGCGGTGCGACGCCGGTTATCGTGACGGTTCACAGCTTTACGCCGGTTTATCACGGGAACCCGCGCACCGTTGAAATCGGCATTCTACATGACAGCGACACGCGACTGGCGGACGGTATGCTGGATGCTGCGCAAGGCAGCGCTTTTGTCGTCCAGCGCAACGAACCCTACGGCCCTGAAAACGGTGTGACACACACTCTGAAAGAACACGGCCTGCCACACGGTTACGCCAATGTGATGCTGGAGGTCCGGAATGATCTGATAGTGTCGGAACATCAGCAACGGGACATGGGCGACACGATCTGCGACTGGCTGTTCGCCGCCATGATCGCCCTGGCAGAAGAAGGGCAGGCTTAATGCGCGGGTTAGCTTACGGATATATTCGCGCTGTTGACGCTGTAAACTATCGTATCGGCCGCTTTATGATGTACGGCATTTTTGTGCTGATGGGCATCCTGCTGTGGTCCTCGATCAGCAAAACCTTCTTTCTGCCCTCGCTCTGGACGCTGGAAATGGCCCAGTTCTGCATGGTGGCCTATTACATTCTGGGCGGGCCCTATTCGATCCAACTGGGATCGAACGTGCGGATGGACCTGCTTTATGGTGAATGGTCGTTGCGACGAAAGGCATGGACCGATCTGATTACCGTATTGTTCCTGATCTTCTATCTCGCCGTCATGATCTATGGCGCGGTCAGTTCGACCGCCTATTCCCTTGGGTATTGGGGCAGCGAGCCGTTCTCCTTCCTTGCCGGTCTTGCCACCGGAGCCGAAGAAGTGGGCCGCGCGGAACGCTCTTCCTCGGCATGGCGTCCCTACCTTTGGCCGATAAAATCCATCATGATTGCCGGCCTGACTCTTATGCTCCTGCAATGCATCTCCGAGCTGTTGAAAGACGTGCTGCGACTTAAAGGCGAAGAAATCTAATGTCCTATGAATTAATCGCCACTTTGATGTTCTCCTCGATGATGCTAATGCTGCTGACCGGTCAGCGGGTGTTCGGGGCCATCGGGTTTATCGCTGTTGTCGCGGCCCTGCTGCTCTGGGGGGACAAGGGCGGATTTGATATTGGCTTTTCTGCCGCCATGAAGCTGATGAAATGGTATCCGCTGCTGACGCTGCCGATGTTCATTTTCATGGGCTATGTGCTGTCGGAATCCAAAATTGCCGATGATCTTTATAAGATGTTCCACGTCTGGATGGGCGGCCTGCGCGGCGGGCTGGCGATCGGGACGATCGGGCTGATGGTGCTGATTTCCGCCATGAACGGCCTGTCGGTGGCTGGCATGGCGATCGGTTCCACCATTGCCCTGCCCGAACTGTTAAAGCGGGGGTATGACAAAAGGATGGTCACGGGGGTGATCCAGGCGGGGTCTTCCCTTGGTATTCTTGTGCCGCCTTCTGTTGTGCTGGTGCTTTACGCCATGATCGCGCGGCAGCCTGTGGGCCAGTTGTGGCTGGCTGGTGTGGTGCCGGGCCTGATGATGGCGGGGATGTTCATTGCCTATATCGTGATCCGCTGCCGGATGAATCCGGTTCTGGGTCCGGTTCTTGATGCTTCCGAACGGGATATTCCCCGCGCCGAGAAAATGCGCCTGCTGCGGGCCGGCATCCTGCCTATTGTGATCTTCGCCGTGATGATGGTGCCTTTTGTGAACGGCTGGACCTCTCTGGTGGAAAGCTCTGCCATCGGGGCGCTGGCAGCCTTTGTCGCGGCGGTTCTGAAAGGCCGTATGACCCGCGAAGTGTTTGAAAACTCCGTGCGCAACACCCTTGGCATTACCTGCATGTTTATGTGGATCATTCTCGCCGCTCTTGCGTTTGGCGCGGTGTTTGACGGTCTGGGAGCAGTCAAGGCAATCGAAAGCGTCTTTACAGAGAAACTGAACCTCAGCCCGTGGATGATCCTGATCCTGATGCAGCTCAGCTTTATCCTGATGGGAACGTTTCTGGACGATACCGCCATGCTGGTGATTGTTGCGCCGTTATATGTGCCGCTGGTTGGTGCGCTTGGCTTTGACCTGATCTGGTATGGTATTCTTTATACGATCACGACTCAGATCGCCTATATGACACCGCCATTCGGCTATAACCTGTTTCTGATGCGCGCTATGGCACCGCCAGAGATCGGACTGCGGGACATCTATGCGTCGATCACGCCTTTTGTGCTGGTCATGCTGCTGGCGTTGATCATGGTAATGGTATTCCCCGGCATCGCCACCTGGCTGCCCGATTACATTTACAACAAACCCTAGAAGCCGGACCAACCGGCCCCAATCAAAACAAGGAGAAAGACTATGACAACCAGACGTAAGTTTATTCAGGGCGCTGCCGTAGCTCCGGCTGCTGCTCTCGCGTCCCCTGCACTGGCGCAAAGCACCATCAAATGGCGGATGCAGACCTATGCAGGTGCTGCACTGGCAGAACATGTAATTGTGCCTGCCGTTGAAATGTTCAACAAGATCGCAGGCGACCGCATGCAGATCGAACTATTCTTCGCGGATCAGCTTGTCCCGACCGGCGAACTGTTTCAGGCGATGCAGCGTGGCACCATCGACGCTGTGCAATCCGATGATGACTCTATGGCCTCCCCGACCGAAGTGACCGTGTTTGGTGGGTATTTCCCGTTTGCATCGCGCTACTCGCTCGACGTGCCTGTGCTGTTCAACAAATACGGCCTGAACGAGATCTGGGACGAAGAGTATTCAAAAGTCGGCGTGAAACACATTTCTGCCGGTGCATGGGATCCGTGCCATTTTGCCACCAAAGATCCGATCCGCAGCCTTGAAGACCTCAAGGGCAAACGCATCTTTACCTTCCCGACAGCGGGCCGCTTTATGTCCCAGTTCGGCGTTGTACCTGTAAACCTGCCTTGGGAAGACATCGAAGTCGCAGTGCAAACCGGTGAACTCGACGGGATCGCATGGTCCGGCATCACCGAGGATTACACCGTCGGTTGGGCCGATGTGACCAACTACTTCCTGACCAACAACATTTCCGGCGCCTGGGCCGGTTCCTTCTTTGCCAATATGGAACGCTGGAACGAACTGCCCGAAGACCTGCAAGCACTGTTCCGTGTATGCTGTGACCAGTCTCACTACTACCGTCAGTGGTGGTACTGGGGTGGCGAGGCCGACCTGCGTGTCAACGGCCCGAAAATGGAACTGACCTCCATTCCGGACGAAGAATGGGCGACAGTGGAAACCGCTGCGCAGGAATTCTGGGAAGAAATCGCTGCAGAATCCGAAACAAAACGCCGCGTGGTGGACATCATCAAGAAGTACAACGCCGACATGCTGAAAGCAGGTCGTCCGTACCGCTACACCTGAAGCCGGTCTTTGAAATGACATTCCAAGGGCGGCGTTCTGCCGCCCTTGGTCCGATTAGAAAGTGGAATCACCATGCCTGCCAATCTTAGTTTTGATGATCTGAAGTCCCGCGTGTCCGATGGATCAATCGACACCGTTCTTGTCTGTTTTGTGGATATGCAAGGCCGCCTGATGGGCAAACGCTTCCACGCTGTTAACTTTGTAGAGACCTCCTACAAAGAGACACACTGCTGTAATTATCTGCTGGCCACCGATCTGGAAATGGCCACCCCTGACGGCTATGCCTCGACCAGTTGGGAAACCGGCTATGGCGATTACGTCATGAAGCCCGATCTTGACACCATCCGCCCTGTGCCCTGGCTGGAAGGCACCGCAATGGTGCTGTGTGATATTCTGGATCACCACACCCACGAACCGATCCCCCATTCCCCCCGCGCCATGCTGAAAAAGCAGATCGCCCGCCTGAAAGAACTGGGCTTTGACGCGATGATGGCGACCGAACTGGAATTCTTCCTGTTTGAAAAGACACTGGACGAGTTGCGCCGCGACGGGTTCCGCGATCTGCAACCGATCAGCGGCTATAACGAAGATTACCACATCTTCCAGACAACCAAGGAAGAAGGCATCATGCGCCCGATCCGCAACCATCTGTATGCGGCGGGCCTGCCCATTGAAAACTCCAAGGGTGAAGCGGAATCCGGTCAGGAAGAGTTAAACATCCGCTATTCCGCAGCGCTCGACTGCGCTGATTATCACTCCATTGCCAAACACGCGATTAAGGAAATCGCATGGCAGAACGGCCATGCCGCGACCTTCCTGCCGAAATGGCACAAGGATCGGGTGGGATCGTCCTCTCATGTGCATCAGTCCCTGTGGAAAGACGGAGAGCCTGCCTTCTTTGACAAGGACCGTGATCTGGGCATGTCCGAGATGATGGGCCACTATATGGCCGGTCTGATCGCCTATGCGCCGGATTACACCTATTTCCTAGCGCCTTATGTGAACAGCTACAAACGCTTTGCGAAAGGCACTTTCGCGCCGACCAAAACCGTCTGGTCCGTAGACAACCGCACCGCCGGTTTCCGTCTCTGCGGCGACGGCACCAAAGGCATCCGCGTGGAGTGCCGCATCGGCGGGTCCGATCTGAACCCCTACCTTGCACAGGCCGCGATGCTGGCCGCTGGGATCAAGGGGATCGAAGAGAAAATGGAACTCTCTGCCCCGACCAAAGGCGATGTCTACGAGGATGCCAAGGCTGGCGACATTCCCCAGACCCTGCGTGCGGCAACCGAACTGCTGCGCAATTCGAAATTCCTGCGCGAGGTGATGGGCGACGATGTGATCGACCACTACACCCGCGCAGCAGAATGGGAACAAGAAGAATTCGACCGTGTTGTAACCGATTGGGAAATCGCACGGGGCTTTGAAAGGGCTTAATCCATGACGATCAAATGTATCTCCCCCATAGACGGGTCGGTTTATGCCGAACGTCCCACCCTGACCCGCGCCGAGGCGGATGCTGCTGTGACGCGGGCCAAGGCTGCACAGGCAGACTGGGCTGCAAAACCGCTTGCCGACCGGATCGCACTGGTTGAGGCCGGCGTTGCCGCAGTGGGCGCGATGAACGACGAAATCGTTCCCGAAATCGCGTGGCAAATGGGGCGTCCCGTGCGCTATGGCGGCGAATTTGGCGGGTTTAACGAACGTGCCAGCTATATGGCCAGCATCGCGCAAGAGGCGCTCGCTCCGATCGAAGTTGAGGATTCCGACGCCTTCCGCCGCGTGATCAAACGGGTGCCCCACGGTTTGGTTCTTGTGGTTGCCCCCTGGAACTATCCCTATATGACCGCGATCAACACCGTGGCCCCTGCCCTGATCGCAGGCAATGCGGTGATGCTGAAACACGCCTCGCAAACCCCGCTGGTGGGCGAACGTATGGCAAAGGCTTTCCATTCGGTTGGTATTCCCGAAGATGTGTTCCAGAATGTGTTCCTCGACCATCAGACCACATCCGATCTGATTGCGGACCGCGCCTTCGGCTTTGTGAACTTCACCGGCTCTGTCAGCGGCGGCAAGGCAATGGAACAGGCCGCGGCTGGCACATTCACCGGCATCGGATTGGAACTGGGCGGTAAAGACCCCGGCTATGTGATGGAAGACGCCAATCTGGACGCAGCTGTTGATACGCTGATTGACGGTGCGATGTTCAACTCGGGCCAGTGCTGCTGTGGCATTGAACGGATTTACGTCCACGAGTCCCTGTTCGACGCTTTTGTCGAAAAGGCCGTGGCGATTGTGAAGGGCTACAAGCTGGGCAATCCGCTGGAGCAGGACACCACCATCGGCCCGATGGCCCATGTACGCTTCGCGGACGAGGTCCGCGCCCAGACAGCCGAAGCCATTGCCGCCGGTGCAAAGGCCCACATCGACCCTGCGGATTTCCCCGAAGACGGCGGTGCCTATCTGATGCCGCAAATCCTGACCGATGTGACCCATGACATGCGCGTTATGCGCGAAGAAAGCTTCGGACCGGTTGTGGGGATCATGCCCGTCAAGAATGACGAAGAGGCGATTGCCCTGATGAACGACAGCGATTTTGGCCTGACGGCATCGCTCTGGACACAGGACGCCGCCCGCGCCGAAGCGATTGCGGACCGGATCGAAACTGGAACCGTCTTTATGAACCGCGCCGACTATCTCGATCCCGGCTTGTGCTGGACCGGCTGCAAGGATACAGGGCGCGGCGGTGGCCTGTCCGTGATCGGCTATCACAACCTCACCCGTCCAAAATCCTACCACCTGAAAAAGGGCTGACCCGATGTCTTTGACTGCAAACTGGTCCTATCCGACCGCTATCCGTTTCGGCGCAGGCCGAATCTCCGAACTCGCCGATGCTTGCGCCGCAGCGGGAATCAAGAAACCGCTTCTGGTCACAGACAAAGGCCTGTCCTACCTGCCGATCACACAATCCACACTGGATCTGATGGAAGCCGCCGGACTTGGCCGTGCGATGTTCTCGGATGTGGACCCGAACCCGACCGAAATGAACGCGGAAGCCGGTATCAAAATGTTCCGCGAAGGCGGCCATGACGGTGTGATCGCCTTTGGCGGCGGCTCCGGTCTTGATCTCGGAAAGCTCGTTGCCTTCATGTCCGGACAAACCAGACCGATCTGGGATTTTGAAGATATAGGGGACTGGTGGACCCGCGCCGATCCGGATGGAATAGCCCCGATCGTGGCCGTACCGACCACTGCCGGCACCGGTTCAGAAGTGGGCCGTGCATCAGTGATCACCAACAGCGAAACCCACGAAAAGAAGATCATCTTCCATCCAAAGTTCCTGCCGTCCGTCGTGATCTGCGATCCCGAACTTACTGTTGGCATGCCACCAATGATCACCGCAGGCACCGGCATGGATGCTTTTGCCCATTGTCTGGAAGCTTTCTGCTCCCCCCATTACCACCCCATGTCCCAAGGCATGGCGCTGGAAGGGATGCGGCTGGTCAAGGAATACCTGCCCCGCGCTTATAACGATGGAACAGATATCGAAGCCCGCGCCCATATGATGTCTGCCGCTGCCATGGGGGCCACGGCGTTTCAGAAGGGGCTTGGCGCGATCCATGCAATGTCCCACCCGATCGGCGCAGTCCACCACACCCACCACGGCACCACCAACGCGGTCGTGATGCAGGCAGTTCTAAAGTTGAACCGCCCCGAAGTGGAAGAGCGCCTGACACAGGCAGCGGCTTATTTAGGCATTGAAGGCGGGTTTGACGGATTCTACAATTTTGTGGGTGCGTTGAATGCTTCGCTCGGGATTCCGGCGACCCTGACAGAACTGGGCGTGACAGATCCCGACATTGATGCATTGGTCGCATCTGCCCTTACAGACCCAAGCTGTGGCGGCAATCCGGTCAAGCTGACCAAAGAAAACGTTACGGCGCTTTTCAAAGCCTGCCTGTAACACCGATCTGTTGCTCTGACGCGCCACACTGGTGCGCCAGAGCAACGCACTTGTAAAATTCCTCTCCCACCCCCAGATCGACTCGCCCGGAAATCACGCATCTTGCTGTGTTTTTCGGCAAACCGGCCCGAAACCAAGGGCCAAGGCCATTGTGCCCCGTCAAAATCCCTGAAAAAATGTTGCCACATCCGACACAGCGCCCAAGAGTCGCGCGCTGCGGCCTAAAGTCCGCTAGACGAGCGCTAAAGCTATGTGTAATACCCGCCGTGACTGTCTGGAATCCCTTTTGGACAGACCCAGTTAACAAGCCCGCCGGACAGTCGGGCCTGGCAAGGAGAAAAGCACGTGTCTCATGCTGATGAACCCGCAGGCACTCGCCGCGATTTTCTGTATGTTGCAACGGCAACAACAGGCGCGGTCACCGTTGGTGCCGCGGTTTGGCCGTTGATCAATCAAATGAACCCAAGCGCGGATGTACAAGCACTCGCGTCGATCGAAGTTGATGTAGCCGATGTTGAACCCGGCACTCAGCTTACGGTCAAATGGCGCGGTAAACCGGTGTTTATCCGCCGGCGTACCCCCGAAGAAATCGAAGCGGCCCGCGCTGTGGATGTTTCCGAACTTCCTGACACACAGGACCGGAATGCAAACAACCCCGGTCTGGATGCTGCGGATGAAAACCGCACTTTGGACGAAGCTGGCGAATGGCTGGTGATGATGGGTGTCTGTACCCACCTTGGTTGTGTGCCTCTGGGGGATGCTGGTGACTTTGGCGGCTGGTTCTGCCCCTGCCACGGCTCCCACTACGACACTGCCGGCCGCATCCGCAAAGGTCCGGCACCTGAAAACCTCCCTGTGCCCACTGCCGTTCTGAACGGCACGACGCTGAAGCTCGGTTAAGGAGAAAAGATCATGGCTGGAATTCCACACGATCACTACGAGCCGAAAACCGGCATCGAAAAATGGGTTCACAAGCGGCTGCCAGTAGTTGGCCTGCTGTATGATACACTGATGATCCCGACCCCGAAGAACCTCAACTGGATGTGGATCTGGGGCATCATCCTGACATTCTGTCTGGCATTGCAAATCGTTACCGGCATCGTTCTGGTGATGCACTACACCCCGCACGTTGACCTGGCGTTTGATAGTGTTGAACACATCATGCGCAATGTGAACGGCGGCTGGGCGCTGCGTTACATGCACGCAAACGGCGCGTCCCTGTTCTTTATCGCGGTTTATGCCCACATTTTCCGTGGTCTTTACTACGGTTCCTACAAGGCGCCGCGTGAAATCACATGGATCGTCGGTATGCTGATCTACCTGCTGATGATGGCGACTGGTTTCCTTGGCTACGTTCTGCCTTGGGGTCAGATGTCCTTCTGGGGTGCAACCGTGATTACCGGCCTGTTCGGCGCGATCCCCGGCATCGGTGAGATCCTGCAAACATGGCTGCTGGGCGGGCCGTCGGTGGATAACGCCACGCTGAACCGCTTCTTCTCGCTGCACTACCTGCTGCCGTTTGTTATTGCCGGTCTGGTTATCGTCCACATCTGGGCCTTCCACACCACAGGCAACAACAACCCGACAGGTGTTGAAGTGCGCCGCACCTCTAAAGCAGACGCCGAGAAAGACACTGTTCCGTTCTGGCCTTACTTTGTGATCAAAGACCTGTTCGCACTGGTTGTGATCCTTGCGATCTTCATGGCCGTTGTCGGCTTCATGCCAAACTACCTTGGCCACCCGGACAACTACATCGAGGCAAACCCGCTGGTTACTCCGGCCCACATCGTGCCCGAATGGTACTACCTGCCGTTCTATGCGATCCTGCGCGCCATTACCTTTGACGTACTGTTCCTTGATGCGAAGTTCCTTGGCGTTCTGGCCATGTTCGGCTCTATCGCAGTGATGGCTCTGGCCCCCTGGACCGATACATCTTCGGTCCGCTCCGGCCGCTACCGTCCATCCTTCAAGTGGTGGTTCTGGGTACTGGCTCTGGATTTCATGGTCCTGATGTGGTGTGGCTCCCAGCCTGCCGAAGGCCTGATCCCGACCATCTCGCTGATCGGTGCGATCTACTGGTTCGCCTATTTCCTTGTCATCCTGCCGCTGCTGGGTGTTCTGGAAAAACCGCTGCCACAACCTGAAACCATCGAAGCTGACTTCGATGCCCATTATCCGCCAAAAGACGCCAAAGCGTCTGCGGCCGAATAAGAGAGCTAAGGAGAGACAAAATGAAAAAGATACTTCTTTCCATCGCTGTCGCATTTGGCCTGTCCGGCGGCGCAGCCTATGCCGCTGGCGATGCGGGTCATATCGAGAACATCCCGTTCTCCTTTGACGGTCCGTTCGGGTCTTTCGACCAGAACCAGCTGCAACGGGGCCTTCAGGTCTACACCGAAGTCTGCGCAGCCTGTCACGGCCTGCGTCAGGTAGCCTTCCGCACACTGGCGGATGAGGGTGGTCCACACTACTCTGAAGATCAGGTGAAAGCCTACGCAGCCAACTACGATGTGTACGACCCTGAACTGGACGACACCCGCCCTGCCGTTCCGGCTGACAAGTTCCCTGCAAACACCGCTGTTGGTGCGCCAGACCTGTCTCTGATGGCCAAGGCGCGTGCCGGTTTCCACGGACCTTCGGGTCTGGGGATCAACCAGCTGCTCTACGGGATCGGTGGTCCTGAATACATCGTAGCCATCCTGACAGGCTACACCGGCGAAGAGAAAACCCAAGCGGGTGTGACGCTCTATGAAAACACTGCCTTCCCGGGCGGCTGGATTTCCATGGCGCCACCTCTGGCGGACGAGCAGCTGGAATATGCTGACGGCCACCAGAACGATGTGCACCACATGTCCGAAGACGTTGCAGCCTTCCTGATGTGGGCCGCAGAGCCTAAGATGATGGCGCGGAAATGGCTCGGATTTGTGTCCCTGTTCTTCCTCGGCCTGCTGGCGGTACTGCTGTACCTGACCAATAAAAAGATCTGGGCACCGATCAAGCGCAAAGAAAAAGCAGCCTGATCAGGCAAGCCATAAAAAGAAAAGGGCGGGGATTTCCCCGCCTTTTTTTTGTTCAAAGGTCCAACTTCCCCTAGGCGTCTTTCGGCATCGTTTCGACCATCGCCTCGCGCTTGGAAAATTCTGCTTCCCATGCGGCCAGCCCGTCGCGGCCGGTCCGCCAGTCCCGTCCACCGTGGCGGAAATCCAGATAGGCCAGCGCAGAGCCGACAGCGATCTGGGCCGCGTCGAGCGGACCGGAAAGATGGCTCATCCAACGGGCTTCAATCGCATCCAGAGATCGTTCTATCTTGGCCCATTGCGCCTCGACCCAGTCAGGGAACCGCAACTCTTCGGGGCGTACGCGGCCCTCGTAAATCATCAGAACGGCGGCTTCCATAATCCCGTCGGCGGTGGCTTCCAGTGTCAGCACCTCCCACAGGCGCGCCGCGGGGTAAAGCGATCCGTTGCCTTGCGCGTTAATGTATTGCGTGATGACACGGCTGTCGTACAGTGCCGGTCCATCCACCCGCTCCAATGCGGGGATCTTGCCCAACGGGTTTTGTTCAAGTGGCATGTTGTCGGTCATCAAAGGCGTGCCACCCCTTGTAACCAGTTCCAGTTCGACGCCTGTCTCTTTCGCGCAAACGAGGCATTTGCGGGCGAAGGGACTGGCCGGAGCCCAATGCAATTTCATGTCAGAGTTCTTTCTTCTGGTGCGACGGGGCATAGCCCGCACACAGGTTGATCACGCAGGGCGCTGCCTGCTCGGGATAAACCTTGCGCAGTGCGGTGTTTGCGTCAACCGTTCTTCGGAAGCGGGGCTAGCAGGGCGGGTCTTTCATAAGGCCGGCCAGCGTCCCGATCTCTTGACCGATGCCGTGTTCTGCGACCTGACCGGAAGCCGTGATGCGCACCGCTTCCGGCTTGTTCTGGCCCAACTTCCACGTTCCGTCCACCTGCGTCACATCCATTGCGACGGGGGCAATCATCCGCATCATCCGCTCTGCGATGCCTCCGCCCATTTTGTCCATCGCCCAAACAGGTTTTGGAGCCAGACGCATCTCCATCGCTGCCGAGAGGCGGTTCAGGATGCCTTCCAGTTCCTGCTGCGGCAGGGCGTGTAACCTGCCTCGCAGATGCACCGCCACATAGTTCCAAGTGGGCACCTGATCATCCAACCCGTACCAATCCGGCGAGATGTAACTGTCTGCTCCGCCAACGGCCACCACGGCCTGTTGTGGCCCGTCCTGCTGCAGCAGACGCCATAAGGGGTTGGAGCGCACCAGATGGGCCTCCAGCCGGCGACCATCCTCAGAGAGTTGAAACGGTATATGTGCAAGCAACGGCCCCTCCGGCCCGTTCACAGCAAGTGCGCCAAAGGCACGCTGCCGTGCGAAGGCCAGATTTGCGTCCTGGTTTGCCTTACGAAAAGCCGGATTGGGATGCATTGGTAAGACCTTTCAGGTCAGGAAGCAGGGAATAACGTTTCCGCGTCCCCTTCCTTCCATTTCGGATATTTCGTCATGATAGACTGGAAGCGGTCGCTATTGATAAAGGCGTCCAGCCAGCGGATCAGGTTCGGCCAGTCCTGCGCGTCAAACCAAGCGCGATCCGTATTGGCAAACTGGCGCACAAACGGGGCGATGCCGATATCTGCAAAGCCGATCCGGTCCCCGAATAAATAGGCCTGTCCGTCCAGCCGTTGATCCAGTTCCCGCAAATAGGTGGAGGCCAGTTTGCGTTCCGCTTCGGGGTCCACATCTTCATATCGCACCGCGTATTTGAAACGATCGAGATGGCCTTTGAACTCTGCCTCGCAGCGCACAATCAACTTCCGCGCCTGCGACCCTGCATAAAGCAGGTCCTCAGGGTCGCTTTGGCCCAGCGCCCATTCCATCACATCAAGGGATTCCTCGATCACCTGATCGCCGTCCACCACCACGGGCACCGTCCCCTTGGGCGAAGCCGCAAGAAAGGCAGGTGCCTTGTCACGCAATAGGATTTCGCGCAGCTCCACCTGCAAACCACTGGCTGCAATCGAAAGCCGTGCCCGCATGGCATAGGGGCAGCGGCGGAAGGAATATAGGATCGGTCGTGTCATGGGGGTAATCAAGCGCCCGCGACCGGCAGGGTCAAGGCCGTTCGGCCCCGTCCCTAGCCGACAAGCAGGGATTTCTCTGTATGGCCGGTAATTTTAGCGGACACGATCTGGCCTTCGGGCTGATCGCTGGCAAAGGCCACCTCGGTAAAGCCTTCGGTCCGTCCCATGCGCGGGTTTTCCATCAGGATGGAATGGGTTTTGCCCAGTTGCGCCGCCAGATGGTCCTGCACCCGCTGTGTTCCTGCCTCGCGCAGCCGTTTGGCCCGAGCCTTGATCACGCTTTTCTCAAGCTGGGGCATCCGCGCTGCCGGCGTGCCCTGACGGGGAGAGAACGGAAAGACGTGCAGCCAAGTCAGTCCGCAGTCTTCCACCAGTTTAAGAGAGTTCTCGAACATCTCTTCAGTCTCGGTGGGAAAGCCTGCGATTATGTCAGCGCCATAAACAATGTCGGGCCGCGCTTTGCGCATATCGCTGCAAAAAGCGATGGCATCGTCGCGCAAGTGGCGGCGTTTCATCCGTTTCAGAATCATATTGTCCCCGGCCTGCAAGGACAGATGCAGATGGGGCATCAGACGGTGTTCATCGGCAATGGCATCTACAAGCGCGTTGTCTGCTTCAACGGAATCAATGCTGGAAATCCGCAAGCGCGGCAGGTCCGGCACCAGCTTTAATATGCGCTGCACCAAATCGCCGAGCGGCGGATTACCCGGAAGGTCATCGCCCCAACTGGTAATATCCACGCCCGTCAAAACCACCTCGTTATAGCCGCTGGCGACAAGGCGTTTGATCTGCTCCACAACCACTCCCGCAGGTACCGAGCGGGAGTTCCCGCGGCCATAGGGGATGATGCAGAAGGTGCAGCGGTGGTCGCAACCGTTTTGCACCTGCACATAGGCGCGGCTGCGGCTGCCAAACCCGTCAATCAGATGTCCCGCGGTTTGTTTCACCGACATAATGTCATCCACCAGAACACCTTCGGTTTCCCCGATGAAATCCGCGCCCTTGCCCAGCTTCATCCAGGTGTCCGCTTGCATCTTTTCGGTGTTGCCCATCACCAGATCCACCTCATCCATTGCGGAATAGGTGTCCGGTTCGGTCTGGGCGGCACAGCCTGTCACGATAATACGGGCTTCGGGGTGTTCGCGGCGCAGCTTGCGGATGGATTGTTTGGACTGGCGCACGGCTTCGGCGGTGACAGCGCAGGTGTTCACCACCACAGCGTTTTCCAGACCGCCCGCAGCGGTCAGTTCTTTCATGGCCTCGGTTTCATAGGTGTTCAACCGGCACCCGAAAGTGGCGAACACTGGTGGCTTGCTCATTGTATCTTGTCCAGAAAATCTGTGGAGAGAACGCCGGAAAATACCAGTTGGGTGGGTCCGGTCATCCAGACACCGTCGTCCCGCCAGTCGATTTCCAAGTCACCGCCGTCCAGCTTGATAGTCACCCTGCGTTCGGTTAGCCCTTTGCGGTGGGCTACGACCGCACTGGCACAGGCGCCTGATCCGCAGGCGTAAGTGATCATGCCACCCCGTTCCCAGACACGCATCCGTATCGTGTTACGGTCCATGATTTGCAGAAACTCTACATTGGTGCGTTCGGGGAAGAGTTCATGGTGTTCGTAAACGGGGCCAAGTTTTGCCAGATCAAGCGATTCGACATCGTCGACGACAAAGACGCAGTGAGGATTACCCATTCCCGCAGCACCCGGCGCGCCATCAATCGGCAATTCCACAAGATCCACGTCACGTGCCAGCGGTACATCCTGCCAGTCAAGCTGTGGTTGACCCATGTTCACACTGACCAGACCATCACCTGCTTCCTTTGCAGACAAAAGTCCCCGTTCTGTACGCAGGGTCAGTTCGGATTTTCCGGTTTCGTCCAGAATGATCCTTGCAACACAACGGGTTGCATTGCCGCAAGCACCAGCAGTCGAGCCGTCGGTATTCCAGAAGGTAATATCCACATCCGCATCATCGCTGTTGCCCAATACGACAAGCTGGTCAAAGCCCACACCAAAATAGCGGTGCCCGATGGCCTGCGCCACCGCCGCTGTCATGGGTACATCCGCCCTGCGCGCGTCCAGTATGACGAAGTCATTCCCCAGACCGTGCATCTTCAGAAACGGCAGCCCGCCATCAAGTGTATCGAGTGTTTTCATCCCCGCCATATAGCCCTTCGTCCACAATCATTCCAGTCGTGTCATTATTTCGGAATTTCTCTCTTGACCATACCCGCCAGCCCCCTTAAGACGCCCCCACAGCACGGTGAGGGCCCTTAGCTCAGCTGGTAGAGCAACTGACTTTTAATCAGTAGGTCGATGGTTCGAACCCATCAGGGCTCACCAAAATTCCAAAAGGTCTGGCAATTTGCCAGACCTTTTTGGTTTTACCCCTGAAAAACCGAAATGCGGCACGGACCGTCACCCGAATGGCAGGGGCGATTCTCTCTGCTTCTGCCCAAATCGTGCTTAACATCCGAAAACCCCTACGAATTTAGACAAATTTGTGGCTTTTTGGTGTTGCATAATTGCAAAAGCTGAAAAACAACCTGAGGGAGATTTTTAAAAAAACTTTCTATTATAATGCGTTATCGCCTTATAGTTGTATTGCACCCGAACCGGCGGGCCGGGACATAGTCTCACCAATATTAACCGGCACCATTGAGGAGTGAATAAAGAAATTCGGCGTTAGCTAATTCAATTTAAGACCAATATCCGACTGACCCGAATGAGAGTAAGTGAAGGGAAACAGGATGAAACATACTTTCAAATTCATTAGCATTGCAGCAGCCGGCTTGGCTCTTTCGACAGCTCCGGTTGTCTCCGCGACGAAAACGGCCGTTCTCTCGGTTTCTGCCACGGTCGACGATACGTGCATTATCG
This sequence comes from Neptunicoccus cionae, assembly GCF_002860325.1. Taxonomy (GTDB): domain Bacteria; phylum Pseudomonadota; class Alphaproteobacteria; order Rhodobacterales; family Rhodobacteraceae; genus Amylibacter; species Amylibacter lutimaris. The sequence goes on along the minus strand of NZ_PKOJ01000001.1, from coordinate 557,028 downwards.
CAGCCGCCCCCGGACTGGCCTTTGGCACTGTCGATGGTGCGGCAGTAACCAACGAAACAGTTGCCGGTGAGATCACTGTATCCTGCACCACAGCCAAAACCGGTCTTACATTGACCATGGGCGGCAGCACCAACAAGAGCGGCACCCAACGGCGCATGTTCAACGGTCTGACCGGATATCTGCCCTACTCGATCCACTCCGACAGCGGCCACACAACTGAAGTGGGTATCGACGAGCAGTTCGGCGACGCATTTGCCGTGACGGCGGGTGCCCCGCAGACTTTCAGTGTGTACGGTCAGGTGCCCGCAGGTGACTACGTCCAGGGCGTTTACGCAGACACCATTACCGTCACATTAACATATTAAAGCCGGATTAACCGGCTCAAAAAATGAGCAGAAAAATGATAAAATCAAACCTATTTCTGGCGGGAGCGCTGTTCGCGCTTCTGCCGGGGGGCGCCGAAGCGCAAGCGCTTTCGGTCTCCCCCACCAAACTGGAAGCCGCCAACGGTGCTCGCCAGACCACCCTGACCGTAAAAGCCAAAGGCAGCGGCACATCGATCGTGCAGATGCGCGTCATGGCATGGAAGGAAGGCAGTGATCCGTCAAAGCTCAAGGCAACCCGTGATGTGGTAATCAGCCCACCTGCGGCCAAACTCGGGCCCCGACAGGAACTGACAGTTCGCATAGTTCGCACCAAAAAACGGGCTGTGCGCAAACGGGAATGCTACCGGGTTCTGGTAGACCGTCTTCCTGACCGCCGGACCAAAGGGCAAATGGTCAAGCTGCAAGTACGGCACTCGCTACCTCTGTGTTTTACTTCTTAGGATAAAACTCCTGCGGTTTGTCACCTCAAGACAGGATGGCTCTTACCACGACATGCGACTTTTGCATAAATTCTTTCTGGCTTCCACGGCTCTGGGTTTCACGGGCAGTTTTGCGTTGGACCAGACAATATCGGCAGATCTCGAAATCACTGCGGAGATCGACGGTTCAGGAGCGCCGTTTGAACTGGTGCCCCCGCCGCAGGATACTCCCCTGTTCCTAGAGGTGTTTGTGAACAGTAAACCGACCCAACTGGTTGCAGAGTTTACACACCACACCGACAACCGGTTCTCGTCTCCCCGTTCCGAACTTGAGGAGGTGGGCATCCGCCCGCCCCTCGGTGTCTCCAAAAACGTTTATCTAGACAGTATCGAAGGCCTGACTTTCCGCTATAATATGGAAGCGCAGGCCATTTATGTAAGCGCGCCTTACAAATCCCTGTTGCCCACGGTTTCTTCCGCACGCCGGACACCCGAGATGATTGCTCCCGAACGCAGCTACGGTGCGGTGGTGAACTATGCCCTGACTGCAAATCTGGGACCGAATTCCGGCAGCTCGGGTCTGCATTTCAGAGGCTATTCCGGTTCTCTGAGCGGTTGGGTCTTTGCCCCGTTCGGCGCCCTCTCCAGTTCCGGCTTTTTCAACTCTCCGGGCGGCTCCTTAAGCACGCCGGATTTCATCCGGCAGGAAACGAAGCTTGAATTCAACAACGTCAAACACGCGCTCAGCCTTTCATTTGGCGATTTCCAAAGCTCCTCCGTGTCATGGAGCCGCCCGATCCGCATGGGAGGAGTACAGTTCCGCCGTGATTTCAGTTTGCGCTCCGATATTGTCACCGAGCAGCTTTTTTCTTTTGAGGGTGCCGCCGCGGTGCCATCCACAGTTGATGTGTTTATCGAAAACAACCGTGCCTATTCGGGGTCAGTCGGTCAGGGGCGCTTCCGGTTGGAAGATGTGCCCTTCTTTACAGGGTCTGGTGATGCCGTTGTGGTGATCCGTGATTCAAACGGTAACGAACGATTACAGGAAGTCTCATTCTTCGCGGCGCAGAATCTCGTCAAGGCGGGAACATTTGATTTTTCCCTCGAAGCGGGGAAACCAAGAGAGGCCTACGGCCTGAAAAGTAATGAATATTCGTCCGACACTGCTTATTCGGGAAGCCTCAAGTACGGCTGGAATGAAAAGCTGACACTGGAAGCCCATCTGGAAGGCAAAAGCGATCTGGCGATGGGGGGGATCGGGTTTACCACTGTTCCTTTTGATAAAGCCGAGTTCAGCCTTTCCGCAGGGATGAGCCGTTATAAAGGCGACACCGCAGCCTTTGCCCAGACCAGCCTGCGTACGAAGATCCGAAATGTGGACATTCAATTTAACGTTCTGCGCTCCGAGCCCGGGTTTGCCGATCTGGCTTATGCAACGGGCGTGGATTATCTGGGGGAAAGTACCATTGCTTCCGGGGCCTCCCTTCTGGAATTCCCGATCGCACGCGAGGTGTTGTCACTTGGCGTGCCTCTGTTCAACTCTGAACAGGATGTCGGCCTCAGCCTCGTGCGCTCGAAAAGGGCAAGCTCCGAAGATGTTATCTTGTCAGCCTCCTACGCCCGCAGTTTGGATTTTAACGACAGTTCCATCAGCTTGTTCGGCTCTCATAATATCAAGAACGATAATACCCGCCTTGCCATTAACTTTGCCATGCCCCTGAACAAGAAGAACCAGCTGCGCACCTCTGCCGCCACTGATGCCGATGGCGACCTTCATACAGCCGTGTCTCTTTCCCGTCCGCTGGGCGACGGAGTGGGCGATTACGGTTATCAGGCCCAGATCGACAACAATAGCAAAAACCGTTTCGCCAATGTGCGCGGGTCTTACAGAACACGTTTTGCCAAGCTTAGCGGAGAGGTGTTCCGCTCCGGTTCTTCCACATTCGCACGCGTAAGCGCCGAAGGCTCTGTGGTGCTGGCCGGAGGCAAACTGGCCGCTGGCAATATCATTAATGACAGTTTCGCCATTGTCGATGTTGGCGCCCCGAATGTAGATGTGAACCTGCAAAACCGCCCGGTCACGAAAACCGGCCGGTTCGGACGGGCACTGGTCACCGGACTGGCATCATACCGGCGCAACCGTGTATCCATCGATACGGACCAACTGCCCGAAGATGTGGTGCTGAACGCCTCTGCCATGGAAGTGATACCGGCACGGCAATCCGGCACACTTGTCAGTTTTGCCAGCGGCGGGGGAGATGCTGCCCTGCTTACGCTGGTCGATACGTCCGGTGCCCCTGTCCCGGCCGGATCTGCTGCCTATCTGAATGGAACGAAAGCCGAATATTATGTCGGTTACGACGGGCTTGTCTGGGTGGAAAACGTAAAATCAAACAACGAAGTACGTGTGACGACCGAAGGAAACGACTGCATTGTGACCTTTGCCTACCGCCCCACCGACGAGATTCAACAGTCCCTTGGTCCTTTGACGTGCAGATGATGACATACTCCCCCTTAAAAACCCTCGCCCTTTTAATCGGGCTGCTGATCCAAACGACCCATGTCGAGGCAGCGACCTGTAGCGCTTCAATCTCGGACATAAATTTCGGATCAATCTCTGTACGCGCTGGCGCTGTTAACGAAACATCAGGAACGGTTAACGTCACTTGCAGCGGCGTGGTCGGCGCATTGATCGGTATTTGTATCAGGATCGGTCCAGGCGGGGGTGGTGCCGCCCCGAGCAACTCTCCCCGCTATATGCGAAACAGTTCCGGCGGGGCATTAAACTACGAATTACGCCCGATCGGAAACAGTGCGGTCAATGGCACTTGGAACGAAGTTTATGTCAATATACCCGTTGTGCTTGGCAGTGCGTCGGCCAATATTCCGGTCTACGCAAGCATCACATCCAACAGTGTTGCTGTAGATACAGGGGCCTATACTTCTGTTTTTTCCGGTGTGTCGGACGCTTCTATCACATATGGCCTTCTGTCTTGCGGTCTGCTTGGGACAGAAGTGGGCATTCCGGAATTTGCGGTCTCTGCGGAAGTCGTGCCAAGTTGCGAACTGGATGTGACGGCTATGGATTTCGGCAGCCTGCAAACGCCCATTGCCAGCCCCGTAGATGAAACAGCCACGGTAAATGTGCGCTGTACCAATGCCACGGACTACTCGGTTACACTGGATCAGGGGCTCGGCGGAGGCACCGGGCCTACGGACCGGCGTATGAAGAACGGCAGTTACGAACTGAGCTACGGGCTATACCGCGATATAGCCAGATCGGCTCCTTGGGGATCTCTGGCCAGCAATGATGTGGATTCGACAGGTATCGGAGCAAACCAGTCCTTCACGATCTATGGACGCATCCCTGCGGGACAACCGGCCTACTACGGCACCTATACTGACAGTGTGGTCGTCACGGTAAACTACTAGCCCGCTGGCCGGTTCATCCCTGATAGTCCCTTGGACGCAGCCCGTAACGGGCCAGCCTGTCATACAGCGTCTTTCGCGGCAGCCCGAGCTGCTTGGCGGCTTCTGCGGCTTTACCGTGAACACTGCGCAGGGTGTTTTCCAGAACCAGCCTCTCGTGTGTTTCCATCTGCTCGGCAAGCGTCGGGTTCCCCGCAGCATCGCCTTGCGGGTCTGCCATGAACCGGTTCGCATAATCCCGCAGCTCTGCCAAATTCCCCGGCCAGTCGCGCGACTCGATCTCGGCCAGCGTAGCTGCCGGAATATCGGGCATTTCGGCATTGGCGTAGCGCACCGCATGGCGCAAGAGCACCTCGAAGATCACGCCGAGATCGCTGCGCCGCGCTGCCAGATCGGGCACCGCCACCGTGATGCAGTTCAAACGATCCGCCACTTCGGGCACTGAATGTTCGGCCGAGCCGATAAACCGCAGTTCGGGACGCTGTTCTACCTGTGAGATCACGCAATCCAACTGGCTGTAAGAGGCAAGATGCACACGCTTCACGGACAGATCAACCGCACCGTCCTCGATTTTGAAACCGGCAGGATCAATCTCCGGCGTCCGCACCAACACAAAAGAATCGCGCCCCTCGGACATGGCGAAAATCGTGTGGGCGGCCAGTTTCTTGCCCGCCCCCTCCGGCCCGACCAGAAGGATGTGACGACCGCTGTCCGCCGCACGGCGCAGGGCCTCTCGGAAATCACGGCTGGCGGGGCTGTCGCCGGGAAAATGGACCGAAGCCGGATCGCTCCGAAGCATCTTCTGCTCCATCCGCCTTGTGTGCAATACCAGTTCGCGGTGGGCAAGTGCACGGTTCAGCACACCGACAAGATGGGAGGTTTCACAAGGTTTCTCCAGAAAGTCATAAGCCCCTTCCTTCATCGCGCGAATGGCCATCGGCACGTCGCCTTCACCGGTCAGCATGACCACTGGCAGATCCGCGTCGATACTCTGGGCCAGCGCAAGGATTTCGAACCCGTCCTTATCCGGCATCCGGATATCTGTCAGAACGACTCCGGCGAAATTGGCCCGCAGGGTGCGACGCGCCTGAACGAAATGGGCGGTCGAGATCACATCTATCCCCTCCAGATCCAGCGTCTGCGCCAAAGAGGCCCGCAAAGCATCGTCGTCCTCGATCAACAAAACCTGACGTTTCATTCCGCACCTCCGGCCTTTTTCAATTCCACACAAAACTCCGCCCCGCCTTCGGGACGGTTCCGACAGCTCAGCTTGCCACCAAAAGTACCTATAATTCCGTAAGAGATCGACAGGCCGAGCCCCAGCCCCTTGCTCGCGCCCACATCTTTGGTGGTGTAAAAGGGTTCAAATACGCGGTCCGGTTCAATGAGCCCGCTGCCTGTATCGCTGACCCGCAGCCGCACCCTGCTGCCGTCGCCCGAGTGCTCTATCGTCAGGGACAGGCGTTTGACAGGTTGGTCGCGCATCGCATCCATCGCGTTACCCATCAGGTTGACAATGACCTGCTGCAAGCGCACTGGCCCGCCCGAAACCATTACCGGAGACTGCGGCAGGGCAGTTTCCACCGTAATACCCTCTTCTCGCAACCGCCGTTCTGCCAGCCGCAGGGCGTCATGGACCACTGCGACCAGATCAACAGGCTCCACACGTTCGGATTCATTACGGGCAAAGCCGCGCAGGTTCTTTATGATCCGGTTGATCCGGTCCACCTGCACAGTGATCTGGTCCAGATTGTCCTGTGCCTCGGCAATACGGTCCCGCTCTATCAGCTTGATCCCGTTGGAAGCAAAGTTGCGGATCGCGGCAAGGGGCTGGTTCACTTCATGGCTGATGCCCGCAGACATCTGACCAAGCGCCGTCAGCTTGCCTGCTTGCACCAGTTGGTCCTGTGCCTGCCGCAACTGGGCAGTCCGTTCGTCCACACGCGCTTCCAGCCGCGCGTTGGCGGCAGCCTCAACAACCAGCCGCTCAGACAGCCTCCGCCGCCGCTGGCCAAGAGCGACCAGTCCGGCCCCTATAAGCCCCATAATTGCAAGCGCCAGATACCCGAGCACACGGGCGTTCTGGGCGGCATCCTTCACGTTCAGATAAACCCGCGTGGTCAGATCCAGACGGGGCAAAAACTCTGACAGCACCATGGCCTGTTCGGGCATCACCCCCGTTGCGCCAAAACGCTGCAACCTGTGACCGAACCAGTTGCTTTCCTTATACTCATAGAAGGGCTGCACCACAGAACGGGGGTAGATGCGGGCAGCCGATGGCGGAAACTCTCCGAGCCCGTCACGACGTAACACCAGTTCAACACGGTTGGATAAAAAGACCACGTTGAACGCATCGAGAAACGCGACAACAGTCTCGTCGACTTCCCATTCAAACTCCAACTGCTCGACATCCGCACGCACCACAACGACGCCGCTGGGTGGTGCCACCCCGTTAATAATTCCACGGGCAAAGAAAAAGTCGCGCCCGCCGTCTTTGGGCTCGAATGCATGGTCGACGCCAAGCCCGCCCGTCAGCGCACGCCGCACATGGGCCGTTTGCCCCAGATCATCCCCGACCCGCGCGCCGTTTTCTTCCAGATCGGAAGCGGCGAGCACCCGACCCGTCCGGTCCAGCACAAGGATTTCCTCAGCCCCGACTGTCAGGGCTGTGGTCTCCAGAAAGTCATGGGCCCGCGCCGGATCGGTCTCTCCTGTCAAAACGCCGATAACAACCGGATGGCGGGCCAGAAGGTTGGGCAATTGCTGGAACCGTGCCAGTTGCGCCAGTACGCGGTCCGACGCCTGATCAAGCTGCACCGCGCCCGTGCGCGACAGTTGGTTCAGGTTCGCCCGATAGGCCAGCGCGAACACGCCAGCCGCCACAAGGACCGCGACACCACAAAATGCCAGCACAGGGAATAGTCGTCTCAAAGCGGACCCCTCAGGTTGCCATCCACAGGCAGGTGAATCGCCCGCCCCGACGCGCCGCCCGTTGGAACCGCTACGGCGCGAAGCTGTCCGAGATTTCGCACAAATCACCGAAAGGGCAAAGTGCTAAATCTTAACCCCCGAAAATCAAACCGTTTTTCCGAAAGCTAAAAAACCCTTTGCGCAAACATCCGCTGATCGTTTCCCTACAGTTGGCCGGATTACGGTCCGACAGATATCCATTGGGAGGAAACCATGAAGACTTTCTTGAAAGCGGCCTGCGTTGCAGCCGTTGCTCTTGTGCCATCCATCGCCGCTGCTGCCTGCGAAGAAGGCGAAGTGGTCGTAAAATTCGCACACGTAACAAACACTGACAAGCACCCCAAAGGGATCGCTGCATCCCTCCTCGAAAAACGCGTGAACGAGGAAATGAACGGCAAGATGTGTATGGAGGTCTTCCCGAACTCCACACTCTATGATGATAACAAGGTTCTCGAAGCCATGCTTCAGGGCGATGTGCAACTGGCTGCACCTTCCCTGTCTAAGTTCGAGAAATTCACCAAACAGTTCCGCATTTTCGATCTGCCGTTCATGTTTAATGACATGAAAGCCGTGAACGCCTATCAGGCTTCTGATGCGGGTCAGGCCATGCTGGATTCCATGCAAAAGCGCGGCCTGCAAGGGCTGGCCTACTGGCACAACGGCATGAAGCAAATGTCCGCCAGCAAACCGCTGCTGCTGCCCACAGATGCAAACGGTCTGAAGTTCCGTGTACAATCTTCCGACGTGCTTGTTGCGCAAATGGAAGCCATCGGTGGTTCCCCGCAGAAGATGAAATTTGCCGAAGTTTATGGTGCGCTGCAAACCGGCGTTGTAGACGGTCAGGAAAACACTTGGTCCAACATCTACGGCAAAAAGTTCTTCGAGGTTCAGGACGGTATCACCGAAACCAACCACGGCATCATCGACTATCTGCTGGTAGCCTCTGTTGACTGGCTGGACGGTCTGGACGCTGAAGTGCGCGACCAGTTCCTCACCATCGTTGGCGAAGTAACCGAAGCCCGCAACTCCGAAGCTTATGCCGTGAACCAGGCCGCCAAACAGTCCGTGATCGATGCCGGTGGCACCGTGCGCGAACTGACAGCCGAACAACGCGCAGCATGGGTTGAAGCGATGAAGCCGGTTTGGGCGAAGTTCGAAGGCGATGTCGGTGCGGATAACATCGAAGCAGCCCAGAAGATCAACATGTCCATGACAAACTAAGACCTGTTGCGGGGCGGGCCTGTGTTGGCCCGCCCCTTTTTTGTCCTAAAATCTCGGGAGGATTTGCACATGTCACAGAAAGCTCAAAGCTGGACGGACCGTTTGGAAGAAACGCTGATCGCGTCTATCCTTGGCCTAATGACAGTGGTGACATTTGCAAATGTTGTCGCGCGCTACGGGTTCAACTCGAATATTCTCTGGGCGGTAGAATTCACCGTCTTCCTGTTCGGCTGGATGGTGCTGCTCGGCGCGTCCTATGCTGTCAAAATCAATGCCCATCTGGGCGTGGATGCAATTCTGAACATTGTGCCACCGAAGGCGCGCAAAACACTCGGGATGATCTCGGTAACCGTCTGCATCATCTTCTCCTTCCTGCTGTTAAAAGGCGCCTGGGACTATTGGGCCAATTTCGCCAACCTTCCCGCCACGACCGGCCGCTGGTTTCCCACCGGATTTGAAGAAAAATTCCGCGGCAAAGGCTGGTACGAAACCGACGATGTGCCAATGCCTGCCATTCTGGGTTTCATGGAAAACCTGTTCAACGATGGCGACGAATACGAAAAACTGCCCCGTCTGCTGCCCTATATGGTGCTGCCGATTTCTATGGCCCTGCTGCTGTTCCGCTTTTGTCAGGCGGGCGTGAAACTGTGGCGGGGAGAAATCTCCATGCTGATCGTCAGCCATGAAGCCGAAGACTCTGTCGAAGACGCCGCCCAATACGTGAAGGACAATTAATCATGGAAGTCATTCTTCTCTTTGCCATGGTGATTGGCCTGTTGCTGATCGGCGTGCCTATTGCCGTGTCTCTCGGCTTTTCTTCGGTGCTGTTCCTGCTGTGGTTCTCTGACAGTTCACTCGCATCTGTCGCCCAGACCCTGTTCAACGCCTTTGAAGGGCATTACACGCTGCTGGCCATTCCCTTCTTCATCCTTGCGTCCTCTTTCATGTCCACGGGTGGCGTGGCGCGACGGATCATCCGGTTTTCCATCGCTTGTGTCGGGCATTTCCACGGTGGTCTGGCGATTGCGGGTGTTTTCGCCTGTATGATGTTTGCCGCTCTCTCCGGTTCCTCCCCTGCCACTGTAGTCGCCATCGGCTCCATCGTGATCGCAGGGATGCGGCAGGTGGGTTACACCAAGGAATTTGCCGCCGGTGTGATCTGTAACGCCGGCACGCTTGGCATTCTGATTCCGCCGTCCATCGTGATGGTGGTCTACGCCGCGGCGGTAGAGGTTTCGGTCGGTCGCATGTTCCTTGCCGGTGTGTTTCCCGGATTGCTCGCCGGTATCATGCTGATGATCGGCATTTACGTGATGGCCCGCGTCAAAGGTCTGCCCAAGGGCGAGCGCGCCGCTTGGTCCGAACGCTTAGCCGCCGCCCGAGAGGCCGGTTGGGGCCTGTTCCTGATCGTCATCATCCTCGGCGGCATCTACGGCGGTATCTTCACACCGACCGAAGCCGCAGCAGTTGCTGCGATCTACGCATGGTTCATCGCCAGTTTTGTCTACCGCGACATGGGTCCACTGGCCACGGCAGAGGGGCAAAACAACACCTCGCTGCTGAAAAAGCCACAAGCGCTGTTCACGGCGATCTGGCACAGGGATACGGTGGACACCCTGTTTGAAGCGGGCAAGCTGACTGTGACGCTGCTGTTTGTGATCGCCTGTGCGCTGATCCTGAAGCATGTTCTAACCGACGAACAAATCCCCCAGCAGATCACCAAGGCGATGCTGGCCGCCGGACTTGGCCCTGTCGCCTTCCTGATCGTGGTTAACGTGATCCTACTCATCGGTGGCCAGTTCATGGAACCCTCCGGCCTGCTGGTGATTGTGGCACCGCTGGTGTTCCCGATCGCCATCGAACTTGGCATCGACCCGATCCACCTTGGCATCATCATGGTGGTGAACATGGAAATCGGTATGATCACGCCGCCTGTAGGGCTCAACCTGTTTGTGACCTCCGGCGTGGCCGGAATGCCGATGATGGCGGTGGTGCGTGCGGCACTTCCTTTCCTTGCCATCCTCTTTGTGTTCCTGATCATGATCACCTACATCCCGATCATTTCGACCTTCCTGCCAAATCTGGTGATGGGTCCGGAAATGATCACCAAATAGCTGCCGCGACGGCAAGCTTGCCCAAACGCGCCCTGCGCGGCTAAGCCTCCGGCCACCCAACCGGAGGCTTTTTCATGTCCGCAGTCCTGCAGGAGTTCCTCGACCACCTGTCCCCCCGCGTCACCGGCACCCTGCAAGGCAGTGCCAAACTGGTGATACGCGACCATGGCAGCGTCCACCTGACAGATCAGGGCGCGACCCTTTCGGATGCCCAAGCAGACGTCACACTGACCGCAACGGAACAGACCTTCCGCAATATTCTGGACGGCAGCCAGAACCCCGCGATGGCCTTTATGTCGGGCAAGCTGAAAGTGGATGGTTCCAACATGCGCGCTTTGAAGGTCTCCGAAATCCTCACCAAAGCCTGATCCGCAACGGCTCCATTTTCGGCAAATATCCCCGCGCGGAGCGCATTTCTGCACCCCGCACCGAAAACTTGTCCATTTGGTCAGGAAAAACGAAAAAAAAACTAGAGATGCAGCAACAAACCCGCTAGCGTTGCTCTTTATCTTCGATCCAACAGGGACAAAGCCCAAATAAATGATCCTGAATTTCGGCTCTATAAACCTCGATCTGGTCTACCGAGTGCCCCACCTTCCGGCAGCCGGAGAGACACTCGCCTCCAGCTCGTTTGAGAAATATCTCGGCGGCAAGGGCATCAACCAGTCCATTGCGGCGCACCGCTCCGGCGCGCAGACGCTGCACCTCGGGTGCCTTGGTCCGGACGGGGACTGGCTGCGCGAACAGATTGACGGTTTCGGTTTGTCCACTGACGGACTGCGCACTGTTGCCACCCCCACAGGCCATGCGGTGATCTTTGTGGATGACAAGGCGGAAAACCAGATCGTCCTGTTTGGCGGCTCCAACCAAGCCTTTACCACAGACCAGTTCGAAGCAGCGCTGGCACAGGCCGATCCCGCCAAAGACTGGATCTTGTGCCAGAACGAAACAAACGCGGTGCCGGAAATGGCCCGCATGGCCAAGGCGAAGGGCCTGCGGGTTGTCTATTCCGCTGCACCTTTTGATGCGGATCACGCGATCCCGATGCTTGACCATATTCACCTTCTGGCGGTGAACGAAGGCGAAGCCGCAGCCCTGCAAACCGCCCTTGGCACAGACCTCCAGTCTGTCGGCCTACCCTATCTGCTGATCACCAAAGGCTCCAAGGGCGCGACCCTTTATGCGGACGGCCGGCAATTCGACCAGAACAGCTTCGCTGTAACTCCGACAGACACCACAGGCGCAGGTGATACGTTTCTGGGCGCTTTCGTGGCAGAGCTGTCGGCCACTGACGATCCCGCCAAAGCCCTGCAATTCGCCGCGGCCGCGGCCGCGGTTCAGGTGACACGCGCAGGGGCCGCCCCTGCGATCCCGACCCGCGAAGACACCCTGTCCTTCCTGAAAGCCAACACATGACACATAAGATCCTTATCGACACCGACCCCGGCATCGACGATGCAATGGCGATCTTCTATGCCGCCCTGCACCCGGAAATCGAGATTGTCGGCATGACCAGTGTTTTTGGCAATGTCACAACGGAAATCGCCGCACGGAATGCCATCGTGCTCGCAGAACGGGCCGGGCAGGAAATTCCGGTGGCCGTCGGCGCGGGCAAACCGTTGGTGCAGACGCCAAACCCTGTGTCGGATTATGTGCACGGGGCCGAAGGCTTTGGCGACATGCCCGCCCAAGAAATTACCGCGCGTCCGGTTGACGAACCGGCCCATGAATTCATCTGTCGCCTGATCAACGAAAATCCGGGCGAGATTACGCTCTGCCCGATTGGTCCGCTCACAAACATCGCGCTCGCCTTGCGCCACGACCCGACCATCGCGGAGAAGGTCAAATCCGTCGTGATCATGGGCGGCGGGCTGGAGCGGGGCAATGTATCCGCCTATGCCGAGGCCAATATCTGGAACGACCCCCACGCCGCGGATGAGGTCTTTGCCGCCCACTGGCCGCTGACCATGGTCGGGCTTGATGTCACGACACAGGTTGTCTGTGACAAGCCGGATTTCGCCGCAATCGCTCAGGCCAGCCCGAAACTTGGCGGTTTCCTGAACGAAGCGGTCCAGTATTACGTGAATTTTTACGAGACCCACCACGGGATTTCAGGCTCGCAAATGCATGACCCTACGGCAGTCATTGCCATCACAGACCCCCAGTATTTTACCATTGAAAACCACGCGCTAGAAGTTATCGTGGAAGGTGATCGCATAGGCCAGACAATACGTTCTACCGATCCGTCCCGACCAAAACACAAGGTGCCCATGGGCGTGGATATTGATGGTGTGAAACGCCGGTTTCTAACAATGCTACAAACCGGCTCTTAAAACAGGAGAACTCCCATGACAGAATTCGCCGTACTCGCCGTCAGCCCGTCCGATCCGGACGCACCGGAAAAATTCGCCAAATCCCTGCGCGAAACCGGTTTTGCGGTGATCAAGGACCACGACATCGACATGTCCGAAATCGAAGCCATGTATGATGTCTGGCCGGATTATTTCGCCAGCGACGACAAGCTGAAAGACGCCACCGATATGGGCGATCCTTCTGGCTATTTCGGTTATAAATCCGAGAACGCCAAAGGCGCGGCCCAAAAAGACCTGAAGGAATTCTATCACGTCTACCAGAAGAACGACCTGCCCGAAGGCGTCTCCGAGGTGACAAAGAACTTCCACAACAAGATGGTCGGCATGGGCAAGATGCTGCTCGGCTGGCTGGATCAGGTCACACCGTATGACGTCAAGCAACAGCTTTCCATGCCGTTTCAGGATATGATCAAGGACAGTGAAAGCCACCTTCTGCGGGTTCTGCACTATCCGCCCCTTCCTGATGACGTTCAGCCGGGCGAAGTGCGCGCAGCAGCCCACGGCGATATCAACCTGATCACCCTGCTGGTGACAGGATCGGAGCCCGGCCTTCAGGCACAGGACGTGAACGGCAACTGGCACGACATTCCCTGCGGCACCGGCTATATTAACGTCAATGCAGGCGACATGCTGGAGCGGGCGTCTCGCAACTATTACCCGTCGACCATCCACCGTGTGGTAAACCCGCCAAAACAGGAAAACAAATCCCGTTATTCCCTGCCGCTGTTCATGCACCCGCGCCCTGATGTGCAGCTGGATCACCAGACAGCCGGAGAATTTCTGGAAGAAAGACTGAAAGAGATCGGCCAGCGCAGCTAATCCTACGCCCAAGGCCGTTACAAACCCAAAGGCACCCCTGCGGTGCCGCCAACAAGGAGACTTCAATGAAAAAAGTACTTACAACGGTACTGGCTGGTGCATTTACAGCCGTATCCTCTTTCGCAGTGGCCGAGAGCCACGGCGATTTCAAACCCGCCGTTATCTACGATATGGGCGGCAAATTCGACAAATCCTTCAATGAAGGCGTTTATGCCGGCATTAAAAAGTTTCAGGATGAAACCGGCGTTGAGGTGATGGAATTCGAAGTCACCAACGAAGCACAGCGCCAGCAAGCCATGGAGAAAATGGTTCAACGCGGTGCGACTGTTGTTCTGGGCGTAGGTTTTGCACAGGCTGACGCGATTTCGGCTGTGGCTGCGGCCAACCCCGATGTGAACTTCTCTATTATCGACGTGTCGTGGCTGGATCACCCGAACCTGCGCCAGTATGCGTTCAAAGAAGAAGAAGGCTCTTATCTGGTCGGTGTTGCAGCAGCTATGGCTTCTGAAACCGGCACGGTCGGCTTTGTCGGCGGTATGGACATTCCTTTGATCCGCGCTTTTGCCTGCGGGTATGAACAAGGCGTTAAGGCCACTAAAGACGACGCGAAAGTGTTGCAGAACATGACCGGTACAACTCCGGCTGCATGGAACGACCCGACCAAAGGGTCCGAACTGACGCAAGCCCAGATCGACCGCGGCGCGGATGTTGTCTTTCAAGCTGCCGGCGGGACCGGTGTTGGCGTAATTCAGGCCGCAGCGGATGCGGGCAAACTGGCCATCGGCGTGGATTCCAACCAGAACTACATGGCTCCTGGTAACGTGCTGACGTCCATGCTGAAGCGTGTGGATGTGGCTGCCTACGAGACCATGAAAGACGCCATGTCAGGTGATTTCGAGACAGGCGTTCGCCTGCTTGGTGTTGCCGAAGGTGGCGTTGGCTGGGCGCTGGACGAATACAACGCCGATCTGATTACACCGGAAATGAAATCCGCGATCGATCAGGCCGCAGCTAAGATCACTGCGGGCGAAATCAAAGTGCACGACTATCGTTCCGACAACACCTGCAAAATGTAATCCAACAACAATAACGGGGCGGCCCAAGGGCCGTCCCGTCCCCGCCCCGAATTTCGTTTACGCTCTTGACCAAGAGCCTAAACGCAAGCCGGGCAAGGCAACGATCCGGATCAACAACAGGCCTTCAACAGGGTGAGGGACAGATATGAATACTGCGCTGGAGCTGAAAAACGTCAGCAAGTCATTCGGCTTGGTAAAAGCCAACAAGAACATCAATCTTGCTGTCGAGGCCGGTTCCATCCACGGTATTATCGGGGAAAACGGCGCTGGCAAGTCCACCCTGATGAATATCATCTACGGGATGCACCGTGCAGACAGTGGCGAAATTCACTTTGGCGGGCAGCATGTGGATGTGCGTTCCTCTGCGGATGCCATCGAACACGGTATCGGAATGGTCCATCAGCACTTTATGCTGGTCCCGACATTTACCGTCCTTGAAAACGTTATGCTGGGCACCGAAGGCGGTTTGATGCTGCGCGACGGTCGCGGCGCGGCACTGGAACGGCTGCTGCACCTGTCCGAAACCTATAATCTCAAGGTGGACCCTCATGCGCTGGTGTCCGATCTGAACGTGGGTCAGCGCCAGCGGGTAGAGATCATCAAGGCGCTGAAAGGCGGCGCAAAGGTGCTCATCCTCGATGAACCCACAGGCGTTCTTACCCCACAGGAAGCAGACCAGCTTTTTGAAATTCTCAAGGTTCTGCGTGATGACGGAGTGTCCGTCCTGCTGATTACCCATAAACTGTCCGAGATCATGGACATCACCGACACCGTGTCGATCATGCGTCAGGGCGAAATGGTCGGCCACCGCAAGACATCCGAAACTTCACCGCAGGAACTCGCCGAACTGATGGTCGGCCGGGAAGTGCTGCTGGAAGTGGACCGCAAACCGGCCAAACCCGGCGAAGTGCGGTTTTCGGCCAAAAACCTCGGCTACACCAATGCACAGGGCGTGGTGGAACTGGAAGACATCAACTTTGAAGTGCGATCCGGCGAAATCCTCGGGGTGGCTGGAGTATCCGGCAACGGCCAGACGCAACTGATGGAAACCCTTGCCGGTATGCGCCACCTGACCAGCGGCAGCCTAAACATCCTTGGCACAGAAGTCACAGCAGCCGACCAGACAGACCCGCGCATCATCCGTGATCTCGGCGTCGGCCATATCCCCGAAGACCGCCACACCCACGGGCTGGTGCTGAACTTCGAAGCGCGCGAAAACATGATCCTCGGCTTTCAGGACACCGGACTTGCAGGGGATGGCAAACTGTTTGATTACACAGCGATCCAGAAAAACTGCGAAGACAAAATGGCCCATTATGATGTGCGCCCGCCGAACCCGCGTCTGAATGCCAAGAACTTTTCAGGTGGCAACCAACAGAAAATTGTCATCGCACGGGAATTTTCCGCCAACCCCGGCGTGCTACTGGTAGGCCAGCCGACCCGCGGCGTCGACGTAGGCGCGATCGAGTTCATTCACAAACAGCTGCTGGAACTCCGCGACGCGGGATGTGCGATCCTCCTGGTCTCGGTCGAACTGGACGAGATCATGTCCCTGTCGGACCGCATCATGGTGCTGTGTGACGGGCAGAACGTTGGCATCATCGACAGCGCCAAAGCAGACAGACAAACCCTTGGCCTGATGATGGCCGGTCAAAGA
This sequence comes from Neptunicoccus cionae, assembly GCF_002860325.1. Classification (GTDB taxonomy): domain Bacteria; phylum Pseudomonadota; class Alphaproteobacteria; order Rhodobacterales; family Rhodobacteraceae; genus Amylibacter; species Amylibacter lutimaris. The sequence continues at coordinate 540,565 of NZ_PKOJ01000001.1, read as the reverse complement.
CAAGAGGCCGCCGCATGAGCACGCCAACTCCCCCCCTTCCCCGCTGGGCAGACCTGATCCTGCTTCCGATCATTAACCTCTTCGCCGCGTTTTTCATCTGCGGGCTGATTGTGCTCGCCATCGGGGAAAACCCGATCGAAGCACTGGGCGTGATGATAAAGGGCGCATTCGTCTATTCTGGCGGTTTGGGCTACACGCTGTTTTACACCACGAATTATATCTTCACCGGATTGGCCGTCGCGCTGGCCTTCCACTGCATGATGTTCAATATCGGCGGTGAGGGACAGGCCCTGATCGGCGGTCTTGGCGCTGCGCTCGCCTCTTTCGGTCTCGGAGTATACCTGCCCGCACCACTGGCGATTCCGCTGGCTGTGCTGGGCGCCTTCATCGCAGGCGGCATCTGGGGCGTTATTCCGGGGTATCTACAGGCCAAACGGGGCAGCCATATCGTGATCACCACGATTATGTTCAACTTTCTGGCGGCATCCCTGATGGTCTATCTTCTGGCCGGACCGATGCTCGAAGCGGGTCAGCAATCCCCGCAAACGGCCCGATTGGCTGAAAGTACGCTGCTGCCGAAGATGGCAGATATGCTGCGGCCACTGGGGATCAATATTACCAGTTCACCTTTGAATGCGTCCTTTCTGATCGCCCTTGGCGCCATGGCGGTGTTTTATGTGCTGGTCTGGCACACACGACTTGGCTTCAATATCCGCTCGGTGGGGCAAAATCAGGAAGCTGCCCACTACGCAGGGATCAATGTGGCGCGCACCATTATCATTACGATGGCCATTTCCGGTGGCTTCGCCGGATTGCTTGCCACCAATGAAATCCTCGGGTTCAATCACAAGGTGGTGCTGAACTTTACCGCCGGATACGGCTTTACCGGAATTGCTGTGGCCCTGATGGGACGCAACCACCCCATCGGTATCTTCCTCGCAGCCCTTTTGTTCGGGGCGCTAACACAGGGCGGCGGCGAGCTGGACTTTGAATTTCAATCCATCACCCGCGAAATGGTGCTGCTGATACAGGGGATGATCATCCTCTTCTCCGGTGCGCTGGCCTATATGTTCAACCCGCCACTGGCGCGGATGATTGCGAAATTTGTTGCACCGAAGGATCCTGCGAATGGCTGATTTCCTCTACCAACTGCTGCTGTCTTTTGATGCAACACTGCGGATTGCAACGCCTTTGATGCTGTGCGCTATGGCAGGTATCTTCTCGGAACGCTCCGGCATCGTAGACATTTCGCTGGAAGGTAAACTGCTGTCCGGTGCCTTTGTCGCCGCCACTGTGGCCGCGCTGACAGGCTCGGCCTGGCTCGGCCTTGGCTGTGCAATGCTGGCGGGGATATTTATGTCCCTGATCCACGGCTTCGCCTGTATCACCCACAAAGGCGATCAGGTTGTCTCCGGCGTGGCGATCAACATTCTGGCCAGCGGGCTGACCATCGTACTTGGCATTGCATTATTCAAACGGGGCGGGCAAACGCCATCGCTGCCGCGGGAAGACCGTTTCACCCCGATAGAATGGTGGGGCGTGGATATGATGGACAGCGTGCCGGTCCTTGGCACCATCTACCGCCAGCTTATCTCGGGCCACAACATGCTGGTCTATGTGGCGCTGCTCGCCGTGCCACTGACGGCTTTTATCCTTTACCGCTCCCGCTTTGGTCTGCGCCTGCGTGCCGTGGGTGAAGTACCCGAAGCTGTAGATTCCGCCGGTATCTCTGTCACATGGCTGCGCTACCGCGCATTGATCGTGGGTGGCGCCCTCTGCGGGATCGCTGGTGCATATCTGTCCATCGCACAGGGCGGCAACTTTGTGCGCGAGATGTCCGCCGGCAAGGGCTATATCGCTCTGGCTGCAGTGATCTTTGGCAACTGGAAACCGCTCAGCGCCTTTATGGCCTGTCTGATGTTCGGCTTCCTTGAAGCGGCCACCACCCGTCTCGAAGGCGTGGCCCTGCCCCTGATCGGAGAGGTGCCAACGCAACTGATGCTGGCCATGCCCTATGTGCTGACAGTTCTGCTGCTGGCAGGTTTCATCGGCAAACCGCGCCCACCCGCAGCTATCGGAAAACCCTATCACAAATAGGGCAGGCCACCGGCCTACCCTTTCATCCGTGCACGGGTCTTTTCATCAAGCATGGGCCGCAACTCCTGCAACAACGGATGGCCCTCCATGTATTGCTGCCCGTAATCCAGATTGAACCCGTAGTCGAAATCCGCCGGATTTTGCCCCTGCGTGTGCTGGAGAATGGTCTCCAACTTGTCGAGCCCTTTTATCAGGCGGGCTTCGGGGCTGGCGGCATTTTCATATTCGTCCCAAAGCTCCAGCAAGCCATCAGCCTGCGCAGACGACAACCCTTCCAGCAGGCTGGCAAAATCCGCCCGCTCTTGGGCGCTCTTATCGCCTGCCTGTTCTGTTGCGGGTATGTCCCCCGAAACGGCTTCCCCCAGATCATGCAGCACTGCCAGCTTTAACAGGCGGGCAATGTCGAGCCCGCCGCACTGGTCCTCGAACAGCACGACCCACAGACACAAGCGCCAAGTGTGGGCCGCTGTGCTCTCCGGCCGCCCCTCCCCCGTAAAACCCGAGCGGAACACATCCTTCAACGCCTCCGCCCGCTCCAGAACTGCAAGCCGCGCCGCAGCCTCAGACCGCTCCACAATGCGCCCCAGTTTCAATGTTCCCCAAATACTCAAACATGCCGGACATTCGGATCAATCGGCCCTTTGGGCAGGTTCAAAGCCCGCTCCAGCGCCAGCCCGACCTGCAAGACCAAAGCATCCCCTTTCGGCGGTCCAACCAGTTGAATACCAATCGGCATGCCGGTTTTTGTAAAGCCCGCAGGCAGCGCCAGCGCAGGCAGTGCGGCCGTCGTAGCAAGGAAGGAAAAGCGCAGCCACTCCACGTAATCGCTCAGTTCCTGACCGTCCACAACGGTCGGATATTCCTGCTCCACCAAAGTCGGCTCCAGCCCAACAACAGGGATCGCCAGCACGTCGTGGTCCGACAGAAACTCCCGCATCTGGTGATAGACTTCGGTGCGCCCGCGCTGAGCGAGATAGATGTCATGGCTCGACTGGTTGACCCCCACGTCGATATTCTCCCGCAAGGTGCGTTTGAAATGCTTCTTCACCTCATCCGGAACGAAGTTGTTCACAGCGCCATAGTGCATCCCGCGCAAGGCAACATAAGTATCATAGAGGGCAGGCATCTCGGGACAGGCTTCTTCCACCCGCATACCGGCGCCCTCGGCGGTTTTCATTGCGCTCTCCAGAATGTCTCGGATTTCCCGTTCCACTGGCGCAAAGCCGCCCTGATCGGGGCTGAAGGCAATGCGGATATCCTTCTTTTCCTGCTTCAGGGAGTCCTGAAACGAAACTTCCGGTGCGTGCAGGCTGAGCGGCATCCGCGGATCAAAGCCCGTCATTGCATCCAGAAACAGGGCCACATCTTCTACATCTCGCGCCATCGGCCCGTTTATTCCCTCGTTCAAAAAAGCCGCCGGACCGGGACCACCCCCCGCACGCCCCGGTGTCGGGCGGAACCCGCAAACCCCGCAGTAGCCTGCGGGCGTGCGCAGTGATCCGGCCAGATCGGAACCGGAACTCAGCCATGTTTCCCCCGCCGCCAGAGAGGCCGCCGCCCCGCCCGAAGAACCACCGGCATTCTTACGGGTGTCCCAAGGGTTACGCGTGTACCCGAAAACCGCATTGAAAGTATTTCCGCCTGCACCGAATTCAGGCGTATTGGTCTTACCTGTAATCACCGCGCCGCGGTTTTCCATCATCTCTACAAACGGGCTGCTGGCGGGTGAAACATAATCCTTCATACCCAGCGTCCCCATTGTGGTGACGACACCTCCCACTTCGTTCAGATCCTTGATCCCGACAGGCAGACCGCCCAGCCAGCCCGGATCGCTCTGATCCGCGTTTCCGGCAGTTTCTGCCTGCGCATAGGCCCGTTCGCGGCACTGGGTCACTGTGGCGTTGATGGCCGGTCCAACCGCATCAATCCGCGCATAAGCAGCATCAAGCAGTTCTTTTGGGGACACCTCCTTGCGCTTCAACATTCCCACCACCTCGCGTGCGGATTTCGCGCAAAGTTCCGGTCCGGTGAATTCAGCCATTGTCTTACCCTCCTGATATTTCGGCTAACTGTGCAAAGCCTGACAAACTCTGTCCACCGCAAAAACATCCCTGCCGTGCCGGATGACCCCACGCGTAAATTCTGCATTCGATTGCATTATTCTTTTGCGCTCGGGGGCCACCCCGCTCTAGGCTCGTCAAAGCAGCAGCCGCCGCCGGCCGACAGGGGAGTGTCACCGGTGTGCGAGGGAGGAGGAACCGTTGCGACAGACCCCGAAATCCATGTGGTCTCTGGAAACGCTGGGCCGTACCCGGCTGTCGCGCTATTTTTTCCTGCGCGATTTCATGCATTCCGAAATCAGCGCCTTTTACGGTATTCCCAACATTCCCGAAAACCCCGACGCTGTCATAGCGGCTGGCAAGGCGCTGGCGACGAAGCTGCTTGATCCGCTGGTGGAAACCTTCGGTCCGGTTGCAATCCGCTCCGGCTATCGAGCGCCCGCGCTGAACAAATTCGGTAATGACAACAAGCTGAATTGCTCACGCAATGAAGTTAACGCAGCCTCGCGGATCTGGGACAGGCGCGACAGCGAAGGCCGAATGGGGGCTTGCGCAACCATCGTGATTCCGTGGTTTGCAGACCAATATGATCAGGGCCGCGACTGGCGCGATCTGGCCTATTGGATTCACGATCACCTCCCCTATCACGAACAGTATTTCTTCCCCAAACTCGCCGCGCTGAACCTGACATGGCGGGAAAATCCCGAACGCCGGATACTCAGCTACATTGCCCCTAAAGGCACTCTGGTTCCTGCCGGTAAAGCGCCTGACGAACCTCCGGCACAGCGCCGGAAGAGATATGCCGATTTTCCGCCGTTTCGCGGCATCACTTACCCGCCCCTGACAGCGCCCGATCGCTGGCAGCGGAAGTCAATTAATGAATAAGGATCAAACCATGCCCCTACCCCGCACCCCGAGTTTCCGTCTGGATGGTAAGCGCGCCCTTGTGACCGGAGGCACATCCGGCATCGGATTGGGATGCGCGGTAGCACTGGCCGAACACGGGGCGCATGTCACCATCGCGGCTCGCAATGCAGAGCGGATGGAAGATGCGGCACAGGATATGCGCGCCGAAGGCTGGCAGGTGGACACTCTGGCGCTGGACGTAGCGGATGTGGCGGCGACGCAGGCGCAAGTGGCACAAAACGGACCTTTTGACATTCTGGTCAACTCCGCCGGTTTCGCCCGCCACGCCCCTGCGCTTGAAACAACCGAAGCGGACTTTGACGCAATGACCGACCTGAACGCGAAGGGTGCCTATTTTCTGGCGCAAGCCGTCGCAAAAGGATTGATCGCAGCGGGCAAACCCGGCTCCATTATCCAGATTTCATCGCAAATGGCCCATGTGGGCGGACAGGAACGGGCAGTCTATTGCGGCTCCAAACACGCGGTCGAAGGGTACACCAAGGCCCAAGCGATCGAATGGGGCCCACATGGTATCCGTGTCAACACAATCTGCCCGACCTTCATTCGCACCCCCCTGACCGAACAGACCTTCAAGCGCCCCGAACTGGTGGCCTGGATTGAAGACAAGATCAAACTCGGGCGTATCGGCGAAGTGGAAGACATCATGGGGGCCACAGTCTTCCTCGCCTCGGACGCCTCCGCCCTGATCACCGGCAGCTCCCTGCTGATCGACGGGGGGTGGACCGCAGACTGACCCACGCTTCAATGTTCCCGAAATACTCATAAAGAGGCAAGCGCATGCCAAACGACAAGATCACATCCCTCGACGTTGCCAAACGTGCAGGTGTGTCACAATCCGCCGTCAGCCGCGTGTTTACCAAAGGGGCTTCGGCGAGCCAGAAAACCATCGACAAAGTCCGAAAGGCGGCAAAGGAACTGGGCTACCGGCCCAATGTTCTGGCCCGCTCGCTCATCACGGGGCGCTCGCGTATTGTTGGATTGGTCGTGGCTTATCTCGACAATTATTTTTACCCTGTTGCCCTTCAAAAACTGTCAAATGCGCTGAAAGAGGAAGGCTATCACGTGATGGTTTTTATGGCGTCGGACACCACGAAGGATATTGAACGGGTGGTGGACGAAATGCTGGATTATCAGGTGGATGCCATTGTGGCCGCTTCTGTCCCATTGTCATCCGATCTGGCAGGACGCTGCCGTGACGAAGGGATTCCGCTGGTGTTTTTCAACCGCTCGCAGGACGGCGAGAACCTGACCAGTGTCACCGCAGACAATTATGCAGGCGGTAAGGAGATCGCACGGTTTCTTGCAGCACACCATCCCGAACGGATCGGGTATATTGCAGGGTTTGAAGGCGCATCAACACAGCGGGATCGCGAAGCAGGCTTCCTTGACGGTTTAAAAGCCGCCGGACGGGAGGTATCGAGCCGCACCGTCGGGAATTTCAACACGGAAGAAACCCGCGCCGCCGCGCTCGCCATGTTCTCAGCCCCGCGCCACCCGGATGCTGTCTTTGTTGCCAACGATCACATGGCTTTCACCGTGATGGACGTGCTGCGAAGCGACCTGCACCTGACAGTTCCGGGTGATGTGATTCTTGTCGGCTACGACGATGTGCCGCCTGCGGTCTGGGCCGGATACAGCCTGACAACCGTGCGCCAGCGCACCGGCCGGATGGTGGAAGAAACCGTGAAGGTTCTGATGAATGCGATCACTACCGGAGAGGCTCCGGTGGTGAATTTAAAGATTGCCGGCCCGCTGATCGTGCGCGGCTCAGCTCCTGCCCCAAAGGGCTGGACCGGTTAGCGCAACGCAACAAGGTCTATTTCCGGCAATTCCTGCAAAAGGATGATGTCTGCTATTCCAGCGTCACGTTATTCCGGAAACCCAAGAACCTTTCCAAAACCTTAATCCTGAAGCTTCATATAAGAAGCTTCATATTTGCAGGGTCATGGTTTTCTTACGTTACATTTCAATACTTTAAGATCTGCCCCTTCAAATCCCACAACTCCACATACAAAAAAAGCGCCCCGAACATGTCGGAACGCTTTGTCATTTCACCCCCTAAACAGGGCCGTCACAACACGGGATCAGTTCGGGGAACCGGCCAGTGGCGTGTTCAGATACGGGAACACATTCTGCAATTCGGCTGCACTGATCGGAGCACCATCGGTGAACGGCGCATTGCCAACCGGCGCATCTTCCGGATCACACAAACCCAGATTGATCAGATCGCTCTCTTCGTCCTCGACAGCGCCTTCAACACCCAATTCCGCACCCAGCGGCACCGGATGGCACAACGCACCCATCATCACACGCAGCGCAATATCCACCACATCATCGCCGGGGCGACGACCATTCGGGAAGCCGGCCAGATCTTCGGCAACCACACCATAAGGGTGCTGGCGGTTCCGCCATGTCGGGTCTACGGCTGTGTTGAGACGCATCATTTCGGATCCGACCACACCTGCGGGCTGGTTAAACCCCGGAAAGCCGGTCAGGAAGGCCGTTACTAGATCCTGACGGGGGAAGTTCGACGGTGCGATATCATCTTTAGCTCCGACCGCATCGCGGAACAGGGCATCCAGCAGGAATGGCAGTGTCGGGTTGGTCACATATTTCGCAAACTGCTTGTCATGTTTAGGTTCTGAGCCGTTGAATTTGTCCTTATCCGGAAGGCCAATAACAACCTCGTTCACCAGCGGGTTGGACAGACGGGACACCTGCTGCATTTTCGCAGGGGTACCTTCGGTTGCCGGTCCGGAAACGCTTGCAGTGGTCCATGCGCCGATCACCGGCTCGTCATCCTTGGTGATACATTGCGTAGGCACTTCGATCGCCAGAGAGGTCACATTCGCCTTACCAACCAGATCATCGTTTTCACGCGATTGCATGATACCACCGGGGAAGGACTCTCCATCCAGTGGCACAAGATTCACCAGATCGAAAATCTCGCCCAGATTGACAGCAAAGGCTTCGGCCCGTTGTCCGGCAAAGACACGACCGTCTTTCTTGCAGCCCGGAATTTTGAAATCGTAGATATAGCTGTTCGCATAGGCTTCATAATCGGGGATGGTCTTGTTCCCAACATTATCAAGCGGTTTGGTAAACTCTGTCATCCCCGAAGCAGAGCGCAGGGATCTGGTCTTTCCACCTGATCTGTGCCCCCGCTTCAGCGTCAGCGAATAGGCTTCATGCTCGCCCAGATTTGCGGTGTTGGCCGCAGAGACCGGACCCACAGCGCGCAACGGTACAGCCAGTTTCTTGTCCCCCACGGGCACACGGATATGACGGCCGTTCTTGACCAGGGTATTGGTAAACCGGAACTGGAATGTCAGATCTTCCTTGGCATCCCCGTCATTGTCGATATGGATTTCATAAACTGCGTTTTCATCCATAGTGAAATAGTTGGGACCGCCATAGGGGGCCTGCAGCGGTTGGTAGTTTGCAATGAAGGTGACATAATCCTTCCGGCCTCTTTCATAGGAGCGGAACATATAAAAATCTGTTGCGTCCACTTTCGGCATTTTGGCAATCATTGGCGCTTCGCGATGTGATGCGCCATGCGCAACCATTCCCACGGACAATGCCAGTGCCGATGCGGCCAGCCCTCTGGCTAAAAAATATCGTTTCATTTTCATAGGTACCCTCCCAATAAGTGCCTCTCCGGAAGTGGAAAGGCGACGGGGTGACGAGATAACCTTACGTCAACCGCGTAGAAGGGTTACGGGGGCTGGGCCATTCCGGATCATAAGTTATTCCATCACGTAACCGTGAGCCTGTGAACCAAACGCCGTTGCTATGGTGATTATCAACCCAGACGATGGCTGCAGGGATCACAAAAACCTTTTGTGCCAGTTACTTAGCCATAAAAATAGCGTGTCTCACGGCGATAAAATGAAACCCGCGCCTGCTGAAATTATTCTTAGGGAAAGGCAGCATTCACCGCCTTTCCCTTTCGTTTTCTGTCGAAATCGGGCCTATGCCGCGCCGTATCCACCCGGTGTCGGCGTGGTCACGATAACAGCCTCGCCCGGTTTCAGAACGGTTTGATCACAGCCGTTCAGCACCTCGATGCTGCCGTCCTGACGGCGCACTTCGGTTTTGCCGCTTAGCCCGTCCTCACCGCCCTTGATCCCTTTGGGACGGTTCTGCCGGTTGCCCGAAAGGATCGCCATTTCCATTTCTTCAAGGAAACGCACCGTGCGCCGTGTACCGTTGCCGCCATGCCATTTGCCCTTGCCGCCGGTGCCTTCGCGAATGACAAATTCCTCCAGATGCACCGGAAAGCGGAACTCCAGAATTTCAGGATCGGTCATACGGCTGTTGGTCATATGCACCTGCACCGCATCCGTCCCGTTGAACCCTTCGCCGGCAGGCGCACCGGAACAAATGGTTTCGTAATACTGGTACTTGTCATTCCCAAAGGTCAGGTTGTTCATCGTACCCTGACTGTTGGACATCACGCCAAGGGCGGCCATCAACGTGTTTGTCACCCCTTGCGAGGTTTCCACGTTCCCCGCCACCACCGCTGCGGGATATTTCGGGCGCAGCATGCAATCGTCGGGGATGATGATGTTGATCGGGCGCAGACAGCCCGCGTTCATCGGGATATTGCCCTGTACCATCACGCGGAAGGCATAAAGCACCGCCGCACGGGTCACAGGTTCGGGCGCGTTAAAGTTTGTGCCCTGCTGGGGAGAGGTTCCGGTGAAATCCACCGTGGCCTCGCGCTTTTCCTTGTCCACGGAAATGGCAACCTTGATTACCGCCCCCTGATCGGTACGGGTTTCAAAACTGCTGTCATGCAGTGCGTCGATCACGCGGCGCACGCTTTCCTCGGCATTGTCCTGCACGTGCTTCATATAGGCCTGCACAACGTCCAGCCCGAAGTGCTGCACCATCTTGCGCAATTCCCGCGCGCCCATCTGCTCGGACGCAATCTGCGCCTTCAGGTCGGCCACGTTCTGATAAGGGTTGCGGCAGGGGTATTTGTGATCCGTCAGCAAATGCAGCAAGGCTTCTTCGCGGAATACCCCCTGATCCACGATCAGGAAGTTATCAAACAAAACGCCTTCTTCATCCACACTGGTCGCCAGCGGAGTCATTGACCCCGGCGCAGTGCCGCCCACATCCGCATGGTGCCCGCGCGAGGCTGTGTAGAACAGGATTTCCTCCCTCGCATCGTCAAACACCGGCGTCACTGTGGTGATGTCAGGCAGGTGCGTGCCGCCGTTATAGGGCGCGTTTAGGCAGAACACATCGCCGGGGCGGATCTTGCCCTTGTTCTGTTTGATGATGCTTTCAACCGAGCGATCCATAGACCCCAGATGCACCGGCATATGAGGCGCATTGGCCACCAAAGACCCGTCGGCGGCAAACACCGCGCAGGAAAAATCGAGCCGTTCCTTGATGTTCACCGAATAGGCCGTGTTTTGAAGGGTCAGCCCCATCTGTTCGGCAATGGACATGAACAGGTTGTTGAACACCTCCAGCATCACCGGATCGGCGGTGGTTCCGATGGCATGGGCAGAGGGCAATGCCTCTACCCGCTTCAGAACGATATGGTCGTGGCGGGTGATCCGCCCTTCCCAACCGGGTTCCACAACGATGGTCTGGTGCGGCTCCACAATCAGCGCTGGACCGGGAATAACCTGTCCGGGCGTCAGCGCGGCGCGGTCCTTATAAACGCCCGCATCATGCCAGTCGGTGCCGGAAAACAGCCGTGTCTGGCCACTCGCCTCGGCTTGTGCCTCTGTTTCTTGCTGCGCAGGTTCGTCAATCGCCGCCCCGCCTCCAGCACTTTCCACCTCAATCGCCTCAACGACGATTTGCTTGTCAGGATAGACAAACCCGAACTGGGATTTATGGGCGGCCTCGAATTCCGCCTTCATGGATTCCACATCCCCCAGCAGCGCCTGCAAGGGCGTGTCCGTCCCGTCATAACGCAGATGAACCCGCTTCACCGTCTCGGGCGCATCCACGCCCTGATCGCGCAGTTCCGCCTCTGTCGCTGTGGCCAGTGCATCGGCTTCGGCCTGCACCGCTTCCAGATTTTCCGCCAGCATCGGCTTCACGATAGAGGCCGTGCGCGTGCTGCGAATATCCGCCAGCCCCATGCCATAAGCGCTAAGGATACCGGAATGGGGGTGTACATGTACCGTCGTCATGCCCAGCGCATCCGCCACCGAACAGGCGTGTTGCCCGCCTGCGCCGCCAAAGCAGGTCAGCGCATACGGGGTCACGTCATAGCCGCGCTGCACCGAAATCTTCTTGATCGCATTGGCCATGTTTTCCACTGCAATCGCCAGAAATCCTGCGGCGACTTCCTCGGCGCTGCGGCCGTCACCGATTTCTTCGGTCAGGGCTTCGAACTTTGCCTTCACAACATCCACATCCAGCGGCTGGTCCTGATCGGGGCCAAAGATCGCAGGGAAATTCTGCGCCTGCAGCTTGCCGACCATCACGTTCGCATCCGTCACCGTCAGCGGCCCGCCACGGCGGTAACAGGCCGGACCGGGGTTTGCGCCCGCGCTGTCCGGTCCAACAACATAGCGGTTGTTTTCATAGTGCAGGATAGACCCGCCCCCCGCTGCAACCGTATGAATCCGCATCATCGGAGCGCGCATCCGCACGCCTGCGACTTCGGTATCAAAGGCCCGTTCCAGATCGCCCGCGTAATGGGACACATCTGTCGAGGTGCCGCCCATGTCAAAGCCGATGATTTCGTTAAAACCGGCAAGACGCGAGGTTTCGACCGCGCCGACCACGCCGCCCGCAGGTCCGGACAGGATCGCATCCTTGCCCTGAAACCGGTCCGCTGCCGTTAGCCCGCCCGACGACATCATGAACATCAGACGTGTTTCGCTGTTCTCATCCAGCCCCAGTTCATCCGCCACCTGCTGCACATAACGGCGCAGGATGGGCGACAGATAGGCATCAACCACAGTGGTATCGCCGCGCCCGACAAATTTCATCAGGGGGGAAACCTCGTGGCTGGTCGAAACCTGCGTAAAGCCGACATCCCGCGCGATTTTTGCCGCCTGCTCTTCATGCTGGGGATAGGCATAAGCGTGCATGAACACAATCGCCACAGCGCGGATGCCGCTGTCATAGATCTTCTGCAGGGCGGCGCGAATATCATCATCCTGTGCAGCGGTTTCCACTGTACCGTCTGCGCGAATACGCTCGTTCACCTCTTCCACCTGCGTATAAAGCAGTTCGGGTTTGATGATGTTCTGGGCGAAAATATCCTTGCGGCCCTGATCGCCAATAGCCAGCGCATCACGAAAGCCTTTGGTCGTCAGCAGGCCCGTTGCATCGCCTTTGCGTTCCAGGAGGGCGTTGGTCGCAACGGTTGTGCCCATCTTGACCGTGTTGATCTTTTCATTGGGGATACGCTCCCCCTGGGACACACCCAAAAAGTCGCGAATGCCCTGAATCGCCGCATCGCGGTAGGCTTCGGGGTTTTCCGACAACAGTTTGTGCGTAGAGATTTTCCCGTCCGGATCCCGCGCCACCAGATCGGTAAATGTGCCGCCGCGATCAATCCAGAAATCCCACTTGCCTTGTGTCATCCCAAAACCCCTTTTCGATTCTGCAAAATTCAAACTTGCAAAACATCAACATTTTGTTGATAATTTGTCAACGTTATTTGAGAGTGTCCGCATGTCCAACCTCGGCCCCGTCGTATCCTCTGCCCATCTGGCCCAAGGCAGCTTTCCCGAACTTTCAGAGCTGGAGTTCGGCTTGACCATCGCGAGCAATGCCTTCCAGCGCTGGACCGTGCGGGGGATGGCCGCTGCGGGGACACCGGACCTGTCACCGTTAGAAGTGCAGGTACTGCACTCCGTCCACCACCGCGATCGGCCTAAAACACTGGCCGATATTTGTCTGGTGCTGAATATCGAAGACACCCATACGGTGAATTACGCCATCAAAAAGCTGGCGAAGGCAGGGCTGGTCCGCTCCGGTCGGCAGGGCAAGGAGAAAACCGTGGAGGCCACAGAAACAGGGGCAGAGGCCTGCCGCCAATACGCCGAGACCCGCGAAAAACTGCTGCTGACCGCCCTGCAGGATTTGGGCATAGAGCCAGATCAAATCAGTCGTCTGGCGGCCCTGCTGCGCTTGATGTCGGGCCACTACGACCAAGCCGCCCGCGCTGCTGCCGCCTATTAGCCTGCGTCAGCCAACCCCAATATATGCACGCAGGTATCGCCGTATGTCCGCATGTCATACTGCTCAAAACCCTCTGGTGTAGGTTGCGGAGCGTTTTCCTCCCAGACGATCAGAGCTTCGGGTGCAATCCAGCCCCCGTCCCGCGCCGCTGACAAGGCCTTTTGCCCCATCGCCTTGCCATAGGGCGGGTCAAGGAACACCAGATCAAAGGGCGCACCCTCTACCGGACCCAGCTTGCGGGCGTCGCGGCGATAGAGTTTCGTTTCGGATTGCACCCGCAACAGGTTGATATTGTCGCGGATCAAGCGCTGTGCCTTGGCGCCATCATCGACAAATTGCACGAACTCCGCACCACGGGAAAGCGCCTCCAGCCCCAGCGCACCGGTGCCTGCGAACAGGTCGAGCACCCGAGCGCCGCGCACCGGATCGCCATACCCGCCATTGACCAACAGGTTAAAGATGCTCTCGCGCACGCGGTCCGTGGTGGGGCGCAGATGCGCCCCGGCATCCCCTTTACCCACCGAAGTCAGTGCCGTGCCTTTGAACCGGCCCGAAACAATCCTCATCGCAGCAGGGTTTTCAGCTCTACGCCGGTATCTGCCACCAGCTCCCTGGCCGGAGACTTGCCAGCTTCGATCAACCGTTTCCCCACCATAAAGGCGCGGGGTTCATTGGCGGCATCCACGGCCAGCAGTTCGTCGCCCTTGTAATACCAGTAGGAGGCATCGCCTGCCTTGTCGCCAGCACGGGTGATCACACTGTCATAGCCCAGATTCAGCCCCGCGATCTGGAGCTTCACATCATACTGATCGGACCAGAACCACGGCTTTGCCACGTATGCCTTCTGCGCGCCCATGATGTTTTCGGCCACCAGTTCCGACTGATCAATGGCGTTCGGGACGCTTTCAAGCCGGATGCGCCCGCCGCGATAGGGAAAGGATGCGCAATCCCCTGCGGCCCAGATTCCGTCCACACTGGTACGGCCCTGTGCATCTGTGCTGATGCCGTTGTCGATGGCACATCCCGCCATTTCGGCCAGTTCCGTCGCGGGCGTAATCCCGACCCCGACGATGGCAAAATCCACGTCAATCTCGCGCCCGTCCGTCAGAACCGCACCACTGACGCGTCCTTCGCCTTTCAGACGGTCCAGCCCGACACCTTCAACAATCTCGACGCCATGGGACTGGTGCAGGTTGCGGAAGAAATCGGATGTCTCGGGACAGGCGACCCGTTGCAGAATGCGGTCTGCCATTTCCACGAGCGTGACCTGCAATCCCTTTTTGGCCGCAACCGCCGCTGCCTCAAGACCTATATAACCGCCGCCGATAATCAGCACGCGTTTCCCTTCGGCGAACTCGGGCGCCATACTGTCCACGTCCGTCAAGGTGCGCACCACGTAAACCCCGTCAAGATCGCCGCCGACACTGGCAGGCAAACGCCGCGGGTGGGAGCCGGTTGTCAGAACGAGTTCGTCGTACTCCAGTGCACTGCCATCCACCGTGACGGTCTTTCCTGCCGGATCAACCGCATCAACAGTCGCACCAAGCCTTATGTCTATGGTCTGGTCCTCATAAAAAGACAAAGGTCGCAGGTACAGCCGATCCAGTTCCATTTCACCCAGCAGATAGGCTTTGGACAGGGGCGGACGTTGATAGGGTGGCGCGGTTTCGGAACCGATCAATGTGATCTTGCCGTCAAAGCCTGAATTCCGCAACTTGGCGACACAGGAGCTGCCTGCCTGCCCCGCACCCACAACCACCACATGCCCCATGACAAATCTCCAAATCATGCTGGCACCTTGGCGCCACCGCTCTATAGTCAGGCCCAAGATAAACAGAACTGGAAAGGAAACTGCAATGGCTATCGGACCCGGAGATACACTTCCCGAAGCAAAACTGGCCAAGATGGGCGCGGACGGACCCGAGGTGGTTGACCTGAACGAAATGGGCAAGGGAAAGAAACTGGCGATCTTTGCTCTGCCAGGTGCGTTTACAGGCACCTGTTCTACAGCCCACGTCCCAAGCTTCATCCGCACGATCGACGACCTGAAAGCCAAAGGCGTCGACGAAGTGATCTGCGTTTCGGTCAATGACGTGTTCGTCATGCAGGCTTGGGGCGAGCAGACAGGTGCGACCGAAGCAGGCATCCAGATGCTCGCAGATGGCGACGGCTCTTTCACAAAGGCAATGGGGCGCGATTTCTCTGCTCCGCCGGTAGGGTTGATCGACCGCTCCAAACGCTATGCTATGGTCGTTGAAGACGGCAAGATCGTCACCCTGCAGGAAGAAGAAAATCCGGGCGTCTGTGACGTATCCGGAGGCGAGGCGATACTGGAAACGCTGTAACCCTCTACCGTTTTAAATCCTTTAAGATCGAAAAGGCCCCCTCCTGACGGACGGGGCCTTTTTCGGTTTAGGGCCTCCGGCGGGAGTATTTGAGGAACATTGAAATTCCTTAGGGACTGTCCTGCCTGTGGTAACAAGGGAGGGGAACAGACGTTGCCGTCAAGCCGGATCGTTGGCAACGTCTGTTCTCTCTGACGGAACCGAGAGGGGGATAGTCCCGTCAGTGCGCACGCAAGGGGCCGACGCCTTCGGGCGAAACGGCCCCTGCGCGGACCTGTCAGGAACGGGCAGGCCGTTCCGGTTCGTTTTCCTTAAGCACCCTGTCGACCATTCTCTCAGTGACAGAGGCATTCTCTGACTTCAGGCAACTGGCAATGGCAGCGGCATCAGGGCGGGACGGGCGCGCGCCTTTTGCAGGACGGGGCATACATCTTTCCAGAGCCGAGGAAGAGACATCCAAAGCAGATGCCATTTTGGCGATAGGTGGACCTTGGGGCGCGCCGCTTTGGGCGAAAACCGGCATCGGTGCAGTAAGGGCTGCGGCGATCCCGCAGAAAAGCACACGTTTCACGGTTGGAACTGTCATATTCACCTCTTCAGTATGTCGACCCAAAAATCGGGAACTGAGGTTTATACGGTGCGGTGAAAAACTTCCGTCGCTGAAAATTTTATTAAACGGAAAAAAAGTGCGAATTGCCGCCAAAGGCAAATGTGCCATTGGCACAAGAAACCGCCCCCCGCTTCAGGGGACGGTCGAATTGTTTTTAGCAGTGGCTTGCGTCAGTCGTTCACTTGAACAATCGTTCTTGTCGGGAATGGAATATCGATACCGGCTTCGTCAAAGGCATCCTTCGCCTTGCGTGTAAGATCGAATTTCACGTTCCAGTACTCAGCGGCATCCGTCCAGACGCGAATGGTAAAATCTACAGAACTGTCACCCAGATTTGTCACTTTAACAAAAGGCGCGGGCAGATCGTTGATCCGATCGTCCTCTTCCACCAGCCCCTTGAGGATCGTTTCCGCCTTCTTCAGATCGGTGCTGTAAGACACCCCGAGCACCAGATCGACGCGCCGCGTATCATGGAAAGAGTAGTTTTTGATTGCCGTACCGAAGACTTCTCCGTTGGGCAGAATAATCTGCACATTGTCTGTTGTAGCCAGTTCTGTTGTGAAAAGGCTGACATCCACCACGGTGCCGGAAAACCCGCCGATCTCAACGAAATCCCCGATCTTGAATGGCCGGAATACAACCAGCATCACCCCCGCAGCAAGGTTGGCCAGCGTGCCTTGCAGCGCCAGACCGATTGCAAGACCGGCGGCACCGATAACTGCAACCAGAGATGCTGTCTGGATTCCGAAACGCGCCAGAACAAAAATGACAGCAAAGGCCAGCAGCGCATATCGGGCAAGGCTGCCAAGAAAGGAGAACAACATGTCGTCGATCTTCTCGTGTTTCTTGGCGTAGCTGGCGATATAGCGCTGGAGCACTCCGCCAAGCCAGATAGCTGCTGCCAGAATGAGCCCTGCGTAGAGCACGTTAAGCAGCAGTGCGACAATCCATTCCATAATCTTACCCTTTTCCTATTCGCCTGCGAGGGCGTTCATCTTCCGTGCGAGCTTTACATCCAGATCAGACAGGCCGTCCACATCATGTGTCGTTAATGTTACCTCAACGCGATTATAAACATTGAACCATTCCGGATGGTGGTTCCATTTCTCGGCCCAGATGGCAGCGCGGGTCATGAAGCCGAAAGCCTCGATAAAATTCTTGAACTTGAAGGTTTTCTGAATTGCCCCGCGGGCGTCATCCTTGGCCCAACCTGTATCAAACAGCTCCGCCAGCGGTTCGTCGTTCTGCAACTTCTCAGCCATTGTATTCTCCTTTTTCCTTTCGAAACGGGCCATAGGCCGTCATCACTTCGATCTCTTCATCAACGGCATCCCGCTCTGCATCCAGATAGCGCGCCACGGCGTCCCTGAAGCCCTGATCGGCAATCCAGTGCAGCGAATGGACCTGCGTCGGGAGATACCCCCGCGCCAGCTTGTGGGGGCCCTGCGCCCCTGCCTCGACCCGCACCAGTTCATGTTCGATGGCATAGTCGATGGCGCGGTAATAGCACACCTCGAAATGCAGACAGGGATGATCCTCAAGGCAGCCCCAGTAGCGGCCATAAAGCGTGTCCCGCCCGATAAAATTCAGCGCACCAGCCACCCAACGCCCGTCCCGCTCGCACATCACCAGCAGAATATCGTCCCGCAACTGTTCATGGGCGAGGTCGAAAAACGCACGTGTCAGATAGGGCGTGCCCCATTTGCGCATACCTGTGTCCTGATAAAACAGCCAGAAGGCATCCCAATGCTCGGGCTGTATCTGATCGCCGGTGAAACTGTGGATGGTTCCGCCAAAATCTTGCGCGGTCCGACGCTCCTTGCGGATATTCTTGCGCTTGCGGGAAGACAATGCCGACAGGAATGCATCGAAATCAGCATAGCCGTCGTTATACCAGTGAAACTGCTGCCCTGTGCGGCGCAACAGCCCCATTTGCTCGCCTGCAAGGGCCTCTTCTTCGGTGCAGAAAGTGACGTGTAAGGACGACAGTTCATTCTGCGCGGCCAGTTGCACTGCCCCCTGAACAAGAGCGCCCGTCGCGAGTTCATCCAGACCGGAGGCCGTCAGGAAGCGGCGTCCGGTTACAGGGGTAAAAGGCACAGCCGATTGAAGTTTTGGATAATAGGCCCCGCCAGCGTTTTCATAGGCATGAGCCCAGTTGTAATCGAATATATATTCACCCTGACTGTGGGTCTTGGCATAGGCTGGCATCACCCCGACCAGCCGCCCGTCCTGCCTTGCAACAAGATGCCGGGGCATCCAGCCGCTGTCAGCTCCGACCGACCCGCTTTGCTCCAGCGCAGACAGAAAACGATAGGTGGTAAACGGATCAAACGGACGCTGGCCTGCCCCGTCAGGGCAAGCACAACTGTCCCACTCCTGCGCTGTGATCTGGTCAAGACCACTGATAACGCTGATCTCTACCGGCGCGGAGCCTGTGGTTGTCTCTGGGGGTGATTGTTCGTCCATGTCAGCATCCACATGGGTGCCAGAGCCGACAGGTCAAGCCAGATACCCCTCAAAGGTGATGTTCTGCGCCACTTTGCGCGCCTCTTTTTCTTGCGCGGGGGATCTGACAGTCCAGCAAAACACCGTAGCACCCTGTGCGATCAGACCTTTCAGGGCCGCGCTGTGAAGGTCTTTCACCTGATGAGATACAAAACTGGCCCCGACCCGCGCGTAATCGGGGATCATGGCAAGCTCTGCACAACGCTCTTTCGGCACCTCCGGCCAATCTGCCGGATCGAAGGGATCTGTCACCAGTCCGCGGGGAATGTCCGGCGCAAACTTCGCGCATTTGGCCACCGAATGGGGGTTGAATGACATCAGCGCCACCGGCCCCTGATAGCCTTGCAGGATATCGCAAACCAGCCGTTCTATATCGCCGGTGTCCGGTCCGAGCGCGCCGTCCTGATCCTTGATCTCGATCAGCAGGGGCACCTGTCCTGCAACCAATTCCAGAAACTGTTCCAGCGTGGGAATCGGTTCGTCCCCGTGGGTCAGGCGCATGGCGCCCAACTCGCTCGCGGTGTGTTCGCGTAGCGCCCCGAAATGGCGCGTCAGACGTTGCAGGTGGTCGTCATGAAACACCATAGGAACGCCATCAGACGACAGTTGCAGATCAATCTCGATCCCGTATCCCGCCGCAATCGCAGCGCGCGCACCGGCAAGCGAGTTCTCGGGCCGGCCCGCGCGCACGTCATGTAAGGTGCGGTGGGCCAGCGGAGCTTTCAAAAAGGCGTCCAGCATCAGGAAATCTGGAAGATGCCTTCAATCTCTACCGCAACGTTGAACGGCAAAGAAGAAGTGCCCACAGCCGCCCGTGCATGGGCTCCGGCTTCACCGAAGACCGCGCCCATAAAATCGGATGCGCCGTTGATAACAGCAGGGTGATCTTCAAAGTCGGGCGTGCAATTTACAAAACCGCCCAGCTTTACCACCCGTGTTACACGGTCAAGATCACCGTCGCAGGCCGCTTTCAACTGGGCGATCAGATTCAGCGCACAGGTTTTCGCCGCTTCCTGCCCCGCCGAAACATCCAAATCCGCGCCCAGTTTGCCACAGATCAGCCCGTCGGCACCTTTGGCAATCTGGCCAGAAACATAAACCATGTCGCCGACAACGACATAAGGCACGTAATTGGCTGCCGGGGCCGGTGCTTCTGGCAGGGTCTCGCCAAGGTCTGCCAGAACCGCGTCAATTTTTCCAACCATCTCAATCTCCATAACAGGTTGCTGCCAAGCTACCTGACAGGTTCGCCCCCGCAACAGGAAAGATGCGCAATCCGCTTCAATGTTCCGAAAATACTCGGTCGCGCGGCCGGTTTATTCCCGGAACGCACGGTTGAAATAGTCGGTAAACGGTTTGGTCAGATAGCTGATCGGGGACCGCTCTTCGGTTTTGATGAAGGCCTCCACCGGCATACCCGGCAACAGTTCTACATCCCCCAGCCGCTCCATCTCTCCGTCATTCGGAACAATTTCTGCCGAATAGTAGGACATGCCGGTCGTTTCATCCTGAAACACATCGGCAGAGACTTTGGCCACAGTGCCAAAAATTTCCGGCGTTGTGCGCTGGTCGAAAGTAGAGAACCGCAGGCTCGCGTCCTGTCCGACATGCACCTGATCTACGTTGATTGCGGAAATGCGCGTGGTAATGACCAGAGGGCTATCTGTGGGCACAACATAAAGGATTGCATCGGCCGGACGTACCACAGAGCGGATTGCATGGACTGTCAGACCGTGGATGACACCCGACATGGGCGCGCGCACATCCATGCGACTCAGAGTTTCCTGAAGGCTCAGTTTACGTTCCAGCATCTCGATTTCCGAATAGCTGAGATCGCGAAGGGTAGAAATCGCTTCTTCACGGCGCTGGTTGCTCAGTTGTAGGATCTGGATATCCGTCTCGACAATTTGCGCACCGCCCCGGGCCGCCGAACTTTCCAGCTCCCCGATGGTTCCTTTAAGCCGAGCTGCTTCCCGTTCGAGTGACAGCACGCGGCTGGCCTGTGCAAGCCCCTTGGCCAACAGCCCCTGCTGGTCAATCAGTTCTTTGGTAATCAGTTCCACTTGCAGTTTCGAGGATTCCAGCTGCGCTTCCACTCCTCGGATCTGAAGTTTGATCTGCTGCTTGCGCTCGTTCAACTGCTCCACCTGTTTGTCGAGCGACTCGCGGCGCGCCTCGAAAAGGCGGGCTTGTCCCTCAATCAGGGCCTTCACATCCGGTGAGGTTTTAGCGAGTTCGAGCAATTCGGGATCAAAGCTTAGTGTTTCGGCATCGTCCCGTTCTGCAATAAGACGGGCACGACGGGACAGGATTTCGTTCAGCTGCCCGTTCACCGTCGACAGTTCGGAACGCAGCAACGTGTCGTCAAAGCGGATCAGGACATCACCTGCTTCTACGCGGTCACCTTCTTTTACCAGAATCTCGCCGACGACGCCGCCTTGGGGGTGCTGCACCACCTGACGCAGGCTCTCTACTTGAATCATGCCGCTGGAAATTACCGCGCCTGAAATCGTTGCGAAACTTCCCCAGATACCAAGGACACCGACCAGCACCGCAACCGCAAGCATCCCCATAAACAGGGGCTTTTTCGCGGACCAGCGGGATTGCACCGGTGCAGGAGTTACGCCGCCGGGCATTCCGGCCATAGACAATTGCTGCACGCTCATGACGCCCGTCCTTTTTGCAATGCATCTGTTATTTGCGCCACATTGCGCACTTGTTCCTTCAGCACTTCATCGCGCGGGCCAAAGGCCTTGCGCATACCGTTTTCAAGGACCAGCAGGTTTTCACATTCCGCAATCGCCGCGGGGCGGTGCGCCATGATGATGACCGACTTGCCTTCGGATTTCATCGTCCGGATCGCATCATTCAGCGCATTGGAGCCGACGGAATCCAGATTGGAGTTCGGTTCGTCAAGCACGAGAATCAGGGGATCGCCGTAAAGCGCACGAGCCAGACCGAGCCGCTGCCGCTGTCCGCCGGAAAGACGCCCGCCGAAATTGCCTATGGGCGTGTCATATCCTTCGGGTTGTTCGAGGATCATCTCATGGGCCCCCGCCTTCTTTGCCGCAGCCACCACGGCTGCTGCATCGGGGGTTTCCGACATGCGGGCAATGTTTTCCGCGATGGTGGCATCAAACAGCGTTACTGTTTGCGGCAGATAGCCGATGTACTGACCCAGCACATCGGGATCGTAGTTGTCCAGCGACGCGCCATCAAGACGGATACGCCCCGAAGCCGGTTTCCAAATCCCACAGATCACCCGCGCAAGGGAAGATTTTCCGGCCGCGCTCGGACCGATCACACCAAGAGCCGTACCCGGTTTCACTTCAAAGCTGACCATTTTCAGGCTCGCCTGAGATTCGCCCGGAGGAACGGCTGTCAGGTTTTGCGCGCTCAGATGGGCCTTGGGACGGGGCAGCGCAGTGCGGGGAGTCTCGTCAGGCACGATCTCAAGCAGTTTGGACAGGTTGAACCAGCCGCTGCTGGCCCGTTGCACCAGCGGCCACTGGCCAATTGCCATCTCGATCGGCGCAAGTGCGCGCCCCATCAGGATAGACCCTGCAATCATCGCACCCGGTGTCAGTTCGTTCTGCAACACCAGATAGGCGCCCAGCGCCAGCATCGCGGATTGCAGGAAAAGGCGGAACGCTTTGGTGAAAGAGGAAAACGCGCCGGTTACATCGCTGGACTGCATATTCGATTCCAGCGACTTGTTCCGTGTCTTGCGCCAGCGCGACATGACCGCGCCGCGCATCCCGAGCCCTTGGACAACTTCACGGTCGTCACGCACGTTTTCAGCAAAACTGTCGGCTCTTGTGCTTTGGATCTGGGCGTCGATTACACCTTTTTTAGAGACTTTCTGGTTGATGATCGTTGTCACAATCAGCAAAGCCCCGCCCGCAATCGCAAGATAACCGAGCATCGGGTGGAACATAAAAATGGCGCAGGCAAAGATCGGGGTCCACGGCATGTCGCAGATCGCAAACAGCGCCGGAGAGGTCATCAGCTTCTGCACTGATTCGAGATCCCGCAAACCGCTTTGGACTTTATCGCCGCGTCCGGGCTGGGAAGGCACCTTCAATAGTGCCTTGAAGACCCGTTCGTCCAGATCGGACTGGAACTGTGCACCAGCCCTGGCCAGAACACGGCCCCGCGCCCAGTCAAGGACGCCAAACAGAATATAAAGCAGGGCCACAAGCACAGAAAGCGCGACCAGTGTTGCCTCGGACCGGCTGCCGAGCACGCGGTCGTAGACCTGCAACATGAACAGCGGCCCTGTCAGCATAAGCAAGTTTACGAAAATACTGAAGAATCCTACGGACAGAAACAATCCACGGCTGCGGCTGCGCACGTCGCGCAATTCCGCCAGCCCGACAGGATAGTGCATTTTTTCGCCGGCCATTGCTCAATTCCAATCTTTTTATGCCAATCAATTATCCAAATACTTATAAACGCCTTATGATTAAAAAAAACATCAAAGCAGGTGTTGATCGCATAATCTTTGATGTAAATATGTGCCAATTGACACATGTTGTTTAGAGACTAAGTGCTCAAAAAGCACAAACACGCCGATTTTACACGCCTTTGGTCGACAGTCCGGAGGGATAGCCGTACAAGACCCACTCGACTGAATGACCCTTAACTTGTTGATAAATTCGATATGAAAATCCGTATGTCCCACAGCCTCCTTCCCCTGATTGGCGCTGTTGCCCTAACAGCCTGCACGGCAGGGCCGCCGGATCAGGAAATTTACGATCCGGACGAGGCTGCAAACCGTAAGGTTCACGCCTTCAACAAAGCGCTCGACAGAAACCTCGTGGCCCCCGTTGCTCGGGTGTACGGCAAGACCGTTCCTGTGCGGGCCGACAACGCTATCAGCAACCTTGCCACCCACCTCGCTATTCCGGGTGAAATCGTAAACAGCACGCTGCAACTGAACTTTGAAGATGTGGTGATCAACACGATCCGGTTTGCGACAAATACAGTCTTCGGGCTGGGTGGCCTGTTCGATTTCGCTACGGCTGCGGGCATGGATGAGGACGTGGATACCGATTTCGGCAAGACGCTTGCCGTCTATGGCTTCCCCGAAGGCCGTTACCTCGAGGTGCCTGTCTTTGGCCCGCGTACCGAACGGGAAACCTACGGTATTGTTGTGGACTACCTGCTTGATCCGCTCGGCAGTTTCCTGCCGGCAAGTGCGCAGAAAGTCACCTACCCGCTCTATGTGGTGGACAAGCTTGGCGACCGTAACGAATATGACGATGCAATCAGTGGTGTGCTGTATGAATCCGAAGACAGCTACGCCACGGCACGCTCCATCTACCTGCAAAACCGCAGATTTGATATCGGCGGCTCCGTAAATCTGGACGATCTGGAGGATCCCTATGCGAATTAAATCCCTACTCTCCCGTCGCAGCCTTCTCGGCTTGATCGTGGGTCTGTTCCTGGCCGGCCCTGCTGCGGCCCTGTCCCAGGCACAAGCTGAAAAACTGATCGGCGCACTGACAAACGACATTTTCCGCTCGATCAACTCGGGCAAGTCCGAAGCAGCGCTTTTCCGTGACTTTGAGAAAATTTTTGCGAAATACGCTGACGTTCCGACAATCGCCAGTTCCTCACTGGGTGTGGCCCGGCGCAGTGCGACTCCCGCACAGATGAGCGCTTATACAAAAGCGTTTCAAGGTTATGTATCGCGCAAATATGGCAAGCGCTTCCGCGAATTCATCGGCGCAACGATCGACGTAACAGGCGCGCGCCAGACCAAGCGCGGCTATCTGGTCAGCAGTAATGTGACCTTTAAGGGACAAAAGCCTTTTATTGTGGAATGGCAGGTGTCTGATGCTTCCGGTCGGGACAAAATGTTCGACATCATCATTGAAGGCATCTCCATGCTGCGTCTGGAGCGCGAGGAAATCGGCTCCATGCTGGACCGTCGCGGTGGTAACATCGACAAACTCATCGCCCATCTGAAAACGGCGTCCTGATCCACAGCACGCCGGTCCGACAGGGCCTGAAACCAAAAAGGCACCGGATGATGATCCGGTGCCTTTTTTTATGCGATTGAGAGCGGCGCGTACTGACAGCGCGATACGGCAGGTGGTTAGTTCTTCCCGCCGAAAATTCCGGTTATCACCTTCTTCAGCACGTTTTCTGCCTCTTGATCGAGCCGCTTCACGTCTCTCTCAATCTGCTCTGCCAGATCCCGCAGGGTATCATTGCCCCGACGCTGCTGCTGGTTCTGATTGTTTTCCTTGGCCACCTTAGGGGCCACCGGCTGTTTGGCAGGTACATCCATCGGAAGAGGTGCCGGCACCTTGCCGTCCAGAACCCGAACCATAGTTTCGCGCCAGATTTCGGCTGGCAGCCCGCCCCCGGTAACGCCTGTCAGTTTGGAGTTGTCGTCATACCCCATCCAGACACCGATAACATAATCAGAGTTAAAGCCGATATACCACGCATCCCGCGCCCCCTGAGTCGTGCCGGTCTTGCCTGCATTTTCGATACCTTCGATGCGGGCCCGTCCGCCGGTGCCGCCTTCAACCACCTGATTCATCATATAGATCAACTGGCGTGCCGCTTTTTGCGAAATCACCTGTTCCGGTGTTTCGTCAGTTTTTACGAACAGGGGCTTGCTGTCGCCCTGAAGGGTCAGTTCCTCAATGCCGTAGGGTTCTACAGCAGCACCCTGATTGAGAATACCTGCGTAAGCGCCGGTCATTTCCAGCAGGGTAGATTCAGACGCCCCCAACGCCATGGCCGGTCCGTTGGACAGTTCGTTCTTGATCCCGAACCCGCGGGCTGTTTCGCGCACCCGTTCCAGCCCTACAGCCACGGCAATTTTGACCGCCACTGTGTTGATGGACTTGGCAAGCGCCGTGGTCAGTGAAATCTCTCCAAGGAAATCCTTGGTGTAGTTTTTCGGTGTATATGGCCCCGAACCGGGCACGTTTATGGTAAACCTCTCGTCCACCACGCGGGTATCCCAGCGCCAGCCATCCTGCAGGGCAGTTGCATAAACGAAAGGCTTGAAGGAAGAGCCGGTCTGCCGGATCGCCTGTGTGGCGCGGTTGAACTCGCCTGCGTTGCCGGATTTTTTACCCCCCACAATGGCCCGCACTGCCCCGTCGGGCGACAGAACAACAATCGCAGCCTGCGCCTTGGAGCCTTCGCGCACCTTGGTTTCAAACACTGAGGTCAGCGCATCTTCGGCTGCTTTTTGCACCCGTTTGTCAAAGGTGGTCCGGATCACCAGATCTTCGGTGCTGTCCTTGAGTATGAACTCCGGCCCGCTTTCCATGATCCAGTCCGCAAAATATCCGCCCGCCCGCGCCTTGGCCACATCCGAGAGCTGCGCCGGATTGGCATGGGCCTCTGCGGCCTGTTGTTCTGTCAGATACCCCTGATCCTTCATCAGATCGATGATCAGATCGGCACGATCCTGTGCCCGACCGATGTTACGGGTCGGCGCGTTGGCCGAAGGTGCTTTCAAAAGCCCTGCAAGCATGGCGGCTTCCGGCACGCTGACCTCTGCTGCGGACTTGCTGAAATAGCGCTGGCTTGCAGCTTCGAACCCGTGGCTCCCAGCCCCGAGATATGCGCGGTTCATATAGATCGTCATGATCTCGTCTTTGGTGTATTTGATCTCCATCGCCAGCGACATGGGAACTTCCTTGATCTTGCGCTCGATCGAGTTCATGTCCGAGAAGAATACCCGTTTGGCCACCTGCTGCGTAATTGTAGATCCGCCATGTCCTTTCAAAGGATGCCGGCCTTCGCGCATATTGGTGCGGATCGCCCCCAGAATACCCCGCGGCGATAATCCGAAATGGCGATAGAACCGTTTGTCCTCTGTTGCGATGACAGCATTGCGCAACTGTGGCGCGACAGATTTCGCATGTACCAGCCCGCCGAACTGATCCCCGCGCCATGCGAACACTTGTCCGGTGTCATCCTCCAGGGTCACCGATCCTTTTTGCCGGTCGTCCATCAGCGCGGTCGCATCAGGCAGTTTGGCATAGTAGTACATCGTGGTCGTGCCGATGATAATCCCGAGCACAACGGCCACGCGGAAGGTAATCCACCAGATTATCCGCAGAATCCCGCCAACGACCCACTTGATGGCCCGAACGAATATATTCCCCGTCGGCTTTTTGCGCGGAGCCTTGGCTTTGGGTTTCGATTTCCGGAAGGACGGCAGCAAACCTTTCAGCATTCCGGTCTTTGAACCGGATGCTTTTGCAGACTTAGCCTTTGCAGGTTTCGCCTTCGCAGCTTTGTAGTCCCTTTTGGGCGCCACCAAGGGGCCCCGTTTACCATTATCCGCCATAACCGCCCGTGCCTGTTTTAGGTCATTCCCTGCAAGATAGTGCGGTTGGTCCTGTTTGTGGAGGGCTTAGAGCCCTGCCAGTCCAGATTCTTTTTCGCCTATATTTAGGTCAGACGCTAGTGCGTGATTAAATTTTAGGCATTTATCATTTTTTCTGCGCTGCAGAAATTGCCTAAACTTGTATCAACCCGCCGGAAACGGCTTGTCTGAGCCAACGGCCGGGCGATCCGGTTGATTAAACCTACGAGGGACAGATGAAGCTTATTATAGCGACAATTAAACCTTTCAAACTGGAAGAAGTCCGCACAGCGCTGACGGACATCGGCGTGAAAGGGATGATGGTCACGGAGATCAAAGGCTACGGCGTTCAATCCGGCCACACCGAAATCTATCGCGGGGCAGAATACGCAATTAACTACGTGCCCAAGATGAAACTGGAAATCGTTGTCACGGCCGACATGGCCGAGCAAGCCGTAAGCGCGATCGAAGAAAGCGCCAAAACCGGCAAGATCGGTGACGGCAAGATTTTTGTACTGGATGTGGAGCAAGCAGTCCGCGTTCGCACCGGCGAAATCGGCGACGACGCGATCTAAACGCTGCAAAATGATGATGAACGAGGATAAAGTCATGACCTATTCCCTGAAAACCCCGCTTCTGGCGCTGGCGGCTACCGCCCTGCCGGTCGTCGCGATGGCACAGGATGCCACGCCGACCGCCGTACCAACCGAAGTCAATTTCATTCTGACCACGCTGCTGTTTCTGGTCGGCGGCTTTCTGGTGTTCTTTATGGCCGCCGGTTTTGCCATGCTGGAAGCCGGTTTGGTCCGCTCCAAGAACGTAACCATGCAGCTGACCAAAAACATGGCGCTGTTTGGTCTGGCCTGTATCTTTTACTACCTGATCGGCTTTAACCTGATGTACCCGGGCGACGCCTGGATCGTGCCGAACGTTATTGGCGCCCTGAGCCCGACAAGCCTTGAGCCGGTTGGCCTTGCTGCAGCAGACGCCGATCTGTCCTATGCTTCTGTTGGTTCGGATTTCTTCTTCCAGCTGATGTTCTGTGCCGCAACAGCATCCATCGTGTCCGGTGCTCTGGCCGAACGGATCAAACTCTGGCCGTTCCTGATCTTTGTCGTTGTCCTGACAGCGGTTATCTACCCGATCCAGGCATCCTGGAAATGGGGCGCAGGCTTCCTTGATCAAGCCGGTTTCCTTGACTTCGCAGGTTCCACAGTTGTGCACTCTGTAGGCGGCTGGGCTGCTCTGACAGGCGCGATCATTCTTGGGCCACGGATCGGTAAATACCGTGAAGGCCGCGTCACACCTATGCTGGGTTCCAACCTGACACTGGCCACTTTGGGTACATTCATCCTGTGGCTCGGCTGGTTCGGCTTCAACGGCGGTTCGCAGCTGGCAATGGGTACTGTAGGCGATATTGCTGATGTTTCCCGTATCTTCGTAAACACCAATGCTGCCGCTGCCGGTGGTGTGGTTGCCGCGCTGGTCCTGACACAGATGCTCTACAAAAAGCCTGACCTGACCATGATCCTGAACGGTGCGCTTGCCGGTCTCGTCTCTATCACAGCCGAGCCGCTGACACCTTCCATCGGTGCAGCAACCCTGATCGGTGCCGTTGGTGGTGTGATCGTTGTCTTCTCTGTTCCGCTTCTGGACAAGTTCCGCATCGACGACGTGGTTGGCGCCATTCCGGTACACCTTATTGCAGGTATCTGGGGCACAATCGCCGTGATCTTCACCAACAGCGACGCATCCCTTGGCGCACAGCTCTACGGTATCATCACAGTAGCAGTCTTTGTGATCGTCACCTCCGCTGTTGTCTGGTTCATCCTGAAAGCGATCATGGGCATCCGTGTACCGCAAGAAGCCGAAGTAACCGGCCTCGACATGAGCGAGCTGGGCATGGAAGCCTACCCTGAATTCGCGCAAAACTAAAAACCGCGCAATTCCGTAAAGACAGAAAGCCGGGCCTTCGGGTCCGGCTTTTTCTTTGCGCTTGGGGCTGGTCAGCGACGAATTTTACCGTCACCTTGCAGCCAAACCGATGAAAGGATCAGACATGAACGCCCCACAGCCGAACGCAACCAACATGGATCACTGGGACGCCCGCGTGGATCTCGCCGCAGCTTTTCGCTGGACCGAAAGGCTGAACTTCCACGAGGCCGTAGCCAATCATTTTTCCTATGCCGTGAATGACGACGGAACCCAGTTCCTGATGAACCCCAATCAGATGCATTTCGCGCGAATCAAGGCGAGCGACCTTCTGCTGCTGGATGCCAATGATCCCGATGTCCTGTCCCGCCCCGGCGCACCGGACCCGACAGCATGGGGTCTGCACGGTGCGCTGCACCGCCACTGCCCTCACGCCCGCTGCGCCATGCACGTCCATTCGGTCCATGCAACGGTTCTGGCCAGCCTGAAAGACAGCCGCCTGTTGCCGATTGACCAGAACACCGCCACATTCTTCAACCGCTATGTGATTGACGACAATTACGGCGGACTGGCCTTTGAAGAGGAAGGCGAACGTTGCGCCCAACTGTTCAGCGATCCCAAAGTCAAGGTAATGATCATGGGCAACCATGGCGTAATGATTATTGGCGACACCGTCGCTGATACGTTCAACCGGCTCTATTACTTCGAACGCTCCGCCGAAACCTACATCCGCGCGTTGCAAACCGGACAGGAACTGCGGGTGCTTTCCGACGAAATCGCTGAAAAGACGGCGCGGGAACTGGAAGACTATCCCGAACAGGCAGATCGCCATCTGGCCGAACTGAAACTGATCCTCGACGAAGAAGGCTCCACCTACGCGAGCTAGGCCGTCGCGCCCCGCGCCTCTGCCCCGCGCATCGCACGGGGCGAGGTCGCGAATTCGGCGCGAAAGGCCCGCGTCATCGCCGTGGCATCACGATACCCGCAACGCACCGCGATCTCGGCAATGCCAAGCTCCGTGTCATGCACAAGATTGCGTGCCACCACCATACGCTGGCGCCGGTAAACCTGTCGTGGTGTCGCGCCAAGCGCGGCTTTCACACGCGCCTCCAGCGTTTTTTGCGACACGCCCAGACGCCGCGCCAGTTCCTTCACGGACAGCGGGCTTTCCACATGAGCCTGCATCAGGTCAAGCGCCCGCCCCACCAGACGATCCCGCGCCCGACCAAATCCCCCATCCACCCGCGCATCCGACATAAAGAGTGTGGCCACATCCTGTCGCAACGCCTCTCCGTGCTGGGAGGCAATCAGGTGCATCGCCAGATCAAACGCCGCAATGGCCCCCGTGCAGGTGATCCGGTTCCCGTCAATGACATAGCGTTCCCGCAGCACCTCTACTTCGGGGAAGGTTTCGGCAAATGCATCCAGTTCCTCCCAATGGATTGTAGCCCGCCGTCCCCGCAACAGCCCCGCCACGGCCATCAGCCAAGCGCCTGTATCAAACCCCGCGATGATGCCAAAGCGCTTGGCCGCCGCCCGCAGGCCGAGCTGGGTCGGTGCGCCTGTGTGGCTGTGATGGGCATAACTCGGCATGACGAAGAGCATTTCGCCCGACATCCCGTCAAGCCGCCCGTCCGGCGTGATTTCCAACCCACTGGAACTGGTTACGCTGTTTCCATCGAGCGACAGGAAGTGCCAGTCGAACAGATCGACTCCCGCCAGATCATTGGCAGCCCGCAGCGGCTCAATAGCATTGGCCAGGCAGTGGTTCGAAAAGTGATCGAACAACAAAACCCCGACTCGTAACTCGCCCGAAGATGATTTTTTCCAGATCGGCATGATCAAGGGATACTTGTGCAAGGTTGTCCTTTGCAAGAGGCATAGGCTCGGGGCAACATCAAAAGGATTCCGACATGCAATACGGCCTGACCGAAGAACAGGAAATGATCGCCTCTACTGTGCGGTCCTTTGTTGAGAAAGAAATCTATCCTCACGAGGAACTGGTCGAACGGACGGGTGAAGTGCCCAAGGAAATCGCGGACGAAATCAAACGCAAGACACTCGAGCTGGGGTTTTACGGCTGCAACTTTCCGGAAGAAGTGGGCGGGGCCGGCCTGAACCACCGCGAATTTGCGCTGGTGGAACGAGAACTGGGACGTGGTTCTATGGCACTGAACCATTTCTTTGGCCGCCCTCAGAATATCCTGATGGCCTGTAACGCCGAACAGCGCGAGCGCTATCTGATGCCAGCCATGCGCGGCGAGCGGATGGACGCATTGGCAATGACAGAACCGGGGGCCGGTTCGGATGTGCGCGGCATGAAGTGCTCCGCCGTGCGCGATGGTGGAGACTGGGTGGTAAACGGCACCAAGCACTTTATTTCCGGTGCGGATCATGCAGATTTCATCATCGTCTTTATCGCCACAGGCGAAGACGATACGCCCAAAGGCCCGAAGAAGCGGATCACCACATTTCTGGTGGATCGTGGCACACCGGGCTTTACCATCCGCGACGGTTACAAATCCGTATCCCACCGCGGCTACAAGAATATGATCCTTGAATTCGACGACTGTCGCCTGCCAGACGCACAGGTTCTGGGAGAGGTAGACGGCGGCTTTGCGGTGATGAACGAATGGCTCTACGCCACGCGGATTACCGTCGCGACCATGTCTGTGGGCCGTGCGCGCCGCGTATTCGACTACGCACTGTCCTACGCCGCCGAGCGGGAACAGTTCGGCCAGCCCATCGGCAAGTTTCAGGGTGTCAGCTTTCAGATCGCTGACATGATTACCGAAATCGACGCGGCAGACCTGCTGACCCTTGCGGCAGCGGACCGGCTGGACAAGGGCCTGCCCGCAAACCGCGAAATTGCCAGTGCAAAGCTCTACGCCTCTGAGATGCTTTCCCGCGTCACAGATGCGGCCATCCAGATCCACGGTGGCATGGGCCTGATGGACGATTATCCGCTGGAACGCTTCTGGCGCGATGCGCGCGTGGAACGGATCTGGGACGGTACATCTGAAATTCAGCGTCACATCATCAGCCGCGAGCTTTTGCGCGCGTTGGGCGCGTAAGCCATGCGCTCCGCGCGGGGATATTTAAGGCCAGAAGAAAGGCGCGGCGGGGTGGAAACAGCCCTCTGCGCTTTGAACAGCGGCAGAGGGCCTTCTCCTGGCGCGGCCATCGGCTTCCCAGCCTGTACCGCACATCGGTTAAACCTGATTCCTGTTAACAAATCCTTGCTTCTTCTGGCAGAAAATATCCCCGCCGGAGGCTGGAAACCTTTTTCCCTTGGGACCTGACGCCATGACCTTGCAGAGACTCTTTTCCCCGAAGTCCATTGCCATAATCGGTGGCGGCGCCTGGTGCGAAGCGGTGGCTGAACAGGCTCAACGGGCCGGTTTTAAGGGACCGATCTTTCCGGTACACCCCAAGGGAAAGCCCCTTGGAAACCTGCCCGCTTATACCAGCCTTGGTGATCTGCCCGAACCGCCGGACGCCTGCTTCATCGGGGTAAACCGGCATGCAACGCTGGACATTGTGGCGGAACTTTCTGCCATGGGGGCCGGCGGTGCCATCTGCTTTGCCTCGGGGTTTTCCGAAGCCGATCATGAAGACGCGGCCGGTTCTGATTTGCAGGCGCAACTGGTTGCGGCGGCGGGCCAAATGCCGGTTTTGGGGCCGAACTGCTATGGCATGATCAATTACCTTGATTCCGCAATCCTGTGGCCCGACCAGCATGGCGGCACACCGGTGCAAAGCGGGGTGGCGATTGTCATGCAATCCTCCAACATGGCTGTGAACATCACCATGCAGCAACGGGGCCTGCCAGTCGCGGCCGTGGCCTGTGCGGGAAATCAGGCGCAGACCGGCATGGCGGA
Source organism: Neptunicoccus cionae (assembly GCF_002860325.1). Taxonomy (GTDB): domain Bacteria; phylum Pseudomonadota; class Alphaproteobacteria; order Rhodobacterales; family Rhodobacteraceae; genus Amylibacter; species Amylibacter lutimaris. The sequence continues at coordinate 507,686 of NZ_PKOJ01000001.1, read as the reverse complement.
AATCGGCGCCCATTTTCTGGAAGATCCGCGCATTACCGCTCTTGGCCTGCATATTGAAGGGTTTAACGACATCCGCGCCTATGAGGCGCTGGCGCAAAAAGCAGCTGAACTGGGCAAGCCGATTGTGGCCCTGAAAGTGGGGAAATCGGATCAGGCGAAGGCCGCTACCATTTCGCACACGGCATCTGTCGCGGGGGGAGACGCGGGGGCGACGGCCTTGTTGCGGCGTCTTAACATTGCGCGGGTGAACAGCCTGCCGACCTTTCTTGAAACCTTGAAACTGCTGCATTTTGCAGGCCCGCTGCCCTCTGGCGAGATTGCGTCGATCAGTTGTTCGGGCGGCGAGGCGAGCCTTGCAGCGGATACCGCACATGGCACATCTGTCACCTTTCCGCCGTTGACCGAGAGCCAGAGCCGCAACCTGCGCGACGCGCTGGGCCCAATGGTGGCATTGGCAAATCCGCTGGATTATCACACGTATATCTGGCGCAACACGGAAGCGATGGCCACGGCATGGGCCGCGATGATGGAACCCCATCTGGCGCTGACCCTACTGGTGGTTGATTTTCCCCGCGCCGACAAATGCTCGGATGCGGATTGGGATTGCGCCATTGATGCCGCCGGACTGGCCAAAGCGCGAACCGGTGCGGCGGTCGCAATGGTTGCAACCCTACCGGAAAACCTGTCTGAAGCCATCGCAGCACGTTTGATTGCAAAAGGCGTGATCCCGATGCTCGGTCTGCGCGAAACGGTTGAGGCTGTCGCCGCAGCCGCACGATGCTCCGCGCCTTCAAACCAACCGGTACTGTTACCAACAGAGAGCGGAGCTGCAGAAACAGTGAGCGAAGCCAAAGCCAAAACCGCGCTTTATGCCCACGGATTGCGTATACCCAAATCTGCTCAGGCCACCTCCCCGGCGCAGGCAGCGCAAGTGGCGGGGGAAATCGGTTTTCCTGTCGTGCTCAAAGGGGTGGGCATCGCCCATAAATCAGAGGCCGGAGCGGTGGCGCTGAACCTGCAACAGCCGGAGGCCGTGGAAGCTGCCGCAGCAACGATGCCGTGTGTGCAGTTTCTGGTTGAAGAGATGATCACAGGCACCGTGGCTGAAATGCTGGTCGGTGTGGTCAAGGATCCGGCCCACGGCTTCGTTCTGACCTTGGGTGCTGGCGGGGTGCTGACCGAACTGCTGGAGGACAGCGCGTCCCTGTTGATCCCCTCCACCCGCGCAGAAATCGCAGCCGCGCTTGGCACTCTTAAAATTAGCAAAATGCTGAACGGGTTCCGCAATGCCTCTGCTGCCCATATGCCTGCCGTTCTGGATGCCATAGAAGCGGTTCAGAACTATGTCCTTGCCAATGCTCACGGCTTGGAAGAAGTTGAAATCAATCCGTTGATCTGCACCCCCACCGATGCCATTGCAGCAGACGCCCTGCTGCGCCGGCAGACCGGTGCGCGTGCGACCAACACGTCACAGACACAAACGCACGAGAAGGCCCTGACATGACAGACCCGATAAAAACCCGCCGCGAGGGCGGCATTCTGGAAGTGACACTGGACCGCCCCAAGGCCAACGCCATTGATCTGGCCACCAGCCGCATCATGGGTAAGGTCTTTGCAGATTTCCGCGACGATCCGGAATTGCGGGTGGCTATTGTCACCGGCGGCGGCGAGAAATTCTTCTGCCCCGGCTGGGACCTGAAAGCCGCCGCTGACGGGGATGCGGTTGACGGGGATTACGGCGTCGGCGGTTTCGGCGGCTTGCAGGAATTGCGCGGGCTGAACAAACCTGTGATCGCGGCTGTGAACGGCATCTGTTGTGGCGGCGGGCTGGAACTGGCGCTGTCGGCGGATATTATTCTGGCGGCGGATCATGCCTCTTTCGCCCTGCCGGAAATCCGTTCCGGCACGGTTGCGGATGCGGCGAGCATCAAGTTGCCCAAGCGCATTCCCTATCACATCGCGATGGAAATGCTGCTGACGGGCCGCTGGCTTGATGCGGAAGAAGCACACCGCTGGGGCTTTGTGAACCAGATCCATCCCGGCGCCGACCTGCTGGAAAAGGCCTGGGACATGGCGCGGATGCTCGAAAGCGGGCCGCCACTGGTTTATGCGGCGATCAAGGAAGTCGTGCGCGATGCCGAGGACAGCAAGTTTCAGGATGCCATGAACCGGATCACCCAGCGCCAGCTTGAATCCGTGGACCGGCTCTATTCCTCCGAAGACCAGCTGGAAGGCGCCCGCGCCTTTGCCGAAGGCCGCGATCCGGTCTGGAAGGGCCGTTAGCCGCCTTATCGTTTTCACATCAGGACAGGACAGACCAACCGGAATTCATTTCAGAGATCAAAGGAAACACCATGCTTACCGATAAAGGCCAGAACGATGCAGAAGCCCATTTGCGCGCACTGGATCAGCGCCATACTCTTCACCCGTGGACCCATTTCGACAGTTTCGAAAAAGAAGGTGCCATGGTCGTGGAGAGCGGTGAAGGCTGCTATCTGAAAGACGCCAACGGCAAGTCCTATCTGGATGCCGTGGGTGGCATGTGGTGCACCAATATCGGGCTGGGGCGCAAGGAAATGGCGCAAGCCATTGCCGAGCAGGTTGAAAAGCTGGCCTATTCCTCGACCTTTGTGGATATGACCAACGGGCCGAGTGCGTTGCTGGCGCAAAAGCTGGCCAGCCTGACTCCGGGTGACCTGAACAGGATGCATTTCACCACTGGCGGTTCCACGGCAGTGGACTCGGCCTATCGTCTGGTGGGGTTCTACAACTACTGTCGTGGCAAGCCGGAAAAGACCCATATCATCGCGCGGGATCAGGCCTATCACGGGTCCACTTTCGTCACCATGTCCATAGGCAACAAGGCGGCCGACAAAGTGACAGAGTTCCAGTACCTGCGGGATGGCATCCACCATATCTCCGCGCCTCATTTCTATCGCGCTGAAGGCAACCCTACCGAAGACGAATTTACCGACCAGTTGATCGCCGAGTTTGAAGCCAAGATCGCAGAGATCGGCGCAGATAAGGTCGCCGCCTTTTTTGCAGAGCCTATTCAGGCGTCTGGCGGGGTGCTTGTACCCCCGAAAGGCTATCTGAAACGGATGTGGGAGGTTTGCCAGAAGCACGACATCCTGTTCCTTGCCGATGAGGTCGTGACCGCTTTCGGACGGTTGGGCCATTTCTTTGCGATTGAGGATGAATTCGGCGTTGTGCCGGACATCATCACCACGGCCAAGGGGCTGTCTTCGGGGTATCTGCCGATGGGCGCGATGATCTATTCGGATCGCATCCACGAAGTGATTTCCCAAGGCGATGAAAACCGCTGGTTCACCAGTGGTTACACCTATAGCGGGCATCCCGTCTGCTGTGCTGCCGCGCTGAAGAATATCGAGATCATGGAGCGCGAAAACCTGATGCAGAACGCGGCCGAGGTAGGCAGCTATTTTGAAGAGCAGCTTCACACGCTGAACGACCTTGAAATCGTTGGCAACGTGCGCGGTCGCAAGCTGATGATGTGTGTAGAGAACGTGAAGGACAAGGCCAGTAAAGAACTGTTCCCCGACGAGGTGGATATTGGCAAACGGATCGCAACCACCGCAGAAAGCATGGGATTGCTGGTGCGTCCGATCGGCCATCTGAACGTGATGTCTCCGCCTCTGACCCTGACCCGCAAGGATGTGGACTTTTTGGTAAAAACTTTGCGGGCCTCTATCGTAGAAGTCACAAAAGAACTGCGTAAAGAAGGGCATTTGTAACGTTTTCGCTTGCTCTGAAACGATTTCCGAAGTTCCAATGGAAGGAAGTCAAAGACACAAAATGCGAAGTGATTACAAACTGATGATCCTAGGCTCTATCGTATGAGCGGGTTTACCAAATGGCGCCGCTCGGAAGAAGCTTCGGGCTGGCTGCTGGTCAGCCCTACGCTGGTCTATTCCATTCTGTTGCTGGCAGCACCGCTTGCAATGGTTATCGCGCTCAGCTTCTGGACGCAGGACTACCTCGATCTCGATAAAACCTTCACCTTGAAGAACTATGTCGAAGCCTGGTCCGAACCGATTTACCAGACTCTGATGGGGCGGTCCCTGAAGATTTCCGCGCTCGTGACGGCGCTGACGATCCTGCTGGCTTTTCCGGTCGCCTATTACGTCAGCTTTTACGTCCCGCAAAAGCGCAAACCACTGTGGATTTTCCTGATCACCATTCCGTTCTGGACCAGTTACCTGATGCGGATTTTCCTGTGGAAAGTGATCCTTGGGTACAACGGGGTTGTGAACGGCTCGTTGCTGGGGCTCGGTGTGATCGAACAGCCGCTGTCCTTTATTCTTTATAACCAGAATGCCGTGGTAGTGACGCTAGCCCATGCTTGGGTGCCTTTCGCCATTCTGCCGATCTTCGTCGCGCTGGAAAAAATCGACCGTTCCCTGCTGGAAGCCGCAGAGGATCTGGGCGACGGTCCCCTGCGCCGGTTCATCCGTGTCACCCTGCCACTGGCGATGCCGGGCGTGGTGGCGGCGACCGTTATCGTCTTTATCCCGACCATCGGGGATTACGTCACACCGCGGCTGGTGGGTGGGCCGAACGGATTGATGATCTCCAACATGATCGAACTGCAGTTCAAAAAGGCCAATAACGCCCCCCTTGGCGCGGCGCTGGCGCTGTCGGCCATGTTCCTTGTGTCGGTGATTTCCCTGGTCTTCGTCTGGTTGAACCGCAAATATCTGGTGGGGCAGAAATGAAGTCCGGCAAACTTTTCAAACTATATATCGCAGTGTTTCTGGTGTTTCTTTACGCCCCTGCCCTGCTGTTGCCGGTCTTTGCCTTTAACGACAGTTCGATTGTCTCCTTTCCGCTAAAAGGCTTCACGCTGAACTGGTTCAATGTGCTTTGGGAAACCGAAGCCCTGCACACCGCCACAAAAAACAGCCTGCTAATCGCTGTCAGTACCGCGATTATCTCTACGAGCCTTGGTATTCTGGCGGCGCGGGCCTCTTCCCGCTATAAGTTTCGCGGACAAAAGGCGGTGATGGGATTCATCATGATCCCGCTGGTCCTGCCCGAGATTATCGTCGGTGTGTCCCTGCTGGTTGTGATCCTGCAAATGGGGTTTGACCTGTCGCTCTGGACCATTGTGCTGGGGCATGTGCTGATCTGCACGCCGTTTTGCGTGGCGATCCTGTCTTCGGCGTTTCTGAACCTTGATCAAAGCCTTGAAGAAGCCTCTTTCGATCTGGGGCAAACCAAACTGGCAACCTTCTGGCTGGTTACGATGCCGCTGGTGCTGCCCGGTGTGGTGTCTTCGATGCTGATCTCTTTTACCATATCACTGGATGAATTTATCATCGCCTTCTTTCTGGCCGGAACCGAACCCACACTGCCGGTCTATATCTGGGGGCAGCTGCGGTTCCCGCAAAAACTGCCCAGCCTGATGGCCCTTGGCACGATCCTGTTGATCCTGTCCCTGACCCTGCTGGCCACAGCCGAATATTTCCGCCGCCGTAGCGCAAGAAAAACAGGCATTGAAGATGCCGGAGGATTCCTATGACCGACCCGATCATCCGCCTAAGCGGCATCGATAAATTCTACGGCGACTTTCAGGCGCTTTACGATGTGAATGCGGAGATCCGCACGGGCGAATTCTTCTCCCTGCTCGGGCCGTCGGGCTGTGGCAAGACAACCCTGCTGCGCACTATCGCGGGATTTGAAGATGTCTCTGCCGGTAAGGTGGAAATTGCCGGACAGTCGATGGAAAATGTTCCCGCCAACCGCCGCCCCACCAATATGGTATTCCAGAGCTATGCCATCTTTCCCCATATGACAGTGGCTGAAAACGTCGCCTACGGGTTGAAGGCGCGCAAGATGCCCAAGGACAAAATCGCAACCGAGGTGGCCACTGCGCTGAAACAGGTCGGTCTGGAGGGATACGGCGACCGTGCCTCTCATGCCATGTCCGGCGGGCAGAGACAGCGCGTGGCGCTTGCCCGTGCGCTGGTGCTGAAACCCAAGGTGCTGCTGCTGGACGAACCGCTTTCCGCGCTCGACAAGAAGATGCGCGAACAGATGCAATCCGAACTGCGCCACCTTCAACGGGCGGTCGGGATCACGTTTATTCTGGTGACACATGATCAGGAAGAAGCGCTGACCATGTCCGACCGGATCGCGGTGATGTTCGAAGGGCGGATCGGGCAGCTTGCCTCACCGCAGGATCTCTACCGCCGCCCTGTAAACCGCAAGGTGGCTGAATTTATCGGCGTGATGAACTTCCTTGATGTTTCGCTTAGCGCAGGCACAGCCGGTACTTTTGAGTGCGAGATCGCAGGGCTTGGCAAAGCTATCATCCCGGCCGAACAAGCGCCCGGTGGCGTTGATGCCAGCGTGACAGCAGGGGTGCGCCCTGAAATGCTGACAATACTATCCGGCGAAAACGCCCGCTCCGAACGAGAGGCATCAGGGATTGTCGAAGATGTCTACTACTACGGCGATATGACTTACTACGACGTGAAGCTGGACGGCGTAGACCACCCCGTCACAATATCCATGCGCAACACCGCCGGACGTGCCGTCCTGTCCCGCCAGGACCGTGCCCGCGTCGGCTGGGGCGCGGAAAGCGTTCTGTTGCTGAAGTAGGCGCGGTATCAATCAGGACGCGCCTAATCCTCGGGATAGCTGAGTATGACTTCAAAGGTCTTGTACTTCATGCGCGCGGCATGTCGCATTGCCTGTGCAGCTGCCTGTCCGGCGACAGGGCCTGTCACACAAGATACCGCATGGTTTTAAACGTTCTGAACAGACGATCCTCAACATCAGCGACAGCTTCCGGCCAATATGCTTGGCCTGCAGAACTCCCCAAGACCAATGCTTGCGGGCGGGCTGATCTGGGCGTTCCATCTATGCTTTTCAACGCAGAAATCCGCGATTGCCGTACATTCATCTCAATTTGTTTGCAGTCCATGATCTTTCCTTCAGAGCTTGTTAACTGAAACAAATATACGGGGTTTATTTTCGAAAACCCGTTGGGAAGGGAATAGGACGCCTACTATCTTGGGCGTAGATCCTATCCGTTAGCATAGGAAAATATCAGAATTGCCGCCTCTTCCGCTCCGCCAGACACAAACCGGCAGTGTCTTCTTAGAAAAATTGGAAAACAGGTCGAATCGTCAGCACTTGCACCGCTGCCGAAGGGCAGGCTTGTCCTTGAAAAGCTGATTAGGAAGGGGCTGACCAAGCGACCTCCTTATGTTTGCAGCCGCACAAATAAAAAAGGGCGCCCGAACGAGCGCCCTTTTCCAAGACTGCTTTACCGATTTAGAAACCGGCTTTGATCTTTTCGAATTCTGCGATCATCTTCTCACGCAGTTGCTGGTCCATAGGGATTTGCGCCAGAATTGGCACGTTAATCTCGCCCAGACCGGCCCCTTCAAGCGCTTCTGTCCCAAGGGAAGCCATTTGCGCTTCGTTGCCGCTGCCATAGCCCCATTCGTTCACAATGTATTGCGTGGTTTCAGGTGACAGCCATGTGTTGAAGAAATCATAGACCAACGCTTCGTCGTTCGGACCGTCCTTCAGGTTCACATACCCGCAGAACCATGTTGAAGAACCTTCCTTTGTCTCGCGGTTGGCTTCTACGGGAATATCTTCCCCTGCAAGTGTTGTCGGGGTCTCGTTCCAAGCCCAGGCTACAATCACTTCACCGCTGGTCATCAACTGGGCCAGCTCCGCGCCATCGGCCCAATAGGCCCGCACCATCGGGTGAACCGCGCGCAGCCATTCGTTGGCTTTGGCGAAATCCTCGTCCGTTGCTTTTGACCAGTCTTGAGTACCCGTCGCCAGATAGGCCAGTGCATAAACATCGTCCACATTGTCCGGCAGCGCGATGCGGCCCGCGTATTTGGGATCCTTGAACACTTCAAGGGTGTCCATTGCGGCCGGATCAACCAGATCGCTGCGATAGGTCAGGGCTGTTGTGCCCCAGTCGGACGGGATCAGGTAATATTCGCCGTCGAACTTGAAAGCTTCCTTCATTCCGGCGTTCACTTCGTCCCAGCGTTCGATTTTGGCAGGGTCGATGGGTTCGATCAGTCCCGCATCCAGCCACTTGGAAACGGACTGGCTGCAAGGGTGCGACACATCTGCCTTGAACCCCGAACGCAACTTTTGAAAGGCTTCTTCCTCTTCGCCGAAAAACGAATAGGTTGGCGGACCGCCATGCTTGGCAATGTAACTTTGCAAAAAGCCTTCGTCTTCATAGCCCGACCAATCCAGAACGACCAGTTCTTGCGCGGTTACAGCAGAGGCGGCGAGGAATCCGGACAGGATGGTCCCTGTCATAAGCATGTTGAGCTTCATATTATCTCCCGATTGGTTAATGCGCTTTGAATCGTTGTCCAAGCGCTGTGTTGGTTCCCGAATCCTAGTGCAGCTAAATAGCATGGTCCACAGATTCCACTGTGTCAGCGACCGGTATTTCATGAAAATGAACGGGCCTGTTGTTTGCTTTCCTGTTCGCCAAAACTCGCTTTCTGCTCAGTTTGTGAAAGCTGGATTACCCCTAGGGTTGCATACCTCAACCAGATGCCGAGGAACAATTCGTATCCTGAAACAACATAGTGTGTGACACAACCGAACCTCTCAATATCCTGTAGTTGAAAGCGGCAGATGTGGATTCTCGCGCATTGCGCGCGCGGAAGTTTTACAAAATTGACGTAAAAATTTTACAAAACTTTACAAACGGAGGTTTCGTTTTTGGCAATAACTCGGTGCTTTGCCTCTGATTTTGCAAATAAAGACGCAGAAATCCCGATTCTTTCTAAAAGTGAATATTTAATTGCGAAAACCAAGCCACCGGCAATTCCGGGCGCTCCGTGATAAGTTTGCATCGTTTTTCACGCTTTTTTCTCAAGTTTTCCCTGACTCTGTACGAGTGTTAACAACAATGCGTCACAAACCCGCCACATTATTTGAGAATACTACCACAAGATGTAACCGATCCCTGACGCTTGGTAGAAACCTAGGAGCGCGTCTTGAGACCAAGAAAGACATGGTGGGGCAAATGAAAATTCTCGCGGTTGATGATGACGAAATCATCCTGGAGCTGCTGAAAGAGGTCGTAGGGGCTGCTGGCTTCCCTGACATCACTCTGGTGACGTCCGGTGCCGAGGCCTTGCATACAATCAAAAACAGCCCGACCCGCTTTGACTGTTTTCTTCTCGACATCCAGATGCCGGAAATGGATGGGATCGAATTGTGCCATCACATTCGCAAGTTCCCCGCCTACCGCTCTGCACCGATCCTTATGATCACCGCCATGGCCGACCGCCAGTACATCGACCGCGCCTTTACAGCGGGTGCGTCGGATTATGTTACAAAACCCTTCGACGTGCTGGAACTGGGCACCCGTGTAAACCTTGCCGCCCGTCTGGTACAGGAACACGCCGCAGCAGAAGACAAAAGCTTCGCTCTTGAAGCGCTGCGGGATCAAATCGAAACCAAGAACCCTGTCGCCCTTTCCGAAGAAATCCGGATCGACGGTGTGGCCGGAGTGATCGGCAAGCTCGCCTTTGAAAACTACCTTTTGCAACTGACACGCGGAGGGCTGTTCGGTTCCTGCATTGTTGCATTTCAGGTGGCGAATATTTCGACAATTCACGCGCACAGCTCGGGTAGCGACTTCTCAAATACAATCATCGATATTGCCGAAGCGATTTCCGACAACTTGCGCCGGAGTGAATTTTTCCTCAGCTATCGGGGCAACGGCCAGTTTGTAGCCATCTGCCACAAGGTTGTAATGGATACGTTCAATGACCTGCCCGGTGAGATCTCAATGTCGATCCGGGATATGGAACTTGTCTATGACAATGGCGCCAAAATGGATGTGCAGCTGGTCATGGGGCAACCTGTCAAATGTGGCTTCTTCAGCAGTAAGAACACGCTTGAGCCGCTGTATAAGGCCGTAGATTCTGCCGAAACCGCTGCGCAATCCTTGCGCCGTCTTCCAAAGAACAACGGCTGGTCCAGCAAGATAGACACCATTCGGAACCGCCTGAAACATCCGTCAGCCAAAAACGTCACCAAGATGGAAATGGGCTTCTGATGAACCCGGCACTGTCTGACAAGCTTCTGGAAATTCGGGGAAAATTCGTGAGCAGCCTGCCCGAGCGGGAAGAACGTCTTTCAGCGCTTCACGCAAAGCTGACCGAAGGTACCTGCACAGCCAATGACATGGACGAGTTGCGCTTTATCGTGCACAAGATCCACGGGCTGGCTGGTACTTTGGGCTTTAATGCACTGGGTAGCTTTGCTGCCAATCTGGAAACAGACGTTAATGCAGCTATTGAAAAAGGCGGCTACAGCAGTGCTTTGTGTGACGGTGTCACAAGCCTTATCGGCCACGTACAGGATGCGATAAATACCTGATCTATAGTTGGCTTTCCAGAAGGGGCACCTTGCCCCCTCAGGCAGGCTGTCAGGCCTCCTGCCCGTCCCAGATCGCGCGGATCTCATCCGCCAGAGTGGTCGGATCAAACGGCTTCACGATCACAGCTTTCGCCCCCTGATCCAGCAAAGCCTGCTTTTCCTTTTGATGGGCTTTAGCCGTCATGAATACGGCAGGCACCCCATCTAGCGCTGATATCTTGCGCAGCTCCCGCAGTGTATCCTCCCCCCCGATCACCGGCATCATTACATCCAGCAAAATAAGGTCCGGTGCATACTCTTCGGCCACAGCAATAGCGTCATGGCCGGAGGCACATTGGTGCACGTCAAAGCCGCCAATCATCTCCAGCGCGATTTTAGCTATTTCCCGGATATCAGCGTCATCTTCGACGTGGAGGATTTTTTCAAGTGCGGCCATAATAATGTATTCTCTATGATAGTGTGAGCCTGTTTTTCACGGTATCCATGATCTCTGCAAGGATTTTTTCGTTTGTTACGCGGGATTTCAACAGCACCGACGAGATATTTTCATCACGCAAATCTGCACTTTCGTCGCCAGAAAATACAATCACCGGCATTTTGTTGAAATTTCGTTGCTTGAGCGTCTTAATAAGCTCCAACCCGTAACCATCCGGCAGATTCAAGTCCAGCAGCATCAGATCGTAGCTATTTGCCTCCATCATCTCTCTGGCGGCTTCGATCGTCGGGGCGGCATCCACATCGGCCAGCTCGGCCATGATGTTCTTCACAACCTCGCGGGTGCCTGCGTCGTCCTCCACATGAAGGATCCGTGGCCGGGTTGTTTCCGCGTCCTCTGTCACGGTTTGCAGCAGTGTGATCAGTTCGTGGCTGTTAGGCGGCTTACGGAACAGGCCCTTGAGGTTCTCCGGCACAGGCTCCCCTATATCGAGCTGGCTGCCAGTTATAATAATAACGGGAAGATCGCTGTGTTTGTCCGTATGGCGCAATTCGTGCAGCAGGTCGATTCCATTCCCGTCTGGCAGTTGCAGGTCGAGTGTCAGGGCGTCAAACTTCATGTGATCCAGCCGGTCGCGCGCACTGGCAACATCAAGCGAGATGGTGACGTTGAACCCTTCGAACTCAAGAACATTTTTCAGGGTCAAAGCGACATCTCGGTCATCTTCACACACAAGTACATGGGGCAAGGCAGGGGCCAGTGTGCTCGCCGGCGCCAGCTTTACCGCTTCCAGAAGGTCCAGATCGAACCAGAAGTCAGTGCCTACGTCAGGCACGCTTCGGAAGTACAATTCGCCTCCGTGATGCTCCACGATCATTCTGGAAATGCTCAATCCCAGACCGGTGCCGCCTTTCTTGCGCACATCCGAAGAATCCGCCTGCGTGAACTTGTCGAAGATTGTTGGCTGGGCCTCCAGAGGGATACCGGAGCCTTGGTCAGACACCGTCACCCGCATCTTGTCCCCGACGGCTTCAAGCTTGATATCCACAGTGCTGCCGCTATCGGAGAATTTCGCCGCGTTGGACATCAGGTTGGCCATGACCTGCAACAAACGACCCGCGTCGCCGTGAGTGTATACAGGGGTGTCAGGCGCGATCACGTTGAAACTGATGCCCAGTTCCTCGCCATAGGATTTGTTGGATTCCAGCGCATCCTGAAGCAGTTGGGTCATTTCCAGCCGTTCCATCTGGAAGTCCATCTTGCCGGCTTCGATTTTCTCGATATCCAGAATGTCATTGATAAGACGGACCAGTCGTTCACAATTGTTGTAAGCGATTTCGATCATCGCTTTGGGTTTGTCAGGCAAAGCGCCCATCGCGCCGGTGCGTACCAGCCCGAGCGACCCCTTGATGGACGTCAACGGCGTGCGCAGTTCATGGCTCACGGTGGCCACAAACTCGGACTTTGCCTTGTCGGCTGCTTTGGACGTGGTCAGATCGCGGATAATCGCGAGGAAATACGGGCGGTGGTACTTCGGTTCAATGTACTGAAGATTCACTTCTACCGGCATAACCGAACCATCGGAAAGCAGGTGTTCTGTCTCGTAAACCTCGGAAGAAACCTCGCCGCGAATTAACCGGTCCAGCCTTTTCTGCAAAGCTTCCCGTGTCAGCGTCGTATTGGTATCAAGCGGCCCGTGATTGAGGAATTGCTCGAATGTGTTTCCCGAACGGCGCAAGGCTTCTTCGTTGCCGTAGAAATAGCGCAGGGTTTCCGGCCAGAACATGTGGACCGCATCGGTACTCAGATCGAGGGCAGTCTTGAAGCGGCGGATTTCCCGTTCAGCGGTTGCCCGTTCCGTGATGTCCCGCACAATCGCGACGAACTGGTCGCCCTTGTCGTTCATCCGCAGTTTCTGGATCGTCACCTCCGTAGGACGGCGGTGCAGCGAGCGGCGCTCGAATGTGACGGCATTTTTCTTACCCTCCCGCAGGGGGGCGACACGCCGCTCGAAACTCTCGCGGTCGAATTGTTCGTCATCATCGGCCGGCGACTTGCCGCGATATGTGTTGTCAGCCCAGCCCACTGTGCGCAAAGCCGCCTTGTTCAGGTAGGTATACTCCAGCGTCTGCGCATCCATGATGTAAACTTCGTATTCCGCCAGATCGAGAACGGTACGCATGTTTGCGACTTCCCGTTTTGAGCGGGCTGCCTCTGTCACGTCGCGGATAATCGCCACATAACGGGGATTTTCATTCTGCGGTGTCACATACTGGATCGTAATCTCGATCACGCGCTTGCCTGCCGGCATTTCAAAGCTGGCCTGTCCGGTGCGCGTATGCTTCAGGGTTTCCAGCAGTTTTTCGAAAGGCGCGCGCTCGATCGGGATATACACATCAAAAACAGTCTTTGTGCGATAGTCCTGTTCCGTCCAGCCGTTCTGTTCCCGTGCAGCCTTGTTCATGTAGACAAGCTGGAGAGAGTCCGGCCAGAACATCGCCACTTCGTCCTTCAGAAGGTCAAGTGACGAGGTAAGCTGCCGTTTTGCTTCGGCCATTTTATTCGCGGTCACATCGGTGCGGATAGAGGTGGTGTTAACGTAATTTCCATTCGAATCGAAGAATGGCACCATCGTTGCCTGCGCCCAAAAGAAGTTTCCGTTCTTCTTTTTGGTCGGGATTTCACCTGACCAAGGCTCCCTGCGATCCAATGCACGCAGCAGATCCTTCATGGTTTCGTCAAGCTTGCGCTCTGCCCAAAGAACCTTGACTTCCTTACCGATAATTTCCTCTTCGGTGTAGCCGGTCACCTTCTTGAAGTTGTCATTCACATAGGTGATGATCCCTTCGCTGTCCGCAATGCTGACGATAGCATGGTGATCCATAGCCTGTTTCTGGAATTCCAGTTCAGCGCCCTGCGCAATGATCTTGTGGCGTCTGTGGCGCAACAGGTGGATGTTGCGAATGGTTACCGCGACCAGTGCCAGCAGCAGCGACATAAACAGCATCGAGCCGGACATAACGAACCAGTAATACTCGGCAATGAACCGCGCCAGCAGGCTGCTTTCCGGGCCTGCGACGGTTTGCGCCAGAACGGTCTCGGGAAACACAGAAAGACAAAGAGCAGCATAAGCCGCGGTCTTACGGGCAGGCACGCCGCGCACAGCAATTGAGAATGGATTTTGGACCATGTGTTAGCCTGTCTGCTTCATGTTCGGCCACCTTGAGCCATTCGTCTTGGGGTTGAAGGGCAAGGCAACGCATTTTTTTTCGACAAACTAACATACTCCAGACTCTGCCCAAACAGGTATATACGCAAATGCGGTTTATATTTGGCAAAGCTGTGTAAATTTAGCAATTTTGCAACGATCCGGCAGATAAATTGCCCCGTTGCCGCCGCACAGAGGCTTCCCGTTCCAATCGGCAAAAGCTACGGCAGTCCGGTGCCCGGAGAGGCACCGGACTTCACAATTGTCATTTCAAATGCGTACCAGATGATTATCCCAATGCAACTTGGGATAGTCATTCGGGCTTAAGGAAAGGCCACCAATCACCTGTCCTCTGCCCGTTGTCACCATGCGCCCCCACGGCCCGTAAGCGACGCCGCAGACATCCGCATGGGTATCTATTGCAGTTTTGGGTGCAGGCCCGCCCAGTTCTGCGGTCAACACCAGCCCGCCACGGGGCGAGGTCGCGGCCACGGTCTGCCCCGCGCTATCGATGGCAATACTTCCCACATAGCCGTCCATCCGGCGATAAAGCGCTGTGCCAACGTCAAGGATAACAGCCGCTTCGCCCTGTTTATGGGTGAAGACCAGCGGCACCACCTGTCCAGCGTCACCCTGCCATTGCATACCAGCCGCAACCAGACCATCGCGGGAAACATCCAAATGCCGGATAGAGTTCTTGTGAAGCGAGTGATCAAGCTTGACCGTCTCGAGAACCTCTCCGTCCGTTGACAGATAGCAGAGGTTTGGCTCCATAGTCGGGATGTTCAACTTGGCACGCCCCGCGTCGGGATGGGTCTCGATTCCGCCATTGGCCACGACCAGATCACCGGATGGAAGGGTCTTTATCTCATGCGGGCCGACCCCGCCGGAATAATATTCTCCCACACGACGATAATCCTGCGCACTGTCCCAGATGCCGATCACACCCAGTCCGGCCTCGTAATCATTTTCTGTTGTGAACAGATACCGCCCGTCGAGACTGAAACTGCCATGCCCGTAGAAATGGCGGCCTGCCGGTGCGTCGAGTGTTGCCAGCACTGCACCGCTCACGCAGTTCAGGATAATCGCGAAACGCCCCGGCCGGCGGGCGAAAGCAACAGCTTCCGCGCGGTGCGGGTGGGCTGCCGCAGCGTGACCGCGATCCGGCAACGGTATGTCAAACAAGACCTCGCCCGCACCGGAAAGCCCGCAGAGCACATAGGCTCCTGTATCCGTCCGCGCCGCTGCCAGAAGGGCCGGCGCCCCTGCACTGGCCCATGTGGTGCGCGGCACCAGACCTGCGGCAGCCAACCCTGCCAGAAATCCCCGACGGCTTGTCATAATCAATCTCCGTCCAGTGCGTTAAACCCTTCGGCCACCCCGAGATACGGCCCGAGTCCATTCAGTGTAAACTCCAGAAGCCGGTCCACAGCCTGTTGAACAACTTCAATTTTCACACGGCTTTGCGGGTCGGATACTCCAGCGAACACAGGGCTTTCCAGCTTGGCTGTTGCCGTAGTGAAGTAATGTTCCAATTCGTCATACCGGCTCTGGATAACCTCGTCGCCCTCTCCCAACTGTCGGGCCAGATCAAGCGCCGCTTCTGTTGCAAGGACGGCATTGCGCAAAGACCGCCCCGAACGGCGGGCCTCTGCCCGTTTCGGACGCGGGTTATCAAAGCTGCCAAGGGGACGGCCGATGCGGGTGTCTTTGGTAAACTGAAATCCGGTCAGGGACGCTTTGAACAGCTCTTGTACTGCCTCTTTCTCGGTCTGATAGCGATCGTTCTGTCCCGCAGCCAACATCAGCGCAGCGTAATCCGGCTGCCAGTCGTCAAGTATAGCCTGACTAAGCGCAGCAGTATCCTGCGTCATGGCCTGAAACAGCGCGCATTGGTATTCAGGGTGGCCAAGCGCCTGAGTGGGTTCGTCAAACAGGATATACTCCATCGCATAAAACCCGCGCACCGCAATAGAGGCTTCGGCGTAGTTTTCCGGCAGCTGGATCACCGGATCTTCTTCGGTGATCATTGCACGCAGGGCTTTTGGAGTCTTGCTACGCGGGTCCGGCCAGAAGGCCAGCGCGAAGGCACGGTCTTCGATTTCGGTCGGACCGAACCGCAAATGGCTGACACCAATCCAAGCATCAAAGGCCGCATGGTAATCGGAAACCACCTGCCCGTTCGACAGATCACAGGTCTGGGCTGCGGTTTCTGCAAGCTGCGCCGTGGTTTGCGCCAGTGTCTGGAAGCGGGGAATGACGTGGTTGCTGATGACACGATCCACCAAAGCCCGATCCGCGCTGGCAGAGACAGGCAACATCAGGGCGATGAAAAAGGTGCAGAGTTTCTTCATAGGTTACAGACTTTCAAGAAAGCGGATCAGGGCAGCCCGATCGGCAGGAGGCATTTTGATAACAGTGTCACGGGATGCTTGCGCTTCGCCGCCGTGCCAAAGCACAGCTTCCAGCAGGGAGCGGGCACGACCGTCGTGCAGAAACTGGGTATGGCCGCTGACATCTTTGGTCAGCCCGATCCCCCACAGAGGCGGCGTGCGCCACTCGGTGCCGCTGGCGCGGGCTTCCGGCGCATGATCGGCCAGACCTTCCCCCATGTCGTGCAACAACATATCTGTATAGGGCCAGATCAACTGAAAGCTTTGTTCCGGCTGATCCTGCAACCGGTTGGTCACAAAGCTTGGCGTGTGACAGGCGGTGCATCCGGTTTCGTAGAACACCTGTTTGCCGCGCAAGACCTGCGGATCGTCTACATCCCGGCGTTTGGGCACCCCCAGATTACGGCTATAGAATGTGACCAGATCAAGGGTTTCGTCGTCCACTTCGAACACCCGCGCATCCTGATCCCCGTGTACAGCCGCAACACAAACATCCTGCGTCCGCGTACAGTCGCCGTACGGGGCATCGTGAAGGGAGGAAGATATACCGATATCCCCCAGAAACGCAGCAGCGGTTTGCTCCCGAACGCTCGCCTGTCCGGCTTTCAACCCGAAGCGGCCCAGCATCGGGCGCTGCAATTCAGCCGACCAAACTATATTGGCGCGGCCCGAAATACCGTCCCAGTCGGCATCATCAGGGTCTTCACCAGCAAGGATATCCGCCGCAGGGATTGCTTCAAGCAGGCCAAGACCGATCATCTGCGGTGCGACACGCGGGCTTAGAACGGCCCCTTCGGCCAGCGGGCCGTATCCCAGATCCTTCAGCGTGAATTCCGGCTTGCGCAGAGAGACAGTCTCGCCGCCCGAAAGGGCTATCTCGGACTCGGTGTAGCGCACATCAATCCGCGCTTCGGCTGTGTGACCGGCGAGACCCTCATCCTGAATCTGCCCACCGTAAACCGGATCGGGGCGGGTGCTGAGGTAACTTTCCAGATCGGATGTGACACGCTCTGGCGTTGGCACGGAAATCCGCATCAGGAAAGACACCGCATTATCGCCACCCGCTTCGGGAGGGTGGCCGCGCCCGTCCTTCAAGTGGCAGCGCTGGCAGGACCGCGCATTAAACAGCGGGCCAAGCCCGTCAGACGCCAGCGTAGAACTGGGCGAGGATACCCAAAGCTTGCGGAAGAACCCGTTGCCGACCTTGAAATCCAACTCTCGGGCGAAGGGCATATTTCCGGACATATCCGAAAATGCATCCCGCGTGTCGCGCACCCGCACACTGGCCGCACCGGCGCTGTTTTCTTCAAATTTCTGGGGCTTGCTGAAGTCGGTCGGCGGGGCTGTGACGGCTTTGATCCGCTCTATTTCCGCTTCTGTTCTTGGCACCACCTTCAGGTGGCTGTCATCCGGTTGCAATGTTTGGGCGAAGCCTGCCACTGGCAGGAGCGCGATCACAGCGGAACAGGACAGGCTGCGGAAGGTTTTGTTTATGTCCATATACTTACTCTCTGGCGAAAGGCTGGAGAACCGGTACCAGAACTATGGCGCATACCCGCCCCAGCCTGAATTCCGATGCCGCCTTGCAACCTAAGGGCACAGCCCGACGGCGGGGTGATACCAGTTTGAAAATTTTAGTCCAGCCCGCTTCGGACCGGACGGGGGCAAGGCTTTGCCGATTGCACCGGCCTCGGGCGGGATAACCGGTGGCAGACACTGGGCCTGCCACCAGCCGGGCGTTTATTCGAAAACGGCATCCGGATTGTCGAGACTGTCAGAGCCTTCGAACGCGATGCTGTTCAGGCCCAGTTCTGTAACGATCCGCTCGATCGTGCGCGTCTGGTCGATCAGACCGTTCACACCACCCATCACCAGAGCTTCGCCTGCTGCATTGCCTTGCTCCAGCATCTGGTCATAGGCAAATCCGGCCTCGGCGGCGGTCTTGATCCGGCCAAGTGCCAGCATGGTGTTCGACAGTTTGCCTTTCATCTGCGCATCCAGAGCTGTGTCTTTGGCTGCGACCAGATCCGCCAGCGAAGGACCGCTGACAACTGTACCATCGATGCGGACATATTCGCCAAGATACACGTTCTGCACCCCGAGCCCGTCATAGTAGTGGCTGTTATGGGTATTATCAGAGAAGCAGTCGTGCTCTTCCTCGGGATCGTTCAGCATAAGGCCAAGACGCATCCGCTCACCGGCCTGTTCACCGTAAGACAGCGACCCCATACCGGTCAGCATTGCGGACAGACCTGCGATTTCATCTCCGCTGACGGCTTCGCGTGCTTCACCATCGTCAGCCCACTGTGCTGTCATCCACTCAAGATCACTGACCAGCAGATCGGTTGCCGCCTGCAAGTATGCGCCGCGGCGGTCACAGTTGTCGTTTGTGCAATCTTCACCCTTTGCATAATCGGTCCACGGACGGTTGCCGCTGCCTGCCTCGTGTCCGTTCAGATCCTGCCCCCAAAGCAGGAATTCTATAGCGTGATAGCCTGTGGCCACGTTTGCCTCTACGCCATCTGCTTCCTGCAAGGTTTCTTCCAGCAGTGCGGGTGTGATGGTTGTCGCATCCACATCCGTACCGCCCAGCTTGAAGGTCGGGTTGGCTACAACGTTCAGCGCGGCTGCCGCGTTTTCATCCGTCGCACCGCCATAAGAGGCATCCACATAGTCGATCAGACCCTCGTCCAGCGGCCAAGCGTTCACCTTGCCTTCCCAATCATCCACAATCGGGTTGCCAAACCGGAAGACTTCGCTTTGCTGATAGGGAACGCGCGCCGCCAGCCATGCGGATTTGGCGGCCTCCAGGGCTTCGGCAGAAGGATCTGCCACCAGCTTTGCAACAGCCGCTTGCAAAGCCTTGGCAGCTTGCAGGCTGTCGCCGTAGGTCGCTTCTGCGATATCCGCGTATGTCGAAATTACAGCTGCCTTTTCCGGCGCTGTTTCTGCGAAGGCAGGTGCCGTCAGTGCCGTGGTTGCGGCCAACAGGCCTGCCAGTTGCGTAAGGGTCTTCATGTTAGGGTCTTTCTACTTAGTGAAGAGTGTTTGATCGGGGTTCGGGCGGTACACAAGCTGCATCGCCCATCATTCTGAGGCCTAGTCCGAAGTCTCTGGCCGTGGTGACGAGGTTCAATGCGATGTCGGGGCGGACGATGTTGGAGGCGAAAAGAAAGGCATCTTCCCGCTCGCCCTCGGTTGCGGCGGCGATGAAGTTCGCAAAACAGCTTTCGTCCCCGCCAAGACAGGTGCAATCCACGTGATGACGCATGAGCGGGCGGCGACCGTGGATAGAGCAGGCCTGACATATCTGGGCCAGAGCGGCCGCCACACGACTGCCGTTGTCCGGCCCGAGCATGGCTTCAAAGTCACTAACAGCGCGGGCTTGTGTCTGCGCACTGCTGCACCACAGACGCAGATAGATCACTGCGGCAGCTTCCAGTGGTCCAAGTTCCGATAGGAACCCCACTGGGGCGCCACCGCGCCCCGATTTCGGGCTGGAATCCTGCGGCATCATTTTGTCAGGATCAATTTGTTCGCGCGGGTGATACGCAAGGTGTAAACCTGATCGAGGTGACGGATATAGGCGGTCGGGCCTTCGCCTGTCAGCTCGGCGGCCGAATGCACCGGTGTCTGGTTGGCGGATGTGGAAAATGCGTTGGAAGCGACCTGCCCGCCCGCAGCCTGAATATCTTTATGTACTATACCCATGAGGCAATCCCTCCGCCGTTTGTGGTGAACTCTGCAATCCGGTTGTTTTGAACCGTTATCGTCCGTGCGCCAGCCGGCACGGTGTTTTCCGTGCGCGCTGTAAAGCACCGGTCATTCAGGGTGGTCGGGTCAGCCATGATCAGCCCCTCTTCTGTTTCGGTTTCACGTTCTGGCTGTCCGATGATTCCGGCATCGGGTGGCTGTGTTTTATTACCTGACAAAATAAGTCAGGGAAGTCAACACAGGCATTTCTCTCTTTTTCGTGAGCGGTGCACGACACGTGTCCGCTGCGAGGTATCCTCTCCCCGACAGTTCGAGAAAGCGAAAAAAAATGCGTGTTCACAAAACCTTCAAGAAACTGACAACCTTGTGAATCATAACCCGCCTATTCCCCGCCCTGACAGAACATCGGGTGACACATGCTACTTCAGCTTTCAGGGCTAACCAAAAAATTCGCGAATTCCACAGCAGTCGATCAGGTCGATCTTGCGGTAGAGCGCAGCCAGTTCATCGGCATCATCGGTGCATCGGGGGCGGGTAAATCTACCATGCTGCGAATGCTGAACCGGCTGAATGATCCCACCAGCGGCAAGATCCTGTTTCAGGGCCGCGAGATTTCCTCTCTCAAAGGTGCCGACAAACGGGCATGGCAATCCCAATGCGCCATGATCTTCCAGCAGTTCAATCTGGTGCCCCGTATGGATGTTGTCTCCAACGTGCTGCACGGCACTTTGAACCGGCGCAACACACTGGCCACGATGTTCAACATCTATCCCGAAAGTGACATCCATCATGCGATTGATATTCTTGAACGTCTGGGCATTTCTGAGCACGCCGCCAAACGGGCACAAGCGCTCTCGGGCGGACAGCAACAGCGTGTGGCCATTGCTCGGGCCCTGATGCAAGACCCCGAGATTGTGCTGGCGGACGAGCCGATTGCCTCGCTTGATCCGATGAACGCCCAGATCGTCATGGATAGCCTTCGGGCCATTCACGACGAGGACGGCAAGCTGGTCATCTGCAATCTGCATACACTTGATACCGCGCGGCGCTATTGCGACCGGATCATCGGGATGCGTGCCGGACGCGTGGTGTTTGATGGCACTGGCGACGAACTGACCCTGAGCGCGGCCCGCGAAATCTATGGCGCGGACAGCACCTTTAGCGAAGCAGCTACATCCACCAGCGTGGACGTGCTGACTGATCACAAGATGCCCGAACTGGCCATCGCCTGACATTTCAACCTATTCCCGCCAATACCGGCGGGTTTTTCGACTGGAGAAAGACCAATGAGAAAACTGATCGCAGCAATCCTTGCGACCTCCGCCTTTTGCGGTGCTGCACAGGCCCAAGAGATCACCGAATTCCGCATCGGCATTCTGGGTGGCGAAAACGCACAAGACCGTATGAACAGCTACCAGTGTCTGGCTGACAAAACCACCGAACTGCTGGGCGTGGAAACCAAGCTGTTCGCACCTGCCGATTACAACGGCGTTATTCAGGGCCTGCTGGGCGGCACCATCGACATGGCATGGCTTGGCGCTTCCGGCTATGCCAAGACTTACCTGTCCGATCCCGAAGCGGTTGAACCGGTACTGGTAAAATACAACGAAGACGGCGGTTACGGCTACTACTCCATTGGTTTTGCCCGAAAGGACAGCGGCATCACTTCGCTGGAAGACATGAAAGACAAAGTTTTTGGTTTCGGTGATCCGAACTCCACTTCCGGCTTCCTGATCCCGTCCATCGAAATCCCTGAAGCCACTGGCGCTTCCATGGAATCCGGCGACTACTTCGGCGAGGTGAAATTCACTGGCGGCCACGAACAAACCATCGTTGCGGTTGCCAACGGCGACATCGACGCCGGTGTGACCTGGGCCGACGGTCTGGGCAACTGGGAAGACGGCTACAACTCCGGTGCGCTGCGCAAGGCCGTTGATGCCGGTCTCGTCGACATGAACGAGATGGTTCAGATCTGGAAATCCAAAACCATCCCCGAAGGCCCGATCGTTCTGCGCAAGACCCTGCCTGCCGACGTAAAGATCAAGATGACCGGTCTGGTTGGCTCTCTGCACGCAATGGACCCGGACTGTGCCTATGGCGTGGCCAATGGTGAAGCCAAAGCCTTCGCTCCGATCACCCATGAAGCCTATGAAGTCATCATTAAAGCCCGCGAACTGAAATCCAATTAAAGAGATTTTCAAACCGCATCTGGCCGAGCTGAACGCCCCCCGTTCTGCTCGGTCAATTTTTTCGAACTCCCCAGGAAAATAATATGTCTCCGAGCGCACTGGATACCCGCGCCAGCTATCTGGCCCAAACCCACCGAAAAAGACTCTATAGCGGCATAATGCTGGTCCTTCTGGTGGCCATGCTTTGCGGCGGTTTTATAACCGCAGACGAGCGGAACGCCGGTGGGTTTTGGGACGGATTGCCCCATGTACTGGACTTCCCTGCTGAAGTTCTGGGAGAGGCCGCGCAGAAAATTACCCTGCTGCCGGCCCATCTGGTTGCCTTTTTCCCGAGCCTTGTGGAAACCATCAATATTGCGGCCGCTGCCACGCTGGCCGGTGCGATTGCAGCAGTCTTTCTGGCCCTATTGTCCACCCGCGGTCTGGCCCGCTGGCCCCGTATGATTCCGGTGTTCCGCCGCATGTCCGACATTATGCGGGCCATTCCTGAAATCGTCATCGCCCTTGTGCTGATCTTTATCCTTGGCGGCGGCCCTGTCCCTGCCATGATCGCCATTGCCTTCCACACGGTCGGCGCCCTTGGCAAACTGTTTTCCGAAGTCACCGAAAACGCCGACCTGAAACCGGTTGAAGGTCTTGGCTCTGTTGGCGCGAGCTGGATGCAGCGGATGTGGCTGGGCGTGATCCCGCAGGTTTCCCCGAACTTTATCAGCTACGCCCTGCTGCGTTTTGAAATCAACATCCGCGCTTCGGCCATCTTGGGCTTTGTCGGCGCCGGTGGCATTGGGTACGACCTGCGCAACGCGATTAGCTGGGGGCAGGGTAAATACGACGAAGCCGCCGCAATCTTCATACTGTTGTTCCTTGCCATTGTCGCAGTGGACCAACTGTCCAGCCTTCTGCGCAACAAACTGGTGGGAGACACCAAATGACCACTGCAACTTTGAAAGCCGGCGCAGTCCGTCAGGTAAACGGCAAGAAGACCCTGTCCTTTGCCCTTCTCGGTGCGGTACTGGCCTATTTTGTTTATATCTTCTTTACCTTTGACATCGCGAGCCTTGGCCAGCGGGCCAGCCTTGAAAATGCGCGAACTCTGGTGGCAGACAGCTATTCCTACAAAACGCACATCACCAAATCAAACCGTGGAGCAGGCACCCTTACAGCCTCAATTGAAGGCGAAAAGAAAGGCCGGTATCCTGAAGGCAGCTATCCCGACTGGGTCGAAATCGACGGCACAGACGCCTTCGTCACACTGGCCGATAACAGCGTGGTCGAACTTGCCGGAAAGGTTGTCTACTACGACGTTCCTGATTACGGCGCGATCAAAGTCACAACCCGTAACAGCGGCATCGACCTTGAACTGCCTACAGCCGAAGCACCTGAATTCATTTCTGCCTCGCGCAACCGCGTTGCGATCACTGTGCCGGGCGGGCGGATTAATGTGACCAAGGCCAAAACTGAAATCTTCCGTTATTTCACAGGATGGGAGATGTTCTTCTTCACGCTCGACAGTCCGTTTTACGGCAAGAGCCCTGCCCAACTGGCCTATCTTGCCAGCTCTGCCCCGCGGATCGACCCGAACACCAGCAACCTTGCGCTGATGTGGGACGGCTTCTGGAACAACGCCATGTGGCGACACTCCGATGTGGCGTGGGCGATTGTCGAAACGATCCTGATGGCCTTTCTCGGTACGATTGGCGCGGCGCTGATCGCCCTGCCGCTTGCCTTCCTCTCTGCGCAGAACTTCACAAGAAATATGGTCGCGCGGTTCTCTATGCGGCGGATCTTTGACTTCCTGCGCGGCGTGGACGGTCTGATCTGGACCATTATTCTGTCCCGTGCATTCGGACCGGGGCCACTTACCGGCGCACTGGCAATCCTGCTGACCGATACCGGCACCTTTGGCAAGATGTTCTCGGAGACGCTGGAAAATGTGGATGACAAACAGATCGAGGGCATCCGCTCCACCGGAGCAAAACCGATCCAGCGTTATCGCTTTGGTGTCATCCCGCAGATCACCCCCGTGTTCATCAGTCAGGTGCTCTATAATCTGGAATCCAATACCCGCAGTGCCACCATCATCGGCGCGATTGTCGGCGGCGGTATCGGGTTGTTGCTGACACAGGCAATCATTACCGGCAAGGACTGGGAAGAGGTTTCTTATTACATCGTCCTGATCGTTCTGATGGTAATGATGATGGACTCCCTTTCAGGCTGGTTGCGCAGCAAGCTGATCGGCAACAAAGACTCTTGAAGTCAATAAAACAAGGTCGAAAGAGTCTATAATGCCAAGACTGGATCAGAGCGAAGCTTTCGTTCACCCCGAGTGTGAAGTGTCTCACTCGACACTCGGGGCCTTTACCGAACTGGGCCGCGGCACCCGTATGCTGAACACCAGTTTCGGGGATTATTCCTATACGGACCGCTATGCGGATGTTGCCAATGCTACGGTCGGGAAGTTTGCGAATATTGCCGCCTTTGCGCGGATCGGGCCGACTGCCCATCCGATGGAACTGGCATCAATGCATCACATGCTTTACCGCTCCGACGATTACTGGAACGAGACATCCCGCTGGGATGACTTCTTTGAAAAACGTGCGTCACGGCGGGTACATCTGGGTCATGACACATGGATCGGCGCGCAGGCGATTGTCATGCCCGAAGTGACCATCGGCACCGGCGCTGTCGTGGCGGCGGGGGCCGTCGTGACCAAGGATGTTGCGCCTTACATGATCGTGGCTGGCGTGCCGGCAACCCCCTTGCGAGAGCGGTTCTGTGAACCTGTGGCCGAACGAATGATGGCGCTGGCGTGGTGGGACTGGGACCACGAGACTCTCAGAGACGCACTGGAAGACTTCCGCGCCCTGCCTGCCGAAGCATTTCTGGAGAAATACGAAGCCGCCTAACCGTCGATGGTCAACTCTATATGGTTGCCCGAGAACCACGTGCGCCCGTATTCCACGGGCTGCCCGTCCATATCCACATCCACGTTGGTGCTGCGCAACAGGGCAGCACCCGCCTGAAGGTTCAACAACGTGGCCGAGGTCGCATTGGCATTCACGGCCGCCAGCCGCGTTGCCTGACGGATGTAATCCTGCACACCAGAAGCGGCAAAGGCTGCAGTGATGGAATTTGACGTCTTCAAGTGCGCAAGCAGGTCAGGAAACCGTGCTGCGGGAAATACGGAAATGAAATGGGCCACCGGCGTTTCATCCACCCGCGCCAGCCCCTCAACCACATGAACCTGAATGCCCTTGCGCTTCCCGAGCGCGCGCGCCTCTTCTGCATCTGCTGGGCGCGTTGTCATGGACAGAAACTCTTTGGATCCCTGATGCCCCGCCTCTGCCACAGACTGGTGAAAGCGCACCCGCTTGCCTACGGAATAGCGCACCGGATCAGAGGCGACGAAGGCTCCGGCACCGCGCCGCGTGTAAATCAGCCCCTCCTCGACAAGTGCGGAAATGGCGTGTCGCACCGTGTGCCGGTTCACCCCGAAACGCGCGGCATAGGCAGCTTCCGTCGGCAGCTTTTCTCCTGCCTTATGATGCCCCTTGGCAATATCGCGGGTGATCCTCTCGGCGATTTCCTTCCAGACCGGCTGTTTTTTCATGTCACGAAACCTTCACAAAATTCATCTGGCAAGCGCGCCAGAATCGCGCTACCACTTGTCTAGTTGTATAGTGTAATAGACACATCAGGAACTTGTCTAGATGGATGACCAAACGAAACGCAAAAACTGGATGGGGTTGCTGGCAAAATCAGCCCCCCAGGCCGTGAAAAGGCTCTGTGAAACCCTATGCGAGACCTACACCTTCGAATGGCTGCGCCAGCCCGAAACAGGCGGTGTCATGGTACGCGGCCGCACAGGTGGCACCGGTTCTGCCTTTAACATGGGAGAGGTCACAGTGACCCGTTGTTCGCTCCGGCTGGACGAAGGAACCGTCGGTCACGGCTATGTGCAGGGGCGCGACAAAACCCACGCCACACAGGCCGCGCTGGTGGACGCGCTGATGCAAACACCCGCAGCAGACCAGATCGAAACAGAAATCCTGCAACCCCTGCGCGAGACCCGCGCAAGGCAGCAGGTCGCCATTCAGGCCCGCGCAAATGCCACCAAAGTAGATTTCTTCACCATGGTCAGAGGAGACGACTGATGGAGCTTTCAGCCCTGTCCGGCGGATTTGACAACGCCGCCCACCAATCCGCCACCGCCTTTCGCGCGATCATGAACGTGATGGCCCGTCCCGGCGTGATCGAAACCGTCACTGGCGCGGTGCCGCCGAAGGGTCTGTCCGTTGCGGCGAGCAGTCTGTTGCTGACCCTGTGCGATCCGGAAACCAAGCTGCATCTGGCAGGGGATTTAGACACGAAAACCATCCGCGACTGGCTGACCTTTCACACAGGTGCGCCGATTGTGCCCGCCGCGCAGGCTGATTTTGCCATAGGCGCATGGGATGACCTGATGCCCCTGACGCAATATGCCATTGGCACCGATCAATACCCAGACCGATCCGCCACGCTGATTGTCGAAATGCCGGAACTGGCGCAATCGGGTACAACCCTGACAGGTCCCGGCATCAAAGACAGCGTGCAATTATCCCTGCCCGCGCTGGAACCGTTTCAGTTGAACGCAGCGCTTTTCCCGCTCGGCTGTGATTTCTTCTTTACCGCCGGTGATCAGATCGCCGCCCTGCCGCGCACCACAAAACCGGAGTCCACCCCATGTATGTAGCAGTAAAAGGCGGCGAAAAAGCCATTGATGCCGCCCATGACTGGCTGGCCGACGTGCGTCGCGGCGACCCTGCGGTGGCTGAACTGTCGCTAGCGCAAATCCGCGAACAGATGTCTTTGGCGGTGGATCGGGTGATGTCCGAAGGGTCTTTGTTCGATCTTGATCTGGCGGCACTTGCGATCAAACAGTCCCGTGGTGATCTGATAGAGGCGATTTTTCTGATCCGCGCCTATCGCACCACGCTGCCCCGTTTCGGCGCCTCCCATCCGGTTGAAACCGACTCCATGCAATGCCAGCGCCGGATATCAGCCACGTTCAAGGATGTGCCGGGGGGGCAGATCCTCGGGCCGACCTTTGATTACACCCATCGCCTGCTGGATTTCAAACTGGCGGCCGAAGGGCTCACGCCTGCGGATACGCCAACTCAGGACACCCCTGATCTGGCCGCAGAGCGCAAACCCCACGTGATGGATTTTCTGAACAAGGACGGTTTGATTGAAACCGCCGAAGCAACAAATGACACCCCGCCGGACCTGACGCGCGAACCCTTGGAACTGCCCGCGAACCGCGCCCTGCGCCTGCAAAACCTGACCCGCGCGGATGAGGGTTTCCTGCTAGGTCTCGCCTATTCCACCCAGCGCGGATATGCGCGCAACCACGCCTTTGTGGGCGAATTGCGCATCGGGAAAGTGGCGATTGAGATGGATATCCCCGAGTTGGGATTTTCCATTGAAATCGGCGAAATGACGGTGACGGAATGTGAAACCGTGAACCAGTTCAAAGGCTCTAAAAGCGAGCCGCCGCAGTTTACACGGGGCTACGGGCTGGTGTTCGGGCAATGCGAACGCAAGGCGATTTCCATGGCGCTGGTAGACCGCGCCCTGCGCTGGAAGGAACTGGGCGAGGATTTCGCCGGTGCCCCCGCGCAGGACGAGGAATTCGTGCTTAGCCATTCCGACAATATTCAGGCCACCGGATTTCTGGAGCATATCAAACTGCCCCATTACGTGGATTTCCAGTCCGAACTGGAACTGATCCGATCCATCCGCACCGCGGCTACAGCGGCGCTGGCTGAAACCAAAATTGCGGCGGAATAACCATGAGCAGCCAAGACACAAGGACCAGTGACATGAGCGATTACAATTTCGCCTATCTGGATGAACAAACCAAACGCATGATCCGCCGCGCGATCCTGAAAGGGTTGGCGATACCGGGTTATCAGGTGCCTTTTGCCAGCCGTGAAATGCCGATGCCCTATGGCTGGGGCACTGGCGGCGTGCAGGTAACCGCCGCCTGTCTGACTCCGGATGACACGCTGAAGGTTATCGACCAAGGCGCGGATGACACCACCAACGCGGTGTCGATCCGCCGCTTCTTTGAAAAAACCGCCGCGATCAATGTGACCCAAGCCACCTCTGACGCAACTGTGATCCAGACCCGTCACCGCATTCCCGAAGAACCCCTGAACGAGGATCAGATCCTTGTCTATCAAGTACCGATCCCCGAACCGCTGCGCTTTCTCGAACCCCGCGAAACCGAAACCCGCAAGATGCACGCACTGGAAGAATACGGCTTGATGCACGTGAAACTGTTCGAGGATAT
The DNA here is from genome assembly GCF_002860325.1 of Neptunicoccus cionae. GTDB lineage: Bacteria > Pseudomonadota > Alphaproteobacteria > Rhodobacterales > Rhodobacteraceae > Amylibacter > Amylibacter lutimaris. Next base: position 479,002 of record NZ_PKOJ01000001.1, on the reverse strand, counting down.
TTCCCAACACGGGCAAATCGCCACCGCCTATGCCTATCCGGTCAAGGTAGAGGGGCGCTATGTGATGGACCCTTCCCCGATCCCGCGCTTTGACAACCCCAAGATGGAAATGGCCGCGATCCAACTGTTTGGCGCAGGGCGCGAACAACGGATTTATGCGATCCCGCCCTATACACAGGTGGTCAGCCTCGATTTCGACGACTACCCGTTTGAGGCCAGCAAGGCCGAAGGTGCCTGCGCCCTGTGCGCAGCGGATCATACCTATCTGGATGAAGTCATTGTGGACGACGACGGCGGGCGGATGTTTGTCTGTTCCGACACGGATTACTGCGAAAGCCGCCGGCAGGCGGGTCACATCGGGGAACAAGGCACCCCTTACGGAAAGGATGCGGCATGACCCCTTTACTGGACGTACAAAACCTGTCGAAAAACTATGGCCAACGGATCGGCTGCAAGGATGTGTCTTTCGATCTCTATCCCGGTGAAGTCATGGGCATCGTCGGGGAAAGCGGGTCGGGCAAATCCACCCTGCTGAACTGCCTTGCAGGTCATCTGGAACCGGATCACGGCAAGGTGCTGTTCGACACCAAGACGGACGGGCTGAAAGACACGGTCACCATGTCCGAACCTGAACGCCGGATGCTGGGGCGCACCGACTGGGCCTTTGTCCACCAGCACGCCCGCGACGGGCTGCGTATGGGGGTGAGTGCAGGTGGAAACGTGGGTGAACGGCTGATGGCTGTGGGCGCACGGCACTACGGTAACATTCGCGCACAGGCCGCAGACTGGCTGGGCCGCGTTGAAATCCGCGAAGACCGCATCGACGACCGCCCGACCGCTTTTTCGGGGGGGATGCAGCAACGCCTGCAAATCGCCCGCAATCTGGTGACAGGACCACGGCTGGTGTTCATGGACGAACCGACCGGCGGTCTGGATGTGTCGGTGCAGGCCCGCCTGCTGGACATGATCCGCGAACTGGTTCGCGATCTGGAACTGTCTGCGATTATCGTCACCCATGACCTCGCCGTGGTGCGTCTGCTGGCGGACCGGCTGATGGTCATGAAAGACGGGCATGTGGTGGAAACCGGCCTGACGGATCAGGTGCTGGATGATCCACAGCACAGCTACAGCCAGCTTCTCGTTTCCTCGGTTCTACAGGTGTGACCATGATTACAGTTAAAAACGCGACCAAATCCTTTGTGCTGCACAATCAGGGCGGCGCGGTAATCCCCGTCATGGCCAATGGCAACCTGACCGTAAATCCGGGCGAATGTGTCGGGCTGACAGGGGCATCGGGTGCAGGAAAATCCACCCTTATGCGGATGATCTATGGCAACTACCTGACCCAAAGCGGTGAAATCCGCGTTGGCGATCTGAACGTGGCACAGGCCGAACCGCGCGAGATTTTGCAGATGCGCAAGCATACGCTTGGCTATGTCAGCCAGTTCCTGCGGGTGGTGCCACGGGTGCCGACCCTGAACGTGGTAGCCGAGCCGCTGCTGCAACTGGGCACCCCGCGCGATGCCGCCATGGAACGGGCCAGCGAACTGCTGTCCCTGCTGCGCATTCCCGAACGGCTGTGGGATCTGTCGCCTTTGACCTTTTCGGGGGGCGAGCAACAGCGGGTAAACATTGCGCGGGGCTTTGCCTATGACTATCCCGCGCTGTTGCTGGATGAACCCACAGCGAGCCTTGACGGGCGCAATCGCGAAACGGTTCTGGGTCTGATCGAAACCGCGAAGGCACGGGGCACGGCAATCGTGGGCATCTTCCACGACGAAGCAGCCCGCAAACAGGTGTGCACCCGCGAAATCGACGTGATCGAATTCGCCCCGAAGGCCGCAGCCTGATGGCGGGGCGACTGTTCACTGTGGTCGGCCCTTCGGGGGCCGGCAAGGACACGGTTTTAAACGCCGCCCTGCAGCGCTGCCCGCGGGTTCTGCGCATGCGCCGTGTGATCACGCGGGCCAGCGATGCCGGTGGTGAAACCATCGACGGAGTCAGCGCAGCAGAGTTTCAGACCATGCTGGAGCAGGGCGAATTTGCCCTTTGGTGGGAGGCCCACAACACCCGCTACGGCATCCCAGTCGCAATAGATCAGGCGCTGGCAGAGGGGCAGGACGTCGTTTTTAACGGCTCCCGTGCGGCCATGCCCGAAATCCTGCGTCGTTACCCGCAGGTGCGGGTCTTGTCACTAAGCGTAACACCCGAAGTCCTGCGGCAGCGCTTGATTGAACGGGGCCGCGAAACCCCGGCGGAAATAGAGGCACGTCTGACACGGGCCGGACTGGCGCTCGAAACACCGGCCCACGTGATCGAGATCGACAACTCCGGCACGCTGGACCATGCGGTAGAACGCATGGTCGCGGCCTTTACCCCCGCAGCGGAACCCGTTCGATGAGCTTGAAACAACCGTTTTCCAACTGCCCGCAGAGACAGAGTTCGTTCAGCATGAAGGGTCTTTTCAGGTGCGGTTCCAGCGCCATTTCCAGCACCTCCCGCGTCTGCGCCTGCTGGTTATCGCTCAGACTTCCGGTGAGCGTCACATGAAAACGAAACTCGTCCAAGACATAGGGATAGCCCCAAAGGCGCAACAACTCGTCCTGTCGCGGCGACAGGTTCGCGCTCCTGCGGCGTTGCAGTTCTTGTGGGCCCATCGGCGCGCGGAACCGGTCCAGCGCCATTACGATATCCCCAACCAACGCTCCGAACGCCGGATCGGGATCAGCAGGACGCAGCGCGATAAACTGCTTGATACTATCAAGTTCCAGCAAGCCGATCTCTACCGGCTCCTGCTGCTTCGCATAGCCGCGCACGGTTTCGACCAGCTCCGTCGCAGAGAAATCAGGGTTCAACACGAATGGCGCTTTCAAGGTGCCGTGCAATCCGTACCGACGCGGAGTGGCCGTAATCTCTTCCACCGGCAGTGGCAGACCGTCAAGCCGCGGATGCCGAACGGGTTCCCCCGCCACAATATCCCAGCCGAGCCAACCTGCGCCGAAGGCGGCAAGGGAATGATCGCTCGGCGGTGTGAAATAGACGGCATAACGCTGGTACATGGTCACTCGGGCTCCTTTTGCTCTGGGCCGGATATAAGACATCAAGATGTTACACCCTCATGACATTACACCCTGAAATCGCAACTAAAACTGGTAGTAGAACTATGAAAGACACTGATCGCGCGGCGGAGGCCCACAACGGTGTGTCGCTGACGCTCACCAACGCGCGCATCGTATTGAAAGACGATGTGATCAACGGAACGCTTCGCGTGGAAGACGGGATCATCACCGCAATCGATACCGGAAGCAGCGCAATCAACGGGGCGGTTGATCTGGGGGGCGATTTCCTAAGTCCCGGTCTGGTCGAATTGCACACCGACAATCTGGAGCGGCATATGCAGCCCCGTCCCGGTGTGAAATGGCCGACAAAAGCAGCGGCAATCGCCCATGATGCGGAACTGGCTTCAGTTGGGATCACCACAGTGTTTGACGCCCTGCGGGTCGGCTCCTCGGTTACAGAGACCGGATCAAATTATCGTAAATATGCCCGTGAACTGGCCAATGACATTCTGGATTTGCAGAACAGTGGCGCCATGCGGATTAACCACTTCCTGCACCTGCGGGCCGAAATCTGTTCGGAAACCCTGATCGAGGAAATGGAAGAGTTCAGCCGCGCGGACCGGATTGGTATTGTCAGTCTTATGGATCACACCCCCGGCCAGCGGCAGTTCCGCGACCTGAGCAAGATGGACGAATACCTGCGGGGCAAATACGGCATGACTCCGTCCGAAATTTCCGCCCATTACGAGACCCTTTACGCTACCCGCGAAAAATACGGTGCCCTGCATGAAGAAGGCGCCGCACGGATCGGGCGAGACCTTGGCGCGGTACTGGCCAGCCACGACGATACAACGGAATCGGATGTGGAAACATCTGTGGGCAAGGGCGTGCGCGTTGCCGAGTTCCCAACGACGCTGGAGGCCGCCAGAGCCTGCCGCAATGCCGATATCCGCGTGATGATGGGCGCCCCGAACCTTTTGCGCGGTGGCAGCCACTCGGGCAATGTTGCAGCGCAGGAACTTGTACAGGACGGGGTACTGGATGTGCTCAGTTCCGACTATGCACCCTCTTCCCTGCTGATGGGCGCGGTGCGTTTGGGGCTGGAACAGGGGAATATGGCTACCGGTCTGCGGACCGTCACCCATCAACCGGCCAAGGCGGTTGCCCTGCCGGATCGCGGAGAGATCGCCGTCGGGAAACGGGCGGACCTGCTGGCATTTTCCCTGTCATACCACCTGCCCTGCATCAAAGGGGTGTGGCGTGACGGGCAGCGGATAGGCTAGGCCGGTCCGGTTTTCAGATCAGGGCAGCAGGCAATAATCAGATTGCCTGCGCCTCTTGCAACTCGGTCTTCAAACGGGCCTCTTGCGCAGCTTTAGGGGTCGAGAACCGCGCCAGCAGAAGGTAGGCGACCGGTGTCAGGAACAGGGTTGATACCGTGGCAAGCCCCAGCCCGCCGACAATCACCCAGCCCAGCGCCTCGCGGGCTTCGGCTCCGGCACCGGCTGACAGGATCAGCGGCACGCCCCCGATAACGGTTGATGTCATCGTCATCATCACAGGTCGCAGCCGCACTGTAGAGGCCTCGAGAATAGCGCTGTGAACGTCCTGCCCGCGATCCCGCAACTGATTTGCGAATTCCACGATCAAAATACCGTTCTTCGCCATGATCCCGATCAACATCACCAGACCGATCTGGCTGTAGACATTCAGGCTCAGCCCCGTCAGCACCAGCGCAAAGACTGCACAGGCCAGCCCGATAGGCACCGTGGACATGACCACCACAGCAGAAACAAAGCTTTCGAATTGGGCTGAAAGCACCAGAAACACCACCAGAATGGCAAAACCGAAGGTTACGAAAAGGCCGGAATTTGTCTGATCCAGTGTCGCAGCTTCGGCCAGCGGGACGATGAAGTTTTCCTCTGAAAGAACCTCTTCGCCTAATTGTTCCACCGCAGCCAGTGCATCTCCGAGTGACAGTTCCGGTGACAGGCCCGCAGTAATCTCGACCGAACGTTTTTGTCCTTCACGATCCAGTTCCGGCGCAACGGCCCGTTCCTCTAGCGTGACAAAGCTCGACATCGGCACCATCTGCCCGTCCCCCGCCTGTACAAAGATATTTTCCAGATCGCCCGGATCATTCACCGGATCGGTGGTAGAGAGCATCTGCACGTCGTAGCTGGTGTCATCAATGAAAACAGATCCCACCTTGCGCCCGTCCAGAACCGCCTGCAAGGCTTCGCCCAAACCGGTGATGTCGATACCCAGATCAGACGCCCGCGTGCGATCGATCTGGACGAAAAGCTGTGGCTGGGTGGTTTCATATTCCAGCTGCACCTTACCCATGCCCGGAACTTCATTCATCCGGTCGACGAGAGTCTCTGCCACGTTGGCAAGCTGCTCGTAATTATCGCCAGTGATTGCAAAAGCCAGCCCACGGCCCGCTCCGCGAATTCCCAGTGAGTTCGGCTGGATCGCAAAGGCACGCACGCCAACGATATCCCGAAGGCTCCGGTTGATTTGGGCCACGATTTCCTGTTGTGCCCTGTCCCGCTCGTCCCATTTCGCAAGGGTGAAAACCATAAACCCGCGATTGTCCGCGCCAAAGCCTGAAATTGAAAACACATTGGTGATCTCACCATTTTGGCGCAAAGGCTCTACCGCGTCCTCGATCTGCTGCATCTTGCTTTGGGTGTAAGCCAGAGACACCCCTTGGGACGCCGTCACGCGAAGCAGGGCAACGGCGCGGTCCTCACGCGGGGTTAATTCCTGCCGGATTCCCCCTGCCATGAACGCCGCAGTCGCCGTGAACAGCACAGCTACAAGTACAACCACCATAGGAACGGCCAGTACCCCGCGCAAAAGCGCGGCATAACTGTTTGCAAGCCAGTCGCCGAGCCAGACCATAGGGCCGCGGCTGCCTTCCGTCTTCGGTTTGCGTGTCAGCAGGCGGCTGGCCAGAACCGGACAGAACGTCAGCGCCACAACCGAGGACAGCATCACCGCTATTGCCAGCGTGAATCCGAACTCGCGGAACAGGCCACCCACCTGACCCGGCAGGAAAGACAATGGGACAAACACAGCCGCCAGTGTGGCGGTCGTCGTGACCACCGCAAAAAACACCTGCTGCGTGCCAAGCACAGCCGCAGCCCTTGGCCCCATACCCTGACCGCGCAGACGAACGATGTTTTCCAGAACGACGATGGCATCGTCCACAACCATCCCTGTCGCCAGTACCAGCGCCAGCAGCGTCAGGATATTGATCGAGAACCCGACCAGATAGATCGCCGCCAGCGATCCGATAAGCGCAACCGGAAGGGTCAGCGCGGGAATAAGCGTAGCGCGAAAGTCCCATAAGAAGATGAAAATCACGATCACCACAATTGTCACTGCCAGCAGAAGGGTCTTTACAACTTCAGTGATCGAGCCATCGATAAATACCGCATCATCAGAGGTTACGAAAATACTGACATCTTCGGGTAATGTCGCATCCAGCTCTGCCACCACCGCGCGCACATTCTTGGAAATCTCAAGCGTATTCGACGTGGCCTGACGGATGATCCCGATGCCAAGCCCCGATTGCCCGTTGGCCCGCAAAACGGTTTCGCCGGGCGCAGGCCCGAGCGTTACTCGGGCCACGTCGCCGAGGATCACATCGTTACGGATTTCAAGCGCCTCGAAGGCTGCTGCCGTGGCAACACTTGCTGTGGTCCGCACATTGATCGACTGGCTGTCTCCGGCAAGATCACCTGAAGGAGAGTCGTAGGCCACATCAGCAAGACTGTTGCGCACATCCGCGAGGGTCAGCCCGCGGCTAGCCAGTTCCAACTGGTCGATGTCCACACGAAAGACCGGATCGCGGTCACCGTAAATCTGCAAATCCGCTACACCGTCCACGGAAATCAGTCGGTCCTCGACCCGGTCCTGCACAATTCGTGTCAGATCCTGCGGAGAGCGGCCCGACGATGTGACCGCAATCCGCATGACAGCATCCGCATTCGCATCCGCTTTGACAATCTGCGGCTGTTCCGCCGTATCGGGCAATTGGTTGACGATCCGCGCCACAGCATCGCGCACGTCGGTTGCCGCAATGTCGATATTCACCTTGTCGTCAAACTCCAGCGTGACACGGCTCCGCCCGAAGCGGGAATTGGAAGAGATCGAGCGCACTCCAGCGACCCGCCCCACGGCCCCCTCGATGCGGCCCGTGACTTCCTGATCTACAGTTTCAGGCGCGGCGCCGGAAAACTCGGTAGTGACAGTGACAACAGGGCGGTCCACATTGGGCAGTTCGCGGATCTCGGCGCCAAAAAACCCCGCTACACCGGCCAGCACAATCAGCGCGTTGAGTACGAAAGCAAGAATAGGCCGGCGCACAAAAACTGCGGTACCAGAGGTGTGTCCGGCTGGTGCCGCTTCCTCCGTTTGCTGTGTCATGTCCGATCTCCGTTACCGTTGCGCAAGGCTGCAGCAGCCTTTTCCGAGAGAACGACCTCGGCCCCTTCGCGCAGGGTCTGAACGCCCTCGGTGACAATTTCATCGCCCGGTTTCAAAACCTTGCTCTCTACGAGTATGCTGTCACTGTTGCGCTGGCGGATTTCCAGTTCGGCACGATGCACCGTGCCGTCCCGAAGCACCCAGACAAACGGCCCGCTACTGGACCATTGCAGCGCCAGTGGTGCGATCGACAGCAGCGTTTCGCCCGGAAACGTCAGACTGACGGAAAAAGCCATGCCGGCACGCAACCTGTCGGCTTCGTTATCAAGTCGCCCCTGAACCCGCATTGTACGGCTGGTACGTTCCACAACAGTGTCGACCGCGCTGATCACTCCTGTCATTTCAACATCACGCAATCCAAGAGGCGTAGCCGTGAACGGCTGTCCGGTTTCTATTTTGCCGATTACACGTTCGGGCACACGGAAATCGATCAGGATTTGCGAACGGTCGGTGATGGTCACCAGAACATCCTGTGCGTTGACACGATCCCCAACGGCAATATCGATGATCCCAGTATAGCCAGAAACCGGCGCTTCGATCTTGCGTTGTTCCAGATTGTATTCGGCCTGCCGCAGTGCCAGTTCGGCATTGCGCAGGGACAGTTGGGTTTCCCGCAGGCGCACCTCGGTTACAGCACCGGTGGTTTCCAGCCGCGCGATACGCTCTGCTGCAGCCTGCGCATCTTCAAGCCGGACACGAGCCTGTTCCACGGCAATGGTTTCGGCTTCATCTTCCAGACGGGCGATGACCTGCCCTTTTTCGATATATCCTCCGGCCAGAATAGGCAGTTCGGTAATCAACCCGACGGCTTTGGCCCTCACCGCAATGGAATGAAGCGCTTTTCCGTCACCAATCGCATTAATCCTGTCTGCAAGGGACTGTTCACTTACCTGTGCTGTAACCACCTGTGCGGGCCCGCCCTGAAACCTTCCCCGTTGTGCAGTGTTATCTTCCGGCTGCGCGACCTCAATTCCAAGCTTCGCCAGATAGGGTGCGGAAGAAGGCACATAAGTAGCCCAGATGTAAACTGCCGCTGCAAGTGCCACCGCACAGAGGATTATCTGGCGCAAGACATTCATGGGTTCTGTCCTTGTCGGTTTCGTCTGGTTAATCCAGCCTGTTCAGTTGTGCGGAGTATTGCACAGTCTGGCGTCCGCAGGGCATGGATGACAGATGATTTCAATAAAGTTTACGTTACCCGACAAAAAAGACAAAAGCCAAGCGATTACAGGAAAGTCTCTTTCAAAGTGCGTTTCAAAACCTTCCCGTTGGCGTTACGCGGCAAAGGCGTTTCCGAGATCGAATAACTTTCGGGGACTTTGTAATCGCTCAGGTTCGCGGCACAAAGTGCGCTTAGCGCGGCCTCATCAACCTGACCGCTTTTCGGGCAGATCACCGCATGTACCCTCTCGCCCAGAACCGGACAGGGTTTGGCGATAATCGCTGCCTCTGCCACGTCCGGATGGGTCATCAGGATGCTCTCCACCTCGGAACTGAACACCTTGTAGCCGCCGCGGTTAACCACATCCTTGATCCGGTCGAATATCCGGACATAGCCGTTTTCGTCCATCGCGCCCATATCGCCGGAACGCCAGAACCCGCCCACAAACTCGGACGCTGTGGCATCGGGACGGTTCCAGTAGCCCGCCACAACCATCGGGCCACGTATCCAGATTTCACCGACAGTCCCGACCGGGCATTCGCGCATATCTTCATCCATGATCAGGATTTCCCCGCAGGCCACCGGCTTGCCGATCGTATCAAAGGCACTGCGATCCGCATCCAGCGGCATGATGGTCGAAGGGGAAGTTGTCTCGGTCGCGCCGTAGGCGTTTACCAAAGTCAGGTCCGGCACCAGTTCGGCCAGTTTTTCAATCGTTGGCACCGGCATGGGGGCACCGCCATAGGCACCGATCCGTAGAGAACTCAGATCAAACTGTGTCAGATCCTCGCGCAGCAACATCAGGTTGTACATCGCCGGAACCATGACCGAATAGCTGATCTTCTCGGCCTGTGTTACCTCCAGAACCGAACGGGTGTTGAAGGCTTCTTGCATCACCAGTTTGGCCCCGACCCCCAGACTGGTCATCACCAGAGCAATCAGCCCTGTTACATGGGTTGCAGGCACGACCAGAAGGGCGGCGTCCTCTTGGGTGAGTTCAAGATGATGGGCAAAATGCATCATGGAATGGATAATCCCGAGATGGGTCAGCATTGCACCTTTGGGCTTCCCTGTTGTCCCGGAGGTGTAAAGGATACAGGCCAGATCATCTTCATCCATCGCAGGAATGACCGGATCAAATCCGGCAGGGGCGCTTTGTTCGATGCCATCGATTTCCAGCCGCCACTTCATGTCGGGCACATCGTTCTGTAGCGGAATTGCAGTATCGTGAGCCGGATCATAGATCAGCCCCGCAGCACCACAATCATTCAGGATAAAGGCGGTTTCCGGCGCAGCCTCCCGCACGTTCATCGGAACCGGAACCGCCCCCAGCCGCCAGATCGCAAGAAGCGAAACGACAAATTCCGCACGGTTGGACAGCAGCAGACCGACCCTGTCTCCGCCAGACAGACCGAGTTTTTGTAGTTGCGCCGCGCATCCGTTTACGCGGTCAGACAACGCAGCATAACTTAACCGCACCTGTTCATCTACAAGGGCGGTGCGTTCAGGATAGCGGGCGATGATCCCGTCGATCTGCTCCATCACCAATGCTGCGCGGGGCTCGAAACAGGCTACAACACGATCACTAAAGTGCACTTCATTACGAACGGTAGGCATCTTGGTCATATCGGAACTTTCTTGAAGGGGCGTTCGGGTCGCATCGGCGGTTTGACGAAGGCTAGATGCGCGCCAAACGCGGTTCAACAACGACGTTGCTGCGCGATTACCCTACAGCCTGCTGCGCTTTGTCAGAAGAGAGCAGAGATTCGGCCAGTAATGCAAACTGGGGGGCCATTGCACCAACGGCAACCGCATCATCGTGGGCCGCCTGTCCCGCCTTGGCCCGCGCGGTGATACCGGCAAGAATGACCGACATGCGGTACAAGGCGAAGGCACGGTGGAACCGGGTCAGCGGCGCTTCACACCCGCCACTGGCGCGATAATGGTCCAGAAAGGCCACTCCGTCCGGAATCCCGAGCGTTGCGAGGTCCAGCCCTGCCAGTCCCCCCATCTGATCCGGTGAAAGCGCGTAAAACATCATCCAGTGCGCCAAATCCGAAAGTGGATCGCCCAGCGTAGAAAGTTCCCAGTCAAGCACAGCGACGATACCTGCCGGATCGGTGCCGTACATCAGATTCCCAATCCGGTAATCGCCATGCACCAGCGTTGTCGGGCTTTCGACTGGTATATTGTCTGCAAACCACCCTGCCAGTGCATCAATCCGGTCGCAAAACGTCTTTTCCATGCCCGCCGCCTTCGCAGTGTCCCACTGACGTGCCCAGCGGCGAACCTGACGGGGGTAGTAATCACTCGCTTTGCCGTAATCGGAAAGTCCCGCACGCTGCCAGTCGACCTTGTGTACCTCTGCCAAAACACGCGCCGCATCCTGAAATACCGCCCCCCTGTCGGCAGGGTCTAGCGCGGGCAGGTCACTGACTTCTGACACATGACCGTAGAGTCTTTCCATCAGATAGAAAGGCGTTCCGATCACCGTCGGATCCGCTTCGAACATTACCATCGCAGGGACCGGCACTTCGCTGTCAGCCAGAGCCGACATGACGCGATGCTCGCGGTCAACCGCGTGGGCGCTTGACGCTGTTGCACCTGCAGGTTTCTTCCGCAGAACCAATTCCCGAGTGGCAGTGCTGAGGAACCATGTCGGATTGGACTGCCCGCTTGTGACCGGAGCAAGCTTCACAGGCTCTCCCAGAACACTCTCCAGTTCGCGGGGATCAAAGTCGGGTTGAATGGCCATGTGTCTTCAGTCTCGCAGTTGCGGTTTCAGAAAAATTAGTGTATGACATTAGGACATAAATAGCGGACTTCGCGCGGTCAACGGTTTTTGCTAAATCGCAAAATAACCTTACGGCGCAATGGCGAGAACGGGCTGGGCACGCTGGTCAGCTTAAACTAGCATCCGCTTCTGTCAGCGCCGGTCCCACCCTCCGTAGCGTCAAACGACAATAATATTGACAGGGACGGCGATTCTAATCAGTGTACTACTGTCAGACACTAATTGAGATTTCTCGGTATGCGCCCAACGGCCTGTTTCCAATGTTGCAGAACTCCCGCCTACCCCTTGCAAGCGCGCGTTGCAGGAGGCAGGGAATGAGCTTTGACACCATTCTGACCGATGTTGCCGACAACATCATGACATTGACCTTGAACCGGCCCGAAAAGCTGAACGCGTTCAACAACACCATGATGGAAGAAATGATTGCGGCACTCGACATGGCCGATGCGGACGACGACGTGCGCGCCATTGTGGTGACAGGTGCAGGGCGCGGATTTTGTGCCGGTGCCGATCTTGATGACTTGAACGCGTTTTCCTCGGCAGATCTTGACCCGAAATCCACGGATCCCACCGCATGGAACAACCCCCAGAACCGTGATTCCGGCGGGATGCTGGCATTGCGCCTGTTTCGATGTCTCAAGCCGGTAATCGCTGCAGTGAACGGCCCGTCCGTCGGGATCGGCAGCACCATGCAGCTGCCGATGGATATTCGCATCGCCTCGGACAATGCCAAGTTCGGCTTTGTTTTTGCCCGTCGCGGCATCGTGCCTGAAGCGGCGTCAAGCTGGTTCCTGTCCCGCGCTGTCGGCCTGTCCACCGCGCTGGAGTGGTGTTATTCGGGCCGCGTTTTTGGCGCCGAAGAAGCGCTGGAAGCCGGATTGATACGTTCTGTTCACGCACCCGACGACCTGTTGCCCGCAGCTTACGAAATCGCACGCGATATTGCGGATAACGCAGCACCTGTGTCTGTGGCAATGACCCGCCAGATGCTATGGCAGATGTCCGGCGCACCCCATCCGATGATGGCGCACCAGATCGACAGCCGCGCTGTGGCTGCCCGCAGCGTACAGGCCGATTCTGCCGAAGGCGTCGCCAGTTTCTTTGAAAAACGACCAGCGGAATTTCCTGATCGTGTCAGCACGGACATGCCCGGATTTTTCCCCTGGTGGAACGAGCCCCCCTGGGCCTGATCCATTAATGTGTTGGGAGGACACGCAATGACAGACAAGATTTTGGTAGAGCGCAAGGACGGGGTCACGACCCTGCGTCTGAACGATCCCAAAGCCATGAACGCCATGACAGCGGATATGGCCAGCGCCTTGCGTGACCTGCTTTTGAGCGAGGCGAAAACCGCGCGGGCCATCGTCCTTGCGGGCAGCGAGCGGGCATTTTCTGCCGGGGCCAACCTGAACGCTGCGATGCCCGATGACACCACCGGTTTTGACGTCGGGGAGACACTGGAAAAAGAATACAACCCGCTGATGCTGACCATCCGCGATCTGGAAGTACCGGTCATCAGCGCCGTGCGTGGTGCAGCAGCGGGTGTCGGTGCGTCTATTGCGCTGGCTTGTGACATCATCGTGGCTGGCAAAAACGCCTATTTTCTGGAGGCATTCGCCCGCATCGGCCTGATCCCCGATGGCGGTGCGACGTGGCTGCTGACCAAAGCGGTCGGGCGGGTCCGCGCCATGGAAATGATGCTGCTGGCCGAAAAACTTCCGGCCGAACTGGCACTGGACTGGGGATTGATCACCCGGGTTGCAGAAGACGATGCGGTTGAAACTGCTGCATTCGAAATCGCAGCGCGGCTGGCGCAGGGTCCGTCCCAAAGCTACAGCCTTATCCGCAAAGCCGCGTGGGCCGCTGCGGATAGCGATTTTGCCACGACTCTGGCAACCGAACGCAAGTTGCAAAAAGAAGCCGGCGAAACCAGCGATTTCGCCGAAGGGCTGGCGGCATTCAAGGAAAAACGCGCGCCACGGTTCCAAGCGTAACCGCGCGACAAGAACACCCCCGGAGGTGAACGACTTCCGGTGCGGAGATCCCCTCCAAAGGATCACAAGACATTCCACCCCGAGAGGAACGGGGCAGGAGACTTTCGTTCAAAACGACCGTTCCGGCATCCGGAATACAAACAGGAGGAAGATAATAAATGAAACGTATGATTAAATCAGTACTCGCAGGGGCTTCCCTGCTGGCGCTTGCTCCGGCTGTCCAAGCCGACCAGCTCAGCTTTGCAGGCGGCTGGCCGCCAAATTCCAAACCTACAGCGGTTCTGGAATCCTATGCAGAAGCGATCGAGGAAAACTCCGGTGGCGAACTGACCATGCGGGTGTTCCCGCTGTCCCTGCTGTCTTTTGCAGAAGGCAACGCCGGTGTACGCGATGGTCTGGCGGACTCCGCTGCGATCCTGACACCTTACTTTCCGGCTGAATTTCCAAACCTGAATATGATCTCGGAATTCTCCCAACTGGTAGAACTCGAAGAATTCTCCGGCGAAATCAGTTCCGCTGCCTTTGCCGGTGCGCTGACAGAATATGTCATGCTGAACTGCCCCGACTGCCTGAGCGAAACTGCAAAGCAAAATCAGGTGTATCTGGGTGCTGGCATGACCACATCCTATGCGCTTCAATGTGTTGTGCCGCTGAACTCGCCGGAAGACCTGAAGGGTAAACGTATCCGGACTGCAGGTGCATACTGGTCCCGTTGGGCCGAAACCGTTGGCGCTGTTCCGGTGTCCATGTCTGTGAACGAAACCTTCGAAGCGCTTAATCAGGGCGTTCTGGATTGCACAGCCTCCAACACTGCAGATTATGTGAACTTCAGCTTCATCGAGGTGGTGAAATACCTCTACACAGGGCTGCCAGGTGGCCAGTTCACCGTTCCGACAATGATGAACAAAGACCGTTGGAACGGCCTGTCCGAAAACGGCAAATCCGCTGTGATGAAAGCCAGCGCCAAGCTCGCCTCTGAAATGACATGGGTGTATCTGGACGAAGCCGCCGCCGGTAAGGCCAAATCGCCTGAGCTGGGGATCGAGTACGGTCCGGCTTCTGAGAGCCTTGTTGCAATGAACCGCGAATTCATCGCCAATGACGTAAAGAACGTTGCGACTGTTTATAAAGACCGTTTCGGTCTGGAAAACGGCACGGAAGCAGCCGACAAACTGCGCGAGCTTCTGGGCCGCTGGACAGAGCTGACAGCAGGCGTTGAAACCGCTGATGCACTGACCGAGCTTTACTGGAACGAGATCTACTCCAAGATCGACGTCAGCAGCTACGGCAAATAATCAAACGCAGGTGCCAGCGCAAACCGCTGGCACCTGACACGGATTTTAGGGGAGGAATCGGATGATTCATGTGGGGAAAGCCCTGTCAGGACTGACAAAGATCGGATCGTTACTCGGGACGATATGCATCGTTTTGATGATGCTGCATGTGACAGCAGACGTGGTGGGCAGATATCTGTTCAATGCCCCGCTGACGGGTACGATTGTGATCGTTGGCCATTACTACATGATTATCGTCGTGTTCATTGCCCTTGGTGTCGCCGAAGAAAAAAACTCCCATATCTCGGTCGAGTTTATAACTGATATGTTGCCCCGCACGATACAGGGCTGGCTGTCCGCTTTCTCTGGCCTGTTCACCCTCTTCGTATTCGGACTGCTGGCCATCAGCGGCTATACCGAAGCCATGAAGAAAACCAATGCCGGCGCCTCGATGGAGCAAGGCTCCAGTCTGATTGCGATCTGGCCAAGCTATTGGGCGATCCCGTTTGGCGCCGCGCTGATCTGTCTGATCGCCGCCTACAAAGTACTGGTGCGGGTTTTCAAGACCCGCAACGGACTTAACGAAACACTCGAAGATGATGAGATAGTTCATGACTGATGTAGCAATTGGCCTGACCGGCCTTGGTTCCCTGATGGCACTTATCGCCCTGAGGGTACCGATTGGCGTGTCCCTCATCGGTGTGTCCTTCATCGGATTGTGGTCGCTTATGGGGTCCCGCGTCGCCTGGGGTGCGCTTGGGGTTATCCCTTACCAGTTCACTGCGAACTGGGTGCTCAGCTCTATTCCGATGTTCCTGTTTCTGGGGTTCATCAGCTATCACACGCAGCTGACCAAAGGCATGTTCAATGCCGCACGGATCTGGCTTTCTGCTATTCCGGGCGGGCTGGCAATTGCCGCGATTTTCGGCTCTGCCGGTTTTGCAGCTGTATCCGGTTCTTCCATTGCCTGTTCCGCTGCAATGGGCCGGATCGCAATCCCCGAGATGATGAAGCACAAATATCACCCGGAACTGGCCACAGGCACGGTAGCGGTGGCCGGCACCATTGGCGCGCTGATCCCGCCTTCGATTATCCTGATCCTTTACGGCGTGATCGCACAGGTCTCTATTGCCAAACTGTTTCTGGGCGGCATCAGCGCAGGTATCCTGACGACCGTAGGCTATATCATTGTTGTGCTGGTACGGGTCAAACTGAACCCTGATCTGGCACCGGAACGGGATGAAAAGGTCAGCCTGTCCGAACGGATCATTGCGCTTAAAGACACCTGGCCGATCTTCCTGATCATGATCGGTATCTTTGGTGGTCTGTTTGGCGGTATCTTTACCCCTACAGAAGCCGGAGCCGTAGGTGCATTTCTGGCTTGTATCGTTGCGCTGATCAGCGGCGAACTGACGCTCGAACGCTTTCTCAAGGCGGCGCGCGAAACCACGATGACCACAGCTTCCCTGTTGATCATTGCGATCGGGGCCAGCCTGCTGACACGGTTTCTCGCGCTTTCGGGTGCCGGAGACTATCTGTCGTCAGGCATTATGTCCGTAGCTTCCAACCCTGCTCTGCTGATGCTTGGGATCGTGCTGGTTTACCTGCTCATGGGCATGTTTCTGGAACCCATCGGGGCCATGTTGCTGACCCTGCCGATCATCCTCCCTGTAGTAGATAATTCGGGATGGAGCCTGCTTTGGTTTGGCATCGTGCTGACCAAACTGCTGGAAATCGGAATGATCACACCGCCGATCGGGATGAATGTTTTTGTCATCAAAAGCGTCGTGGGCGATCTGATAAAAACCTCTGCGATCTTCCGTGGCGTGATGTGGTTCATCGTGATGGACCTTGCCATCGTGGCCCTGCTCTCGGCTTTCCCTGCGCTGGTTCTGTTCCTGCCCGAGTTCCTGAACTGATCCCAATACGACAAATCGGCCGGACCGGTCCGGCACTATCAAATTAGGAGTTATGGAAATGACATCCCAAAACACGACGCTGGTCCGGCGTGCCCGCAGCCAGCAACTTGGCGATCTGCTGCACCGATCTGCCGCGCGCACACCGCAAAAGGCTGCACTGAAGTTCCGCGGAGTTTCCGAAACCTTTGCCGAACTGAACCGTGCAGTGAACCGTGCGGCCAACGGGCTGAAAGCAAAAGGTATCCGAAAGGGCGACCGTGTTGCCCTTCTCAGCCATAACAACCGCGCCTTTGTGGTGCTGCGCTTTGCGCTGGCGCGGATCGGCGCGGTGACAACGCCTGTGAATTTCATGCTGAACGCTGAAGATGTGGCCTATATCATCGACCATTCCGGTACCGGTGCCATCGTTGCAGAGGATGCGCTTTGCGCAACCGCCGATGCGGCGCTGGCGGCGCTCGGTAAGGCGGACATGCAACGTTTTGTGATCCCCCACGCCGATGTTACCGCACCTGACCAATGGGAACCGGTCGCCACTCTGCTGGATCATTCGGATGACAGTGACGTCTGGGTCGATGTGGACCCGGACGATCCGATCCAGATGATGTACACCAGCGGTACGGAATCCCGCCCCAAAGGGGCGCTGCTGACCTCCAGCGCGCTTTATGCGCAATACATCAGCTGCATCGTAGACGGCAAGATGACTGGCGAAGCGGTCTCGCTGCACTGTCTGCCACTGTTCCACTGCGCACAGCTTGACTGTTTCCTGTCGCCCGACCTTTATCTCGGCGCTACCAGCATTCTGCATGACAAGGCAGATCCAGCCGAAATGCTGGCAGCCATTGAAGCTGAAGGCGTGACCAAACTGTTCTGCCCGCCCACCGTCTGGATCGCCCTGCTGCGCCACCCCGATTTTGACAAACGGGACCTGAGCAGCCTTGAAGCGGGGTATTACGGCGCCTCCATCATGCCCACCGCGATTATCGAGGAACTGATGCAGCGTCTGCCAAACATGAAGTTGTGGAACTTCTACGGACAGACGGAAATGGCCCCCATCGCCACCATCCTGCAACCGGAGGACCAGTTGACCAAACTGGGTTCTGCGGGGCGTCCGGCGCTGAACGTGGAAACCCGTGTCGTGGATGACAATGACCAGCCCGTAGCTGTGGGAGAAGTCGGCGAAATCGTCCACCGCAGTCCGCATCTGATCCTTGAATACTACAAAGACACAGAAAAAACGGCCGAAGCTTTCGCCAACGGCTGGTTCCACAGCGGCGATCTCGGCCGGTTTGACGAGGACGGCTACCTCTATGTTGTGGACCGCAAGAAGGACATGATCAAAACCGGCGGCGAAAACGTGGCCAGCCGCGAAGTAGAAGAAGCCATCTTCCGCCACCCGGATGTGGCCGAAGTCGCCGTGTTCGGCATTCCCCACCCCACATGGATCGAAGCCGTGACGGCCATCGTTGTGGCCAAGGACGGATCATCGGTGACACGAGAGCAACTCATGGACTACTGCCGCGAAAATCTGGCAGGGTTCAAATCCCCCAAACACATCGAGATCGTGACCCAACTGCCCAAAAACGCGAGCGGCAAGATCCTGAAAAAAGACCTGCGGGTGGAATATCAGGGCGTGTTCGACGGGGGGTAAATTCGGGTCGAGTATTCTTAGCAAACGGCAGTGGGGGACCTGCTGCCGTTTTTTTTGGGGGAATTGTTGCTAGAAGCGCGAACGCCACTGTCGATGCAGTTCCGGCCAATAGCGAGTTTATTCCCTATGACGGCAATCGGTGGAGCCAATCAGTCGACGTGTGAAACGGCTTACTATTGCCCCATCAAAGCGGCATCGAATGGGTATTTGGTAAGGTTCTCGTACCCGTCTTCGGTGATAAGCACTTGATCTTCGAGCTTAATCGTAAAGCTCCCGCCAACCTCACCGACTGCCGCTTCAACACAAAGCACCATTCCAGCCTCAAGGGGATAGTCAAAAGCCCCCGGCACCGCTTTATCCGGATAGGCAACGAGAGGCCACTCGTCACACAAGCCCACACCATGCATGAGGCAGCCATATTTCTGCGCCTGAAATTTTTCGTCCAGCCGATGGGCGTTGGCGGTGAGTTCCGGGATCATCACACCCGGCTTTAGCATTTCCATGTTGGTCATGATGTGTTCGTGGGCGTGCCGCATGGCGTAGATCATATCCGCAGGGGGTTTTTGATCCCCGATCCACCAACTGCGCGAGATATCCACGCAGATTCCATACGGCCCGATCAGGTCGGTATCAAAGCTGATGATTTCGTTTGGTTGGGTGATCCGGGGCCCACACTCCTGAAACCACGGATTTGTGCGCTGCCCGGACGATAGCAATCTGGTTTCAATCCACTCCCCGCCTCTATTGATGTTTTCTGCATGAAGAACCGCCCAAATCTGATCCTCCGATGTTTGACCATTGCCAACATTCTCACGGGCAAATTCTTCCATCGCTTTGACACTGGTTTCGCATGCATGAGAGGCGCAGCGCATCGCCAGAATTTCGTCCGGCCCTTTAACTGATCTTGATTTCTCGGTGACTTCTTCACCGTTCCGGATCTCGAAGCCTTGCGCTTGAAGCGCCGTTAACCCGTGCAGCATGATCTTGTCTACGGCGAGCATTTTCTGGTTCGGGGCGTGATCCTGCAACAACACGCGCACCTCGTTGGCGAAAGCACCAGCAGCCACGTCAATTTTGTCGCCACGATCAAAATAAAACAGATCCGCCCCCGAACGTTGCTCGGCCACAAGCGGATTGAACCTGCTGAGAAAGGGAGAGTTTTTGTAATCCCAGATAACCATGTAACCGTCAGCGCATAACAACACCGCGCGAAACGGGTTATGGGTATTCCATAACTGCATGTTTGTGGAATCCGTTGCATAGCGGATATTGAGCGGGTCGAACATCAAAAGGCCAGCGTACCCACGTTCGACGATATGACGGGTAAGGCGCGCGTGCCTGAAACTGCGCATGTTTGCCAGATTGGGAAAGGTCAAACTTGCGGCTTCCCACTCACGCATGGCGAGCTGCGTTGGGCCAATCTCAATCCGGTCCTGATCGTTAGGCGTTCCGTCGCCCAGCGTAGCACCACGGGTCGGGTCAATTTTACGGATGTCTCGGTGATGCGGAACCATTGAGCTTTCTCCAACTGGGAGGAAGCTTTGCGCAATTTTTTCAGACGGAATCGCCTGTTTGCGACAAATGATAACGTCTTTCAGATTGCTGGTTCCAATGTATGGCGTTTGAAAGAGAAGAGACGTGGTCGCAGGTTCAGCGAAGAATCAAACGTTGGCTGGCAGATTTGTGGCGAGAGCAATGTTTGAGGTCGTAAAGTTGCCCCCTCACTTCATCCGGTTCTCTTTCGATATCGACGGCTCGTCCTGCAATCCTGCAATCTGGATACCACGCCAGAAGTCCTGAATGTGGCGGTGGGCCCAGTCTCGGGCGCGTTCGGGGTCTTTTGCCTCGATCGCGTCTACAATCTGGCTGTGGGCGACAATCTGGCGTTCGATAGCTTGGGGAACGGACGGCGGGATCTGGATAAACCCCTGATACAGCAGCAAAGTCAGCGGTTCCCGCACTAGGCAGAGCACGCGGTTCTCGCTCATCTCGGCAACTTGGGTGTGGAACAGAGTATCAAGCCGCGTGGTCTCTGCGACGTCGTCCTTGGCGGCGACCAGACGGGCGTGGGTGTCCTTCAACTCGGCCAATGCCTCTGGGCTGCCCTGCCGTGCCGCCAGTTCCGCGGCCAGCGGTTCGGTTTCCAGCGCCACCTGCCACAACTCCCGAAAGGTCACATTCATCAGTACCATTGCGCGGCTGGAGCGGCTGGCCAGCTTGTCGCTCTGGGGCAAGGCCACCTCCAGACGGCGGGGCGTGGGGCGGTGCACCAGCCCTTCGCTTTCCAACTGGCGCAACCCTTCGCGCACGGTCGAACGGGTGACGCCAAACAATTGCGCCAGCTCCACTTCGCCGGGCAGCCGCTCTCCGGGTTTCAGGGTACCCTGCATGATCTGCGCTTCGATTTCATCGGCGAACTGGCGATAAGCGTAATTCACCTTCAAATGCTGGCTACGCAAACTCATGTCTTTTACTCCAATGCTTGCAGCTGGCCGGTGGTTCGGACCCCTGCCGCTGCGCCGATTAAACTACAAGCCGCCCCGTTTGTGAACAAAAAGGCGGCCTGCCCGTGGTTCAGTTACCTTGCGTCAGGACAGCGCCTCGAGAATGGTCACATTCGCGGTGCCGCCGCCTTCGCACATGGTCTGCAACCCGTAGCGTTTGCCCGAGGCCCGCAGCCCGTGAATGAGGGTAGACATCAGCCGCGTCCCGCTCGCCCCCAGAGGATGGCCAAGCGCAATGGCCCCGCCCTGCGCATTGGTGCGCGCCGGATCAGCGTCCAGTTCCTTGATCCACGCCAGCGGAACAGGCGCAAAGGCTTCGTTCACTTCGTAAAGGTCGATCTGATCCAGCGTCATGCCGGATTTTGCCAATGCTTGACGGGTGGCCTCGATCGGTTCTTCCAGCATAACCACCGGATCACCTGCGGTGACAGTCATATCCACGATCCGCGCGATCGGGGTGAGCCCGTGGATCTTGAGCGCCCGTTCGGACACGATCATCAATCCTGAAGCACCGTCACAAATCTGGCTGGCGTTTGCCGCACTCAGCACGCCACCTTCGGTCAGCGTATCCACGCTGCCGATGCTTTGCGCCGATGCATCATAGCGGATGCCTTCGTCCCGTGTGTGTTCGCCCGCTGCCGTTGTCAGTGGCAGGATTTCCCGCTGGAACGCGCCCGTTTCCGTGGCAGCGGCAGCCCGTTTGTGGCTTTCCAATGCATAGGCGTCCAGATCATCACGGGAGAACCCGTTCTTCTGTGCAATCATTTCAGCCCCTGTGAACTGGCTGAAGCCTGTCACGCCAAACCGCTCTGCAATGCGCGGGCTGACCGGATCCGCCCCGATACCGGCTTTGGCAAAACTGCTCATATCCGCGAACATGGGCACCCGTGTCATGCTTTCGACGCCAGAAGCAATCACCACGTCCTGAACACCGGACATCACCATAGCCGCGCCAAAATGCACCGCCTGCTGGGAACTGCCGCACTGGCGGTCAACGGTGGTGGAAGGAACAGTCTGGGGCAGCTTGGAAGCCAGCACCGCGTTGCGCCCGACGTTAAACGCCTGCTCGCCGCCTTTGGTGACACAGCCCATGATCACATCATCAATAGCCGCCGGATCAATCCCTGTGCGCTCCACCAGCGCATTCAGAATTTCCGCCCCCATATCGGCGGGATGCCAGTCTGCCAGCGCCCCTTTGCGGCGCCCCCCTGCGGTGCGCAGCGACTCTACGATATATGCATCGGCCATGATCCGTTCCTCCTTCTGACCCTGCGTCCCAAGCGGGGGGAGCGTGTTTCGTCTTCCCATCCAAATTCCGCTATGCTACGCCATTAGTGTCAGACAATACGTCACTAAATTCTGTTTATCAATGGGTCTCTCCGGCTTAGCGCCACGCAAAATGCAGCCGCCGGAGCAAGCCCGCCCCTAACGAACGAGCCTGAAATGATCCCTGAGAAATCCGATAAAACCCGCGAACTGGAAGACCGTCTGAAAGATTTCATGGACCAGCATATCTATCCGAACGAAGCCCGCTTCTATCGGGAGTCTGAGGATATCGGACCATGGGGCGTCCATCCGGTTGTGGAAGAACTGAAGATCAAAGCGAAAGAAGCCGGATTGTGGAACCTTTTCCTGCCGGAATCGGACAAAGGGGCCGGACTGAACAATCTGGAATACGCCGCGCTGTGTGAAATCATGGGCCGCAGCCATCTTGCGCCCGAAGTATTCAACTGCTCCGCTCCTGACACGGGCAATATGGAAGTGCTGGAACGCTATGGCACGGAAGAACACAAGAAACAGTGGCTGGAACCGCTGTTGAAGGGTGAAATCCGCTCCAGTTTTGCGATGACGGAACCCGCCGTTGCCTCCTCTGATGCGCGGAATATTGAAAGCGCCATCGTGCGGGACGGCGATGAATATGTGATTAACGGGCGCAAATGGTACACCACTGGTGCGACCGACCCCCGCTGCAAGATCATCATTTTTATGGGTAAATCAGATCCGAGCGCCGAGACTTATCGTCAGCAATCCATGATCCTCGTCCCGAAAGACACTCCCGGTGTCACGGTGAAACGTTCGATCCCTGTGTTCGGATTTTACGGCGTGCCGGACCGTGCCTCTGAAGTGATCTTTGACAACGTGCGTGTACCTGCCTCTAACATGCTGCTGGGTGAAGGCTGCGGGTTTGAAATTGCACAGGGCCGTCTTGGGCCGGGTCGTATCCACCACTGTATGCGCCTGATCGGGCTGGCCGAACGCACGCTGGAAAAAATGGTAATCCGCGCCGGTGAACGGACGACATTTGGCAAGGTTCTGTCCGAACAATCCGTCACCCGTGAACGCATCGCCCAGTCCCGCATCCTGATCGAACAGTCCCGCTTGTTGACCCTGCGGGCCGCCCATATGATGGACACTGTCGGCAACAAGGAAGCCAAGGCCGAGATTGCCATGATCAAGGTTGCGGTGCCAAATATGGCCTGTCAGGTGATCGACTGGGCCATCCAGCTTTTCGGCGGCGGTGGCACCAGCAACGATTTCGGACTGGCGGCAGCCTATGCGACGGCGCGTATGTTGCGCCTTGCCGATGGTCCCGATGAGGTCCACCGCGACCAGATCGCGCGGCTGGAATACAAGAAACAGGCCAAGGCGAATGCAGAGCGGCCCAATGTGAAGCTGTCAGATCAGGAACCGGCGGTCAGCAATATGGCTTTGGGCCTGACGCTGGACTGAAAAACGCGTTAGCCCTGCTCTGCGATCCGCAGTTCCAGTCCTGACAGGAGCTTGTCAAAGGCTGGGTCGGGGCGGCGGTCTGTTACGACAAAATCGCCAGCCTTTAACAGGGGCTGGCGCACCGCGGGGCGACGGTCCTGCGGTGTGAATTTGGAATGGTCCACTGCCATTATCACCTTGCCTGCATTGCGCAGCATGGCGGTGGCAATTTCCACTTCGCATTGTTCATGCACCAGAAACCCTTTGACAGCATCCACCATCGACGCGGACAAAAGCGCGTAATCCACCTGCATCCTCTCGATCACGTCAAATGCCGAGCGGTCAAAGGCTGCCCCGTCATGGTCGCGCAACTGGGTTCCCGCCATAAACACCTTGTTGCCCGGAATAATCGCCAGCGTGCTGGCCACAAAGGCCGAATTCGTCACAACGGTCAGTTCCTTGCGCGCCCGCAAGGCCTGCGCGATAAACCCCGAGGTCGAACCGGTGTCGATTGCAATACTGGCCCCGTCCCCGATGATCTCTGCCGCTTCCTTGGCAATGGCTACTTTGGCGGCACGGTTCAGGTTCATCCGCGCCAGATAAGGCGGGTCCGTTGCGATACGATTGGAAACCAGCGCTCCGTGCACCTTGTCCAGACGCCCGCTTGCGACAAGAGGCTGTGTTACACGGCGGATGGTCTGGTCGGACACGCCGAGCATTTGCGAAAGCTCCACTACCGAGAGTGTTCCCCGCATATCAACCGCGTGTAGAATCTGTGCTTCATATTTCGACATTTGCGATACCTATACCCAGAAACTTGCCAAACAACAGCCCGCATTTGTTGATTTTGCGGCTTATATCAACACAAATCAACAAATTCGTTGCCACGATGTTGATTTTAACTACTGTGAACCGTGAAAACCCCCTTGGATGGCATCATGGCACAACACGCAGCGAAACATCTGATCATTGGCGGAGGCATCATCGGGTGCTCTATCGCTTATCACCTGACCCGCATGGGCGAGAAAAACGTCGTGCTGCTGGAACGGGCCAGTCTGACCGAAGGCGCCACATGGCACGCGGCAGGGCTGGTGGGGCAGTTGCGCTCCTCGCGCAACACGACGCGGATGCTGAAGAAATCGGTCGAGATGTACGACAGGTTGCAAGATGAGGAAGGGTTGCAGTTTGACTGGAAGAAGACCGGCTCCCTGCGGCTGGCGGCGACCAGAGAACGGATGCTGGAAGCAAAGCGGCTGGCAACCATGGCCCGCAGTTTTGATCTCGAAATGCAGATCATCAGCCCTTCCGAGGCTAAAGACCTGTTCCCGCTGATCGACGACAAAGGGCTGGAAGGCGCTGCCTTTATCCCTTCTGACGGCTATGTAGATCCGGCCTCGCTGTGTCAGGCCATCGCAGGAGCCGCGCGGCGGCAAGGCGCAGATATCCGCCAGAATGTTGAAGTGACAGATTTCAATACCAGCGGCGGGCGGATCACCTCGGCTGAAACCACCGAAGGGCGCTGGGAGGCGGAAACGGTTATCCTTGCTACCGGCATGTGGAGCCGCGAAATCGCCGCGAAACTTGGCATCAGAGTGCCCGCCTGCGCGGTCGAACACCAGTATATCATCACGGAATCCACTGGCAGCGATATCGGCAACTACCCCACCCTGCGCGATCCCGAGCGGCTGGTCTATTACAAACCGGATGTTGGCGGGCGGCTGGTGGTCGGCGGCTATGAAGAGGACACCCTGCCCTTCGGCAACACAGGTATTCCGGGGAAATTCGTGCGCCAGCTTTTGCCTGAAAACCTTGACCGTTTCCTGCCGTTGGCGGAACTTGCGGGTAAGGTCACACCCGTCATCAACGAGGTCGGCATCCGGCAGGTGATCAACGGTCCGATCCCCTATTCCGCCGACGGGGATTTCGTGATGGGCTGGCAGCCCGACTATAAGAACCTGATGATGGCGACAGGGTTTCTTTATGGCATTGCCGCAGGTGGCGGTGCCGGAGAGATGATTGCCGAGTGGGTGGTGGACGGGCAACCCTCGCTTGATCTATGGCCATTGGATGTTCGCCGTTTCGGGCCGCATCACGGCACGCGCGCCTTTATGTATCCCCGCGCGGTGGAACATTACGCCCATCACTACAAGATGCGCTATCCCGGGCAGGAACATGAAACCGCCCGCCAGTTGCGCCTGTCCCCGCTCTATCAGAAACTGAAGGATCAGGGCGCGGTTTACGGATCGAAAAACGGTTGGGAGCGCCCGCTATGGTTCGCCCCCGAAGGGGTTCCGGCTACAGACCAACTGGACTTCCTTAACCCCGGATGGAAACAGTTTGCCGCACAGGAACACAAAGCCGTGCGCGAACGTGTGGCCCTGATCGACCAGACCAGTTTTGCCAAATTCGAAATCCTCGGGTCAGGTACGCTGCACCTTTTGCAAAGACTATGTGTTTCCAACATGGACAAGCCCGTGGGCAGCATCATCTACACCCAGATGTGCAACGCCAAAGGCGGGACAGAGGCTGACGTGACCTTCATTCGCCTTGGTGCAGAGCGGTTCTACATGGTCACAGGATCGGGCTTTGGGGTGCATGACAGCAACTGGATCAAAAGGCATCTGCCCAACGACGGGTCGGTGCATCTGATCGAGGTGACAAGCGGAACCGCTGTTCTGAATATCGTCGGCCCGAAATCGCGCGACGTTCTGGCCGCTGCTTCTGAAAGCGATGTATCGGACAGCGCCATTCCGTTCTCAACCGCGCGGGAGATCATCATCGGTGCAGCACCGGTACGGGCCGCACGGATGGGATATGTCGGGGAACTGGGGTATGAATTACACATCCCCACCGAATTTGCCGCCCATGTCTATGACACTTTATGGCAGGCGGGACAGCCCCACGGCATCGCAAATGTAGGCTACCGTGCGATTGAAAGCCTGCGGATGGAAAAGGGCTATGTTTATTGGTCGGGTGACATAACGCCGGATTACACCCCAATCGAAGCGGGGCTCGGCTTTCGCGTGCATCTGAAATCCAAGGGCGACTTTATCGGCAGAGAGGTTCTGGAAGCGCAGAAAACCGGCGGGATCGACCGGCGGCTTTGCACGTTTGTAACGGACGAACATTTGCCCCTGACCGGGGGCGAGGCGATCCTGCTCGGGGATCGTCTGGTCTCGCTCGCGACATCTGTCGGCTATGGTCACACTGTGGGGCAGACCATCCTGCGGGGCTATCTGGATCGGGAACATTGGCAACAGACAGATTTCACGCTGGAGGTTTTCGGGGACCATTACAGCATCCACCAGACCGACAGTCCGGTCTATGATCCGGCGAACAGTGCATTAAAAGGGTAACGGGGGAACGATGACAGACAACAGGGACAAGGTACTGGCAGCGCTGCGGGAGGCACCGCAATTTAACCATGTGCAGCAGGTAGATAGTATTACACGGCTCGGCGGGATGACCAATCTGGTCTACCGTGTGGAATTTGACGGCTCGTCCGTGATTGTCAGGATTCCGGGCGAAGGTACGGAAGATTACATCGACCGCGCGGTGGAGAAGCACAATGCGAAGGCCGCTGCGCGGGCCGGTGTGTCACCAGAGGTTCTGCTTGCCCGATCCGAAACCGGCCTGATGATCACGCGAACGGTGCCTGACATTGAAACCATGACTCCTGCGCTGTTTCAAAGCCGGAAAGGCGCGCCCGCAAGGGCAGGCAAGGCGCTGGCAAAACTGCATGGCTCGGGCGAGACGTTCCAGTTCCGGTTCGAGCTGTTTTCGATGATTGACGATTACCTGAAAATCCTTGCGACCAAAGACGTAGACCTGCCCGAAGGCTATCACGATGTGGTATCAGCCGCCGCGCCGGTTAAACAGGCACTCGCCAATGCGGACCTGCCCCTGGCGCCTTGCCATTGTGATCCGCTGTGCGAGAATTTTCTGGATGACGGCAATATCATGTGGATTGTGGATTGGGAATATTCCGGCATGAACGATCCCTTGTGGGATGTGGGCGACTTGTCAGTCGAGGCAGGTTTGAATGCAGCACAGGACCGAGAACTCTTGGAAGCCTACTTCGGACGTTCACCGACCGCAGCCGAGATCGGGCGCATGGTGATTTACAAGGCCATGTGCGATCTGCTCTGGACCCTTTGGGGATTGATCCAGCATGCCGACAAGAATCCGGCCGAGGATTTCTGGGCTTATGCCACGGAACGCTTCGCGCGGTGCAAGGCCCTGATGCAAGACCCTGCCTTTGCCGGTCATGTGGCTGCGGTGGAAAAGGGTTAAGCGTTCACAAGTTCCATCAGTTCACGGTGCAGGGCCGGTGTCGCCGCTGTAAGGGTGCGCCCGTCGGAATTCATGGTTAAAGCCTGGCCCTCCCAGTCTGTCATGATTCCCCCCGCCGCATGGACCACCGCGGACACCGGCAGGTAATCGTAGGGTTGCAGATCGTAATCCACGACCGCGTCGGCCAGCCCGCGGGCCACCAGCGCATGGGGATAGCAATCCGCCCCCATACGCCGCAACTCTCCGGCCTGCACGAGTCGGGAAAAGACCGCAGGTTCGCGGACCGCCAGCTTGTCCCCCTCGTTCAGAAACAGACGCGCGGTTGCAAGGCTCTCGCAACGGCTGCTTTGGACCGGCACACCGTTACACATCGCCCCCAGCCCGACCGCGCCGGTATAGGTTTCGCCCAGCGCAGGCATCCGGATGATCCCGAGTTGTGGCGTACCGCTGTGCAAATATCCCAGCAGCAGTCCGAACAGGGGCAGACCGGTAATAAAGGAACGGGTTCCGTCGATTGGATCAACAATCCACATATCCGCACCGGTCCCCGAACGGCCGAACTCCTCGCCGTAAATCGGCTCTTGCGGAAAGGCTCTGGCCAGACCGTCTCGGATCGCGGTTTCGGTTTCTTTATCTGCAACCGTTACAGGGCTCTGGTCCGACTTGGTTTCAATGTCGGGGCTGTTGCGAAAATGGGCCATCGCCACTTTTGCAGCTTGTTCGGTAATGCGGGTTGCCGTTTCAAGGCGCAGTTTCAGATCGCTCATTACGTTTATCCGGTCTGCCAAATTTTCGGGCGTTTAGGCGGTTTCCTGTTCGGTATCCCGCAAATCCTGACGCAAATCTACATATAATCGAAACTTTTGTTGATTTTTGTTGATATTGATTTGGAATCTGATTGTATAGTTGGATCATTACCGGCGATCCGCGGGCATTTGACCCGACCCAAGACCGGACGCCCCGATCCAACACAGGGAGTTTTAGAATGAAGTATATTTCCGTAGCGGCGGCCGCGTTTTTGGCGGCATCACCGGCGCTGGCACAGGAATCCACCGACCCGATCAAACTGACCTTGCACGACTGGTCCGGTCAGCTCATCACCACCACGCTGATGGGCGAGGTTCTGGAAGAAGCCGGATATAACGTCGAATATGTTCAGGCGGATTACATCGCGCAATTTGCCGGTCTGAAAACCGGCGATCTGCATGTGGCGATGGAACTGTGGGAAACCACAGCGCGCGAAGCAATGGACGAGGCCTTTGCCACCGGCAATGTGGTCAATCTGGGCGAAACCGGCATGATGGCGATCGAGGAATGGTGGTATCCTTCCTATATGGAAGAACGCTGCCCCGGCCTTCCGAATTGGGAAGCGTTGAAGGATTGCGCGGATGAGTTCGCCACAGCCGAAACCGCACCGATGGGCCGGTATCTGGGCGGCCCTGTCACGTGGGGCGGCTTTGATGATGAACGGGTTGAAGCACTGGAACTGGATTTCGAAGTGGTGCACGCAGGCACCGATGCGGCGCTATTTGCCGAACTGGAAGCGGCCTACCAGCGGAAAGACCCGATCATGCTCTGGCTCTATTCACCCCACTGGGCACCGGCAAAATTCGAAGGCAGCTATGTCGAGTTTCCTCCTTACACACCGGAATGCTACAGCGATCCGTCTGTTGGTGTAAATCCGGACGCTGCCTATGACTGCGGCAAGCCGACAGGTCCGATCTGGAAGGCGGCATGGGCCGGACTTGGCGAGAAATGGCCAAACGCCGAGAAAGCAATCAAGAACTTCAAGATCACCAACGAAGACATGGGCGCAATGGTGGCCGATGTGGATCTGAACGGCAAAACCGTTGAAGAGGTTGTTGCGGCTTGGATGACCGAGAACAAAGACGCATGGTCTTCGTGGATCGTGAAGTAACAGCATATCCAAAAAGGAGCGCGGCAGGAAATGCGGCGCTCCAGCATCCAATACCCCCTGATAGCACGACACATGCTTAGGCTGCGCGGCCTGCCCGCGCCAGCCGCCCCGAGGACAGAATGAACCAATCAGTCATACTAGAATGCCGCGATGTCTGGAAACTTTACGGACCGAACGCCGAAACCTTCCTGAAAAACACGCCGGCGCCGAAAAAGGGGGATCTGGGACGGGCCGGATTGATCGGCGCGGTACGGGCGGCCAATGTGCAGATTTTCAAGGGCGAGATTTTCGTGATTATGGGCCTGTCGGGATCCGGTAAATCAACACTGGTCCGATGTCTGTCCCGCCTTGTGGAACCCACGGCGGGTGAAATCCACTTTGAAGGTGAAAACCTTCTGAACAAGACCGACAAGGAGCTGATCCAGATCCGGCGCAGCAAAATGGGTATGGTTTTCCAGCAGTTTGCCCTGCTGCCCCATCTGACGGTTCTGGAAAACGCCGCCTTCCCGCTGGATGTGCAGGGCGTGCCCAAGGCGGAGCGTCTGGCCCGCGCGCAAGAGGTGGTGGAACTGGTCGGTCTCAAGGGGCGCGAAGGTTATTACCCGCGCGAATTGTCCGGTGGCCAGCAGCAACGGGTCGGCATCGCAAGGTCTCTTGCGGTGGAACCGGACCTGTGGTTTCTGGACGAACCGTTTTCTGCGCTTGATCCGCTGATCCGGCGCGAAATGCAGGACGAATTCATCCGCCTGCAGAACATGCTGCACAAGACGATCATCTTCATTACCCACGACTTTGACGAGGCGATCCGCCTTGCCGACCGTATTGCCGTCATGAAGGACGGCGCGATCCAGCAGGTGGCCAAGCCCGAAGAACTGGTTCTGAACCCTGCAACCGATTATGTGGCGGAATTTACCCGCCATGTGAACCGCGCCAAAGTGATCACTGCCGCCGCCCTTGCAGAACCGCTAAGCGGCGACAGTTTTTCCGGAACCGTTCCTGCAAACGCCACAATTGAAACCATCGGAGATCGTGTCGAGGCTGCCGAACACCCGTTTCACGTGGAACAGGACGGCGAAGTCATCGGCCAGATCACCCGAAGTGCCGTGATCGACGTTTTGGTGGGGCGGCGCTGAATGGGACGCTGGCTCACATCCGGCAGGGTTTTCTGGCTTGGCCTGTTTGCGGTCACTTGGCTGCTGTCGCAATATTCCTTCCAGCTTTACAAGGCGCTCGATGCCCGCTGGATCATCCGCTATCCAAAGAAATGGCAACTGCCACTGGAAGACTCTATCAGCGGTTTTCTGGACTGGCTGGTGGAAACTGCGAACTTCTATTTCTTCACTTTCAGGGACCTGACCCGCGCGATTGCCGCCGTGCTGGAAGCCCCTTACCAGTTCCTGCGCAATCTGCTCATTGAAGGCTTCACCACAGGCTATGGCGACAGCGCCGTGCAACTTGCCCCGTCGCTTGGCTGGGTGGCTGTCGTGGTCTGCGTCATTGCCATCGGCCATTACGCCCGTAACTGGGCGCTGGCTGCGCTGGTAGGGGCGTGTTTTCTCTACCTTGCTGTGTTCGGGCAATGGCACAGTGCCATGATCACGCTGGCCTCTGTTCTGATCGCGGTGCCGATCGGCGCGGTCGGCGGGTTGTTTCTGGGGATTGCGGCCTACCGCGCACCGTGGTTCAACCGCCTGCTGCAACCCGTTCTGGATCTGATGCAGACAGTACCGGTCTTTGCCTATCTGGTGCCGATCCTGATCCTGTTCGGTTTTGGCCCTGTTGCCGCACTTGTGGCAACCGTGATTTATGCCATGCCTCCGATGGTACGGATCACCATTCTGTCGCTTCATTCCGTACCCGAAGAAATTCAGGAAGCCGGACGCATGGCGGGCTGCACAAAGCGCCAGATCATGTGGAAGGTTCTGGTGCCCTCGGCCACACCGTCCCTTATGGTTGGCGTCAATCAGGTGATCATGCTCTCGCTCAACATGGTGATTATTGCGTCAATGATCGGCGCGGGCGGGCTCGGGTTCGATGTGCTGGCGTCTTTGCGGCGGCTCGACATCGGCGCGGGAATTGAAGCAGGACTGGCCATTGTTGTCATGGCCATCGCGCTTGACCGTGCCAGTCAGGCCTTTGCGGAACGCAGCCAGCGAAACCTGCCGGAAGGCAATCTTCTTCAACGCCATCCGTGGAGCAGCACCGTGCTCTTGGTGATCCTGGCCAATCTGGTGCTGGGCCGTTTCGTTCCCGCGCTGCAAACCTATCCCGATGCCATGACCCTGACCACCGGCCCCTTCTGGAGCGATGCGATGGAGTGGATCAACGTCAACTTTTTCGACACCTTCGAGGCGATCAAGGTCGTTGTGTTGCAAGGGCTTTTGCTGCCGGTAAAGAAATTCTTCAGCGGTATCCCCTGGGCTTGGGGCATCATCGCGACCGGCCTGATTTCATGGCGCATCGGCGGCTGGAAGCTGGGCGTTATGGCCGCCCTGATGATGGCCTTTATTGCAGCAAGCGGGCTGTGGGCCAAGGCGATGATAACGATTTATCTGTGCGGTGTGTCGGTTCTGATCGCCACGGTGATCGGCATACCCCTTGGCATTTGGGCCGCCGAGAAACCCGCTGCGGGGCGTGTGATCCTCGGGTTTATGGACACGCTGCAAACCCTGCCAAGCTTTGTCTATCTGATCCCGGTTGTGATGCTGTTCCGCGTCGGTGATTTCAGCGCCATGATCGCGGTCGTTCTTTATGCGCTGGCCCCTGCGGTACGCTATGCCGCCCACGGTTTGCGTGATGTACCCGAACAGATGATCGAAGCCGGTGTCATGTCCGGTTGCACCAAACGGCAACTGCTGTGGCGGGTGAAACTGCCGCTGGCCACGCCGCAACTGCTGCTGGGGCTGAACCAGACCATCATGCTGGCAATTTCCATGCTGGTGATCACCGCTTTGGTGGGCACCCGCGATCTGGGGCAAGAGGTCTATATCGCCCTGACCAAAGCCAACGCAGGGCAAGGCATCGTCGCGGGTCTGTCCGTGGCCTTCATCGCCATTGTGGCCGACCGGATCGTAAACGCACTGGCCGAAGGACAACGCAGGAGGTTGGGCTTATGACAGAAAACGCGATAGAACGGACAGCCGCCCTGTCCTGCTTTAGTAACCCGCAGGACATCAAACCGCTAAGCGGCGGAATCACCAATGTGAACCTGACTGTCACCGATCAGGGCCGAAAATACGTGGTTCGCATCGGTGCGGATATTGAAGAACACGGCGTCATGCGCTGGAACGAACTGGCCCTGTCCCAAGCAGCAGCCAAGGGCGGGTTTTCCCCCGAAGTTGTTTACCACGAAGACGGTGTTCTGGTGCTGGAGTTTCTGGAGGCGCGTACCTTTGCCGAAGAAGATGTGCGCAAACCCGAAAACCTGCACCGGATTGTGGCGCTGATGCACGACGTGCACACAGAAATGGGACAGCATCTGATCAAACCCGTTCTGGCCTTCTGGCCCTATCAGGTGAACCGCACCTATATCACACGTTTGCTGGCCGCAGGCTCCAAGTACCAAGGCATGTTCGACGAACTTACCGCACAAAGCGAAATGCTGGAGCAAGCGACCGGAGCAGTGGAACTGGTGATCGGGCACAACGACCTGCTGGCGGCAAATATTCTGGACGACGGTGACAAGCTCTGGCTGATCGACTGGGAATACGGCGGCTTTAACGCGCCCCTGTTCGATCTGGCCGGACTGGCTTCGAACAACGGGTTGGGCGAGGCGCAGGAACGGCAGATGCTGGAACAGTATTTCGCCGCCTCCGCCGATGATCGCTGGCGCCCCTATCAGGCGATGAAATGCGCCTCCCTCATGCGCGAAACACTCTGGTCGATGACCTCTGAAATCCACTCGGCGCTGGACTTTGACTATGCGCAATACACCAGCCAAAACCTCGACAGGCTGAACGCGGCCCTGTCCGACTTTGCAAACACGTAAGGCAAGATATGAAACTCCCATCCTCTTCGAAAATCGTCATCGTCGGTGGCGGAATTATCGGGTGCTCCACCGCCTACCATCTGGCGCAAATGGGTCAGGAGGTGTTGCTGCTGGAAAAGGCGCAGCTGACGTCCGGTTCCACATGGCACGCAGCCGGACTCGTCGGACAGCTGCGGTCGAACGCCAATATCACGCGGCTGCTGGGCTATTCCATTGATCTTTACAAAAACCTCGAAGCGGAAACCGGCCTTGCCACCGGCTGGAAGATGAACGGCGGGCTGCGATTGGCGTGTAATCAGGAACGCTGGACCGAGGTGAAACGGCAGGCCACCACCGCCCATAGCTTCGGGCTGGACATGCAGCTTTTGTCCCCGCAAGAAGCACAGGACCTGTGGCCGCTGATGGACATCGGTGATGTGGTTGGCGCGGCCTTCCTGCCCACAGACGGACAGGCCAACCCTGCCGACATCACACAAGCGCTGGCCAAAGGTGCGCGGGCCAAGGGCGCGAAACTGGTGGAACATACCCCTGTAACAGAAATCCTGACGGAGAAGGGAAAGATCACCGGCGTGCGCACCCCGCAAGGCGATGTTATGTGCGAAAAGCTGGTCTTGTGTTGTGGCCAGTGGACCCGCGAACTGGCCAAAACCATCGGCGTGACCGTGCCGCTGGTGTCTGTCGAACACCAGTATATGGTGACTGAACCCTTTGATGTGCCTTCCGATCTGCCGACCCTGCGCGATCCTGACCGTTTGACCTACTACAAGGAAGAAGTTGGCGGGCTGGTCATGGGCGGCTACGAACCTAACGGCATCCCTTGGGCGAAAGAAGGTATCCCCGAACCGTTCGACTTCCAGCTGCTGGAGTCGAACTTCGACCATTTCGAACAACTTGTCGAACTGGCCCTGCCCCGCGTTCCCGCCTTGCAAACGGCAGGGATCAAGCAACTGATCAACGGTCCCGAAAGTTTTACGCCCGACGGGAATTTCATCCTTGGCGAAGCTCCGGAAATGGCCAATGTCTTTATCGGCGCAGGGTTCAACGCCTTCGGCATCGCTTCGGGTGGCGGCGCGGGCATGGCGCTGGCGGAATGGGTGGCCAACGGCGCACCGCCCTATGACATGTGGCCGGTGGACATCCGCCGCTTTGGCCGCCCCCATTCCGATGAGGACTGGGTGCGTACCCGCACACTCGAAGCCTACGGCAAGCATTACACGATGGCATGGCCCTCAGAGGAACATTCCAGCGGCCGCCCCTGCCGCCGCTCACCGCTTTATGAAACCCTGCTGCGCAGCGGGGCCGTCTTTGGCGAGAAACTGGGCTGGGAGCGGCCCAACTGGTTTGCCGAAGAAGGTGAGGATGCCCGCGACATCTACACATTCGAGCGGCCGAACTGGCACGCCGCTGTCGGGCGCGAACACCAGGCCGCACGGGAAGCAGCGGTGCTGTTCGACCAGACCTCTTTTGCGAAATTCATCCTGAAAGGGCCAGATGCAGAAGCGGCGTTGAACTGGATCGCCTCCAACCGTGTGGACAAGCCCGTCGGCAGTATCATCTATACCCAGATGCTGAACGACAAGGGCGGCATCGAATGTGACCTGACCTGCGTGCGCATCGCGCTGGACGAGTATTACATCGTGACAGGCACCGGCTATGCCACCCATGATTTCGACTGGATCGCCCGCAACATCCCCGAAGGCATGAATGCGCAACTGGTGGATGTGACCTCTTCCAACGCGGTGCTGTCCCTTTTCGGACCCAAAGCCCGCGAGATCCTTGCTGCCTGCACCCGCGACGATATTAGCAATGAACCCTTCCCGTTCGGCCAGTCCCGAAAAATCGGCATCGCAGGCTGTCCGGTACTGGCCCTGCGGATCACCTATGTCGGCGAACTCGGCTGGGAATTGCACCTGCCTGTGGAATACGCGCTGACTGTCTATGAAGCGATTCACGCGGCGGGTAAGGAACACGGGCTGCGTAATGCAGGCTACCGCGCCATTGAAACACTCCGTCTGGAGAAAGGCTATCGCGCGTGGAGCTCGGATATCGGGCCAGACCATACACCGGATGAAGCGGGGCTTGGCTGGGCAGTAAAAATGAAATCCAACATTCCGTTCAAAGGACGCGAGGCGGTGCAGGCACAGCGGGAAGAGGGCAAGAAAAAGATCATGGCCACTTTCACCTGTAACGGGGATGTAATCCTGTCGGGCCGCGAAACCATCTATCGCAACGGGGAAACCTGCGGCTGGCTGTCCTCTGCCGGCTACGGGCACACGCTCGGGCAGAGTATCGGCATGGGCTATGTGCGCAGCGACAGAGTGATTGATCGCGACTATGTGCTTTCAGGAGAATATGAACTGGAAGTAGCCACAGAACGGGTGCCCGCAAACGTCACGCTTTCCCCGTTGTTCGATCCCAAAATGGAGCGGGTGAAAGCCTGATCTCCAGCCCCCAGGGCTGCTTCTGCAAGGCTTCGACCCCCATTGCATCCGGTGTCTCGTTACGCCGGGTGCGGTACGGAGTCTGCCAAAAAGATACTGTCGCATTGTAACCGCCAAGCTGCGTTTTATTCCAAAGCACACGGACACATCCGCGCCGGAGGCAAAATCTTTGCCTGCCAGTTCACGCCAACGCGACTTTCCATTTTATCCAGTCACAGCCGCCGCTTAGTGAAGCTCACCCTTCACGCCGCGGGGTGTATTTCTCCCGCTTCACTCACCCTTTGGTGACATTTCCGTCAGTTTTGCTGGAACGATTCCGATCAAAGCCGCGTTGGAACTGCAATGGGTGACGCGCAGACGCACCGCTTAAGAAGGAGAAATGAACATGCACAATGTATTCTACATCATCGGGGTGGTCGTCGTCGTTCTGGCCATCATCAGCCTTGCATTTTAAACCGACAGGAGACGCATTATGACCAATCAAAATACGTTGAACACTCAAGGCAAATCTTCCGTAGCGGAAAAAGCAAAAGAGACTGCTTCGGAACTGGCCGGACAAGCTAAAGAAACGGCCAACAGCGCAGCGCAAACTGCTGCGAATGCCGCAGTCCAACAAGCAGACAATGCAAAGGCATCCGTCGCTGACGAAGTGTCAGGTGTTGCCTCTGCCCTGCGCACCGCCGCAGGTGAAATGCGCAACGGATCGCCACAGGAACGCACGTTCGGCCAGATGGCCGAGGGTCTGGCAGATGCGTCTGATGCGCTGCGGGACAAAGACCTTGGCACGATGGTCGAGGACGTGACCCACTTCGCCCGCAAGAACCCGCTGCTGTTTCTTGGTGGCGCCGCGCTGCTCGGCTTTGCCGCAACACGCTTTGCCAAAGCGTCCGGCAGCTCCAGCCACGACGACAGCAACGCAGACGCTGCGCAGGGATACCAGACCTACGCACCAGCCGCACAAACAGGAACAACACGCACAGGAGGAGATTTCTCATGAGTGACCATCAACCGAATAAAAGCGCCGGTTCTGTCCTGAGCGATGCGCTGAACAACGTCAGTTCGCTGGTCCGCAGCGAAGTTGATCTGGCCCGTGCCGAAATCAGCGAAAACGTTAACCGTGCCGGTACTGCCCTTGGTATGATCGCAGGCGCCGCAATTATTGCGCTGGTCTCCCTGAATGTTCTGGCAGGCGCCCTTGTGGCCGGTCTGGCCGAAGCGGGTCTTGATGCCGGATGGGCTGCGCTGATCGTTGGCGTGATCCTTGCCGGTATAGCCTACGGGATGATCGCCAAAGGACTGAACGATCTGAAACTGTCCAGCCTTGCACCGACACGCACCGCAAAAAACGTCAAACGTGATGCCAAAGCTATCAAGGAGTCTTACGATGCCTAACGACACCAGAAGTGCCAGTGAAATTGAACGCGACATTGAACGGCAGCGTGCCAATCTGAGCGACAATATCGAAACCCTGCAAGACAAGTTTTCCATCGACACGATGGTACGTCAGGTCGGTGACCAGTTCCGCGAACACGGTGGTGATCTGGGCCGCTCTGTTGTGGAGCAGGTCAAAGCCAATCCGGTACCGCTGGCCCTGACAGGGATCGGTCTTGCCTGGATGATGTTCGGAAACGGGCAGAAGCGTGAACAGTCTAACCACTCCCGCGCTTACCGGACGGATGAACGTTATGACAGCCGCGACCGCAATGCCTACCCCGCGACCCGTGTCGCGCCGCATCCGGCGGACGATTATCGCTCCCGCGAGGACGATTACCGCCAGTCCCGTACCCGCAGCGGAATGCCCTATACACCGCCTGTAAACACACTTGGCAATGGTGATCCACTGCCATCTTGGTCGCAAGATGATGACGATGACGGGTCTTCCTTCATCTCGGATCGTGCCGCTGATGCCAAGGAGTCACTGGCAAACGCGCGGGATCGTGTCGCTGACGCGAAGGATCAGGTGGCCGGTAGCGTGGCTGATGCCAAAAATCAGGTGTCCGGCAGTGTATCCCACGGTGCTGACAAATTGCGCGACGGTGCGGGTAATCTGCGGGACAAGGTTTCTTCAGCCGCAGCCTCAGGCAAATCCGCAATCGCCAGTGGTGCAGGGACCGTTCAGGACAAAATGGCGGCCGCACGCAGCCGGATTGCGGAAGGTACCGAGAACCTTAGCGAGGAAGGCCGCAAACGGGTTATTGCAGCCCGCGAGAAAGCCATCGAGATGCGCCGGACCGCAACACAGAAAGCCTCTGAAGGGGCGGACGCCGCGGCGGACTTCTACGACCGGCAACCACTTGTCGTTGGTGCTCTGGCGCTTGCCATCGGTGCTGCATTGGGCGGGGCCCTGCCTCGTACACGTACCGAAGATAAATACGTAGGCGCACACAGCGACAAGATGTTTGAAGAAGCGGAACGCATCTTTCAGGAAGAGAAAGAAAAAGCCGCACGGGTTGCAAAATCAGTCCAGAAAGAGGTGAAGGATATCGCATCCGAAACCAAATCCGATCTGGACAGCGGCGCACCCGGTAACAAAACCGCAGTGGAAGCTGTTGGCGACAAGGCCAAATCGGCTGCCAATCGTGTCGCAGACAAAGCCAAATCAAAGGCCAAGGAAGAGGAGCTTGGAAAACCAAGCACCTGATTGACGAAGGGGGCTTTTACAGCCCCCTTTTTCCCCTCCTAGCAAAGAAGGAAGACCCAGATGGCAAGAGGCCGCACAGCAGAATCTCCTGATCACATCCCTGCCAAAGGCTGGAAGGATGTCGCGTTCCGCGTCAAGGACGAGATCGCGAACGATCGGATAGGGTTGGTTGCTGCCGGTGTGGCGTTTTACGGCCTTCTGGCGTTATTTCCGGCCATCACCGCTGTCATCGCCATCAGCGGTTTGCTGGTCGAACCCAGCCAGATTGTCGAGCAAATGCAGTCTTTCTCCGGTCTGATGCCGGAAGAGGTTATGACAATTATTACCGATCAGGCGACCGCAGTTGCCGGATCACGAGACGGAGGTCTCGGGCTGGCTGCGGTCATCGGCATACTGGTCGCGGTCTATTCGGCGTCCAAAGGGATGGCCAGCCTGATCGAGGGGTTGA
Source organism: Neptunicoccus cionae (assembly GCF_002860325.1). Lineage (GTDB taxonomy): Bacteria > Pseudomonadota > Alphaproteobacteria > Rhodobacterales > Rhodobacteraceae > Amylibacter > Amylibacter lutimaris. Next base: position 439,713 of record NZ_PKOJ01000001.1, on the reverse strand, counting down.
ATGTCGTCTACGACGAAAATGAATCCCGCGGCTTTATCAAATTGAAACTGGTTACAATCGGCCTGACACTCCTGCTGATTGCCGGCCTGATTATCGGGCTCGGAGTTACACTATCAGTCCCTGCAATTCTGGCTTTTGCCAATCTGGGGACGCTGTCCTCGGTCTTCGCAACAGTACTGCCGTGGCTGGTACTTGTGGCAATGACGATGTTCGGACTGGCCGCGCTGTACCACTTTGCTCCTTCAAGGGACCGCCCGGAATGGCAATGGGCCTCTCCCGGAGCCATTATCGGCTGTATCATGTGGATCGCCGCCTCCATCGGCTTTGCTTTTTACGTGGGGAACTTCGGGTCTTACAATGAAAGTTTTGGCACCTTGGCCGGTGCAATCGTTTTGCTGATGTGGTTCTGGATTTCCGCCTACATCGTTCTGGTTGGCGCGGAGGTGAACGCAGAGCTGGAGGCGCAAACCCGCAAGGACACAACGGTCGGGCAGGATGAACCGATGGGGGAGCGCGACGCTGTAAAAGCGGACAATCTGGGCGAGGCAGCGGGGAAGTGAACAACATAGTCCCCAACCGCCACTGCGCGTTTTTTCTAACGGCGAGTCTGGCGTGATGACAAACACCCCACCGGAAATGCCTCCTTCACCCCAAGAAAAATTATCGTCGCACCTTGTCGGGTTGCGGGTACCTGTTTTTGGCATCTTTCTTATTTTGCTGTTGCAGGCCCTTGTCTGGGCCAGCGACTTTTTAATTCCCGTCACCACGGCATTTCTCGGCTATCTGATCCTGAACCGCCCCCGCCGCTGGCTGGAGCGCAGCGGGGTTCCGCCTTTCCTGTCGGCAACGCTGTTTGTGACCGTGCTATCTGTCGTGATCAGCATGTTTCTCGTTCAGATCAGTTCCCCGACAGCCCAGTTCATAGAAGATCTGCCGTGGCTGATCGAACAGATGAAGGCCCAGCTTTCAAATTCCGGCGGTACGCTGGAAGCGATCAAGGATGCAACGGTCGCGGCGGGTGAAATCATTGCGGATCAGGAACAGGAAACGGTTGAGGTAGAAGTGGTATCCGATCCCGGTATCGTCACCGCAATTTTCAGCATGGCACCAAGCTTTTTAAGCCGTATTCTATTCGCGCTGGTGCTGTTGTTCTTTCTGATCTCATCAGGCGACCTGTTTCTCGCAAAAACCATCGAGAGCATTGACGCTTTCGCAGAAAAGCGCCGTGCTGTTGAAGTCCTGCACGCTATCGAGGACCGGCTCGGCTATTACCTCGGGGGGATAACACTCATCAACATCGGGCTGGGCATTACAATCAGCATCGCGATGTATCTATGGGGGATGCCCAACGTGCTGGTCTTCGGATTTCTCGCCTTTGGTCTGAATTTCGTCCCCTTCCTGGGAGGTCTGATGGGGGCGGCGATTGCAGGTTCCGTAGCATTTGTCAGCCTTGAAAGCGCATGGACCGCACTCGGGGTGTTTGCAACCTATGCGACCCTGACCTCTATCGAAGGGCAACTGGTGACGCCCATGCTGATCTCGAAAAGGATGCGGTTAAACACGACAATCGTGTTCCTGACGGTCGCTTTCTTTGCCTGGATCTGGTCGGTAATGGGGATGGTCGTGGCCCTGCCCATTCTTATCGTGATCAAAATCGCCTGCGATGAATCCCGTTCCCTGCGGGTGATCGGCCGCTTTATCGGCGGAGCGGATGACGACCGCGCTGTGGCAGCCGCCCGTGAAGAGCGCACGGCCGGCTGACCCGGCAACATTGGTTGAATAGGGCATTCCAAGGTCGCCAAGTTACCCAAACGTCATACGCCATCCAGCGCGGATTGATTGGACTTTCAGGCCTGATACGGCTAGGTCCGTTTGGGTTAACAGACAGGGCAACCATGACAGATACGACCTATCCGAGCCAGTTCGTCTCCCACCGCCGCGCGGATACAGCCGTGCACCTGCTGGGGCTGGTATTGATTTTTGTCGCCGGCGGGCTGGTAATGATCAAATCTGCCGCGGTTCATCCGCTGACGGTTTTTCTTGCTGTCAGCGTCTATGTTTTGTGTGCGCTGGTGTCCAATGTGGCATCATGGACCTATCATTTTGCCCCGTGGCACGGGCACCGCGTTACCCTGCGCCGGTTGGATCATGCCGCGATCTATCCCAGCATTGCCGGAACATTCACACCGTTTTTCGTACTCGCCAATACCGGCTGGACCCTTTCCCTTCTGGTGATCTGCTGGGGCCTGACCTTTGTCGCAATTTATAAAAAGCTGACAGATGTGGCTGTGCAATCCAAATGGTCGACGGCTTCTTACCTCGGGCTTGGCGCTATCGGGCTGCTGGCCCTGCCCGATATGCAGCACATGCCGCTGGTGACACTCTGGTGTATTATCGCAGGTGCGGGCGCCTATGTGATCGGCACCGTCTTCTACACGCGCCGGTCCATGCCTTTCCGTTATGCGATCTGGCATCTTTGGGTGAATATCGGCGGCATTTTCATGTTTGCCGGAATCTGGAACGCGCTGTTTATGTGATTGCGGCTGTCAGACAGCGCTACACCAGATCGCTGGTGGAAATACCCCGTTTGCTGGCACTGGCCCGAACCGCTTCCTGAATGGCAGGACTGCGGTCAAGAAGGCGGCGAAAGCGCATTTCATCGAGCACCAGCAACGTTGAAGGGGCAATGGCCCGCACTTCGGTGCGACGTGCCTTATTCGTCAGGATCGCCATCTGGCCAAACATTTCACCACGCCCCAAGCGCCATGTCTGCCCCGCCGTTTCCATTTCCGCAGCGCCGGAGGCAATAAAGAACACGCTTCGCGCCGGAGTATCCCTGCGCATGATAATTTCACCGGCATTGGCGTATTGGGTCTGAAGCGCACGGGCAAGCCGCTTGAGAGCAGTCTCGTCAAGATCCACGAACAGGGGGAACTGACGCACTAGTTCGATCCGTTGGAAGGCAACATCAAGTCGGGGGCGGTCTTCGGCAGCGGCCCGACGTGTCGCTGTCTGCTCCATCAGCTTGGTAAACACCTCGGCACCGATCAAACCGTCCTCGCGCATGGCAGTGTATTCCCGCTCCTCCAGCCGTAGCGCAGTGCGACGGATAAAACGGCGCTCCAGTTCTTCCGCATAGCCCGGATACTGCAACCGCAATCCATCCAGTGCCGTTTCAACCACTTCAATCCTGCGGGACAGTAATTCCGCCAGCAGATCCGACAGACGCCGGCCGTGAATACGCCGGATGCGCCCTCCGATAAAAGCGTCCAGATCGCGCAGGACCAAGCGTTGTGACAAAAGCAGTTCGAACCGGTCCGCCGTCATTCCGGCCAAGGGACCCGAGATGCCCAAACGGTTGTGCAACAACCCTGCGATCCGGAACCCGCGCCCGTAGGACACACTCCGCCGTGCGGCCCTTTGATAGCCGCTGCGGCCACCACTGCGCGCGCCCTCGATCAGGCGGTCCGCATCCGACAGCACCTGCTCGGCCATCCGCGCCGAAATGGTGCGTTCGCGCACACGGTCAAGGATCGTGTCACGTTCGTGGCCAGCCAGCGCGATCAGGCCCAGCGTCACCCGGTCCCGTTCCAAAATATCCGCATTGTCTTCGGCCTGTTTCACAGCCTCTTCCAACCGGTCTCCGAACCGCTTGGCTTCGGAGCGCACGATCTCATGGGTCAGGTCGTAGTTTTCGGTGGTGCGTGACAAATCCTCCCGCACGGTTTGCAACGCAACCGCCACCACCTGACGGGACAGTGCCTCGTCAATCGGGGACAGGTTTTCCAGCCCCAGCCAGCGGATCACCCTGCGCAGGGTTGTCCCCTGCACCAGCAGCGTAAATAGCGTGAAACCCGTGGCCAGAATGCCAACGACCCGCTGGATGTCGTTGGGTACGCGGAAACTCTCTGTTACCGCCAGTGCCAGCGCCAGTGTCACCGCTCCCCGCAACCCCCCCCACAGGATAGCCGTACGGTAGGGGCGCTCGACTTTGGGGGACAGACGGAATTTATGAAGTATCGGCATCAGGACAAACAGGATCACGGCACGCGCCGTGATCGCTGCAAGGATCACCACACCGATCAACAGGAAATCATGCAACCGGACATCTGTAAGGAAACGGGGGATCAGGAATGCCGCCAGAATAAAGATCAGCGCACCGGCCCAATGGGCCAACACATCCCAAAGTTCGCGCAGGCTGATCCAGGTCTGGGGCAGCAACCGCCCCGGTCCTGCAAGGTTCAAGGTCAGCCCCGCTGCGACCACCGCAATCACACCCGAAGCCCCGATGCTTTGTTCTGCCCCGATGTAAACCAGATAGGGCAACGCCACCGAGATCGAGACCTGCGCCAGCTCGAACTGCGGGAAGGCTGCCATTAACCATATTGCAATGCGCGCGACGATCCAGCCGACCAGCACACCACCCGCAATCAGAAGCGGGAAGCGACCCAACGCATCTGCCAGAGTCGGGTCTGGCACACCAAGCATGACAAACCCCATGAACAGACCAAACAATGCGATGGCAGCCGCGTCGTTCAACAGGCTTTCACCCTCGATGATCCGCGCAACACGGCGCGGCGCGGAAATAGAGCGGAAGATCGACACCACAGCCGATGGATCCGTCGTGGAGACAATCGCTCCGATCAGCAAACAGGCCGCCAGCGGCAATGTGCTAGCCCAGGAAAGCGCATACCCGACAAACAGGGTCGCCACTACAACAGCCACCACTGCCAGAACGAGAATCGGCACCCAGTCATCCAGCATCCGCCGCAGATTCATACCCAGCGTCGCCTGAAACAGCAGGGTCGGCAAAAAGACGTACAGGAACACATTGGACCGGATAGGAAAGCCCAGAATCACCTCTGCCACCGGATTAAGAGCGTCTGTCAGATCCGTCTGCATAAAGAAGATCGCGGTCACGCTGATCAGAATACCAATCACCGCAAGAAGCGCGCTATACGGCATCCGCAACCGCGCAGCCAGAGGCTCTGCGACGCCGATTACAACAAACAGCGTCGCAACAATCGTAGTGATTAAAACTATGTCCATATTATTGAAATACCACAGCAAACATCTGGTGCACTGCTAAAATAGAGCGTCGTTGAAAAGAATTAGCGAAACCTTGCCCATTCAGACCGCAGGGGATGAAGCCCCGCAATAAAGAGACGGATTTATAAAGGTGCGCGGCGGTCAGAATGCAATAATTTTTATAATAATATCCTTCTTTCGATTGTCGCCACCCGCCATTCGAAAATGTTGGCAGTAGGGCAGTCTTCCCAGCGAAAACCGTCCGGATGAGAGCCCCTTCTAAGGCAAACGGTCATCCGAAAGGAATCCTTAAGATACATCATCCTATACTTTTGGGACTATGGTTTGCCCGCAGCATAGCGCGTAAATCCTGATGGTCAGATCAACAACCTTTGAATTTATTTGCATGCCTATGATAACCCATACTAACGACCGCGCCCGCAAAGCGGCCATTACGCCCCGTGCAGCCTGCATGCGCAGTTCTGCACACTGTTTCGCACGCCTGTTTGTCCGGTATTCCGTCCTGCTGCTTTTGGCAGTGCTGTTTGCGTTGGTCAAATCCGGCGGGGTTTGGGCGCAGCAGCTTATCCTGAACCCGACCGGCGCGCCAACAGTTGTGGGTAACGGGATCGGCAAGCGCGGTGTCTGGCGGAATGTGGGTACGGTGAATGGCGCCTCTGTAGATATCGTCGGCATCATGACCCTTGCAACGCGCGACCACCGTTTCGGAACCGGCAACGGCCAGATCATGATTACATCGGTCGGACAGGATCCCCATTTTGCGGATTTCCATATCTACGAAGCCGGAACCTACAATATCTTTTCCAACTCCGGCGGCGTTCCCGTGGTTGCCGATGTGGACATCCAGATTAACGACATCGACGGCCCTGTAAACGAACAGGTATATGTCAATCTTTGCGACGGTTCCGTCGAATACGTGCGCGTAGACCGTAACGCCACCACCTATCGCGGATATATCGAAGGGCCGGATGCCAACCTGGGCACAGAGGTATTTTACCTTGCCGGTGATCAGAACTATGCAAACCAGCCGGTCTCCGGTCTGGAAATCTCCTACCCCCAAACCTCAACCTTCAGCTTCGGGCGCACGGCAAATAACGGTTTCCTCGTACTGCTGGCAAACCCGACCTACGATGTTTCAGACACATACGAATTGAAATGCGGTGACTTCAAAGCACCGGTTTTGCAGGACGATATCAAAGAACAGGTCCTTGGCGAGCCTGTCACGGTGAACATTCTGTTCAATGACTCTGTGGCGACAGAGAACGACAACGCGCCAGCTAATAACTCCCAGCAACCCAGCGAATACGCGATGCAGGCCATCGACCTTATTCCTCCAACCGGCGCTTTGAATATTGTCACAGACAGCGCAGGCCACCGCGTGGGTTTTGATGTAATCGGTGAAGGCACGTGGAGCTACGATGACGTCACCGGTGAACTTACCTTCACCCCTTTTGTGGCATTTTTTGCCGCGCCGACCCCGATAGATTATCGTTTTCAGTCGCCAATCATCCTGCCAAGCGAGCCACAAGCCTATTCCGCTCCGGCGCGGGTCTCGATTGATGTCGGATCCGTGGGTCTTTTGAAACTGGCCCAACTTGTTGATACCAACCTCAACGGATATGCCGATCCGGGTGAAACGATTGCCTATGTGTTTACCGCAGAAAATTTCGGCAATGTGGATTTGACCAATGTCCAACTCGCCGAGACCCAATTCAGTGGCGCAGGCATCCCTCCTGTAATTACCTTTCAGGCCGCGACTTCCCTGTCTCCCGAAGGGACACTTCTTGTAGGTGAAAAAGCTGTCTATACAGCAACTTACACTCTTGTTCCGGAAGATCTGGACACCACGATCTCCAATCAGGCCGAGGTCACGGCGCAGACACCCAGCGGGACAACAGTGTCCGACCTTTCGGACTCCGAAAACCCGTCGGACGGCGATGGTGTGGCACGAAACGGTCCCGGGGAAGGGCGCGACGATCCAACCACCATCTATGCCGGTTCCGGCCCGGACCGTGGCGATGCACCGATCACCTATGGCGACCCGCAACACGCCGACACTTCGGCGTACTGGATTGGCGCGCTCAACGGTGATGGCGACGGCTCTGCGCAGCACTCCGCAGATGGCACAGGCGATGATCTGGATGGAAAAGACGACGAAAGCGAAGAAAATTTTCCTCAGCTTTATGGTGATTTGACCCGCACGGTTACGATACCTGTTAATGAGCCCGTACCCGGATCAGGTTATTTGCAGGCCTTTATCGATTTCGGCGGGGATGGCACCTTTCTGTCCCTTGGCGATCAGGTCGCAACAGATATTCAGGACGGAGGCCCTCAGGATCTTGACGGCACAGCAAACGGAGAGATCAGCTTTGCAATTTCGGTCCCTGCGACTGCTGTGCTGACTCCGACATTTGCACGGCTCCGCTGGTCAAGCGTTGCCGGTCTGACAGCGATATCACCCGCTACCGACGGCGAGGTCGAAGATTATGGCATCACCATCAAGACACCGCCGGAAGCCGACCGCGGCGATGCACCAGCCAGCTATGGTGATCCTCAACACATCGTAGAAGGACCGGCGGCACCGGAAATATACCTTGGAACAATTGCGCCGGATGTGGATGTGATCGCACAGAACACTGCAACGGCTTCCGGCGATGATCTGGACGGCAACGATGATGAAGACGGCGTCGTCTTACCGACCCTTTATCTGGGCGGACTGGCCGAGATTACGGTAACCGTAAACGATGTAGGAAGCCCGCCCCAGAAATCCGCCTACCTGCAAGCCTTCATCGATTTTGACGGCGACGGTACATTCCTGCAGGCGGGGGAGCAGGTTGCCACCAATCTTCAGGATGGTGATCCTTTGGATAAGGACGGTGCATCAGACGGCTCTATCCGGTTTGAAGTTGCGGTGCCTGCCGGTGCCACAACCCTGCCGACATTCGCCCGCTTCCGCTGGTCAACGGACGCAACCGGACAGGCCATCGCCTTCAACGGTGAGGTTGAAGATTACCCCCTTACTATTTCCGGCGATCCGCCCCCTTTCCTGTGTGATGGCAGCATCTACCGTTATGATGATGACAGGGTCGTGCGCCGGCTTACCTTCACAGCCAGCGGCTCAAGCTATGCCATCGGATTTCAGGACATTGGAACCGCCCCGCGAAATCTGAATGCAAACTGGGGATACAACGCTCTTGACGGGTATATGTATGCCGTGCGCCCCGGCCGCAGCGATCTTTACCGGCTGGACGGTGCGGGTAACTTTGTCGATCTCACCAACCTGCCCGGCGGAACGGCCGACGGATCCGGAGCGGGTGACATTATGCCAAACGGCACGATGGTCTATGTGGCGAACGGAAACACCTGGCAATTGATCAGCCTTGTGGACGCAAGCAATCCTGTCAATCTGGGCGTGCTCAACCTCAGCCAAAGCGTGGATACCAGAGATATTGCCTACAACCCCGTGGACGGACTGTTTTACGGCATCAACCAGTCTTCGGGGCGGGCTTTCAAGGTCGATCCGAACGGCGGGGTCGCCGGTCTTGCAACGGTTACAGAGTTTGGCCCTGCCATATACGGCGGTATTTTCGGTTCGGTCTGGTTTGACCAAGACGGACGCTTTTACGTTTACAGTAATACCACCAACAATCTTTACCTCACGAACACCACCACCGGAGAGGCACAGCTGATTGCGAACAGCACTGTCGATGAAGCAGGGGACAGCGATGGCATGTCCTGCCGCGGTCCGGCTCCTATCCCATTTGGCGCCATTTCGGGTAACGTATATGACGATACCAATGCTTCCGACGTAAAAGACAACGGGGAAACCAACCTTGGTGCGGGAATCGCCATTTCTGTTTACGCGGACTCCGGTACACCTGCCGACACCAGTGACGATCTGTTTCTGATCACCACCGATACAGAGGCAGACGGCACTTATGCGGTTGCAGACCTGTTGATAAATACCAACTACCGCGTTGAATTAGACGAAGCCGACCCGGATCTGGGCGGTGGAAAAACCATCGGCACATCCAACCCGCGGCTCGGGGTCGAAGTCACCGCGGGAGAGACCACTACAGATCAGGATTTCGGCTTTGATGCAGCAGCAAGCGATCTGGAACTGACAAAATACGCCGCTCTGACAGGCACAACCACGCCGGTCACGAATGTTTCCGAGGGTGACGTCATTGACTGGATCATCACAATCACCAACGTCAGCGGAGGCTCTCCCTCCGGTGTCAAAGTGATTGATCTGATCCCCAGCGGCTTTGCCTATGTTTCCGATAGCGCCCCATCAACCGGTGACACCTATGATCCCGATACAGGCCTGTGGTTTGTCGATGAAATTCTGGCCGGCGCGAGTGAAACGCTCGTCATCACCACAACAGTGCTGGACAGCGGCGAACTGACAAATACCGCTGAAATTATCTACAGCTCCTTGCCCGATCCCGACAGTGATCCGTCTACCGGACCGCTTACAGATGACCTGTTCGACCAGATCGCAGACGATGACGAAGCGTCCTATACCGTCAATCTGATAACAAACGACAGGGTCTTTTCGGGGCGTATTTTCAGCGACAACGGGGAATCCGGCGGTACGGCCCATGATGCGGAAATCAATGGCGGGGAGGTCGGCCTGTCCTCGGCCCTTCTGGAAATCGTCGACAACACCGGCACCGTCATCGCAACGCCAGATGTGGCCTCTGGCGGAACATGGACCTACGCCTTGCCTTCTTCTTACACGGGCGAGCTCACCATTCGTGCAATCCCCGCGAATGGCTACCGCGCCATCTCTGAGGCAACGAACGCCCTGCCGGGCCTCTCCAATCCCGATCCGCACGACGGCTCTTTCACATTCACGCCTGATCCGTCCGGAAATCTGGTTAATCTGGACATCGGGCTGCTGGAACTTCCGATCCTCACCGAAGATCGGGTCAGCACAGTCGGACAAGGGCAAATCGTGGCCTTGCCACATCTCTACACCGCGACGTCAGATGGAAGTGTGACGTTCTCTCTTGCAGACAGCACTTCCGCTCCGACAGGTGCCTTCAGTGCGGCGCTCTATCACGATGCCAGTTGCACCGGTGCGCCGGGCGTGCCTGTGACAGGGCCCCTTTCTGTCAGCGCGGGTGAAACCATATGCATCCAGTCCCGTATCTCTGCGGGTGCAGGCGCTGGCACAGGCAGCAGGTTTACCTATAAAATTATCGCGAAAACCACCTTTACCGGCACAACCGCAGTAAGCAGCGCCAGCAATACAGATCAGGTGACAGTCACAGCTGAAAGCGGGCAGGTCCATTTGACCAAAACGGTCGAAAACGAAACCGCCGGAACCGCCGAGGCCACCTCCAACATGGGCGGTGCAAACGATGTGCTGCTTTACCGGATCTACCTTGAAAACACAGATACAACCCCCGTAACCAACGTAAAGGTATACGACAGGACGCCTCCGTACACGGCCCTGTCCGAACCGATTGCCGATCCGCAGATCCTGTCCCCCAACCTGAGCTGCAATCTGGCCAAACCGGTCACGAACACTGCAAACTACTCGGGTCTGGTTGAATGGAACTGCTCCGGTAATTTCTTACCCGGCGAGGTCGGCGCGCTGCAATTCCGCGTAGCGATCACCCCGTGACCGCAGGGTCTGATCTATGACCGTCTACTCAAAGGTTAAAATTAAAACGAAGCTGTTCAAAAACATGGCAATTGCGGAAAAGACCCGCCTATTGCCTTCATTAGAAAACTTACTCGTTTCAGATGGAAGCGGGCGGTGGAACTGTGGAGCAAATACACCGCACTTAGTAACTGCCTCTTTTTGAAACGATTGAATATGGAACTGTATCAGCATCTTCAAAAGCTGCCAAAAGTCGAACTTCACCTGCATCTGGAGGGCGCTATCCGTCCCCAAACAGCGGTAGAACTCGCGCGGAAGAACGGCGTATCCCTACCTCATAGTGATCGTCCTGATGATTTGTATGATTACAACACACTTGATGCGTTTCTGGACGTCTACGACGCGATTTCCAAAACCATCGTACAGGTCGATGACTTCCGGCGCATAACTTATGAAATGCTGCAATCTGCCTCTCGGAGCGGTGCGCGCCACGTCGAGTTTTTCATCAGCCCTCACGCGCATGAAGGCGTTCCCTTTGCCCGACAGTTTGAAGGTATCCGCCTTGGCATCAAAGACGCCCAAGTCGATTTTGGCGTAACTTCGTTAATCATTCCGGGCATGAATCGCGAACTCGGGCCGGAGCGGGGAGAAGCCTATCTGGATGAAATCCTTGCAAACCGTGGTGATGATGTCGTCGGGCTTGGGCTTGATTATTTCGAAGCGCCCTACCCGCCCGAGCCTTTTGCAAAAGTCTTTGCACGCGCCCGCGAAAGCGGGTTGAAGCTGTCAGCCCATTGTGGCGAAGCCGGTCCGGCTTCTTATGTTCGCGGGTGTTACGAGGCTTTAAAAGTGGACCGTTTGGACCACGGGTATAATGTGGTCGACGATCCTGCCCTCATGGCCGAATTACGCGATGCCGGTATTCTGTTCACCTGCTGCCCGTCAACCACACGGTTTACCACACCGCACCGCGATCTGGGCAGTCCGTCCCATCCGATCAGGGTGATGAAACAGGCAGGACTTGCCGTGTCGATCCATTCTGACGATCCGCCGATGTTCAACACAGACCTGAATGGGGAATATGTGATTGCTATAGAACAGATGCAGTTCTCGCCTGCGGACATAAAGACCGCAGTGCTCGCAACCATAGATCATGCGTGGGTTGATGAAACCACCAAAAGAAACTGGCGTCAGGACTGGATGCCTGAAATAGACGCCGTCATCGACGCCTTGTAAACCGCCGTTATCCTTCTGATTTCTGAAGGCGGTTTATCCCGTCCGTCCACACACCGGCGATATTGGGTTTGGACACTGTATAAAGGAGTTTCTCCAATAACAGATCGTTGGGCGCTTCGGTTTTATCCTCTGGCCAGATCCGCACCGTCCCCGCAGGTTCCAAAGTGTTTATCGCAATTGCATCGAATTTCATGCCCTGCACAAATGCGCCAACGGGCAGTCCCAGCGCCGCGCCTCCGCCTCGCGTTGCGATGTAAAACGCCTCGCGAAAATCAATACGTTTATCGCCGCAACCCCGGGTTTCCACCGGCTTTGCTGCGTCCACCCCGCTTTCGCGAATGCGCGAGGCGCTGATGCCCATGCGCGCGGTTTCCCACATAGAGGCTGTCGGGCCGCCTGACACATCAGAACCAAAACCAACTTTGAGCCCCCGCTCCAAAGCCTTCCGAAGCGGAAAGACCGCGCCCGAGAAATAAACGTTAGACAGGGGGCAATGGGCCACAGCAGCGCCATTCTGCGCCATGAGATCAAGATCGCTATCAGACAGATGGGTGCCATGCGCAAAAACCGCATTGTCCCGTAGCAAACCGAACCGCTCGAATGCCTGCGCGTCCGAACAACCGCAGCGATCTTTGACATATCCGTGCTGCCAGTCACTTTCCGAGATGTGGCTTTGAATATGCGCACCGGTTTCGGCTGCAAGTTTTCCCAAACCTTCAAGGCAGGCATCCGTGCAAGACGGGACAAACCTCGGCGTGATAACCGGAAACACCATACCGTTATTGTCCGGCAGCCCGTTAATATGATTAATCACTGCGCGTGTACCCTCCACGGCATCCTGCGCCGTGGAATCGCGGTAATCCAGCGGACACTGCGCCGGATCATCCATTGCGACCTTACCAACAAGCGCCCGTTGTCCCTTTGCCAGACAGATCTCGGCCAGTCTTTGGGTTGCCGGAACGTGGATGGTTGCAAAGTGCAGGGCCGTGGTAGTGCCAAGGGCCAGCATATCGTCAATCAGCGCAGAATAGACTTCCCCAGCATAATCCAGATCGGCAAAACGCGCTTCGAGCGGGAAAGTATAGGATTGCAGCCAATCCTCAAGCGGGACATCCAGAGCGGTTCCAAGTTGGGCATATTGCGGCGCATGTACGTGCAGATCCACCAGCCCCGGGATCAGAAGCCACCCTTCCGGCAAGGCGATTGCATCTTGGGGATCTCCATCCGGATCGACGGACAGAATTCTTCCCTCCTCGTCCAAAGTTAGGATTGCGTTGCGAAACTCTTCGAGCACGCCGAGTTCGGGCGCATGAAATCCGGAAAACAGGAGCTTGCACCCCCGCAGATCACCAAGGGCCTGCACCCCTGCAATTGTTGCTGCTGTCATATAACTTTAGACCTGTTGGAACTGTTGCGTGCCAAGCGCTGGGCCGAGCGATGTACCATAGAAGCAGCCCTTTTCCTTCAACCACCGGCGATAAGCGATAGAGGAGGCATCCGCCCTTGTGGGCGTTTCGCTTCGGGGTTCGATCGGCAAAAGGACCGGACGCTGGTTTTCAAGAATAATCCGGTCCTGAAGGAAAATAACCTGCTGAAAGGCAATCAATTCGGCGTCCGTGCTAACATCATCCAGCAAGAACATGACCGGATGGGCACGGCTGAGACCCGGCTCCACCGGCTGCACAAACAAAGCGATAACATCCCAACGGGTCTTCGAAATCGGGCAGGTTTTGTAAAGCACCACAGTATAAGGCGTTGTGATCCGGTAAATGTAATCCGTGCGCAACGGCTCAGTCGACAGTTTCGCCGCGCGGGGCTGGGTAAAAACACAGTCGGTTGCCCAGACTTCATCCACTTCGCGCCGGATCTCACATTTGTATTTTTCCACTTCCGGATGTTCTTCGGACCCCAAAATATCCGTGTGAACAAACGGGAAATGAGCCATGTCGAGAAAATTCTCCACCACCCGCGGCGCAGAGGATTGCACCTTCACCGCGCCACAAGGCACGTAACGGCGATCCGGTTCTTCGGCTTCGGGGATATCCGGCACGTCCTTGTTAGGCGCACCAAGTGTCGTCCACAGATACCCGTAACGCTGGCGTACAGGCAGTGTGCGGACACCCGTGTCTTCAGACGCCTGCACCGTGGGCTCTGGTCCTGCGGAAATGGAAAGATCCACCCCCAACAGCCGCGTCCGCACACCGGAAACGGGAATCTCCGCAACATTCTGAATGCAATACCATTGATCCAGCGTGGCTTGGTCCAGTGATTTGGTCATCGGCTGCTCCTTAGGCATAAATCCGATCCATCGTTTCGCTATGATCGCGCAATGCAGCGTCAATATCCAGACGGGTAAAACTGCCTCGTTCAACCAAAGGCACACCGTTGACGAAAGAATAGTCCACGTTAAAGGGGCCACACATCACCAGCGCCGCAAGCGGGTCGCGTTGCGTGCCTGCCATACCAAGTTGGGTACGCTTCACTGCGATCAGATCCGCTGATTTTCCGGCTGCAATCTGACCGATGTCATCGCGTCCCAGCAAATGGGCGCCGCCCCGTGTCGCCATCCAGAGCGCCTCGCGAACAGACAATGCGGTTGGAGTTCCCCCGAAGCCGCCACGCCCCCCCGGTGCTTCGGAAAGATAACGGTCCGGTGCGACACGCTGTAGGAACTGCGCGAAGCGCACCTCGGAAAACATGTTGGAGGTGTCATTGGACGCAGACCCGTCCACCCCCAGCCCCACGACAACACCGGCATCCAGCATCTCGCGCGTGCGCATAATCCCAAGCCCGCAGCGCATATGGGCGGAGGGGCAAAACGTTGCACCGGTTCCGGTTTCTGCAAAGGCCCTGATTTCAGCATCATTGAGGAATATTGAATGGGCGAACCAGACATCCGGCCCCAGCCAGTCGCAGCTTTCGGCATAGGCGACGGAACGCATGCCGTAGGTTTCAATACAATATTCTTCTTCGGAGAGAACTTCGGCGATATGGGAATGAAGGCGTACACCATCATGGGATCGTGCCAGCGCAGCAGCGTCTTTCATTAGCCCTTGCGTAACCGAAAATGCCGAACAGGGCGCAAGCACTATGCGCGTCATCGCATGGTCCGACATATCGTGATAGGTGCCGATCAAACGCTCTGCGTCTTGCAGAATATCATCTTCTTCTTCCACACAGCTATCGGGTGGCAGGCCGCCTTTGCTTTCCCCACGGCTCATCGCGCCGCGGGCTGCGTGGAACCGCAGACCCATCTCCTGTGCGACACGGATCGGCGTGTCGAGCGTGCAATCATTGGGCATGATATACTGGTGATCCGAACTGGTTGTGCAGCCGGACATGATGAGTTCCGCCATCGCCATACGGGAAGCTGTGGCCATTGCGCGATCGTCAAGCCTCGCCCAGATCGGGTAGAGCGTTTTGAGCCAGACGAACAATTCATCGTCTTGCACCATAACACGGGTCAGGTTCTGGTAGAAATGGTGATGGGTGTTCACCATACCCGGCATGACCACATGATCGGACATATCCAGCACACGGTCCGCGCTCTGCTCTGCATTTTCGGGGCAATCGGCCATTGGCCCGCACGCCGCAATGACATTGTCGCGGATCAGGACAAAACCGTCCGAAATCTCGGTGCCTGCATCCCTCAGGACGCCGTCGAATTGGGCTAAATGCGAAATATGTTTCAGCAGGATCGTCGTCATCTTTGGTCTCTGAAATAGGGGGCTGTTATGCCATCAGGGGCAGCCATCAGGCGGCGCATTCTTTGCCATGTGACCACAGGCAGGATCATCAGCGCCATTGTCCCGAGATAGGGCAACATGGACAGTATAGAGGCCGCGACAGGCCAGTTGCGTGCCTGCCCGACAAAGCCGAGTCCGGTGACAAATCCGAACAACAAACCAGCCAGTACTGCGTTGATCGGCCGGAACCCTGCGAAAATCACTAGAGCGACTGCGATCCAGCCCCGCCCCGCGACCACTCCCTCCGACCAGCTTGGCACAAAGGTCAGTGTCAGGTAGCCCCCGGCCCCTGACGCAAGAGCAGCGCCCAGAGAAGTATACCAGAAACGCATCTTCATCACCGGAATGCCGGCGGCGTCTGCAGCGGCCGGATTTTCCCCGACAGCCCGCATGTTCAAACCGTGCCGCGTATAAAACATCATGTAATGCAGCGCCAAAGGCAAAATAAGAAAGATTACATAGATCAGGATGTTATGGCTAAACAACGCCCGTCCGAAGAAGGGCAGATCGGACAGGACCGGTATGTGAAGGGGGGAAAACGTTTCGGGCACTGGCGTGCCGGAAAACGGTTTGCCGATCGTCGCCGCCATACCCGTTCCGATATAAGTAAGAGCAAGACCGCAGAGGATTTGGTTGGCGCGCACAACAACTGTGGCCGTTGCGAACACCATACCCGAGAGCAACCCTACAAGCAGGGCAACACCAAGGCCAAGCCACGGCGACCCCGTGCTCACCACAGTCACGACGGCAGACATCGCCCCCAAGGCAATGAGCCCTTCAACACCAAGGTTAACAACGCCGACCCGTTCTGCGAGCACTTCACCGAGCGCGGCAAGGGCAAGAACACCACCAGCCAGAAACGCGGTTTGTATGAGACCTGCAAGAATATCCATGTCAGCCGTCCTTCGCTTTGGTGCGCAAAATTTTGTAATGGGCCGCTTCGTCCCCGATAGCCGCATAGAGAAGGATCAGGCCGGTCACGGCCAGAACAGTATGGGTCGTCAGACCCTGTGACTGGAGCACGATCCCGCCATTGAGCAAGACCGCCATGAAAAACGCCGTAGCCAGAACGCCGATAGGGGCAGCCCGCGCAAGAACCGCAACCATGATGCCGATGTATCCGTAGTTGTTGGAAATGCCGCCCTGCAACCGCCCCACAGTGCCCGCCACTTCCATCATACCACCCAGCCCTGCCAGCGCGCCGGACAGCAGCATGATCCCGATCAGTTGGGTGCGCACCGGCATACCCGCATAGCGTGCGGCACCCGGATTGGCCCCTGCGATCCGCACCTCATAGCCCCAACGGGTGTATGTCACGAACAGGGACAATGCGATCGCGATGAGTATTGCGATTGGAAGACCCCAATGCACGATGCCCCAAAAGGCCGGCACCGAAACCGGCAAACGGGATGTCGTCGCCAGCGCCATGCCCGACGGATCAAGCCACGGTCCGGTCGCGAGCCAATAGACCAGCAGCATTGCGACAAAGTTCATCAATAGCGTGGTAATCAGCTCTGAAACGTCCGCGTAAGCCCGCGCCAGTGTCGGAACCAGAATCCAGAGCGCGCCGCCAATCATGCCGGCCACCCCCATCAGAGGCAGGATAACCCAGACCGGCCCGGATACGAACAGCGCAACGCCGGTGGCACAGAGCGCGCCAAAATTGAACTGCCCTTCAGCCCCGATGTTCCACGCCCCGATGCGCAGAGCCACCGCAACCGACAAGCCGCAATAGATCAGCGGAGAAAACAAAAGCGACAGATCTTCCAGCCCGAAGGAACTGCCAAAGGTCGAGGATATTACCTTCGCGCCCAGCGCCAGCGGATTGTGCCCCGAACCCCATAAAACCAGCGCGGCCGTCAGGATAGCCAGAACGACAGACAGCACGCGCAATGCAAAAGCCACGCGGGGCGGCGCCAGAGGCATACGTTGCAGACGCATCGAAGTCATGGCAGATCCTCCTGACGTGTGCCGCCCATCATCAGGCCGATTGTTTCGGCGTCTGCTTTGTCTGTCGGGCAGGTTCCCATTATTTCTCCGTGGAACATGACAGCAATCCGGTCCGAAAAACTCAGCAACTCTTCCAACTCCTCTGAGATAAGAACCACCGCTACACCGCTGTCGCGCAGTTCCAGAAAATAGCGCATCATCGTGTTGATAGCGCCCACATCCAGACCACGGGACGGATAGGCAGCGATCAGGATTCGCTCCGCAATACGCATCTCCCGACGTGCCACCAGCCGTTGCTGGTTGCCACCCGACAGGTTCCGCGCTGGCATGTTGAAATCGGGCACCATCACTTCGGCGATACTTGCAATCTCCCGCGCGAGATTGGCTGCTCCCCTTGGAGAGAACCATCCCTTGCGGGACAGGGGCGGCGCCCCGTATTCACGCAAAACCGCGTTGTCGGTGATCGAAAGCGTTGGGGCCATACCGGAATGCAGCCGGTCTTCGGGGATATGCCCGATGCCTTTTTGCGCAAGCGCACGGGCACCAGCGCGTGTGACGTCTTCACCATCCAATACAATCTTGCCGGAACTGGGCTGCGACAGGCCGGAAATGACATATGTCAGTTCCCGTTGGCCATTACCGGCGACCCCTGCAATGCCCAGAATTTCCCCCGGATAAAGGTCGAAGGAAATATTCTTCAGAACCGTGTCCTGCTCTCCCTTGAGGCTGACGTCTGACAGGCTGAGAACAGGAGCAGCTTTTACGCGAATTGCCGATTTCTTGTGGGTCTCGGTCAGCACAATCTCCCGCCCGACCATCAATTGCGCAAGGCTTTTCTCTGTACAGTCCTTTGTCCACTCTGTGGCGACTTTTTCGCCATTGCGCAAAACAGTGATGCGGTCGGAAATTTCGAGCACTTCTTCAAGTTTATGGGAAATAAAAATCACCGCGTTCCCCCGCGCGGTGAAGGCGCGCAAGGCGGTGAACAATTCTCTCGCTTCCTGCGGTGTCAGAACGGCTGTCGGTTCATCAAGGATCAACAATTTGGCATCGCGGGCCAGCACGCGCAGGATTTCGACCCTTTGCTGTTCTCCGGTAGACAGGTCCGCAACCACTGCCTTGGGATTAACGGCAAGCCCCAAATCCGTTGCAAGTTGGGCTGTGCGGGTTTCCAGACTGTTACGCGATATGCGCTTTGGGGTTTCAGGCCATCCCAAATGGATGTTTTCAGCGACAGTAAAGGCCCGCACCAGTTTAAAATGCTGGTGCACCATGCCGATACCGGCCTCAATCGCATCGGTAGGTGACGAAAAATCCCGCCTGCGACCATCCACAATCAATTCACCTGCATCCATCTTGTAGATGCCGGTAACAATATTCATCAGCGTGGATTTCCCCGCGCCGTTTTCCCCGAGAAGGGCGTGAATTTCGCCCGGATACACGTCAAGATCAACTGACTCATTGGCGATAACACCAGGGAAGTACTTGCTCACGCTTTTCAGCGAAAGAATTGGTGGCGTCCCGGGCGTTAGCCCGAGACGCTGCTGAACGGATGCACTGTCTCGCATGGTTCCTAGCTGTCCAGTCCGGAAACACCCTCGATGGACCAGTTCCAGTGATAAAGCTCCTGCTCGCTCATGGTTGCACCTTTGGCGACTTTCACGTTGCCTTTGGTATCCTTGAGCTCGCCTACGAACGGATTGAAAGACCCGTCCAGAATAGAGGCTTTGACAGCATCGGCTTTGGCAGCAACCTCGGCAGGTACGCTTTCGCCCCAGGCATCCACATCGACACCGTTTCCGAAGGGCAGAAGATCCTGTGTTGGCGTCCATTCACCGGCCAGACGGCGGCGGACTTGCTCTACGTAGAAGTCTTTGAAATCCACGATGATCGAGGAGATATAGGCGTTCGGACCATAGCGGCGCAGGTCGGTGTTCCACATTACTGCCTTGGCGCCGCGTTCTTCCGCAACTTGCAGATAGCCGGCCTCATCCATGATTCCGAACAACACATCGCAACCGTTATCGATCAGGGCCGTACCGGCCTGCGTTGCCGCCTGCGGGTCAAACCAGCTGTTGATTACAATCGCCTGCAACGTGGCTTCGGGGTTAACCGAACGCGCGCCCATCAGGAAGGCATTGGTTCCGGAATAAACCGAAGGCACCGGGAAAGAAGCAACATAGCCGAGTTTACCCGAAGGCGACATCGCACCAGCGGCAATACCAGCCACATAAGACGGATACCAGTGCGACAGATAGAAGGTCCCGAGATTTTCAAGCGGGCTTCGGCCGTCACATTCGTAAAAAGCAACGTCAGGGGCGCGATTGGCAACATCGTACAGGAAATCGCCATAGTTCGAGGTCGCGAAAACCATATTCGCGTCATCCGCGACGAACTGGCGGAAAATACGTGTGGCATCGGCGGAATATGGAATGCTTTCCACATAGGATGTGCGCAGTTTCGGGAAGGCGGCCTCAACCGCTTTCATGCCTTGGTCATGGGCCCAGGTCCAACCCTCGTCAGAGGTCGGGCCAGTGTGACCGAAAGCGATGTGAGCATCTTCTTCGGCGACAGGAGCAAGCGGGGTGGCGGCATGGGCGGGGCTGATCAAGCCCGTCTTGGGCAGCAGATACCCTGCGCCGGCTGCAACACCCATGTTCAGGAAGCCGCGGCGGGATAGGGACTTGGTGGAAATCATCGGGAGGAACCTCTTGTCTGTTGGAATATGTCCGCCCCGTTTTTCTGGTGCTCCGGGTGCGGACCGCGACTGAACGCGTTTGGATAGAATGCGCGACACAGGCCAGTTCTACCGGTGCCTTGCATCAACACCCGCTGCGGTAAAGGGCCGGACTGCCCATTCCCTCATTTGCGAGTGGTCCCACGTTTCCAAAACTAAACGATGCTGAATAGTGGTAAATTTTGCACCTTAATGTTGCGTTCATAACAACACTTGACGGCAGGGATTTTCCGCTCTCTTAGTGTGTCGGAATACAGAAAACCCAACCGCTGCCCCTTGATTTCAGGGGCTTTTATGAAGGCTTTACAGGCGCAGATGAAAACCGAACAGGTCACATTCTCATTCAGGGGCACCCTGCCAGCGCAGAGCTTTCTTGAGTTTGCGCAACACCGCGCAAAGCGACTGTCACTGCAACTGGAGACGCAGTTCCAGAACAATACAGAAGCACGAATGCGGGTTACCGGACAGACCGATCTGGTGGACGCTTTTGAAATGGCACTGAGTCTCGGGCCGCCGGATTGCGTGGTTCGGGACGTGCAGCGGGTTGGAACACAGTCAGAAAAAGGAAAGTCACAATGACGCAAACAGGGAGCGCCCCTTCGCAATGGGTTCCGGTTGCCTTGTCGAATATGATCGAAGCAGGGACATCCGCAGGAACAGTTGTGAACGATGCAGAAATCGTTGTGTGGCGGGATACTGCCGGAAAGGCCCACGCATGGGAGGACCGCTGCCCCCATCGTGGCATGAAGATGAGCTTCGGCTTCGTGCGGGGCGATCACATTGCCTGCCTTTACCACGGGTGGGAATACGACACGAGCGGCACCTGCCAGTATGTTCCGGCCCACCCCGAACTGGAGGTTCCCAAATCGATTTGTATCTCGCGCTATGGCACGACAGAAACAGGCGGCATGATCTGGGCCTACACACCCCTTGGCACTTTGGAACAGGATTCACCACCCGACCTGCCCGCGCTGGAAGGGGTTCGTTCTGTTTACATAGATGCGCCCGTTGCACAGGTATCCGGCGCGCTGGAGCAACACGGCAGTACCCCCGCAGGCAACAATGAGACCAACAGCAATTTCACAACGGTAAAGCTGGAGAGCACAGTTGTGACAGTCGGCCTGCAGCAGATTTCCGAAGGACGATGTGCGCTGCATATTGCCGTGCCGCAGGATACGACAATAGCGACCAGAGAAGCCCTGCTCGACTGGTGCGAAGACCTGCGGCGGAGTGTTGAACAACTGGAGGCCGCCGCATGATCCTGCACAACTACGACCTTTATGAAGATTGCTTCCGCGTGCGTCTTCTGGCGTCCTGCACGGAGCAATCGCTGGAACTCGTGAACGTAAACGCCTTTCCCGGAGCCGAGGAAAAATCCGCCCCTTACCTGAAGCTGAACCCTCTGGGGCGCCTTCCCATTCTGGAAGACGGGGAGCTTTGCCTGCGAAACCTTTCAGCCATTCTGATATATGTTGCAGAACAGGATGCGCAAAAACGTTTCATTCCGAAAGACAGTGCAGAACGGGCGCGCATGATGGACTGGCTTGGTTTTGCTTGCCAAGACCTGTCAGTCGCAACCGAGGCCCGTGCAGTTGCTTTGCTGGATGCGCCGGGGGACGTTGCAGTATTGCGTGCCAAAGCAAGGCAGCTTTTTCGCATTCTTGACGACCACCTGACCCGACAGTCCCTCCGGGGCGAAATTTACGTCGCAGGCAAGTCTCCCAGCCTTGCAGATATTGCTCTGTTCCCTGCATTTGCCCTGTGCAGGGACTTTAATCTCGACCATGATGAGTTTCCCGCCGCGCGTCTTTGGGCGCGCCAGATACGAACGCTCCCCGGCTTCATTACGATGCCGGGCATACCGGATTATCACTAGGAGTCCCCGTGGATTTACATCGCCTTGGTCTGGTTTCCTCCCGCGTTTACCATTTTTCCCTCGTGGCGCGTTTGGGGTCTATCCGTCAGGCTGCCCTTACGCTGAATGTTGCACCATCGTCTATTTCCCGTTCCATCAAACAGCTGGAAGATGATCTGGGAACGCCCCTGTTTGACCGGACAAAACAGCGTTTGCGGCTGACGTCTGCGGGTGAATTGCTTGAATATCATCTCAAGCAGTCCTCCAGCGAGATGAACCGCGCACTGACAGAAATCAGCGACATGCGGGGGCTACGGCGCGGCACGGTGACTGTTGCTGTCATCGAAAGCGCCGCCCGCGGAATCCTTATGGATGTGCTCGCGGGATTTTGGGTCCGTCACCCTGAAATCAGTGTAGATGTGCAGGTCGTCGGTTCGCAGGATGCGGTGGATATGGTACATCAGGGGGAAGCAGATATCGCCCTTGCCTTTGATGTGCGGGTTCCCAGAAATGCCCGCAGACTTTCTGCAATTTCCCTGCCCCTTGGCGTTCTGGTCCCCCCAGGTAGCCCGCTAACAAAACTGCAGGGCAAGCTGCGAAGCTATGATCTGGCTGGGGAAAGGATCATCCTGTCCGATGGATCCCTGTCGCTTGGAAGCTCGGTCGAGCAGATGTTTTCCGGCGCCTTCGTCGAATTCTCCCGCCGGACACGTACCAACTCCATCAGCTTGATGATTGATCTGGCGACACGGGGGCTCGGCACGATCCTGCAAACCAAGATGGGCGTACAAACCGAAATCGCGCGCGGGCAACTGGTGTTCATACCGCTCGCCGATCCGGGCCTGAGCATGCGGCGCCTGAACCTTGTGTCACGGCCGAAAGGTCAGGTCACAGAAGCCGCACAGGCGCTGGCGGACAGCTTGACCTCCACGCTGGAAGGGATGCGGGACTAGTGTTGCACTGAGGTGAACAACTCGTTCGAATATTACCGTCTTTTGCGAACAGTTTTTCCCTGTCAGGTTGAACTCAACAAGACAGAAAACTGGAGAAAAAGATGCAACAGAGTGCCGTCGAGGCTGTGATCCGCGGCCTCAAGCGCGCCGGAGTGACACTGGTATGTT
The DNA here is from genome assembly GCF_002860325.1 of Neptunicoccus cionae. Taxonomy (GTDB): domain Bacteria; phylum Pseudomonadota; class Alphaproteobacteria; order Rhodobacterales; family Rhodobacteraceae; genus Amylibacter; species Amylibacter lutimaris. The sequence continues at coordinate 416,405 of NZ_PKOJ01000001.1, read as the reverse complement.
ATCTTCCTGACAGCCTGTTCAAGGAACTCTACCCCGCGCTGGACGCCGACCCTGACATTCGCACCATTCAGGTCACAAACGAAGGGGAAGGCGCTGCGATTTGCGGTGGTTTGTTCCTGTCCGGTCAGCGTGCGGCCCTCGTTATGGAAAACTCCGGCCTGCGCGCCTCGGTAGAGCCACTGTCGCGGATGGGGTTGGGGGCCGGCATTCCGGTTGTCATGCTCATGAGCTATCGCGGCGACATGGGAGAAAACAACTGGTGGGCCGTACCGCATGGAATCACGATGGAACCGATCCTGAAGGCATTGCGCATTCCTTACACTGTAGAAAGGGAAGAAGCCGACATCGAGCAGTCCATCGTGAACGCTTACGAGCTCGCCTATTCCTCCTATTACCACACCGCCGTGGCCCTTTCCGGGAGCATTGTACGATGAAACGCTTTGATTGCATGACCAGACTGGCCACCCGCCTGTCTGATGAACTTGTCATCCTGTCGCTCGGTGCTTCGGTGGATGAATGGTACAACGCCGCGCCTCATATGCGGGAGGCTTCCCTGTTCCAGCAACAACTCGGCTGCGTAACCCCACAGGCATTTGGCCTTGCTGTCGGCCTGCCGGAACGACGGATCATATCGCTGGACACGGATGGCGGCCTCTTGTTCAACCTTGGCATCCTCGCGACTTTGGGAAACGAGCAACCGAAAAACCTGTTTATCGTTGTCTGGGACAACGAACAGTATCAATCCATTGGCGGCCCCAAGACGCATACGGCGTCCGGTCGGGTGGATCTTGCGGGGATCGCCCGTGCATCGGGGATCGACCACGCCTATACCGCAACAACGCTGGAAGAATTCGACGCCCACTGCGAGGCGGGCCTGAAAGCAGATGTTCCTTATGTTGTTGTGGCCAAGGTTTCCGGCACGGTCCAGCCGGAAATAAAGCGCAAGCATTCCGACGGACGCGAGGACAAATACATCTTTGTCCGCCATGTAGAGAAAACCGAAGGGATCACAATCATGGGTCCGTCCGAGCATAATTGAGCATGGCATGAAGACCGGTTTCGACTACATTGTCATCGGCTCCGGCTCCGGAGGGGCCGCGGTCGCGCGGCGTCTTCACGATGCGGGCGCCGATGTTGCGATGATCGAAGCTGGCAAGAGCAGTTTTGGCATCGCCGAAATCGAAGACCCTGCAAGGTGGTTTTCCCTTCAGACTGGCACGTGGGACTGGGGGCATCACTACACCCCGAGCCCGCGCATTCTGGACCGCAAGATCGCAATTCCACGTGGCAAGGCGCTGGGGGGATCATCGGCCACCAACGCCATGATGTGGTATCGCGGCGTCCCTGCGGATTACGACCGCTGGAATGACACCGCCCCGGGGTGGGGCTGGCAGGATTGTTTGCCTGCTTTCAAGGCGGCAGAATGCTGGTCGGGCGGCGCGAATGAATTGCGCGGTGGCGACGGGCCGCTGCAGATCACCCGCCCCAATCCGGATCATCCTCTGACCCGCGCCATGATTGACGGCGGTGTTGCGATGGGGCTGGACCGGATCGATGATCCGAACGGGCCGGAAGCCGGTGGTGTCGGGCTGGCGAATTTCAACATTGATAAGGCCGGTCTGCGCCACACCTCTGCGCAAGCTTACATCGCGCCGATCCTGTCGTCGGAGCGGCTGACAGTATTGACCGAGACCCTTGCCCATCACTTGACCTTTGAAGGAGACCGCGCCACCGGAGTGGCTATACTTTCTCCGAAGGGTGAGGCGCTTCTGACGGCACGACAGGGCGTTATTCTTGCGGCAGGCGCATTGGAAACCCCGCGCCTGTTGATGTTGTCCGGCATCGGTCCGGCAAAGGAACTGGCGGAATTGGACATAGCACTGCGGATAAAGGCCGAGGGCGTCGGGCAGAACCTTCAGGACCACCCGCTTGTACGCGCACTCAATTTCCGCGCAACTGCCCCCCTTGGTGCAATGGTGGGAAATGGTGGTGGCACGCTGAGCATCTGGAAATCCGACGATGCCCTGCCCCAAGCCGATCTGCTGGCCTTTCCGGTTCAGGGGCGCTCCGCCGTGCCTGCGCTATGGGATCATTACAATCTGGACGGGGATGACATATTTTCGATCGGGCTGGGGGTAATGCGGTCATACTCCAAAGGTGCCTTGCGGCTTACGGCTGCAACGCCAACGGCACCGCTGGAAATCCAGCCGAATTTGCTCTCGGATCCCCGCGACCTTGCAGCCCTTGTCAAAGGGGTGGAGTTCCTGATGGATATGGTCGCAACGCCTGGATTTTCGTCCTATTTCAAAGACTATGTTGCACCGCAACGCGGGGACAATTTTGAAACTTTCGTGCGCCGGTCCTGTTCCACATTCTTTCACTGTTGCGGTACCGCACATATGGGTGCGGGCGAAGATGCGCCGGTCTCCCCCCGTCTGGGCGTCAAAGGGTGCCGCAAACTTTGGGTCGCGGACGCTTCGGTAATTCCTGAAATCCCATCCTGTCACACCCATGCACCCGTCACCATGATCGGTGAGCGTGCAGCTACATTTATCTTGGAGGACGCATGAGCGATCTGATCTTAACGGCCGATGCAATTGTGACGATGAACGCGGAACGCGAGACGCTTACCGACGGCGCGATCCTGGTAAAAGGCGATCAAATCGCCGGGGTAGGTCCGCGCACAAAGGTTATCTCGGCCAATCCGGATATCCCCGTCAAAGCCTTCGGTCAGGCCGTTCTGATGCCCGGACTGATCAATGCTCATGCCCATTCCGGCTTTCTGCGGGGCACGGCGGAACATCTGCCTGTCTGGGACTGGCTGACGCAGCATATCAACCCGATGCACCGTGTTCTGCTGCCCGAAGAAGCCGAAGCGGCAAGTTACCTCGCCTATGCGGAAAGCCTGCTTGGGGGAACCACCACCATCGTGGACATGTGGCGGCACATGGACGGCTCTGCACGGGCGTGTGAAGTGCTTGGCAACCGCCTCATCGCGGTGCCTTATGTGGGTGAGCATCCCGACTACGACTATTTTGACACGCTTGATATGAACGAAGGCATGATCGAGCGGTGGAATGGCAAGGCGCAGGGACGTGTGAATGTCTGGGTCGGTCTGGAGCACCTGTTCTATTCCGATGAAAAAGGCCAGCAGCGCGCCATTGATATGTCCAAAAAATATCAGGTTCCGTTTCACACCCACTGTTCGGAAGCGGAAATCGAACTCGCGGAATACAAGACACGCTATGGCAAGATGCCAATGGAAATTTTCCGCGATCTCGGCTTCTTTGAAACACCGCTGGCAATGTTTGCCCATGCAGTCTGGTTCTCTCCCGAAGAGATAGAGATGGTTGCAGACTACAACGTATCGGTTGCCCATAACCCGATTTCCAACATGAAACTGGCGTCGGGGATTGCACCGATCAAGGAAATGCTCGCCGCTGGTATACCTGTGGGGATCGGGACCGACGGGGAAAAGGAAAACAACAACTTCGATATGTTCGAAGAGATGAAAACCGCCTCTCTGAAAGGCAAGTTGCGGATGCTGGATGCCGCTGCGATGGACAGCTGGACGGTATTGGAGATGGCTACCTGTCTGGGCGCCAAAGCTGTGGGGCTTGAAACTGTGACAGGGTCTCTGGAAGTGGGTAAAAAGGCGGACATTATCGCCGTTGACGGAAAATCCCCCCGCATGACGCCGTTTTTCCCCGACGGGCGCTGGTTCAACCTGCAACACAACCTTGTGCATGCGGTGAAGGGCAGTGACGTAAAAATGACGATGGTTAACGGGCAGATTTGCGTGGATGAAGGCAAGCTGGTGTCCGGCGACCTTCCTGAAATTATCGAACGGGTATCCCGTCTTGCCCCCGGCCATTTCGAACGGCGGCAGACGTGGCTTGACGCCAATGGCGGCGGCACCGCGCAGTGGACAGATTGAGGAAGACACGATGACTGGCACGCAAGACCCTGTAGCCCTTAACGATTGGTATGCCGTTGGCACGGTGGCCGAACTGGAGCGGGCCGAAGACACCAAATTGCTGGGCCATCCGATCACAGTCGGGCCGGGAAAACAGGTCACGCAAGCGGGCCGCAGCCTGCCTGTCCGTGAAAAATTCGGCGTGCTATGGACGACCCTAGGCACCCCGAACAAAGAGATCTTCGACATTGCCGAAAGCGAAGAAAAAGACCGCCGCTATGTGCCTTGCGGCTGGGTGAAAATGCGCGCATCGGGGTTGCGGGTCGTGGAAAATTTTCTCGACATGGCGCATTTTCCCTTTGTCCATGCCGATATACTGGGATCGGAACCCCATACCGAAGTGCTCGGCTATAAATCCGAAATCCGTCATGATGTGGATGAGGTTTGGGCGACAAACTGCAAATTTTTCCAGCCGCAAATGACTTCTACACGCCCGGAAGGAGAATTTGCGCAGCTGACCTATCGGGTGCCCTCCCCATTTGTGGTGATGCTCTATCGCGCCGTGCCGGATATGGACGGCGTAGAGGATGCCATTGCGCTGTTCATTCATCCTGTTGAAGAAGACGAAGTGCGGGCCATTCCGGTCATGTATCTGACCGATCAAGAGGCCAGCCACACCCAACTTCTGAGGTTTGAACAGGTCATCTTTCTACAGGACCGCATTATCGTGGAAAACCAGCGCCCGCTGCTTTTGCCGCTTGAGGCCCGCGCCGAAATTCCGACACGGGCGGACAGTTCATCGGTGGCCTACCGGCGCTGGTTGAAACAGAAAGGGCTAACGTTCGGGACCACCACACCGGAGGCCGCATGAAGGTTGCACGGCCCGACAGTCTGGAACAGGCCCTGTCCCTGATCACGGACGGCGGCGTGCCGGTGGCGGGCGGGACCGCCTTCCAGCTGGAATATGCACAAGGGACGACGCCTCCTGCGCAATACGTGCCTGTGGGGCATCTGATCCCGACCGGCATCAAAGGTCTGACTATTGGTGCAGGCACACCGCTTGAGGACTTGCGCCACGCCGGTATTCCCCTGCTGTCGGACGCCTGCCGTGATGTGGCCGCTCCGAATATCCGCCGTTTGGGAACGCTCGGCGGGAATCTGGCTTGGCGCAAAGGCTGCCTTGTTCCGGCACTGATTGCCTTGGATGCGCTCATCACAACGACAAACGGTTCGATGCCAGTGCTGGAATATCTCTCGGCACCAGACGGTCTGGTTCTTTCGATCACGCTGCGCCCTTTGGAGGGCGGTCAGATTCAAAGCACTTGGCGCAAGGTCGGACTGCGGCAGGCGTTCACTGCATCCGTAATCGCAACGGCCGGAATGATGTCCCTGTGTGACAACACCATCGTGCAAATCCGGCTGGCGGCGGGGGGCGGTGCAACACCCGCCCAGCGCTTGACAGCGGTTGAGCACTGGCTTGTCGGACAAAACATTCACGCCATCGACCAAGCCATCCTGCGCCAGCGTCTGGAAGATGCGATCATCGCTGTGGATTGCCCGTTCCGTACAGCAAGCTATCGGCGGAAAGTGGCGGCAGCTTCGCTGGCGGCGGGATTGTTCGGACTGCCGCTTGCCCCACGCAACAAAATGCCCGAACCGTCCAAAACCGCGTTTCCCCCCGCGTTGACCGAACTGTCGCGACTGAAGGGAGGCGACCGCTGGCACACACGCCCCGATATGCCCGCGAAACTGCGGGGCACCTTCCCCTATCTTACCGATAAACGGGCGGATGGAATGCTCGTCGGGCGCATTTTGCGGGCAGGTCGCCCTCATGCCCTTATCCGAAGCATCGACACCACAAAAGCAGAGTCTTTGGACGGGGTCGAAGCTGTCGTAACCCATAGGGACATCAAAGGGCTAAATGCCTTCGGGATTGTCTTTCAGGACCAACCGGCACTGTGTCATGACAAGGTCCGCTATACCGGAGATGCCGTAGCAGCGGTGGCCGCAATTGATGCTGAAACAGCGGAAAGGGCGCTGTCCCTTATCGAGGTTGTTTATGACGATTTGCCCGTCATCAGTGATGCAAGCTGCGCACTCGCGCCTGATGCCCCACCGGTCCACACAGCAGGCAACCTTGTAACCGCGGTCGCACATGGAAGGGGCGATACCTCCACGGGCTGGGCGCAAGCGGTTCACATAGTCGAAGACACTTATGTAACCCCGCGCCAGATGCACGGATTTATGGAGACCGAAGGCGGTTGGGCCGCACCCGACGGTGACGGGCTGATCATCTGCGCGGGCGGGCAACACGGGTCTCGGGACCAGATGCAACTCGCCCGTATTCTGGATGTTCCGGCGGACAGTTTGCGCGTCGTTACCTCCCCCACAGGCGGGGCTTTTGGCGGCAAGGACGAACTGACAGTGCAACCCGCACTGGCCCTTCTGGCACAAAAAACAGGCAAACCTGTGCGGCTGCATCTGTCCCGTGCAGAAAGCGTGCAAGCCGGAACCAAGCGCAACCCATTAACGATCAGAATGAAAACCGGTTGCGATGCGCAGGGAAATCTGGTGGCACAAGAGGTGGAAGTTATTTCGGATTGCGGCGCCTATGCCTCGCTTGCGCCCGGAGTTCTGGAAACCGCATTGGAGCATGTAGTCGGACCTTACAAGATCGACCACTATCGCGCGAACGGTCGGCTGGCCTATACCAATAACGGAACCTGTGGTGCCTTCCGGGGGTTCGGTGCCAACCAAATGACGTTTGCTATTGAATGCCAAATGGACAGGCTGGCTGTTTTAGCCGGTCTTGACCCGTTGGAAATCCGGCGCCGCAACCTGCGCATTCCCGGCAGCCCCGGCGTGCTCGGGCAGAGGGTCGCTCCGTCAGAGCGCCTGTCCGAAATGCTGGCTGCGGCTGCTCACTCTGACATGTGGCAGCCTTTTCCAGTAAACGCCGACGAAATTCCCGGTGTCGGGATGGCGCTGAATTATCAGGGCAACGGGCTTGGTACGATCCCACAAGACGAAGCAGACTTCGGGCTTGGCTTGAAGGACGGGAAAATTCAGGCGCTTTGCGGGTTGGATGAAATGGGTCAGGGGCTGACGGCTTCTTTGCACGGAGCCGTTGCGGACAGGCTCGGCTGCGCACGCACTGATGTCTGTTCCGTAACCGGCGACACCATGCTTGCGCCGGACAGCGGCTCTACCACGGCGGCGCGGGGTGGCTTTGTGGTCTGGCAGGGGGTGAACCGGACGGCTCCAGCTTTTGAAGCCGCCCTGTTAGAGCGTGCCGCAACCATCAAAGGTTGCACGCCGGAGGCGCTGAAAATCGTGCCAGGCGGGGTCGGAGAGACACGGTTAAATTCGTCTACACCCTGCGTAAGTTTCGCAGAACTGGGGGAGATTGCGCCGGTGATGGCGCATTATGACTTTCCCAAGACCGATTACACCAAAGGGAACGCCCGTTTCATTTTTGCTTTTGGCGCAACCCTAGCCCGGGTGGCTGTGAACCGGATCACGGGAATGGTTCGTGTTGTCGACCTAGAGATGCACACCGCGGCGGGGCCGGTGATCGATATGGCCTCTTATCTCGGGCAGATGGAGGGTGGTCTGGTGCAGGGGCTCGGATACACGCTGACAGAGAACATGAGCTATCAGAACGGTCGGCCGGTCGCGGGCAATTTTGACAGTTACATGGTGCCCAGCGTGAAAGACGTTCCCGAAGCGATGCGCATCACCGCCCACGAAGGACTCGACGCCAATGATCCTTATGGCCCGCGCGGAGCGGGGGAACTTGGGATCGGGGCCATTATGCCTGCGATCGCAAATGCGGTGGCGACTGCAACAGGGCAATGTCCGGCAACCATGCCAATCGCGCCGGAAACCGTGCTTGAAATGTTGGAGGGTGCCCATGGTCCGCTTTAGCCTGAACGGTGTAGAAACGGAAATCGCACCTGATGCCATGCTTTTGACCCGTCTGCGCGAGGGGCTGGGCAAAACCTCCACAAAGGTCGGGTGCGAAATTGGACGATGCGGCGCCTGCACGGTGTTGCGGGACGGCGTGGCAGTCAACGCTTGCCTTGTCATGGGCTGGCAACTGGACGGTGCAGAAATTTGCACCATCGACGGGTTGGAAACCATGCCTGCCGGTCAACTGCTGATCAAAGCAATGGAGATCGAAAACGGCTTTCAGTGCGGTTATTGCGCGCCCGGTGTGATGATGAGCCTCGCGGGGCTGCTGTCCGGTGAAACCATACCGACAGATGCGATGATCGAAGAAGCCCTTGAAGGCAATATCTGCCGCTGCACCGGCTACCACTCTATCCTGCGCGGTGCCCGGCTGGCCCGCGATATGATTAAGGAAAAACACCTATGACGATCACGCTTCGGCCCTGCTCCCCCAAGACAAAAGGGGCGAAGGATTTTCTGTCCCGCGCCGTGCAGCCGGTCTGGATCGGGGGGCGCTGGCGGGTTCTTCCCGACAGCTTTGACAGCCATGATCCGGCTTCGGGCGCACTGCTGACACGTTTGTCAAAAGCGGGCAGGACCGAGGCGGATCAGGCGGTCGAGGCCGCCAATCGCGCGTTAGGCACGCCGGAATGGGCCGAAATGCTGCCCGCTGCACGACAGTCCCTGTTGTGGAAAATCGCAGACCTGATCGAAGCCCACGCCGACGAACTGGCAGAGCTTGAATGCCTTGATCAGGGTAAGACCTATGCCACTGCCCGTTTCGGAGAACTGAATGGAGCCATCGCGCAATTCCGCTACTACGCCGGTTATGCCACCAAACTGACCGGCCAGACAATCACACCCTCAATCGGTTATGCCCCTGAAGGCAAGCAGGTGATGGCCTATACACGACGGGAACCTATTGGCGTCGTGGCGGCGATCGTGCCGTGGAACTCTCCTTTGCTGATGGCAGCGATGAAACTAGCGCCGGCGCTTTGTGCGGGGTGTACGGTGGTATTGAAACCCGCCGAGGAAACGTCCCTGACAGCGGTACGCCTGTGTGAATTGATCGAACAGGCCGGAATGCCCGCTGGCGTAGTGAATCTTCTGACGGGGTTTGGACACGAGGTCGGCGAGGCCCTTGCAACGCATCCTGACGTGGCAAAAGTTGCCTTCACCGGATCGACCGAGGTCGGTCGCCGCTTGCTTGGCGCCGCCCAAGGGAATTTGAAGAAACTGACACTGGAACTCGGCGGGAAGTCACCAGCTGTGGTGATGGAGGATGCCGATCTTTCGCTTGCTGTGTCCGGTGTTGCGCGGGGGATATTTGCCAATTCTGGACAGGTCTGCGTGGCCGCTGCGCGGATATATGTACAGCGCGGGATTTACGACCGGTTCGCAGAAAGCTTTGCACAAACAGCGCGAGCAATGCGGCTTGGTCACGGGTTGGATCCCGACAGCGATCTCGGCCCGCTGGTAAATGCAGGTCACGCCAGCACAGTGGCCGCAATGGTCGAATCCGGCCGGAGTAGCGGTGCCGAAATCCTGACAGGAGGAGAGACAGACGCCGGCTACCCCGCCTTTTACCACCCGACGGTGCTGGCCAATGTGCCCGCCAGCGCAGAACTCATGCGTCAGGAGGTTTTCGGACCCGTCGCCACCCTCACTCCGTTTGACGATCCGGACGAAGTCATCGCAATGGCGAATGACACAGAATACGGTCTGGCAGCTTCTGTCTGGACAGAAAGCCTGTCTACCGCGCACCGCATGTCAGCACAGGTTCGCGCCGGTACAGTCTGGGTAAACTGCCACAGTTACTTCTCTCCGGAATTGCCAAAGGGCGGAATGAAAGCCTCTGGTTGGGGTGTCGAGAACGGGGCGCCCGGACTGGACAATTACCTTGAAAACAAAACCGTCTGCATGGCGATTTAAGCCTCCGACAGAAAGACCGACACGATGACGATTGATATTGCGATTACCAACGGCACGGTAATGCCGATGGGCGGGGCCAGCATGATAGAGCGTGGTACCGTCACTATAAAAGGCGATAAAATCGCTGCGGTCGGTCCTTCCGCTAATGTAGATATCACCGGCGCTGTCAAAGTGATCGACGCAAGTAACTGTGTGATCATGCCCGGCTTTGCAAACAGCCACACCCACATTGCATCGAATATGCTTCTGCGCGGCCTTCTGGAAGATGTCCGCCTGTTTGAGTGGCTTGGCACCATGTGGAAGCTGAAACAGAATTTCGATCCTGAAACCCTGTATTGGGCCAATATGAACGGTCTGGTAGAGATGGTGAAATCCGGCATCACCGCGTTCAACGAACATTTCGATGCTTATGCAGTCGAACCCCAGATCGAAGCACTAAAAGAATTACCGTTGCGGGCAACGCTTGGCTACGGATTTGCGGATCGCGGGATTTACGCGGCGATCACCGACTGGTCATGGAAAACCCTTCACAATTTCGGTGATCTGGTGGACCGGCATCACCACAGCAACGGCGGGCTCTTGCAGATCGGCCTGTCCCCGCACGCGCCCTATTCCTGTGGTGCAGGGATGTACCATCTGGTGCGCGAAGTGGCTGACGCATACAGCGTTCCGATCCACACCCACCTTGCCGAAGGTCCGCAGGAAATCGCCTATGTACAGGAACACTACGGCACCTCTCCGGTGCGCTGGCTGCATTCTCTGGAGTTTCTGAAATCCGACGTGACAGCCGCCCATTGCACCCAACTTGACGAGGAAGATGCCCGTATTCTGGCGGAAACCGGTACGAAAATCGCCCATTGTCCAATCTGTAACGCCAAACTGTCGTCGGGCACTTTGCATCTGGAATGTGTGCAGCGCCACGGGGTGACGGTGGGCCTTGCGACGGACGGACCGGCGAGTCACAACTCGCTCGACATGTTTCAGGAAATGAAATTTGCCAGCATTATTCACAAGGACAAAACAGGGAACGCAGAGTTTTTGCCGACGACCCAAGTGCTTGAAATGGCGACCGCAGAAGGGGCAAAGGCGATGAACCGTCCCGAAACCGGTCAATTGTGCGCGGGGATGGCGGCGGATGTTATCGTGGTCAATCTGGACACGACACATACCATGCCGGTCTACGACCCTGCTGCGTCCCTTGTCTATTCCAGTCGCGCGGACGATGTGCTCCATACGATTGTCGCTGGACGGTTGCTTATGGAGAACCGGATTGTTGCGGGTGTTGACGAAGCAGAGATACGGAGAAATTTTCGCGCCAAGGCGCACGCGCTTCGCATCCGAAGTCTGACCTGAAAACATCAGTGGTGGTTCCAAAGGATTGAAAAAGATCGACGGAAAATTGTTCGTCCTACGTTAAAGGTATCATAACCGCCAAGGACACCTTTTGATGCTTCACAGAACCCTCTCCGTCGCAACATTGATTGCATCCGGTTGCCTCACGCCGCTGGTTGCTTATGCCCATCCGGATGCCCATAGCATCGCCGACACCGCGCTCACACAACCCGCCGAGATCGTTGATTGCACGCTCGAAAACGGTGCAGCTGCCAAATGTGCAGCCTATACCGTGAAATTCCTACCGGAAACGCTGGACATCGGACCGTTTTGCCCTGCAACGCTCGACGAAGCAGGCGGGGTCTGGGATTGGGATGGAGAGAATGCGGGATTGTACCGGATCGATCGCGCCTATCTCGAAATGCTTTCCGAGCTCGGTTACACCTTTTTTAACAACAACGGAGAGGTCAACGTTTTTGACATCCGCGTTGAAGGGCCTGAAGAAGATCACGAATGTATAGCCGGTTCGCTGGATACCAGTGCGGATATGTCGATCACCGCCTTGATCCCCGTAACGCCCCGGAAGGCTGAAACACCGACCCCGCTCGGGACTGTGGCCAAGGTCGGGATGGGGCTGGATGGCGTACCCGTTTTTGCGGACGCGCCCTCCGTTCTTGATACCGGACACATGCCCGCACTGGACACCTGCGGCGGCCATGTTGATCCGGGGGGTTGGTACCACTGGCACGCGACAGCGACAGATATCAATACAGTGTTCGAGAATGAAAACGTGGATGCCACCTGTGCAAATGTCGGACAGGACCAGACCGCACAGTTCGGCTACGCATTCGACGGGTTTGCTTTATTCGGTTCCCGCGAAGCGGATGGTACCTTGCCTGTCGGGCTTGATGAATGCGGTGGGCATATTGGTCCGGTTGCCGGCCAGGACGGTGAGGTCTATCACTACCACGCAAGCGAAAGCTTCCCGAACCTGCCAACCTGTCTGGTCGGCGTCGTGGCGCAAGACAACTTTTCAACCACTGCTGCGCAGGGTATCGGCTCTGCCAACGAACCCGGCGGACCGAGCGGTGGCCGTCCCGACTTCTCTAGACCGGCAGAAGCACTGGGCATCGAAGCATCCGAATTGATGAATGCAATCCGCGCCGAAGGCGGACGTGACGCAGACCTCGGCAAAGTTGCCGAACGTCTCGGTATCTCCGAAGACGCCCTGAAAGCCGCAATGCCAAGACGCCGCCCTTAACGGCGGCGTCCTGTGTCATTAGAACAAGAAATCTGACGACGTCAGTGTTGTGCTTCCAAGGCCATAAAAGGTCAGTGATGGCCCGTCTGCAATACTATCCAAGTCAGCATCAAGCTGCATCACCAGATGACCAGCAGGCGACACGCTGATCAGGAAATTTTCAATGGTTAACTTCTCCCCATCAACTGCAAGACTCCGGAAATCGATCCTGTCTACTCCGGACGCGAAGTCCATAATCGTGTCTTCGCCGGACTCATACTCCATAAGGAACACATCTGCACCGGCACCGCCTGTCATCAGATCATCACCGAGCCCTCCGGAAATAAGATCATTCCCGCCTCCACCGTTGATCTTGTCATCACCGGTTTCGCCGTAGAGCCCATCGTTTCCACCACCGCCATCGATCAGATCGTTGTCATCGCCACCCGAAATCACATCCTTACCATTGCCCCCGAAAATCTCGTCAGCGCCACGCGCCCCGTAGACTACATCTTCGCCGTCGCTTGTAACAATCACGTTGCCTGAATCGGTTCCAAGCACAAAGTCATTGCGATTTGTCGCCGCGATATTTTCGATATCATGTAGTGCATCGAAATCCCCAAACGTATCGTAGGAACCTGATTTGTCGAACATCTGGCCGCCAAGGTCAGCAACGACCCCGCTGAACACTACGATTTTATCACCGATTACACCGGCGGGTAGTTCGTTAAGCGCATTTCCTTTTTCAAGGTCATATCTGATCCAATCTTTTCCGTGGCCGCCCTCAAAACTATCCGAACCGGCGTGTCCTACGAAGACATCAATCCCGCTACCACCTGCGGCAAAGTCCGATCTCTTTGTTCCCAAAAGGACATCGTCAAATTCGGTAAACACGATTTTTTCAACATTTTTGAACTGTGCAACTTTGCGGAACGTACCGCTTTCATCCGTTGCAGATTCCAGATCATTAGTTGTCACCTGTGCTTTATTTTTTACTGGCCGCACAGAAAGGTCCACGACGATAGACGCGCCAAAGCCGGAAAAGTCAATTGTATCCCGTCCACCGCGTCCGTTGAACTTGTCAAATCCACCTCCCCCGGGGGCTCCGATATACAAAACAGTATCGTCAGTTTTGCTACCATTGAATTTGTCTGACTTTCCACTGCCGCCGACCGCATCGATATTTGTCAGCGTGTCGGTCCAACCATTTTTGCCAGCTGAAGTGACCTCTGTTTTGTTGCCGAAAGTAATCTTTAGTTTCTGCGACATGCCAGAGTAGTCAACAATATCAAAACCGTCCACGCCACGCTTTACACCATGACCATTAATCTTGTCGTTGCCTTCTCCTCCGGCAATGATGTCCGATCCAGCCCCCCCGATGATGACATCCCGTCCGCCACCAGCATCAATAATATTGTCAGCCGCAGAACCGATGATTTTGTCTTTGCCATTACCGGTGTAAACTTCCTCGAAGTTGAGAGCTTTGTCTTTACCGATACGGCCTTTGCCTGCGCTGGTATCCTTGGCGACACCCTTGGCCAGATTAACCAGCAGATCAGTCTTGGCACTGGAGTAGTCGATGGCGTCATGGCCTTTGCCACCATCATAAATGTCGCTGGTGCCTTTGCGCGCAGTGGCGGCTATAAGCACATCCTCACCGCCCGCACCTTTGAATTTATCTCTGCCGCCGCCGTCAAAGAAAATGTTGCTGTTGTCGTCCCCTTTGAAGACATCCCGTTTGCCGGTGCCTTCAAAGACCTCAATCTCTGAAACGCGGTGTTCGCCGCCAAAGCCGTCCACATAGCGTTTTTTGGACAGGTCCACGTTGATGCCCTGCAATAGAGACCCGGTTGAGCTTATCCCGTCAAGACCGCTGCCGCCGGTGTAATCGCCCCCTTTGGAACCCTCGTACAATATGAAACGGTCGTTACCTTCGCCCAAATCAAAGGCGTGTCCTTCATAATCCGTGACCACATCATTGAAGGCAGAGCCCAAATACCGCTCTACTCCGGAAATATCGGCAAGGGCGACCATCGCGTCTTCGCTACCAAGGTCTATTGCCCCTGTGCCATTGGTCAGTGCCTCCACGCCGCCGGTCAGGTTGTTTACAAACCAGATCGCGAAATCCGCACCGGCAAAGTCCATCACGTCGGCGTCACCATTGCCTCCGTAGATGACATCCGGCGCAGTCGCCAGCAGCGGATCAACGGTGTTGTCCCACCCGAAGGTGTCATTGCCCGCGCCGCCGTTCAGCGTGTCATGCCCGTCGCCGCCAAAGATCACATCGTCGCCTGCGCCACCGTCAACCCAATCGTCACCGGCATCACCGCCAAGCACGTCATTGTCCGCGCCACCGCTCAGGACATCCGATCCGTCACCGCCAACCAGCAAGTCATTGCCGTCTCCCCCATAAAGGCTGTCGTCGCCCTCAAACCCGAGAAGCTGGTCGGCACCGCCGCCGCCCGACAGGATGTCCTCAAGGGCACCGCCCATCAAACCGTTTGCCCCGTCGTCACCAGTTAAACGGTTACGGGACGCCTCGGCACCAATGAGGGTTTCGATACCGATATAAGTATCGCCGGCCGCAGCACCGTCGATGCCGCGCCCGATGGCAAGGGAGGCCACAGTATCCGCTGTTCCCTCATAAATATCGCGGTAGGACACGATGTCCTCGCCAGAACCGCCGTCAAATACATCGCCGCCGCCATTGCCATGCAAGATGTCACTACCCGCGCCGCCGTGGATAATGTCATGACCCGTCGTGCCTGTCAGTTCATCCCGATCTGCCGTGCCATTGATCACAGTCACATCATGGAAGGCTTCGTCTTCGGGCTCTTCCTCCAACGGGGCAAACACGGCCGAGAACTCTGCCGCGCCGGTTGGAACCGCGTCTGCGGACAGCAGTGCGGACACATCAAAAGAACCGTCCGTCGTTTCTACATCAAAGGCGAAACCTTCGGGGGTTGCCGCGTTGATCCAGTTGGATATGCGCACGGTGCCACCGGCATGGGTGATCAACAGGTCTTTGGTTGTCGCAGCAGAGCTTGCGGACTCACCATCACTGCCCGGACCTTCTGTATGGGCGATGATCTGTGCGGAGACATCTGCGGTCGCGCTGCCTACAATCATCAGCTTGCCACCAAAGGAGGTTTCACCGACGATCACATCGTGGCCCGCATCGGCTCCAACCACATAGTGGTCATACCCAAGGCTACCTGCGAGCCTGTCATCGCCGTGACGTCCGACCAGCGTATCATCATAGGAGCCGCCGACAAGCCAGCTTTCGCCAGAGGTCGCCACAAGCAGCGAGGCTTTTGCATCGCTCAGCGTGATGTGGCTGGTTTCAAAACCGGAGAAATCCAGTCGAACATTGGTGGCCGAGTATCTCAGGATGTCTGCCTTGTCCAGATTGTTCAGGATGTGTTCCGCACCGTCCAGAGTGAACGCGCCTTCCGCTTGGGCAAGATATACAACCGAACGGCCTTCAATGTACGCCACAGAGATCTCCTCTGTGATGCCCTCTCCGGACCATGTCAGTTCATCCGTTCCAGCCCCGCCTTCAACCTTGGCATAGCCGCCGTGAATGATGATTTCATCATCGCCACCGCCGCCGCGCAGCAGGCCTGCCCGCGCGGGAAGTCCACCTTCCACACCATCTCCACGGTGGAAATCGTCGATTGACAGAATATCGTCGCCGCCGCCGCCGTCGATGGCATCAATACTCGCTATTCCGCTAAGTTTGTCGTCGGTCCCGCCCAGTTGCAACGCGAATATTTCAAAGCCTGATACGCTGGCTCCTGCAAGGTTGGCCCCGTCAACCCGCAAATCGGTTGAGACTGCCCCGAAACTGCTAAAGTTGCCGGCGAACAGATCGGCCTTACCTTCGCCACCACTGTAGATGCCCTCACCGATCATGATCATGCTATCGGCTTCCTTACCGCCTCTGAAGGTAGTTACTTCAAAATTGGTGAATTCTAATTTGTTATAAAGGACGGTGGTGCCAGACCCCTTTTTGATCTCCACTGTAGAATATATCGTGGTGTCTATCTTGCCGGTCAGTCCTGCAACTGTATCCAGCGCATGTTCTGCGATATAGGAATTTGAAAAGTTGTTCAGCGAGAGCAGATCGTAATAGGTACCGTCAACGTCAACCGTGAAATACATTCTGGCGAATTTGTCCCCCAGAACGATCAGCGCGTCTTCACCTTCACCACCATCCGCGTACGACGTGGACAAGGGCTCCCCGTCGAGTATTCCGGGGCGGTTGGAATCCCAGACGACTACATCTCCGTCTTCTCCACCCAATAACGTGTCAGAGCCTGCTGTGCCAAAGAGCACGTCATTCCCAACCCCGCCATTCAGGTAGTCGTTGCCGCTGCCGCCTTCCAGATGATCAGCGCCGTTCGTACCCCGTATCACATAGGTCTCAAAGTTGCGAAGCACGGTGCCATTGGCAAATTCGACCTCTGCGGGATTACCGTAGGCCCGCAAATTGATGGGGGCGATCTCTTTGGAAAAATCACCGAAGAAAACGTCCTTGCCGGCGCCAGCGTCATAAAGTTCGCCGCCCGTGTAGATATGAAGATCGTCACCGCTGCCTGTGACAACATCAACGGCCTCGAAATACCAGAACCTTGCAAACGCACCGTCCTTCAGCGAGACCGACGCATAATCAGTCGGGGACTTCCAGTCCCAAAGCCCGGTAAGATCGTCAACGTCACTTTTTACGCTCAGATTATAGACATCATCCCTAGAGGTTTCGACACCGTCTTCAATCACTCGGCGACGGAATTGCCAGGCCATACCCGATCCTGTGTCATCTGCCGCCGAAATCAAAAAACGGTCGTGGTCCAGGTGTGGGTCAGGATTGAAAAAGTCGAACGCTGACTCACCGGAGAAAAAGCCGCTGCCTTTGCCGTGCCAGACAACCGTGTCACTACCTGCGTCGGCGTAAATCACATCATGGCCCGATGCTCCGCTATCCAGAACATCATTCCCGGCACCGCCGTCGATCCTGTCATCGTAAAGGCCGCCATTGATCTGGTCGCCGTAATCCGTGCCCGCGACATTCCATCTGTCAATTCCGCTGATCACGGAACCCAGTGCAGAATATTCGCCACCGTCGGCTGTAATTGCGATGCCGTGGCCTGTGCCGAAAAGACGCTCGTAGACGCCAAAGTCCGCAATCAACAGGTCTTTACCGGAGCGAACATTCTCAATGTCTTTCGCATGGCCAACATAACGGGTGCCGCCGGTATATAGCATCGCTGTAGAGGCTGGTTCCCCGCCGAAGTCAACGAGTTCACTGTCGAGATCATCCACAGTGTACCGTAGCCAGTCATCCACGACTACGCCGATATGTTCGACCGTTCCATCGTATTCAGTTCGCAAGGATACGTAACCGTCAAAGCCCGCGCCTGTACCCTCTTTGATCCGGATTTCAGCGAGTTTGAAGGTATCCTCATAGACGATTTTCGAGGCTCCCAAAACAGAGTCCCGCTCGGCCATTTCATCAAGGGAGCCTAGGAGGGAAGCTGAATGGGTTGCACGCAAATGAGTCAAATTGCTGCTCAGGGCGTCAAAGCCATAGGTGAGCCCGTCACCCAAACCGACTTTCAAGCCGGTACGTCCGCTTCCGTCCGCCAGATCGTGATACCGTTTTGTAATGTCCGCACTTAGCCCCCAAGGTGCACCTTCCAACGCCAAATGTGCGGCGAAAGCGTTGTTATCCCTGTAGGAATGCACCGCGACATCTAGACCACGCCCGCCGTGAACCTCGTCCGCGATTGTTAAATCGACCCGCGACAGACGGTTTGCGGCATTCACATCGCCATCGGTTGCTTCTTTGGCTTTGGTTGCGAAATTCTCAATGACGTCGGCCACTGCCATTTGCAGTCTGGCCTTATTCAGAAGCAGATCGGAATCCGCAAATTTAACGTTGATAATATCATCGCCATCCCCAAGCCGGATGACATCGCGTTTCAGATCCCAATGGGAGGTGACAAGATCATTCCCACCCAAAGTGGACAGCCAGTCGCTGCCGCGGGACAGGATCATCACATCATCGCCTTGAGTGGTCACAAGGGACACCGCCTCAAAGTTTCCTACTACATAGCCGTCTTTTTCCTGCGTCACCTCGTTGGTCAGGTCGATCCTCGCAAACAGCTTTTCCTTGTCAAACAAGTCCTGCGCCCGCACCGAAGCATGGAGGTCCCAAACAATGGTGAAAGCGGTTTCCTCGGAGAAATTTGCAACAAAACGATCTTCTTCGTTCCACCATCCTTCGGTAATCGGATGGTGCTTGCGCCCGTCGTAAAATGCCCCGAAGCCAGTCTGGCTTGCCTTGGACTTCGGGTCGAGCGCGTCTGTAGGTACCGTGCCTCCGCCTTCGGTTCGGTGCACGTGGATGGCCAGATCATTTGCTTGCGTACCGATGACAGAAAACTGGGTATCAACCGTCAGGGTGGTTACACGGTGATCCTCAACCTGCCCGTAGATAATATTCGTATCCTCCAGCGGGCCGTCTATCCCGCTGACACCTTCGGCACCGAACAAGAGAGGCAGATAGGACTCCAGCCGTTCATTCGCGCCAAGCAACATTTTCCGCAGTTTGGTATCGTCCGTGCTGTTGAAAAACAGATCCTTCGCATCTGCTGCGCCCATCAGGGTTGCCTGAAGGCCCGGACGGTCAGCCTCGGAAGAAAGATGGACGACTCCCGCGCCCCAAATTGCAGAGTCATCTGCGCTGTTGATATCAAAACTGCCAAAGTCCACCAAACGGGTATCATCGTTGTCCGAACGCGCATTTTCCACCCCGCGCCATACAACCACTGATGCAAATCCATCTGGTGCAGGACGGGACCTTGTCCCGTACATCTCCCAATCAGACTCGTCTGTTGACATATCCTGTCGCGGAAAGCGCAAGGTTTTGGAAGGCAGCAAATCCTGCGGGTCATAGTTCAGCGTGGTAGAATTCGCCCAAAGATATGTCGGGTCTCCAGCCGCAACCTTTGAGGGCCCTTGAGACTCCAGCAACGCAAGGTTCGCTTCCAGCGCTTGTTCCCGCGACGGAGCGTTGATGTCAAAATCCGGGTCCGGCGCGTCGGTATAGTAAAAACTGTAATTTTGAGTAACGGTTTCAAACTTGTCTGCAAAATTATTGGATCTGGTTTCGGGCAAACTGAACAGATCAAAATTGGCAAAACTCGGAGCGATCGAAGTTTTTAAGGCGGGGCCAACTTCAAAAGAGATGCCCGGCGCTTTGACTTCAAGCTTCAAAGCCTCAATGATCAATTGGGCATTAAAATTGATCCCGTATCTATGCTGGAAGGCCACCTTTGTCAGTTCATAGGTCGCCTGATAAGTGACATGCCCCGTGCCGGTTTCCGGCGTCTCAAGCGTTTCTGCGCTGCTGTTCAAAAGTTTGGAAAGTGATGTTTTTACTGTAGGGCCTGTAATTATGCCGTCATCATCCAGCCGTTGCAGAGTGATGTTTACGCCGGGCAGGTCTACTTTCTGGCCTTCCCTTCTGAAACTTTCGCCGCTGGTATAATCAACCGTAAGCTGCTCGGTCAGGGCAAGGCCGAATTCTGCCTCAATGTTCAAGACTGTCGCTTTGGCGTCAATGTGATCCTTGATCAATCCGATGAGACCACCTTCGTCTTCATCATCATCGTCATCACCGGCACTATCGTCTTTCTTCTTCTTGAACAAACTCCACAGATCTTTATCAAGAAAGATAGAGTTCTCCAGCGCTGTGCCAACAGTGGCAGTCGCGGGAATCGCCTTTAGAACTGTGGTTATGAAATTGTCTAAATCCACCTTCAAATAGGCAAAATTATCTTCCGCACTCTCTTTCTTTGTCAGCTTAAGCGCCCCGAGTTCCGTGTGTTGCATATCCACGCCGGTAAGAGGGGAACCTCCGATTGAAACCGGCCCGATAGAAACCTCGTTGCCGCCCAGAGAAAGCTCGAATACGTTGATTCTGCCTTCATCGTCACCGATGATGCCAGCCGTATCGATAGAGAAATCAACATCAGGCAGCCATCGTAGTAAAACGGGCCATTCGTATTCTATTCCGGCTTGGAAACGCACAAACGCATCGAGCCCGACGCTTGCGGTCAGACCGCCAAATCCTACATTGGAAAATTCGGCCTTCACCGTTTTGTAATCATACACATCAAAGGTAAATTTGTCGCGATTAGTAAAACCGTGAGTCGAGCCGTCGCTTGACGGCAGAACCGCGTTTCCGATCTCTACATCCAGTTCAAACGACAGGCTAGAGGTGAATGACCCGGTCAGCGAAGGGAGCTTAATATAGGGCTCGATACCAAATTTGATGTCGGCCCAAACTTTCAGATTACTATCTTCGAAATTCTCTTCCGGGTATTCCCATCTATCGGGATCCCAAATAAGCTTGTCTTTGGTACTAATTTTTTCTAACGAATTGTCTTTGGACACGACAGCTTTGCTACCGTCCGTGTTCTGACCTCTGTCACCCATTTCGAACGAAATGACTTTAGAAAATACCGGCATTACAGACCCCCTTGGCTATTGAAGATCCGACACTGGTTTCGTAGCGAACTTGCGAGTCCATCCCCCAATCTGGATGAAATCGCGCTCGAAACCTTTAAATTGAAATGCCGCCCCCCACTTTGGCTAACCAATTTTAGCTAAACTTGTTAAATTATGTAAAGAAAAACTTTTGCAGGTACCTTTGTACAATCTGTACGTTCAATGATTTCGTACACAGCAGTTCAAGCTGCTTTACAGGACAGGCACTACTTGGACACACCAGCCATAACCAATCCTTCCGTTCCTCTTTAGAAAAAGTTGGTGTTTTGTATTAGGCGCAGTCCGCTTTCATTTGGCAAACTATTGAAGCACAACACACGGGAGTTCGAACTGGACCTGTCACGGAGTTGTTCCGCTCCTTTGATAGCATTTACAGCAACAAAGGCGATTGACTTCGGGATTGTAACGGGCGGAAGAATTTTGTCAGGAAGCGGTGCGTATCGCACTAGCGAGTAAGCGTAATAAGGTTGCTGATGACCTTGGCGTGGACATGTCGACGCTGAACAATTGGAACACCGGGCACTGAAACACATACATGGTGCCAAAAGGGGATTTGAGTCTCCCCCAAGAAAATGAGCAGCCGCGACGTCAGAACCATCTTCTAATGGCGGAGCGCGACATCCAAAAACTGTTCCGGGTTGGAGCCGGCCTGCGCGCGGTAGAAACAGCCTGTACTAGTGTCACACCATAAAGAGCAGCGGCCGTTCGCCTAATTGAGGTCTGTCTGAGGAAGGAACCCCGTATAAAAACGTGGTCCAAAGGTACTGCTGCCGTTCATATCGGCGTGCCTCGACACATGACTGCAGTTAACCCTGACGTGAATGACTGGTGGAGTATACGGCGGCTGTAGATATGTACGGATTCTCGGGGCACTTCCTGTAAATTCCCTAATTTGGGATGGAGGAAGTATTCATGACTAACGATAAACGCGGCCTTCATCACAAACTACGCGCTGATCTACTGGGCACAATGGTTCGCGGAGCCGCGTGGCGAAGGCTATTTCGGGCTATTGTCGACCCATACCGCCATGGGTGTCAGCGTTCTTGTCTTTGCTCTGCTTCGGGTCATTTCACGCTGGATGCAAGCCTGCACAGATGGGCGTGGGCAGGATGTGGTAATGCCAGACCAAATCCGCGGCAGGGCTTGGGTATCAACTTACATTGAAATCAGATCGAAAATCGGTGCGCTTTGCCGGTTCACGACGGCCCTGACATCCTCGCCTGTCAGGGTGTCGCTACGAATGTAGTCGATAAAGTTCATGTTCACGTTATTGAACAATAGCTCGCCCACCGGTTCGGATGGCACTTCTGCCCGAATGAGCCCGGCCTCCTTCATTACACGCACGAAGCGGCAGCATTGTTTTGAAAGGCGGTTGTCCATTTCCACATAGCGCAGCGAGAATTCCGCCCTTGGGTCAAGCATGGATTGAGATACCGCAATGCGCCAGAGCGAGCGCGGCGTTTTTGTGAAGGACGTGGTGAAATAGGTTGCGACCAGCGCGTCGAATCCCATCGCGGCAGTGTCATAAGACTGTTCGATACAATGATCTGCTTCGGCGAGCACAAGCTCGGTTTCGGTTGATACACAGCTCAGTAGGATGTCGGCTTTGGACCCGAAGTAGTTGTAAAAGGTCGCGGCTGACAGCTCGGCCTTCGCGGCAACATCCTCGATACGCGTGTTTTCATAGCCTTTTTCCTGAAACATACGAGAGGCTTCCTCGATGATCCGCTGCGCTGTTGCCGCTTTTTTTCGCTCTCTTAGTCCCATGGGCACTCACATTTTTATAGTCATTCAAATTTTAGGTTGACCGGAAGTTTAATATATCCCTATGTTTAGTTTAATGCCAATAAAAACAATTCACCAACAGGGGACTAAAATGCAAAATGGCAAAATTTCCGGATTTGGGGGTGTTGCGGCGCTCCTCATCTCTACTTCAATGGTACAAGCGGCGGACCTGAACGCTTTGGTATGGTGCGACCATACCGATCCTGCGCTGCTAGAGCCTTTCGAAAAGGCTCATGACGTGCGTGTTAACGTCAAGGAATACGAAGGAACTGCGGCAGGGCTCGCCATTCTCGAACAGTCACGACCCGGCGATTGGGATGTGATGGTGATCGACACAGTCGACGTTGGTCGTGCTGTTGATGAGGGGCTGCTGGCCCCGTTGCCCGGCGATGCCCTTCCAACGGCTTCTTTCTTCCCCGAAATCGTGATGGAAGACCACAACGGCCGCGATGGCAAAACCTACGCTGTCACCGAAAAGTTCGGTTACAATACGATTGCCTACAATTCGTCCAAGGTTGATCCCGCAGACATGCAGGACATGAGCAGCCTTTGGTCGGGCAAATATGACGGACGTATTGCCGTTTATGATTATTATCTGCCGGTGCTGGGGCTGATCGGGCTAGAGCAGGGCGTTGCCACGGCCGATCTGGACAGTGACGCGGTGGAAGCGCTGCGCGACCGGGCTTACGGGCTAAAGGCAGCGGCCCTTCAGGTTAGTGATGTTGTGGCAAGCCAAACCGCACTGGCCACCGGCGAAGTCGACATTCTGATCGGCGGCGGCGAGTGGGTGACGGCGGTATTGAGCGCGGAAAATCCGGAACTGGACTGGTCGGTGCCGGAAGAGGGCGCGCTGCGCTGGTCCCAGTCGATCGCAGTGCTGGAAGATTCTGAAAACAAGGACCTTGCTGTAGAGTTCGTCAAATACATCACCAGCCCCGAGGGGCAGGCGCGGCTGGCGACATCGTCTTGTTATTGGGGAATGCCGGCCAACAAGGCAGCCGGAGACGTGCTGGACGATGCCCAGAAAGGCGCGTTGCGGTGGGACGAGCAGGGTGACTATCTTGCCCGCACCCAGCTTTACCCTGTACCGGATGCCGATCTTGATCTTGCCATGCAGGACCTCTGGACCGACATGCTCCAGCAATAACCTTTAAAGGGACAGGCGTTGCTGCCTGTCCCGCTTCTCTGCCAGCCAAGGAGCGGTTGATGACCATGGAACAACAGGAGCGACGGCGCAGCTTCGGCTTTGCCGTGCCCGCTCTGATCTGGACCTGTGCTTTCTTTGTGGTGCCTTTTTTGGTGATGCTGGTGCTAAGTCTTGCGCATCTCGAAGGGCGCCAGATCGTGCAGGATTTTGATCTGGGAAACTACGTCAAGATTTTCACAGAACCCTCGCTTTTCAAGGGTATCGTAGTGTCGCTCGAGATTACGGTCACCGTCACGATACTCTCTGTTCTGCTGGCTTGGCCTCTGGCCTGGATCATCGCTACGCAGGTGCCCGAACGCTACCAGCGACTGGCAATTATGCTTGCAGTGCTGCCGTTCTGGACCTCTTACGTCGTGCGCTCTTATGCTTGGGCACTGGTGTTGGGGCAAAACGGCGTGCTGATGCAAGGGCTTATCGGGATTGGCATTCTGGATGAACCCATCCAGATTATGGCGACACGGGCGGCTACAGTTATCGGGTTCGTCCATTTCTTTGTCATGCTGCTGACGCTGACGATCTATTCCAATTTGATCCAGCTCTCGCCGAACTATGCCCGCGCTGCCGCGGATCTTGGCGCGAATGGCTGGAATACCTTTCGTCTGGTGATACTTCCGCTGACCCTTCCCGGCATCATGACCGGCGCATTTCTGACGTTTGTGCTGTGCATTGGCGACTATATCACGCCGCAGATTCTTGGCGGTAATAACGAGTTGAGCATGCCGCAACTCATTATGCTGCAACTGGGGCGGCGCGGGGATTTCCCGATGGCTTCGGCCCTGTCCGTTGTCTTGATGGTGATCGTAACCCTTGCCTACGCCGCTTCGGCACGCTGGCTCAAGATGGAGCGTGTCTGATGCGGATGTTAGGCTGGCTCTATATGGCGGCGATCTTCGTTTTCATTTTTCTTCCGGTAATCGTGCTTGTGTTGTTCTCTTTTCAGGACAGCCGTTTGCCAGTGCCGCCGTTCGACGGGCCTACGCTGAAATGGTACGGGCAGGTACTGGCAGATCGTGGCATGATGGAAGCGCTGCGCAATTCCCTTGCCGTGGCGATCATCTCTGCCGCTGTGGCGCTTTTGCTGGGGTTCTTTGCCGCGCAGGGGCTGGCACGGGTCAAGCTGCCAGGGTCAATCTTGATGAGGGGCCTGCTGATCGCGCCGATGACCGTAAGCTATCTGATTATCGCGCTCGGGTTGCTTACCGTGTTTAACAATCTCGGTTTTCGTCCGTCACTCTGGACCACTGGGATCGGCCATGTGGTGATAAACCTGCCGCTCTGCTTTGCGATCCTTTTTGCCGCGATGGGCGACCACCAGAAAAACGCCGAACGCGCTGCGCGGGATCTCGGAGCTTCGGATCTTCAGGTGCTGTTTCTTGTGACCGCGCCTATGCTCAAACCCGCGCTGCTGGCGGCGTTCTTCCTTTCCGTCACATTCAGTTGGGACGAGTTCATCATCGCCTTCCTGCTGACCCGATTTGACGTCACCCTTCCTGTCGAGATCTGGTCTATGCTGCGCTCGGGCCTATCCCCTGCAACCAATGCCATCGGCTCGCTGGTGTTTCTTGTGTCCATCGTGATCCTGATCCTGTTGGAACTGACCGTTTTCAGAAAGTCCAAGACATGACCGCTAATGTTTCGCTAAAGGCGCTAAGCCACAACTTCGGAGAGTTTCAGGCACTTGACGACATCAATCTTGAATTTGCAGCCGGCGAATTCGTCGTCCTGCTCGGCCCGTCGGGGTGTGGCAAGTCGACGTTGCTGTTCATCCTCGGCGGGTTTTTAACCCCGACAGAAGGGCAAGTGTGGATCGGGGGGCAGGATATGTCCCCTGTGGCAGCCAAGGACCGTCCGACCACGACGATGTTCCAGGATTATGCGTTGTTTCCGCATATGACCCTTCGCGACAATGTTGGGTTCGGGTTGCGGATGCGCGGTCAGGGGAAGGCGAAACGCAATGCCAAGGCAGATGAGATGCTCGATCTTGTGGGGCTGCTGGACAAGGCCGGACGCAAGCCACACGAATTGTCGGGCGGCCAGCGCCAGCGTGTTGCTCTGGCGCGGGCCTTGGCGGTCGAGCCGGAGGTGTTGCTGCTGGACGAGCCGCTTGGCGCTCTCGATCTCAAGCTGCGTCGCCAGATGCAGGAAGAACTGAAAATCATTCAACGCAAAGTTGGCACGACTTTCGTGCATGTGACCCACGACCAAGAGGAAGCAATGGCTATCGCGGATCGGATCGCTGTCATGAATAACGGCAAAGTTGAACATGCCGGTTCTCCGGAGGAGGTTTATCTGCGCCCTAAAACGTTGTTTTCCGCCAATTTCATGGGTGATTTGAACATGATCCCTGAAGCGCAGGTAGGACGCGCTGCCGGTGCGGGGACGGTATATGCTGCGCGGCCCGAAAACATCGGCCTTACCGGAGACATCAGTCTGGGAGATGCGCGGCTTACCGAAGCGTCTTTCTTTGGCACCTATCACCGGTGCCACTTCCAGACTGTCGAGCAGGGCGGCCAGACTTACGTCGCGCATCTGCCAATAGGCGCGCTTCCTCTCGAAGATCAGACTATACCGCTCTTTGCGTCCAGCCCAATGACACTGAAGGCCGATGTATGAAACACGCACGACCCGAAGACTGGTACCGAATCCGCAAACTTTCGGACGGTGTGACCTGGATTGACGAACCCCACATCAAGGAGTTCTTCCGATGCAACATCTGGCATGTCCGCGGGCGTGATAAGGACATGCTTGTAGACAGTGGAATGGGTGTCCTTTCCCTCCGCGAATGGGTGCCACTGGTGAGCGAACGCCCGCTGGATGCGGTGGCCAGCCATACCCATTTCGATCATATCGGCACGCACCATGAATTTGATTGCCGTCTATGCCACGCTGCGGAAGCAGACATCCTCGCCGCGCCAACCCGGGAGAATACCTGGGCTGCCGATTATGTGAAGGACGATATATTTACCGAACTGCCGCCGGAGCCTTACCAGTCATCTACCTATACAGTGAAGTCTGCGCCTGCCACGCGGATTCTTAACGATGGCAGCATTATTGATCTGGGAGATCGGCAGTTCGAGGTTATTCATACACCCGGCCACAGTCCGGGCGGCATCGCGCTTTGGGAAGCTGCAACAGAGATGCTGATCTCTGGTGATGTTCTCTACGACGGACCTTTGATCGAAAGCGACGATCCGGTGGAAATGGCGCAATATGTCGATAGCATGAAACGCTTGCTTTCCCTTCCGGCCCGCGTTGTGCACGGGGGGCATTTCAAGTCGTTCTCAGGGGTACGTTATCGGGAACTCATAACAAACTGGCTGCGTGAAAAAGACGTCTGAGCGGCTTGATCCCAACTTGATACAGATCTTCAAAAACTGCTCCGGGCGACTGGATACTTAGACAAAAAAACAGGAACAGCACCATGTCGGATAGCTACAACCAACCGCTCGGCGGTAACGAAATGCCACGCTTCGCCGGGCCTGGAACCTTCATGCGTCTGCCATCCGCTGCAGATGCCCAAGGACTGGACGCGGCCCTGATTGGTATTCCTATGGACATCGGTGCCAGCTGGCGCTCGGGCACACGCTTTGGCCCCAAACAGATCAGAGCAGAGAGCACAATGCTGCGACCCTACAATATGTGGACGAAAGCAGCGCCATTCGCGCATATGCAGGTCGCTGATATCGGGGATGTGCCAGTCAATACATTTGACCTTAAGGATACGGTAAAGCGGATTACCGACTTCTACGACGAGGTGTTGAAACATGACGTGGTGCCGGTGACCATGGGGGGCGATCACACGTTGTCCCTGCCGGTGCTTCGCTCGATTGCCAAAAAACACGGCCCCGTGGCACTGATCCATGTCGATGCTCATGCCGACATCAACGACCACATGTTTGGCAACGAAATCGCCCACGGCACCCCGTTCCGCCGTGCCTATGAAGAAGGGTTGATTGATGCTGCCAACACCTTCCAGATCGGTTTGCGCGGCACCGGATACGAAGCGGACGATTTTGACACCGGACGCAGTTGGGGTTTCACGGTTATTCAGGCTGAAGAGGTTTGGTACAAATCACTGGCGCCGGTAATGGATAAGGTGCGCGAACAAGTGAAAAAGCGGCCGGTTTATTTGACTTTTGACATCGACAGCCTCGATCCTTCTGTCGCTCCGGGTACAGGGACGCCAGAGTTTGGCGGGCTGACGGCTTCGCAAGGCTTTGAGATCGTGCGCGGCTGCGCCGGTCTGAACATCGTGGGCTGTGACCTCGTCGAAGTTTCCCCCCCGTACGACCCTTCCGGCAATACAGCTGTCATGGCTGCAAACCTGCTTTATGAAATGCTGTGTGTGCTGCCAAAGGCACAAGCAAGGTAAAGAAGGTGTGAATTCCGGCATTCGCTCGTCTCGCCTAGAGCGAGCTTCCGATCGGTTCGTGGATTTCAGGTGCCGCTGCCCGAAGCTGAGAGCAGTGGTACCTTGGGCCTGTGTCTGATTGGTTATTTGTCCGGTAAGGTTGCCGGATGAAGCAGCTGATTGGATGTTGGGTAAACAATCCACAAATGGATGATCTACCGGCGCCCCCCGTTTCTCGGGCAATTTGAGACCTTTTGGATGACACCCTAATAAGGGATAGCGGCCCTCTCCCTGTGTTGACCTAAGTGTGTTAGGTTTGATCCAAGCCCGTATTTCAGGCTTCCCGCCATAAGGTCCGCCTTGCCCTTTTAAGTATTCTGCAATTTCTACCGTAGGAGCGATCCAAACGTCGCCTTAAGATACGATCTGCCTAAGGTGACGTTCCATTTCCCGCCATCAAGAGAGTCTTCCGGTCAGGGACGGGTGAAGAACCGGTATTCTTTAAACCGGCTTTACCATACTTTTCATAGGCTGCGCGCCATCTGTAGAAGCTGGACCTGCTGACTCCAAAATATCGGCAGGCTTTGCGGGCATTACCGATCATTTCGGCGTACTGCGGTACTCAAAGTTTGCGTTGAATGTCGCGTTCATCGTTAGTCATGAATACTTCCTCCAACCCAAATTAGGGAATTTACAGGAAGTGTTCCGAGAGTGCGTACATATCTACATCTGACGTTTGATGAGTATTCTCTTCTGTCGTATCGTCCAATCTCTGTCGCTTGCACTCAATATTTTAAATCGTGAAAGATTTTGGAATACTGGCGAAGCCCGCCTCAAAGGGGACAAACATTACCGCCACAACTCAACGCACCGATTTAAATGGGTTCGTTTTTTGTTTGTGGCGGAGACGAAGGGATTCGAACCCTCGAGACGGTTCAACCCGTCTACTCCCTTAGCAGGGGAGCGCCTTCGACCACTCGGCCACGTCTCCGTTGGCGTGTTTATTGGGATTGGGCGGCGGGGGCAAGGGGTTTATTTGGTCCACAGCGCAGGGTTACGGAGAGGCGGCGTTTTCGGGCAACTGTGATGCCGTGGCGTTGGTCGGAATGGCGGCCGGCGATGCCGTGGGTCCAACTGTCCCGTGCAGCCCCTTCGAACAGCAATAGAGAGCGGGGTTCAAGGTATATGTGGTGCCTGCGCCCCGTTGGTTCAATAAAACGCATCTCGGCGCCGGAGCCCAGAGACACGGAAATTACCTTACCTCCGCGACAATCGGCGCGGTCTACATGGTCCGCTATACCCTGCCCCGGAAGATATTCATTTATCAGGGCTTTTTGCGGCACATAGGGCAGCAGCCCTTCGCTGTGAATCCGCGTTGCAAGCCGGATGATTGCGGCGGGCATCAACAGGGGGCGCAGATTCGGCGTTTCCTGATAGGCCTTGCCATAATGCTTGCGCCGTCTGGCGTAGGTCAGATCCCACGGACCTTCTTCTATCGCCTCCAGCAGACGCTGTTCTTCTTTCCCGCTCAGATACTCCGGCAGGTAAGTCAGGCCACGAGGCAGCACAATCGGGAAAAGTTCGTCAGACAGCAGCATGATCTCAATCTAGCGAAATGAGAACAAAGTGGCAACATTAATGACAGGCCGGCGCGCCGGATTCCAAAGAAAAACGGCGCCGGAAAATCCGGCGCCGTCCTGTTCCGCAAAGTTGCGAAAGTTACTGTGGACGCATGTCGTCGCGGTTGATTCCGGCAACGGAAACCGGCTTTTTCATTGCATCGCGACGGAAAGGTTCGCCCAGTTCCTGATTGAGCAGCACTTCGATGAAGGTGGTCTTGCCTTCGTTCATCTGCGCCTTGATCGCTGTGTCCAGTTTGTCCGTCAGATCCTCCATAGAGGTCGCTTGTACGCCGATCAGCCCACAGGCCTGCGCGATGCCGGCATAGGACACATTGGTGTCGAGCTCTGTCCCGACAAAGTTGTCATCAAACCACAGGGTGGTGTTGCGCTTTTCCGCGCCCCACTGGTAATTGCGGAAAATGATCATAGTGATCGGGGGCCAGTCGTCGCGGCCGCAGGATACCATTTCGTTCATGGAAATCCCGAAAGCGCCATCACCGGCAAAGCCCACAACAGGCACGTCGGGCTGCGCCACTTTGGCACCACAGATGGCAGGGAAACCGTAGCCGCAGGGACCGAACAGGCCGGGGGCCAGATATTTGCGCCCTTCCTCAAACGTCGGGTAGGCATTGCCGATGGCACAGTTGTTGCCGATGTCCGAAGAAATGATGGCCTCTTTCGGCAGGGCAGACTGGATCGCACGCCACGCCATACGCGGGGACATCTTGCCCGGCTCGCGGTCACGGGCGCGTTCGTTCCATGTGGTGCCCGGATCGTCGTCCTCGTGATCCATAGAGGTCAGTTCCTGCGCCCATGCAGATTTGGTCTTGGCGATGGTGGCCTTACGTTCTTCACGGTTGGCATCGCCTGCACCGTCGTCCAGACGGGCCAGCAGTTCCTGCGCGACTTTCTTCGCATCGCCCTGAATCGCAACAGTCACGTCTTTGGTCAGGCCGATCCGGTCGGAGTTGATATCCACCTGAATAACGGCGGCGTCTTTAGGCCAGTAATCAATGCCATAGCCCGGCAGTGTGGAGAACGGGTTCAACCGTGTCCCAAGCGCCAGAACCACATCCGCCTTTGAGATCAGCTCCATCGCTGCTTTGGACCCGTTGTAGCCCAGTGGACCGGCGGCCAAAGGGTGAGACCCCGGAAACGCATCGTTATGCTGGTAGCCCGAGCACACCGGCGCATCCAGCGCTTCAGCCAGTTTTGCACTGTCTTCGATTGCACCAGCAAGGATCACGCCTGCGCCGTTCAGGATCACAGGGAATTTTGCAGTAGAGAGCAGTTTGGCTGCTTCGCTCAGCGCGGTTTCACCACCCGCGGGGCGTTCCAGACGGACGATTTTCGGCAGCTCGATATCAATGACTTGAGTCCAGTAATCGCGCGGGATGTTGATTTGCGCAGGGGCAGAGGCGCGGAAGGCGTTTTCGATCACACGGTTCAGCACTTCGGCAATCCGGCTCGGATCGCGGACTTCTTCCTGATAGGCCACCATATCTTCGAACAGTTTCATCTGCTCGACTTCCTGAAAACCACCCTGCCCGATTGTCTTGTTAGCCGCTTGCGGTGTGACCAGCAGCAGCGGTGTGTGGTTCCAGTAAGCGGTTTTCACCGGCGTGACGAAGTTGGTGATCCCCGGACCGTTTTGCGCAACCATCATGGACATCTTGCCGGATGCGCGGGTGTACCCGTCGGACATCATGCCTGCGTTGCATTCATGGGCGCAGTCCCAGAACTTGATGCCCGCCGCCGGAAACAGATCGGAAATCGGCATCATCGCCGAACCGATGATCCCGAACGCATGTTCGATACCATGCATTTGCAAGACTTTTACAAAGGCTTCTTCTGTTGTCATTTTCATGGGGCGGTTCCTTGAGTTATCACGCTTTGCGCTTTTATCGATGTCCGTCAGGCGCACATAATTTCCGCCCGATGGAATTGTCTCAGTTAAAGCGATAAAGCCGTATTAACCTGTAGGGCCAGTTACTTCATCACGTGATTCCAGATGCACATGACCTGCTCTAAAAATCGTTGCCTCAAAGCGTTTTTTGAGACCAAGAATCCCAAAACTGCTCCACAATCACAATTACCCTGTCGCCTCTCGCAATACTGAACCCAGTTTTGCGATACCGTCTTCGATTGCCTCCACAGAAGGCAGACTGAAGCTGAGCCGCAAAGTGTTGCGCCCCGAACCGTCCGCGAAAAAGGCGTGACCGGGCACATAGGCAACGCGGGCCGTTTCAACAGACGTTTGCAGCAAGGCTGTAGCGTCGAGCGGTTCGGGAAGCGTAACCCAGATGAAAAGCCCGCCTTCCGGTTTGCTCCATTCCACGCCGTCAGGCATGTGCTCCTCCAGCGCCGCCAGCATTGCGTCCCGTTTCACGCGATAATGGGCGATGCCTTCAGCCACCTGTTGGTCAAATCGCGTGGTTGCAAGCGTTGCGATCACCCGTTGGTTGATAGCCGAATTGCTGAGATCAGAGGCTTGTTTCATCAGGGTCAACTTGCCGATAACCTCCCGCGGGGCGCAAACCCAGCCGACCCGCAAGCCGGGTGTAAATACTTTGGAAAAAGAACCGAGACTGATCACGCGGGACGCCTCTATCCCGCCCTGATCCGCGCAATCCAATGCCTGAACCATCGGCACCTCGTCACCGTCATAGCGCAGCGCCACATAGGGGCTGTCCTCTATCACCGGAATGTCCAGATCGCGGGCAAACTGCAGCAGGCTCTTGCGTTCCGAAACGGTCAGGGTGTGTCCGGTCGGGTTGGCGAAATCCGGCACCACATAAGCAAATTTCGCGGCGCCGCCTGCAGCCTCCGCATTATCGCGGTAAGAGGCAACCGTGCGGTTCGTCTGGCCTGTCGGCAACGTATCATAGGCCGGTTCCATCGCGGAAAAGGCTTGCAACGCGCCAAGGTAGGTCGGCGCTTCGACCAGTGCCGTGTCTTTGGGTGACAGGAACATACGGCCCAGAAACTCCAGCGCCTGCTGGGAACCGTTGGTGATCAGGATATTTTCGGGGGTGCAGGCCACGCCCCGTTTCCCCATATACCCGACAATCCACTGGCGCAGGCCCGCATCCCCTTCGGAAACCGAATACTGCAACGCCGCATCAAAGCGGCTGCGATCGCTACAGATTTGCGCATAAATTTCTGCGATCTGGTCCTGTGGAAACAGCGCCGGATCGGGGATGCCGCCTGCAAAGGA
Organism: Neptunicoccus cionae; assembly: GCF_002860325.1. Classification (GTDB taxonomy): domain Bacteria; phylum Pseudomonadota; class Alphaproteobacteria; order Rhodobacterales; family Rhodobacteraceae; genus Amylibacter; species Amylibacter lutimaris. Next base: position 383,278 of record NZ_PKOJ01000001.1, on the reverse strand, counting down.
GATAATATCCGGCTGGTCCAGCAGCTTCAGCAGCTCGCGGATTTCGGATGCTTTCATACCGGCCATACGCGCAGCATAGCGCGTGCCCCAGTCAAGCGGCGCTTCGGGTGTTGTCATAGGTCTGTCCTCCTGACCGATTTAGGTCAACAATACGGACCTACTGTCAAGACATTTAGATCATCCTTGCGGAAAATCCGGCTGGCCTTCGGGCAGCGCTATCCCGTCAGCCAGCGGAATGCCCGCTTCAAATAGGCGGCGGCATCCACCGTTACCGGATCTCCATGGGCCATCAGGACCTTCTCGACCGGCCAGTCGAGGATACGTGCCACAGCCTGCCGCGCCTTGCGACGGCGCAGGAAAGCCGTGCGGAATTTGCGCGGCACCGTTGGTTCCGGTTCAACCATCAAATCCAGCCGCGCCACCGCGCGCCGCCATCCCTTATGCCAGCCCGCCGGAAACTGTTGCAACAAATCGGTGAACAGAACTGTACCGCTTTGCCGGTGAAAAAAGACAACTTCCTGCGTGATCAAATTGCCTGCCACAATGGTCTGCTGAACCTCGTCGCGCCACGCCGCATTTGCGCCTTCTGCAAGGTCTTCGTCAAAAGTCAGATCTTTGCGTTTGCTGCGCAACCCCGGCGGCGCATACAATGTGGCCTCGGGATAGGCTGCCACCCAATCTGTCAGCGAAAGGTGGTGCAGGGAATTTGGGGCCACAATGTGCCGCACGACGCCCATGCCATCCACGGCCTTGCGCAAACGGTCACTTAAAGAAACCGGCGACCAGATCATCAGATCGCCACTATTCAACCGGACCACGGCCATGCGGGTCGGATAGTGGAAACCGGCGACAGCGACAGTATCGCCGGCCGTGATCCAGATATTCTCTCCGAATTTTTCCAGCATGGTCTCTCCTGTTTACGGGCGGACAAACTCCGCAGCTTTGTAACCTTGCAAATACAACAGTCCCGTCAGGTCTGCATAGTTCAGACGCAGATCGACCTGCGCAGCGACGACAGGCTTGGCGTGAAGTGCTACACCCGATCCGGCCAGATGCAGCATCCCCAGATCATTGGCCCCGTCCCCGACCGCGATCACATCGTCAGCTGTGAGTCCCTTGGCCGCTGTGATTTCGTTCAACGCATCCACTTTAGCCTGTTTGCCCAGTACCGGAACCCCGTGTTCACCGGTCAATTTACCATCTTCCTGCAACAGCGTATTTGCCCGGTTTTCATCAAATCCCAGCTTGGCCGCGACAGCCGAAGTAAAACTGGTAAACCCGCCGGAAACCAGCGCCGCATAGGCCCCGTTCGCCCGCATGGTCGCCACCAGTTCAGGCCCGCCTGGCATCAGGGTAATCCGATCGTTCAGAACCTTTTCGATCACACCAACTGGCAGACCTTTCAACAGGCCGACCCTTTCCTTCAACGCCGCCTCAAAATCCAGTTCGCCATTCATCGCCCGTGCGGTGATTTCGGCAACCCGTTCGCCGACACCGGCTTCTGCCGCCAGTTCGTCGATACACTCCTGCTGGATCATCGTGCTGTCCATATCCGCGAGAAGGACTTTCTTGCGACGGCCCTCTACAGGCTGCACACAAAAGTCGATTCGCATCCGGTCCAGCCCCCGCCAGAACACATCAAAACCGCTGAGTTCCTGTTCGAAATAGACATCGCAGGCGATCCCTTCAGCCAGCCAGTCCACGTTGGAACCGTTCAGACGCGACTTTATTGACGACACCAGATCGGCGGTGACACGGGCATCTTCGGGCTTGGAAATAAGGGTCGCAACGTACATCTGGTCACTCTGTTTTGGGTCAACTTGCGGCGCTTTATTCGCCAAAAACGTCACAAAGACCAGTGTTTCCTGTTGCGGCGCAACAAAAACTGTCCTAGACGCGGCGGTGGGACACCTCTCCCCAACGAGAGGCTTATATCTGTAAGGATACCACTGATGACGACATCTCAGCCGGGCGCACGCCCGCAAAACCCCCGTTTTAGCTCTGGCCCCTGTACGAAACCACCAACGTGGTCTCTGGACGCGTTGCGCGATGCGCCGCTTGGCCGTTCCCACCGCGCCGCCGTGGGCAAAGACAAGCTGAAAGCAGCAATCGAAACCACCCGTGAAGTTCTTGGCGTTCCGGCCGATTACAAGATCGGCATCGTTCCCGCATCCGACACCGGTGCGGTTGAAATGGCGCTCTGGTCCCTTCTTGGCGCACGTGGTGTGACCATGCTGTCATGGGAAAGTTTCGGTGCGGGTTGGGTGACGGATGTGACCAAACAACTCAAACTGGACGTCACGCATCTGAATGCGGATTACGGCCAGCTTCCCGACCTTTCCGCGATCAATTTTGACGATGACGTGGTGTTCACATGGAACGGCACCACATCCGGTGTGCGCGTGCCAAACGGTGATTTCATTCCGGCTGACCGTGCTGGCCTGACCATCTGCGACGCAACCTCTGCGGCCTTTGCGCAAGACCTGCCTTGGGACAAACTGGATGTGACCACTTTCTCATGGCAGAAGGTTCTGGGCGGGGAAGCCGCCCATGGTGTGCTGATCCTGTCGCCCCGCGCTGTGGAGCGTCTGGAAAACTACACCCCGCCGTGGCCCCTGCCGAAAATCTTCCGCATGACCAAAGGCGGCAAGCTGATCGACGGTATCTTTACAGGTGCTACGATCAACACGCCTTCGATGCTCTGCGTCGAAGATTACCTCTTCGCGCTCGATTGGGCGAAATCCGTTGGCGGACAGGAAGGGCTGAAAGCCCGCGCCGATGCCAACCTTGCCGAGATCGAGACCTTTGTGGCGGCAAACGACTGGATCGATTTTCTGGCCGAAACGCCCGAAACCCGCTCCAACACTTCTGTGTGTCTGAAGTTCACAGACGACCGGATCACGGACGGCGCGGCTTTTGCCAAAGCGGTTGCGAAACGGCTGGAAACCGAAGGTGTTGCGCTGGACATCGGTGCCTACCGCGATGCCCCTGCGGGCCTGCGCATCTGGTGCGGTGGTACAGTTGAAACAGCCGACATCGCAGCGCTTCTGCCATGGCTCGACTGGGCGTTTAACGCCGAGATCGCCCAATAAGCTTTTCGCCCCGCGCCAGACGCGGGGCCACCCCTTACATATTTATACATAAGGAACGCCCAAAATGGCCCCTAAAGTACTCGTCTCTGACAAACTCAGCCCGACCGCCGTGCAAATCTTCCGTGACAACGGGATCGAAGTGGATTTCGAACCGGATCTGGGCAAGGACAAAGTAGAACTGATGAAACGCATCGGGGATTACGACGGTCTTGCCATTCGTTCTGCGACCAAAGTCACCGAGAAGATTCTTGAGAACGCAACAAACCTGAAGGTGATCGGCCGCGCCGGTATTGGTGTGGATAACGTTGATCTGAACGCCGCGTCCCGCAAAGGTGTGATCGTGATGAACACGCCTTTCGGCAACTCCATCACCACTGCGGAACATGCGATTGCAATGATGTTCGCCGTGGCCCGCCAGATCCCGGAAGCTTCGGCTTCCACACATGCAGGTAAATGGGAAAAATCCAAGTTTATGGGGGTCGAGCTGACCAACAAGACCCTTGGTCTGATCGGCTCCGGTAACATCGGGTCCATCGTGGCCAGCCGTGCGCTGGGTCTGAAAATGAAGGTTGTGGCCTATGACCCCTTCCTGTCCGAAGAACGTGCCGCCGATCTGGGCGTGAAAAAAGTAGAGCTGGATGAACTTCTGGCCCAAGCCGACTTTATTACCCTGCACGTTCCCAAAACCGATAAAACAGCCGGTATGCTGGACGCCGCTGCCATTGCCAAAATGAAAAAGGGTGTACGCATCGTAAACTGTGCCCGTGGTGGTCTGGTGGACGAAGACGCACTGGCTGAAGCACTGAAATCCGGTCATGTTGCTGGTGCAGCCTTTGATGTTTTTGCTGTCGAGCCCGCAACAGAAAGCCCGCTGTTCAACCTGTCCAACGTGGTTGTAACCCCGCACCTTGGCGCGGCAACCAGCGAAGCGCAGGAAAACGTTGCAATCCAGGTCGCCGAGCAGATTTCAGACTACCTGCTGAACGGTGCTGTCACCAATGCGATCAACATGCCGTCAATCACAGCAGAAGAAGCTCCGGTGCTTGGCCCGTTTGTGAAACTCGCCTCCCATCTTGGGGCATTCATCGGCCAGATGACCGAAGAAGCGATCGAAAGCGTAAATATCCTTTACGATGGTAAAGTTGCCGAAATGAACACCAAAGCCCTGTCCTCTGCGGCAATTGCCGGTGTGATGAAGGCGCAAAACCCTGATGTGAACATGGTTTCAGCTCCTGTTGTTGCAGCAGAGCGTGGCATCCAGTGCTCTACAACCACACAGGAAAAATCCGGTGTGTTCGACAGCTACATCAAGCTGACTGTCAAGACTGCGAAGAAAACGCGTTCTATTGCTGGCACGGTATTCTCGGACGGGAAGCCACGGTTCATCCAGATCAAAGGTATCAACATTGATGCGGAAATCGGCCGTCACATGCTTTACACCACAAACGACGATGTGCCCGGTATCATCGGGACGTTGGGCCAGACTCTGGGTCAGAACGACGTGAACATTGCGAACTTTACGCTGGGCCGTTCCGAAGCCGGCGCAAACGCCATCGCGCTTTTGTACCTTGATGCACAGCCTCCGGTATCTGTTCTGGACAAGCTGAAAGCAACTGGCATGTTCCAGCAGGTTAAACCACTGGAATTCGACGTAGAATAAATCTCTGTCGCATTTGATCCATGACCTGCGGGTATCCTCATGATATCCGCAGGTCTTTTTGTTTTCCGCTTCCCGTATGAGGCAACAGCCCTAGCGCGGTAGCGGGTTCAAGGCTTTGTTATAGGGTGTCCAGTCTTCCACATCCGGATAGTATTTGCGCCGCCACGCCCGCACTTTCGGGTTCATGTAGCGCCGCCAGAACGGAGGCATCATCGCCATAATCGTCATGATCGGATAGCTGTAGGGCAGCTGCGGTGCCTCATCCGCGTCGTAGTTTTGCAGCAGCGGAAACCGGCGGCTGGGTTTATAGTGGTGGTCGGAATGGCGTTGCAGATTGATGAGTACGTAATTGGTTACGCGGTGCGCAGCATTCCATGAATGGCGGGGCAGAACGTGTTCGTATTTACCTTCCCCCAGATGGCGGCGGGTCAGCCCGTAATGTTCGACATAATTGACCAGCTCCAACTGCCATACCGCTACAAAAGCCTGCAAACAGAACATGCCGACACCGGCCCATCCGCCGATCATATAGGCCAGAAGCAACCACGCGGTCTGCCATGCAGCATATCTCCAGAACGGATTGCTCCTGTGATAAACAGGCAATCCCTTACGCGCCAGCATCGCCTTTTCCGCCTTGAAAGCAGAGCGCAGGCAAGAGACCAGAACACGCCGGAAAAACCGGTGGAACCCTTCATTATAGCGGGCAGTCACCGGATCACGCGGCGTCCCCACATAGCGGTGATGCACCAGCAGGTGTTCGCTGCGGAAATGACCGTAGAGCACCATTGTCATCAACATATCGCCCAAAAACCGTTCGAAACGGGATTTCTGATGCATCAGTTCATGGGCGTAGTTTATACCGATGGTACCACTGGCAATACCGACGGTTGCCATGAATATCCAGCTTTCCCGCGTGCCCAGCCGATCACCCCAACTGACATAAGCCAAGGCGCCGAAAACCAGCAGCACCTGCAAGAACGGCCAGATCAGGGTAATCAGCGTGTACCAGCGCAGGCTTTCATCCGGTGTTTGCGGGTCCGCATTTTCGGTGCGCAAACCACCAATCACGTCCACGATTGACATGATCCACCAACCGAACACCGGCGTCAGCGCCAGCCACCAGCCGCCCTGCCAACCGGCAAATGCGATTACAGGTAAATACCCGAGCGATAACCAGAATGGCAGCGCGGCAAGGAAATTGGTGCGGATGGGATCGCCAGACATGAATGCTCCGGTTTTTTTCGCAATCTGGCACGAAAGACGGGAACACACAATTCAAACGGTGGGGAAGGCTGGCCGCGCCGTGAAGGGCGGCCAGTCCGGTTGTCATAAAGTGTTTGGCGGATTTAACCCGCAGCAGAGATACCCGCGTCGATCGCGTTCAGAACCGTGTCGACTTCAGCTTCGCTGATAACAAGGCTCGGGGACAGCAGGATGTTTGCGCCGGACACTCGCAGCATTGCGCCGTGTTCATATGCAACTTTGGCGACTTTGGCACCAAAGTCCGGTCCCATCTGCTTCTTGCTCTCGCGGTCGGACACAAATTCGATGGCGGTCATCAGACCGTGCCCGCCGCGCACATCGCCGATCACGCTGTGCTTTTCTTTCAGTCGTTGCACGCCTTCAAACATCTGCGTCCCACGCGCCGCGGCATTATCCCGTACGTCCAGACGCTGTGTTTCTTTCAGACAGGCAACCGCAGCAGCAGCCCCGACCGGATGGCCGGAATAAGTGTAGCCGTGCCCGATAGACCCTTCGGGTCCGGATTTTTCGAATACTTCCGTCATGCTTTCCCCGATCATGCAGGCACCAAACGGGTAGTAGCCGTTGGTGATCGCTTTAGCGGTACACATCATGTCAGGCTGTACGCCCCAATGGCGCGAACCGGACCAGTCGCCGGTACGACCAAAGGCAGTAATCACTTCATCCGCGATCATCAGGATACCGTGGCGGGAACAGATTTCACGCATCCCCGGCATGAAGGTTTCATGAGGCACCATAATTCCCCCTGCACCTAGGATCGGCTCCATAATAAAGGCGGCAATGGTGTCCGGCCCCTGAAACGCGATCTCGTCCTCGGCTGCCTGCAAGATCAGTTGCGCCAGTTTTGCGGGGTCTGATTCGTTAAACGGGTTGCGGTAGGCGTAAGGTGCCGGCAGGTGGCGGCAGCCGGGCAGAAGCGGTTCATAGGCGGTACGGAAACGGTTGTTGCCATTGACAGATGCACCGCCGAAATGAGTGCCATGATACCCTTTTTTCAGGCTCAGGAATTTGGTGCGCTGGGTTTCACCGCGAACTTTGTGGTACTGGCGAGCCAGACGCAGGCTGGTTTCAACGGAATCCGATCCTCCGCTGGTGAAGAAGGCACGCGTCATACCTTCTGGCTGGAAGAATTCCTGAAGCATGTAGGAAAGCTCGATCACAGCGTCATTGGATGTGCCGGCAAAGGTGGAATAGTAAGGAAGCTGATTTAACTGGTTGGAAATTGCCTCTTTCACCACATCACAGGAATAGCCGAGGTTCACGTTCCACAGGCCACCAACAGCGTCAATCGCTTCGTGGCCGTCAATGTCGGTGATTTTGACACCCGCAGCCCCGGTGATGATCACAGGCGGATTCTCTTGTTGCGCGCCCGGATGCGCCATCGGATGCCACATGTGCTTTGCGTTATTTTCTTTAAGGAAGTTATCGTCTTTCATCTTTCCGATCCTTTGATTGGTCAAAACCCGTTCGGGCGGTTTAAGGGGGCGCGCCTATTCAGCCGCTGCAGAAACCGGCTGACGCCGTGCTCCGTAAAGTCTGGAAATGGCCTGTGCCGCTTCGTTGATATTGAGTGCGATGCAATCACGGACCCTGTCATCAAAGCGGGACATGGGCGTGGCGACGGCCACCGCACCGCAAACCGTGTCGGTGTTGTCAAAAACCGGTGCAGCCATCCCGACAACATCGGTTTCGAAAGTTCCGAACATGACAGAATGCCCCGCAGTCCGAGCCTGCTCCACCAGCGCGAGCACTGATTCGCGCTCCAGCGGGGTTTCGCTTGTGATCCGTTCCAGTGAACGATTCAGAATCCTGTTGCGCTTTGTTTCATCCAGACAGCTTAGATAGGCGATGCCCGACGCCGTGGCGTGAAAGGGTAGAATTTCGGCGGGATCAATATAGACCCGCGTCGCCCTGACAGAGGTTTCCACAATGGCAATTTCACTTAACCCGCTTTTCTGGTGATGGGTCAGGTGTGCAGTTTCTCCAGTTTTTTCTACCAAATCTGAAAGCACATTTTTTGCTGCAATTTCAATTGGGTATGTCAGGTTTCGAACGGTTGCCAATCGGGTGACTGCAGGACCGAGGTGGTAGGTTTTGCTTAAGGGATCCTGTTCGAGAAAGCCTTGGGATTCAAGCGCGCTGAGATACCGCTGAACCGTAGCCTTATCCCGTTTCAGCAACCGTGCTGCCTCTGACAAACCGACCGAAGGACGGGCTGTGTGGAACAGGTCCAGTATCTCCAAAGCCTTCTCTACGGTGCTCATCTGTTACCCTATCGTTGCAAATGCATCGTTTTTTGTTTGACACCGATACTGCTTTGAAGCAATCATTATTTCAACCGACGGATTGAATAATGATCCAAGGTTATGACTTGGAACACAAGACATCGGACAGGGAGTCCCACATGAAACATTTTATATCTGCAGCAGCTGCGGCTGCGTTGACAGCGGCCGCAATCGGCACACCCGTGCTGGCCGAATACCCCGAAAAACCCGTCAACTTTATCGTGCCGTGGCCTCCGGGTGATCTGGAAGACGTTCTGACACGCATGATCGCCGAGGACTTTCAGAAGGAATACGGCGTGGCAGCGGCCGTGGTGAACAAGCCGGGCGGCGGCGGCGGCCCTTTCCCGGGCGCTATTGATGTCGCGACCGCGCCTGCGGACGGCTATACCATCGGCTCTTTCGTGATTGGCGTTCCCCTTATCGGCCACGAGATCGGCATTGACGAACTGTCTCCGGCAAAATTCGACCCGCTTGGTATCTTCCTGACATATCCTTTTGTTCTGGCAACATCCGGTGATGCTCCGTTTAAAACGGTTGAGGAAATGGCCGAACATGCCAAGTCCAACGAACTGGCACTTGGCCACTTCGGAGCGCCGCTGATCCCGACCAAAGTCTCGCTGGCCTATGCCAAAACTGCCGGATTTGAATGGGGTTCCGAAGCTGCTTTTGATGCATTGGATTGCAATACGCTGGCTTCCGGCGATGCGGATGTGATCAACACCACATTGCAACTGGTTCTCCCTTGTCTTGACAGCATTACCGTCCTGGCCACCATGACAGACGAGCGCATTCCTCAGGTTCCGGACACACCGACCATGGGTGAAGTAAATGCCGATCTGGGTATCTCCCTGTGGAACGGCCTGTTCGTGACCAAGGACACCCCGCAAGACGTGCGTGAGAAAATTATCGCCGTTGCAAAGAAAACCATGATGTCCGAGCGCGCCCAGAAACTGGCCGCCGAAACGGGCGCGGGTGTTTACTGGCAGGATGCTGAAACATCTGCTGCGCGGATCGAAACAGACGCCGGCAAACTGGGCACACTGAACGGTCTGGTAGAATAATCCTACCCTGTTTCAAGATTTGAACCGGCCCAATCGGGCCGGTTTTTCCAAACCTGCGAAGGAGCACGAAATGAGCGCCGAACCGAAAAGAGCCAAACCCGGAGAGTTTCTGTTTGTAGGTCTGTTCTTCGCAATATCCGTTCTACTGCTGACGCAAATCGGCGATCAGGCCAAGTTTTCCGCCAAAGGGAAACTTTTTGCACAGCCCGCCTTCTGGCCCGGTGTCGGTGTGATCGGCATGGTCCTATTCACTGGTCTGCACCTTCTGACCCACATGCGGCAACAGGCCAAAAACGGCACCGGTGCTGAAGTCGTAATCTGGCTGAGAGCCTTTGAATTCGTTGGCTGGTTCATGGTCTATGTGGTGCTGGTCCCGCGACTGGGCTATCTGCCCAGCACTGTTCTCTTCACCTCCCTTCTGGCCCTACGAATGGGCTATCGCAGTCCGGCGATGCTGGGCTGGGCCGCTGCATCCGGTGTGGCGATTGTAGTGATCTTCAAGACGCTTCTCGGCGTGAAAATCCCCGGAGGCGCGCTCTATGAGTATCTGCCCGACGGATTGCGCAACTTTATGATTTTGAATTTCTGATATGGATCTGCTTCTTTCCAGCTTTGACATCCTCGCCCGCTGGGATGTCCTCATCGCCCTTGTTGTCGGTTCAGTCGGAGGTGTCATCATCGGCGCTATTCCCGGTGTTGGCGCTGCGGTGGCGATTGCCATCCTGCTTCCGGCGACGTTCTCGCTTGATCCTATTGTCGGTCTGACCGCGCTGCTGGGGATTTACGGCAGTTCCATGTATGGCGGCGCGATACCTGCCGTACTGGTGAACACACCGGGCACAGCGGTCAACGCACTGACCACCTATGACGGTTATCCGATGACCCAACGGGGCGAAGGCCGCCGCGCGCTGTCGCTGGCCTATTCTGCCAGCTTTTTCGGTGGCGTCTTTGCGGTGGTCTGCCTGATCTTCCTGTCGCCCATGCTAGCCGCAATCGCCCCCCATTTCGGCAGCCGCGAGATTTTCCTCGCCTCGCTGCTCGGCATCATTCTGGTGGTTCTGGCCCATCGCGGGCAGATCCTGATTGCGGGTGCTTTGGCTTGTTTCGGCATCTGGCTGAACACCATCGGGCTGGAGCCGATCCAGTATTCCAAACGCTACACCTTCGGGCAAAGCTGGCTGTCCGGCGGCGTTGATCTGATCGTGGTCGTGCTGGGTCTGTTCGCCATTTCCCAAGCTATCGTCTTGCTGGTGGACAAAAACCGCGCACCGCGCACCGGCACCTTGTCCGGCGATCTGTTTCAGGGCTTTAAGGAACTGTTCCGCTACAAAAAGGTGGCCAGTGTCAGTGCCTCTTTCGGGGTGCTGATGGGGATGATCCCCGGTGTCGGGGAATTTACCGCGCAATTCATGTCTTACACTGCCGCACGGCGCGGATCGAAAACGCCGGAATTGTTCGGCAACGGCGCACCAGAGGGGCTGATCGCCTCTGAAGCCTCCAACAACGCTGTGCCCGCCGCCGCGATGATCCCGTTACTGGCGCTTGGCATTCCGGGCGAGGCGCTGACGGCAATGATGCTGTCCGTGTTTTACGTGCACAACGTCGTACCCGGCCCGCAGCTATTTCAGAACCAGATGGATTTTGTTGTCGCACTATATATCGCGCTTCTGGTGTTGAACGTGATGGTGGTGGCCTTCCTGCTGTGTTCCACCAACCTGCTGCTGAAGATCATCCAGATTCCGACCCGTTTTCTGGGCGTTATCATTCTGACCCTGTCTTTTGTCGGCGTATATTCCCTGCGCAACTCTACCATCGACTGCGCCATTGCTGCCGGTTTCGGTGTGTTCGGATTTATGCTGAAGCGGCTCAACCTGCCGATTGTGCCGATCATTCTGGGCATGGTTCTGGGCGGTATCATGGAAGCAAAGCTGCGCACCTCGATGATGCGCGTGAAATCCCCGCTCGATATGATCGACCGTCCCATCGCCTTTATCCTGTTTCTTCTGATCCTCGTCGTGCTCGGCTCTCATGTCTGGCGCATGTGGAGGGATCGCAACACTACGGAAAACCAATGACGACACAAACGCAAATCGACGCGCTGCGGCGTGAAACTGTAGCCCCTCAATCCCTGTTCATCGACAACGCCCCCGTGCAAGGTGCCGCCGAACCGATGGCTGTGACTTCTCCGATTGACGGTGCGCAATTGACCACGATTGCCAACGCCACTTCGGCCGAGGTGGATATGGCCGTGGCCTCTGCCCGTGCAGCCTTTAACGACGGGCGCTGGTCACGACTGGCCCCTGCTGCCCGCAAAAAAATTCTTTTTGCTGTGGCCGACGCGATTGAGGCCGATGCGCTGGCGCTGTCGGTGCTTGGCATCCGCGACAACGGCACGGAATTTGCTATGGCCTACAAGGCCGAGGCCGGTTCCGCCGCTGCAACCTTCCGCTATTACGCCGAAGCCATCGACAAGATTCCGGGCGAAATCGCCCCTACCGCAGCCGGCACGCTGGGTCTGGTGCATCACGAACCGGTCGGCGTGGTCGGTGCTATTATCCCTTGGAACTTCCCGCTGATGATCGGCGCGTGGAAGATTGCCCCAGCCATTGCAGCGGGCAATTCCATCGTGGTGAAACCGGCTGAAACCGCATCCCTGTCTCTGCTGCGGCTGGCTGAAATCGCTGCGGGCGCCGGTTTGCCTGCGGGTGTGCTGAACGTCATCACCGGCGATGGCCGGATCGCAGGGGATGCGCTGGCACGGTCTATGGACGTGGATGTGCTGGCCTTTACCGGATCGGGCATGACGGGGCGCAAGCTGCTGGAGGCTTCGGCCCAGTCGAACCTGAAACGGGTCTATCTGGAACTGGGCGGGAAATCCCCGAATGTGGTTTTTGCCGACGCGCCCGATCTCGATAAGGCGGCGGCAGTTTCGGCGGCAGGCATCTTCCGAAACGCGGGACAGGTCTGTGTGGCCGCGTCCCGCCTGCTGGTCGAACGCAGCATTCACGACGATTTTGTGGCCGCACTGAAAACCCACGCCGAAGCCTTCAAGGTTGGTGATCCACTGAACCTGAACACCCAGATTGGTGCGGTCAATTCGGAAACCCAACTGGCCGGAAACCTGCGCCTGACGCAAGCCGCAATCAGCGAAGGTGCGGAATGCGTCACAGGCGGCAACCGCATTCTTGAAGAAACCGGCGGCAGCTATATGGCGCCAACCATCCTGTCCGGCGTGACACCGTCGAACACCGTGTTCCGCAAGGAAGTTTTCGGGCCGGTTCTGGCGGTAACGCCGTTTGACACAGAGGAAGAGGCCGTACAGCTTGCCAATGACAGCGAATTGGGTCTGGCCGCCGGTGTCTGGACCGCCAACCTGTCCCGCGCCCATCGCATGATCGGGGCAATCAATTCGGGCGTTGTCCATGTGAACACCTACGGCGGGCCGGATAACACTGTGCCGCTGACAGGTCATAAACAATCGGGCAACGGTTCGGATAAATCGCTCCACGCGCTGGACAAATACACCAACCTGAAAACCGCATGGATACAGTTATGAACCCGCTCAGCAAATCTCTCCTTGCCCGCCGCGATGCCGTTCTCGGGCCCAACATGTCCACCTTTTACGAAGAGCCTGTTCATCTGGTGAAAGGTGAAGGCGTCTGGGTCTGGGACCATGACGGCAAGAAATACCTCGATTGCTACAACAATGTCCCCCATGTGGGGCATTGCCACCCCCATGTGGTCAAAGCCATGTGCGATCAGGCGGCAACGCTGAACACCCACACCCGCTATCTGCACGAAGGAATTGTCGATTACGCGGAGAAGCTGACAGCGACCTTTGACGATGCGCTGAACACTGCGCTGCTGTGTTGCACCGGGTCAGAGGCCAATGACGTTGCCCTGCGCATGGCAGAGGCCGTGACCGGTAAAACGGGGATCATCGTCACCGATCACACCTATCACGGCAACACCACGGCAGTTTCGGCCCTGTCCACCACCAACCCGTCGAAATTCGGCAAATCGGGCCATATCCGCCATGTTCCGGCCCCCGACAGCTATCGTCCGCCCTCGGATGATCCGGCGGCGTATTTTGCCGAGCAGGTGAAGGCAAAGATTGGCGAACTGGAAGAAAGCGGTCACGGGTTTGCCGCCCTGCTGATTGATCCGTTCTTTGCCAATGAAGGTTTTCCCGATCTGCCCGCCGGTTTCCTTGATGCGACGCTGAAAGCTGTCCACGATGCCGGCGGCATCCTGATCGCGGATGAGGTCCAGCCCGGTTTCGGACGCACCGGAAGCCATATGTGGGGGCATCAGTATCAGGGGATCACGCCCGATGTTGTGACCCTTGGCAAACCGATGGGCAACGGCCATCCGGTGGCAGGTGTCGTAACAACATCCGCAATCATGCACGAATTCCGCACTGCATTCCGCTATTTCAACACCTTTGGCGGCAATCCAGTATCCTGCGCCACCGCAATGGCGGTGTTGGAAGTGATTGAACAGGAAGGACTGATGCAACAGGCCGCGGATGTGGGGGCCTATGCCAAAGCCAGACTGCAAGAGCTTGCAGACAAACACATAGTCATTGGCGATGTGCGGGGTCGGGGCATGTTCTTTGGCGCGGAACTGGTGACGGATCGCGCCACCAAAGCGCCTGCGACGGAGTATCTGTTGCGGGTGATTGAGGAACTGCGCAATCGCGGTGTGCTGCTGAACAAGATCGGCATCCACTACAACACACTGAAAATCAGACCGAACCTGCAATTCACGCGCGAAAACGCGGATCTGCTGGTAGAAACGCTGGATCAGGTGCTGACGGATGTACAGCCATGACAGAGACGCTTGCGCAAAAGGCGATCGACCGCTGGGATATTGAAACACTGTCTGTGGATCTGGTGGCCGAGAGAGAAAACCGCGTCTACCGCGTGACAACACCTGATGCGGTCTACGCCCTGCGCCATCACCGCGGCGGCTATCGCACGGACGGGGAGTTGCGCTCGGAACTGGCGTGGATGGACGCACTCGACGGGGCCGGGCTTTCGCTGCCCCGCCCGATTGCCGGTTCGGATGGGGCCCATCTGCAAGTGTTAGAGGGCGCGCAATTCGATTTGCTGACATGGTTGCCCGGCCATCAGATGGGCGCCTACGGAACGCCTCTTGATCTGGATGATCCGGAAGGCACGTTTTACAGGCTTGGTCAGGCCATGGCGCGGATGCATGCGGCCTCTGATGCGTGGACACCGCCACAGGGGTTCACCCGTCCGGCTTGGGATACGGAGGGTCTGATCGGTGAGACACCGCTCTGGGGGCGGTTCTGGGAAAATCCGACCCTGACGGCAGAGCAAGAAACGCTGCTTGAACGCTTTCGCGCGAAGGCTGCAACGGCACTGGCGGAGGGGCAGCATGATTTCGGCCTGATCCACGCCGACCTGCTGCGCGAGAACATCCTGATCGACGGGGACGACCTGCATCTGATCGACTTTGACGATTGCGGCCACGGTTTCCGGCTGTTTGAACTGGCCACAACGATTTTCCGCATCCGCGAAGAAAGCAACGCCAGTGAATTGCAAGCTGCGCTGATTGGCGGCTACCAGTCCGAACGCGCTATCAACATCACCCATCTGCCTCTGTTCATCGCCCTGCGGGCCTGCACCTATGTAGGCTGGATCGTAACGCGGATGGAACTTGAAGGCGCAGAAGCACGGAATGCGCGCAACATCAAAACAGCAACCCAAGTGGTTGCAAACTGGCTGAATTCGGGAGGCACCCATGTCTGACAAGACTATTCTGATCGTTGGCACCTATGACACGAAAGACGACGAACTGAACTATATGGCAGAGCGGATCACCGCAATGGGTGGCGGTGTTCTGACGATGGATGTCAGCGTACTGGGCGACCCGTCAGAGCCTTGTGACCACTCCAAACATGCCGTGGCCGAAGCCGCTGGAAGCTCTATCAAGGCGGCGATCGACTCTGGCGATGAAAACACCGCCATGCAGATCATGGCGCGGGGCGCATCGCAGCTAGCAGCGCAGCTGTACCGCGACGGCGCGTTTGACGGCGTAGTCATTCTGGGCGGCACGATGGGCACCGATCTGGCGCTGGATGTCTGTCAGGCGCTGCCGATGGGCGTGCCGAAATATGTCGTTTCAACAGTCTCTTTTTCCCCGATCATCCCGCCGGAACGCCTGTCAGCGGACATTCAGATGATCCTTTGGGCGGGTGGCCTCTACGGCCTGAACTCTGTCTGCAAGGCATCCCTGTCGCAAGCAGCCGGAGCGGTGCTGGGGGCGGCCCGTGCGGTAGAGCCACCTTCTACCGACCGGCCCATTGTCGGGATGACCTCGCTCGGGTCGTCCTGCCTGAAATACATGAAATTGCTGAAACCCGCTTTGGAACAACGCGGCTACGAGGTTGCCATTTTCCACGCCACCGGCATGGGCGGCATGGCCTTTGAATCCCTTGCCGCACAGAGGCGGTTCTGTTGCGTGATGGATTTCGGCCTGTCGGAACTCGGTAATCTCATTGCCGGATCCGTCGTCAGCAGCGGCAGCCAGCGGATGCTGAGCGCGGGGCGCAGCGGCATCCCACAAATCGTGGCCCCCGGCTGTTTCGATCTGGTGGATTTCGCAGGCTGGCAGGATATCCCCGAAAGCTATCGCGACCGCCCCTTCCACGAACACAACCGCCTGATTAAATCTTCTGCCTTCAACGCCGAGGAACGCCGCGAATCCGCCCGCGAAGTGGCGAAACGGCTGGGAACAGCAACTGCTCCGACCCATTTCATCATGCCGCTGCACGGGGTTGAGGAATGGGACAGGGAAGGTGATGTCGCCCATGATCCCGAAGGGCTGGCCGCGTTTACCGATGAAGCCCGCAAGGTGATGACCGACCCGATCAGCTATTCCGAGGTAGATGCCCATATCAACGATCAGGCTTTTGCCGATAAAGCGTTGGAAATCTTTGACGCGTGGGTGGCCGACGGGACGATCCGCAAGGGCTGAAGGGCGCAAGGGGTTAGCGGCAGAGATCCCAAGCCTTGCGCATGACTGTGGGCAGATCGGCAGGAGAAAACTGCGTCCGTGGCAGGAAACTGCCACTGTCCGGATCGCCGCTGACGTCTCGGGCAAAGCGGACCTGAAGGCGCAGGTGGAAATGGGTGAAGGTGTGGCGCACCTCGCCCCTGTCCTGCCAGTCCGCATCAAGAGGTGGCTCTGCGTCATGGGGCGCCTCCTGCCACGTGCTGCCGGGCCAGCCGAGCATTCCGCCCAGAAGCCCTTTGTCAGGGCGGCGTTCCAACAGCACCGCGCCGTCTGTGCGCTCTGCCACATAGGCAACGCCCAGCCGGATCGGTTTTGCGGCTTTCGGTGTCTTACGCGGCAGGCTGGCCGCATCGCCAGCCAGCCGCGCTGCGCAATCGGCCATCCACGGGCAAATCCCGCAGGCCGGAGAACGCGGCGTACAGATCGTCGCCCCCAGATCCATTACCGCCTGTGCATAATCCCCGCAGCGGCGGTTTGGTGTCAGACCGTCTGCGAGTGTCCGAAGGGTCTCTTTAGAGGCAGGCAAAGGGTCTAACACCCTGTAGTAACGGGCCATTACCCGTTCCACATTCCCATCCAGAACCACCGCACGGCGGTCAAAGGCAATGGCTGAAACGGCGGCGGCTGTGTAGGGGCCGATGCCCGGCAGCTTTAACAGCGCGTCGTAAGTATCGGGAAAGACACCGCCATGCTCCTGCGCCACCACGCGGGCACATTTCAGCAGGTTTCGGGCCCGCGCGTAATAGCCAAGCCCCGCCCAAGCAGCCATGACATCACCGTCCTGAGCCCCCGCCAGATCGCGCACAGTCGGCCAGCGGCTGACAAATTTGCGGAAATAATCCTTCACGGCGGCCACGGTTGTCTGCTGCAGCATGACCTCTGACAACCAGATGTGATAGGGGTCGGGCCGCACACCGTCCTGCCGTGCGGCGGGGCCGACACGCCACGGCATTTCGCGGGCGTGAATATCGTACCAGTCCAGCAAATCTGCCGACTGCTGTGTCATCTTCTCACACAAGTTTTATCACCTCTTTACCACCAATTCGCTGGCATCCGCCCTTTGCCTGCGTAAGATAACGTGAATCGAAGGTTAAGACAGCCATGGCCGCCATGAAATCGAAGAATTCCCCGTCCAAGCCCGCGTTTACGCGGCGCAAGGCCCGTGGGTTTCTGCAAACCGGCGGTATCCTTGGCACGCAAATCCGCAAGGCATCGGAAAAGCGGGGGTTTTCGGAAACCCGTCTGCTGACCCATTGGGCGGAAATCGCCGGAGAGTCTGTTGCGCGGATCGCCCGCCCTGTGAAAGTCGGCTATACCCGTCAGGGCATGGGCGCAACCCTGACCCTTCTGACGACCGGTGCCAACGCGCCGATGGTGCAGATGCAGCTACCCCAGATCAAGGACCGCGTGAACGCCACCTATGGCTATGCCGCGATCAGCCGCATCCATATCACCCAGACATCCCCCACAGGTTTTGCCGATAAACAGGCGGATTTCTACCACGACCGCCCCGAAAAACCGCCCCTGAGCGCCGAAAAGAAAGAGGTGCTTGCCCGGACCGTATCTGACGTGTCAGACGGTGGGTTAAAAGCGGCCCTTGCCGCGCTGGGTGAAAACATCCTGAAGAAACAGAAATCCTAATCCAAGAGGTTCCCGTTATGATTACCCGCCGTACCGCACTGGCCACACTGGCTGCGACCACACTGCCTGGCTCTATCACTTTCGCACAGGAAGAGACCCTAACCGTTCCGGACATGCGCCTTGGCAACGAACTCGCCAAAGTGACAGTGACAGAATACGCGTCTTTCACCTGCCCCCATTGTGCCAGCTTCCACGCCAACACCTATCCGCAGCTGAAAGCGAATTACATCGACACGGACAAGATCAACTTTGTTTACCGCGAAGTCTATTTTGACCGGTTCGGTCTGTGGGGCGCGATGATCGCCCGCTGTGATCCGTCCAAATTCTTTGGCATTGCGGATATGCTCTACAAACGTCAGGCCGAATGGTCCCGCGCTGGTGAACCGGCTGAGATCGTCGGAGAGATGCGCAAGATCGGCAAAATTGCCGGCCTGTCCGACGAACAACTGGACGAATGCCTGAACGATCAGAAAATGGCCGAAGCCATGGTTGCCCGTTTTCAGGAAACCTCCACAGCGGACGAGGTGAACTCCACGCCGACCCTGTTTGTGAACGGTACCAAATACGGCAACCTGCCCTACGACGAGCTGGCTAAGATCATCGACGCCGAACTTGGCAGCTGATCCATGACAAATACGCCATTACATGGCCTGCGGGTGGTTGAACTCGCCCGTATTCTGGCTGGCCCGTGGGCTGGCCAGACGCTCGCCGATCTGGGGGCGGAAGTTGTCAAAATCGAAGCGCCGGACGGCGATGATACCCGCAAGTGGGGCCCGCCCTTTATTGATCGGGGCGATGATGTCGCCGCCGGTTATTTCCATGCCTGCAACCGCGGCAAGAAATCGGTGGTGGTGGATTTCCGCACCCCCGAGGGCAAGGCAGACCTGCTGGGCCTGATCAGCGAAGCCGATGTGCTGATCGAGAACTTCAAGGTTGGCGGGCTGGCGAAATACGGGCTGGATTACGACAGCCTGAAAGAGGCAAATCCCCGTCTGGTCTATTGTTCGGTCACAGGTTTCGGGCAGACCGGCCCCTATGCCCCCCGGGCGGGATATGATTTTCTGATGCAGGGCATGTCCGGCCTGATGTCGATTACCGGCGAAATTGACGGTGAACCGCAGAAATGCGGCGTGGCGATTACCGACCTGTTCACCGGATTATACTCTGTGATCGCCATTCAGGCCGCGCTGGCCCACCGAGAAAGAACCGGCAAGGGGCAACACATTGATATGTCCCTGCTGGATGTGGCCACAGCAGTGACGGCCAATCAGGCGTGGAACTATCTGGCCACCGGAAACCCGCCCGGTCTGACAGGCAACGCCCATCCCAATATTGTGCCCTATCAAGTGCTGCCCACATCGGACGGGCATGTGATTATCGCTTGTGGCAATGACGGCCAATACCGCCGCTTCTGCGATGTTCTGGGCCGCCCCGATCTGGCAAGCCACGCGGATTACACGACCAATCCGTTGCGGGTCAAAAACCGCGAGGTTCTGGTGCCCGTGCTACAGGAAGAAACCCGAAAGCACACTAAAGCAGAGTTGCTGGCCGCCTGTGATGCCAATACGGTTCCTGCCGGCCCGATCAACAATATGAAAGAGCTGTTCGAAGACCCTCATGTCCAGTCCCGCGGCATGCAGATCGAACTGGACGGGCTGCCCGGTGTGCGCTCTCCGATCCGCTTCTCAGGTGCCGATCTGGCCACCAAAGACGCAGCACCCAAGCTTGGGGCGCATACCGAAGAACTGCTCGGGAAAAAAACGTCCTGAACGGCTATTGATAGGCTGGCATCTGCGCCGAGGTGGTCAACACTTCGGCGCGGACATAGCCTGCGATCCGGTCCGTCCCGTCCAGCGACACCGCGTGCCAGTCCTTAATGGATTTTAACACAATCGGGTTGTAGGCCAGTGTCAGGGACCGGACCACTTTGGCACTTGTATCCGGCTTTTCATATACCGCAGCCTTACGGCGGCTTGAAAAATAGAACTGGTCCTTCAACAAGAACGCCGTTCCGAAATCCGCAGGTTGCCCGACAGACGTGCGCGAGAAGTCCCCGAAATCCGGCGCGACCGGATTGATCACGTTCCCGTCCACCTGATTTTTTCCGAACCAGAGATGGTGGGAAAACTGGAACAGGTTCCACCGCTCCTGATTGTAGAACTGCCGTGTGTCGGGCCAGCCCCGCGACAGGGCAAGCCACGTCAGATCCGTCAGCCCTACATCCAGCAACCGCCCGAGCACCAGCCCCGAGCCATAGGCCCCAACACGGTAGCGGTTGCCGTTCTGCTGGAACACGCGGCGCACGGATTCGAAATAGGCCATGACACCGGCCAGTTGCGCAGGGCCGTTCCAACTGCCGTCCACACCGAAATAGATTGCCGAACCTGCCGGCTGGCCGATCGTGTTCTGCGCATAATCAAGCGCATGCTCCGCATCCGCCTGCCCGCGCTCCGGTGTGATGCTCTCCAGCTTGTCGTTGTTGTATTGGAAGACTGCGCCGATGTTTATCCCTGCATCCCACAGCGCCTCGGCTTCGTGGCGGCGCAGCACTTTGTGGGGCAGGTTGCGCTCGGGCTGGTCCTTATAGGCGTAATAGCGAAACACAGTGCGCACCTTGCGTGCCACCAGCATCTCCATCATACCCTTGCGCCGTGTCATATCAAAAGCAGCGTCAATCACAGCGGTGGGGATGAAAGCGGGCAGAACCTCGGCCGTTCCGCTGACAGGGCTGACGAAAGCCGCCCCCGTAAGTGCCATCATCTGCCGCCGTGTCAGGTCCATGTCATCCCTCTGATAAAGGTTCTAACAGTTTTCGAAGCGGTTCGGGCCAAGGTACCGCATGTTTTTTGATAAAATCCACGCAGACAAGGGTAATCCGCGCACTCAGGCGCTGTTCAGCCCCGCAAAGCGCTACAATCGAGAGATCAAGACTGCGCCCGCCCAGACGGGAAATGCGCAACCGGAAATCCAGTCGGTCCTCCAGCCTCGACACTTCGGTGAAATCTGTTTCGATATGCACCGTCGGCACGGAGGTCTTCAGTTCTTCGTGCATCCTGTGGAACGACCAGCCTGCGGTTTGTTCGAAGAATTCTTCTACTGTCAGGTTCAGCATCTCGAAATAGCGGGGATAAAACACAATCCCCGCCGGATCGCAATGCTGGAACCGGACCACTTGGGTCGTGGTGTGAACAGGATCAGCCATTGCCCTGTTCCGCCGTCCGTGCAGCAAACATCGGGCCTCCGCGCCAGCGTGGGAAGCCGTAACCGTTGATCATAACCACATCGATGGCCTCGGGGCTGGCGGCAATGCCTTCGTCCAGAATGGCTTTGCCTTCGGACACCATCGCACCGAGGATGCGGTCCATGATTTCCTCGGCGGTAAAATCCCGCTGCTCAACACCGTTTTTCTTCGCTTCCTCTGCAATGATCGCTGCGACCTGCGGATCCGGTTCTCCCCTGCGGCTGCCATCGGGGTAGTTGAACCAGCCCGCGCCGGTTTTCTGCCCGAAGCGCCCCAGTTCGCACAGACGATCCGCAATGGACACGTATCTTTCCTTCGGATCGCGGGTCGGGGCGCGGCGTTTGCGGGCGGCCCAGCCGATGTCCAGCCCTGCCATATCCTGCATGGCAAAAATGCCCATCGGGAAACCATAGGCTTTCATCGCGCTGTCCACTTCCTGCGGTGTCGCCCCATCCTCAACCATATAGTCACACTCCCGCCGGTAGGCCGACAGGATGCGGTTGCCGATAAACCCGTCACAAACCCCCGCAGGCACCGCGATCTTGCCCAACTGCCGCCCGAGCGCGAATCCCGTTGCCAGTACATCATCCGCCACCTTATCGGGGCGCACGATTTCCAGCAGTTTCATCACATGGGCGGGAGAGAAGAAATGCAGCCCCAACACGCGGGAGGGATCCGCCACGCTGGCGGCGATCTCGTTCACATCCAGATAAGAGGTATTGGTGGCCAGCACCGCATCGGGCCGTGTGGCAGCGTCAAGCGCGGCAAACACCTGTTTCTTGACCTCCATATCCTCAAACACCGCTTCGATCACCAGATCGGCCTGTGCCAGAGAGTCGTATTCGACCGAACCGATAAACCCTTTTAAAAGCGTATCGCGCTTGTCCGGTGAAATCAGCCCCCGCTGGACACTGGCCATCAGCGTATCGGCGACGCGGTTCTGACCGGCAGACAGCGCTTCGGAATCCCGTTCGATCATTGTGACATGCAGGCCGGACAACAGCAGCGCCACGGCAATACCTGCCCCCATCGTGCCACCGCCAATTACCCCCACATGGGACAGCGGGCGGGGCGCAACGCCGCGCAGTTCCGGCAGCTTGCCAACGGAACGTTCCGCAAAGAACACATGACGCAAGGCCGCCGATTGCGGATCAGCCATCAGGTCTGAAAACACCTGCCGCTCCACCGCCAGCGCCGCTGTTCCGTCCAGCCGCACGGATTCTCCGATGGCATCCACGGCGCGGATCACCGAATTCTGCCCCCGTGCTTTGGAAACCAGCTTGCCCGCTATGTCGCGCCAGCTTTCCTCATCCGGTGCATCCACCGGCGCACGGTTCACAAGGGCTTCGGGCAGGGGATCGCCGGCAATTTCACGGGCAAAGGCGATAGCATCCGCTCTCAGATCGCCGCCGGATTTCCGGTCGGCCAGCCCGATTTGCACCGCATCCTGCGCACGGACCGGACGCCCTGTTGCCACCATTTCCGCAGCGCGGGCCACTGGCACAACGCGGGGCAGCCGAACAGTCCCGCCCGCCCCCGGAATAAGGCCCAGATGCACCTCTGGCAGTCCCAGCTTGGCGCGGGCATCCACGATCCGGTAATGACAGCCCAGCGCCACTTCCAGACCACCGCCAAGCGCTGTGCCGTGGATCGCGGCGATCCAGGGCTTGCGAGCCGCTTCAATCGCCAGAACAACATCGGGCAGGTTCGGGTCCTGCATCGGCTTGCCAAATTCCTTGATCTCGGCCCCGGCCATAAAGGTTCGACCGGCCGCGATCAGAACCACCGCCTGCACCGCATCATCCGCATCGGTCTGCGCCACCGCATCCGCCAGCCCCTGACGGACCCCGTGGCCCAGCGCATTCACCGGAGGATTGTCTACCGTGATAACGGCAATACCGTCTGTCATTTCCATTGTTACTGCCGTCATCGTCCTGTTTCCTCAGCTTGTTCCGTCAATCCGTCAGCCTGTCCCTGATCAGGCCACCGCATCCAGCGCCTTGCGCAGCTTGGCCACCGCACCATCCACGTCATGCAGCTTGTCCAGACCAAACAACCCCAGACGGAAGGATTTGTAATCCGCAGGCTCGTCACACATCAACGGCACACCAGCTGCGATCTGCATCCCTTGGGCGGCAAATTTGCTGCCGTTCTGGATGTCGGAATCATCGGTGTAGCTGACCACCACACCCGGCGCGCCGAACCCGTCCGCCGCCACACTGGTAAAGCCCTTTTCCGCCAGCAGCTTTCGCACCGCTGCACCAAGTTCCAATTGCTCGGCGCAGACCTTGTCAAACCCGTAGTTTTTGGTTTCCAGCATGGTATCGCGGAAGGACCGCAATGAATCGGTGGGCATGGTAGCGTGATAGGCGTGGCCGCCGTTTTCATAGGCCTGCATGATGGAATACCACTTACCCAGATCACAGGCGAAAGAACTGCTTTGCGTCTCGCCAATCTTGGCCAGCGCCCGTTCGCCCATCATGACCAGACCGGCAGAGGGTGATGCAGACCAGCCCTTTTGCGGGGCGGAGATCAGAATATCGACGCCGGTTTTCTGCATGTCCACCCAGACACAGCCCGAAGCGATACAATCCAGTACAAACAGCCCGCCATAGGCGTGAACCGCCTCGGCCACAGCGGTGATATATTCCTCCGGCAGGATCATCCCGCTGGAAGTCTCCACATGGGGGGCAAAAACCACATCGGGCTGTTCCTCGGCAATTTTTGCCACCACTTCGCCAATCGGCGCCGGGGCAAACGGCGATGCGGTTTCATTGGCCACCGGACGGGCCTTCATCACGGTTTCGCTGGCCGGAATGCCGCCAGCCTCGAAGATTTGGGTCCAACGATAGGAGAACCAGCCGTTGCGGATCACCAGCGCCTTTTTACCGGCGGCAAACTGGCGGGCCACAGCTTCCATCCCGTAGGTGCCACCCCCCGGAACAATCGCAACACCCTCGGCCTTGTAGACTTCTTTCAACATGCCGGAAATATCCAGCATGACCTGCTGGAATGCCTTGCTCATATGGTTCAAAGACCGGTCGGTGAACACCACCGAAAATTCCATCAAACCATCGGGGTCAACTGCACTGTTCATCACGTCATCCTATTGTAAACTCGTTTGCGCCGTAGGCTACGCAGCGCTGGTGAAAGCGCAAGCCGATTGTGATGTAAAACCACGCTCCGCCCCACTTATAACAGCTTTTCACCGCGCCAGCGATCCAAGCCGAACACGCCAGCTTCTTCTGGCTAAAAATATCCAGATCCACACGCCGCGGCACCGCGGAACGAGCCTAGTTGCGCGCGACAACCGGTTCCAGCAACTCTGCCAGACGTTCCGGTTCTTCAACCGACAGGCGCACCGGCAGGGTTACGACTTTGTGACGGAAACTACGGGGCAGGCGCACGGCGTCTTTTTCGGTGGTCACCATCTGCGCGCTCAAACTCTCGGCCTCGCTCTCCATCCGCTTGAGCAGCGTATCCGACAGGGTCTCGTGATCCCCGAAAGACCGTGTCGCCACGACTGTGGCACCGCTTGCCCGCAAGGTTTCAAAGAATTTCTCTGGCCGGCCAATTCCGGCAAAGGCAAAGGCCCGCAGATCCTGCCAGAGCATTCCGGTTTCAAGCGGCTTCAACTCGGCACGCAATAGGGGCACGCCGCCAAGATCGGGCCATGCGGTCGCAAAAGCCTTTTGCGCCTCTGGCGGGCCAATGGACAGGACCATATCCGCCTGCGCCAACCCGCTTTCAAGGGTCTGGCGCAAAGGTCCGGCAGGCAAAACCCGCCCGTTGCCAAAGCCCACAGCAGCATCCACCACGGTGATGGTAAAATCCTTCACCAGATCGGGATTTTGCATGCCGTCATCCAGAATGATCACATCTGCGCCTGCGGCCACGGCAGCCTCGGCACCCGCCGCGCGGTCCTTGGCGACCCAACACGGACCGAATGCAGCCAGCAACAAGGGCTCGTCACCTACATCGCTGGCGGTGTGTGTCACCTCATCCACCCGCAGCGGCCCGATTGCCTGTCCGCCGTAACCTTTGGAGACCACATGGGGGCGCATCCCCATTTCGGCCAGCAAGCCCAAAAGGGCAATCACTGTCGGTGTCTTTCCGGTGCCGCCGATGTTGATGTTACCGACGCAAATCACCGGCACCGGCACCCGCAGGTGCCGCCCCTTGGCGTGCCGTCGCGCAGCGCCAAAGCGCCAAAGCGCAGAGAGGGGTGACAGCACATATGGCCAAAATCCGGGTGCGGACTGTGGTGCATACCAAAATGCAGGCGGCTTCATAGGGACGCCCCCATCGGAATCATATCCCAGAGCACTTCTACCAGTTCGTCTGTTGCATCTGCCCCTTCCGAACACACGTGCCAGCCTGCATGGGCCATCTCCGCGGCGCGGTCCGGCACGATCAATTCGCTTACGGCCTCTGCGAGTGAGGGAACAGAGTTGACCTCGATCGCCGCACCCGCCTGTTGCAAGCGCAGGTAAATATCGGCGTAATTGTCCACATGGGGGCCATGGATGATGGCAGAACCCAGCCCTGCGGCCTCCAGCGGCGTATGGCCGCCCCGCTCCACCAGAGAGCCTCCGAGAAAACACACAGCAGCCAGTTGGTACCACAGGCCAAGTCCGTCCAGCCCCCGCGCAATGATCACATCGGTGCGGGGGGGGAGATCGTCGAGATCGTCGCTGCAGCGCCAGACAATTCCGGCCGCGTCACAGGCCGTCTTAACCGAAGGTACATCCTCCGGACTGACGGGAACAATTATCAGCAGCAGGCGGTGGGTCATACGCATCGCCTGACTATGCGCGTCGAGCACCTGACTGATCTCTGTCTGCGCCACTTTCGCCGCCAGCCAGACCGGACGGCCGTCCAACTGTCGCGAGAGTTTCGCGCGGCGGGTTTCATCATGGGGCAAGGCGAGCGTTTCCTCACAAAGGCGTCCCATTACGCTGGCCTCTACCCCGAAGCCGCGCACGGCCTGTGCGGTTGCTTCATCTGCGGTCAGGATTGTTTCAAAACTGCGCAGCGCGGATTTGGAAACCCGCGACATCCAGCGGAACTGCGGACCGCTCCCCCCCACATTACCAAGATCTGCCAACACCGAAGGGATACCCCGTCTTGCACTGGCTGTGTTCAGGACGGGCATCAACAGGTCGTCCGTCCAGACACACAGATCCGGTTGCCAGTGATCCAGAAACCGCTCCACCGCCGCCAGTTTATCCAGAGGCGCGTATTGATGCAGGGTACGCGCCGGCATCCGCATGGCAAAGACATAGTCCTTGATCCGGATCTGTGTCGTTACCAGAAAGGTGATCTCGGGCAGTTGCGCATGGATCTGGCCAATGACCCCGATCAGGTTCAGCGCGCCCTGCATGTCATGAGTGTGGCACCAGACCAGCACGCCTTCAGGGCGGATAAGATCGCTTTTGCCCTGCCGTTCATGGGCACGGTTGGCGTCTTCATGGCCACGGGCAACGCGGCGGGCCAGTTCGTGCTGCATCAGCGGTTCGGTGATGCGCGCGGCACTTCGGATCAGGGTCTCGCCAAGGCTCTTGCTGGACATAAGCGGCTCCGCCGGAATTTATAAAAACGCTGTGCCAGAGGCGCAGACGAAAGAACGGGTGCAGGTCTGATCTGAATTTAAGGGCTGGCAGCGGCGCTTGCAATCACCCTGTGCTTTTCATCCGCCTTTACGATCCGGTCACATGCGTCAGCAAGCTGTCTCTGATACGCGGGGCGCAGGCGATCATTCCGGCGGTCTTGGCGCCGCGCGAATTATAGGCCGGAACCCTGCCTTTGGTGTCAAAAACGCAGGCGCCTGCCTCTGTACAGATCAGATCCCCTGCGGCCACATCCCATTCCCACGCAGGGCGGAATGTGATCATGGCATCGAACCGGCCATTCGCCACAAGCGACAGGCGATATGCCAGAGAAGAGCGGAAGTTCCGGCGCAGCGGCGGCACTCCACCGGGCCAGTAAGTCGCATCCATCATCGGTTTCGCTACAAGCGCTTCGGCCTGATCCAGCGCCTCTGTAGTGCTGGGTGTGATCGGTTCTCCGTTAAGCGTCGCCCCGCACCCGAGCGCGGCGGCAAAGGTCAGGCTTTTGGCGGGCATATGCACTACAGCCGCTGTCACCACACCGTTCTTGGCGATCGCAAGGGAATGGGCAAAATTTTCGTGTCCGGCGATGAAGGAACGGGTACCGTCGATCGGGTCGATGATAAACGTGCGTTCGCAGTCCAGCCGTTCCGGATCGTCTGGGCTTTCCTCGGACAGCCAGCCGTAATCGGGCCGTGCGGCCTGAAGGCGGTACTCCAGCATCCGGTTTACCTCCAGATCGGCCACAGAGACCGGCCCCTGTTCCCCCGGCTTGTCCCAGTGATCAGGCTCTTGCTGGAAATGTTTCAGAGCAATTTCGCCTGCCTCTTCTGCCACATCCAGAAGCAGGTCGAGATCACGCACCGGCAATGGTCAGCCCCTCAACCAGAAGGCTTGGCACAACGCGGCTGAGATGGGGGCGCCCGTCATTGGCAGGCGTGATATTCATCAACATATCCCGCAGGTTGCCCGCCACAGTACATTCATTTACAGGGCCGGTGATTTCCCCGTTTTCCACCCAGAAGCCCGAAGCCCCGCGCGAATAATCCCCTGTATTCGGGTTGATGGTAGACCCGATCATCGAGGTGATGATCAATCCTGTGCCCATCTGCGCAATCAGGTCTTCGCGGCTGGCCGTGCCTTGTGTCAGTGCAAGGTTGCCAAGGGATGGCGACGGTGGCGTAGAGATACCACGGCTTGCATTACCGGTGCTTTCCATACCCAGCTTGCGCCCTGTCGCCAGATCCAGCGTCCAGCCTTGCAGGATACCGTCCTTTACCAGCGCACGCTCCTGCACCGGCAGGCCCTCGCCGTCAAACGGGCGGCTGCCCGCTACACGGGGACGGTGGGGGTTTTCGATCAGGGACAGGCTGGCAGGCAGAACCTGTTCGCCCAGCGCATCCTTGAGAAAGCTGGCACCACGTACAATGGCCGCGCCGTTAATCGCTCCGACCAGATGCCCGATCAAAGAGGCCGCGATCCGCTCGTCAAACAGCACAGGATAAGCGCCGGTTGGCGGGCGGGTCGAACCGGCGCGAGCGGCGGCCCGCTCTCCGGCGATGCGCCCGATGCTGCGCGGGTCCGGCAGATCGGCATAATGGCTGCGGGCCTCTCCGTTATAGTCCCGCTCCATTGACAGGCCCTGACCGGAAATCGCCACACAAGAAGTGGAATAGGCGCCACGGCGATAGCCGCCGGAAAATCCGTTGCTGGCGGCCAAATGCAAAGAAGTTTCGCTATAACCGGAACTGGCACCCTGCACCTGATCCACGCCAGAGACCTCCAGCGCGGCTGCTTCCGCTTCCAGTGCAAGCCGTTCCAGATCCGCAGGGCTTGGTGCGGCGCGGTCATCATAAAGTTCCAGCGCGGCCACATCCCAATCGGTCGCTAACTGGTCCGGCCTTGCCAGTCCGCAGGTGGGATCGTCCGGTGCTTCGCGGGCCATGGCCACAGCCCGCTCCGCCATCGTGGCAATACTGGCTGCGCTGTCATCGGAAATCGATACACAAGCCTGTTTCGCACCGCACAGAACCCGCAACCCAAGATCCACACCTTCAGAGCGTTCCGCATGTTCCAGAGCGCCTGTGCGCACTTCGATAGAAATCGACGTGCCTTCCATCACCAGCGTGTCCGCGCTATCTGCCCCTGCGCGTTTTGCGGCGTCCAACACCTGTTGCGCCAAATCCGACAATCTACCTGTCATGCCTGCTCCGCCTGTTTTGTCTGTCATAGACACCTAGAACAAACGGCAGGGCTGCAAAACCCTGCCGTTCTGTTTTTACCTGAAAAGAGCGGTTACTTGATCCGCTGGCCATTGGCCAGAATGGACCCGTCCGCGTTCATCTCGATTTTCGAAACCAGATGATCTGTGCCATCGCCACCGGGAACTGCGAACATGCCGGACATCATCTTGACCATCTGCCCCTGCTGTTGCGGCACCAGTCCCAATGCAACCAGTTTGTCCAGCAGGCCAACGCCCCCCCGAAGATCCATGTTAACTTCCCCCACCGGCATCGGCGGGAATGTTGCATTGTTCAGCTTGGCCTCACCGCTTCCGTTAAGGGCGGCGCCGGCAATGTTCAGGGTTATATCGTTTATCTTCACACTATCGACCTCCACCGGAACCGATTTGGCCTCCGCGGCGCTGAGTGCTTCAACCAGCCATCTGATTTGCGCACTCAGATCAACATTCAGCTTGGCCGAATCCCGTGGCAGCGATCCGGTCGGATCGAACATACCCCATACAGTATCGGACAGTTCCAGACCGTCAAACCCCATCTGTATCCGTGCAGGTAGCGGTGTCTCTACTTTTTTCAGCGGCAGTTTCACCTGCGTCGTCACAGCCTTCATACGTGCAGTGAACGGGGGCAAAGGTATGTCCTTCAGCTTGATGTCATAAGCCACGTCTTGGGCTGTACCGCCCATATCGAAAGTTCCATCCAGCACCGAAAAACTGCCATCTGCACTACTGGCGCTTGTTTCTACAACCATAGCCGATTGCGGGGCGGTAATATCGGTAGACCCAGCCATTTTACCCATCTGGTAACTGACAGACAGGTTGCGCGTTCCGGCAAACAGTTCATCCAGTGACGCATCGTTCACGGCGTCCATATCGAAGGTGGCGGACAGATCGTCGTAGCTGCCGGTCGAGGACATCTTGGTCTCGCCGTCATCCAGATCATACCGCATCTCCAGATTGGCCGCTTTCATATTTCCCTTGTAGTGCAGCGCCTCTGCGCCGGAACTGACCTGATTGACCACCACATCATTCGCGGCAAGTTCCATCGAAAACGGCGGCTCTCCGGTAGCCATTTCGACGGCGATCCGGCTGGCCGTAATGTCGTGGTTCCGCGCCGCTTTTACACCGGACACGATGTGGGTAATGCCCTCTGTGCGCACCATGATATCAGCTTTGGGCTGTTCTCCTTTGGGATCAATGGTGATCTTTACCTCCGGCGGGTAACTGAGAGAAACTTTACCACCGCCCAATTCCTCGGCCCGCATGAAGTCCAGTGTGTAACTGCCTTCATCCTCTGGCAGTCCAATCACAATATCACGCCATTCAACGGTTGAGCCGGTTACGCTTTCCTGACCGGGTGCCACGGTCATGCCGCTTGCGCGCAACTCGTCGAAGTATTCGTTCACCACTTCTTGTGCCAGTTCCTGCGCCAGAACCGGAGAGCCGAGGGCTGTGGACAGTAGAAAAGCCGAAGATAAATTTTTAAAGGAAAATGACATGAAGCCTCCTGAAATTTGTGGAAATCATATGCGGGCCGCGCCGGTGTATTGTGATCTTGGGGATATTCGGATTCGGCACGGGTGTTAGTTTCTCATAGTTCGGAACGGGTTGCAATTTAGGCCGGACCCGAAGGCAGCGTCTGTGCACATTCACACAGTTTGTCTGACAATCAGAATCACAACATGCGGATGACATCCCTATCAATCGACAGGGTATAGCCCTTGCGGCTGATATTCTTGACCAGAAGATGAGAGACCAACTGGTTGCCAAGCTGGTCCCGCAGACGTTTGATCCGCGTGGCACCGGCCGCTTCCTCGCAATCGGCTGCATTTTTACCCGAAATCATGGATTCCAGTTCGGCCCCTGTAATTACTTCGTCATCAAGACGGGCCTCGCAAAGAACCGAAAGTGTCTCACAGATACTTTCGGTCAGTTCGAATTCCATGTTGTTGATATAAACCACCCGTTCGTCACGGCTGACGATCAGGCTGGTGATATGAATGCCAAACTGTTCGATTTCATCCAGCCGGCGCGACAGTCCGTAATTGGTGAACAAAAAGTATAGCGCTGACAGCAACAGCGCCGAGGCCAGCAATAGCAGGATGAAGATTATCAAACGGTAGCTTTGCAACACATCCGCAAAAGCTGTTCCCGACTGCGCGAGAACCTCCAGCAGTTTGATCTGCTCTCCGGTGGTCAGCGCATCATTTTCTGCAAATATCCGCGCCACCCGGTCGTTGAACGCATTGGCATCCGGCAAGGCCATAAACAGAACAACCGCTGTCACAAGGATAAGCAGCAGAACCATAACAGATCCGGAAACCACCACATTACGGGGCTTCAACCGGTGAATCAGGCTTTTGGATGAAGCATCAGTATCTAAGGAAATAGGGTCCGGCATTGTCCTGTCTCGCTTGCAGGCCATTGCGGCCGAATGTGGAAACGATGCGCAGCAGGGTCCAGCCATCCGGCGCGATCCGGCGGCTAACGGCCTGTTCTGCCCGACTCGGAGACTGGCAGGCACGGGCGCTCAATTCTATGACACCATAATGCAATTCCAGACTGCCCGAAACAGACCGTTTCGCTTTGTAATCGGCGAAACAACCGTTCTGCTGTGCGCGAACCGGTTGCACTGCGACCAGACCGGCCAGCAGTACACCCAATATCCATATGTGTGATACGTGTCTCATGCCAAATTCCTGCGCAATACGGACGGGTAATACAATAACAAAGCCGTTTTGGGGCCGTGTTATCCCATAACAAGGCGGTGTTTTTGTCTGACAACAGGGGTTCGGGCAGGGTTGGACCATGTCGCGATGCATTCCGCATTGCCCGAGCCCACAAAGGAAAACGCCATGTTCCATAAAATGACCCTGACAGGAATTCTCGCCCTTGCCCTTGTTGCAGCGCCGATCACAGCACCGGCAGCACTGGCAAAAGACAACGTCGACCGTCTGCTGCTGGGCCTGACCGCACTGGGTGTGATCAGCGTAATCGCCAATGAAGCCAGCAAATCGAACCACCAGCCGACCTATGTGCGTCCCGCACCCCGGCCGCGGCCACATTACCAGCCCCATTACCACGGCAAGACACACTATCAAGCACAGCGCCCCGTCAAACGCCACTTCACCCCGCCTGCGAACTGCCTGCGCAAGAAATGGACACAGAACGGCTGGGTCAAATTCTACAATCAAGCTTGTGTGAACAAATACCGTCCTGCGAACCACCACGGCCATTACCGCCGCTAAGCAGGACACCGGAAAAAAACCAGACAGCGCCTTGTATCGGGCGCTGTTTGCACGGGGCCGCTTGCCAAAACTGCGCACAAACGGCACCTACAGAGAATGATTGATACAAGCATAGAACCCGAACTCCGCCGCAAACATGGACTCACCCGCATCGCAGGTGTTGACGAAGTGGGACGCGGCCCTTGGGCCGGACCGGTTACCGCCTGTGCCGTAGTGCTCGATCCGATGCGTATACCGGACGGATTGAATGATTCGAAAAAACTGTCGGCAAAGCGGCGTGATGTTCTGTTCGATCAGATCATGGCGCAGGCGGATGTCTCTGTTTTTCACGTCAGTGTGGAAGAAATCGACCGGATCAACATCCTGCAAGCCTCCTTGCTGGCAATGCGGTGCGCTATTGAAGGTCTCGCCCGACCGGCAGAGTTTGCACTGATTGACGGGAATAAAACCCCACAGGGACTGGCCTGCCCGTCTGAAACGCTGGTGAAAGGAGACGGGCGCTGCCTTTCGATCGCAGCTGCCTCCATTGTGGCAAAAGTGACGCGCGACCGGATGATGGTTGCGCTTTCGCAACAGTTTCCCGGCTATGGATGGGAAACCAACGCCGGATATGGCACGAAAGCCCATATCGCGGGCCTCGAAACTCTTGGGGTGACACAACATCATCGCAAGTCCTTCAAGCCGATACACAACATATTGTGTTCAGAGGGCTGCCCCAAAAACGTCTAATTCTAGCCACAGATAAGAATTGACCTCGAATCCGGAATGCAACATTCTAGGGACAACGACGCAAAAAATTGCGCGATGACGAGGCAGAACATGACGAACAGTAAACACACCAACGGTGGGGTCTCCCTGCCGCTGAACCAGATATTGTCTGGTGATTGCATCGAAGTAATGGATGCACTTCCCGAAAATTCAGTAGATCTGATTTTTGCTGATCCCCCCTATAATTTGCAATTGAAGGGCGAGTTGCACCGGCCCGACAATTCCAAAGTGGACGCAGTTGACGACCATTGGGACCAATTCGACAGCTTCAAGGTTTATGACGAATTTTCAAGGGATTGGCTGCGCGCCGCCCGCCGCATCCTAAAGCCGAACGGGGCGATCTGGGTGATCGGATCCTACCATAACATCTTCCGTGTAGGGGCGTGTTTGCAGGATGCGGGCTACTGGATCATGAACGATGTGATCTGGCGTAAATCCAACCCGATGCCCAACTTCCGCGGCATGCGCCTGACCAACGCCCACGAGACGATGATCTGGGCAACAAAGGACGAAAAATCCAAACCGACCTTCAATTATGAAGCTCTCAAAGCCCTGAATGACGGCGTGCAGATGCGGTCGGACTGGGTGTTGCCAATTTGTAACGGACACGAGCGTTTGAAAGACGCAGAGGGAAATAAGGCACACCCGACGCAAAAGCCGGAAAGCCTGCTGCACCGTGTTCTGATCGGCTCTACCAATGTGGGGGATGTGGTTCTGGACCCGTTCTTCGGCACGGGAACGACAGGCGCAGTCGCCAAGAAACTGGGCCGGAACTTCATCGGGATCGAACGGGAAGAAGCCTACCGCAAAGTGGCAGCCCGCCGCATCAAGGACACCCGCAAGTTCGACAATGAATCGCTGGAAGTATCCACATCCAAGCGCGCCGCACCCCGGGTGCCGTTCGGCCAGCTGGTGGAACGTGGCATGCTCAATCCGGGCGAAAAACTCTACGCCCTGAACGGCCGGCACACCGCCAAAGTCCGTGCGGACGGCACGTTGATCGGGAATGATTGCAAAGGCTCGATCCATCAGGTCGGGGCCGCGCTGGAAGGCGCACCATCCTGCAACGGCTGGACCTATTGGGGCTTCCGCAAGGAAGGCAAGACCATGCCGATTGATCTTCTCAGAGAGCAAATCCGCGCCGAAATGAGCGCATAAAAGTTTACCGCCGACGTCCGGGGCCGCCCCCGGGCGCGAAGCCTGACTAGCCCTGCCCTTGTGGCAGGGCCTTTTTTTGTCGTCAGAAAGCAGCCTTATCAAGACCCTGCATTTGCGAAGCTTCATTTAAGAAGCTTCTTTTATGAAGCTTCATATATGCAGTATGATGAAGGTACTTATCTAACAAAAACAGATACTTGAATGTTTGATTTATTTCGTGTGTTTTGCACGATTCCCGTCAGATTCGGGGCGCCGCCTTTAGCCGGAAACTTTGGCTTTGAAGTTCAGCCAGATCGTCCGCGCCATTGTGCGCAGGTTAAATCGGGATCGCACCAGCGCTGTCATTTCCTGCTCTGACAGCCGGCCCAAGCGCGCGACGGATTTATCCCAACGCTCCGGTGAATATCCCGCAATGCGTTTGTTCACCATGAAGCCGAACTTGTAATCCCGCTGGAACTCCCGCCGCGCCGCCGCTTCATACCGGCCAAGCGCCTTATCGTCTCCACCAAGGTGGGCCGTCACTTCGGTCCCCAGCAAACGGCCGTATTCCACGGCGATGCGGATGCCTTCCCCCACGGTCGGGGTCGCGAAATTCGCAGCGTCCCCTGTGCGCACAACGTTGCCGAAAACCAGCTCGGGGTCGTAAGGCTCTGACGGAATGATCCCCGCATTGGTTTCATAGTCTTCCGGAATCTCGATACCATAACGGGCCGCCTGCCCCGAAGCTTCGAAGGCGTCCATCACCTGCCTTGGCGTCAGATCTGTATCGGGATTGATCACCCCGATCCCAAGTCGCAGACGGTTGTCTGGCGTTGGAAAAATCCACCCGTATCCCGTAAGCGCTGAAGACCCCACAAACAGCACCGCCCGGTTGGGTTCAAAATCGCCGCGGAGAAATTCGTACTCGATCCCGACACCGGTCCGCTGCGGCTTTTGCCCCAGCCCCAGACTTTCAAGTACTGCGCATTGCCAGCCGGAAGCGTCGATCACCATACGGGACAGGATGTTGAAATTACCCCGATCCCGAGACCGGATTTGCGACAGGAACTGCCCGTCCTCCTGCTCTATGCAACTCAAGAACTTCGCGCCAGTCATCAACTCGCTGCGCTTGCCATCCGACAGGCTGGCAAGGTGCCGGTATACCGCCGTCACATCCATCACGGCCATTTTATCGTCTTTCACCGCGAAACGCGCCTCGGCGTTGTCCGAAAAAAAGTCGAGCTGGTCGATCACACGGTACATTTCCGGCGGGATACCCAGCGCCTGCATATCCCGTTGCCACGTGCCGCCACTGGTGCGTACAGGCAGTCCGATTTCCGCGTCCTGATGCACAACGATACTGTGCACATCATCCCCGAGATGGGAGGCAACGGACAGTCCGGCAGGCCCGCCGCCGACGATCAGGACGTCACAGGCTATGATGTCAGTCAGCATCCAACCCCAGAAGATCAAAAACAATTTCCGGCACTTCTTCGGGTGCTCCGGCCAGCGCGTCTGCTTCGGACTGGCGCAACTCGTCCGGCTCGCCATACCCCCACAGCGCCCCGACGCTCGGGATGTCATTATTGCGCGCGCCAAAAATGTCGAACCGGCGATCCCCGATCATGACAGTTTTTGCCGGATCAGCACCGGTTTCATCCAGCGCAAACTTCAGCAGATCGGTTTTGTCAGAATTCGTGCCATCCAGTTCTGATCCGAAAAGCTGTTCCACATGAGCGTGGATACCGAAATGTTCGATAATTTCCTGCGCATAGACGTGGGGCTTGCTGGTGGTGATGAACATTTTCGCATCCACCTGATGCAAGGCATCGAACATCTCCCCGACTCCGTCATAGACATCCGCCAGATACATGGCCTCGTCTGTATAAAACGCGCGGTACAGATCCACAGCCTGATCCAGATCGGCACCCGGCCCCAGCAATACGTCAAAACTGTTCCACAAGGGCGGACCGATGCACCAAGTCAGATCATCGGCGTGGGGAATATCAACCATCCCCATTTCACCAAGCGCGTGCTGGATGGCTTGGGTGATGCCCTCTTTAGGGTCAATCAGTGTCCCGTCGAGATCAAAGAAGAGTGTAAGCATGATAACCCGCTGCTGGTCCTGTCGCCGCTGTTATCGGTAAAAACAAAGCGGATTGCCAGCCCATACCTTGCGGGAACAGATAAAGACCCTGTGTGCGGCGCAGGGTTTCGCCACGGTTCAGTCGTAAAACGGCGTAACTTGCGCCACAACGACCGAATTTTCATCCAGCGCCCGTTGCATCAGGCCTTCTTCGTCTTCGCTGATGTCATGGCCTTCTGCACGGCGTTCCGCCAGCGTGCCATAGCCCGACACATCCAGCGGCGCCATATCCGCCTGTTTCAGAATCGCCACGGTTTCCCGCACCGCTTCCGCTTCGTCTATACCGCTGGCAAAACACATCAGCGCTGCACCGGTTGCGTTCTTTGGCAGGCCGTCCCCGTCGCTGCGGCCGACTTCGACCAAGAGGGTGAACACTTGCTGTTTGGAATCTGGTTTTGCCACAGGGAATGCCTTTGCTGGCGCACCGCAAGGCGATGCGCCGGTTTCGTAGAATTGGTGGCTTAGTCGCGCAGCAACTCGTTGATCGAGGTTTTGGAACGTGTTTGCGCATCAACCCGTTTCACAATCACGGCGCAGTAGAGGTTCACACCGTTTTTCGAAGGCATGGAACCGGACACCACAACCGAACCGGATGGTACTTCGCCATACATTACTTCGCCGGTTTCGCGGTCCACGATCTTGGTGGACTGGCCGATAAACACACCCATGCCCAGAACCGAACCTTCACGAACGATACAACCTTCAACCACTTCAGAGCGGGCACCGATAAAGCAGTTGTCTTCAATGATGGTCGGGCCGGCCTGCATGGGTTCCAGAACGCCCCCGATGCCAACACCACCCGACAGATGCACGTTTTTACCGATCTGCGCACAGCTTCCCACAGTGGCCCAAGTGTCTACCATGGTGCCTGTGTCTACATATGCGCCGAGATTCACGAAAGAGGGCATCAGCACCACGCCCGGAGCCACATAAGCAGATTTACGGACGATGCAGTTTGGTACAGCGCGGAAGCCGGCTTCGTTCCATTGCGCATCATCCCAACCTTTGAACTTGCTGTCGACTTTGTCCCACCAGCCAGCGCCTTGCGGCCCGCCGGACTGCTGTTCCATGTCCTTCAGGCGGAAGCCCAGCAGAACAGCCTTTTTGGCCCACTGGTTCACATGCCAGTCGCCGTTGTCCTGACGCTCTGCAACCCGCAGCTTGCCACTGTCCAGCGCATTCAGTGTTTCCTCGATCGCATCACGGGTTTCACCCGTGGTGGCCGGTGTGATCGCATCACGATCTTCCCAAGCGGCTTCGATGGCGGATTCAAGCTGTGCGTTAGACATATCGGTTTTCCGTTCTGATGGTCTGAAGTTCCAAGGCGCTATAGCCCTAAAGCGCCCGTCGCGCAATCACCCGAACGGGTCTTCGGTCAAGTTGCTGCCGCACAACAGCACAGCTA
The DNA here is from genome assembly GCF_002860325.1 of Neptunicoccus cionae. Lineage (GTDB taxonomy): Bacteria > Pseudomonadota > Alphaproteobacteria > Rhodobacterales > Rhodobacteraceae > Amylibacter > Amylibacter lutimaris. The sequence goes on along the minus strand of NZ_PKOJ01000001.1, from coordinate 345,439 downwards.
CCTTCTCTCCCGGCGCGGGCTTGTAGGCGCCGCACATCAAAGCTGACAGGGCAGTGGCGCCGGCGGGTTCGACCAACTGGCGGGTTTCCTTCCACAAGGCGGCTTGGGCCGTCAGGATCGCATCATCGGGCACAAGCACAGATTCAACCTGCGTCTCCCGCGCCAGATCAAAACAGATCTGCCCGATTTTCCCTGCGCCCAGCGCATTGGCTGCAACACCACTCACGTCCACCTGCGTCGGTTCTCCGGCAGCGAGCGCAGCATTCAGCGTCGGGGCAAGCACGGGTTCGACTGCCACGATTTTGCGCCGCTTGCCAAGCCAAGCCATCGCCCCGCCGATCAACCCGCCGCCGCCGACAGCAATCAGCACCGTGTCCGCATCAAGACCCTGCTCTTCCCATTCCAGAGCAACCGTGCCCTGCCCTGCCACGGTCGGATTGGCGTCATAAGCATGCACCTGCATCGCGCCGGTTTCAGCCTCGTAAGCCTGCGCCGCCGTCAGCGCATTGGCATAGACGCCGCCGACCACTTCCAAATCAGCCCCGCAACGTTCGATCAGGGCGATTTTGGCAGGGCCAGCCAGTTCCGGCACAAAAATCTTTGCACGATGGCCCAGTTTCTGTGCGGCATAGGCCACCGCCGCACCGTGGTTGCCCCCCGATGCCGCCACCAGTCCCGCCTTTGGCACATCCAGAGACAGCAGCGTGTTGAACGCGCCGCGTGCCTTGAAACTGCCGGTATGTTGCACTTGCTCCAGCTTGAGCGAAACCGGATAGCCAAGGCCGAAGCCATCGATTTCCAGCACCGGAGTGCGCAACACATGGGGCGCAACCCGCTGATAGGCTGCGGTAATTTCTGTTTGCCAATTCATTAGTTTAGTCTTTCCGATTTCTTGACCTGACACGGACATTGCAAAAGGCTAGACGACAGGCAATGCTGGTGCAACACAGAACCAAGAGGCTTTATCAATGGCACGCAAACAGAATACATTTCCCAACGCCGAAGACGACATTTCAAGAGCAGCAGGCGTCCCTGAAACGCCGCAAACCCGTTCGCCAGCCTATCGACTGGCTTTTGCCGACGATGATTTCCTGTGCCGTGATGAATTGCGCGCGACGCGCATCCAGCTTGAGATGCTGAAACCGGAGCTGATCCTTGCAGAAAAAGGGATTGAAAGCACTGTTGTCATGTTTGGTGGCGCACGTATTCCCGAACCCTCCCGCAAGGATGAAGCCCGCACCAAAACGCTGGCCGAACTGTCAAAATATTACGATCAAGCCCGTGAATTCGCCCGTTTGATGACGATCAAATCAATGGAAAGCTACGGGCGCGAAGATGTAATCGTGACCGGTGGTGGCCCCGGTGTGATGGAAGCAGGGAACCGTGGTGCTGCGGATGCAGGGGGAGCATCCATGTCACTGAACATCGTGCTGCCCCATGAACAGGCGCCAAACGAATATTGCACGCCGGACCTCTGCTTCAACTTCCACTATTTCGCGACCCGCAAGATCCACTTCCTGATGCGCGCCAAAGCGATCACGGTTTTTCCGGGCGGTTTCGGGACGCTGGATGAATTGTTCGAGACCCTGACATTGATCCAGACCGGCCGGATGGAACGGATGCCTGTTCTTCTATTTGGCGAAGAGTTCTGGCGCAAGATCATCAACTGGGAGGCGCTGGCAGATGCGGGCACCATCTCTGCCGAGGATATCAAGCTGTTCCACTTTGTTGAAACCGCTGCGGAAGCGGTTCAGATCATTGAAGATTTCAAGGACATCACCGAGCCTCTGGACGCGCCTCTGATCGATTCAACAGTACCGGAATAACGTTCCGGCTGTTCACTCGGAACAAACGTAAAACACGGGCGCAATGCCTGCTTGCGCCCGTGCCCTCAAGAAATATCCAGCCCCCCTGCCCGACACCGGGCCGACGATCCGCGTGAAGCCTGTCAGTTGCTTTGCAACACAGTCATGCACTGCTTTGGAAGATCGGCCATTGTGTAATCCCGTGCACCCCGTTTGCGCGGCGTCTTTTTCGCTGGTTTCTTCTTTGTTTGCGTCACTTTTTTGGGCGGATTCAGATAATCCGTGACCCACCAGTTCAACGTTGCATCACAGCCGTCTCCACCTTTGGACAGCGCTTTGACGGTCGGCGTCTGGTTGATGCAGCCTGCCTGCCCGCGCGGACATTTCAGGCGCACATGGAAATGGGTGTTATGCCCGTACAGGGGACGCACCTTTTGCAACCACTTCCGGTTTCCCCTGGTGTTGTTGCACATCCAGATTTTCGCCGGTGCCGTGATGAAAATACGATCCACGCGAGGGTCTTCCGCCGCCCGTTTGATGATATTCGCGTGCTGCTGGGTCCAGTTGCTGTTAACGCTACGCTGATCGCCCGAACGGACGTTGGTAGAGGACAGACGCTCCCGCTCGGCGCGGCTGAGGTTCAGACGTGTCGGGCGATAAAGCCAGATATCCGCGTCCAGCCCCAGCTGGTGGGACTGGTGCCCTGACAGCATAGGCCCGCCCCGTGCCTGCGAGATGTCCCCCAGATAAAGCCCCGACCAACCCGGTTGTGTCGCCGCATATGCGCTAAGCTCCTTGAGAAACTGAATGGTCTCGGGATGGCCCCAATGACGGTTCCGACTCAGCCGCATAGCCTGCCAGGTCGGCCCGCTTTCAGGCAATTGCACCCCACCGGCAAGACAGCCCTTGGCATAAGTTCCAATCGCCGCCGGTTTATGCGCCGAAGGTGCTCCCTTGGACCCGAAAAGCTGGTTTGCCTTGGTGCCGGAGGTGGATTTGCGAATGATCTGGGCTTGGGGCTCGGGCGCTATGGCCGCCCCGTCCCGCAGTGTTTGACCTGTCTGTGCCAGTACCGGAAAACCCAAGGCACAGGCCAGTACAGCAGTCGCCCCTACAACAGAAAATCGCATTATCCTACTCCTTTGATGTCTCAACCCACTTCAACATGATCAGTCCGATACCGAACAATAGTATAATTGGTAGTGAAATTCCAAACCGCTGGCTACCGGTGGCCAGCACACAAATGCCGATCAGCATCGGCGCGATGAAGGTCGTCGCCCGTCCCGACAGCGCATAAAGGCCAAATGCCTCGGTTAAACGGTCGTCTTTCACCTGATGCACCAGCAAGGTTCGCGAGGCCGCCTGAATTGTGCCCCCTGCCGCGCCGATGGACGCACCGCAGATCATGAACAATATGTCCGGCAGGCTGCTGCCCGCCGCCAGTTGCACACCAAAGACAGACTCGCGCCCCGTTCCTGCAATCAGGACACAGACCCCGATCAGGATCGAGATAGACAGTACCACAACGAATTTCGGACCCATCCATTTATCAAGATAACCGCCAAGCCAGCAGAACAACGCCCCCGCCGCAATCGACACGATGCCATAAACACCAAGCTGGCCGATTTCCCAGCCCAAAACCCCCGTAGCATAGATGCCGCCAAAGGAATAAAGCCCGTTCAGCGCGTCGCGGTAAAACATGGACGAGCCGAGATACATGGCAAAGCTGCGCCGCTCGGGCAGGCTGCGAACGGTGTTCCACAGCCCCTTCAGCGCCTGTCCGACAGCACCCGCGGCCCGCTTGCGCCGCACCACATCGGGCACCCAGAAGAAAAACGGCAGGATAAAGATGAAATACCAAAGCGCCGTCAACGGCCCGAGCGCGCGTTTATCCTCCCCCAAAGCCGGATCAAGCCCGAGGATCGGATCCATACCGGTGATGGTCTTGCCTTCGGAGAGGACAACCACAAACAGGATGGCAAGGATCAGCGCGAAAAAACCGCCAAGATACCCGAAGGCCCAGCCGCTGCCCGAAATACGGCCCAAATCGTCTTTCGCCCCCAATGTCGGCAGGATCCCGTTCACAAAAATCTGCGATAATTCGACCCCGACAAGCCCGATCGCGAAGGAAACCAGCACCCAGAAAACCGTCTCCATCTGGGGCAAGGCAAACCACAGACCCGTCGCGCCGATGATGTAAAACAGTGAAAAAACAAAAATCCACGGTTTACGCGGACCGGTCGTATCTGAAATCGCCCCCAGTATCGGCGCTGCGATGGCAATGGTGATCCCCGTCAGGGTCAGCATCAGGCTCCAGTAGGCGGTGCCTGTTTCCTTATCGAGTGCCACAAAATCGGTGAAATAGGGGGCAAAGAAAAATGTGATCAAAAGCGTATGATAGGGTTGGGCCGCCCAATCATAGAAGAACCAGCCCCAGACGGATTTTTTTGAGGGTACGGTGGCCATAGGGTGGTTCCTTAATGAATTGGATCTTTGCTTAAGTAGAACCCGTTTCCGCAAAGCCGTGCAAGGAATAACGAACCTGGAGGCGGACTTCGCTGTAACGCCGGCTTAACACCTTTGCACCATCTTGCGCTGGAGCCTTGCAGACACTAGGTCTCTAATAAAGTAAAATGGGAATACAGATGACCACTCTCGGACTTATCCTTCTCGCCATTCTGAACGTTGCATGGTGGATTTTGATCGCACATATCGTGATCGGCTGGCTGGTAAACTTTCAGGTGCTGAACATGCGCCAACCGATCGTTGCGCAGATCTACTTTGGCCTGAACCGCATATTGGAACCGATCTACGAACCGATCCGCCGTTTCCTGCCGCCCACCGGCGGTCTGGATTTCTCGCCGATCATCGTGTTTCTGGGGATTGTCGTTCTGCGGATCATCATCACGCAGAATATGATCTACTGATCCGGATCAACCGTTCGGCAGGCTGTGCGCTTCTGCGCCCCACAAGGCGCGGATGCGTTGGTCCCGACCACAGGCATCGCGGTATTTTTTGTAGGCGTCCTTGCGCTTGACCAAGCCGAACCGCGTTAAGACTTTTTTCGAGCTTTTGTAGTAATCCTGATGGTAGGCTTCTGCGGGATAAAACGCCGGTGCCTTCAGGATAGGGGTTACAATCCGCTGGCCAAGCGCAGCTTCGGCCTTTGCTTTTGACGCTCGCGCTGTTTTCTCTTGCGCCGCATTTACCGGAAAGACAGCGGTTCGATAACTGTCGCCCCGATCGCAAAATTGCCCGCCCGCATCTGTCGGATCCACTGAACGCCAGAATTTATGCAACAGGCTGGCATAACTGATCTTCGCCGGATCAAAGCGGATCAACACGGCCTCGTAATGGCCGGTTCCCCCTTTAGAAACAGTCTTATAATCCGCCTTATCCGCCGGCCCGCCGATGTAACCCGATTGTGCGTCAATCACACCGGGGAGCGATTCAAAATCGGATTCCACACACCAGAAACATCCGCCCGCAAAAATCGCATCCTCTGCCACCGCCGCCTTTAAGGGCACAACTCCGGCAAAAATAGTCACGGCAATGAGGCGTAAAAGATGTTTGGAATAGACCATGGGACAACAGTTCTTTCGCTAGGCAAGGTTTATTGTTACTGCAAATTCACTGGTTCACTTACAATTAACAACTCGGTGATAGATGTGACTTCGACAGACAAACCGCTTAAAATTGCCATGTGGTCCGGCCCGCGAAATCTCTCCACGGCGATGATGTATGCTTTTGCCCAACGCCCCGACACAGAGGTTTGGGACGAACCCTTTTACGCCGCCTATCTGAAGGCGACCGGTCTGGATCACCCGATGGGCGCTGAAATTCGCGCCGCGGGGGAACAGGACGCCAGCGCGGTGATCAAAGCCTGCGCCAGTGCCGGACCAGCGTCAAAACCGGTTTTTTATCAAAAACATATGACCCAACATATGATAGAGGGGGTCGATCGAAACTGGATCAGGGAAATGTGCAATGTGTTCCTGATCCGCCATCCTGCACGGGTGCTTGCCTCTTACGACAAGAAGCGCGGCAATCCCACATTGGACGACATAGGTTTCCGTCAGCAGGAGGAACTGATCGACCTTCTGCAAAAAGATAAAGGGCAACCACCGATTATTATCGATAGCGCTGACATACGAGAAAATCCTGAAAAAATGCTGCGGTTGCTTTGTGATCGTCTGGAGATTCCGTTTTATCCGTCGATGTTATCGTGGGAAAAAGGCGGCAATCCGCAAGATGGGGTCTGGGCGCCGCACTGGTATGGTGCGGTCTGGAACAGCACGGGCTTTGCTGGTGCGGAAGGTCCGGTGCCAGAGGTTTCCGAAAGGCTCTTGCCGGTTCTGGAACAGGCGCAAGAGATTTACGACAGGATCGCGCCGCTGAAATTGACGGCCTGAAATCATCCAGCGAACAAAAAATGCCGGAGTCCGTAACTCCGGCATTTTATTTCATAAATTCTTAGCGGTTATTCCGCGCCGCCAGCAGTTTCAAACGCAACGCGTTGATTTTGATAAAGCCGGCCGCATCCGCCTGATCATAGGCCCCAGCGTCATCCTCGAACGTAACATGCTGTTCGGAATACAGGCTGTCATCAGACCAGCGGGCCACAGTGTTCACAGAACCCTTGTACAGTTTGACCCGCACAACACCGTTCACATGTGTCTGGCTCTGATCAATCAGCGCCTGCAACATTTCACGTTCAGGGCTGTACCAGTAACCGTTGTAGATCAGCTCTGCATATTTCGGCATCAGCTCGTCTTTGAGATGGGCTGCACCACGATCAAGCGTGATCGATTCAATACCGCGGTGCGCTTCAAGCATGATGGTCCCGCCCGGTGTTTCGTAAACACCACGGGATTTCATGCCCACGTAACGCCCTTCAACCAGATCAAGCCGGCCGACCCCGTGCTTGCCACCCAATTCGTTCAGGGCAGTCAGCATCTCTGCAGGCGATTTCTCAACACCGTTAAGTGCAACCGGATCACCTTTGCTGTAGGTAATTTCGACAAATTCCGGCGTATCCGGTGCGTCTTCAGGGTTAACTGTGCGCTGGTACACATAATCCGGCGCTTCCTGTGCTGGATCTTCCAGAACCTTGCCTTCCGAAGACGTGTGCAACAAGTTCGCATCCACCGAGAAAGGCGCTTCGCCGCGCTTGTCCTTTGCGATCGGAATCTGGTTTTCCTCGGCAAATGCCAACAGTTTGGTCCGGCTGGACAGATCCCATTCCCGCCACGGCGCAATGACCTTGATGTCAGGGTTCAACGCATAAGCCGACAGTTCGAAACGCACCTGATCATTACCTTTTCCGGTCGCCCCGTGGGCTACGGCATCGGCACCGGTTTCTTTGGCAATTTCGACCAGCCGTTTGGAAATCAGCGGCCGCGCGATGGAAGTCCCCAGCAGGTACAGACCCTCATAAACTGCATTCGCGCGGAACATCGGGAAGACAAAATCGCGGACGAATTCTTCACGGACATCCTCAATGAAGATATTTTCCGGCTTGATCCCCAGCAGTTCCGCTTTCTTGCGGGCCGGGTCCAGTTCTTCACCCTGACCCAAATCAGCCGTAAAGGTCACAACCTCGCAACCGTATTCGGTTTGCAACCATTTCAAGATAATCGAAGTATCCAGCCCGCCAGAATATGCCAGAACTACTTTTTTCGGTGCCGCCATCGAGCCTTCTCCTAAAAAACCGTGATTTTTTTCTCGCATCTATTTGTTTTTTTTGCTCTCGACAAGGGGACATAGTGCCCGCACCATGGGCCCCGTATCAACGAGCGACGCTAAATTTACCGGAAACCTCCAACAATGAAATTAAATTCCTACAGTTTCGGTGAAGAAACCGGCACCCCTCTTGTCATCGTTCACGGGCTGTTCGGGTCCGCGCGGAACTGGCACAGTTTGGCGCGTAATCTGGCCAGAGAACGGTGGGTTGTTTCTGTTGACCTGCGCAATCACGGCCAGAGCGGATGGAGCGAATCTAACACTTATCCCGATCTCGCCAGCGATCTTGGAGAAACAATCGACGGATTGGGCGGTCGGGCAACAGTTCTCGGCCACTCAATGGGTGGGAAAGCCGCCATGATGCTCGCTGCGACGGCGCCCGAAAAAATCGATCGCCTGATTATCGCAGACATCGCTCCTGTAACTTACGCTCATGACCAGACAGATAATATCGAGATCATGAAAGCACTGCCGCTTGATGAGATCACCAGACGCTCGGAAGCACAGATCTGGTTGGAAACGAAAACAGAAGATCCCGCCCTTGCCGCCTTCTTTTCCCAAGGTCTGGAGCTGCAGGACGGCAAGGCCCACTGGCTTTTGAACCACGATGCTCTGGCCACCCATATGGCTGATATTGTGGGATTTCCTGAGGTTGATTTTCACTTTGACAAACCCACCCTCGCCATTCGCGGCGGTGCCTCGGATTATGTGGATGAAAAGGGGCAGGAGGCGCTGAAACAGCGTTTTTCACAGTTAACGATAGAAACAATTCCGCAAGCTGGCCACTGGCTCCATGCTGAAAAGCCGAAAGAATTCCTGTCTATCGTGAAAGAGTTCATTGAGTGAAAATCTAAACACACCGAACACTTAAATCTGCGCGGGCCTTTATTTGCCTTCTGCAAAACGGGCAGGAAAACCTTTCAGAAATATCGCCTTGGAACTTTGGTACAGCCGTACCACATCGCCTACCGATACATCGAAAACCTGCCCTTTCTCCGCCTTGGATTCACCCTGCGCACAGGTCTCTGCGAAGGCGACAAATCCCATTGAAGACGCGCTTCCTTTCAGAAAATGGAGCGTGGCAGCCATTTGATCACCCGCGTCAGGTGGCTGGCTTTTCAGCTCTTCAATCGCCTCTTCCGCTTCTGCAAGAAACACGGCGACGACACCGGAGAGTTCTTCAAGCCCGATATCCTCTCTCAACTGCCTGACCTGTGCCCAGTCAATCATCGCCAGCGTCCCCTATGCTGCATCGGAGTCCGGATGAAGTAGAAACGATGGGTGTGAATTTTCGGTTAAGTCCGGACAGTGAAAAAGGTTATTCCCGTAGACGATTTATTAAGGGTTTACCGCGATCTTCGCCATTGATCGAAAAAGGATCCCAACGTGGAAAACGCCGGACAGATAGAGGACATCCAGCCCGCTTTCATACCCCCCAACGGGGAACAGGCGCTGCGCGTACTCGTTGTAGACGACAGTATTTTACAGCGAAGGATCGTCGCGCTTAGCTTGCGCAAATGGGGATACTCCGTGTTCGAGGCGTCAAGCGGCGTGGAGGCGCTGGCGATTTGCAAAAGAGAAAAGATTGATCTGGTATTAAGCGATTGGATGATGCCAGAAATGGACGGACTGGAGTTTTGTAAACAGTTCAGACAATTGCCCCGTGAAAGTTACGGGTATTTTATTCTGCTCACCTCCAAGAATGAGAAAAATGACGTCGCCGAAGGGCTGGATATCGGTGCCGACGATTTTCTATCCAAACCAGTGAATTCTGCGGAACTGAAGGCCCGTATCCGCGCTGGCGAACGTGTGCTTGATATGGAACGAACCCTGATTGCACAGAATACCACGCTCGCGAACACACTGGATGAACTCCAGACGCTTTACGAAGGGATGAACAAGGACCTTTTAGAAGCGGAAAAGCTCCAGAAATCGTTAATACCGCCCCCTTTCCGGAGGGGAGATTTCGGAGACATGTCAGTTCTGTTCCAGCCCAGCAGCCATGTGGGCGGCGATCTCGTCGGTTTCTTCAATTTCACCGACACACGCCTGGGATTGTACTCCATAGATGTTTCGGGCCACGGGGTATCCTCCGCACTGTTCACGGCGCGGCTGGCCGGCTATCTCAGCGCCCACAATCGGGAACAGAACGTCGCCTTCGAACACGTAGGGGGAGACGAGTACCGACAACTTCCACCCGCAGAAATCGCTGCGTCTTTGAACCAGCTTATTATCGAGGAGCTTGCCACAGAGCTTTATTTCACAATGGTTTTTGCCGACCTTGATCTTACCACTGGCAGGGTAGAAATGGTCCAAGCCGGACATCCCCATCCGGTTCTTTGCACGACATCACAGGGCGCCTGTTTCCTTGGGCAGGGCGGGCCTCCCATCGGTCTGATGCCGGATATGAAATATGAGACAGTCACGTTTTCAATTTCTCCGGGTGACCGTCTGCTCTTGTACTCGGACGGGCTCACCGAATGTCAGAATTTTGAAGGGGACCTTCTGAACGATGCCAATCTGCTGCGCATGATCGACAAACGATCTTCAAGCACCGGTGCGCAATTTCTTCCGGATCTTACGTGTGACCTTACCGAATTTGCCGGGGGCAGGCCTTTTTATGACGATTTATCCGCCATCATGTTCGAGTTCAAAAAATACGGGACACCGCCGCGCGCCGAAGACACACGGCGAACACTGCAAGGGGCAAGAGACCGGGAAACCTAACGCGCTGACGATCGCAACCTGCAAACCCGCTGCACAAAATCACGATCGCCGCTGTTGCTCAACGTCGCGACCGCTTCTTCAGGCCGCATCCAGAGCACCTCGTGATCCGGTTCGACCGGCGGGCCAATACGCAGCGTGGCAGTACTTATAAAGATGTGGCACACTTTGCGGGCCCAAAGCCTGTATTCCGGCATGTAGGTATATCGCTGATACGCCCCCACACGCCGCAGATTGGCGATATGAAAGCCTGTTTCTTCGTATACTTCGCGGTGAAGGGCCTGCACGGGAGTTTCTCCCGGATCAATGCCACCACCTGGCAATTGGATTTCGGGGACTTGCGCGTTCTGCCGTGTTAACAGCAAATATTGTCCGTCCGCGATGATAGCATAGGCGCCGGCCCTTTGAGTATAAGCCACCCCTCTTCGTTTCGGTTCACCGAAGCGTCTCATCCGCGTTCCCCCAAAGAATTTACCACCCCGCAGGGGCACTGCATTTGCACTTATCCGAAAACAACACTATTTCCAGCCGGTAACAAGGATAAGAACCATGCACACAGAAAAAGACACTAAACGTTGGGATGACATCATCCTGCCTTTCCAGCTGGATCGCGCTGATGTGCGGGGCCGCGTAGCACGGCTCGATTCCACGCTTGACCAGATCCTGCGCCAGCACGATTATCCAGCGGTTGTATCCGGACAGGTTGCCGAAGCCGCCCTGTTGACCGCGCTGATTGGCCAGACCATTGATTTGCGGTGGAAACTTTCGATACAGATCCGCGGCGACGGACCTTTAAGGATTATTGCGACTGATTATTTCGCCCCGAAAAGCGAGGCGGAACCAGCCAGAATCCGCGCCTACGCGAGCTTTGATGCAGAAGCCATAGAGGCAAGCGATCTCGCACCCTTCGACCTGCTCGGCAAGGGGATGTTCGCGATCCTGATTGATCAGGGCAAGGGCACGCAGCCCTATCAGGGAATCACTCCGCTGACAGGCGGGTCGCTTTCGGCCTGTGCGGAAAGCTATTTTGCCCATTCGGAACAACTGCCAACCCGTTTTGTCACCTCTGCGGCGCAGGAACTCGGACAGTCCGAAGGCCCTGCATGGCGCGCGGGTGGTATTATGCTGCAACACATGCCCAAAGCCTCGCCCTTTGCGAAACCCGCCGAAGACACACAAGAAGGGTCGGCCGGGGCAGAAACGGCGCAGCCGGCCGATACCAGTTCTTATGACGAGGATGATAACTGGAACCGCGCGTCGATACTTCTGGATTCCGTGGAAGAAATGGAACTGATCGGCCCACACGTTGGCCAGCAACAGCTCTTGCGGCGACTGTTTCACGAAGAAACCCCGCGCGTTTTCCCTGCCCAGCCGGTCGAGTTCGGCTGTACCTGCGGAGAGGACAAAGTGCGCCAGACAATGTCGATCTATTCTGCGAAAGACATCCAGAAGATGACCGCTGACAACGGTATGGTCACAGCGGACTGCCAGTTCTGCGGCGCCCATTACGAATTGCCGCCCGAGACACTGGGGAAAGACGCACCGGATGCCACTTGAAGGGGAGAGGCCGGAACACGAAAATCTGCTGGCGCGGGTTGAAACCGCGCTTGCATCCCCTTCCGCTGAAGGTGGATCGTCGGATTTCGATCTGAATCAGGACGGTGCTGACGCGTCGTGGAAGTTTCGCCCTGCTGCGGTGCTGGTGCCGATCATTCCGGCGCCAGAAGGCCCGAAACTGGTGCTGACCAAACGGGCGGCCCATTTGAAGCACCATCCCGGGCAGGTTTCCTTTCCCGGCGGCAAGGTGGAAACCAGCGACGATTCCGTCGAGGATGCCGCCCTGCGAGAAGCCTTTGAGGAAATCGGTCTGAACCGCAAACACGCGAGGCTGATCGGGCGCCTGCCCTGCCATAAGACGGTAACCGGCTTTGAAGTGCATCCGGTCGTGGCGGAAATTTCCACCGATTTTGCATCTCTCAGCGACCCCGGAGAAGTTGAAGAAGTGTTTCAGGTGCCGCTGGAACATGTGCTGAACCCCGCGAATTATTTTATTGAGGGCCGTATCTGGATGGGCAAAAAACGGCGCTATTACGTCGTGCCCTATGGCCCCTATTACATCTGGGGCGCGACCGCGCGGATGCTTAGATTACTGGCAGAAACTGTCGGGCAGGCAGGACATGATAATCACCGCTGACTGGCTGCGCGACAGCACATCCCAAGCCTTGCTAGGCGCCCTGACCGAACAGGGCTTTGAAGCGTATTTCGTCGGGGGATGTGTGCGCAATGCCCTGCTGGATGCACCTGTCTCGGATCTGGACGTGGCCACTTCCGCACGACCCGAAGATGTTCAGAACATCATGGAAAACAAAGGGTTCCGCACTGTTCCGACAGGAATTGAACACGGGACGATTACAGTTCTGATCCAGAAAAACAGCTTCGAAGTCACCAGTTTTCGCAAGGATGTGGAAACGTTCGGTCGCCGTGCCGTTGTCGCCTTTTCAAGCGATATTACCGATGACGCACGACGGCGGGATTTCACAATGAACGCGCTTTATGCCGGAGCGGACGGCCGGGTTGTAGACCCTTTGAACGGGTTGCCTGATCTGATCGCGCGCCGCTTACGGTTTATCGAGGATGCGGACCGTCGCATCAAAGAGGACTACCTGCGCATTCTGCGCTACTTCCGCTTTTTTGCGTGGTACGGAGATCAATCCTCCGGTCTGGACCCAGAAGCGCTGGCGGCGATCAGCGATAATCTGGACGGTTTGGACAAGCTGTCAAAGGAACGGATAGGCGCGGAAATACGCAAGCTGCTGAAGGCAGAAACGCCCGAAATGGCGTTCGCCGCGATGGAGCAAACTGGCGTTCTGCAGCGTATCCTGCCGGGTGCAACGACCCGAAGTTTTGCGCCCCTTGTGCATCTGGAACACCAGCTTGGCCTGCCCGCAGACTGGCTGCGCCGCCTGCTGGTCTTGGGGGGAGAGGGCTTGAAAGCCGCGCTTCGCCTGAGCAATGCGGAAGCCACGCGCGTCCGGCAGTACCATCAGGCGAACGTACAACTGCTGTCCCCCAACGTCGCCGCTTACCGGTTCGGTGAGGACACAGGGCTTGACCTTGCGCTGGTACAGTCGGCCAGCCTTGGCCTGCCTGTCGATCCGGCGGTCCTTGCGCAAATCAAGCAGGGGGCGGCGGCCCGTTTTCCCGTGGCTGCAAAGGATCTGCAAGGATTTGAAGGCAAGGCGCTCGGCGATAAACTGCGCGAATTGGAGAGCGCATGGATCGAATCCGGTTTCACAAGCAGCAAAGCTGACTTATTGAGCGGGCTATCCTGACGCCCGCATCACAGATCGCTTTCGGCGCGCAGTGTTTTTCTATAAGGCAACGGCATGACAGAACTTACAATCGAGACATTGGGCAGCCAGGGCGACGGCGTTGGTGTGCTTGACGGAACCGAGATTTTTGCTGCGTACACCGCTCCCGGTGAAAAAGTCAGCGGCGATCTGCAAGGAGACCGTCTGGAGAACGTGCGCATTCTGGAACCGGCGCCTATTCGCGTCAAAGCCCCTTGCCGCCATTTCAAAACCTGCGGCGGTTGCGCAACCCAGCATATCCGCGGCGACTTTCTGGCGGATTGGAAACGTGCCATCGTCGATACAGCTTTGAAACGGCAGGGTATAGAGGCCAGCTTTCGCGAAACCGTGACCAGCCCGCCCAACTCGCGGCGGCGTGCGGTTTTTACCGGTAAGCGGACCAAATCGGGTGCAATGCTCGGCTTTCATGCGAAAAGCTCCGATCAACTGGTGGCGATTGAGACCTGCACGCTGCTTGAACCTGAAATTATGAACGGTTTCGACGGGTTGAAGGCCTTGGTTCAACTCGCCGCCACCCGCAAGGGCGCGGTGCGACTGTCTGTTTCCACCAGCCTTGGCGGCCTGGATGTCGACCTGACAGAGGCGAAACCGATGGACACCAACATCATGCAAGATGTGGTAAAGATCGCGCATGACAACGGTTTTGCCCGCGTATTCTGGAATGGCGATATTGTTTTGGAGCGCCAGCCGGCGCAACAGGATTTTGGCGGCGCACTTGTTACCCCGCCCAACGGCGCCTTTCTTCAGGCAACCGCCCACGGAGAGGCCGCACTTTGGGATGCGGTGGATGAAATCACCGGCAAAAGCAAATCCGTGCTCGACCTGTTTGCAGGCTGTGGCACGTTTTCCCTGCCGCTGGCCCGTAAAGCCGAAGTGGTCGCAATTGAATCGAGCCAACCGATGCTCGATGCGATGGATCGGGGCTGGCGTCACGCAACCGGTTTGAAAAAATTGCGTACGATCCAACGGGATCTGTTCCGCAACCCGCTGCTCTCGGATGAATTCAAAGCCTATGACGCCGTAGTCATGGACCCGCCCCGTGCCGGTGCCAAGGAACAAACCAGACAAATCGCAGACAGCGGCGTAACCAAGCTGGCATTTGTGTCCTGCAACCCTGCTACATTCGCCCGCGATGCCCGCACGCTGCTGGACGGCGGGTTTACGCTGGAATGGGTTCAGGTTGTGGATCAGTTTCTCTGGTCAGGTCATTGTGAACTTGTCGCAAATTTCACCCGTCGTTAACGCTGGTTTCTACCTTTCGGAGCCCCTATAAAACCGCCATGAATACTTCTTCGCAGCTTGAATCCAAAGGCGATTTTCGCGCCAGACTGACCCAATGGGTGGAATCCCCGCTCGTGCGAAACTTCGTGCTGGCCGTGATTGTGCTGAACGCGATTGTTTTGGGGCTCGACACCTCTGACACAGCAAAGAGCATGTTCGGTGGCCTGTTGGGCGTGATCGACGGTATTTGTCTTGCGATCTTTGTGATCGAGCTTGCCGTAAAGCTGATCGCCTATGGCTGGAAATTCTTTCTCAGGCCATGGAATATCTTCGATTTTCTGGTGGTTGGCGTGTCTCTTGCACCGGGCAGCGGCGGACTCTCCGTGTTGCGGGCCCTGCGTATCCTGCGGGTGTTGCGGGTCATTTCCTTTGCCCCGAGCCTGCGCCGCGTGGTGGAGGGCTTTGTCTCTGCCCTGCCGGGAATGGCCTCGGTTTTCCTGTTGATGACAATTATTTTTTACATCGGTTCAGTGATGGCCACCAAACTGTTTGGTAACACCTTCCCCGACTGGTTTGGCACGCTGGGGCGCTCCGCCTATTCGCTGTTCCAAATCATGACACTGGAAAGCTGGTCCATGGGGATCGTGCGCCCTGTGATGCAGATCTACCCTTACGCCTGGGCCTTTTTCGTACCGTTTATCATGGTTACAACCTTCGCCGTTGTGAACCTTCTTGTGGGCCTGATCGTGAACTCCATGCAAGACGCCCACCTTGCGGAAGACGCAGAAGCGACAGGCGCATATCGTGACGACATGTTGGCCCGACTGGACGAGATTAGCGCCAGACTGGCGCGGCTGGAAAAATAGCGAAACAGGCGGCCCGCGTCAGGCGCGGGCTTTACCAATCTGCGAAATTCCAAGCACTTCCAGAACTTTAGATTCTATCTGGGGCGCATTCATACCAGCAGTTTCATACATGCGGGCCGGACTGCTTTGATCGATAAACGTGTCGGGCAGCACCATAGAGCGGAACTTCAACCCCGTATCAAAGACGCCATCTTCTGCCAGAAACTGCGCCACATGAGAGCCGAACCCCCCTATTGCGCCTTCTTCAATGGTGATCAGGGCTTCGTGGTTGGCCGCGAGATCACGGATCAGATCTTCGTCCAGCGGCTTGGCGAAACGGGCGTCTGCAATCGTCGGGGTAATCCCCTTACGCGCAAGCGAGATCGCCGCCTGCTCACATTCCTGCAAGCGGGTTCCGAAAGTCAGCAGCGCCACGCGGCTGCCTTCCTGTATCATCCGGCCCTTGCCGATTTCCAACGGTACGCCAACCTCTGGCAGCTCAACGCCAACCCCTTCGCCGCGCGGGAACCGGAACGCGCTGGGACGGTCATTGATGCTGGCAGCCGTGGCGACCATATGGACGAGCTCGGCTTCATCCGCGGCGGCCATCACAACGAAATCCGGCAGATTGGCAAGGAAACCGATGTCAAAGCTGCCCGCATGGGTCGCCCCGTCCGCGCCGACCAGTCCGGCGCGGTCGATGGCAAAACGGACCGGCAGACGCTGTATCGCCACGTCGTGAACCACCTGATCATAGCCCCGTTGCAAAAAGGTAGAATAAAGCGCGCAGAACGGTTTCAGCCCGCCCGCTGCCATGCCTGCACAGAAGGTAACAGCGTGCTGTTCGGCAATCCCCACATCAAAGCAACGCGATCCGAAACGGGCGGCGAATTTATCCAGCCCCGTCCCATCCGGCATGGCCGCCGTGACGGCGACAACCTTGCTGTCTTTCTCTGCCTCTGCAATCAGGCTCTGCGCGAAGATCGAGGTGTAACTGGGTGCATTTGAAGGTGTTTTCTTCTGTTTGCCCGAGATGACATCAAATTTTGCAACACCGTGGTATTTGTCCGAAGACTCTTCCGCCGGCGCATACCCCTTGCCCTTCTGCGTCAGCACATGGATCAGCATCGGTCCGGTGGCCCGCTGCTTCACGGTGCGTAACACCGCCAGTAGCTGTTCCATATCATGCCCGTCAATCGGCCCCACATAGGAAAAGCCGAGCTGTTCGAACAGGGTGCCGCCGACGGTCATATGCTTGACCATATCTTTCGCCCGTTTCGCTCCGTCCTGAAACGGCTCGGGCAGCAGGGAAATCGCGCTTTTGGCGGCGGATTTGAATTCCTGAAACGGTTCACCGGCATAGAGTTTTGACAGATAGGACGACATCGCGCCCACAGGCGGGGCGATGGACATTTCATTGTCGTTCAGAATGACTATCAGACGTTTTTTCAGATGGCCCGCGTTGTTCATCGCCTCGTAAGCCATACCGGCGGACATGGCTCCGTCCCCGATCACCGCAATCGCATCGCCCAGCCCGTGTTCCGGCGCACCGCCCAGATCACGCGCTACCGCAAAACCCAGCGCGGCGGAAATAGAGGTAGAACTATGGGCCGCGCCAAAGGGATCAAAGGCGCTCTCGCTGCGTTTTGTGAAACCGGACAGGCCGTTTTCCTGCCGCAACGTGCGGATACGATCCCGTCGTCCTGTCAGGATTTTATGGGGGTAACACTGGTGGCTGACATCCCAGATCAGACGGTCCTTTGGCGTATCAAACACCGCATGGATTGCCGTGGTCAGTTCCACGACACCCAACCCCGCGCCAAGATGCCCGCCGGTTTCGGACACGGCAGAAATGGTTTCCGCACGCAATTCATCCGCCACCTGACGCAATTCTTTATCTGAAAAACGTTTCAGGTCTTCGGGGGCATTTACCTGATCCAGCAGGGGTGTGTTGGGTCTGTCGCTCACAAGGGGTTCCTTCTGGGGCCGTTTTATCACGAATTGCGGCTTATGACGAATTGCGCCACTTGTCGCAACGGTTCGGCACGCGATTCATAGACGGAAAGGGCATCACAAGCCTGATCTACCAGTGATCTGGCCTGCTGTTGCGCGGCTTCAAGTCCGAGGATGGAAACAAAGGTGGCTTTGCCCGCCTCAGCATCCTTTTGCAGGCGTTTTCCGGCGAGTTTTGCATCTCCGACCACGTCCAGCACATCATCCTGTATCTGAAAGGCCCGGCCCAGCGCGGCGGAATACGCGGCCAGCGGGCCTGCGTCTTCCTGCGCCAGTGTCGCGCCGGAACAGGCAGACCATTCGATCAGCGCGCCGGTTTTATTGGCCTGCAACTCGGTGATCTGGTCCAGTGTCAGTGGCGCGTCCGCGGTCTCGGCCGCAATATCCTGTACCTGCCCCAGAACCATGCCACTCGCGCCGGAGGCCCGCGCCAGATCGGCAACCAGTTTGATGCGCACCGAGGCATTGGCCGAGGTCAGCGGATCGGCCAGAATTTCAAAAGCCAGTGTTTGCAACGCATCTCCGGCCAGCACAGCGGTGGCTTCGTCCCATTGCACGTGGACCGTCGGCTTGCCACGGCGCAGGTCATCATCATCCATGCAGGGCAGATCGTCATGCACAAGCGAATAGGCGTGCATCGCCTCTATCGCCGCTGCTGTATTCACCACATCGAGCCCGAACAAGGCGGCAGATTCCACCGCAAGATAGGCCCGCAGCCGCTTGCCCCCGTTCAGAACGGCGTGATGCATCGGGGCGGCAATCGGGTTGGTGGCGACGGGCGGAAGCAGATCGCGCAGCGCCTGTTCCGTGGTCGCCGCAATGCGGGCCAGTCTCTGTTCAAATCGTTCCACGGAAACTTAACCTTCGAAAGGCTTCAAACCGGCGGGGTTGCCATCTGCACCAAGGGTGATCTGGGCAATTTTCTCTTCCGCTTCCTTCAGCTTCACCGCGCAATGCTTTTTCAGCTCTGCGCCGCGGTCGTAAAGTTTGATGCTTTCTTCCAGCGCAACCTGACTGCTTTCCAACTGTCCAACGACCTTTTCCAGCTCCGCCATTGCGGTTTCAAAACTCATTTCGGAAATCGGTGTATCCGCCATTAGGTCTGCTCCATCAAAACGCCAACATGGGCTGCAACGGATGCAGCCAGCGCCTGCAAATCATATCCACCCTCCAAAGTCGAGACCACACGTCCCTGACAGGTGTCTTTGGCGAAATCACACAGGACTCGGGTGGCCCATGCAAAATCCTCTTCTGTGAAATGCAGATTGGCCAGCGGATCACGGGCGTGTGCGTCAAATCCGGCTGAAATAAAAACCATCTCCGGCTTATGCTGATGAAGGGCTGGCAGGATTTCCTGTTCGAAAGCCGCGCGCAGATCCGATCCGTCAGCGTAAGGTACCAGAGGCACATTCACCACATTGCCCGAAGCGCCCGTTTCGGACGCCGAGCCGGTTCCGGGGTAAAGCGGCATCTGATGGGTAGAGGCGAACAGGGTGCGCGGATCATCCCAGACCAGATCCTGCGTGCCATTGCCGTGATGCACGTCGAAATCCACAACCGCAACGCGGGACAGCCCGTGCCGCTCCAGCGCATGTTTTGCGCCGATCACAACATTCCCGAAGAAACAGAACCCCATAGCCTGCAGCTGTTCTGCGTGATGGCCGGGCGGTCTTGTGGCGCAAAAGGCGTTTTGCACCTGCCCTGACAGGACCATATCCACGGCTTTTACGTTCGCCCCGACAGCGCGACAGGCCGCTTGCAAACTGCCGGGCGACAAGGATGTGTCGCCGTCAATAAACTGAAAGCCGCTTTCAGGGGAGGCCGCTTTCATCGCAGACAAATGGGCGGCAGGATGGGCGAGCAAGATATCTTCGTCACTGCAAAGCGGCGCCTCAATCCGCATCAAGCCATCGAATTCCGGCGCGGACATCCGTTGTTGAATGGCCTCAAGACGCGCTACGGATTCAGGGTGCCCTTCGGGGTTGTGATGCGACAGGCAATCACTGTGGGACAGAAAAGCGGTGGTCATTGAACCCTCCTCCGGTCCGTCGGGACAGATATTCTAGTCAGGTGCCAGCATGTATCCCGCACCGCGCACGGTCTGCAGATAGCGTGGCGATTTCGGGTCTGCTTCGATCTTGCGCCGCAGGCGGGTAATCTGCACATCTACGGCCCGTTCCTGAGCCTGATCACTGTCCCGGCCTAAATCCTCTACCAGCTTGCTGCGGCTGATGGGCGAATGGGGGCTGGCAGAGAATATCCGCATTAGCGTGCTTTCGGTGGCGGTCAGACGGATCAACGTATCGCCTTCCCACAACTCGCCGCGGGTTACGTCATAACGCACCGGTCCCAATTGCAGGGTTTTCGGTGCTTCGACAACAGCCTGTTCAACCGGCACACGGCGCAGGATGGCATTTATCCGCAGGACCAGCTCTTTGGGTTCAAACGGTTTGGTAAGATAATCATCCGCGCCCGCCTCTAGCCCCATGATCCGTTCGCTCGATTCCCCCTTCGCCGTCAGCAAAAGGATCGGCGTTGTCAGGGTTTCCCGCAGGCTGCGGGTCAGGGTCAGACCGTCCTCTCCCGGCATCATCACGTCCAGCACGATGAGATCGAAATCCAGCCCACCCAGCAAACGCCGCGCATGGGCCGCATCCCGCGCTGCCGTCACCCAATAGCCGTTACGGGAGAGAAACTTCTGCAACAGCGTGCGAATACGTTCGTCATCGTCAACGATCAGAATGTGGGCGTCGGAGAGTGGTTCGTTCATACAAGATCAGTCCTTTACCAGCTTCTTAACATGCTGACGCATGGACGGGTCCATAATATTTTCGAGAACTTTGCGAAAACCGTGCACTGCATCCGGTCCGGCCTCTTTATAAGCCGCACGAAGACGCTTGCGCTGGGTCGAAGACAGATCGGATTCCAGCGCCTGACCCGCAGGGGTCAGATACAGATGCCGTTCGCGCCGGTCCCGCACCCCAACCTTGCTTTCGACCAGACCGTCGTCAATCAACTGGCGCAGCACACGGTTAAGCGACTGTTTCGTCACCCCGAGGATGTCCAGCAAGGCATTTACAGTTGTGCCGGGACGACGGTGAATAAAATGGATCGCGCGATGATGGGCGCGGCCATAAGTATAATTTTCAAGGATGCGATCAGGATCGGACGTGAATCCGCGATAGGCGAAGAACAGCAGTTCAATGCCCTGCAACAACTGGTCATCAGTCAGGAAAAGCAGGTTTTCCCCGCCGGGTTGCAAACGATCTTGCATGGTTGATATTTCATCCGATCACATATTTTTACGTTACCCGCCAATTTATGTCAGTCTTATTGACTTTCCAAGAATCAAATGATAGCAAATTTCGACTTTGGCGTAATATTATGTCGTATTTTGCCGCGAAAACGAAATTTTCGCAAATTACACAGCTTCTGGTGGAGGAAATGCAATGGCCGGTGCTTATGATGATCGTGATGGTTCTATTTGGCTGGACGGAAAACTCGTCCCCTGGCGGGAGGCAAATGTCCACATTCTGACCCACGCCCTGCACTACGCTTCCTCTGTTTTTGAAGGCGAACGGGCCTATAACGGCAAAATCTTCAAAAGCCGCGAACATTCCGAACGCCTGCTGTTTTCCGGCAAGGAACTGGATATCCCGATCCCCTACACCGTTGATGAAATCGAAGCGGCCAAATACGAGACGCTGGAAGCCAGCGGCCTGAAAGATGCATATGTGCGTGCTGTCTGCTGGCGCGGTTCGGGGGACGACATGGGTGTTGCCTCCGCCCGAAACCCTGTCCGCATGGCCATCGCGGTCTGGGAATGGGGTGCCTATTACGGCGATGCCAAAATGGTCGGAGCCAAACTGGATATTTCCCGCTGGAAGCGCCCCTCCCCGGAAACGATCCCATGTTTCGCGAAAGCCGCCGGTCTTTACATGATCTGCACCATGGCAAAACACGAAGCCGAGGCCAAAGGCTGTTCGGATGCCATGATGTTCGACCACCGCGGCTATGTGGCCGAGGCAACAGGCGCGAACATCTTCTTTGTGAAAGACGGCGTCGTACACACACCGAAACCCGATTGCTTCCTGAATGGTCTGACCCGTCAGACGGTTATCGGAATGCTGAAAGATCGTGGTGTCGAAGTGGTAGAGCGCCACATCATGCCCGAAGAGCTCGACGGGTTCGAGCAGTGCTGGCTGACAGGCACCGCAGCAGAGGTCACACCGGTCGGCCAGATCGGCGAACACACCTTTGAAGTGGGCGAACTGACCCGCAGCATCGCTGAAGAATACGAAAAACTGGTTCGCAGCTAAAATAACGCTATCTGTTCTCGCTTGAGACTACTCGGTCGCTCTGATACCCTTGGGGTATCTCGGCGCCCGAGGAAGAGTGGCGTATATTCGGAGGACATCGTTCTGGTTGAACGTGTTGGGCCCCAAGCGGCCGAAAAAGAAGAAAACATTCCAGCAATGTCGATGCTGGATCTGGTACTGAACTCGCTTCAAGGCGATAAGGCCGAAGACATCGTGACACTGGATCTGGCCGGAAAATCTTCCGTTGCCGACCATATGGTTGTGGCCTCCGGTCGCTCAACCCGTCAGGTTGTTTCCATGGCTGAAAAACTGGCTGACCGACTGAAGCAGAACAAGGGCATCAGCGCACGCATCGAAGGCAAAAGTGCCGGAGACTGGGTTCTGATCGACGCAGGGGACGTAATCGTTCATCTGTTCCGCCCGGAAGTGCGCGAGTTCTACCAGCTGGAAAAAATGTGGCAGCCCGTGGCGGAAGACGCGGAATAAGCCCTTGATGCGGCTGCATATCATTGCTGTCGGGCGCTTGCGCAAAGGGCCCGAACTGGATTTGATTTCCGATTATCTTGACCGTTTCAACAAATCGGGCCGCGCTTTGGGGCTCGGTCCTGTTTCTGTAATCGAAGTCGAAGACAAGAAAAACGCCGGTATGGCCGCCGAAGCAGAACTGTTGCGCAAGGCCATTCCCAAGGGCGCAACAACCATGATCATGGACGAGCGGGGCAAATTGCTCAGCTCGGTGGATTTTTCAGACAAG
Organism: Neptunicoccus cionae; assembly: GCF_002860325.1. Taxonomy (GTDB): domain Bacteria; phylum Pseudomonadota; class Alphaproteobacteria; order Rhodobacterales; family Rhodobacteraceae; genus Amylibacter; species Amylibacter lutimaris. The sequence continues at coordinate 322,645 of NZ_PKOJ01000001.1, read as the reverse complement.
CTCGGCCAGTGGCGCGACACCGGAACGCAGGATCTGGCGATCCTGATCGGTGGCGCTGACGGGCTGGCGCCGGATTTGCGGGCCGAAGCGGATTTCGCCCTGTCGTTCGGCAAAATGGTATGGCCCCATATGCTGGTGCGTGTGATGTTAAGCGAACAGCTTTATCGCGCAGCTTCAATCATGGGCAACGCGCCCTATCATCGGGCCTGAACCGCCGATTCCCCCCTTACTACCTTGGGAAAACTTGCCAACCGAGCCGATCACCGCTATCTGCTCATCCCAAGGCAATAACCGACCAGAGGTAAGCAGATGTCCCCGATCAAACCCGTTGTATTGTGTATTCTGGACGGCTGGGGACTACGCCCCGAAACGGAAGGCAACGCCGTCGCGCTGGCGGACACGCCGAACTTCGATCGCATCATGCGGAACTGTCCGAATAACACGCTAACAACGTTCGGGCCGGATGTGGGCCTGCCGGAAGGTCAGATGGGCAATTCCGAAGTTGGCCATATGAACATTGGCGCAGGGCGCGTGGTGGAAATGGATCTGGCCAAGATCAACGGTATCATCAAACGGGGTGAACTGGCGCAACAACCCGCCGTGGAGCGCATCATGACGATGGGCAACGGCATTGTGCATCTCTGTGGTGTCCTTTCGGACGGCGGCGTGCACAGCCATCTGGACCATATGATCGCGATGGCGCAGATTATGGACAAAGCTGGCCGGAAAACTGCGCTGCACCTGTTCACCGACGGGCGTGACGTAGCCCCGCAATCCGCTGATAAATATCTGGCCACCTTGCAAGCCGCCCTTCCCGAAAGCGCAACGATTGCCACGGTGTCCGGCCGGTATTATGCGCTTGATCGCGATAATCGCTGGGACCGCGTGGAACTGGCCTATCGCGCGATGGTGAACGGCACCGGCACCCCCTTCGCCAGCGCCAAAGACGTCATCGCAAAAAATTACGCGGATGACATCACGGACGAATTTTTCAAACCCGCCGTCATCGGATCCTATTCCGGTATGGAAGACGGCGATGTTCTGGTGTGCCTGAACTTCCGCGCCGACCGTGCCCGTGAAATCCTTGCGGCAATTGCACAACCCGGCTTTGACGGGTTTGACACCGGCCCCCGCCCCGAACTCGCGCTGGTCAGCGGCTTCACCGAATATTCCAAAGCCCACAGCGCCTACGTGGATTGCATCTTTCCCGAAGAAGACATTGTAAACACACTCGGCGCTTGGGTCGCGCAAAAGGGCCTGTCCCAGTTCCGCATTGCAGAAACCGAAAAATACCCCCATGTGACCTTCTTTTTGAACGGCGGTGTCGAAGTCCCCGAAGACGGCGAGGACCGCTATCTTGCCGCCAGTCCCAAGGTCGCGACCTACGATTTGCAGCCGGAAATGTCCTCTGCCGAAGTGACAGAGCATCTGGTGGGGGCGATCAACTCCGGTGAATACCACCTGATCGTCGTGAATTACGCCAACCCCGATATGGTCGGCCATACCGGCAGTATAGAAGCCGCAACCGCCGCTTGCGCTGCGGTGGATAAGGGGTTGGGTCAGGTTTTGGCGGCGCTTGAAAATGCAGGCGGCGCGATGCTGCTGTGTGCAGATCACGGCAATTGTGAAACCATGGTTGATCCCGAAACCGGCGGGCCACATACCGCTCACACCACAAATCCGGTGCCTGTAGCCTTGATCGGCGGCCCGAAAAGCGCAAAGCTGCGCGCAAACGGTCGGTTGGCCGATCTTGCCCCGACGCTGCTGGCGCTGATGGGGCTGGACCAGCCACCTGAAATGACAGGTAAGAGTTTGCTGGACGCATGAGAGCAGGGCGCGGAATTCTAGCGGCAGTATTGGCTGCCACGCTTGGCTGTGGTCCGGCACTCGCGCAGGGCGACCCTGTGATGAAAGCTCAACTCGCCTCTGAAGCGCTCAGCGCTGCAACCCGCGATCTTGCCAAAGCCGAAAGTGCAAAAGACCGTGTTAAGGCTCTGAGTGAAACGGTACGGGCCTATGAAGCAGGTCTCAGCGCCATGCGCGACGGGCTGCGCGGTGCCACGATCCGCGAACGGGTGATCCGGCTGGAGTTTGAAAACCGCCGTGACCAGCTCAGCCGGTTATTGGGAATCCTGCAAACTCTGGAACGCGCCAGCACGCCCATGCTGTTGATCCATCCCACCGGTCCTGTTGGCACTGCCCGATCCGGCATGATGATGTCCGAGGTCACGCCGGCCCTGCAAAGACAGGCCGAAGAATTGCGCTCCCAGCTGGAAGAGCTACAGGAATTGCGCACCCTCCAGACCAACGCGGAAGAAAAACTGCGCTTGGGGCTGGCAGGCGTTCAGGAAGCGCGCGTCGCGCTCAGTCAGGCGATATCGGATCGCACCGATCTACCCACCCGCCTGTCGGACGACCCGATAAAGACACAAATTCTGGCAGACAGCGCCACTTCGCTTGAAGTTTTTGCCCAAAGCATTGGTGTCCTTCCACCGGAAACAGATGCAGCAGCGACGATCCCGTTCGACCGGATGCGCGGCACCCTTCGCCTGCCAGTGGAAGGCACGCAACTGCGCGGCTTCAACGAGGTGGACGCGGCCGGATTGAAACGCCCCGGACTTGTGATTGCGGCGCGTCCGCTGGCACTGGTGACAGCACCGGTCGCCGCGACAATCCGCTATTCAGGGGCTTTTCTGGATTACGGAAACGTGATCATTCTGGAACCCCAGTCCGGCTATCTTCTGGTGATCGCGGGCATGGAACAGGTATACGGTGAAACCGGACAAATCGTCGATCAGGGCGCTCCGGTGGGATTGCTGGGCGGAAGTCAGGCAGCCACGCAAGAGTTTCTGGTCGAAGCCTCGGATGGCACTGGCGCAACCGCGCAAGAAACGCTCTATATGGAGCTGAGACATAACGGCAAGCCTGTAGACCCCGGAGTCTGGTTTGCCATCAATGACAGGTAGGATGGATTTTATGAAGAAACTTGCACTGGCCGCAGTTGGCGGAACTCTGGCGGGGATTGTCCTGACGGCACAACTGACTGGGCCGCTGATCGCACAAGAGGCCGCGCGCACGAAATCCACCTACGAGCAGCTTGACCTGTTCGGAGACATTTTCGAACGCATCCGTTCCGCCTATGTGGAAGAGGTGGACGAACAGGAACTGATCCGCTCCGCCATCAACGGCATGCTGACCTCGCTTGATCCCCATTCGTCCTATCTGCCGCCCGAAGATTTCGATTCCATGCAAGTGCAGACACGGGGCGAGTTCGGTGGCCTTGGTATCGAAGTCACTCAGGAAAACGGCTTTGTGAAAGTGGTCAGTCCGATTGACGACACTCCCGCTGATGCCGCCGGTGTTCAGGCCGGTGACTTCATTACGCAGGTGGACGGCGAAAGCACGCTCGGCATGACCCTTGACGATGCAGTAGATCTGATGCGCGGGCCGATCGGCAGCGAGATCGTCATCACCATCGTGCGCGAAGGCAGCGAAGAACCCTTTGATGTCACCATCGTGCGCGACACCATCAAGGTCAAAGCCTCCCGCGCGCGGATCGAAGGGGACAGCGTGGTCCTGCGGATCACAACCTTCTCGGACCAGACATATGCCAACCTAGAAGCCGGTCTGAACGAAAAAGTCGCGGAACTTGGCGGGATCGACAAGGTCAGCGGCTTTGTCATCGACCTGCGGAACAATCCGGGTGGTCTGCTCAATCAGGCAATCCTGGTCAGCGACGCCTTCCTCGAGAAAGGCGAAATCGTATCGACCCGCGGCCGCAACCCGCAGGACAGCGACCGGATCAATGCCCAGCCGGGCGATCTGGCACAGGGCAAGCCCATCGTGGTGCTGATCAACGGCGGCTCTGCTTCGGCCTCGGAAATTGTTGCAGGTGCACTGCAAGACCATCACCGCGCCGTAGTTATCGGCACCCGCTCTTTCGGGAAAGGGTCTGTGCAAACCATCATGCCCCTGCAAGGCGATGGCGCCATGCGCCTGACAACAGCGCGGTATTACACACCATCTGGCCGCTCCATTCAGGCATTGGGCGTATCTCCTGACATTATCGTCGAACAGCGTCCTCAAATCGAAGTCGCTGCCGAAGAAGACGCCCGCCAGCAACGTTTTGAGGCCGACCTGCGTGGCGCTCTGAACAATGACAGCCTGACCGAAGACCAGCAAAACCAGTTGGAAGAGGAACGGCTCGCCGCAGAGAAAGCCGCTGAGCTGCGCAATGAAGACGCGCAACTGGCCTATGCTTTGGATGTGCTGAAAGGTTTGTCCGTTCTGGAGAATGACGCCGAATGACTCCTGAAGCCATAGCAGAGCTGCCCTATCGCCCCTGTGTCGGGCTGATGGTTATCAACAGGGACGGCCATGTCTTTGCCGGCCAGCGGCTCGACAATTTCAAGGACGCCTGGCAGATGCCGCAAGGCGGTGTGGAGCGGGACGAATCCCCCCGCACTGCTGCTCTGCGTGAACTGGAAGAGGAAACCGGCATCCCCGCCAGCGCGGTAGAAGTGGTGGCCGAGACCGAAGACTGGATTCCCTACGACCTGCCCCATGCACTGGTGCCCAAACTCTGGAAAGGGCGGTTTCGCGGACAGAAGCAAAAGTGGTTCCTGCTGCGCTTCACCGGAGAGGATTCCGTGGTGAATATCGCAACCAAAGAACCGGAATTCCGGGAATGGTGCTGGCTGAAACCCGAAGACCTTCTGGAAAAGATAGTCCCCTTCAAACGGGACACCTATGAACGGGTGATCCGCGAATTCAAGGATCTCGCCGGATGAAACGGACAGGCCTGTTTTCCATGGTGATCGCGGGCCTGTTTTTCGGCGGTGAGGTTCAGGCGCTTAGCTGTATGCGCCCGAATCTGGCCGAAGCGTTCAACCGCTTTCAGGCCTCTGACGACACCTATGTGATCGCCATGGGTAAAATCCGGCCTACTGGCAAACAGCCCCCTTATCAGGAAGGCCAATCTCGTAGAATGTCGGCGGAACTTTCCGGTCGTTTCATGGGGTTAGACGGATTTGGTGCAGAGACGACCCGCAACCTGACCATAGAAACACATTGTCTGGCCCATTGGTGCGGCGGCTTGCCAGCCTCTCCGGAACAGGAACAGCTTATGTTCTTGCGCCGCACGGCTGACGGGCTGACACTTGATATGCAGGCCTGCCCCGATGGCAGCCTGACCCTGCCTAGCAAAGACCGCGTCGACCTTTTGCAATCCTGCCTGAAGCGGGGCAGATGCACAGAGTCAGACCTGCGGACGATGGAAGAACGCTGACAGCGCAGACTTTGGATATTTAATCCAAAAAGAGCAATCAGGCGCCCTGATAGAACCTGACAGGGCGCCCTCTTTTTGGGCGGTCATCGCCTTCCCAGGCTGTACCGCATCCTCACTTTGCCACGCCTACGTAAAGAAAAAGTTAAGAGCCTCTTTTTGGTTAAAATATCCAGTCCTGACATTGCCGGAAATGCTGGGCTTGAAGGTTTCAGGAGGACTCGCAAAAAGAACAAAACGTGAATATACCTATAGAATGGCTTTCGTCGAACTGTGCAACACCTCCAACTTCACCTTTCTGGGTGGCGGCTCCCATGCCGAGGAATACGCACGTCAGGCGTTTGAATTTGCCATGCCGGCCCTTGCCATTGCGGATGTAAATTCCGTGGCGGGGATCGTGCGCGCCCATGTGGAACTGCGCGAGATCGCGCGTAAGCTGCGGGAAACAGGGGAAGAGGCCATCGTTCCGCGCCTGCTGCCTGCGACACGACTGGAAACGGTCGAAGGATTATCGATGGTCGCACTGCCACGGGACCGGACAGCCTGGGGGCGGATGTGCCAGATGCTGACGCAGGCAAAACAGCGGGCGGGCAAGGGGGAATGCCTGCTGCGGTTTGAAGATATTCTGGAACAGGGAGAGGGACTGGAGCTTTTGCTCTTGCCGGTCAGCCCCATATATCCACAGGGGGCTGATGGTTGGCAGGTACGGGCGCAAAGGTTGATCCGGCGCTTTGGTGCGGCCGTGTCTGTGCTGATGGCACCCTGTTATGACGGGCAGGACAGCGCGCGGTTTGACGCTGTGGCAGAGCAGGCCCGAAAGTTGGGGGTGCAGACCGTTGCCTCTGCCACGCCGGTGATGCATCGCGGGTCGCGCCGCAGGCTGAGCGATGTTCTGACCTGCATCCGCGAAAGCCTGTGCATCGACGACATCGGCCATAAGGCGTTGTCCAATGCGGAACGGCACATGCGCAACGAAGCGGCGATGTTGCGGCTTTTTGCAGGGCATGAAGACGCGGTCCACCGCAGCGGTGAAATTGCACAGCGCTGCCGGTTTTCCCTTGATGAGCTGAAATATGAATACCCTTCGGAAATTTCGGTCGGGGAAGCCCCGCAGCAACGGCTGGAAAGGCTATCGCGAGAGGGGTTGAAATGGCGTTACCCCGAGGGCGTACCGGAGCGGGTGGCGCAAATGCTGACCCATGAACTGACCCTGATCGGAAAGCTGGGCTATGCGCCCTATTTCCTGACCGTGCATGATCTGGTGGATTTTGCCCGCTCCCGCAATATCCTGTGTCAGGGGCGTGGCTCGGCGGCCAATTCCGTGGCCTGTTTTGCCTTGGGCGTGACCTCTGTTTCGCCAGAGGTGGGGACGATGGTGTTTGAGAGGTTCGTTTCAGAGGCGCGGGACGAACCACCCGACATCGACGTGGATTTTGAACATGAACGCCGCGAGGAGGTGATCCAGTATATCTATGAACGCTATGGCCGCCACCGCGCGGGGCTTTGCGCAACGGTGGTGCATTACCGTGGCAAACGGGCGATCCGCGAGGTGGGCCGCGCGATGGGTCTGTCCGGAGATACGATCTCGGCCCTGTCCTCGCAGCTTTGGGGGTGGGGCAGCGGCGGAATGCCGGAACAGCAGTTACGCGAACTGGGGCTGGACCCGAACGAACCGCGTTTGAAACAGACTCTTGATCTGGTGGATCAGATTGTCGGCTTTCCCCGCCATCTGTCCCAACATGTGGGCGGTTTCGTCATTACCGAAGGCGCGCTGGATGCACTGGTGCCGATTGAAAACGCCGCGATGGAGGGGCGGACTGTCATTTGTTGGGACAAGGACGACATCGACGCGCTGGGTATTCTGAAGGTGGATGTGCTGTCACTCGGCATGCTGACCTGCATCCGCAAGGCGTTTGATCTGATCGAAAACCACCACGGCACGGAATACACACTCGCCAGTCTGCCGCCCGAAGACCCTAAAGTTTACGACATGCTGTGCGAGGCGGACAGTCTGGGGGTGTTTCAGGTGGAAAGCCGCGCGCAGATGAACTTTCTGCCCCGTATGCGGCCGCGCACGTTTTATGATCTGGTGATCGAGGTGGCGATCATCCGGCCCGGCCCCATTCAGGGGGATATGGTGCACCCTTTCATCCGCCGCCGTCAGGGGTTGGAAGAGGTGTCTTTTCCCTCTGATGCCTTAGGGGAAGTACTGGGCAAGACCCTTGGTGTGCCGCTGTTTCAGGAACAGGCGATGCAGATTGCGATCATTGGTGCAGGTTTCACGCCGGAACAGGCGGACCGTTTGCGCCGGTCGCTCGCCACTTTCAAGAAACACGGCAATGTATCGGAATTCCGCGAGCTTTTCCTCTCGGGTATGGCAAAAAACGGCTATGATGAAGACTTCGCAGCCCGCTGTTTCGGCCAGATCGAAGGCTTCGGGTCTTACGGTTTTCCCGAAAGCCATGCCGCCAGCTTTGCCCTGTTGGTTTATGCCAGCGCATGGCTGAAATGCCACCACCCCGGAATTTTCGCCTGTGCGCTTTTGAACAGCCAACCGATGGGGTTTTACGCGCCGGCCCAGATCGTGCGGGATGCCCGCGAACACGGGGTGACAGTGCGCCCTGTCTGTATCAACGCCAGCTACTGGGACAATGTGATGGAACCGGACGGTCGCGGCGGGCTGGCCTTGCGGCTCGGGTTTCGCCAGATCCGCAAAATGCGCGAGGAAGAGGCCATGTGGATCTGTTCGGCGCGGGGCAACGGCTATACCCAAGTGGAAGATGTCTGGCGCCGCGCCGGAACTCCGCCCCATGTGCTGGAGATACTGGCCGAGGCGGATGCTTTCGCCGCTTTGGGAGATAACCGGCGCGAGGCTTTGTGGCACGCAAAGGCGGTCAAAGGTGCAGCGCCCCTGCCCCTGTTCGCACAGGAACTGGACGGAGAAGGACTGGAGGAACCGCCCGTCACCCTGCCCGAGATGAGCGCGGGTGAAAATGTGGTGGAAGACTATGTGTCCATGCGCCTGACCCTGCGGGCCCACCCGATGGCCCTGTTGCGGCCTTTGTTAACGCCAGACAGTGGGCCGGTTGGCAAGCCGCAGAAAGAGCGGGGAGGGCGTTAACGGCCGATCTTCAAGCCGCGGTTTTCCCGTTCTGCCAAAGGCGAAAAATCACTGACAGCAGAGCCTTGCAACCGTACTTCCCGCAATTTTTCGAGTCCCGCCAGCGGTGCAACATCCTGCACGGCAGTGGCGCTCAGATCAAGGAACCGGAGGTTTTCCATGGTGGCCAGCGGCGAAATATCTTCTACAGCAGTCAGCCCGAGGTTCAGTTCCACCAGCAGGTCCAGTTTGCTCAGCGGGCTGATGTCACGCACGAATGTCCCGTCGAGCTTCAGGATTTTTATCAGGAACAGCTCCGACAGGGGCGAAATATCTTCTATCATCGTGCCACCAAGAGACAGCTCGTGCATCACCTCGAACCCGCGCAACACGGAAATATCCGTGACCAGACTGTCTGCAAGGTTCAACCACGTCAGTTTCTTGTGATTGCGCAGCGGCGAAAGGTCGGACACCAAAGTGCCCCGAATGCTCAGCCGTCGCAGATTGGCAAGCTGTTTGAGGGGCGACAAATCCTCGATCAAGGTATCGTCGGCGCCAATGTCTTCAATCCATGTCATCCTTGCGAGAGGGGACAGATCCGTTACAGCCGAACCGTTCATATACAGATGGCGCAAGGATTTCAGAGAGGTCAGGGGCGAAAGGTCAGTCACTTGCGTCTCGGACATGCTGATCATTTCAACCCCGCGCATCTTTGCCAGCGGAGACAGGTCAACAATAGACGACCCGTCAAGCAGCAAATCGCGCACATCATCCACGCCAGCCAGTTCGGAAAAATCATCCGCCTGTACGTTACGCAGGTCCAGAACCCCCCGTTCGGAAACATAAGCGCCCAAAACACTGGTCCGGTTGGTACTGTCTTCAACCTGATCAACAGGCAGCTGCAGGTTGTCATTTTCAACAGGAACATTCACCTGCGCGGCTGCTGGCGACATACAAAAGAAAAGTACTGAAATTGCCGGAATCAGCCGTGCAAGCCCCATGAAAAACCTCAAAATCTGTTGGACGAAGAGTCTATTCGTTAAAAATAGGACACGGTCGGCAAGTTACAACAGTTAAATCAGCCTCGTTCCGTGTTTGAGGAGACCAGCCGTTCAGAACCTTTTGTACCATTTCACATAAACCGTTCCTCCGGTCGAACTGGTGCGCGAGGCAAAGCGGTTTTGATAGGCGGTTTTCGCCCCGATCTCGATACTGCCGTCCCTTTTGAGCGGTATCTTCAACTCCAGCCCAAGGGCCGGTTCCAGCCTGTTGTTAAAGTCCCTGCCTTTCTGGTCCGCCTTGGCCAGTAACGATACGAAAGGCACAACTTTCAGGTCTGTAGTTCGATAGGGCACCGCCACCGCCAGTTTACCAAACGCCTGCAACTGTCCGTTGTTGCGTTCGCTAAGATGGAGGGAGCCTGGATGACGGAAGTTGGCCCAACCGCTTAGCACCAGTTCGCTACCTTCCCTGCGGGACAACCAGCGGGGTTGCCATGTTTTGTAAACGGAAGCATCGGCCGTCCAGACGAATGCACTGCGCATCACGCCGGTACTGAACTCCTGCTCCATCTTCCATTTACCACCAAAGGACAGTTTGACAGCATCATTCGGCCTGAACCGGATCTCGCTACCCAAGGCAAAAGTGTATTTGTTATTATACTCGAAACCGTCACTGTCTTTGAGCAAAACAAGAGTCGCATAAGCCGCAAAAACAGATTTTTCCGATAGCCTGAAAAGGGTTACAGAGGGTTTTATATACAGTTCGAACTTTGCGTTCTCCTGATAGATCTCGGCCAGATCGGGAGGTGCATTAAAGGAACCGTAGATTTCCAGCGAATAGTCATAACTTCGATTGAACAGGCGCAAGGGTTCTGCCTGAAAAGGCAGTGCAGCGTTCAGCAGAACAGCAAGCGTCAGGAAGCAAAAGCGGAACATCCTTAAACTTTGCTTAAAATTAGTTAATAAACTCCTAGCGCTTCGGGGAATTGAATTGTCAAACAGCGCCAGATTTTGCAGGGTAGCGCGAAAGTTCTGATACGGAGAAAGCACATGAGAACCCGCGCCGCCGTTGCTGTAGAAGCAGGAAAACCGCTTGAAATCATGGAAGTAAACCTTGAAGGCCCAAAGGCCGGCGAGGTGCTGGTCGAAATCAAGGCGACCGGATTGTGCCATACGGATGAATTCACCCGCTCCGGCGATGATCCCGAAGGCATCTTCCCAGCGATCCTCGGCCACGAAGGGGCCGGTGTGGTGATCGAAGTGGGCGAAGGCGTGACCAGTCTGGAAGTTGGCGATCACGTGATTCCGCTCTACACGCCGGAATGTCGGGAATGCGAATACTGTCTCAATCCGAAAACAAACCTCTGCCAGAAGGTACGTGCAACCCAAGGTCAGGGCCTGCTGCCGGACGGCTCCACCCGCTTTTCCATGTTGGATGGCACGCCGATCCATCACTACATGGGCTGCTCCACCTTCGCCAACCACACTGTCGTGCCAGAAATCGCGCTGGCCAAAGTGCGCAAGGACGCGCCGTTCGACAAGATTTGTTACATCGGATGCGGCGTGACCACCGGCATCGGTGCCGTCATCAACACCGCCAAAGTCGAAATCGGCTCGCGCGGGATCGTATTCGGTCTGGGTGGCATCGGTTTGAACGTGATCCAGGGCCTGCGCCTTGCAGGGGCGGACCAGATTGTTGGTGTTGACCTGAACGAAGGCAAACGGGAAATGGCCGAACGCTTCGGCATGACCGACTTTGTGAATCCTTCCGAAGTGGAAGGCGATCTGGTGGCCCATCTTGTCGAACTGACCAAGGGTGGTGCGGATTACACATTTGATGCCACTGGCAACGTGAATGTGATGCGCACTGCACTGGAAGCGGCGCATAAGGGTTGGGGCGAAAGCATCATCATCGGCGTTGCCCCTGCGGGTGCGGAAATCTCCACCCGTCCGTTCCAGCTTGTCACCGGACGCAGCTGGCGCGGCACGGCCTTTGGCGGTGCTTCGGGGCGCACAGATGTACCTAAGATCGTGGACTGGTACATGGACGGCAAGATCGAGATCGACCCGATGATCACCCACAAACTGACACTGGACGAGATCAACCACGGTTTTGATCTGATGCACGAAGGCAAGTCGATCCGCGCCGTGGTGGAATTTTGATCGACGCAAACATCCCCCGACTCGCCGTCTTTATTGACGGCGACAACGTCAGTGCGGCTTACGCCGAGGTGATACTGGAAGAAATTGCCAGTTTCGGTGAGATCAGCTTGCGCCGCATTTACGGGGATTTTTCCAGCTCTCGCATGAACCGCTGGTCGGAAAATCAGGTCAAGTTTGGCATCGTGGCCCAACACGTTCCAAGCACCACAACCGGCAAGAATGCCAGCGATATTGCTCTGGTAATTGACGCCATCGACCAGTTGCATTCGGGTCTTTATGACGGGTTCTTCATTGTATCGTCAGACGGGGACTATACCCGTCTGGCGCACCGCATCCGCGAAGAAGGAGTGCATGTCTACGGCATCGGGGAGCGCAAAACTCCAGAAGCCTTCAGAATGGCCTGCAAGCGGTTCATTTTTATCGAAAACCTGCTACCCAAGGCGGAGGATGCCAAGACAGGACCGACTGTAGAAAAAGCAGACCTGAATTTTGCCTACAACCGTATCCGCACGGCCCTGCGCGCCATCAACGAGGATAACGAAGAGGTCCATCTCAGCCAGGTGGTACAAGAGCTGAACAAACGTTATCCCGATTTTGACCCCCGTTCTTTTGGCAAGAAACGTTTGCTGGATCTGATCAACGAAATCAGCAAATTCAAAGTCACGAAACGGGGCAATGTAGTCTTTGTACAGGAAAAGGCGAAAACAAAGTGACCCAGCCCCCGAAATACACCCCGATCCCCCTGCCCGACCGCTTTGAGTATACAGACGAAGAGACCCGCTTTCATGCGCTGTCTTTCATGAATTTCATGCGCAAACGGCATACGGTGCGGGATTATTCGGATCGGGATGTGGATCGGGGCGTGATCGAGGATTGCATCGCCGCCGCCGGTACCGCCCCCAGCGGGGCCAACCACCAGCCCTGGCATTTTGTGGCCATCCGCAACCCCGACATGAAGGCCCGAGTAAGGGCTGCCGCAGAATCCGAAGAAGACGCCTTTTATGAAGGCGGTGCCGGCGCGGAATGGCTGGCAGCGCTGGAACCCATTGGCACCGACAAGCACAAACCCCACCTGACCGACGCCCCCTGGCTGATCGTAGTCTTTGCCGAACGCTACGGGATGCGCGAGGACGGAGAGAAGTTCAAGAATTACTACGTGCCGGAAAGTGTTGGCATAGCCACGGGATTTCTACTGGCTGCCCTGCATCACGCAGGTCTGGTCAGCCTGACCCACACACCGAACCCGATGAAATTCCTGAATGACATGTGCGGCAGGCCATCTTCTGAGAAGGCGACGATGATCATCGCAGTAGGCCACCCCAGCGATACAGCAACCGTGCCGGAGATCGCCAAACACAAAAAGCCGCTTTCCCAGATTATGACCGTTTTATAAGAAATTGAAATGTTAGAGATATTCCTGCAAACCTTGCCGTTCTTTGCGCTTATTGCGATAGGATATCTCGCTGCTGCAACGCGATTTTTCGGGCCAGAGGCCACGACCTATCTGACCAAATTCGTCTTCTACTTCGCTCTCAGCGCCATGCTGTTGCGGTTTTCCAGTTCCCTTCCCATTACCGAAATTTTCGATCTGCAATTCGGGCTGGCTTATCTGGCGGGCTGTGTTGCCGTGTATCTTTTGTTCACTGTCGTGGCCCTGATACGGGGAACCGGATGGGCCATCGCAGCGATCGAGGCACAATGTGCCGTGATCGGGAACGCCGGTTTTCTGGCCCTGCCCATGCTGGTAGCCTTGCTGGGTGATGCCGCTGCCGCGCCGGTCCTGTTTGTGCTGGCGATTGATCTGATTGTTTTCGGATCATTGGTCGTGATCCTGATAACCGCATCGCGGGAAGGGTCTGTGTCCCTTGGATCCTTGCGCCGGATCGGGGTTGGCCTGCTGAAAAATCCGATGGTTATGTCCATGACACTCGGTCTGATCTGGTCGGCGCTGGAATTTCCGGTGCCACAGCCTGCGGATGATTTTTTGCGGATACTCGGCTCTGCAGCGACCCCGTGCGCGCTGTTCGCGATTGGTGCATCTCTCGTCGGGCAAACGGCGGAACGGCCTGCTATTGCCGTCTGGCTCAGCTTTGGAACACTGGTGATCCAGCCCGCCGCAGTCGCCTTTTTCGCGCTTTGGGTGTTTGATGTAGACCCGTTTGCAGCCGGTATCATGATTGCAACCGCAGCCATGCCGACTGCGGGCAATATCTATATTCTGGCGCAGCACTACGGTGTCGCCCCTGCGCGGGTGTCTTCCACCATCCTGATGTCTACAGTGGCCAGTGTAGCGACCCTGTCAGTGGTGCTGGGCTGGGTGATCAGCAACGGGCCTACTTAGACACCAGCGCCTTTCCTTTGGTGGATTTGGGATAGGTGCCGCCGTTTTGTTGCGCAACATGGGTCAGTTCATGTGCGATCAACTCTACATTTTTGGCATCAGCGGCTTTGGCGAAATACATGTCGTAGTCCACCGTAAACACTTTGGCTTTGATAGACTTTCCAACCTCCTTGATGTTGCCCCCCGTGTGCAACATGACTTTCTTGAAATCACCTTTGAAAGAGTCTTTCATCGATTTTGCAATCGCCGGTGACAGTTTCTTGGCGGTCGTGTCTTCCGGCAATTCTTTTAATTTCTTTGAAATGGCACGCTTGCCCTTTTCATCTTCAATCACGGTCTTCACAGTCTCGGGAATATTAACCATCGGATGGCTTCCTTTTGCTTATGGACTTGGGATCAATGGGCCAAGCATAGCACGAAACCACCCTCAAGACGATTGATCTGTTGAGGCGAGCATGAATCTCGGCTAGGCCTGATGAAAAATGACGGAGATCCGCAATGGAAATGCTATCGGAAAACAAGTGCTTTGACGGGGTACAGGGGGTCTATTCGCACCGTTCGGAAAGCTGCAAGGGCGACATGACATTCGGCCTGTTTGTGCCGCCACAGGCCGAACTGCAAGAGGTTCCGGTGCTGTGGTATCTGTCAGGTTTGACCTGCACCCATGAAAACGCCATGACCAAAGCAGGTGCGCAACGCTGGGCGGCGGAAAACGGAATTGCGCTGGTCTTTCCGGATACCTCGCCGCGGGGTGAGGATGTTGCCGATGACGACGCCTATGATCTGGGTAAAGGGGCCGGGTTCTATGTGAACGCGACCCAAGACCCTTGGGCACCGCATTACAGGATGTTCGACTATATCGCAGATGAACTGCCCGCGCTGCTGTTTCGGGAATTTCCCCTGCTGGAAGAGGCACAGGGCATCACCGGCCATTCCATGGGCGGACATGGTGCGCTGACGCTGGCTATGGCGCGTCCGGATCAATACACTTCCGTCTCTGCCTTTGCGCCAATCGCCAACCCGACTGCTTCGGATTGGGGCCGCAAACAACTATCCGCCTATCTGGGCGATGATGAGGCCGCTTGGGCCGCCCATGACGCAACGCTTTTGATGCGGGAAACCGGCCACCCGTCCCACGTCCTGATCGATCAGGGCAGCGCTGACAATTTTCTGGACCTTCTCAAGCCGGAGGCCCTGTCCGAAGCCATGGCCGCACGGCGCCAGCCCGGTACATTCCGGATGCAGGCGGGGTATGACCACAGCTATTTCTTTGTCTCAACCTTCATGGAAGACCACGTCGCCTTCCACGCAGACGCCCTTTACGGAGTATAATACATGAGCCGCTATGATCTGGTTGTTATTGGCAGTGGACCTGCCGGAAAATCTGCCGCGATCCAAGCGGCGAAGCTGCACCGCAAGGTTCTGGTGGTAGAACGCAACGAGCGTGTGGGAGGCGTGTCTGTTCACACCGGCACCATCCCGTCAAAAACCCTGCGGGAAACCGCGCTGAACCTGTCAGGCTGGCGAGAGCGGAGCTTTTACGGCCGGTCCTACCGCGCACGGGACGGCATCCAGTCTGCGGACCTTCAGGCCCGCCTTCACAAGACACTGGATTACGAAGTGGATGTGCTGGAACACCAGTTTACCCGTAACCGTGTTGAAACGATGGAAGGTGAAGCGCGGTTTATCTCCGAAAATGTGATAGAGGTTAAGAGCCTTGACGGAGAAACCACTGAAATCTCATCTGACAGCTTTGTAATCTGTACCGGAACCAAGCCTTTCAGGCCCGAGTATATTCCCTTCAACGGCACTACTGTCTTTGACAGCGACGAAATCCTGACGCTGCCCAACATCCCGCGCAGCATGATCGTGATCGGTGCGGGCGTAATCGGGGTGGAATATGCCACGATCCTTTGTTCGCTGGACGTGCAAGTGACTCTGGTTGAACCCCGCGACAGTTTTTTGGACTTTATCGACAACACGCTAATCGCTGAATTTACGCAACAAATCCGCGAGATGGGCATCGATCTGCGCCTAGGCTCCAAGGTCGATCTGGTCGAACAGAAGGGCGACTTTGTCGAGATTTCGATGGAAAACGGTCGTCACGTCCGCGCTGAAATGCTGTTGTTTGCGGCTGGACGCATGGGGGCGACAGAGGCGCTGAATCTGGAAGCCGTCGGGCTGGAAACCGATCACCGTGGCCGGATCAGTGTAAACCGCGAAACCTATCAATCTGCTGTCCCCCATATCTATGCGGCGGGCGATGTGATCGGTTTCCCCTCGCTTGCCTCTACATCGTTGCAACAGGGGCGTGTTGCGGCCTGCCATGCGCTTGATACGCCGACCCTGCCACAATCGCCGTGGTTCCCTTATGGCATTTATTCGGTGCCTGAAATGTCCACCTGCGGCATGTCCGAAGAAGAAGTACAGGAACGGGGCATCCCCTACGAAATCGGTCTGGCGCGGTTCTCCGAGACCTCACGCGGGCATATTATGGGGATTGAAAACGGCATGTTGAAAATGCTGGTGTCCTTGAAAACCCGCCGTCTGTTGGGCGTGCAGATCATGGGCGAAGGCGCGACCGAACTGATCCACATTGCGCAGGCGGTTCTGAACCTGAAGGGCACCGTGGATTACTTTATCGAGAACACCTTCAATTACCCGACCCTTGCCGAAGCCTATAAAATTGCCGGGCTGGATGCATTCAACCGGATGCCCATCCCCGAGCAGTACAAGGTTACATCTGAAAAGAAGAAAGCCAAAACAAAAGCCAAGACGAAAGAGTCCAAGTGAGCAGCATATACATCGACGCTGATGCCTGTCCGGTCAAGGAAGAGACCCTGCGTGTTGCGGACCGCCATAAGGTTAAGGTCTTTGTGGTATCAAACGGGGGCATCCGCCCGAACCCCCATCCGCTGGTGGAAACCGTGGTGGTGGATGCCGGTCCTGATGTGGCGGATATGTGGATTGCAGATCGTTGCAAGGCAGGCGATGTGGTGGTCACTGGGGACATCCCGCTGGCGGCCAAGTGTCTTGAAGCGGGCGCCCGCGTGATACAGCATAACGGCGAAATGTTCACCAAGACCAATATCGGCAACCGTCTGGCCACGCGGGATCTTATGGCCGATCTGCGGGCAGCCGATCCGTTCCGGCAGGGCGGCGGCAAACCCTTTTCCAAGGCCGATCGCTCCCGTTTTCTGGATGTCTTGGAACGGGAATTGCGCTTTGCCCTGCGCGAAACAGGGGGCGAAACAGCCTGACGGGCCAGCTCTTCCCCGATTAAGAAGGAATATCTGAATGAAAATCCCGTTTATCGAATTTGACGAAATGGACAGCCGCCTGAGTTGGAGCGGTCTGACCGATGCACTGGCTGAAGGGCACAAACTTCCCACTGCGAGCATTGCAGACGGTTTTGCCTATCGCGGAGAGGATACCCTGCTCAGCCGCGCCGCCTGGATCGACGGGTTGGGCGTGGCGGTGAAATCCGCGACCATCGTTCCAGGCAATGTCGCCAAGGGCAAGCCGATGGTTCAGGGCGGGGTCATGGTGTTTGACGATGAATTCGGCACGCTGGAAGCGGTGATCGACTTTCATCTTGTAACAAAATGGAAAACTGCCGGTGACAGCTTGCTCGGGGCAAAACTGCTGGCGCGGCCCGACAGTAAAACGATCCTGATTGTGGGGGCCGGAACCGTCGGGCGCAATCTGGTTAGCGCTTATTCTACAGTCTTTCCGAAGGCATCCTTCATGGTCTGGAACCGCACAGGCGCCAAAGCGGTCGAAATGGCGCAGGAACTGTCAGACACCCATGATATCAAACCGGTAGAGAGCCTTGAGGATGCTGTCGCACAGGCCGATATCGTGTCCTGTGCCACCATGTCCAGCGAACCAGTCCTGCGGGGCGACTGGCTGCACGCGGGCCAGCATATCGACCTGATCGGTGCCTACCGCCCCGACATGCGAGAGGTGGACGACACCGCCCTGACCCGCAGCAGTATCTTTGTGGACAGCCGCGCCACCACGATGGATCACATCGGAGAGCTGAAAATCCCGCTGGCACAGGGTGTTATCAACAAAGACGATATTCTAGGCGATTTCCACGAACTGGTAGCTGGCACAGCGAAACGCAGTCACGATGACGAGATCACCCTGTTTAAAAACGGTGGCGGTGCCCATCTGGATCTTATGACTGCAAAATATATCCTGAAGGAATGGAGCGCCATATGACAGGACCCGCCTTTGACAACAGCTACGCCCGCCTGCCCGACGGTTTCTTCGCCCGTGTCGATCCGGATCAGGCCCCTGAACCGGAGCTGGTTAAACTGAACACAGAACTGGCGGAACAGATCGGGTTGGATGTGGCATGGTTGTCGTCGCAAAAGGGTCTTGAGATGCTCTCCGGTGCGGGTGTGGCCCAAGGATCGGAACCGCTGGCGATGGCCTATGCCGGACACCAGTTCGGCGGCTGGTCGCCGCAACTCGGCGATGGCCGCGCCCATCTGCTGGGTGAGATCCTCGCCCCTGATGGCACAAGGCTCGACATTCAGTTGAAGGGTTCCGGCGCGACCCCGTTTTCCCGTAACGGTGACGGCAAGGCCGCGCTTGGTCCTGTTCTTCGGGAATACATCGTCAGCGAATTTATGGCCGCAGTCGGTGTGCCCACCACCCGCGCGCTGGCTGCTGTAGCAACCGGTGAAAGGGTACAGCGGGAGACCGGATTGCCGGGCGCTGTCCTGACCCGCATCGCACAAAGCCACGTGCGGGTTGGCACCTTCCAATACTTCTTCGCCCGCGAACAGTCAGGGCATATCCAGACGCTGGCGGATTACGTGATCGACAGGCACTATCCCACTGCGAAAGAAGCGGAAAATCCGGTTCTGGCCATGCTTGAAATGGTGACAGAGCGGCAGGCCCGTCTGATCTCCCAATGGATGTGTCTGGGGTTCATTCACGGGGTGATGAATACCGACAACATGCAGATTGCTGGAGAAACCATAGACTATGGTCCCTGCGCCTTTATGGACCGTTTCCACCCCAATACAGTGTTCAGTTCTATCGACCGCAACGGGCGCTATGCTTGGGTAAACCAGCCCAATATCGGCGTGTGGAACCTGTCCCGTCTGGCCGAGGCGCTGCTGCCTGTGCTGCACCCCGATCAGGATGCTGCGATCAAACTGGCCGAAGGCGCGGTGGGGCGGTTCTCCGACCTGTTTAACGACACTCTGAACGCAGGCTTTGCCGCCAAACTCGGCATTCCGGTGGATGCTGGTTTCATGCAGGAGGTGTTCAAACTGATGGCGGATCAGGGCTGTGATTTCACCCTGTTCTTCAGCGATCTGACCCGCATTGCAAGTGGCGGTAACGAAGAGGCATTTGCAGCCCTGTTTGTTGAACCGCTGGAGGCCCAGTTCTGGCTGGAGCAATGGCGCAAGCGGCATGATCCGGCGTTACTGGATGGGATGAAAGCCGCCAATCCGGTATTTATCCCACGAAACCATCGCGTTGAGGAAGCAATTCAAAGCGCACTGGCGGGGGATTTCAACCCGCTTCATAGGCTCGTGTCTGTTGTTACCAACCCTTATGAGCCGCAACCGGACTACGCAGAGTATGAAGCCGCACCGACGCCGGACCAGATCGTGCAACAAACCTTCTGCGGCACATGAGCCTTTTCTCTCCAGCTTCTTTTCTGATCGCCTTCGGGCTGTTCCTTGCCGTAGCATGGTTTCTGCGCCGCCCCATGTCGGGGCGGGCCAGACGGATGGCACCGGGAGAATTTGTCCAGATCACCGGCGGGCTGATCCATTACCAGTGGCACGGACCGAAAAACGGTCCGATACTGGTCATGGTGCACGGCCTGACCACGCCGAGCTTTGTATGGCGGGACCAACTGGGCGCACTCACCGGCGCAGGCTACCGCGTGCTGACATTCGATCACTTCGGCCGCGGCTTTTCTGATCGACCCTATGCCAGCCATACGATGGCGTTCTACGTGCGAGAAATCGACGAACTTCTTGAAAAACTTGAAGTTCCTGCTGGCTATCATCTTCTTGGATATTCGATGGGTGGCGCAATCGCCGCCCACTATGCGGCCCTGCGGCGAGACCGGATCAAACGGCTGGTCCTGATTGCACCCGCCGGATTATTGCAATCAGAGCCGAACTGGGTCGCCCGCTGGCCGGTAATCGGGGATCTTGCCATGTTTCTGTTCGGCGGCTGGACCCTGCGTCGTGGCAGCAGGCAAGCGGGCAAGCTGGAAGGTGTCGACAACGATATGATCGAAAAACAGTGCCGCGAGACCCGCTTTGCCGGTTTCGGGGCCGCGGTTCTAAGCAGCTTGCGCCATGTAATTTACACGGACCAAACCGATGTGCACCGCCGCCTGCTGGATCGCGGGATGCCGGTGCTGGCCGTTTTCGGAACAGAGGACACGGTTATCCCGATTGCCTGCGCCATGCGCCTGCGGGAAATCAACCGCAGTGCGCAAATTGTTGAAATCAAAGGTGCAGGTCATTCACTGGTGATAACCCACGCCAAACAGGTCAATCGCGCTGTTCTGGCGTTTTTGTCGGATCAGGAACAGGTTCCACCCCCTCCAGTGCTCCATCCATCATCGGAAGCATAGAAGTCGTCGCCCCGAGATCATCGCTTTCCGGCGGCATTTTCCAGTCCATCCCGTCAAAGGTGCCGCAGTTGTCGCATTTCGGGGCCCACTGGGTATGGATCTTGTTGCAAGACGAACAAATCCACTGCGGTCCGCGAGAGGCCGAGAGCGCTTTGGACAGCCAACCACGCACGACTTTTTCATCCGCACCTTCACCCCGTGCAATCGCCGCCATGATGGACAGGGACCGTGCCGAAGGCTGTGTTTCTGCCAGATCGCCCATGGCGCGACGGGCGGCAGGGAAATCTTCTTCTGCCAGCAACAGTTCCGCTTGGAGCATTCGGGTTTCGGCATGATCGGAGTTTATTCGCAGCAGGGCATTGAACCGTTTCAAACGTGCCGCAGGCGTTTCTTCCGGCTCGATCTCTGCAAAGGCGCTGGCAAGATCGGGATGCGGTGTCGCGCCCCACGCCTTTTTGATCACCTTCGCCGCCGCTTTCTTGTTGCCGTCCAGAACGTGCATCTCTGACGCCAGAACCGCCGCAGGCACCAGATCGGGGGACAGGGCGTTGGCTTGCAACGCGGCTTCCTTACCCGAAGGAATTTCCCCTGCATCCAACAGGCGGCGTGCATCCGCAAGCGACAAAACCGCATCACGGCGGCGTCCCACATCACGGGGCAACGTATGGGCCTTTACCTTGGCTTCAATCGTCTTGCGGGCTCCGGACCATTCCTGCTTTTCCGTTTGCAGGGAAAACAGGGTATCAAGTGTACCGTCGTGGTTCGGTCGAAGGGCAAAGGCTTTCTCCGCCAGTTTCAGCGCGGTATCCGTGTCCCCTTCGGCCAGTTTCTGCTTCATAATCCCCTGCACACCGACAAAACGGGTGCGGTCGTTTTGCAGCAGGTTCTTGTAGTGCTTGAGTGCTTTTTTGGTATCGCCGGACATTTCCGCCGCTTGCGCATTGATAAGCTGGGTCAGTTCCGGACGATCAAGATACCGCTCGGCCTTGGCCGCTTTCTGGCTGGCGGTGCGTCCTTCACCTGCGGCAAGGGCGACCATACCGTCTGCTAGCGCCTCGAACCCCTTGCGTTCGCGATTGCGGGTGAAATAGCGGGAAATCGCGGTCTCATCGCCGTTAAAGAAATGAAACACCGCCACCATCAGCGCCAGCAATTTGACTACGATCCAGATTGCAAGGATCAGCAGGACCAGTCCGATCAGCCCGACCAGCGGTTCAAAAGTGTATTCTGCCCCGTTGAAGGACAGTTGAACCTGACCTCCGGCCTCTATCATGAAGCTGGCCGCAAAGGCCGCTGCCGTAATCAGCGCGATGAAGATTATAATTCGGATAAGGGACCACAGCATGTGTCGCGCTTTCTATCAGGTTGCGCCCAGAGAGGCATTCAGATCAGTCAACGCAGACTGCGCTGCGTTCAGGGCGGAAAGGTCGGCGATCCACTGTGACATTGCCGCCTTGGCAGCCTCTGGCAAGGAATTAGCCTCGCTCAGGGCGGCGGCAAGCCTGCGGTTGACAAGATCGTCTTCAACCCGGGACAGGATGGCATCTGCGCTATCACCGTCACGCCGCTCGATAGAGCGGGTACCCACCTGGGTTTTCAGGAAAGCACCGAGCTTACCTGCAACACCATCCCCTGCATTCGCTTTGGTATCGGCCCGCAGTGCAGCGTGGGCGCGATCGGAAAAACGGTTGCGCAAGGTCGTCCAGGACGGGGTGCCCGTGTCTGCAACGGCGCCCAGCGCATCCGGAACTTCAGTACCGGTCAGTTCGACAAGCCCGTCAAGAGCTGCGCGGAAAGGTGCGCCACTGTCGAGCGCTACGGTAATATCGGTCAGCAGTTTCTTCGTCGCGGTGGATGCCACCTGGCTGGAGGCTTCTTTTTCCGCTTCTTCCACCCGCCGCGCCGCTGCCTTTGCGGCTTCTTCCACTTTCTGGTTCAGAGCACCGTTCTTTGCTGCGAGATCCGCAACTTGCGCTTTCAATCCCTGCAATGTTGCCTGAAAACCGGAAAGCTTGGATGCCGCTTCCTCGGAAAGGGTCGCACCATTTTCGGTGATCTGCGTCGAAAGGCGTTCCCCCACAGCGGTCAGTTCAGCTTCCACCCCTTCGATACGGGATTCAAGCGAGGCAACGCGGGATTCTATGTCCACACCATCGGTCGCCGCCAGTCTGTCCTTGATCGCGGCCAGCTCTTCCTGCTGGCTTTGCGCGTATTGCGCAATGGCCGCGTCGATTGCCTCCTGATTGACGCCATCTTGTGGTGCCTGTTCCAGTTCCGCCAGACGCGACTCCAGATCGGAACGCAGGGCTGCAACTTCGGCTCTTGCTTCGCTTTGTCCGGGCATCAAAAATTCTGCTACTGGCGACAGGCCGGCTGGAAGCATAGGCGCAACCTTGGGTGCGCCCCAAAGCGCGACCACAATACCGAAAACGATCAGCGCCAGCGCCCGCAACACTTTGGCAGCAAAGGAAGACCCGATGTCATCCTCTTCGCTCTCTTCTTCCGCGTTGTGCGCAGTCGGCTCTGGCTCGGGTTTGATCACAGGATCTGTAGCCGGTTTTTCCTTCGGCTTGGAAACCGGATCGGCAGGTTTGGAGCCGTCGCTCGCCCCTGTGGCCGCTGCAGCGGCAGGGGTTGCCGGAATAATGTCGGTTGTCTTAGCGGTTGTGGCTTTACCTGCGACGGCTTTTTCATCCGCAGGCTTCTTGTCACTGGCAGAGTCAGTTTTTTTGTCTTCAGAGGCGTTTTTCTGAAAAGATTGTGCCTTGGGCTTTTTATCGGCTGTATCACCGGTTGACCCGTCAGTACCCTTACCAGCCGGTTTAACAGTATCAGCCTTACCGCCAGCGTTATTGTCTGTCGGCTTGCCACCGGTCTTGGCATCCGTGCTATCCACGGCTTCCGCGTCTTCGATTTCCGGTTTCTTCTTGGATTTATCTGCCACGTGCCGATAGCCCTGTTCTGCTTCTAGGAGGAATCCCTTTCACAAAACTAGGGTCTCTGTTGCATTCTCTCAAGTGCAATGCGTCAACTGCGCTGAAATTGCCTATAATCTTCAGGCTTTTGCTGTGAAATTGCGCAGCGTCACATCCAAAGCTGTAATCATGGCGTCACGTGTCGGGGCGCTGGCAATTTCTATTGGCGCGGTGAGCCCTTTCAAAGGGGCCGCTGCATTTGCGCTAATACACAAGAAACGGCAATCATGCATCGGCATACCGGCAATCTGATCCACAAAGTATCGCGCGGTTCTGGGGGAGAAAACCGGAACGATCACAGGTTTTCGTTCCAGTACATCCAGTGCGGTATGCGTCAGGGGCAGTGGTAGCTGGTCGTAAAGTACAATCCTGCGGGCATTGACCCCCCTCGCTTGCAAGGCCTGCGCCAGATCAAGCGCCGCGAAGTTCCCCGAGAGGTAATAAATCCGGTCACACTCTTGGGCGTTGGACAAAATCAAGCTGAGCAGATCTTCTCCTGTTCCATCCGCGCTCTCAGCTGCAAACCCTTGCGCCCGTGCCGCCTCTGCTGTGTTCTCTCCGACGCAAAATGCCCGCGGTTTCCGGTCAGGAGTCAGCTCTGACCAAAGCGCTACGCCGTTCACCGAAGTGAAGACGAGCAGAGATGCATCCGCAGGCAAAGCAATCCCCTGACGGGACACAGTCCCAAGTACGGGACTAAAGATCACATCTGTTTCAAGACCCGTCCGCGCAGTAAACGCCTTTAGAAAGGCGCGGGATTGCGGCTCGGGCCGGATCATTAAAACGAAAGGGTCGGGCATGGGGTGATGTGACCATTGCTGAAAAGGGGCGCAAATGTTACCTGCAGGGCGAGAAAAACATGACGGGCGCGGATTGGCAATGTCACAAAATATCACGGTATTAGGGCTCGAAAGCAGTTGCGATGACACTGCCGCTGCCGTTGTGCGCCGCAAAGATGGCACTGATGCCGAGGTGCTATCCTCCATTGTCTGGGGGCAGGAAGGGCTGCACGCGGCCTTTGGCGGTGTCGTACCCGAAATAGCTGCCCGTGCCCATGCAGAGAGGCTCGACCTTTGCGTGGAACAGGCGCTGGAACAGGCCGGATTGACCCTCACAGATGTGGATGCGATCGCCGTAACGGCGGGTCCCGGGTTGATCGGCGGCGTTATCAGCGGTGTGATGTGCGCCAAGGGCCTGTCCATCGGTTCGGGCAAGCCGCTGGTGGGGGTTAACCACCTTGCCGGTCACGCGCTCACCCCGCGCATGACGGATGGCGTGGAATACCCCTATCTGATGTTGCTTGTGTCCGGCGGGCATTGCCAGTTTCTGGGCGTGCACGGCCCTGATCAATTCACCCGTATGGGGGGCACCATTGACGACGCGCCCGGCGAAGCCTTCGACAAGACTGCGAAACTCTTGGGGCTTGGGTATCCCGGCGGGCCTTTGATCGAAGAAGAGGCGAAAAACGGGGATCCGAAACGGTTCCGTTTTCCCCGTCCGTTGCTGGATCGTCCTGATCTGGATATGTCTTTTTCCGGTCTAAAAACTGCCCTGCGCCGTGCGCGGGATACACTGGTCGCAGAAAAAGGCGGGCTAACTGTGCAGGACCGCGCCGATCTTTGCGCCAGTTTCCAGCAGGCAGTGGCCGATACGCTGGCGGAAAAGTCCCGCCGCGCCTGTATCGCCTTTGGCAAACCTGTGGAGACACCGGTGCTGGCCGTAGCGGGCGGTGTGGCTGCCAACAGCCTGATCCGCAGCGCCTTGCAGGACGTTGCTGCCAATGAAGGCTTTCAGTTCCTCGCACCGCCGCTGAAATACTGCACCGACAATGGCGCGATGATCGCATGGGCCGGACTGGAAAGATTTGTGGGGGGCGAATGTGATGACCTGACCTTATCCGCCCGCCCGCGCTGGCCGCTGGACAAAGCGGCAGCCCCGATGCTCGGCTCTGGAAAGAAAGGGGCCAAGGCATGACGCGGATTGGTGTGATCGGAGCGGGGGCGTTTGGCACGGCCCTTGCCAGCGTTGCGCGATCAGGCGGCAATGAAGTGGTGCTTTGGGGGCGCGACCCGGAACAGATCGATACCATGCGGCAAACCGGCGTAAATAAACGCTATCTTCCCGATGTACCCCTGCCTGACGGACTGGAAATCACCTCTGATCTTGAGGATTTGCAAACCGCCGAAATCCTGTTGATGGTCCTGCCCGCGCAACATCTGCGCAGCTTTCTGGCCGATGCGTCCTTGCCCGCCGCTGCGCCGGTTCTGCTCTGCGCCAAGGGTATTGAAACCGGCACCGGCTTGCTTCAGCAGGACATATTGAAAGAGAAAAAGCCCGATGCCACCGTCGCCGTTCTCTCCGGCCCGGGCTTTGCGAGCGAGCTGACACAAGGCAAACCGACCGCGCTTTCGCTCGGGTGCGAAGACCCGAAAACCGGCGCTTGGTTGCAAGAGGTTCTCTCCTCTGCTTCCTTGCGGTTGTACCTGTCCCAAGACACCACCGGCGTTGCGCTTGGCGGGGCGCTCAAGAACGTCTACGCCATTGCCTGCGGTCTGGTGGTGGGGGCCGGACTGGGCGAAAGCGCCCGCGCCGCCCTGATGACGCGGGGCTTTGCAGAACTGGCACGGCTTGCGGCCTCTATGGGGGCAAAAACAGAGACTTTGATGGGATTGTCCGGCTTTGGCGATCTGGCGCTTAGCTGCACCTCCCTGCAATCCCGCAACTTTGCTTTCGGGGAGAAACTGGGCCGCGAAGGGGCGTTTGGTACTGGAAAAACCGTGGAAGGCATCGCCACTGCACAAGCTGTTCTGGCCCTTGCAGAACGCCAGAACGTTGAAATGCCGATTGCACAGGCAGTTGCGGATGTGTTGGATGGGCGGCAGGAACTGGAACAGGTGCTGCGCACACTGATGTCGCGCCCCCTGAAACCGGAAAGCCGATAAACGCGGAGGTGCACCATGAATTACTGGCTGTTCAAATCGGAACCCAACACATGGGGCTGGGACGATCAGGTTGCCAGGGGCGACGCAGGCGAGGAATGGGACGGTGTACGCAACTATCAGGCCCGTAACTTCATGCGTGACATGGCAATTGGCGATCTGGGGTTCTTCTACCATTCGTTAAAGGAAAAAGCCGTTGTCGGGATTGTTGAGGTCTGCGCGCTCGCCCATCCAGACAGCACAACAGATGATGCGCGTTGGGAATGTGTGGACATCAAGGCCGTCAAACCTTTGGAAACGCCCGTCACACTGGATATGGTGAAGGCCGATCCGCGTCTGTCCGAAATGGTACTAGTCAAAAACTCCCGCCTGTCGGTGCAACCCGTGCGCCCCGAAGAATGGGACATCATCTGCGAAATGGGCGGCCTGTAGAAGCTAGCGGCATCCCGACCAGCGCCCCTGATCCATGTGGAAATGATCATGATGTGCGGCGTTGTAATCGGGGCTTAGCACCATGCGGAACCACTCACAGGCGCTGTCCCGTGCAGCACGCAGAAATTTCGCTGTATTTCCCGTGCCTTGCCAGTCGTTTCGCAAGCGGATCTGTTGCCCGTCTGCCAAATCAAATCCCGAAACATCCAGCGCATTGGCTGTCGCGTGCTGGCTCATCCGCGATGATCCTGCAATCGTGCGACAAGAGTAACTTCCGAAATGGTGAACGCGGCTGATCCTTGCGCCAAGCAGCGACTGCGCAACCGGTTGCAACCCGTGGTGTTCCCACATGGCGAACCGCAAGGCGATATCGCAGCGGGTTTCCAGCGTGGCAACACGGGCTGTCGCAAGATCGGAAAGCTGCACGCGGTTTCTGATGTGACACTGGTTGTCCTTTTCCTGCGGCGGCAAGGCGACAACTGGCGCAGCAATCCGCCCCAGTGCTGCGGTACAAAGCTGCGGATCTGCAACCGCCCGCGCCAGTTTCCATTGGGTGATCCGTGTTAACGGTGCCTTGGGATCAAGCGGGCGGGTCGGGTTCCACTCCGGTGGCAGTGGCGTTTGGGGGTGATACAATAGCGTTGTGACAGCAAAAGCCAGCGCAACCATTGGTAGAAACAACCCGCCGAGCCACCAGCCAATCCTGTTTCTCCGCTGCATCTCAGCCCCCTAAACACAAAGGGCGCCACAGCGGGCGCCCGTAAGCTCTGATCAAATGGTGTTTAGCTGTAAACAGACTCTTTGCCGAATTCTTTGGTCAGCATGTAATAGATCACGGCGCGATATTTGTTCCGCTCTGATTTTCCGTAGGTCTCGATCACTTTTTCCAAGGCTGTATCAAGCGCAGGACCATCGGACAGACCAAGTTTCTTGATAAGGAAGTTCTTTTTGACGGTTTCCAGTTCTCCGGGCTGGCTGGACGCGACAGTAGCAGCATCAGCGTCATAGATCGACGGACCACAGCCGATTGTCACTTTGGTTAGCAGATCCATGTCGGGTGTCATCCCACATTTATTCTTCAGATCGTCAGCATATCTGGCAATCAAATCGTCGCGTTTTCCCATTTTCTACTCCTATGGCGCCGGATTGTCCCTGTTATCAAGAAAGGGCCATCCTGCGTGTAGCGCCCTCCTCGGGGGAAAACTTAGGGGAAGCCGGATAGCAAAAAAAGGGGGCATGTGATTTTCTTTTCAAACCCAAGGATACGCGGGCTGGACACCTGAACAAAAAAACGACCGCCGGAGCGGTCGTTTTGAAAATTGTAAGTTGCAGTTACCGTGGCGTTAGTAACGGTAATGCTCCGGCTTGAACGGACCTTCCGGTGTCACGCCGATATAGTCGGCTTGCTCTTTGGACAGTTCAGTCAGTTTCACGCCGATCTTAGCAAGGTGCAGGCGGGCAACTTTTTCGTCCAAATGTTTGGGAAGGATATAAACTTCGTTATTGTACTGCTCCCCACGGGTCCACAGTTCGATCTGGGCCAGCACCTGATTGGTAAAGGATGCAGACATAACAAAGGACGGATGGCCTGTAGCGTTACCGAGGTTCAACAAACGCCCTTGGGACAGAAGGATCATACGATTGCCCGACGGCATTTCGTACATGTCCACCTGATCCTTGATGTTTGTGCATTTCAGGTTAGCCAGATGTGCGACCTGAATTTCATTGTCAAAGTGACCGATGTTACCAACGATCGCCATGTCCTTCATCTCGCGCATGTGTTCGATGCGGATGATGTCTTTGTTACCGGTTGTGGTCACAAAGATATCCGCGTCTTTCACACAGTCTTCCAGAGTGGTGACTTCAAAACCGTCCATCGCTGCCTGAAGCGCGCAGATCGGGTCGATTTCAGTCACTTTCACGCGGGCACCGGCACCACGCAGGGACGCAGCAGAGCCTTTGCCCACATCACCATACCCGCAAACAACAGCAGTTTTACCGGCCATCATGGTATCGGTCGCACGGCGGATGCCATCTACGAGAGATTCCTTACAACCATATTTATTGTCAAACTTGGACTTGGTGACCGAATCATTCACGTTAATCGCGGGGAATGGCAGATCGCCGTTCTTTTGCAGTTCATAAAGACGGTGCACACCGGTTGTTGTTTCTTCGGATACGCCCTTGATCTGGCCACGCATCTTGGTGAACCACCCCGGAGAGGCCGCCATACGCTTTTTGATTTGCTTCTGGATCGCTTCTTCTTCTTCGGAACCCGGAATACCAAATTCTTCGCCGGCTTCGATCCGTGCGCCCAGCAGGATGTAGAGGGTTGCATCACCACCATCATCCAGGATCAGGTTGGGGCCGTCTTCGAACAGGAAGGATTTGTCGAGATAATCCCAATGCTCTTCAAGGGTTTGTCCCTTGATCGCAAACACAGGAACCCCCGAAGCCGCAATCGCAGCGGCAGCGTGGTCTTGGGTGGAAAAGATGTTACAGGATGCCCAGCGCACATCGGCACCAAGAGCTGTCAGCGTTTCGATCAGCACAGCGGTCTGGATGGTCATATGCAGGGAGCCGACGATGCGGGCACCTTTAAGCGGCTTGCTCTCACCGAACTCTTCCCGCAACGCCATCAGGCCCGGCATTTCAGTTTCAGCAATATCGAGTTCTTTGCGGCCGAATTCAGCCAGAGAAATGTCTTTTACAATATAGTCGGACGCCATGTACGGACCTTTCAAACTTGGTTTCAAACATGGCATTACCAGCATTCCCCATACGGCTCAACGGGCAATAGATCACAGGGGTGTCAGAGAGCGCGTGCGTTCGGAACGACCAACATGGAATAGAGTTCTTCCTGCTGTTGCAGGTCAGGTTCCGGCGTAGTGTGGTCTCCTTGGGCAATCACGCAGGACTGGCCGTTCCCGTAGTAGCTGACAAGGGTCCACGTCCCGTTCTGTTCAGATGCCCAAAGCTGGATTTCGGTATCATCCCGATCAATCTTGGGGCCGACAGCCTTTTCGGAATACCAGTCGACCAATGCGGCTTCCATCTCGTCAGAGTCCATACAGGACGTTGTGGCCTGCGCGGTTGTCGATGCCAGAACGGCGGTTGTCAGAGCGATAAAAAAGCGTTTCATTGGTGCCTCCTTCATGCAATCAACGCATGAATCGCCAAAACGTTGCATAGATACCGGAATAAGTCGTAATGCCCGCAAAGGAGACCCCATGAAAGCACAACGGGCATGGCAGCGAATGTTATCGGGACGGCGGCTGGATCTGCTGGATCCCTCGCCACTGGATATAGAGATCGAGGACATCGCCCACGGGCTGGCTTTTGTAGCGCGGTGGAACGGGCAGACTTACGGAGACTACCCTTACTCTGTGGCGGAACACTCTGTCTTTGTGCTTGAATTGTTCCGGCGGTTATACCCCCGCGCAGACCGGAACTGGCAACTGGCCGCCTTGCTTCACGATGCACCGGAGTACGTGATCGGAGACATGATATCACCCGTAAAGGATGCGGTCGGTCCGGAATATGCCGCGCTCGACAAGCGGTTGATGGCGGCGATCCACATCCGGTTTGGCCTGCCCGCAGAATTGCCCCCGACGATCAAGAAACAGATCAAACGGGCGGACCGCATTTCTGCATGGCTGGAAGCTGTTCAAATTGCAGGATTTTCCGAACAAGAGGCCGACAAACTGTTCGGCAAGCCGGTCTTTGAAGACATCCCCAAGCGGAAACTGCGACCGCACCCTCCGATGGAATCAAAGGGTGCGTTCATGGAAGTCTTCAGTGACTTGACTGAAAGCTGACCTTTCAACGGTTTAAATGTGAAGGGAATGTATGCGGCGCAGTGCAGCTTGCCGCTCCAGTTCCAGTTTCTTGCGCTCTTCGTGCCGGTAGGCCTCGGAGTTAAGGTCATGATAACTGTTGTTTACACGTCTGTCTTGGCGGGAAGCAATCATCAGGGCTTTGGCGATAGAGTTGAACATTGTCTTTCCTTTTTCTGTGTCTGCATTCTTTTTACCGCTATTGCCTTTGCAGATCGAATCCGTAATATTTCTTAAATGTTAGTTGAACTTATAGTTTAATGGATTGGCGCGATATTCCATCGCTGGCGGCCCTGCGCGCGTTTGAAGCAACGGCGCGGCATTTGAATTTCAGTAAGGCCGCGCGCGAACTGAATGTGACCCATGCCGCCATTGCCCAACATGTGCGCGGGCTGGAGGCTGAATTCAAAGAAGCACTGGTACAGCGGCAGGGGCGCGGACTCGCCCTTACCCCGAGCGGTTATGCATTGTCGGTCCGGTTGCAAACCGGCTTCGGGGAAATCGCCGCGGGTGTCGACGATCTGCGCCGTTTGCACGAAGACAGACCGCTTAATATCTCCGTCACGCCCGCTTTTGCCACCAATTGGCTTATGCCGCGTATCGGTTCGTTCTGGCGCGACCATCCGGAAATTACAGTGAATATTAACCCGAGCGTAGAGCTTGTTGATCTCAGCCAGGGCGTCTTTGATCTGGCAATCCGCTATGGCGACGGGGACTGGCAGGGGATGGAAGTAGAGAAACTGACCGACGGCGGTTTTTGTGTCGTTGCCCATCCCGATCTGGTGAAGGAAGGGGAGTACAAAACACTCAAAGATACGCAGTCCCTGCCTTGGTTGCTGGAAGAATCCATGATGGAACGCCGCGCAATGCTGGAAGCAGAGGGGCTGGATTTTGACAATCTGAATGTCAACCTGATGTCCCGATCAAGCCTTGCGCTGTCCGGTGTAATGGCCGGTTTGGGCGTCACGCTGCATCCCCGTTCTTTGATTGAAAGAGAGGTGGCAACCGGGCAGCTAACGCTTCTGTTCGAACTGGAATCCGATGACCTTGGTTACTATCTGGTCTGGCTCCCGTCGCGGGACGGCCCGAAAGAGCGGATTTTGCGCAAATGGCTGTTGAAGGTTGCCAACGGAGCGTGAAACAGGGTTACTCCTCCTGATGTTACGAAAGCCGAGCCTATGACCGACCTGCCCTTCCCCGAAGATTTCGCACCGGAGCTGCGCGCATTGCTTGCGCCCGATCTGTCCAAAGCTGCGATGATTCCTGCCCCCACCGTACAGACGGCTTCGGATCTGTTTGGCATGGATGCCGGTACCCTAATGATCCGCCTGCTGCCGGTCGCAGCCCGTTATGCAAGGGTGCCGCTATCCGGTTTCCACGTCGGTGCAATCGCTATGGGGCGCACAACAGGAAACCTTTACTTCGGGGCAAACATGGAATTCTCCGGCCACGCACTCAGCTTTTCGGTACACGGAGAGCAATCCGCCATTAACCATGCTTGGCAAATGGGAGAGGTCGGATTGGAGGCGCTGGCAGTCAATGCAGCGCCCTGCGGGTATTGCCGTCAGTTTATGAACGAAATGGTATCGGTGGGCGAAGGGTTTAACGTCCTTATGCGTGAAGGGTCTGATGCGGGCGATTACAGCTACTCTGCCAAACCACTCTCGCACTACCTGCCAGAATCGTTCGGTCCTACGGATCTCGGAATGGAAGGTGGATTGATGTCACAACAAGATCAACCGCTTACCATTCGGAGCGAAGATGCGCTTGCCCAAGCCGCCTTGCAAGCTGCACAGGCCAGTTACGCCCCTTACACCGGTGCCCATTGCGGGATCGCTGTGCAACAGGCGGATGGCACGGTCTTTACCGGAAGGTACGGAGAGAATGCTGCCTACAACCCCAGCTTCTCCCCATTGGAATCCGCGCTTGCCCTACTGAACATGCGCCGGCTTTGCCAGTTCGGTTATGACATCACCGCCGCCACACTGGTAGAGGTGGACGCCCCGATCAGCCAGCGTTCCGCAACAGAGGCCGTGCTTTCGGCCGTCGCGCCCGATGTACGACTGACTTACATCACAGCCGAACGTCTCTGACTGGTTACTTCGGGCTGCGCTTTGCCAGAATACGTTGCAAGGTGCGACGGTGCATGTTCAGGCGTCGTGCTGTCTCCGACACGTTCCGGTCGCAAAGTTCGAACACACGCTGGATATGCTCCCAACGGACACGATCGGCAGACATAGGGTTTTCCGGTGGCGGTGGTTTGTCACCGGGCAAGGCCAGCAGCGCGTGGGTCACATCCTTGGCATCTGCAGGCTTGGAAAGGTAATCCGTTGCGCCAATCTTGACCGCAGCCACAGCCGTCGCAATCGCGCCATACCCCGTCAGGACAACAATTTTCGCATCCGCACGGCGCGCGCGCAGCACCTCTACCACATCCAGTCCGGTACCGTCTTCCAGACGCAAATCCACAACCGCATAGGCGGGAGGTGTTGCCGTACAAAAAGCCCGCCCCGCAGCCACTGAATCCAGCGCCGTAGGGTTGAAACCCCGCTTTTCCATTGCCCGTGCCAGACGGCGGCGAAAGGGTTCATCGTCGTCAAGGATCATCAACGAGTTATCAGCGCCGATTTCCCGCATCTCAGTTTCCGACATTTTGGTCCCCTTAAATCACGTTCATTCCTTGATAGAGTTTCCCGAATGTCAGGTCAAACCCGCGGTGTGCGGTACTTTGGCCCTGTCCCATGGCGCTTCTGTCATTGCGCCACAAAGCACCCCTGTGCCAAATTCGCTATGATGCTAAGACGTCACAATCCCGCATAAAGTCAGGCAGAACCCATGTCCGAGACCACCGAACCCTATTTCTATGCCTCTGCCCGCAGTGAGTGGGTTCGGATGCGCACCCTTATCTATTTGCGCTGGCTGGCAATTTTCGGGCAAACCGCCGCCGTTGCTGTTGCCCATTACGTTCTTGATCTTGATCTGCTGATCGGAATGAATGTGGTGGCCATCGGCGCTTCGGTGATCTTTAACCTTGCCGCCACTTTTACCCTGCCAGAGACCAAACGCCTGTCCCAGCAGGAAACCACCCTGACACTTCTGTTTGATCTGGGGCAATTGGTTATCCTGTTGTATCTGAATGGCGGTCTGAACAATCCTTTTGCGCTGCTGATCCTTGCGCCTGTAACCATCTCTGCCACTGCCTTGCGGGTCAACGCGACCTTTCTTGTCAGCGGAATTGCCCTGCTGGCAATCAGTGCGCTGGCTTTCTTTTACGTCCCCCTCACCTTGCAAACCGGAGAGACTGTCGCCCTGCCGCAGCTGTATGTGGCGGGTTACTGGACAGCCTTGGTGATCGGCATCCTGTTTCTGGGCGGTTATGCAAGGCGGGTCACAAGTGAAACATTTTCAATGAGTCAGGCGCTGGCAGCGACACAAATGGCGCTGGCGCGAGAGCACGAGTTGACCCTGCTGGGCGGCGTTGTTGCAGCAGCGGCCCACGAAATGGGAACACCGCTTGCGACAATCAAACTCGTCGCCTCCGAACTGGCAGAAGAATTGGAAGACACACCCGAACTGCGGGAGGACGCAGAACTGATTTCATCACAGGCCGAACGGCTTCGCGATATTCTGCGGGATATGGGGCGGGCCGGTAAGGACGATCTGTTACTCAAGACGGCACCTTTGACATCAATTATTCAGGAAGCCGCAGAACCCCATGAAAACAGGGGAAAAACCATTCACTTTCTTGTCAATGGTTCGCCCGAACAGCCCCGCCTTGAAGACATTCCTTACGCCCAGCGCAATCCCGAGTTTATCCACGGCGTGCGCAATCTGGTGCAAAATGCGGTGGACTTTGCCAAAAGCACGGTCTGGGTTCACACCACCTGGAGCGAGACCTCTATTCGGGTGATGGTGGGTGACGACGGACGCGGCTATCCACCGGACCTTCTGGGCCGGATCGGCGACCCTTTTCTCAGCAAACGCAGATCGTCTGACGGCCACGCCACGTCCAGACCGGAATATGAAGGGATGGGCCTTGGCCTGTTCATCGCCAAGACCATGCTAGAGCGTACCGGAGCCGAACTAACCTTCACCAACGCTGCTTTGGACGGCTACACTATGGGTCAGAACACCGGAGCCATGAAGGCAATGGCAGGTGCAACCGGAGCTATCGTCAACGTACGCTGGAACCGCGCTGATCTGGAAGTGGACCGTTCCCCTGCTGTCGGCCCGAACAGGCCGATTGATCCGGGGGTGAAAGGTACAGAGCATGGTTAACCGCTTTTTAACCTAAAAAGTGTTACCTGAGGTTCGATTGGGGATCACAGGAAAGGTTATAACCTTGGCGGGGCTCGTAACGGGAATGGTGCTCGTAGGTATATTGTTTGGTCTGGGTATATGCCTTGCCCTGATTATACCCGCACCTGCGGTTCGGGATAATCGAAGGGGCGCTCTTGTCCCGTCCGGCCCGGCATTGGGAAAAATCGCCTATGCCGCCCCGTTTGGTATCTGGATCGAAAATGGCGGGCAGGTGGCCTGGGCAAATGAATACTGCCAGAAGATGTTTTTGGACCTGCAAGGACGCTTCAAAGGGATTGATGCGTTTGAAAAACTGACCTCCAAAGCACATTCGGATGCAGAAGAAATTTTCAGGCTGCGAACGGCGCAGCCGGAAGGCCCCGATACCTTTTCCATCCAGTCCCAAAGAAACGGAACGGACACGATCTTTTATGCCAAGGACGCGACCCTTCTGGCGGAAAAGGAAAATGAACTCAAACGTTTCATCCAGACTCTGACCGCGACCTTTGCCCATCTGCCCATCGGCATAGCCGTCTTTGACAGGGAACGGGACCTGACCCTGTTCAACCCCGCCCTGTCATCCCTTTTGGGGCTGGCGCCGGACTGGCTTGCGCGACGACCGAGCATGCGGGCCTTTCTGGACCGCCTGCGCAACAACGGATCCATTCCCGAACCCCGCGATTTCACCACCCTACGGCAGGAGTTTACCACGCTTGAAAGCGGTGCATTTACCGGAAAATACGAAGTAGACTGGGCGCTGCCTTCCGGCGCGATTTACCGCGTCACGGGCCGGCCCCACCCACGCGGCGGTGCTGCCTTGTTGTTTGAGGATATTTCGCGCTCTGCTGCGATGGAAACGGAATATCGCGCCGAAATCCGCCAACTCTACGCCGCTCTGGAGAGCCTGTCAGATGCGGTAGCGATTTTCAATCAGGCCGGGGAGCTGACCTATGCGAATGACGCTTTTGACGAGCTTTGGTCCTGCACGCTTTCCACCGCTGTAGCCCCGCCAACGGTAATGGATGTCAGCCGGCTGTTTCAGAAGAATTGCCTGCCCACGCCTGTCTGGGGCGAGTTTCGCAATTTTATCCACGACCTCAGCGAGCGCAGCCAGTGGCAGGCTCAAATTGTCCACGTATCCGGCACCAAACTAACCATGACCGTTTCTCCTATTGCCGACGGTCGGGTCTTTTGTGAATTCAAACGCACCGCCACGCTAGCGGATCCGGCGAAACTGGCAGATTCCGCCTGAACGCCTAATCCCTGTTGCAATCGCCTTTGGGCTGGGGGATGGATGGGGCAGTTCCCGAAATCAGGCCCGTCCAATGAAACACTGCTTTGATCTGAACAGTCTCGAAGACACGAAACTGCTTGCAAATGTGCTGGCAGAGACCCTTGTTGCAGGGGATACGGTTCTGCTGTCCGGCCCTGTCGGAGCTGGTAAAACAGAACTGGCACGGATGTATATCCAAACCCGCCTTCAGGAAATCGGCGCTGTTGAAGATGTGCCCTCGCCCACCTTCACGCTGGTACAGGTTTATGAACTGCACGACACAGAAATCTGGCACGCGGATCTATACCGGTTAACGGCGGTGGACGAACTCTACGAACTCGGTCTCGATCAGGCCTTCGAGGACAGCATCTGCCTGATTGAATGGCCAGAGCGGCTCGGCAGTTTACGCCCTGAATCCGCGCTCTCCGTGACCTTTGACATTATCGATGACGACATCCGTCGGGTTTCGCTTGAATGGACTGACAGCAAATGGAACACTACGGTTTCATTGCTTTCATTTATGACCAAGACCCAAGGGTAGGCCCCGTTGACCGACCGTTCCGAACTGATCACCCAATTCCTGAAATCTGCTGAATGGGACCACGCTACGCGGGCCAATCTGGCGGGTGATGCCTCCAATCGCAGCTATGACCGGCTGACAGATCCGATGCACGGCGCGGCAGTTTTGATGAATGCCCCGCCAGAGCGGGGAGAGGACATTCGCCCCTTTGTCAAAATGACCAACTGGTTGCTGGATCAGGGTATTTCCGCGCCCCGTATTCTGGCCGCTGACGAAGAAGCGGGATTTCTTCTGTTAGAGGATTTCGGAGACGACCTGTTTGCCCGCCTATGTGGCACCGCACGCGCGGACGAGGTTGAACTTTACACAGCAGCGGTCGATGTTCTGGTCCATCTGGCCAAGGCGCCGCCCCCTGCGGATATCGCCCCTTATAACAGCGCGACCTATCTGCGCGAAGCACAGTTGCTGACGGACTGGTATCTGCCGGCCGCTACGGGGCAAGACACTTCGCCAGAGCTGCGGGCGGAATTTGACAGCCTCATCACCGCGGCTTGTGACGGGCTGGCCCAAAACGCAGTGGTTCTGCGGGACTATCATTCGGAAAACCTGCTGTGGTTGCCGGATCGGGAGGGTATCCGGCGTGTCGGGCAGCTTGACTATCAGGACGCGCTGCTTGGTCATCCCGCATATGATCTTGTGTCCCTGCTGGAAGATGCCCGCCGCGATACCAGTCCGGACCTGCAAACCGCGATGTTCGATCACTATGTTACACAGTCCGGCGTAGACAAGGCACATTTCAGTTTAGCGTATAACACGCTGGGAATGCAGAGAAACATCAAGATTATAGGGATCTTTGCACGACTGTGTCTTCGCGATGGCAAACCGGTTTACCTGAAACACATGCCACGCGTTTGGGACCATCTGCAACGGGATCTGCGCGATCCGGCATTGTCGGCACTTGCGGATTGGTTGGCGCGCCATGTTCCCGCGCCAACCGACGACGTGCAAAAACGCATCGCCGGTGCAGGCCGATGATTCCGAAGGCTGCCATGATCTTTGCCGCAGGTTTTGGCACACGAATGGCTCCGCTGACAGATCAAACGCCAAAACCCATGATCAAAGTAGATGGTAAACCATTGATAGATCACAGTCTTTCTCTGTTAGACGGGTTTGAAACTATCGTCGTGAATACCCATTACCTTGCAGGCCAGATAGAAACACATCTTGCAAAGCAGCCGAATGTGACCTGCCTGCGGGAAGAACCGGAGATTCTGGAAACCGGCGGCGGTTTGAAGAACGCGCTGCCGGTTCTTGGAAGCGATCCGGTCGTGGTGATGAACTCTGATGCGGTCTTTGTCGGCCCGAACCCCGTGCCAGAACTGTTAGCCCGCTGGAATCCCGACCAGATGGACGCGCTGTTAACGCTCGTCCCGATAGAGCAGACCATCGCTCACGAAGGCAGCGGCGACTTTACCTTGGGCGAAGATGACACCCTCATCCGGCGCGGGAAAAACCTGACAGCGCCGTACGTTTATTCCGGCGTGCAAATCCTGAAAACCGACCGGCTTGCTGGTATTTCCGAAACGTCATTTTCCCTGAACCTGCTTTGGAACCAGATGATCGCAGAGCGACGGGCTTTCGGGTGGGTGTACAACGGAAAATGGGTGGATGTCGGACGCCCGTCAGGCATTCAGGCCGCAGAAAAGGCTCTGGCCGATGTTTGAACCGACTACCAAACCCCGCGTTTTTGCGGTACCTGTGGGCTGCGATTTTTCCCGCAGCTTTATCGCCGGACTCCGTTCGCGGCTGGAAGGGTACGGGCCGGAAATGCTGGGCCGTACCGAGATATTCGTAAACACACAGCGTATGGCGCGGCGTTTGAAAGAACTGCTGACCGAGGACGGTGCGCTTCTGTTGCCCAAAATCCGCGTCCTGACCGACATTGCAAATCATCCCGATCTGCCGGTGGTGCTGCCAGAACCGGTCTCCAAATTGCACCGGCAACTGACGCTTGCGCAACTTGTGGGCCGGTTGCTGGCAGCGGACGGATCGATTGCGCCGCAATCTGCGAAATTCGATCTGGCACAATCCCTTGCCGCCGTACTGGATGAGATGCAGGGCGAGGGCGTGCCGATATCTGCACTGGCCGACGTTTCGGTTGAGGATCAATCCGGCCACTGGCAACGCTCGCTCGATTTTCTGAATATTCTGGCGCAACACTGGGACACGGAAAATCCGACCGATCCGCAGGACCGCCAGCGGGCCGCTGCGCTGGCGTTTGCAGCAAAATGGGCTGACACGCCGCCGGATCATCCGGTCCTTGCCATTGGTTCGACCGGATCACGCGGGGAAACCGCCCTGTTCATGCGTGCCGTAGCTGCATTGCCCCAAGGGGCGGTGGTTTTACCCGGTCTGGATCGTGCCCTTAGCGTGGAAAACTGGGATGCTTTGGGCGGAGAGGCTGTTTCACTCGACAACCCTCAATCTGCACTGGCATTGTTTTGCAGACAGGCGGGGGTGGCACTGGAAGACATCAGCGACTGGTCGGATCACACACCCGCCAATCCGGCGCGCAATGCGCTGGTGTCTCTGGCGCTGCGTCCTGCGCCTTTTACCGATCAATGGCTGGATGAGGGGCCGAAACTGCTACCCTCACTTGATGGAGCGATCAAGGGTTGGACCCTGGTAGAGGCGGAAACCCCAAAAGAAGAAGCAATGGCGCTGGCCCTGCGTTTGCGGGCCGCGCTGGAAGAGGGCAAACGTGCCGTTCTGATAACCCCCGACCGGACCCTGACCCGCCGCGTCAGTGCCGTTTTGCAACGCTGGAATATCCTGCCCGATGACAGTGCAGGGCGACCGCTGCACCTGACACCGCCCGGTATTTTCCTGCGACTGGTCGCCAATTGCATGGGGCAGCGCCTGACACCGCTGGACCTGATCGCGCTGTTGAAACACCCGCTTACCGACAGCGGCGTACGCGAAGGGGACAGCCGCCGCTTTGCCCGCGAATACGAAAAACAGAAGCTGCGCGGCGGTGCGCCCTTTGTGGATTTCGACGCGCTGCGCGACTGGGCCGACAAGGATGAAAAAAATCCGGCACGCCGCGTCTGGGCCGACTGGATCGTGCGCTGTCTGGCTCCCCTTGAAACTATGGCCGATGGCGATCTCTCCGCCATACTGGAACTGCATCTGCAAACCGCTGAAGCCCTTGCTGCAGGCCCTTCACTAGAAACTGATCACGAGTTGTGGAAGCTGGAAACCGGAGAGAAAGCCGCACAGGTTTTCAATACCTTGCAAAAGGATGCTGATGCGGCTGGCCCGCTGAGCATTGCCGATTACCGCGCTTTGTTTTCCAACGTTCTCGGCTCTGAAACCGCTCGCGAGGCCCGTGCTTCCCATCCGATGGTGGCGATCTGGGGCACGTTGGAGGCTCGCGTGGAAACCGCCGATCTGGTGATCCTCGGCGGCATGAATGATCCGGTCTGGCCCGGTGTCGAAAGCCCCGATCCGTGGCTGAACCGCGCCATGCGCAAACAGATCGGCCTGCCCCCGCCAGAACGGTTGA
Source organism: Neptunicoccus cionae (assembly GCF_002860325.1). GTDB lineage: Bacteria > Pseudomonadota > Alphaproteobacteria > Rhodobacterales > Rhodobacteraceae > Amylibacter > Amylibacter lutimaris. The sequence goes on along the minus strand of NZ_PKOJ01000001.1, from coordinate 282,295 downwards.
TCGGCCTTTCGGCACATGACTTCCAGCAAGGCTGCGGAGCGGCGGAACTGGTGATAAGCCACTCCCTGCGGGATGGCGACGCCCCGACCGTTGCCTCGCGCTGGATCGTGCGGATTTTGAACCTGATGAACGGTCTTGGGGATGCGGGTAAGGCAGCCGTTCAGACGTTAACAGACCGTGGCGAATACTGGATCGCACTGGCGCGTCAGATGGACCGCCCCGTCACTGCGGTTGCCCCTGCGCCGCGTCCGGCCCCGATGCCCCCCGCAGGCAAACGCCTGAAGCAACTGTCGGTAACTCAGGTGGAACGGCTGATCCGCGATCCTTATGCGGTTTATGCGCAAAAAATCCTGCAACTGAAGCGGCTTGATCCGCTTGGGCGCGAACCGGATGCTCTGATCCGCGGCATCGCACTGCACAAAGTGGTTGAGGTCTTTGTAAAACGCTATCCTGACAGCCTGCCAGATGATGCCCGCGCTGCCCTCCTTGATGTTGCAGAGGAGGTTCTCAAGGACAAAGTGCCATGGCCTGCGATGCAACGGATCTGGCTGGCACGGCTGGCGCGGATCTCCGGTTGGTTCGTTGCACAAGAGGCCGAACGCCGCTTGCGTGGCGGATCCACCGAGCAGGAAATAGAAGGTGTGCGCACTATTGACTCACTCGATTTCAAACTGGTGGCCAAAGCGGACAGGATTGACACGGACAGCGACGGCAATTTCCTGATCTACGATTATAAATCCGGCTCCCCTCCGACCAAGGCACAGACCGATTTCTTTAACAAACAGCTTCAGTTGGAAGCCGCAATTGCAGCGTCCGGCGGGTTTGAAAAGATCGGTCAGGGCATGCCCGTTGCGTTGGAATACATCGGACTGAGCGGTTCTGCGCAGGATACCAAAGGGAAAACCCTGTCGCTGGACGTGACCCCCGCAGAAATAGACGCTGTCTGGCAGGAATTTGTTGAACTGGTGCAATCCTATCAATCCGCCGAAAAGGGATTCCCGGCCCGCACGCGCATGCAGCAGATGAGCTTTGCTTACGAATTTGACCATCTTGCCCGCAAAGGCGAATGGGAAGAAAGCGATACGCCCGTGGACATTCCGGTGGGGAGAGACATCTGATGACCGTAGTTCCGATGAATGATGCGACCCTTGCACAGGTTCGCGCCGCTGATCCCGAAGCCTCTACCTGGGTGGCGGCCAATGCCGGTTCGGGCAAGACCCGCGTGCTGACCGACCGCGTGGCGCGCCTGCTGTTGAACGGGACGCAGCCGCAGAAAATCCTCTGTCTCACCTACACTAAAGCCGCCGCTGCGGAGATGCAGAACCGTCTGTTCAAACGGTTGGGCGAATGGGCGATGATGCCCGACGACGCCCTGCGCGAAGCCTTGTCCGAACTGGGTGAAGGTGCCGCGCTGGACCCTGTTGCCATGCGCAAGGCCCGCACCCTGTTCGCCAATGCGCTTGAAACGCCGGGCGGTCTGAAAATTCAGACGATCCACTCTTTCTGTGACAAGCTGCTGCGCCGTTTCCCGCTAGAGGCCGGAGTCTCGCCCCAGTTTGAAGTACTGGAGGACCGTCAGGCCAAACTGATGCGGGCGGAAATTCTGGAAAGCCTCGCCGACGGGGACGGCACCAGCGCAGTAGACCGGCTTGCGCGGTTTATGTCGGGGCTGGAACCCGATGCGCTGCTGGCGGAAATCGCCTCCAAACGGGATGCGCTGGACATCGAAACGGTGCGCGCGCTGTTCGCGGACGCCAGAAGCGAAAATCCGGCCGACATGCTGGCCTATGTACTGGACCGCGACAGCCGCGAAGTGCTTCTCGAAGCCGCCCGTGTGATTAATGCTGAACAGTCCAACAAAGCCGATGTGCCAAAGCTGGAACAACTGGCGAATGCCACCAGCATTGAAACCTATCTGAAAGGGGCAGGCGGGCTGTTGCTCTACGGCCCGACAGCCAAAACCGGTCCATACTCCGCCAAACTGGACAAACTGCCCTCGCAAAAACCTTGCCGCGAAAACCACCCGGAACTTGTGCAGGCCTTGAATGGAATTATGGAGCGCACAGAAGAGATTTACTGGCTCTATGTGAATCATCTTGCACTTGAACGGGCCGAGGCGATGGCAGAATTTTCTGCTGCGTTTCTGGAGCGTTACGACCAGTTGAAAACCCAAACAGGGCGGCTCGACTATGACGATCTGATTGCACGAGCGGGGCGTCTGTTGTCAGGTTCGAAGGCGGCGCAATGGGTGCTTTACAAACTGGACGGCGGAATTGATCACGTTCTGGTGGACGAAGCCCAAGACACCAGCCCGAGCCAGTGGGACGTGGTCAAGCTGCTGACGGATGAATTCACCTCCGGTGACAGTGGCAAAGAGACCAATCGCACAGTCTTTGTGGTAGGTGACGAGAAACAATCGATCTATTCCTTCCAAGGCGCTGATCCGGCAGAATTTGATGTGATGCGCCAGCGGTTTTCCGACCGCCTGAATGCAGTGCAAAACCGGCTGGAAGAGGTGGAGCTGTCCTATTCCTTCCGCTCTTCCGAACCGGTGTTGCGTCTGGTGGACAAAGTGTTTGATGGTCCGGCCGGTGCCGGTTTTCTGAAAAAGGCCCTGCACCGCCCCTTCAAAACGGATCTGCCGGGACGTGTGGATCTCTGGCCGTTTATCGAAGCGGAAAAGACCAAAGACGAAACCCCGTGGTACAAACCGGTGGATACCCCGGCGCCGGACAACCCTCAGACTATTCTGGCCCGTCAGATTGCTGCCTGGATCAAACATGTCCTGGACAGCAAACAGGAATTGCCGGGGCAGAACCGCCCCGTTCATGCCGGCGATTTTCTGATACTGGTTCAGGGCCGTAGACCTATTTTTCACAGCATTATCAAAGAGCTGAAGACCCTTGATCTGCCGGTGGCGGGGGCTGACAGGCTTGATGTCGGGCAGGAGCTGGCTGTGCGGGATATGCTGTCACTTCTGAAGTTTGCCGATCTGCCAGAGGATGATCTGTCTCTGGCCGAAGCGCTGCGCTCTCCGCTGCTCGGTTTTAGCGAGGCTGAATTGTTTCACGTGGCACAACCGCGCGAAAAGGGCAAAACCCTGTGGCAGGCTTTGCGGGAAGCGGAAAAGCATTACCCTGCGCAACTGGCCATCCTGCGGGATGTGCTGAAACAGGCGGATTTCCTGCGTCCTTACGAATTGATCGAACGGATCCTGACCCTGCACAAAGGGCGTGAAAACATACTCGCACGGTTGGGCACAGAGGCGGAGGACGGTATCGACGAACTCCTGTCCCAAGCCATGCGATACGAACAACTCGAAGCGCCGAGCCTTCCGGGATTCCTGAACTGGTTCGCTGCGGGAAAGGTGGAAATCAAACGGGAAATGGACAGTGGTGCGGGGCAAATCCGTGTGATGACAGTGCATGGCTCCAAAGGTCTTGAAGCGCCGATTGTGATCCTGCCGGATACCGAAGTACGTAAGGGCAACAGCGATTCCTCGCAGATACTGGCGCTGAAAGACGGGGGGTTCCTGTGGAAATCCCCCGAAGACATGTCCCCGATGGTCCAGAAAGACGCGAAAGAGGCCGCCAAGACCTTTGCCGATCAGGAACGGATGCGCCTGCTTTATGTGGCCCTGACACGGGCCGAACAATGGCTTGTGATTGCCGGCGCAGGAGATCGCGGCAAGGAAGGCGCAAGCTGGTACAATCTGGTGGCCGAAGCAATGGAGCAAAGCGACTGGATGCCCGTCATCCCGGCGGAACTGCCAGCGGTGGGCACCGGCCTTTCCGTCCTGCATAACTGGAGCGAAACGCCGGTTGAAACACAGACCACAACTCCACAAAAGAAACCCGGTTTGCCGGACTGGATAGATCACCTGCCCCCCGCCCCAAAGCAAGCTGCCGAAATTCTCTCTCCGTCCAAATTCGAAGGCGACAAGATCGTGTTTGGTGGGGTCGAAGGCGCTGATAAGGAAAGTGCCATGCGCAAAGGCACGCAGGTACACCTGCTGCTCGAACATCTTGCAAAGACGCCATCCGCAGAACGCCGCGCAAAGGCGGCGCAACTGCTCACCGGAGCAATAGCACCTGAAACGACGGAAGAATTCGATCGTATCTTTGCCGAAGCGGCTGCGGTTCTGGACGACCCTGCCCTGTCCTTTATATTCGAAGATACCGTACTGGCCGAAGTCGGCGTCTCGGCGCCTCTGGAGGCCTTTAACGGACAGCGGATGGAAGGGATCATTGACCGGCTGATCGTCACGGCAGACAAGGTAACCGCAATAGATTTCAAGACAAACGCAACCCTGCCGGAGCAGCCTGCGGATATCCCGTCCGGAATTCTACGCCAGCTTGCCGCCTATGACAGTGCGCTCGGACAGATATATCCCGACCGAACGGTAGAGGTTGCCGTGCTCTGGACCGTGAACCGCCAGATCATGACAGTGCCGCACGACATTGTGAGGAATGCCTTCCAAACCACCACCACAGCTTGACCTATCCGCCACCGGTTCATAGGTTGCGGGTAACACTCAGATACCCTCATGGAGAAAATAAATGGCAACTGTAGCTGTAACTGACGCGACCTTCGAAGCTGAAGTCACCAATGCCGATCTGCCCGTTGTGGTGGATTTTTGGGCTGAATGGTGCGGTCCGTGCAAACAAATCGGTCCGGCACTGGAAGAACTGTCTGACGAACTGGCCGGAAAGGTCAAAATCGTTAAGGTGAACGTGGATGAAAACCCCAGCTCCCCTGCGCAACTCGGCGTGCGCGGCATCCCTGCCTTGTTCCTGTTCAAGGACGGTGCTGTTGTGTCCAACAAAACCGGTGCAGCCCCGAAGGCAGCGCTGCAAGGCTGGATCAACGAAAGCATCTAAAGCATTTGAAACTAAGAAAAAACGCCACGGGCTGTGATCCAGTCCGTGGCGTTTTCCATTTTCTAAAAATATCCCCGCGCGGCGCGCAGGGAATTTTGCCTCCGGCGGGGATATTGACCGCCAGAAGAAAGTCTTCAGCCGTTCTCACGCAGGATTCGACCTGCCAGATACAATGATCCGCAAATCAGGATACGGGCGGCGGCATCGCGGGATTTGACCTGCTCGATGGCATCGCTAACAGATTCAGCCACTTGTGCATCCATGCCAACAGAAAGGGCGGCTTCCACGGTTTCTTCGGCGGTAAGCGTGGCCGCTTCGCCGGGGATGGAGACCCCCTGCAACGAGACAGCCTTTTGTGCAAGTGGCCGCAGATAGCCTATGGCATCCTTGGTATTTAACATACCGGTAATCATATGCAGGGGCCGTTGCGGCAGACGGTCCAGCGCCTCTGACAGCGCTTTGCCTGCAGCCGGGTTGTGTCCGCCGTCGAGCCAGAGTTCGCAATCGCCGGCGGCTTCGACCAGTGGGCCGTGGCGAAGGTGTTGCAGGCGCGCAGGCCATGTGGCTTTGGTCATTGCATCGGCGGCAGCGTCTTCGGAAACTCCTAGAATGCGCAATGTTGCAATGGCAGCGCCTGCGTTCTGAACCTGATGGCTGCCGATCAGTGCCGGCATGGGTAAATCCCACAACCCGCTTTCATCCTGATACAGCAAGCGACCGTTTTCTTCCCAGACATGCCAATGCTGCCCGTGAATTTTCAGCGTTGCCCCCACTTTGGCGGCCTGCCGTTCGATCACTTCTAGCGCTTCGTCTTCCTGCGGACCAACCACACCAAAGGTATTCCGCTTGAGGATACCCGCCTTTTCAAAGGCGATTTTACCAAGCGTATTACCAAGATATTGCTCGTGATCGATGGACACAGGCGTAATCACGCAGACTTCCGGTTTGTCGATCACATTGGTTGCATCCAAACGTCCGCCAAGCCCGACCTCCAGCAGGGTGTAATCCGCTGCTGTATTGGCGAAGGCCAGCAAGGCCGCGCAGGTGGTGATTTCGAAATAGGTGATCGGCGTTTCGCCATTGGCTGTTTCGCAGGCTTCCAGTGCCTTGATCAGATCTTCTTCACTGATCAGTTCCCCTGCGACACGGATCCGTTCATGAAACCGCGCCAGATGGGGCGACGTATAGGCATGGACCTTGCTGCCCTGTGACTCCAGCCCGGCACGGATCATGGCCTGCGTGGACCCTTTCCCGTTGGTGCCCGCGATATGGATCACCGGCGGCAGGTGGCGTTCCGGATTGCCCAGCGCATCAAGAAGCCGGGTCATGCGATCCAGCGTCAGGTCGATTATTTTGGGATGAAGCGACATCAGGCGTTCGAGCACGATGTCGCTATGGGCCGTCTCTGCCGGTGATGTCACGTGGCGGCACCCTCTTTCGCCGCTTCCTTACGCTCTGAAGCAGGCGCAGGGAGATCAGCAGCGACCGGAGGGGTTTGCTTCGTCAGCATCCGAACGATAGAGATCAGCTCGTCCCGCATATCCTTGCGATGGGTGACACGGTCCAGCATGCCATGATCCAGTAGGTATTCCGCGCGCTGGAAGCCTTCGGGCAGCTTTTCACGGATGGTTTGTTCGATCACCCGCGGCCCGGCGAAACAGATCAGGGCATTTGGTTCTGCGATTTGCACATCCCCGAGCATCGCATAACTGGCTGTCACACCACCTGTTGTCGGGTGTGTCAGTACAACGATGTAAGGCAGTCCCGCCTCTTTGAGCATCTGAACCGCCACGGTCGTGCGGGGCATCTGCATCAGGGACAGGATACCTTCCTGCATTCGCGCACCGCCCGCAGCCGAGAACAGGATCATCGGGCATTTTTTCTTAACGGCACGTTCGGCAGCGGCGATGATCGCATTGCCGACATACATCCCCATAGACCCGCCCATAAAGGAAAAGTCCTGCCCCGCGGTGACAACATGGGTGCGCCCGATCTTGCCTTCCGCCACCAGCATGGCCTCTTTCTCACCGGTCTGCTTTTGCGCGGCCTTCATCCGTTCCGGATATTTTTTCTGGTCACGGAACCCCAGCGGATCTGCATTCGGTTCCGGCACGTCGACTTCGGTGAACAGGCCACCGTCATAAAGTGCGTGAAAGCGGTCACGGGGGGTGATCAGCATGTGATGGTCACAATTGGAGCACACATTCAGCCCGTCTGCCAGTTCACGGTGGAACAGCATGGTGTCGCACTCGGGGCATTTGGTCCACAGATTGTCCGGTACCTCGCGGCGGGAAAACAGGGAGTTGATCTTCGGGCGAACGTAGTTCGAAATCCAGTTCATGTGTGTGTCCTGATTTGACTGTTGCCCCTATTTAATTCCGCAGCGCCCTGATTGCAATCACCGCCGCTCCCGCCAGCGCATCACCAGCAGGTAGCAGCCGTAAACAACAAGGAGCGCAGCGATGTCGATGACAAGCAACTGGCGCACCGCTTCATGATCAGAGACATGAATGCGGGTCACGAACAGGGACAGCCCGTTCAACGTTCCGTCCATCGACACCAGCATCATCGCAAGGAAGTTGTTCATCAGATGCAACCCGATTGCCGCGCCAAGGTTTCCGGTGCGCACCGTTATATCCGCAGCAATTACACCGAACAGGGTTGTCGCCGCCACGATCAGCACACTGTTTGCGCCAAAGCGGGCGGGGTCAAAATGCAGACTGCCAAAAATGAGGGAAGGCAGAACAAGCCAGATCCAGCGGTTGTGAAACCGAGTTGCAAATTCCTGAAGCAGATAGCCACGAAACACCAGTTCTTCGGACGAGACCTGTATCAACAGCAAGGGTACGGCAGGCAGCATCCAAAGCAGCCATTCCGAAAAGGGCAGGTTTGGCACGGTCTCGCCGCCGCTCAGAGCCAGTGTAAAAGCAATTGCCTGTAGCGGCGCCACGATCCCGCAGGCGAGCAGAAAATTGCGCAACACCCCGTTCCTGCCCAATAGAGCGGTAATGGACTGGCCGCGAAACAGACCAACCGTCAACCAGACCGCTGCCAGCATAGCCACAAAAGATAGCAGAACCCCGATCATCGCCAAGGGAGTGTCGGGCGCCGAGATATGGGCGGAAACCGTTCCCATGGCCTCGGCAAAAGCGATGTTCTGTACAATGGCAAGCGCGATACTGAACAGAGCGACAAAGCCGAAAGTGATCTCTGCATAGGCCAGTAGCAAGAACAGAACCGCGCCGAAAAACAGCAACCCGCCCCGATGTTCACGCGCGGGAGCGATGAATGCGTCAAATTTGTCGTTCATTTGTGGCAGCATCTGCTGTATTCCTCCGCCGGTGCCAACGCGATCCTGCTGTGGTGCGTGGTTTAGAGGGTGACATAGTGACAATCAACTGCCTGTCCCGATTGCGTCTCGGATTTGCCTGTCTTGCGGCTGTGCTTCTTGCGGGGTGTGTGAACGCGCCAGAGTTCGGGCTGTCCGCCTCTGCCTCCGAAGTTCCACAGGACACGAAGGTCGTGAAAGTCGCCGGTCAGACAGTCACGCTGGGTCGTGCCGCTGGCTATTGTTTTAACGACAAGCAAAGCCGCAGTTCCTCTAGCGGCGCTTTCGTGGTGATGGGGCCCTGCGACATTGGCAACACCGAAAGCCCCGCTAAGGGATTGGTAATAATCAATGTTCTTGCAGAAACCGGCATCCAGAAAGCGATTGCCGATCAGGACCTGGAGGGCTATTTCCAGTCCGAAAAAGGCCGCGCCGCACTAAGCCGCGAAGGCAATCCCGAACGGTTGCGTATTCTTGGCACCATGCAGGACGATGGCATCTTTTACGTACACACGCGGGATGCGGACGGGCCGGTGATACCGGACACCACCCCCGAACAATGGCGCGTTTTCTTTGTGGTTTCCGACCGTTTGGTTTCTGTTTCTGTAGTGAATTTTGTGGACAGCCTGATGCCGGACGGCGCGGTTTTTTCGCAGATGGAAGAAATCGCCCGCCGGATTAAATCCCTGAACTGATCCGGTGCCTGTTTGCAGTATGGCATCCGGATGACGCGGATTCCGAAGCCGTCAACGAATTGTTTCCAAATTGGCACTAATGACGCTAACACCGGAGTTAAGACCCTTCCAAGACCTGATAAGCCGGTGTAACGAAACGGTATGTTCGAACGATTGAAAAAGATTCTGGAAGAAAGACGGCACCGGCAGAGCCTGCGGTTCTGGCGGGCGCACAGTGGGGCAGTGCAGGACATGCCCCTGTCCGACCTGCGTGGCTTGCGCAAGAAGGCCAATCAGGCCCGCCGTTTGATTGACCGGATCAACCATGTCGCAGTCTCGCGCCTGACGCTACCCGTGATCGGGTCAAACGCCATTCGTAAACCACCCCGCACGGAATGGGCCTATCGCCCGCAGGCTTGGGCGGGTCCGGTGTATCCCTCGGGTCTGGCAGCGGTGGCCAGCAAGCAGAAAATCGGTGACGAGGTGACAATCTTCCACGATTGCACCCAATCCGAGCTGGCTTTCCGGCAGGTCCGCAACACCAACGAGGAAGATTTCGCCCCTTTCGGGTTGCGCATGGATGTTTTCAATTTTGACGGCTCTTTCCTGTCCCTCGCGGTGGAAATGCCACCGGCAGCGCTGGAGGGGTTGAAACGCAGCCACATCCTGCGCCTGGACATGCGTATCGAAAGCGAACGGCCGCAGGAAATGTTTGCACGGCTGAACATACGGCACGGGCCGAACACGGAACAGATTGTGCGGGAACTGGATATGGGCGGGCAGAATTTCTATGTGGAATTCGACCTGTACTACACCCAGTTCAACGAAGATCGCGGCGACAGCATGTGGGTGGACCTGATCTTTGAAGGGCCATCCATGAATCAGGTAACGATCCGCGACGTGACAATGATCCGGCGCCCGCGCGCGTCGATTTAAGGGGGCGGTATGGCCAAGAAATTCCTGCTGAACAAAAAACAGATCGTTGGTGGAAAATACATCGGACTGATGCGGGCCCGGGGTAAGGGAAATCCGGCACCTGCACTGGAGATGCTACATCTGGGCAGCGTTGTCGGATCTGTAACCGTCGAACCCATTGGCACCGACGGGGACAACTGGGAAGTCACTGCGACCATTCCCGCTGAACTGCTGACTGACGGGGTACAAACATTTCTGCTGGTTATGGAAGGGGATACAGAAATTCTCGACAGGTTCTCTGTCATCACCGGCGAACCACTGGAAGAAGACCTGCGCGCAGAAATCGAACTGCTACGGGCGGAGCTTGATATGTTGAAACGCGCCTTCCGCCGCCATTGCACGGAAACCATGGGCTAACAGACAAGCCGCTTTGGCATCCGTGTTAACGTGGGGTTCTTCGTGACAATTGACGTTCACGTAATCTATGCTGCTCCAACGGTTTTCAACAGACGGATTCATGGCAAATGGCACAGGCTCTCTACCCGAATTTACTCGCACCGCTTGATCTGGGCTTCACGACCCTTCCCAACAGGGTCTTGATGGGCTCCATGCACACAGGTCTGGAAGAAACCGGAGACTGGAACCGCGTTGCTGAATATTATGCGGAGCGGGCGCGGGGCGGCGTTGCGCTCATGGTTACAGGTGGCATTGCCCCGAACGAAGAAGGCGGCGTGATGCCCGGCGCTTCCGGTCTCTATAATGACGCAGATATTGCCCACCACAAAATCGTAACCGACAGGGTGCATGATGCGGGCGGTAAAATCGCGATGCAAATCCTGCATGCGGGCCGTTATGCCTATACCCCGAAGGCCGTAGCGCCATCGCCGGTGAAATCCCCTATCTCTCCGTTCCCGCCAGCGGAACTGGATGCGGCGGGGATTGAAAAACAGATCGCAGACATCGTGAATTGCGCCGTGAACGCACGAACCGCCGGATATGACGGTGTAGAAATCATGGGGTCCGAAGGCTATTTCCTGAACCAGTTTCTTGTGACCCACACCAACAAGCGCACCGATGAATGGGGCGGTTCTTATGAAAACCGGATGCGCCTGCCGGTCGAAGTCGTGCGCCGGACCCGCGAAGCGGTCGGACCCGACTTCATCATCATCTACCGTCTGTCGATGATTGATCTGGTGCCAAACGGCTCCACCTGGGAGGAAGTGGTGCAACTGGCCAAAGCGGTTGAGGCAGCCGGTGCGACGATCATCAACACCGGTATCGGCTGGCACGAAGCCCGCATCCCCACCATCGCCACCAGCGTTCCGCGCCGCGCCTTCAGCTGGGTGACAAAAAAGTTGATGGGATCTGTTTCCATTCCGATCATTACCTCCAACCGGATCAATACGCCGGATGTGGCGGAAGACGTCCTGTCCGAAGGCTGCGCCGATATGGTATCTATGGCGCGTCCCTTTCTGGCGGATGCGGATTTCGTTAATAAGGCGGCATCCGGTCAGGCCGCAAGTATCGCGCCTTGTATCGCTTGTAATCAGGCCTGTCTGGATCACACGTTTTCCATGAAACTGACCTCCTGTCTGGTGAACCCGCGGGCCTGTTCGGAAACCGAACTGGTCTACACCCCAACAGACAGCCCGAAGAATATCGCGATCGTGGGCGCTGGTCCCGCCGGATTGTCTACCGCGCTGGTTGCATCCGAACGGGGCCACAAGGTGACACTGTTTGACGCGGCTTCAGAACTGGGCGGGCAGTTGAATATGGCCAAGCAAGTCCCCGGCAAGGAAGAGTTTTTCGGCTTGGTGGATTACTATACCCATGCAGTGGGCAAATCTGACATCGACACCCGTCTTGGCCGCTTGGTCAGCGCCGACGACCTGCAAGGCTTTGACGAGGTAATCATTGCAACGGGCGTAACCCCCCGCGATCCCGCAATTAAAGGGCAGGATCGGGACAATGTTGTCAGCTATATTGACGTTTTGCGCGACAAAGCGACGGTGGGCGAACGGGTGGCCGTGATCGGTGCCGGCGGCATCGGGTTTGATGTATCAGAGTATCTTGTCCACGAAGGCACCAGCCCGACGGAAGATCTGGACCTTTGGAAAAAAGAATGGGGCGTTGGCGATCCCGAAGACACCCGCGGCGGGCTGGCGCCGGAAGGGGCGCAGCCGGAACCGCCAGCCCGTCAGGTAACCTTGCTGCAACGCAAGTCCTCCAAGCCGGGCAAAGGGCTTGGCAAAACGACAGGCTGGATTCACCGCTCTGCGCTGGCGATGAAGAACGTGAAAATGGTGGCCGGTGTGAACTATGAACGGATCAGCGACGAGGGACTGCACGTCAGCTTTGGCGAGGCGCGCGAGAACCCGACTCTGATCGAAGCGGATACGATTGTGATGTGTGCAGGACAGGTTTCCAACCGCACACTCGCTGACGAACTGGAGTCAAAAGGCGTATCCTGCCACGTGATCGGTGGCGCGGATATAGCCGCAGAACTGGACGCGAAACGGGCGATCAATCAAGGGTCGCGTCTGGCAGCAACCCTCTGATCCGAGTATTTTTGGAACATTGAAGCAAGGCGGGGTTTTCCTGCCTTGCCGGAGCGTTTAAGCCTTGGCCATTCATAATCCCCGAGGCTTCATGCGCGCATCCATAATTATTTCAGCAGTTGTTGCAGCGCTTGTCGGGTTTGGCGGATCTCTGGCAGTTATTCTGGCCGCAACCGAAGCGGTCGGCGCAACACAGGCACAGACCGGTTCCTGGGTGGCTGCCTTGTGTATTTCCATGATGGCGACTTCCGCCATTCTAAGTATCCGGCACAAAATGCCTATCATCACTGCATGGTCCACACCGGGCGCCGCGCTGATTGCAGCCAGCAGCGGAATCGGTTTCGAAGCAGCAGTGGGCGCCTTTCTGTTTGCCGCAGTTCTGGTGCTGGTCACAGCATCCTTTCGGGTAGTAGCCGAGCTGATAGAGCGGATTCCAGCCGCTCTGGCCTCTGCCATGCTGGCGGGCGTGTTGTTTGAATTTGTCGTGGCGATCTTCGAGCATGCGGCGACGGTTCCGGCGCTTGTCCTGCCGCTGATTGCAGGGTTCCTTATCCTTCGGTTGTTCTCTGCCATGTGGGCTGTGCTGGGGGTGCTTGCGCTCGGGATCGGGTTGTCTTTCATGCTCGGGATGCTGGAACCGGTAGAAAGCTTGCAAATCTCCAAGCTGGTCTGGGTCACGCCAGCCTTTGATCTGCCAGTGATGCTGGGGCTGGGACTACCGCTTTATCTGGTGACGATGGCGTCACAAAACCTGCCGGGTTTTGCGGTTTTACGGGCCTCAGGCTACCAAGCGCCAACCCGTTCCATTCTTGGCGTAACCGGCATCGCATCTGTCCTGTCGGCCTTTGGTGGGGCACACACCTCTAATCTGGCGGCAATCACCGCATCAATCTGCACAGGGCCGGACACCCATCCAGATCCGGACAAACGCTGGTTGACCGGTCCGGTTTATGCCCTGACATATGCTGTGCTCGCAGTATTCGGGGCGTCGTTGGTGGGGATGTTTGCAAGCTTTCCACCCGCCCTTGTGGCCACAGTTGCCGGTGTGGCCCTGCTTGGTCCATTTATCGGCGCGGCGAGCGCAGGGTTTGGCACTAAAGAGCACCTGTTTCCGGCCGCGCTCACCTTTGTGGTGACAGTGTCCGGCGTCAGTGTGTTCGGGATCGGAGCAGCCTTCTGGGGGCTGGTTGCAGGACTGCTCGCGCTCGGGCTGGAGCGGTTGAAACGCTAATCAGGACAGTTCATCCATAATGGTGATCAGGGCCGAGGTGATGCCCGGCTCCGACAGGGAATGCCCTGCATCGGGAACTGTAATCAACCGCGCCGCCGGCCAATTGTCCCGCAAGCGATAAGCCGTTTGCGGCGGGCAGATCATATCGTAACGCCCCTGCACGATAGAGCCCGGGATGTGTTCGATTTTGTGCAAGTCCTTGAATATCTGTCCATCTTCCCGCAGGAAACCCGCGTTGTGGAAGTAATGGTTTTCTATTCTTGCGAAGGCCAGCGCGTAGGCTGCCGGAACAACACCGCGATTGGGCGACTGTTCTAGCGCAGCAAGGGCGCTTTCCCATTCTGTCCAGGCACGGGCAAACCGTATCTGAATGTCTTCGTTGCTTGAAAACAAGCGCTTGGCATAGTTCCCGATAACATCATCCCGTTCGTTGAGAGGAAGCAATCCGGCGAAATGTTCCCATTCATCTGGGAAAAAGGCCGCAGCACCGCCGCCGTAAAACCAGTCCAGTTCGGCGTTTGTCATGGTGAACACACCGCGCAGAACCAGATGATTCACACGATCGGGATGGGTCTGCGCATAGACCAGCGCCAGTGTCGCCCCCCAGGAGCCGCCAAAGACGATCCAGTTTTCAATACCCAGTTTCTGACGGATCAGCTCAATATCCGCAACGAGATCCCAAGTCGTGTTGTTTTCTACACTGGCATGGGGACGGGAACGTCCGCAGCCGCGCTGGTCAAACAGGATGATCCGGTAGAACTCGGGATGAAAAAAACGCCGCATTCCAGGGCTGCAGCCACCTCCCGGCCCACCGTGAAACACCACTACAGGGATGCCATTAGGATTGCCGCATTCTTCCACATAAAGCGTATGATCGCCCGGAACCTCCAGCATCATCTGGTTGAAGGGCTGGATCACAGGGTAAAGGTTTCGGGATGCGCCAATTTGGCTCTCGGAATTTCGCATATGTGGTCTATATTATTTCTTGGTTGATCCCCCAACCTTGGCAGTTCGAGGACATGAGTGCAATGGCAGCAGCGACAACAATTGACGATCATGAAGTCGCCAAGTTCGAGGCGATGGCCGCCGAGTGGTGGGACGAAAACGGCAAGTTCAAACCGCTCCATATGCTCAACCCCTGCCGTTTGGGCTATATCGTAGACCAGATCACAGCCGAATTCGGACGGGACCGGAATGCGCTCGACAGTTTGAAGGGTCTGCGAATTCTCGATATCGGCTGTGGCGGCGGCTTGCTGTCCGAGCCGATGGCCCGTTTGGGCGCGACCGTCGTCGGGGCGGATGCGGCTGCGGGGAATATTCCGGTGGCACAGGTCCATGCCCGCCAAATGGGACTCGATATAGACTATCGCCATACCACTGCCGAAGACCTCGCCGCCGCCGGAGAGCAATTCGACGCGGTTCTGAATATGGAAGTAGTAGAACATGTGGCCGACCCGCAGGCCTATCTGACCGCCTGCCAGCAATTGCTGAAACCGGGCGGTATCATGATCTGTTCGACCCTGAACCGGAATCCCAAAAGCTATATGATGGCGATCATCGGGGCAGAACATGTGATGCGCTGGCTGCCGAAGGGAACCCACGATTGGGCCAAGTTCATCACGCCGGACGAATTGTACAAACTGATCGAACAGGCGGGGCTCACCCCTGTGGATCGCAAAGGGTTTGTGTTCAATCCCCTGTTGTGGAGCTGGTCCATATCAGAGCGGGATCTGAGCGTGAATTACGTAACCGCGAGCACAAAACCCCGTTAAACGCCAGTTAACCGCCCAGCGCTGTGCGAAAGGCCCGCAGTACAGGAAGAGTCTGGCGGATTTTCTGTTCGCCAAGGTCGGCGATGATCTTTTCGAACTCCGGCACAAGTTGCTCTAGCGCCAATTCGCGGGCCACACGACCCGCATTGCTGATCGAAACCTGCTTGCGCCTTGCATCGTCCCAATCGGGGCGAATGTGGATATATCCAGCGTTTTCAAGCTTTTTCAGCGTGTTTGTCATTGCGCCTTTGGTCAGGTGAAAGTTCCGAGCAAGCTGTGCAGGCGTTTTTTCACCGGAATTGCTGAGATGGTTGAGCACAGAAAAATGGGACATCTCCATCCCTTTTGGCAACTTGCGCGACAGCGTTCCTTTGATCAACTGATCCGCAGCGACGACTTCGGAAAGCAGGCCGACCGCGAGGGAAATGTCGTGTGTATCGCTCATCCGCGATCCAGTTGGAACGGTCTGTCATGGTCTAGCGAAGGCACGCGTTTTCGCGCATCACCAACCATTTCAAGATCCATATCCACAAGATAGGCCCCTTCTTCCTCTCCTGCATCAAGAAGCACTTCACCCCAGGGATCCACCACCAGAGAGTGCCCGTAGGTCGAGCGGGGTTTACCCCTGCTGATGCTATGAGCGCCGGTCTGCGCCGGTGCAATCACAAAACAACCGTTTTCGATCGCACGCGCCCGCAACAGGCTGTGCCAGTGGGCCGCGCCCGTGACTGGTGAAAAGGCAGCCGGAGCCGTCAGAATAGTGGCACCCGCCTTTGCAAGCTGTCGGTAAAGATAGGGAAACCGCATATCATAGCAAATGCTCATCCCGATATTGCCAAAGGGCGTTTCAGCCAGCACGGCCGTTTCACCGGGCCGATAGCCGTCACTTTCGCGGTAGGTTTCGCTCTCGGTCACTTGTACATCGAACATGTGGATTTTGTCGTACCGCGCTTTGATATTCCCTTGCGGATCAATCAGAAAACTTCGGTTCGCAAAGCGCCCGTCTGCATCGTTGGTCAACAATCCAAGAGAGCCGATGAGCAGCCAGATGTTCAGATCAGCGGCCTGTTTGCACAAGGCGGCGAGTGTCTGATCCTGCGCTTCATGTTGTAACACAGATTTCTGATGGCTCCGGCTGGTAGACAAGACGTTTGTCACTTCAGGGGTGGCAACGAATTGTGCCCCCTGCTCCACCGCCTCTGCCACCAGCCCCTGCGTACGGGGCAGGTTGGCAACCGGATCATCGCTACTGTTGAGCTGGATCAGACCGGCGCGCAGGGTCATCCTGCTAACAATGCGTCGAGTTTGCCTTGCCGTTCCAGAAGATTCAGGTCGTCAAAGCCCCCCACATGGGTATCACCGATAAAGATTTGCGGAACGGTACGGCCCCCGTTGGCGCGCTTGATCATTTCCGCCTTCTTTTCGGGGTTTGTCATCACGTCGATTTCCGCAAAAGACACGGACTTGCCATTCAGCAGGCGTTTGGCCGCAGCGCAGTAACCGCAGATAGGCGTAGTGTAAATTTCAACATTTTTCATTGTGGCATTCCTATTGTTTGCCACAATATATAAGGCTTTACGCCAGCCTTGCAACGCGGGCAAAGACAAGAACGCTCACAGTCTTGGCACCGGCGGCAAAGCAGGCCTCTGTGCAGGCGGACAAGGTGGCACCTGTTGTCATGACATCATCCACCAGAACCACCTTCCTGTCGCGAAGCAGCGCACTGCGTCTGGGATGCGGACGGATCGCACTGCGCTGGTTTTCGAAACGTTCGTCGCGGCGCATATCTTTCTGGCTTTTGGTGGCACGCTTCCGCTGCAAACCGTCCGGCACGACCACCCCTCCCGTTGTTCGGGCCAGCGCCTGCGCAAGCAGAACAGATTGATTATATCGCCGCCGTATCATCCTGCTCCAGTGGAGCGGGACCGGAACCAGCACAGTCTCGGCTGTGATCATCCCCCCACCCGCGCTCCCCATCCAGCGGGCCATATGTCGTGCGATATCCTGTCTGTCGCCATGTTTCAGGGCCAGCACCATCCGACGAAGCGGTCCTTCGTACAAACCGACGGACCGGCCTTGGGACCAGAGAACCGGATGCGTATGGCACGATTCACACAGATCCCCCGCTTCCGCCTGCCCTTGCAATGGCACGCCACACCCGTTGCAAACGCTGCCAGCGAAGAAATGGGTTTCCGACCAGCAGGTCTGACACAACATATGATCGGTGCCGGTTTCCACCCCGCAGGACAGGCAGCGCGGCGGATAGGCAAGATGCACCAATTTGCGGGCCATATGCAGGATAGGCTTTTCCTTTCACCCTTGGGACGCTAGGTCTGCGGCAGGAGATATGCCAGATGGACCCAACCCCGACATTGTTCGATCCGCAAGCACTGGACCGGCACCGCGCCCGCGTTAAAGACACTGACGCGCTGTTCCTGCACGATTTTGCTGCCGATGAAGTTTCAGAAAGACTGAAAGACGTTAACAGAACCTTTACCGATCCGGTGTTTATTGGCTGGCAAGGGTCTTACTGGGCAGCGAAGACAGGAATAGACGCCCGTGTCATACCAGATGCCGAAACGCTCGATCTGGAGCCGGAAAGCTGCGATCTGATTGTCCATTGCCTGTCACTGCACTGGGCCAGCGATCCTGTTGGACAACTGATCCAGATGCGTCGTGCCTTGCGGCCCGACGGGCTGATGATAGCTGTGATGTTTGCAGGGGAAACGCTACACGAATTGCGCCACAGCCTGACAGAGGCAGAGGCAGAGTTGCGCGGCGGCATCCGTCCGCATGTGGCCCCTATGGCAGAACTGCGTGGTCTGGGCGCCTTGCTGCAACGGGCAGGATACGGGCTGCCGGTTGCGGATCTGGAACCGGTGCGCGTCACATACGAAAGCCCGTGGCACCTGATGCGTGAACTGCGCGCAATGGGGGAAACCAACGCCCTGTCCGATCGCAGCCGGCATTTCGCCCGCCGCGACGTGTTTTTGCGCATGGCGGAAATTTACGCGCGGGATCATATGAAAGACGGGCGCATGATGGCTACGTTCGAACTGGCCTTCCTGACAGGATGGGCACCGTCCGAGACACAGCAGAAGCCCCTGCGCCCCGGTTCGGCGCAAACACGGCTGGCGGATGCGTTGGGTGTGACAGAATTTCCCGCACCTGATAAAAAGACTTGATCCCGTCCGCCTTTAGGATACCTCCGATCAGGATCAGAGAGAGACACCATGACCGCACAAAAGCCAGCCCATGCCGCCGCCGACCATCCCGCTGTAAACTTTGGCAAGGTGGGAGTGATAATCTCCAACCTCGGAACACCGGACGGCACGGATTACTGGTCCATGCGCCGCTACCTGAACGAATTTCTGTCAGACCGCCGCGTCATCGACTATGCGCCGTGGAAGTGGCAGCCACTGTTGCAGCTTATCATTCTGACGAAACGGCCCTTCACCTCGGGGGAGGCCTATCGCGGCATCTGGAATACCGAAAAGGACGAAAGCCCGCTGCTGACCATCACCCGCAACCAAAGCGAAGCGTTGGAAAAGACCCTTAAGGATCTTTACGGAGATCGGGTCGAAGTGGATTTCTGTATGCGCTACGGCAACCCCTCCACCAGTTCGGTGATTGAGCGGATGAAGGAAAAAGGCTGCGACCGGATCGTCTTCTTCCCGCTGTATCCGCAGTATTCCGCGCCGACGACAGCCACCGCCAATGACGAAGCCTTTCGCGCATTGATGAAAATGAAATGGCAACCGTCGGTCCGGACGGTACCCGCATATTACGAAAACCCGCTTTATATCAAAGCTTTGGCTGCAACGGTGAAAGAAGCCTACGCCAAGATGGAAACAGAACCGGATGTTCTAGTGACATCCTATCACGGTGTGCCGATCCGCTATCTGAAAGAAGGCGACCCCTACCACTGTCATTGCCAGAAAACCACGCGTCTGCTGCGCGAGGAACTGGGTCTGCCGGCGGACAAAGTGCAGCTGACCTTCCAGTCCCAGTTCGGGCCCGAGGAATGGTTACAACCCTATACCGTCGAAGATGTGGCCCGTCTGGCGCGCGAAGGCAAAAAGAACATCGCGGTGATGGCACCGGCCTTTTCATCCGACTGCGTGGAAACGCTCGAAGAGATTAACGAGGAAATTCAGGAAGCTTTCATGGAAGCGGGCGGCGAAACCTTTACCTATATTCCCTGCCTGAACGAGCGTCCTGACCACGTGGAAATGATCGCAGAAATCGTGAAATCCGAAGCAAGCGGCTGGCTATAGCAGATCCCGCAGCATGGCGATCAGCGGTATATCCGCTGGTGGCATAGGGTAACTCGACATCTCGTTCGGGCGCACCCATTTCAGCACCTGATTTTCCTTCGGGGCCGGAATACCCTCCCATTTGCGACAGGCGTATAGCGGCATCAGAAGGTGGAAGTCATCATAGCTGTGGCTCGCAAAGGTAAGTGGCGCCAGACAACTGGTCCATGTGTTGATGCCCAGTTCTTCTTCCAGCTCGCGGATCAGGGCGTGTTCGGGGGTTTCACCTGCTTCCACCTTGCCGCCCGGAAATTCCCAAAGCCCTGCCAATGACTTCCCTTCGGGGCGCTGCGCCAGCAACACGCGGCCGTCCTTGTCGATCAGGGCGACCGCAGAAACCAGTAGTGTCTTCATGAACGGTAATCGGCGTTAATTGTGATGTAGCCATGGGTCAGATCACAGGTCCAGACAGTTGCCGCGCCGTCCCCGATCCCCAGATCGGTAGCGATGCGCAGGTCTTGCTGCTTCATGTAATCAACACCCTGCTGTTCGGTATAATCGGGCGAAACCCAACCGTTTTCCGCCACCAGAATATCCCCGAAGCGGATCGCGATCTTGTCCCGGTCGGCGGGTTCTCCGGATTTGCCAACAGCCATGACAACTCGGCCCCAGTTCGGGTCTTCCCCCGCAACAGCGGTTTTCACCAGCGGTGAATTGGCAATCGCCAGTGCTACGATCTGCGCCGAGGCATCATCAGCCGCACCGGTCACTGCAACTTCAACGAATTTGGTCGCGCCTTCACCGTCCTTCACAACCAGATGGGCCAGATCGCGCATAACCGATTGCAGGGCCGCGCCGAGCTTTTGTCCTTCAGCACTCTGCGCATCGGAAATCCGCGCATTGCCCGCAGCTCCGGTTGCAAAAGCCAGTAGTGTGTCAGAGGTGGACGTGTCGCTGTCCACAGTAATCGCGTTGAAGGTCGTCTTGTTGTGATCCGAGATCAGCGCCTGAAATGCAGAAGACGTGATTGCTGCATCGGTAAAGATATAAACCAGCATCGTGGCCATATCCGGCGCAATCATGCCCGAACCCTTGGCAAAACCGGCGATATTCACCTGCTTGCCGTCGATCTCTACCGATGCCTTTACCCCTTTGGGGAAGGTGTCCGTTGTCATAATGGCCTGCGCGGCTTCTTCACCACGTGACGGATCAAGACCCTTGGCAAGATCTCCCAGAACAGCCGTAATCCGGTCATGGGGCAGCGGCTGTCCGATGACGCCAGTAGACGAGGTCAGCACGTTGCCAGCTGAAATCCCGAGCGTTTCCGCTGCAGCAGAGCACACAAACTCCACGGATTTTGCGCCGACCTGTCCGGTAAAGGCGTTGGAGTTGCCGGAATTCACCACAACCCCCATCGCATCGCCCACCACATCGGTTTTTTGCAATTCGACCAGTTTGGCCTGACAGTCCAGCACCGGCGCGGAACGGGTAGAGGAACGGGTAAACACTCCGGCCACGGCGCTGCCTTCGGCAACGCGCGCCAGCATCACATCGGTGCGGTTCTTGTATTTTACACCGGCGGCACCGGCGGCGAATGTAACGCCGCCGATTTCAGGAAGGGCCGGAAAGCCTTCGGAGGGGGCAAGAGGCGAGACCGTCGAAACCGCTGGCTGCGCTTTCAACTCGGCCTTCAAACCTTTGACCTTTTTCTTTAACTTGCTGATCTTGTTTTTCAGCTTTGCCTTTGTTTTGGCCATGTGCCCCCCAAGGGATTATTTATCCAACAAATCGGTGTTGCGGATAATGGCCGGATCGAGATCGATTTCAACCCGATTAATCTCTGCAGAGTCTTCAATCGTTTGCATATGCTCTGCCACGGCTTGGGTTTTCATCTGATCCACCAATTGTTCGCGCACTTCTTCCAGTGTCGGTTTCGGTGCCTCGCGGGTTTCGGCCAGTTTGATGATGTGCCAGCCGAACTGGGATTTCACCGGTTCGGAAACCTCACCCGGTTCCAGTGCAATCATCGCGTTTTCAAATTCTGGAACAGTCCGGCCTTTGGCCATCCACCCCAGATCACCACCATTCGGCCCGGATGGACCGGTGGAGTTTTCTTTAGCAGTTTCCGCGAAATCTGCGCCGTCGTTCAAGGCTTTTACCAGATCTTTAGCTTCTTCTTCTGTTTCCACCAGAATATGGGAGGCTTTGTATTCCATTGCAGCGGGTGCATCTGCATAGGCTTCGTCATAAGCGGCCTGAACCAGTGCATCAGTCGTCGCCTCGTCTTCGATCTTTGTCAGCGTTTCTGACGCCAGCAAGGCGCGGGTTTCGTTTTCAATCGCGATCTGGATGGATTTCTTTGTGGTATCCACATCGGAAGCCAGCGCGGTTTGCTGGATCAGCTGGTCGAGAACACCCTGATACAGATCCTTGTCCTCCAGTTGCTGAAAACGCTCTGGCAGACGCCGTGTCAGCGCGATGACATGGCCCACAGTAATGTCTTTACCGTTCACAGTCGCCAGAACAGTTTGTGCGGTTGGCTCTTCCTGTGCGGGGGCAACGGTTGCCATCATTACGGTAACGGAAGAGGCGGCGATTAGTCGTGTGAATTTCATGATCTTGCTCCTGTTTTCTGGCCTGTTTTCCTGCAGACACGTCCTGTATTTATGGTGCCGAACGTTGGGGGCAACGTTGACAGTGCGAACAGACCCGCTTAGATGCCAATCTGGCATGAATGCAAGGACGATCCGGCGTTGCAGCAGCTTTACGCTGACTAACCCCCCGCCACAAGGCAGGCTTTGGCCCGTTCCTTCACAGTCACGTCAGTTTTTTGCCGCCATTGGTGCGGCGTAGAAAATATACGGAGCAGCTATGCTGGGCTTGGGCACTATTAGTAGAAAAATCATTGGGACGCCCAATGATCGCAAGATCAAATCGGTCAAATCACTGGTCGCCAAAATCAACAGTCTGGAACCGGATTTTGTAGCGCTCAGCGATGAAGGCATCAAAGCCAAAACAGAAGAATTCAAGGAACGCTATAAAAACGGCGAAACGCTGGATTCCCTTTTGCCAGAGGCATTTGCCAACGCACGGGAAGCCGCAAAGCGCACACTTGGCCTGCGTCCTTTCGATGTTCAGTTGATCGGCGGTATTTTCCTGCACCGGGGTAATATTTCAGAAATGAAGACCGGTGAAGGCAAGACGCTGATGGCAACATTGCCTGTCTACCTGAACGCGCTCGCCGGGCGCGGCGTACATGTGGTCACAGTGAACGACTATCTCGCACGGCGCGATGCGGAATGGATGGATCAGGTCTATTCCTTCCTCGGCATGACCACCGGAATCGTCGTTCCGAACATGCCCGAAGATGAAAAGATCGCTGCCTACCGCGCGGATGTAACTTACGCCACCAACAACGAGCTCGGATTTGATTATCTGCGCGACAATATGAAATCGGAACTGTCCCAGATCGCCCAACGCGATCACTTCTTTGCGATTGTGGATGAGGTCGACTCCATCCTGATCGACGAAGCACGGACGCCGCTGATTATTTCCGGCCCTTCCGAAGATCGCTCCGATCTTTATGTGAAAGTGGACCAGTTGATCCCTTCCCTGAAGGAAGAGCACTACACCATCGACGAAAAAGCCCGCTCCGCTGTTTTGACTGAAGAAGGCAACGAATTTGTCGAACAGCAGTTTCTGGCTCAAGGGCTGATGGAAGAGGGTGCATCCCTTTACGATCCGGAAAGTACAACACTTGTCCACCATGTGAATAACGCCCTGCGTGCCCACGTGTTGTTCAAACGCGAAAAGGATTACATCGTCAAAGACGGCGATGTGATGCTGATTGACGAATTTACCGGACGCATGATGCAAGGCCGCCGCCTGTCCGATGGTCTGCATCAGGCGATTGAGGCGAAAGAGGGCGTGAACATCCAGCCCGAAAACGTCACGCTGGCCTCTGTAACCTTCCAGAACTATTTCCGGCTTTATGACAAGCTGGCAGGCATGACAGGGACAGCCCTGACCGAAGCCGAAGAATTTGCCGAAATCTACGGGCTGGGTGTAGTAGAAATCCCTACCAACAAACCCATCGCGCGGATTGACGAACACGATGCGATCTATCGCACCGCGAAAGAAAAATTCACCGCCATCGTTGAGGAAATCGCCAAAGCCTATGTCAAAGGCCAGCCGACCCTTGTCGGCACGACCTCGATCGAAAAGTCCGAGTATCTTTCCAACCTTCTGAAAGACACCGCCCTGTTGAAACAAATCGCGGCCAACCTGCGCACGCGGGCCGAAGGGATGAAAAAGGAAGAGAACAAGGTTAAGTTCAACGCTGATGCAGATGCGATTGATGCGTTGGCAGCCCGTCCCGAAGGTATCCCGCACAACGTTCTGAACGCCCGCTTCCACGAACAGGAAGCCGCGATCGTTGCCGATGCTGGTAAGCCGGGCGCAGTAACTATTGCGACCAACATGGCCGGTCGCGGAACCGACATCCAGCTGGGCGGTAACGTGGACATGCGCGTCCTGCAAGCCATCGAAGAAGCTGGTGATGATGCGGACCCTGTTGCCATTCGCGAACGCATTCAGGCCGAAGTTGCCGCCGACAAGCAAAAGGCACTGGAAGCAGGCGGCCTGTTTGTTCTGGCCACCGAACGTCACGAAAGCCGCCGCATCGACAACCAGTTGCGCGGTCGTTCGGGCCGTCAGGGCGATCCGGGCAAATCCAGCTTCTTCCTGTCTCTCGAAGACGATCTGATGCGGATTTTCGGCTCTGAACGTCTGGACAAGGTGCTGTCCACACTCGGCATGTCCGAGGGCGAGGCAATCATCCACCCGTGGGTGAACAAATCGCTGGAAAAAGCTCAGGCCAAAGTGGAAGGTCGCAACTTTGACATCCGCAAACAGCTTCTGAAATTCGACGATGTGATGAACGATCAGCGCAAGGCCATTTTCGGCCAGCGCTTTGAAATCATGGAAGCCGAAGACCTGTCCGAAACCGTCAAGGATATGCGCGATCAGGTGATCGACGATCTGGTGGATGAATGTATTCCGGCCAAATCCTATCCCGACCAATGGGATGTGGAAGGGCTGTATGGCAAGGTTATCGAACACATCGGGATTGATGTGCCAATCATTGAATGGGCCAACGAGGAAGGCATCGACGACACAGACCTGCGGGAACGGATCAGCGAAGCCGCCGATGAAGCGATGGCCAAAAAGGTTGAACAGTTCGGTGCCGAACAGTTCCGGAGCATCGAAAAGCAGATCCTGCTGCAAACCATCGACAAGAACTGGCGCGAACATCTTATCACGCTGGAGCATCTGCGCTCTGTGGTGGGCTTCCGCGGCTATGCCCAGCGCGATCCGTTGAACGAATATAAAACGGAATCCTTCACCCTGTTTGAAGCCATGCTCGAAAGTCTGCGCGCCGATGTGACAGGGCAGTTGGGCCATGTACGAATGATGACCGAAGAGGAACGCAACGAAATCATCGCCCAGATGCAGGCCGAGGCACAGGCAGCCCAAGCAGCGCAGGCGGCGGCTGCACCGGCCTCGACAACAGAGCCTGCCGCACAACCGCAACAGGAACCGGCTGCAGCGGCAGTTGCCTTTGACGAGAACGATGAGTCGACCTGGGGCACGCCCGGACGCAATTCGCCCTGCCCTTGCGGGAGCGGAAAAAAGTTCAAACATTGTCATGGCTCTCTGTAAATAAGACGATTTGTGGCGGGAAAGTGTTATTCACTCCCGCCACAGCCTAGTTTCCGGCACTTCGCCAAAGATTCGCCAGATTCCGGTCTATAAAGGCGAATCGAATGGGGCAAAATAGCCCGCAAACTACCCTTTTGGACGCCCAATACCGTCACGATTGAATGCTAATTTTCGGTAAGTTTAACGCTTATCGAGGTTATCATGGCTCTTAATGACAAACTCCTGACTGTGGCTACCGGTGTGGTTCTGGCCGTCGGCGGTGCGGCTGCCAGCCTGCTTCTCGGGGACCACGGCACGCAAGGGTATCAACCAAACCTGACCGTCGCTGCGAACCTCTCCGCGCCTCAAGTTCCCACAATCACGGATATCCGCCCAACTGCAATGGTGCCGGATGCGCCGGTCCGTATGGCCGCGGGTGTCCTTCCGTCGAAACCCGAACAACCCGAAGCCGATACCGGTCAGATGATCTTTGCCGCTGTGGAACCGGCCGCGCGCAGAGTGCCTTCGGCTGTGCGCAGCGATGTCATCACGATTGCGGTTCAGGACGGTGCACCGCAGCTGGCGACCCCTGCGGACTTCAGCGATATCGTCCTGACTCGTTCCATCGCCAACGTTCCTGCCCCCCAAGTGTCCGGCCTGACAAACGGACTGTCTGTCACCATGACGGACTTCAAGGATAGCATTCGCATCCCACAGTCCCCGAAAGTCAGCTGTGCACTGGACTTGCGGGCCACCCCGATCTTTGGCGCACGGGTAAAACTGAAGCTGAAGGCACCCTGTCATCCGAATGTCACCGCCACCATCCGGCACGGCGGCTTGCAGTTCAAAGAAAAGCTCGATGGCGCAGGCCAGCTGGAGCTGAAAGTGCCCGTCTTTGCCGAATACTCCCGCTTTGATGTCGAACTTTCCGATGGAACACAGTCCTCGGTGGGCGCTTATATCGCCGGACTGTCCAGCCTGGAACGGGTTGGTATATCCTGGAAGGGCGCAAACGACACCTTCCTGCACGCCTTTCAAAACGGTGCAGGCATGGGCGAAGCCGGTCACATCTGGCGCCTGAACCCGAGCGATTTTGCGATGTCGCGCATGGAAGGCGGCGGATATCTGGCACAACTGGGCGATACAGCCCTGTCCGAACCGCAACTGGCACAGGTTTACACCCTTCCGCTGCGCATGACGGCAGGCCAGCAAATCGTGTCCTTCGCAGTGGAAACCCTGCGCGGAGAAACCGCTTGCGGAGCCATGATGAAAATTCAAACGGCCCGCCACCAGCCGAATGCCAAGGCCGGAGCCAATAAATTATCCCTGCGTTTGCCCGAATGTGGTGCCAAACAAACCAGTCTCCTGTTGAAAAACGCGCTGAAAGACATGAAAGTAGCCCGCAAGTAGCCAGCGAGGGTTTTCATGTTCCGTTCACTATTGTGCCGGTTGGGTCTGGCGGCCCTTCTTTTGGGCACTCCGGCCGGTCTGGCCGCACAAGAGGTCACGCTTTCCGCAAAAACCGGTGATCTGAAGGTTGAAGGCACCCTGTTACAATATGACGGAGAGTTTTACAGGGTCGAAACCGAATTCGGCCCTCTGACTGTCGATGCCCGTACCGTAGATTGTGAAGGTGACGGTTGCCCGACACCTCAGGAAACCGCTGCCCGCTTCAACATTGCCGGCGACAGTGCTGTTGCCCTGCCCCTGATCGAAGCCTTTGCGATCTATCAGGGTGCGGAAGTCGAGATCATCACCGGTGCACAAGGGGCACAGACCGTCGAGATTTCCTCAGAGGCTGCCGGCCCGCTGGCAACGATTGAACTGGCGCCGCAAGATGGCGGTGATCCTTACAGCGCGATGCGTGACGGGAGTGACACGCTGGTGTTTTCAAGCCTGCAATCCCCTGATCCGGCCCGAACACAGGTCATCGGGCTTGATGCGGTAGTGATCGCCACATCGGATGTTAATCCTGTTGACGGGATCACGATGGAACAGATGCGCCGCGTGTTGGCAGGTGAAATTACCAACTGGAAAGACCTTGGCGGCAGCGATAGCGCCCTGACGCTCCATGTTGCCACAGGCACTGATCCCTTTCTGGACCGTCTTGCCACCTTGGGTCTGACCCCGCTGGAAGGTGTCACCGTCGTAGAACACGCACGGCTGAAGGACATGGCAGATGTGGTGGCGAACGATCCGTTCGGCATTGCGGTCCTGCCGTTTTCCTTACTGCGCACTGCCCGCCCGATGGGGCTGCGCGGGTCTTGTGGCATGTATAACGCTGCCAAAGTCTTTACGCTGCAATCAGGCGCTTACCCGATGACATACGAACTGTCAGTGACCCGTCCCGCAAAACGCATGCCCTTGTTCGCGCGGGAGTTTCTGGACTTTCTGCGCAGCCCGCAGGCACAGGCTGTCATGACAGATCTGGGCTTCGCCGATATGGGCATCGCCACGCTTGACCTTGACGAACAGGGACAACGGCTGGCCAATTCCCTGATGATTATCGGCAAGGAAGTTCCCCTGTCCGATGTGCGGGAGATGACCGGTATCATGTCCGGTGCAAAACGCCTTTCCGCCACCTTCCGGTTTGAAACCGGCTCAACCCGTCTGGATGTACAATCCCGCGAGAACGCAGAGCATCTGGCCGCTGGTCTGATCCTTGGCAATTACGCGGACAAGATCGTCTACCTTATGGGTTTCTCGGACGGGGAAGGTCGTGCGCGCCAGAACAAAACACTGTCCCAGCAGCGGGCCGAAGCGGTGCGTGATGCGCTGATTCAGGCCGCCCCTGACGGATCGCTCGAAGATGTGGAGTTCCGTGTGCTCGGCTATGGAGAGGCGTCGCCACTGGTGTGTGAGGACACCGCAGCAGATGCAGAGATCAACCGTCGGGTCGAAGTCTGGGTCAAAGACCGCGCAGAGTAATTTAACCGATACGCGGCGGTCTGGCCGCTGCCTGCAGATCGGGGGCGCTGCCCCCGCACCCCCCGGGATATTTTCCGCCAGAAGAAAACAGGGTCAGAGCAGGCCGAGCGCGCGGAAGCTGCTGTCGGTTTCCGCACCGATGATGACATGGTCATGGATTGTGACGCCAATGGCGTTAACCGCCTGTTCGACCAGCAGTGTCATGTCGATATCCGCCTGCGAGGGTTCGGGATTGCCAGACGGGTGATTGTGGACAAGGATCAATGCGCTGGCGTTCAGTTCCAACGCGCGCTTGGCCACCTCACGCGGGTAGACGGGGACGTGATCCACGGTGCCTTTCTGTTGTTCCTCATCCGCGATCAGCACGTTTTTGCGGTCCAGAAACAGAATGCGAAACTGTTCGGTTTCACGGTGCGCCATAGCGGTTTTACAATAGGTCATAAGCGCGGACCAGCTGGACAGCACATCAGTGTTCAAAACCTTTGCCTGCGCCAGCGAGTGGGCCGCAGCCTCAACTATTTTGAGTTCCTGAACCACCGCTTTCCCCACACCGTCCACATCCAGCAGAAGTGCTGGGCGGGCCGAGATCACGCGGTTTATATCCCCAAACCGCGCCATCAGTCGTTTTGCCAGAGGTTTTACATCGCGCCGCGGTATGGCGCGAAACAGGATCAGTTCCAGAAGTTCATATTCGTTCAGCCCTGCCGCCCCTGCCCGCATGAACCTGTCCCGCAAGCGTTTGCGATGGTCCTTGCTGAATTCCGGCGTTGCGCGATCAAAGGGGGCCGTGGTTTCCACCACGGCAAACCCCAATTGCGGCTGTTCCTCAAAAGCGCGTTTTGACTCGGTCATAGGCCGAGTTTGCACACCATTGGTTAATCAGTGGTGAACCCGTGGCCGTTTAAGGCTGGGTCGGGTGGAACAATCCGGCAGGAGATTCCGTGAAGATTTCAAATCCATCCGCTGTCACCCCGAGGGAGTGTTCAAACTGGGCCGAGAGTTTCTTGTCCCGCGTTATCGCTGTCCAGTCATCCGCCAGAACCTTGGTTTCGGGGCGACCCAGATTAACCATCGGTTCGATCGTAAAGAACATGCCTTCTTCCAGCACAGGTCCGGTGCCCCAACGCCCGTAGTGCAGCACATTTGGCGGTGAATGGAACACACGCCCCAGACCGTGACCGCAGAAATCCCGCACCACGGAACAGCCCTGAGCTTCGACATAACGCTGGATGGCGGCGCCAATATCACCAAATGTATTGCCCGGTTTAACCTGTTCGATCCCGATCATCAGCGCATCATGGGTAACTTGGATCAACCGTTCGGCATAGGGTTTCGGCTTGCCTGCCACATACATGCGGGAGTTGTCCCCGAACCAGCCGTCCAGAATACAAGTCACGTCAATATTCAGGATGTCGCCGTCAAACAGCGTGTCATCGGTCCGCTTGTGTTTGTCATTCTTCCACATCGGGATCTTCGTCCCGGGAATGCCATGGCACACAACATGGTTCACCGAAATACAGGAGGATTTCGGATAGCCTTTATAATCGAGCGTTGCAGGGATGGAGTTATTGGCGATCATGAAATCGTGGCAGATCTGGTCCAGCTCCTCGAGCTTCACGCCCGGCACCACATGGGGCGCGATCATGTCCAGAATTTCAGCGGCCAGTCGGCCGGCGCGGCGCATGCCTTCGAACTCTTCCGCAGAGTGAATGGTGATACCGTCTTTGTTGAGCCTTGGGGCTTGGCGTCCTTCCACGGGGACCTCCGATCTGTGAATGGCTGGCGTATTAGGGCAATCCAGGCCTTTTTGCCAGTCATCCCGTTCAAAATTGTTCTACAGGCAGTGCGGTGCCAAGACTTATGCCCGTTGGTGACATATCGCAAGTGTAGCATATCGCCTCCACCCCCGCAGCCCGCGCCTGTTTGTAGGCGGCGGCATAGGCCGGATCAAGCGCCTCGGCCAGTCGGAACCGCGCGCAATCGGTGCGTTGCACCAGATAGAGCATCACGGCGCGGTGCCCCTGTGCCGCCATCTCTGTCAATTCGCCCAGATGTTTGGTGCCGCGTACCGTGACAGTATCGGGAAATTCCGCCCAATCCGGCTCTCCTTTCAAGGTCACGCTCTTGACCTCGACATAGGCATCAGGACGGCCATCTGCCGTAAGGAGAAAATCAATGCGGGAGTTCTGACCGTATTTCGCCTCTGCACGGATGTTATCATATCCGGTAAGTTCTTTGATCCGCCCCGCATCCAGCGCCTCGCGCACCAGACGGTTGGCCAGTCCGGTATCAATTCCGGCAAAATGCCCGTCCCCGAGTTCAACGAACTTCCAGCTGTAGTTCAGCTTGCGTTTCGGATCGTCATTGGGTTCCAACCAGATGCCCTGCCCTTCCTGCTTCAATCCGGTCATGGCCCCTGTGTTGGCGCAATGGGCGACGACTTCCCGCCCGTCTTCAAGGCGGCAATCGGCAAGAAAGCGTTTGTAACGGCGGATCAGGGTGGCGCGGATAAGCGGGCTGGAAAACTTCATCGCCCGAGCCTAAAACGGGGCAAACATAAGGACAAGCGATATGGCGAACCCCACAGCGGCACTTTTGGTGATTGGTGATGAAATCCTCTCGGGGCGTACCCGCGATGCGAATATGTATCACCTTGCAGGACGGCTGACAGAGGTGGGGATCGATCTGAAAGAAGTGCGGGTGATCTCTGATGATGCCGGTGAAATCCAGAGCGCGGTGAATGCGTTACGCGAAAAGTACCAGCATGTGTTTACCAGCGGCGGTATCGGGCCAACCCATGATGACATCACGGCGGATAATGTGGCTGCCGCTTTCGGGATCGGCATTGACGTGCGCGAGGACGCGATGGAGGTGCTGGCCACGAACTATCCTGAAGGACGCGCCGCCATCAACGAAGCACGGATGCGAATGGCACGGATACCGGACGGGGCACGACTGATTGACAATCCTGTATCCAAGGCCCCCGGTTTTTCGGTGGAGAACGTGCATGTCATGGCCGGCGTGCCAAAGATTTTCGAAGCAATGCTGGACGCCCTGCTTCCGGAACTGGCTTCCGGTGAACCGCTGGTATCGGAAACAGTGCGGGTAGACCGCCCTGAAGGGGATGTTGCCGGACCGCTGGCTGAAATAGCAAAGGCTTTTGAAGATCTGTCGATCGGATCCTATCCTTTCAACACGCCGCAAGGCTTGGGCAGTAACGTGGTGATGCGCGGCACGGATGCGAACCGTGTCGGGGACGCCGCGGCGCAGGTGCGGCAGGCTTTCGGGATTGAATGATGCAGATACCCTCGGAACAACAGCTTTTTGAAGCAGTCGATGCAAGCTGGCCCGCCCACAAAACGCAGGAACTGGACGGCTGGATCCTGCGCGAGGGACGCGGCGGAGGCCAGCGCGTCTCCGCGGCCTCTGGCGAAGGTGATATCGCACAGGCCGAAGCCGCGATGGAGGCTTTGGGGCAGGACAAGCTGTTCATGATCCGCGGCGACCAGTCCGCTCTGGATCAGGAACTTGCTGCACGGGGCTATATCATCAAGGATCCGGTGGACCTGCTGGTCGGGGATGCCCGCGAGATTGCCCAAGGGTATGACCCGAAGAAACAGGCAATCTTTACCGGATTACCGCTGGCAATCCTTACTGAAATTTGGGCAGAAGGCGGAATCGGAGCAGAGCGGATCAACGTGATGAAGCGGGCGACATGCCCCAAATCCTATGTTCTGGGACGTCTGAATGCCCGCGCCGCAGCGGCGGCTTTTGTCGGCTGTCACAACGGGGTTGCAATGGCCCATGCGGTCGAGGTTCTGGCCCCTGTCAGACGCAATGGCATGGCCGAAAGTATGATGCGTGCGGCGGCCGGTTGGGGGGCAGAGAACGGCGCAACGGTCTTTGCCGTTCTGGCAACACAAGCGAACACCGGCGCGCAATCGCTGTATCGAAAAATGGGCATGGAAACCGCCACCCAGTATCACTATCGTATCAAGACACCCTAACCGGAGCATCTGATTTTGACCAAACCCCTTGTGACCGCCCTGAACCTGCCGCAGATGGACCCGCTGCCACCGGAAACCCAACGGTATTTCGATATCTGTGTAGAGAAACTGGGGTTTGTGCCAAATGTTCTGCAATCTTACGCCCATAACGTGGACAAGCTGAACGCCTTCACCGGCATGTATAACGATCTGATGCTGGGAAACAGCGGACTGAGCAAGCTGGAACGGGAGATGATCGCCGTTGTGGTCAGTTCCCACAATAAATGTTTCTACTGTCTTGTGTCCCACGGTGCCGCCGTGCGCCAGTTGAGCGGCAAACCGGAACTGGGCGAGGCACTGGTGATGAACTACCGCGTGGCCGATCTGTCTGCGCGGGAACGGGCCATGCTCGACTTTGCGGTGAAGATGACAGAAGCCAGCGCCAAGATCGAAGAACCGGACCGCCAGCTCCTGCGGGATGCGGGGCTGTCTGACGCGGATATCTGGGATGTTGCAGCCGTTGCGGCTTTCTACAATATGTCCAACCGCTTTTCCTCGGCTGTGGCAATGGAGCCAAATGCGGAGTATCACAGCGCCTTCCGATGAAAGCTGCCCGCCTGCTCCGATCCTCATTGTTTTACACCTTGTTGTGTGGTCTGCCGCTGACCGCAACTGCTGCGGAATTCGTGTTGCAACTTCCGCTCGGGGCGAAGGCAACCTATTCGCAGGTGGAAAACACCCTGCCTGCCCTTGTGCCGATCGGACCCTATAAAGACGGCAAAATTCCCAAGGTCGAAGCCCCGAAAAATATCCAGCGCACGGTTTGGGTCATGGGCGGTGAAAGCACAGTCGCACAGGTGCAAACCGGAATTCTCGGACAGCTTGCATCAGCCGGCTACGAACCGCTGATGTTTTGTGTGGCCAAGGAATGCGGCGGTTTTGACTTCCGCTTCGGGATCGATGTTGTGGATGAACCCATGATGCGGGTGAACCTGCGCAACTACCGTTTCATCAGCGCCAAACAGACGGTTTCGGAAAATCCGGCTTACGTGACCTTTCTGCTTAGCCGGTCTCCGGTAGCGGTCTATGTGCAGATGACGGAATACAGCCCAGCTGCCGGAACTGTGGAAGGCAACGAACCGGCCCTGAAGCCATCGGAAACGCTGGTTGAACAGCCAGAGATTGCCGGACAAATCGGACCGGTCTCACTGGTGCTGGAGGGACTGGAATTTCAGACTGGCAGCGCGGAGCTGGGAAACGATCCGACCGGCTCGCTCAGCAAGCTGGCAGAATTGCTGAAACAAGACCCTGAAGTAAAAGTCCTGCTGGTCGGCCACTCCGATATGTCAGGGTCTGTCGAGGCTAATATTGCGATCTCGACCAAACGGGCCGACAGTGTGCGCCGTGCCCTGATCCGCGATCACGGTATTGATGCCAGCCGTCTGTCGGCGCACGGAGTCGGATTTCTTTCCCCGCGCGCAGACAATGCAACAGAGGCCGGACGCCAGAAAAACCGCCGTGTCGAGGCGGTCTTTTCAAGATAATCGAGGCGTGTTGTCGGGCGACCGAAACGCTTACCAGCTTTCGGGGCCCTTGCCTTTGAAATGTTCCACCAGAAAATCGATGAAAGCACGCAGTTTCGGTTGGGTATACAGCCCTGGCGGATAGACAACGTGGATGCCAAGTTGCTCTACCGGCAGATCCGGCAAAACCGCTTTCAGACGTCCGTCTTCCACTGCGTCATGGTAAAGAAAGCTGGGTAGATAGGCGATGCCAAGACCTGCTTCTGCCGCTTGCAGCAGGGATTGCCCGTCATTCACCGTCAGGCTGCCGCCTGCGCGGATCAAACGTTTTTCCCCGGTAGCCGAAGTAATCTTCCAGGAATTGCCCGAGGACTGGTTGGAAAAATGCAGCAGCTTGTGCTGGGCCAGATCGTCAATTCGCTTGGGGATTCCATTGTCATGGAAATACTTCGGAGACCCGATCACCCGCATATTGGTTTCTGCCAGCTTGCGCGCCCGCAAGGAGCTGTCCTGCATCTCTCCGATACGGATCGCAAGGTCGAAGCCTTCCGACAGCAAATCGACATTACGGTTCGAAAGAACCATATTAACGTTGATTTCAGGATAGCGGTTGAGAAAGGCACCCAGAGCCTTCGAAATGTGGTTCACACCGAAATCGGTTGTAGCAGACAGGCGCAGGGAACCGCGCGGCGTGGATTGCATGGATGTCACCATCGCATCCGCTTCGCCTGCATCATCCAGCACCTGACGGGCTTTGTCATAATAAGCGAGGCCGATCTCCGTCGGGCTTACGCGACGGGTCGTGCGGTTGAGCAGACGCGCACCGAGCCGTGCTTCCAAAGAGGAAACATGTTTCGAAATCGCGGATTTCGACAAACCCATCTTTCGGGCTGCATCGGTGAAACCGCCCAGATCAACAACACTGGCAAAGGCTTCCATTTCTGTCAAACGGTCCATTACTCATTACCTCGTTATTATTCATGCTCAATGCTGGCTGTTATGATCTGCAAATGCGTCACGAATTGGGAAACAAAGGGACATTCACCCGTCAAATTCAGGTATTGTTAGGGCATTGGACACAATGAAACAGTCCGGGCATCTTCTAAAACAATGGCGTAAGAAGCTGTTATTGAACATTTTTTTTGGGTTTTTCAAATTCTGCACAAACAAGCGGCAGAATATCGGGCAAGTGCATGTCCCACCATCAAGTGGCCGATTCCCCTCCCCCGTTCGCATCAAACACGCCTGCTCTTCGCTCCCGAAAACGGGGCTCGGAAAGATTTCAGTTGACGCTTCACGGTGCATGGATCACCCATTTCACAAGTAATAGGAATAATCGTGACATTATGACTGCGGCAAAGACAGCCTCCGACTGGATTGAGCAAAACCCCGATGTAACCTCTGTGCAGGCAGGAACCTATGATCTGAACGGACAGCTCAGAGGGAAGCGGATGCCGATTTCCAGCCTTGAGAAGGTACTGGACGGAAGTTTGCGAATGCCTCTTTCGCTGGCCGTGGTGGATGTCTGGGGTCACGACGTCGAAGAAAATGCACTGGTGTTTGAATCCGGCGACGGAGACGGATTATGCCTGCCGACAGAACGGGGCGTTACCCTGTCGAGCCTTGGTGAAGAACCGGCAGCCTTTGTTCAGTTGATGTTCGCCAATGAGGACGGCACCCCGTTTCCGGCCGATCCCCGTCAGGCGCTGGCCGGCATTGTAAAGGAATACGCCGATCGTGGATTGACCGCGGTTGTCGCAACAGAGCTGGAGTTTTACGTCACCGATCCCGGTTCGGATTTTGCTACCAGCCAGATGTCGGACCGCGTTTCGGAAACCTATGCCACGGTTTCACTGGACGAACTGGATCATTTCGAACCCTTCCTGAACGAGGTTTACCGCCAGTGCGAAGAACAGGGCGTTCCCGCAGATGCGGCAATTTCAGAGAACGGGACAGGCCAGTTCGAGATCAACCTCAACCATGTCGCAGACCCGCTGCGGGCAGCAGACGATGCCTTGATGTTTAAACGGATCGTGCGCGCCGTGGCCCGCAAACACGAACGGTCGGCTACTTTTATGGCCAAACCCTTCGGGGACAGGTCCGGCAGCGGCCTGCATGTGCATTTTTCGGTTTTGGATGCCGAGGGGAATAATATCTTCGCAAACGGCACCGAGGAGGGTTCGGATGCCCTGCTTCATGCTGTGGCCGGATTGTTAGACGCTATGCCGGATTCCATGGCGATCTTTGCGCCCCATATGAATTCGTACCGTCGCTTTGCCCCGATGAGCCACGCGCCGAGCGCTGTGGCCTGGGGCTATGAAAACCGCACGGTTGCCGTGCGTATTCCCGGCGGACCTGATGAAGCACGCCGGATCGAACATCGCGTGTCCGGGGCGGATGCCAACCCTTACCTCGTGCTTGCGACGATACTCGGGGCGGCCCTGCGGGGAATGGACCGTGCAAAGATGCCCCCTGCCCCGACCGTGGGTGACGGCTATGATCCGGACCTGCCGCAATTGCCCAAAGTCTGGGACAGCGCGGTGGACGCATTCGCGGAAAGCCCCCTGATCGCCGAGATCTTCGATCCGCTGCTGATTACCTCTTTCGTGCTGGCCAAACGGCAGGAGATGGCAAAATTCGCAGCCGTGGTGAGCGATTTTGAAATGCGCACCTATGTAGACGCAGTTTGACGAACGCCCTGCCCCGTCTATTTCAAGTGCGAGCCCTGTCGGGGCATAACACTCGAAAGGGCTGAAAATGGTTTCGGTAAGATCCAACCTCCTGTCGCTCGTGGTTTTTGTCATCGGCGTGGTCGTCTGTGGCGCGCTGATCGGTGTTGCGACAGCCCCGGGTCCGTGGTTTGACACACTG
This sequence comes from Neptunicoccus cionae, assembly GCF_002860325.1. Taxonomy (GTDB): domain Bacteria; phylum Pseudomonadota; class Alphaproteobacteria; order Rhodobacterales; family Rhodobacteraceae; genus Amylibacter; species Amylibacter lutimaris. The sequence goes on along the minus strand of NZ_PKOJ01000001.1, from coordinate 245,673 downwards.
GTAAAACCGGCCTTCAATCCGCCTGCTTGGGTATTCGGTCCGGTTTGGACAACGCTTTATATTCTGATCGGGATTGCAGGCTGGCGCATCTGGCATGTGAACCGCAGCAGCACCGCCATGAAACTGTGGTTTGCCCAGATGATCCTGAACTTTGCATGGTCGCCGCTGTTCTTTGGCGCCCACCGGATGGATCTTGCGCTTGGGGTGATCGTGCTGATGCTTATCGCGATTTTCGGCTTCATTCTGACAAGCTGGAACCGAGACCGGATTTCAGCGGTGCTCTTCCTGCCCTATGCTGCATGGGTCAGCTTTGCGACGCTGCTGAATGCATCGCTGCTATATCTGAACTCGTGAGCGAATCTCCTGCAAAACGCGCCTTGGTGCTGGGCGGCTCTGGCGGTATTGGCAGCGCACTGGCGCAAAAGCTGCGCTCGGATGGATGTGATGTGACCACCTTGTCCCGCACTGCGGATGGCTTTGACATAACGAATGAGGCCGCAATCAAACAGGCGCTGGGCAAGCTCGATCCGCCCTATCACACGATTATCACCGCGACGGGAGCGCTGACCTCAGGCAACGTGCAGCCAGAGAAATCACTCAGGGCGCTTGATCCGGAAACACTCGCCGCGCAATTCGCGGTGAATGCGACCGGGCCGGCGCTGGTTCTGAAGCACGCACAGCGGTTGCTGCCAAGGCGGGAGCGGGCCGTATTTGCGGCCCTTTCCGCGCGGGTCGGCTCTATCGGAGACAATAATCTCGGGGGCTGGTATTCTTACCGTGCCTCCAAAGCGGCGTTGAACCAGTTGATCCACACCGCCGCTATTGAGCTGGGGCGCAGCCATAAACAGGCGATCTGTGTTGTGCTACATCCGGGCACGGTAACAACATCCTTCACCGAGAATTACCGCAATCACGCCTCTGTCCCGCCTCAAGAGTCCGCTGCAAACCTGATCAATGTGCTGGACGGACTGACGCCGGAACAGACCGGACTGTTCTTTGACTGGGCAGGGAAACCCGTGCCGTGGTAAGCAGACCAAACTTGCGGTCTGTTGCTTATTCTGAAAGCGTGGCTTGCCTTTTCCGATTCGCAGGCGTATATCCACCTCAACAGCGGTAAGACTGGCCTCCAACCCCAGACTTCCATCGGATTTCACGACGGGCCGCGCGCCCGTTTTTTTGTGCCTGACACGTCCTGTGCCCGACACTGTAGCCTAAGGGACCATATCCATGTCTGATCTGATCGCGAAAGCGGCCATCGACAAACGATTGGCAGAAATTGTACAGCCCGTGATCGAGGATCTCGGCTATGAACTGGTGCGCCTGCGCCTGATGAGCGGCAAGCAAACCATCTTGCAAATCATGGCCGAACGCCCCGAAGGTGGCATCGAGGTGGATGATTGCGCCAAGATTTCAACCGAACTCTCTGCTATTCTGGATGTGGAAGACCCGATTGACGGGGATTACGCGCTGGAAGTGTCGAGCCCCGGCATCGACCGTCCCCTGACACGCCTGAAGGATTTCGACGTTTGGGAAGGCTATGAAGCCAAGATCGAAACCAGCGAACTGATCGACGGTCAGCGCCGCTTCAAGGGTGATCTGCGCGGCACGCAGGACGGTGAAGTGCTGATTGAAATCCCCCAAGGGATCATCGGCCTGAAATTCGAATGGCTTTCCGACGCCAAGCTGGTTCTCAGCGATGCGTTGATCGCAGAAAGTTTAAAAGCCCGCAAAGACGGTGGGCTGGATGAAAGCAAGTTTGACGATATTGAAACCGAAGAGGACGCGTCATGAGCATTACCAGTGCGAACCGTTTGGAGTTGTTGCAAATCGCTGATGCGGTTGCCCGCGAAAAAATGATCGACCCCGATCTGGTGCTGCAGGCGATGGAAGAATCCTACGCCAAAGCCGCCAAATCGAAATACGGCCCCGAACTGGACATCCGCGCCAAGATCGACCGCAAATCCGGCGAACTGGAAATGACCCGCGTGCGCGAAGTCGTGGCCGAAGTTGAAAACCACTTCACCGAAATGACCGTAGAAGAGGCCCGCGCCCATCTGGACAACCCCGAGGTGGGCGACTGGGTGATCGACGATCTGCCGCCAATGGATTTCGGCCGGATCGCTGCGCAATCTGCAAAACAGGTTATCCTGCAAAAAGTGCGCGAAGCCGAGCGCGAACGCCAGTACGACGAATTCAAGGATCGCGAAGGCACGATCATCAACGGTCTGGTCAAACGTGTGGAATACGGCAACGTGATTGTAGATGTGGGCCGCGGTGAAGCCGTGCTGCGCCGCGACCAGTTGATCAACCGCGAACTGTTCCGCAATGGTGACCGCATCCGCGCCTATATCAAGGAAGTCCGCTCTGAAATGCGCGGCCCGCAAATCTTCCTCAGCCGCACGTGCCCCGAATTCATGGCAGAGCTGTTTAAAATGGAAGTACCGGAAATCTATGATGGTATCATCGAGATCAAGGCAGTTGCCCGTGATCCGGGTTCCCGCGCCAAAATCGGTGTTATTTCCTATGATAACTCCATTGATCCGGTGGGTGCCTGTGTTGGTATGCGCGGTAGCCGTGTGCAGGCTGTTGTGAACGAACTGCAAGGCGAAAAGATCGACATCATCCCTTGGAACGACGATGCGCCGACCTTCCTTGTGAACGCGCTGCAACCGGCAGAAGTGTCCAAGGTTGTTCTGGACGACGATGCAGAGCGGATCGAAGTTGTTGTACCGGACGATCAACTGTCGCTGGCCATTGGCCGTCGCGGTCAGAACGTGCGTCTGGCAAGCCAGCTCACCGGTCTGGATATCGACATCATGACCGAAGCCGAAGAATCCGAGCGCCGTCAAAAAGAATTCGAAGAACGGTCCAAACTGTTCATGGACACCATGAACGTGGACGAAGTTGTTGCACAGCTTCTCGTTTCCGAAGGGTTCGCTACACTTGAAGAAGTTGCCTACATCGAAATCGACGAACTTCTGTCGATTGAAGGCTTTGATCAGGACACAGCCGAAGAATTGCAGGCCCGCGCCCGTGAATCTCTGGACGAAATGAACGCCAAAGCCCTTGAAGAAGCCAAGGAACTCGGTGTTGAGCAGTCCCTGATCGACTTTGAAGGTCTGACACCGCAAATGATGGTTGCTCTGGCAAAAGACGGCGTGAAAACGCTGGAAGACTTTGCAACCTGTGCAGACTGGGAACTGGCCGGTGGCTACACCACGGTAGATGGCAAACGGGTTAAGGACGAGGGTCTGCTGGAAGCCTTTGACGTGGGTCTAGATGAAGCACAACAACTGGTGATGACAGCCCGCCTGATGCTGGGTTGGGTCACAGAAGAGCAACTTGCCGAAGATGCGGCCGGCGATGAAGTCGAAGACGACGACGCCGAAACAGCCGAGGAGTCCGAAGTCTGATGCGTCAGATTTCGGGATATGCCATTGGGTCGCGCTGGACGAAAGACACAAACCGATGAAACCACCCGCCGCTGTATAGCGACGGGAGAGGTTCAGCCCTGCAAAGGGCTCATTCGGTTTGTCCTCTCGCCAGACGGCGTGGTGACACCTGATTTGGCCGAACGTCTTCCGGGACGGGGCATGTGGGTCAGCGCAGAGCGGTCTGCGCTGGAACTCGCTATTAAGAAAAATCTGTTCTCAAGGGCAGCCAAAGCACGGGCAACTGTGCCCGACGGCTTGCTGGAATTGTTGGAACAGCTCCTGGTGCAGCGGCTTGTGGACCTGATTTCCCTTGCCCGCAGGGGTGGAAATGCTATTTGTGGGTTTGAAAAGACCAAAGGCGCGCTAATTTCCGAAGCTGCCTTGGTTCTGTTGCAGTCAAATGACGGCTCGGAATCCCAAAAGCGCAAGCTTCGCCCGCCAAACGGCCAGAATACCTATATTTCCTGCCTGACAGCCGCCGAATTGGGTTTGGCTTTTGGGCGCGACTATGTGATACATGCGGCGCTTGTCGGCGGGGGTTTGACAAAATCGGTCAAACGCGATGCGGCAAGGCTTGCCGGACTACGCGGCAGGGATGCCATAACAGAGGCAAAGCAGCCGGACGAACCGGCGGTGAAAGGTTAAAGACGAATGAGCGACGACGATAAAAAGCCATTGGGGTTGGGCGGTAGCCGACCATCTACAAGCCGTGTACGGCAAAGTTTTTCCCATGGGCGCACTAAATCGGTTGTGGTCGAGAAGAAGCGCAAGCGTGTGATCGTGCCGAAACCTGGCACATCCGGCGGCGGTTCTGGTGGTAAATCCGGCGGCGTGAACGCACCGGGCATTTCCGACGTGGAAATGGAGCGCCGTAAGAAGGCGTTGCTGGCGGCCAAGGCACAAGAAGCCGAGCGCGCTGCCAAAGAGGCAGAAGAAACCGCACGCCGTGAGGCAGAGCGGGACGAGCGCCGCCGTGAAAAAGAGGAAAAAGAGCGCGAAGAAGAAGAACGCGCTGCACGTCTGCGCGCCAAGGAACAGGCCGAGAAGGAAGCCAAGGAAGCGGCGAACAAGCCAGCTGCCAAGGCAAAACCACAGGCCGCACCTGAAGAGACTGTTGCACCTGTCGATCCGGCCGCTGTGGAAGCTGCCGCAGCCAAGGCCCCTGCGAAGGGTCCGAAACGGGACGACAAAGGTCCGGCTCGCGCCGAAGAAAAGAAACCTGCCCGCGGCAAGGGCGGCGATGACCGTCGCAGTTCCGGCAAGCTGACCATCAGTCAGGCCCTGTCGGGTCGCGAAGGCGGACGCCAACGCTCTATGGCAGCGATGAAACGCGCACAGGAGCGGGAACGCCGCAAATCCATGGGCGGCAAGCAGGAACGCGAAAAGATCATTCGCGACGTACAGGTGCCTGAAGCGATCACCGTTCAGGAACTGGCCAACCGCATGGCAGAAAAAACTGCTGCTGTTGTTAAGGCACTGATGACAAACGGAATTATGGCCACGCAGAACCAGACAATCGACGCAGATACTGCGGAACTGATTGTTGAAGAGTTCGGCCACAAAGTGGTGCGTGTGTCTGATGCGGACGTTGAAGAAGCGATCATCACTGTAGAAGACAAAGAAGAAGATCTGGAGCCACGCGCCCCTGTGATCACCATCATGGGCCACGTTGACCACGGTAAAACTTCTGTTCTCGATGCGATCCGCAAAACCAATGTTGTGTCCGGCGAGGCCGGTGGCATCACCCAGCACATCGGTGCGTATCAGATCACAACCGACGACGGCACATTGTTGTCCTTCCTTGATACACCGGGCCACGCGGCGTTTACGTCGATGCGGGCGCGGGGTGCACAGGTCACGGACATCGTGGTTCTGGTTGTTGCCGCTGATGACAGCGTCATGCCTCAGACGATCGAAGCGATCCACCACGCTCACGCAGCCGAAGTGCCAATGATCGTTGCGATCAACAAAATGGACAAACCCGGTGCGGACCCTGATGCGGTACGTGCAGAACTTCTTCGTCACGAAGTGATCGTAGAGGCAATGTCCGGTGACGTTCAGGATGTGGAAATGTCCGCGCTGAAGGGCGAAGGGCTTGATAAACTGCTTGAAGCGATCTCGCTGCAGTCCGAGCTTCTGGAACTGAAGGCCAACCCGAACCGCAACGCCGAAGGTGCTGTGATCGAGGCGAAGCTGGACGTAGGCCGCGGCCCTGTTGCCACGGTTCTGGTACAAAACGGTACGTTGCGCAAAGGCGATATCTTCGTTGTGGGTGAGCAATACGGTAAGGTCCGTGCACTGATCAACGACAAGGGCGAGCGCGTAGACGAAGCCGGACCTTCTGTTCCTGTAGAGGTTCTGGGTCTGAACGGTGCTCCTGAAGCCGGCGACGTTCTGAATGTTGTATCCAGCGAATCAGAAGCCCGCGAAATTGCGGATTACCGGATCAGCGCTGCCAAAGACAAAAAAGCCGCTGCTGGCGCCGGTACAACACTGGATCAGCTGCTGGCCAAAGCCAAAGCAGACGAAAACGTGTCCGAACTGCCAATTCTGGTCAAAGCGGACGTACAAGGTTCTGCCGAAGCGATTGTTCAGGCGATGGAAAAAGTCGGCAACGACGAAGTCCGCGTTCGGGTGTTGCACTCCGGCGTTGGCGCCATCACCGAAAGCGACGTGACACTGGCCGAAGCCTCTGGTGCGCCAATCATCGGCTTTAACGTGCGGGCCAACGCGCCGGCACGTAACAGCGCCAACCAGAAAGGTGTGGAAATCCGCTACTATTCCATCATCTACGATCTGGTGGACGATGTGAAAGCGGCAGCCTCCGGCCTGCTGTCTGCCGAGATCAAGGAAACCTTCATCGGGTATGCAACCATCAAGGAGGTCTTCAAGATTTCCGGTACAGGCAAGATTGCCGGTTGTGAAGTCACCGAAGGTGTTGCCCGCCGCGAAGCCGGCGTGCGTCTGCTGCGCGACAACGTTGTGATCCACGAAGGCAAACTGAAAACCCTGAAGCGCTTCAAAGACGAAGTGAAAGAAGTTCAGGGTGGTCAGGAATGTGGTATGGCCTTTGAGAACTACGAGGATATCCGTGAAGGTGACGTGATCGAGATCTTTGAAACCGAAGAAATCGAACGCAAACTGGATTAATCCGGACCCGTTTCAGGAAAAGGGCGCGCGCAAGCTGCGCCCTTTTTCGTTTTGGCTGGCCATTGGTGCCTCCGGCGGGGATATTTGAAACCAGAAGAAGAATGGTGACACAGATGAGCGAAGATAAATTTCCGGGCTGGCACGGCACAACAATTGTGGGCGTGCGTAAAGGCGGCGAAGTGGTTCTGGCGGGCGACGGTCAGGTTTCACTGGGTCAGACTGTGATCAAGGGAACGGCCCGCAAGGTGCGCCGTATTTCACCGGGCGGTCATGATGTGGTCTGCGGCTTTGCAGGGTCTACTGCCGATGCTTTCACCTTGCTGGAGCGGCTTGAGGCGAAACTTGAAGCTTCTCCCGGACAACTTGCAAAAGCATCTGTCGAACTGGCCAAGGACTGGCGCATGGATAAGTACCTGCGCAATCTGGAGGCCATGTTGATTGTCACGGACGGGGCAGATCTGTTTGTGATCACCGGCGCGGGTGATGTGTTAGAGCCGGAAAACGATGTGGCGGCGATTGGTTCTGGCGGAAATTTCGCACTGGCTGCGGCGCGGGCAATGGCCGATAGCGATAAATCCGCCGAAGAAGTGGCACGCCGTGCCTTGGAAATCGCTGCCGAGATATGCGTCTACACAAACGGCAATATGACGGTTGAGAAGATCTCTAAATGAGCGTGACGAGCGACGACTTACGCGCAGCAGTCGGTGCCGGTGTGATCACCGAGGCTCAGGCCGCCACCTTGGCGCAGCTTTCTGACGAACGTCAGGGCTATCGTGAAGCACGGGCGCTGGTAGATGAGCCTTTCGAATTGTTCAAAGGTTTCAACGAGATATTCATCGTTGTGGGCCTTTCTATTCTCTATTCCGGCTGGACAGCGGTTGTTGGGCTGAGCGTAGCTGAGGCTGGAAATGCCAGCCTGTTTGCGGTTCTTTTAGCGCTGCTGCAAATGGCATTTCTGCTTCCGCTAACCCAGTATTTTACCGTAAAACGGCGCATGATCGCACCCTCCATCCTGCTGAGTATCTTCATGGCGGTCGGCGGTTTCCAGATGGGATTCGGCCTGGCCAACGGCACCGGCCTGTCGGAGATCAGAGGCTTTGCGATGGCTTCCGGTGTCACTGCTGTTGTGATGGGCCTTTACTGGTGGAAGTTTCGCATTCCTTTCTCTTTACTCCTTGCTGCACTTGGCGTGTTCGGGGCGGCGATTGGAATGGTGCAGGGACCAAACAGCAGCCTCAGTAGCCCCTATGACCTGTTCCTGCTTTCGACCGGTTCAACCGAAAGCCTGATCACCATCACATTAGGGCTGATTGCCTTTGCCGTAGCGCTCCGATTTGACATGAGCGACCCGCATCGGGTGACGCGACGGTCTGCAAATGGCTTTTGGCTGAATGTACTGGCAGCTCCGGCAATTGTGAACTCTGTCGCACTAACGCTGTATAGCAACGGCAGCATCCTTTCTATGGCGCTGCTGTTCCTGTTTCTTGTCCTGATGGCCGCTGTGGCGATCATCATAGACCGGCGTTCCTTCCTGATATCCGGCATCGGCTATATGATTGCACTGGTGTTTACAGTGCTAGAGAGCGCGTTTGGTCTTGTCATGCTGCTGGTCGGACTGGGGCTGGTGCTGCTGGGCGCTAACTGGTCCCCCTTGCGGTGTTGGCTGTTGAACAAATTGCCCCATTTCAAGGGCAAGGACAGATTGCCCCCGTGGCAGAAAAACGAAGTGGCAGATTGAAGAAGGCGACGAGTGAATGACTGATTTGACCCCACGCGAAATTGTAAGCGAACTGGACCGTTTTATCATCGGCCAGAAAGACGCCAAACGGGCGGTGGCCGTGGCCCTGCGCAACCGCTGGCGGCGCAAGCACCTGTCGGACGACCTGCGCGACGAGGTGTATCCAAAGAACATCCTGATGATCGGGCCGACGGGTGTTGGCAAAACCGAAATCTCGCGCCGGTTGGCAAAGCTGGCCAAGGCACCCTTTCTGAAGGTAGAGGCCACAAAGTTCACCGAAGTTGGTTACGTGGGCCGGGACGTGGAACAAATCATCCGCGATCTGGTGGACAGTGCCATCGTGATGATACGTGAGCACAAGCGTGAAGAGGTTAAGGCCAACGCCCATGGCGCTGCCGAGGAACGTGTGCTCGACGCGCTGACCGGACCGGAAAGCCGCGAACAGACCCGCGAGATGTTTCGCAAGAAACTGCGCGAGGGTCTTCTGGACGACAAGGAAATCGAACTGGACGTTGCTGATACCTCTAACCCCATGCAGATGCTGGATATTCCGGGCCAACCCGGGGGCAATATGGGTATGATGAATCTGGGCGATATCTTTGGCAAAGCCTTCTCCGGCCGCACCCAGCGCCGCAAGATGACGGTCGCCGAAAGCTACAAGGTACTGATTGACGAAGAAGCCGACAAGCTGGTGGATCAGGAAACTGTCACCCGTGAAGCGGTGGCGGCAGTTGAAGAAAACGGCATCGTGTTTCTGGACGAAATCGACAAGGTTTGCGCGAAATCCGATGCCCGTGGCGGCGATGTCTCCCGCGAGGGGGTGCAGCGCGATCTGCTGCCTTTGATCGAAGGCACCACCGTTTCCACCAAGCACGGACCTGTGAAAACCGACCACATTCTGTTCATCGCCTCTGGTGCCTTTCATATCGCCAAGCCAAGCGATCTGTTGCCCGAGTTGCAGGGTCGCCTGCCGATCCGTGTGGAATTGCGCGCCCTGACCGAAGAGGATTTCGTGCGCATTCTGACAGAGACCGACAATGCCCTGACCCGCCAGTATGCGGCCCTGATGGCCACCGAAAACGTCGAAGTCAGCTTTGACGAAAGCGGTATCGCGGCGATTGCCAAGATCGCGGCAGAGGTAAACGCCTCGGTCGAGAATATCGGTGCGCGACGGCTTTATACCATCATCGAACGGGTATTTGACGAACTCGGCTTTACCGCACCGGATCAGGGCGGCAGCAAGGTTCTGATTGATGCTGCTTACGTGGAAGCCCACCTCGGCGAACTGGCCCGCAGCACCGATGTCAGCCGCTATGTGCTTTAGGACGTGACCTTTTCCTAAATTCCTGATCTTGATCGCGTATGACAACATTCCAGTTCATACGCGACAATTTCCGCTGGCTGGCAGCCGGTGTGCTGCTGACGTTTCTGTCCAGCTTCGGACAGACCTATTTCATCTCTATTTTTGCAGGCGAAATTCAGTCTGCCTTTGACCTGTCCCACGGGGATTGGGGCGGGATATATTTCCTCGGGACGATGGTTTCGGGAATGCTGATGATCTGGGCGGGCAGTTCGGCGGATCATTTCAGGGTACGCGTTCTTGCCGTGGTGGTCATGACCACCCTTGCCGTACTCAGCATTGCCATGAGCCGGATCAGCACAGTCTGGTTGCTGCCGGTTCTGGTGTTCGGGCTGCGGTTTACGGGGCAGGGCATGCTGTCCCATATCGCAGTAGTCGCCATGGCCCGCTGGTTTGTGCGGGCGCGTGGCAAGGCGATTTCCTACGCCGGTTTGGGCTTTGCCTTGGGGCAGGCGATCCTGCCCGTGGTCTTTGTCGCTCTGATGCTGCATTTCCATTGGCAAAGCCTCTGGCTTATCTCCGCCGGTTTCCTGCTTTTGTGCATCCCCTTGTTATTGTGGTTGTTAAAATCTGAACGGGTTCCCTCGGATGTCTCTATGTCTTCGGATGCGACAGGCATGTCGGGGCGCCATTGGACCCGCAAGGAAGTGCTTTCGGACTGGCGCTTCTGGGGGTTGATCCCGATTGCAACGCTGTCCTCTACCTTTGGAACCGCCCTGTTCTTTCAACAGGTCCATCTGGCAGAGGTCAAAGGCTGGAGCCATGTGGAACTGGTGGCCCTTTTCCCGATCTATACAGCCACGCTGGTGGTCTCTGGCCTGTTGGGCGGATGGGCCGTGGATCGATGGGGAAGCGTACGGTTGTTGGCCTTTTCACAGATCCCCATGGCCATCGGCTTTGTCATGCTTGGTACGTCGGGCAGCCTGCTTGTCGCCGCCTTCGCATTCGCGATTATCGGCGTCGGCGGCGGGGCCTATGCCACCATCGGCGCCTCGTTCTGGCCGGAAGTTTACGGCACCCGAAGCATCGGTTCGATCAAGGCACTTGCGACCGCCTTGATGGTTTTCGGGTCTGCAATAGGTCCGGCCTTTACCGGATGGGGCATTGATCTGGGTGTGAATTTCCCAGATCAAATGGTCGCTTACGCGGTTTATATGGTGCTGGTATCCCTGTGGACCGCCTATGTGGCCCGCCGTATCCGAGCGGGTTTTACCGCGACCGTTGCCGCCTGAGGTAGACGTAATAGGCCCCGCCACCGCCGTGTTTGCCGTGGGCCTGCGTCACTTGGAGCACCAAATGGGATACGGGGCCAGTTTTTAACCATTCCGGAACGCCGGTGCGCAATACACCGCTACGGGGGCGATTAAATTCATCCACGAAATGTTTATTGCCCTTACCGGTGATCACAAGAATCAACCGGTTCCCCATCCGGTTCGCGTTCTGCACAAATATCTGCAACTGCATCCGTGCCTGATCCGCTGTCAGCCCGTGCAAATCCAGAGTTGCGTCAATTTCAAGCTGCCCTTTGAGCAGCCGCTGGAAATTGCGCCGGTCCATATTCGGAGAAGTCTGGTTCGGGCGATCCACGAAAGACGGAGGCTTGGCGCGGGTGGTCGCCTTGGCCTGCGCCTTGGCACCGATCCTGAAAGGTTGAATATCCGGCGCAGGCGGCTCCGGCTTCTTTTTGGTTGGTTTGGAATTGGGTTGGGTGATTAGAGGTGGAATGGATTCGATGGTCTCTACCTGCTCTACCACCTTGTTCCAAAGTTCTTTTTCTTCATCGGTCAGAGCACGTCTTTTCTTGCGGGCCATTGGCTAGCCCTCCGGCAGAAGACGTTTGACAGAGGCGTGGGGCAACAGCGTATACATCCGCCCGCCATCCTTGATCCGACCCGCGGTTCGGCCCGCCTCAGCCCCGGAGCCGTAGTAAATATCAGCCCGCTGAGCCCCTTTAATTGCTGAACCCACATCCTGTGCAACCATCAGCCTGCGGATCGGGTCTTTGCCCGTCTTGTCTATCCAGACAGGTGCGCCAAGCGGAATGTAATCATCATCCACAGCAATCGTCCGCCCCGTACTGACCGAGACTCCCATAGCACCGGGGGGGCCGGCATCTATGTCCAGCCCTTCTAGTTCGCGGAAGAACACAAAGGACGGGTTATGTTGAAGAATACGGCGGCCGTCATTCGGGTTCTTACGTACCCAAGCCTTAATCCGGCCCGCCGAAGCCTTGTGCGCCGAGAGGATACCGCGGCGGATCATTTCCTTACCGATCGAACGATAGGGATGGCCGTTCTTTCCATCAAAGCCGACCCGCATCGCACCACCTTCATTCAGTTTGATGCGACCGGATCCCTGAACATGCAAAAAGAAATTCTCAACCGGATCGGAAAGCCACGCCAGTTCCAGCCCGCGCCCCGCCAAAGCACCGGATTCAATCTCGGCGCGGGTTTTCCACGGCTGGCCCAACTTCATTTCACGGGGGCGTTTGTACAAAGGATACTGAAACTTGCCTGCGCGGTATCGGGAACCGACAATTTCCGGTTCGTAATATCCCGTAAACAGCGTATGTTTGCCGTCTTCGATCAAGACCGGCTGGAAGAAGAGTTCAAAGAACGCCCGCGCATCGGTTGCCGACTTGGCAAAGGCGCAAAGTTCGGTCCAGTCCTGCGCCTGTGTCTGGGCATTCACGCGGATTTTATCGCAAGACTGCACAAAGGCAGCCAGCGCTGCGCCGTGGTCGTCCGTTTCCCAGTCCGGAAGTTCTGAAAAGGAAACGGCTTTAACGGTCATCGTGTCTGCCTGTGCTGTCTGTGTCAGCGCACCGATTGCAAGAACGGCAGCCCGTAAAAATTCTGCCGTCCGTCTTATTGTTACTCTCCGGTTGCAACCAGTTGCCAGTTCGGATCGTCACTTCCCATAATTCGGGCGAAAGTCCAAACATCTTTTTGACGTTTAATCACTTTGGGATCACCTTCGATCACCTCACCGGAGCCGTCTTTAACGCAGGATGTGATCTCCGCGATGAATTTCATGGTGATCTCTGCTTCGTTATTGGCTGGATCAAACATGGCATCCATCAGTTTCATTTCACGCATGCCGATGAAATTTGCTTCTACTTTCAAGCCTTTGGCCTGACGCTCTTCAACAACGGCAGCAAAGCTTTCGTACACATCGGGTGACAGGAAACCTTTCAGCGTGTCCAGATCATCCCCTTCAAAAGCCATAAGGATCATTTCATAAGCCTGACGGGCGCCGGACTGGAATTCGGATACAGAAAAATCTGACTCGACGCGTTTCATCGCTGCAAAAGCCTGTCCTGCGCGGCTGTCGGGATCCACATGATCTGCAATGTCAGGGTCCGGACCGCCCTCAATCACTTCGAAATCGCGGGAAGGGCCGCCAGTTGTGGGGCCGGTACGTTCTACAGGCGGCTCGTAACCGTCGCGTGTTCCAAGAACATTACGCAACCGCAACACTAGAAACACGGCGATAGCCGCCAGAACAAGCAACTGAATTAGGGCGGAGTTCATGGAACCTCTTTCATATTTTTACAGAGACGGTGGAATTCACCGCTTGTCACACTTATTTAGGACACAGTGGGGTTCAAGTCCACCGAATGCGAAAAGAGAGAATGTGAGGCCAGATGCCGCTTTTAATCCTGTTTATAGCCATACCGATCATCGAGATCGGCTTGTTCATTCAGGTGGGCGGATGGCTTGGCCTGTGGCCGACCCTGGCAATTGTCATTCTGACAGCGGTGATCGGCACCTATCTGTTACGCTTGCAAGGTATGGCGGCACTGGCCCGTTTGCAAAACAATCTGCAAACCGGTCAAAGCCCGATGGATCCGATCGTAAATGGAGCGATGATCCTTGTGGCCGGCGTGCTTTTGCTGACGCCGGGTTTTTTCACCGACACAATCGGTCTGTTGATGCTGACACCACCTGTACGGGCCATGCTGATCCGCTGGGGCGCTGCTAAGTTTGTAAACAGAGGCACAGTCATTTTTACCAGTTCTTCGGGCCCCCGGCACGATCCCCGTCGGGACAGCGGCGCGGTTGAAGGCGATTTTGTGGTGCTGGACGACGATGATACGCAAACCCCTGGAAACTCCGGTTGGACAAAGCCGGATTAGGCAGGTATTGCCGTGTTCTAGAGCGGTAGGATTGGTAGCACCGCGCGAATTTATTAATTGGGAGTCAAGTCATGGCCGAAGAAAACAACGGCGCGGCACAAGAAACAAAGCCCGTCGCAATGAAGATCGTAAACCAGTACATTCGGGATCTCTCTTTTGAGAATGTCGCGGCACAGAAAAATCTTGGTGGTGATCTGAAACCTGAAGTGAATGTGCAAGTTAATCTGGACGCCGCTAAGAAAAGCGACAACGGCTATGAAGTTGCGCTGAAGCTGAACGTGAGCGCCAAATCCGGCGAGCAAGCTGTTTTCCTGCTGGAAATTGACTATGCCGGTCTGTTCCAGATCGAGAACATTCCAGAAGAGCAGCTGCACCCCTTCCTGATGATCGAATGTCCGCGCATGATGTTCCCTTTCGTACGCCGCATCGCACGGGATGTCACAGCAGACGGTGGTTTCCCGCCGCTGAACATCGACAACATTGATTTCATGCAGCTTTACCGCACGGAACTGATGCGCCGCCAGCAGGCAGCCGCAGAACAAGCCCCTACGAATTAAGCCATGCCGCATCAGGACCAAGGGTCTTGATGAAGGCATCATGGTTCTCTTTTTCCGCCTCGGTTATCCGGGGCGGAAGTGTTTTGGGGCGGGGCGGAACCGTCCAGCTGCTTGGCGAACCGGCTTTGTCGCTGTCAGTGCCCCCGACAATCCCCAGCGCAAAGTCGGGTTGGCGACCGCCGATCAGTTCCAGATAAACCTCCGCCAGAATTTCACTGTCGAGCAGCGCACCGTGCAGCGCGCGTTCTGTCGTAATTCCAAACCGGCGACACAGCGCATCAAGGGAGTTTTGCGCACCGGGGAACTTGCGGCGTGCAATGTCCAGCGTATCAATCGCTTGAGAGTAGGGAAGCTGCGGCAGGTTCAGCCAGCCCAATTCGGCATTCAGAAACTTCATGTCAAAAGCGGCGTTGTGGATGACCAGCTTGGCATCCCCAACAAAATCCAGAAACTCCTGCGCAATCTTCGCAAACACGGGTTTGTCACGCAGAAAATCAATGGACAGCCCGTGCACATCAAACGCCTCTTGCGGCATGTCCCGTTCCGGATTGATATACTGGTGGTAGGTTTTTCCGGTTGGCAGATGGTTCCACAGCTCAACGCCGCCGATTTCAACGATCCGGTCGCCGCTGTGAGGGTCGAGACCGGTGGTTTCCGTATCCATTACGATTTCACGCATTTAAACTGTCCTTAATCTTCGCGATGACAGCCTCAACCTGCTGTTCCGCGGCCTCTGGCGTCGTGGTTTCGACAATGAAATCCGCCCGTTTGCGTTTTTCTGCGTCCGGCATCTGTTTTGCAAGGATGATTTCCAGCGTGTTTTCATCCATTGTCCCGCGCTCCAGCACGCGGCGACGCTGTTCTGCGGCGTCTATAGTTACCACCAGAACCCCGTCACAATATCGCTCCGAGCTGCTCTCTAGTAGCAACGGATGGTCTATTATGACCATATCTTCGTCATTGTCCCGCGCTTCCGCCACAAAATCAGCGCGGCTTTGGGCGATTAACGGCTGCACGATCTGTTCCAGTTTTTGCAGGATACTTTGGTCCTTAGCGATTTCCGCTTTTAACGTCTCGCGGTTTACGACCTTGTTTTCCACCGCTTGCGGCAGCATCGCCGCAATCTGGCGCACGGCAGGGGTGTCACCTGAATACAGCTGATGCACGGTTGCATCCGCATCCCAGACTGGAATTCCGCGATCCGCAAACAGTTTCGCTGTGGTGGATTTTCCCATCCCGATAGAGCCTGTCAGCCCCAGAATATATGGTCGTTTAATCATTCCAGCACCAAAGCGCGCATGGTTTCATCTACTTCGGGGCGGGTACCGAACCAGGCTTCAAACCCCGGAACAGCCTGATGCAAAAGCATCCCCAACCCGTCCACTGTTTGTAGGCCTTTATCCTGCGCCTGCCGCAAAAGCTCTGTCGTCATCGGCGTGTAAACCAGATCGGTCACCAGCGTCCCCGCTTTACTATGCAACGTAATCTCCAGAGGCGGTTGACCTGTCATTCCCAAAGAAGTCGTATTTACGATCAAGGCGGCGCTTTTGGTGGCTTCCGAAATCTCTGACCACTCTATTACGCTGATTTTATTCCCAAATTCTTGTTTGAGGCTTTCGGCACGTTCGCGTGTGCGGTTGGCAAGAAGGATCTGTGGAACGCCAGCATCCAGCAAAGACCACAGAACCGCGCGGCTTGCCCCGCCGGCGCCTAGCACCAGAGCCGGTCCAGCGCTCGCGTCCCAATCCGGTGCTTTCTGTCGCAAATTGTTAATAAAACCGATCCCATCGGTGTTATCAGCCCGGAAACCGCCTTCTGGCAGGAATACGACTGTGTTTGCTGCTCCTATTTGCTTTGCTCGGGGTGTGACCTCTGCTGCCAGTTCAAGAGTTGCTTCCTTATGGGGAATCGTAACATTCGCCCCGACAAAGCCCAGCTTTGGCAACTGCTGCATGGTGTCCTTAAAAGCCGCAGGTTCAATACCCATCGCAATATAATGACCGGCAATACCGTGCTTTGAGAGCCAATGCCCGTGTATGCGCGGCGATTTACTATGAGAGATTGGCCAGCCGATAACTGCTGCCAGCGGAACACGGGGATTTTTCATGTTTGAATCGCTCCTCTGCTGCGCAGAAAATCCAGAACTTCCAACAAGGGCAACCCTAGAATGGTGAAATAGTCACCCTGAACCCGTGAAAACAATGTAACGCCAACGTTTTCAAGCTGATAGCATCCAACAGACGACAGGACGGACTCTCCGGCCTTATGGAGGTAATCATCCAGAAAACTGTCCGAAAACGCCCGCATTGTCAGCTGTGCCCGCCCGATATGGCGCCACACCGGTTTGGCCTCCTCGTAAACCACCACCGCTGAAAGCAGTTGATGCCCTTGTCCACGCAGTGACAGCAGATGGTCCCGCGCTTCCTCGACAGACTTGGGCTTACTATAGACCCTACCGTTGCACGTCAGCACCTGATCCGCCGCAATCACCAAAGAGTCTGGATGACGGTCCGCAATACGGCGGGATTTGTATTCGGCAAGGGTGTCGGCAATATCACCGGGCTTTGCACCTTCTGCCTGAAGCGACAGAAGAATCGATTCTTCATCCACACGGGGCACATCAACTGTGAAATCGACCCCGGCATCACGCAACATGCTGGCGCGAATCTGTGAACCCGAGGCAAGTACTATTTTCATCATAAAGTTTTTTCCACGGTGACTGTCATATTTCTGTGCCTAACGCAGAATAAAACCGTGAACCAGAGCCTGTGGACGAATCGGCCTGAACTCTCTGGAGTTTTCCACGGTTATCCCCTGCACTTTCACACCCGTGGATATTCCACGAATTTATCCCCAGTCATACCGGAGTTTTAAACAGGGGGGAAAGAACACCATAAACGGTTCGATTCTGTGGGCTGAATCTCCTAATCCTTTTTTGCACACAGAATTGTCCACAGGTTTTGCGAAATTCAGCGCTATAAAAAACAGGGAAAATACGGCACTGCACACAGGCTGTGACTGGAAACTGTGAAAGTTATAAATACGTCAGAAAAATGGCCTTGAGCTGTGCATAGAAATTTAATCCACAGGTTTCGGGATTACCTACTCCATAAACATCTTCTTTAAATATTATATATTTATTGAGTGTGTATCGAACCGGTGTGTAAAACCACTCTGTCCCGTGAAACTTAAAATTGGCTTAAGAAAAGATAATGACTGATCTTCTGGCGACGGTTTACCCGTGGGTGAAAACCCTTCATATCTTATCCGTGATCAGCTGGATGGCGGGCCTGCTGTATCTTCCCCGACTGTTTGTGAACCACGTGGAACACGGACCTGTCGGATCAGAGACGAGTGAAGTCTTCAAAGGCATGGAAGTCAGGCTTTTGCGGATGATTATGAATCCGGCAATGATTGCCACATGGGTTTTTGGCCTGATGTTGGCATTTACGCCGGGAATAGTGGATTGGGGTTCATTTTACCCTTGGGTGAAAGCCGCGATGGTTCTGGGAATGACCCATTATCATCACTGGCTTGGTAAACGGCGGAAGGAGTTCGCAGAAGACCGGAATACACGCAACGCACGATCCTACCGGATCATGAACGAACTGCCGACCGTGCTGATGATTGTCATCGTCACAATGATCGTCGTTCGACCGTTTTAAGGGAAAATTGACACAGCACCGGTTTTCCCATACAAGGCCGGAAAACAGCCTGGTTTCCCCAACCGCTTTATAGGCTGCAACCCCACAGAACACAGAAGTTTCACGCATACCGGACCGGTGGGCGTCATAAGGATATTTCACATGGAACCGGAAAAAGTTTCCCTGTCCGAACTCAAGGCGATGAGCCCGGCTAACCTGCTGAAACAGGCAGAAGAGCTGGAGATCGAAAACGCGTCCACCATGCGCAAGGGCGACATGATGTTCGCCATTCTCAAGGAAATGGCCGAAGACGGTGCCGAGATTTCCGGCGACGGTGTATTGGAACTGATGCAGGACGGTTTCGGCTTTCTTCGTTCCCCTGAATCCAACTATCTGCCCGGTCCGGAAGACATTTATGTAAGCCCCGATCAGATCCGCAAACATTCCCTGCGGACAGGAGATACAGTGGAAGGGGTCATTAAGGCACCGGACGAAAGCGAACGCTATTTCGCGCTGACAAAAGTGACCACGATCAACTTTAGCGATCCCGAGAACGCCAAACATAAGGTGCATTTCGACAACCTGACGCCGCTTTACCCTGAAGAGCGTCTGAAAATGGAAGTCGAAGACCCTACAATCAAGGATAAGACACCTCGTGTGATTGATCTGGTTGCGCCAATCGGGAAGGGGCAACGTTCCCTGATTGTGGCACCGCCGCGCACGGGTAAGACGATGATCCTGCAAAACATCGCAGCCAGCATCGAAAAAAACCATCCGGAATGTTATCTGATCGTGCTTCTGATCGACGAGCGGCCGGAAGAGGTTACCGACATGCAGCGTTCTGTTAAGGGTGAGGTTGTATCCTCCACTTTTGATGAACCGGCTGCACGCCACGTTGCTGTGTCAGAAATGGTGATCGAGAAGGCAAAACGTCTGGTCGAGCATAAGCGGGACGTTGTTATCCTTCTGGACAGTATCACACGCCTTGGGCGCGCGTTTAACACGGTTGTACCGTCCTCTGGTAAGGTTCTGACCGGTGGTGTGGATGCGAACGCCCTGCAACGCCCAAAACGCTTCTTCGGGGCGGCCCGTAACATTGAAGAGGGCGGCTCTCTGACGATCATCGCGACTGCATTGATCGACACAGGTTCCCGTATGGACGAAGTTATCTTTGAGGAATTCAAAGGGACGGGTAACAGCGAACTGGTTCTGGATCGTAAAATCGCAGACAAGCGGGTCTATCCGGCTATCGACATTCTGAAGTCTGGTACACGGAAAGAGGAACTTCTGGTGGATAAAGGGGATCTGACGAAAACGTTCGTTTTGCGCCGTATTCTGAACCCGATGGGTACCACAGATGCGATTGAATTCCTGCTTGGGAAAATGAAGCAGACGAAGTCAAACTCGGAATTCTTCGACTCCATGAATACCTAACCATCACTGGCGAAGCCGGCTTCGCCATAATTAGCCTTTTGATTCAAAGGTTTATTTATGTCAGATACGATCTATGCCCTTGCCACAGCGCGGGGAAAGGCCGGCGTTTCCGTGATTCGAATATCAGGAGACGCCGCTTTTACTGCTGCAAAAGAGCTTTGTAGTTCTTTGCCTCAAAACCGTGGCCTGCGTCTTTTGAAGTCGGCGGATGGCGTTGTATTGGATCAAGCTCTGGTTCTGGTTTTTGAAAAAGGCGCCAGCTTTACCGGGGAGCCTGTCGTCGAATTTCAATGTCACGGAAGCCCTGCCGTTGTTGAAGCGGTTCAGGAAGCCTTGTCAAAATCGGGCGCTCGTTTGGCCGAGCCGGGAGAATTCACCCGCAGAGCCCTTGAGAACGAGCAACTGGATCTTAGTCAGGTTGAAGGGCTCAGCGATCTGATCGAGGCAGAGACCGAAGCCCAGAGGCGGCAAGCCTTTGCGCTGATGGATGGCGGGTTAACAGAAAAGGTCGAGAGGTGGCGCAGGGATCTGATCCGTGCTGCGGCATTGATTGAGGCAACCATCGATTTTGCTGATGAGGATGTACCTGTAGACGTCAGCCCCGAAGTAGGGGAGCTAATCGAATCGGTCAAGGTTGATCTGGAGCAAGAGATTGCCGGAAGTTTTGTGGCAGAGAGAGTGCGCGACGGATTTGAAGTTGCCATTGTCGGCCCGCCGAATATCGGAAAATCCACGCTTTTAAACGCACTGGCAGGGCGTCAGGCTGCGATTACGTCAGAAATTGCGGGAACGACTCGGGACGTGATCGAGGTGCGTATGAACCTTGAGGGCATTCCTGTGACGGTGCTGGATACCGCTGGTTTGCGAGAAACCGCCGATACAATTGAAGCTCTGGGTGTGGAGCTCGCCCGAAAAAGAGCAGATGCCGCAGACCTGCGCATCTTCCTTACAGAAGACGGGGAAGGCAAGGGTTTTGGTGTTGAAATACAAGGCGATGACCTCGTTCTTTTTGGAAAATCCGATGCAGGTCGCGTGGATGGAATCTCTGGTAAAACCGGCGCAGGGCTGGACCGGATGATCCGTCATATCACGACGGTTCTTGGCTCCCGCGTGGCTATTACCCGTTCTGCCGTCCGCCAGCGGCACCGTATTGCGATGGAGTCGGCGACGCTGTATATGAAAGCAGCGCAAGAGCTGATTGCGACAGATGGCGAGAGCGAATTGATCGCGATGGAGTTGCATGCGGCGACCCACGCGATGAATGCGATTATTGGTCGCGTAGGTGTTGAAGATCTTTTAGACGAAATTTTCGCCAGTTTCTGCTTAGGGAAATAGGCGCGAGCAACGGGAATGTTTCACGTGAAACAATGTGATTTTGATGTTGTGGTAATTGGTGGCGGCCATGCAGGGGCAGAGGCTGCCCAGGCGGCGTGGCGTATGGGTGCGCGTACAGCGCTGGTAACCCATAGCTTCAAGAAGATCGGAGAAATGTCCTGTAATCCGGCCATTGGCGGATTGGGTAAGGGCCACCTTGTACGAGAAATAGACGCTCTCGACGGAGTGATGGGACGGGTTGCAGATCAGGCCGGGATTCAGTTCCGGCTTTTGAATCGTCGGAAAGGGCCGGCGGTACAAGGGCCCAGAACTCAAGCGGACCGCGCCCTGTATCGGGCTGCGATGCAGCGGGAGTTTGAAGCGCGGGACGGGCTGGAAGTTATCGAATCAGAAGTCACAGATTTCATTGTAAAGGGCGACGCTGTCCGCGGTGTGGTTCTTCGCGACGGGAGCGAAATCAATGCGGCCGCTGTAATCCTTACGACTGGTACGTTTCTGCGCGGCGTTATTCATATCGGTGATGTCTCAAAACCTGGCGGGCGGATGGGCGACCAACCGTCCCTCGATCTTGCGAATCGGATGGATAGCTTTGAGTTGCCGATGGGGCGGCTCAAAACCGGAACTCCTCCACGACTTGACGGGCGTACCATCAATTGGGACGGGCTGGAAACGCAACCGGCTGATGATGATCCAAGCCTGTTTTCTTTCCTTTCCAAAAAGGCGGTAGCTCAGCAGATTTCCTGCGGGATCACCCATACGAACCCTCGCACCCACGAGATTATCGAGAAAAATCTCGAACGATCCGCGATGTATGGAGGACATATTGATGGGGTAGGGCCACGGTATTGCCCGTCCATCGAAGACAAGATTGTACGCTTCGGTGAAAAGGACAGTCACCAGATATTCCTTGAACCGGAAGGTTTGAATGATCCGACGATCTACCCGAATGGCATTTCTACATCCCTGCCAGTTGATGTGCAGGAAGCTTATGTCACTTCGATCGCAGGTCTGGAAAAGGTTAAAATCCTTCAGCCCGGTTATGCAATTGAATACGATTACGTCGATCCCAGAGCGTTGGACTCCACGTTGCAGGTGCGTTCGGTACCGGGCCTGTTTCTGGCGGGACAAATTAATGGTACCACAGGATATGAAGAAGCGGCTGCCCAAGGGCTTGTGGCTGGCGTCAATGCAGCGCGTGCGGCACAGCAAGCGGAGCCTGTTCACTTCAGCAGGTCTGAAAGCTACATCGGCGTTATGATTGACGACCTTACCACCAGAGGCGTGACGGAACCCTATCGTATGTTTACATCGCGGGCGGAATACCGGCTTTCCCTTCGGGCGGATAACGCGGACCAGCGCCTCACACCTAAAGGTATTGATTTAGGTTGCGTCGGGGCCGAGCGTGGCGAGGTATTCGACCGGAAGATGGAACAGTTGAATGCAGCGCGAAACGAACTTACGAACCGGACAGCCACACCGAACGAGGTTGCCAAATCCGGCATCAAGATAAATCAGGACGGGGTGCGCCGAAACGGGCTGGAGCTCTTGTCCTACAAGGATGTATCGCTCGCAACGCTTTCCAACTTGTGGCCCGATATGACGGATTTTGAACCTGCCATCGCGCAGCAAGTTCAGAACGATGCTATGTACGCCAATTACATCCAGAGGCAGGCCTCTGATGTCTCGGCTGTTCGGAAGGACGAAAAGCTGCAAATCCCGGTTGATTTTCAGTTTGCGGGAATTTCAGGGCTTTCCAAAGAACTCCAGTCAAAGTTGGAGGTAACACGACCGGAAACTTTGGGGCAGGCGGCGCGTATTGACGGGATGACTCCGGCCGCATTGACGCTGCTGCTTGGGCGAGTGAAGCAGTTTAATTCGGCGAAATCAGCATGATAAATCAGAATGCTGATTTGTCTGAAGTTTGCCAGCATTTCGATGTTTCACGTGAAACATTGGAAAAGCTGGAGCTGTATTCAAATGCGTTACTAAAGTGGAATCCCACAATCAATCTGGTGAGTAAATCAACGCTGGATGCAGCTGCTGTTCGCCACTTCGCGGATAGTATGCAGCTTTGGCAGTACCGGAAAGAATTTGGAACCTGGGTCGATATTGGATCCGGAGCCGGCTTTCCGGGGATGGTGCTTGCAATAATTGCTTCGGATCAGGCGCCGGAAAGTGCATTTCACTTTGTTGAAAGCGACGCAAGGAAATCAGCGTTCTTAAGAAATGTTTCACGTGAAACAGGCGTTAAGGTCAAAGTTCATACCCAACGTATTGAGGATTTCGACGCGGTCGAGGCCGATATTGTGTCAGCCCGCGCTCTGGCCCCGTTGGGTGATCTGCTTTCCCTTTCGAAAACTTTTCTCAAAAAAGACGGGATATGCCTTTATCTGAAAGGCCAAAATTGCGAACATGAGGTAGGTGGGGCGAGTCGGTTTTGGACATTCGAAGCGGAGCAATTCGCCAGCGAAACCGATGTAAATGGAACGGTTTTGCGGGTCAGGGATATCGAGCGTGTCAGAACATAGCGGCTTGAAGCCGGTTAAAATACTTTCAATCGCCAACCAAAAAGGCGGGGTTGGGAAAACAACAACAGCCATAAACCTTGGAACAGCGCTGGCTGCAGTCGGGAAGCGGGTGTTGTTGTTGGATCTTGATCCGCAGGGGAACGCGTCGACGGGTTTGGGAATTGATCCCACCAAACGCACGGTTACCATGTACGACGTCTTGGTCGAGAAAAAGCCCATCAAGGAGGCGATTATGCGGACGCAGGTTCCAAACCTGTTTCTTATGCCTTCTTCCGTTGATCTAAGCTCTGCTGATGTAGAACTGGTAGATGATCAGCGTCGCATTCTCCGGTTGCGAAAATCTCTGGAAGAACTGAACAGTTTCGACGACGAGTTTGATTACGTTCTCGTGGATTGCCCGCCGTCGCTAAACCTTCTGACGCTGAATGCATTGGCGGCGAGCCAGTCGGTGATTGTGCCTTTGCAAGCCGAGTTCTTTGCGCTTGAAGGTCTTTCCCAGCTGATGCTGACGATTCGGGAAGTGCGCCAGAGTTTGAACCCTGTTCTCAAGATCGAAGGCATTGTTCTGACGATGTTCGATGGCCGGAACAATCTGTCCCAGCAAGTAGAGCAGGACGTTCGAGAGAATCTTGGTGATCTAGTTTACACGACGATCGTGCCTCGGAATGTGCGCCTTTCCGAAGCGCCTTCGTTCGGGATGCCAGCGATCCTGTATGATCACAAGAGCAGGGGGAGCGTGGCCTACCAAAAACTCGCGGCGGAGTTCCTGAGGCGGGAAAACCGACGTGTACAAGAACCGACCTAACGGGTGAGGAATACTAAAATGAGCAAGAAGAATGAAAAAAGAGGTCTCGGCCGTGGATTGTCCGCGCTAATGGCAGAAATTAATGAACCGACTGCAACGCAAGATGTTGCAGGAGAGGGGCCGCGCAGCAGCGAAAAAATGGTCCCGATTACGAAAGTCCATGCAAATCCGGATCAGCCAAGACGTACGTTTGATCATGTTGAGTTGCGCGATCTGGCCAAATCGATTCTGGCCAAAGGAATCATTCAGCCACTGATTGTGCGTCCTGATCCGAACAACGAAGGTGAATACCAGATCGTAGCAGGGGAACGTCGCTGGCGTGCGTCCCAAACTGCGAAGATCGACGAGGTACCGGTTGTTATCCGGGAAATGGACGACCTGGAAGTTCTGGAAATCGCGATTATCGAGAATATCCAGCGCGCTGATTTGAATCCGGTTGACGAGGCATATGGCTATCATCAATTGATGGAAAAATTCGGCCACACCCAAGAGAAACTGTCAGAAGCGCTTGGAAAGAGCAGGAGCTATCTGGCAAACTCGATGCGTTTGTTGAATCTGCCAACGGGTGTGCAGGATATGCTTGTAGATGGTCGGCTTACGGCCGGACACGCCCGCGCCTTGGTTCCAGCAGAAAACGCTTTGGAGCTTGCCCGTCAGGTTGTTGATAAGGGTTTGTCGGTCCGCCAGACTGAAGCTTTGCTGAAAAAAGGCCAAACGCCGCCAAAACCCAAAACGCCCAAGATGGCAAAAGACAGCGATACTATATCGTTGGAGACCGATCTTTCAGCAAATCTTGGTATGAAGGTGAGCATAGATCATAAGGCGGGAACGGAAGGCGGTTCGCTTACAATCAAATACGGATCGTTTGATGATCTGGACGCATTGTGCCAAATGCTATCCGCTACCCGTTCGGCCGGGTCCATATAAAAAGCATAACGCAGCACAGCACTGCCAGCTGCGTTATATATGCCCATAAAGGTACATTCAGGAAATAGGTCAGGATCGGACTTGCAGCTATGCAAACAGTTGCTGCGATCTTGGCCGGTTTCCGGATTGCCCCTTTCTCGTTCCAATCCCTGATAGGTGGCCCGAAGCGCGGGTGCTGGGTTAACCAGTCGTGAGCCCGTTGCGACGATCTTGCAAAGCAGAAAGCCGCCAGTAATAGAAACGGTACAGTCGGCAACAATGGAAGCACGGCGCCGATAAGCGCGGCGAGCACACTTAAGACGCCGAAAATGAACCAAATCCCGCGCATTATTCCGCCGCCCCGGTCAACAGTTTTCCCAGTATCGCGTTCAATACCATCTTGCCTTGCGGTGTGGTGCGCAGATGCGAATTGCTTTGTGTAAGAAATCCGTCGCGAACGAGTTCACTCGCAGCGTTCAGATCAATTCGATCCGGTGAAAGTTGTTGAAGGCGTTCCAGATCGCAGCCTTCCGACAGGCGAAGGGACATCATTGCATATTCCGCAGCTTGATCCTCTGAAGAGATTTCTTCAGCGATGCGGTTTGCTGTACCATTCTGCGCGACTTCATCCAGCCAGTGTTCAGGCATCAGAGGCGATTCCGTCGCAACTCTTCCGCCACCCAGTGAAAGACGTCCGTGCGCGCCCGGGCCGATGCCGGCATAATCTCCGTAACGCCAGTAGATCAGATTATGCTTACATTCCGCGCCTTCTCGGGCATGGTTCGAAACTTCATAGGCGATCAGACCTTTTTCTCCGCATATGTCCTGCGTTAAATCGTAAAGGTCCGCCGACAATTCATCTGTTGGAAGCCCGCGAAGCCTGCTGCGGGCGAAGAGATCCCCAAACCGTGTGCCTTGTTCAATGGTCAACTGGTACAAAGAGAGATGATCTACCGCCATATCGATGGCTCGCGTTAATTCATCCCGCCAGTCGGAGAGTGTTTGATTTTGACGGGCGTAGATCAGGTCAAAGCTGACGTTGTTGAAATATTTTTTCGCAACGTCAAAGGCTTGGCGGGCTTCTGATACGCTATGCATCCGTCCGAGTGCACGTAAATCTGCGTCATTCAGCGCCTGAATACCCATAGAGATACGGTTAACACCTGCGTCCGAAAAGCCTTGGAAGCGGTCAGCCTCGACCGAAGTCGGATTGGCCTCCAGAGTAATCTCTGCATTAGGAGATAGAGTCCAATACTGGCCAATTGCCTGAATAATAGTGTCTACAGTTTCCGGAAGCATGAGACTGGGTGTCCCGCCGCCAAAGAAAATAGTGTCTACAGTGCGGTTGGGGATCAGGGCAGCGGTGGTTTTGATCTCCGAGACAAAAGCCCTGACCCATGCGGTTTGGTCTACAGATTGGCGAACATGTGAATTAAAATCACAGTATGGGCATTTGGCAGCGCAGAACGGCCAGTGTACATAAACGCCAAAGCCGGCGTGTTGCCAATCTTCAGTCGTCAAGACATCCCGCTTTCAGTTTGGCAAAGGCGACGGTGCGGTGGCTCATCGCGGCCTTTTGGGCGGGGTCCATTTCCCCGAATGTTTCTTCGTGTCCGTCCGGAACGAAGATCGGATCAAAACCGAAACCCTGATCGCCCCGCATGGGCCAAGAGATCCGTCCTTCAACCGTGCCCTCAAAAACTTCATCGTGACCGTTCGGCCATGCAACACAAAGGGTTGCGCAAAAGCGGGCTGTGCGTGGCTCGGCTGCTTTCTTTTCTTCCAGCAGAGACCAAACTTTGGTCATCGCCATTGGAAAATCGCGACCATTCGGCGTTTCGGCCCAGTCGGCTGTATAAACACCCGGTTGTTTGTCGAGCGCATCTACTTCGATACCGCTGTCATCGGACAGGGCAGGGAGGTTCGCTGCTTGTGCCGCGAAATGCGCTTTGATGCGTGCGTTGCCTGCAAAAGTGTTTTCAGTTTCTTCCGGTTCTTCCAGTCCCAGATCACCGGCGGAAACAACTTCGATGCCGTAGGGTTTTACCAGTTCGGCAATCTCGCGCAATTTCCCCGCGTTATGAGACGCGAGGACAATTTTCTTTTCACTCAGCTTGCGCATGGATCAGGCCACAGCCGCTTTTTGTGCTGCAACCAGATCATCCACACCTTTTTCCGCAAGGTCCAGAAGCGCGTTGAATTCATCGCGGCTGAAGGTAGCGCCTTCGGCGGAGCTTTGGATTTCGATCAGTCCGCGGGACCCAGTCATCACAAAGTTGGCATCGGTTCCGGCTTCGCTGTCCTCGGCATAGTCGAGATCGAGAACAGGTTGGCCAGCGTAAATGCCACAAGACACCGCCGCCACGTGATCCGTCAGCGGATCTTCCTTGATTTCACCGGCTTTCAGCAGTTTGTTCACAGCCAGACGCAGGGCGACCCAGCCGCCTGTAATGGACGCACAGCGGGTGCCGCCGTCTGCCTGGATAACGTCGCAGTCGATGGTGATCTGGCGCTCGCCCAGGGCCACGCGGTCAACACCGGCCCGCAGGGACCGGCCGATCAGACGCTGGATTTCCTGTGTGCGGCCGGACTGTTTGCCAGCAGCTGCTTCGCGGCGGTTGCGGGTTGTTGTGGCGCGGGGGAGCATGCCGTATTCCGCAGTTACCCAGCCAAGACCGGAGCCTTTGATCCAAGGTGGCACGCGGCCTTCAAGGGAAGCGGTGCACAAAACATGGGTATCGCCGCATTTGATCAGGCAGGAGCCCTCGGCGTGTTTTGTTACGTTGGTTTCGATAGAGATTTCGCGCAGTGTGTCTGTGGTTCTGCCGGAAGGGCGCATGGGTATATTCCTTTTGTAATTGGCGCGGTAATATCTGTTTCAAAGATAGGGCGCAAACCCCGATTGACCAAGCGGGGCAGAGTTCCTACCTATAGTCCGTTCCGATGAAATGGATAACACGCGTGACAGAACAAGTATCACATCCTCTGGATAATTTGAACGCCCGCAGCCGCGAGGTGTTTCGCCTGCTTGTGGAGTCCTATCTGGAGAGCGGCGAGCCTGTTGGATCGCGCACCCTGACGCGCAGCCTGTCCGAAAAAGTATCGGCCGCGACGATCCGCAACGTGATGCAGGATCTCGAACATCTTGGGTTGCTGGATAGCCCTCATGTTTCGGCTGGTCGTATTCCGACCCATATGGGTCTGAGGCTTTTTGTGGATGGTCTGCTGGAGGTGGGCAATCTTTCTACAGACGAACGGCGCTCTATTGACGCTTCCATGCACAGCAATTCGGAAGACCTGACAGGCGCGCTGGATCGGGCCGGATCGCTTTTGTCCGGTCTCACTCACAGTGCCTCGGTCGTACTCGCGCCAAAGACAGAAGCGCCTATCAAGCATATCGAATTTGTGTCTCTTTCGCCGGATAAGGCTCTTGTCGTTTTGGTCATGGCTGACGGGCAGGTGGAAAACCGTATCTTTACGCCACCGATTGGCCAAACGCCTTCGGCGATGAGAGAAGCGGCAAACTTCCTGAATGCGGTTCTGGCCGGTCATACGGTGAGTGATTTGAAATCGGTGGTGGAAACCGAAATCACCCGTCGTCGTCAGGAACTCGACAGTCTGGCGCAAAAACTGGTTGAAGCGGGTGTTGCCGTTTGGGCTGAAGAAAAAAGCGGAACGCCGGATCGCCTTATTGTGCGGGGACGCTCCAACCTTCTGGAAGATACAGCAACCGAAGCGGATCTCGACAGGATCAAAACCCTGTTTGATGATCTGGAACGCAAGCAGGATATCGCCCAGTTTCTGGACCTGACAGAGCAGGGCGAAGGCGTGCGCATTTTTATCGGTTCAGAGAACAAACTTTTTTCACTTTCGGGGTCGAGTCTTGTTGTCTCTCCCTATATGAACGCTGATCGAAAGGTCATAGGTGCTGTCGGGGTGATCGGACCAACCCGGCTGAACTATGGCAGAATTGTCCCAATCGTTGACTACACGGCGCAACTGGTAAGTCGCATGATGTCTAACAGAAACTGAATGGCGAAGAGCATGGGTAAAAAACACGAAGATTTGGATGCATCGTTGGATCGCTTCCTGGATGAGGATGAGTTTCCGCTGGATAAAATCGACGAGGAAGAATCCGAAGAAGAGTTCGAGGAAGTGGATCTGACCGCAGAGCCTGAAGAGGTGGATCCTGTGGAACAGCTTCAGGCGGAAGTGGCACAGTTGAAGGACCGTTTGATGCGTGCGCTGGCCGAGCAGGAAAACCTGCGAAAGCGGGCGGAACGGGACCGGCGTGATGCAGAACAATATGGCGGCCAGAAACTTGCACGGGACTTGTTGTCTGTGAATGACAACATGAAACGGGCGCTGGAAACCGTGACCGACGAACAGCGTGAAGCCAACAAAGGTTTGATCGAAGGTATCGAGCTGACCCAGCGTGAATTGCTGTCTGCTTTTGCCACCCACAAAATTGTGCCGGTGTCCCCTGCTGTCGGCGACAAATTTGACCCGAACATCCATCAGGCCATGTTCGAAGCGCCGTTCCCTGATGTGAAGGCCGGCCATATCCTGCAAGTCATGAACGAAGGTTTCATGATCGGAGACCGTTTGCTGCGTCCGGCCCAAGTGGGTGTATCTTCCGGCAACGGGAACTGACACATGAAACAAGGTGTGCGCTCCATGCCCGTCCTGCCTGCGGCCGATCTGGCGGCAGGCGTGGCGTTTTTCACAGGCAAGCTTGGTTTTGAACTTGCCGGTCAGTGGAAAAACGAAGATGGCACACCGAATTTCGCGATTGTACAGCTCGGGGGTATTACGCTCGGGCTGACAGCATCAGACCGTCCCGCTTCTGACGGGGAATGGGCGGCCTATTTCTATCTTGAAGACATTGATGCCTTCACCGATCAGGTTCTTGGCCGTGGCGTGAAGCTGCTGCGCGGGCCAGAAGAAAGCTTTTACCACTGTAAAGAGGTGGAACTGGCAGATCCTCATGGCAATCGCTTGTGTTTTGCACAGGATCTGAAACCCGGCGCGGATGGTCCGGGGCTCTGACCTGCGCCTAGCGACCAAGCGTTTCCTTTAACTGATACACCAGAGCCAGCGCTTCTTTGGGTGTCAGTTCGTCCGGCAGAACCACTTCCAGCATTTCCTCGACTTTTGACTGTTCTACAGGCTGCGGCGGCGCTTGTGGTTTCACGGCAAACAATGGCAGGTCTTCGAACAGGGTCTTGGCCTTGTTGCCGTCCTCTCTGTCGCCCTTCTCAAGCGCCTCCAGCACCACACGTGCCCGTTCGACCACACTGGCAGGCAGACCGGCCAGTTGTGCCACCTGCACCCCGTAGCTGCGGTCTGCGGCGCCCTGACGGACTTCGTGGAGAAAGATAATATCTCCCTCCCATTCCCGCACCGCAATCGTCGCGTTCATCAAATGGTCAAGCTTGGATGAAAGCTGTGTCAGCTCGTGATAATGGGTCGCGAACAGCGCACGGCATTTGTTGCCCTCATGCAGATGTTCCAGCGTGGCCCAGGCGATCGACAAACCGTCGTAAGTGGCCGTTCCGCGCCCGATTTCATCCAGAATAACCAGCGCGTTCTGATCCGCTTGGTTGAGAATCGCGGCGGTTTCCACCATTTCAACCATGAAGGTAGACCGTCCCCGTGCCAGATCATCCGAGGCCCCGACGCGGGAAAACAACTGTGAAACAAGCCCGATTTCTGCATGTTCCGCAGGCACATAAGACCCCATCTGCGCCAGCACGGCGATCAGTGCGTTCTGCCGCAGGAAGGTGGATTTACCGGCCATGTTCGGGCCGGTCAGCAACCACAGGCGTTTGCTGTCTTCGGCATCCGACAGATCACAATCATTGGCCACAAAACTGCCGCTGGCCTGTTTGCGCAGGGCCGCATCGACAACGGGATGGCGTCCGGCGGTGATTTTGAAGCGGCGGTCATCAGAAACCGCAGGGCGGGTCCAGTCCTCGCTTAGCGCCAGTTCAGCCAGTGCCGCCTGCAAATCCAGTTCCGCGATGGATTTTGCCGCCTGCCCGATTTCTGCACCCCGTGAAACAATCTGTGCTGAAAGTTCCTTATAAACCTCCTGCTCGATCTCCAGCGCCCGTCCGCCTGCGTTCAGAATCTTGGTTTCCAGTTCCGACAGTTCCAGCGTGGTAAAACGGACCGCGTTTGCGGTGGTCTGGCGATGGATAAATGTGTCGGACAGAGGGGCGGTCAGCATTTTCGGCGCGTGGGTTGCGGGCGTTTCAATGAAATACCCCAGCACGTTGTTATGTTTGATCTTAAGTGCAGTGACACCAGCCAGTTCCGCATAGTCTTTCTGCAGCCCGAGGATCACTTTGCGCCCCTCGTCCCGAAGGGTGCGGGCTTCGTCCAGATCGGTGCGGTATCCGCTTGCCGTGAAACCGCCGTCCCGTGCTAGAAGGGGTGGTTCCTCTACCAGACGTTCGTTCAGAAATGCAATCATCTCGCTGTGGCCGTCCAGCGCCTCTCGTGCGGTGGCCACCAGACCGGGCAGATCGGTTTCCCCGATCAGACCAAAAATAGCCTGCGCCGAGGTGAGACCGTCCCGAATAGCAGCGATGTCCCTTGGTCCGGCCCGTTCCAGCGACAGGCGGGTCAGGGCGCGGTCCATATCCGGTGTCTTGCGCAATGTTTCACGCAAATCATTTTTAACCTGCTGGTTATCTACAAAAAAGCTTACAGCATCCAGCCGGTCTCGCACAGTTCCCAGATGCCGAGAAGGATTGTTCAGCCGCGTTTCCAGCAGCCGTGCACCGGACCCTGTGATGGTTTTGTCGATCACTGAAAGCAAAGCACCTGCGCGGTCCCCGCTGATGGTGCGGGTCAGTTCCAGATTACGCCGTGTCGCGGCGTCGATCCGCATCGAAGTGTCTGTCGCCTCGGCCACGGGCGGTTTCAGCAAGGGCAGTTTGCCCTTTTGGGTGATATGCAGATAATCCACAATCGCCCCCATCGCCGCCAGTTCCACGCGGGAAAAGCTGCCAAAGGCATCCAGCGATTTCACGCCGAACAATCCGGTCAGCCGCTCCCCAGCCGCAGTACTGTCGAAGCTGGCGCGGGCCAGTTCGGTCACAGCGGCGCCGGTTTCTTCAACAGTTTCACGCAGCCAGTTTTCAGGGCTATCAGCCACCAACACCTCGCGCGGGGCCAGACGCGCCAGCAGTGGCGAGAGTCCGACGGTCGGGCAGCTTTGCACGTGGAAATCACCGGTAGACACATCAACCCACGCCAGCGCCGATCCGTCACGGATGCTGGCAAAGGCGCAGAGGAAATTATGCTGGCGGGCATCCAGCAGGCTGTCTTCGGTCAATGTGCCCGGTGTCACCAGCCGCACCACGCCCCGTTTCACAACCGATTTTGAACCGCGTTTTTTTGCCTCTGCAGGGTCTTCAAGCTGCTCGCAAACGCCGACGCGAAACCCCTTGCGGATCAGCGTAAGCAGATAGTTTTCCGCCGCATGGACCGGCACGCCACACATGGGGATGTCCTGCCCCTGATGCTTGCCCCGTTTGGTCAGGGCAATGTCCAGCGCTCCAGCCGCCATCACCGCATCGTCAAAGAACATCTCGTAAAAATCGCCCATGCGATAGAACAGCAGGGCGTTGGGATATTCGGCTTTTATCTCCAGAAATTGCGCCATCATTGGCGTCACTGCGCCTGTTTCTGCTGCCACGGCCCGTTACTCCCCGTTGAAATTTCGGGGAAGATACCCAAGGGGACGAGGCGTGAAAAGGACAAACGCGCAGGAGTGTTGTGTGAGGGCGTCGAACTCGGTAACACTGGCCTTCCACAGCGCAAGGACCGACCCGAGACATGACCAAGAACAACCGAATTACCGACGCAGAGGCGCTGGCCTACCATCTGGAACCGACACCCGGCAAACTGGAGGTGGTGCCCACAACCGCCATGACAACACAGCGGGATCTGTCGCTGGCCTATTCCCCGGGTGTTGCGGTTCCCGTACAGGCCATCGCGGATAATCCCGAAGTGGCTTATGACTATACCAGCAAGGGCAATATGGTGGCGGTAATCACCAACGGTACGGCCATTCTGGGGATGGGGAACCTTGGTGCGCTGGCCTCCAAACCGGTGATGGAGGGTAAATCCGTCCTGTTCAAACGCTTTGCCGATGTGAACTCCATTGATCTGGAACTGGATACCGAAGATCCCGATGCCTTCATCAACGCTGTGAAACTGATGGGCCCGTCCTTTGGCGGGATCAATCTGGAAGATATCAAAGCACCGGAATGCTTTATTATCGAACAACAGCTTAAAGAGTTGATGGACATTCCGGTGTTTCACGATGACCAGCACGGAACCGCGGTTATCTGTGCGGCGGGTCTGTTGAACGCGCTGCACATCAGCAAGAAGAAGATTGAGGATGTGAAAATCGTTCTGAATGGGGCCGGTGCCGCTGGCATTGCCTGTGTGGAGCTGATCAAGGCGATGGGCGCGCGGTCTGAAAACTGCATCACCTGTGACACCAAAGGCGTGATCTATCAGGGCCGGACCGAGGGTATGAACCAGTGGAAATCGGCCCATGCGATAAAGACCGAACTGCGCACGCTGGAAGAGGCGATGGTGGACGCGGATGTGTTCTTGGGCGTGTCGGCCAAAGGTGCCGTGACCGAGAAAATGGTGGCCAGCATGGCCCCTAATCCGGTGATTTTTGCAATGGCCAACCCCGATCCCGAAATTACGCCCGAAGAGGCCCGCGCCGTGCGGCCCGATGCGATCGTGGCAACAGGGCGTTCGGATTACCCCAACCAGATCAACAACGTGCTGTGTTTTCCTTACCTGTTTCGCGGGGCGCTGGACATCAACGCGCGGGCGATCAATGACGAAATGAAGATTGCCTGTGCTCAGGCGTTGTCCGATCTCGCCCGTCAGGAGGTTCCGGACGAAGTGGCGATGGCTTATGGCAAGAAGCTGGTGTTCGGACCGGATTACATCATCCCGACACCGTTCGATCCCCGCCTGATTCACGTGATCCCGCCGGCTGTGGCAAAGGCGGGTATGGATACGGGTGCTGCGCGGCGGCCGATTGTGGATATCGAGGCCTATGAACTGGCGCTGAAATCCCGTCTGGATCCTGCGGCCTCTATCCTGCAATCGCTTTATGTACGCGCCAAGAACGCGCAGGCGACGATGATTTTTGCCGAGGGCGACGACGAACGGGTGTTGCGTGCGGCGGTGGCCTATACCCGCAACGGCATGGGCAAAGCGGTTGTTGTGGGGCGTGTGGATGAAGTCCGCGAGAAACTGGCAGCGGCTGGTATGCCCGATGCGTTTGACGAAATCGAAGTGACAAATGCCGCCCTGACGGATGAATTGGAAACTTACAAAGCGTTTCTTTACAAACGGTTGCAGCGCAAGGGCTATACCGAGAAAGACGTGCATCGCATGGCTTCGCGTGACCGGCATGTCTTTTCGGCGCTGATGTTGGCCCACGGGCACGGCGATGCAATGATCACAGGTGCGACCCGAAAGTCTGCGCAGATCATGGAACTTTTGAACCATGTGATTGATGCCAAACCCTCTGACGGGGCGGTCGGTGTGACGGCGGTTCTGTTGCGCGGACAGATGGTGTTTGTCTCTGATACGTTGTCCCATGAATGGCCCGAAGCAACTGATCTTGCGGATATTGCAGAACGTTCTGCCAGTGTCGCGCGGAATATGGGTTTGGAACCGCGGGTGGCTTTCGCCAGCTTCTCCAACTTCGGCTATCCTGTGTCAGAACGGGCCAGCAAAATGGAAGACGCTGTTGCAGTTCTCGACGAGCGCGGTGTTGATTTCGAATACGACGGAGAGATGACCGCCGATGTGGCGCTGAATGCGGAGCTTATGAAACAGTACCCGTTCTGCCGTTTGTCCGGACCGGCCAATGTGCTGGTGGTGCCTGCACGGCACTCTGCCTCTATTTCGGTAAAGATGCTGCAACAGATGGGCGGCGCGACAGTGATCGGCCCGATCCTTGCCGGAATCGACCAGCCGGTGAAAATCTGTTCGGTCACTTCTACCGTAAACGACATTCTGAACATGGCTGTCATGGCCGCCTGTCGTGTCGGTGGCTAGGGATAGCACGGCTTTTCCCGCTCAGCTCGACGAGAGAGCACAAAAAAAACGGCCCCGAAATACCATCGGGGCCGTTTTTTAATCAACTTTATTGTTTAGAAATAAAGGGTTAGCCCTTCATTCCTTCCCAGAAAGTTTTGACCTTTCCGAAGAAATTAGTGCTCTCTGGGCTGTTGTCTTCAGACAAATCTTCAAACTCCCGCAGCAGTTCTTTCTGCTTGGAGGTCAGATTCACCGGTGTTTCCACGGCCAGTTCCAAGAACAGGTCGCCCGACTGGTTCGACCGCAGTGCCGGCATACCCTTGCCGCGCAGGCGCATCTGTTTACCGGACTGGCTGCCTGCAGGAACCTTCACGCGGGATTTTCCTCCGTCGATGGTCGGGACTTCGATCTCTCCGCCGAGGGCCGCTGTTGTCATGCTGACGGGCACGCGACAAAACAGGTTTGAGCCTTCCCGTTCAAAGATCGGGTGATCTTCCACTTCGATAAAGATGTAGAGATCGCCGGTTGGACCGCCGCGCATTCCAGCCTCACCCTCACCGGCGAGCCGGATACGGGTGCCGGTTTCAACACCAGCAGGAATGTTTACACCCAAAGAGCGTTCGCGCTGTTGCAAGCCGGAACCGG
This sequence comes from Neptunicoccus cionae, assembly GCF_002860325.1. Classification (GTDB taxonomy): domain Bacteria; phylum Pseudomonadota; class Alphaproteobacteria; order Rhodobacterales; family Rhodobacteraceae; genus Amylibacter; species Amylibacter lutimaris. The sequence continues at coordinate 209,907 of NZ_PKOJ01000001.1, read as the reverse complement.
AACAGGCGCCACAGGGATTGGTAATAATCTGGCCACGCCCTGCACACGTCGGGCAGGAGCGTTCTACAGTGAAGAAACCCTGCTGCGCGCGCACTTTCCCCATACCCGAACAGGTCGGACAGGTTGCAGGTTCTGCGCCACCTTCGGCACCGGAGCCGTCGCAGGTGTCACAAGCCACTGAAGTAGTGACCGAGACATTCTGCTGCTTGCCGGTAAAGGCTTCTTCAAGAGAAATCGTCAGATTATAACGCAGGTCGGACCCGCGGGTTGCCCGCTGGCCGCCGCCACGCCGGCCGCCGCCACCCATGAAATCGCCGAACAGATCGTCGAAAACATCGGAAAACGCCGAACCGAAGTCCGCACCGCCGCCCGGATGGAAACCGCCACCGCGACCGCCGCCGCCCATGCCGCCTTCAAACGCAGCGTGGCCGTAGCGGTCATACGCAGCTTTCTTGTCTCCGTCCTTCAGGACGTCGTAAGCTTCGTTGACTTCTTTAAATTGTGCTTCTGCGTCGGGGTTGTCTTTGTTGCGGTCCGGATGCAGCTCCATCGCTTTCTTGCGATAGGCTTTTTTCAGTTCCTGTTCAGACGCGCCTTTGGAAACACCCAGCAGGTCGTAGTAATCACGCTTTGCCATGTCGCCTCCGCGTTAACGCAGGCCGGGGGAATTTACCCCCCAGCCGCACGTTTGGCTGTCGGTTCACGATTAACGGTCGTTTTTACCCAGATCTTCGAAATCTGCGTCCACGATGTCATCATCAACCGGCTTTGGTTCGTCTTCACCACCGAAACCGCCTTCGCCGTCACCGGAGTTGCCAGCTTCTTCAGCTTGCGCCTTATAGATGGCTTCGCCCAGCTTCATGGCTGCTTCGGTCAGATCCTGCGAACGGGCCTGAATGGAAGAAGCATTGTCGGTTTCCAGCGTTTCTTTCAGCGCCTTGATCGACAGTTCGATCACTTCTACAGTGGATGGATCCACCTTGTCAGAGTGCTCTTCCAGAGACTTCTCGGTGCCGTGGATCAGGCTTTCAGCCTGGTTCTTGGCTTCGACAAGCTCTTTACGCTCCTTATCCGCTTCGGCGTTCTCTTCCGCGTCGCGTACCATTTTCTCGATGTCTTCGTCGGACAGACCGCCGGACGCCTGAATGGTGATCTTGTGCTCTTTGTTGGTGCCTTTGTCCTTTGCGGACACGGACACGATACCGTTGGCATCAATATCAAAGGTCACTTCGATCTGTGGCAGGCCACGTGGGGCAGGCGGGATGTCTTCCAGATTGAACTGGCCCAGAATTTTGTTGTCTGCAGCCATTTCGCGTTCCCCTTGGAACACGCGGATGGTTACAGCGTTCTGGTTATCCTCGGCTGTCGAGAAGATCTGAGACTTCTTCGTCGGGATCGTGGTGTTGCGATCGATCAGGCGTGTGAACACACCACCCAATGTTTCGATACCCAGGGACAGAGGTGTCACGTCCAGCAGAACAACGTCTTTTACGTCGCCTTGCAGAACACCTGCCTGAATGGCAGCGCCCATGGCCACAACTTCGTCAGGGTTAACGCCTTTGTGCGGCTCTTTCCCGAAGAATTTGGTCACTTCCTCGATCACTTTTGGCATACGGGTCATACCGCCAACCAGAACGATCTCGTCCACGTCGCCTTTGGACAGGCCCGCGTCTTTCAATGCGTCCTGACAAGGTTTCATGGTGCGTTTGATCAGATCAGCTACCAGAGATTCCAGCTTGGCACGGGTCAGTTTCATAACCATGTGCAGCGGCTGGCCGGTTTTACCGTCCATAGAGATAAACGGCTGGTTGATCTCTGTTTGAGAAGAGGAAGACAGTTCGATCTTGGCTTTCTCGGCGGCTTCTTTCAGCCGTTGCAGCGCCATCTTGTCCTTGGACAGATCAACACCGTTCTCTTTTTTGAACTCGTCAGCAAGGTATTCAACGATGCGCATGTCAAAGTCTTCACCACCCAGCGCAGTGTCGCCGTTTGTGGATTTTACTTCGAACAGGCCTTCATCGATTTCCAGAACGGAAACGTCGAATGTACCACCACCAAGGTCATAAACAGCGATGGTCTTGCCACCTTCTTTGTCCAGACCATAGGCCAGTGCAGCGGCTGTCGGTTCGTTGATAATGCGCAGGACGTTCAGACCGGCAATCTTACCGGCATCTTTGGTGGCCTGACGTTGTGCGTCGTTAAAGTAGGCCGGAACAGTGATCACTGCTTCGGAAACTGTTTCGCCAAGATAGCTCTCGGCGGTCTCTTTCATCTTGCCAAGGATAAAGGCAGACACTTGGGAAGGGGAGTATTTCTCGCCTTTGACTTCAACCCATGCGTCGCCATTGCCGCCGTCTACGATTTTGTAGGGCAGGTGCTTGGCGTCTTTCTTGATCGCAGGATCGTTTACGTTCCGGCCGATCAGACGTTTGATTGCAAAGAGTGTGTTTTCAGGGTTGGTAACGGCCTGCCGTTTGGCGGCCTGTCCGACAAGACGTTCGTCGTCGGTGAAACCAACAATAGAAGGTGTTGTGCGTGCACCTTCGGCGTTTTCCACGACTTTCGGTTGCGAACCGTCCATGATTGCAACGCAGGAGTTCGTGGTCCCCAGATCAATACCAATTACTTTAGCCATCAGACTTCCTTTCTTGCGGCGATTATGGAGCCTGGCCCGCATTCGGCGCCGTCGCTCCATCCCATGTGTCAGCCCCTCCCATCAGGGGCGGCTTAGCATTGACGGTATATAGGAGGGTGATTGCCTGTCTGCAAGCATGTCGGCGCGGAAAATTGCCTCTGTTTCTTTTGTTTTCTTGGCTGTTGCGGGGCTGCATTATAGAAAACGGGCATGAAACTCGTGAAACCGCTCAATCTGCGGGGATTTGAGATTTACAAATCCCTGCTGTCGCTGCCCGACCAACAGGCCATTCTGGAGGACATCCGTGCTGTCATTGCGCAGGCGCCGATGTTTTCGCCCCTCACGGCTTGGGGGAAACCGATGTCTGTGCGCATGTCATCTGCAGGGAAACATGGCTGGTATTCGGACCGGAAAGGGTACCGCTATGAACCGGTACACCCCGATGGCACGCCCTGGCCGCCGATCCCGCAATCTGTTCTAGATGTCTGGAACGCGGTATCGGGAACCACCCGCCAGCCGGATTGCTGCCTGATTAACCACTACACCGAAAAGGCTCGGATGGGGTTGCATCAGGACAAAGATGAACAGGATTTCGACTATCCGGTGGTATCCATCTCGTTGGGGGACGAAGGCCTGTTCCGCATCGGAGGCACGGAGCGCAAGGACAAGACCGAAAGCATCTGGCTGGCTTCGGGAGATGTTTGCGTGATGGGCGGCGCGGCGCGTCTGGCTTATCACGGGATCGACCGCATCCGGTTCGGCAGTTCCAGCCTGTTGAAGAACAACGGACGTATAAATCTGACCTTGCGGGTCGTGGATTGATTTATTGCCGTTTGCCCCAGCTTTCGGACACGGTTTTGCGGCTGAAATGTTCAAGCATCATGCCGACACAAATCAGGACCAGCGACAGGTAGATTGCATAGTCGAGTGTCGTCTTATGGGGGGTGTAGTTCACAAAAGCCGCGCCGCGAGCCTGATCAATGGTGTGAAACAACGGGTTCCATGTGAAAAAAACCAGCGTGCTGGCGGGCAGGGCGTTGGCCAGGAACATCTTGCCGCTGAAGATCATATTGGCCCGCTTGTAAATCTGTTCGATGATCTTGATCGTCGAAGGTGCAAAGGGGCGCAGGGACAGAAAGATAATCCCGATGGCCACGCCGGAAAACCACGCGATGAAAAAGCACAGCGCGACCCGTTTCAGATTATAAACGGTAAAGGGCTCGACCAGAACATTGGCGACAAAGGTGATTACCAGAACGGCCAGTAGTTGCACATACAGCGATGATAAAGCACCGGATACAATCATCATAAATGTGGTCACCGGCGCATGTTGCAGCATCGGATTGACCGGACCACCACCACTCACCGCGCTGATTGCCTTGTTGTGGGTCAGGTAAAGGAAAACCCCGGTCAGAACATAGAGGATGAAGCTGCCCCGCACCGCAACGCCGCGCAGGCCCAGAAATGTGATCATGACATAGAAAAAGATGACGATCATCGCGGATTGCAGGATTTCCATCAGCAGAGCCTGAACTGCGTTGCCTTTGGATTTACGCACCTCGCGCACAGTGGTGTGGTACACCAATGTCAAAAACTCGAAACCGCCCATGGCGATCCGGGAAAAAGAGGAATTCTGAACGGCGCTCATCTGCTTGCCCAAAGTTAGCGGGTTTTAATCACTGCTTGCTGTTTTTCGTTGTAAGGACCATAAGGCTTCGGAATTAAATCCGCAAGAAATCGCTGTAGGGCGGCATCATAAGGGCATGAAAATGAATAAAACGGAAATTTCTTCAGTCATTCGCAAGCTGGCGATCGAAGCTGGTGAAAAGATCATGGAAATCTACGGCACCGATGATTTCGAAGTTAAATCTAAGTCGGACGAAAGCCCCGTTACGCTCGCAGATGAAACCGCAGATGCCCACATCTTTGCCGGCCTGCGCGCCGCTTTCCCAGATGCAGCGATTGTAACCGAAGAACAATCGGACACGCATTCAGAAGCTTCCAACACATTCTTTATTGTCGATCCGCTGGATGGCACCAAGGAATTCATCAAACGCCGCGGCGATTTCACGGTGAATATCGCCTATGTCGAAGACGGTGTTCCAACGATGGGTGTGGTGTATGCCCCAGCCAAGAAACGCTTGTTCCTGACAGATGCCAACGGCAAGTCTTTTGAAGAACAGGGTGATCACAAGGCGGATGTTGCCGGTGAAATGAAACCGATTTCTGTTTCAACCCCTGATGAATCTGCGCTGATCGTCGTGGCTTCCAAATCCCACCTCACTGATGAGACCAAAGATTATATCGGTAAATACAATGTTGCCGACAGCCGCAGCGCCGGGTCTTCGTTGAAGTTCTGTCTTGTGGCAACAGGCGAGGCGGATCTTTACCCCCGTGTTGGCCGCACAATGGAATGGGACACCGCCGCAGGGCAGGCGGTACTGCTGGGCGCAGGCGGCAAAGTTGTCCGTTTTGACAACCATGAACCGCTGACCTACGGCAAGCCAATCTTTGAAAACCCTTATTTCATCGCCTATGCTCCCGGAATAACGCTGCAAAAGGCCTGATCCATGTCCACACTGGTTGTTATCCCCGCCCGCTATGCCTCTACCCGCTATCCGGGAAAGCCGCTTGTGGAATTACGCGGGGCAACCGGCGTGGCCAAAAGTCTGATCCGCCGCAGCTGGGATGCGGCGATGAAGGTGCAGGGTGTGGACCGCGTTGTGGTTGCCACTGATGACGACCGGATCAAAGACGCGGCCGAAGCTTTCGGGGCAGAGGTGGTGATGACCTCCTCTGCCGCGCGCAACGGCACCGAACGCTGCGCTGAAGTGATCGAACAGCTTGGGGACGGTTATGATATTGTCGCGAACTTGCAAGGTGACGCACCCTTGACGCCGCCGTGGTTCGTGGAAAAGCTGGTTGAGGGTTTGCAAAATGCGCCCGAAGCCCATGTCGCGACGCCGATCCTCCTTTGTTCGAAAGAGGCGCTGGCTTCTTTCAAGGAAGACCGCCGGAATGACCGTGTCGGTGGCACCACTGTGGTATTTGATAAGGACAAGCGGGCGCTGTATTTTTCCAAGGAAGTCATCCCTTTCGCACCCACACTGGATGTGCCGGTTTACCATCATGTTGGTGTGTACGCCTATCGCCCTGCGTCCTTGCGTGATTACGCAGCCTTGCCCGAAGGTCCGCTTGAAAAGCTGGAAGGGCTGGAACAGTTGCGTTTCATGGAAAACGGGTTGCATGTGCAATGCGTTGAAGTGGAAAATCCGGGGCAGGAGTTTTGGGAGCTGAATAACCCTGAAGACGTACCCCGCGTTGAAAAGTTTCTGGTGCAATTAGGTCTGGAATGAGCTTCGCCCCCCGTGTCAGCCTGATTATTGTCAGCCGGCACAGACCGGAAGCACTGAAACGGGTCGTTTCTTCTCTGCGGTTTCAAAGCTATACAAATTTTGAGGTCATTCTGGTTTCGGATGCGCCGGACCGCAGTTTTCTTGCGGATATTCCGGCGTCTGAAAACATGCTACATATCCCCTTTGATCAGGCGAACATTTCGGCGGCCCGAAATGCCGGTCTGGCCCACGCACAGGGCGAAATCGTCGCCTTTTGCGATGATGACGCCGTGCCTGATCCGAATTGGCTTAAGGCCCTTGTGCAGCCGTTTCGGAACACAGAAATAGCAAGCGCAGGCGGCTTTGTGCGGGGGCGCAACGGGTTTTCCTATCAATGGAAAGGACTGACAGGCGACAGGCTGGGCGAGGATCAGCCGTTGGCGATCGATCCCTCCGCGTCCTTTGTGGAGGTCCGTTTTGACGGCGGCCGGTTCGCCAAACTGCAAGGCACCAATTGTGCGTTTCGATTGGATGCATTGCTGGGCATTGGCGGGTTCGACGAAGGGTTCCGCTTTTATCTGGATGAAACAGATGTCTGTCTGCGGCTGGCACAGGCCGGTTACAGCGCGGCTTTTGTCAACGCCGCCGAAGTTCACCACGGATTTGAGCAAAGTGCACACAGATCAGCCAATCGCGTGCCCCTGTCGCTTTATGAAATTGGCGCCAGCAAGCGCAGGTTTCTAGATAAACATTGTATAAAAGACGCTGTTTTACCTGCAAAGCAGCGATTTTTTGCCGATCAAAAACAAAGACTTCTTCGACTTATGGTGGAGGGAAGGCTTGAGCCACGGGACGTTCCTGTCCTCATGGACACCCTGCAGAACGGGCTCAACGAAACCCGACAAGGGACGGATTCACCTCCTGTGAGGGCGGATAGGGTATTCAAACCCTTGAAGTCGCGCGAAAATCCGCCAGGTGTAGCCCTCGCAGGCGGATTGTTCGCGACCTCCGCGCTGTTCGCGAGAGCACAGGATCTGGCCAAAAGCGATGCACCGGTGATCGTCTTTCGCCTTGCACGAAACAGCTTGTTCCACCGTCGCTATTTTGACGTAAGAGGATTTTGGGTGCAAACTGGGGGGATCTTTGGGAAATCATCGCGAGAGGATTCTGTGTTCCGCTGGTGGACTCTTTCCAAGCGAACACGTAGAGAACTGATTAAATTTTATGCTGAATTCGGAGTGACCGAGACCCAGATACTTTAGGAATTTCCGTATTTTGGCCATACTCGTCATAAATTGGCCATCCTAGAATGTAATTAACAATGAACGATTAACAGCCGCCGCACGTTGTATCGCGGTAAAGTTAAAGGGGCTAAATGTGAAGAAAACAGTAACCAAAGCGATTTTTCCGGTAGCTGGACTCGGGACACGTTTCCTGCCTGCAACGAAGAGTATTCCTAAGGAAATTCTTTGTCTTGTGGATAAACCGCTCATCCAATACGCAATTGATGAAGCGCGGGATGCTGGTATTGAAGAATTCATCTTTGTCACTTCGCGCGGCAAGGGTGCGCTTGAGGACTATTTTGACAGCGCACCACAATTGGAGCAGGCGCTGCGGGCAAAAAACAAATCCAAACTGCTTGATACGCTGATGAAGTCTACAATGGACAGCGGCGAAATCGCCTATGTACGCCAGCGTGAAGCGCTTGGTCTGGGGCATGCGGTTTGGTGTGCGCGCCGTCTGATCGGGGATGAACCGTTTGCCGTGATCCTGACCGACGACGTGATCGCATCCGAACGTCCCGTGCTGCAGCAGATGGTTGAAGCGCATGAACAGACAGGCGGCAATATTGTTGCTGCAATGGAAGTCGCGCCAAGCAAGGCATCTGCCTATGGTTTGCTGGATATCAAAGAAGACATGGGCTCTCTGGTTTCGGTCAAAGGCATGGTGGAAAAACCTGCACCAGAAGACGCACCGTCCAATCTGGCCGTGATCGGACGCTATATCCTTACGCCGAAAATCATGGAGAATCTGGATACTCAAGACCGTGGTGCCGGCGGGGAAATCCAGCTTACCGATGCTATTGCGAAAGAAATTGCCAAGTCTGACAATGTCTTCGGATACCGCTTTGAAGGTACCCGTTATGATTGCGGGTCCAAGGCGGGTTTCCTACAGGCAACGGTTGCTTTCGGTCTGGCACGTGGCGATCTCAGTCAGGAGTTCCTCGATTATCTGATCGAAACTGTTGAATGCCGCCGCGCCGCTCAATAATCGACGTGTTGAAATCGTTTCAAAGCCGGGGCGTAAACTGCTCCGGCTTTGTTGTGTCTGGCAGGTGAAAATGGGGCGGTATCTTCTTGATGTTACACGGTTCATCTCTCGTATCGGGCGGGGAAACCCGACAGGTATAGATCGTGTCGAGATCGAGTATATCCGCGAAGTTGCGCGACGGGACGCAGAAAGCCTTGCATTTGCACGATTGGGGAGAAGTTTCGCCGTCCTTCCTATCGGCGCGGTGCTCACAGCGCTGGACCGGCTGGAAAACGGAACCCAACTCGGGCGCTGGGGCTTACAAGACGCGTTTCGTTTGAAGCTTCCAAAGGCACAGCGGAAGGCACGCCAGTTTTTTCGCGCCTCTGCTCTTTTTGCGGGGCGTGATCTGGAAACGGTTCTCCGCAAGGTTGATCTGGGGGGCGTGGAATACGTTAACGTCGGCCACAGCAATCTCTCTGTGCAGGTTTTTACCGCCCTGCGTGGCGCTGGCGTCGCGCGTATAACTGTAATGGTTCACGATATGATACCGCTCGATTTTCCCCAATTTACCCGCGCGGGTATACCGGAGCAATTTACCCTGCGGATGAAGGCTGTGGCACAGTTTGCGGACCGGATTGTCTGCAATTCCGCACACACCGAAGACCGCGTGAGACACTTCTTTAGCGGCTGGGGAGCGCAATCAGAGACTGTGGTGGCGCATCTTGGCGTTGAACCCCTGATCCCGCAGGATATGCCACCCGTTGACCCGCTGTCCTTTGTGGTGCTTGGCACGATTGAGCCGCGCAAAAACCATCAGGTTCTGTTTCAGGCTTGGGAGGAACTGGCAGGTATGCAACCGGCCGGACGGATGCCCCGCCTGCATGTGGTTGGCAAACGGGGTTGGGACAATGCGCCTGTATTTGAGTATCTCGACACGTCAGTTTCGGACAACGGACCGATTTTCGAGCACGCCGACTTGCCGGATGCAGAGCTTTCCAGTTTGATCGCCGGCAGCGCCGCCCTGTTGTTTCCAAGTTATGCCGAAGGGTACGGTTTACCGGCCCTTGAGGCTGCCCAATTGGGGGTTCCGGTGATCTGTTCGGATATTCCGGTTTTTCATGAAATCCTGGGAGAGGCTGCAACTTATCTGCCGGTCGATGATCCTGCGCGCTGGGCCGAAACCGTGCGGAGTGTTGCAAATAGGACCCCCGAATCTCACGTTAGACGGGAAATCACTGATTTGCCTCAAGGAATCCCCACATGGAAATCACACTTTCGCCACGTTTTCGGGGATACTGATCCGAGCCATTTTTAAGACGAGTAGTGCAGTCATGGGCTTGTGGAGTCGGTATAGATTACGGGTGGAGCGTCGCCGCAGGCGCATTCGCGCGATGCGCAAGCGTCGCGAGTTGACCTGTGTCTTTGATCGTACAGGCCAGATAAATCCCCGCGATATTCTGGTGTTTTCGACCCTGCGAAACGAAAAGCCCCGCCTTGCCTATTTCCTGAAATATTATCGCGATCTGGGCGTAAACCATTTCTTCTTTGTGGATAACGACAGCACCGACGGAGGTCGGGAATACCTCGCCGATCAACCCGATGTTTCGCTCTGGACCACGACAGCTTCTTACAAACGCTCGAAATTCGGAGTGGACTGGCTGAACGGTCTCAAGAACAAATATGCTCACGGGCACTGGGTTCTTGTGGTCGATGTGGATGAACTTCTGGTCTATCCGTTCTGTGACACCCGCTCGCTGAGGGCGCTGACGGACTGGCTCGATGCCAGTTCGATCAAGTCGTTTGGCACCATGCTACTGGATATGTATCCCAAAGGAAAAATCCAGCATGCCCGCATTCGCGAAGGGCGCAACCCTGTAAAAACCGCGCCCTATTTCGATGCTTCCAACTATTTCATCGAACGGAACAACAAATACGGCAACCTGTGGATACAGGGCGGCCCGCGGATGCGCAGTTTTTTCAGGGACCGGCCGGCCTATTCCCCCGCGTTGAACAAGACTCCGCTGGTGAAATGGGCGCGAGGCTATGTCTATGTCAGTTCCACCCATACGCTGCTGCCAAGGGGGTTGAATCTGGTTTACGATGAATGGGGCGGGCAGAAACCTTGCGGCGTTTTACTGCACACCAAGTTTATGAACACCTTCTCTGAAAAGGCCGAAGAGGAAATGAAGCGTAAGCAGCATTACGCAGCCAGCCGCGAATATCGCACCTATCTGAACCGGATGGACGGGGATCTGAAACTGTGGACGGAACAGTCCAGCACCTATGAAAACTGGCAGCAGCTTGAAGAGCTTGGGCTGATGTCGCGCGGGAACTGGATCTGATCATGCGCATCGGTTTCGTCGTTCTCGCTCACACCGATCTTTACCGCGCAGCGCAAATGGTGCGTCATTTGTCGGAGCAGGACTGTGCCGTGGCGGTTCATATCGACAAGAAAGTGGAACCGGCAGAATTTGAAGCCTTTCAGAACGATCTGGAAGGGCTTGATAACGTTATCTTTCCAAAACGAACTGCCTGTGAATGGGGGGAGTTTTCGCTGGTTCAAGCCACGCTCGACAGTGCCGAGGCCCTGCTGAAGCGGTTTGAGGATGTCACCAACGTTCAGCTTATCAGCGGTTCGTGCCTGCCCATTCGGCCTGTAAAACAGCTCAAGCGTTTTTTATCCCGAAACATGAAGACGGATTTTATTGAATCCGTCTCTGTGAAGAACAATTTCTGGGTCAAGGACGGTCTGAACGAAGAGCGGTTTACCATGTATTTCCCCTTCTCGTGGCGGACACAAAGGTGGCGGTTTGACAAGTTGGTTGCCTTGCAGCGGCGTCTTGGAGTCAAGCGAAAGATCCCCGAACCGCTTGTCCCGCATATCGGGTCGCAGTGGTGGTGTCTGACAGCCAAAACACTGCGTGCCATTCTCGACGATCCGAAACGCCCCTATTACGATGCATATTTCAACTGGGCATGGATACCGGACGAAAGTTATTTCCAGACACTGGCACGGCTCCATTCCGACAAGATCGCGTCCCGTTCGCTGACGTTCTCCAAGTTCGATTATCTGGGCAAGCCGTTTGTGTTTTACGATGATCACCTGAAAGATCTGACCCAATCCGATTGCTTCTGGGCCCGGAAAATGTGGGTCGGTGCCGACAGGCTTTATGATAGCCTGCTTGATCCGAAGCGGGCCAATCAGTCTATGTCTCAGGCTGATCCCAAAGCATTTGATGCCAGGTTCGAGGAGGCCGACCAACGGCGGTGTGAAGGCGGTACAGGCCGTTTTCACCAAGGGCGGTTTCCTTACGACCGTGCGGAACGCACCGGTGTTTCCGAGACGCCTTACACAGTCTTTGTCGGGTTCAAGGGATTGTACCGGGAATTTCCCGATTGGATTGAAAACGCAACAGATGCGTTGTCTCATGGCAGTGTGTTCGCCCGCAGCCATGTTGGAGCGCGGGCACCGGAAGAAAATTTCGCTGGCAATCTCCCGGCCGTTCCGTCCATTCGCAACCGCAACCCGAAAGGGTATCTGGCAAACCTGCTTTGGCCAGCGCGGGACCGGCATCAATGCCTGCTGTATGATTTCCGCGACAACCCGCGAATTCTGCAAACATTGGCCCATGATCCGATGGCCCATATCGTTATGATCCGGCATTCGTGGTTGCTCAGCCTGTTAAACCGTCCGGCAAGTTTTGAAAATCAGGTGTCGAATGCGCGGCGCTTCCACCGGATCGAGCAGCGCTTTCTGCGGGAATTTGCCAAACCCAAAGTCGTAGCGCACCTTCACACCATTGCGCTTGAAAATGCAGTGCATCATCCATCCCGTGCGTTGGAGCAGGCAATCGCCCATATTCCTCGAAACGAAAAACACCCGTTGAAACTTATGCCAGAGCGCGAAAATGTAGAGGGACTGGAGAACCTGACCCGCAAGCTGCGTGACCGTGGGCTGATGATCGAGTATGAATTTCCGACGCGGTCCAAGACCAAAAAACAGGACGCGGCTTTTGAACGGCCGTATGTGGTGAAGTAAATGGCAGGTCCATTCAAGTATTTCGTATTGCTGGCAAACATGCGCACAGGATCAAACCTGTTCGAGCAGAATATCCAGTTGTTCGACGGGTTCTCCTGCCATGGCGAACTGTTCAATCCCCATTTCATTGGCTTTCCGAATACGACCACCGCCTTTGGGGTAACAATGACGGAGCGGGAGTTGAAGCCGCAGAAGTTGATCAACCGGATGGTGGCGAAAGAAAATGATACATTGCCGGGCTTTCGTCTTTTTTCGGATCACGATCCCCGTGTGCTTGAACACTGCCTGAATGATCCGCAATGCGCCAAGATTGTCCTGACCCGCAATCCGCTCGACAGTTTTGTGTCCCACGCCATCGCCAAGGCCACCGACCAGTGGAAACTGACGGATGTCAGCAAACGCAAACTGGCGAAGGTGCGGTTCGATTTTCTGGAGTTCAAATCCTATCTGACACGGTTGCAGACCTATCTGACGCAGATCAGGCACAGCCTTCAGAAAAGCGGGCAAACTGCGTTTTATCTGGGGTATGACGATCTGAACGATGTCGAGATTTTTAACGGTCTGGCGCGGTTTCTGGGGGAAGAGGTGGAGCTCAAGCAGCTTGGTGACAAGATCGTCCGTCAAAACCCCGAAGGGTTGGAAGAGAAGGTCGAGAATTACGCCGAAATGGTAGAGCAGCTGCGCCAGCTTGATCTTCTTAATACCGATGCTGTTCCAGTTCTTGAACCGGTGCGGAATCCGGGATCGAAGAATTTTGTTGCGGGCAACGACGTGCCCTTGTTGTTCATGCCGATGGCGCGGGACGAATTGCCCGAAGTTGCCAACTGGCTGGCGTCCCATCAATCCGGTTCGGGTGCCGTGATGGGTGAAATGAACCAAAAGCAGCTCAATACATGGCTGTCGGATACTCCTGTCCGCCGCTCTTTCACGGTGATCCGGCATCCGCTGGAACGGGCCTATGAAGCCTTTTACAATCATATCTTCTGTTCCGGCGACAAGATGTTTCCGTGGATACGGACAGCGCTGGAAAACCATTATGGCGTTGATCTGCCGGACAAGCGTACGACTTTGGAACCGAACCGAACGGTGCTGGAAAACTCCGGCTATTCTGCCGAAGCCCACGGGCGGGCGTTTCTGGGGTTTCTTGATTTTCTGAAGGGCAATCTTCAGGGGCAGACACGGGCGCGGGTGGATCAATCCTGGGCGTCGCAGAACTCTATTTTGCAAGGCTACGGAAGGCTGACCTTTCCGGATGTGCTGATCCGTTATGAAAACCTTGAGGAAGAATTGCAGCGGATCGAGAGCGATATGGGGCTGGATCCCAAGCCTCTGCAAAAGGCGGCTGCCCCCTACTGTTATGATCTGGGTGAGATCTATACTGTCGAGATGGAAAAGCGCGCCAGAGATGTCTATGCGCGCGATTACCAGATGTTCGGCTTTTCAGACTGGGGTTAAGGTGGCGGCTCAGGCCGCCTTTGAGGTCGTCAGTTCTGTCAGGATGGAATAGAGCGTCTGCGGATCGCTGTTGGCGCGCAGTTTGCTGCAATTGTCTTCGCTGCGCAGCGTTCTTGATACCATCGCCAGCGCCTTGAGATGTTCGGGGCTGTCATTGGCCGGGGCCAACAGTGTAAAGATGAGATCCACCGGCTGGCGGTCAAGACTGTCGTAGTTGACGGGTTTTTCCAGCCGGTAAAACAGGCCGACAATCCGGTCCAGCGTTTCAAAGCGGGCGTGCGGAATGGCAACGCCACGCCCCACGCCGGTTGTGCCCAGATTTTCGCGGGCTTGCAGAGCAGAAAACACCTCGTCGGCTTTCATGTCGTAGACGGTTTCAGCCTGTTCCGAGAGAGTTTGAAGAAGTCGTTTCTTGCTGGAAGCACCTGCTGCGAAACGCACAGCTTTTGCATCCAATATTTCGGCCATTTTCATAACATGCCTCTGCTCTGCAATCCGGTTCTATTCCGGATCAATCCACCCGATGTTCCCGTCGGAACGTTTGTAGACCACATTTACCCTTTTTTGCCCTTCATTCTGAAACACCAGAACGTTTTCTCCGGCGAGTTCCATCTGCATGACGGCCTCTCCGACGGACAGGGATTTAATCTTGGTCTGTGTTTCGGCAACAATAATTGGCTGAAGCGTATCAGGCTCAGCAGCATCATCCCCAACGTCTTCTTGAGCGAGGATATACGATGGAGCGCCGAATGTTTCAACTGGTGTCGAACGGTGGGAATGGTGATCTTTCAACCGGCGCTTGTACCGGCGCAGCTGTTTCTCCATTTTTTCGCCACAGGCATCGAAGGAATCATAAATTTCATTGGCATGTGCTTTGGCGTTTACCGTAAGTCCGGTTGACAGATGCACAGATGATTCGCAGACGAATTCATGTCTGTCTTTGGAAAACGTGATACTGGCCTCGGTAGGTCGCTCCGCGTATTTCTCAACAATCGCACCTAGCTCTTGTTTGACGTGGACCTGCAGTGAATCACCAATATCGATTTGTTTTCCGCTGATTTGATACCGCATGAAAGCTCCTTTCAAGAGATTACAGAGCAAAGCTCTGGCCGGGTGACGGTCACCCGCTTGATCGCCCTGTGCATTGCGCACAGCACAAACGGGTCAGACTGCGGCAAAGCTGCGGTACTGAGTAATATGCGCCGGAATTGAAGGGACGATCATAGTAATAATGTTAGTGCCAAGTTCTGCATCTGGCAACTTTTATACGTCACAAATTTGCGATAGTCGGATCGGGTGGCGAATTGCAGCCTGTCAGATGCGAAACTCTTCGCCAAGATAGACGCGGCGCACATCGTCATTACGGACGACTTCATCCGGTGTGCCCGACATCAAGACGGTGCCGTTATAAAGGATATAGGCGCGGTCGATGATTTCGAGTGTTTCACGCACGTTGTGATCCGTAATCAGCACGCCGATATCACGGTTCTTCAGTTGGGCAACCAGCGTACGTATGTCGCCAACGGCAATCGGGTCCACACCGGCGAAAGGCTCGTCGAGCAAAACGTAGTTGGGATTTCCGGCAAGACATCGGGCGATTTCAACGCGGCGGCGTTCCCCGCCTGACAAGGCAACTGCGGGGCTGTCCCGCAGATGTGTGACGGAAAACTCTTCCATCAACTGTTCGGTCCGTTCACGCCGTTTCGGTTTTTCCGGTTCCCAAAGCTCGACAACCGAGCCAATGTTCTGCTCTACATTCATGCCGCGGAAAATGCTGGCTTCTTGTGGCAGATAGCCAAGCCCGATCCGCGCGCGGCGGTACATCGGAAGGTTGGTCACATCGCGACCGTCAATGGTAACCGTGCCAGTATCTGCAGCGATCAGACCGGCGATAGAATAAAAGCTGGTGGTCTTGCCTGCCCCGTTCGGCCCGAGCAGGGCCACGACTTCACCGCGGTTCAGGCGCATGGAAACGTCCTTGAGAACCTTTCGCTTTTTAAAGGCTTTGCTCAGTCCAACCACAGAGAGGCCGGTGGACCGCGGATCGGGAGTACTGGTTCGGGTCATTGATCGGTCTTGGGGACAAACACTGTTTTTACGTTACCGTTCATGGTGCCCCGGTTGGTGTTGAGATCAAGCGAGAGCGCATCACCCGAAATCGCGTTAACCCCTTGCACAAGCACGACATCACCGGCGAGGTTTACGGTACCGCTACCGACAATATAGGTGCCGCTCTGGGCTTCGGCGATTTCGGTGCCGTTGGTAAACATTACGTCGGTCGTGGCTTCGATCCGTTCAATAGCGCTTTGGGCGGCGTTGTAATGCACACGAATTTTGTTGGCAGAGAAGATCAGGTTCCCCTGCACGACACGGGCGTTTCCCTCAAACGTGGCAGAGTTGGAATCCTGTTCTACAGTCAGGCTGTCTGAGGTAACTTCTACCGGTTGATTACCGTCAACTTCAATCGGGCTGAGCGCAATGCCGGTGCCTTGCGCGTGTGCCAGACTGACCGATCCGAGCAGGACCACGGCCAAAAGACATCTGGATAAATTGCGCATAATTCCCCCCGATCCTATTTTTTCTTGGGTTTGTATATCAGTTTAACGCCATTGTTAAACATAAGAACCGCCCGACCTGCCGGATTAACGTCCAGATCCTGACGTAGCTCCATTGCTCCGGACTCTATAGAGCCGATGGGCCCTTCGGCATGTACCGGCCCGTTACTGGTGATATTGCCGGTTTCAAAGTTCACTTCCAGATTGCTGCTGGTCGCTGTGTAACCGTTTGTCGTGTGCAGATCGACATTCTCTGTCAGGGCGGCCGTCGATGCGACAAGGTCCAGCGCGCCCGCTCCGGCGTTTGTGCGCATGGTATTGCCGTTCTTGAAACTGATGGTGGCACGGGGCTGGTTCAGTTCCACATGCTGCGGCTTTACCCCGTCGGGCAAGGCCCATTCCGCCGAGATCGAAAACGCATCGCCGGATTTTGTTACGCCGGAGAAATGCGGGTTGGTGATCTTTTGCCCGACCGCCAGTTCTGCCAGCGTTGCATCAGCAATGATCAGGCCTTCGCGCAGCTTGCTGGTGTTGGAGAGCACAAAGATGCTCGCCATCAGCAGAAGCGCCAGAATGGGGAAGGCCCATTTCAGCACTCTGACAAGGCGCGAATACCCGTCGCGCTCTGCTATTCCAACAGTGGGCTCCTGACTCTCCAAGGTTAATGCGCGAAGATGTCGGTTTCAGGCCAGCCCATCAGGTCCAGCGCACCGCGGTGGGGGAGAAAATCAAAACAGGCTTGTGCAATCTCTGTGCGACCCTCGCGTGCCAGCCGCTTGTCCAGTTCATCTTTCAAACGGTGCAGGTAAAGAACATCCGAAGCCGCATAATCCAGCTGCGCCTTGGTCAGCTCTGCTGCGCCCCAGTCGGAACTTTGCTGCTGTTTGGAAATATCAACGCCGAGCAGTTCCTGTGTCAGGTTCTTCAGCCCGTGCCGGTCTGTATAGGTGCGTACCAGTTTTGATGCGATCTTGGTGCAATAGACAGGCGAGGTCCGAACGCCAAAGCGGTTTTCCATCACGGCAATGTCAAAGCGGCCAAAGTGGAACAGTTTCAACTGTTCGGGATTGGCGAGCATCCGGCACAGGTTGGGCGCTTCGGTCTGATCCTGCGCGATCTGCACCATATGGGCGTTGCCGTCACCTGCCGAAAGCTGCACCAGACACAACCGGTCGCGGTTTGGGATCAATCCCATCGTTTCGCTGTCAATTGCCACAACCGGACCCAGATCCAGATCGTCGGGCAAATCGCCTTGGTGCAGGTAGTTTGTCATAGGCTTCCCTTAACTGATTTGCAGAGCATGACGCCCAATACAGATAATAGTCGTATTCCACAAAGGTTAAAGTCGGGTGGCGGGAACATGCTGATAGCCTTAAAGGCGCAAAACCGCCAATTGAGCTTGCTGTTGAGTGCGGGGTGCGGGATGATCCCGTTATGAACAAAACAATGCCAACACGAACGGATGTCCCCGAACTTAATGCCAGTTTGCGGCTGCGGGTGGTGTTTGACGATGGCGTGCGGCTTGGTCCGGGCAAGGCGGATTTACTGGGGCTGATTGCCGAACACGGTTCCATTGCTGCGGCAGGGCGGGCCATGAAGATGAGCTATAAACGCGCGTGGATGCTGGTTGAGGAAATGAACACAGCCTTTCAAAATCCCCTGGTAGAAAGTTCCCGCGGCGGCAGTCAGGGCGGCGGTGCGCATCTGACTGCGACAGGCCAAGAGGTTCTGACCGCCTATCGCGGGATGGAGCAACGACTGACCGAAGCGGCCTCGAAAGAGCTGACGTTTCTGACAGGCTTGCGTGTCGATGTGTCCGGTGGGAAATAACGATTGTCAAAGCTGCCAGCCCCGTGCGATATTTCCCGCTGTACCTATCGCTAGGCAAGGATAAGCAAATGCCCCGTAGCCGGAGCCTGCACGGATGTTTCAGACGACTGGCTGGTGTTGCCCTTGGTCTCGCCGTGGTGTTCGCGCCAGAGCGCGGCACGGCAGAAACGTTGACGGTGTTTGCCGCGGCCAGCCTCAAAAATGCGATGGATGTGCTGGCGCAGGACTGGGCTGCAGAGACAGGCCACACCGCAAGTGTTGCTTTTGCAGGGAGTTCCACTCTGGCCCGACAGATCGAACTTGGCGCCCCTGCGGATGTGTTCATCTCGGCTAATACAGACTGGATGAACCGGTTGGAAACACGCGCACTGGTGGCTACAGGGACACGGGTTGATCTGCTGGGCAACACGCTGGTTCTGGTGGCACACGGAGAGCACGCGCCCGAAGTTCCGCTTAACCTGCTGGCGGAAACGCTTGGCACCGATCATCTGGCGATGGCGCTGGTTCATGCTGTGCCTGCGGGCATCTACGGAAAGGCCGCGCTGGAGTATCTAAACCTGTGGCAACACGTTGAAAAACAGGTGGTTCAGGCGGATAACGTGCGGGCCGCGCTAGCCTTTGTTGCCACCGGAGAGGCCCCATTCGGGATCGTCTATGCCTCTGATGCGGTGGCGGAAAGCAGGGTTTCGGTAGCGGCCCGTTTCCCGCGCGACAGCCATGCGCCCATCCGCTACCCTGCTGCTGCGATCAAGGAAGGTAAAGAGGACTTGGCCGCCGAATTCCTGACCTATCTGCAAAGCCCCCCCGCGCAAGCAGTCTTTGAACAACAGGGGTTTGAGACACTTGAACGCTAGGATCGCCCGATGGATTGGTTAAGCCCGCAGGAATGGGACGCTGTTGCGCTGTCGCTGCGCGTGTCTTTCTGGGCCACGCTGTGCAGTTTGCCCTTTGGCATTTTTATCGCTTACGCCCTGTCCCGCTGGCAGTTCTGGGGCAAACAGGCGCTGAACGGTCTGGTGCATCTGCCCTTGATCCTGCCCCCCGTGGTGACGGGTTACCTGCTGTTGCTGAGCTTTGGCACGCAAGCACCGCTTGGCGGGTTACTTCAAAACCTCGGCATTGTGTTTGCGTTCCGCTGGACAGGGGCGGCGCTGGCGGCGGCGGTGATGGGGTTTCCCCTGATGGTGCGGGCAATCCGCCTGTCGCTGGATGCGGTTGATCCGAAGCTAGAGCAGGCGGCGGCGACACTCGGGGCATCGCCGCTGTGGATATTTGTGACTGTAACCCTGCCCCTGATCCTGCCCGGTGTGATTGTCGGCACGATCCTCGGCTTTGCCAAGGCGATGGGGGAATTTGGCGCGACGATCACCTTTGTTTCTAACATCCCGGGCCAGACCCAGACCCTGCCGTCCGCGATCTATGCGTTCTTGCAGGTGCCCGGCGGCGAAAGCTCCGCCCTGCGGCTGGTGGTTGTCTCGTTGATCGTGGCCCTGTCTGCATTGATCCTGTCAGAGCTGCTGGCTGCTCGGGTTGCCAGAAAGGTACGGGGCACATGACGCTTTCTGTCACCGTGAAACACCGCTTTTCCGGCTTTGATCTTGATGTAGGCTTTGACGCGCCTGCGGGGGTGACGGCGCTGTTCGGGCGCTCCGGTTCGGGAAAAACCACTGTTGTGCAGACCATCGCCGGATTGCTGCGCCCCAAGGCAGGGCAGGTCACAGTGAACGGCACGACCTTGTTTGACAGCGCCACAGGAGTCTGGGTGCCGCCCGCCAAACGGCGCATAGGCTATGTGTTTCAGGAAGGGCGGCTGTTTCCCCATCTTAGTGTGCATCAGAACCTGCGGTACGGGGCGTGGTTTGCCAAACGCAGGCAGGGTGCTGCATCGTTCGATCATGTGGTTGACCTACTGGGAATTGCGCCGTTGCTGGACCGCCGCCCTGCCGCTTTATCAGGGGGTGAAAAGCAGCGTGTGGCGATCGGGCGGGCGCTGTTGTCTGCGCCCGATCTGTTGCTGATGGACGAACCCCTTGCCGCACTGGACGAATCCCGCAAGCTGGAAATCCTGCCCTATCTGGAACGGCTGCGGGACGAGACTGCGATTCCGATGATCTATGTCAGTCACACAGTCGCGGAAATTGCGCGGCTGGCGACAACGATTGTGGTTCTGAATGACGGTAAAATGTTGTGCAGCGGTCCCGCCTCGGAAGTTCTGGGCGATCCGGCTATCCCTTTCCCCCTTGGCGTGCGCGGTGCGGGGGCCTTGTTGACGGCACAGGTGGTGGCCCATCACGACGACGGGCTGAGCGAACTGGCAATCGGGGCGGGGCGGCTTTACCTGCCGCTGATCAATGCCGCTGCCGGCGCGCGGATCAGGGTGCGAATTGCCGCGCAGGACGTGGTTCTGGCGACCCGCAAGCCGGATCATATCTCTGCGCTTAATATTCTGAAAGGCACGGTTGCTGAAGTGCGCGAAGGGGATGGGCCGGGGGTTATGGTCTCGGTTGAGGTGGACGGGCAGACCGTACTGGCGCGTATCACCCGACGATCCCGTGATGCGCTGGGCCTGCGCGTGGGAATGACCTGTTACGCCATCACCAAATCCGTCGCTGTGGCGCGGGATGACATCGGGGTTTCCGGAGTTTAGGGCCAATCCAAGACCCTTGAGATTGCAAAAGGCGCAGCGGGTGATGCTGCGCCTTTCTTTTATCAGGCAACCAGTCGTGGTTCGCTTTTCGCCTTGGTCTGTTCGGGCTTGGCCTTGGCCTCACCTTCGATCAGGCATTTGTGCAAGACACTGACGGCGGCGTCGGCATCTTCGCGCATGGTGACGATCTGAATATCCACATTGCGCGGGCTTTGCTGCACGGCAATCGGAATGATTCCGGCTTCATCCAGCGCGGCGAGCCCTTTGGCCAGTGCGCCAAGCCCGCCGAGATCGCGGCCGATGGCGGCAACAACCGACAGACTGCGTGCGGTGATAGAGGCGGTCGGATATTCCGCCACCAGATCGCTTTCGACCCGTTTCACGTGTTTCAGCGAAGAATCCACGTAATGGGTGATCGCATTGGCGTTGGAGGATTTCGCCACGATACTGACCTTGTGACGGGTCAGCGCCTGAAGGATCGTCGCGTCATAACCTTTGACCCCGACCATATCCTGTTCGAACACTTCCAGCGCAAAGACATCCAGCGCGGTGACGATTTCCACCTGCGGGGTCTTTGCGTCTGAATCGTCAATCAACGTACCCGGATCGCCCGGATCAAACGCATTGGTCACGCGCAGCGGGATCGAAGACTGGCGCAGGGTTTTGGCCGCCGAAGGATGGATCGCCTCCATCCCCATATTCGAAAGCTGGTCCGCCACGTCATAGTTGGTGTGACCCAGTTTGCGCACGTTTTCCAGACCGACAAGGTTCGGGTCGGCTGAGGACAGGTGGAATTCCTTGTGGATGATCGCTTCATCCGCGCCGGTTTGGGCGGCGATACGGCTGAAGGTGACTTCGGAATAACCCCGATCATACAGGGACATCAAACCTTCGGAACATTGCGCATAGCCTGTGACGATGGGCAGTTCGCTGCTGACATCCACATCCTTCATCCCTTCGGCAATGCGCTCTTCAAGCGTGACTTCCCGTTCATCGCGCCAACCGCCAAGATCCACGAAACGGGCGTTCACACCAGCACGGCGCAGTAGCAGGGTGGTGACAAAGGCGGAATGGCTCTCGCCCAGACCGGAGAGCAGTTCGCGGGTGATGCCCATGTGTCGGCTGAGCCGGAAATGCCCGTAAGAAGACAGGCGTTGCAGGTCGATCAGACAGGAACGCGCGCCCTCGATCCGTTCGCGCACGAAGTCATCTGCCTCGCGTATATCGGCAGCGGCGCTCAGCACTTTGCGGTGGGCCGCGTTCATGGCGTCCATCACGCGATTAAGTGTATCGGACCAGCCCAGATCGCTGCTGTCATTGGCAAAACGGGCATAAACCCCCGGTTCGCCGGTTTTTTTGTGCTCCAACAGCAGGTTGGTAATCCCGCCATAGGCCGAAACCACAAAGATGCGGTTGTAGGGGTTTTCGCCCCCGTTAAGGAATAAAGTATCGAGCAGTTCAGCAGAGCGGGACATGGAGGTGCCGCCGATTTTCTCTACGGTGTGTGCGTGTTTAATCATATTATCCGCCCCCGTTTTGACGGGAACGCCTTCAAGTCTGAGTGGGAAAAGCGCCGTAAACCGAGCAACAGCCGCACCGCTGCGCGGCTGTTGGTTGTGGCGTATCGGGCCTTAAAGGGCCGTTTTTTTTAGTCCGCAGGAGCGTAAGAGCCATCCTCGCGGTGGACTTCGGTGCCAGTTACCGGCGGGTTAAAGCAGCAGGCCATGACCAGTTCTTCTTCCGCGCGCAGGGTGTGTTTGTCATGCAGGTTCAGCGCATACATCACACCGGGGCGGATTTCATGGGTCTCGCCGGTGGCCAGATCGGTGATAGAGCCTTTGCCGGACATGCAATAGACGCTCTCAAAGTGGTTCTTGTAGTGGAACGTATGTTCCGAACCTGCCTCCAGATTGGTGATGTGGAAGGAAAACCCCATACCATCATCGGCCAGCAGCAGACGGGTAGAGGTCCACTGTGCGTCTTTGACTTCCTTGTCGGTGTTTTTCAGGTCTTTCAGGTCACGTACGATCATATTCTTTACTCCGCAGCGATTTTTGTTTGTGTAGTCGCGTTGAGGCAACTGCGTGCTGCTTCAACGAGGGTTTCGAGCCCTTGGGTGAATTGTTCTACCGGCGTTGTCAGCGGGGCAAGCACTTTGACCACCTCGTCCTGTGCGCCCGAGGTCTCGATCACCAACCCTTGGGTGAAGGCTTGGGCGCAGATCGCCGCTGCGAGTTCGCCGCATGTCACGTCTACACCCTGCATCATGCCGCGACCCTTGAGCCGTGCGCCCGGAACCATATCAGCGATGATTTGCAGGTGGCCTTCCAGAATCTCGGCCTTGGCCGCCACATCCTTTTTGAACGTGTCGTCTGCCCAGAATTTTTCCAGTGCAACCTTGGCGGTGACAAAAGCGTGGGTGTTGCCCCGGAAGGTGCCGTTATGTTCCGCCGGTTTCCAGATATCCAGTTCCGGTTTGATCAGCGTCATGGCAAAGGGCAGGCCGAAACCCGACAGGGATTTGGCGAGTGTGACCATATCCGGTTCAATGTCCATTTCATCAAAGCTGAAGAAATCCCCGGTGCGGCCGATACCGGCCTGAATGTCATCGACGATCAGTTTTGCGCCCACGGATTTGGCTAGACGCGCGATGCCTTCGACCCAAGTGCGGGAGGCCGCGTTCAAGCCGCCTTCGCCCTGTACCAGTTCAAGGATGATCGCCGCCGGTGCATCAATACCGCTGCTGTCGTTGGTCAGCATGTTTTCAATAATGGCCAGCGTGTCCACGTCATCGCCAAGGGAACCTTCAAACGGCAGGTGGGTCACGCCGTTCAGCGGTACGCCCGCACCACCCCGTTTGCCGGAGTTGCCCGTCAGGGACAACGCGCCAAGGGTCATGCCGTGAAATCCGTTTGTGAAAGAGATCACATTGGTGCGGCCCGTCACCTTGCGGGCCAGTTTAATCGCGGCCTCTACCGCATTTGCGCCGGTCGGTCCGGTCATCATCACCTTGTGGTCCATGCAACGGGGGGTCAGGATCAGGCGTTCGAATGTTTCCAGAAACGCTGCTTTCGGGCCAGTGTACATATCCAGCGCATGGGCAATGCCATCGCTTGTAATGTGATCCACCAGTGCGGCCTTCATGTCCGCGTCGTTGTGACCGTAGTTCAGGGAAGAACACCCCGACAGGAAGTCGGTGTAAGTATTACCCTTCGCATCGGTCAGCGTAGAGCCGGAGGCAGTGGTGAATACCGTGTCAAAGGCGCGGCAGTAGCTGCGCACTTGGGATTCGCGGCGTTCAAAGATGGTCGTGTCGGCTGAAATATCAGTCGTCATAGCAGTTTCCTTTTGTGTTGGAGAAAATCCGGAGAAGGGGCGGCGTGTTACGCCGCAGCACCCAATGCGCCGGATTCGGGCAGTTTGATTGTCACCATATGCTCGGTGTCATGTTCGCCCTGAAAATGGGTCTCTTTTTCGAAATGGGCCTCATGGTCCAGTTCGGCATCTTGTGCATCGGCAAAGCTGCGGAACAGCGCCCAGCTTGCATCGTTGTCTTTGGTGATTGTGGTCTGCATCCGGATCACATCCTTGCATTCCTCGCGCGAGAGCAGGCGTTTCAGCATGCGCTTTGCAAGGCCCAGACCACGGGCTTTTTCGGATACGGCAACCTGCCAGACGAAAAAGGACTCGGGATCTTTGGGCAGCACATAGCCGGAAATCCAGCCCACAGGAACGCCGTCCAGTTCAGCCAGAATACAGGTATCGCGGAAATGGTCGCACTGGATCAGGTTGCAATACATGGAGTTCTCGTCCAGCGGCTTGCACGCCCCGATCAGGTTCCAGATCGCCGCGCCGTCTTCAGGCTCGGGTTTGCGGAACTTAACGTCATTACGACGCGATTTGAACGGATGAATGTCTACCACGGGATACCTCGACAACTGCTTCATTTTGATTGTTAGTTATACGAAGCTTATTTTTAAAATCAATTAGGAAAGGTAATTAATTCTGACCCTGATTATACCTATAAATTACAGAGGCTTGTGCCGAAAAATGGGAAAATCTGCTCAAAATTTGTACATTTTGTAAAGATTATATTTTGTTAACCTAACTACCTAGCCCGCTTGCAGAACCGACTCGGACCAGATAATCTGACCCGATCATTTCGATTGGAAACTCCGTGGACAGAACCGATACTTCCCTGATTGCCCTACGCCGGATTCTGCGCGCGACAGAGCTTTACGGTCGTGCGCTCGCGCAGACGGCAGGTCTGACACCCGTGCAAATCCGCGTGCTACAGATTGTACTGGGCGCAGGGAGTATTACGCCGAAACAGATTTCGGTTCAGATGGGCGTCAGTCCTGCAACGATCTCTACTTTGCTGGACCGCCTGGTCGCAAAATCCATGATCGAACGGCAGCGCTCGGATGTTGACCGGCGGCAGACCAACATTGTTCTGACAGAGCAGGGGCGTCAGGCCGTTGAGGGTGCGCCTGATCCGTTGCAGCAGAAGTATGTGACAGAGTTCGAGGCGCTGGAAGATTGGGAACAGGCTATGATTGTGGCATCGCTGGAGCGTGTGGCTGCGATGCTGAACGCATCTGGTATGGATGCGGCGCCGGTTTTGGATGTAGGGGAAATCCAGCGGTCCCATCCGCCGGTGAAACCCGGCGGAAAGTAACCGTTCATTCAGAGGCCGGGCCTACTTTTTCTTTTTGGTGCCTGACAGTTCGTCAACACTTTTAAGGACACGTTCTTTCAGCAGGTCCATCGCTTCCTCATTGCCCTGCCGCACAATATCGGCCATCTCGGTCGTTGTGGTGACAGTAGCGTCGAAAGTTCGTTTTGCCAGATCCATCTGCGAAGACATCATAGCCGAAGGATCGGCGTCTTTGGCAGAGTTCTTAAAGGTCTCGGAAATATCGGCGAGGGTTTGTTCCAGAGCTTCCCGCTGTTTCAGGGCCGCAGTTTGGGCGCTGCTTGTGCTTTTCTGGGCTGCGGATTGCAGCGCCTGAAAATTGCGACGGTGATAATCCATCATACTGCTGACATCCGGCGCAGGGATCTGCATGGATTTCCCGAAGTTCTGGAACATGTCAATAAACGGATTTTTATCTTCTTTTTTCGGCATAATTAACCTCCTGTTACCAGGGGCCGGAGTGCCAGCCCCAGTTTACACTCTAGCGGCGGGTTGCCAATGCAGACAAGCGATCTCTGACAACCCGTCGTATTTGTTCAGTTTTCAGCCTGCACCAGTGCCAGCACCATCGGACCGATAGAGGGCACAATTGTAGCCAAACCGGCAGGGTTGGGGTGGATGCCATCGCCTTGCATGTATTTTGCCATCCCGCTTTGGGTTTTGGCGGCGGCTTTCAAACCTTCGAAGAAATCTGCATACAAGGGAATGTCATATTTTGCAGCAAGATCTACGTACATCCGGTTAAAGGCCGTCTGGTAGTCAGCGCCGAAATTTCCACCGGCGGTAATTCCCACAAGCAACATAGGAATTCCGGCTTCTTGTCCCTTGGCCAGAATGCGGTCCAGATTTTCACGACTGGTCTGAGGATCGACGCCCCGCAGGTAATCATTCCCGCCAAGGGCTACGATCATCGCATCCACATCGTCCGATAAGGACCAGGCAACACGGGACAATCCCCCCGCTGTTGTGCTGCCGGAAACACCGGCGTTGATCAATTTTACGTCAACACCCTGTTGCCCGATCCAGTTCGCCAATTGTGGCACAAACCCCTGTTCCCGTGGCAATCCGTAGCCCGCTGTCAGGCTGTCACCAAGCGCGAGAATAGTTTTTTGATCGGCGTGAAGCGCGCCTGTGGACAGGATCAGGGCCAAAGCGGTGTTGCGTAGCACCCGTGAACCACCATATCCATAGTCAGACACTTTGCGAAAGACCTGTGCCATGAACAATACCGTCCTCTCCCTCAGCCGTGCCAATCTGTCTCTGGAGGGCAATGCGGGACCAGTCGATATCCTGCATGACATATCGCTTGAAGTGGCGGCCGGGGAAACATTGGGCCTTATCGGGCCGAGTGGGTCAGGCAAATCATCGCTCCTTATGCTGATGGGCGGGCTGGAACAGGCGACCTCCGGTACGATCATGGCCCTCGGGCAGGATCTGACGGCGATG
The DNA here is from genome assembly GCF_002860325.1 of Neptunicoccus cionae. Classification (GTDB taxonomy): domain Bacteria; phylum Pseudomonadota; class Alphaproteobacteria; order Rhodobacterales; family Rhodobacteraceae; genus Amylibacter; species Amylibacter lutimaris. Next base: position 183,016 of record NZ_PKOJ01000001.1, on the reverse strand, counting down.
AACGAGGACCAGCTCGCGCGCTTTCGCAGGGATAATATGGGGGTGGTTTTCCAATCTTTCCACCTGATACCGACAATGACCGCGCTAGAAAATGTCGCGACACCGCTGGAGTTGTCCGGGGTAAAGGATGCTTTTGAGCGTGCAGAGGCCGAATTGAAGGCAGTGGGGCTTGCTGCGAGGGTGGATCATTACCCGAGCCAGATGTCCGGCGGTGAACAACAGCGGGTGGCTCTGGCCCGCGCCAGTGCAACACGTCCCCGCATTTTGCTGGCGGACGAGCCGACCGGCAATCTGGATGAAACCAACGGTGCGGCGATCATGGACCTGCTTTTTGACCTGCGCGACCGTCACGGAGCGACCCTGATCATGGTGACACACGCTAATGAACTCGTGACGCGCTGCGATCGGGTGGTCCGCCTGCGGGACGGCCGGATTGATCCCGTGCAGCAAAGCGCCGAGGCTGCACAATGAGCCTGCGGATTGCGTCCCGTTTTGCACGGCGGGAGTTGCGTGGAGGTTTGCGGGGGTTTCGTGTGTTTCTGGCCTGTCTCGCGCTGGGCGTTGCAGCTATTGCAGCTGTGGGCACGGTGCGTTCGGGGATCGAGGCTGGTTTGAAACGGGATGGTGCTGCCTTGCTGGGCGGCGATGCCGAGGTTCAGGTTACGTACCGCTATGCCAGCGCTGAAGAACGGGCGTGGATGGAGCGCATATCCGAACGGATGTCTGAAACCGTTGATTTCCGGTCGATGGTGGTTGTGGACGGTCCGAACGGAGCAGAGCGCGGCTTGACCCAGATCCGCGCTGTTGACGGGGCCTATCCCCTGATCGGTGCTGTGCAGCTCGAACCCGAAGTGCCACTGGAACAGGCCTTGGCAGGACAGGGTGCCGTGATGGAACGGGTGTTGTCGGACCGGCTGGGCCTGAGCGTGGGGGACAGCTTCCGGCTGGGGGAACAGGAATTTACACTTAATGCCCTTTTGCTGCGCTATCCGGATAATGCTTCGGGCGGATTCGGGCTCGGGCCGCGCACGATTGTGCGCACCGCTGCGCTGGAAGGTTCCGGGCTTCTGGCCGAAGGGTCGCTTTATTCTACAGAATACCGTCTGGACCTGCCCGACGGGGCGGCGCTGCAATCCCTCAAGGAAGAAGCTGAAACCCTGTTCCGCGACAAGGGCCTGCGCTGGCGGGACAGCCGGAGGGGCGCGGGGGGCGTACAACGGTTTGTGGAACAGATCGGTGCGTTTCTGGTTCTGGTTGGCCTGTCGGGCTTGGCCGTTGGAGGTGTGGGGATTTCCTCTGCGGTGCGGGCCTATCTGGCAGGAAAAACCGGCGTAATCGCCACGCTCAAGACTCTGGGTGCCACAAAGCGCACAATTTTTCTGACCTATTTTATTCAAATTGGCGTGCTTACAATTCTTGGTGTGACACTGGGCCTGCTGATCGGTGGCAGCCTGCCGGTGTTGCTTGCCCCGCTGATCGAATCCCAACTTCCGATCCCTGCCGAATTTGCGGTCTACCCTGCCCCCATGATGGAAGCAGCGGTTTACGGAATATTAACCGCGCTGATCTTCACACTTTGGCCGTTGGCGAAATCCGGTGAAATCCGTGCAGCAACGCTGTTCCGGGAGGCCTTTACCGGCACCAACACCCTGCCTGCACCGGTCTATCTGGTGGTGATGGCAGCGCTGGTTGCATCTCTGCTTGGGCTTGCCGTCTGGTTTTCCGGAACCGTTTTTCTGACGCTCTGGACAGCGGGGGGAATAGCGGCAGCGCTGGCATTGCTGGTGCTTGCCGCTTGGGGCATTCGCGCACTGGCCCGCCGGTTGCGGCGGCCTGCACGGGGCCGTACCGGCCTGCGGCTTGCACTCGGCGCAATTGGTGCGAAGGGCGGAGAGTCCACTTCGGTCGTGCTTTCTCTGGGGCTCGGGCTCAGTGTTCTGGCGGCTGTCGGTCAGATCGACGGAAACCTGCGCAATGCGTTTTCAAGCGAACTGCCGGAAGTCGCGCCGAGCTACTTCTTTGTAGATATCCAGCCTGACCAGATCGACGGTTTTCGCGCCAGACTTGCAGAGGATCCGAAGGTTAACGATGTGGAAAGCGCCCCAATGATGCGTGGCGTCATTACCCTGATTAACGGGCAGCCGGCCGAAGAGGTCGCGGGCGGGCATTGGGTCATTCGCGGGGATCGCGGACTGACCTATGCGGATGCGCAGCCCGAAGGCACGACTCTGACAGAGGGTGAATGGTGGCCGGAAGGTTACACCGGACCGCCGCAGATGAGCTTTGCAGCCGAAGAAGCGGCAGAGATCGGGCTGGGGCTGGGAGATGAGGTGACGGTCAATGTCCTCGGGCGCGACATCACCGCTGAAATCACCAGCCTGCGGGATGTAAGCTGGGATGATGCCGGCATCGGATTTGTGATGACGCTTGACGCCAACACTTTGGCGGGTGCGCCTCACAGCTGGATTTCTACTGTTTATGCCGAAGAAGAAGCCGAAGCCGCGATACTGCGGGATCTGGCTACTGCCTACCCGAATATCACAGCGATCCGGATCCGTGACGCGGTGGCGCGGGTTGTAGAACTGGTAGGCGGAATTGCTGCTGCCACGCGCTATGGCGCAGCAATGACACTGGTTACAGGGTTTCTCGTGCTGATCGGTGCGGCGGCTGCCGGAGAAAAGGCGCGGGCTTACGAAGCAGCAGTTCTGAAAACGCTGGGTGCCTCACGGGCACGGATCATGGGCAGTTTTGCCTTGCGCGCCGCTTTGCTGGGTTTGGGCGCAGGTGCAATTGCGCTGGTTTCCGGACTTCTGGGCGGGTGGGCCGTAATGACCTTTGTGATGGAAAGCGACTTCAAGGTGATATGGAGCAACGCGCTTTTGATCATTACCGGCGGTGTGCTGGCCTCGCTTCTGGCCGGTTTGGCCTTTGCGCTTCGCCCGCTTTCTGCCACACCTTCCCGAATCCTGCGCGCAAGGGAATGACATAAACGGGCGCGCGCCAGCCGAGTCGCAAGCGCCCGCTGCCATTCCAGCACCAATACCCTGATTTTTCGTCTATCATCGCAATACTTTTGGATAGTCAGCCTACCCGTTTTTGCTGTTAACTATCCATTTCAAAAGAATTTTTTCCAACTTTGCTCTGGTATCTATGCATCAGAGACACGATTGGAGAAATTGCCTTGAAACAGATACAGAAACTTGGAATTTGCCTTGCCTTTGCGTTGCCAGCACCTGCTGTTGCACAGGATACTTTCGGGCTGAGTAAGACACGATTTGCCATATATCAGTCGCAGATTGATGTGCTGGAGCGGCGGGGCATCCTGAAACCTGCTGTAGAAGCCAAAAAAGCACCCGTGGTGCAGGAAGTCGTTGTTTCCACAAAGGGTAAGCTACGTGGACGTCACATGGCGACCTATCTGTCGTCCGCAAAAGCGGCTGCGCGCCGTCACAACGTGCCTGAAAACCTGTTTCTGCGGCTTATCCAGCAGGAATCTGCTTGGAATAAAAATGCCCGCTCTCCGGTTGGTGCGATTGGTCTGGCACAATTGATGCCTGGGACCGCTCGGGAACTGGGCGTGAACCCGAATGACCCTCACGCAAATCTCGAAGGCGGAGCCCGTTACCTGAGCGAACAATACAAGCGCTTTGGAAGCTGGCGTCTGGCGCTGGCGGCATATAACGCGGGTCCCGGGGCTGTGAAAAAATACAACGGTATCCCACCTTATAAAGAGACCCAGAACTACGTCCGGAAGATCCTCGGCGGATAAGCGGAACAGTCCGAAACCCCGAAGCAATCCGGTCAACGGAAGTAGGGTAATGCCTCCACCGCGTGTTTGGTCTGTTGCCATCGCCGCTGAGCAAGGGTTTCGCATAATGTGACTTTACTAGCATCGCTGCCGGTGCAGGAAAGTTCCAGTCGGGTAAGACGAGAGCGCATTTCTTTCGCACCGAATAATGCGCAGGATCCCCCGAATTTATGAGCGATAGACTGTATCGCAGCATGGTCCTGAATGACCATTAAGGAAGCGATGTTGGCAGTTGTTCTGTTGCCTTCGGCTAAGAAGGACCCCAGTTTTTCTTTCAGTCCTGCTGCGCCAAAAGCAAGCAGCAGTTCCTCTAGCTGGTTTTGGCAAAGAAGCGGCAGGCGCGTGCCTTTTGTTCGTTTCACACCGGTTTCAATCTTGCCAGAAAAATTACCAGGGCTGTGACCGCGGATTTTTAATCTGTTTGATGAAAGGCCTATGATGGCGGGCGTTGTCAGGGGCCGCCTTTTCAGATCGCAGAAAGCAAATCCTGTCCCTTGCCGCCAGTGTATCTTGTTTTTACCTTGTCCGGGCAAATCGCGCGGGGGGCTGTGGTACAGTTGTACGCACGCCGCTGCCTCAGTATGTTCTTTCCCGTCCGCCATCCCTAACCCTGAATTCTGTGCGAGTTCTTCAAAGCCTTCGCCCTTTCCGTCGTCTGCTGTTCGGGCGTTTCTAAACATTTCGATCAATGCACCCGTTTGATCAGGCGTTATTCCGCAAGGAAGTTAATAATCAAATAACAAGTGCGCAGTTGGCGTGAGAAAACCATTCGCCGTTTAGGGCTGATTTGGAAAATTGCAGATGGCTCAAATTGTTCCAGCAATCTGAAGCAATTGTTAACCTTTCTATGGATACAACTCACTTTGCAGGACGCTGAAAACTGCGTCGCAGCATTTGCCAGCAGTTGAGCGAACGTGTGCCACTGCAACCGGCGTCTTTGTGAAACATCAGGTCTGAAAAGACTGTGGTGAATTTCGGGACAGGCATCGGCGCAACGTGCAGTACGGGATGGGATAAATGAAAATATTGATAGCAGATGACCACGATCTGGTCCGTGATACGATTGCTTCCTACATCCGGTCCGAAGCGAATTTTGACGTTTCCTGTTCCGCCAATCTTCATGAAGTGTTGAACGAGATAAAGGAGCAGGGGCCTTTCGATTTAGTGCTTTTGGATTTTGACATGCCGGGAATGAACGGTCTGTCCGGTTTAAGCAAAGCGCTGGAGGCGAATGATCAGAAGCCAGTGGGAATATTTTCAGGCACGGCCAAAGCATCCATCGCCGAAGCGGCGCTGGAAGCGGGCTCTGCCGGATTTTTACCGAAAACGATGTCGGCCCGTTCCTTATTAAACGCTGTACGGTTTATGGCTGAGGGAGAAACTTTCGCTCCGGTAAGCTTCATGGCGAACAGGCAAGAGGGTGACCATGAATTTGATACTCTTTTGTCGACGCGTGAAAAGGAGGTTCTTACAGGTCTGTCCAAAGGGTTGGCAAACAAGGAAATCGCACGCGAGCTGGACTTACAAGAGGTGACTATAAAATTGCACTTGAAGACACTTAGTATCAAATTGAATGCCCGTAACCGCACCCATGCTGCAATGATCGCAAGGGATGCAGGTTTTATTTGACGGATCGGTGATCCGGATTGTTCTAATCAGAAAAGGCGGCACCGAAGGTGCCGCCTTTAGAGTGCAGGTCGGAAATTGCGTCATGCTCCCGCGTTTCCGAATTGCGCTCGTTCATTGGGACAGGAAATTGTCCAGCTGATCCCAGAGGTTCTCCGTCAGTTTTAGACGCAGTCGCAAATATAAACCTTTCTGAAAATGGCGGGTTTGGAATGGCAGTTGCTCTGTTGCGTGGTTATATCCGATTGAAACCATTGCGCCTTTTGCAAATACATATCCCGCCTCGATCCCGTAGGCCTGTGCAGCAAATCCGTCGTCGTCCCACATGTGATAAACGTTGCCGGACAGCTCCAGCTTTTCTGGAAGTGCGTCCCAAGTCACACCGGCTTGCAACAGTTGGGTCAGGCTTGATGTTTCAATGCCGCCAAGAGGAGAGCTGAGGCTGGAATACTGACCGGCATATTTACCGTTCACACGCAGGTCAGGGCGAATGTCCCAGGTTCCGGCAAGCGACCAGAGGTGTTGCGTCTCTTCGTTGATATCCCGATCCCGCTGGTATTCGTACCAGCCCAGAGCATTAAACCGTGCATCATCAAGTGGGCGGTAGGCCGCGCCGACACGCAGACGTTCCCGAATTCTTGCATTCTGGCCGGACCGTCCGTCGCGTGCATGGCGGCCTCGTGCGAGTACTGTCACGCCGGGGCTGATTTCACCGGCCAGGCCGATATCGGCATAAAATGTATTGCCGGTCTTTTCGAATGTCTGGTCCAGATTAGCCTCTGCGACCCAATCGCCGTCGCGCGATTCCCATGTCCCGCCAAGGGCAATGCTGGTCAGTCCCGAGTCCGGTTCCGAGAGGTTCAAAGAATGTTCAAGAGACATGTCGATCGCGGTGCGCTCATTCAGTTCGAGCCTTGTAGAAAAGCCCTGAACCAGAAGGTCGTCGCCCAGATCTCCCGGGTTTGTTGTAATCTCGGTGCGTCCGTCCAGCCAGTGGTTCACACGGTATTCAACACCGATATGGGCACGGGTCAGCTTGTCACCAAGATCACCGAAGGACAGTTCGAATTCACCAAAGACACGCAGGTCTTCACGAACACGGTAGTCTGCCGCAACAATGAATTTGCCCTGACCCTCGCCGGAAAGTGGTATTTCCTTCACGAATTTCATGACCATGCCAGGTGTGGATTCCGGACGCCAGACGGCTTCATCCTTGAAGTAGGTGGTGCTGTTCTTGCCCAGTGGTGTTTTTTCGACGACCATGCGGAAACCGGAAGCCCGTGTGAGTTTTTCGTTCACGACCCCACGCACGAGGATTTCGGCACCAAGAGTTTCCTGTTTGGTGGCGAAATCAGACTGGTAGTCTGCAGATGCGATTAAAGTTCTGCTGTCGCTCAGGCGTTTTTCGTAGTCGAGAGAAACCTGCGCCATGCCTGCGCGGACGTTTGAACCGAGGGGGGCAAATTTCAGTCCGGTGCGGGCGGCTTCAAAGCTGAAACGGGTGTCTTCGGAAACATAATCATAAGCGATGCGCCCTGCATATCCGCGTTGTCCGAACCCGTCCTCGGCCTGTGCAATCTCGGCTTCGAACGAGGCTTTGTCGCTGATCTTGGTCTGCAGGAAGGCAGAGTATATCTTGTACCGCTCTTCGGTGCCGGCTGCTCCGTCCGAATGGATGGCACGTGCGCCGATTGTCACCCGCTCGTTCAGCTCTGAAATTGCTTCCAAACCATAGAGCCAGTATTTTTCGCCGCTCTTGCCTTCCACGTTATAGGTGATCCGGAAAGAAACCGGATTACCCAGCGCATCGGCCTGACGCAGAGGGGTGTCAAAGACGATCGTGTCGAGGAAGAAGTCCAGAAGATAGTCGGACATGCGGCGCAGACGCGTTTCAGACAGGATCACACCGGTGTCGCGGTCCCGTACGATCACATCGACCTGATCGGAGCCTTCCTGATAACCGGTCAAATCTACTTCATAGGGGCCGGACACACCGCGCCCTTTGATTTCGAGCGTACGAATTTCCTGTGAAGTGCGGGCGGCAAATGCTGTGACCCGCGTCCGCTCGCCCTGCCAGTTGGCTTTTACGCCTGTGGTGACTGTGCGGAACCCGCCCAGTTCGAAAGCGGAAGAGCCCGGTTCTATCGCGATGTCGCCATAGACGAGAGAGGAAGCACCCCGCTCAAAGCTGACATACAGGTCGCTGGAGGATTGGCCGTCGTAACCGCGTTCGGATTCATCCCCGTAAACAGGGTAGCTTTCGTCGGTATTGATATCGCGGAAGAGCCGGTCGTCCTCATCACTGTCGCTGCTATAGCGCAGGGTCATGAGGGTTTCGCGCCCGACGCGGCCCTTCAGGAATACTTCGCCCCGCAGTCCGGTGTTGGTATCTTCAAATGCGCTAAACTCGCCTTTGTTAAGAAGTTGCGCGCCGGACTGGCTGGCAATCGTACCTTCCAGCACGCCGACCAGAATACGCTCTTCCAGATTTGGAGAAAACAGGATGGAGGCTTCAGCCCGACCGAGCGAACCGCTTTGCGCGCTCAGCAGGTCCGGTCCTGCCATTTGGGGCGGGATCAAGGAGACTTCGGCGATTCCGCTGTCGACGTAGATTTGCACGCCAGGCTGGTTGGCGCGGATGTCTTTTACATCCCAAATGCCCCGTCGCGCGTTCAGCGTCACCACGGTTGCTGCTTTTACAGGTTCGCCTTTGATATCCAGAATTTGCACCGTGAATTTCACCCGTTCCGTCGGGGAGGCAGACGCAGCTTTGGGGCCGACCAACCTGATTTTCTGTGCATCGCCCGGTGCGTAGACGCGAATTTCTGCGGATTTCCGGATGTTGCCGAAGGGATCTTTGCCGACCAGTTGCAGCAGGTTTTCACCGGCAACCAGTTTCACGGCCACATATTCGATGGCCTGCACATTGCCGCCTGTCCATGTGCTTCTTTCACCGATACGGCTGCCACCGATTTTCTGACCGTTGACGATCAGGTCGAGGCCGAGATCTGCCGGACCTTTAACACGCACGGACAGGGTGCGACGGGTCAACCGCTCCTGATCGGAGAGGGTCATGAAACCGATTTCCGAAGACAGGGATTTGATGACATCTTCCAGTGTCTTCTTCGTTTGATCGAGTGCTTCGCCTTCGTCGGTGGCAGTAAGGTTGCCGTCGTCGATTCTGGAGCCGCCGATGATCTGTGTGGAAGTGGCAAGACCGGCTTCACTGCGCACGGCTTGCGGAGTGTTGCTGCTGATATCGACCGGCAGTTCGGTAAAGCTGCGCAGCCCTTCGGTCTCTGCGTTGCGCAGGCTATCACGTCGGGCTGAAACTTCTTCCATCACGTCAGGTGTACAGCTTTCCAGCGGGAAATCCTCGGCTCTCACTTCACCCCGTTTCAGGGCAACGAGGCGGGAACCGGGCTGACGCATGTCGGCAACGCGGGATACAACAGGTTCACTGTTTTCAGGAAGGGTGCTGGTTTGCAGCGCGAGAACATGGGAGACCGGGCGCAGACCGAACAGGCTGTATTTGCCATCTGCGTCAGTCACAACCATCAGGCCTTCCTGAGTAATAATGCGAACACCAGCCACGCCGAGTTCGTCCGCAGAGTCGCGCAGGCCATTGCCGTTACAATCCATGAAGACCGAACCGAAGATCGCGCCTTTGCGGGAAAACACACCGTTGGTTGTGTCCAGTGCCACAGTAGCCTGTGCCGTATTGGACCGGCGGGTTTCGCCGGAACCGGCCTGTTTGCCAATCAGATAAGCGCTGTTCACACGGTTGCCGGAACGCGCAGACGGGGTGAAGCGCAGCACATAAGTCAGTTCTACCGTTTCCAGCGGCGGGATGTTTCCAAGAGCAAAGCGATGTGCGCCGGTGGCTTCAACCAATGGCTGGTCAATCGCCACGCCGTCAAGAAGGGCTGTGCCTTCGACATAAACGGCACCGCGGGGCAGGGCATCGACAAGAACCGCTTGCGTCAGAGCCTGGTTCATACCGTTTTGTGCCTGCACGGTATAGGTGACGAAATCACCGGTCTGAGCCTGTCTCTTGTTCGCGGATTTTTCGATGGACAATGGAACGCCGTAGAATGGATCAAGCGGGATATCCATTGGATAGACCGGACCGCCATCATGCCCGAAACGGACGCCGTAAGAGGCCTTTGCATCCACATTGCGGGTGTAACCGCGGAAATCCGTCCGCTCCGAAGCGAATGAATACTCCGCCGGAGGTAAAACAACGGTGGTGTAGCGGCCTTTGGAGATGTCTCCGAGAGCAAAGAAGCCTGTGGAATCGCTGACAGCTTCCGCCACGACAACGCCGGCGCGGTTCAGCAGCTGCACTGTCGCGTTTGAAATTGTTTCATTTGTCAGACTGTTAAAAACATAGGACCCGGGGCGCACCAGCAGCGTATCAAAAACAGTCTGCGCACGGCATTCGGCACGGGCTTGCAGGTTGTCACCGGGGGCAGACGCGATAACCCCATCACCGGAATTCGGGAAGGACATCTGCGCGATCGGCAGCAGGGTCGTTGTGAAGATGCCTGTGTTTGCGCCGGTTTCGGTTGCAGTTACGGATTCAACGTCATTGGTAATTGTGCTGGTGACTTCGATTGTCACAACATCCACCTCTGCCGAGACGTTGCAGGCACCGGACGTCAGCAGGAGACGTGTGTCGCGGTCCAGGTCCGAGGTATCGGCAGGGCTATCTGTATCAGGATCGATGAAATCCAGCGTGGAAGTTGCATCGGTGACACGGTCAAACGAGACAGTGTTCGATGGAATTTCTGTCAAATCGCCATCTGCAATCAGGTAAGTGACAGCAGTGTTTTCCACAGAGACCGGCCCGAGGTGGTCGGAGATCAGAACATCAAAGCTGACGTCTGTAGAGTGACCAATGGCATAGTCGCCCCGATGCAGGAAAGCCACCGCATCTACCGCTGACAGATCTTCCGGCATGGTGCTTTGGTAGCTGTGCTTGCCCTGACCGCGCAGGTGATATCCGGCAATCATTTTGCCGGCAGGAGATGCGGACAAAAGGGTCGTGTTCAGAGGAATGGCATCCCGAAGAACGATGCCGCGAAAGGAGACGCCGTCCAGAAGAATGTTCTGCCCGTCCAGCGCGCTGTAAGCGGAGACAACGGATTCTGCGTTGTTGCGCAGAGCGAGCGTGAAAGTCGCGATTTCGCCGGTCGGGGCATCACGACGGGTCAGTTTCTTGCGCAGTTGCAGCGCCTGATCCACGATCACAACCATGCCGAGACCTTCGCCTTCGGCCTTTACGGACTTGCCGGAAGTGGCAGAGATTGCTTTGACCCGCAGAGTGGACTCTTCGCTATCGTCAAGCAGGGCTGTGGCTGCCACGCGGAAGCGGTAGATAAGTTTTACCGTTTCGGACGCGGTGATTGGCAGTGTGTCGTCTTTGAAAATCTCGCGTTCGCCGGCGTCAATGACACCGTTACCGTTCGCGTCGATGAACAGAGCTGTGTCTGTCAGCATCGGAGTTTTTTCGGCGTTTTTGATCCATGCGCTATAGAGCAGGTCGACGTTGCCGGTGTTCGTAATTTCGTAAGCGTGTTCGGCAAAGGCGCCGCGGGACAGTCGCAGGTCGGTCAGACCGGTGATTTCCAGTGCGGGCACTTCGCGAACAAGAGCCTCTACAGGGTTGGACCGGACGGTTTCGCTGATACCCAGACCACGGTGGAAATACGTGGCTGAAGCGATGTTCCTGATGATACTTCCGCCAGGTGCAATCTCGGAGACTGCGGGGCCGGATACGCCGAGACCGAGGGCTGTGCCAAGGATCAGTGTGCGACAGGATTTAGTGATTTTATTGAATGCCGAGCAGAGCATTTTTTAAACCAGTTCTGACTTGAGGGAATGGATGAGATCTATGGGGGCTGGGTGCTCTCCCCGGGTTAGGGGCCCGGAGAGAGCGGTTTTGCCTATTCAGCGACCTTCACTGTGAACTCCAGACGGGCGTAGTCGCCGGGGAGAACAGTGTTGTGGAAGCTCTCAGCAGTTGTGCCGGTGATGGTCACAGAGCTGGAAGGTTCCGCAGGGTAGACACTGTAGGCACAGGCGCCGCCGCAAGATTCGATGGATGTGTATGCTGGAGCTACATCCTGAATTTTCACGTTGCCTGCATTCGTGGTGCCTGTGTTTTCCGCTTCGATTTTGTAGCGGATGCACTGACCAGGCTCGACGTCCTGACGCTCGGTTGTGAAGGTTCCGACTGTGCCGTCACAGTTGGCATCGATGTACTGCATCTTGGTCAGTGTGACGTCACCGGAAACGATGATGACACGGTCCTGAACGGCGTTGTTGGCTGTTTCGCTGTCGGTGTCACCACCGGAGTTCAACGCTGTTGCCACAGTCACTGTACCGATTTCGGACAGACCCGGAGTTGCAGTGGATGGTGTTTGGACACGATAGATCAACGAGATGGTTTCACCTGCGGCGATACCGTTGGAACCGGCGCCCAAGTTGTCGACCAGATCGTTAAAGTTATCGATCACAACTTCTGTCGGGTCCAGCGCACCGTTGCCGTTGGCATCCCAGAAGATCGCACCGGAGAAGTCGGTCAGACCGGTTTGGGTCAGCGCACCTTCAGTGATGTCGACGTTCGAGTTGTTGGTGATCTTGTGGACCATGTCTACTACGCCACCCGGGGATGCCTGTGCTTCCTGATCAGCTTCGATCTGCACGTCGATCACCTTGTTTACAGTCACCTGGTTGATGATGCGGTCGGACTGGCCGGTAACGGCAGATGCGACTTTGATATCAATCAGTGTATCGCTTGGCGGATACCCGTCAGTCGGCGTGATAACGACAATGAAGTCTTTGTTACCACCGGCCGGGATGGTGCCTGTGTTGGATACAACTGTTCCATCGGCGAGTTGGAATTCTACAGTCCAACCTGTCGGGATCGGCTGATCCAGAGTGATGTTGAAGCTGTCGGATGTTGGGCCGCCATTTTCTACATTCATCGGGAAGCTTACTGGCTTACCCGGATCAGTGGTTTTTGTGACCCACGGATTTGCACCGTTTGTCGGGTTTGCACCGTCACCTTCGGAACCGGCAACGTCGTTTTCCAGATCGATGGTGGCTGCAAGAACCGCACCTGTGAATTCCGCGGTGGAGCTGTCAAAGCTGCCGCTGTTTTCAGAAGTTGCTACAACATTGGCTGTGAACTCTGACGTTGGAACCGGCGTGACATCGGTTGGGAGTGTCGCAAGCAAGGTCACCTTGCGTGTTTCACCCGAAGCCAGAGGTCCTACAGTCCCTACGATCGGTGTCGCACCGTCTTCGGCAACCATGCGGAAGGTTGTGCCTGTCGGGAAGTCCACGTTGCTGACATCCAGAGTGTAGCTGTCTGTCACGTTAGAGGTGTTGGAGATCACAAACTCGAACGGGATCGTCGCACCTTGGGAGACATCAGCGTTATCTTCGACAACGTCGTTCGCAGTGGCATCCGTATCCGTTGCAGAGGCAACTGTTCCGTCACGCGTGCCGTCGAGATTGATCTTTGTATCGTCAATTTCGAGGCTGAACTGTTCATCTACAGTGATCTGGGCCGTGTTGGAGTCCGGGAAGGCAGTTCCGTCAACCGATTGGGTTGCGGTGTTGGGGATGATACCTGCTGGTACTCCGTCTGCCACTGTGGCTTTAAAGGTAACTGTACCGGAACGGCCGGACGGTACGCTGCTCAGGACAAACTGGAGAGTTTGTGCAGAGTCGTAAGACCATGCGATTGTTTGGCCGCCACCGTTGGTTTTGTCGGTTGCGTTCGCGCCGTTGCTTTCGTCCAGGGTACCGGTGGCATCAGACCATGTTGCGGAGTCCGCTACATATTCCAAACGTCCGTCAAGAATATCCTGTACGATATAGTTGCTGGCATCTGTCAGACCTGTGCTGGAGTAAGTCAGCTTGATGGTCACTTCGTCGCCGGCATCGACAATCGCGTTGTTGCCTGTACCCGAAGCGGGATCCACTGTCATCGATTTGACAACCTCGACAATCGCGCCGGTGGAAATGGTCAGAGTGTCTGTGTTGGTGTCTGCAATCGTGTTGTCCAGCGCGGATGTGGCTTCGACAGTGATGTCATCTGTGCCGGTTTCAGCAGCGTCGGCTGTGGCTTCGATGACAAAACCGAACTGTTCACCCGGAGCAAGGACCGGTGTTTCTGTGATCGGCGTTGCGCTGTCAGCGACACCGTCCATGTCCGCATCGGGATAGAAGACCAGTGTTGTGTCCAGTGCGCCGGTGTTTTGTTCCGTTGCCGTCAGTGTGAAGTAATCCGGTCCGTTACCGTCGTTGGTGACAACGTGCGGCAGGAAGGCTTTACCACCTGGTGCGATGGCTTCGGAATTGTCCGAGATCATCGTCAGGCCGGCGACTTGTTGAACGACTGTTTCAACTTTGTTCGACGTTACGGTGATTGAGTCACCGGAACTGTTGGTATAGGTTGCTACCGCTTGGTTGCCGATCACGGATCCGGCTTCCGGCGGCGCGGCCATTGCTGCGGCCCCTACGACCGACAGGAGTGCGGCTGCTGAACAGCCACGAAGGAAGATTGAACTAGAATTCACTTTACTCACCATTTGTTAAGGTTTGGATTGGTTAGGGTTGAGGGGGGGGTAATTTCGTCCGAATGGATGCCACGCGGGCTTAGTTCACGATCACGCGGTACGAATTCTCTGAGGCGCCACCACCGGGCAGCGGAGAATCAAGAACCCAGCGCACCGCTTCGATTGCTTCTGCGGGGACCGGCTCAAGCCGTTCCGAACCGTTCGCGTCGACTACCTTGCGCATCGCCGGAAGAGTGGACCATTCCAGTCCGGGAAGATCTTCGTCCAGCTCGGCCTCGATTTCGAAAGTCGCTGGAAGAGAGCTGTGGTGCTGATCCATAACGAAGGTCACGCCGTCGGGGATCGGGCCGGAAACAACCAGACCGGAAAGGTTGTCTTCGGTCGTGTTTTCGTGGGTGATAATATACTGGATGGTTTCACCGGGGGCGACGCTTGCGCGTTCGGCCAGAACTTCGTTCCCGTCGGCGTCCTGTTCTACAATGCGAAAGTCAAAGGATGACTTCAACGCATCGGCACTGGCGTGGGGCGCCTGAAAAACCACTGCGGCGACAATGACGCCGGCAGCAGAAAAGATACTTTTATTAAACAACATGTGATAGCTCCTTTTGGCCCCATCCCTAAGAGGCCGGTTGGTTTGAAACGCTTTCGAAAACCCAAGAGGCATCCGAGAACGATCAAGCTTTCACATTGATTGGGCTTTCCGAGCTATCCCCCCGAACGCATACCGTGAGTTGCATTTGATTAGGAAAATGCGCACAAGTCGTAACGGACTGAACGGATGCGTAGGCCCGGTATCCGATCGCAATATATTCCTATCCTTTTGAGAAGAGGTTCTCCCAAACCGCGCAGGGGAATCGCACGTCGAAAGAATCCCTTTCACGGGGAATCACCACTCTTGGAAGATAAAAGATTCCTAAAATTTTTTATAAAATACAGAAGGTTAATTGAGTATTCAGGTTGTGTCCTTCTGTCCGAACTGTCAGTTTCGCTTTATCGAATCCACGCAACGACAATTTTTCCGGCGTCCCCGGAAGGAGCGCGCCATGCGGACCATCCGAATACAATCAAACGATAGATCTGCTGCCTCAAAGCAGATACGTGCATGTGTTGGTGTCTTTGCAGGGTCTTGTCCCCCGGTGGAGTGCTTCACACTTGATCAGGCGTCGAAGAAGGGCGCAACAGGACTTAAGGCAAATGGGTTCTCTCTTATGGCTGCGTGGTTAACCGGTGGTATCTCGACAGGTAGCGCGCAGGGCATCCCGTGTATTCATCCGCGTGAAGGACTACACCTCCGGCTGTCGGAAGACTCAAAGGAGCTTTGCGGTAATCCTGAACCGCGAAACCCTGCGCCCCCTTCAAATGATACTCAAAGCGGTGCGCAGACAATTCCGTTGGCCCAGCTGGACGACGCGGGTTTGGGGCTCAATGTTCTGGTTGTGGAAGATAACGAATTGAATGCCGCGTTCATGCAGCAGGTTCTGCGCCGGTCCGGTGCCCGAGTTTGCGTGGCGGAAAATGGTGCGACAGGGCTGGAACGGATATTCGAAGAGACATTTGACATCGTACTGACAGACATCCAGATGCCGGTGATGGATGGTATCCAGATGTTACAGGCCTATGGAGAAAGCAGCCGTAAGCCGTGCGATTGGCCCCATTTTGTGGCTTGTAGCGGTGCTACAGAAACGGGAGGTCCGACCAATCTCCACTCTCTCGGTTTCGACGATGTGCTTGAAAAGCCGATTTCGATCAAGACAATCGTAAAGCTGCTGTTGAGTTTCGATGAAAAGAGAACGGCAAGTGGGGATTTGGGGCAAGTCAAATCAATGCCCTTAGAAAGGCTCGATCAGACAGGAGTAGTTGAGGGGAAACAGGCTTGTCACAGGAGCTGAAAGGCGATTCAGAAAGACAGCCTAATTCTGCTTCGCAATAGCAGCGAATCCGCATTCTGACGAAAGCAGTGTTGAACTTTGTCGATGAGCGGTAGCGGATTGATTTTGTTTGAAAAACTATACATTTAAGATAGTTTTGGTGCCCAGAAGAGGACTCGAACCTCCACGTCCATACGGACACTAGCACCTGAAGCTAGCGCGTCTACCAATTCCGCCATCTGGGCAACAGATCACGTAGGGGGCGATTTACAGATGGTCGGAGGGGGTGTCAACGGGTGATTCACATCTAATTTCAGCAATTGTGCTTGTGAGTGGGGCCACATCGCATTATTTCAGGGCAAACCCCAGTTGTCGGAGCGCAATTATGTTACAATCGCCTAAAGTTGTTACCATTTTCGGTGGGTCCGGATTTGTCGGCCGCTATATCGCGCGGCGTATGGCGAAAGAGGGCTGGCGCGTTCAGGTTGCTGTGCGCCGACCTAACGAAGCCGTTTTCGTTCGCCCTTATGGTGTTGTTGGACAGGTGGAGCCGGTTCTGGCGAATATCCGCAACGACGATTCTGTTGCGCATGTGATTGCGAACTCCGATGCGGTTGTGAACTGTGTGTCTGTTCTACAGGAGCATGGCAAGCAGACCTTTGAAGCGTTGAACGTCGAAGGTGCTGCACGTATTGCGAAGGCTTGTGCAGCGGCAGGCGTTGCGCGACTGGTGCATATTTCAGCGCTGGGCGCAGATGCGGACTCCGACAGTGCTTCGGCGCGTTCCAAAGCGGAAGGGGAGCAGGCCGTGCTGGATGCTTTTCCAACTGCGATGATCCTGCGGCCTTCTGTTATTTTCGGGAATGAAGACCAGTTCCTGAACCGGTTCGCCCAGATGTCTTCTTTCTCGCCAATTCTGCCGCTGTTTGGCGGAGCGTCCAAATTCCAGCCGGTCTATGTTGATGATGTGGCGCAGGCAGCTTGTAAGGGTATTCTCGGTCAGGCCGAGCCGGGGATCTACGAACTCGGCGGACCGGATGTGGAAAGCCTGTCTGACATCGTGAAGAATATGCTGCGCATCATCCGTCGCCGGCGTCTTGTGATCAACCAGCCGTTCTTTGTTGGAACGCTATTGGGCAAAACGCTGGATATGGTGCAAAAGCTGACACTCGGGCTGTTTACTAACACAATCCTGACCGCTGATCAGGTAAAGCAGCTGCGCAATGACAATGTTGTTTCCAGCACAGCCAAATCGTTTGCAGATCTTGGTATCACGCCAACATCTTATGAAACCGTAGCAGAGCAGTACCTCTATCGTTACCGCCCGTCCGGCCAGTATGCCGAGCTGACGGAAAGCGCACGCCATTTGCGTGGTGCCCCGACGAGCAGCGATTTCTAAGCTGATCGTCCGGAAGTGAAAACCTGCAAGCCCCGCCAGCGCGGGGCTTTTTGCTGTGTGGGTGTTAGCTGTAAGCGACCCCGAGCAGGATCAGCCCGAGAATGACGCGGTAGATCACGTAAGGGGTAAAGCTGACGCTGCGCAGCAGCCGCATCATAAGGGACAATGCCAGAAGTGCTGTCAGAAAGCTGAACACAGCCGCTATCGCGCCATCGCGCAAACCTGCGGCATTTGCTTCGGCCACAGCCTCCACCCCAAGAAGGACGGCAGACGACAGGATCACCGGAATCGACATTAGCATCGCAATGCGTGTTCCGTCTTCCCGTTTGTAGCCCAGAAACCGGGCGCCTGTAATGGCGATACCGGAGCGCGAGGTGCCCGGAATCAATGCAACCGCCTGCCATAAACCCAATTTTATGGCGTCCGGCATTCCCCAGTCGCTTTGCGTCCTTGATTGCGCGCCGCGCTGGTCGGCGATGTATAAAAGGATGCCGAATGCCAGCATGGTCCAGCCGATCACCGTTATGTTGCGCATTGCGTCCGACAGACCGGACAGTTTCAGGACAAGTCCGAAAAGAACCGCAGGAATGGTCGCTATAATCAACAGCAGGGCCAGTCTTGCGGACTGTGTGCCGGTGTTCCCTGTGGCAAGGTGGAAAAGTCCGGTGAAGGCGGATTTCGAGTCTTTCCAGAAGAATAGGATCACTGCGCCAAGGGTGCCGATATGAACCGCCACATCAATCAGTTGCCCTTGATCTGCTACCCCCATTACATTTGGCAGCAGTATCAGATGGCCAGAGCTTGAGACGGGTAAAAATTCGGTAATGCCCTGCACAATTGCGAGTATGAGAAGGTGGAGCAGGGGCATGGCGCTGGCCTTTGTGATTCGTTCTGAAAGGGAGACTATGCCCTGTAAGGCAGGAATGGAATCTCCGCTTAAGGTAAACTATGCTGACCTATTTATTTTTATGAGTGCGAAAAAATTGTAAAATTCAGGTTTATCAGATTATTTATGTCAGCATGATTTACCTATATTGCAGTTTTCCCTTTGCCTGTGGGAAAACATTGGTTAGAAGGCAGGCTCTGGAAGTAGATATTGCGGGTGTGTGGCCATGGCTGAACAAAAAATGCTGAAATTTGTAAACGTGGACCGCGATATGCCGGAGAAACGTGTGCCAAACCTGCGCACGTCCGATTTTGACGAGATTTACCAGCAGTTTGCAGCTGAAAAAGCAGCCGAGCAGTCCAGCCGCTGTTCCCAATGCGGTGTGCCATTCTGTCAGGATCACTGCCCACTGCACAACAATATCCCCGACTGGCTGAAACTAACAGCCGAGGGCCGTTTGCAGGAAGCCTATGAAGTCAGTCAGGCGACGAACCAATTCCCCGAGATTTGTGGCCGTATCTGCCCGCAGGACCGTCTGTGTGAGGGCAACTGCGTGATTGAACAGTCCGGCCACGGTACAGTGACAATTGGTGCCGTAGAGAAATACATCACTGACACCGCATGGGAGCAGGGTTGGGTCCAGCCGATCAAGCCATTCGCAGAACGCACGGAATCGGTAGGTATCATCGGTGCCGGCCCTGCTGGTCTGGCAGCGGCGGATGTTCTGCGCCGTGCAGGGGTTCAAGTGACGATTTACGATCGCTATGACCGCGCAGGCGGATTGCTGACCTATGGCATTCCCGGATTCAAACTGGAAAAAGAAGTGGTCGAGCGGCGCAATGGCCAGCTGGCAGAAGGCGGCGTGACCTTCAAGCTGGATTGTAACGTTGGCGAAGACATCAGCTTTGCAGAGCTTCGCAAGACACATGACGCGGTTCTGATCGGAACAGGCGTTTACAAATCCCGCGATCTCGGCGGACCGGGTGCAGGTTTGAACGGAATTGTTAAAGCTATAGACTATCTTACAGCATCTAACCGTCAGAACTTTGGCGACACGGTTCCCGAAATCGACAGCGGAGAACTTTGGGCCGAGGGTAAGAATGTGGTCGTCATCGGCGGCGGCGATACCGCGATGGACTGTGTGCGTACCGCGATCCGTCAGGGCGCGACTTCGGTGAAGTGTCTTTACCGTCGTGACCGTCAGAACATGCCGGGATCCCTGCGGGAAACTGCGAATGCGGAAGAAGAAGGCGTGGAATTCGTCTGGCTGTCTGCGCCCAAAGGCTTTGCCGGCGATGACAAGGTCACAGGCGTATATGTTCAGCAAATGCGACTCGGCGCACCGGATGTGACCGGTCGTCAGGCCCCAGAGGAAATTCCGGGTGCAGAATATCTGGAAAAGGCCGATCTGGTGATCAAGGCGCTTGGTTTTGAGCCGGAGGAACTGCCAACGCTTTGGGATACGCCGGAACTGGAAGTGACCCGCTGGGGTACGGTAAAGGCCGATTTTGTCAGCAAGCGCACAGCACTGGAAGGTGTGTACGCCGCAGGGGACATCGTGCGCGGTGCGTCTTTGGTTGTCTGGGCCATCGCAGACGGGCGCGACGCAGCAGGTTCGATCCTTGCAGATCTGAACGCAAAATCCGCCATCGCAGCCGAATAAAGACCGGAGCACGCGCAGCCATCAACCTGTGCGGTCCGTCACAGTATAAGATCCGGCCCTGACAGAGATCGGGGTTTTGAAAGGGAAAGCCACCATGACACAATATGATGCAAAATGGGTAGCCGAAGAAGAAGCAAAACGGGCCATGCTGGCCGAACAGGGGCTTTACCGCGAAGATGACGAGCATTCGTCTTGTGGTGTTGGCCTTGTCGTTTCCGTTGATGGTAAACCGAACCGCCGGGTGGTGGACGCCGGTATTACAGCCTTGCAGGCTATCTGGCACCGTGGCGCGGTGGATGCAGACGGGATGACAGGCGACGGTGCTGGTATCCATTTGCAGATCCCCAAAGAGTTTTTCTACGATCAGATCCGCCGGACAGGCCATGAGCCAGACACCGAAAAGATGATCGCTGTCGGTCAGGTCTTCCTGCCGCGGACAGATTTTGGGGCGCAGGAAAACTGCCGGACCATCGTGGAAAGCGAAGTGCTGAAGATGGGGTATTACATCTACGGCTGGCGCCATGTGCCGGTGGATGTGTCCTGTCTGGGGGAAAAGGCAAATGCGACCCGCCCTGAAATCGAACAGATCCTGATTTCAAACAGCAAAGGCGTGGACGAGGAACAGTTCGAGCGCGAGCTTTATGTCATTCGTCGCCGCATCGAAAAGGCCGTGGCCAAGGCAGCGATCCGTGATTTCTACATTTGTAGCCTGTCCTGCCGCTCGGTGATCTACAAGGGCATGATGTTGGCAGAACAGGTTGCAGTGTTTTACCCTGATCTGAAAGACGACCGGTTCGAAAGCGCCTTTGCGATTTATCACCAGCGTTATTCCACCAACACCTTCCCGCAATGGTGGCTTGCCCAGCCCTTCCGTATGCTGGCCCACAACGGTGAGATCAACACGCTTAAAGGCAACGTCAACTGGATGAAATCCCACGAAATCCGGATGGCATCCAAAAACTTTGGTGAACACGCCGAAGACATCAAACCGATCATTGCTGGCGGGTCGTCTGACTCTGCCGCGCTTGATTCCGTGTTTGAGGTGATGGTGCGTGCGGGCCGTTCTGCGCCGATGGCGAAAACCATGCTGGTACCGGAAAGCTGGTCCAACCTTTCCCACGAAATGCCCGATGCGTGGAAAGACATGTACGCCTATTGCAACTCTGTGATGGAGCCTTGGGATGGTCCTGCAGCGCTGGCGATGACTGACGGTCGCTGGGTTGTGGCCGGTCTGGACCGCAACGGTCTGCGTCCGATGCGCTATGTCATCACGAACGATGGTTTAGTGATTGCTGGCTCCGAAGCGGGCATGGTGCCTGTCGATGAATCCAGCATCCTGCGCAAAGGTGCGCTGGGTCCGGGCCAGATGCTGGGCGTTGACATGCAGGAAAACAAGGTCTGGCATGACGCTGAACTGAAAGACTCGCTTGCAGCGGCGCAGCCGTTCAGCAAATGGGTCGGGTCGATCACCAACCTTGAAGAGGCCACCAAGTCCATCAAGGAAAAGGCCATCTATAGCGGAGCGGAACTGCGCAAGCGTCAGATCGCCGCCGGTTTCAGCATTGAGGATCTGGAAGTTATCCTGCACCCGATGGCCGAGGACGGCAAAGAGGCTATTGCTTCTATGGGGGATGACACGCCAAGCGCGGTTCTGTCGGATAAATACCGCCCGCTAAGCCATTTCTTCCGTCAGAACTTCAGTCAGGTGACAAACCCGCCGATCGACTCCTTGCGCGAGTTCCGCGTGATGAGCCTGAAAACCCGTTTCGGGAACTTGGGCAACGTGCTGGACGAAAGCAATGCACAGACCGAGATTCTGGTCGTGGAAAGCCCCTTCATGGCCAACGCCAAGTTTGAGGCGATGGTCGAGGCTTTTGGTGCGAAAGTCACTGCGATTGACTGTTCGTTTGACCGCAATAACCCCAATGGCCTGCGCGATGCAGTAAACCGCATTCGCTCTGAAGCGGAAGAGGCTGTTCGCTCCGGTGCGGGGCATCTGGTGCTGACAGACCGTCAGCAAAACGAGGATAAAATCCCCGTTCCGATGATCCTTGCAACCTCTGCCGTGCACTCTTGGTTGACAGCAGCGGGTCTGCGGACCTTCTGTTCGATTAACGTTCGTTCGGCTGAATGTATGGACCCGCATTACTTTGCCGTTCTGATCGGTTCCGGCGCAACGACTGTGAACGCCTATCTGGCGCAGGACAGTCTGGCGGACCGGATCGAACGGGGCCTTCTTGATTGCACACTGGATGTAGCGATGGACCGCTACCGCGAGGCAATCAATCAGGGCCTTCTGAAAATCATGGCGAAGATGGGGATCTCTGTGATCTCCAGCTATCGCGGCGGCTTGAACTTTGAGGCTGTCGGCCTGTCCCGTGCGATGGTTGCCGAGTATTTCCCCGGAATGCACAGCCGGATTTCCGGTATCGGTCTGTTTGGTATCCAGAAAAAGATCAGCGAAGTGCATGCGCGCGGTTGGCTTGGCCAGCAGAACGTGCTGCCGATCGGCGGTTTTTACAAGGAACGGCGCAGCGGTGAGAAACACGCCTGGGAAGCGCAATCCATGCACATGCTGCAAGCGGCATGTGATCGGGCCAGCTTTGATCTGTGGAAACAGTATTCCCGCAAGATGCAGAGCAATCCGCCGATCCACCTTCGGGATCTGTTGGACTTCAATTCCACCGCGAAACCGATTTCTGTCGACGAGGTGGAAAGCATCACCTCTATCCGCAAACGGTTTGTGACACCGGGGATGTCTCTGGGGGCTTTGTCGCCTGAGGCGCATAAAACCCTGAACGTCGCGATGAACCGGATCGGAGCGAAATCCGACAGCGGTGAGGGCGGCGAAGATCCTGCGCATTTTGTGCCTGAACCAAACGGTGACAACCCGTCCGCCAAGATCAAACAGGTGGCTTCCGGCCGGTTTGGTGTGACAGCGGAATACCTGAACCAGTGCGAAGAACTGGAAATCAAGGTGGCCCAAGGCGCGAAACCGGGCGAGGGTGGCCAGCTTCCGGGGATCAAGGTCACAGACCTGATCGCGCGGTTGCGCCATTCGACCAAAGGCGTAACGCTGATTTCACCGCCGCCGCACCACGATATCTATTCGATCGAGGATCTGGCGCAGCTGATTTATGACCTGAAACAGATCAATCCGCGTGCGAAAGTGACTGTTAAACTGGTTGCAAGCAGCGGTGTCGGGACGATTGCGGCTGGTGTGGCCAAAGCCAAGGCGGATGTGATCCTGATTTCGGGGCACAACGGCGGAACAGGGGCATCCCCTGCAACTTCGATCAAATACGCCGGTCTGCCGTGGGAAATGGGGCTGAGCGAGGCGCATCAGGTTCTGTCCATGAACAAGCTGCGGGATCGTGTGACCCTTCGCACGGATGGCGGTTTGCGCACAGGGCGTGACATCGTGATTGCTGCCATGCTTGGTGCCGAGGAATATGGCATCGGCACCGCAGCGTTGATTGCGATGGGGTGTATCATGGTGCGCCAGTGCCAGTCCAACACCTGCCCTGTCGGGGTTTGTGTGCAGGACGAAGACCTGCGCAAGAAGTTCACCGGCACTGCGGATAAGGTTGTGAACCTGATCACTTTCTACGCACAGGAAGTGCGCGAGGTTCTGGCATCCTTGGGGGCACGTTCGCTCGACGAGGTGATCGGCCGTGCGGATATGCTGGCACAGGTGTCCCGCGGGTCTGCCCATCTGGACGATCTTGATCTGAACCCGCTTCTTGTCAGCATCGATAACGCCAACACCATCGTCTACAACCGTGACAAACCCCGTCAGGCTGTACCCGATACGCTGGATGCTTCGATTGTGAAGGACGCGGAGCCGTTCTTTAAGGATGGCGAGAAAATGCAGCTGTCCTATGCAGTGCAGAACACGCACCGCACAATCGGCACCCGTGTTTCGTCCCATATCGTGAAACGGTTCGGCATGAACAACACGCTGCAACCGGATCATCTGACAGTGAAACTTACCGGCAGTGCAGGGCAATCCCTGGGCGCATTTGCGGCACCCGGCCTGAAACTGGAAGTGTCCGGCGATGCGAACGATTATGTTGGCAAGGGGCTGTCGGGTGGCACAATTGTTGTCCGGCCTCCGCTGGGTTCGCCCATTACGGCCAGTGAAAACACCATTATCGGCAACACTGTGCTTTATGGTGCGACCGCAGGCCGGCTGTTTGCCAATGGTCGCGCAGGTGAACGGTTTGCGGTGCGCAACTCCGGTGCGAAAGTGGTGATCGAAGGGTGTGGCACAAACGGCTGTGAATACATGACCGGTGGTGTTGCGGTGATCCTTGGCTCTGTCGGGGCGAACTTTGGCGCGGGTATGACCGGCGGCATGGCCTATATCTACGATCCCGAAGCGCAGCTCGACAAGCTGATTAACCGTGAAACCCTTGTGACCAACGGGGTGACTGTAGATCACTGGAAGGACGAGTTGAAATCCCTGCTGGAAGATCACCTGGCAGAGACACGTTCGGCAAAGGCGGCGGATATTTTGCGCCGCTGGGATGAGGAACTTGCCAATTTTGTGCAGGTCTGTCCGAAAGAGATGCTGAACCGCCTGCCCGCCCCGCTGAGCATGGAAACAGGCAAAAAGACCGCCTGACTTCTCTCAGACACGTATTAAGTTAGACAGGAAGGCCGGAGTTTTCGGCCTTCTTTGCTTTTGTAGCTGTTGATTTGAAAGACGCCTTGGCTGAGACTGCCGCCAGAGGGAATATTCTAGATGGCCGATGACGACGCAACCCGAGTGCGCAAGAAGGTGAAAGCCCCGCGAAGCAAGGGCAAGGTCGGCCGGGCGGCAGACAGCTTTAGTGGTGCATGGCGCTACTGGATTCGCTGGGTGTTCCGTAAGCTCTTTTTGCTCTTATGTGCCGGTGTCGGGGTTAGCCTGCTGCTGGTTGTGCTGCTGCGGTTCGCGAATCCCTATCTGACCTATTACTATGTGACGGAGCGGATGCGTTTGGGGGAAATTGCACGGGAATGGACGCCAATCGAACAGTTCCCACCCGAAGTGCCGCAGGCTTTTGTTGCTGCCGAGGACGCCAATTTCTGCACCCATTTCGGATTTGATATTGAAGGCATCAAAGCAGCCCTTGCTGATGACGAACGCTTGCGCGGGGGCAGCACCATAAGTCAGCAGGTGGCCAAGAACGTATTTCTGTGGCAGGGGCGGACTTGGGTGCGTAAGGGGCTTGAGGCATGGTTTACTCTTTTGATCGAGCTTGTCTGGCCGAAAAAGCGGATCATCGAGGTCTATCTTAACATTGCCGAAACCGACGAAGGTGTATTTGGCGTTGCGGCGGCAGGGCGACATTATTTCAAGGTTGAGCCCGAAAATCTGTCGCTTTTACAGGCGGCCCGTATCGCGGCTGTTTTGCCTTCCCCGAAGAAACGTTCCGCCAGCCAGCCGACCGCCTTTGTCAAAAAACGGACGCGGCAAATAATGGCCGGTGCCCGAACTATTGCGGCTGACGGGCGTGCTCACTGTTTCAACAGTGGTTGAAAATTGTTACGCATGGGTGCAAATAGAACCACCCCAAATCAACGTCTGGCTGATATGTACAAGCTCTATCATTTCCCGCTCTCCCCGTTCTGTCGCAAGGTTCGCCTCGTCATGGCGGAAAAGAAGATCGAAGTTGAACTGGTTGAGGAGCGGTATTGGGAAGAACGCGCCGATTTTCTGCGGCTCAATCCGGGTGGACAGATTCCGGTTTTGCGCTCTGACAAAATCACACTGTCCGACAGCACCTCTATCTGCGAATATCTCGAAGAAAAGCGTCCCGAACCCCCTCTGTTCCCGCAAGGGGCAGAGCGACGGGCTGAGGTTCGTCGTCTAAACGCTTGGTTCGATGATAAATTCTACCGTGAAGTCACGCTCAACCTGTTGGGAGAGCGCGTGAACAAGAAAATCATGGGACGGGGCTATCCCGACAGCAAGAATGTAAAAACCGGCTCCTCCAAGATTAAGTTCCACCTTGATTATATGGGCTGGTTGCTGGACCGCCGGCGCTGGCTGGCGGGGGACCGTATGTCTCTGGCGGATTTTTCGGCGGCGGCGCAACTGTCCTGTCTTGATTACATTTCGGATGTGGACTGGAACCGGAACGAACTGGTCAAGGAGTGGTACGCCAAGATAAAATCCCGTCCTGCGTTCCGTTCGCTGCTGGCCGACCAGTTGCCGGGCTTTCCGCAACCACCCCATTATTCCGATCTGGATTTTTAGTGTCAGCAGAACTGACCCGCGCCCTGCGTGACAAGGCACTGGCTGAGGGATTCTCCGATTTCGGCATCTGCCGCCCCGACGCTGCCCCGCACACCGCGCAGAGATTGGCGGAGTTTGTCGGGGACGGCCGTCACGGCCAGATGGGCTGGATGGCAGAGCGGATGAACTGGCGCGGCTCTGCGGCGGCCCTGTGGCCGGAGGCACGGTCTGTGATCATGCTTGCCGAGAACTACGGGCCGGATCATGATCCGCTGGAGGCGCTGGCGCATAAGGATCGCGCTGCGATCAGTGTCTATGCGCAGAATAAAGACTACCACGACGTTGTGAAAAAGCGGCTCAAGCGGGTAGGGCGCTGGTTGATCGAACAGGCGGACGGGGCCGAGATTAAGGTCTTTGTGGATACGGCACCCGTGATGGAGAAACCGCTGGCAATGGCGGCCGGATTGGGCTGGCAGGGCAAGCACACCAATGTGGTGTCGCGGCGGCTCGGAAGCTGGTTCTTCCTTGGCGCGATCTTCACCACGCTGGAACTGGAAGAGACAAACGGCGAAGTGGACCATTGCGGAAGCTGTCGCAAGTGTCTTGATATCTGCCCAACAGATGCGTTTCCCGCGCCGTATCAACTGGATGCGCGGCGGTGCATTTCCTACCTGACCATCGAACATCGCGGGCCGGTGGATGTTGCCTTGCGCAAGGGATTGGGTAACCGGATATATGGCTGTGACGATTGCCTCGCGGTGTGTCCGTGGAACAAGTTTGCCAGCCGCGCGGCAGAGATCAAATATCACGGACGGGCCGAGCTGCAATCGCCCCGCCTCGGGGAACTGGCAGTATTGGACGAAACCGAATTTCGGGCGCTGTTTTCCGGATCACCGATCAAGCGGATCGGACGCAACGGATTCGTGCGAAATGTGCTCTACGCGATCGGGAATTCAGAAGATGCGGGATTGTTGTCGGTAGTGCAGGCGTTGTGTGAAGATGAAGACGAAACAGTTGCAGATGCGGCCCGTTGGGCCTGCGGCGAACTGGTTCAGACGGTAAAGGATTAGAACATGACGGGCGTATTGTTGAGCTTTGGCCACGGCTATTCTGCACAGGCACTGGCAACGCGATTGCTGCAGCAGGGCTGGGAAATTATTGGCACAAACCGTTCGGGTGAAACGCCCCAAGAAGGCGTAGAGACTGTAGCATGGCCCGGAACGGATATGGACCCCTACCTTGATCGGGCGACACATCTGCTGATCTCTGCCGGACCGGATGACGCGGGTGATCCTGTGCTTAACGGATTGCGGGAGGACATCAGGGGCCGGTCGTTTGATTGGGTCGGCTATCTGTCTACCACGGGCGTTTACGGGGATCATCAAGGCGGCTGGGTGGATGAGGCGACACCCCTGACCCCGTCGACCCGTCGCGGCCGCTTACGTGTCGCTGCCGAATCCGAATGGCAGGCAATGGAACTGCCGCTGCATATCTTCCGGCTTGCAGGAATTTACGGCCCCGGACGCGGCCCGTTTGCCAAGGTCCGCGCAGGCACCGCACGGCGGATCATCAAGAAAAATCAGGTGTTCTCCCGTATTCACGTGAATGATATTGCGCAGGTTCTGGCGGCGAGTATCGCGCGCCCCGATCCCGGCGCCATTTATAACCTGTGTGACGACGAAGCTGCGCCGCCCGAGGATGTTATAGGTTATGCCGCAGAGCTGCTTGGGGTTCCGGTGCCCGAAGCGGTTGATTTCGAAACTGCGGATATGACCCCGATGGCTCGCAGCTTTTATGCCGAAAGCAAGCGGGTGCGTAATGATCGCATCAAAACGGAGCTTGGGGTGGAACTGATTTATCCCGATTACCGAACCGGCTTGCAGGCTCTGTTGGCGGCAGAAAAGCCGTGAGGCGATCAGGGGCTTTGACCCTCTTGGCTGCTGGCCAATTCACCCGAGGATATTTCCGGAAAATGGAAACGACTTGATAAAAACAAAAAAGGGACAGGCCGTGGCCTATCCCTTTCGAATTCTCACTGGCTGCCTATAGCTTCCAGATTTGAATTGCTTAGTCAGCGGAAGCTACAGCTGCGCCAACGATCAGCAGTGCCAGGATTGGCAGCAGAGCGCCGGAAGAAGAAGAAGATGTTTCTTCAACAACTTCAACAACAGGTGCTACTACTGGTTCAACGTTACCAGCGAAAGCGGCGGAAGCGGCTACGGACATGGCGGCTGCCAGTGCGATTTTTTTCATAATATTTCTCCAAAGTTCTGCGACCCGCTTATGGGGGACAAGGTAGTATGACCCCACGAGACGCACCCAAGACTGTACCTCGTGCCGCGTTTTAAGCAGCAAAAAATGCGCTTTGCAACTGGAACATGGCCATAAATGGGCAGTGCAATACACATTGTCGTCAAATTAGCAACACTTGTGTGCCAACCCTTGATAGGTTGAATAATTCTTCTATGTGTTCGTTGAAAAGCCCGATGCATCCGTTGGACGAACGGCGCCCGATCTTGCGTGTATCATGGGTCCCGTGGATGCGGTAATACTTCCAGCTTAGATATAGTGCATGGGTGCCGAGCGGATTGTCCGGTCCGGGGGGGATGTATTTTGGCCAGTCCGGATTGCGTTTGAGCATATTGGGTGTCGGGCGCCAGTCTGGCCCGACCCTTTTGCGCGTAATAGAGGTACGGCCCGTGCGGGTCAGTTCCGGAGTTTCGGGCACGGATGTGGGGTAGAGTTTATAGACCGAGAGGTCTTCAGACCAGAAATGCAATGCGCGGCTGAGGGTATCAACCAGAATTACGCCGTTTCTGGTGTTGGAAAAGTAGGGACGCCAATCCTTATTGGTAAAGCCGGAGATATTGCGCTTTACCGCACCTGTTTCCGGATTTGACAGGTTTTCCTGTTTTAACTGGTTGTAAACGACTGGATCATTCGTCTGCTGTGCGAAGGCGGAGCTTCCGAAAGCGGTGGTTGCGAGCAGGGAGCCAGAGAATGCACGGCGCGTCATTTTGAATGGATCAGACATAAGAAAATTCCGTACTTAAAGGGTTACAGGTCCAAATTAGTGTTTTGATGGCACAGATTCAATTCAAACAATGCCGATGCGGGGAAAACCGGCCAATGGCCATTTGAATATCTGTTAAAACACCATTAAGGCAGGATGCATCTCAATTCGAGAAGCTTGCATTTGGGGAATACTGCCATGTTTCGTGTTGCTGTTACCATTCTGTCGCTGTTGTTTGCGATTTCTGCCTGTACCGAGGTCGATCCCAACCAGCGTCAGGTGTTCCGGATTTCTGCCGGTGATGTTTCTAAAATCCAGTACCGCCATCTGGACGCGGTCAATGCGGTCCGACAGGCGCAGGGGTTGAATCCGGTTCAACTGTCTTCGCAACTGAATGCAGCGGCAAAGACCCACGCACGGGATATTTCCAGACAGAACCGTCCGTGGCATTTCGGCTCTGACGGGTCCAACCCGATCCAAAGGGTCGAGCGGGCCGGTTATCAGGGGAAGATGCTTTCCGAGAATATTTCCGAGACTTTTGAAAACGATCTGGAAACTCTGGAAGCCTGGATGCGCGATCCTGTGACACGCGCTGGCATTTTACATCCGCAGGCGCGCGGGCTTGGCTTTAGCTGGCATCAGGATAGCAATGGTAAAATCTGGTGGGTTCAAATCCTCGGGTCGTAAGCGCCGACCCGAAAACTGACGCCTATAAAAAAACGCGCCTCCGGGGCGCGTTTTTCGTTTGTGTGATCAGAGGGTTACTGCCGGATGTAAATCGGGGTGCCATCCTGAACCATAGCGTAGATGCGTTCCATTTCCTTGTTCGTCACAGAGATACAGCCCGCGGTCCAGTCCGCCTTGTTCTTGTCTTTAAACAGAACCGGCCCACCGTGGATAAAGATATCTCCGCCCGGTGATTTGCCCAAGGCCGCCGCTTTGGCGCGATCCTGTTCGTTCGGGTAGGAAATCCCGATAGACAGATGAAAGGCACTGTTGGGGTTACGCCGGTCGATGAAATACACCCCTTCCGGCGTCTTTCCGTCGCCTTCAAATTCCTTATGTCCCACAGGGGCAAAGCCGAGATCTACATCGAATTGAGCCAGCGCTTTCGTCCCGTGCAGCAACCACATCTTCCGGTCGGATTTATCCACCAGCACCTGAGTAACTTGTGGTCCGTTATATTTTTTGAATTTGGAAGGAGAGCAGGCCGACAGGGCAATGCCGGCTGCCATCAGCAAAGCTGCGATTCGCATTCTTACAAACCTTCTATTCCACGTTCCATTTGTGCCCGCGATTTGCGGGCGCGTTCTGTTGCGCTTTTTAATTGTCCGCATGCAGCCATAATATCTTCGCCGCGCGGTTTTCGGATAGGGCTGGAATAGCCTGCTGCATTTACGATGTCAGCAAATTTATGGATCCGGTTGTTGGAAGAGCGCTCGTAAGGTGCTCCCGGCCACGGGTTAAAGGGAATCAGGTTGATTTTGGCAGGGATGCCTTCGATCAGTTTAACCAGCCGGCGGGCGTCTTCGTCGCTGTCGTTTACATCCTTCAGCATCACATATTCAAAGGTGATCCGCTCTGCGTTGGACAGTCGGGGGTAATCGCGGCAGGCTTGAAGTAATTCGTCGATCTTGTGTTTACGATTGATGGGGACCAGTTTGTCCCGCACATCGTCTGTGGTTGCGTGGAAAGAGATGGCGAGCATACAGCCGATTTCTTCACCGACGCGGTAAATCTCTGGCACGATGCCCGATGTGGAGAGGGTGATCCGGCGGCGGGAGAGTGCAATACCGCTGTCGTCCATAGCGATCTTCATAGCATCGCGCACGTTGTCTGTATTGTAGAGAGGTTCGCCCATCCCCATCAGAACGATATTGGACACGAGGCGCTTGTCACCGGGGGCGATGTCCCATTCTTCGAGATCATCCCGTGCCACGAGAATCTGGCCGACGATCTCCGCAACCGTCAGATTTCGAACCAGTTTCTGTGTCCCGGTGTGGCAGAAAGAACAGGTCAGCGTGCAGCCCACCTGAGAGGAAATGCACAGCGTGCCGCGATCTGTTTCTGGAATGTAGACCGCCTCCACTTCGTGGCCACCCTGAATCCGGAGAAGGTATTTACGGGTGCCATCCGTAGACACCTGTTTCGTTACGATCTCTGGACGCGAGATCTGGAAATTCTCGGCCAGTTTGGCGCGAATGTCTTTGGACAGGTTTGTCATTTCGTCAAACGACCGCACGCCTTTGACATAAAGCCATTGCCAGATCTGGCCGTGACGCATTTTGACCTGCTTTTCCTTGATGCCGACGTTAACCAGCGCCTCGGTGAGTTGGTCGCGGGTCATACCGACAAGATTGGGCAAGGCGCTGGCGTCCTGCTTGCGCGGGATGGTCAGTACGTCTTGGGTAATCGGAGCGGCGGGTGCGGATGCGGACATTTTCGAAACTCTCATTGAAAAAACCCCCAATCGCGGGGATTGAGGGTTGTTATAGCATGTTTCAGGCTTTGGGTAGACCCGGCTCTGTCAATTAACTGTCAGAGCGCAGCTTCGCCTGTTTCTTTACGTTTGCTGTGGTTCAGCTACAGCGTTTTTCTGCTTCTGCCAGCGCGGCTGTAAAGCCGTTCAGGGAGAAAGTGTCTTTGGTTTGCGTGCCGCGCTTTGATTTTGCGGTCATGATCGCAGACGCGCCGCGCTTGAGCGCTTCGCGAATTTTCTGGTCGTCATTGGCTGTGGCCGGCCATGCGTATTCGCCGTCAACGAACAGGTCGAAGCTGGCATCACCTACCAGCATGTTAACCGGCACGTCCGGATCGAACGGATAGCCGCCGGAGAAAGATACCTGACCGTTAATGCCATTTGCAGGGCGGTATGTCACCCAGAGCAGGATATCGCCGCGCCGTGCGGAAACCACTTTACCGCCACGGGTGTTCACAACTTTAGTCGGTTTGGAGACAACCCAGCATTCTTTGGTAGGTTGGTCTTCAACAAATACCGACCAGTCGGTTTTGGCGTCCACACGGTTGGTGGAATCCTGTGCATAGGCCACGCTGGCTGCCGCAAGGCAGACTGCCATAAATCCACAAGTATATGCCATCGAACGGAACATTTTTTCTCTCAGCCTCCGCGCTTTTGAGTGTGCTGAAACAAATACAGACTGTTGTCTCATCATTGCGATGGCCCTTTTCTACGAAAATAATGTGGTTTTCTTGTGGCCTTTCTCCTAGCCAAATGTCAGGTAATTGACCAGTAGCATGGCAAAAAAGTCGCAGAAATCGGCGGAAAATGGAGCATTATCATGGGTGATTGGGTGAATGTGGCGGAAGTGTGGCGTGGGGACATTCTGGAATCCGTGCATCAGGGCCGTGCGGTTGTCTGCGACTCACGCGGGGACGTGGTAGCAGCATGGGGCGATGTTGACGCTGTGACCTACCCACGGTCCTCCTGCAAAATGCTTCAGGCGCTCCCGCTTATGGAAAGTGGCGCGGCAGCGCGGTTTAGCCTGACACCGGAACAACTTGCCCTTGCTTGCGCTTCCCATGAAGGCGCCCACATACATACAGATCGGGTCGTGAAATGGTTGGGTGATCTGGAACTGGGCGAAGCTGATCTGCGCTGCGGTCCGCAAATTCCCCGTGCTCGGGAAGAGTTGGAAGAGCTGATCCGCGCAGGCCAGAGCCATGATCGCACCCATAACAACTGCTCGGGTAAGCACAGCGGATTTCTGACCTTAAACAAGCACTTGGGCGGTGATGCTGAATACGTGGAGCCGGATCATCCGGTCCAGCAGGCGATCCTGACAGCCTTTGAGGAAATGACCGGAGAGACGTCTCCGGGATACGGGATTGACGGTTGTTCCGCACCCAATCACGCCTGTACCCTTCGAGGGCTGGCAACAGCAATGGCCCGCATGGCCGATCCTTCGAAGCTGGGCAAAATTCGTGCGCAAGCAGCGCAGGATCTGGTGGCAGCCATGAAGGCGCATCCCGATCTCGTAGCGGGGCAGGGCCGTGCCTGTACCGAGTTGATGGACGCAATGGAGGGCCGCACCGTAGTCAAGACCGGAGCCGAAGGCGTGTTCATCGCCATTCTACCGGAGCGCGGGCTTGGTGTGGCGTTGAAAATTCAGGACGGCGCTACACGGGCCGCTGAAACAGCCATTGCCGCGCTTCTTGTGCGTCTTGGGGTTGCCGATCCGAACCATCCCTCTGTTATCAAAAGGTTGTGTCCGAAGCAGTATAATTTTGCGGGTTTAGAAACAGGTCGAATTGCGCCGGCTTCGGCGCTTTATGCCGACGGGGCAGCAATCTGATCAAGTTTCGCTTACCATTCTTTAAGACATAGCGCTTAGGTTCGGGGGCATCGGGACATCTGTTTGAAGCGGGCATCCGGTGATCCTCCCCTATCCGGAAAGGGGCGTACTGGGATGTGCAGCGGGGTCGTGGCCTTCGGTGCTCCGCTCGCAATCCTGCATTCGTAGCGGGAACATGCCGTGTCTTAGGACGGTTGATCGTTTACATAGTCCAGCGCCTTTAAAAGGGTGGCGTCGGCCTGCCGGATCAGGCGTCGGCTGATTGATGCAATTGCGACGAAATCGTCGTTGCGTATCGCGCCTACAAGATCACCGGCGACCTGTGCAAAGCTGATCAGGCCGATCTGTTTGCTAATTGCGATAAGTCTGTTGCTGAGCCTGGCCGCCCTTGCGAGATCACCATTAGACAACGCCGTTTCCAGCCCGTTCAAACGATCCGATACCTCGCAAGCTGCCCGCTCCACCACCTCGCGGCTTTGCCCCTTCCCGAGGTTCGTTTGCAATGTCGCGATAGCACGGGTTTCAACAGCAGCTTTTTCGATAAGCCGCAAGCGTTCTACCTTATCTCTTTTTTGCAATGTAAACGTCATTTTTGTCCCACTTTCATCTCTTTGTCCCCGGCTCGGAAGCTAGGATGGAGACGTTTCCAAAATCTTACCTGCTAAAATTGAAATGGTTGTAATTTGGCCTAAAGTTTAGCAAAAGGTGCCAAACCACAGGAGTTCCGCGCAATGGATTTTGCAAAACCGTTACCAAATTCCCTCGTCAAGCGTTATCAGGGCTGGCGTGCAACGACCTATTCGGAAAACAAGTCATGGTATATGAAACTGGCCGATGAAGGTCAGCATCCCCGTGGCCTGATTATTTCCTGTTGCGACAGTCGTGTGAATGCGACTTCTCTGTTTGGTGCGGATACGGGTGAATTCTTTATTCACCGGAACATCGCAAATCTTGTGCCCCCTTATGAACCGAACCGCGATTACCACGGCACTTCCGCTGCGATCGAATATGCAGTGAACACCCTGCGTGTGGTTAATGTGATCATTATGGGCCACACCCAGTGCGGTGGCGTTGCGGGATGCCATGCAATGTGTTCCGGACAGGCGCCGGAGCTGGAGGAAGATACCAGCTTTGTCGGTCGCTGGATGGACATCCTTCGCCCCGGTTTCGAACGGGCTGTGAAGTCTTCCGAGAAAGAGGAAGAGCAGGTTAAGGAACTTGAGCGTCAGAGTGTGCTGGTCTCTCTGGAAAACCTGATGACCTTCCCCTTTGTGCGGGAACGTGTCGAGGCAGAGGACCTGACGCTCCACGGTATTTCAGTCAACATCAAAAGTGGTGAACTTTCCCACTATGATCCGTCGCTGGGACAGTTCGTCGAGATTTAATTCTGCGTGCCCTCGGGGCATCTGTTAGCGTATTAGAAAAGCGACCTTCCATCTGGAAGGTCGCTTTTTTTGGAACGGCATTGCGGGATCAGCGCCCTACCGGCATTTTGCCCACCGGCCACTTCATCCGGTACCCGAACAGAACTTCTTGGGACGTCCCTGCTTCTAGGTCCAGATCCCAGACCAGAACCCCGCGTTTGCCATCGCGGTTGAGTTCATCCGGTGCAGGGGTGGCTTGCAGGCGGATGTTCAGATCTTCATCCTCGGACGTGGGTACGACATCCAGCAGTTTGACCGGCATGTTGTAATCCAGTGCGGAATACAGCGTGGTTCGGTAGGATTGATTGATTTCGGACTTGGAAGCGATGAAGCCGCTGTCCCCTTCGGCGACCCCCAGAACATCCCGTTGCAGGCGGATTCCATAGAGCGGCCCCAGTCCGATCGGTTCTGTCTGGTTGGGGCTGAGCCGTGGCAGATATGTGGTGCCAATCGGCGTACCGTCGCGGGATAGATCCACCTGACCGGCAAGAAGGATCGCGCCTGTATCATTCTCCAGATCGGTATACAGGAACGCATTCTCGTCCCGTGCCGCATTCGCCATACCGTAAAGATCGGCAGGGAAAACCAGCGTATCGATGTTAAAGGTGCTTGTCGCCGAGCCCCAGTCCAGACTGTGACCGCCACCGAGATCGAACAGGAGCGTTTGTCCCGCGAAACTTGCACCCGCGGGTTGTTCCTCGGCCACTTCGACCATCGGCGCTGGGGCGGGCGCATCCATACGCATCGCGCTGCTGTCGTATTCGGCCCTGACTGAGGCAGATTTGCGGGCCTGTACTTCATCCACCAAACGTTTCAGATCGGGGTAAGGGATAACTGTTCCCGTGCTGTCCCTCAGGTTGGCTGTAGACAAGGTGATCTTGACGTTATCCCAGTCGTGGAGCGGCTTTTCCCCTTCCCGAAACACCGAGACTTTTGCCGAACGGTGCAGTTCGAGCGTACCCTTCGCGCCAGTTTGTGTCAGGTCTGCACTGTATGTCGGTTGCCAGTAAGCGGGCTGGAGGTTGTCATATTCTACCGTTACGGATTGGGGTTCGCTCACTTCGATCCGCGTGGTTATCTGGCGGATCTGTTCGTGGCTTCGGGGCTGTAAACGCTCTACAATCTCTTCCGCATGGGCAAGGTCATCCTGCAAAGCCTTTCTTTGCGGCTCCATCGATTCCAGTTCCGTTTTGATCGCGGCAATACGCTGTTGGGCGGCCCGTGCGGTTTCTCCGATGGCGTCGGCAACAGCGGTGAGTTGGTCTGCCTGTATCGCGTCCTGCTGACCGGCCAGCCCGGTCTCGGCGGTGCTACGCACAAGTTGTAATTTCAATTCAGCCGCCAGCAAAGACGCCTGATTTTCTTCATAACTTTCTTCAAAGGCCCGTAGGGACGCGCGTGCCTTGTCACGTGCATCAATCGCAACCTGCAAACCGGCAGATGGCGCGCGGCGGATAGGGGGCGCATGAAAATTCGCAGCGGATTGAGAGATTATCCGGATGCCTGTAGCCCCGTTGAAAGCCACCTCGGGCACAGCGTTTTCGTAGCCGCCAAATGGCAGGTAAGCGATCAGGCTGTGGGTGCCCGGCGATAAGGTAGCGGGCGCGGAATACGTGATTATACCGCCCTGTCCCGTGATTAAAGCCTCTGTCACCTTTGTATTCAGGACAAGCGTATCAGCGAAGGCAGGTAAAGCTGTTGTTGCGAACAATGCTGCTAAAATTGGTTTCATATTCAATCCCGTTCGTTGAGGTGACTGTTATCCAATCTATGTTGGTGAAGGCGAAACTCAAGCCGCAGCGCAGAATTGGACATCACAGTTGTAAACAAAAGACCCCTGTAAACAAAAGACCCCGCCTGTGGGGCAGGCGGGGCAAGACTGTCAGAGGCAGTGGGCGGTATTAATCAGTTGCGCAGGGTGCCAATCACGAAGCAGCTGCCATGCGCGCCCCGGGTCGCGTTACAGGTGGCAAGCGCAGTTTTACGGGCCAGCTTGAGATCGGTGGAAGAGGAGGCTGCCACGGTGACTTCAGGACCAGGCTGGTCACAATCCAGTTTCTTGGCCGAGCGAACACGCGGAGCCGCATAAACTGTGAACGCGGGTTTTGTTACGGATTCTGCTGCCAGATCGGAAACTTCTTTCGCGCACAGGCCTTTTGGAACTGTGAGGTAGAGTTTGTCACGAGAGGCAGCTTGTACACCAGAAACTGGCATAGCGAGAACGGACGCAGCCACGGCTGCGAAAGCTGTGAAACGATATACGTTCATTTTCGGTTTTTCCTGAGATAAATCGGAGAGCAATCCGTTAATTCCTGTCGCTTCCGATTGCGTTGAATTAGGGCCAATCCGCTGTCCAAACAACATTTTTTTTCAGTCGAACCCGAGAATTTTGGAAGGCCATGTTTTTGTTCCAATAAAGTCGTGATCGCCCTTGTAACAAAGGGGTTTGAGGGCATTTCAGGGGCACGGGCACACTGAAATTGAGTCGTTTTTCCCCGAAAATTCCTGATTTCTGCTGCTCTTGTGCCGTGGGTTAAGTTTGTCGCAAAAATGATAGTTTCGCAGGGCTGGTTGGTTTCGGCCGAAGTGTGATTTTCATTCGCTAACATAGCGGAAAAAATAAAGCCCCGCGTGCTGTAACACGCGGGGCTTAGTTCATAGTTTATGTAAATTACTATTGTTTGACAGGGACCGTGTGAGCCACCGCAACGCAGGCATCTTCAGTTTTTCTGTCACGGGCTGCATTACAAGCCGCAAGAGATGCGCCTCGGGCCTCGGAATAAATCGGGCCTTTTGCAGTTGTGATTGTGCGAGGCACGCCTTTTTCCTCACAGCTTTGCCGTTTGGATGTAATGCGTTTGGTCGCGATGGAAAATACAGTGATGCCGGTCGTGGATTTCGCTTGCTCTGCCAATTCCGCAACAAAATTGGAGCATAAGCCAGGAAGTACAGACAGCGTAATCGGGTTGCCGGCAGCGTTGATAAGCTGCGCCGGTTTTATCTTTCCTTCGCCGCTGTCGGCGAGGCTCGGGGCGCCCGAAAATGGCGCTGTCACAAGAACGAAAGCAAGAGGCAGGTAGGAGAACTTCATAGCAGATTTCCTTATGTAGTTCGGAAGCAATCCATCAATTCCCGTTGCTCCCGACGTCCTCAATTTACTGTGAATGGGCGAATTCTCCAAATGAGGCATTTTTGTGGCATTTAATTCGTAACGCACTTTTAAGGCGATTCCGGCAAGTGCCTGATATCAAACATGATCGAAAAAGGGATATGTGATAATATTGCTGCAACACTGGTTCAATAAAGTCGCATGTGGACGTGCTGCGAATGAATACGGATATGGAATCGGAGCGGGTGCGCGTTCCAAAATAGCCAAAACCACAGTAAAAAGCCCCCGATTCCCGTAGAATCGAAGGCTCGATTTTTGCCGTTACGATTTACCGTATCGGTTAGCCTTTTTTCAGAATCCGGCGGCCCAGCAATTCAGCGATCTGGACTGCGTTCAGGGCAGCGCCCTTGCGCAGGTTGTCAGACACACACCACAGGTTGATTCCGTTGTCGATCGTGCTGTCTTGCCGAATGCGCGAAATGTAAGTGGCAAACTCGCCGACACACTCTTTAGGTGTGATGTACCCGCCGTCTTCGCGTTTATCCACAACCATGATGCCAGGCGCTTCACGCAGGATTTCGCGGGCTTCGTCTTCGTCGAGATAGTCTTCGAATTCGATGTTGATCGATTCAGAGTGACCCACGAATACGGGAACACGCACACAGGTCGCTGTAACCTTAATCGCCGGATCGACGATCTTTTTGGTTTCGGCAACCATTTTCCATTCTTCCTTGGTATCGCCGGAATCCAGAAACACGTCGATGTGCGGGATTACGTTAAACGCGATTTCTTTCGGATAGACGGAAGGCGCGACTTCCTGACCCGGAACATACATGCCCTTGGTCTGGTTCCACAGCTCGTCCATCGCTTCCTTGCCGGAACCGGATACGGACTGGTAAGTGGAAACAACAACCCGTTTGATTTTGGCACGGTCGTGCAAAGGCTTCAGCGCCACAACCATCTGTGCGGTCGAACAGTTCGGGTTGGCGATGATGTTCTTCTTGGAATACTGCTCAATCGCGTCGGGGTTACATTCCGGCACGATCAGCGGCACGTCAGGGTCGTAGCGGTAGAGCGACGAGTTGTCGATCACCACACAACCGGCTTTCGCAGCGATCGGCGCGTATTTTTTGGTCGCTTCAGAGCCTACAGCAAACAGGGCGATATCCCAGCCGGTAAAGTCGAAAGTGTCCAGGTCTTCCGTCTTAACCGTCTTGTCGCCAAAGCTGCACTCCGTTCCCTTGCTCTTGCGCGATGCAAGAACGGCAAGTTCGTCTACGGGGAACTGGCGCTCGGCCAGAATATTCAGCATTTCGCGGCCCACATTGCCAGTGGCGCCTACGACAACAACACGGTAGCCCATGTGTATATCTCCTAGGTTTTGACGCTGTGCCCCTGAACAACTGTCCTATGGCGCACATCGTACTTGATTGGACAAGTCCCCGAAGGGACGCGGCCTCATAACTGGAAAAGAGCTTAAGGGGAAGGGGCGCTGGGCTTTCTGCCTGCTTTAGCGGCGGTAATCTGTTAAAATCGTGATATTTCCACACATGAAATGGTAAAATACGGTTCAAATCCTGTGTAGTTCCGGCTCGGACCTTACCGCTTCGTTCAGACTTTCCAGTTATCCCTTCGCTCCAGACCTTATGGTGAGGAGCGATTTCAATGGTAAGCGAAGGGCCGGTTTTGCACCGGGTGGTGGATGGCGTCCAAACGTCGGGCACGCGGAGAGATGATACCCTTTACGGATCCAACCCGCGGGATTTGATTTCAGACGGGCCGGAAAGCTCCCTTGCAATTTCGGAAAACACCATCGGTGTTGCTGCGTTTGACTTGTTCACAAAAGGCTGGTCCTACAAAGGCGGGTCGTGGACCTACGTCCAAAGGTTGTTTGAACGGACAGATGCCGGTTTGTTGGCTTTGAATGATCTGATTGCCGCCGGTGCGGGCAGTGATCTTGTGCTGGCGAAGGGCGGTCATGACCTTTTGTACGGCAATGGAGGCAAGGACCGGCTAAAGGCCGGTTCGGGCGATGATTTTGTCTATGGCGGAATGGGCGATGACCTGTTGCATCTCGGCGACGGGGGGGATCGCGTAGAAGGTGGCGACGGGAATGACCGGATCTATTCCGGCGCCGGTGATGATCTTGTTTACGGAGACGGATCGGGGGAAAACCTGTTGCTGGCCTCGGCTTCCGACGAGAATGCGACCGGTTTTGCGGGATATGAAGCAGGCGCGAACTGGAAGGTTTCACACACCGCTGGCAATGCGCGCATGGTCCAGACCCTTGCGATTGAAAAGGGTGTTCACTATCAAATCTCATTCGATCTGGCGGCCAATCCGACCAGCGGTGCAGGCGGCGTTGCAGTCTTCTGGAACGGGGAACGTCTGGGCCGGTTTGAAGCGGATAGCAGCACATATAAAACCCATGTGATCTCTGTTGTTGGAGATGGGAAAACAGGCGCACTTCTATTCAAGGAATTCGAAACTACGCCGCGGGACGGGCCGGAAATCCATAGTGACCAACCGGTGTTCTACTATGATTCAGCAATCAGGATTAACGGGAAGTTAATAGAGGTGTCGGCCATTGCCTCGGGGCAGACGGGGCTGTTCTACGTTAAAAACGGGCAACTCGCACGTTATGATGGCAACGGGGACGCTACGATTCCGATAGGCGATGCTGCGGGATTTCCCGTTGGTGCATTGGGATACAACGGGCTTAACGACCTGATTTATGGTATCGCCGAAGGTAAAGGTGTTGATGATCGTGGTAAGATCGTAAACGCAGGCGATCTCGTGATATTTGACGCGAAAGGGATGGTTTTCCGTGCCGGT
Source organism: Neptunicoccus cionae (assembly GCF_002860325.1). Lineage (GTDB taxonomy): Bacteria > Pseudomonadota > Alphaproteobacteria > Rhodobacterales > Rhodobacteraceae > Amylibacter > Amylibacter lutimaris. The sequence continues at coordinate 142,252 of NZ_PKOJ01000001.1, read as the reverse complement.
GCCACCGGCTCGACGGGTGTGGCGGGTGACTTTGACGGGAGTGGCAACCTCTGGATATTCGATGATCGCCTGAACCGGATTACCAAAGTGGAGGTAGATAACTTCAACGCGTTCGGGAATCCGGTGGGAAAACATTTTGACTTGCCCCGCGAACTCTTTCCTTGGGAGTTGCAGGATTTGACCTACAGCGCCACCGAAAATCTATGGTTCGGCGTGGTCGCACCGGCCTCCTCCGGCACCAATGGCCGGTTGCTGCGTATCGACTTGGAACCACTTGAGGCCGGAGGATACCCGACTGTCACCTCACTTGAAATTAACCGGACGCTGACACCGGAGGGTTTTGAAAAGGGAATGCCGGTCGGGACGGTCTCTTCAGTTTTTATGAACGGGGAGGGCGATCTCTTTTTCAGTGCAGATGTGGAGGATCGGACCGGAATCTACCAACTGCACACTGATAGTGACGCAGGCGCTGCTTTCGTCCGCTTGCGGGGAACAACCGGAACAACCGGCTACGACGATGGCGCGATTGATCCACACGGGGCCAATTTATTCGCAGACCGCGACCCGGATGCATCCTTTTATCTGCGAAATCCAAGCGTGCAGGCGCAAGGTATCGGAGAGGACATTTTGCGCGGCGGTGCTGGAGATGATGAACTTTACGGCGGTGCCGGTCACGACAAGGTCTTTGGTGGCGCCGGTGCGGACCGTCTGTGGGGCGGGGACGGCGGTGACCGATTGGAAGGGGGGCGGGGACGGGACTATATCACCGGCGAGAGCGGAGCGGACAAAATCAGCGCTGGCACTGGTGCGGATTACTTATACGGGGGGAGTGATAAGGACGAATTGCTTGGGGAAGGTGGCGATGATCTGATATGGGGTGGCAGCGATGCAGACAGGATATTCGGGGGTCTGGGGGCAGACAGGCTCGATGGCGGTGAAGGAAACGATAACCTTTGGGGAGGTGGCTACGCAGGCGACAGTGACGGAGATATTTTCGTCTTTTCCGCTGCTTCGGGCCGGGATTATATCCACGATTTCGATGCCGCACTGGATCGGATTGATCTCTCTGCGTTTCATATCGACTGGGCCGAGTTGAGGGACTATCTGTCCGATCAAAGCTGGGCATCTGTGATCGAACTTTATGCTTTTGCAGGAGGCAGCAGCGGCGATAGGATTATACTACCGGATGTGGAACCTGCTACTCTGGGGGAGGAAAACTTCATCCTTTGAGCAGGCTGCCTTTTTGCGGAAAATCGCTGCAAATTTTTATGAATACTGGGTTACGGGCGAAAGAACTGAAATGAAACAGACAAGAAATTCTCTCGGATTGGCATTCGTGATATTCGCAGGGTCAGGCGTCGCGGCCTCTGCTGACACGGCCGTTGTCGAACACGCAGAGCTTAACCGAACCGGCAACACGTGGACCGTGACCGTCACGCTTCGCCACGACGACACTGGATGGGACCATTACGCGGACGGATGGGGCGTTTACCTGCCGGACGGAACCGAGCTCGGGTATCGGGTGCTAACCCATCCTCACGTAGAGGAGCAGCCCTTCACCCGATCCTTGAGCGGGATTGAGATACCGGAAGGTACAGAAACTATCGTGATCGTGCCGAAAGACTCGGTACATGGGACCGGCGGCGAATACGCCATCAAACTCAAATAAGTGCGGATTCCCGCATGTGATTCGCACGTCCTGCTAAAGGTTTCAGAGGGTTAATCCAATCGCCGGTAGAATCCTTTTCAGGGATGCACACCCCTTCGGTGTGCGTTGCGAAGATAGGTGCCTTGAAGCCGGTCCAATGCGGATTAATTCTTGCAGTCCGGAAATGGCCTGTCCAAAATGAATGAGAGGATGGGCATCATCGCTGGACAGAGTGGGAATAACCGGCAGCGGTCTGCAATCTTTTGGTGGGGTAATAAATGACACTTCTATTCGCTGCGGCATTTGCAATGGGTCTGATTGCCGGCTTTGTGCTGCTTGCTCTGATGCTTGCGTTTTACGGCTGAACCGACGCTCGGCGGGTTCGGCGCTGTTTCATGTGAAACCGTAAGATAAAGGAATTCTTAGGTTTTTTGGGAAAGTCAGGCCGCTGGGGAAGGTCCGCAGCGGCCTGTTGCGTGTCAGCTCATTGCGGAGCCGAACAGGTTTGGTCCGGTGATCAGGTGTATGCCTCCGTCGAGTGGCAGGATCGCCCCCGTAACGTAGGCGCCAGCTTTCGAGCACAGGAACAAGGATGCGCCCTGCACGTCAGAAGGGGCGCCGATCCGGCCGAGTGGAACGTCACCGCCCACAGCTTTGGCCTGTTCTTCCTTCGCGGTTGCAAAGGCAGTCATTTTCGACTGGAAAGGGCCAGGTGCCAGTGCATTTACTGTGATGCGCTGCCCCGCCAGTTCCTTGCCCAGAATGGCAGTCATATGATGGACGGCGGATTTGGACGCGGAATAGCTGTAAGCACCATCCCCCAACGGGTGTTTGCCCATAACCGATCCAAGGTTCAGAACCCGCGCCGGATCTGCATCACTGGAGGCTGCGCTCAGAAGCGGTAGCAGTTGCTGGGTCAGGTGGAACAGACCGGCCACGTTTACATTCATCACCTTTTCCCAAGCGGAATGCGGGAATTGACCCAGCGGCGCGCCCCAGCTGATACCGGCGTTGTTTACGAGGATGTTCAGCTTGTCGGTGCGCGAGGTCACCTCGGCTACGATCGCGTCAATGCCTTCTTCGCTGGACACATCTCCGGAAAACGCTTCGACACTGCCCGCAGGGTTGGTTGCGTTGATAGCGGCTGCGGTCTCTTCAACCTGATGCAGCTTGCGCGAGCAGATGATGACCCGTGCTCCGGCGTGTGCAAATCCTTCAGCCATCATGGCACCGATGCCGGAGCCGCCTCCTGTGATGAGCGCGGTCTTACCCGACAGGCCGAATATCTCGTTAAGCATGTTTTTCTCTTCCCTAATTGCCGTAGCGTGTATGTTGACAGCTTAGGCGCTGGGCGGTTGTGATGCCAAGCAAATTGCCGCCTCGACGCGGCGTCACAGTTAGGAGCCCACCATGAGCGAACTGCCAGAACAGACGTTTTCGATTATCCAGAAACTGGAGGGCTATTCGGGGAAATCCGAAGGTCCGGCGATTTCCGACGCCTCCCTTTATCTTGAAGAGGCGACACTGCCGATGCCCGAACCTGCCGCGGGTCAGGTGTTGATCAAGCTGCGTCTGGCTTCGGTTAATCCGTCCGATCTGCACTTTATCAAAGGTGAATACGGGCAGCCTTGCGTTAAAGGGGCACCCGCCGGATTTGAAGGTTGCGGAGACGTCGTGGCTGCGGGCGCTGGTGCGGAAGGGCTCGTCGGGAAACGGGTTGCTTTTGTGGCGGCAGGGTCTGGCGCATGGTCTGAATATTGCGTGACAAATGCGTCAATGTGTATCCCGTTGCACCCGGCGGTGAAGGACGAGGATGGCGCAGCGCAGATCGTGAATCCTCTGACTGCTATTGCGATGGTGGATATCGCAGAAAAACACGGGGATTGTTTTGTGATTTCTGCTGCAGCGAGCCAGCTTGGCAAACTGATGATCGGGCTGGCGCGGGACAAGGGACTAAAGACGATCTGTCTGGTCCGCCGTATGGACAGCGCTGATGCGCTGCGTGAACTAGGGGCGACAGAGGTTCTGGACGTAACGGCCGATGATTTCGAAACGCAGTTTGCAGCCGCCAGCCGCACATTAAAGCCCCGTGTATTTCTTGACGCTGTGACGGATGCGATTTCCGAAAAGGTGTTTGTTGCCATGCCGAACAACGCCCGTTGGGTAACCTATGGCAAGCTGAACCCCGAATTGTTCCCGATGACCCAGATGGGGCAGTTGATCTTCCAGTCCAAAGTGATCGAGGGCTTCTGGCTGACCCGCTGGATGCAGGACAACGGTGCGTTGATGGCGGATCTGGCAAAAGAGGTTCAGACCCGTTTTGCTGACGGGCGCTGGTCCACGGACGTCGCGACCTATCTGCCTTTGCGGGATGTCGTATCCGGTCTGGCTGCGGCGACACAGATCAAAGACGGCAAGATCATGATCAGGCCGTAGGGCGTGATGAAAGAATATTGGCGGGACGACGCAAAGATCGTCCCGCCAAACCCCTTTCGGGGCGGCCTTTCAGGCCTTCCGCCGAGGTTCACAACCCGAAACCATTTCCTCCCAGAACGGTTGGGGGAGCGCTGCGGCGAAACTGAATTTTAAAACCGGCTCCAGACCTGCCCGTCGCAGACACCACCTTTGCAGCCGGTTACGTGAAGATTGCTGCCTCTGAGTTTCATAGATGCCTTAGCTTTGACGTTCAGAAGCGGCACAACGACCGTTCCGTTTTTGTAATCGCCATTGCCCAAAGGCTCTACCCCCCAGAAAAGCTCTTTTCCTACGTGCTTTGTTTTAACCTCTTTTCCGTTCGAATCAAACGCTCGGATCACGGTTCCACAAAGTTTGTCGCCGCACTGGCGAATCCGGATATGCGAGATCAGGTTTTTCCGGTCCGGTTCAGTGCGCCAGACGCCCAACACGGGGTCATTGGCAGCCGCCGGAATGGTGGTTGCTAGGACGGATAAAAGGGCAACAAACAGGGTATGAACGGGTTTGTTCATGGCAAACTCTCTGACAGAAAGATCGCTTGCGCAGAACATATTTTGATCTGCGGGCAGGAATATTCCTACGCGATTCCCCGCTTCAGGACAAATCACTTATTATTACACGGCAGCGCGTAACAGTGGATTTATCCGTTCTATAACAAGTGCTTGTTCGTTCACCAATCCGCGAAAACCCAAATGGAACGGAAGGGCTTTACCGCAGAAGCGCGCGGGTTAGCGGAGAGTCTGCATCACAAAGCGGGGCGATTACCGAGAAGTGGTGCTGGTCCGGTGCATAGACGTCAGAGGCCCTGATTCCGGCACGGGCCCATTTCTCTGCGATCAGCCGGTTTTGTCTCAGGAACTCCGGCCGTTCAGCTGCGCCGACCCAGAAGGTGATTGAGCAATCAGGAACGGCATTGAGCAGCGCCGGGCTCTCGGCTTCGGCCTCCGCAGTGTCCAGTTTAAGTGTATCGTTCATATCGGTTTCAACCAGCGGGCGTAAATCGTGCAGGCCGGAGATTGAAATCGTATGGGCGATTCGTTTTTGCACAGAGCCAGGCAAGCCGCTGTTGGTGCAATTCATCCGCGTAACCAGATGCCCGCCGGCGGAATGTCCGGTCAGACGCAGAGGGCCGGTTGTGATGGCGGCAATAGCCGTTACGGCAGCAGCGATTTCCTGCGTTATTTCACTGATGCGCGCCTCGGGGGCAAGCGTGTAGCCCGGAAAGGCGACCGACCAACCCTGCGCCAGTGGGCCGGCGGCAAGGTGAGACCAATAGTTTTTATCAAGCTGGTGCCAGTAGCCCCCATGAACAAAAATTACCGTGCCTTTGGACGGACCTTCAGGGTGGAACAGATCAAACAGGTTGCGCGGTTTGGGACCATAAGCGCGATCCAGCGTGGCACCGGCCTGCGTGGCACGAAACCCCGCGGCGCTTTTGGGCCATTTTTCCAGATAATCCGCGGCGCCCTCGATATAGGCGCCATTGGCAAAGGCATCGTTCCAGTCAATCATGTGAATTCTCCTGTTGCGCAACATTGAGCATGGATCGTGTGAAATGAAAACCGTGTCATTGACGCCGCGCCCGTTTCGGGTGAGTTTCCCGTGAAGTTCAAGTCAGCGAAAGGCCCATGTCGTGAACACTGTTTTTATCCAGATCCGATGCAAACCCGGTTCGACCTATCAGGTTGCAGATGAAATCGCCTTGCGGGAAAATTACGCCGAGCTGCATTCCACCAGTGGCGATTGGGATTTGCTGCTGAAGCTGTACATCCCCGAAGGCGAAGACACGGGCCGGTTTATCAATGACTACATTCTGGACATTGAAGGGATCGAGCGGACCCACACCATCCTGACCTTCAAAGCGTTCTAAGGGGGCTATTCGGCAAAGCTCCGTGCTTGGGCAGGGGTCATGCCTGTCCAGTTATGGAACGCGCGGTAAAAGCTGTTGGGATCGCGAAACGCCAGCAGGTAGGAAATTTCTTCAATGCTGATGTTGTCCATACGCAGGTAGTGCAGCGAAAGTTCGGATCGGGTCGCGTCCAGCACTTTCTGAAAGCTGCTGCCCTCCCGTTGCAGGTGTCGCTGGAGGGACCGCTTGGAAAGATGCAGTTTTTGACAAGCCGCCTCGACCGAGGACTGTCCGCTTGGCAGCATTTCATATAACGCATCGCGCAGCCGGTCTGCGGTTGGGGTGTTGCCGGTTTGCGCTTCGAGCTTGCGTTTCAGATCGGTCTCAAACACGGCCCAGAGGTTCGGATTCTCTGTGACCAGCCGCCGTTCCGCATCATCGCGCGAAATCGTCAGGGACACTGTTTTGCCCCGTGTAAGCCTTATGCCAAGGTGGGTCTCAATGTCCTTCGCCTCTGGCGGCAGTTCCGGCAGGCTTGCCGACAGGGGCACCACATGTTCGGCTGTAGTTGTGCGGATCAATTCTACAAAAAAGACCAGATCCATCGCGCCAAGCACCGCTGGAAGGTCAAGTTCCGGTTCGGTGGAGGTAATGGTCAGCGTCAGGCGGGTTTCATCGGTATGAATGTCCAGCTGTATCGGTCCGATCAGCGGTTTGAAAATGGCAATTCGGTTCAGGCCTGCCTGCACCGTATGAGAGCAGGTGAAAGCCAGCACCACAGATCCGAAAATTCCGTGCGCCAGAGATTTTCCAAGAAATACCGAAAGGTCCGGTCTTCGATATTCTGCTGCGGCCGCATCCCAGAGGGCAAAAATCTGGTGGGGCAGCAGGCCCCGATCATCATGATCAAAGTAATCCGGAGGCAAACCGGCGCGCCGCAAAATTGACTTGGGATCAATTTTGAGCAGGGCACACATGGTCTGCATATCCTGTGCCACGTGATAGCGGGTGCGTTTGTTCATAGACATAATTGTATAGCGTCCGGCACGGTGTGAAACGGTTTCCCATCAATTTGGCACTGTTTGTTAGTAAACTGGCGCAATATGCAAGTAACATTTGCATCCGCAACGACTATATCTGTTAAATCGCAGACCGGAGAGGATACACCGTGAAACTAACCGTAAATGGCGCCGATTACGCGCTGGATGTTGAGCCGGAAATGCCGCTCTTGTGGGTCTTGCGGGACGAGCTTGGGATTACAGGGCCGAAATACGGCTGCGGGATTGCCCAATGCGGAGCCTGTACCGTCCATATTGACGGAATGGCGGTGCGGTCCTGTTCTGTCGAAGTTGGCGCTGTGGATGGTGAGGTGACAACCATTGAAGGGCTCGGCACGCCCGAAAGCTTGCATGCAGTGCAGGCGGCGTGGATTGAGCATCAAGTGGCCCAATGCGGTTATTGCCAGTCGGGACAGATCATGGCGGCGGCCTCCTTTCTTGAGATGAACAGCGAACCGACAGATGAAGATATCGACGCGGCCATGTCAGCCAACTTGTGCCGCTGCGGCACCTATCCGCGCATTCGTGCGGCGGTAAAAACGGCTGCGGCCAAACTGAACGGAGCCTGATCATGGGACGATTGAAAACTATCGGGCGGCGGGCGTTTCTTGTCGGCTCTGCTGCGGTCGTCGGGGGCGTTGCTTTCGGGTTTTACCTTTACAAAAAGCCGGTCGAAAACCCTTTGTTGGCTGATCTCGGTTCCGATGAAGCGGCGCTGACCCCTTATGTGAAGATTGATGCAGAGGGCGTAACCCTGATCACGCCACGTGCGGATAAGGGGCAGGGTGCCTATTCCGTGCAGGCGGCCATGATCGCTGAAGAACTGGATGCGGAACTGGACCAGATCAGGGTCGATCCGGGTGTGCCTAGCCCTGCTTACTGGAACAGGGCGCTTGCGGATGAAGCAGTACCGTTTGCTGCGACCGATCATGGGGCTATGGCCACAGCGGCACGCGGCACGGTTGGCGCTGTGATGAAGATCATGGGAATGCAAGTGACCGGCGGGTCCAGCACCGTTGCCGACGGATTTGAGAAGCTGCGAATTGCAGGGGCAGTAGCGCGAGAAACATTGAAAGCGGCGGCGGCGCAGAAAACCGGCGTGGCGGTGGCGCGTTTGCGCACGCAGGGCGGCGCGGTGATCCTGCCGGATGGCACGGAAATTCCATATCAGGAACTTGCGGCCGAAGCGTCGCGGATTGAACCGGTAACAGAGGTTGCCCTGCGCCAGCCAGAGCAGTGGCGGCTGATCGGCAAACCGATGTTGCGGGTGGATACGGTGGCGAAGTCCACCGGAACGCTCCACTATGGTATCGATGCAAAGCTGAACGGTATGGTTCACGCGGCTGTCGTTCTCAACCCCCGTCAGGGTGGGGTACTCAACAGCTATGACGCCAGCGCAGCAAAGGACATGCGTGGCGTGAAAAAGATCGTGCCTGTGACAGGCGGTGTCGGGGTGATTGCAGACAACACGTGGCGTGCGTTTCAGGCTGCCGCTGCTGTGGAATGCGAATGGGGTCCGGCGGTTTTTGCGCCCGAGATGGCCGATCATTGGGCAGAACTGGAGCAGGCTTTTGACACTGATCCGGACAGTCGGGGCCGAGATGAAGGAGATGTCGAAAATACGCTCGGCGAAACGCCTTTGACGGCAGAATACCGTGCGCCCTATCTGGCCCATGCGCCGCTGGAACCGATCAACGCGGTTGTGTTGATTAAAGACGGGCGGGTTGATGTCTGGACAGGGACGCAGGTGCCCCGTTTTACCCAGAACAACGTCGCCGCCATAGCTGGGGTGGAACCGGAGCAGGTGCATATTCATGCACAGATGATGGGCGGCAGTTTCGGCCATCGTCTGGAAGACGAAGTTGCGCGGCGCTGCGCCGAACTTGCAATGGAAATGAAGGGCGTACCGGTAAAGCTGACATTCTCTCGCGAGCAGGATTTCGGCCACGACTATCTGCGTCCCGCAGCTATTGCGCGGATGCGCGGCGCTGTGGCGGGTGGAACGGTGAAAACATTCGATCTTGACGTCAGCGCGCCCTCTGTTCTTACCTCGCAAATGGCAGAGCGGCAGGGGATGCCGATGCCCGGACCGGACAGCTCGATCTCGCAGGCTTTGTGGGACCAGCCTTACGGAATTGAGAACTATCGCGTCACGGCGCATCGGGCACAAAACATGGCGCCGGTCAGCTCGTGGCGTTCTGTCGGGGCATCGCAAAACGCCTTTTTCCACGAAGGTTTCCTGAGTGAACTGATCACAGCGGCAGGGGGTGACCAGTTGGAGCAGCGGATTGCACTGTGCACCGATGATGTATCGCGCAGGGTGCTGCAAACGGTTGGCGAGATGTCGGATTGGGGCCGTGATCTCGGGCCGGACCGCGGGCGCGGTGTGGCGTTTTGCATGTCCTTTGGGACGCCGGTGGCCGAGGTGGTAGAGGTTACAAACTCACCGGATGGTATCCGGATAGATAATGTTTTTGTGGCAACGGATGTGGGTCGTGTGATTGATCCGGTGAACTTTGAAAATCTGGTGCAGGGCGGCGTTGTCTTTGGTTTGGGGCACGCGATGAACTGCGAAATCACCATTTCCGATGGCGGGATCGAGCAGACGAATTTCCATGAATATGAAGGAATGCGTATGTATCAGTGTCCGCGCATCACCGTTAAGGCGTTGGAACGTAACAGCCATATTCGCGGGATCGGGGAACCGCCGGTGCCGCCTGCGGCACCTGCTCTGGCCTCTGCCATTTTCGATGCGACAGGGGTGCGTTTGCGCGAAATGCCGTTCAACAAGTTTGTGGATTTCGTATGAGACCGGTCTTGAACAAAGCGCTGTTGGTGGTTGCCTTAAGCTTGCCCGTACCTGCATTGGCCGAAATCGAAATTCCAACAGGTCCGGAGGTTGGAACTGTAACCCGTGAAGAAGGGCTGGAGGCATGGGAGCGAATGTTCGCAGTTGTTTCCCATCCCCGCTGCGCCAACTGCCATGTCGGACCGAGTGACCGGCCCATGTGGTCAGGTGAAAGTTACGGGCGTACCCGTCCTCATGGTATGAATATCCGCGCGGGCGAAAGCCGGATAGGGGCGGAAACCCTTCCCTGTGCAACCTGCCACCTTGGTGAAAACTCTGATGTGGCCCACAGTGCGCCTGCGGTGCCAGATGACTGGCGGCTTGCGCCGGTAGAGGCTAACTGGTTCGGTCAGTCGGCACAGACCATCTGCAACCAGCTCCGCGATCCTGAATTAAACGGGGATCGTCACTATACCGAAATCGCAGAGCATCTGGGACATGATGTGATCTTGCATTGGGCTTGGAAGCCTGGGGGAAACCGTGAACCGGCGCCCGGAACCCTAGAGGCCCATATCGAGGATATTCTGGTATGGGGCGCTGCTGGCATGCCTTGTCCCGGATAGGGCGAGGTCAGGCCTTCAGGACTTTTTGGCTTTGGTGCCGGCCTGCATACCGTATAGAAACGCTTCGACGATCGCGGGACCGTCGGCGGGCGGGGGGCGTTTGTTCACATGGACAGGGGGATGTTCGTCTGCTGGCAGGGGTTTTTCGCCCGCTGCTGCGATACCAACGATAAGAAGGCCGATACCGAAGTAGGCTGTTCCAATGACAGTGGCAGCAAACACCGCGCCGTAGACCAGTGACAAGTGCAACCAGAGGCTGACCGTCAGGAAAGCCAGACCGACGAGCATCAGAATTGCGCCGCCACACATCAAACCAGCCCGTCGGGCGGTGCGTGCGGCGGCGTGTTTGAGTTGGGACAGCATGTTACCGGCGCGCGTTCAGCATGCCTACAAGGAAGCCGAGACCTGCAGCAATACCAAGCGCAGTCGCCGGTTGCGACTTGACGAAGTCATTGGCCTGTTCGTGCACCTCTTTCGCACGGCTTGTCACAGCTTCAGCAGCCTGTGCGCCTTTTTCACGCGCCATTTCAACGCGATCCGTCGCGGCCTCTTTCAGTTCTGAACTTTTGGCTTTGCCAAGATCGTTAATCGTTCCGGTCAACGCGCTCAGATCTTTGCGCAGGGTTTCAATTTGTGCGCTCAGATCGGCCACCGTCGCGTCTTTGCCTGAACCGTTTGCAGATGTACGTGCCATATCTGAACTCCTTTAAATAAACAGCATTCACCGTAGAAACGTTTCTGGCTGCGCTTTGGTTCCACGGTTGGGAAAATAAATTTTCGGGAACTTCTCAGACTGCGACGTGTTGACTCAGCATGAGAGCGCCAATCCCGGCGCAGTGATTAAAACTGGAAGGACTAAATTATGTTGTATTGGGCTGTAATCTTCTTCGTTGTCGCGATCGTTGCGGCGTTGTTTGGATTTGGCGGGATCGCTTCAGCTTCGGCTGGTATCGCGCAGTTGCTGTTCTTTGTTTTCGTAGCGCTGTTCGTGCTGATGCTGGTGGTGCGTGCCATGCGTGGCGCATCGCGGTAACGCACTAAACCTCACTTGAATTGAACTACGGCCTCTGTGTTCGCAGAGGCCGTTTCTACTGAAGAAAGGATCAAAATCATGACCTCCCCATTGAACGTTGTTCCCTCTGAACATGAAGTAAACTCCGGCGTGCGTAACGCTGACGCGATTGCGCAAGGTCTGAGCGATGTGCTTGCCGACACGTACCGGCTGATGTTCAAAACCCACGCCTACCACTGGAATGTTGAAGGCCCTTTGTTCTTCTCGCTGCATAAGTTGACGGAAGAACAGTATCAGAACCTTTTCGAGGCAGCCGACGTGCTGGCCGAACGAATTCGCGCCCTGGGCCAGCTTGCCCCGTCGAACCTGTCTACCATTATATCCGATTCCCGGATCAAGGATCTGGAAGGACAGCCTTCTGCCGGTGAGATGGTCGAGGATCTCGCCAAAGACCATGAAACCGTTTCCCATCGGTTACATGCACTGACCAAGCTGGCGGGAGATCACGGTGATCCGGTTACAGAAGACCTCGCCACCGCGCGTGCTGCTTTTCATGAACAGGCAGTCTGGATGTTGAAAGCGATCACCGCAAAATAATCCGGTCCGCAAACGAAAACCGCCCGCTGTACAGACAGCGGGCGGTTTTTTTGTGAAGAAGGGAAAAAATCAGACTTTCAAAGTCTCGGTCGAGGCAAAGAACATCGCCTGGCTTACAGCAGACTGGACCTGCTCTTCCTTGTAAGGTTTCGAGATCAGGAACGCAGGTTCCGGACGGTCACCTGTCAGCAAACGCTCCGGGAAGGCGGTGATGAAAATCACCGGTGTATCGCCGAGATCTTTCATAAGGTCGTTTACCGCATCAATCCCCGAAGAATTATCCGCAAGCTGGATGTCGGCAAGGATCAGATCGGGTTTCTTTTTGTTGCCAAGTTCTACAGCAGCGGTTCGGGTGCGGGCGATGCCGGTAACTTTATGACCGAGGTCGGTGACAATGGCGCTAATGTCCGCGGCAATGATCGGTTCGTCCTCGATAATCATGATATTTCCGGAAATGCTGTCTTCCATATCCTTGCGGGCTGTGGTGATCAGATGACGTACATCATCGCGGGAGACTTCCATGATCAGGGCAATTTCCTGGATCGAGAATTCTTCAACCGTGGAAAGAAGCAGCGCTTCGCGGGTGTTGGCGCCAAGAGCAGCAAGGTGTTTGAATGCGGGGCCAAGTTCTCCGGCGTCTTCCCGATTGATCGGTGCGCCAGTGCTTGCCCAGATCGCGTGGAAGCATTTGAAAAGTCCTCCCTTGACGGACAACGTATTGTCGAAGATCGACCGGTCCTGCAAAATTGCTTCCAGCGTCGCAACTGCATACTGGTCGCCACTGCTTTGAGTTCCCGTCAATGCACGGGCGTAGCGGCGCAGGAACGGAAGCTCGCGGGCTACCTGATCGGAAAAATCTTCATTGGAGTGGGTGGTCGACATTTTTTTAGCCTTTTTTTCGTATTCCTTGGAACCAAACGCATACTTGCGCGTTTGGTTCCCTAGTGTGATAATATTTTTATGTAGAAGAAGCTATGGGCCTGATGAGTAGAAGCGACGACAAAGAAAAAGAGCGGGTAGCCACCTTAATAGACCAGAATCTGAAGACGATATACTCTGATCTGGTCCAAGAGGAACTTCCCGACAGATTTAAGGATCTTCTGGCGGTGTTGAAAGCACAAGATGCCAGCCAAAAGGACAGCCAATGATGTCCTCAGATCCGCGGAATGAGCTGGTAGAGCATCTGCCGGCCCTAAGGGCGTTCGCCCTGAGCTTGACCAGAAATTCTGCAACAGCGGATGATATGGTACAGGATGCCGTTGTTAAGGCGTGGACAAATATAGATAAATTCGAACCGGGGTCCAAGATGAGGGCCTGGCTGTTCACGATCCTTCGGAACACTTATTACTCTAGCTTGCGGAAATCCAATCGCGAAGTGGCGGACGTAGACGGTGCGTTTACCGAAGGGTTGTCGGTGAAACCCGACCATGACGGCCGCATGCAGATGAGCGATTTTAAAGAGGCGTTCGAGACCCTGCCTGATGAACAGCGCGAGGCGCTTATTCTGGTAGGCGCTTCCGGTTTCACTTATGAAGAAACAGCCTCCATGACTGGCGTCGCGGTTGGGACTGTGAAAAGTCGTGTGAACCGTGGACGGGAGAAATTGACCGAATTGTTAAATCTTTCAGAGGGCGATCCCATGGAACTGACCGACTCTGCGACGATGGCGGTGATTACAAGTTCCGCGCCGGTAAAGCGTTGAGCGAGACGATAGAGACAAACCTTAAATGGTATAAGAGTCTGCGAATCCGCCTCGTGCTGATGATGTCGCTGGCTCTTTTGCCAATCGGTTTGATCGCCCTGATCCAGACCAACTCTGTTTCCACCAAAGCGCGCCAGAATGAAGAGCTGGCGCTTCTGGCGTTAACAGAGCAAGCTGCCTTGCAAGAGCGACTGGTGATCCAGAGCGCCTTTGGCGCTGCGCGGGGCATGGGGGCGATGCTCTCGGACAGCTTTAACGACACAGAACAGTGCAATCGCGCCCTGTCCAAACTGGTAGCCAGTGTAAAAGGTTACAGCTTCGCCGAGGTAGTGGACCTGTCCGGGCGTAGCCTGTGTTCGTCTGACGATCTGTCCAAGCGCAAGTTTCCCGTTCCCGATTTTGCCAGTGTCGCAGAGGCTGGAAAACCTGCGGTTGTCACGAAACGCAGCCTTCAGGCAGAAGGCGCTTCTGCGGTTTTCATCATGCAGCCGTTCTACAGCCGTGACACACTCTCGGGATTTATTTCCATTACGGTGCCTCACAAGGCGCTGACCATTGAAACCGAAACTATCGCCAGTGGCCAGTTTTTCGATATTGTCACACTCAACCACAAGGGGGAACTTCTCTCCTCCCAGAATGACTGGCAAGTGGCCAAAAAGGCCTTACCCACCGGTTTTAACATCGACTGGCTCTCCTCCTTCGGACCGCGGGTGTTTCTGGCGCGCAGCAGTGACGGCGTCCCGCGTACATACACAGCCGTGCCGGTCGAAGGCGGCCAGATGTTTGTTGTAGGTATCTGGTCGTCTGACAGGGAAAGATCGGAACGTTTTTTACGTATCCTGTCGACTTCGATCTTCCCGATACTGATGTGGATTTTTTCACTGACTGTGGCTTTGATTACCATTCACCGGCTGCTGACCCGCCAGATCAATTCCATTGGCCAGCAAATGCTCGAATTCGCTCGGGACCGGACATCGGTGACAGACACAATTGCACGCGACATGCCAAACGAATTGCGCACCATTCAGGATTCCTACCTGTCGATGGCGGATTCGATCCTGCGTGAAGAAGCCAAAATGGAAGACGCGATGCGGCATCAGTCGGTGCTGACGAAAGAAGTGCACCATCGGGTCAAAAACAACCTGCAACTGATTTCCTCGATCCTGAATATGCAAATTCGTGCCGCGAAACATGACGAAACCAAACTGATGCTGCGCCGCATTCAGGACCGTGTACTCAGCCTCGCTACCATTCACCGCGACCTTTACCAAAGCGGTACAGGCGGGCAGGTGAACATGGGTGAACTGATCCGCGAAGTGATTGAAAAAACTGTCCAGATCGGTTCGGAAAAGAGCATGGATATCGATGTGAAGCTCGATGTGGAAGATGTGATGCTTTTCCCCGATCAGGCCGTTCCGATGTCGCTGCTGGTCGCAGAAGCCGCAACCAACGCAATGAAATACGTGGGCGCACCAGAGGGCCAGAAGCCCTGGATTTCTGTGGAACTCAAAAACCTTGATGAAGGGACAAAATGCTGCCTGGAGTTAAAGAATTCCACGGGCGCGGAACGGGATGTGGAAAGCACCGGTCTGGGAGCAAAACTTATCTCGGCTTTTGCAATCCAGCTGGATGCGGACATCGACATTACCGAGGAAGAAAACACGTACACCATGCTGGTGAATTTCGACATCGCCACATTCAAACCGGAATCCGCGGATTTCTAAGCACATTTCAGCACAAACGTGACTGCATAGACAAAAGAGTGGGAAAATGGTGCTGCTGGAGAGAATTGAACTCTCGACCTCTCCCTTACCAAGGGAGTGCTCTACCTCTGAGCTACAGCAGCATGCTGTGATTGGCGGGGTTTTAGCGGAAATTTTGGGGAACGCAAGGCCTAACTGGACGGGTTTGTCAGTCTGATGTACAGAGTGGCTATGGGCAAGACAGATGCAGAGAACCGGGAACAGCTTTCCCCCAAAGAACGCGCCGCCGCAGAGCGGGCAGAGCGGTTGCGCAAGCAATTGCGTGACAACCTGCAAAGGCGTAAGCAGCAGAGCCGTGCGCGCAAGGCAGACACGGCATCAGATAACAACGAATAGCGCAGAGGGCAGCGTAACATGGACAGCATTATCGTAACGGGCAACGGGCC
Source organism: Neptunicoccus cionae (assembly GCF_002860325.1). Classification (GTDB taxonomy): domain Bacteria; phylum Pseudomonadota; class Alphaproteobacteria; order Rhodobacterales; family Rhodobacteraceae; genus Amylibacter; species Amylibacter lutimaris. The sequence goes on along the minus strand of NZ_PKOJ01000001.1, from coordinate 126,351 downwards.
TGTGAACGGAGAAATTCCCATCGCAGGCGCGAAAAATGCCTGTCTGACGCTTATGCCGGCAACCTTGCTGAGCGAGGAGCCGCTGACGCTGACCAATGCGCCGCGCCTGTCGGACATTAAAACGATGGCAGAGTTGTTGTCGTCTCTCGGGACGGAAGTTGCCGGTTTGCAGGACGGGACGGTACAGGCGCTCGGCACCAAGGAAATCAGCAACCACGTTGCCCATTACGATATCGTGCGCAAGATGCGGGCGTCCAATCTGGTCCTAGGCCCGATGCTGGCGCGGCTTGGCCATGCTGTTGTATCGCTGCCGGGCGGGTGTGCCATTGGGGCACGGCCGATGGACATTCATACCGATGCGCTGGAATTGATGGGTGCGCAGATTGAACTGAAAGACGGCTATCTTCACGCCAAAACCACCGGCGGGCTGAAAGGGGCTGTCATTCCGTTGCGTTTCGCCTCTGTCGGGGCAACCGAAAACGTTCTGATGGCGGCGACGCTGGCCAAAGGCACCACAGTGATTGAAAACGCAGCCAAAGAGCCGGAGATTGTCGATCTGGCCCAGTGTCTGCGCAAAATGGGTGCGCAGATTGATGGCGAGGGAACCAGCCGCATTGAAGTTCAAGGTGTCGACCGTTTGCATGGTGCGACCCATCCGGTTGTAACGGACCGGATCGAACTGGGGACCTATATGCTCGCCCCTGCGATTGCCGGTGGCAAGGTGGAACTTCTGGGCGGGCGTCGCGACTTGCTTGGCGCGTTCTGTGACAAGCTGGAAGAGGCGGATATTTCGGTTGAAGAGACTGACAAGGGGCTGAAGGTCAGAAACAAAGGCACGCGGGTCAAGTCCGTGGATGTGAAAACCGAAATCTTCCCCGGTTTTCCGACGGATCTGCAGGCACAGATGATGGCGCTTCTTTGTACAGCGGAAGGGACTTCGGTTCTGGAAGAAACCATTTTCGAAAACCGCTTTATGCACGCGCCGGAGCTGATCCGAATGGGCGCGAATATTGAGGTTCACGGCGGGGTGGCCACTGTTAAAGGTGTGGACCGTTTGAAAGGTGCGCCGGTGATGGCGACGGATTTGCGGGCGTCTGTTTCGATGATCCTTGCCGGGCTGGCGGCAGAGGGTGAAACCATTGTTAGCCGCGTATATCATCTGGACCGCGGGTATGAAAAAGTTGTGCGCAAATTCAGCGCGGTTGGTGCCAAGATTGAGCGAGTGAAAGCCTAATGGTTCAGGACGCAAAGTTCGAAGACGGAGCAGAGCAGCCGCTGCGATTGCGGGCTCTGGACGGGGAAGATCTGGTGGCTGTCTCTACCATGTTGCAGGATGCCGTGCTGCCGGTGTCTGAAATGGACTGGCAGTCAGGCCAGCGGCGGTTCGGCCTTCTGGCAAACCGGTTCCGTTGGGAAGACGCCGAAGCCGCCTCTGTTGCGCGGCGCAGTGTAGAGCGGGTTCAGGCGGTTCTGGTGGTGGACAGTGTGCTCAAAGTGCGCACCTCCAGTCTGGATATAACGGACAAGGATCAGGTGATTTCCCTGTTGTCACTGACCTTTGAACCTGCCGAAGACGGCGCAGGCACCATCCTGCTTACACTGGCGGGGGACGGCGCAATTGCATTGGATGTGGAATGTGTCGATGTCACTCTGAAAGACGTGACGCGCCCCTATGTTGCCCCCTCCGGCAAAACCCCTTCGCATCCTGCTTGAGCCTGAACGCGCGGAAGGGTATGAGCACGGCAGGAGAATTTGCCAATGCCCTTGTTTCTAGACACCACTTCCCCCGACTTCGACGCTGATTTCGATAATCTGCTGCATCTGAAACGCGATACAGAAGTGCAGGTGGATGCCGTTGTTGCGGATATTCTGGCTGATGTTCAGGCCCGTGGCGATGATGCCGTGATCGAATTGACGGCAAAATTCGACGGCATGGATTTGACCCCTGAAACGCTGGCCTTTTCCAAGGCGGAAATTGATGCAGCGATTGAAACCGTGCCTGCGGCGGAACGCGCGGCGCTGGAACTGGCCGCAGAACGGATACGCGCCTATCACGAAAAGCAATTGCCTGAGGATGCGTGGTGGCAGGACGATAGCGGCGCACATCTCGGATGGCGCTGGAGCGCGGTCGAGGCGGCGGGGCTCTATGTTCCGGGCGGTCTGGCGTCTTATCCGTCCAGTGTGCTGATGAACGCGATTCCGGCATCCGTGGCCGGAGTAGAGAATCTGGTGATTTGTGCGCCAACCCCCAATGGTGCGGTTAACCCGCTGGTACTGTTGGCGGCGCGTTTGTCCGGTGTGGAAACTGTCTACCGGATTGGCGGGGCGCAAGCGGTGGGCGCGATGGCCTATGGTACGCAGACAATCGCCAAGGTGGACAAGATCACCGGACCGGGAAATGCCTTCGTTGCGGCGGCCAAGCGGCGGGTTTTCGGGACTGTGGGCATTGATATGATCGCGGGGCCATCGGAAATTCTGGTGATTGCCGATAAGGACAACAATCCCGACTGGATCGCAATGGACCTGCTTTCACAGGCCGAACATGACGAAAGCGCGCAGTCGGTCCTGATCACAGACGATGCGGATTTTGCGCGGGCCGTTACAGCTTCGGTGGAGAAGGCGCTCGAAACGCTGGAACGCCGCGAGATTGCCGCGAAAAGCTGGGCTGACTACGGCGCGGTTATTGTGACCTCCGATCTGGATCAGGCGGCAAAACTGTCAGACCGGATCGCGCCGGAACATCTGGAACTCTGTGTTGCGGATGCCGCCGATTACAGCCGCAAAATCCGCCACGCAGGGGCAATTTTCATCGGGGCATGGACGCCCGAAGCAATCGGTGATTACGTGGGCGGGCCGAACCATGTGCTGCCAACCTCCCGCTCTGCACGGTTTTCCAGCGGCTTGTCCGTTCTGGATTTCATGAAGCGGACCACACTGGCGCAGATGACACCGGCAGCTTTGCGGGCCATCGGACCGGCGGCCGAGACACTGGCCACATCGGAAAGCCTGCAAGCCCACGGCCTGTCTGTGCGGGCGCGGCTGGATCAAATGAACGAGGACGACAATGGATGATCTTTCAAAGCTGATCCATATTGAACTGGACGACAGCGGCCTGCCAGCCCCCACCCCCGAGGTGGAGCGGGAGCGAAAGGTCGCGCTGTTCGATCTGATGGAAGAAAATGTCTTTGGTTTGGTATCGCGGAACGGCAAAGAGGTTCCGGATGGGCCCTACCAGCTTTTCCTGTCGATCAAGGACCGTCGCGTTGTATGCGATGTGCGGACGGAAGACGGGTCTCCGGCCTCGGAATTTCACCTGTCGGTTTCGCCCCTGAAGCAGGTGATCAAGGACTACTTCCAGATTTGCGAGAGCTATTTTGATGCGGTGAAGAAGCTGCCCCCTGCCCAGATCGAGGCGATCGACATGGGGCGGCGGGGTATTCACGATGAAGGGTCGCGCCAGTTGCTGGAGCGGCTGGAGGGTAAGATTCGCACCGATATGCCGACGGCACGGCGGTTGTTTACCCTGATCTGCGTCCTGCACATGCGCGGCTAACCCGACTATGGAGCTGACCCGTCCCTCTTCTGTCCTGTTTTGTTGTGACCACAACTCCATCCGGTCTCCGATGGCCGAAGGGTTGCTGAAACAGGCGGTCGGGACATCCATCTTCGTGCAGTCCGCAGGTGTGAAGGGTGACATGGAAATCGACGGGTTTGCCATTACGGTTTGCCGCGAGTTGGGTGTCGAACTTTCCCGCCACCGCACCCGTTCGTTTGATGATCTGATGGAATGGGGCGATGATCTGGACAGCTATGACTTGATCGTGGCGCTGTCTCCTGCGGCACAGCGGCGTGCCCTTGAATACACGCGGTATTACTCGCTCGAGGTGGAATACTGGCAGACCTTGGACCCGAGCGGTTTTGGCGACAGCCGCGCGGCCAAACTGGACCGCTACCGCGAGGTGCGGGACCAGATCGCAGAACGTATCCGTAAAAGATTCCCTAAAGATTAGCCGCGGATTTTACCTGCAAACCGTCAGGGTTTCTTGCGCAGAAAGGGCGAAATGTTCATAGCGCCCGGACTCTGGGCGCGCTGGCGGGTGCGCAGTACAGGTGTGTTTGTGGACCGCCCGCGGCTTTCACGCCAGACGATGTAGATGCCGCTCAGGATGATGAGTGACGTTCCGATCAGCGTTGCAGAGTCGAGAGTTTCGTTAAAGATCATGTAGCCGAAGATGGTTGCCCAGATGATTTGGGAATACTGCATCGGGGCCACCACAGCGGCTTCTCCGGCGCGGTAGGCGGCGATCAGGAAGAGCCCGGCGACGAACGCTGTTATGGCGATCAGGCCGACCAATCCCAGATGCGCTATCGGCATGGGTTCGTAAACGAAGGCGAGCGCAGCCCCCATGATCAGAAAGTTCAACGCCAGCGGATAGAGCATCAACACGACCGAGCGTTCCTGCCGCCCGATCCGACGCACGACCACAGAGGCAAAGGAAGAACTCAGCGCAGCCATAAGGCCCGCCAGATGCCCGAGTTCCAGCTCTGCACTGCCCGGTCGCAGAACCACCAGCACACCGCACAGCCCGAGGACAACGGCGCCCCAGCGGTGGATGCCCACTTTCTCGCCAAGGATCGGCACGGACAGCACCGTGATCAACAGAGGCATGGCAAAGAGCAGGGCATAGACCTGTGACAGCGGCAGGTTGGAAAACGCATAAAATACGCAAAGCGCGGCAAAGACAGAGGCAAGTGTGCGCGCAGCGACCCACCACGGATTGACCGGACGCAGGTTGCCCTCTGTCGGGTCGCGCATCAGCATGGCCGTGACCAGCGGAAAGGACATCAACGACGAGAAGAAGATCAACTGTACAGGAGAATAACTGCCCCCGAGGAATTTCACGATCAGGTCGTGTGTTGCAAAGAATGCAAATGCCAGTAGGGCAAAAAGGATGCTGCGCAGGGCCATTGATAGACTGCTTTGGTCAGGGTCTTGAAGTTGCGGGCATCTTTGACCATTCCGGCACCTTTGGCAAATCCAAACAGGTCCAATGGTGCGGGCAGGGCGGCAGCTGCTTCGTGCCGCCTTGCCGGTTGTTTAGGGTCTGTGCCGTTTAGAGGCTGGCTTGCAGCTCTGCGATGATGGCGTCTGTCATTTCCGAAGTGCTGACAGGTTTGCCGCCTTCCGCCTGCATCAGATCGCCGGTGCGGATGCCTTTGGCCAGAACTGTTTCAACGGCTTTTTCCAGACGGGTTGCTTCCTCGCCCAGATCGAAGGAATAGCGCAGCGCCATGGCCAGCGACAGGATGCAGGCACAAGGGTTTGCCTTGCTCTGGCCCATGATGTCTGGGGCGGAGCCGTGTACCGGTTCATACATGGCTTTGGGGCGGCCGTTTTCCATCGGTGCACCAAGGGATGCAGACGGCAGCATGCCAAGGGAACCTGTCAGCATGGCAGCACAGTCGGACAGAATGTCCCCGAACAGGTTGTCGGTGACGATCACATCAAACTGTTTTGGTGCGCGTACCAGCTGCATCGCGCCGTTGTCGGCATACATGTGGGACAGTTCCACATCTGCGTAATCGGCCCGATGGACGGCGGTGACGACTTCGCGCCACAGAATACCGCTTTCCATCACGTTGGCTTTTTCCATGGAACAGACTTTGTTGTTCCGCTTGCGGGCCAGTTCGAATGCGCTACGGGCAACACGGTCAATTTCCGCTTCGGTGTAGCGCTGGGTGTTGATGCCCACACGCTGGCCATTTTCTTCGAAGATGCCACGGGGCTCGCCAAAGTAGGAACCGGAGGTCAGTTCGCGCACGATCATAATGTCGAGGCCGGAAACGATGTCCCGCTTGAGCGAGGAAAAATCTGCCAGCGCGTCAAAACATTGTGCCGGACGCAGGTTGGCGAACAGGTCCATTTCCTTGCGCAGACGCAGCAGGCCCCGTTCGGGTTTTACAGAAAAGTCCAGATCGTCGTATTTCGGACCACCCACAGCACCCAGCAGAACCGCGTCCACTTCCTGTGCTTTGGCCATGGTTGCGTCGGTCAGCGGAGTGCCATGCGCATCATAGGCTGCACCGCCCACAAGATCCTCGCTCACGTCGAATTTCACATCGCGCTTGTCGCCGAACCACGCGATAATACGCTGTACTTCGGTCATAACTTCCTGCCCGATGCCGTCGCCCGGCAGGATCAACAGTGATGGAGTGTTCATTGTCCCATGTCCTTTTTAATAATCTCGCATTTTCCTAGGGTGCAGGGGGCGTAGGGTCAAGCCGAACGGCGCGGTAAAGCCTGTCCGGCGTGTGGATAAATTTCTGCTGCCCTGCTTACAGGCGTTCGGGGAGATGTTCGGTCAGAAAGTCGAACACCCGCCGGACCTTTGCAGACGTGCGCAGCGCGGAATGGGCGGTCAGCCAGACAGGCAGGGAAGGGATCGTCAGGTCCGGCAAAAGTTCGACAAGACCATAGTGTTCTGCCTGTCGTTTCTGGCAAGCGCCAAGCCCGACACCGGCCCGCAGCGATTCCAGATATGTGACCTGATCATCCACCCGAAAGGCGAAGTCCTCACGCTGCATCGGGATGCCAAGGGCGGCCATGCCACGTATCATCAGATCTGATCGGTCATAGCCCAACAGCACGTGGTCTGCGACGTCTTCAAACCGCTCTGGTGTGCCCATGCGGGCCAGATAGGGCGGGGCACCGTACAGACCGATACGAATTTCACCGATCTTGCGCGCGATCAGATCCTGTTGCGCCGGTTGCACCATACGCACAGCAATGTCCGCCTCCCGCAGCAGCAGGTTTTCGGTGCTGTTTGTGGCCACCAGTTCGATTTGCAATTCCGGTTCCTGCGACAGAAGCTGCGCAAGGAGTTCCGGCAGGATATAGGTCGCGACGATTTCCGAAGCGGTGATCCGTACCGTGCCGCGCACCTCTGCAGTGCGCCCTTCGGTGATCAGCGACATTTCTGCAGCGGCCTGTTGCATGGTGCGAGCGTGGTCCAGCAGCGCCTGACCTGTTGGTGTCAGCTCGTATCCTTTCACCGCTCTCTGGAACAGTGTCGCGCCCAACTGGGTTTGCAACTGGTCTATATGGCGGCCAATGGTCGGCTGGCTGCGCCCGCTTTCTCTGGCAGCAGCAGAGTAAGAACCGTTTTCTGCCACGGCGAGGAAGCTCTGGATCAGGGTCCAGTCAAAACTTTGCATGTTTATCCATTCATTATTGAATAGGAATTATACAATCACAGCGAATTACCATTCAACAGTATTATAGATAGCTTTCCGATAGTAGCAAACCTTTTGGAAGGACTGGAAATGCCTAGAACTGTATTAATCCTCGGCGCCTCGGGCCGGTTTGGCCGTAGCATGGCTGTCGCATTCGAAAGAAACGGGTGGCAGTTGCGCCGGTTTGACCGCACGCGGGACGATCTGGCACAGGCGGCTGACGGTGTGGATGTCATCGTCCATGGCTGGAACCCGCCCTATCAACGGTGGGCCAAAGAATTGCCGGGCCTGAACCGCAAGGTTATCGCCGCCGCCCGTCGTTCAGGCGCGACTGTCTTGCTGGCGGGCAATAATTACGTCTACGGGCCGAATGCCCCCGAGGTGTTCAGCCCTGATACTCCGCATCGGGCTGACAACCTGATGGGACGGTTGCGGATCGACATGGAACAGGCTTTTCGCAATAGCGGGGTGCAAACGATCCTATTGCGGGCAGGGGATTTTCTGGACACACGCGCCAGTGGCAACTGGTTTGATATGATCATCAGCAAACCCGTCGCGAAAGGGCGTATAGATTATCCCGGTCCGGTGGATATTCCCCATACTTGGGCCTATCTGCCGGATTACTGCCGCGCCTTTGTTGCACTGGCAGAACAGCGCGACACGCTGCCCCGTTTTACGTCTGTGAACTTTGAAGGCTACACGCTAAGCGGCCGCGAGATGGCGCGCAGTCTCGGGGTGAGGGCCGAGCGGTTTAACTGGCTGCCGCTTCAACTGCTCTCGCCGGTCTGGCCCATGGCGCGGCGACTGTTGGAGATGCGCTATCTCTGGCACAAGCCGCACCGGACGGACGGGCGCGCCTTGCGGGAAATTCTGCCGGATTTTGTGCCGACCCCCGCAGAAGAGGCGTTGCGGCGTGCGGCATCAGTCAATATCGACCCAGACAAGACGGTGGTCGGAGCTGACGCGACCGTCTGAACCGATCCATTCAAACCCGGCCTCTTCGGGCGTTGGCCAGAACACGCCAGCGCCCGAAACGTTAAGCGAGGCAGAGGGCAACACATAGTCCACCCGCAGGTTGCCCGGGCCCGGTTCATCCCGCCAGTCTGCGGTGTCTGTCGCTGCGTCTGTCAAATGGTTTCCGTTGATGCCGCCTTGCGCCCTTGATGCCAAGACGCCTCCGCTTGATCGGGGTGCAGGGTCCTGAAGGTAATCCGCAGTCAGAAGCGTGTTGATCGCTTCATGGCTGCCTTCCCCATCCGCAGGGTCTGCGTTGAGATCGCCAAGCAGGATAAATTCCGCATTCTGCGGCACGAGGGTTTCACGGATGTAGCTGTCCCAAAACAGGATTTCGGCGCGATTGCGTTTGCCGTTCATATCCTCGGGCCCGTCAAACACCGGTGGTGTCGGGTGAGAGGCCAGAAGATGCAGCCGCCGGCCATCGGGCAGGATCACGGGAACGTCCCAATGGGATTTGGACGACAGGCGCATCGCATGTAGCGCGTCATAGCTTGGGAAGGCACTACCATCTGCGGCCTTGGGCATGTGTGCATCCGGAACCTGTTTCCACAGTATTTCGGAAAAATCGCGGGCTTCTTCTGTGGCCAATGGAAAGCGGGAAACCAGCGCCATCGCATACTGTCCGCGAAAATGGCCAAAACCGTAATTGTCTGCCGGCCCGCCCAATCGCCCATCGCCATCCAAATCCCGACCGCTTGGCACGCCGGTGTTCTGTGGGGGCGCGTAGAAATAGGGATAATCGAGCGCGTCTCGGCCTTCGGTGCCTTGGTTCAGCCTGCGCAGAAAGGCAGTCAGCGCGAGGTTCTCATAGTCGTGGTCAAGCTCGTTTATCAGCAGGATGTCTGGACGGACGGTTTGCAGGATCGCCACAACTGCTTTGATCTGCTCGTCCTGACCCCGTTCAATGTCCCGTAGCAGTAATCCCGGCCCCTTGCGGCTGAGCGCGGCGTTAAAGGTTGCGATGCGGATAGAGTCGGCGGCTGCGGCCAAACCGGTCAGGCAGAACGCAACAACCAGCAGGAGCCGCATCAGGATTCTTCGGGATCAGACAGTTCGATATTCTGTGCAGCCAGAAGATTGGCAACCTTGTACAGCGCGGCGGCCCGCAGGATGGAGACAGCCGGCACAAAGCACCAGATCACGATCATCCAGAGCAGCAGCAGGCTGTTGCCGCTGTTGATGGGCTGAAGAGGGCCAACAAAGGCGTAAGCCGCTTGCGGGATCAGATAGGGCAGGGTCAGGCCGATGATCAGACTGACCAGACCGGACTGGCGCAGCGTGCCTTGGGTTTCCTCGCCCATAGCCACGTCAAAATTCGGCATGTTGATCCACAGATTAAAGTTCTCTGCGTGAAGCGGCCACGAGAAGTTCCAGATCACAAAGCTTGAGACTATCAGCGTGATCGCAGTGAGGCTGAGCGCCAGTGCGGCGGCATTGGTCACAAGCCGCTGGCTTGTCGGGCCCATATTCGCTGTCAGTCCTTCAAAGAAGGTTAGCGGGCTGCCTGTGAAATCCCAGAACTGTGCGCTTTTCATTGCAAATCCGGAAACAGCCAGCGATGTGCCGGTGGAACTGACGGGTTCGCTGAAGGCAAAAGCAATGCCTGTCAGCAAAAGGGCCAGTATCGCAAAGCGGAACCTGTTATAGGGCGCCGCGAAGCGGAATTCGATTAAACTGGGGGTGGTGAACCCGTATTCGAAGATCACGAAAGCTGCGGCGATTGCCGCCGCCAGAATCGCCAGATCTGCGGAGTTCGGTGATAGCTCGGGTAGCACAATTACCGGCAATACAATCATTGCGGCAACCAATGCGGCCCTCACAGATGCGCCTGCAAGCCTCGTCAACACTGCTCTCATCCTCTCGTCCAGTTCATGCCGGACTTTTGTATAGGCCGAAGCCTTATTTATGCCTTAATGAAGCCCAAATCAAAAAAGTGATCAAGCGCCAGAGCATAAAATTGTTGAGAAACAGGGGGTTTTGGGGCGAACCTGTAGTAGAATTGCACCACCACAATATGGCCACATTTTACTGTGGCCATATCAATATCTGGTAGTCAGACCAATTAGACCCAAGGGGCCCGTGCTGAATAACCGGCTTCGAAACTGTCGATCGAAGCGGCTTTTTGCAGGGTCAGTCCGATGTCGTCCAAGCCATTCAGAAGGCAGTGTTTTTTGAACTCGTCCACTTCGAATTTGAATTCTGTTCCATCCGTGGCAGAGACCGTCTGGTTTTCCAGATCAACGGTGATCCGTGCGTTGGATCCGCGTTCCGCATCTTCCATCAGAACATCCACAGCTTCCTTGGGCAAAACCACCGGAAGGATGCCATTCTTGAAGCAGTTATTATAAAAAATGTCTGCAAAAGATGTGGAGATGACAACTTTGATTCCAAAATCTCCCAGCGCCCAAGGGGCGTGCTCACGGGACGATCCGCAGCCGAAGTTGTCTCCGGCCACAAGAATCTCTGCATCGCGGTAGGCAGGTTTGTTCAGTACAAAATCCTCTACCTCGGTGCCGTCGCGGTTAAAGCGCATCTCGTCAAACAGGTTGGCGCCAAGGCCGGTCCGTTTGATGGTTTTGAGAAACTGCTTCGGAATGATCATATCGGTGTCGATGTTGACCAACGGCATAGGGGCAGCAACGCCTGAAACTGTCGTGAACTTTTCCATGATGATCTCTCCTTACGCGAAGTCGCGGATGTCTGTCAGTTTACCGGTCACGGCAGCTGCAGCGGCCATAGCGGGGGACAGAAGGTGGGTGCGGCCTTTGTAGCCCTGACGGCCTTCAAAGTTGCGGTTGGAGGTAGACGCACAGCGTTCGCCTTCTGACAACTGGTCAGGGTTCATCGCCAGACACATGGAACAACCGGCCATACGCCATTCAAAGCCCGCGTCGATAAAGATTTGTGCGAGACCTTCTTCTTCGGCTTGCGCGCGCACCAGACCGGAGCCGGGCACAACCATCGCCCGCATCCCGTCTTTGATCTTCTTGCCTTTCAGAACCTCTGCTGCAGCGCGCAGATCCTCGATCCGCCCGTTGGTGCAAGACCCGATGAAGACGGTGTCAATTTCCACATCCGACAGTTTCATGCCGGGTTTCAGACCCATGTAGTCCAGCGAGCGGCGAACCGCTTCTACCTTGCCACCCTGAAAATCTTCGGGGTTTGGAACAGTGGCCGTGATCGGCAGGACATCTTCGGGGGATGTGCCCCAAGTGACGGAGGGCGCAATATCTTCACCTTTGATGGTGATGATCTTGTCGAAATGTGCGCCTTCATCTGTGTAGAGCTCTTTCCAGGACTCCACAGCCATTTCCCATTGCGCGCCTTTCGGGGCGTGGGGGCGGCCTTTGCAGTATTCGAATGTGGTTTCATCCGGTGCGATCAGACCGGCGCGTGCGCCGCCTTCAATGGCCATGTTACAGACGGTCATCCGTCCTTCCATGGACAGTTCGCGGATCGCCTGACCACAATATTCGATCACATAACCGGTGCCACCAGCGGTGCCGGTTTCCCCGATCACGCACATGGTGATGTCTTTGGCTGTGACGCCCGGGCGAAGGGAGCCGGTGATTTCCACCTTCATATTCTTGGATTTCTTCTGGATCAGCGTTTGTGTTGCCAGAACGTGTTCAACTTCCGAGGTGCCGATGCCGTGGGCCAGCGCACCGAAGGCGCCATGCGTGGCTGTGTGGCTGTCGCCGCAAACCACGGTCATGCCGGGCAGGGTCCAGCCCTGTTCCGGTCCGACGATATGCACGATACCCTGACGAACATCAGACACAGGGTAATAGTGCAGACCAAATTCCTTGGCGTTGGTGTCCAGCGCTTCAACCTGAATGCGGCTGTCCTCGGTCATGGTTTCCGCATTGGCGCGGTCCAGCGTGGTTGGCACGTTGTGATCGGGCACGGCGATGGTTTTCTCCGGTGCGCGAACGGTACGGCCCGCCATGCGCAGGCCTTCAAACGCTTGAGGGGACGTCACTTCGTGGACAAGGTGACGGTCGATATACAGCAAGCAAGTGCCGTCTTCGGCTTCATGGGCGACGTGGGCATCCCAGATTTTATCGTAGAGTGTTTTAGGTGCGGACATTTGATCCTCCCGCTATGTAGATTGGCTATTGGAGTTGGCGAGCGTAGAAATTTACGCGGATAGCCCCTGGATACGCAGAACAACCTGTCCGTGGAAACGCCACGGCAGGCGGGAGCGGTCATCCATTGTGAATCTGTGTGTCATACTGCGTTGGAATAGACCGAAGCGCGTAGTCTCGCAAGTGCTGAGTCGTTTGTGGGCGGGTCATGTGAGGTGCACCTGCATGTCCTGTCAGTCGCCCATCTCGGCAAGTGTCCATTCCAGCGGGAACCTCTGGGGTTCAACATGGGGGCCGGTGCAATCTTCTTTTGCCCTGTAAACCGACAGTTCAAACCGTTGTTGTTCAGCAATCCAGTTATGAATTTCATAGGCCCCGCAATTCAGGTTCATATTGGCATAGCGGGTTGAGACAAGCTGGTTTTGACCGGCCAGCCATTGCGGGTTCATAATTGTTGCGCGGTCCGGTGCGTTGTGTGCAGGAGGCAGTTCGAAACGTTGCATCGCATATTCGATCCCGTTGGCCGGATCATGCACGACGATGTAATAGCTGACGTTGGCCTGTCCGATCCGGCAGGGGACCAGATAGGTGGTCCGGCCGGAGGCATCCTTGTTCACAATGGCCCCCATTTCATTCAGGGGGCCGGTTAGATCACCGCAAGCGGCGTCATTCAGTGCAAAATCCACCACGGCAGCGGGCAGTTCAGCCGGAGTGTACAGGACTTCAACGTAAGATCCGTCCGGATCTTCCAGTGCAGGGGCGTCACCTGAATCTTCTGTCCATTGCCCTGCATCCTCGTCCCCGGTTTCCCTGCTCTGGCGCGGGAAAACATCCGAAGGGCTGTCCGCAGGGGCGGCGCCACGGGCCACGATGGCATCCCTGCGGCCCAAACGCCGCTGGGTGATGTCCATGACAGTCAGGGAATCGATTGCTCCGGCCAGTGGAACTTCAAAGACCTGTGCGCCACGTTCGCTTTGGAAATCAATCGTCACAAACAGGGTCTCTCCTGTCATGATCGCCTGTAGCAGCGGGCTGTCGTATGGCTCTGACAAGGTAAAGCTGTTGTCTGAAACAGTATCTACCTTACGGGTGATGCCTTCTTCTGCCCCCGGAATGTCAAACCGGACTGCAGCACCCTCACCAAGCAGGGTTTCCGGTGTAAGTTCCAGCAGGATCGGACTGTTCGCTGCCTCACTGCGCTCTATGCGCAGGGTGAGCGTTTCGTAATCTCCGGTAAGCCCTTCGATATCTGCGGTGCAATACCCCCGCCTGTCACATTCAACCCACCACTGCCGCATGGACTGGCCCATATCCTGCGCAAGGGACATTTGGCCAAGCACAACAAGTAGGACCATTAGGCGTAGGATATTGATCATGAAGGTTCCTTTTTGATGGGTCTCGGGGACGCACAGAGCCCGTCGTGGTCAGTGCTAACAGATCGACAATCATTTCCCTTATAAAATTTCGCAATATGTATATTCTGAAAGCAGAAGGATCAAAGCGGGGGAAATTGTTTGGCAGAAGAAGCAGGGACCGAGCCGGGCGAAGTTGTAAGCGAAGCGATCAAGGCTTTGCCAACGGTGGCAGAACAATCTGCCCTGTTTCTGGATATGGCCGAGCGGTTAACCAACCGGTTGACCCAGCCGTGGAGCGGGTATCAACTTGCGATCATACTGGTGTTGGCGGCCCTCTCCTACGGACTTTACCGCTTCTATCGTCCCCGTGTGCGGGAGTTTTTAGGCGAATCCCACGGTCTGCCAAAGTGGTTCCTGCGGATATGCGCTGTCCTGAACCAGCGGCTGTGGCTTCTGCTGTTTGTGGTGATGTCATGGGCCACTGTCTTTGTGATGCGCGAAGTGACTTGGCCGAGCCGGTCCTATTTCATCGGACTTGCAGCAACACTGGCGCTCTGGTGGCTCATTCTGGTCGTGACAACGCGGCTGATCCGCTCGCGTACTGTCCGCAAGCTGGTGCGCTGGGCGGCGGGCATCTTTGTTGTTCTTACCATATTCGGCCTGCGTGAAAATGCGGCCAACGCGCTGGATACTGTCGCACTTGATCTGGGGGGCACGCGGGTGTCCCTGCTAACGGTGCTGATCGCGGTCGTGTCGCTGGCAACGCTGTTTGTTGTGGCCAGTTTCCTGTCCAAGGCCGGTTCGCAACGGATCAACAAGGTCGAGGATATGTCCCCTTCGATCCGTGTGCTTTTGAACAAGGCGCTGCAACTGACCCTTTACACCATCGCCTTTATGATCGGGCTGCGGGTGGTCGGATTTGACATCGGCAACCTTGCGCTTCTCTCCGGTGCGATTGGTCTGGGCATCGGGTTCGGCCTGCAAAAGATCGTTTCCAACCTTGTGTCCGGTGTGATCATCCTGTTGGACAAATCCATCAAACCGGGGGATGTGATCTCGCTCGACGGGACATTCGGCTGGATCACCCAGCTGGGTGCCCGCTATGCCAGCGTGCTGACACGGGACGGGCGCGAATATCTGATCCCGAATGAGGACTTCATCACCAGTCAGGTGATCAACTGGTCCCATTCCTCTGATCTGGTGCGGCTGGAGATCAATTTCGGTGTGTCCTATGACAGCAACCCCCATGAGGTGAAAAAGCTCGCCTCCGAAGCCCCCCTGTCGGTATCCCGTGTGGTGCCGATCCCCAAACCGGTCTGTCATATCGTGAACTTCGGGGACAGTTCGATTGATTTCACGCTGCGTTTCTGGATCAGGGACAGTACGGCCGGTCTGACCAATGTACGCGGGGATGTGTTTCTGGCCCTTTGGGATGTGCTGGATGAAAACAACATCGAAATTCCCTTCCCGCGCCGCGATGTCAGTATTCTATCGGGGGCCGCGCCGGCCAATCCGTTGCCAAACGACTAAAGCTTTCTCAGGTGACGCCCCCGATTATCCCATTTCAAAGCGCTTCGTTTTGGGTGTAGGCTGCGCGGGAATCTGAAGGAGTTCCCATGTCACCCAAATTCGCCGAAGCCTCTGAAACCGCAATTCCGGTTGATGTGATTTCAACAGACGGGCTCGCCCATTTCTTCGAACACGCACCAGCGGAGACAGTCACATGGGCCAAAGCAAACGGATTTGCAGGGAAGCTCGGGCAGGTTTTGACAGTTGCCGGACCAAAGGGACTCGGCCGTGTTCTGGTGGGCTGGGGGACAGAGGCTCAACGCAAGCGGGACCGCCTGCACATTGGTGCCGTTGCAGCACAGCTGCCCGAAGGGATCTATAAATTTGCATCCGGGCTGAGCGGAGCAGAAAAAACCCAAGCTGCGCTGGCATGGTTGCTGGGCGGATATGTGTTTGACCGCTACAAGGCGAAACCCGCCCCGAAGGCCGCGCTGGTTGCCCCCGAAGGCGTGGATGCGGTGCGGCTGGAAGCCATTGCCGCCGGAGACTTCCTGACACGGGACCTGATCAATACACCCGCGTCGGACATGGGACCGGACGGTTTGGAAGCTGCATTTCTTGAACTGGCGCAAGCCTACAAAGCGAAAACCGCAGTCATTCGCGGCGATGACCTGCTGGCGCAGAATTTCCCCATGATCCATACGGTAGGGCGCGCTTCGGATCAGGCGCCCCGCCTGCTGGATATGATCTGGGGCGATGAAAATGCGCCGAAAATTACGCTGGTGGGAAAAGGGGTCTGTTTTGATACGGGCGGTCTGAACATCAAACCGGCTGGATCAATGGGGTTGATGAAAAAGGATATGGGCGGCGCGGCGACGGTTCTGGGGCTTGCCAAAATGATCATGGCGCTGAACCTGCCTGTGCGCCTTCGGGTGCTGGTGCCAGCAGTGGAAAACTCCATCTCGGCAGAGGCGTATCGCCCGCAGGATATTCTGATGTCGCGCAAGGGGCTGAGTGTCGAAATCAACAACACCGATGCCGAAGGTCGTCTGGTACTGGCGGATGCCCTGACCCTTGCCGATGAGGAAGAACCCGATCTGCTGGTGTGTAAGGCAACCCTGACAGGGGCTGCGCGCGTGGCTCTCGGGCCGGATCTGATGCCGTTTTATACCGAGGACGATACGCTGGCCGCCCAAATGTCCGATTGCGGAGCCAAAGTCGAAGACCCGCTGTGGCGGATGCCGTTTTGGGATGCTTACGAACCGATGATCGAACCGGATGTGGCGGACCTAGATAATGCACCCAAAGGCGGATTCGGTGGGTCGATCACCGCGGCCCTGTTCCTGCGCCGGTTCGTGGAGCACACCGACCGTTTCGTTCATCTGGACATTTACGGCTGGACCCCTGCGCCCAAAGCGGGGCGCACGCTTGGCGGGGCGTGCCAGTCTGCCCGCGCCATGCTGGAAGTCATCGAGCAGCGGATCACGAAATGAACGATCGACGCCTCTGGCGCAGCAACGGGCGGGTGGCCCATAGCAGTCTCTCCGGTCAGGTAGGGGAAATTCCCCTGACTGACGGTGAACTGTTGACCGTTCAGGTGCCAGTGGCCGATCTGTTGGCTGCCCCGCAAGGGGCGCTGGACCGGCAGCTCGTTTTCGGAGAACGTTTCTGCGTGCTGGAGATTCGAGACGGCTACGCTTTCGGATTCGCGGAACCGTCGGGCTATACGGGGTATATAAACGCCGCCCATTTGCGTGCTTTGGATGCACCGACCCACCGTGTCCGGACCTTCGGTGCGCATCTTTATCCGACACGGTCGATAAAGACGGTTCCGGCGCTGACGCTGCCGTTTGACAGTTTCCTGACTTGCTCGGACCAGCAAGAGGGTTTCTGGAAGACGCCGCACGGTTTTGTGCCGGAACAGCAGGTTAGCGCGATCGGGACTGTAACCACCGACGCGGCCGAAACCGCGCTGCGCTTTCTGGGCGTGCCCTACTTATGGGGCGGTGACAGCAGCCTCGGGATTGATTGTTCCGGTCTGGTCCATGCCGCGCTGCGTGCTGCCGGTCGGGACTGTCCCCGCGACAGTGACCAGCAGGAGGCATTTTTTGATGCTGTTCCTGCAGGGGCGGATTTGCAGCGGGGAGATCTTGTTTTCTGGAAAGGGCACGTCGGGATGATGCTGGATCGTGACCGGATTATCCACGCGAACGGGCATCACATGTGTACCACGGCAGAACCGCTTGCACGGGTGGCCGAACGGATCAGGGACGTGGAAGGCCGGGAGATCAGTGCCTATCGCCGGCCCTGAGCAGCTTATTCAACACTCCGGATCAATTTGCGTTCCAGCACGCGCAGCACAGCTTTCAGATCGTGCCCACGTTTTAAAACGCGGCCATCCATCCCTATAATCGCATACATACCCTGTTTTCCTGCCAACTTGGGCCGTTTTTCAATCCGGTAGAGCGCATGTTCCGCACTGCGGCGGAAAACGCAAAAGACGGCAACATCCTTCAGCGCCGAAATCCCGTAGTCCCGCCATTCGCCTGCGGCGACCATTCGTCCGTAAAGAGACATGATCGGGCCCAGTTCGGTCCGGTGGAAATGGGTCTTTTCCCCGTCGGGCCTGCGGGAGGAGAGCGGTGTTACAGTGTGCATGTTCATGTATTTATTTTGGTTCGCACAACCATGAATGGCAAGGGTTAACCTTGTCGAAAATGCGGCTCGAAATCACCGCTAAATCGCCCCAATCTGAGCACAGAATCGTCGGGTTGGAGCATCATAAAAGCCCTACGCGTATAGTGAGTAACGAGTAACAACCCCGACGAGACCGCCGTGTACTGGCGCCTCGGTCGGGGTTTTTCATTTCGGCAGTGCGGGCTGCATTCCTGCCCGCGAGCCTGGCACGCTGCTTGAGAAGCGTTTTTTTTAAAAACCTTATTCTTGCCGCAATCCCTCCCTTTCTTCGCCCAGATCACAGGTGAAACTTTCCTCATAGCTGAAACAATGCTTGCCTCTGACGCGGCACTCAAAACAGCCCCCACCCTTGGGTGCTGCGTCGGGGCTCTATCTCATTTCCCCACTCCTGACAGACAGACGCGCAAGATCGTAATTTTACGTTTGCCCTTTCAGCGTGGCTGTAGTTCTTTGGGCGCGGACCATCCTCTGTAATTTGCGGGGGACAGATTTATTTGCGCCTTGCTCTCGCAAAAGGAGCGGCGCCAGAGGGGGAATACACCATGCGCGACTTTCATCTGCCCGGACGCTCTCCGGTATTTGCGGCAAACGGTATGTGTGCCACCTCGTCGCCTCTGGCGGCGAAGGTTGCAGTTCAAATGCTGGAGGCGGGCGGCAATGCGGTAGATGCGGCCATCGCCGCAGGTGTTTTGTTGGGATTGTGTGAACCCCAAATGACAGGCATCGGCGGGGACTGTTTTGTGCTGGTGAAGCCTGCGGGTAGCGAAGACGTTGTGGCGCTGAACGGATCGGGGCGTGCACCGGCGGCGCTTGATGCGGAAAAGCTGCGGGCAGCGGGACATAAAACCATGCCGCTGCATGATGCGGCTGCGGTGACTGTGCCCGGTGCGATTGATGCGTTTTGCCGCCTGTCCAAGGATTACGGCAAGCTGGGACTGAAAGCAGCGCTGGCCCCTGCGATCCATTACGCCCGTGCGGGGGTGCCTGTGGCGCCGCGCACCTGTTTTGACTGGGAGCGTGCGGCAGAGTCGCTGCAAGGCGCTGCACGGGATTTCTACCTTCTGGATGGAAAAGTTCCCGCACCGGGCCAGATTTTCCGCGCGCCCAATCAGGCCGAGGTGCTGGAACGTGTCGCCATGGAAGGGCGCGCCGGTTTTTATGAAGGTGAAGTGGCCGAGGATATGGTCAATTCGCTGAACGCGCTTGGCGGAGTCCATACACTTGATGATTTTGCGGCGACGGCTTGTGAATATACGGATCCGATCACGGGCAGTTATAAAGACGTGGAACTGGTCGAGCATCGTCCGAACGGGCAGGGGGCCACGGCGATCCTGCTGGCGAATATTCTTTCCCACTTTGACATGGCTGCCTATGGTGCGCTTAGCACGCAGCGTGTGCATATCGAAGCGGAGGCCACAAAACTGGCTTATGACACGCGCAACCGGTTCCTTGCCGATCCGGACTATATGAGCCGACTGGACTATATGACCTCTGCGGAAACGGCGGTGAAGCTTGCGGGGCTGATTGATCCCCACAAGGCCATGGCCTCTGCGACCACGATCAGTGAAAGTGTGCACAAGGAAACGGTCTATCTGACCGTGGTGGATCGGGACCGGATGGCGGTTTCGCTGATCTATTCTGTGTTCCATTCCTTTGGGGCAGGGCTGGCTTCGGATAAATTCGGGATCAATTTCCAAAACCGCGGTGCGGGGTTCTCGCTTGAGGCGGGACATCCCAATGAAGCAGGCGGTGGCAAGCGGCCGATGCACACAATCATTCCGGCGATGCTGCGCAAGGGTGGCAAGGTCATCATGCCGTTCGGTGTGATGGGCGGACAGTACCAGTCTACGGGTCACGCGCGTCTTGTGTCGAATGTGGTAGATTACGATATGCCGGTGCAGGAAGCAATTGACGCACCGCGCAGCTTTGCGGCGGACGGGAAGCTACAATTGGAACGGGGCTACAGCGCAAATGTGCGCAATGACCTGATGACGATGGGGCATGACATTACTATCCCCGATGTCGCCATCGGTGGTGCGCAAGCGATTGTGATAAATCACGAAACCGGCGTTCTGGAAGGCGGGTCCGATCCCCGCAAGGACGGTTGTGCTCTCGGTTACTAAGATCACCGGATCCGGTAGGAAACAGGCCCGTCAGTATGCTGGCGGGCCTTTCTGCATTTCGGGCGTATAACGGCCGCGTGTGCCGGTGTTTCAAGACCCTGCATTTATGAAGCTTCATATAAGACGCTTCATATTTGCAGGGTCTTGATTGGATTTTGTAAGTTTATCAGAAGGTTGAAGCCAAGCGGGGCACAGGCACCGTGGACACAACGGCAAAAGCCGCCTGACCTGCCATGAAACTGGAAGGCGCGGCGGTTTTGCAGCATGTGGAATTTGACATTTATACCGCGCTGGCACGATGCCCTGCGGTTTCCGGCATCCAGAGAGAGAGGAAGGTGATGATGTGTCAGCCTGAACAAGCTGCCAGTCCTTCCGGCAGGTGCCTTAGTTCATCTGAACTTCGAGCCGGTACTGGCCGTCATTCAACTCGCCAAACATGGCAATCACTTCAGGATGGTCTACCGGCGCACCGGTCGGATCCGTTTCGAGATTTTGTTCGGACACGTAAGCCACGTAATAGGAAGAGTCATTTTCCGCCAGCAAGTGGTAGAAAGGCTGTTCCTTTTTCGGACGTGTTTCCTCTGGAATACTCTCCCACCATTCCTCGGTATTGGAGAATGTGGGATCGACGTCAAAAATGACACCCCGGAAGGGATGTTTACGATGGCGGACGACTTGTCCGATGGTGAATTTAGCTTCCGCTTCAAACATGGTTACTCCTGATTCCCCACAACCCGTGTAACAAGAATCTTACGATTCCATTGACATTCTGTCCGATATTGGGGGATTGAATGCAAGGAATTTCAGGGAAACAGTTCGTGGCGCTATTCATAACAGTATTGCAAGTTGTCGCACCTGTGTTCCTTCTGGCGCTCATCGGCGTTGTCTGGGTCCGGCTCGGATACGAGTACCGAGTACAGTTCGTCACAAGGCTCTCTATGACGCTTGGTGTACCCGCCCTGATTTTCACTTCGCTTATGAAAACAGACATAGACCGGGCAACACTTTTCGATACGATCTGGGCCGCCTGTTCTGCCTATCTTGCTGTCACTGTTGTGTTTTTTGTAATTGTTCGGGTTTTCAAGCTGGACATGCAAACCTATCTTGCGCCGCTGATCTTCGGGAATACCGGAAACCTTGGCCTGCCGCTGGCGCTCTTTGCCTTCGGAGAGGCGGGAATGGGCTATGCCGTGGTGGTGTTTGCCTTAATGGGGATTTACTCGTTCACCTTCGGGATCTGGCTGGTTTCGGGTGGCGGATCGCCGCTTAAGGTACTGAAAGAGCCGATGGTCTGGGCCACGCTTCTCGGTGGTCTCTTTCTGTTACAAGGCTGGAGCACGCCGGTCTGGATGACCAACACCCTAAGTCTGATCGGGCAGATGGCCATTCCATTGATGCTGATTACTCTGGGTGTGGCGCTGGCTCGCTTGACCCCGCAAAACATCTTGCGGGCGGTGGCTCTGTCGCTGGTAAAGATCGTTGTGTGCGGTCTGGTGGCTTATGGCGTGGGGCGGTTTTTCCAGCTTGAACCAGTCGCGCTTGCGGTGCTGGTCTTGCAGGTCTCGACGCCCGTAGCGGTTACATCCTATCTGCTGGCAGAAAAATATGGTGCCGCAGCCGGAGAAGTTGCGGGCCTTGTGGTCGTTTCAACACTGCTTTCGGTGATGGCAATTCCGCTCACATTGGCGTTATTCCTGTAACGCTGCGCAGCCGCCTCTTTTTTCCAACAGCATTTTAGTGTAAGATCGGTCAAAATCCGGCGTTCAGAGACCGGCATCGAGGCAGATATGAAATACAGCACGATCCTTATCGCGATCCTGATCCTGACCGCTTGTTCGGGTGGTCGCTCCGATCCCCCCCGAAATCTGGACAACGCCTGCTCCATCCTTGACGAAAAACGTGGGTGGTCCCGTGACCTGAAAAAGGTTGAACGGAAATATGGCGTTCCCGGCGAAGTGATCCTCGCCACGATTTATCACGAAAGCCATTTCAAATCCCACGCGCGCACACCGCGGAAATTCACTTTGGGTGTTATTCCGATGGGGCGTCAGTCTTCGGCTTACGGTTTTGCCCAAGCGATTGACGGAACATGGGACTGGTACAAACGGGCTACCGGAAACCGTGGTGCCAAACGTCACAACTTTGACGATGCGGTTGATTTTATGGGTTGGTATATGAACGAAAGTACCAAGCGTAACGGTATCGCCAAAACAGATGCCTATAATCAGTATCTCGCCTATCATCAGGGTCACACCGGATATAAACGGGGCAGCTATCGCAATCAGCAATGGCTTCTGAATGTGGCGGCCAAGGTGCAGGCCCGCGCGATCCTCTATGGTGCACAGCTTAACACCTGCCGTTAATGCAGATAATAAAGTCAGGCGGTACCGGATCGGCCCCGCCTGTTCCAAAAGCTAGCGGATATCGCCTTCCTTGGCGATGCGGTCTACGTTGAACAGCCGCGCTTGCAGACGCTTGTTTCTTTCCAACTTGCCTAAAACCACTGTGGTTTTCTGACCGCTTTCATCCGTGACGATCCATTGGCGCAGCTCTGTCGGGTTGTCCGTAAACACCAGCTTCACATTGCCATAGTTCGGATGTTCCGGGTCTTGTGCGGTTACAGTGGTGGCTGTTCCATCATGCTGGTGCGCAACGACCATGCCGCTGGCGTTCAGGTTTACCTTGTCTTTGAGTATGATGTGCAAGGGCGTGCGGTGCAGAGGATATTGTTGCCCGCCGCTGTTAGATCTTTTGTCAAAGATCGCCAATTTGCCCTGCCCTGCCACAACAAGCGCGTCGTTGGGAGGTTCGTATTCAAACCGCATCCGGCCCGGACGTTTCAGATAGAAAGTCCCTTTTGACAGGGTGCCGTCAGGATTCACCTGCGTAAACGCACCCTGTGCACTGGTCAGCGTATTTAGATAAGCGGAAAGCTCGTTCAGCGACAGCGGCTCGGATTGGGCCAGAGCCGGTGCGGCAATGCTAAGGGCGGACAAAGCGCCGAGGAAAAATCTACGTTTCATAAATCTAATATAGGGCTCCTGCGGGAATGGCAAAAGCCACATAGCTACACAGGGCTGTGAAAAGAACAGTCAAAGGCGGAAAACCGCCTTTGACAAGATTGGATCAGTGCTGTTCGGGTACCAGAATTTCCCGTTTACCAACATGGTTGGCCTGACTGACGACGCCTTGGTCTTCCATCTGCTCTACCAGTTTGGCGGCTTTGTTGTAGCCGATGGACAGTTTGCGCTGGATGTAGCTGGTGGAACATTTGCGATCCTTGATCACAATCGCCACTGCCTGATCGTAAAGCGCATCCTCGCCGTTGGTATTGCCGCCAAGACCAAGAACCGCGTCAATGTCACTTTCCTTGTCGTCCGCCGGACCTTCAACAACACCGGATACATATTCCGGCGCGCCAAGCGCCTTGAGGTGGTTTACAACCTCTTCGACTTCCTCGTCGCTTGCAAAAGGGGCGTGGACCCGCGTGACCTTACCGCCACCGGCCATATAGAGCATGTCGCCCATGCCAAGCAGCTGCTCTGCGCCCATTTCCCCGAGGATCGTGCGGCTGTCGATTTTCGACGTCACCTGAAACGAAATCCGTGTCGGGAAGTTTGCCTTGATGGTGCCGGTGATCACGTCAACAGACGGGCGCTGCGTGGCCATGATCAGGTGGATACCAGATGCACGGGCCATTTGTGCCAGACGTTGGATGCAGGCTTCGATTTCTTTACCGGCCACCATCATAAGGTCGGCCATCTCGTCCACGATCACCACGATGTAAGGCATTTTCTCGGGTGTGAAGGTCTCGGTTTCAAACACCGGTTCGCCGGTATCATCATCAAAGCCGGTCTGGACAGTGCGGGTGAAATCCTCACCTTTTTTCAGGGCGGCTTCGACACGGGCGTTATAGCCGCCGATGTTGCGCACACCCATCTTGGACATCTTGCGATAACGCTCTTCCATTTCACCCACGACCCATTTCAGCGCCACGACCGCTTTCTTCGGGTCGGTCACAACAGGGGAGAGCAGGTGCGGAATGCCGTCATAGACCGACAGTTCGAGCATCTTCGGGTCAATCATGATCATCCGGCATTCATCCGGTGACAGCTTGTACAACAGGCTGAGGATCATGGTGTTGATCGCCACGGATTTACCGGAACCTGTGGTCCCTGCGATCAACAGGTGAGGCATTTTCGCAAGGTTGGCGATCATAGATTTGCCGCCGATGTCCTTGCCAAGCGCAAGTGGCAGGCTTTGTTCGCCATCACCGTAATCCTGCGAGGCCAAAAGCTCGCGCAGCAGAACGGTTTCCCGTTTCTCGTTTGGCAGTTCGATCCCGATCACGGATTTGCCCGGAACAGTGGACACACGGGCAGAGAGGGCAGACATGGAACGGGCGATGTCATCGGCCAGACCGATCACGCGGCTGGCTTTCAAACCGGGGGCCGGTTCCAGTTCGTACATGGTGACAACCGGACCGGGACGCACGGAAACGATTTCGCCTTTAACGCCGTAATCATCCAGAACGTTTTCCAGCATACGGGCATTTTCTTCCAGCGCCTCATCGGACAGGTGATGCCGCACAATGCTTGACGGGTGGGCCAGCAGGTCCAGCGGTGGTGTCTCGTATTCTTCTTCGGCGCCTTTGAACAGGCTTGGCTGTGCCTCTTGTTGTGCCCGTTTGCTTTGCTTTTCCGCAGTGCGCGGGGCGCGGGGCTGAACAACCTGTTTTACTTCAGGCTGAGGCGGTCGCGGGCGGGCCGGAGCGATTGGTTCTGCTACCTGTGCCGGTGCAACGGGGGCCGCAACCTCGGCACGGGCACGCACCGATTGGAAGCTGACGGGCGGTTCGGCCACGTCGTCGGCATATCCGCGGGATGCTCCGCCAAGGGCTGGCATCACGGCGTAACCGTCATCTGCTGCATCGCGGAAGATGTTTTCGGTCACAACAGGCTCTGGCGGTGTGTTCTGGACACGCAGGGTGCGGGCGCGCAGCACTTTGGTCTTGATCGCATCATTGATCCGGTTGCGCACACGGTCCTCGTCGTGGACGTGTTCTTCCGGTGCTACAGGGGTGATCGGTTCAATAAGTTCTTCATCATCCTCAACCACGGCCTCTGCCTTGCGCAGGGTCGGCAGTTTCAGTTTGGGCAGGGTGATCCCGCGCAAAGGCTTGATTTTCTCAACGGCAGCAGGTTCTGCTTCGGTTTTTGCCTTTTCCACAACAGGCGCTTTTTGCGCGGCGGATTCCTTGCGGCTGGCGCGGCGGGTTTCGATGCCGGCCTTTGCTGCGACGGCACCTTTGGCACCGCCTTGCACCACAAGATTCAGGAAGGATACGATAGAGGCATAGGTCAGGATCACGGCAACCAGCGCGTATTGGCTGATGTAGGACAGTTCCTGTTTGGAAAAGCCGAGCGCGAAAAGCGATGTTACAACGAACAGAAATGCCAGCGCGAGCGTGATGACGATCAGCCGCAGGGTCAGTTGCAACGGCACCAGATCCATGAGGATTCCGACAGCAGCGTCGCCGGACAGACCACCAAGACCAAACCCGTGCTGCCAGCTTTCCAGCGGCACATGGGTCGCAAGAAACACGGCTGTAAAGGCAACAAATACCGGGATGCTGACGGCGCGGCTGAGCAGCCGGTTGTCACCGAGGTGCAGGACAAAGCGCGATCCCCAGACAAAAAACAATACGGGCAGACACCAGGAGGCCCAGCCGATTGTCAGCATCAGACGAGAGGAAATCGATGCGCCAAAAGTCCCCAGAATATTCTGGGCCGGCGCAGAGGTGGCGGACAGCCAGCTCGGATCTTCGGGGGAATAGGTCCACAGCATCGCACCCATCAGAATGGCAAAGCCGACCATCGCAAGACCGATCAGTTCGGTGCCGCGTTTTCGGATCGCCTCTTGCATATGGGTTTCCAAAAGTGGATCGCGCGTGCGCGTCTGATACGCCATGTCCCTACCTCTCAGTACAAATGGCGGCGGATGTCATGCAATCCGCGCGTCATTTCATCTATCGGAGCAACCAGAGCGACACGGATATATCCGTGGCCCGGGTTCGTCCCGTCTACGTCTCTTCCCAAAAATGCACCCGGCAGCACCCGTACTCCGGACGCCTGCCACAGCTTCAATGCAGCCGCTGCGCCATCTTCCACAGGCAGCCACAGGAAAAATCCGGCTTGTGGTGCAACATAGCCGTTGATGCCGTGGAAAATTTCATCGGCCAGCTCAAATTTCGCGCGGTACAGGGCGCGGTTTTCGATCACGTGCTCCTCATCCGCCCAGACTCTTGTCGCCGCCCGCTGGATCGGCAGGGGCAGCGGTGCTCCGGCGTAATTACGCAGCTGTTTCAGCTGCGCCATCGTTGCCGGTCCACCGGCAGCAAAACCGGACCGCAATCCGGGCAGGTTGGAACGTTTGGACAGCGAATGGAAAATTACGACCCGTTCAGGATCAGCGCCCAGCTTGTGCGCTGCCTCCAGCGCCCCCGTGGGCGGCGTGTCGCGGTAGATTTCAGAATAGCATTCATCCGCAAAAATGCGGAAATCGTATTTCTCGGCCAGAGCCAGCAGATCACGCCAGTAGTCAAAATCTGCCACGGCCCCTTGCGGGTTGGACGGCGAACAGACGTAGACAACGGCTGTATCGTTCAGGATGTCTTCGGATACGCTTGCATAATCCGGCAGAAAGCCGGTTTCGGCAGTGGCATTCACAAAAACAGGTGTCGCACCCACAGCGGCTGTGGCCACGGCGTACACCTGATAGAACGGGTTCGGCATCAAAACATAGGGCGTTTTGCCGGACTTCTTTTCGGGGCAGGTGGCAACGCAGGCGTTGAACAGCCCTTCGCGGGTCCCATTCAAAGAAAGCACCTGTGTGGCTGGATCAACCGCGACATCAAAACGCCGCTTTATCCAGTCCGCAATTGCGCCCAGCAACTCGGGGGCGCCGTCATTGGGCGGGTATTTCGCGAACTCGTGCGCGTGTTTCGTGATCTCTTCTTCCACGAATCGCGGGAAGGCGTGCTTCGGTTCGCCAATGGACATATGCAACACGTCGCCGCCTGCGGGATGGTGATCCAACAGGGCACGGAGACGCGGAAACGCGTATTCTGGCAGGTTCGAGAACCGCTCTGGAAATTTCATGTCTGCCTCAGGGTATGGGGTCTAAGCGCCCCGTTTCCCCCACATTAGACAAAAATTCCGAGCGGGCCAAACCTCTTTTGGTCAAGGCGGGGCGATTGTGGCTTTTTTGCCCTGCGCCCCGCTCTGCTGATCCTAGGGTTGATAGATTAACAGTTTCAGGCGTTTAGGGCTGCTTCCAGTGCAGCGCCTACCCGCAAGAGTTTCCGTTCGCCAAAGGGTGTGCCCATCGCCATCAGCCCGACGCTTGGTGCGCCTGTTGGAAGGGTCAGGCTGCTAAGCCCCAGAAGGTTGGCCACCCGTGTGTTGCGCAGGGCCATCAGGTTGGCGTGCTGGTAATAGGCGCTTTCGGTTTTCAGACGTTCCAGATCGGGGGGCAGAATCGGGGAAGCGGGCAGCAGCACGGCATCAAAGCCTGCAACATGGGCAAGGTATTCCTGCCGCAGTTGCATCATCCGCTTTTGTGCAGCGACATATTCGATACCACTGAAGTTCAGCCCGCCGCGGAACCGTTCCAGAATTTGCGGGAACATCGCATCGGGATTCGCTTCGAGTTCGGATTGCCACTGTGCATAAGCCTCTACCGTGAAGACGACAGGGGACAGGGACAACAGTTCGGGCAACAGCGGAATGTCGATCTCGGTGATTTTCGCGCCCTGTTTAGCCAGACGGTCGATGGCATCCTGAAACCCTGTAGCGATGCCTTCGTCCAGATCGTCTAGAACCGAAGTTTTGCACAGGGCAAAGTGACGGCCTGACAGGCTCGCCCCGGTCAGATCGGGTACTTTGGCCGTTCCGGTCAGGGCTGCAAGCAGATGGGCGCTGTCCTCTACCGAACGGCATAGCGGGCCGATGGTGTCAAAACTGGCAGCAAGGGGAACAACCCCTTTCAGCGAAACCAGATCGGAGGTGGTTTTCAACCCGACGAGATCATTCCACGCAGCAGGAATCCGCACCGAACCCCCTGTATCCGAACCGATCGCCGCTGCGGACAGGTTGAAGGCAACCGAGGCTGCCGCTCCCGAGGATGATCCCCCCGGAACGGCGGCGTGATTGTTCACACAGGGCGGTGTCTGGGTAATGGGATTGTACCCCAAACCGGAAAACGCCAGTTCCGACATATGGGTTTTGCCCATACAAACCAGTCCGGCACGGGTGGCATGTTGCAGGCATTCGCCGTCCTGTGCGGGAACGCGCCCCTTAAGCAGATCACTGCCCGATACAGTTTCAATTCCGGCGGTGTCCACAAGATCCTTCCAGGACACCGGAACCCCGTCCAGCAGGCTGTTGCGCAATCCGGCATCCGCACGGGATTTGGCGGCCTTCGCTTCGGACAGGGCGCGATCACGGGTGACATGGGTGAAGATCCGCTGGCTGAAGTCGTGGGACTCAGCGGCGTCCAGATAGGTTTCGGTCAAGTCCACAGGGTCGATCTTGCCTGCGGCAATGCCCCGTCCCAGATCGGATGCGGTTGCGCTTAGCCAGGGGTGTGCCATCACGGGTCTCCTTCGTATTTGGACCGAACCCTAGCGGCGGAATGACCGATGGACAATCCCGCAGAAGCGCCCATATTCAGCCTATGACTATGGATACGGATATTCTGATTGCAGGGGGCGGGCTGAACGGTTCTGCCCTTGCACTGGCGCTGGCACAGGCCGGTTTTCGCTGCACCATCATTGATGCGCTGCCTGTGGATGCCCGCAAGGAAGCGGATTTTGACGGGCGGGGCTATGCGCTGGCGCTGACTTCGCAGCGGATGCTCGCGGCTTTGGGGGTGTGGGACGGTTTGCGCGAACACGCCCAACCAATTCTGGATATCAAAGTGTCTGACGGGCGCCCCGGCGAGGGCGCATCACCCTATTTCCTGCATTTCGATCATAACGAGATCGAAGAAGGCCCGATGGGGCAGATGATCGAGGACCGTTACCTGCGACGTGCGCTGCTGGATCATGTGGCGCAAAGCGATAGTATCACCCATCTGGCAGAGCGTTCGGTGACCGGACAGGCGGTGGATGCGGCTGGTGTGACCATCACGCTCGATAGCGGTGATACCTTGCGCGGTCGCGTGCTGGTGGGCAGTGACGGACGCCAGAGCGGCGTTGCCCTGCGCAGTGGCATCCGGCGCACCGGCTGGCAGTACGAACAGGCCTCTCTGGTATGTGCCGTTGAGCATGAGCAGCCGCATCAGGGCTGTGCACACCAGTTGTTCCTCCCATCCGGCCCCTTGGCGATCCTGCCTCTGCCGGGCAATCGCAGTTCCATTGTCTGGACAGAATCCACAGTTCGCGCCGAGGCGATACAGGCGATGGATGATGCGGATTATCTGGCTTGTCTGCGTCCTGCTTTTGGCGAGTTTCTGGGTGACATTAAACTGGCTGGAACACGGTTCATGTATCCACTTGGTCTGTCGCTGGCACAATCTTTCGTAGCGGACCGTGTGGCGCTGGTGGGCGATGCGGCCCACGGCATTCATCCGCTTGCAGGGCAGGGGTTGAACCTCGGCCTTCGGGATGTGGCAGCACTGGCGCAGGTTCTTGCAGATGCGGCACGGCGCGGGCAGGACATCGGCAGCCCCGTTGCATTGCAACCCTACCAGCAGTGGCGGCGTTTCGATGCGGCCAGCCTTGCGGTGGCAACGGATGGTCTGAACCGGCTTTTCTCCAACGACAACCCTGTGCTACGTGGGGTGCGGGATCTTGGTCTCGGGGCGGTGAATGCAGTGCCTTCGGCGCGGCGGAACCTGATCCGGCAGGCCGCCGGTCTGACCGGCGAGTTACCCCGCCTGATGCAGGGCCGCGCGGTTTAGTCCAGCGGACGCGCCTCATCGATCAGCATCACAGGAATGCCATTGCGGATCGGGAAGGCCAGACGGGCTTTTTTAGACACCAGTTCCTGCGCGTCTGCATCGTATCGCAATTGCGTATGCGTCACCGGACAGATCAGTGCTTCGAGCATTTTGGGATCGGTTTTGGGTGTGTCGCTCATTGGATAGAGTCCTCTCCGGGATCACCAGCCAGTGCAAACTCCATCAGCGTCACCAGCGTTTCGCGGCGGTTCGCCAGATTGGGGGCTTCCAGCAGGGCTTGTTTTTCTGCCGGATCAAACGGGCAGAGCATCGACAACGAATTGATCAACAGTTCCTCATCCGCTTCTTTCAGGCTGTCCCAATCTGTAGAGAGAGAGGTCGCGGTGAAATAGCGGGACAGGATTTTAAGGAATTTCGGGCGGTCAAACCCGTGATCTACATCCTGCGCGCCCTTGTCAGCCGTAAAGCTGGTCCAGTCCACAGCGGCGTTAATATAGGGGGAAAACCCGTTTTCAACCGCGCGCAGCCTGAAACGGCTGATGCCAGACAGGGTGATCAGATACCGCCCGTCTTCGGTTTCGGAAAAGGACGTGACCCGCCCGGCACAGCCGATTTGCTGCAAGGTTGTTTCGTCCTTGTTGCCGGGGATCTCACGGGGCTGAACCATACCGATCATCCGGTGATCGGTTTTCAGCGCATCATCCAGCATGGCCAGATAGCGGGGTTCAAACACATTTAACGGCAAGCGGGTGCGTGGCAGAAGCAAAACACCTGACAAGGGGAAAATGGGAATTTTCGGGGGCAGGTCGATGACGTTTATCATGTATCAAACATAGCCCCCGAAGCGCTTTAGGCAAAGATCATTGATGACAATTTGCGACGTCCGTTTTGCGCGACAGGGTCGGTCGGGCCGAGACTGTCGAAAACCTTGAACAATTGCGCCTTGGCCGCGCCGTCATTCCACTCCCGGTCGCGCCGGAAAATATCCAGCAGTTCGGCGACCGCTTCTTCGGTTTTGCCTTCTCCCAACAGCGCCATCGCCAGATCGAGACGCGCCTGATGATCGTTTTCATCCGCATCAAGCTTGGCCCGCAGTTCGGCAGTTTCCCCTGCATCCGCGGCGGTGGCGGCCAGTTCAGCTTGTGCCTTTACGGCAAGGATCGCTGTATCCTGTGCAATTGCTGCAGGCACATTTTCCAGCAACTCGTTTGCCTGATCGGCCGCACCGAGCGCGAGATAGGATTTGACCAGTCCGGCATAGGCGGCAGCGTGGCTCGGGTCTTCTTCAACGATGGCGGCAAAGGTCTGCGCGGCATCTTCAAATTCGCCCAGTTCAAACATTTCTTCGGCAGCGGCCACCGCATCGTCAAGCCCGTTGTCCGGCTCACCTGCCAGCGAAGCGATTTTTTCGACGAAGGTTTTCACTTCGCTCGGGGGCAACGCGCCCTGAAACGCATCAACGGGTTTACCTTCGTGAAAGGCAAACACTGTCGGGATGGATTGCACCCGCAACTGACCCGCAAGCATCTGGTTTTCGTCGACGTTGATCTTGACCATCTTCACGCGACCGCCTGCCGCTGATACGGCATCTTCCAAGGCAGGGCCTAGCGTTTTGCACGGTCCGCACCATGGCGCCCAGAAATCAACGATCACGGGGGTGGTTTGCGAAGTTTCGATCACGTCCTGCATAAAGGTCGCTTCAGAGCCGTCTGTGATCAGATCACCGGCAGGGGCGGTGGCGTCAGCGCCATTCAATTCCAACATATGTCTCTCTTGCAATTAGACTTGGGTTGTTTGTGATGTAGGCGAACAGGGCCGCTGGAACAAGGTCTGCGGCCTGTTGCGGATCAGTCCAGGTCGAAGGTAGCAAATAGCGGAGCGTGGTCGCTCGGCTTTTCCCAGCCGCGGGCATCGCGCAAAACACGGCTGGAATGGCCGCTTGAGGAAATATCGGGCGTGGCCCAGATGTGATCCAGACGGCGACCCTTATCCGCTGCATCCCAGTCCCGCGCGCGGTAGGACCACCACGTATAAAGCAGACCTTCGGGAATATCCTGACGGGTGATGTCTACCCATTTACCGGCGTCTTGTGTTTCGGCAAGGGCCTCTACCTCGACCGGTGTATGGGACACCACTTTCAACAGTTTCTTGTGATCCCAGACATCATCTTCACGAGGGGCAATGTTCAGATCGCCTACCATAACGGATTTCTGAGGCGCTTCGCCGTGGAACCAGTCCCGCATTTCTGACAGGAAATCCATCTTGTGGCCGAATTTTTCGTTCACTTCACGGTCGGCCACATCGCCACCGGCCGGCACATAGAAATTGTGCACGATCATCCCGTTGTCTAATTGGGCAGCTACATGGCGGGCATCGCCTTTTTCGCAGAAATCGCGATGACCTGCGTCTACGATGGGACGTTTTGACAGGATCGCGACGCCATTGTAGCCCTTCTGACCGCGGGCAACCATGTGGGAATATCCAAGGGCGGCGAAGTTTTCGGTCGGGATTTTTTCGACAGGGCTTTTACATTCCTGAAGACACAACACGTCCGGTTGCTCTTCTGCCAGAAGTTTCATGACGATGGGTTCGCGCAGGCGCACGGAATTGATGTTCCATGTGCAGATTTTAATGGGCATTGGGCAGACCTTTGTTAATTTCGCCGCACCTTAGTGCAATGTCACAGGCAAAAAAAGACCCGCCGGTCCGGCGGGTCAGTGCAGGGAAAAACTATGAAAAGCCCTGCGATTTTTTATTTACTACGCGTTCAGACGATAGCCGCCTGATTCCGTCACCAGTAGCCGCGCGTTGCTGGGATCGGGTTCGATCTTTTGACGCAGCCGGTAGATGTGGGTTTCCAACGTATGAGTCGTCACACCCGCATTATAGCCCCAAACCTCGTGCAAAAGAACCTCTCTCGGCACGACACCATCCTGCGAGCGGTAGAGGAACTTGAGAATATTGGTTTCTTTTTCCGTAAGGCGGACCTTCTTGTCCGCTTCGTCCACCAGCAGTTTCGATGACGGTTTGAAGGTATAAGGCCCCAGATTGAACACCGCATCTTCGGATTGCTCGTGCTGGCGCAACTGGGCACGGATACGGGCCAGAAGCACAGGGAATTTGAAGGGTTTTGAAACGTAATCATTCGCGCCTGCATCCAGACCCAGAATCGTATCTGCGTCGGTGTCATGGCCCGTCAGCATCACAATGGGGCATTTCACCCCCTGTTTGCGCATCAGGCGGCACAACTCGCGCCCGTCCATGTCCGGCAGGCCGACATCCAGCAGCACCAGATCGTATAGTGCCTGTTTGGCCTTCTCCAGACCATTGGCACCGTTTTCAGCTTCAAAAACATCGAATTCTTCGGTGAGGACCAGTTGATCGGCCAGCGCTTCGCGCAGGTCGTCATCATCATCCACCATCAGAATTTTCTTAACATTATTCATGGATTATCTCCTCGTCTCGGGATGAAGTTGCGCGTCTCGGGAGCATTTATCAATCCGCCTCACAGGGACGTGTTTAATTTCGTTATAATGTTTCACTTTTACGTCATGGGAGATATAGAAGGCAGGCAAATTGTTTCAAGCAACAGGATCGTAATGCCGTTTTCTGTAACACTGGATGAGAAAATCGCACGGGCCCGTGCCGATCTGCGCATGGGTGTACCGGTTGTGCTGCGCGAAGGTGCGGCGCGTGTCGTTGTGGCCGCGATCGAGACCCTCAGTTCCGAAAGACTTGCCCAGATGCGCGATGTGGGTGATGCGCTTCATATTGCAGTTACGAACCGGCGGGCGGAAACCCTGTCGGC
Source organism: Neptunicoccus cionae (assembly GCF_002860325.1). Taxonomy (GTDB): domain Bacteria; phylum Pseudomonadota; class Alphaproteobacteria; order Rhodobacterales; family Rhodobacteraceae; genus Amylibacter; species Amylibacter lutimaris. The sequence goes on along the minus strand of NZ_PKOJ01000001.1, from coordinate 92,558 downwards.
TCCGGCCTATGATGGCGATCTTGTGCGAATCGCGGTCCCTTTTGATGCGCCGGCGACTTGGGTTCATGCGATGGCCGATCCCTCGCTGGATCTGGTGATGCCCATGAAGGGGCCGTTCCTGTATTTGCGGGACGGTTCTGCGCTGGTGGATCGCACGATCATCCGGCTGTGTAAGACAGCCGGCCTGCTTCCCGGTGCGATCCTTGCCCCTGTCGCAGAAGAGCCTGAGGGCTTGCTGGTGCTTGAAGTGGCCGAGATAGAGGCCGGCGCCGCACTGCGAATGCCACTGGATCAAATTGCCCACGCGCGGGTGCCGTTGCATGTTTCCCAGAAATCACGGGTCCACGTCTATCGCAAGCGGGACGGCGGAGAAGAACACTACGCGATTGAGGTCGGACGTCCAGCGCGGGACAAGCCCGTGTTGTCACGCCTCCATTCTGCCTGTTTTACCGGCGATGTTATCGGCTCTCTCAAATGCGATTGCGGGCCGCAGTTGCAAGCCGCACTGGCGCAAATCGGGATAGAGGGAGAGGGCGTGCTGCTCTACCTCAATCAGGAAGGGCGCGGCATCGGACTTGCGAATAAGATGCGGGCGTATTCGTTGCAGGATCAGGGATTTGATACTGTTGAAGCGAACCATAGATTGGGATTTGAGGATGACGAACGGGATTTCAGACTCGGCGCTGAAATCCTGCAAAGCCTCGGCTTTAAATCCACGCGCCTGATGACAAACAATCCCGCCAAGGTGGCCCGTATGGAAGAAGCCGGAATTGCCGTGTCAGAGCGCGTGCCTTTGCACGTGGGACGCACAGCACAGAATACCGGATACCTTGATACCAAAGCGAAAAAGAGCGGGCATTTGCTATGATAGCGGGTTTTGATGATCTGGTTGTCACCAAATGGGGCGCACGGTTTCAGGGGCGGCGGTTTTGCTGTGCTGTGGGACGTGGCGGGATTGGTGTGAAACAGGGCGAAGGCGACGGGATCACGCCGCTCGGCACCTATCGTCTTGGCGGGGTTGGCTATCGCAGCGATAGGGTTAGCTTTGATGCACCGGCACTTGATTGCTGGCCGATTAATCTGGTGGATGTCTGGTCAGACGATCCCCGCGATCCGCAGTACAATCAGGAAATCCGCGCGCGCAGTCACCGGTTCAGCCACGAAAAACTGCGCCGTGCTGATCCGCTTTACGATATTTTTGCAATCGTTGATTACAACTGGCCGGATGCTGAAGCCGGTGCTGGCAGCGCAATCTTCCTACACAAATGGCGCAAACCGCGTCACCCGACCGAAGGCTGTATCGCTTTTGACGAGTTGGATCTGGTCGAAATCCTGTCCGGTTGGACCGAACGCTCGCGGCTGATTATCCGCTAGGGTCAGACCTCGTAAGCCCGTTCACCGAAAATGGCCGAGCCAACGCGGACATGGGTCGCACCAAGGGCCACGGCGCGTTCGAAATCACTGCTCATACCCATCGACAAACCGGACAGCCCGTTGCGTTCGGCAATTTTGCGCAACAAAGAGAAATGCAGGGCCGGTTCTTCGTCGACCGGGGGAATCAACATCAGTCCGTTGATGGTCAGATCCATCCCGCGGCATTCTGCAATGAACGCATCCGCATCGGCGGGAAGGACACCTGCCTTTTGCGGTTCCTCGCCGGTATTGACCTGAATGAACAGTTCGGGCGATTTACCTTGTGTTTGTATTTCACTGGCAATCTTGCGGGCCAGTTTGCTGCGGTCCAGCGTATGGATCGCGTCAAATAGTTCTACCGCCGGTTTGACCTTATTGCTTTGCAGCGGGCCGATCAAATGAACCTCTACAGGTCCGAATTCCTCGCGGAAGCGTGGCCATTTGCCTTGTGCTTCCTGCACCTTGTTTTCCCCGAACAGCCGATGGCCGGATTCAAGTACGGCACGCACCCGTTCATCGGGTTGGACCTTGGATACGGCGATCAGACGGGTGCTGCCCGCGGGGCGGTTGGCCTCGGATTCGGCAGCGGTGATGCGGGATGTGATATCGGTAAGGGACATGGCGAATGAATGCCTGTCTGTCGGGCTTTGGGCAAGCCCAAAAAAAGAGAAAGAGTAGACCCTGCGGGTCTACCCTTCCTGTGCACCTAATATTCAGCCTAACTTAGAAGGCAAAGCGAACGCCGAGGTCCGCCATTGTTTCTTCTGTGTAGTTGCGGGAAACACCGCCTGCCAGAACTGCACCACCGAGATCGTGGGTGAAGCCGATGCCGTATTCTGTTTCGTCACCTGCAGCGCCGATACCTGCGGAACCGAGAGTGTCTTCATCAGTGTGTGCAACGAATGCAGTCACAGTTGTCGCGTCAAAGGCGTAAGAACCGGACAGAACCGCTTTGGAACCTACGGATTCCAGATCGGAGTAGCCCAGGTTCACACCAAAGTCAGAGATCTGACCTGCAACAGAAACAGACCACAGGTCTTGCTCACCAGCTGCGGTGGCAGAGTTGTTCGCGTTTTTCGCGTAACCACCGGCAACAGTCCAGTCACCGAAGTTGTAGGATGCCGCAATGGAATCCTCGGAACCGTTGGACAGGTGATCGCCTGTGGAGTCTGTGGACAGGGATACGCCAAAGCCACCAACGTTGAAGTCCAGACGAACAACATCACCTGCGTTACCGCGGGAAGAATATGTGTTCAGCAGGAACTGGGAAGAACCGATGTTGAAGGAGTTGTCAGCGTCGTGCAGACCGGTCAGACCAACAGAACCGTCGAAGTAGGCGATACGGTTAACCAGAGCGCCGTCTGTGTTACCAACAGTGATGCGGAACATGTCGTTGCCCATCCAGATGTTGGCGGAACCGGCAGCACCGGAAGTGTCGCCCTCATCGGAGCGCAGACGGATGCGACCACCGAATTCCAGACCTGTGTCTGTGGAACCTGTGCCATCAACGTTGATGGTCATACGACGTTCGATTTTTGTTTTGGACTGGCCGGCAGCGTCTTGGGAGCTGTCGTATACGATACCGAAGCGGCCGGAACCGGACAGTGTTACGTCAGCGGCTGCGGCAGAAGCCGAAGCGATAATCGCTGTCGAAGCAAGGAGAACTTTTTTCATTTTGTTTCTCTTTTGATAGTGGGAGGGATGGCGCAAGCGCCAATAGGAGAAAAGGCCACAATATGTCGCCAGCCTTATAAATATCCAAAGTTGTAGGGGGGCAAAAGTCGCTTTTCGACAAATTCCGTCAAGTAATTATCACAAGGTCGTGAAAGACCCGAAATCGCGTAATTTCAAGGGGATAGGCGTATGGCGATTCAGGGTGACGACTGAAAAAGTTTGGTAATACGCACAAAAAAAGAGCAGACCCGAAGGCCTGCTCTTCTCGAAACGACTTCTAAGAAAACTTAGAAGTTGAAGCGGACACCCAGGTCAGCCATTGTTTCGTCTTGCCAGTTGCGGGAGATACCGCCGGCCAGAACTGCGCCACCCAGGGAGTGGGTGAAGCCGATGCCGTATTCGGTTTCTTCGCCAGCAGCGCCGATACCTGCGGAACCAACAGTGTCTTCGTCTGTGTGAGCAACGAATGCAGCTACGGTTGTTTCACCGAAGTCGTATTCACCGTTCAGAACAACTTTAGAAGCTACGTCTTCCAGATCGGAGTACTGAATGCCAACACCGAAGTCACCGATGTTACCAGCAGCGGACAGGGAGAACATGTCACGCTCGGTTGCGCTTACAGCAGAGTTGTTTGCGTTTTTAGCAAAACCAGCTGCAACGTTCCAGTCACCGAAGTTGTAGGAAACAGCGATCGCATCTTCGGAACCGTTGGACAGGTGGTCACCTGTGGAGTCGGAAGACAGGGATACGCCGAAGCCGCCTACGTTGAAGTCCAGACGTACAACATCGCCAGCGTTACCGCGGGAGCTGTATGTGTTCAGGATGAAGCGGGAAACGCTACCCATGTTGAAGGAAACGTTGGCCCAGTGCAGACCTGTCAGGCCGATGGAACCTTGGAAGTAACCAAGACGGTTAACCATAGCGCCTTCAGTGTTGCCCACTGTGATGCGGAACATGTCGTTGCCCATCCACACGTTTGCGGAAGCAGCAGCGGCAGCAGCGTCGTTCTCGTCGGAACGCAGACGGATGCGACCACCGAAGTCCAGACCTGTGTCTGTGGAGCCGGAGCCATCAACGTTGATGGTCATACGCTTTTCGATTTTTGTTTTGGACTGGCCAGCGCCGTCCATTGCGGAGTTGTATACAATGCCGAAGCGGCCGGAACCGGACAGTGTTACGTCAGCAGCAGCCATACCGGCAGTTGCGACGAGTGCTGTGGTTGCAAAGAGAACTTTTTTCATAGTTTTCCCTCGTTAGGTTAAAAGGTGCACCTCTATCCGAGGTATCCGGAAAGAGTGTGTATGCTTTTCACTCTCTGGCCCCCGAATATCAAGCGTCTGTGCTGTGCTTCCGATGATAAGCCTTAAGTTGGTGCAATGATGCCACAGTCATTTTCGGGTGCTTTGCACTTCTTTATATATAACAGCCCGTTCCCCCGCCTGAAGAATAAGAACTTGTCCGTATTCCCAACTAACGGTACATGAAAGAAACAGCTGTAAAGCTTGAGGCGTAGAGCATGATGAATAATGGTTTTAAAGCAGGTCTGATCGCACTTCTTTGCGGTGCGCTTGTTGGATGTGGCAGTTTCGGCAATTCGGGACGCAGCAGTGGCGGCTTTCTGAACCGGCCTGTTACAGTACGGCCGGACCCGTCCCGAGAGGATCCGTCCTCCGGTGCGATGGAACGGGCCCTGGGTGAGGCAGGTGGTGATACGGTCTCTATCTTTGATGCCCTGCGCTCTCCTGACGAAAATACAAACGTACGTGTAAACAAATACCTTTGGAGTGCGGCTCTCGAAACGCTGAACTTCCTGCCGGTAGAATCGGCTGATCCATTTACGGGTGTGCTTGTGATGGGGTGGGGGCGTGCGCCTGGCAGTGCCCGTCAGTACCGCGCCACTGTACTGGTGCAGGATCCTGCCCTTGATGCACGTTCGCTGAAGCTGTCAATCCAGACCCGCAGCGGCCCCGCAAGTGCAGAGACCGTGCGCCGTGTGGAAGATGCGATCCTGACCCGCGCCCGTCAGTTGCGTGTGCGCGATAAAAACCTATAACGCGGGTGATACCGCCCGTTGAAGATAATGACGCCGGGCATATTGTCCGGCGTTTTGCTGTGTAAGGAAGAAAACATGTCTCGTTATAATGCCCGTGTGGTGGAACCGAAGTGGCAACAAGCCTGGGACGACGCATCCGTGTTCAAAGCAGAGCGGGATGAGTCCCGCGAGAAATATTACGTGCTGGAAATGTTCCCCTATCCTTCGGGCCGCATCCACATGGGGCACGTACGCAACTATACCATGGGCGATGTGGTCGCGCGGTATAAGGCAGTGAACGGCTTTAATGTCCTGCACCCGATGGGCTGGGATGCTTTTGGTCTGCCTGCAGAAAATGCCGCTATGGAAAAAGGTGTTCATCCCGGTGAATGGACCTATCAGAATATCGCGGACATGCGCGAGCAGATGAAGCCGATGGGCCTGTCGATCGACTGGTCGCGAGAGCTCGCCACTTGTGATCCCGAATACTACGGCCAGCAGCAGGCCATGTTCATCGACATGATGGATAAGGGGCTGGTCTATCGTAAAAAGGCCGTGGTGAACTGGGATCCGGTGGATATGACCGTTCTGGCCAACGAACAGGTGGAAGCCGGTCGCGGCTGGCGCTCCGGCGCATTGGTCGAACGCAAGGAACTGACTCAATGGTTCTTCAAGATCAGCGCCTTTTCTGAAGACCTGCTAAGCGCGATTGATAAACTTGACGGCTGGCCGGATAAAGTGCGCCTGATGCAGCAGAACTGGATCGGCAAGTCCCGCGGGCTGGAGTTTTCGTTCGAACGTGTAGATGGCGGCGACCGGATCGAGGTTTATACCACGCGGCCCGATACGCTGAACGGGGCGTCTTTTGTGGGGATTTCGCCGGATCACCCGATTGCCAAACAGTTGGAAGCCGACAACCCCGAATTTGCTGATTTCATTGCAGAATGTCGCAAGGGCGGCACCACGGAAGAAGCGATAGAAACTGCGCCCAAGCTGGGCATGGACACTGGCATCCGCGTCAAACATCCGATCTACGAAGACCGTGAACTGCCAGTCTGGATCGCCAATTTCATCCTGATGGACTATGGCACCGGTGCGATTTTCGGTTGTCCGGCCCACGACCAGCGCGATCTGGATTTCTGCCGCAAGTATGATCTGCCGGTCATCGACACTTTCTTTGCACTGGATAACGAAACCCCTGTAGCAAACGAGGCCTTCGTGCCGCCAAAGACCGAGACAGTGAAATGGGTCGACCATTTCGCTGGTCTGGACGAGGCCACAGGTCAGGAGGCTATCGATGCCACCATCGCCTATGCTGAAAAGGCAGGCTGGGGCAAAGGCACTACGAACTATCGCCTGCGGGACTGGGGCGCATCGCGCCAGCGGTTCTGGGGCTGTCCAATCCCTGTAGTGCACTGTGAAAAATGCGGTGTCGTGCCCGAGAAGAAAGAAAACCTGCCGGTGGAACTGCCCAAGGACGCCACGTTTGATCGTCCAGGCAATCCGCTGAACTGGCACCCGACGTGGCGCGATGTGCCTTGCCCGGAATGTGGCGCACCCGCACAGCGCGAAACCGACACGATGGATACTTTCGTGGATTCCAGCTGGTATTTCGCCCGCTTCACAGCCCCCCGTGCCGATACGCCGACCGTGGATGCCGATCTGTCCTACTGGATGAATGTGGACCAGTATATCGGCGGCGTGGAACACGCGATCCTGCATCTGCTTTATGCGCGTTTCTTTGCGCGGGCGATGAACCTGACCGGACATATGCCCGACAGCGCGACAGAACCGTTTAATGCTTTGTTCACACAAGGCATGGTATGCCATGAAACCTACAAAGATCCTGACGGCAAATGGTTGAATCCGGATGAGATCAAACCGGTCAAGGGCGGGTACGAGACATTGGACGGGCGTCCTGTGACGGTTGGTCCGTCGATCAAAATGTCCAAATCCAAAAAGAACGTGGTCGATCCCGAAGATATTATCGACCAATACGGCGCAGATACAGCCCGTTGGTTCGTCATGTCCGACAGCCCGCCCGAACGGGATGTTGAATGGACAGCCTCCGGCGCAGAGGCTGCCTGGAAACACTTGCAACGGGTCTGGCGTCTTGCCGACGAACTGGATTCTGCAAGTGGCGAAGGTTCCGATGCTGATAACCTCGCACTGGAAAAAGCCTGCCACCGTGCCATCGAGGAAGTGACCAAGGGGATTGAAGGTTTTGCCTTCAACAAATCCGTGGCCAAGCTCTATGAACTCACCAATGCGCTCGCAAAGTCCAAAGCGGACAAGGCGACTCGCACCCGTGTTCTGAAAGTCATGGCGCAGCTGATGCAGCCTATGACGCCCCATCTGGCCGAGGAACTCTGGGCGCATCTGGGTGGCGAAGGTCTGGTGGCTCAGGCGGATTGGCCCAAGGCAGATCCTGCAATGCTTGTGGATGACGAAGTTACACTTCCGATCCAGATCAACGGCAAACGGCGCGATGAAATCACTGTGCCGAAATCCATGCCCAAAGAAGAGGTTGAAAAACTGGTTCTGGCCAACGAGACTGTGATTAAGATGCTGGACGGCGCTACGCCGAAAAAGCTGATCGTGGTTCCGGGGCGGATTGTGAATGTTGTTGTATAACAGACGAAACTTTCTGGCGCTCGCCCTGTCGGGCGGCGTCGCGGCCTGCGGGTTCGAGCCTGTTTACAAACAGGGCACAACTGCAGCCAACCTGCGCGGCCAGATTGCGATTGATCTGGTTAAAGGGCGCAACGGGTTTGAATTGCGCCAGCAACTGGAAGACCGTTTGGGCTATGCTGGAGACAGTGCGCCTTATGTTCTGAATTTTTCCCTGAAGCTGAGCGAGAGCGCCCTTGCCGTGACCGAAGACGAAGGCACGACCCGTACCAGTTTGACCGGTACCGCGAAGTTCACAGTAAGGGACCGTGCCACGCAGCGGGTGGTGTTTGAGGATAGCGTGAAGAACGTGACCTCTTACGGCTCCACCTCGGAAACCTATCCATCCAGTGTAGCAGAACGGGATGCAAATACCCGCCTTGCCAAAGCGCTCGCCAACCAGATCGCGCAGCGCATCGCTATTACGTCAAACGGCTGGGCGGGATGAAACTTTCCGGTGCGCAGGCGTCAGCCTTCATCGCCAAACCCGAAGGCGCCCGTGCCGGTATCTTGCTTTATGGCATGGATGCAATGCGGGTGTCCCTGAAGCGGCAGCAGTTGATCAAGGCGCTGGTCGGGCCGAAGGCAGAAGAGGAAATGCGGCTGGAGCGGATCAATGGCGCTGATCTGCGAAAGGAACCGTCCCGTGTTCTGGACAGCCTGAAGGCACAGGGCTTTTTTCCCGGTCCGCGTGTGGTTTTTGTCGAAGGCGCGACCGACGGGTTGGCGGATGTGCTGGCCATAGCCTTGAAAGAATGGACCAAGGAAGACGCAACTCTTGTGGCGACGGCCGGCAGCCTGAACGCCCGTTCCAAACTGCGCAAGGCTTTCGAGGGTGACCAGAGATCGCTTGCGATCGGGATTTACGATGATCCGCCCGGGCGTGCGGATATTGAGAGGATGGCGAAAGAGGCCAATCTTTCGCAACTCTCCCAGTCTTCAATGGATGATCTGCTGACTTTGGCCCGAACGCTTGATCCGGGTGAAATGGCGCAGACGATTGAAAAGCTGGGACTTTACAAATTCGGTGATGACACCCCAATAACTGGTGATGATATTGACGCCTGTATGCCTGCGACGGCGGATGCAAATCTTGACGATGCGGTGCATGCCGCTGCCGAAGGGCGCAGTGCGGATGTCGTCCCAACGCTTAAACGGCTGGCAGGGCAGGGCGTTAACCCGACAGCCCTATGTATTGCAGCCACCCGCCATTTCCGCACGCTTCACGCCGCAGCGACCCATCCCCAAGGCCCCGATACCGCCCTGTCGCGCGCCCGTCCGCCTGTGTTCGGGCCGCGCAAGGACCGTTTGGTACGACAGGCCCAGCGGCTTGGCGCAGCACGGTTGGAAAAGGCGCTCGACGATCTGATGAACACGGATCTGACGCTACGTTCCGCACGAAAGCCGCCTGAAATGGCGCTGGTCGAAAGGGCTTTTATTCGCATATCAATGTTAAGACGGTCTTAGGGAGAGAGCAGATGTACACATTGGTCGGTTCACCGAAAACGCGGGCCTTCCGCGTGCTTTGGGCTTTGGAGGAACTGGGGCTGGAATATGATCTGGTGCCGGATAACCCGCGCGGGGAAACAGCCTCGACACTGAATCCGACGGGCAAGATTCCCAGCCTGAAAGTGGGCGAGGCCACGATTATCGATTCCGTGGCGATCCTCCAGTATCTTGCGGACAAACATGGCGCGCTAACCTATGAAGCAGGCACGCTGGAACGGGCTGCGCAGGACAGTTTTACACAGTTCATCTGTGACGAAATCGACGGTGCGCTCTGGACGGCGGCACGCAACAAGTTCGTCAACCCCGAAGAAAAGCGCGTGCCAGCGATCAAGGATATCCTGATCTGGGAGATGGAACGTTCTTTGAAGGCGCTGGAGCAGCGTCTGGGCGATAACGAGTTCCTTATGGGTGACAAGTTCACAGTGCCCGATATCCTGCTGACCCATTGTGCGGGCTGGATGCGCGGCACGGGGTTCCCGCTGGAAAGTGACACGCTGCGGGCCTATGTGAGGCGCAATATCAATCGGGATGCCTACAAAAAGGCCGATGCGATCCGCAATCCTGCCTAGAACACTACGGCTCTTGTGATCTGGCAGCGTGGGCCGCTGCCAGACCTGCGGCCCGTCCCGTGGCAAGGCAGGCGGTGATCAGATAGCCGCCTGTCGGCGCTTCCCAGTCGAGCATTTCACCGGCGCAAAAGACGCCTTTGGCACAGGTAAGTTCAAAACCTTCAGAGAGCGACTCCCAGCAAAGCCCACCGGCCACCGAGATTGCCTGATCCAGAGGCGCGGTGCCAGTGTAGGGAATTGTTAAGGCTTTCAGTGCAGACCCGAGCGTATCGCGGGGTGTCTGGCGGGCAAACTCCAGAAACAACGCGGCCTTGGCTTGGTCCATGCGCAGGGTCTTGCGCAGGATGTTGGTCAGGGATGTTTTTGCCCCCGCCTTGTCAATCCGTTCCTGAAGTTGCGTTTCTGTTCGGTCCGGGAAGAGGTCAATCTGCAATTCTGCGCCTGCGCGCAAGGCGGCGGAGAACTGGTAGATCAGCGATCCTTCCAGCCCTGCGCGGGATATTACGGCCTCTCCCACGGCGGTTTTGCCACCGCTGCTCAGGGCGATTGATTTCAGCGGGCTGCCGAAAGCAGGCGCCATATGGGTCGACCATTCAACGGTTATCCCCATGTTGGACGGGGCAAATGCGCTGAGTTTTGCGCCTTTTTCTGCCAGCAGTGTGGTCCACGCCCCGTCAGAGCCGAGCCGCGCCCAACTTGCCCCGCCAAGCGCAAGAACAGTAACCTTCGGGCGAACGGTTTGAACCCCGTCAGGTGTGTCGAACTGAAAGCCCTGCTTGTCCCATCCTGTCCAGCGCCAGCGGGTTTTAAGGGTGACGCCCTTCCGATCCAATCGCGCAAGCCAGTTGCGCAGCAGGGGAGAGGCTTTCATGACTTTCGGGAACACCCGACCGGACGATCCGGTAAAGATGGTTTGTCCCAAATCTTCGGCCCAGCGTTTTACCTGTTCCGGACCGAACTCCGACAGTGCCGTGTCCAAAGGTCCAGCCATTGAACCGAACGCCGTCAGGAACGGGGCTTCGGGTTCGTCTTTGGTCAGGTTCAGACCGGATTTCCCCGCCATCAGAAACTTGCGCCCGACAGAGGGTTTCGCCTCGGCCAGCAGGACTGCTAGCCCCGAATCCGCAAGCATTTCTGCTGCCATCAGTCCCGTAGGACCAGCGCCAATCACCAGCGCATCGGGTGTTTGATCTGCCGTCATTGCCAGCCTTAAACCGTTTCCGCGTCCTGCGAACGGCCTGTGATCCGCGCAATGGCTGCGGGATCATTTTCGTAGGCGGCCTTGTAACAATCCTGTAGTTGCGCGGCGTCCAGATCATCAAACAGCCGGTTTATAGCAGCGATGCTTTGGGGCTTCGCCGCGGCAGCATCGCTTGTCAGGGCCGTCAGAAGACTGTCAAACTCTGCCAGTGGCAGCACCCGTTCAACCAGCCCGATTTGCAAGGCCTCGGCCGCGTCGAGCTTTTGTCCGCCCATCAGGATCAGCTTTGCACGGGCTGAGCCAATCAATGCGGCCAGTCGTTTTACGTCATCGGGCTGGGGCAGAAAGCCACGTTTGAGGACCGGATAAAAGAACTTTGCTTCCGGCGTGGCAATCCGCAGATCGCAAGCCAAGGCCAGCGCGAAACCACCCCCCGCCAGCGTACCATTCAGGGCTGCGATGGTCAGGCAGGGCAGGGCGGCAATCGCGCCCGAGGCGTCCGACCACAGGGGGCTCTGGGTGAAGGCATACATATCTTCACCGCCGCCCACATCGGCACCGGCGCAAAACACACGTTCGCCTGCGCCAGTGATGATAAAGCTGTGCAGTTCGGGGTCTGCATGGGCCTGTCGGGCCACAGCAGCCACGTCCCGCAGCATATCGGGGGACAGGGCGTTGGCTTTGTCCGGCCGGTTCAACGTGACACGCCACAGCCCGTTCTGAGTGTCTACGTCGATCAAATCAGGCCCACCCGTTTACGGATATTTTCATCACGCAGAGAGACAACGGCGCCGCGGTAATCATCGCTGTCACCCGTGGCCATCCAGACCAGCGTATCGGCCACCCATTCCGGCGGAATGTGATCTTCCCAGTCAAGCTGGCTGACAGGGTTAACACCGGATTTCTTGATCACCCGCTGCATTTCCGTCGCCACGGTTCCGGGCGACAGGACCAGTGCGCGGATGTTGTTTGCGTTTTCCTCTTCGTGAAGGCAGGCGTTCAGATGGTGTACTGCCGCTTTGGAACTGCAATAGTGGGACCAGCCTTCAAGCGCGCCGGTAGCAGCGCCGGAGCCGATGGTGATAATGCTGCCGCCACCTGCCGGTTTTATCACCGGAAGGGCTGCGCGGATGCCGTAGAATACACCTTTGACGTTCACGTCGATGATGTTGTCCCACGCAGCAACAGTTGCATTTTCCAGCCGTTCCACAGGGTCCAGTGCACCGGCATTGTTGATCAGGATATCGAGCCCGCCGAACTCTGAACTGGCGCGCTCTACGGCAGCCTGCACCTGATCAAAATCCGCAACGTCGGTTTTCTGTGCAATTGCCGTTCCGCCGTTCCTGGTGATTTCGCTGGCGATTTCTTCGATTTCTCCGCCGGAGCGGGCACAAAGCATCACCTTCGCCCCGAGTTCTGCAAACTTGCGCGCCGCAGCTGCACCGATGCCACGACTTGCCCCTGTGATAATCACAGATTTATTCTTCACATCCGTCACTGTCTTAATCCTCTTTAAAAATATAGCCTGTGCCAGCCCGTTCGAGCCTGCCGATATTCGGGCGCAACATATGCCCGCCCGACAATTTCATCCCGTCTGTTGTCACCATATCCAGCGTGCGCTTTCTTGTGGCGCGGGCCTGATCCATATCGATGTCAAAGGCAATGCCGATTTCGGGATCGGCAAACTGCAATACCTGCGCATGGGCAATGTCCCCCACATGGGCGAAACTGTCAGATCCGCTGTCCACGCGAAACCCCATATGACCGGGTGTATGGCCGGGCAGGTTCAGCGCCGTTACGTCACGAACCAGCGTATCGCCGTCTTTGATCTGTTCCGTGCGAGGGGCATATGCACCAAGGGTCGCTTGGGCCAGTTGTTGCCATTGCGCCAGTGTTTCGTCCGTAAAGACCTGTGACGACCAGAACTTGTGATCCGCTTCGGACACCAGCATTTTTGCTTTTTCAAACACCGGCTGGCCTTCTTTGGTCAATGCACCTGCGATATGATCGGGGTGCAGGTGGGTGAAATACAGGTGGGTGATTTCATCCGGCCCTATTCCGGCTTCTTCCAGAGCATCTCCCAGATAGCCACACGTCGGCCCGAAGAGATCGCGCGGTCCGGCATCTACCAACATGGTGTCGCCGCCTGATTTCACGATGAAGGCGTTAAAGTTGGTGTCGATGGCTTCCGCCTTTGCCGCTTCCAGCAGGGCGTCGATCTTTGCTTCCTCGGTTCCGGGAAACAGTTCTGCGCCGAATTGTGTTTCGCCGTCTGTCAGGGCGATGATTTCCACATCGCCTACGGTGGTTCTGTTGATACGAGACATGGTTTCCTCCTCTTGCGTGTTTCGTTCGGCCTAGCGGTCGTCGTCAGTGTTGCCTTCGGGCTGGCCTTGCATTTCGTCTTCCTCGATCGCCGCCAGTGCAGCGGCGCCCACGGCCTCTTTCTGTTTCTTTGTCAGATCATCCGGATCTACATCGGCCAGTCGTACAGTTACTTCTTTGTGCGCAAAGCGGATACCCTCGCGCTCGAACAGGTCGCGGATTTCCTGATAGACACGTTTGCGCAGAATCCACTGGTCGCCGGGTTTGGTCATGAACTTCACGCGGATGATCATGGCACTGTCCTGCATTTCGATCACGCCTTGGGACTTCAGCGGTTGCAGGAACTGGTGCCCGACCACTTCGTCTTCCAGAAGTTCCTGCCCCAGTTTCTTGACCAATTTGCGGACCTTTTCAACGTCCGTATCGTAAGTCACACGCAGTTTCAGCTTCATCATCACCCAGTCGCGGGAGAAGTTCGTCAGGTGCTGGATTTCCCCGAACGGGACTGTGTGAAGCGGGCCGAGGTGGTGTCGCAACTGGAAAGAACGGACAGAGATTTTTTCAACCGTACCTTTGACAGAACCGATGTCGATGTATTCGCCCTTGCGAAACGCATCATCAAACAGAAAGAACGCTCCCGAAAAAATATCCCGCACCAGCGCCTGCGCACCAAAGCCGATGGCCAGACCCACCACACCGGCACCGGCAAACAGGGCCGAGACATTGATCCCGATGTTCGTCAGGGCAATCAGGGCGAAGGCGACAAAGATGATCGCCAGCAGGAAGTTGCGAAAGAGCGGTAGAAGGGTGGCAAGCCGCGATGCCCCGCCGGCACCGCCTTCATCGCCGGGCGCTACTTCAACGGCATCACCGCCTTCTTCGGCAATTTTCTGGTCAATCCAGATGCGCACGAAATGGTAGATGACATAACCGATAAACAGGATCGTTACGATGTCGTAAATCCGGTCGAATTGCGTGGTGGCAATCATGTCGATGTCGATCTGCCAGATTTCCGAGATCGCCCAGAACGCCGCGACAACTGCCAGTATATTGGCGATGCGGCGGGAGAGATCCTCATACGTGTGCATTTTGTGGTTGGTCAGGAAGGGGGCAAGCTCTTCTTCGGCTTCCTCATCGTCTTTGGTTATGTCCGAGCTGGCATCCGGGCCGTGGCTATCCTCTGCGGCTTTGGCACGCCATTGTTCCAGCAGGCGCTGACGGTGGAAGAAGCGTTCGATCAGATAGCCTACGATCCCGTAAACCACGGTCACCGTCAGCAACACCAGATAAAAGCCGGTGATCAGTGGCAGGCCGAGAGGCTGGGCCTCGATCAGGCGATAGGTCATTTCCGCCCATGCGATAAAGAAATAGGCGATCACCAGCGGTGCCCAGGCCTGCGATGCGATCCGCGTCGGTAGGGAGGCTTCCTCGTAACGCTCCCCGTTCAGGATTGCTTCGGACACGGCCCTGCGATTGACCAGCACCATCGCCACGTTCAGAAACACCACGAACAGCGTCAGCGTAGAGGTTAACAGCGCGTGGATGTCATAACTCAGTCCAAGCTCTTTCATCCAGGCGCAAAAGTTGACCACGATGGCCGAGATCGTCGCCACAGTCCAAAGCCAGTAAAACAGTTTATGCGCGTCTTTGTCCGAAAAATGCGGAATGCGGTATTTTTCAAGATAGGGGGACAGGATCATCCGCCATAAAAACACGACACTGCGGGTCACAATATAGGTGAGGTAGATGTAAGCCACAGTCAGACGCACGGTTCCGTCTTCGGATTCTCCGAATATGGCGATGCCCACCCCGTATGAGAGCATTACCACCAGCGCGAGCCCGATCATGGCAAGCACGGTGCGCAACAGAAGGATTGGCAGCTTGTCGGTATAGCCGATCGGGTCCGGTTTCTGCAAACTTATGAACCACGGTCCTACCAGACGTTTCCCGTAGGTTTCCCGCACGATTAATTCGGCGAGGATCAGGCTGGCAAGTGTGGTCATCACAATAAAGAAATAGATGGAATAATGCCCTGTCGGGCTTTGCCCGTTCAGGATGAAAATGATCTCTTCCAGCGCTTCGGGGGCACGGGCCACGCGATTGCGCAGGGTCGTGCGAAAGGTATAGGCCCGTTCCTGCGTCTTCATCAGCAAGGAACCGTGGTATTGTTCTTCCTCTGTCTGCTCTGCGGATTCGGACGGACCATCAGGATTGATCACAATGACCTGCATTCCGGAATCTGTCGCGGATTTAATGATGTCGTCCATAGGGTTGGATGACGAACTTCCGGTGGATTGGGCCAGCGCAAATCCGGCGATCAAGGCAAAGAGCGCGGTAATCAGGCACAAACGGAGAGAGCGGATGATGGTCATATGTGACCCTTTGTTGATAGCGTAACTGACCTTAGTGCGGTTTAACGCAACGGGAAAGGGCGGAACAGGTTTCGTCGGGGACGTTCCCTATTTTCCGCAGGACGAACAGGGCAACTGTAGCAGCGGAGGTTGTAACAGTGTCTCAAGTCACTGTGAGTCTCTGGGTTTGTGACTGTTTTTTGCCGCAGCGGTTGTTATGTGCGCTTGTGTGCCGCGGGGATCGGGGTGCATTGGGCCTCTTGCCCTGTGTGCACAGGGCCTTTTACATGAAAAACGTGGCGGAAGCCGGAAAAGGCGCGTAAATGTGTTTTTGCAGGCTGAATTCGGGAGCCACATGCAACAGTTAGACGCAAAGGTCGGGTTAATATGAGTTCTGATGGATCGCGGCCTGCGGAGTTGGGTCGGCGTGCGCCGCGCGTATTGTTGTATAGTCATGACACCTTTGGTCTTGGCCATTTACGTCGCTCGCGCACCATTGCGGGTGCTTTGACCGGACTTGATCCCAATCTTTCTGCGCTGATCCTAACCGGATCGCCGGTAGCAGGCCGGTTTACCTTTCCCGACAGGGTAGACCACATCCGCCTGCCCGGTGTGACAAAGCTGACCGACGGGTCTTATGCCTCCGAAGCGCTTGGTCTTGATATTGACGAAACCACTGCTTTGCGTGCCGGCCTGATCCGCGCGGCGGCAGAAAATTTCGAACCCGATCTGGTGATTGTCGACAAGGAACCCAACGGCTTTCGCGGCGAGCTGATGGAGACGCTGGCGTGGTTGCGGGCCAATACCAACGCGAAACTCGTGCTTGGGCTGCGGGACGTGCTGGACGAGGGAGAGACCCTTGCAGCAGAATGGGAACGCAAAGGCGCTGTTGCCGCAATGCGGGATTTTTACCACGACATCTGGGTTTACGGGCTCGAGTCAATCTATAACCCGCTGCAAGGTGTGTCTTACCCCGAAGAAGTTAACCACCGGATGCATTACACCGGATACCTGCGCCGCGAGACATGGGATCACGGTCCGGATGTAGATGTAGACCCTTATATCCTCGTCACGCCGGGGGGGGGTGGTGATGGTGCAAGACTGGTGGATCAGGTGCTGCGCGCCTATGAGGCCGATCCGACCCTTTCCCCAAAAGCCCACATAATCTACGGGCCTTTCCTTTCAGGTGATACCCGCACGCAGTTCGAGGATCGGGTCGCCAAACTGGACGGGCGGGTGATTTCGCTCGGGTTTGACAGCAAGATGGAAAACCTGATCGATAATGCGGTGGGCGTCATCGCTATGGGCGGGTATAACACCTTCTGTGAGATTCTTTCCTTTGACAAACGGGCGATCATCATGCCGCGCAAGGTTCCCCGTCTGGAACAGTACATCCGTGCTGCGCGGGCGGAACAATTGGGTTTGGTACGTATGCTTGACCCGGACCGCGACGGGCCGGGGACGGATGTGATGATAAACGCCATTCGCGCCCTGCCGGACCAGCCGCTGCCCTCAACAGGGGAGTATCCGGACCTTCTGGAAGGCTTGGATCATATCGTTGCGCGGGTCCGTGACCTGCTGGATACTCCGGATGTAAAGGCCGCAGAATGAGCGCTGAAGACCCGAAACTGGCGGTGGTCGTCAAAGGCTGGCCGCGCCTGTCCGAAACATTTATTGCACAGGAACTCGTTGCACTGGAACGGGCAGGACACAGCTTTGACATCTGGTCGCTGCGCTTTCCAACTGACAAGAAAACCCACCCGCTGCATGAAGAAACCCGTGCAAGGGTGCGGTATCTTCCGGAATACCTGCATCACGAAAAAGCCCGCGTTGTGCGGGGGTGGTCAAAGGCGCGCAAGATGCCGGGGTTCAAGAAGGCCCATCAGGTCTGGATGCAGGACCTGCGCCGCGATCTGACCCGCAACAGGGTGCGCCGGTTCGGTCAGGCTTGTGTGCTGGCAGCGGAACTGCCTGCGGGGACCAAGGGTCTTTACGCCCATTTCCTGCATACGCCATCGTCCGTGGCCCGTTATGCGGCGTTGATCCGTGGCATCGACTGGTCCTTTTCTGCCCACGCCAAGGACATCTGGACCTCTCCGGATTGGGAAATCCGCGAAAAACTGGCGGATGACGGCACAGGTGCCGCCTTTGGAGTAACCTGTACAGGCTTTGGCGCGGCGCATCTGCAACAGATGGCCGAACCGGCAGAGCGTGTCAGCCTGCTGTATCACGGGCTCGATCTCGACCGTTTCCCGCTGCCTCCACCGCCGCGCCCCGACGACGGGGTGTTCCGCATGTTGTCTGTCGGACGTCTGGTCGAAAAGAAAGGGTTTGACCGACTCGTCAAAGCGCTGTCGCTATTGCCCGATGATCTGAAATGGCACTGGACCCACATTGGCGGCGGTGATCTGAAAGACGATCTTGTCGCGATGGCTAAGGCCGAAGAGATTAACGACCGCATCACGTGGCGCGGGGCCTGCGACCAGCCTGAAGTGATTGAGGCAATGCGCAGCAACGACCTGTTTGTACTGCCTTCCCGCATTGCCGAGGATGGGGACCGGGACGGCCTGCCAAATGTGCTGATGGAGGCCGCGTCACAAAAGCTGGCGATTCTGTCCACCCCTGTCAGCGCCATTCCCGAATTCATCAGTTCCGGTGTGCACGGGCTGCTGGTTGAAGACGCTCCGGAAACCCTGACATTTGCGATCATGGAACTGGCCCGCAATCCGGAACAGCGAATGCAATATGCCGAAGCCGCTTATGATCGGCTGATGGCGGATTTCGGGGTGGATGCCGGCATAACGCAACTCTCTGCGCGCCTGAATACGCTGATCTCATGAAACAGGGGCGCACCCCGCGCATCGCTTTCTACGCGCCGTTGAAACCGCCGACCCACGACACCCCGAGCGGCGACCGCACGATTGCGCGGGCGTTGATGCGCGCGCTGGAGGGACTGGGCACAGTGGAACTGGTCAATACTTTTCGCAGCCGTGAAGCTGTCGGGGATGCAGCGGCGCAGGCCGCGCTTGTGGCCGAAGCGGATCGGATCGCGCAGGGACTGATCGCCAGAGGACCGGTTTGGGATGCATGGGTCACCTATCATAATTACTACAAGGCACCGGACCTGATCGGCCCGCAGGTCTGTGCGGCGCTGGGCATACCCTATCATCTGGTCGAAGCCAGCCGCGCGCCAAAGCGCCTGCAGGGACCTTGGGCCGGTTTCGCCCGCCGTGCCGATGCAGCCAGCGACGCGGCAGCGGTGATTTTCTACTTCACGGGGCGGGATTTGCCGGAATTGGAAAAGGCCCGTCCAGAGACACAAAAGCTGGTGCATCTGCGCCCTTTTCTGGACCGCGACACCTTGCCGGAAGACTCTTTAAAGCCGGCAGGAAAGACTCTTCTGGCGGTCGGTATGCTGCGCTTTGGTGACAAGCTGGCCTCTTACAAGAACCTCGCAGCCGCGCTTCATTTTGTGGAAACAGAGGGCTGGAACATGCGCATCGTCGGGAGTGGACCTGCCGAGCCTGAAGTGCGGGAGCTGTTTGCTCCTTTTGGCAAGCGCATTACATTTGTCGGATCGCTGGACGATGGAGGGGTCGCCAGAGAAATGGGTGCGGCGGATCTTTTCGTCTGGCCCGGCGTGAATGAGGCATTCGGAATGGTTTACATCGAAGCACAGGCCGCCGGACGGGTGGTGGTTGCCGAAGATCGCGCAGGCGTGCGCGACGTGGTCGGCCCCTCCGGTTTTCTGACACCACCGGATGACGCCAGAGCCTTTGGCGCGGCGATAGATCAGGCTTTCAATCGGGGGCCTCAAGACTCTGTCGTGAGCCAGTACGCGCAGCAGCATTTGCGTGGTGCCGCGATAAAGACACTCGCCGGAGCAGTGCAATTCAAAGGGGCCATACAATGATCAAATTGGCGATTATCCGGCACGGCCACACGCCGTGGAACCGCGCAGGGCAGATACAGGGGCGCACCGATATTGCCTTGGAAGAACAGGCAGCCGCCGACCTTGCGGCCCTGAAACTGCCCCAAGGTTGGCAGAATGCCGATCTGGTGGCGAGCCCGTTGCAGAGAGCGACACAAACCGCCCGTCTGATCGCTGATCGTGACGCGCGTGAAGAACCTGCACTCATCGAAATGGACTGGGGCGATTGGGAAGGCAAGAAGGGCCTGGAGCTGAAAGCCGATCCCGCCTCCGGTTTCAAGGATTTGGAACATTGGGGATGGGATTATCGACCGCCAAAAGGGGAAAGCCCGCGCGATGTTGCAGAGCGGTTGGCGCCTTGGCTGGATAGCCTGACACAAGACACGATCGCAGTCTGTCATATCGGAATTATGCGTGTGCTTCTGGCACGGGCAACGGGTTGGAATTTTGACGGCCCCGCGCCATTCCGGATCAAACGTAACCGCCTGTTTGTGATGGATTGGGACGGGAACGCCCTGTCTGTTTCCGGTGATCCGATCCGGCTGGAGGCCCGTTGACCATGCGTGTGATGATCCTTGTGACCCATCTGCTTGGCACCGGCCATCTCAGCCGTGCCCTGACCCTTGGCCGCGCTTTCGGCAATGCCGGACATGACGCCCATGTGGTTTCCGGCGGGGTGCCTGTCGGGAACCTCCCGACAGAGGGGATTACCTTGCACCAGCTTCCGCCGGTAAAATCCGACGGGGTAAATTTTACCACGCTGCTTACGCAACAGGGCGGGGTGGCGGATGCGGATTACCTTGCCAGTCGCAAGGCGGCTTTGCTGTCCTGTCTGGAACGGATTGAACCGGATGTGATCATAACCGAACTCTACCCTTTCGGGCGGCGTGTTCTGAAGGGAGAGTTTCAGGCCGTGCTGAACCGCGCGCAGGAGTCTCCTTACCCACCGCTGGTGTTCAGTTCCATTCGCGACATTCTTGCGCCGCCGTCCAAACCGGAAAAAGCGCTGGAAACAGAGGCTGTTACCGCCGTGTATTACGATGGTGTTCTGGTGCATTCCGACGCCGGACTGACCCCGCTGGAGGCAAGCTGGCCGGTGGGAGCGATGCTTGCGGACAAGCTGCAATATACCGGATATGTCGCGCCGCCTGCTGCAGGCGCCCATCCCGATGGCACAGGCACAGGAGAGATATTGGTCACAGCTGGCGGAGGATCTGTTGGCCGGAGCCTGTTCGAGACAGCAGTGACAGCGGCTTCACTGGATACTGAAAATCATTGGAGACTGCTTGTCGGTGGCAGCGATCAAATGCAGATCATCAATAACTTACAGTCACAAGTGACAAGCAACAACGTGACCATTGAGACCACGCGACCCGATTTTCGCCAGATGCTTACCGGTGCCAAAATCGCAGTTTGCATGTGTGGCTACAACACTGCCATGGACCTGCTGCAATCCCGTACCCCTGCGGTTTTTGTACCCTTTGATGCGGGGGGCGAGGTGGAACAAACCCTGCGGGCAGAAAGCCTAGCAAAACAGACCGGATTTACCGTCGTCCGCGCAGCAGATGCCACGCCCGAGGCGCTGGTGGCAGCGGTGCAAGGCCTGTCGGGGGCCGAAGTCCAGCCGCTGGACCCCAAGCAGTTTCAGGGCGCAGCACAAGCCGTTGAAATCGTAGAGCAGTTTTACGAGAAACATATAGGTGAGGAGCAAAGCGCATGAACAATCTCTGGGCCCCTTTAGACACTGAGTTCGACGCATGGCGTGCTGCGGACCTGCGCCTGCCGTTCTGGTGGCGGGATGATGATGCCTATCATGTGACGCCGGAACTGGAGCAGTTAAACGCCTTGTCGGAAAAGACAGGTGTAGATGTTTTTCTGGCTGTGATCCCGAGCAAGCTGCAGCCTGACTTGCCGCGTTATGTTGCCAACCATCGAAACCTTATTCCTGTTACGCACGGATATGCCCATCAGGACCATACGCCCGCAGGAGTTAAAAAGTGCGAGTTTGCCTCTGATCGGGATGCTGGTGCGGTCTTGCAGGAACTGGAAGAGGGAAAGCACCTTATGGAGGACGGGTTCGGAGAAAATTTCGTTCCGATGTTTGTCCCCCCGTGGAACCGCTTTGGCAATGATCACAAGTTCAAACTGAAAACTCTCGGCTACAAAGGCTTTTCCACATACGGACCGCGCCGGAACCGCTGGTCAAAGCGCGGGATGGAGCAGATCAACACCCATGTGGACCCGATAAAATGGCGCGGCAGCCGCTCGCTTGACGATCCGGAAAAAATCATCGCGCGCATGGTAGATCAACTGGCGGAGCGGCGATCGGGGCAGGCCGACAATACAGAGCCTTACGGTTATCTGACACACCACAAAGCCCATGATGCGGATATCTGGGCTTTTTCCGAAGAACTCCTGATGAAATTCAAAGGCGGGCCGGTTGAACTCTGGTCCGCGCAAGACATGGCGAAGAGGTAAAAAAATGAGCAGACTAGACAGCATGCTACGACGGTTCACAGCCCAGAGGGACGGATTGAACTGGGCCGCAAAACTGGTGGAAAGCCACGCAGGGGACGGGCTGGACATGGGGCTCGGCAACGGGCGGACCTACGACCATATGCGCGAAACCATGCCGGATCGCCGCATTTGGGTGATGGACCGCGTGTTGCAATGCCATCCGTCTTGCGTGCCGCCGGAACTGGACTTCCTGCAAGGCGAAGCTGAGGAAGGGCTCGCACGGCTTGCAGAAATGGACGCGAAAATCGTGCTTGCCCATTATGACTTCGGTTATGGCGTGAAAGAGGAGGACGTGGCCGAGGCCGCGCGGCTCAGCCCGCTGATTGCCAAGATTATGGTGCGCGGCGGCATGATCGTATCAGGTCAGCCACTGGAGGGGTTCGATCAGGTGCAAGGGCCGGAGCATATTGCACCGGACCGGTATTATTTCTACCGGACCTGAAGGGCTTAGCCCGCAAGGTTAAGAAGTACACCGCCAAAGGCTGCAAGCATTACCACAGCCCAGGGCGGTGTCTTCCAAACCATCAGCAAAACGAAACAGCCCACCGCCAGTGCCAGATCCGGCATGCCGTGAATCGCGCTGGTAAAGACAGGTGAATAGAGCGCGGCCCCCAGTATGCCGACCACGGCGGCATTGGCGCCTTGCATCAGGCTCTGCACGCTTGTGGTGTTCCGGAGGCTCTGCCAGAACGGGAGCACCCCTGTCAGAAGCAAAAAACCGGGCAAAAACAGTGCTGTTTGCGCAAGAGCTGCGCCGGTTATCCCGTTTGGTTCGCCGCCAAGCACAGCGCCGAGATAGGCCGCAAAGGTAAACAAAGGGCCGGGCACAGCCTGCGCTGCGCCATAGCCCGCTAGAAACGCATCTGCCGACACCCGTCCGCTTTGCACCACTTCGGCTTCCAGCAGGGGCAGTACCACATGGCCGCCGCCGAACACCAGTGCTCCGGCACGGTAGAAACTGTCAAAGACACTCAGGCTTGGGGAAAGCGGGGCGAGTATGGGGAGCAGTGCCAGCAATCCGACGGCAAGGAAAAGGCAAAACATTGCCGCTGTGCGCGAAACCGGCAGGCGCGGCGCGGGCGCATAACGTGCCGTGCTGTGGCAAAACAGGCGCCCTGCTATCGCGCCAAACAGGATGGCGGCGACCATGCCCGCCGCGCCGGAAAACAGGGCGAGGATGCCGATTGCACCGGTAGCAATGGTTGCACGGGTGCGATCAGGACACAGCGTGCAGGCCATCCCCCAGACTGCCTGCGCGACGATGGCCACGGCGACGATTTTCAAACCGTGCAATGCGCCACTTCCGATCGGTCCGGAAACGGCGGTAGCGCCCAGCGCGAAGGCGAAAAGGATAAAAACCGATGGAAAGGTAAAGCCGGCGAAGGCCGCAAAAGCTCCGGCCCATCCAGCCCGCATAAGACCCAAGGCAAAGCCGACCTGACTGGAGGCAGGGCCGGGCAGGAACTGGCAAAGCGCAACCAGATCCGCGTAATCCGCGTCCTTCAGCCACTGCCGCCGTGTGACCAACTCGTCCCGGAAATATCCCAGATGTGCAACCGGCCCGCCAAAAGAGGTCAGGCCAAGTTTTAGAAACACCGCAAACACTTCACCTGCATTACCCTTAACAGGGGTGGGAAAAGGGCGTGTCTGTGTGGCTGTCATATTGTTACCTTGAAATGCGAACAGGGGCAGGCCGAACAGCCTGACCCCCGATAGCATGACGTCGTAACGGTTTCATCAAGGTGGGCTGTTCAGCGCCCGACGCTTACATAGGTCAGGCCGGCTTTTGCAGCCTCGGCCGGATCATAAACATTGCGCAGATCTGCCATTTTCGGCGTCTTCATGATACTTACCATACGGTCAAGATCCAGCGCGCGGAATTCGTTCCACTCTGTCATCAGGATCACCGCTTCCGCATTCTCTATGGCACCGTAAGCATCGTCTTCCCATGTTACGCCCGGCAGAAGGTCCTTGCCTTCCTTGTACCCCTGAGGATCAACCACATGCACGTTTGCACCGGCCCCGACCAGCGCAGGAACAATCGTCAGGGAAGGGCTGTCGCGCATGTCGTCGGTGTTGGGTTTGAAGGTTACACCCAGAACGGTGATCTTCTTGCCGTTTACGGAATCGTCGCAAAGCTCCATAATCTTGTCGATCATCCGCCGTTTGGTGGCTTCGTTGATGTCGATCACGGATTCGACGATTTCCATCGGGCTTGCATATTCCTGACCGATCCGCGCCAGCGCCTTTGTGTCTTTGGGGAAGCAGGAACCGCCATACCCCGGGCCCGCGTTCAGGAACTTCGATCCGATCCGGTTATCCATTCCCATCCCTTTGGAAACGGATTTCACATCCGCACCAACTTTTTCGCACAGAGCGGCGATTTCATTGATGAACGTAATCTTTGTCGCGAGAAAGGCATTGGCAGCGTATTTGATCATCTCGGCGGATTCCAGATCGGTATAGACAATCGGGGCTTCTCGCAGGGCAAGAGGACGGTAAATTTTGGCCATCACGTCGCGGGCCTTGTCGGATTCAACACCAACCACTACGCGGTCAGGCCGCATGAAATCTTCGATTGCGGCACCTTCACGCAGAAACTCTGGGTTGGAGGCCACATCGAAATCTGCCTCTGGGTTTTCTTCGCGGATGATTTCCTCAATCCTGCGGTTTGTCCCAACTGGCACGGTGGATTTTGTCACAACTACAGTGTAGCCGTCCATCGCACGGGCAATCTCGCGGGCGGCTTCGTAGACATAGGTCAGGTCCGCATGACCGTCACCGCGACGGGTGGGTGTGCCAACACCGATAAAGACTGCATCTGCCTTTGCCACGGCATCGGCGAAATCCAGTGTGAACCCCAGTCGCCCGGCCGCCACATTGCGCGCCATCAAATCTTCCAGCCCCGGTTCGAAAATCGGAACAATGCCATTTTCGAGGGCTTCGATTTTCCCTGGCAGTTTGTCGACACAAATTACATCGTGGCCGAAATCGGAAAAACAAACCCCTGAAACGAGCCCGACATAACCGGTACCAATCATAGTTAACTGCATATTAAAGCCTTTTGCTGGAAGAAAACGTTCCTGATAAACTGTGGTTCTACCTAAATCAGGCCTTGGTTCAAGCGAATTAGCCTGATTGCAGAGCCTGCTTGTGGCAGGTAAGGGTTGGGTGTTTCTGCAAAAAGGCACGTCATGGCGAAAATACTGATTACAGGCAGCGCAGGGTTTATCGGATTTCACCTCGCGCAGGTGATGCTTGACAACGGGTGGCAGGTGCTCGGCGTTGACGCGATGACGGATTACTATGACGTGAACCTCAAACGCCGCCGTCACGCCATGTTGTCCCAGAATGAAGGGTTTAGCGCCCTTGAAGTGGACATTCGCGATTTTGAGGAATTACAAGCTCCGGTGATGGATTTTGCACCGGATGTGATTGTCCATCTCGCAGCGCAAGCGGGCGTGCGCTATTCCATCGAAAACCCCCGCGCCTATATTGAAACCAATCTCGTTGGCACCTTTAACATAATGGAACTGGCCCGCGAACTGGCGGTGGACCATTTGCTGATGGCCTCTACCTCCAGCGTTTATGGTGCAAATGAGGTGATGCCTTTCACCGAGGTGGAAAAGACCGACACGCAGATGACGCTTTATGCGGCGACGAAAAAAGCCAATGAAAACATGGGGCATTCTTATGCCCATCTGTGGAAACTGCCGACAACCATGTTCCGTTTCTTCACGGTTTACGGCCCTTGGGGGCGTCCGGATATGGCGCTGTTCAAATTTGTGAAGGCCGGTCTGAACGGTGATCCCATTGATGTTTACAATCACGGCGATATGGAGCGGGACTTTACCTATGTTGTGGATCTGGTACGCGCGATCAGTTTGCTGGTCGATGCGCCGCCCCCGCTGGTCGAAAACCGCGCAGAATGGACGCCGCTGGAAAATGACAGCCTTTCACCTGCGGCGCCGTTTCGTGTGGTTAATATTGGCAATTCCGACAAGGTGCGCCTGCTGGATTTCGTGGACGAGATAGAACAGGCCATCGGCCGCAAGATTAAGCGGAACTACATGGATATGCAGCCGGGCGATGTGCCGGCCACCTGGGCGGATTGCGAGTTGCTCAAACAGCTGGTCGGATATGCGCCCGAAACAGATGTTCACGATGGCGTGCGAGCCTTTGTCGATTGGTATCGGGACTATTATTCTGTGTGATGCACAGAAGGAAGCATTGCTATGTTGGATATGAAATCAGCCCGAATCGCCGTGATCGGTCTTGGCTATGTCGGATTGCCGCTCGCCGTGGAATTCGGACGCCTGTTTCCGACGGTCGGGTTTGACCTGAACGCCGGACGGATCGCCAGTCTGCGCAAGGGCGAGGATTTCACCCGCGAGGTTACGCCTGATGAACTGGCGCAGGCGCAGCATCTGCAATTTGTAGATACTGTAGAGAAAATCCGCGATTGCAACGTGTATGTGGTGACGGTGCCAACCCCTGTGGATGCGCACAAACGTCCCGATCTCGGCCCGCTGCTTGCCGCCAGCCAGTCGGTCGGTGGGGTGCTGTCCAAAGGCGATGTAGTGATCTTTGAAAGCACGGTTTACCCCGGCGCCACTGAAGAAGACTGCGTTCCGGTGATCGAAGCGGCCTCTGGGCTGGTGTTCAACCGTGATTTCTTTGTCGGCTACAGCCCGGAGCGGATCAATCCCGGTGACATGCAGCGTCGCTTGCCGAGCATTGTGAAAGTCACCTCCGGAAGTACATCTGAAGCTGCGGATTTTGTAGACAGCCTTTATTCCGCGATCGTTCCTGCCGGTACCCACAAAGCCCCGTCCATCGCCGTTGCCGAAGCGGCCAAAGTAATCGAAAACACCCAACGTGATCTGAACATTGCACTGGTGAACGAACTGGCAATGATTTTTCACCGGCTGGGCATAGATACCGCCGATGTGCTGGCGGCCGCTGGCACCAAATGGAACTTCCTGCCCTTCAAGCCCGGACTGGTGGGCGGTCATTGCATCGGGGTCGATCCCTATTACCTGACCCATAAGGCCCAGGCGGTCGGGTATAACCCCGAAGTCATTCTTGCGGGGCGGCGGATCAATGACGCGATGGGCAAGGTTGTGGCATCGGAACTGATCAAGGCAATGATCCGCAAGGGTGTTGCAATTGAAGGAGCCGAGATTCTTGTGATGGGGCTGACGTTTAAGGAAAACTGCCCCGATCTGCGCAACACCCGCGTGGTGGATGTGATTGCAGAACTTCAGGACTACGGGGTGACGGTGCATGTGCACGATCCCTGGGCCGATCCTGATCAGGCCCGCGCAATTTATGGCATCGATCTGGTAGAGTCACCGGAACAGGGCCGCTATGACGCGGTGGTGCTGGCTGTGGCACATGACGAATTTGCCAAGGATGATCCGGCAAAAATCAGCGCGCTGTGTGCTTCACCTAGCGTCATCTACGATCTTAAGCATATTTTGCCGAAATCAGTGGCAGATTTGCGTTTGTAACCTGCGGCAGTCCTTGTTTTTTTCCTGCACCGCGCGTTAACTGGTGCTGCGGCCTTGAAAGAGGCCCTGTTTGAACGGGACATCAGAATGAACGCCGAGACCACGCCGCTGTTGCAGGTTAACGACCTGTCGATCGGGTTTGGAGACCAGCCACCGATTATTACGGATGTGAATTTTTCGATTGATCGGGGCGAGACACTTGCCTTGGTGGGCGAAAGCGGTTCCGGTAAAACGATAACCTGCCGGTCCTTGCTGCGGGTGCTGCCTCGATCCGCGGTGATCCATTCCGGTACAGCAGTGTTTAATCCGAAGGCTTCCGCGCCGGTTGATCTGTTTTCCCTGTCCGAAAAAGAGCTCCGCGATGTGCGGGGCGATCGCATTTCGATGATCTTTCAGGAACCCATGCACAGCCTGTCACCGCTGCACCGCATCGGTCATCAGGTGGCCGAGGTTCTGACCCTGCATCGTGGCCATTCCCGGGCCAGTGCAAAGGTCAAAGTGATCGAAAAATTCCGCCGTGTGGGTTTTGTCGATCCGGAACGGGCCTTCGCGGCCTACCCTTTCGAACTGTCGGGCGGTATGCGGCAGCGGGCGATGATTGCTATGGCGATGATTGCACGGCCCGAACTGCTGATTGCCGATGAACCTACAACGGCGCTGGATGTGACCACGCAGGCGCAGGTGCTGGAACTGATCAAGGGGTTGCAGGAAGAAACCGGAATGGCAGTAATTTTTGTGACCCATGATCTTGGCGTGGTCGCAAATATCGCCGATGAGGTTTGCGTTCTGCGCAAGGGGCGCGTTATGGAAAGCGGGCCAACCGATATCGTAATCGGCGCACCGGCCCACGGATACACGAAAAAGCTGCTGGCTGCAGCGCCTGCCATTCCCCACAGCGCGGAACCCTCTGCAGCGCGGCCTGTCGTGGATCCGATCCTTCAGCTTGAAGGGATTAACAAAACCTTTGTTTCCCGCGCTGGCACCTTCTTCGGTAAAAACCGCGAAGTTCAGGCTGTGAAAAATGTCAGCCTGACGGTGGAGCGGGGCAAGACCTTTGCCATTGTGGGCGAAAGCGGCTCTGGCAAGTCCACCGTTGCGAATATTGCGCTGGGCGCGACACAGGCAGATGCCGGCGGGGCAATTCGCTACTGGGCAACGAAAGGCGCTTTGCCGGTCGATGTGGCCCATCTGGACACGTCAGAGCGGCGGGCCTTCCAACGTGAAGCGCAGATGGTCTTTCAAGACCCTTTCAGTTCCCTTTCGCCACGCATGCAGATCATCGATATTCTGACTGAACCGCTGCGTATTCACGGGATCGGAACCCGAAAGGAACAAAAGGAACGGGCAGCAGAGCTGCTGGAGAAAGTCGGGCTCGACAAGAATATGCTGCGCCGCTTCCCCCATGCGTTTTCCGGTGGCCAGCGCCAGCGTTTGTCCATAGCCCGCGCGCTCGCCTTGAATCCCAGCCTGTTGGTCTGTGATGAACCCACCAGCGCGCTTGATCTTTCGGTGCAGATGCAGGTGCTGGAACTTTTGGAAGAAATCCGCGACGATTTCGGGCTTAGCTACCTGTTCATCAGTCACGATCTGGCCGTGGTCGCACGGATCGCGGATGAGGTAGCGGTGATGCGACAGGGTCAAATTGTTGAACAAGCGGCGCCGGATGTGTTGTTCACAGCCCCCCGCCATCCCTATACCAAGGCGCTGATCGCTGCCTGTCTTGAGGCCGACGTCAGCCAGAAAATCAACCTTCAGACCGTGGCGCTGGGCGCGGGCGATCCGCATACCTGGCCCGAAGCCTATGCCATGCAAGGCAGTTCCCTGCCGCCTCTGGTCGAAACGGAGCCGGGCCATTTGGTCCGGGTAAACCCATGATGTTGAAGCCTGTCATTCGTTCCCTTTGCCTTGTCGCCTTTCTGGCTTCAGCACCTTTTGCCGCTTTGGCAGAAGATGTCGTGATGCAGGAAACCGGTTTTTGGGAGACAGAAGTCAAATCGGGCGCGCTCGACCCTATTGAAAAACGGATGCCGCGCAATCCGTTTGTGGTCGATCTTGCTGAGAAGGGGCGCCAGTTTGGCCAGCACGGCGGCAATCTGCGCACGATGGTCACGCGTTCCAAAGACGTGCGGCAGATGGTTGTGTACGGTTACGGACGGCTGGTGGGGTATGACGCAAAATACAACCTTGTGCCGGATATTCTGGCGGATGTGAAAGTTGCGGATGAACGGATTTTCGTACTTAAACTGCGCGAAGGACACCGCTGGTCCGATGGTGCGCCGTTCACCTCCGAGGATTTCCGTTACTGGTGGTATGATGTGGTCAATAACGCCGAACTTTCCCCCAGTGGACCGCCATCCTTTTTGCGGGTGGACGGTGAATACCCGCGCGTGTTGTTCCCGAATGAAACCACTGTTGTTTTCCGGTGGTCCAAGCCCAATCCGGGTTTCCTGCCTCATCTGGCACAGGCAAGACCGCCGTTTATCTATCGCCCTTCGACATATCTGAAGCAGTTCCACACAAAATACGCCGATCCGGAAACACTGGCCAAGGCGGTGACAAAGGCCAAGGTTCGCGGCTGGGCCGCGCTGCATAACAAGCGCGATAACATGTATAAATTCGACAACCCCAGCCTGCCGACCTTGCAGCCGTGGATACCCGCGGATACCGGCATGGACAGCCGTCGCCTGTTTGTGCGCAACCCCTATTATCACCGGATCGACAGTCGCGGTTTGCAACTGCCCTATATCGATACAGTAGAGATGAGCATCGTTGGCTCCGGTCTGGTGGCAGCGAAAACCAACGCCGGAGAGGTAGACCTTCAGGCGCGCGGTCTGGATTTCAATGACGTAGCGGTGCTGAAGAAGGGCGAATCCGAAGGTCAGGGCTACACGGTGCACCTCTGGCCGAACGGAACTGCGAGCCAGATTGCCATTTACCTGAACCTGAACCACGCCGATCCGGTCTGGCGTGAGATTCTGCGGGACGTGCAATTCCGGCGGGCGCTTTCTCTTGCGATTGACCGGCGGATGATCAACCGTGCGCTTTATTTCGGGCTGGCCTCCGAAGGGAATATGACAGCGCTTCCCGCCAGTCCGTTCTTCAGTGAATCAAACCTTCACAGCTATGCCCAATACGATCCGGAACGGGCGAACCGTATGCTCGACGATCTGGGATATACCAAACGCAGAGGCGACGGCATTCGTGTTCTGGAAGACGGACGCCCGATGCGTATTCTGGTAGAAACCGCAGGCGAACGTCAGGAAGTTGAAAACGCCTTACAAATCATCGCGGATACTTGGCGCGACATTGGAGTGGAACTGGTAATGCGTCCGCTCGACCGAGATATCCTGCGCCAGCACGTTTATTCCGGCCAGTCGATGGCGGCGGTCTGGTTCGGGTGGGACAACGGTATTCCGACCCCCAATACCTCGCCGGGCTATCTTGCGCCCCGCGCACAGGATTTTTTCGCATGGCCGAAATGGGGGCAGTATTACCAGACCAACTCCGAGGCAGGCGAACCGGTGGATATGCCCAAAGCCGCCCGTCTGATGGATCTGGCCGCTGAATGGGAACGGACCGACAGTCGCGCACGGCGGGTGGCGATCTGGCAGGAGATGTTGAAAATTCACGCTGAAGAAAAATACGCTATCGGCATTCTGGCAGAAGCGCCGCAGCCGGTTGTCGTGTCTAACAAATTGAAGAACGTGCCCAAGGCAGGGTTGTGGGCCTGGGATCCGGGCGCGCATTTCGGGATACACCGGATGGATGAATTCTTCTTCGCGCCCGAGGTCACG
This sequence comes from Neptunicoccus cionae, assembly GCF_002860325.1. Taxonomy (GTDB): domain Bacteria; phylum Pseudomonadota; class Alphaproteobacteria; order Rhodobacterales; family Rhodobacteraceae; genus Amylibacter; species Amylibacter lutimaris. The sequence goes on along the minus strand of NZ_PKOJ01000001.1, from coordinate 61,059 downwards.
AACTGATGTTAATCCTGCGTTATTCGATTTACCGCTTCATCACGATGCTCGCGACCCTTGTCGTAGTGTCGGCGCTGGTGTTCTTCATCATGAACCTGCCGCCGGGGGATTACCTGTCCAACCTGATAGCCGAACTGCGAGCCACGGGGCAGGCAGACGGCATTTCCAAAGTGGAGTTTCTGCGGGTGGAATACTCGCTCGATCAGCCGCTGTGGAAACAGTACCTGATCTGGATGGGCTTCTGGCCCGGCCCGCACGGGTTTTCCGGTATTATTCAGGGGGATTTCGGCTGGTCGTTCGAATTTGACCGCCCCGTTGCGGAAATTGTCGGCGGGGCCTTGTGGCTGACGGTTCTGGTGAACGTGGCAGCGGTGCTGTTCGTTTATCTGGTAGCCCTGCCGTTGGGGGTACTGGCCGCAGCGAAATCCAAAACATGGGTGGATTACACTTCTGCTTTTGTAGGGTATCTGGGGCTGGCGACGCCGAACTTTCTGCTGGCGCTGATCCTGTTCTACTATGGTCACAAATATCTGAACCTGCCAATTGGCGGCTTGATGGCTCCGGAATTTGAGGGCCAGCCCATGTCCCCCGAGAAGATCAAATCGGTCCTGCTGCATCTGATCATCCCGACCTTTGTGATCGGCACATCAGGGGCTGCCGCCATGATGCAGCGGTTGCGGGCGAACCTTCTGGACGAGCTTTCAAAACCCTATGTGGATACGGCGCGGGCCAAAGGAGTGCCGCCGGTGAAGGCTATCCTGAAATATCCGTTCCGTGTGTCTCTGAACCCGTTTGTGGCGGATATCGGCAACCTGCTGCCATCCCTTGTGTCAGGATCGGTGCTGGTGTCGGTCGTGCTCGGCTTGCAGACGATTGGTCCGGCGCTGTTGACAGCACTGAAATCGCAGGACCAGTTCCTCGCCGGTTTCATCCTGCTGTTCGTGGCTGCGTTAACCCTTGTCGGTACGATGATTTCCGATGTCCTTCTGGTGCTGCTTGATCCGCGAATCCGGTTCGGAGGGCGCGGGAAATGACTGTCTTACCGAACAACCACTACGTCGATGACGCGCCTTATGATCCGGATGAGGACATCAAGTCGCTGGACCGCCCCGATCTGGACGCCCCAAGCTGGCTGCTGATCTGGCGCAAGTTCAAACGGCACAAACTCGGGCTGTGGTCGGGTATCTTCCTGCTGGTGGCCTATCTCAGCCTGCCCTTTGTCGGGTTTCTGGTGCCCTACACCCCGAACGAGCGCAACGCGGATCACCTTTACGCAGCCCCCCAAATGGTGCGGCTGTTCCACGAAGGGTCTTTCATCGGGCCATACGTCTATCCGATCACCGCCGAAGCTGATCTGGAAAATTTCCGCTGGAACTATGTACAGGATCGCGAGAATCCGGCGCGGCTTGAGTATTTCTGCGAAGGGGACGACTATAACTTCCTCGGGGTGTTCCGTGCAGACACCCATCTGTTCTGCGCGCCGGAAGGGGCAACTGTGTTCCTTTGGGGCGCGGACCGGCTGGGGCGGGATATATTCTCACGCATCTTTTATGGTGCGCAACTGTCCCTGACGGTGGGTCTGATCGGGATCACCGTGTCTTTTATTCTGGGGATCACGATCGGGGGGCTTGCAGGGTATTTCGGCGGACGTACCGACTGGGGTGTGCAGCGGGTGATCGAAGTTCTGCGCTCCTTGCCGGAACTTCCCTTGTGGCTGGCCCTGTCTGCCGCCGTGCCGAGCCATTGGGGTCCGGTGGCGGTATTCTTCGTGATCTCGATCATTCTGGGGCTGCTGGACTGGCCCGGCCTTGCGCGGGCGGTGCGTTCCAAATTTCTGGCGCTGCGGGAAGAGGAATTCGTGCGTGCGGCTGAAATGATGGGGGCCAAGCCGAACCGGATCATCCGCAAGCACCTGCTGCCCAATTTCGCCAGCCACCTGATTGCCAGCGCGATGTTGTCGATCCCTGCCATGATCCTAGGCGAAACGGCCCTGTCGTTTCTGGGTCTGGGGCTGCGGGCGCCGGCGGTCAGCTGGGGGGTGATGCTGAACGATGCGCAGAACCTTGCGTCGATCGAGATTTACCCCTGGACCGCGATCCCCATGCTGCCAGTGATTGTCGTTGTGCTGGCGTTCAATTTCTTAGGGGACGGTTTGCGGGATTCTCTTGATCCCTATTCGGATCATTAAGGCGAAAAGATAGCCGGGGGCGCTGCCCCCGGACCCCCGGGATATTTACAGCCAGAAGAAGGTTCAGGCGATAAAACCGGTGCGCTCCAGTACCCAATAGGCGGCCATGATTGCGATGGCGGCCGAGGCGGGAACAACGATGCTGCTGTGATACCACGGTTTGTTGCGGAACCAGATGCCAACCGAAAGGAAACAGACGGCGATTACGGCAAGCTGGCCGATTTCCACACCGATGTTAAAGGCGATCAGCGCGGGGATGAATTGTGCCGTTGGCAGGCCGAAATCGCCCAGTACAGATGCAAAGCCGAGCCCGTGCAGCAGACCGAAACCGAAGATGAGGAATGGTCGCCATGCGGTGAGTTTTTCGGTGAAGATGTTTTCTACCGCGACAAAGACGATAGAGGCGGCGATCAGCGGTTCAACGATGTTGCCGGGCACATTCACATATCCGAGCGCGCCGAGCGCCAGTGTGATCGTATGGGCCAGCGTGAACATCGTAACCTGCATCAAAAGCGGGCGCAGGTGGGCCGAGAGCAGGAACAGCCCGATCACGAACAGGATATGGTCGAGCCCTTTGGGGATGATGTGGTCAAAACCCGCCACGATATAATCCCATACGACCTCTCCGGTAGTTTGCGGGGCGATGTTGTCGAGATCCACGGAGGCTGTCGCACCGCTTGCCACGTAATCCGCGATCACAGGGTCAACAGTATCAGGCAGGAAGACCCGCAGCACACTGTCCCCGTAGTCTGACGGGAAGTCCCATGTCAGCGTGCCGGATGCAGCGGGAAGGGTTGCACTGTAGGTCAGGGTCGATATCCGCGCTATATCGGGATCCCCGACCGGTGGAATGGAGTGGTCCAGATAGCGGAGCTCTACAGGCGTTCCGTCAAGGGAAAGTCCGAGTGTCGGGTCGAACGTCGGACGCATTTCGGCATAGTCCTGAGAGAGTTCGGAAGGCGCGGTTTCCCGCAGGCGGAGATATTCTTTCTCTCCTTCTGCATCGTTTTCGGTATTGGTTTCGTCTGCCACACCCGCAACCAGTGCTTCGAGGTTCGTGTCGATTGATAGTGTCACCTCGGTGCCGTTCAAAGCCATATTGATGATTGAAGGCGTGGCTTCATGGGCGCGCGAAGGCGAGTGCGAGATAATAAATGCGGCAAGCGTGGCTAAGAGAAGCATCGCGCTATATGATTTATGAAAGGTCATGAGGGGATTTCTGTTATGAATTGGTTGAAGGCGTGTTTCGTATCTATGGCATTTGGATTGTCGGGTCCATTGCTGGCGCATGAATACTGGATCGAGCCGCTGGATTTTACCGTGGCACCGGACGGACGAATGATGGCCTTTCTCAAGGTGGGGTCCGAATTAAAAGGGTCCACATTTCCTTACATTCCTGCGCAATTCCAGTCCTTTACTATTACGAACAGTCAGGGGACTTTGGATCACAAAGGAATTGTCGGGGACAGCCCGGCCTTGCAAGTGGCAGAGCCTGTGGCGGGTTTGAACATCCTTGCCTATCATTCCAACGCGAACCGTTTGACCTATCGTGATCCCGAACTTCTGGAGAAATACCTAAAGGCCGAGGGTCTTGATTTTGTGCTTGAGGCGCACCGCGAAAACGGTTGGCCAGAGATCGACATTACCGAAACATACACCCGCAATGCAAAGGCTCTGGTGCAGGTTGGACCGTATGACGGGGGTGAAGATCAGGCGCTTGGCCTGCCGTTCGAATTGGTCGTTGAAGGCTCGCCCTATGCGCCGGATACAGAGAGGGTTCGGGTGCAACTGCTCTGGCAGGGGGAGCCGGTGGCGGACTATCCGATTAATGTGTTTATCAAAGAAGCCGAAGTGACCACCGCACGGGTACACACGGATAAGGCCGGATTTGCCGAGGTGGACGTGCCCGAAAGCGGCTTTGTCTTGCTCAACGCGGTTCATATCGCGCGACCCGAAGCCAAAGATACGCCGTTTTACGAGAGTTTCTGGGCCTCTATGACGTTTGGGCGCTGATTAGCCGCCCCGTTTAAGAAGTTGCAGCAGGAACAGCAGGATCACAGCGCCAATTGTGGCGCTGATGATAGAGCCGAGCATTCCGCCCCCGACCGGCAGTCCGATGGCGGGCAAGAGCAAAGTCGCGATGAAAGCGCCAAGGATACCGATCACAATATTCCCGATCAGGCCAAAGCCGGATCCTTTGACAATTTTACCGGCCAGCCAACCTGCAACCGCGCCGACGATCAAAAGGACAAAGACGCTTGTGATACCCATGGAGCTTTCCTTTACTGTTAAAACCACCGTGACGGGGTTTGTGCCCCGAGACAAGAGATATGGCGCAGATTGCGCCGCTGGCAATCTGGCTTTCCGCCGGTCAGGTCATCTGGTCCATTGGTGCGCTGAAGCTCCATCGCAATCCCTCTGCTGCGAAATCGTGATGTGTTTCTCCGGAAGTGGTGCTTTCCAGCAAGAGCCCCGTTACCTGTGAGCCAAAGCCTGTGCGCGTCGGCGGCGAAACAGCGGGGCCGCCGGATTCAAGCCAGCAGATTTTCAGGGTAGGGGTGTCATCTCCGGTGATTTCCCATGTCAGATCGACTTTGCCACTTTCCTGTGAAAGGGCGCCATATTTCGCAGCGTTTGTAACCAGTTCGAAGATTGCCATACCCACAGCTTGTGAGACGGATTCATTAAGGTGCACTGTCGGCCCTGCGATATTTACCTGCGCATCGGACACGTCGACGAGATGGGTTAACTGGGCCCGTGCCAATGCATCAAGATCAACATGGATGCTGCCGCTGTTCAGCAGAATATCCTGATTGGAGGCCAGACTGCGTAGCCGGTTGGAGAAGGTGGCAAGAAAAGCATCCCCCTGATAGCGCCTTGCGGTCTGGCGTGCGATCACCTCTACGATGGTCAGCAGGTTCTTTGAGCGGTGGTTGATCTCGTGCAGAAGGGTCTTGATGCGATCTTCGGATTCCTTGCGTTGGGCAATGTCACTGTACATGGTGACAAAGCCGGTGTGGGACTGGTTTTCGTCCCTGATGGCCGCAAAGCTCCGCTCTACATGAAGTGCACGGCCGTCTCTATGAAGCCGGACGGATTCGCTGCGCAAAACCTCGCCGGCAATCACATCGGGCACTTTGGTCTTGAGTTCGTCCAGTTCTTCTGGCGGCACAAGAAGGTGATCAAACCTCCGGCCCAAGACTTCTTCCTTGGAATAGCCGAAAAGCTGTTCCGCGGCAGGGTTCCATGCGTGGATCTTGAACGACTTGTCTGATGAGACGATTGCGTGGGGTGAGGATTCCACGAGTATCCGGAACTCGTCGCTTTCACGTCTCCGTTGTACCAACTCCCGTTCAAACGACTGGCGTTGTTCGTTTTTGAAAATGCAGAAATACGCCTCGGTCATCTGTCCGTCGGGCCGGACCGCACGGCCGTTTACGTAAACGCCGAACCGGCTGCCGTCGCGTCGGACGAGTTCCAGAGAGACTTCCGAAAATTCTCCTTCAAAGACAAGGATCGGGCGGAGATGTGTTTCAAAAAAAATCCGGCTTGCGGGTGTCAGAATATCGACCAGACGGGTCGAAGTGTCAGGATTGTTGTCATCCTGCTTCAACCAGTCCCGGAGGGTTGCATTTGTTTTGGTGATCAAGCCTCCGCTGTCAATCACCAGAAGGCCTCCGGGCCAGAGATCAAGATCGGACAAAGACCGGATTTCCGAGTTCATCGCAGGGGAGCCGGTTTCAGGAAAGCAGAGATCGCAGCGATGGTTTGTTCAGGAAAGCTCATGTGCGGACAGTGTCCCGTGGCATCCAGCAGAACCTGCTCGCCCCGCTGAAGGTTCGCGTCAAACCACGCGCGCACTGTGTCAGGCACGAGAATGTCGTCGCGGCACTGAAGAACGAGGGTCGGCTGGGCAATCTTTTTTACATCTTCACGATGATCGCTCAGAAACGTCACTCTTGCAAAGTGTTTCGCGATGTCGGGATCCGTCTGGCAGAAGCTTTCGGTCAGTTTATCCCCGAGACCGGGACGGTCGGGCGCGCCCATGATTGCAGGGGCCATATCGGCGGCCCAGCCGAGGTAATTGACTTCGAGAATGTCGAGCAGGCCAAGCAGGTCACTTTCCTCAAATCCGCCTGTGTAAGCTTCGTCGTTCATATAGCTCGGGGACGGGCAGATCATGACGGTTTTTGCGATCAGGTCGGGGCGTCGGTTCGCGGCCAGAGCAACGGTCATAGCGCTGACAGAGTGGCCCACAGCAATTACATCGCTCAGATCCAGTTCGTCGAGGATATCGATCAGATCCTCGGCATGTCCGTCGAGCGTGGAATAGCGGGCGCGGTCGTAATGTTCGATTGCGGACTGGCCATAGCCCATCAGATCGTAAGTGATGACTTTGAAGCGCGATTCAAAGGCGGGGGCAACCTTGCGCCACATGCTGCTGTCACATCCGTAGCCGTGGAGAAAAACGAGAGCAGTCTCGCCCGTACCGGTGACTTTCACAGCACAGCGTTCGATTTTGGACATTTCCATTCCCCCATACTCAAGCCCCAAGGCTTTGGCTGCACATAGTTCCGTCGGGATAGCGATAGCTGACGGTACAGGTTAACGTCTGTTGATCGTTTCCGGATTGCTCCTGATCCTGAAAAGGCCAAAGCTTTTTGCGACCCGGTTCACAATCAGATTAGGAATAAACCGCCGCAGATTTCAAGATTGAACCTTCAGGCTTTGCTTCATGCACAGGGGAAGTGCTGATTTATGCCGTTATCGATTAAGAAGGGTCCAGAATTCCAGTGCCGGACCGCGTAAACTGTCCGGTTCCTGTTTGATCTTTCGCAGTTCGCGCTGGCTCAGGGAACCGGAGGGTACAAAGAACTCCACGCCGTCAGGCTGGTTGCGCACAGCATCAAACGGCAGGATGCTTGCACCAAAACCGCGCCTGACGAAAGAGAGGATGGCTGTGGTGTTGCGGGCCTCCAGCACGCTGGCCACGCCGAGGGCGTCGACGGTTTCATCTTCCACCAATTCACACAGGGGGTTCAAGATCAGCGGCTCAAGGCGCAGCAGCCCCCAGTCCGAAGGCCCTTCGGAGTCGAGATGGGCCTGATGGATCGCACCCCCTGCGGCACAGACGATTCCAAGGTCGTCAGACAGGATGCGCACGCCCTCTAGCGGGTCGCCGGGCCTTGCAGAGACAATACCAATGTCGGCCTCGTCCCGATGAAGGCGGGCGCGCACCGCTGCGCTGTCTACATCACTGATTTCAATACGCACGTTCGGGCGCGCCTTGCGAAAGGCATCGATCACATCAGGCAGCAGCGCCACGGTGGCAGAAGGAACGGCGGCAATCCTTACAATTCCTGCAGTAGAGAGCGCATGGCGGCGGATCGCATCGACGCTTTTGTCAAAAGTGTCGATAGCGCGATGTGATTCTTCCAGCACCAGTTGTCCAAGCGGTGTAAGGCGACTCTTGCGGTCGGTTTCAAACAGGGGCGCGCCGACCTCCTGTTCGAACTGGGCCAGCGTCATGGAAATAGCCGATGGCGTGCGCCCCAGTACTGTTGCGGCACCCGACAAAGTGCCCTGGGCGGCCACGGTCGCAAAAGTGCGGAGCATTTCCAATTTCACAGACATTCAATTTTCCTGAACATATCTTCAATTCATTCATAGTGACTGAACTCTTTGGGCTGGTCTACACCTTAGCCAAGCAAAGAGGAGATTGATTTGACCAATCGCACGCAACTTTACATTGACGGCTTGTGGACTGATGGGGCCAGCCAGATTGAAAATCGGAACCCGTCTGACACTTCGGATCTCATCGGCATGTACGCACAGGCGGATGCGGGGCAGCTTGACACTGCGCTTGCTGCGGCCCGTCGCGCCCAGCCCGCATGGTGGGCTGCGGGTATCCAGAAGCGTCATGATGTGCTGATGGCAATCGGAACCGAGTTGATGGCCCGCGCCGAAGAAATCGGTCGGATGCTCTCCCGCGAGGAAGGCAAGCCGCTGGCCGAGGGCAAGGGAGAGGTTTACCGCGCCGGACAGTTCTTTACCTACTACGCCGCCGAATGTCTGCGTCAGCATGGTGATCTGGCCGAAAGCGTGCGTCCAGGGATCGAAATTGACGTGCGCCGCGAAGCTGTGGGCGTGGTGGCGATCATTTCGCCTTGGAACTTTCCTGTGGCGACACCTGCGTGGAAAATCGCCCCTGCGCTGGCCTTCGGCAACGCGATTGTGTGGAAACCGGCGAATGTGACACCTGCAAGTGCCATCGCCCTGACCGAAATCATTGCCCGTCAGGACATTCCAAAGGGTCTGTTCAACCTTGTGGCCGGACCGGGGCGTGATGTGGGGCAGCGTCTGGTCGAAGGCGGGCAGGTGGATGCGATCAGCTTTACCGGTTCGGTTCCTGTAGGCCGAGGCATCGCCGCTGCTGCCGTGCAGAACATGACCAAGGTGCAGATGGAAATGGGATCGAAGAACCCGTTGATCGTGATGGATGATGCGGACCTTGATCTGGCCGTGGCCCATGCTGCGGGTTCGGCCTTTGGCGGGACGGGGCAGAAATGCACCGCGGCCAGCCGTTTGATTGTACACAGCAGCCTGCACGATGCGTTTGTTGAGAAACTGGTCGCAGCAGCCAAGGCGCTTAAGGTCGGCCACGCGCTGGAAGAAGGCACGCAAATCGGCCCAGTCGTCAGCGAGAGCCAGTTGAGCCAGAACCTCGACTATATCGAAACCGGCAAGGGCGAAGGCGCAGAGCTGCTTTGTGGTGGAGAGCGTCTGGAAATGGCGACCGAAGGTTTCTATCAGGCGCCTGCGGTCTTTGTGAACACGCACAACGACATGCGGATCAACCGCGAAGAGATGTTCGGGCCGATCACCGCCGTGCAAAGGGTGGACAGCTACGAAGAGGCGCTGTCGGTTGCCAATGACAGCCAGTTCGGTCTGACCGCCGGTATCATGACGACCTCACTGGCCCGTGCCAGCCATTTCCGCGCCAACATGCGGGCGGGAACCGTAATGGTGAACCTGCCAACAGCGGGCACCGACTATCACGTACCCTTCGGCGGTCGTGGCGCTTCAAGCTTTGGTCCGCGTGAACAAGGGACTTATGCGGCCGAATTCTACACCACGGTAAAAACAGCTTACGTATCAGCGGGAGAACCGGCATGACCTATCTGATCGACGGATTGCAATATGCCAACTGGTCGGAAAAAATCTTTCGCCAGATGCGTGCGGGGGGCGTGGATGCTGTCCACGTCACCATCACCTATCACGAGACCTTTCGCGAAACGGTTCTGGTGATCGAGCAATGGAACCGGTGGTTCGAACAGTTTCCCGACCTGATCTTTCAGGGCCGCACCGCTGACGATGTGCGCCGCGCCCGGGAAATCGGCCGCACAGCGATCTTTTTCGGGTCGCAAAACCCGTCCTGTATCGAAGATGACATCGGGTTGGTCGAGGTGCTGCACACGCTAGGACTGCGGTTTATGCAACTGACGTATAACAACCAGTCGCTGCTGGCCTCGGGCTGTTACGAGGATGATGACACCGGCCTGACCCGTATGGGCCGTCAGGTGGTGGCCGAGATGAACCGTGTCGGAATGGTGGTAGACATGAGCCATTCTGGCGAGCGTTCTACTTTTGACGCGATTGAACATTCCACCCGTCCCATCACCATCAGCCATGCCAATCCATCCAGCTGGCACCCTGCGCTGCGTAACAAATCCGATGATCTGCTGCGCGCGCTGGGCGAAAGCGGCGGGTTTCTGGGGCTGTCGATCTATCCCCACCACCTGAAAGACGCCAGCCAGTGCTCGCTTCAGTCGTGGTGCGATATGGCAGCTCTGGCGGTTGATCTTGTGGGGCCGGAACTGGTCGGGATCGGTACGGATCTGTGTCAGGACCAGCCCGACAGTATCGTTGAATGGATGCGCGTCGGGCGCTGGACCAAAGCTATCGATTACGGCGAGGGAAGTGCCGATAACGCCGGTTTCCCGCCTATGCCCGACTGGTTCCACGACAACCGCGATCTGGCGGGAATTCGCGCCGGTCTGCGGGCCGCTGGTCTGGATGAGGCCACGACAGAGGGTGTCATGGGCGACAACTGGTTCGCATTTTTTGATCAGAGCTTCGAGGCACGATCCGTCCCATAGGACAATTATCTCGCGGCCAACAGGCCATGCGCAATCGCTTTGTGGAGGACTAAGATGAGCGATACCAACAGGATAACAGGCCAGACGGGCGGCCGCACAGACAAGGCACTTTTTGCCGTAACCGGGGGCTTTATCGCGCTGTTCTGCGCCTATGCTTTCTTTGACATCGAAGGTTTGTCCGCGCTGGTGGACGGTGCATTTGCCTTCTCGGCCAAGTATTTTGGTCTATACTGGCAGATCCTTCTGCTGGCGACTTTTCTGATCGGTCTGGTGCTCTGCGTGTTGCCCGGATCGAAGACAGTAATGGGTGGGCTCTCGCTGCCGGAGTTCAGCAGCTTCAGCTGGGGCTCCATGATCATGTGTACCCTGCTTGCGGGGGGCGGTGTTTTCTGGGCCGCGGGCGAGCCGATTGCACATTTTCTGTCTACGCCGCCACTGTTTGGCGATCTGAGTGGTGACACCGAGGCGCGGGCAAATGCAGCGCTGGCGCAGAGTTTCCTGCACTGGGGCTTTCTGGCCTGGGCGATCCTCGGGTCGCTGACCACTGTGATGCTGATGCACTACCATTATGACAAAGGTCTGCCACTGGCACCGCGCACCCTGCTTTATCCGGTGTTTAAAGAGCGTGCCCTGCACGGGCCGATTGGCCTGATTGCAGATGCGTCCTGTGTAATTGCTGTAGTTGCAGGTACTGTTGGGCCAATCGGATTTCTGGGGCTACAACTGTCCTACGGTCTGAACGAGCTGACCGGCATTCCGGATACCTTTGCAACCCAATCCGTTGCCATTCTGTCGCTGGTCGCGATCTATACCGTGTCTGCGATCACCGGCCTTGCCAAAGGCATCAAACTGCTGTCGCAGATTAATGTTGTGCTTGCTGTGATCCTTCTGGTGTTCATGCTGGTTGCCGGTCCGACTACGGAAATTTTCGCCGGCTTCTTTGGCGGTATGCGGGTCTATCTGACCCATTTCTTCGATCTGACCCTTTATCGCGGGGATGCGGGGCTGTTTGGCGATGCTGGCTGGCTCGGCTGGTGGACCGTGTTTTTCTGGGGCTGGTTCATGGGCTACGGCCCGCTAATGGCAATCTTTATCGCTCGTATCAGCCGTGGTCGTTCGATCCGCCAGATCATCCTGACCCTGTCTGTGATGGCACCGCTGATCACAAACTTCTGGTTCACGATTATCGGCGGCTCGGGCATCTTCTTTGAAATCGCGGAACCCGGTGTGATCTCCGGCCCGTTTGAAGGGTTTAACCTGCCTGCCGGTCTGCTGGCGATCACACAAGCGATGCCGCTGGGGATGATCCTGTCAGTTCTGTTTCTGGTGCTGACCATGTGCTTTGTCGCCACCACCAGCGATTCCATGAGCTATGTGATCTCGACCACCATGTCCGACGGCGAACCCTCTAGCGCCATGCGCGCCTTTTGGGGGCTGGCGATGGGGGTGATGGCGCTGATCCTGATCTCTACCGGCGCGGGGGGAATCGGCAAGCTGCAAAGCTTCATCGTTGTGACGGCTGTGCCTGTGTCGCTTCTGCTGTTACCTTCCCTGTGGGACGCGCTGCGGATCACATGGATGCTGGGGCGCGCACCACAAGGGGCCGTAACAGCGGCGTGATCTAAAACAGTATGGCGCTTTGTGCGCCATACTTTGACCGAATGTTTTGCGAAGGAGCGAACCGCGATGTCTGTCACTACTCCGATCTCTGCGCCGGATGTTGCGCTTTACATGCGCCCCGCCGCTGAAGTGATGCGTCTGGCGCGGATGGGGTGTGGACATCCGACACGGTTGTCGTTCCTGCGCGTGATGTTACGCCGGTTGGAGTGTGCCGACTGGGAGATCGACCGCCCGGTCTGGAAAGTGGATGCAAATGGTGTCGGCCACGGAGTCTATCGTGTCCGCAGTGCAGAGCGCAGTTACAGCCTCGTGGCCTTTGCCCATGATCTGCCGCCCGAGATGCGGTCCGACAGGGTGATTGCAACAGCATGGGACGCGACCTTCACCCTGTTTGACGGCGAGCCGACAGACGCGGACATTGAAAGACTGGCGCAAAACGTCCCCTATCAGGAGACCGGTCGCGTCACATCCAAAGAACTGACGCTGGCCCGTGCCAACCGGTCCGTGCGCCTGTTCAACCATGTGGTCGAAGCCCTGTCCGAAGGACGCCAGCCCGACGCGGAAGAAATCCGCGCGGTAGGTTACCTGATGCGCACCACAGCGGTTTACGGCTCTGGAAAATTTGGCGCGTCGGATCGGATCTACATTGCCGACCGTCCCGAACTTGCGGCTCCCTTTCAGGTGGAAATGCTGACCGTTTGGCTGATCCGCGCCTTCACGGTTGATATCGTCGAACATATCGCCGCTGCAAGGGGCGGGGTGAATGCGGTCAAACTGGACCGCGCCACCCGCCGCAGTCTTGGTGTCGGCAATTCCACCGGACTGGGCATGGCCCCGTTTATCGTGCGCCACCCTGTTCTGCTGAACAACTGGATCATGTCCCGCGAAGAAGCACTGGCGCGGGTGCGGGCACAACGGATTGCTGATCCGCAGGCTGTTGAAGGGCTGGAAACGGCCCTGTCCGAGGCGGTCGCGAATGCCGCGATCTGGCACTCCGAGCATCCGGTGCAGCGGGACAAGTTGCACGGGTTGCGCCGGGACCTTGATCAACTGGCAGAGGCACTGGTCGGCTGGAACTGGGATGGGGACCTTCCTTGGAATGCGCTCTGGCTTTGGGGAGAGGAAAATCTTGGGCTTGAAGGACAAGAGGCGCTGTTGTCGCTGATGCTGGAGCCCCATGGCGGGCTGGTGGATGATCTGGCCGATCACATGGGCGCGGACGAAGCGGCCAGCTTCAGGATCAATGGCGCGATGCCTGTAGAGGCACTGCGCCACGTTCTGGAAACAGCTTATGACTGGGCGCTTGAGATAGACTTTAGCACCCCCGAAAACAATGCCCGCTTCTGGTATGTCTCCGAGGAGAAGCTGGAACCCCGATTGGGAGAGCGGGCCACCGAAGACGGTGCTTCGCTGGAACAACCCCTGTGCATCGCGCGTCTGATCGCAGAGCTTTACGAAACCGTCCGCACATTTGATGGCTCAGCCCCCGTGGCAGCGCTTCTGCTGTCCCATCCCGAGCACCGCTACGCTGTCCGGCGGGCCCAAATCGCGCAGTCCCATCCCTACGCCGAAGTGCGGGACAACCTGATCGCGGCTGACATGCTGCCGATTGACCTGTTGCGCTGCAAGCTGGCGTTTTTCGGAGCGAGCCAGTTTGATCCCCGCTCTGACAGATGGGTGCGGATCAACCTGTTTGCCGGCGCCCCTTTCCCTGACGAAATCAAGCAGGAGGCCAGCGCATGAGCGCCGATCCCCACGACCAGACCAGAGGTGAAACCGCCCCGCAGTTTGCCGGAAACGAACACGCGCCTTTGTCCTGCAACGAAGCGGCAGCGCTTTGCATCAAGGCGGCGCGCGGTGTGGGCATGAGCTGGGGCATGGCCGAAGAAGCGGGGTTTGCCGCTGCTTGGCTGGTGTCCCAGGGCATCGACGGCCCAACCCGGTTGTGCAGCCATTTGGAACAGGCCGACGGATTGGACTGGGAAGATCTCTGCCCCGCTGTGACCCCGGGCGCGTGGCAGAACACGAAAGGGCAGGCGGCCTGTCCGATCATCCTTGGCGCGACACTGTGCGACTATGCTGAACTACCGGAAGGACCGGTGCCAAACTCTGAAATCTCGCTTGGAACGGTCAATTCTCCCATACTGCTTGTGCCGTTCCTTTGCGAACTCGGGCGCAGGAATGAGTTGTCATTCGCGCTGCGCTGGAATGGGGGGAAGCTGAGGATTGACGGGACGAAAGAATGGCTCAACTTGGCGGCGGAGGCCTTAAGCGTTTCACAGCTTTCGCTGACACTTGGTGTCGAAAACGCCCCCTGCCATCAGCCTTGCGCAACCACAAGCCCCAACGCCCAAACCACCGCTGCGACCGTTGCAGCCCTAAACAGTTTCGCCATGCGCACCACTGTGCCTGCCACAGAAGCCTCCCGCGCTGGTGCCGGATCAACCCTCAGTGACAATGATTAATAAAGGACCTGTCATGACACTCTCCCGCCTCAACCCCGGTGCTCGTATGAGCCAGGCCGTCACCATCGGAAACATCGCGTTTCTGGCAGGGCAGGTACCCGACGACCTGACTGCCGACATCACCACCCAAACCCGTCAGGTGCTGGCTAATCTGGACAGGGTTGTTGCCGATCTGGGCGCGCAAAAAGCCGATATTGCCTCCGTACAGGTCTGGCTGGCTGATATGGAAGATTTTCAGGGCATGAACGCTGTCTGGGATGAATGGGTCTGCGCAAAGGCACCACCCGCACGGGCCACAGGCGGTACATCCCTCGCCCGTCCGGGCATGCGCGTCGAAATGATCGCAGTAGTTGCCCTGCCAGGGGTTCTGGCCGCCTGATCTGAAAAGTTAACCGGAGATGCAGGAAACTGCATCTCCGGATTATGGTGACCCCGGCAGGATTCGAACCTGCAACCTGCCCCTTAGGAGGGGGCTGCTCTATCCAGTTGAGCCACGGGGCCGCTGTTGGCTTGAAGCCATAATTGCGCGGCGGAGGCAAGTCTCACGCGATTATTCGGGAAAATTCTGTTGTCGTTATGGCCGGAATCACCCTGACATCTGGGATCCCGTAGCGTTTTGAAATACGACCAGAATGTGGCGCGGACCCTGTCTAATGTTTCCAAAAATACTGACAAGTTTGCTACATTCTTGTTCGGGTGGAGATATTTAAAAATTTTCCGAGTTCGTATTTAGGTAATAGAATCCGAGCATTGCAACCCGTTTAACGGGAAAAACAGTCTCTGTTTTAAGGGAAGAATTGTTTGCGTTCCTGTATCCATTGTTTCTGAAACGGCGTTTATCCGCCGTAATTTCGCCCTGCATCTCAGGCATATTGATCACGCTTAATTAGTTTTCAGGGCTCGGGGTGATTCTCTTGGCCCGTTCTGAGCGAGTATCAGAGAAAGGGGTGTCACATGTTGGCGTCATTGAAAAAGAAATTGGTTGGTTACGGTTATAAAAGCGATGAAACGGGTTCCGTCATCGTCTTCGTTCTTGTTGTCTTTTCGGCAATGTTTCTCGTAGGCGGCACAGCGGTTGATCTCGCCCGTCACGAAAACCTGCGTTCGTCCATCCAGTATAATCTGGACCGTGCGGTTCTTGCAGCGGCTTCGCTGAAACAGACGCAGGATCCCGACACGGTCGTGCAGGACTACATGTCCAAAGTCGTCACCATCGATGCCTTTACGGTGAATGTGGAATCGATCGTTGCGACCAACGCACGGACGGTATCTGCCACGGCTACGGCAAACCTTGATACATGGTTCCTTTCAATGGCGGGCATTGACGAGATGCCGATCACCGCCAAAAGTGCCGCGTCCGAACGCATTCCGAACCTTGAAATCTCACTGGTTCTCGACGTTTCGGGTTCGATGGCTGGCAGCAAGCTGAGCAACCTGAAAACGGCTGCGAAAGAATTTGTTACAACGATGCTGACCGGTGTGGACCCTGATACTGTCTCGATCTCGGTTGTTCCGTTCAACCACAATGTTACGCCGCCGGATTCGATCTTCAGCCGCCTGAACGTTGCGGTGACGCATACTTTGTCAAACTGTCTGGATTTTTCCGATGCCAGCTTCGGCGAAGTGGCGATTGATCCGGCTTCCAGCCTGAAACAGGGTGTGTTTACCGCTTTGTATGGCGATTTCCAGGATTTCAACAGCAGCTATGAAACCTGCATGGGGGAATCGAAATACGAAATCCTGCCATATGAAAGTAATGAATCCGACCTGCATACAAAGATTGACAGTCTCGGCACCAGTGGCTGGACGGCCGCGCATTTGGGAATGAAATGGGGACTTGCCCTTCTTGATCCCTCCTTCCGCACGATTGCCGATGGCCTGATTGCTGACGGTGAAATTAATCCGGGTCTGGCCGGAATTCCGGCGGATTACACCGATCATGAAACCCTGAAGGTGATCATTCTGATGGGGGATGGTGCCAATACCTACGAGTTCCGCTTCAAGGATGAATATCGCACCGGACTGTCCGATCTCTGGGAAGTTGTAGAAGAAGAGCCGGGTGCCTTCACACACCTGACGTACTATGGGCGGACCTACACTGGCGCCGCCTATGAAAGATACTGCGGTCAATACGGGATCACCTGCTATTATGGCGATCCGGTTGAAGTGACAAACTTCTATCTGCGCAAGCCGTCCTCTGGCAGCCTGTTTGATATTTCGGATAATTCCTGGATCTCATCCACGGTGTTCAATCTTATCAAAACCGCGCTTGGCACTGTTTCCTACCGTCAGCTGCCATGGGATGAAGCTTGGGGCAAAATGCCCGCCGAATATTACGACGACATCACCAATGAAAACTCTTTCAACGATCTGGTGAATGTGTCGAGCCGTAATATGAGCGAAGCCGACACAGTCATGTCCTCTGCCTGTACCGCTGCTGAAAACTCGGGGATTGTTGTCTACACGATCGGTTACGAAACAAACGAAACCACGTCCCGGAAGCTGAAGGATTGCGCCAGCACCGAGAGCCATTTCTATCCGGCTGCAGGGACTGACATTACCACCGTGTTCGCGTCTATCGCGGCATCCATCCAGAAACTGAAACTGACACAATAATAAAAAGCGAAAAGCGAGCAGGTCATGTTTACGTTCACTAACAAACTCAGGAGGTTCCGCGACGACGAGCGTGGATCCTCCACCGTTGAATTCGTCATAGTTGCTGTCACGTTTCTGACCGGATTTTTCTGGGTTTTTGAAACCGGCCTGATCATGACAAAGCAAATGATGCTGGAACGGGCACTGGACATAACAGTACGGGAGCTGCGGCTTTACGCCAGCCCGTTGTATACACACGATTACATCAAAGAAGAAATCTGCGACAAGGCACTGGTATTTAACGATTGTGCCGACACGCTTTTCCTTGAAATGGATGAATTCGATCCGTCCGTCGGGTACGCCAAAAATTACAAATGCTACGACAAGGAAGACGACATTGCGCCAGTGACCACTTGGTCTCCTGGGGCCCGCAACGAGATCGTTTATATCCGTGCGTGCATTATTATCGATCCCTTGATGCCAAACGGTATCGCCCTGTTTCCGGGCACCTCTGCAACCGGTGTTCCCCTTGTTGCGGACACTGCCTTTGTGAACGAGCCTGACTGATGCGTATGATGAAATGGATAACAAACCGCCTGAACGCCCTGAAACGGGACGAATCCGGTGCAACGCTGGTCGAATTCATGTTCGTCGTGCCGCTGATCGCCTTCTGGTTTGCAGGTACATTCACCTTCTTTGATGCCTATAGCACATGGACCCGTTCGGTGAAGGCGACTTACACCGTGGCTGATATTCTATCCCGCCAGACGGAAGTTGATGACAACTATATCACCGATATGAACACGCTCTTCGCTTCTATCATGGGGGTGGAGAACACCGACACCTATATGCGGATCTCCAATATAGAGCAGACCGAGGACGGGCTGAACATCGACTGGAGCGTCGGGACCGGTACTTATCCGGCGCTCACACGGAACAGGGATATTCCAGAAGAAATTTTCCCGACCCTGCAAGTGGGCGAAAGTACCATCCTGATTGAAAGCCACATCCCGTTTGTTCCGTTTCAGGAATATATCGGAATCGAAGCGCGCCTGCTGGTGAAGAAACTGGTGATGAATCCGCGGTTCACGTCGAAACTGGCAAATTCCGACCACCCTTCGGGCTGATCGCAACCGGATAAACGGATTTGAGCTAAACGAATAGCGCCGGTGCAAATCGGCGCCATTTCTTGTTTCTAATCCAGAGACTTGAAGGCAGTTTTGCCCCTGATCCTTATGCCTGTGTGCCGGCTGGCAATTTTATCCATTTCAAAAAGCGTGATCTGCATCACCTCTTTTCCCCTTATTTTTATTGCTTTCACAGGGTTTCGTGGAATGTTGAGGCCATTCAATTCATTTCGGAGATATTTAATATGGAAATAACGATTAACCTGAAAGAGAAGAAACTGCCGCTCTACGGTCCTGAGGTCAGTAATAACCTCCCGAAAGGGTTTGGCGTGAACTACGGCGTCAATCTGCTGGACGAGATCAAATCGGCACTGGTGGCGTCAACCAAGGCGAAGGCGATTGCTAATGCTTTGCAATCGGCAGAATGGAAGTCTGGAACGTCCTCTATCAAGAACGGATTGAAGAGCGAACCGGCGAATGGCGTTGTCGGGAAGCATACAATTAAATTTATAGTGGACGGAACAGCCCTGTCTTCGAAACCCCGCTGTCTGATTGCGGCGCCGACCTCTGCCAAACTGGAACCGCCGACCAAGGCGAACAGTGCCGCTGTGACCAAAGCACTGAAAGAGCTCAAGGCACTGAAGGCAAAATACGGAGATATCATCACGACCAAAAGCGGTGATGGTAACCACAAGACCAGTACGATCTATTCCATGCAGCTTGGCGAGACGAAAATTACCCATTCCATCCCAAGTCCGACGGATACTCACATCAAAGAGGGAAGCAAGAAGGCGGCGCTGGTGGATTGGGCGAAGGCGAAAAA
Source organism: Neptunicoccus cionae (assembly GCF_002860325.1). GTDB lineage: Bacteria > Pseudomonadota > Alphaproteobacteria > Rhodobacterales > Rhodobacteraceae > Amylibacter > Amylibacter lutimaris. The sequence continues at coordinate 42,082 of NZ_PKOJ01000001.1, read as the reverse complement.
GCAGCTGGCTGCCTATTTGAAAACCCAAGGCTGAGCGGTATTCCGGCGGCGGTGATGCCGCCGGTGCTCTGGTCGTGTTAGGGTAGGATATCGGTCAACCGCAGCAGGGCGATCCGTTCGACCTGTTTGCAAGCGGTTGCCAGTTCCGTGTCGCGGTCGTTGTGGATGCGGGTTTTGAAGGCTGCAAGAATTTCGTCTTTTGAAAGGCCCTTCACAGCGATGATGAAGGGGAAGCCGAACTTGCCGGTGTATTCGCTGTTGAGCGACTGGAAGGTTTCCCGTTCCGCATCTGTCAGCGCGTTCAACCCGGCCGATGCCTGCTCTGACGTGCTCTCGGCTGTCAGCTTTTTGGCAGCGGCCAGCTTGCCTGCCAGATCGGGGTGGGCCTGTAACACGCCAAGCCGCTGTTCCGCACTGGCGCTGCGGAAAACGCGACACAGGGCTGAATGCAATCCGATGGCGGTATTATGGGCAGGGCCAAGTTCCAGATTATGCGCGCCTTCGGCAATCCACGGGGAATGTTCAAAGATGCCGCCGTAGTGGGACACGAATGTGTCCTTGTCCATTTCGGTTGGCACATTCTTCTGATGCGCAGGGGGATGATGTTCCTGCCAGTGACGCGCGATGTCGATACGGCGTGCGAACCAGACATCCTGCTGCGCTTTGACATAATCCACAAAGCGTTTGAGGGACTGGATACGACCGGGGCGTCCAATCAGGCGGCAGTGCAGACCGATGGTCATCATCTTGGGTGCGCCTGCTTCGCCTTCGGCATAAAGTGCGTCAAAATTATCCTTCAGGTAGGTAAAGAACTGGTCGCCCGAATTGAACCCTTGCGCTGATGCAAACCGCATGTCGTTGGCATCCAGTGTATAAGGAATGATCAACTGGTCACGGCCCTGATGTTCGCGCCAGTAGGGCAGATCGTCATCATAGGTATCGGAACAATAGTCAAAGCCGCCCTCTTCGGAGACGATATCAACCGTATTGGCGGAACAGCGCCCTGTGTACCAGCCGCGCGGGCGTTCTCCGGTGACTTCGGTGTGCAGGCGGATGGCTTCTTCCAGATCGGCCCGTTCGGTTTCCTTGTCGAAATCCTTGTATTCGATCCATTTCAGCCCGTGGGAGGCGATTTCCCAATCGGCAGATTGCATCGCAGCCACCTGATGGGGGGAGCGGGCGAGTGCTGTGGCCACACCGTAGACCGTGACCGGTATGTCCGCCTCGGTGAACAGGCGGTGAAGACGCCAGAAACCGGCCCGCGCGCCGTATTCGTACATGCTTTCCATGTTCCAGTGCCGCTGCCCCGGCCAGGGTTGCGCTCCGACCACTTCGGACAGGAAAGCCTCGGACGCAGCATCCCCGTGAAGCAGGCAGTTCTCGCCGCCTTCTTCGTAGTTCATCACGAATTGCACGGCGATCTTTGCGTTGTTCGGCCAGTTCGCGGCGGGCGGATTAGGGCCATAGCCCTGCATATTGCGTGGATATCGGTTCATGATCAGACTTCTTATTGATGTTCATTTCCCAAGCTATACGAAAGCGCTGTCTTGTTTTATCAAAAAAAGATTGAAACTGCTGTTCAGTTTGCTGGCAGAAATGCCTTTGCGCCACGACCGGCGAGGTGGTTGAATAGGGATAAGGATCTCAGGTTTTTTAATGGAAGGAACCGGCATGGCTGGATGGCTATCGACACATGTGTTGGACACTGCACGCGGCGTTCCCGCCGAGGGTATCAAAATCGCTCTTTACCGGTTGTCAGGGGAGGCACGCGAGCTGGTCGTCGAGATGGCAACCAATGACGATGGCCGCACGGATGCGCCAATCCTGCCTGCCGAAAGCTTTCAAACCGGCACTTATGAACTGGTGTTTTACGCGGGTGACTACCTACGGGATTGCGGTGTGGCAGCGGGTGACATCCTGTTTCTGGACGAAATTCCGATCCGCTTCGGCATGGATGACGCAGAGGCCCACTATCACGTGCCGCTGTTGTTAAGCCCGTTCGGCTATTCCACATATCGCGGCAGCTAGGGGCGCGGGGCAAGGGAATGCTGGTCAAGGCAGGAAAATCTGCGTAAGCCTGCGCGGAAATGTTCTGTTGCCCGACGGTTATCCGATGCCCCTGCCTATCCCCCGAAACGCGGAAGAGATCACGCCGGACTGGTTGTCCGCCGCGCTAGGCTGGACCGTTAGCGACTGCACCGCCCAAAGGATCGGGCACAATGAAAGCTTCACCGGCGGCAGTCTGATCCGCTTGGAACTGGTCAGTTCCGCCTTGGACAGCCCCGCAACAATCATCGCTAAACTCTCTGCCAGACGTCCGGCCTTTCGCAAGGCGCTGGCAGAAGCAAACCGGCGGGAAGTCGGGTTTTACACCTCCTGCGTGACAGGGCGGGATCTTCCCTTACCGCGATGTTATTACGCGGACTTTGAAAAAACATCAGGGCAGAGCATTGCCCTTCTGGAGGATTTTCCAAAGGCGCGAACGGCGGATTTTGTTGAGGGGTGTTCGCTGGAAGACGCAAAGACGGTGATCACCGCAATGGCGCGAATTCACGCCGGATATTGGGGGGCAACCGCAACTGAAAACAGCTGGCTGCCGGAGTTTGATTTTGCGCAGTGCTGGGCGGCTTATCCCGCGCAATTGGCGCGGATTTTGCCGCAAAAGGCCCTGCCGGACTGGTTCTGCAGGCTCGGGGATCATCTTGCTGTGCAGCCGGAGCTTTTTGCGCGACTTCAAGGGGCAGGGCCGCAGACCTGTATCCATCGGGATTTGCAGTTGGATAACGTGCTGTTCACCCCGCAAGGTGCGGTGGTGCTGGACTGGCAGTTCACAGGACACGGAAACGGCGGGAGCGATCTGGGATACTTCCTGATCAGTTCTTTGACGCCAGCGCAGCGGCGGGCGGGCGAGAGAGATTTGATCCGGCACTATCATCAGGAACTGTTGGGGCAGGGCGTGCGCAGTTATAGCCTGCAGGAGTGTCAAAAGAGTTACGTCATTTCAGTGTTGGGGAAAATGTTTCTGACGGTCATTGCAACGGTGCTGTTTGATAATTCGAGTGAACAGAAAAGAGCATGGCGTCGCGCGGATCTGGAAAGATTGCTCGCGTTTTGCGTTGATTATGATGTGACGCCAGAACTGTTAAAAACGCATGGCTGATAACCCTGCAATAATGAAGCTTCAAATATGAAGCTTCATTATTGACGCGTCTTGTATGACGCTTCATATTTGCAGGGTCTTAAATCTTTTTTCTCAGTAAAATCAGGCATCTGAATTCAGCAATCAGGCGCACCTCAAAAAAAGGGCGCCTTTTCCGACGCCCTCTCATGTCACTGTCGCTGCGGCTACTTACCTGAAAACAGGTCCGCGTAATCCTCGCGCAGTGTTTTCTTCTGCACCTTACCCATGGTGTTGCGTGGCAATTCCGGCAGGACGATCAGTTTTTGCGGCTGTTTGAACCGCGCCAGCGAAGCACCTACACTGGCCTTTATCGCTTCAAGGTCCAGGTCCAGCCCCGACTGGGGCACCAGAACGGCCACAACCGTTTCGCCAAAATCCGGATGGGGCACGCCGATCACAGCGCTTTCCAGCACACCTTCCTCTTCATCCAGCAGCAGTTCGATCTCTTTGGGGTAAATGTTATACCCGCCGGAAATGATCAGATCCTTGTTGCGCCCGACAATCTGCAAATAACCGTCTTCGTCGAACTGGCCCAGATCGCCGGTGATGAAAAATCCGTCCTCCCGCAGTTCTTCGGCAGTTTTTTCCGGCATTTGCCAGTAGCCCTTGAACACATTCGGTCCGCGCACTTCGATCTGGCCGATCTCGCCCTGAGGCAGGGTCTCGCCGGTGTCTGCGTTCGTGATTTTCACCTCCACACCGGGCAGGGCGAAGCCGACAGTACCGGCGCGGCGTTCCCGGTCGTAAGGGTTCGACGTGTTCATGTTGGTTTCTGTCATGCCATAGCGTTCCAGAATCCGGTGGCCGGTACGGTTTTCGAAAGACACGTGCGTTTCCGCCAGCAGCGGCGCAGAGCCTGATACGAACAAGCGCATATGTTGGGCCAGTTCCTTGGTAAACCGCGCATCGTCCAGCAGGCGGGTGTAAAAGGTCGGAACGCCCATCATCGTCGTCGCATCCGGCATATTGTCCAAAATCTGGTCGAGATCGAACTTTGGCATAAAGATCATCTGCCCGCCGGCAAACAGGGTGATGTTGGTTGCCACAAACAGACCGTGGGTGTGAAAGATCGGCAAGGCGTGCAGCAGCACATCCTGATCGGTAAAACGCCATTCCTCGGCCAGCGTTTTTGCGTTGGACAGAAGGTTTGCTTGCGTCAGCATCGCGCCTTTGGACCGGCCGGTTGTACCGGAAGTATAAAGGAAGGCCGCCAGATCATCGCCATCTCGCACGACAGTGTCAAACGTCACCGGATGGTTTACGGCTTTGGTTGTGAAAGACCCGCTTCCGTCGCCGTTCAGGGTTTCCAGCATTGCATTGGCACGTTTGGCAACAGGGGCAAGATCCGTGGCGCGGCTTTCATCGCACAACAAAATACGCGCACCACTGTTTTCAACGAAATAAGACACTTCGTCGGCGGTATAGGCGGTGTTGAGGGGCAGAAAGATGATGCCCGCCTGCACACAGGCGCAGTAAACAGCAAGAGATTGCGGTGATTTGGCGATTTGCACCGCGATACGGTCCCCCGCTTTCACGCCAAGTGCGGTGAACAGATGGGCGTATTGCGCTGCCGTTTGCAGGAAACCTTCATGGGTAATTACCGTGCCATCAACGAGACGCAGAAACGGCGTGGTCTTGCCCTGATGCTTGCCGAAAAGCGTGTCATAAAGCGGATTTGTCATGATGGGTCTCCTGTCCTGATCGCGGCTCCGGCGGTGGCCAGCTGGCGCACTTCGCCAGAGGCGACAACGGTTTTCTGTCCTACGAATTGTTCGTGGTTCTGCGAGATTTTGCGGACATCGTAAAGGTAATTTACCATTGTTCCTCCCGATTGTTTCAGCCCGTTGGCAGAGGTATCGGCCCCCGCGTGCACCTTATGGACCATCGCGCCGTTACCCAGATGGAAGCGGGCTACAGGATCAAAGGGCATCCCGTCCGCCCGTTTGGCATCAAGCAGGTAATGGGCAGCAGTGGCCGCCGGATTTTCTTTTGCGAAGGCCTGATCTGCGTTTTCTTTTTCAAGCCAGTTGTTCAGCGCCGGAATGGGTGACAGGGTTACGAAGTTCGTCAACCCGGGCAGTTCCTGAGACAGGTCAGAGACCACCTGTTTGATCAGGGAGTTGCCAAAGGAGATCCCTGCAAGCCCGCTCTGGCAGTTGGAGATTGAATAGAATACGGCGGTATCCGCATCTTCTGCGTCGATCGTCTCGCGGCCGTCGGCCAACAGGTCCTGAATGGAATCGGGAATGCCGCGTGTCAGGGCGACCTCGACAAAAATCAGCGGCTCCTCCGCCATCGCAGGGTGAAAAAAGCCGAAACAGCGCCGGTCCGTGGGCTTCAGGCGGCGGCGCAGGTCGTCCCAGCTGTCAATCGCATGGACCGCTTCATAAGCGATGATCTTTTCCAGAATATCGGCAGGGCTGCTCCAGCTGATTGGGCGCAGCACCAGAAAGCCGCGGTTGAACCACGAGGAAAACAGATGTTTGAAATCCACGTCCACCGGTTCCAGCGCAGGGTGTTTGCGCATCAGTTTCAGCAGATCATTGCGCATGGCCACCAGTTGCGCCGTCGCACCGGGCACCTGATTCATCCGCCGTGCGAGCTCTTGCCTGCGGGGTTCACAGGCAGCGGCAAAATCGCGGTAGCTTTGCTTGGAGGGCGCAGCCTTATAGGCTTCGAGTGTGGAGACAACGGCATCGGCCTCTATCTCCAGACCTTCGGCCATGAAGGTGAAGAAATCGTGTTTTTCTTCCGGTGTCAGGCGGGCGTAGCGGTCCAGAATGCTGCGCGCCAGTGTTGCGCCCGAGACTTCCCCCTGACTGCTGAGCAGGGCCTCGGACAGGTCCTGCAAGGACCGGCCGTCTGCCTCTTTCAAAAGCCCGCGTTTGTAGCGTCTTTCGAAAACAGTAGAGACCATTTCAGAGAAAAAGCTCATCTTGCAACCCCCATCACAGCATCGGGCAGCCAAGTGGCAAGGCCCGGAAACAGACACAGCAGGATAATCGCCAGAACCATACAGCCCACATAAGGCAGAGAGCCCATAAGGATGGTCTTGAGCGAAATTTCAGGTGCGATCCCGTTGATCACATAAAGGTTCAGACCTACCGGCGGTGAAATCAGGCCGATTTCCATATTGATGGTCAGCACCACTGCAAACCAGATCGGATCAAAACCGGCAGCTGTGATGATCGGCAGCAGGATCGGCGCAGCCATCAGGATCACAGCAACCGGCGGCAGGAAGAAACCGGCGATCAGCAGGAAGATATTGACCGCGAACATCAATACCCAGCGGTTCACCTCCAGTGTGCCGATCCATTCGGCAATGGACTGGGTGATGAACAGGCTAGACAGCATGTAGGAAAACACACCCGCTGCTGCGATGATGAAGAGGATCATCACGCTTTCCCGTGTGCTGTCGCGCAGCACCACCCACAGGTCTTTGGGGTTCCACAATTTGTAGATCACCATGGCAATGACCAGACACAACAGGGCCCCGACCGCAGCGGTTTCGGATGGCGTCGCAACACCACCGTACATGGCGTAAAGCACCCCCAGAATGATCAGCAGAAACGGCAGCACGCGGGGCAGGATTTCAAAGCGTTCCTTCCACGAATAGCTGCGGGTGCTGAGCAGGGATTTATTGCCCGACGCCCAAGTGGAATAGAGCGACCAGATCATGAACAGCAGCACAAGCATCAGCCCCGGAATGACACCGGCCAGAAACAGCCGCCCGATAGAAGATTCCGTGGCGATTCCGTAGACGATCATGGTGACAGACGGCGGGATCAGGATGCCCAGCGTCCCACCTGCCGCGATGGAACCGGCGGCAACCCCGTCCGGATAGCCCCGTTTGCGCATTTCAGGGATGCCCATCTTGCCAATGGCCGCACAGGTGGCCGGGCTGGAACCGGACATGGCAGCAAACAGCGCACACGCCCCGAGGTTGGAGATCACGAGACCGCCCGGCAATCGGGTCAGCCAGCGTTCCAATGCTTCGTACAGGTCTGCACCCGCGCGGGTGGAGGCAATAGAGGAGCCCATGATGATAAACATCGGGATGGACAGCAGCGCAAAGTTATCAAGTTTTCCGAAGAGGATTTCCGGCAGCAGTTCAAGCGAGCGGACACCATCAAAGATGAGCAGGAAAAGGGTTGAAACCATCAACAGGCCGATGGCAACCGACACGCCCGAGAACAGGATGAGAATGGTGGAAATGGCGACAATAGCGCCGAGGATCAACGGGTCCATTTAGCTGTCCTCCAGTCCGAAAGGTTGATCGATTTTAAGGATGACAGCCACAAGATCGGCGATCAGTTGTAACAGGAACAGGGCAAAGCCCACAGGAAGGGCCAGATAGGGAATCCACAGCCGCACGCCCCAGATCGTGTCGGATTTCCAGTTCCGTTCAAACGCCAGATGCCAGAACTCGAACCCGTACCACAGCATGACGCAGACCATCGCAATGGTCAGGCTGAGGGTGCAGATGCACAAAACAAACCGTGCTTTTTTCGGGAGCGCCAGAGGGACCAGATCGACATTTACATGGCCCCGCAACCGCTGGACATAGGGCAGGCCTATCAGGGTTGCCGAAATGGCCAGATAGATCACCGCTTCGGTCTGCCAGACGGTGGAACCGTTCAGCACGAAACGCACGACAATCATCTGGCAGGTGATCGCGACAGCCGCAACAATCATCGCAGCAGAGATCCAGCCGGACAGGGTTGAAAGGGCGGCAACGGCGCGCAGGAAGGCATTATTGCCCACATGGGATGTTGCAGCAGAAGGGGTATGGCCAGCCATAAAATAGCGTCCTCGGGTTGATTGGGGCATTGCGTGGGGAAGTTCAGGCAGCAGCAGTGCCGCTGCCTGAAATGCTTTGGGTCACTCTACAGCCAGAGCCATATCCAGTAGAGCCTGCCCGTCAGGCACTTCGTCTATGAAAGCTTTATAGGACGTTTCCTGCGCAATCGCGCGCCATGCTTCGAAATCCTCGGGTGACATATGCGCAATTTCCACGCCTGCATCTTCAAAGACTTTTACCGAAGCTGCGTCCTGTTTCTTCGCCTCTTCCAGATAGTAGGCTTCCGCTTTGGCAGATGCGTCGAGCAGGGCCTTTTGCTGGGCTTCATTCAGGTCTTCAAATGCGGATTTGTTCATCAACAGCGGCTGGTACATGAACCAAAGCGCCACATCACCCGCAGGGGTGTAGCACTTCGCCTGTTCGTAAATCCGGTAGGACACGAAGGACGAAGACGATGTGTTGGCCGCGTTCAGCACGCCGGTTTGCATGGCGTTGTAGATCTCGGATGACGCCATGGAAGCGATGGATGCTCCGGCTCCGGCCAGCATTTGTTCAAAGGCCTTGCCCGCCGCGCGGGTTTGCAAACCTTCTACGTCCGACGGTTTGGTGATGCACTTGTCCTTGCCAACAAAGCCGCCAGCCAGATACCCGTGGACCAATACCATTACATCGTCGTCAGCCATCTTCTCTTCAAGCGCCTCCATAAACGGAGAGTTGGAAAGACGGGCGGCGTGATCGTGGTTTTTCACCAGACCGGGCATCAGGGTCAGGTTAAAAGCCGGTTGTTGTCCCCCTGCATAGCTGAGCGGAAGCACCGTCATATCCAGCTGGCCACGGCTGAGCGGGCGATATTGCTCTCGCGGTTTGAACAGGGATTTGGATCCGAAAATCTTGATGTCCAGATCCACGTCAGCGGCAGCAACTTCATTTGCAACAATTTCGGCGACCTTGTGGCGCACGTCTTTGTTGGACCATTGATGAGACAGCCGCAGTTCCTTGGCCTGAGCTGCGCCGCCAAGACATAGTGCTGCCAGTGCAGCGGCGGTCGTTAAAAAATTCGCTTTCATGATTTCCTCCCGTTTCATGTGCAGCTTTCCAGCAGTCATCGGAAAGCCTTTGCAAACGGTTGCCCGTTGCTGGGGGTATTAGTCACACTATTGCATTCAGGGTCAAGATTTTTGTATACAAGAATTGATGACTGGCACTCAATCTCAAGGATGGCGCTGAATTGGAAACCGAACTGACCCGTGGCGAGAAGATCGCTGAAACACTGGAACAACTTGTTTTTAGTGGAGATTACAAAGACGGGGACCGTTTGGATGAGATAAAACTGGCCGAGAGTTTTGCTGTATCTCGCACCCCGATCAGAGAGGCTTTGCAGCGTTTGGTCCTATCCGGCTTTGCCGAGCAAATCCCCCGGAGGGGCGTTTTTGTACGTCTGCCCGGTCCGGTTGACCTGATGGAAATGTTTGAAACCATGGCAGAAATCGAAGCGGCTTGCGGGCGGCTCGCCGCGTCCAGAATCAGTGACGAGGGATTGGCGTTGTTGGAAGCCACCAACGAGCGGTGTCAGGACGCCATAGCCCGACAGGACCTTGAAACCTACTACGCGGAGAACGAGATTTTTCACCAGACGATCTATCGCGGGACGGCGAACAGCTTTCTGGAAAAAGAAGCGCGGCGTTTGCAGAACCGTCTGAAACCCTACCGTCGGACCCAGCTACGGTTTCGGGGGCGGATGCCCCAATCCATGGCAGAACATGAATTGATCGTCGCAGCCCTGCAAAAAGGAGACGGAGAGGCCGCTGCCCGTGCATTGCGGGATCACGTTGCTGTGCAAGGGGAGAAATTCCAGCAACTCATTGCCAGTTTGAACTCCTGAATCACCCTGTAAAGGGGATGCGGCACTTCTGTCTGTTGCAGTTTTTATAATTCTGATTATTTTACTCGGAGATTTAACGAGCAAGACGTGACCTCAAGATGATTCCTCTCAAAACCCGAGTTGACCTTTCTGCTGTAGAACAGCCGCAGCCTCTTCGCAGCCGAGACCAGACCGGCCGGCTAAACCGGTTGCGCCTGTCTGCCATGCGCTGTCGTGCCCGCGCCCGTGTGGATGTTTCCGAAGCCTGCAACCTGTTATGCGTGGACGAGGCCCAAAGCGAACTGCGTTTTGAAGAAGCCTTGCTGCGCAGCCTGCATCAGGGATTGGGCCGTAAACCACGATTTTACGCGGTTGGCGCAGCCGAAGAAAGTTTTGATGAACGCTGGCTGTTGCAGGTTTTGGACGCGGCAGAGCGGGGGGATATGACTTCTGTAGAGTTTCTGGTCCGCAGCCGGATCGACAAAACCATGCAACGTTCCATCCGGTTTCTGATCCGCGGGGCGGTGGGCCGCTTTGGCGGGCGCTTCACACTATAGTGTAGGCCTGCAGTCTTTTAGAACGATTCTAAACTATTGCAGCCGGTCGGGAACTATGCTTTATATTCCATCAGGGAAGCCAGCCTGATGCCAGCCACCCGTCTGCTTTTCCCCGTATGCCCCGCTTGTGCGCGCTTGAAGAAGGATATTTTCATGACACAGACTGCTACAGACCTGACCCCCTCCGCCAGAGAAGCCATCGCCGATGCGCTGAACCAGAGCGTTGCGGAAACCGCCGTGACAACCATGCTGGCGCAAAATTTCCACTGGAATGTAACCGGAATGGCCTTTGGTCCGCTGCACGATCTGTTCCAGAAAATTTACGAAGACCACTTCGTCGCACAGGATGATCTGGCAGAGCGGATCAAAGCCCTGAATGCCCACGCCGAGGGGACGCTGGCCGGTATGATCAAACGCTCTAAAGTATCCGAGTATGAAGGCAATGCCACTGACAAGGAAATGATCGCGGCCATGCTGGAAGCACAGGAAACGCTGGCTGCCACACTGGCGGGATGTGGCGCGCTGGCAGCTGATGCCGGTGATACGCTGACGGAAGATCTGTGCATTGCGCGCGGTCAAACCCACGAAAAATTTGCGTGGTTCCTGCGCTCACACCTCGCCTGAGACTAGGGCGTCCAGAATGTTGGGCGCGCCCTTCTTGCGGCACTTTGCGCGATAGGCTTCGGACCAATGTCCGAACTTGCCAAGTTGCGCCTGTTGGGACACCAGCATGTCGATAAAGGCGTGCTGGTGTTTTTCTTTTTTCAGCGATTTGAACATGGATTTCTGCTCTTTGGTCATCGAACATCCGATGCAATGACCACCACGTTTGAACTTGCAAACATCTATGCAGGGGGAAGGGGTCTTGGGCATGTGAGTCACTCTGGCTAGGGCTGGACGCCTGCGTCTTGCGCTGCGGTCTGGCTTACTTGGTGAGGATGAGTTTTCCCTGACGGGTCAATCGCAGGATGTAGGTCTGGTCGTCCAAGCGAATGCGAGCGGTTGCGTTGCCCGCCAGCATTTCGCGGGCATCAAAGACCGGCAGGCCGTCGTCCGGCAGGCTATTGGATGCCGGTTCGTGCGGAGTTGATGGCGTGGTCATGTAAGAGTGCGTCCGAATTTATTGTTTTATTAAGGCTGTACTCATTACTTACTAAAAAACTCAACTTTGTCAATTCCGAGTTAAATAGTTGGTTTATTCAGGCCGCAGTGTGATAATCCGGCAGGATCATCAAGGGGCCACCGTTTGTTTTTTGTACTGAAATCGGAGTGGCATAGACCTCGGACAGGTTCTTTGCAGTAAACACCTCCCCGACTGTGCCGGAACATGCCACTTCGCCGTCGCGCATCAGGCAGATCGAATCAGCAAAAGCCGCCGCAAGGTTCAGGTCATGCAACACCACCAGCACGCCCGCCCCGCTGCGCGCCATTCTACGTGCGGTTCTCATAACCTCGATCTGGTGTAGGACATCAAGGCTTGCCGTTGGCTCGTCCAGAAACAGGTATCCGGGGCCAAACAGGCTGCGGTTCGCTGTCAGCTGCGCCAAGACGCGGGCGAGATGGGCGCGATGCCTTTGACCGCCGGAAAGGTCGGGAACAGGCGTGTCGGTAAAGCGGGTCAATCCCAGTTGCGCGATGATCTTAGCAACCAGAGCCTCTGTTTCTGCGGGCGCATATTCGATGGGTACCGACAGGCGGACGACTTCGGCAACGCTGAAAGCCGCCGAAAGGGTCGGGGTTTGTTCCAGCACAGCGCGGCGGCGGGACAGTTCCGCTGCATCCATCCGGCGCAAATCAATGCCTCCGTATCGGATGTCTCCGCCCGCTGTGGGAACGTCTCCGACCAGCGCTGAAAGCAGCGTGGATTTACCTGCCCCGTTCGGGCCACATAGCGCGACCAGTTTGCCAAATGGAACGTCGACATCCACGCCGCGCAGAATGGCTTTTCGCCCGAAGGCCACATCAATATTGCGTCCGGTGATCATAGTTTTCGTGTCCGCAGCAAAAGGTACAGGAAGAACGGGCCGCCAATAAGCGAGGTCGCCAACCCGATAGGCAATTCCTGCGGCGGCGCCACATTGCGCACAATCAGGTCTGCGCCCAGCAGCAGAACCGCACCTGTCAACGCGGAGGCCGGCAGCAGAACGCGGTGCGCTCCGCCAACCAGCATCCGCGCGATATGGGGCGCAACCAGCCCGATAAAGCCGATTGGTCCGGCAATCGATACTCCGGCCCCGACCGCCAGCGCACAAATTCCGCAGGCGGTAAACTTGATCCGCATCACATCCAGCCCTGAATGGAAAGCAGCCCTTTCGCCAAGCTGGAACAGGTCCAGCGCACGGGTAAAGCGCAACAGGGCAAGGCTGCTCACCCCCATGATTGCAACGGCAACCAGCACGGCGAGCCAGCCGGACTTGGCAAGGCTGCCCATCGACCAGAACGTCAAGTCACGCAATTGCGTGTCCGTAGAAATATAGGTCAGAAACCCGATCCCCGCCCCAGCGATCGAATTGATTGCAACACCCACAAGGATCAGCCGCCCGACAGACATTTCACCGTCCTTTTTGGACAGGCCGAGGATCAGGGCCGTCACCAGAAGGGCGCCGAAAAAGGCGGCAATTGGCAACAGGTAGGGGCGGAACGCGGCTGGAATTTCTCCGATAAACAGATCGCCTAGCACAATGACAACGACCACAGCAGCAGAGGCACCGCCGGAGATACCGATCAAACCCGGATCGGCCAGCGGATTGCGCAGAAGCCCTTGCAGAACGGCCCCGCAGATCGCGAGAGACAAACCGATCCCAAGGCCGAGCACCATCCGGGGCGCGCGGATTTGGGTGACAATAGCCGTTGGCATCGGGTCGGCCTTGCCGGAAACCGCTTCAAGGATCTGGGGTAGGGATAAGGGCACCGGCCCGATTGCGATTTCAGCAAGTGCAATGACGAGAACCGCACATATCAAACCGGCAAAAACAGTTTGCTGACGGCCTAAGACCCATTGCCTGCGATGGGGCGATTCGGCGAGGGCCACAGCTTAATCCCCGTGTCCGTGCAGGTGGTTCATCAGTTCCGCAACCGCCTCGGCGGTGCGCGGCCCGAAGCCGAGCAGTTTCAGCCCGTCCATCTTGATCAGGTTGCCCGCTTGGCCCGCTGCAGTTTGCTGGACGTCAGGACGGCCCATAATCTTGTCATCCCCGCCGATGTTGTCTGCATGCACGCCGGACATCAGAATGAAATCCGGATTGGCAGCGATGAGCGCTTCGGAGTTCATCGGTTTCCATCCCGAAAAGGCGCCTGCGGCGTTCGTGCCGCCTGCCAGTTCGATAATGTCATTTGCGGAAGTTTCCTGCCCGCCAACGACCGGCGCGCCATCCCGAACCGACAGGATAAACAGAACTTTGGGTCGGCTCTCCAGTGCATCAACGCGGGTCTTTATGAACGCCATATCTTCTGTGTATCTGGCGATCAGTGCATCGGCCTGATCCCCCAGTCCGAGTGTCTCTCCCACAAAGCGGATTTTGGCGGACACTTGTTGGGCACCCTGTCCGGGTGGTGCGAGCGCGACAGTCAGGCCCGCCGATTTCAGCGTGTCGATCACATGGGCAGGTCCGGCATCATCCGCGCCGATCAGAAGGTCCGGCGACAGAGAAAGGACACCTTCGGCAGACAGGGCACGGACGTAGCCGATCTGCGCTTTGGTTTGTGTACCGTCCGGATAGCCGGAGGTGCTGTCTACAGCGACGATGCGTTCACCCGCGCCAAGGGCATAGATGATTTCGGTGATGTCGCCACCGGCGACAGCGATCCGTTCATAGGTTTGGGACAGGGCCGCCGTTGTGGCCGTCAGGCATAAAGCAGCGGCAAGGGACAGGGACTTCAGCATGTTACGCACGCCCCAATCCGTCAAGAATGGCACGCCATCCTTCAAGTTCTGCGTTGCCTTCGCCACGTTCCCCGAACATCAGGAAGAAGCTTTGGCCGTTCTCGTCAAACGCTTCCAGTGAAGTGACGATGCCGTCCTTGGACGGTTTTCGCACGATCCAGGCATGGGCCACGTGGTCCTGACGTAGATGCATATGAAACTTTTGGTCCAGCACATTGATCCAAGGCCCCATTGCCTTGATGTTCTCGATTTCTCCGGTGTGAATCTGGATGCAGCCCGGGTTGCCGATAAACACCATCACCGGCAGTTTCGCCTCTGCTGCCCGCTCCAAAGCCCATGTCACGGCTTCGTTTGGCACGCGGTAGGCCATATCCTCGCCAACCAGACGCAACGCCTGCATCCGTCCAACCTTGTGTTTTTTCAGCATCCCGAAGAACTGGTGCACATCGGTCATGGCGTCCCAGTCTGACCGAAGGGCAGCGGTATCCACTTCACTGTCCGGCCCGTCGACAGGGATGGGATCAGCCGGTTGCGTTTCGATTTTAGCGGGCGTTTCATCAATCCAGCCCTCCACCAAAGCGTCGAACTTTGCGCGGTCGGTGTGTTCGGTCGGGTAGATTTTGTGAACGGCCACGCCGGATTTATCAAAGAATTGTAGCGATACCCGCAAGCCGGAGCTGACTTCTTCTTCGATCACATAGCCAAAGGCCCAGCGGTTCATGAAAATCCGCAGGTCGATGGTCCGGTTCAGCACCAGACCCATAACCTTGCCGATATTGACGTTGTCAAATTCTCCGTAGCGTTCGTGGACGGCGTGTTGGTTGCGGGTCAGGCACATGACTTCGCCAAGGCCGACCATACCTTCGAGCAGCGCGGCAAACCCGCGGGTGTCGTCGCGGCGCAGGCGTTTTGCTGCGCCGCCGACCTGCTTGGCCTCTACCAGTTCCGCTTCGCTGATCCCCAGCTCCCGCGCAGCATCTACAGCGCGCATCGCACCTTTTTCCTGCGTGAGGTTCTGAAAGTTCTGGAATGTTTCAGTTACAGTTTGGTCCAGCATAGCGGTCTCCGGTTCAGAAGGTTTTGGCGAGGGAAAGTTTGAAGTTCCGCCCTTTGGCGGATTGCGACAGATAGGTCGCAGGCTGGTAGGTTTCATCCGTGATGTTATCGACACCGAACCGGACTTCGAGCCCTTCCAAAGCGCCCTGATCAGGGCGGTAGGTGGCATAGATGTTGTGCACGGTATACCCGTCGAATTCGCCACGGGACTGGCTGCGATCGGCGGCAAAGACGCTGTTAATGCCGAGTTTCAGTTCCGGTAGCACCTGATAGCCGAACCCGAGTGTCAGCGTGTTATTGGCAATCGTATCGAGCTTGGCCCCGTCCGGACCTTCACCATCCAGCACCGACAGACCGGCAGAGGCCGAGAAACGACCCGCAACATAGCGGCCCTCGGCTTCTATCCCCTTGATGATCGCGGCATCAATGTTGTCAAAGCCAATCACTCCAGCTCCGCCGCCGGTCCGGATGATCTTGTCTTCGATATCGTTGTAAAACGCGGTCAGTTTAAAATCGACCGCATCGTCGGCGCGGAACAGGCCCTGTCCGCTGTAGGATACACCGACTTCGTAGTTCATGCCTTTCTCGGCTTTCAGGTCCAGATTTGGCAAGCCGCCGCTGAAGGCATCGTAGATTTCATCGTCTGTAGGCAGGCGGTTCACACGGGACAGGGAGCCAAAGACGTTCCAGTTGTCATTCAACCGGTAGATCGCAGCGATTTGTGGCTCCACAGCGGTTGCAGAGGTAGTCTCTGTTGCGGCTGTGAAGCTGGATTTCGGGGAAATCTTCTGGTGGTCGATCCGCAGGCCGGTGTTGATGGTCAGACGGTCGTTCAGCGTCAGTTCGCTTTGGGCGTAGATTTCATAGGTGTTGGTAATTGCCTCTGCATGGGACGAAGACGCCGGATCAGCAGAGCGGTCCTTGCGGGAGGCAGCCACACCGAAGGTCAGGTAATGGTCAAACCGTTCGGTGGACAGATCGGCCATGTTTTCGACCTTCAGTTTCCACAACTCGTATGAACGTTCTCCAAGCAGTGTAGCGCTGATCGGTTCTGCTGCGACGCTGCCTTGTTCTACCAGTTTGGAGGAATTGGTGTAGGACAGGGTCGCTTTCAAATCCCAGAACGGGTTGTCCTCGGGTGCAAAGCCGTATTCCAGCCGTGCCACTTGGGATTCTGTTGTGATGTCCCCGACACCCCAACCCGAAAAACCGGGGAAGAGCCCTGCTTGCGGGCCGTCCAACTGGTTGAAATCCTGATCTTCACCGTCACTGTACAGATGCTGGTAGGAGGCGCCGAAGCTGTGTGCGCCTTCGGTGTAATTGGCTTTGCCAAGGAAGTTGGTGATCTTCGCATTGGTGCGGATCAGTGTGTTGCCGTCGCCGTCTTCGCTCTGGCCGATATCGGAATAGGACAGGGCCAGCAAAGCGTCGAACTTGTTGTCCGGCGCAAAGGACATGATCGTGGTGGACTGGAATTTATCCTCGTTGGATTCAAAGGTCAGCTTCTGGCGGACGGAGAATTTGTCATCTCCTTCCAGAAAATCGCTGGCGTCCTTTGTTTCCATCAGGATCACGCCGCCCATCGCGCCGGAGCCGTACAGCGTAGAGGACCCCGGACCGCGCAAAACCTCGACCCGTTTCAGCAGTTCCGGTTCAACGAACAGCGATCCCTGCCGGTAGCTTTCATAGTAAAGTTCCTCGCCGTCGACGAGCGTCAGTATAGAGGACTCCGCCGCGTTAAGACCGGCGCCGACGCCCCGAATATTAAAGGACTGGCCAAGCGGGCTGCTGGAGCCAACACCGGACACACCAGGTACTTGTGACAGAATATCGCCGATGGTTGCGGCTTGTGTTTCGTCGAGCCGTTCCTGATTAACCACCGTCACGGATTGCGGCACGTCGGACGCTACTTTGTCCTGTCCGGCATTAATGACAATCGGATCCACTTCGGTGGACTGTTGGGCATGTGCGCCCTGAGCTGTGATCGCGGCAACGACCGCCAACATAAATCTGTTGGATTTCATAATCCATTCCCTCTCGCGTTGTTGTTTTTCACTTCCTAACGCGAGTCGGGTGGCTACTTTGGCTTGTGTATTAGGTTTCTTAGTGTTTTTGTCAACTATAGAATTTTCTACGGGTTGAAGATCATCGGGATGCGGAAACTGTGCTGCGAAACGGTGACGCCCTGCACCGCGCGGGGCGTGCGCACGCCATTCACCGCCCGCAGCGCAGCTTTGTCAGCCTTGCCGTTTCCAGAGGATTTCGCGATCCGGTAGCTAATCACCTGTCCGTTTGCCGCAACCGTTACCTCCATCACCAGCGCGGCACGGCGTTTCAGTCCGCGCACGGGCCGTTTGCGTCGCTCTATCGCACGCCGGACCTGCGCGCCCCAAACATCCAGCGCCCGCGCTGCGGATGCGGCATTGCCGGATTTAACCTTCGCCTTGCCGCCAGTCCCTGCGGTATGGGTTTTGCCTGCTCCGGCTGCTTTCTGTTGCTGTTGTGCGTCCTGTGCTTTTTGCGATTTCGGGGCCGTTTTGCGTGCCTGCTTCGGAGCAGCTTTGGAGGTGGTTTCCTTCGGCTTGGGCTTAACTTTTTCCACCTTCTTTCGTTCCGGCCGTGGTTTGGGCCGGACCTTTGGCGGCGGGTCCGCTTTGGGCAAGAGCGGAGCGCTGTGTGTATTGATGGAAGGCGTGTCGCGTGCCGGATCATCAGCCTGCACAGCCTCGGGCGCTTGCAGTTGCACAGGTGCGAACTCTGACAACTCAAGCGCAGGTGCCGGGGCGGTTTCCACCGTCTGTGCCGTTTGCAAGGGGCCGGTTGCTGGCGCCGGCAGATCAGCCTTCACTTCCGGCGGGCGGGTCCATTCTTCGACCATTGCTTCCATTTGCGCGCTGACGCCATGCAGCGACATCATCATGTCCCCCTGTTGGCCGCCGCCATCTTCGCCGGTATCCGGTGCAGCCAGAAATCCTGCCGCATGGACGGACACTGCAATGGCCCCGAAGACCAGTATTTCCGCATAGGCCTTCACTGTGGCACCGCAACAATCTCAACCGAACCTGCGCCAACAGGGGCGAGTCGCCGCAACACTTTGGCAAGTTCCGGTGCAGGCAGATCTGCATCAATTCGCAGTTTGACCGTGGCCGCGGGTTCCATCCGCCCGCCCAGCCGCGCCCAAGCGGTTTCGCCTTCAAAATCTTCGAACCTGACGAGTGCATCTTTGGAAATGTGAAGGGTCAGTTCGGAGTCCGGCACGCCTAGCCTGTCGGCGGAGGGCAGGGTCACTTCGAACGGTTCCGGCGGTTTGATTTCTGACGTCATCAGAAAGAAGATCAGCAAAAGAAAGACGACATTGATCATCGGCACAATAGATTCGCCGGTTCTGCGTTTCGGGGGAGGCGCGAAATCCATCGGGTCACTCCACCAGCACAACGGCTGTAAAACCGGTGTCTTGCAAATGGCCAAGCACATCAAGTACCCGCTGCGAAGTTGCAGCCTCTTGCCCGCGCAGAATAACCGGATCATTCAGGGTTTCGGTCAGGCTTTGCAACGCATCGGGTAATTCCGCCAGCGGAGTTTCGATCCCGTTCAGCAGAACCCCCGCGGGTGTGATCGAAACCAGCCTTGGCGGGCCGGAATAGGCTTGCGCCGTGTTTCCCGCAGCGGCCAGTGGCAGGCGGACGACCTGATCCAGACCGAATTGGGAGGCAAGCATAAAGAAAACCAACAGCAGAAACACCACGTCTATCATTGGTGTGAGGCTCGGCTTGCGTCTAGGGGAGGGGGCGTCGGCGAAATGCATCACTCTGCTGCCAGTCGTGTGCTGTCTGTACGGGGTTGGGTCACAGGCGCGAAACCCTGCTGCATAACAAAAACCTGCGTTGCAATATCTTCGAGATCGCGGCGCAGACAATCCACAACGCTTTCAAACCATGTCAGCGCGAAAGAGGCGGGGATGGCAACGGCCATACCTGCGGCTGTGGTCAGTAGTGCCTCCCAGATACCGCCGGCCAGAATAGCCGGATCGGCGCGGCTGCCGCTTTCCTGAAGGGCCTGAAAGGCGGCAATCATGCCCAGCACCGTGCCAAGCAAACCCAGCAGCGGCGCAATCGTTGAAACCAGTTCCAGCAAGCGCAAACCCGAGGCCGCGCTGGCAAGATGGCGTTTGGCGATCCGTGTGGTTTCGTCTTTTGCGTCCTGTTCGGGAAGGGCCAGACGGGACTCTATAGCGTCAAACAGAAAGCGACCCCGCACGCTGCGCAATCGTCCTGTAACCGAAAGAGCAGCCTTGGTATTGCCGTTCCGCAATTCTTCAAGTGCAGCAGAGATACCCCGCTGGCTCCACGCACCGGCCAAGGCCAGTCGCCAAGCCTTCCAGAGGGCAAGTGTCAGTCCCAGCACCGAAAGCGCAAAGATTGCCCAGATCGACGGCCCTCCGTCCAGCAGGAACTGCGCGGCAGAAGAGAACGTTTGTGTGTAGGTGGCCTGTAGGGTCGCCAGCATCGCAATCACCAAGGTTTGTGCAAAGGCTCGCTGGCAGGGCGCTGGCTGTCCGGTTTCGTATAATATTACCCGACTTAATAAGTCAACAAATCAATAAGAGCCGGGCCCGAACAGTCCACAGGCGCGGAAGAAACCCCGCGCCTGTGTTATGGTTCGCCGCTAATCAGTCAGAAAACTTGCTGATCTCACCCGATTGCAACCTGCTTGCGTAGGAGTGCAGTTCGGCTTTGACCAGTTTCATCAGGAAGTAGAGCGCGAAGATATTCACCACCGCCATTGCAAAGATCGCTGCATCTGAGAAGTCGATGACCGGACCCAGAGAGGCCGCAGCACCGATTACGATGAAGACGCAGAAGATGACCTTGAAAACCAGTTCCGTTGTCTGGCCTTCGCCAAACAGGTAGGTCCATGCTTTCAGCCCGTAGTAGGACCATGAAATCATGGTGGAAAAGGCAAACAGGATCACTGCAATCGCAAGAATGTAGGGAAACCAGCTTAGCCCTGTTGCAAAGGCTGCAGAGGTCAGGGCAACGCCGGAAACATCGTTGACGGTTGCCACGCCTGTGCCTGCTTCGTTCAGAACATAGTTTCCGGTTGCCGGATCAATGATCATCTGTTGCGAAATGGTGATGACAAGCGCCGTCATCGTGCAGATTACTACCGTATCGATCAGCGGTTCCAGCAGGGACACGAAGCCTTCGGTGATCGGCTCGTTCGTGCGCACAGCAGAGTGGGCAATCGCAGCAGAGCCAACACCGGCCTCGTTTGAAAACGCCGCCCGTTTGAACCCTTGGATCAGCGCGCCGACCATGCCGCCAGCAACACCGAGTCCGGTAAAGGCACCTGCAAAGATCTGGCCGAAGGCCCAGCCGATCTTGTCATAGTTTATCAGCAGGATAACCAGCGCCGCGCCCACATAGAGAATACCCATGAAAGGCACCACTTTTTCGGTCACATTGGCAATGGATTTGATCCCGCCGACGATCACCGCAAAAACCACACCGGCAAAAATAATGCCCGTGATCCAGCCCGGATAGTCTCCGACAATGCCACTGATCTGGGCATGGGCCTGATTGGCCTGAAACATATTCCCGCCGCCAAGCGCACCGAGAATACAAAAGACCGAAAACAGCACCGCAAGGAACTTGCCACCGGGCAGGCCTAATTCGCCGAAGCCTTTGGAGATGTAGTACATTGGTCCGCCAGATACGGTGCCATCCGGATATTCGTTCCGGTATTTCACCCCGAGCGTACACTCCGTGAATTTGGACGCCATGCCCAACAAGCCCGCAAGGATCATCCAGAAGGTCGCCCCGGGACCGCCGATACCAACAGCTACCGCGACACCGGCAATATTTCCAAGGCCCACAGTGCC
This sequence comes from Neptunicoccus cionae, assembly GCF_002860325.1. GTDB lineage: Bacteria > Pseudomonadota > Alphaproteobacteria > Rhodobacterales > Rhodobacteraceae > Amylibacter > Amylibacter lutimaris. The sequence goes on along the minus strand of NZ_PKOJ01000001.1, from coordinate 20,862 downwards.
CGACAAGGCGGTTGCAAGTGCCTGAAAGTGGCTAACCTCACCTGCGTCATCGGGATCAGAGTAATCTCCCTTCACCAGTTGAATCGCGTGTCTGAAGAACCGGAACTGCACGAAACCGAAATAGAGCGTGAAGACAGTCGCCGCAACGACCAGCCACATTACGATCCACGGAAACGAGGTTCCGGGGAAGGGGGCGAAGATCAGGCTGACAAAGGGGCCGGTGAAGGCTGCGAAGGTCTGGTTTACCTTTTCGTCAAGGCTCATCGCTTCCTGTGCGAATACCGGATTTGCCGCGACCGCTGCCAGCGCAGCGCCGAGCCAGAGTTTTGATGGATGTTTCATAATGCCCCCTTATCCGACAACAGTGACTGGCATGCTGGCGTGCATGACAAGATTACCGGTTGAACTGCCGAACAGCCGCTGGGTGAAGCCGCCTTCGGAACTGCGCCCGACGACGATCTGCTCTGCACCGCATTTGACTGCAATCTTGTTGAGCGTTTCAGCCACATCGCCGTGTTTCACCACTCCGCTGGCCACATAGCCTTCGTCAATCAACTGTTTGACAGCGGGATCGACAACGCGGGTTCTGGCAAGGTTGAGTTCCTCTTCGCGCCGCTGGTGCCGTTTGGCATTCTCTTCGGCTGTCTGGAAAGTGAAGGGAGACCATTCAATCACATAGGCCACCACGATCTCGCAATCGCCGATCAGCCCTGCCAGTCGTTTGGCGTGGTTCAGCGCCCGCTCGCCGGAGCTTTCCCCGTCCAACCCAATCAATAATTTTGTCGGCATTTCGTTCTCCTGTTGTCCCGAAGTACTTGCCTGAAATAGAGGCATCCGGAAAAACGAAGGGCGATTTGGGTACTTCAGGTTGATTTTTGAGCCCCTCACAGCCGAGTGTAGGACCAGTTTTAATCAAAATGCTAACAATTTCGTAAGTAAATCACTTTAGGTAGCTGCAATTTCAAGTGGAATATGTGCCGGTAACCGCCTCTTTCGTACCAAAAAGACACGGGGCCAGGAACGTTTGAAGCCCATTTTTTAGGCAGTATCGACCGGACTCACACAAAACTCCGGTGTGACAGTTTTGCCCGCCGGAGCCTTAATGCGAAGAACCGGATCAGGACTGAACCGGTAGATCTTCTTTCTTCCAGTTTGCCAGTCCCCCTTCGATCACGGTGGCGTTGTATCCCATCTGTCCCAGACAGTCCGCCGCCAGTATGGCCCGCGCGCCGGAAGCGCAGAGCACGTGAACCCTGCTGTCCGCACCGCGCTGGTTTAGCAGACGATCATTACCTTTTCCTGTATCAGGATCAGCGTTCGCTTCAAGCAGACCGCGCGGGATATGCACCGCACCTTCGATCCGGCCGTCGCTTTCCAGTTCCGATGCTTCCCGCACATCAAGGATCAGGTCGCCGCTGTCCTTGCTGGCCTGTAGGGCCGTTCCCGGGCTAACGGTGTCCACGCGGCCCTTGGCGTCCGCGACGAAGTCTTTCATGGATTTAGGCATAACGGGTCTCCTTTAGAATTTGTTTACAGGGAGTTTGAGATAGTGATGACCGTCGGATTCCGCCTCAGGCAGTTTTCCGGCCCGCAGGTTCAGTTGCAATGCGGCCAGCATTCTGTCGGGCAGGTCCAGTGTTTTGTCCTTCTTATCGCGAAGGCGGATATATTCCTCTTTCGTGGTGCCGTCCTTGAGATGGATATTTTCGGCTTTATGGGTGGCGACTGTTGCTTCCCATTCCGGTGTGTCCCGCTCGTCGGTGCCGTAGTCGTGGCCGATGAACAGGCGGGTGTCTTCCGGCAGATCAAGGATTGCCTGTAGGGAGTTCCAAAGTTCTTCGGTGCTGCCACCGGGAAAATCGGCCCGCGCGGTGCCACTGTCGGGCTGCATGAAGGTATCGTGCACAAAGGCAGCATCGCCGCAAATATAGGTGACAGACCCCATCGTATGACCGGTGGTCAGCAGTACACGCATATCCAGATTGCCGATTTTGAACCTGTCCCCGTCCTTGAAAAGATCGTCAAAATCCCGTTCGGGGTTAAAGGCTTCAGGCATGTTGTAATACCCCCGCCAGAGCTCTGCGATGTCCTTAACCTTCTCGCCAATGCCATTGCGTGCACCAGTCAACTCTTTCAGACGAGCCGAGGCCATAACGTGATCCGCGTGGGGGTGGGTATCCAGAACGCGATCAACGGTCAGACCTTGCTCTTTTGCAAAATCCAGCAGGTGATCCATACTCTCTGTCGATAGCTTGTAACTCTTGGGATCAAAGTCCTGTACGACATCAATAACTGCCGCTTTTTTCGTCTCCGGATCCGCGCAGAGATACTGGATGGATCCTGTGTCCGGTTCGTAAATACCCCAGACGTCGGGGCTGCCAGAACCGTTTGAGCCGGAATGCCGTGTAATACGCTTCTCAAAATCTGATGTGTCGGTCATCTCAAAGTCCTTTCTCCCGTTGAAATTTTCCGTTCTCTGACGGGTCAACGTTCTGAAAGGTGTTTCGGTTCAAAATGATTTCGGACGCGTCTATTCCGGTTGCGATACAATACCTGCCCCGGCCCCGGCCAGGGCAGCCTGCGCCAATACCAGCCCGAGGCGGCGTTGCTCCACCCCGTCAGAGCGGGAGTTCAGCAGCACCGGCACGGATGCGCCCAGTACGATGCTGGCGGTTCGGGCGGCTGCGTGCAGTTTCCATGCTTTCACTGTTGCATTGCCAGCCTCAATTGTTGGGAAGAGGATCAGGTCTGCTCGTCCTGCGACCAAAGAGTCCTGTAATCCCTTTCGGTGCGCTGCATCGGGTGACAGGGCGACATCGTAGCCGAAAGGACCGTCAACGCAGATGTTGCCAAGCTCCCCCGCTCGGGAGGCAGCTGCAAGCTGCGCGGCATCTGTTGTTGCAGGCTGGCGGGAAGTCACTTTTTCCGAAGCAGCAATGGCAGCCACGCGGGGACAGCGGATGCCAAGCCCTGCGAACAGGGGCAGGGCGTTTTGCAGTATTGCCCGTTTCTGTGCCAGTGTCGGGGCGGGGATTATGCCGTTATCGGTCGCGCCGATCAGACGTTCGAGCGAAGGCATCTCTGCCAGTGTCAGGTTCGACAGAACCTCCGAGCAGCGTAGCCCGCTGGTCTTGTCAACAACGGCACGCAAATAATCGGCACTGTTAACACTCCCCTTTACCAGCACATCGCCTGCGCCGCTTCGAATGGCTGCAACGGCTTTTTCGGCGCAAGTGTTTGCCTGTGGTGCATCAATGATCTGTGCTATCGCGCCAAGGGCCGATGGAAGCTGGCGGCCTATGTCACCCGCCGCGCCCACCAGTATGGCAGCGCTGATCTGGCCTTTTTCCGCGGCATCATTCATCGCCTGAAGCACTGTCCCGTCATCTGCTCCGGCGACGACCACCCGCAGGGGCGGACGGCAGGACATTTTTGACTCTAACGCATCAAAACTGCGGATCATGCCGCACACCCACGCGTGTCCGGTTCTATGGGCCAGTGCATGGCTGCTTCCTGTCCCGCCAGAACCCGTGCTGCACCTGCGGCCAGCGCTTCGCTTTCGTAGCTGCCTGCATAAATGCGCACGGGTGCGATGGTGCCGCACCCCTGAGTCAGGCTACCTGTGATCCGGTCGGAATGGGCCATGCCGCCAGTCAGGATAATTCCGTCCGGTGCGAAATCCAGAACGGCCGCCATTGCGCCTATGGCTTTGCGGATCTGGTAGAGCATTGCCTCGAACACCAGCGCGGCCTGACTGTCACCGCTTTCGATCATGGCTTCGACCTGACGCATGTCCTTGGTGCCGAGATAGGCAAAAACGCCGCCGTTCCCGTAGAGTTTGCGTTTCAGTTCGCTCTGACTGTATTTACCGGAATAGCACAGGTCTATCAGCGGCATCACCGGCAGGCCGCCTGCCCGCTCTGGCGAAAAGGGGGCGTTTTCCATCCTGTTCGTGCTTTCAACAATCCGCCCCTGCTTCAGGGCGGCAACGGAAATGCCCGCCCCCAAATGGACCACAACGGCATTCAGACGTTCAAATGGTTTGTCCAGTTCTGCCGCGAACCTGCGCCCGCAGGCGCGAATATTCAGCGCGTGTAGAAAAGAAAAGCGCGGGATTTCCGGAAAGCCGGAAATGCGAGCCACTTCGGGCAGTTCATCTACGGATACCGGATCGACGATAAAGGCGCGCACCCCGTGTTGGGCCGCGATTGCGCGGGCCAGTGGCGCCCCGAGATTGGAGGCGTGGGCGTAAAGCGGGCGATGCAGCGCGAAATTTACCAGCGCCTCATTCACTTCGATAACGCCGGCAGGCACCGGGCTGAGCATCCCCCCGCGCCCTGCAACGGCTGCAAGGCGCAGACCATCAGGTTGGTCCCGCAGGAAACCGGCGATTGCGCGGGCGCGGAATTCCAGTTGGTCCGATACCGTAGCAAATCCGGCCATGCGGGTTTCGTCATGTTCGATGGTGACGTCCTGCACAGGAAAAACCTTCCCGTCGTCAGGGCGGTAAAGCCCCAGCCGCGTGGTTGTTGTACCCGGATTTATGGTGAGGATCAGATGATTGTTTAACATGAAACATTCCCGACACAGGAAGGCGGGATGCGCGCCGGACGTGGGGCGCGCACCGATTAAATGTATTTAGTAGAAAGCTTGCAGGCCGGTGATCGCCCGCCCGAGGATCAGCGCGTGCACGTCATGGGTGCCTTCGTAAGTATTCACAGTTTCAAGGTTCACCATATGGCGCATGATCTGGAATTCCTCTGAAATCCCGTTGCCGCCGTGCATGTCCCGTGCCACCCGTGCAATATCCAGCGCCTTGCCGCAGTTGTTGCGTTTGATGACAGAGATCATTTCAGGGGCCGCTTCGGCAGAGTCGAGCAACCGGCCGACCCGCAGGCTGGCTTGCAGACCAAGGCTGATATCGGTCAGCATATTGGCCAGTTTCAACTGGTGAAGCTGGGTCTGGGCAAGCGGTTTGCCAAACTGCTTGCGGTCAAGCCCGTACTGGCGGGCCGCTTCCATGCAGAATTCAGCCGCGCCAAGTGCGCCCCAACTGATGCCGTAACGGGCGCGGTTGAGACAGCCGAACGGGCCTTTCAAACCCTCCACATTCGGCAGCAGGGCGTCTTCACCGACCTCTACATTGTCCATCACAATTTCGCCGGTGATGCTGGCCCGCAGGGACAGTTTGCCGCCGATTTTCGGGGCAGACAGACCCTGCATACCTTTTTCAAGAACAAAGCCGCGTATCTTGCCGCCGTGGGCTTCGGATTTGGCCCAGACAACAAAAACATCCGCAATCGGGCTGTTGGAAATCCACATCTTGCTGCCTGAAATGACATAGCCGTCGGCGGTCTTTTTCGCCGTGGTTTTCATGCCGCCCGGATCGGAACCCGCATCCGGTTCCGTCAGCCCGAAACACCCGATAAATTCACCGCTGGCGAGTTTTGGAAGGTATTTCTTGCGCTGTTCTTCTGAGCCGTAGGCATAGATCGGGTACATGACCAGCGACGACTGCACCGACATCATCGAACGATAACCAGAATCCACCCGCTCTACTTCGCGCGCGACAAGACCGTAGGCCACATAGGACGCGCCAAGCCCTCCGTATTCCTCTGGAATAGTTACGCCCAGAAGCCCCATTTCACCCATTTCGCGGAATATGGAAGGGTCAGTCTCCTCGTCGCGGAAGGCGGCGATCACACGAGGTTGCAGTTTGTCTTGCGCATAGGCTTTGGCCGCATCGCGCAGCATCCGTTCTTCCTCGGTAAGCTGGGTTTCCAGTGCGAAAGGATCTTCCCAGTTGAAACGGTTCAAATCGGGGGCGTCTTTGGCTTTCAGGGTCATGAAGGTGTTCCTTTTGTTTGCGTCTGACTAGCAAAACCGGCAGAATTTTAATAACGATAGAAATTCCACAGTTGATGAGTTTTTGTAATATTATGGTCCTGCGTCCTAACTATACCCCCAGCATACCGGAGCTGCGTGCCTTGGTGTTTTGTGGCGATCTCGGGTCTGTTTCTCGCGCGGCGGAGGCGCTGAACCTGACGCAAAGTGCAGTCAGCCGGTCGATCCGCTCGCTGGAGGAACGCCTTGGCGTGCAACTGTTCCACAGGGTGCGCAAACGCTTGCAGCTGTCTGATGCCGGGCGGGCAATGGTGCATGAATCCCGCGAAATACTGGCGGCGCTGGACCGTTCGGCCCGTATGACAATGGCCTTTGGCAAGGGTGGCGACGTGTTGCGGCTGGCGGTGTTGCCGACGCTCGCTTCTACATGGCTTATCCCGCGGCTGCCGGAATTTCTGAAAGCCTGTCCCGATGTATCCATCGACCTGACATCTGCCCTGCATCCGGTGGATTTCGACGAAAGCCCTTTTGACGCCGCGATTCAAAGAGCGGTTATGGCGCGCAAGGGCACGGATGTGCGGCACCTTCTGGATGAAACACTGATTACGGTGGCCGCGCCGGAGTTGCTGAACGGGGCGGAGCTGCTGTCGCCCGAACAACTGGCTGCCTTCCCGCTGATCCAGCTTGCCACACGTCCGGAGCTTTGGAACGACTGGTTTTTTCAACTTGGTGTGCGGCCGCAGGAACGGCTTCAGGGGCCGCGCGTGCAACATTTCGAGATGGTGATCTCTGCAGCACAGGCCGGGCTGGGGATTGCACTTTTGCCGGATATTTTCGTGCAATCCGCGCTGGCGGCGGGGTCCCTGCGGCAGGTCCATCCGCAGGGGATGGACGGGTCAACACCTTATGCGCTGATCCGGCCCGCCGCTAGCATTGACAGTCCGACGATGGACAGTTTCGCAGACTGGCTGCACCGCACCGCCGCAGCCGGTTAGGACCTGCCAGAGATGTTGATCCACGTGGTCTTCAGTTCGACGTATTTGTCCAGCGCGTGCAACGACTTGTCCCGCCCGATTCCGGATTCCTTAAAGCCGCCGAAAGGTGTCGTCATGTCATCGCAATCATAGCAGTTCACATAGACCAGACCGGCGCGGATGCTTTTGGAAACTTTATGGGCCGTTGCCAGATCATCGGTCCAGACGGCTGATGCCAGACCGTAACAACTGTCATTTGCCACTGTGATCGCTTCATCCAGACTGTCCACGGGTATCACGGTTAACATCGGGCCGAAAATTTCTTCCTGCGCGATCCGCATGTCATTTGTAGCGTTGTTGAAGATTGTCGGCTCAATATAGCTGCCACCGGTTTCCTCCAGCGCCCGCTTTCCGCCTGTGATGACCTCTGCGCCATCGGCTCTGGCGTGGTCTGCGAACTCCAGAACACGGGTTGCGTGGCGTGCGTCCACGATCGCTCCCATGCGGGTCGCCGGATCCAGCGGATCTGCGGGCAAATATTCGCGGCTGACATTCAACAGGGTTTCAACAACTTCGTCCTGAATGGAGCGTTCAACGATCAGGCGGCTGGGACAGGTGCACATTTCACCTTGGTTGAAGAAAGCCGAATGGGCCGAGGTGCTGGCCGCATGTTCTGTATCGGGATAGCTTGACAGGATGATGTTGGGACTTTTCCCGCCCAGTTCCAGCCCGAGCCGTTTCAGATTGGATTGTGCAGAATACTCCATAAAATACTTTCCAACCTGCGTGGAACCGGTGAAGAACAGACCGTCTACATCCATATGCAACCCAAGGGCGCGGCCAACCTCCGGCCCGCTGCCGGTGACGACATTAAAGACACCTTCTGGGATGCCAGCTTCCAGTGCCAGTTCGGCCAGACGGATCGCGGACAGAGGCGATTGTTCGGCAGGTTTCAAAATGACGGAGTTTCCAGTGGCAAGCGCGGGCGCGACCTTCCATGCGGCCATCAGCATCGGGAAATTCCATGGCACGACAGCAGCCACCACGCCCAGCGGTTCTTTTGTTACCATAGCGACGGCACTGGCCGCCGTGGGGGCGATTTCATCATAGATTTTGTCGATAGCCTCGCCGTACCAGTCAAAACAGTTAGAAACCGCACGCACATCAATTGAGGTGCTGTCCGAGATGGGCTTACCCATGTCGAGAGTTTCCAGAAGCGCGAGTTCGTCTCTGTGGGCGCGAATAAGATCGGCAAACCTGCGCAGCACCAGTTTACGTTCTGCCGGAGGGCGGGCAGCCCAGCGGCCGTCTTCGAATGCGCGGCGCGCGGCCGACGCTGCGCGGTTCACGTCCTCCAAACCGCCGCAGGCAACCTGCGCCAGCATGCGGCCGTCAATCGGGCTGATCGAGGCGAAGGTTTCGCCGGATGCGGCATCCACTGAATTCCCGCCAATCACCATCCTGTGGCTGATTCGAAGAGACTCTGCTTTGGCGTGCCAGTCCTGTTTTGAATGTACGGTCATTTTGCGCTGCCTTATTTGTGATGTCGTTTTTCCAAAAGGTATCACAAAATTTCGAATATGGGCAAGTGAAGTCGGGTTGATTCGTTGCTTAGGGGGCTGATCCGCGTACCGGAGTCTTAAACTGCGTAAGGGCTGAAGGCTTACTGTCAGCCTATACCGTCGGTTAACACCCGCCTGCCGCTGCGACTGATGCCTTCGCGGATGTCGCTTTCGGTGGCGATCATCAGGGCAGCCACATCACGGGCTTGAAGGGCGCTCAGGATTTCTTTGTGGCGATCGATCTTGTAGAATTCCTTAACCCGTTTGACCACCTGCCGCTGAAACGGGCCAAGCTGCAGCCAGACGCTTTCAATTGCGGGAATGGAAACCTGATTCGGATTTACGCAATAAAGCATCCGGTGGAATCTCTGGTTCAGTACCGTAAGCTTATCAAGGTTTTCGTCGCGCAGGGCTTCATCCATGCGGTCATCCAGCATTTGAAGTTTTTCGATAACAATATCAGATATATAGGGTAAAGCCCGCTCGGCAGCGTGAACTTCCAGAGTGACCCTCAGCGCCACAAGTTCCTCAAACCGGCCTAATGTCATTTCCGGAATTGCCATGCGGCGGTTGGGTAGGATTTCGATGGCGTTTTCCGAATTGAGCCGTCTGACAGCTTCGCGCACGGGAGTCGGGCTCAGCCCCATCGCATCCGCAAGACCGCGCATTGTCAGATTGGTTCCCGGTTCAATCGTGCCGATCATGATGGCATGGCGCAGCCGTGCATAAACCGATTCCTGGCCTGTCGTATCTTCGTCAGCGGGGAGTTCTGGGATGTTCACTATCGTACTTCCGGTCATTTCGGCACGGCCCTTACAGGGCAGTCTCTGCGCCTACACTACGGAAATCCCAAGCCCAAGTAAAAAAGAAAATAGCAAGTTCACAAATGGTATCACATATGTTAGATCGCTATCACAAAGGAGGAGCTATGCTTGCTCAAGACGTAAAGAACTGGTTTGAAAACCACCCCGAAGTTGAAACGGTTTTCGCCTGTGTGTGTGACCTGAACGGGACGCTGCGTGGAAAGCGCATTCCTGTAGAACAGGCTGAAAAAGCCATTGTCGGCGGAATCAGGATGCCACTGTCGGTGGTGAGCGTGGATATCTGGGGTGAAGATATCGAGAATAGCGCCCTTGTCTTTGAAACCGGTGATTCCGACGGTGTTTGTGAATTTACCGGACGCGATCTTCTGCCAATCAACTGGACAGCGCGCCCGTCCGCAATGGCAATGTTGTGGATGCACAAGGAAGACGGGACACCCTTCGTGGCAGATCCGCGCCGTGCGCTGGACGCTGTCGTGCAGCGCTACGCCGCAATGGGTCTGACCCCTGTCGTGGCGACCGAACTGGAATTCTATCTTGTTGATCCTTCCGGCGACCAGCCCCGCGCGCCCCATTCGCCCGTATCCGGCAAGAGGCTCGATTCCGACGGGGTTCTTTCGCTGGATGAATTGCAACACTTTGATGCTTTTCTGAATGACGTTTACGAAGCCTGCGCCGAGCAGGATATTCCGGCGGATGCTGCGATTTCCGAAAACGGGGCAGGGCAGTTTGAAATCAACCTTCTGCATGTCAATGATCCGCTGAAAGCGGCAGACGATGCGGTGTTGTTCAAGCGGCTGGTGCGCGGTGTGGCCCGTAAACACGGCTTTGCGGCAACCTTTATGGCAAAACCGTTTGGTGCGCGGGCCGGAAGCGGTTTCCATGTGCATTTCTCTTTGCTGGACGAAAACGGCGACAATGTTTTTGACAACGGCGGCGAAGAAGGATCGGACATCATGCTGAGCGCGGTGGCGGGCTTGCTGGCGACCATGCAACAGAACAGCCTGACCTTTGCACCCCACGAAAATTCCTACCGCCGCCTGATGCCCGGTGCTCATGCGCCGACAGGTGTGGCGTGGGGCTATGAAAACCGCACCGCGGCAATCCGTATTCCGGGCGGCAACCACAAGGCGCGGCGCATCGAACACCGTGTCGCCGGTGCGGACGCCAATCCCTATCTGGTGCTGACCAGCATTCTTGGGGGTGCCCTGCATGGCATTGAAAACAAGATGCAACCGCCCGCGCCTATCACGGGGGATGCCTACCGCCAGAAGCTGACGCATCTGCCGCTCGACTGGGCCAGCGCGATTGAGGCTTTCGCTGTGGGTTCGCACGTACCCGAGATTTTTTCGGAACAACTGCAAACCCTGCTGGTGGAATGTAAAGCGCAGGAACTCAAGCGGTTCTCGCGCTATGTTACTGATTTTGAATATCATTCCTATCTGGAGATCGTTTGATGGGGACCAAGCCGAAACACTATGCCGGTGATGGCAGCCACACAAAGAGCTATTATGCTGCTTCCGCCAATCCGGCGCCGGAGCGCCCGCCACTGGTTGGGGCGCAAGAGGTGGATGTCTGTATCGTCGGTGCCGGTTATTCCGGTCTGTCCACTGGCCTGCATCTTGTCGAAAAAGGCTATAACGTTGCTATCGTAGAGGGCGCGCGGGTTGGCTGGGGTGCTTCGGGGCGCAATGGCGGGCAGATTGTGAACGGTCTGAATGCCAGCCTTCAGACAATCAAGAAACGCTACGGACAGGACACGGCAACCTTTGTGGCCGGTCTGGTGCAGGAAGGCGGCGAGATCATCCGCGAGCGGATCAAGACCTACAACATCCAGTGCGATCTGAAGGATAAGAATATTTTCACAGGCCTAACCAAGGCCCATATGAAAGAGCTGGAAGAGCGCAAGGCACTTTGGGAAAGCTACGGCATCAACAACCAAGAGATGTTGGACAAGGTGCAACTGCGTGAACATATCAATTCCGACCTTTATGAAGGTGGACTGATCGATCATTCCGGCGGCCATATGCACCCGCTCAACCTCGCGCTTGGGGAAGCGGCCGCGTTCGAGATGCTGGGTGGTACGATCTACGAAATGTCGATGGTGACAGCGGTGGACACCGATGCGGTCCGTCCTGTTGTGACCACCACGCAGGGCACGCTGACCTGTAAAGCTCTGGTGCTGTGCGGCAATGCCTATCTGGGGCATGTGGTGCCGACACTGACGTCCCGCGTGATGCCCGTGTCCACGCAGGTCATGGCGACAGAGCCGCTGGGCGAGGAACTGGCCCATTCGCTGCTGCCCCAAGACGCCTGCGTTGAAGATATTCGCTACATTCTGGATTATTACCGACTGTCCGGTGACAAGCGCATGCTGTTTGGCGGCGGCACGGTTTATGGCGGGGCTGATCCGCGCGACATCGAGGCAAAGCTGCGGGGCAATATGGAAAAAGTGTTCCCGCAACTGAAGAACGTAAAGGTGGATTACGCGTGGAGCGGTAATTTCGCCCTGTCCTTCAGCCGTGTGCCCCAGATGGGGCGGATCGGGAAAAACACCTATTTTGCCCACGGCTACTCCGGCCACGGTGTAACCGGATCGCACACCTTCGGGCGCATTCTGTCGGAAGCAATTGATGGCGATATCTCACGCTTTGACGTGTTCGAGAATGTGCCTTGGTACCCGTTCCCGGGCGGGCGGATGTTCCGCGTGCCTTACTCGGTCGCCGGATCGTGGTGGTACGGAGTGCGGGACCGGCTCGGAATATAAACAAAACCTTCAATCAATTTAGGGAGAATGAAATGAAGACTATCTTAACAACTTGCGCTGTTCTGGCATTGGGTGCGGGGAACGCGTTGGCCGAGGGTGAACTGAACGTTTACAACTGGTCGGATTACATTGCCGAAGACACCATCGCGAATTTTGAGGCCGAAACAGGCATCAAGGTGAATTACGATGTGTTTGACAGTAACGAGGTTCTGGAAGCCAAGATGCTGACAGGTTCCAGCGGGTACGATGTTGTGGTTCCATCTATCGAGTTCATGGCCCGTCAGGCACAGGCCGGTGTATTCGCAAAGATCGATAAGGAAGCCCTGTCGAACTATGGCAACCTTGATCCGCAAATTCTTGAAATTCTGGCGGTGAACGACCCCGACAATACCCACGGTGTTCCTTATATGATGTTCACCACCGGATTGGGCTATAACGTCAAAGCCGTATCCGAGCGGATCGACGCGGAAAAGATCGGCAGCTGGGATATGGTTTTCGACCCTGAAACCGCCGCGAAACTGGCGGATTGCGGGATTGCAGTGCTCGACAGCCCGTCAGAAATCATGGCGCCTGCGCTGAATTACCTCGGGATTGATCCGAACTCCGAAGATAAGGCCGACCTTGAGAAAGCCACCGACCTGCTGCTGTCCGTGCGCCCGCATATCCGTTACTTCCATTCTTCCCAGTACATCAACGATCTGGCCAATGGGGATATTTGCGTCTCTGTCGGCTATTCCGGTGATGTCTTGCAGGCCCGTGACCGTGCAGCCGAGGCCAATCAGGGTGTCGAAGTCGCCTATGCCATTCCCAAAGAAGGCGGACAGGTCGGATTTGACATGCTTGCCATCCCTGACGATGCGCCAAACGCTGCAAATGCGCTGAAGTTCATCGACTATATCCTTCGGCCGGAAGTCGCGGCAGCGGTGACCAATTACGTCTATTATGCCAACCCGAACACAGCTGCGACAGAGTTCGTAGATGACGAGGTGCGCAATGATCCGGGTATCTATCCGTCCAAAGAGGTTCAGGCGAACCTGTTTTCCCTGCGGCCCCATACCCCCCGCTATGACCGGTCCCTGACCCGTGCATGGACCACGATCAAGACAGGCCAATGAAATATCGGTCGGGCGTGCTCCTGTCAGAGCGACGCCCGGCCTGACCATTTGAGGGACAGTTCAATGACCACCAGTCAAACATCGACCACTGCAAAACCTTGGGACGCGCCGGATGCCGTTCCTTTCATGCAGATCAAGAATATCACCAAGAAATTCGGTTCTGTTGTGGCGGTCGAGAATGTCTCGCTCGATGTGTACAAAGGTGAGATCTTCTGCCTGCTCGGTGGATCGGGTTGTGGCAAATCCACCCTGTTGCGGATGCTTTCGGGGTTTGAGGTTCCCACCTCGGGCCAGATCATCATCGACGGAGAGGATCAGGCGGGCGTTGCGCCCTATGACCGCCAGACCAATATGATGTTCCAGTCCTATGCGCTGTTCCCGCATATGACTGTGGAAAAGAATATTGCCTACGGGCTCAAGCGGGACGGTCTGCCGAAAAAGGAAATCGCAACCCGTGTGACTGACATCCTGTCGCTGGTGCAGATGGACGGTTTTGCCACGCGCAAACCCCACCAGCTTTCGGGCGGGCAACGCCAGCGGGTCGCGCTGGCCCGTTCGCTGGTGAAAAAGCCCAAACTTCTAATGCTGGATGAACCTCTGGGCGCGCTCGACAAGAAGCTGCGCGAGGAAACCCAGTTCGAGTTGATAAAAATTCAGGAAAGCCTTGGCGTGACTTTTGTTGTGGTGACGCACGATCAGGAAGAGGCGATGACCCTGTCCAGCCGGATCGGGGTGATGAACAAGGGCGAGATTGTACAGGTCGGCACCCCCCATGAAATCTACGAATTTCCGCGCAACCGGTTTGTGGCGGATTTCATCGGCTCGGTGAACCTGTTTGAAGGACGCATTAAAGAGGACGGCGAAAACCATGTGGTGATTGCTTCGCCGGAAGCGGGCACTGACATCTATGTGCCCTATGCGGTCAGCGGCGTTGAAGGCCAGCAGATCGCCATCGCCGTGCGCCCTGAAAAGATGGAGATCAGCAAGGCCGATCTGGGGGACATGCGCAACAGGACGACCGGCACAGTGGATGAAATCGCCTATATGGGGAATGTGTCCGTTTATCACGTACTGCTGGACAGCGGCAAACGTGTCCGCGTCAGCCAGTCGAACCGGACCCGTTCCAACGAGGATGCGCCGACCTATGGCGACAGGGTCAACCTTGGCTGGGCGGGCCGCGCCGGTGTTGTGGTGACAGCATGAGCCAGCGGGAAACCCTGAACGGAAAACTGCCCGGTGGCGCCTTTCTGGGCCGTGCGCTGCACCGGATCGGGCTGCGTGGCCGCGGGCTGGTGATTGCCATTCCGGTCCTGTGGCTGTTTTTGTTCTTTCTCCTGCCGTTTCTTGTGGTCGCGAAAATCTCCCTGTCCGAAGCCGCCATTGCCCGTCCACCCTATTTGCCGTTGTGGAACTGGGATGACGGTTTTCTCAACATCACGCTGAACTTTGGCAACTACCTGTTCCTGTTCGACGATCCGCTGTATCTGTCCGCCTATATAGAGTCGGTGAAGATTGCGGCCGTGTCGACGGTGATCACCCTGCTTGTCGGCTACCCGATGGCCTATCTGATTGCCCGCTCTGCGCCGGACACCAGAAACATCCTTCTGATGCTGGTGATCCTGCCGTTCTGGACCTCTTTCCTGCTGCGTGTGTATGCGTGGATCGGCTTTCTGAAGGGCAACGGGATTATCAACAACATTCTGATGAAGATCGGTCTGATCAACGAGCCTCTGGTCATGCTGCAAACCGATTTTGCGGTCTATATCGGTATCGTTTACACCTACCTGCCGTTCATGATCCTGCCGCTGTTTGCCAATCTGGTGAAGCTGGACCAATCCTATCTGGAGGCGTCTGCCGATCTGGGGGCGCGTCCGATCACGACATTCTTCACCGTGACCCTGCCCCTGTCTGCAAGCGGGATTATCGCGGGATGTATGCTGGTCTTTATTCCCGCTGTTGGAGAGTTCGTCATTCCGGCCCTTCTGGGCGGGCCGGATACGCTGATGATCGGTCGGGTCTTGTGGAACGAGTTCTTTTCCAACCGCGACTGGCCGATTGCCTCGGCTGTGGCGATTGTCATGCTGGTTGTGCTGGTCATCCCGATCATGCTGTTGCGCAAGGCGCAGGCCGCCGAAGCGGAGGTGCAGTGATGGGCCAGCAATCCAGGTTTCTGAAGATAGTCGCGCTGCTCGGCTTTGTCTTTCTTTATGCACCGATCGTGTCGCTGGTAATCTTCAGCTTCAACGAAAGCAAACTGGTGACAGTTTGGGGCGGGTTTTCAACCAAATGGTATGCAGAACTGTTCCGCGACCCCCAAATACTTGAGGCGGCATGGGTCAGCATCAAGATTGCCCTTATCAGCGCGACTCTGGCCATTGTGATCGGGACGGTGGGTTCCTTTGTGCTGATCCGGTTCAAGAAGTTTCGCACCAAAGGCTTGCTGAGCATGATGATTACTGCTCCGCTGGTAATGCCCGAAGTGATCATTGGTCTGTCACTGCTGCTGCTGTTCGTGGCGATGCAGGGGTTGATCGGCTGGCCGGGCGGGCGCGGGATGTTGACGATCATCATTGCCCACTCCACTTTTGGCGCGGCCTATGCTGCCGTGGTGATCCAGTCCCGTTTGGTGGATATGGACCTGTCGATTGAAGAGGCGGCGCAGGATCTGGGTGCGCGTCCGGTACGGGTATTTTTCGGTGTAACGCTGCCTGTGATGGCACCTGCCTTGCTGTCTGGTTGGTTGCTGGTGTTCACGTTGAGCCTCGACGATTTGGTCATTGCCAGCTTTGTATCCGGTCCGGGGGCTTCGACCCTGCCCATGGTCGTCTTTTCCAAAGTGCGCTTGGGGGTCAGCCCCGACGTGAACGCACTGGCCACTATTATAATCGGCATCGTGTCCTTGGGGATCATCGCTGCCGCCCTTGAAATCAGCAGGAGTAAGAAACATGGCGCAGAACGGTGATCAGGCATTTTTGCGGAGCGACACCACAAAAGGGCGTTGGGAAGAAATGACCTACGGCGGCGCGCTTAGCTTTCTGCGCCGCAATTATTCCCGCAATCTTGAAGGTGTGGATGTGGCCGTCACCGGCGTTCCGTTTGACAATGCGGTGACGTTTCGTCCGGGCTGTCGGCTTGGCCCGCAGGCGATCCGTGCAGCCTCGGTCCAACTGGCAGAGTTGAAAGCCTTTCCCTTCGGGTTCGACCCTTTTGAAACCCTGTCGGTGGTCGATTATGGCGATGTGCATCTGGACCCGCATCACCCCGAAACCGTGCGCCCCGCGATTGAGGCACATGCCGCGCGGATTATTGAAAGCGGTGCAAAGCTGCTGACGCTGGGCGGGGATCACTCTATCGCCTATCCGCTGCTGAAAGCGCATGCGGAAAAGCACGGGCCGGTGGCACTGATCCAGTTTGATGCCCATTGTGATACTTGGGACGATGACGGCGCACGGATGGATCACGGCACAATGTTCCTGCGGGCGGCGCGCGAGGGGATCATTGATGTGGTAAAATCCACCCAAGTCGGACTGCGTACCTATAATGACGATGATTTCGGGTTTGAAATCATGACCAGCCCGTGGATTCACCGCAACGGCATTGCCGCTGCGATTGAAGTGGCGCGGGAACGGGCAGGGGAGGCGCCCGTCTATATCTCCTTTGATGTGGATGGGATGGACCCTGCCTTTGCGCCGGGAACCGGCACGCCGGTTGCAGGAGGGCTTGCATCCTGGCAAGCGTTGGAGTTCATTCGCGGGATGGAAGGGCTGAACCTGATCGGACTGGATGTGGTAGAGGTTTCGCCCCCTTACGATGTGTCCGAAATCACCGCAATTGCGGCGGCAACTGTAGCCCATGACTGGCTGTGCCTTCTGGCCAAGGCCAAAGGGGCACAGGGCGTTGAGGTCGGCAGGATTTAAAGGTGTTTCTATGAAGATCGGAATTCTACAGACCGGCCACACTCCCCAAGAGATGCGGGAGAAACACGGCGATTATAACGACCTGTTCATTCGGCTTCTGGCAGGGCGAGGGTTCAGCTTTGACACCTATCCGGTTCTGGATGGGGTGTTTCCTGACACCGTAATGGATGCGGATGGCTGGTTGATCACCGGATCGAAGTTCGGCGCCTATGAGGATCACGACTGGATACCGCCGCTGGAAGATTTCCTGCGGCGGGCTTATGCCGCTGCCATCCCGATTGTGGGGGTCTGTTTCGGCCATCAGATTCTGGCACAGGCGCTGGGCGGCAAGGTGGAAAAATTCACCGGAGGCTGGCAGGTCGGGCCGGTGACCTACAATCGCACGGACGGCCGTACCGACCGGATCATGGCATGGCATCAGGACCAGATCACCCGAGTGCCGGAAGACGCCGAGATCATCGGCACTACTGATTTCTGCGCCAACGCAATGCTGGCCTATGGCAACCGCGCCTTGACAGTGCAGCCCCATCCCGAATTCACGCCGGAATTTATGGGCGATCTGTTGACAGCCCGTGGTGATATATTGCCCGACGCTATTCTGGAAAAAGCGCGCGCCGGTTTGCAGACGCGACTTGATTCACCTGACTACGCACAGATGTTCGACGATTTCTTCCGACAGAACGCAAAGCCTGCGTAATCGGGGGGCGACATCGCCAACAGGCCTGATAAATGCACGCTCAATACCCAGACATATACCGCCCGTTTGAGGGCCATCACAGCTTACAACCAGTTACAGAAGGTTAACACGAATGAAAAACGCAGAAGTTAACACCCGACGCGAAGCCGCAATATCGCGTGGCGTTGGCATGATGACGCAAGTCTATGCCGAACGCGCCCTCAATGCCGAGATCTGGGATATTGAAGGCAACCGCTACATCGATTTCGCCGCCGGGATTGCTGTGGTGAACACCGGCCACTGCCACCCCAAAGTGATTGCGGCGGCTGAAAAGCAGCTTCACGCGTTCACCCATACCTGCCATCAGGTTGTCCCATACGAAAACTATGTCCGTCTGGCTGAACGTCTGAACGAAAAGGTTCCCGGCGACTTTGACAAGAAAACCGTCTTTGTCACCACCGGCGCCGAAGCGGTGGAGAATGCGATCAAGGTGGCACGGATTGCCACCAACCGTCCGGCAGTCATTGCCTTTGGGGGCGGCTTTCACGGCCGGACCTTCATGGGTATGAGCCTGACTGGAAAGGTCGAGCCGTATAAAAAAGGCTTTGGCGCGATGATGCCCGATGTCTATCACGTGCCGTTCCCGATCGACCTGCACGATGTGCCAGTCGAACAGTCGCTCGGCGCGATTACCAAACTGTTCAAGGCGGATCTCGATCCGGCCCGTGTTGCAGCGATCATCATCGAACCGGTACAGGGCGAGGGCGGATTCTACGAAGCACCGGCAGACCTGATGCGTGGCTTGCGCAAGCTGTGCGACGAGCACGGTATCGTCATGATCGCGGATGAGGTGCAGACCGGCTTTGCACGCACCGGCAACCTGTTCGCAATGGACGGTTATGATGTCAGTGCGGATATCACGACTATGGCCAAAGGTCTCGCTGGTGGCTTCCCGCTGGCCGCTGTCACCGGTCGCGCCGATCTGATGGATGCGGCCAATCCGGGCGGTCTGGGTGGCACTTATGGCGGCAGCCCGATGGGTGTTGCTGCCGCTCATGCGGTTCTTGACGTGATCGAGGAAGAAGATCTGTGCAACCGCGCCAACGAGCTTGGCTCCCGTTTGAAACAGCGGCTGGAGCAGATCCGCCAGTCCACACCCCAGATGGTCGACGTGCGCGGGCCGGGCTTCATGGTTGCAGCAGAATTCAACACAGCGGACGGCAGCGCGCCGGATGCGGATTTCGCCAACCGCGTGCGCGCGGAAGGCATGAAACGAAACCTGATCCTTCTGACCTGCGGCACCTACGGCAATGTTGTGCGTTTCCTTGCGCCGATCACCATTCCGGATGATGTTTTTGCCGAAGGGCTCGACCTGCTGGAACAATCCATCGAAGCCGCGAAGAAAGGCTGAGGCATGCTCGATCTGAAAGACCCGAGCCTGCTGGAGCCGCGGGCCTATATCAACGGGGAATGGGTCAGCAACGGCGAAACCTTCACCGTGACCAATCCGGCCACCGGCGCGAAAATCGCAGATGTGACAGATATAAGTGTCGCTGAAACCGCCGCTGCGATCGACCACGCCTATAAAGCCCAGAAAGACTGGGCCGCATGGACAGGTAAGGAACGCGCGGCTGTTCTGCGGCGCTGGTTCGACCTGATCGTTGAGAACGCCGACGATCTGGCCGCGATCCTGACCGCCGAAATGGGCAAGCCCCTACCCGAAGCCAAAGGGGAGATCCTTTACGGGGCCTCCTTTATCGAATGGTTCGCGGAAGAAGCCAAACGCATCTACGGCGATGTGATTCCGGGGCACCAGCGGGACAAGCGCATCGTCGTGATCAAACAGCCCGTTGGTGTTGTCGGCTCTATCACGCCGTGGAACTTTCCAAACGCGATGATTGCCCGCAAGGTCGCGCCCGCGCTGGCCGTAGGGTGCAGCTTTGTGGCCCGCCCCGCCGAACTCACCCCGCTGTCTGCGACGGCTATGGCGGTTCTGGGGGAACGGGCCGGTATTCCGGCGGGTGTGCTCAACATCATCCCAAGCTCGCGCTCTGCGGAAATCGGACAGGAGCTCTGCGCCAATCCCAAAGTGGCAAAGATCACCTTCACCGGCTCGACCCGTGTGGGCAAAATCCTGATGCAGCAATGTGCCGACACCATCAAGAAGATGTCGCTGGAACTGGGCGGCAACGCGCCTTTCATCGTCTTCGACGATGCGGATCTGGATGCAGCGGTCGAGGGGGCGATGATCTCCAAGTTCCGCAACAACGGCCAGACCTGCGTTTGCGCCAACCGCATCTATGTGCAGGCGGGCGTCTATGACGCGTTCGCAGAAAAACTTCAGGCGGCGATTGGCAAGCTGTCTCTGGGGGATGGGATGAAGGACGGCGTCACCACAGGTCCGCTAATTAACGATGCGGCGGTGCGCAAGGTGGAAGAGCATATCGCGGATGCCAAAACCAAAGGCGCGACAGTCGCGCTTGGCGGGCAGCGCAGTGCATTGGGTGGCACGTTCTTTGAGCCGACCGTCCTGACAGATGTGACCCCCGACATGGCGGTCGCCCGCGAGGAAACCTTCGGCCCGCTGGCCCCCCTGTTCCGCTTTGAAACCGAAGAGGATGTGATCGCTATGGCCAACGACACAGAATTCGGACTGGCGGGGTATTTCTACTCTACCACCATGAACCGCATCTGGCGTGTGGCCGAAGCGCTTGAAACTGGCATCGTCGGGATCAACACCGGGCTGATCTCTACCGAGGTGGCTCCGTTCGGCGGGGTGAAGCAATCCGGTCTTGGTCGGGAAGGTTCCAAATACGGCGTCGAAGATTTTCTGGAGATGAAATACATGTGCTTTGGCGAAGTGTCCTGATCGAAGGCTCGCTAAACCCCCCGACCGGATCGCTGATCTGATAAATAGGCCCGCTACAGATATTCTGTGGCGGGTCTTTTCCATTTGCCACCTGAGTCGCCCGTGATTCCCGATTCTGGTTGGTTTGAGTCGTGGCGAGTCGTGTTCGATAGATGTGATTCCGGCGGATTTCCGGGGGTTATCAGGGTGAATTGGTTGTTTGGGGCGGTTCGGGTTGTTTTTGAGGGATTGGATTTGTGGTGTGTGAGGTGATTAACGCCCATAAAATAAGGGGGTTCCAAAAAGATTGTGATTTTTCTGTAAAAAGGGGTTGCGGG